>CANMWO010000001.1 GCA_947501695.1 uncultured Sphingomonadaceae bacterium
TGGATGTTGCGCAATGTGAAAGCTGGGATGACCTCGACTGGGAACGCGCCGATCGCAGCGGCTTGCTCCAGCGCAGCAGTCTTTATCATCAGGAAACAGAGAAACAGGCCGTGTGATTTGTGTGAACTTTGGAACGAGATAAACGGGCATATCTGGAATTAAGGTGACGGAATTACGGTGGAATTACAGTGGGAATTACAGTGACAGTTGCACCATTCCCCAATGATGCAAATCAGTTCGCGCGCTCCAGTTTTTCAAGAAACCTAGGTCTATCAAGATTGATTTGATTTGGATTGATGAAACGGAACGAATTTTCCGCATTATTGCGCTAAATATTCATCCAATGTCATTTGCAGTCGCCTGATCCGCGCTTCCTGATAATTGCCAAGCGACTGTGCGCCTTTTTTGGATGCTTTCGCGCCGTTGCGTTGCATCGCTAGGTTGTCGGTGTCCTGATCCAGTATCTCCGCCAGTGCAAAGCCCGGTACGGTGGTATAGCTGTCTTCGATTTCCAGCCGGATAGGTTTGGCGGGGGCAGGGCGCTCGCCATTTTCAGGCAGAGGTTGCAGCACCAAAATCTCGTGCAAGCAAGTATCAACATCAATGGGCCGGAAGCGATAGCATAGGCGGATGTTGATGCCGGGGAAGAAGAACATGTTGGGAAACAGGAAATATTCCAGGCTATCCATCATCTCGCTGGTCGAGACGTCGGACAGGTCAACGTTAAACGCTTTGCCATATTCTTCGCGCAGCATCGCGGCATGAGCGGCCCTAGCCGACGCACCCTCGGGGAGATCGGCAGGGTCACGGCCGAGCTTTTCAAACAATTTGGCTTGACTGACCGGCTGTTTCAAGTGCGGGCTTGGCACGCCGACAGCATGCATGAACCGGCTAACATTTTTCCCAAATATATCATATTGTGCATTGGCATCCGCGGCGCTGTAGATCGCCTGCGAATGGGTTTCCAGCACATGATAGGCTTCCAGAAAGGCCTCCATTGCCATCTTCCAGTTGGCGGGCAGAACTTTCTGGGTATGCAGCGCGACATAGCGGTCATCCATCGGCCATTGTTTGAAATGGTCGGGGATGACTTCGAGATAATCCGAGAGTGGCGGCGCATCATCATCCATGTTGATGAAGACAAAGCCGCCCCAAATGTCGCAGCGTATCGCGGTCAGCCCAAAATTATCTTCGTTGAGGTGAGGGAAATCCCAGCGGCAGGGAATTTCTTTCAACGAGCCGTCGAGATGGAATGTCATCCCGTGAAAAGGGCAGCGAATATGCGGGCGTTTGGCGCCGCTGCTGCCTTCTGTCGCAAATTGCATCCCGCGATGCGGACAGCTGTTCACGAACGCGAGAATTTTCTCGTCATCGCCGCGCACGATCAAGATCGAATAGGGCCCGACATCATAGACATATTGATTGCCGGGTTCCGGAATATGCTCCTCACGGCAGGCCCATTGCCAGGTCCGGTTCCACATATGCTCGATTTCGCGCTGGGCAAAATCTTCGCTGATATAACGGTCAAAACTTACATCTGTGTCACCGAGGAATTCATATTGTTCGGTCCGCATGGCCGCCGGCGGATTGTCGCCATCGGCATCCATGATATCCTGCATCGACAGGCCGGGGCAGCGCGCCTCTCCGGGGGAGAGATTGGGGTCTGACGGTTTTGTCAGATCATGCGCCATTGGCGCGCCCGGGTTTGCGGCGCATGGCCTCGCGATTATAAAGCGGGTCGTCTGGCTTGCGTTTTCCTATAATCATACGCGGGTCAAGAAATTGATCGGTGCAGGGGACGTCGCTGCCCCAATCGACAATTTCGGACCGATAGGCCATTTTCCAGACACCATCGCGCTTTTCATAGCGATCCACATACCGGCCGCTGACGAATATATCGTGCCGAACGCCTGTTTCCTGGGGCACCTTGTGATAGGCCTGATAATAGACTTCGCCAAAGGCCTCATCGCCTTCCACATCGATATTATGCTGGCCGATCAGATGCTGGTTGCTGTCATGGCCTTCCAACGCTGTCATGCAGAAATCGGCAAAGCCATCGGCGCCGCCTTCATAAATGCCATAGTCCAGAAAAGCGTCATCCCAGAATTGCGCGCGCAGCAAATCGCGGTCGAGCCGGTCGAGGCCGCGCATATATAGCGCCGCCAGTTCCTGAATCGCCAGCTTTGCCACGACCATATCATAAGCTTGTGCCAAGACCCGTCTCTCCTGTTCTTTTCGGTGATAGTAATGGCCCACGCCCTAAGGTAAATTGACCATATCGATAGCAGGAGGATGGCATGGCAACAGAAGCGGGGCATGTGCCCGACATGATGGAATTGGCGGATCGCGCCGCTATTACCGAAATATTGGGATTGCATTGCCGCGGCGTTGATCGGGCCGAAGAAGCGGCGTTGAAAGCTTGCTATTGGCCTGATGCCACCACAGCCTATGGAGAGGCCTCGGTGCCTGCACATCCCTTTTGTAGCCAACTGGCCACTGCAATCAAAGCTTATGCACAAACCCATCATATGGTCAGCAACAGTCTGTTCTTCTTTCATGGCGATGCTGCGCAAGTAGAAACCACGCTATTGGCGTTTCATTATCTAGAGAGTGTCGATGGCGATGATAGCGAAATGATCTATTTAGGACGTTATCTTGATAATTTTGAAAAGCGCGGGAATGTTTGGAAAATCAAACATCGCGAACCGATTATAAGCTGGAGCCAGAATATCCCGGCCAGTCATGATGCAAGTCATCCCGCCCTATCAGCGCTGCGCAAGGCCGGACGTTTTCCTGATGATCCGATATATTGAACGGGCAAATTTCGCTTCTGTCTCCGGTAAGTTCCAATAGATGACAGCTTAGAGGAGAGGGTTAGTGCGTCTATTGCGGTGCAACTGTTCTGGGTCGAGCCTGGCTATAGGTTCCCAGCAAGCGGACGCTGTTACAATGAAAGCGCAATTCTTCGAGCGCACGGTCAACTGCTGGGTAGCCCGGTGCGCCTTCTATATCGGCGTAGAATTTTGAGGCTGAAAAGCTGCTGCCATCTTGATAGCTCTCAAGTTTGGTCATGTTGACACCATTGGTCGCGAAGCCACCCATCGCCTTGTAGAGCGCTGCGGGAATATTTTTTACTTCAAAAATAAACGTCGTCATATTGGGGCCATTGGCCTCGGGTGATGTTGCATCGGACGCGAGCAGAACGAAACGCGTCATATTATGGTCCTCGTCCTCAATCGCATTGGCAATAGGCTGCAGGCCATAAATCTGCGCGGCAAGCGGTGGAGCTATGGCTGCGGCATTTGGATCATCATTTTGCGCGACGTAAGCTGCGGCAGCGGCCGTATCGGCATATGCGACCGGGATAATATCATGCGCCCGAAGATAATGACGGCACTGGCCAAGCGCTTGTGGGTGACTCATCGCAGTCTCGATTTTTGCATCTGCTGATTTCGCCATCAGACAATGGCGGATTGGCATGAAATGCTCTGCGACAATATGAAGGCCTGATTCGGGTAGCAGAAAATGAATGTCTGCGACCCGGCCATGTAAGCTGTTTTCAATCGGTATAATCGCGGATCCGGCTGTGCCATGCTTCACCGCATCAAGCGCATCTTCGAAGGAAAAACAGGGCAGGGTCAGGCAATCCGGTGCATATTCCATCGCGGCGAGATGGGAGTTAGCACCCGGTGCACCTTGAAAGGCTATGGCCTGGGCTGGTGCTTCAGCAGCGGTTTCGGCCATTTTTTTGACCATGCCCAGGGCGTTTTGCGGGAAGCTATTCATGATGCTGTCGATTCCTGTTCATTGCGCCCGTTCATTCAAGGCGGCGATTGCCGCACAAATCGGGTCTGCGCAAGACCTGATCGCATATCGCGAAACTAACGCAATAATATTAGCAGCCGGGACAGCAATTGAGGTCTTGCTTTGAATCGGCGCACTTATTAGAGAAAGCGCAAAGTTTCGACAGGCTGCTCCTGTCCGTAATTCAGGGATTTGAGACAAAATGGACAATAACAACACCATTGCTGGCTGGGTATTGGCAGGCGGAATCGCGGCCCTCGGCTTTTCAATCTTGAGTGGAAAATATTTCCACGCTGATAAGCCTGAGCGTCCCGAGACAATGGGTTTTGTTATCGAAGGCGTTGAATCATCTGACGGAGGCAAGGAAGAAGTGCCGATGAGCATGATGCTTGCCAAGGCCGATATGGCGGCGGGTGAAGCGGTATTTAAGAAATGTATTGCTTGTCACACGATCAATGACGGCGGTGCCAACGGCATCGGCCCCAATCTCTATAATACGCTGGGTAAATCCCATGGCCATGTGGCCGGCTTTGCTTATAGCGATGCATTGTCATCCGTCGAAGGCGACTGGAATTTCGATAATATGAACGCGTGGCTTATATCCCCGCGTAAATATGCGCCGGGTACAAAAATGACCTTTGCCGGTCTAAGCAAGCCGGAAGATCGCGCCAATGTTATCGCATATATGAATGCGCAGGGTTCGAATCTTCCTTATCCTGAGCCACCAGCTGCCGAAGAAGTTGTCGAAGGCGAAGAGGCAGTGGCTGAAGCAGATGCAGCAGCAACTGAAGTGGCAGAAGAAACCGTGGCGGCAGACGAAGCGGCAGCTGCGGAATAAGCTATTTAGCGTTTAACTGCAGTCTAGTCCGTAGAAGTCTTGGATAATTTTCCAGGCCTCATCGGCAGTTTCTACAAATTGGAAGAGATCGAGGTCTTTGGCGCTAATGGTGCCTTCTTCCGCTAGCGCTTCAAAATTGATGACCCGATTCCAAAAATCCTTGCCAAACAGGATGATTGGCAGCTTTTCCATCTTGCCGGTCTGAACCAATGTAAGCAGCTCGAAAAATTCATCAAATGTTCCGAACCCGCCCGGAAACACGGCTACAGCCCGAGCGCGCAACAGGAAGTGCATCTTGCGCAGCGCAAAATAGTGAAATTGGAAACTGAGCGAGGGCGTCACATATTCATTGGGCGCTTGTTCGTGCGGCAGGACGATGTTCAGGCCGATTGAATCTTTTCCAGCATCGGTTGCACCGCGATTGGCGGCTTCCATGATCGAAGGGCCGCCACCAGAGCAAACAACAAAGTCGCGTTTGCCGTTTTCTTCGATGCCGCAGTTACTAGCGAGTTGGCCCAATTTACGGGCCTCATCATAATATTTGGACTTTTCTTTCAGTCGCTGGGCGGTCTTCAAAGATGCTTCGTCACTGGCCGCTTCAATCAGCGCATCCGCCTTGCTTGGCTCTGGAATGCGCGCTGAACCATACATGACCAGCGTTGAACCGATACCAGCTTCATCAAGCAGCATCTCCGGTTTGAGCAGTTCCAGCTGGAACCTGACCGGACGCAATTCTTCCCGCAGCAGAAAATCATTATCCTGAAAGGCGAGGGTATAGGCGGGGTCTTCGGTTTGGGGCGTGCTGAGAGCTTGTTTCTTTGCAAAATCTGCTTCTTGTTTCGCATGGTAGAAGCGGCGGTCGTGTAAATCTTTATTTGTCATGGTTCTGTCCTAGAGCATAGCAATGTGACTTGCCAATGAACTTAATGGTTTATCGATAATATTAGATTTAGCGGCAATAGCCGTTGCCGCCCATGTCAAAATGGAAATGATCATGATGAGCCGCATTGAAATCGGGGCTCAATACGGTTCCAAAGCGGCGGCACGCGCTTTTATGGATGGCTCTCAAAAATTGCTTTTCATTGCGACCGCTACGCCAGTTTTTGGTCAAGGTGATCCGCCGCCCATCGGCTAGCACAAAGCCGGATACGTCAATGGCATTGGCGCGGCCATGCTCGGACAAGCGGTTCGATCCGGCGACACGGCGACAGCTATAGCTGCCCATGGTCTCGATCCTTACCAATTCGCTACCAAGATATTGGCGGGCTGCGCGTCTAACGGCATATTCCGTCCATGCGGCGAATTTGCTGGCGAGTTCACATCTGACAGGACCCAGATTGGAAATTTCGGTGCGGCGACCGACGTCTAGCATCGTAATGGCATCAATCTGACTGCATCCGCCGCTGAAATTTTTATTGGGCAGGGGAGAAAAGCTGACGCCCGCATTACGCAACGTGCCGAAACACTGTTGGGCGCTAGGGCTAGGATCAATTTTTCCGCCGCCGGTTGATGGTCGCTTGCTATCTGGTATTCCGCAGGCATTGAGCGTCAGTGACAAGAGCCCCAAGATCAAAAAGTTGCGCGCAACTGGCGCTTTTCCATAATTTTTTTTCATAAAAAGCGCTTGACGAAGCGTTCCTAAATCTCAGCTGAAGATCGTGGCTTATAATCATTTTTGGGTCCGATGGGACAATATTTGCGACAAGCTGTTACAATTAAATTCTGGACCTATCGAGTGGGACTATTCAAATGGAAGTCATGACAGCGCTGTTGCGGATATTGAATAGCTTGCCAATTTTTTGGTTATTGCTGAGCCTTCCCGCTCTGGCGTTGATGCGCGGCTATTGGGGCGGTGATATTATCGCGATGGATATGCTGCACCCTACTGGAGAATTCTCTGCTCGGTTTATGATCGTGGCCATGATTATATCGCCGTTGATCACAATTTTTGGCAATCGCAGTTGGACCGGGTGGTTGCTTCGCCGCCGGCGGTCTTTTGGGGTTGCGGCTTTTGGCTATGCTATGTTGCATCTGGTTTTCTACATTATCGATATGGAGGAACTGGAGCCGATATTGGCAGAGTTTTGGGCGCCCGGTATTTGGACTGGTTGGGCCGCGATGTTGCTATTTGTGCCATTGGCGATCACCAGCAATGATGCGTCCATGCGATGGCTCAAGCGCCGTTGGAAGATTTTACAACGACTGGTCTATGGCGCAGCACTGCTGACATTGGCCCATTGGCTGTTGATTCATGATGGTGTGACCGGCGCGCTTGTGCATTTTATTCCGCTGTTCATGCTACAGTTATTGCGAATGATTATCATCTATGGCAGAAAGAATAAAAATGTCGTGAAAGCCGATTCGTCTCCGGCATCTGCGACAACCGAATGATTGAAATCCGATCCTAACCTGATTTTTAGTTGGAGCTTTTGAAAATGAAATACCCTGCAATTACCGCTACGCTTGCCGCCGCTACAATGGTTTTTGGCTTTTCTGCTCCTGCGCATGCCACAGGCAAAATGACATGCGAGGCCGGGCCACAATCTGGTTGGGTTAGCCGTGCGGATCTGGAAGCCGATCTGCTCGAAAAAGGCTGGAAAATCAAAAAGTCCAAGGTTGATGGAGGCTGCTATGAAGTCTATGGCACCACCCCTGAAGGTGACCGGGTCGAAGCCTATTTCCACCCTGTATCAATGGAAAAATTGCTGGTCCTTCGCCGCGGCAAAGAGCTTTTCCGCAAGAAATAATTTGCTCTGAAAAATTTATCGAGGCCGGCATATTTGTCGCTTGACTTGCTGCGCTGCAACATACATTGCGGCGACGGGCCACGCGGTCCCAACGCCGCGCGAGCTCTCTGTAAGGAGAAGCGTACATGACTGATACTACCGTTCCGCAACCCGAGTTGCGTCCAAATTGCCCGAATTTTTCTTCGGGCCCTACCGCCAAATTTCCTGGTTGGTCTCTCGATAAATTGAACACTGTGGCCATGGGCCGCTCTCACCGTTCTGCAACTGGCAAGGGCCGGCTGAAATATGCCATCGACCTCAGCCGTGAGCTGCTCGGCATACCCGATGACTATCTTATCGGTATTGTTCCAGCCTCCGATACAGGCGCGGTTGAACTGGCGATGTGGAATATGCTCGGCGCGCGTCCGGTGACGGTTGCGGCTTGGGAAAGCTTCGGCAATGTCTGGATTCAGGACGCTGTGAAGCAGCTTAAGCCAGCTGACCTGACCGTCCTCGAAGCCGACTATGGTGACATTCCCGACCTGACCCAGATCGACAAGGGTGACGATATTGTCTTCACCTGGAACGGCACAACATCAGGCGCGAAAATTCCAGATACCGATTGGATTGCTGACGATCGTGACGGGGTAACCATCAACGACGCGACCAGCGCTGTATTCGCGCAACCAATGGACTGGGCAAAGCTCGATGCCACCACCTATAGCTGGCAAAAAGTTATGGGATCGGAAGCCGGCCACGGCATGCTGATCCTCAGCCCGCGCGCTGTCGAACGTATCGAAAGCTATAGCCCTAGCTGGCCGCTCCCTAAAATCTTCCGTGTGAAGAAGGGCGATAAATTGAACCGCGCGATCTTTGAAGGCGCGACGATCAACACGCCTTCGTTGCTGGCGACAGAAGATTATATCGCATCGCTCGAATGGGCTAAATCAATTGGCGGCTTACAAGAGCTTCACGCCCGTGCAGACCGCAATGCCAAAATCGTCCATGATTGGATTGAAGCGACACCATGGTTGCGCAACATGGTCAGCGATCCCGCGAAATGGACCAATACCGGCGTCTGCATGATGTTTCAGGGCGATTGGTATGATGGCCTGAGCGACGATGATAAAGCCGCTGTGCCGAAAAACATCGCTGGGATGCTCGACAAGATGGACATTGGCTATGATTTCAATGGCTATCGCGATGCGCCGCCTTCGCTGCGCATCTGGTGTGGTTCGACGGTAGAGGAAGAAGATATCCGCCGCCTGCTGCCTTGGATTGAATGGGCTTACGCGCAGGTTAAAGCCGAGCTTTAATATTAATCCGTCATCCCAGCGAAAGCTGGGATCTCTATAATATTAGCGTTAGTTCGCAAGGAGATTCCAGCGTTGGCTGGAATGACGAGAATCAAAAGAGATTTTCTATGCCAAAAGTACTTATTTCCGACAAAATGGACCCCAAAGCCGCAGAAATTTTCCGTGAACGCGGTGTGGAAGTAGACGAAATCACCGGACAAACACCCGAAGAATTGCTGAAAATCATCGGTGACTATGATGGTCTCGCTATCCGGTCCTCAACCACGGTGACGCCTGAAGTTTTAGACGCAGCAACCAATTTGAAAGTGGTTGGCCGCGCCGGTATCGGTGTCGATAACGTCGATATCCCAGCCGCTTCTGCCAAAGGTGTGGTGGTGATGAACACGCCATTTGGTAACAGCATCACTACGGCTGAACATGCCATAGCGATGATGTTCGCACTGGCCCGTCAATTGCCCTCTGCTGATGCATCCACACAGGCCGGTAAATGGGAAAAATCGAAATTCATGGGTGTCGAGCTGACTAGTAAGACGCTTGGCTTAATTGGTGCCGGTAATATCGGTTCGATTGTTGCGGAGCGCGCTATTGGTTTGCGGATGAAAGTTGTCGCCTATGATCCGTTCCTGACCGCTGAACGTGCCGTGGAAATCGGTATCGAGAAAGTGACACTGGACGAGCTTTTAGGCCGTGCCGATTTTATTACCATGCATACCCCGCTGACCGACCAGACGCGCAACATTCTATCGGCCGAAGCAATTGCCAAGACGAAGCCCGGCGTGCGGATCATCAATTGTGCCCGCGGCGGTCTGATTGACGAAGCAGCTTTGAAAGAAGCGCTGGAATCCGGTCAGGTGGCTGGCGCGGCGCTTGATGTCTATGCGCAGGAACCTGCGAAGGAAAATGAGCTGTTTGGAACGCCCAATCTGATCTGTACGCCGCATCTTGGCGCTTCGACCAGCGAAGCACAGGTCAACGTCGCAATCCAGGTTGCTGAACAAATGGCAGACTATCTGGTCAACGGCGGCGTAGAAAATGCGCTTAACATGCCCAGCCTGTCGGCGGAGCAGGCGCCGAAACTGAAACCCTATATGACGCTTGCAAATCAACTGGGTTCTCTGATTGGCCAATTATCAAGCAGTTCGCTTAAAGGCATTTCGGTAGAAGTTGAAGGTGCGGCAGCCGAACTCGACCCAAAACCCATTACTGCTGCTGTTCTCGCTGGACTGATGGCGGCCTATAGTGACTCTGTGAATATGGTGAACGCGCCTTATTTGGCGAAAGAACGCGGCCTTGATGTCCGTGAAGTACGCCATGACCGCGAAGGTGATTATCATACTTTGGTCCGCGTATCCGTGACCACTGACGAAGGCGAAAAATCAGTGGCGGGTACGCTATTTGGTTCCTCAGGTCCGCGTTTAGTGGAGATGTTCGGCATCAAGGTTGAAGCCGATCTTGAAGGCGACATGCTTTATGTTGTCAACGAAGATCAACCTGGCTTTATCGGCAGCGTTGGTTCCACATTGGGCGAGGCTGGCGTCAATATCGGTACCTTCCATCTCGGCCGACGCGCTGATGCGCCGGGCGGCGAAGCAGTATTGCTGCTCTCTATCGACTCGCCGGTAGAAGAGCCTGTCCTGTGGGCCGTTTGCAAACTCGAAGGGGTTAAAACGGTCAAAGCACTGCGCTTCTAAAAAATAGACCAAAAAACCGGTGGCCTGAGCGCGTGCTTAGGCTATGGAGACGAAAGTCTATGCAAAAGCTGTCTAACTTGCTGCCCGAAGGCTTTCACGATTCCCTCCCTCCATATGCTGAGGCCGGGTCAAGACTCGAACGCGACGTACTCGATACGCTTGCCAGCCATGGCTACGCGCGGGTGTCGCCACCTTTGGTTGAATATGAAGATGTGTTGACCAGCCGGATGACTGGATCGGCGAAAAGCGATCTGATGCGCTTTGTTGACCCGATTTCCCAACGGACATTAGCGCTGCGGCCCGATGTGACGATGCAAATTGGCCGAATCGCTGCGACCAGCCTGTCGGGTGCGTCACGCCCGCTGCGCCTCAGCTATTCCGGTCAGGTTTTGAAACTGCGCTCCGGTCAGTTGCACCCTGAACGTAGCCGCTTGCAAATTGGTGCGGAGTTGATTGGTACTGACAGCGTTACTGCGGCGAGTGAAATTGTGACGGTAGCAATAGAAGCGCTGGTCCGTGCCGGTCTGGTCGGGATTACGGTGGATTTCACCATGCCCGATTTGGTTGATATCCTGTCCGCTGGACCTTTGCCGCTTAGCGCTGCTCAAGCCAGCGAAGTACGCGGCGAACTCGATATGAAAGATGCAGGCGGACTGACCGAACTGGGTGCCACGGGCTATCTGCCGCTGATAGAGGCCACTGGCCCATTTGACGACGCCATGGCAAAAATGCGGGCATTTGACTGCGATGACTTGCTGACATCACGGTTAGATGGAATTGCCGCTATTGCCGCGAACATCAAAGACAAGGCAAAGCTGACGCTGGACCCCACCGAACGCCACGGTTTTGAATATCAGAACTGGTTTGGCTTTACTCTGTTTGCCGAGGGTTTTGTCGGTGCGATGGGACGCGGCGGCAGTTATGAAATTCCGACAGCCGATGGCGGGATCGAAAATGCCGTGGGATTCTCGCTCTATCCCAGCCCGCTGATCGATGCCGGTTTCAGTGCAAAGGCCAAGGACATATTATTCCTGCCTTTAGGACATGACAGCGAAACTGCCGCATCTTTGCGGGCAGCGGGTTGGCGCACGGTTGCGGCGCTTTCGGACAGTGATGATGCCGCGACTTTGGGTTGCACGCACCATCTGGATGGCAAAAAGCCGATAGCAATTTAACAGGAAGAATTTTCAAATATGGCCAATGTAACCGTGATTGGTGCCCAATGGGGCGATGAAGGCAAAGGCAAAATTGTCGACTGGTTGTCGGAACGCGCGGACGTCGTAGTCCGGTTTCAGGGTGGTCATAATGCTGGTCACACATTGGTTGTAGATGGCGAAGTCTATAAACTTTCACTGCTGCCCTCCGGTATTGTCCGCGGCGCGCTCTCCATCATTGGCAACGGCGTGGTGCTTGATCCCTGGCACTTGCGGGATGAAATTGAAAAGCTGAGTAAACAGGGCGTTGCTATCAATGCAGATAATTTCGGCATTGCGGAAACTTGTCCCTTGATCTTGCCCATTCACCGCGACCTCGATGCATTGCGGGAAGATGCGAGCGGCAAGGGCAAAATTGGTACGACGCGGCGGGGCATTGGCCCGGCGTATGAAGACAAGGTTGGCCGCCGTGCCATAAGAGTCTGTGATCTGGCCTATCTCGATGATTTAGGACCACAGTTGGATCGGCTATGTGCACACCATGATGCGCTTCGGGCTGGTTTTGGCGAGAAGCCGGTTGATCGGGATCGCTTGCTCGCGGACCTACGCGAAATTGCTGACTCGGTGCTGCAATATGCGCAACCCGTTTGGAAGCGCCTGAATGAAGCGCGCAAACGCGGTGACCGAATATTGTTCGAAGGGGCGCAGGGCGTATTGCTGGATGTTGATCACGGCACCTATCCGTTTGTGACCAGTTCTAACACTATCTCCGGAACCGCAGCAGGCGGATCGGGTGTTGGGCCATCGGGCACCGGCTATGTGCTGGGAATCGTAAAAGCCTATACCACGCGGGTTGGCTCCGGCCCTTTCCCGACCGAACTGGATGATGATATTGGCCAACGTCTCGGCGAACGCGGCCATGAATTTGGTACCAATACCGGACGTCAGCGTCGTTGTGGATGGTTTGATGCTGTGCTGGTCCGGCAGGCTCTGGCCGTGTCCGGTGTCGCCGGGATCGCGCTAACCAAGCTGGATGTCCTTGATGGTTTTGAAGAACTGAAAATTTGTGTCGGTTATGATTTGAATGGCGTAACCTATGACTATCTGCCACCCCATCATCAGGACCAGGAAGCGGTGAAGCCGATTTATGAGACCGTACCGGGTTGGAGCGAGTCCACCGCCGGTGCCCGAAGCTGGGCTGATTTACCTGCCGCTGCGATTAAATATATCAAGCGCGTTGAAGAGTTGATCCAGTGTCCGGTCGCTTTGGTGTCCACTTCTCCTGAGCGCGAAGATACTATTTTGGTGAAGGATCCCTTTGCGGATTGAGCTTTCCATATTTTTGACACTGGCGCTGGTCAGCGGCTGTAGTGCCGGTGTGGAAACGGCTCAACAGGGCAATTCCGCTGATCTCCCCACTCCGCTTCCTGTGATTCCAACGGGCATTCATGCGGACAGCATATTGGTCGACAAAAGCGATCGCACTCTGATCCTTTACAAGGCGGACAAAGAAATTGCCCGTTACTCCAACATCCGCTTTGGCAATGCGCCCGAAGGCCACAAACATTTCGAAGGTGATGAGCGTACACCCGAAGGACGCTACACCATTGATGGTCGCAACCCGGGCAGCAGCTATCATCTCAGCTTGCGGGTATCTTATCCCAACGCATCTGACCGTGCCTATGCAGAAGCGAGAGGGAAATCACCGGGTGGTGACATCTTCATTCACGGCCAACCCAACGGTAGGGAGGGTTCGGCCATTGCATCGGACTGGACCGATGGTTGCATCGCTTTGAGCAATGCCGAGATTCAGCAAATCTGGGATGTTGTGCCCGATGGTGCCGTGATTACGATTCAGCCCTAAACATCATCCGCCGAGATCATTTCCTCGACATCAATCTCACCCGTCATTACAGCCACCGTTGTTGCGATCGCAGCATCACCAGAGACGTTGGTTGTCGTACGCATCATATCCATGATCCGGTCGACGCCAGCAACAAAAGCGATGGTTTCAAGCGGTACGCCGACACTGCCAAAGACCAATGCCATCATGATCAGACCCGCGCCCGGAATACCAGCTGCCCCAATGGCACCGAGCGTTGAGGTTATGGCGATCAAAACATAGTCACCCATGCTCAAGTCCACACCGAAAATCTGTGCACCGAACAAGGTGGCCAGTCCAAGATACATCGCAGTGCCGTTCATGTTTATTGTCGCGCCCAGCGAAACAACAAAACTGGCAACCGAGTTACTGACACCCAGATTGCGCTCCACGCAGCGCAACGTCACTGGTAGGGTCGCATTGGATGAAGCAGTGGAATAGCTGACCGCAATCGCATCAATGATACCGCGGAAGAAATCTATAACCGGCAGTTTGGCGATAAATTTGATCATCGATGAATACATCACACCAATAATCAGCAAACAGCCTAGATAGTTGAGTCCAACCAGCTGTGCGAGCGAGATCAGCGCGTCAGGGCCAAGTGTCCCGGCCACCCATGCCATGAGCGCAAAGACACCAAATGGTGTCAGTTCCATGACGATCATCGTTACCTTTTGCATGACAATGGCACCGCTATCGAAAATCTTGGCGAGCGGTTTGCCTTCTTCTTTGGCCATCAAAATGCCAATACCGATCAGCAGCGCGAACACGATTAGCGGCAGAACCCGCACGTCGGCCATTACTTGCACCGGACTGTCCGGAACAATCGAGAGGATCATCTCAACCGCGGTGGTTTCGTTGGGTGCAGGGATTTCGCCTTTTTGGAGCGCGTCAGTGTCGACACCTTTGCCGGGCTGAAAAAGCGTACCTAATGCTAGTCCGAGCCATGCCGCAATCTGTCCCGTTATGACGAATAATATCATCGCTCGCCCGCCAACGCTGCCAAGTTTTCGGAGGTCTCCAAGAGAGGCCACGCCTGCGACCAGAGAGAAGAAAATTAAGGGAACGACCAGCATCTTGATCGCTTTGATGAAGAAGTCGCCGATCCATTTGATCGTTTCTGATTCCGGCCCCCATATTAGACCGGTGATCACACCAAGAACCAAGGCTGCGATAACCCGCTGCCAAAGCGGTATTTTGAACCAGAATGACAGCATGTAACGAACCCCTACTAATATTTTTCCTTAGCCTATAGTCGCAACCCAATTACGGCAAGCGATTAGCGGCCTGTTGTCACATCGTAAAACTGATCGCCAAACAGGTAGCCAATCCAACGCCGAACGTTAGCGGAATTCCGGCCTTGAAGAAATCAGTGAAGCGGTAATTACCCGCTGCATAGACCAAAGTATTGGTTTGATATCCAATGGGTGTGGCGAAACTGGCTGAGGCAGCAAACATGACGGCGATGACTAAGGGCCGCGGATCAACACCCAGATCGTTACCAAGCGCAATGACAATCGGCGTGATGATGATGGCCACAGCATTATTGGTAACAATTTCGGTCATAATCACGGACAGCACATAGATTGAGAAAACCAGCGCCCATGGCGGCATAGTCGTAAGAACAGGCGTGAGATAGCCAACAATCAGATCAACGCTGCCCGCTTGTTGCAAGCCAAGGCCAACCGCTAACATCCCGAAAATCAGCACAAGCACATTGCCGTCAATCGATCCCCAAGCTTCCTCGGCATCAATACAGCGCGCCAATAATATCGCGCCAACTGCCAATATGGCGGCGACGGCAAGTGGTATGATATTAAGCGCGGCGAGGACGACCACAGCGACCAAAGCACCAATGGCTATCGGCGCACGGTCCCGACGAAAGGCCCGTATTTTGGTCTGGCCGACGCCAAATAAATTAGGGTTTTCATACATCCGCTGAATGTCTTTGCTGGATCCGGTGACGAGCAAACGATCGGCGGCGTGGATGCGGGCGTTAGTAAGGTCAGATCGCGGCAAGTTGCGAAAACGGGTCATGCCCAAGATGCGGACGTTTAACTGGCCAAGAAATGGTATGTCGAAAAGGCGATTACCGATGCTGGGATGGCCCGGGGCAACCGTAGCTTCCACCAGTTCCTCGCCCAATGGCCCAACATCGCCTGACCGCACGATACCGATTTTAAAATCTTCCGAAGAGCGCAAGGATATAAGTTCTGCAAGGTCAAGTCTAACGACAATACGATCACCAGCGCGCAGTTCATGATGTTCCAGATCGTGTCGAATATAGCTGCTGAGCCGTTTCACTGCCGAGACATTCACGCTGGTCCGGCGGATAATCGGAACCTCCGAAAGCATCTTGCCAATGGCCGAAGATCTGTTGCGTACGGTAAGCTCGGTGAGGAAGTCGCTTTCATCGCTGCTAGCAAATTCGCCGCCGACTTGACCGCTGGGCAATAACCAACTGCTAAACAGGGCCATCATGATCGTACCAGCCACCGCTGCCACCAAACCATAAGGCGTAATTTCGAAAATCCCGAAACCATCCATGCCGCCGTCACGGGCAACAGAATCAACGATCAGGTTGGTCGATGTCCCGATCAGCGTGGTCGTGCCGCCCAAGATACAGATGAAGCTCAAGGGAATGAGCAGTTTTTTGGACGATATACCGGTAGCACGCGACAGACGAATGATGATCGGGATCAGCACAATTACGACCGGTGTATTATTCATGAAAGCCGATGCGACAAAGGCGCCCAAGAACATTTCCACCACGGCCAGTTTGGGTCTCTTTTTTGCCCGCTCAATGATGAACCCAGCAATGGCATCAATTGTCCCGGTTCTCAGCAATGCACCAGACAGGATGAACATTGCCGCGATGGTAATCGGAGCCGTGTTGGAAAAGACAGAGAAAAGCCCGTCGGAATCGATTATCCCGAGGAACAGGAAGGTACAGGCACCAAGCACTGCAACGACGGCCGCAGGAAAGCGCTCCATGATGAAGCCAGCGAACAGGAAGCTCAAAATGACAAGGCCGATTATCGCTTTATGCGCCTGAATATAGTCATCTATAACGTGAAGGATGAGGTCTATCATCGGATTAGGCGCAGCCTTCTATGTAACTGACCGCATCTTTTAGGCCCGCACGGAAATTTGTCACATATTTCCTAGGTTTCTCTCCGGCTATTTGCGTGTCGGCTTGATCCAGAGCTGCGGTTTCAAAGATCATCGCGTGGTCGTCGTCGCTAGACGTAAGCGATAAATAAGAACCGGAATCTCCAAGATAGGGATGCGGTGATATTGTTAGCCAGTCGCGGTAGAGGGCATGGACATCTTGTTCAGACATTCCAATCATCGCCCCGGACAAGCTTTTCCAGCGGCCGGGGGCGCTACCGAAAGCAACATCAATGCGGACGAGTCGATCCTTATTCATCATTAACGCAATATCTGGGTAATTAGGGGCGCTATCCAGATAGTGGCATTGAAATTTCTCTTCTTCATCGCTCCACGGACCACCGGTTGTTAGCGCAAATCCGATTGCCTCGACCTGCTTGACCGTCATCCCAATACGAATTGGACCAAGACCTTCAAAGGTCAAACGAGCATTAGGGGCGCTGTTACCGATCAGTAAGATCGCAGCGAGAATTGGCCAGATTAGGCGGAATGGGCTGATCATCCGCATTGCGCGCGATGGAGCAATTTTTGATCCGCCAGGACCAAGGCCATCATGGCTTCCACGACAGGCACGCCTCTTATACCGACGCACGGATCGTGACGGCCTTTTGTGACTATTTCAGCAGCTTCTCCGTCGCGAGTGATCGTCTCTACCGGCGTCAAAATCGAGCTGGTGGGTTTGAACGCGACACGGCAGAATACCGGCTGTCCGGTGGATATGCCGCCTGCTGTGCCACCACTATGGTTGGATGCAAAGCGTGGCCCTTCATTCCCAGGTCGCATGGCATCGGCATTTTCTTCGCCGCGTAGCCGGGCAGCGGCAAAGCCGTCGCCAATTTCAACGCCTTTAGTGGCGTTGATCGTCATCATGGCTGACGCGATTTCACTGTCCAGCTTGGCATAAACAGGAGCACCCCATCCAGCCGGAACACCAGTTGCTTCGCACGCTATGATCGCACCTAGGCTGTTGCCATCTTTGCGGGCGCCATCAACCAACGCTTCCCAGCGTTTGGCCGCGACCACATCGGGGCAGAAAAATGGATTGTTGTTAATTTCATCGGCGTCAAAATTCGCCATATCAATGGCATCGCCGCCGATTTCAGCAACCCATGCGCGAACCGACACTTCCGGAATGGCTAGCCGCGCAACTGCTCCCGCCGCCACACGCGCCGCAGTTTCACGGGCGCTGGACCGGCCGCCACCGCGATAATCGCGAAAACCATATTTGGCGTCATAGGCATAGTCCGCATGGCCGGGGCGATAGGCTTTGGCAACTTCGCTATAATCTTTGGACCGTTGATCGACATTTTCGATCATCAACGAAACCGGCGTGCCGGTCGTTTTGCCTTCGAACACGCCCGACAGGATTTTGACTTGGTCGGGTTCTTGGCGTTGCGTCGTATATTTTGATTGGCCGGGACGCCGGGCATCCAGAAACGGCTGAATGTCCGTTTCACTTAGTTCTAGCCCCGGAGGACAGCCATCGACAACCGCGCCGAGCGCAGGCCCATGGCTTTCTCCCCAAGTAGAAAAGCGAAAAACGCGGCCGAATGTGTTAAAACTCATATACCCTCATCTATTGGCCGACTTTGGTTTTACAGGCGACCAAAGCCGGGTGCATATTCTGCGCGCCCTGACTGCGGCTTTTGTACCGTCGCGTCAAGCCAGAGTGCTTGAAAATAGGGACCAGCAAAAGGGGAGGAAAACGGCTTCGCATCCTCGACGGAAAAGCCAAATCGTGAATAGTAACGCGGGTTCCCAAGCAATATGATCAACTGCCAGTCCTGCGATTGCGCCCAATTAATCGCGGCGCGCACAAGTTGTGACCCGATGCCTTTACCCTGGCGGTTCGGTGCAACAGCAACCGGCCCCAAACCCAAAGCCTTAATGGGTTGATCATTTGCGAGGACGTCCATCGGACTAAGCGCGATATGACCGATTATCGCGTTGTTCTCCTCAACCACATGCGAGAAGTATAAGTCACCATCACTGCGTAACATATCCACGAGACGCGCTTCTGCATCGGTTGCAAAGGCGGCTTTATTTACCGCAAATATCGGTTTTTCGTCGTAGGATTGCTCGGCCCGCAAAAGCATCAATCCAGCGCGATATCAGGCGCGTCTTCCTGTTTCATACCGATGGTGTGATAGCCAGCGTCAACATGGTGGGTCTCACCAGTCACGCCGGAGGACAGATCGGACAGAAAATAGAGCGCAGAAGAACCGACATCATCAATTGTCACGTTGCGGCGCATTGGCGCGTTAAGCTCATTCCATTTCAGGATATAGCGGAAATCACCAATACCGGATGCCGCCAATGTCTTGATTGGCCCGGCGGAAATGGCGTTCACCCTTATACCATCGGGACCCACGTCATTGGCGAGATATTTGACCGATGTTTCCAGTGCAGCCTTAGCGACGCCCATAACATTATAATGCGGAATGACTTTTTCCGCGCCGTAATAGGATAAAGTTAGCATAGACCCGCCCGGCTCCATCATCGCTGCGGCGCGTTTCGCGACGGCGGTAAAGCTGAACACGCTGATATTCATCGTCATCAGAAAATCATCAAGGGTCACGTCAAAATATTTGCCGCGCAGGGCTTCTTTGTTGGTGAAACCAATGGCATGGACGACAAAGTCGATTGTTGGCCATTTATCGGCCAGTTCTGCAAATGTTTTGTCCAGCTGGTCCATATCGGACACGTCACAATCCAACAGGAAATCACAGCCTAATTCTTCCGCCAGCGGTTTGACGCGCTTGGCCATGACTTCGCCCTGATAGCTGATCGCGAGTTCTGCACCGGCTTCCGAAAGCTGTTTTGCAATGCCCCAGGCGAGCGATTTATTATTCGCTAGCCCCATGATCAGGCCGCGTTTGCCTTTCATCAGTTCATTCATTGCTTATCCTTTTCAGATGTAAAATTTTATCCTCAATAGCGCCCATGCTGCTGATATTCCAGAAAATCATCATCTATGGGTGATTAGTCCTTTTCACCGGGCTGCGGCCGGTCAGCCAAGGCGGCGTTGAGTTCTGATCCAATCACCATGCCGAGGCCGATCAGGTAGAAGAAGATCAGTGTGATCATAACCCCAGCAAGGCTGCCATAGGTAAGTTGATAATTGGCAGCATATTTCAGGAAGAGTGGCAACAAGCCGGTAATCAACAACCACCAGCCGCTAATGAACACCGCTCCCGGCCATTTAGGATAGGTGCGCGGTCGATATTGGCGAGGTGTGAGCATGCGAAACAACAGATAGAGGGTGATGAACAAGATCAAGAAGGGCAAGGCATTGGAGAGCGAAAACCAGGTTGTGCTTTCTTCCAGATTGGGAAAAAAATCACCCAAAAATTCGCTAATCCCTGCCAGTATAAATTGCGCGCTTAAAGCGAGCATAGCGAAAAATACCGACAAGATGATAAGGCTGATGGAGGTTAGGCGGTATTCCCAAAATGCGCGCTGAGCCGTGACACCATAAGCGCGGTGAAGAATTTCACGGATGGTTTCGATCAGGCTAGCTGTGGTCCAAAGGCCGACAGCGGCACTGAACCAAAGCAAGGGGCCGGTCCTTGCGCTCATCGCATCGCTTATCGGGTCGTGCAGCGCGCCTGCAACAGAGGGCGGGACTGTGCGCAAAAAGGCTTCGACAAAATCGATGCCGATGGCTGTCTGACCGATGCTGCCGGCAATGGCAGCTGCGACGATGAAAAAAGAAAATACCGCCAATAAAGCAAGATAGGCAAAATTTCCGGCGAAGGTGAAGCCATCGGTATAGACGCCGACCGCTGTTCGTTCGACGACCGAAATAATCTGGCGCGGTAAATGGCCCTCCGCCAATGATCTGGCGGCTCGCTCGCTTTTTCGCCCCGGCCGCGATGGCTCTTCGCGCCGCGCTTCGGGGGAAAGAGGCGATGAGTCAGACATGAAGCCGTTCAGTCAAATTCACACACCCATATCAGCGCGTGGGTTTTCGCTGTTGTCCCAGTTTTTGACAAATTCCGCCAGCTTCTCGTCATTTTCCGGCAATGTGATCATCAATGTCACCAGCTGATCACCGCGCCCGCTGGTTTTCTTGTGAAAGCCTTTATTCTTGAGGCGCAGGGTGTTGCCGGAATCGGAGCCAGCAGGGATGGACAGCATCACCGGGCCATCAACGGTCGGCACTTTGATCTTGGCACCTTCAACCGCTTCTTTCAGACTGATGGGAAGTTCCAGTTTCACATTATCGCCATCGCGCTCGTAAAAGGGATGGCCGTTAATGTGAATGGTCACAATCGCATCGCCATTGCCGCCTGGGCCCTGACGCCCTTTGCCGCCAAGCCGCATTTGCGTGCCTTCTTCGACGCCTTTGGGCAGGCTGAGGTCGATGGTCTTGCCATCTTCCATAGTGATCCGCTGTTTTTCAAGCGTGGCTGCCGCAACAAACTCCACTTTCAGCCGATAAGAAACATTGGCACCCTTGGGTGGCGGGGCGCTTTGCTGGCGAGAACCAAAGGGGCTGGAACTGCGCCCGCCGCCGCCAAAAAGGCCGTCAAATATGTCACCAAAATCGGAGCCGCTATTACCAAAATCAAATTGCTGACCGCCCGCGCCACGTGAATAGCCGCCGCCTGGTCCGCCGCCAAAACCATATCCGGCTGGATTACCTTCTGCATCAATCTCGCCGCGATCAAATTGCGCGCGCTTATCTTTGTCGAGCAACAAGTCATACGCCTTGGTGACATCGGAAAAGCGTTCCGTCGCCTTGGGGTTATCTTTGTTGCGATCGGGGTGCAGCTCTTTGGCGAGCTTGCGATAGGCGCTTTTAATCTCCTTCTCGCTGGCCCCTTTGGCCACGCCCAATGCCTGATACGGATCTGCCATTATACGCCCTTTATCAATTCCTTATCTCTCTTCAAGATTGGAACTATTACTCTTTAATTCAACTCAGTGTCTTATTGAGGTACTACGGCATCCGCAACTTTATTGTGACGCGTGAAGCGCAGCAGCAGATAGAGCACTAGACCCAAAGGCCCCAGCATCAACACAAAAAACAATATGGGAACCTGAATCCAGCGTGCAAATCCGTAATTATCCGCGTTGCGCGCGACCCACATGCCGACAAACAGATCAAAGGCAAGATAATGTGTCCAGCCAACCACTGCTCCGCCGTCGGTAGCCAGCAATGCTTTCACTCCAGCCAAACTACCAAAGTCTGGCGGGCCACCGCTGCCTCCGCCATCAATCAGCCCGGTTAAAAGCGGAATGACGATCACAGCATAGGTGAGTGAGAGTAGGGCAACTCCGCCATAGAAGACGCCTTTCATTACAATATCCCGGCGCGGTGCAAAGGCCAATATTAGCCACATGACCAATGCCCAGTTGTTGGCGATTGTGAATATGAGTTCCCAGTTCACGATGCGTTTCCCCTCATCCTATGCAGCTGGGGTTAGCATGAAAAAGTCTGCTGGGCTATTTGCTAGGTTGTCTAAGGGCTGATCACCTTGGCGCTTGACAGAAGAGCAGGTTCGTAGATTATAGAACATAACATGAACATTAGTGATTCTTTGCATCCAATAAGTTTGAATGGAGCGGCGGCCCTGTCGCTGTCTTCTGCGTCATGCCTGAGTGAAAATATCAAGAAAGAAGATAATATCCTCTTAGGTGCCGAGCGCTTTGATCATGCGTTGCGGCAAGGATTGCCCAGAACCGCCTTGCACGAAGTACAAGCTGCTCTGAAAACCGACATGCCGTGCGCTTCGGCATTTTCCTTGCTTCTTGCAGAACGCTGCCGACTGTCCGGGCAAATGGCAAATAGCCCGATATTGTGGATTGATGAGAAACAATCTCAAAGGTGCAAAACATCGCTCTATCCTCCGGGTCTGGTTGCGCTAGGTATTGATCCTAATCAGATCATTCATGCCAAAGCAGCCAATATAATCACGGCGTTAAAAACTGCGGCAGATGCCGTCCGTTCCCATGCCGTTGCGGCTGTGATACTCGCGCTCTCCGGTAAAAATCCACGCGGTCTGGATTTGACGGCAACCCGCCGCTTGTCTCTTTTTGCACGGGAAAGCGGTGTGACCGTTTTCCTGTTACGCGACACGCTCTCTTCGCTTTCAACCGCAGCCTATAGTCGTTGGCAAATATCATCTGCGCCATCCCGGCCCTTGGAAGCGAACGCCCCCGGTCATCCTGTTTTTGATGTGAAATTGCTGCGCCACAGGCGCGGAATAGAGGGGCTTTCAAGCCGATTGGAATGGAATTGTGACAGTAGAATATTTGAGGAACAGGCGCCGGATATTAGCGCTGTTCCTGCCGTTTCTGTCTTCGGAACGGATTATCAGGAGCAACGCAGACGCGCTTGACAATATAGACACGCGGCCTTTCGCACTTGTGGAGAAAAGCCGTGGCGCCCTTATCTTGGCAGCGCTTGACCGTCAGGCACAGGAACATGGGCTGCATATCGCTATGCCTCTGGCAGATGCGCGTGCCCGGGTGCCCGAGTTGATCATATTTGATCATGATGGTGATGCCGATACGCAGTTACTTGAAAAGCTTGCCGAGGCTTGTGAGCGCTATACGCCGATGGTCGCGCTGCATCTGCCGCAATCACTGGTGCTTGATATATCCGGTTGCGTGCATCTGTTCGGCAATGAACAAATATTGGTGCAAGATGTCGAGGATCGTTTCGATGGCGCGGGCCTGTCTGTGCAGTGGGCCTTGGCGGGGACGGTTGATGCAGCGCTGGCGCTCGCCCGATTTGGTTTGAAGGAAGGGGCGCAGGCGCAGTTGCCGGTGGCGGCTCTCGACATGAACGAGAGAACACACAAAGCGCTGGAACGCGCCGGGCTTTATCATATCGGAGATTTGGCAGACCGTCCGCGGGCACCGCTGGCCGCACGTTTTGGCGCAGAGCTGGTATTGAAACTGGAACGTTTGCTGGGGCAGGAAGATCGCCCCGTTAATCCGAAGCGTAAAAGCTCTGCTATCATCACCGAACGGCGCTTTGCTGAACCAATGGGGCATATCGATAGCGCCTTACTATGCCTGCATGAGCTGTTCATTGAGGCCGCACATATCCTGGAAGAAAGAAAGCAGGGCGCCCGTAAAATACGGATGCAGCTATTCCGCTGTGATGGTCATGTCGCTAATCTGGCGATTGAAACGGGCGCACCGACCCGTGACGACAAGCTGTTCCGACGCTTGTTGAATGAACGGATTGATACGCTGAACGACCCGCTCGACCCTGGTTTTGGCTATGATCTCGTGCGCTTGTCCATTGCTGCTGCTGAATCCCTGAACGCTGTGCAAACCGACATAAATGGGGAGCGCGATGCGGCATCGGATGAAGCTGCTTTGCTTAGTCAACTTAGCATTCGTTTAGGCCGGCAAGATGTGCAGCGTTTTGAGCCAGCCAATAGCTATATTCCCGAACATGGTCTGCATACTCGCGCTGCACTGGATTATAAGAAGCCCTTTGTCTGGGATCGACCTGAATCAGGGGCGCCGCCGGCTCGTCCGCTATTCCTGTTTGATCCGCCGCAACATATCGAGGTGATGGCCGAAGTACCAGACGGTCCGCCGCGCCGTTTCAAATGGAAACGCGTTACCCATGATGTCACGCATGCAGAAGGGCCAGAGCGGATTGCATCGACATGGTGGCGTCGGCGGCAGGGCCATTTGCCGGGTAACGCAGGCCTGACCCGTGACTATTACCGCGTCGAAGATAGCGAAGGGCGGCGTTACTGGCTGTTCCGTTACGGGCTATATGGAACCGAGAAAGCCCAACCTGACTGGTTTATTCACGGTAGCTTCGCATGACCGATTTTGCCGAACTGGTCGCTGCGACACATTATAGTTTTCTGCGCGGGGCATCTTCGCCAACGGATATGGTGTTGCACGCCATGGATCTGGGCATGAACGGGATTGGCATTGCCGATAGAAACAGCGTGGGAGGTGTCGTACGTGCCCATGTGGCACTGCGCCAAGCGCGGGAAGATGCTGCAGAAGAAGGTGTAGAGCTACCGTCCTTTCACCTGATCGTTGGGGCGCGTTTGTGTTTTGTGGACGAGATGCCAGATATTATTGCTTATCCGGTCAATCGCAAAGGGTGGGGGCGGCTGACGCGATTGCTTTCTACCGGCAATTTGCGCACGGAGAAAGGCGCTTGCCATCTTATGCTTGGTGATCTCCTGAAATTTCATCGGGACATGCAATTTATCGCCATGGCGGGTGAAGACGAGCTCAAACTTTTGCAGCCTTTGATGGATGTCGCGCACGACCGATTATGGGCCGGCGTGACGATGCCGCGGGATGGAGCAGACCGCCGCTATCTCGTTAGACTGCAAAAAGAGGCCGCTCGGCTGGGATTGCCCTTGTTGGCCACTAATGCGCCATTATTTGCGAGTGCCGAGCAGCGCCCGTTAAGCGATATACTGACCTGCATATCTGAAAAAACGACAATCGGCGAAGCGGGTCGCCTGCTCGCAAAAAATGCCGAAGCGCATCTGAAGCCACCGCAGGAAATGGGGCGCCTATTTGCCGATTGCCCGGAAGCTATAGAGGAAACCCAGCGGTTTCTATCCGGCATCCATTTCTCGCTCGACGAGCTGAGTTACCATTATCCCGATGAGCCGGTACCGGAAGGATGGACACCGCAAGCATGGCTCGAACATCTTACACGGGAGGCTGCCGCTAAAGCGCATCCAGAGGGCGTTCCCAATAAATTATCTGCCAAGCTGAGCGAAGAATTAGAGTTGATCGATAAGCTCGAATATGCGCCCTATTTTCTGACGGTCCATGACATTGTTCGCCATGCGCGTTCCAAAGGTATATTGTGCCAAGGTCGCGGCAGTGCGGCCAACAGCGTTGTTTGCTATCTGCTCGATATTACGGCGGTCGATCCGATGAAGCATGATCTGCTTTTCTCACGTTTCATTTCCAAAGAACGCAAAGAACCGCCCGATATTGATGTTGATTTCGAGCATGAACGCCGTGAGGAAATCATCCAGTATATCTATGATCGGTACGGCCGCAGCCGTGCCGCTATCGCTGCAACGGTTGTGCATTATCGTTCGCGCAGCGCAATCCGCGAAGTGGGCAAGGCGCTGGGCCTGTCGGAAGACATTACCAGCCGTCTTTCGAGCACTGTTTGGGGAAGCTGGTCCACCAAAGACCCGGATAAGCGTTTCGGGGAAACCGGACTTGATCCGGACAATCCGGAAATTGCGCGTCTTGGCGCTCTGGTGCAGCAGATACTAGAATTTCCGCGGCACCTGTCACAGCATGTCGGCGGCTTTGTGCTGACGCAAGACCGGCTCGACGAAACTGTGCCGATTCATAATGCGGCGATGGAAGACCGCACTTTCATTGAATGGGACAAAAATGATATTGATGCGCTCGGCTTGATGAAGGTCGATGTTCTGGCACTCGGCATGCTCACTTGTATCCGCAAATGCTTTGATATGATGCGGACATATGGTCTGGGAGATTATGCACTGGCGACGGTCCCGACCGAAGATCCCGTCACTTATGATATGCTGTGTAAGGGTGATAGCGTCGGCGTGTTTCAGGTCGAAAGCCGGGCGCAGATGAACATGCTGCCGCGCCTTCGCCCGCGTGAATTTTATGATCTGGTCATTCAGGTTGCCATTGTGCGCCCCGGGCCGATTGAAGGGGACATGGTCCACCCCTATTTGCGCCGCCGTTCCGGTGTCGAGAAAACCGAATATCCGTCACCCGCCCCGCCGCATGATCCCGATGAACTGAGAGGCGTATTAGGGCGTACTTTTGGCGTGCCGCTGTTTCAGGAACAGGCGATGAAGCTGGCCATTGTGGCAGCCAATTTTTCGCCTACCGATGCCAACAAACTGCGCCGTGCCATGGCGACATTCCGCAATGTCGGTACCATCCACCATTTTCAGGCAAAGATGATCGAGGGGATGGTTGAACGCGGCTATGAACGCGAATTTGCCGAGCGATGCTACAACCAGATACAGGGATTTGGCAGCTATGGCTTTCCGGAAAGCCATGCCCAGTCTTTTGCCATATTGGTTTACATATCCTCGTGGATAAAATGCCACCATCCGGCGGTTTTCGCCGCTGCCTTGCTCAATTCACAGCCGATGGGCTTTTACGCGCCAGCCCAAATCATTCGCGATGCACGTGAACATGATGTGGAGGTGCGCAGCATCGATATTAATCACAGCCAGTGGGATAATATATTGGAAGCGCGCCATGACTGTAGTCACGCTCTGCGTCTGGGCTTGCGGCAAATTGATAGTTTTCGGGAGATATGGGCCGAGCGGATAATCGCTTGCCGACCTTTTTCATCGATTGAAGAGCTAGCCCATGACGCGAAATTGCCGCAGCGCGCGATGCAATTGCTGGCTGATGCGGATGCTTGCCGGTCGATCGGATTGGACCGCAGGCAGGCATTATGGGAGGTACGCCGTACGCCAAATGGAACCTTGCCATTATTTGCCGCAGCCGATGCAAGGGAACTGGCCTTGGAGGAAGATGCGCGGCTGCCTGACATGACCAGGCGGGAACATGTGATTACGGATTATCAGACAACGCGATTGTCGCTGAAAGGACACCCGATGGAATTTTTGCGGGAAGCCTTTGATAGCCAGAAAGTGATGCGCTGCGCCGATGTCGCCCATGCTAAAAACGGATCATTTGCCGACGTGGCAGGAATAGTGCTGATCCGTCAGCGCCCCGGCAAAGGCAATGCGATTTTCGCGACGCTGGAAGATGAAACGGGCGTTGCTAATATCCTCATCTGGGCAAGGCTGTTCGAACGTTATCGCCGCCCGATCATGTCAGCGCGCCTCATGAAGGTCCGTGGAGAAGTACAGAAAAGCAAAGAAGGTGTGATCCATATTATCGCCAGTCATGTGGAGGATTGTACCGATCGTCTCGATAGGATTGCTACGGCTAAGCCGGGCGTAAAAGCTGACAATATAAAGACAGCGCACGTGACCAACCGACATCATCCCCGCAATGTACGTATTCTACCAGGATCGCGTGATTTTCATTGAATGTGAAGAGATGTTAGTCAGCATCAGCAAGCATTTGGTTCAGCTTATAGAAGTAATTGCCTGTTTATCGACAGTGGGTCTGATGTTGGGATAGTCGACGCTAGGATCAACGTATTGAAAGGCCGAAGTCATGTCCGTGCAACATATCTTGAAAAAAAGCGTGATTGGACTGGCTGGTCTTTTATGGTTTTCCAATGCAGCGGCTGAAACATCCACACCCATCGATACGCCGGAACGATTTTCTGTTCTGGTAACTTATGGTGATGACGAATGCCCCGAGGCGGAAGCAGACGAAATTGTCGTTTGCGCGCAGCAGCCAGAATCGGAACGCTATCGCATCCCCAAAAAGTTACGGGAAACCGAAAAGGAATTGACCGGAGAGCAAAGCTGGAGCTCAAGAGTGGCTTCTCATGAGGAAGTTGCAAGAACCAGTCGTCCCAATAGTTGTTCTGTTGTGGGGACAAATGGCTGGACGGGCTGTCAGGCTTCTATCATGCGACAATGGTTTGATGAGAGGCGCAACGATGGACAATGATCTTTCAATGATAATGGCACCGGTATTACCGGACCAAAAGCAATCTTGCTTCTTCTATGGCCTTTTGAAATTCACCTTTCGTAGCGCCGCCACGAACGAGTATTGGGCCAATCAAATACGCCGGTGTCCCTTTAAGGCCTAACGCAAAGGCTTGTAGACGGATATTGTTTAACTGGTCTTCGATTTCTTGTTGATGAATTTTTAGATCAACCAGTATCTGTTCCCAACTTCCGCCTGATTTTTTGACCGCCAACTTTAGTTGCTCATCTGTAAGCCCACGGCCTGTCATCAATGCGTCGTAAAAGGACGGATAAATCCCTTGATAATCTGAGGCCAGTGCAACTTGTGCCGCGCGTTCTGACGCCGGCCCAAAGATAGGCCAATCCTTGTAAGTAATGCGGCTCCGGCCATCTTCCTCAATCGCTTGCTGTAACGCGGGATGGGCAATTCGGCAGGCCGTGCAACCATAGTCATTGAAGGAGATAATCGTAACGTCGGCGCCGGGAACATTTGTTGCCGGGGAACTTTGATCTGATCGAATTTCTTTTACCGTAGCATGGTCACCAACATTCTCTCCAACGGAGCGTTGGTTTCTTAAAAAGATCGATGTGGCTATCCCTGCGACGACCAGACCGGAGAGCTGGATTGCCGATCTTCGATTCAATCGCATTTTTGAAATCGCTTTAGCCATAGGCTGTTCGGATAAATGCAGAACATTCACAAAACAAGGCATCGGCTGCGAAGTCTTGTTCGATCAGCCGAATATCAACCTGCCGGCTACATGCTCTAGTGTTAGATTTCCAAATTATGCCCGTTCTATCCCGAAAGCGGACATTAGAAATGACATCAAAACCAGAAACGCACACCAATGACATAGTTGGTGACGCTGGGGTCTTCACTGTCGGCTATGGCAAAATCTCGGCTTCCGCCAAGCTTCCATTCTTGTTCAACGCCAAGATAGGGACCAAATTCAGGAGTGATTTCATAGCGCAGGCGCAAACCTGCCTCGATGCTGTCGATACCGGAACCGATTTCCAGCTCTGGAATATCCTGAGCCGATAAGTTGATTTCAGCACGGGGTTGCAAAATGAGTTTTTGCGTTAAGCGGTGGTCATATTCGCCTTCAATGCGCGCCGTTAGATCACCCTTATTTGAAACAAAGCCCGCAACATCGATTTCCAAATGATAAGGAGCCACACCTTGCGCACCAACCACCAGATGAGTGCGCTCGGCCCCGTGAAAATCTTGCCTGACACCAGCTTGTAAATCGAAAAAGGGACCGATTGCACGGCTCCATAATGCCTGTATCTCGGCCTGTTCTATGGCCTCGCCAAAACTACCTTCGCCTTCGCTTTTGAACCAGAATTTGTCGGTGTCATTGCCGTAATAACCTTGGATATCCCAAAGATAACCATCCTCACCTTCCCGCGCGCGGTATTCAAGGCGATCACCCTGAAACCAGTAGAGCGACATATTGCCATGCTCATTATAAAGTGCTTTGCGCGATGCCCGCATGGCATCTGCACCCCAAATTGCATCGGCTGCATTTGGTGGGCCTGATTGAGTTTGCGGGGTTTGCGACATGGGTTGCATGGGTTGCATGGGTTTTGAACCCATATCATGGTCCGAATGGCCACCATGATTTGTATCGCTAGCCTTTTCCGTGGCATGATCCATTTTACTATGGTCCATCTGAGCATGATCGGCTTGCGCGAAAGCAGGGGAAGCGATCAAGGCCGCTGTCATCACTATAAGAAGCCGCTTTTTCATTGGCCTGCCTTTTTGGGAAAGGCGACGCTGACGGTCTGCATCATGCCCGCATGCATGTGATAGAGCAGATGGCAATGGAATGCCCAGTCGCCAGGCTCATTAAATGTTGCGTCAAAGGTTGCACTGCTGCCCGGTTGCACGATGACCGTATGCTTTTTGGGTTGTGCATGGCCAGCACCGTTGACCAGTTCAAAGAAGATACCGTGTAAGTGGATGGGGTGCGCCATCATCGTATCGTTGACGAGTTTCACTCGCACTTTTTCGTTATAAGCGAAGCGCAGCGGGCTATCGCTCACCGCGCTATATTTCTTGCCGTCAAACGACCACATATAGCGTTCCATATTGCCGGTGAGATGTAGCTCCATCTCGCGGTCCGGTTTACGGTGATTATGGTCGGGGTTTAGCGCCCGGAGCATTTTGTAGCTCAGCACCCGGTGCTGGACATCATCCAACCCCAGCCCCGAATACCCTATGCGATCCTGCGGGCTCATCGCCACCATATCGATGCCGGGTCCGACTTCGACACTGGCAGGCAATAGTGATGTATTGCGCATTTTCATGCCGCCCATATCATGGTCGGAGTGATCCATCGCAGGTGCTGGCGTTTCAGTGGCGCCATGGTTCATCTTGGAATGATCGATCTTGCCATTGGCCATTCTACTATGATCCATTGTAGAATGATCCATAGCGCCGCCGCCATGTCCATCATGCTCACCTTCGACCATACCGCCATGTCCCATATCAACCATTGAGAGCAACGGTGGGTCTCGCAGTTTGGGGAAATTGGCGCGCTGACCAACTTGCGATGTCAGCGTGGCCTGCGCCATGCCGGAGCGATCCATGCTTTCAGCTGCCAGCGCAAATGTGCCTGCCTGCGGGGTCACAATCACATCATAGGTTTCTGCAACACCAATTTGAAATTCATCCACTTCGGTCGGCTGCACATTCTGGCCATCGGCTTGAACGACCGTCATAGCCAGGCCGGGAATACGGATATTGAAGAATGTCATCGCGCTTCCGTTGATGAAACGCAGCCGCACCCGCTCACCCGGCTCAAAAGGGAGTTCGAGATTATCGGCAGGGCCGTGACCGTTGATCATATAAGTATACGTGGGCGCTGACACGTCAGCTATGTCGGTCGGCATCATCCGCATACGACCCCACATCACGCGCTCCTGTGCGCTCATATCATAGTCGTCAAAAGTCGCGGTCTTTTGCTGGCTGAAATAGCCTTCGGCGACTTTCAGTTTTTTCATGATCTGGTGCGGATGCATGTTGGCAAATTCCGACAGCAGGATCACATGCTCGCGGTCATACTCCACCGGGTCTTTGCCTTCCGGGTCAATGATGATCGGGCCATAATGCCCCATCTGTTCCTGCAAGCCTGAATGGCTGTGATACCAATATGTACCCGATTGCCGCACATCAAATTCAGCTGTGAAGTTGCCGCCGGATTTGATGCCGGGAAAGCTTAAACCCGGAACGCCATCGAACTGGAATGGGAGCAGCAGCCCGTGCCAATGCACGCTGCTATCTTCACCGAGCATGTTATGGACCATCAGGTTGGCGCGGGTGCCTTCGCGCAAGCGAATAAGCGGCCCCGGGATAGTACCGTTCAGTCCAATGCCATGCCCTGAACGGTTGCCGGTGCGGAACATGCCATCAGCAATATGAAGATGGACATTGGGACCGGAAACCTCATCCATGCCGTTGCGCAGCGCGCCGCCCATTTTTCCCATTGCCCAGGCCGGCATTGACAAAGAGGCCAGCGCGGCGACGCCTGCCAGACTTTGCACAAAAGTTCGGCGGTTTGGGTCGGCAAGGCTATTGTTGAACGCTTTGGCCATGGTTATTGATACTCCTGAGATAACGGAGTATATATACCCCCATAGGGTATATCAATAGAAAGGTGATCTATGCCATCGGCAACCCACAAGGATAAGCTTAACCGCCTGAAACGTATCGAGGGACAGGTGCGTGGTATAGCCAGCATGGTTGAGGAAGATCGCTATTGCATGGATATCCTGACCCAGATGCAGGCGGTGAAATCAGCGCTGTCGAAAGTTGAAGATCAGATACTCAAGGATCATGCGGCCTGTTGTGTTGCCGACGCTATTTCATCTGGTGATGAGACAGAGCAGAAAGAGAAGTTTGATGAGCTTGTGGAGCTGTTCGGAAAGGTGAAACGCTGATTTCTAATGTCCGCTTTTGCGCCCAAAGCGGACATTGCCGCAGCCGGATTTGAATAAGTGTCAAGCAGCCTGGCCCACAATCTATTTCACAGGGTTGCAATACCCATAGAATGGTGTGATCACACCAGTTCATTGCAAAGCAATGCGCTGTACAGTTAGTCTTTTCTGATTTGGCTACAGGAACAGAAAATGGGACCATCAAAGAGGGTATTTCAGCCGGTTTTTTGGCGGGTCAGCAATATGGTTGCGCCGATCGGCTCGAAATCATTCCAGGCCGTCAACGGTGCGTTCACTGTCTCCAGATCGGGTGTGATCGACAATTTCCAGCAGCCCGTCACGAGCCGCCAATGTCATGAGTTCGGCAAGTGAGTGTACACCCATTTTTTGCATCAGGCTGGTGCGATGGTTGTTGACCGTGTTCACACTAATCCCGAGGCGGGCGGCCAGCGCTCCATTACTGCCTCCCTGGATCAAGCCAATAAGTATCTGACGTTCCCGCTTTGTGAGATTGTCATGAATGGACGGCTCGTCCAGAGCTGCTTTGACACTCTTCGAAACCCGCATTTCGCCATTGGCAATATCACAAAGAAGCTGGGGCCATCGATCAATTTCATCCCCCTTCAGAAGAAGGCCGTGAGCCCCGCTAGCCATTGCACATTTCATTATGGTCGGGTTCTGCAAACCGGTCATAAGGACGATTTTTGTTTCCGGACACCAGCGACAGATTTCTTCAACCACTTCCAGTCCGGTGATGACCGGCATGGCAATATCGACAATCAGAATATCGGGACGGTGTTTTTTGGTCGCTGCAATAGTTTTAAGGCCGTCCTCGACATCGGCGAGAATGACAAAGCGTCCATCACGCTCAAGCACGCCCCGCAACCCCGCACGCACAATGGCATGCACCGGACGGGATCAGTGGCTGGCGGAAACATTTGCGTTCGAGTTATCTCCGGGCGTCGAGAATAGTTTTAACTTCAATTAGCTGCGACTGCACCCTGCCAGTCCGAAGATTATGGTGTGATTATACCATGTGGTCAGAATATCGGAGCGCCTATGATGTGGGTCGAACGGGAGCTGCAACATGCGCAATTTTTTTAAAATAATGGGCGTGATCATTGGTGCAACTTTCCTCTTCGCGCCTAATCCGGTTCGGGCCCACAGTCTTTCGACTACGGAAAATGGCTTCTACATGATGCGTACGAATGCAGATGATCTTTCCGAATATCGATCAGTCGACAGCATGTGTATAGGCGGGAAGCTGTCATGACGATGATGATATTGCCAGCGCTATACCGAGCGATAGCATAGGCGTTACGGAACCAAAGGCGTTTCAGCTTTAGGGTGTGTGACCCGGTGTGGCCCCTCTGGAACTCGTCGTGAGGTTCTGTGCCAACCGCGCGCATGACTGGCTCTGATGGGCTTGTTGGATCAAGGTGCGAATTTCAAAACACAAGTCTTTCACGCGCGTCATCACCCTGATACAGCGAGAATCATGACCGATGATCCTTTCTCCCTATTCGAAAACTGGTTTGCGGAAGCGCGCGAAACCGAGACAAATGATAGCAATGCGATGACCATCGCGACCGCCGACGCAAGCGGTCAGCCTTCCGCACGTATGGTGCTGCTCAAAGGGCATGATCGCGATGGCTTTGTTTTCTACACCAACCAGGAAAGCCGCAAGGCTGCTGATATTGCGGCCAATTCGAAAGCGGCGATATTATTCCATTGGAAAAGCCTGCGCCGACAGATTCGGATTGAAGGGGGACTGTCGACTGTTTCTGATAGGACTGCAGACGCTTATTTTGCTACGCGCAGCCGGGATTCCCAGCTTGGTGCTTGGGCATCGGATCAATCACGGCCGCTGGATAGTCGGGCGACGTTTGAAGCGCGCTTTGCCGAGGTGCAGGCGCGCTTTGAGGGGCAGGATGTCACCCGCCCGCCGCATTGGTCGGGCTATCGCCTGACGCCTAAGCGGTTTGAATTTTGGCAGGACCGCGAACATCGCTTGCACGAACGCCGGATATTTGACGGCAACGGTAATATTTGGACGGAAGGAATGCTCTACCCATGACTCAAGAAAACGGAATCCTCCGCTATTATCATGTTGATGCTTTTGCAGAGCGACCCTTTACCGGCAATCAGGCGGCGGTGATGCCACTGGAAAGCTGGCTCGATGATGCCGTGCTTCAGGCGATTGGCGAAGAGAATAACTTTGCCGAAACCGCTTTCTATCTGCCCGATGCGACTGGCGAAGCGGATTATGAGTTGCGCTGGTTCACGCCGACAGTCGAAATTGCTTTATGCGGTCACGCAACTCTCGCGAGCGGCCATATCATATTGTCGCAAATTCCAGATAAGGATAAGGTCACGTTCCGTACCCGCAAGGCCGGGGTGCTCACCATGACCCGCGATGGCGACAGCTATGCGTTGGCATTACCAGCTTATCCACCATCGCCTAAAGAGCGGCCGGATATTGCTGCGCTGATTGGCGGGACACCGGTTGAAACGCAATTTCACGAAGGGCGTTATAATGTCATCCGCTATGAAACGGCAGACGATGTGCTGGCGCTTAAGCCGGATATGAAGGCGCTGGCTGCGCTAGGAAACGAGCAATTTATTTGCACCGCGCCGGGTAAGGACACAGATGTGCTGAGCCGGGTCTTTGTTCCTGGCGCTGGCGTGGACGAGGATAGTGTAACCGGATCGGCCCATGCGGTGCTGACGCCTTATTGGGCAAAGCAACTGGGCCGGGACAGCTTCACCGCTTATCAGGCGAGTGGTCGCGGTGGCAATGTCGACTGCCGGTTGGATGGCGAAACGGCGTGGCTGGGCGGCAAATGCGTGACGGTGGTAGAGGGACAATTTCGGTTGTAGGCCTTTAGTTCACCGGAAATAGAGACACGATCCGGCCAATTTGGTCACTCATCGGCCGATTCACATCATCCTGTGTTTTGCCGAGCCGAACAACCGTTAGCTTCTGTTCCGGCGATACGACAATTTGCTGACCAAGATGGCCGAGCGCAGCAAATACCGTGTCGGGAGCCATATCCGGGAAGAGAATTTGATTGCGGCCTTCGGGGCGCTTCTTATTGAGCCAGATATGGCCGCCATAAGCGGGATCGTTGGCAGAGGAGGTCCGCATGAACTTGACCCAGCTGACCGGCAAATGCTGAGCGCCTTTGCGCGCGCCATTGTTGCGGAGGAACTCGCCGAATGTAGCATAGTCGCGGGCCGTAGACTGGATGATGCTGCCGCCAAGAAAGGTGCCGTTGGCGTCAAACTCGAAATAGGTGCTGTCCATGCCCAGCGGTTCGAGCAGCCGCCCGCGAATGAATCGCATGGCTGTGTCGCGGCGGACTTTTGGGTCGGTGCTGTTCGTCAGTGTCCGGGTGATGATGTCGGCAAGGATCAAGCTGGTCGCCGTGCTATATTCGAATTTTGCGCCAGGCTCGGCCTCCATCGGGCGCGCTTCGGCATAGCCGGCCATATCGCCTGAGCCGGCGAGGAACAGCATTTGCTGGGTATCGGCTTCGTAAAGGGTTTTTCCGTTTTCCTCACCCACCTCGGTATGATCAAGGCCGGAAGACATGTGAAGGAGTTGACGCAAAGTGATTTCACCGCGCGGATCACCCGGCCGCTGCCAGGCGGGGACCGGGGCAGGGTCGTCAAGGACCAGGCGGCCATCGGCGACGAGGAAACCGATCAACGCGCCAGTAAAGGATTTGGCCATCGACCAGCTGATGAAGCGGGTATCCTCGTCATAGCCTTCGCCATAGCGTTCGGCGATGATCGCGCCACGATGCATGACCAGCAGGGCCCGGGTTTCGGCCATCGCGGGGTCTTCGAACAGTGGCGCAATGGCTGTGTCGAGTCGGGCTTTGGCAATGGGGCTAGTGTCCGATATATAGGCCAGTTCTTCGGCTGTCTTAGGCTGGGGTGCAGCCGGTTCATTACTGGCAGCGCAACTGGAGAGCGTGAAAGCGAGAAAGGACAGGGCAGTGAATTTAATCTTGTGCATATTCATGCGTTGCACCAATAGAAGCAGCTATGGCAACCGTAAATGATAATCCCGCAGCCGCTTCCAACGCATCCACGAGCAAGGGCCGCTTGGCTCTATATGTGCTGATCCTGTTTGTACTGATATTAGCGGCGGTCTTCGCCTATAACTACAGCTTTATCAAAGGACAGCTGGGCATAGGAACCGCTTATGGTGCGCGCGTGGCTTGTTCCTGTCACTATGTCGGGGGGCGTGACCTGACCGATTGTGAGAAGGATTTTGAGCCCGGCATGGAGGTTATCGGCCTGTCGCTAGATGACGAGAAGCGACGAGTAACGGCCTCGGTTCCCTTGCTGGCGTCGGCCACTGCTGAGTTTCGCGAAGGTTGGGGCTGTGTAATGCTGACGGAAGCCGAAACCGACTAGACAATTGCTCAGACGGCAGCAGCGGCGAGCCATTGCTGTGACACGGCGCCGGTTTTCTCAATCCAGCCACCACCGAGCACGCGGTCCTTGTGATAGAAGACCGCTGCCTGACCGGGAGACACGCCATATTCCGGATTATGGAAGCGGAGTGTATCGCCTTCAAGACGCGCATGGGTTGGCTTGGCCATGGATCGCACCTTGACCTGCATCGGTCCTTCAAAGTCGCCGCCAATCCAGTTGATGTCGCGTAGCGTTGCCGATGCAACGGCGAGTGCCTGTTTTGGTCCGACAAAGACGCGCTTTGTCTCCGGTTCTAGACGGATCACATATAGTGGTTCAGCCTGACCGCCAATTTCCAGTCCCTTACGCTGACCGACTGTATAATGGATCAATCCTTTGTGCCGACCCATCACAGTGCCATCAATATGGATAATCTCGCCATCATCGTCTGCCTCGGGACGCAGCTTGCGGACAACCTTGGCGTAATCTCCATCGGGGACGAAACAGATATCCTGACTGTCAGGTTTAAAGGCGACGGCAAGGCCCATGTCCTTGGCAATCTCGCGAACTTGGTCTTTAGGCATGTCGCCAAGCGGGAAACGCAGATAGTCGAGCTGATCCTGCGTCGTTGCAAAAAGGAAGTAACTCTGATCGCGCGCAGGATCCATGGCACGGTGGAGTTCTGATCCATGCTCGCCAATAACTCGTCGAACATAATGGCCGGTGGCAAGACAATCAGCGCCAAGCTCTCGGGACAGATTTAACAGGTCCGTAAACTTCACACCCATATTACACTGAACGCATGGGATGGGTGTGCGTCCAGCCATATATTCATCGGCAAATACATCCATAACCGATTCTTGAAAGCGGCTGGCATGGTCGAATACATAGTGGGCGATGCCAAGTTTCTCGGCTACGGCGCGCGCATCGCGAATATCCTGACCCGCGCAACAGCTGCCGGCACGTCCGACGGCTTCGCCATGATCATAAAGCTGCAAGGTAATGCCGATTGTCTCTGCACCGGTTCGTGCAGCGAGTGCTGCGACGACGCTCGAATCGACACCGCCGGACATCGCAACCACGATGCGTTTGCCCGTCATGTCTTCGCCGAGCTGAAATTCACTGTTGATTCGGTCTGCCATAATCTCACGTCCCTTAACGATGAACGGAACGAAGCGCCAGTATTGCGCAAATTCGTCATCAAAATACCGGTTCAAATCCTACTTTGGTTCATATTGGGACGAAAAGGCAGATTGAAAGGAAGGTTTGCTTAACCAGTCCTAAGAGCAGGTGAACGCTGCCTTTACGTAAGTTTATACCTTCGTCGCTAGAAGGGTGCTCATGGAAATGAACTTCCCACATAAGAGTCTGGCCCAGACCAGTGTCGAACCGGATGCACCAGCAGGCAGCGCGCATGACGTGCTGATTGCGCATGCGATCGCGCGTCAGGCTCTTTCTCCTTCGGCACGTGCATATATTGCACGACGGAAAGGTTTGGCTGCAAAGCCGAGCTATCCCAGCCGAGGGCCGGTGGGAGATCGGATCAAGTTTTTTGCCGGGGAGCTTCCAGCAAGAAGCTCGTTTGTGAAGAGCGCGCGCATTTTTGAAAAAGGTCATTTTCGACCTGATCTATTGCGTGAAAATTCATCAAGTGATGTGGCGCAAAAGTAAATATGAACGCGTTATTTACCTTGGTGATTTAGTAGTTTGAAAAACTTTATGTCTAAAGATGTAACATAATTTGGACGTAGAAAGAAATGCCGGAAGGCTAATTTGAGGGTAGTATGATCGAGAACCAAACCATCAAGCCAGCACAAGTCGTGGGCCCATTGGGTGAACCGTTAACAGTTGCTGATCTGCCAGCACCGGGTACGACACGTTGGGTCGTTCGGCGCAAGGCGGAAGTTGTTTCGGCGGTAAATGGAGGTCTTTTGACAGTCGATGAAGTTTGCGATCGGTACAGTCTGTCGCTGGAAGAATTTGCTTCTTGGCAGCGGGCTGTCGATCGTTCCGGAATGCCTGGCCTGCGGGTGACGCGGATCCAGCACTACCGCGACCTTTATGAGCGTCAGCAAAAATATTAGTTGTAGTGCTGATTGAACCCATTTGGGTACGTCAATCGGATTAAGCATGAATATTAACAGCTTAGAGGCCTTGGAAATTCGTTTCCGAGGCCTTTTCCCTAATATTTTCTGGTTTCGGACGGTCATTCGTATTAGATCAACTGATCGGGTCCCTACATAGGGATCAAAAATGGATCAGGAGGAAAATATGATTAACTTTATCATCGCACTTGTGATGGGTGGTATCATCGGTTGGCTTGCCAGCATGGTAATGGGTCGGGATGCATCTATGGGTGCGTTCTGGAACGTCGTTGTGGGTTGTGTCGGTTCAATGCTTGGCGGATGGATCTTCAGCTTCTTTACAGGCGGGACAACAAATCTGCGTGATGCTCCATTTAGTCCGATGACGTTATTGGTGGCATTCGGTGGAGCGGTTATTCTGCTAGGCATCGTGAATTTAATCAAACGCGGACGTGTCCGTTAAGCTACCTAACCGAATTTCTTTATGGAAAACAAAAGGCTGGCCCGGCAGGGCCGGCCTTTTTCGTGCAGAATGATTTGCGGATATGGTAATTTAGCAACGTCTAAGAACCGATGTTTTATATGGGTGATTGTTCGGGCTTGTGATAACTGGTTTATTGATATAATACACCAAATATACGATTTGCTGTTTCCCCCAAGTTCTGGTGATTCTTTTGTATGTTGCAGCACAAAAACAAGATAAAGGCCGGCTGACGAGTATTGATTATGAACTATGAATCGAAAATTTCTGGCGAAGACCTCGATGTCTCGACCTTAGACGAGAGCGAGGATCAAGCGCGCAGCAAAAAGCGTTTAATGATTGTGGCGCTTGTCGCCGCTGCAATCATACTCGGCTATGTGGCTTATCAGCTGTTGTCTGGTGGTGGCAACGGCGCCGCAGCTGCGGGTGCTGAAGACAGTCAAGCTCCGGCAGTGACTGTTATTGTTCCTGGGCGTCAGGATGTCGTTCGTACAATAAACGCAACGGGTACTTTGGCAGCTCGCCGTGAAATTCCTGTTGGCGTTGTCGGTGATGGCGGTCGGGTCACGCAGGTTTACGTTGATGCCGGCGATTGGGTAAAGGCTGGCCAAGTTATGGCGAGTATTGACCGGTCTGTTCAGAATCAGCAAGTGGTGCGGTTAGAAGCATCGGTTTCTTCGGCCAGAGCTGATCTGAACCTGGCGCAAGCTAACCTTGATCGTGCGGCAAGGTTGGTTGAACGTGGATTTATCTCCAAAGCTGATATTGATCGCCTGACCGCAACACGGGATTCTAGCGCGGCCCAGCTTAGGGTCGCACAGGCACAGCTTGGCGAAACCCGCGCTCGCAATAACTTCCTGAATATCGTCGCACCAAAAGGCGGTTTTGTTTTGGAACGCAATGTTGAGGTTGGTCAGACCGTTAGCCCAGGCAGTGGTATTTTGTTCCGTGTGGCACAAAATGGTGAAATGGAACTGCAGGCCCAGTTGAGCGAGAGTGATTTGGCGAACATCTCAGTTGGTGTAAGCACCGAAGTGATTCCTGTCGGAACAAATAAAGTGCTGACAGGCCAGATCTGGCAAATTTCTCCCATGATAGATGCCGATTCACGGCAAGGTATTGCGAAAGTTGCGCTGAGCTATGACCGGGCTCTTCGTCCCGGCGGCTTTGCTAGCACGCGGATAAAAAGTGGAACGTCACAAGCGGCTGTTTTGCCTGAATCTGCGGTACAAAACGATAGCAAAGGTAGCTTTGTCTATACCATCGACAAGGATGACAAGGTTGTTCGTCGGGATGTCGTCATTGGCTCCGTTTCTGCAGCTGGGTTATCCATTACTTCAGGCTTGAGCGGAACTGAACGGGTTGTGCTCAGAGCAGCCGGTTTCCTCAACCCTGGCCAAACGGTGAAGCCTGTGATTGAAAAAGATCAGTCTGCGTGAGGGATTAATTTATGAGCCTCCGTAATATCTCCGCATGGTCGACCCGCAATCCTGTCGTTCCGCTTGTGCTGTTTACAGCTTTGCTGCTCGCTGGGCTGCTGAGCTTTAACCGCATGGATGTGGTGAACAACCCCGATGTCGAATTCCCTGCAGTTCGGGTGAGTATTTCTCAACCAGGTGCGGCCCCCACAGAGATTGAAAACCAGATCACACAGCGGGTTGAATCAGCGGTACGTGCGATAAGCGGAGTCAAAAATATTAGCTCCACCGCTAGCGAGGGCAGCAGCTCGACTTTTGTCGAATTTGAAATTGGCGCTGATGTCAACGATGCCGTTAATGAAGTGAAAAATGCCGTTGATCAGGCGCGGGGTTCATTACCTGATGGCATATTGGAGCCGCAAATTTCCAAAGTCGACGCGGTCGGCGGTCCGATTGCCTATTTTGCGGTCAAAGCGGACGATATGACTGTCGAGCAGCTCAGTTGGTTTGTTGATGACACAGTTGCAAAGCGATTGCTCACCGTAAAGGGAATGGCCGAGGTTGACCGGTTTGGTGGCGTCGATCGAGAAATCCGCGTGATTCTGAAGCCGGATCGTATGCAAGCACTTGGTGTCACCGCTAACCAAATCAACACCGTATTGCGTCAGGTGAATGTAAATGCGGCAGGTGGGCGTGCGGAAGTTGGCGGTATCCGGCAATCGGTCCGTGTCCTGGGTAATGCAGAAGACGCCTATGCTCTGTCTCAAACGCAAATTTCTTTGGGCAGTGGACAGACGATCAAATTGAGCGATGTTGCAGATGTGAACGACTCTTTTGGTGAGCGCAGTTCCATCAGTAAAGTCAAAGGCGTGGAGGTGGTGAATTTCTCGATGACGCGCGCGCGCGGTGCATCCGATGTGACTGTCTATGACACGGCAGTTGAGATTATGGACAATATCGAGGAAGAAAATCCCGGTGTCGAATTTATCCGCCTTGGCAGCAGCGTTGATTATACGAAATCCCAGTATAAAAGCTCGATAGCAGCCATGGTGGAAGGTGCCCTTTTGGCCGTGGTCGTGGTATTTCTGTTTTTGCGTGATTGGCGCGCTACGCTAATTTCCGCGATTGCCATTCCACTATCGGCCATACCGACTTTTTGGTTCATGGACCTGCTCGGCTTCAATTTGAACTTTCTGTCCCTTTTGGCACTGGGCTTGGTTGCCGGTGTGTTAGTCGATGACGCTATTGTCGAGATTGAAAATATCGTGCGTCATATGCGGATGGGCAAATCCGCCTATCAGGCGTCTATTGACGCCGCCGACGAAATTGGATTGCCGGTTGTTGCCACGTCCTTTTGTATTGTAGCGGTTTTCTTACCGGTTGGATTGATGCCTGGCATTTCTGGACAGTTTTTCAAAAATTTCGGAATCACAGTCGTTATATCGGTCCTGATGAGTCTTGCTGTTGCGCGGATGATTACACCGATGGTCGCGGCCTATTTTCTCGAATCCAAAGGTCATGCCGAGCATGGTGAAGGCGTTTGGATGGAGCGGTATATGCGACTGCTGAATTGGTGTTTGGACCAAACGAAGGCCAATGAAATCAGAAAAGATTTGGTCCCGGTAAAAATTAGCTGGTGGCAACGCCCTCTTGGCTTTTTGCTATTCACGTCGATTGTTTTAACATTTGTTGCTGCTGCGTTTATGATCGGCTCAACTGTCAATGGTCTGTTAGTCGAGATATTACCGAGCGTCTTTATCAGTGCGTTTATCGGCCTGATCTTAGGCATTGTAGCAGGCGTTGCTGTCACTTGGTTATTGATATTCATAATCCCAGTTGTGATTGGCGCCGTCAGCTCAGGATTTGCGCAATGGTATAAATATCGTTCCACGCGTTTTCTGGCACGCGCGCACGATCATCGAGTTTGGATGATGGCCATGGGACTTTTCGCCTTTATCATAACGATCTTGCTTTTTGTTTCCCTTCCAGGACAATTTCAACCGACCATCGACGAGGATTCCAGTCGGGTTCAGATTGAAGTCGTGCCAGGCACCACGCTCCAGCAAACCGAGAAAATAGCAGATCAGGTTTCTGAGCTCATGTATCAGCAACCGGAAGTTGAACGGGCGTTAACCCGTGTCCGTGAAACTAACGCGACGGTATTTGTGAACTTTAAAACTGAGCGGGACAAAACATCTACAGAATTTGAACGAAGTATGGTGCCGCTTCTGCAGGAGATACCAGACGCACGCATTTCCTTTCAGTCGCAAGGTGGCGGCGGCGGAACAGGCCGTGATATTTCAATCATGCTAACCGGATCTGATCCTGTACTATTGGATAAAACGGCTTTTGAGCTGGTCGAGCAGATGAAGGATATTGATCTGGTCGTGGCACCGCGGATTTCCGCTGACCTCAGTAGACCAGAAATCTTGATTACACCTTATTCTGATCTTGCGTCCAAATTGGGTGTGACAACAACTGCGCTCAGTCAGACTATTCGTATTGCGACCTTGGGTGAGATTGACCAGAATGCGGCGAAATTTTCTTTGTCAGACCGACAGATTCCCATCCGAGTGATGCTGCCTGAAGAATCGCGCTCGGACCTGACAACGATTGAGAATCTCCCTGTTCCGACTGCATCTGGCGGCACCGTGCCGCTTAGCCGTGTCGCCAAAGTCAGTTTTGGATCGGGGCCGACATCGATTCAGCGTTACAATCAAAACCGTCGGACATTCGTGGGCGCTGATCTGGCTCCCGACGTTGTAAAAGGCGAGGCGATGATCGCCATTAACAAACTTCCGATCATGACAAATTTGCCAACCGGCGTTTCCAATGCACCTTTCGGAGAAGAAGAATGGCAACTGGAGCTTTTGGTGAATTTTCAAATTGCTTTGGTTGCAGGGATATTATTGGTCTTTGCGACTTTGGTATTGCTTTACAAACGCCTTATGTCACCGCTGGTGAATATGGGTTCGTTGGCATTGGCGCCGCTCGGCGGTGTTTTCTTAGTCTGGGTGTTTGGCCAGCCCCTGTCGATGCCGGTGTTGATCGGTGTTCTCATGTTGCTTGGAATCGTCAGTAAAAACTCAATTTTGCTGATCGATTTTGCGATTATAGAAATGGAAAAGGGCGTGCCCAAGTATGAAGCGATCATGGATGCAGGCCATAAGCGTGCTCAGCCGATTGTTATGACTACTGTTGCTATGACGGCTGGTATGGTCCCAACGGCCTTGTCATTGTCTGGTGACGGCGCTTGGCGTGCCCCGATGGGTACCGTGGTGATTGGCGGTTTGATTGTATCGACGCTCCTTACGCTGGTAATTGTACCCGCTGGTTTCAGTCTTGCTGATGGCTTTGAACGCCGTGTCGGTCCTTGGCTCCGTAAGACGATGCTGACTTATAATCCGGGTGATGACGCGGATGATAAGGCAAGGGTTCAGCCCGCCGAGTGAAGCCGCTTTCCTCTAAATTGGCACCAACGTCTAATAGCAGTCCGGTTTCTGGGTCATCCACCGTCTCCCCGGATTTGAACAATGCTGGCCGCGATATGAAAATCATCGCGACGGGTTTGCTCGTGTTGATGGCGGTGATTTATTTCACCTCGAAATCCTTCGAAGAAGTGCACCCCGCTCTCGGTTTCGTCCGTGCCTTTGCAGAAGCGGCGATGGTCGGGGGACTAGCGGATTGGTTCGCAGTTACAGCTTTGTTCCGCCATCCGATGGGGCTGCCAATCCCGCACACTGCCATTATTCCGCGCAACAAGGATCGGATTGGCGATACACTCGCGAACTTCCTTAAAAATAATTTCCTGGTTTCACGGATTGTGGCGCAGCGGATGCATGGCATCGACCTAGCAGGTGGCGTTGGACGGTTTTTGAAATCACCCAGCGGCGGTCAAGGACGTTTACGCATGGGCGCTTCGCGGCTGATTGGCGATATCATTGGTTCGCTGGATCAGGATAGACTCGGTAGCATGTTCAAAGGCGCCGTGAAGACGCAGGCCAGAGAGTTGGATTTGGCAACTCCAATGGGTCAAATTCTGGAGTCTGTGATGGCGGAAAACCGCCACGGGCCGCTGATCGATTCGACAATCAAATGGGCTTATCGAACGCTCGATGCCAATGAATATGTCATTCGTGCAATCGTCCATGATCGCGCCAACAGCGTGATGCGGTGGACCGGGCTCGACGATAGGCTAGCTAATGAGGTCGTTGACGGTTTGTACAAATTGCTGGCTGATATGGCTTCTGATCCGGAGCACCCAGTGCGCGCCAAAACAGAAGAGAGCATCGTGCAATTGGCGCAGGAGCTGAAAAGCGATCCCGAATTGCGGCAGCGGGTGAATGACTGGAAGCTCGAAATGATTGAAAATCCAGCCATTGCCAGCTGGATTGACGGCATGTGGGAAACTGGCCGGGAATCATTGCTCAAAGCCTCTCGCGATCCTGAAGCCGCTATGGCTGGTCATTTTGGTGATGCGCTAATGCAATTAGGGAGCAGTCTGCAGCAAGACCCATTGCTCAATCGCCAACTCAATCGCTTTGCCCGCCGTGCGGTTGCAGGAGTTGTTGCTAGCTATGGTGATAACATCGTTAAACTGGTTTCAGAAACCATTCGAGGCTGGGACGCGCAGACGATAACAGATCGCGTTGAAAACGCGGTTGGCCGGGATCTGCAATATATTCGAGTAAACGGCACGTTGGTAGGTGGTCTAGTAGGGATTATGCTGCATTTATTGGGCTATTGGATATAGTCTCACGCTAACGGTTCAGCAATATTCGGGCTTGCCCGGCTATTTGCGCCAACATGGCAATAGACGGTCTCGGTGATAGCTGGGCGCGATCGACAATATTTCGAAATTGATCCACGCGGGCGCTATTTTTCTCAACCCAGCTTTCCAAAAATTGGTCCATATCCTTGCTGCGTGCTCGTCTCAGAAAATCGAGCCGCATTTGTTGAAAGTCTCGAGCCAACCCTGCAACCAGCAAGCGATCCCAAGGGTCAGATGGGTTTATGCGGGTCGCTGTCATCTGAGCCCAGTCCAATCCCAGCAGGCTGCCCAATCTGGTGAATGCCGAGGCTACATCGAATGCATCAATTTCTCTCTTTTTCGCGAGATACGCTATGCCGGCAGCACCATCATTCTTGTAAATATTGGCCATTTTCTCGGCAATTTCGTTGGTTGCACCCGCTTCTACAAGCAATCGGGTTTGTTTGGTCGCTTGCAGTTGACCTTCGTCGGTTATCAGGCTGTCGACCTTATCACTCAATTTTCTGATACTTGGTTCCAGCATTCCCACAGCATCATCAATGGCGCCATTGGTAAGGCCAATGCGCATCAAATCGGCCATGTGTGACCGAAGTACATAAGCCACTCGGTCAAACAGCAGTAGCCGAACACTCTCACTTATTTTCGCTTCTTCTAGCGATTTCCATATAGCATCGGCATGGAATAAACGTTCGGCTATGACGAAGGCTGCGGCGACTTCGCCCAATGAGCAGCCTTCTTCTTCTGCTAGTTCAAAAGGATCTATCAGACCAAGTCGATTGACCATCCGGTTAGCCAGCTTTGTTGCTATAATTTCCTTGCGCAACTGATGATTGAGGACCGTCTCTTTGTGTTTGGCTTTGATGGCACTCGGGAATGCATTGAGCAGCTCGCTATCGAGAGCAGGATCTTCGCTCAGATTACTATTTTCAATCGCGTCCTGAAGCGCAAGCTTTGCAGTGGAGATCAGGACCGCGAGTTCGGGGCGGAAAAGCCCGCGATCTTCTTGTTTGCGACGGATGAGGTCTTCGTTGGTCGCCAAGCCTTCGACAGCACGATCAAGTTTCCCCTGTTCCTCGAAATATTCGATCAAGCGGATATTGGACGGCAGTGTTTTTCTGCCTCCTATTTCAGCGATCGAGAGGCCGAGAGCTTGAAGCCGGTTGTCTTCGAGGACAAGTGCACCGACTTCATCGGTCATTTTTTGTAGCAGCGTGTTGCGCGCTCCAAGCTTCAGTTGGCCAGCTGCCATTGCCGCATTAAGGGCGATTTTGATATTAACTTCATTGTCCGAGCAATCGACACCCGCACTATTGTCAATAAAATCGGTATTGATCCGGCCGCCTAGGCCAGAAAAGGCAATACGCCCCGCTTGAGTGATGCCCAGATTGGCACCTTCCCCGATAACCTTCACACGCAATTGCTTGGCATCGATACGAATATTATCGTTGGAAGGATCTCCCACCTCAATATTATTTTCGCCGGAGGCTTTGATGTAAGTGCCGATTCCGCCGAACCAGAGTAAATCTGTCTTGCTGGCCAATATCGCAGAGATTAACCGTGACGGTGTGATTTCTGTCTCGCCGGATAGGTCCAAAAGGGCAGCAATTTTTTTGTTGATCTTCAGAGTTTTGGAATGGCGAGAGAAAATGCCACCACCTTTCGATATCAAGCTTTTATCGTAGTCGTCCCAGCTGGAACGAGGCAGTTCAAACAGACGCTTGCGTTCTTTCCAGCTTGCGGCTGGATCGGGATCGGGATCGATAAAAATATGGCGATGATCAAAGGCGGCCACAAGCCGCAAAGATTTTGATAGCAGCATGCCATTGCCAAAAACATCACCCGACATATCGCCGACACCGATGACGTTGACCGGTTCTTTTTGGATATCCACGCCCATTTCAGCGAAATGTCGTTGTACGGAAACCCATGCCCCGCGCGCAGTGATACCCATTGCTTTATGGTCATAGCCATTGCTGCCACCGCTCGCGAAAGCATCGCCCAACCAAAACCCCTTTTCGGTCGCAATCGCATTCGCAATGTCAGAGAAGGTCGCTGTGCCTTTATCGGCGGCTACCACAAAATAAGGATCATCTTCATCCAACCGAACGACATTTTTCGGTGGTACGACTTCGCCCTCTATTATGTTGTCCGTGATCGACAGTAACGCGCTGATGAAAACTTTGTAGGATGCGATGCCTTCAGCAATAAAAGCGTCCCGATCGTCACCTGTTGGTAATTGCTTTGCATAAAAGCCACCTTTGGCACCGGTCGGAACGATTACGGCATTCTTGACCCGTTGCGCTTTCATCAATCCCAAAATCTCGGTGCGGAAATCATCTCGCCGATCTGACCAACGCAGCCCACCGCGAGCAACAGGTCCAGCACGCAGATGGATGCCTTCAACCTTTGGACTGTAAACAAATACCTCTCGCCATGGCACGGGAGCTGGCAGGTCAGGTATTTTAGCGCTTTCAATCTTGAATGCGAGCGCTTCGCTTGTACCTTCAACGAATGCATTGGTGCGCAATATGGACTCGATCACCGCACGAAATAGCCGCAAAATCCTATCATCATCGATTCCCTGGACTTTGACCAAGCCGCTTTCGATGGCTTTAATCGCTTCCGTTGAGGCTCTTTCCCTATCGCCGTCAAACATCGGATCGTGCAGCGTTGCGAATAAATTAATCAAGGCACGCGTTACATTACTTGCTTCAGCCAGCGCTTCGACAACGGTAATCAGACCATAGCTTAAACCTGTTTGACGTAAATAACGAAACCAAGCCCTGATCCATACGGTGGATTGGGCGCTGATACCGGTAGTGGTGATAAGTTGGTTAAAGCTGTCGTTTTCGGCAAAACCTTCCAGTACATCGGTAATCGCATCTTGAATTTCCGACGCACGAGCGATTAAATCATCCCGCGCCTCCGGATTGGACAAGGAAAGTTGGAAGTCATGGATGTAGCCCAGACGCCCTTCATCAAGTGGCGTAGGTAATTCTTCCAGAACCGAAAAGCCGAAATTTTCCAGTGTTGGTACAGCGTCAGACAGGGGGAGTACGCCGCCGAGATGATAGACTTTAAGCCGCAGCAAATGGTCTTTGTCACCATCTAGCCGGTATAGCCGCGTTGATTTTTGTCCGCCGCGCTCCAGTTGAAATAGCCGCATAATGTCGCGGGAGGCTTCTATGGCGCCATATGTCGACTGATAAGTCCCGGGGAAACAGTCAGCATAGCGCTGGGCTAAAATCTCAGCGCGGTTATCAGGAACAAATTCACTAAGATGACTAGCCACTTCCGGACGCCAGCCTCGGATCATGTTTTCCAGTTGGTGGTCCAGCGCATCGGGGTCGGGTATTTTGCTGTCGACACCCATATCGAGAATATATCGCAGCGATGAAATCCCGCCTTCATCCAGAGTATTCGACCAGCTCAATATACGGGCGCCAGTTGATTCTGTGAGCATGGCTTGAATGTTTTCGCGCCGCTCCGTCGATAGCTGTTCACGAGGTAACCAGATGAACGCGAAGAGATGTCGGTTCAGCGGGGACATAACACTATGCAGTTTTGGTCGTGGGCGATCTATGAGGGACATTGAGATTAGCGCGAGCTTCTCGAGGTCTTCTTGCTTAAACGTGATCAGTATATCATGGGGTAGTGCCGTTAGCGCATGCGTTAGGGATTTGCCGGCATGACCAGTCGGCGCAAATTCAAACTTATCGAATAGCTGGGCCATTTGGGTACGTAGTAATGGTACCTTCTCCGGCGGAGCAGCCAAAGCAGCGCTGGTCCATAGACCAGCCGTTATCGAGAGGCCGACCAGTGTGTCTTTTTCGCGTATCGGCATAATGATGACATCCATCAAGACATGCCGATGAACAGTCGAGACTTGATTTGATTTGACAATCAATGGCGCTTGACCGCCAGCCTTGAACCAAGCGAAGGCCCGTTTCTGGCTTTCTTTGGAAAGCGCCGGTGCGTCGCGCATCCGGGCTATGCCGATGCGGTTAGACCTTTGCCCTTTCCCATCCACTTTTTCATGAGCAAGTAATGTGAAGTTACGATCCAGAAACCAGCGTATAAGAGTCGTACCTTCACCTTCTGGCAGGCTGTCGGCATCCTCGCCCAAAGCGATTTGCAACTTTAGCCAATCCGCTACAGCAGCCGCAACATCTAGCAGGTTTTTGCGCAAAGATCGTTCGAGTGCCCGGCGCAGCTTGGCGTCCGTACGTTCCAACTCGATATAGATGATCGACTCGCGTTTTTCGCCGCGGTCGGGGTCATTGTGAATGGCGCGAAGCTTTCCTTTACCATCACGCTTCACACCAACAACTGGATGGATAAGTCGTTCGATATTCAAGCCAAACCCTGCGATGGTCGCGCATACAGAATCGACCAAAAAGGGCATGTCATCATTGACTATGGCAAGACGCAAATGTCTCTTTCCACGGGCATTTGTCACACTTTCGAGCGAAAGGTTCGTGTCAGAACCGCTCCGGTGCAAGCCCGTATCCAGCGCGAAATGGACAGCTTCTTTGCATGCCTTATCATCAAACCCGATATTTTCGCCGGGCAGGGCACTATCCTGAAAAGCGGCCGTTAAATTTTTCTTGAGTGTCTTGCCGGCCGTAGAGTTGGTCGTTTTCGCTGCTGTCGCGTCGCGGCTACCAGTCATGGTTCCCCCAAAATATCAGTCCGGATCAAGACTCGGTCTGTCGGAACGGTCTTATGGGCCTAATATAGAGCGTGCTCAAGAGCGTTCGACATATCACGATCGCGCGATATGCTGAATATCAGGCAAGAGTGATATATTGGTTACAGATGAAACTAGTGCCTGGAAGGAAGTTGAACCAAAAAGAGCTGTTAAACGCTAGTTTGTTTCAAGGCTCTGTCAGTCAGCTTCTGATCACCGAGAACCGGTCCGACAATTGATAGCTGTCCACGATCGTCCCGTCGTGCCACCAAAACAACAAATTCAGCATCGCCTGCTTCAATATCATCTAATTGGCGGCTTGGGGCATTGCGCAACCGATTCAAAACATCGTCGTTCTGCTCAATGGTATCGATGAGTCTTTGCTTGGGATTGCGCGCATCTCGTTCGGCATAAACAATGGCTTTCAGGCCGCCGTCATATTTTTCGAGATAATCGGAAAGTGCACCTTTCTCAATGCCAGCCTGTTTTGCAAAGCGTAATGCCGATGCATATTCGGTGAGCCGGGTTTTGTCATAGTGAGCACCAAATACGAGCTTGACGATCGGTGTCATCGGCGCGCGTTCCTGTGCCTTCAAGCCCGAATCTGCCAGCAGATTGGTATAATCTTCAGGATAGGATTCTGTCATAAGATAGAAATCATAGGCCTGACCAATCGCATTATAGAGGGCGGCACGGCTGCGCTGTTCGCTATGGGCTGCATTATCGGCACTGCTGCGCGCGGACACCAGCCAGTCGGCAAGGCTTGCGTCTTCACCCGGTTCATCGCTGATATCTTCAAGTTCAATATGGTCGCCGCCAACAAGCACTGCTGTCGCAGCTGCGGCATCTTCTGCGGTCAGTTCTAAGGGTGCCGATGTGGGGCTATCAGCCCAGATAGGTCCGGTTTCGGTTTTAATTGGAGCCGAGCGCATGGCTTGTGCAACCTGTTCTTCTAGCTCTTTCGCAAATTCGTCTGCTGCCACTTCTTTCCAGTTAATCACACCGTAGATGAAATCAATCGTATCATCGTCGGTCGAGAAGGGAAGCAGGATTCCACGATACATGATTGTAATACCGCGTTGATTCACAAATTCGGCTTCAAACCCAATTGGTGCCTGATTGGCTATAATTTGAAGATAGTGATCTGTGATGCGCGACAGGAGGGAGCGAGCAGGAACCTGATCAATCGTTGTGATGCTGTCATCCAGTTCACATTCCTGGCGCAGCGATTTGCCTAGAAACTGGATGGATGGATTTTCAACGCCATTGGTGAAATCTAGCAATACGCTATTCGGTCCAAAATCATTGTCCGATTCAGGATCAAGGTCTTCAACGCTGGGAAACTGCCGATCGCCGAGCAGTCCGGCCCAGAAATTATAGGCGCGCACATGCATACGGCGCTCATCCTGGCCAATGGCAGGCGGCGCTTCGGTTGTTACTTCCTGATCTTCATAGGCGATGTAATCGGCGTCAGGGCTGCCGCCCAAACTTCCATTTTCATCAGAATTGCGAAGATTTTCCATGCCTAATCCTACTTTATGTGCTCATTTCAGTTCTGGTTTGCAGCAGCCATGGTAAATATCTGGTAAACGTTCCTAAAATTTCTCCAATCGGTGCAGATGAAATGGGCAGCGCTAACTGGATGATGAGAACGGTCAGGCTTGTCATCGAGCATACCGGCTGTTAAAGGCGCGATCGTTAAGTATTTGGCCTGCGTTTTGAACGCCAAACGGGTTAGATGCCGCTTTAGCTCAGGTGGTAGAGCACATCATTCGTAATGATGGGGTCAGAGGTTCGAGTCCTCTAAGCGGCACCATTTTTCTAACTAATTGAAATAATTAGATAATAGATGAGGCTTCTGTAGCAGTCTCTGTAGCAATCGTTGTAGCCACAATTAGATTTGAAAAGCTAAGAAAAATGTTGCTATCGCTGAAGCGGTACCGACTTTGTTGGTAGGTTAATCCAGACTGGGAGCCAAAATGATTGCAACTGGAAATTCACGGTCTTTTGTCGCCAATAGACGATGTATTTATACTGGGGTTTTGCTGGATACTAGCAAACCCGAAACAGCGCCCAGTCGAGAACATATTATTCCACTTAGTCTGGGTGGGAGCAACCAATTCACAGTTCACGATGTTTCTAGGGAGGCAAATAATATTGCGGGCAAGAAGATTGATGATGAAGTTTCATCTCACTTGATATTCTTAATGTTACGCAACAGATTTGGGCTGTCAGGGCATAGAGGTACCGTACCTAGTGTGGATTTGCATGGTGTGTTCGATGATATCGGTGCTGAAGCCAAGCTATCAATAGATCCAGATTCTACACTCAGGGTAAAGTTCAAAAAAGAACAGGAAGTCAGCGATGCCAAAGTCGTCATAAAAACCGACGAGGTTCGAATGCGAGAATTGTTAGGATATCGCTTGGTGCAGGCCAATCGAAATAGCAATTATTTGAAGACCCCACTGGGAGACATAAAAGACCAAGAAGACATCGACATTTTTCTAGAAATTGCGGAACGAGAAGGTGCCGGCACATTCCGCCATGGATTTAGTATTAATTTGCGAGATTTTCAGACCAGTTTGCAACACTTCGCGATCAAGATAGCTCTTTGCTTAGGTCATCAGCAGATTGGAGCCGAATGGACCTTTGGACCTGATGGCAATCTGCTACGCAAAGCGCTATTCCCGCAAAACTTCAAATCTATCCCAAAAATCAATGGCTCTATGCAATCGGACCTAAATAAAACGATGCACGAGATGCTTTGTCTTCGTGATGATCAACATTCAATAGCATTTTTACGACATGGAAATATTGCAACGGCGATGATCGCCTTATTTGGAGGGCGTTTTGGTGTTTGGACGGTATGTTTGAGTAAAAAGGCAAAAAAATATCGCAAAGGGAAACTCAGAAATCAACATGAAGGACAACTGTTTTGCATTCCAATTGATTCAGATGAGAAAAAAAGGATTCTTACAACTATGTCGTTAAATCAAGCGCCATGTTTGTGAGTCGGCGTTGCATATCTTTCAATTAGAACAAAAAAGAATATCATCAAATTAGTCGATTGAGAAAACGACGAACCATGGAGATGAATATGAGAGATACTGAAGATTCTTCAGTTGAGAGTTCTCTGAAAACCGAGCTAGCAGAAGAGCACTTCGACCCATCCATCAACTCTGAAAATAGTCGATCTCAAGGCGTTTTCGGACCACTGCTTTGGATCAGCGGTTTTTCTATATTTTGCTATGCTGCATTTTTTTACGACACCACTGTGTCCAACAATTATGCAGGCGAAGTCGTCAACATCGATTTGGTTAGGAACCAGATACTGATTGCCATATTTGGTGCCGCCTGCTTCTGTGCAGGCACTACGATGCACGCTATTTCAATTTTTGGTGAGTTTTTGAACAGTGAGCGGGCGCGGTAGTACATCTGCTTCAATTAGTGACATCGAACTAGCAGGCGATAAACACTGGCCCGCCCAATGCCCATCTTCTTAGCAATCGCAGCGCCACCCATACCAGCTGCTTTAAGTTCTCGCACCTTGTCGGCATCAATGCTGGCAGGGCGACCTTTGTACACACCGCGCTTTTTAGCTTTTTCGATACCTTCGCGTTGACGTTCTTTGCGAATATCTGTCTCGAACTCTGCAACAGCACCAAGAATACCCAATACCAATTTACCCATCGATGTAGTGGTATCGACTGCGCCCTGCTGTAGGCATTGAAAGCCGACTTGCTTGCCTGAAAGTCGATGAATGATGTCGTGCAAATCTTTTCCAGACCGCGCCAACCTATCGAGGCGAGTGACTACCAATGTATCATCCTCTCTCAGCCATTCTAGAGCCTCTTGCAGCGCCATTCTATTAGTCGCCGATGCTCCGCTCTGCTTTTCCGAGAAAACCTTTTTACAGCCTGCATTCTTGAGGTTGTCGATCTGAACTTCCAAGCTTTGTCCAGCTGAACTCACTCGTGCATATCCAACCATTGTCATTTTCATTTCTCCTGTCTCGTTTGGTTCTAGAGTCAGATGAAATTAGCGCCTCATAAGTCTGAACGAAGCCTTCCGAGACAGGATGTGGAAACGGCGAGACGCCTCGGATGAGTTTACATTTATGAGGATAAAAATCTGGTGCCCAGAAGAGGACTCGAACCTCCACATCCTTGCGAATACTAGCACCTGAAGCTAGCGCGTCTACCAATTCCGCCATCTGGGCACGGAGTAGAAGCGAGCCACTAGTCCAGAGCAGCAAAGCTTGTCAACCAACTCCGGAAATTCATATTTTACCTATTGATCAAGCAATAGATTGATGCTGCCTCGCGTTATGAGCGTTCTCCGACCGATTTTTCGTTTTTTGAGCTGACCATTATCGATTAACCTATATACTGTTGAGCGCCCGACCCCCAAAAAACTGGCGGTTTCGCTTATTGATACTAAGCTCGATGTTTTTCCTGCCTTGGCGTTTTTGAGTTGATCGCCAATCTTGAGAGCTAGCTCTTCTAACGAGCGCTTGTCCAAATTCAGTACTCTTTTCTCCGGCGTCGGAGACTCAAATTCCATGTTATTCGGTAATCTCTTTATCAGCTTATCTAAATCGGTTTTTCGCCAACGATTTTGGTCGTCGTTGATTACCGCTGGGAAGACAGAATATCGATTTGCCACAAATTCAAATGTCAGATTATCTAGTGATAGATATTGAGAAGCAGTCTCCAACTTCATCAATGCTGGCCAGCCTAATACAATTGAATGAACTTTTTCCATCTTGCCAAACTAACAAATATATCATTGATCGTAAAATCGGCTCGCATGAGTTTGCTCCTAAATGGCATAGCAGTTTTCTCATTGTAGCTCGTCTGCCGTTTTCCAAAGTTGAATATTGGGATTGCAAGTCGAGCATTACAAGGACAGCAAACTCTAATGTATGAGAGCTGGTTCTGACGTGGTTTGCTCAGAAAATCATAAATTTATCGTGTTAAGACACAAAACACATTTGGTGTTTTAGAAAATAATTCCTCAAAATAATTTATAAAATTCTAACGTACAATATTGAGAAATCTAAATATGTACTACATTCAAAAATGATTATGGACTTATTTTAAAAAACGTGAAACTATCCTCTAATCAAATAATGGGGGTTTAAATATGAAATACATTATAGCGCTGGGAATGACCTGTACTCTTCTGGGTGGCTGCAGCAGTGTAGTCACGGCATGGAAAGCTGATCCAATACAAATCTATCCTGTCAAAAAAGCTACTGTGGAAAATACAGGTAGTGCGATTTATACAATGACGGGAGAAAGAAGAACGGCCGTTGTAATGAATCGAATGGGTAAAGACGCTTTTTGCGCTGAGTCTCTGCCTGAAGCAGCATCTGCTTATGGCGCCAAAAGTGGCGCAACTGCTAAGGGTGCAAAAATCGAGGGAAGTTTTTCGGATGACTTTGCTCTTACGCTCTTGCAAACATATCAGCGTACAGAGATTTCCGAGATATATAGGCAAATGGCATGGAATACCTGCTTGGCCTGGGCACAACAAGCGATATCAGATGCGCAGTATCAGGCGTTGGTAGCAAAAATGGTAACTGGTGGCATAGAAGTTATGAAAATGCGAGCCACCCCTACACCAGTGAAAGTAACCAAGCCAGCAGCAGCTAAGCCGGCAGCAGCCAAGCCAGTAGCAGCCAAGAAGAAGGGATAAGCAACAGTTCCAAGGAGAATTAGTAAGACTCACATGCGAGCGTTGAAGATGTCTGAGAAACAGGCCAAGGAGACTTTAGAAATCGCCATGAAAAAGTATGTGATTTTGATTCTGACTGGGCTTTGGGTGACAGCCTGTGGAAACAACACCATGAACAATGGGCTCAGCCAAATATCGAAGCTTGATGTCAATACACAACCCGCGAAGGTTTACGGTATTGGCTTTGACACTTTTACCGATTGAGGTGGCTGGGGGATAAGTTTAGTTTCTATGGCGAATTTGGTCAACTTGTAACGAACGGTGTGACCGCAAAATTCACCAATGCCGCGGTGGACATCACTTGCTTCTCAGTTGGTGCCAAGGAGTTGCAGAAGGCCGATTTAATTGAGTTCGCAGAGAGCCAACGAGACTGCTATTGAGATATTTGAGCAGCACTTAGATTATGAACAGTTAACGACTATTCGAAGCATAGTGATTGTTGTGTTCCCATCGATATTCTTACGTTTTTTAACTAAGTGGACCTGTGAAAGAAACATTCTTGTAAGTATTAATAGAGAACCGCCGCTCTATTTTTTTCTGTTTAGTCCAACGAAGAACCTATCAACTCAGAGATACTGAATTATTTTTTTGGGTGAATTTGGTCCAAATCAATCCAAGAAGGCTTCTGCAATTGTAGTCTGAAATTTCCTAAATTGTAATTTTTGTCCAGTGATTGAACGCAACCGTTAGTAACCTGCATCATTGCGCTATAGGACCTGAACGTACTAGAAATGCTGACTTTAGGACCGCCACCGTAGCGCAGCTGAATCATTTCCTCCCAGTTTGGAAGCCGAGATAGCAATTGCCTAGAAAAATTGGGTGGATCGCCCAAAATGATGTCATAGAGATGAAACAGGTCATGAGATTCTTTGAACGTTGAAGAGCGCTGTTGGGATAATGCTTTGAGCGCGAATTCACATGCCATTTGCATGTCCCAAAGAGCCATTTTTAATGACTCTTGCTTTGTCTCTACCAGCCGCTGCGCGGCGCTTTCAACATGAGGAATAATTCCACTTTTTAATTGTTCGAAATGTTCATCTGAAACCGCTATCCCCATTAGGCTTGTGTAGATTGATCGAGTGAGTGACGCGCATTCATTTGCGATTTTCTCAGCTTTTCGAATTGCCACTTCTGGGACTGCGTCCATATTTGGACCATTCTCTAGCCAATCTAATGGGTTTTTACTATTGCGAACAACATCGTGAAAACATAACCAGAAACTTTCGCCGTCAACTACTTCCTCAACGGTGCTTATTGGCACTTTCATCAAGAAAGGCGTCCCCAAAACTAATGTACATGCGGTTTTGTAACGATGCTGCTGCTGCTGCAATGCAATACCGTATCTTTGTTTGTACCACCGCCAAACGATTGTGTGCAAATGCTTGAACCATTCCGTAGGAGCAAATTCCTCAAGTGAGCCGGCGGGTTTGCTGTCTTTTGGGATGTCTGAACTGACTGAAATCACAAACTTATCAACAAATATTTTTGCTGCATCAAATGGCCGACTTGATAGCGGTGTATTTATCTTAGCAAGATAGGTGTCAATCCATTCGAGACGTTCTGCAACGGCATCTTCGAGAGAGATTTTTTCTTCCATGAAATTAAAATAGGTCGCTTTGTTTCAAAAGTAAGAGCTGGGTAAATTCAATATTTCTCAGAATACGCAAATTCGCTATCACGAATTTCTTCCAATACAACAAAGCTAAATGTGTCATCGACAAATTTTAGGCGCATTCGGCGGCATCAGACATCGCAGGGAACAGGTTTCGAGGAATTTTTGCTATCAATTGTCTTTCAAACCTTCGGCTTGCGCGAAGGTGGTATTTGTTCCTATGTAACGCCATTCAGTTTCGATATTGCTGCGCGTCATCGGATTTATAAACAATCACAGAATAGGACTTTCAATTGGAAATATTGGTAGAGCGAGAAAAGCTCGATTTAGAAAACGAATCTCCGGCAAGTCTGGATGACGCTCGTGCAGAAGTTGGCAAACTGGAGGCAAGTTTTTCTGACGTCATCGAAGTCAACAGAGATCTAAGTCGGTCTTTAGTCAGTTTTCAGGCTAACAAGACTCAAGCAATGTATAGGTGGTTCAAATATCGCGAAGGATTTTCCAAACCACTGGTTGAGTATATTTTTGAGCACGCAGACTCAAAAGAAGGAAGCCATGTTCTAGATCCATTTGCCGGTACAGCTGCGACATGCTTTGTTGCCAATGAAAAGGGTATGAATGCGACCGCCATTGAATTGCTGCCGGTCGGTTGTCACTTTATCAATCTGCGGCGTTCGATTAGCAATACACCGCCACTAGAAATTGCCGGATGGTTGCACGAAATCATCGATGACCGACCATGGAAGAAATGCCAGGAACGAGTTGAGTTTAGTCACTTGAGAATAACCAAAGATGCATTTTCTCCCGAAACGGATATCGAGCTTGGTTTGTACCGGCATTGGACGAGCCAGTTACCTGAACCGCAAAAGCAATTTTGTGACTTCCTTTCATATAGCATTCTTGAGGAAATTAGTTTTACGAGAAAAGATGGTCAATACCTTCGCTGGGATCATCGATCACCGCGATCAAAAGTTGGAGGAAAATTCAACAAAGGAAAAATTCTTACTTTCGAAGAAGGTCTCGATGCAAAGTGTAATAAAATCCTTTCGGACCTTACCAAGGGCTCTGATGATCTTCTTACCCAATTGGAGACGGCTAGAATCCACGGCGACTTTACATTGGTGGAAGGGTCTAACTTCGAAGCAATGGAACAATTGGATGATGCCTCAGTGGACTTGGTGGTGACATCACCACCATACTGTAACCGGTATGATTATACGCGAACATATGCGCTTGAGCTGGCCTATTTGGGTTGCGACGAAGATGGGATAAGGCAGCTTCGCCAAGCTCTGTTGAGTTGCACCGTCGAAAATCGAGCAAAAAACTTAGAAGGAATCGTAAATGATTCAGCGTTGAAACGTGGCCTGTCTGCTTTCAATGATAATGCTGTAATTCAATCGACCATCGGTTTTTTGGAATTTCAAAAGAAATCGGGATTGTTAAATAATAACGGTATCGTGAAAATGGTAACAGGATATTTCACCGAGATGGCGGTGCATATTGCGCAACTCGCTGATGTAATGAAGCCCGGTGGTCGAGTTTACATGGTAAATGACAATGTTAGGTACAATGGGCTCGACGTTCCGGTTGATTGTATTTTGTCAGCTTTCGCCGAGGCGCTTGGATTTAAATGCTTAAAGATTTGGGTTCTTCCTGTTGGAAAAGGCAATAGTTCTCAGCAAATGAAATTACACGGGCGCTCGGAATTACGCAAATGTGTCTATATTTGGGAACGAACTACTGATTAGGTTTCGGTGAGAATTCGCGTCAGTTCGGTCATTTGGTTTATGTGATGCAAATTTGCTGCCGCTGCAATTTTGTTATTTGCGATATCTCTATAAATTTCACCTGCCATCGCGACTTCGATTGCTGCACCTACGAAAAAGAGGGCGGGGCCAGGTGCCGTGATTGCTTCATATGATTGTCTAATGCGATCCAGAGCAGATTTAGCTGTTTTCCAGTGTTCATCTGCACCCGCTGGATCAATCCCGCCTTTTAACTCTCCGCAAGCCAAAATCCGCGAAGGAACTTCCAGAAAATCTTTAGAAAAATGCGTGCTTTTAATGAGTATTAAGTCGATGTTGAAGCCAATGAACTTCGGCTTGCGATCAAACACTAAAGTTCGATTGGCCCACCTTATCTCCGTTATTTTATCTTGAGTATTTCTCACAATACTGGGATTCAGATTTTGTCCATTCAGATAATCGCAAACATAGTCTGAAAGTATTTTTTGAGCACGTTTTCCGATCACGTTGCGCATTGTACCGCCAAGCGCGTCTCCGCAGGTTAAGAAGTACCTGCTCCTTAGGTTTGAAACATAATCCTGATCGGTTAACCGATCAAAATCGATTGTTGCGGTTACAATATCGCGACAGGCTTGTTCTCCCAGTTGTCCGGCGGCTTTTGCTGACAATGCGCAAGCTCCAATAAAAAATACACGCAATCTTGGGTCAGCAAAAACTTCTTCGACGCTCTGGATTGTCTTTGCTCGTTGCTCGAAATAATCGGCGACGTCGCTATAGTCATTCGAGCGTCTTGCTTTTTCTTCGGCCTGCCATCTAAAGCCAGCAACTACATCCGCTCGCGTTGTCACCAGCGCGTTTGCATTGTCGACCGTTTCCATGAGCTCTCCGAATCAATTACGTTAGGCTCAGAGCTTGGCATTCTTGGCTCGACTGGTCCACTTATACCCGACTGATTTTTTGACTATTTTTGACATTGATCTGTTCGTCGTATCTAATCCCACTGATTTATTAGAAAAGTGGTTTTGAACGATGGCTATTCCAAAGTATAAAGACTTGATGCTTCCGCTTCTAGAAGAGTACAAAATAGCCGAAGGTCCTGTCACAATCGTCGAGTTGATACCAATTTTGTCGAAAAAGCTGGGACTCTCGGATGCCGACATGGCTGAGCGCATGAGGTCAAATAGCCAAGGAGTTTTTCACAATCGTCTCTTGTGGGCAAAAACTTACATGACAAAGGCAGGACTGCTTGAGACAGTTGTGAGAGGTCAGACTCAAATCACCAAGCGCGGGCATTATCTTCTAAATGAAAACCCTTTCAAAATTGATGGAAAAACATTGGCGCGGTTTGATGGATTTTCAGAATGGCGAGATCATCGTAAGAATGCGCAAAAATCTATTTCGGCAAATGACTCATGATTTTCTATGTAGATACGTTCCCTTTTCCGCGCTGACAAGACGCGCCAGTTAACACCGACTATTCACATTGGAATAGCTTCGGAATTGATCGAGGATTGCGCTTCAGGCCGGTCCTGGGGAAATAGCTTAGAAAAGCTCAGGACAAGTTGCAGAAGCGCCCTAAGAGCGTCCTCATAGAATAAGCATTACCTTTATCAGTCGGCTTGTCTAGAATAGATGATTTTAAGCAACTCGCATCTGCCTCTCTGTGGATGGGTTGGGTTTCAAGAGCTTCGGCGGATAGGATGCATCCGGTTAGTATGATCTTTCCAAAGCTAAGACCTCTCATGTTGACTCGGTCAACATATCGAAAAGATGGTAATACAGCTGATCTCCCGCAAATCAGACGCTTTTCAACGTCGTAAGTGTATAACAGAACTTTGAAAACTCGGTTTTCAGTGACGAATCGTCAACATATAGTCAACGTGTATTCAATCAATCTCCCGAACAATGTCCCAAAAGATATGAGCGCATTGTGTAAGCGGTGTGTTGAGGTAAAGGGGCGACTCTCCAATCCTCGGCCCCGGTAGCATCGCGTTCTTAGTGGAGTAACCTACCCAATAGGTAGCATTTTTGGGTTCTTCATTGAGCTGGTAGCTTCGCGTCATCTTCACTGGTGCTCCCTCACCTTGCGGAGGGTTAAGTTCGCGATACAGCGCTCGTTCCAAAGCAAGCTTAAACTTTGTGGCTTCTAGTGGTGTATCAACCAAACAATATCCATGGAGATGCAATCTCTTTTTTGACCGACCACCTTTACCTTTTCCTTCTATCGCGAAGAAGAAAGGAGCGTCACCCATACCTACCTTGCGGAGTTCTTTATTGATCTTATCAATGGAACGGTCTCTTGGATTAAGCCCTTTCTTAACCCAACTATCTTCGAGCTTTTTCGAGACATTGGCTGTGAACGAATACCCATCATAAGCTAGTGATAGTAAAAACCCTATTCTCGCTTTTGCAGCATCTGTGAGTTCATCCCACTCCGGAAATTCCTTCGGATTGGTGTCATGCAACAAACCAACTTGCTCGTCGAAATCAGCAGCTACTAAGATGGGGTCAGCTCTCAGTTTCATTCCTCGAACATAGGCAATGCGAATATCGCGAAGCCTGACTAGCTCATTGAGAGCTTTTTGCTCAAGCTCAAGCATTGCCGTCAAATTTGCTTTAAGCTCTCGAACTCCGCCTTTTTTTTGCTTTGACTTTGGTATATTTTGACGCTTGCGGCGCCCCATTTTCTTGGGTTTCAAATATGGTCCGCGAGCGTTAAAATTATTGCTATCCATCTACGTCTTGAACACTTTCAAAAGTTGCAATTTTCGAACCCTCTTTGTTGCTACCTGCTTGCAAAATATTCGAGAAGTCTACACCTCTGAATTCAGCATTTTCGATCATCTTGCCTAACCGTTCAACGGTGCCTTGAATTGTTTCACCATAGCCTGAGGTTGTTGAGCCATCTGAGTGGCCCATCACCAAAAGTCCAAATTCTGCATTAAGATACCCAGCCTTTCTCATTTCATCAGCGAGTCTATGGCGAAAGGAATGAGAGCCAACACCATCCGCACCGTTCTTGATTCCTATCTTTGTAAGATAGTCCCTCCACCATCTCGCCGGCTTTCTTCCTAACTCTGGACGCTTTTCGTATGCGGTGAGCTCTGGAAACAGCTGTGCGTTCCCATCTTGCTTCGCTTGTGCAACCCGCTTTGACCAGTAATCTTTGAGGCCAGCCGCTAATAAAATTGGATGAAAAACAACCAATCGAGCTGAAAGCTTGGTTTTTGTGCTTTGCCCTCTCTTTGTGTTTGCCTTAATATAACCCGCAAGGTGACCTTCGCTTTCAAAAATGTCGTCGACAAACATCTGCGCGATTTCTGTAATTCTAGCACCGGTGAACATGCATATTAGTGGAATCCAAAACCTCCAATCACTAGCGAACTGCTCTCCATTTTCGTGCTCTTTTCCATCTCTAAGAAAACCGGAATAAAGAGGGGATGTGAGTATTCGATTGAGTTGTTCATTGGTGTAAGGAGGGTAACTGATTTGTTCTCCGCTTACGTCAAAACTTGACGAGCTCCATATATTTTCACCACCGTAGCCGCGCTTTCCCTTCCAATTAAAAAATCCAGACAAGTCGGAAATATATCGGTTCTTCGTCCTTGCGCTAAGCAAGGCCAAGCCCTCGTCTTCAGCAATTTGAATGCACTTTGGTATCGAAGAATTTTTAAGTCGTTTTATTGAACCTCTCCGGGCAGGGATTTTTGATAACATCTCTCGGAAGCCAGTGGCGTCGCGTTTCGTCAGGGCCAGAATATCGCAATTTGGCCCTATCCATTCAATAAACAGTGAAATGGCGTTAGCGGCCTGTTCGACATTAGCTTTTTTCCGGCCTTTTTCGTTGATTTCTTCTTCGGCGTATTTTTCGAATAGGTCTTCCAGCCGCTCTCCATTTTTCGGTGTGTTTTGCATTGCACTTATCGTTTCTTGAATAAACTGAGATTTGGGTTTCGCTTCAAGATCACCGCCAATTTCCCGGAGGAGAACATCAAAAGCATCCAAAACAGCAAGCATCATTCGTTTTAGTAAGCTGTCAAATTCTTCGCTTTTGGGGTCAATTGGAAAGCCGCGTTTTTTTACAAAGCCCTCGGCAATTGGACGCAAACGAGAGTAATCTTCGATATTTGCGAGTCTGATAAATTCCTGATGCTCAGCTTCCATGTCGCTACACCAACGTTTGTAATTGTTGGCATCTTTCCCAATCTCCTTTCTCTTCTCCCGTCGATTTGCCAGAAAATTTTGATAGAATCTTTGTACGATCTGGCCATTCAGATCGAAAGTATCGAAGTTCTCCGCTTGTGTCTGGAGCATGGAAAACATCTCGCGCTGCTCCGCAATAAACTTCATCGCGAAAACTTCAGCAGCCTTTCGGTCGCTCGTCCCAGTTGTCCTTGTAATTACAGGCTTGCCAAGCTGCTTTTGTAAAGAGTTGGGTACATGGAGCCGAATTTGCCAGTTCTCAGAACCGGGGCGATTATGGAGATATTTCGTCATTGATGCCATTTGACAATTCTGTAGCAATCTCTGTAGCAAAATCTAGCAATTTCTTCAGCGCGAGTATGAATAAAGCTTTGTAATTAAGTCTTTTCAGATACTTCCGCTTGACCTTTGTTGCTATCGTACCGCTTCCTCTAAGCGGCACCACAAAAAATACCCCTATTTATCAAGTGCTTAGATGCATTCTACCTTGTGAATTTAGTGCCGACACTTCCGAGGGTTAGCTCAACACTGCGATTCAAACTGGTGACTAGAGACGTTTTGGCGGTCGCGATATAGGCGAACATATGCCGTCCGTCTCACAGGCCGTTTTGTGGCTGTCAGATGCTTTGTTCAACTGGGAAAACATCAAAAATGGCGGAATTCTGCTATGGGGTCAGGAACTCGAGTCATCTGCCTGGCACCACGCATTTTCCGATTTTATATCAATCACTTAGGATCTACCAAGTTGCCCGATTTAGTCCCCAAACTTCCGAGGGTTAGGTAAACTGCGGATTACAAAACGGTGGCTAGAGACCATTTGGCGACGGCGAGAATGGCCGATTTATGCCAAAAGTCTCACACGCCGATTTCGTGGCTGTCCGATGCATGCAGGAAATTTTGGGTGAAAAGATCAGGCGAACCCGAACATTTTCCGCTGACTTGACCAATCCAGCGGAATCGCATTAGCGCGGGTCAGTTTGCGGCCAGTACGATTTACAGGTTGAGTACCTTCCATGATGGAAGCGATGATGTCTGGTGCTAGTCAAGAGATACGAACGAGCTGCCTCAAATACCTGTGACTGTAACTGGCAAGTGCTGGATTTTGTTTGCCGTGGAGTAAGAGGTCCTGAGCACCGAATGCCTGCGCGACCAGCTTTTGCAGTGTCGGATCGGCAGCAGGTTTGATATTTGACCCAGTGGCCTGAATGGTTAGTTTCAGTTCCTTGCCTTGCTTTGCCAGCTTGGCATCGACCTTAATTTCCCTTCTTTCAGTAGCATCGGACATCCGGAAACTGATCACAACCTCGACCCTCGGATCTTTACTTTGGCTTTGTGATCGTTCAAAATCTTGTGCGTCTCCTGAACAGTCCCGTTCATAAGTCGGTTCGCGCTTTCACGATACAGGGTAGTATGGTTTTGGATAACCTTCGCGTCGTCGGAAATAGGCACAGCATTGGTGATCCCATCGGCGAATGTGTCTGTTACTAGTCTTTCAACTTCTCCAGCTGGTAGTCTCCAGATGCTGGTCTTGTCATCACCAGGCGCGAGACGCGAAACATAGTAGCGAAACCGTTTTGCTCTCTTGCAGGCATGGGTTGGGGTCATTGGTCGGCCATCAGGATCAGTGATCCTGCCAGCAAGTAGACTGGGGTTCTTTGCTTTTTTGCCCGAGGCATTGTCTCTTCGATTGGTGGTAAAGATGGTTTGTACCTCATCGAACAGTGCCATATCGATGATAGCGTCATGCTCCCCATCATAGACGTTGCCGTTGTGACGGACCTTGCCAGCGTAAATGGGGTTTTTGAGTAGCTGAGCAAGCGACCCTGTCTGGAACGCGATGCCGCCAACCGTCCTGCCATCCTTGTAAGTGCGCTTTTTGGTGCGGTAGCCCTGCACCGCAAGTTCATCGACCAGCTGCCTCAAAGACCGAAGCTCGGTATAGCGCTGAAACAGGTGGCGAACGGTTTCAGCTTCTTGGGCATTCACAATCAACTTCCGATCGTAAAGGTCATAGCCAAGGGGAACCGGACCTCCCATCCACATGCCCTTCTTCTTCTTCGATGCCGCGATCTTGTCGCGGATGCGTTCCCCTGTCACTTCGCGCTCAAACTGGGCAAAGGACAGAAGGACATTCAGAGTTAGCCTTCCCATGCTGGTAGTCGTATTGAAAGATTGAGTAACGCTCACAAAGCTCGCATTATATTCGTCAAGGATTTCGACAATCTTTGCAAAGTCGGCTAGGCTTCGCGTCAACCGGTCCACCTTGTAAACTACAATGACATCAACTTTGGCAGCCTTCACATCTTGCAGCAGCTGTTTGAGCCCTGGCCGTTCCATGGTTCCACCACTAAAGCCGCCATCGTCATAAAGCTCCGAAGATCCTTCCCATCCCTCATGGGTCTGGCTCAAGATGTAAGCGGTACAGGCCTCACGCTGCGCATCCAGACTGTTGAAATCCTGCTCCAGTCCATCCTCAGTCGACTTACGGGTATAGATCACGCAAGGGGTTAAGGTCAGCAAAAGGCCAAGGACCGGCGTCCAACGCATTAATCTAAATGTTCCTAAAAACTGTTGATGATTCACCCCTGCCGACGGAGAAAATGAAAGTCAAAGATTGATTTTCGGTGCCAAAACGAATATTTTATATCCAAAATGGATATATTATAGGCACTCTATTGAATCGACATACTGAAAAATACTGATATTAATTAGTATTTATTATAAATAAAATAATCTGTGCTGATTGATAGTTTCGGCCATTACTTCATTATTCAATTTTACGTCTATTGACATAGATAAATATTGATGACAGTTTTGTAAAACAATAGAGGACCCTATGATATTTACGATAAAGAACAGTTTTATTGATTGTTTATTGAAACAATTTTTAAATAAGATGATCTTCTTATTTAATCGTACTTCCTTGCCTCGAATTTGGTTCCTGTCCATTCAGATGTTTCCGTTTCCAGCCAGCGCTAGATACGTCGCACCGCGGAAAGCGAGAATCTCATGATGAGATTACTTGGACTTTTGATTGCAACTTTCCGCCCTGTCATCTGCCAACGTGATGTTTTGATATCATGACAACGCGCAACACCACCAAACAGGATTTCATCATGCAGCATTTCAAGATCACGACACTGGCAATATCTTTCGGCGCCATGATCCCGGTCGCAGCCACCCCTGCGTTGGCGCAAGGGACAACTACCTATGAATATGACGCGTTGGGGCGCTTGGTTGGCACCACGACTAGCGGCGGAGCGAATGACGGTCTTGGGACCGTTTATGAATATGACGCCGCCGGAAACCGAAAGCGCGTTGAGGTTACCGGGAGTGACGGAACGCCGGGCGGGCCAAGCCGTATCATTGTCTTACCGATTAACGGCTTTCTCGTGATCCCGATCAAGGGGGCGTCATACTGATCATCTTTAACGGAATGCAGGGGTATCAAGAGTGAGGAAATCTATATCGACCGTCTTTGCCATAGCAGCTTTGTCTATGTCTTCCAGCGTTAGCGCGGCTGCTTGGTGCCAAGGTTATATCGATCAAATTCTGACTTATGACAGCGGACAGGTGGGCATCTACTCGACATGGCGTTCTGGATGGACAACCATCTGCAATGCCAAAACGGAATGGAAGGGTATCCCGCCAGAAATATGCTTCGTGTGGTTTTCCACCGCCTCCAGTTCAATCACCGAAAACAAACAGGTCATCGTTTATTATCGGACGATAGATCAGGCCGATTGTGCGACAATACCCGCAGGCCTTGCCGCGCCCGCTCCCGGATATGTGAGGTTGATCAAATGAGTGTTTTTGCAAAAGCATTGATCGCCACAGCACTGCTGTCCCTGTCCATTCCCGCAAACGCGGCCGGCGGTTGGACCAATGATGTGGTGCCAACGAATGTTGAAATCGTTCGCAACGAGGGTTTCATGATCTTTGGTGCATTCGGCAATCTCGGCCCCACGCCTTGCAGCTCTGCGGACGGGGTTTGGGTCGCCAAAACACACAGCGAATATACCGAAATATTATCCAGCGCGCTGGCCGCAGTTGCGGGCCAGCTAAAGCTCAGAATCTATGCACATAACTGCGCGACGGTGTCCTGGCACGGAACGGACTACAACCAGCTCACCAGCAGCGGGGCAATGTATATTTCAAGATAAGGGAATGAAGCAACAAGATAGGAGCCGAGAAAATGAATAATTTCTTGAAATTTCTAGTGGGCATATTGGCGTTTGCCGTATGGCCCAGCACCTTGAATGCACAAACCTTCACCTGCGCAGTATCACAGAATGTCCCCTATTGTCAGTATACCGGTAAACTTAAGAACGTTTACATAAATGAAGGTAACTTGATGCTTCTGTCTTTTGAACAATCCGTGGATATCAGTATCCCTGCTTCCGTTGGTTATACCGGCGTAACCAACGGATCTGCGGGCATGTACACAACAACTGCCAATCCAAGCTTTGCTGAATTTTTATATTCAACAGCGCTGACTGCTTTCGCGTCAGAAAAGCCCGTCACAATGCAATTTCGAGGTGCAGCCGGATACATGAAAATCGATCGAATTTGGGTGCAGCACTAGAAGGTTTGGGTGATTGGAACTGAAGACAAATTTAACAAAAGGGATGCGGATAATGAAAACAGTTTTGAAGTTTTGCCTTGGAGTTCTTGCTTTCATTACTTCGCCTCAAGCCGCCTCTGGACAGTCTGTTTCTTGCGCTTCCACCTATTGCCAATATGTAGGAAAAATCACGCGCGCCTATATCAATGAGGATAACGCGATGCTGATCTATTTCGAGCAGCCCTTTGACGTGTCAATAACGGCCAATGCCGGGATTACCGGTGTGTCAAATGGTCATGCTGGCTCCTACATCATCACGGATAATCTGCCCTATTCTGAATTTTTATATCCAACCGCGCTGACCGCTTTAGCGGCGGATAAGAGGGGCGTTATGCAATTTTACGAAGGCCGCGTGGGTTACCTGAAAATCGATAAGATTTGGATAGATAGATAGATCGACAAATAGGATGCCGGAAATATTCGAAAAAACTGGTCACATAAACTGGAAAAGAGATGAAAGTTAAAAACTCTCAAATTGAAAACCGGCTTCTTGCGCTCGCCAATTATGCCCTTTTCCTGATTGTTTTAGCGATTTTATCCGCAAGCAATATTGTCTCGGCTCAGATTCCGGACCCTTTGCCTGATGACCCTGGGGGGCCAGGATCAAACCCCATTCCGCCTTCTCCTGCTGAAGAATATTCGGTGAGTGAAGCCGGGGTCGACATGCGCACAGGCCAATTTCTTTATTCCAATTCAGACCTCTCTATCGGCAATCTTAGCCTCAAGCGGCATAATGGGAGTAACGATTGGAAATGGTCCAAACCGATGGGTCAATTTTCGCATAACTGGCATATTTATGTAACCTATAATCCTATCAAAACCGGCGGCGCGCAATTCGCTGTGGTTGCGGGTGGGCGTGGCAACAGTTTTACTTCTGGTTCGAATTCTAACAGTTTTACTGCTCGTTCGCTCACTCAGCGTGAGTCTATTAAAGTCATACCAAGTACCAAGTATTTGTGTCTTCAGTTCATGCGGTCGAAACTGTCAAATATACTTACGACACCAAAGTCCACCTTGTGAAGGTTGAGCGACAGGGGCAGTAAATAAAGGTTTGAAAACCCAATATAATCAGGATCAAGTGGATAATCGCAAGAAAGTTAAGAATACAAGATCAGGTAATTAAATTTAAATGCTATTTTGAGAGGAAATCATGACGAATTACGTCAAAACTATTTCGTTTAAACTGTTTTTTACGTTTGCGGCTATTTATTCATTCGCGGCGTTGGGCCTGCTTCTGCCATTAGCAGCGTTTGCACAATCCTCCGATGGTCCCGAACCGCCCCGGCTCGATACCACGAGCGAAACTGGCGTTAGCTATGGATCAGGATCGTTCTCTTATAACGAGATCGATCTAAAGATCGGAACAGGGGATTTCCCGCAAGCACTGACACTTAATCGGACTTATAATAGCGCAGCGAAACCGACTTCATATGATGGCCTTCCGATGCGAGGTTGGTCGAGTAATCTGGGTGGCTATATATATGGCATCGAATTGCCGCCACTTTTTCCACTGCCACCAGAATTTTGTCATAACGAGGCAACTCAACATAGCTTGGCAGTCGGCAATCGCTCGATCGCGTTTCGGCAGACAGGTTGTAACTCGCAAGATGCTACCGGGCCTTTTGAGGCGATGGATTCCTACGAACAATGGGGCACGCTTCAGGCTATAAGCAGCACTAAACATATCTATATCGACAAGGCTGGCAATGAGTTGACCTTCTCTAATCTTTCAGGCTTTCGCTTGTTGACCGACTGGGTCGCCCCTGATGGAACGCATCTGGAATATACCTACGTCAATCAACGACTAAAGAGCGTATTTAGCAATCGTGGTTGGGCGATTCTTTTCGATATAAGCAGTAGCCGCTGGGCAAAGGGATGCACAGTTAACCGGGCTGAGACTTATGTTGCCCAAACCTCGAACTGTCCCTTGGGCGCGCCCTCGGTAACCTTTGGTTATACTGGTGACCAGCTAACATCAGTGACCGATTCAACCAGCAAGACCACAACCTATCAGTACAATGCTCAAGGCAATCTCAGTTGTGTAAAGGAACATGGCCAGAGCAATTGTAAGATCAGCAACACCTATGGTGCCTGCACGCGCTCACCTAAATATTCCTACGAACCAGCCCATATGAACGCGAACCAGCAGGTGCGAAGCCAGACCACAGCAGAGGGAGAGACTTATCAGTACAGCTTTCCGGTATCGCGAGAATGCCCCGACCCCCATCCACTTAAACGCTATGAAACAGACGATGTTACCGTGACTACATCTGTTGGCTCTTACCGCGTAAGAATCAATGCTGCCAACCTTCCGATCGAGTTCGAGGATGAGCTAGGTAGAGTTCGCAAATGGGAATATGCTAGCCTCAATTATTTCGAAGAGCCGGTCGGTTTGGTGGCTTTTGAGTGGCCAGAAGGTGACGGACAGCAAATCACCCGTGACACTAGAGGTAATATTACCGAGCAACGGTTCAGGGCAAAGCCCATGTCGGGTTTGGCGGATCGAATATGGCAAACTAGCTATCTGGACAATTGTACATCCTCAAACCGCAAAATCTGCAATCAACCGAATTACATGATTGACGCAAACGGTAACCGTACCGATTTCACTTATGATCCTGTGCACGGCGGTATGTTGACGGCAACTGGCCCAGCTGTAAATGGCATACGTCCTCAGACACGTTACACATATGCGCAGCGCTATGCTTGGATAAAGAACAGTTCGGGCGGTTATGTTCGAGCGGCATCACCGATATGGGTGCTGACGCAAAAGAGTAGCTGCCAGACAACAGCAGTTTTGGGCGCAGGTTGTGTAGGCGGCGTCGCTGATGAAGTGAAGACACTCTATGATTATGGCCCTGATAGCGGCCCTAACAACCTCTTGCGGCGCGGCATGGCGGCCGTGGCGGACGGCCAGACGCTGCGCAGTTGCTACACCTATGACGCTAACGGCCGGCAGACTAGCGAGACACCGCCGCGTGCCAATTTGAGTGCCTGCCCATGAAATATTGTGGAGATAAGGTAATGGATAATAGTAGCAATTTCTCAATGCGCCAAGACAGTTACCATTCGGTTACTCTGATAACCGCAACGAAGTGGGTTTTGCCTCTATGCGCCTTAGCGATGTCATCGCTTACCGGCGTTTTTGCACCCAGTGCCGCACAAGCACAGGCCACTCAGCCTAGCGCATATAGCACAGCTACTCGTTATGATGCGGTGGGTCGGGTGACGGGTACGATTGCTCCTGATCCAGATGGTTCGGGTCCCCTTGGGTATCTTGCGATCCGCAATACTTACGATGATCGTGGATTACCGATTACACAAGAGTCAGGTGAACTTGCGACATGGCAAAGCGACAGTGTTGCGCCTGACGACTGGAGCGGTTTCACTGTGGTTGTGACAGCACACACGGCCTATGATGCGATGGGTCGAAAGACACGTGAATGGAGCGTTGGCGGCGGAAGTACTGCGATCCAGACCATGACACAATATAGCTATGATGCAGTGGGTCGTCTGGAATGCACCGCGGTCCGGATGAAGCCGTCAAAATTTAACAACTTGCCGGATGGAGCCTGCACCGACAGCGATGCAAATGCATCGCCACCCGACCGGATTACAAAGACCATTTATGATGCAGCGGATCAGGTGAAGCAGGTGCGCAAGGCGGTTGGTACGCCGTTGGAGCAGGCTTATGCAACCTATGACTATACCCCAAATGGCCAACAGAAATACGTTATCGATGCTAATGGTAACAAGGCGGAGATGGTATATGATGGCCATGACCGCCGAGAGCGTTGGTCATTCCCGTCCAAGACAAAGCCAACAAGTTATAATGATGCCACTGTTGCAAGCGCACTCACTTCGGCCGGTGCGGTGAGTACGACCGATTACGAAGCCTACACATATGATGACAATGGAAACATACTGACCAAGCGCAAGCGTGATGGGCAGGTCATTGGCTTCACTTATGACCGTTTGAACCGGGTGAGCAAAAAGGACATTCCCGGCGGCACGGCACAAGACGTCCATTATGGCTACGATCTGCGGGGACTACAGGTCTATGCACGGTTCGGGAATGCCTCCGGTAATGGTATCGAAACTGTCTATGACGGCTTTGGCAGGATCAGCGAAACCACAAACAAGATGTTCGCGACGCCGCGCTCCTTGTCTTATGAATATGATCAAAACGGCAATCGGACAAAGATCACGCATCCCGGCAGCAATGGTCAGGCCAATGGCGCTTTCTTTACCTATGAATATGATAAGCTCGATCGGCTGACGGTGGTTAGGGAGCAAGGTAGTGCGGTCCTGCTGACTCAAAGCTACGATAATCGAGGGCATCGAGCCGCCACCTCACGTACTAACGCAACCACTAGCTATGACTATGATCTAATAGGTCGCCTTGCGTCGTTAAACACAAATGTGAACGGAACAGCGGAAGATAATCTGTTCAGCTTTGCCTATTCTCCGGCCTCACAGATGAAGAACTTGGGCATTTCCAACAAGCTGTACGAACATACCGCGCATTACAATATCGATCGGCAATATACGACCAACGGCCTCAACCAATATACGGCGGCTGGTCTTGCGGCATTTACCTATGATGACAATGGCAACCTGACCGGTGATGGTGATACGGTCTATGCTTATGACATAGAAAACCGGCTGGTCACGGCACGGGGTAAGAAAGAGGCCAATCTGATCTATGATCCGATGGGCCGACTGTTTGAAACCAATGCGAACAGCAACCTGACACAAACAACCACCCAGTTTCTTTATGACGGCGATGCACTGGTCGCGGAATATGACGATGCTGGCAACATGCTGCACCGTTATGTTCATGGTTCCGGCGTGGATGAGCCAATGGTCTGGTATATCGGTGCTACAGTCGGCGCAGCAACCCGGTCCCACCTCCACGCCAATTGGCAGGGCAGCATCACCGCCGTCACCGACGCCAGTGGCGATACCCAATGGGTCAATGGCTATGACCCCTATGGCATTCCCAACTGGAAAAATGCCGGCCGTTTTCAATATACCGGCCAGATCATGATCCCCGAGCTGGAGATGTATCACTACAAAGCGCGGCTCTATTCACCAACCATGGGCCGCTTCCTGCAGACCGACCCGATTGGGTATGAGGATCAGGTTAATTTGTACGCTTATGTGGGGAACGATCCGATCAATGCGATCGATCCGACGGGTAAAAATGCGCTCAAGCTTTTCATAAAGCGAACAATCAAGCATCGTGGTAACGTAGTTGAAGCCGCGATTGATGTTGCGGACACTGCTGTCACTGTCATAGCTCCTTCATCCACACTATTGGAGAGAGGGATCGCCATTGCCGAGCTAGTTTCACCAGTAGCACCAAGCGATGTGAAGGCAATACGAAACGGAATTGAAGCAGCTGGAGGAGCTCTGGGTGGACGAAAAGGTAATGCCGCAACTAGGGCGCAAAACGAGGCAATTGGCAATCGTATTGAGAACCAAGGTGGAACTGTTACTGGTGGTTTTAACCAAGGTCGAGAAACACGGTTCGCTGGACCTAATGGAGGCAACCGCGGATCTCGTTTCTCAGACGGGAGCGCGGCGGATCGAGATGGGAATGAGTTTCAAGTGCAGACAGTAGATACAAGGGCGGATGGATCGCTGACAACACGAGAGGCGAACGCAGCGCGAGATATCGCAGAACGTTCTGGCCAACCAGTAATATGTGTTGCAAAAGAACGGTGTAACTGACCATGAGCGCGGACCGTATTGAATATTTTGCGACTGATGAAGATCATCGGCGCTTCTTCTCGAACATCGACGAGATATACGAGTTGAAGATAGTGGAAACCAGCTTCGATAAGAGGGCCGGTCCAAGAGTCTTCGCCGGGTTGATCAGTTTTCTTGATTTCCTCCATCGAGATGCCAACCTAATTGAGAAAAAGAGCATCTACTATGGTTGCTTTGATCCCCAAAACCTGAGGCCAATGGATAACATATACTCGGATCATCTCGCCTCATTTAATTTGATCAACAACCCGGATGTCCTGACGTTCAATTATGGGGAGCAGATTGATCAAAATCGGCTGTTAATTTCACAAATAGCACGATCGAATGAAGCCACAGAAGCAAAGAAGCTTCTATCGCGGATTAAGAGGATAGCGAAGGCGGTAAACGGCAAGGCGGGCGTGACGGGTACCGGGGAGTTTGTCTTCCCAAGCGCACTGAGCTTCGCCAATCAGGGCGGGAGGCTTGTAAGAACTCCTGACGCTCCTCCGCTTTACGATGCGCAAATTGCAGGGTGATTAGAAATCAGGACGCCAAATATCGGTTCGCTTAGCCCTAGAGCATAAGCAGAATGCCCTTCACTGAACGACCCGCTCCAGATACCGGATCGCACTTGCGCAATAGGGAAGCCTTAGGGCGCACACCTTGCGCAACGGGTAGAATACGGGACCATCACCTTGGACGGAGCCATGAATGGGAAGTAATGTTGAAAATTAATCTTGAAAAGGTGCCCAGAGATCAAATATTATTACAAAACTATAGTGAAGTTTTGCTAAAATTATCAAATTTTTACTGCTACATGCCATCACGCAATGATCCGCTTACACGGCTGCAAAACTTCCGAAAGCCGTATCGCAAGCTATGAGTTCATAGTCCGCCTTTTTTTCGAGAATACAAGACTTTGATCTTCACCGCCCACTGCCTGCGATGTCGAAAACCCGCTGATCACGGCACACGGCAAGACAGAGGCGAACCTGATCTGTGATCCGATGGGCCGCCTGTTTGAGACCAATGTTAATAACAACCTTTCACAAACCACCACCCAGTTTCTTTATGACGGCGATACACTGGTCGCGGAATATGACGAGGCGGGCAACATGCTGCACCGTTATGTTCATGGTTCCAGCTTGGATGAGCCAGTGGTCTGGTATATCGGTGCTAAAGTCGGCGCGGCAAACCGGTCCCACCTCCACGCCAATTGGCAGGGCAGCATCACCGCCGTCACCGCCGCCAATGGCGATACCCAGTGGGTCTGGCTATGACCGTTACTAATCCCCAATGCCCTGCGTGCGGGCATCTATAAGGTGTATGGGATAGTCAGCTCTAACAGACAATAGAAAAGCTGATTTTCCAGTCTTGCCCTGACACTAGGCAGAATATCTGAGGATCATCTATTGTCCGGTCTTGCACCTGAGGCGGACGTTAGCCACATTCCTTTAGCGCTCGTCGAAAACATGGAAATCTGACGTCTACGTTGGGAGCAAAGTGAGAAATTGGAAGTCGAGTCGAGTTGGATTGCCAGGTGACTTCGCGCTCTTTTATATCTGTCTCACAAAAAAATTTATCCTCTGAAGTGAATGTCTATGAGCGTTTTCAAAAGCAGTATTCCTTGCTATTTATAATGCCATTGTTGTTAATTCAGAACTACATCCAAAATGGATGTAAATAATCGTTGACGACAGAATAAGAGAGTGACAGCTTTGTAAAGATTAGAGGGGGCTTTATGAAGTTTGCTGCATGTGCTGTTCGTCAGATCAAGAAGTTCCGATCTTTTAGAATTGGCATTGGCAAGACGAAAAGCTCTCATAATAGTTTACCTTATCTATCGCTTGCCGCTTTACTTCTTGGCGGTTCTGCTATGGCGGCAGAGACCACTTCTTATGAATATGATGCACAAGGCCGGTTGATCAAATCGTCCAAGGTTGGTGGCCCAGCGAACGGCAAGAAGAAATGCACTAGCTATGATCCGGCAGGTAATCGCACCAATCAAACCGTAACTTCGGCAAGTTGCACGGGTGGAACTGGCGGTGGCGGTGGCGGTGGCGGTGGCGGTGGTAATAATCCTCCTGTGGCTAATCCTGACAGCTATGGCGTTTCCTGTTTGGCGGGCAATTATCCTGTGACACTTAACGACAGCGATCCAGATGGTGATGCGATAACATTGTTGTCGGTTTCAGGGCCGCTGGGCGCTTCGGTTGCCAATTCTACATCTGTCTATGTGACTGGCACCAATAATCCTGGGACCTATACGATTAACTACACCATTCAGGATGCCAATGGTGCAACAGCAAGTTCAACACTGACACTCACTTGGGCTTACAACCCTGCCTGTGGCGGCGGTGGCGGACCACTCAATTGATCATGCGGCCTATCATTTCATTGATCTCCTCCTCCTATCGTATGGACGTTGCTCCACGCGATTTTTTTGCAAAGCTTAAGGGGCATTTTATGCGTGCAAAATCGCTTTCGGTTTTAACCAGTCTCATTCTGACATTCTCCTTCGCTACGGCAGCGTCGGCACAGCAAATCAAGCCACTTGAGATCGAAAGAGACGAAAATGGCGTTGACCTTCTCACAGGCCGTGTAGCCACCAAAGAGCCAACATTATCGGTTCCCGGTGCAGGAAACCTGGGCTTCACCAGAATGAGCGAAATTCTCCCCTTCATGACCGGGAAAGCACCTCCAGGATTTGATGATAATAGTTTTCAGGTCAACGGCGGCGGTACAACATCAGATTCTTTCTTTTGTCCCGAGGATCTCGAATGCCAATCACATAAATATAATGGTTCCAATCTGCTCGCTGGCATGAGCACGCGCACTTTCCACTACAGACAGGGTGGAAATGGAAGACAGATCTATTTTGACAAACAATTTTCCTGGTACAATCTGAGTGGCGGTGGCTGGGGCTTCAGCTTTTATCCGTCTTGGATCAAGTGGGCCAATGGTGAGCAGCACACTTATTCTTACGATACCGGCACGAACAATGGCGGGTTTACGGTTCAGCATCGCCCGAACACGATCACCAGTAATCTCGGATACAAGATGCGCTTTACCTATCAATCCAACACCATTGGGCAAGCTGGTTGGAGAAGAGTATCGACGGTTGCGATTTACAAATCTTCAGCGCCTAACACAGTTCTGGCCAAGCTTACCTATAGCGGGAATACCGTAACCGATCTTGCTGGCAGGACTTGGACCTGCGGTGGATGTAGTTTTGGTATGGATGATCCGCCACAGATCAATGCTACAACGCTAAAACTGCCTGGAGAAGCCACTAACAGTTATGCTGCGACGGCATCTTCATCTGGCACAACTTTCGCAAAACCAGTGGGCCAGGTCGTGCGTGATGGCGCGAGCTTCAATTACAGCTACCAAAATCTGACCCATGCTCAGGGTGATATTTTTACGCCAAAGTTCAGCAAAATAACGGTTAGCGGACCATCTGGATTTTCGAGATCGGCAGATATTACCCACTCGGGAACTGGTGATAGTGCCCCGCGCATTACAAAAATCACCAACGGTCTCAACCAATCCACCAACTATGTCCATGACTCGCATGGACGGTTGACCAAGATTACGCAGCCGGAAGGCAACAGTGTTGCGGTCACCTATGACGGCCTTGGCAATATCACGGAGAAACGTACTAAGAATAAATCGGGTGGCGGTGATCTTGTTGAATCCGCATATTACGCATCCAGCACCGGCACTGTGCCGTGTTACGGCATCATGTGCTTCCGCCCAAACTGGACCAAGGACGCGATGAACAAGCAGACTGACTATACGTGGAATACGACCCATGGCGGTCTGCTTACCAAGACAGGGCCGGTCGATGCTCATGGCAAACGCCAAAAGACGATCTATGAATATTACCCAGGTCTCGCGCGTGTGAAGAAAGAGCGTATGTGCTCCGTCAACGGCAACGGATCAAATCACACGTGCGGAACGACGACGGAACAGATCACGGAATATACTTATTGGGGCAATACGTTTTTACCGCTCACGGTTAAGCGCACCAATGGAACGGGATCATTGCTCGCGACCGTGACCAATGCCTACGACAATGCGGGACGACTATTGTCTTCTGACGGCCCACTGGCTGGCACGGGAGATAAAGTTTATTATCGCTATGATTTGGTTGGCCGTAAAACATGGGCGATAGGGCCTCAAGGCGGCAATGGAACACATCGTAAGGCGACGCGAACGAGCTATCGGCCGGCAGATAATAAACCGACAGAGATAGAAATCGGGACGGTAACGCATCCAGGAAATTCAACGCTGATTGTCTCTCAGGCGATTGAGAACACGTATAATAACCGGCGCTTATTGTCGAAATCGGTCACCAACGGGGGCAACACACCGTATGATGTTACTCAAACGAGTTATAACGCTCGCAATCAACTAGAATGCACTGCGGTACGGATGAATCCGAGCCAGTTTAACTCTCTGCCTTCCAGCGCCTGTACTCTGGATGCCCAAGGCACGATGGGGCCAGATCGGATCACCAAAAACACTTATGATGTTCTGGGTCGTCCGATCAAAACGGTTGGTGGATATGGCTTAATGAACGGCGGTGCGGGTAATATCGAGATTGAGCTAGGTTATACGACCAATGGTCAGGTCTCTTGGCGCAAAGATGGTAATGGCAATCGTACGTCCTATTTTTATGATACTCATGATCGCAATTATCTGATCTATTATCCTCACAAGACCGCGACAGGGTCTCATAACAGTGCGGATCGTGACTATTTTACATTTAATAATCGTGGACAGGTGTTGTGGCATTATCGTCGCGATAACCGGCGCATGTATCATGACTATGACAATACCGGCCGTATATGGCGCAAACGCTACTATACGCCTGGTGTGGGATGGAATACCAGTGACTATATCTACTATGGCTATGACGGGATTGGTCGTCCAAATTATGAGAAGTTTGCGTCCGGTGTTGGCAAAGGTTTAGCCCACACATATGATGCGCTTGGCCGCATGGCATCGACCACTGATACGACCGGCGTTGGCTCCAGAACACTCTCTTACCAATATGATATTGCTGGCCGGCGTACCCGCATCACCCATCCAGACGGCAAATATTTTGTCTATGAGTATTATAATGATGGATCACTCCATCGCATCAAGGAAAACGCTGGTGGCGCAATAGTTACCAATGCTTATGATACGCAGCTTCGGTTGAGCCAACAGGCGCGCTATTTGCAGCAGACAAATTTGACCTATGATAGCGTTTCTAGGCTAGCAAGCGTCAATCACAATCTGTTAAACAGCGTTAGCGATGTTACATCAACCTTCACCTATAATCCATCAAGTCAGATTATATCGCGGACGGTTTCCAATAACGCTTATGTCTGGGGTGAAGATGTTAATGTGAACCGCAACTATGCTACCAACGGGCTCAATCAATATACCAGCGCCGGTCCTGCCAGCTTTACCTATGATCCCAATGGGAACCTGACCGGGGATGGCGGTAGCAGCTATGTCTATGATATCGAAAACCGACTAAAATCTGCATCAGGTGCGACCACGGCAACTCTAACCTATGATCCCAAAGGACGGCTCGCTAGCACATCCGGGGGCGCTGCTGGTACCACCAGATACCTCTACGATGGCGATGATCTCGTGGCTGAATATGCAAGTAATGGAACATCTTTGCTGCGCCGCTATGTCCACGGCAGCGGGGTTGATGACCCACTAGTTTGGTATGAAGGCTCGGCAACGGCCATTTCCAACCGGCGGTTTTTGATATCGGATAAGCGTGGTTCTATTGTCGCCGTTACCAATGGATATGGTGATCCGCTAGCAATCAACAGCTATGACGACTGGGGCATTCCCGCGGACACCAATTTGGGCCGGTTCCAATATACTGGACAAATCCATCTACCCGAACTGGATATGTATTATTACAAGGCCCGGCTCTATTCGCCGACGCTGGGCCGGTTCATGCAGACAGATCCGATTGGATATGAGGATGGGATGAATATGTATGCCTATGTCGGGAATGATCCGATGAATGGGACGGATCCAAATGGCACCAAAGTGGAGTTCCAAGGAACTTCGAAAGAAATCACAGCCCTAAAAGCAGCGGTCATAGCTTCATTCGCCGGGAGCAAAAAACGCGCGAAAAGATATCTGCATCTACACAGATCTAAAAATACGCATACTATCGCATTTGATGACTCGATACGTAAAAATTCTGCTGTGAATCGGCCTGATGTAAAAGGCAATTCATCAAACGGCAAAGGGACGGGTACAGCAACTCTGATAAGCAATAGCTACCTTAAAGGGGAGAAAGATGAATTGGGCCGCGATACATCGACACAGGCTGCACATGAACTTCTCGGTCATGCGTTTGAAGCCGATAATGGTATTGCCGACCGATCAACTAACCCAGATACCCTAATACCAAGAAACGAAGAAAGTGCGATGGTAATTGAAAATGAGTTTAATGCTGACAACGACCGCGACTTCAATGATTCATATAATGGCAAACCTCTGAAAAAGAAAAAATCATCTCGGTCCCGGAAAAATGGTAACGAATCCGGAAGTGATGAAGACAGAACCTATGGCACCAGAAGCTGTGGTCGAATACAAAGAGACAATTGTTAGAATTGGTTTGCTCGTTACTGGGAAAGAGGAATTTTATGATAAACTTCTATAAACTACTTGTTTCCAAGAAATTAGCTTGCGTTGCGCTGGTATCAGCATTTCTAGCAACGGGATGTGATGAAAGGTCTCAATATGAAACTACTGAGACCATAGAGCTGATGGACACGATAGAAATGCGCGTAAAGATTCCTCCCGAAGGTCGGTCTCTAGATGAGTATGTAAGATACTATACTTACAAATCAAATGGCGATGTTTCTGTAGTTTTTATAACTCCCCATACTAAAACTGCTGAAGTGCTTTGCGGTGGTGAAGATGCAAACCCGGTTTGCACGCCAGAAAATAAGATAATATGGTCCGCAGAAGCTGGAACCCGAATGTGGTTGAAAGATTTCTCTCTTATCCCTGGTATGGATGATGGAGGTTGCGATTATATTCAATTTGAGTTTGTTACTGACACTCAGGAAGTTTCTAACTTTAGGTGTAATGCCCTTAATTGATCGGGTTACAAACTGGAATTAACTGCGAATTGCAGAGAAGGTTTATAAAATTGCTAAGTTTTTAGCCTAGCCTGCTAATCGCGCTCAGTCTGCTTCCGGCAGCTCGATTGCCGGAAGTTGGCAAAAATTCGAGATTACTAGGCAAAAAATGTTGTGCACGAAGATGCAAGGCGATCGATTACCCAAAGCTAATCACGGGTAGCTCTAGTCTGCCGTCAATTCTCGCGACTTGACCACCCGCCAAAAGCTTTCCAACAACTGCCTTGCGCACAAAAAACTTCACCTGGACGGATGCTGCCCGGTCCACTATTTTGGCGTTCTTAACCTTGCCTTTGGCATCTAAATTGGATGTCATCTAAGGAAATAGCCGAAGCTTAACTCTTCTCCAGATGCCAAGCGGCCATGGTTTCCCATCAAACCAAATCCGATGCACAAAGATCAAATTACGGTGAAATTACGGTGACACTTTACTAAATACATTGAGCTCTACGTTATACACCGCGTTGGAGTGCGCCCTTTTGCCAAAACCCAAGCGCGCAAATTATCCAGTGCAGCATCTCTATTGGCTTTGTTATGCGGTGGTAGTTTGCATATCGCCGCGAGAATCTATCATCGGCCCGAGCCCGCCTTGGCTAATCACTCACCATATTCGCTCACATGATGTTCCAATTCTGCAACCGAGCGATAGCCTTTGAGCTTTAAAAGCGGCTGCATGGCTTTGGTGACGATCTGGTACATCTCCCGCCGCGGTCTTTTGTCGAGCTGGGGTTCCGGCAAAAGTTCTGCTTGCCTCTTGGCGGCTTCTGCCCATGTCCGCAATCTGTGGATCGGCAACGCCGACAGTTTCATTTATTCACGATCCATATCACCTTGTTCCACCTGCCACCGCTGCGGCAACAGATTGTTCAAGATGACCCATGTTTGATCCTTTCTCGTTTGTTTAAGATGGCTGTTGCCCTGCCAAAGTAGGCGTCGGCAGGCGTCACGTTGTTCAGGCTTTCGTGATAGCGCTGGTGGTTATAATGCTCGACGAACGCCTCGATCTGTTTCTCAAGATCGCCAGGCAGGTAATAGTTTTCTAGCAGGATGTGGTTCTTCAAGGTTTGATGCCAGCGTTCGATCTTTCCCTGTGTTTGCGGATGGAAGGGGGCGCCGCGAACATGGCTCATCTTCCGATCCTTGAGCCAGTCCGCTAACTCGCCAGCAACATAGCTGGGACCATTGTCACTGAGCAGTCGGGGCTTATGCAGCACATGCACCTGATCACAGCCTGATGCTTCCAATGCCAGCTCCAGTGTATCGGTGACATCTTCGGCTTTCATCGTCGTGCACAGCTTCCAGCTTATGATGTAACGGGAGAAGTCGTCGAGGATGGTGGAGAGATAATACCAGCCCCAACCAATGATCTTGAGATAGGTAAAATCCGTTTGCCACAACTGATTAATGGCGGTTGTCTTGTCCTTGAACTCGCTGGCGGCCTTCATCACGATAAAGGCCGGACTGGTGATCAGGTCATGGGCCTTGAGGAGCCGGTTAACACTGGCTTCCGACACAAAGTAGCCCTTGGTGTGGTGAAGGTCACTGCCAGCTCTCTGGGCAATGCCCAGTCTATCCAACGTTTGTTTGGCGGGCAGATGTGATCGTTCCACCAGCCTGATAATCTCCAGCTTCTCGGATGCAGGGTATCTCATTCGTCTTCGCCCCCATCCCCGATCTGAGCAGTCGGTTCTCAAGTGTTAGTTCTGCAACAACTTCCTTCAGATCACAGCCCTCACGGCGAAGATCAGTCACTTCTTCATTATTGGCAGCACGATCCGTATCTTCTCTTCCGCACTATATTGCTTGCGGGTCGCTCTGCGAATATCCTTCACCACACGCTCAGCGGAGGCTTTAGAATTTTTTCTGTTTTGGTCTCATCTTCGTTCCTTACGTCACTACGATGATACCAAAACACTCACATGTTAATGAACCGCAATCTGTCTATCGAATGCTGACGGGGAACATACCAAACGGTGCTTATTCGGTTTTTGACCAGACAAATACATGCGTCAAGCAGCCCGAAAGCTGCTCAAAACACTGATGTATAAGAATAAAAGTGGTGAGCCCCGCTGGGTTCCAACCAGCGACCTACTGATTAAAAGTCCGTTGGTAGCCCCTGGAAAACCGCGCTTCCGAGTGAGCATGTTGCGCCTGTGTTGCATTAAGGGATGTTGTTGAGTCCACAATATCCCGAAAGCGAACGTTAGAATTGGAAGAGAGTTCGTTCCATAAACTTCGCAAAAAATGACCGTTTGAAGGCTTGCAATTTTATTTTGACGATGCAACCGGCGGACGAACTTTTTGAGGGCGATAGTTAGGCTGGTCTATATCAAGCGTTCCGTTGGCGCGCTTCTCCAAAAGATCATCAATCAAATCCACAGAATCTATTCGTGTTTCAGTCCAACCTTCTATGTCAAAGATCTCTGGTGTGTATTTTTTTAGATTTTTCCGGATGTTGACTGGCAAAGCATCATAGCCCGAAATGTGCTGCCCGTAGGCGCGTACCATGGTTCTTCCCGGATATTGTCCTACCTTCAGATAAGGCGCCCAACTGACAAGGTTTTGCATATGTATCTCAGCATTAGTGTGTGTGAGTTTATCGTTAAACACATCTTCAACATCGGCTGAGAAAACAAGCATAGAATCCCAATATGTCATTGGTCCCGTGTAATATGGCCCCCAATCTCCTGGCGGCATCCGATTTGGAAAAGCAAGGGTCGTCAAGGTTGGAATATAAACGCGGTTTCCAATCATCGTTATATTCAGAGGATCAGGTGCAAAGGTTGCGCGATTTTCGGATCGCTCGGCGATATATTCGCGTGCAAGCGGCCCCAACACAAAATGGGGCATCTCTACAATTTCGCCCGTCAGTGGATTTTCAAATGCATCAAGGGGCTCTTCTTCATCAAATTTGGAATAATAGGCAACCTCGTAATGCTGCACTAAAAAATCACCGGGCTCCTCACCCGGAGACCATTTTTGGACGACGTAATTGTTCATAGTGAAAAACGGAATGATATTCCCGTCACCCGTAAAACCAAAGACATGGAATTTTAAAAAAGCATGGCGCTCTTCTTCAATTGTTGACCCCATCACTTTGGCAATTAATTTTGACCGCTCAACAGGATCTTTCAGACGCAACGCCAATTCACGTTGATAGCGATCCAACTCTTCGGCACTCAATTCGATATCTGTAGGCGTACTCGGCGTGCAAGCGCACAATGCCAAAATAGCACAGCCAAGAAACGCTTTTTGAGTGAAATTGAATCCGCGTTTGGCCTTACTCACAACAGCCATTCTCTTTTTGAATCACACATCCCAAATCCTTCATTTTCGTGAGCAGCGAACGCAAGGTTATATGGTTTCCCAATAATGCCCGACTGCTGAATAGTCATGGTCACGCGAACATTGTTCGGTCGCTCCAAGGCAATTTTATACCGCTGGATGCGTTCCGATTAATGCCGCTTGTCAAAAACAATAGGCCATGTTGATCATGGGTGACGTAATACTCTGTTTGTAATCGCGTAACGGATAAACTGGATAATGGATGGTGAGGCTGCATCTATTCAACATACAAATCCATCATATCCACTAGCGACAATGAGGATAAATATGGCTTTTGAGAAAAAGAATTTCAGCCGCCGTGGCACATTAGGCGCCGTTGCTGCTGTGGCCGCGACAACATTAGCCGCCTGCAGCAAGGCATCTATTAAAGACTTGCCGCCTGCAAAAAAGCCTCTGCTATTGGATTACGATGATCCAAAATGGAATCGCGATGCCTATGCGCGCATCGTTGGCAATCTTGATTTTTCCAAAGAAAAAATCGGCTGGTATAAAGGCAAAGCCATTGGCGTTGTTCCCGGCAAAAAGAACCTCGATATTTGTGGCTTTGAAGGCTTTTCCGTCGCGCGTTTGCTTCCGCTCGAAGACGGAAGCTATCGAAAAGTCTTGCGCGAGGTCGGGTTTTATCGCGATCTTGAAACCGGAAAAATTATGGATACGATGGTGAACCCGTATACAGGGGAAACCGTCAAGGTCGTCCCCATCGCCAATGATCCCTTCAACTTTACCGTGTCGGAATTTGCCCGCAGCGCGCCCAAATATGGTGGGCTGAACAAAGAAGATGCACAAAAAATTCCCTTCGTGCTCAAATGGCAAGAAATGGGCGATACCGTACTCATGTCTCGCGACATACATCTATTCTATCCATCGGCCCTGCAGCCCGATAAATGGCCGCGAGAAACACCCGGGCCCATGACGCAGGTTACCGAAGCCTTCAACTATTTCATCGACCGCAACCAACTTGGTGACCCAGACAATACATCCATCTCATTCATGGGGACATGGAACCGCGTTACGCCTTGGTTCCCCTGGATGTTAATGGATAACGCGCCCGGCCATTGCGTCTATGTTTGCGACCAAGGCGCTTGGGATCATTGGGATTATATACCGCAGGATATTATTGATGCCGCCAAGGCTATTGATCCGAAATATTTAAGCGCACCAACAGAAGATTATGGGCCGTCACTCTCCAGCCTTGAGCATTATTCGCGCGAGCAAACACCCGCTCCACCTCGCAAGCCCTAAGCATCCAAATAATTTTGTAGCTTGCCGCCTTCTGCCTGCATGGCTCGTTAGCTGACCGGCAATGAACATATTTCTAGCGCCCGCTTTTGCGCCCAAAGCGGACATTGGCTTGGCGGATGAATTGGTACACATACAATGCTATCCAAAAACGAAACATCGATTGGTTGCTAGGTCGTTCAAACTAAAGGGCGAGCTATTAGTGTTCCCGCGATACCAATTTCTATTCTGCCTATGCGGTTAGGTATCGCCGGCTTGTCAAAACCGCAATGTGATACCACGCGCGAGGGCAGGAGAGATCGACTCGGCTATGCGCAGAGCCTTGGTCAAACCAATATTTGCTTCGTCCTGATCGCGTTCGATCGCGACGACGATTTGTCGTGCGCATTCTTCGGGCGTCATCTTCTTTGTCGGGTTGCCATCATTCATCTGCGTATCAACTACCGGCGGTAGCGCTTCAATCACACGGATAGTGGAATCCTTAAGTTGCTCGCGCAGGCCAAGCGTATAAAACCGCAACCCTGATTTAGTCGCACAATAGATTGGTGTTCTGGCGGCAGGCGCGATTGCAAGGCCCGAGGTAACATTTACAATTGCTGCCTGCGGCCGAGCGCGCAATTTTGACATCAGGCCGCTGATCAATCGGATTGGCGCGTTAAAATTGGCATAAATGCATTCATCGGCCGCATCAGAATTCGGGTTGCCTTTACGAAAGTCATGATCAACGAGTTGACCGGCATTGTTCAGCAGAACATCAACGTCCTTGCTCCCCCATTTAGCGAGTAACGCATCCACACCATTGGCATTGGAGAGATCGGCCTCGATAACTTCGAAGCCTTCATCGCGCATGGCTTTCAAACGCTCAGGATTGCGCCCTGTGAGCGTCACCTTCGCACCTTTCTCTTTTAACTGGCGAGCAGTTTCGCGTCCGATACCAGCGCTTCCACCAGTCAGTAAAACGATTTTGTTTGAAAGTTCCATTACGTGCCCACTGCCTTTCGGCCGTTACAAAGCCTTCCTGCACCCTTGCAGTATTTGACATTGCGAGCAACAGTCGAGTCTGAAGGTTGTCAGACAAACGTGTTGAAGAATTAGACGATTTAATGTCGCAGTTTTCAAGTTTTTGATGTTTGAAGTACCGTCGAAAAAAAGCTGTTTTTGCATCCAAAGCGGGCATTAGTTTTGAAAACACTTTTTTGCCGGTTTGAGACTGGAGCGCGATTTCGGTCCTGAGGTCTCGATAAAATCAGTCTCTGTATCAGAGTTGCGAATTGGGCAGCGGCTAAGCCTCGGGAAAGACGCATGAAAGCACCACGCGAAATCCAATTAAACTATTGATATAAAGGGATAATATGCGTGGTGACCCCTACGGTATTTCGTGTCTCTAATAAAAACAATGGGTTAGCCAAAATAAATACCCTTTGTCCGGCGACAACGACCTGCGCGCTCCCGATTGATTTGGCTAACCTGTGTAAGAAGGGTCATTGATCATTACTTTCGTCTTCATCCCACAGGTCTTTGAGACTGTTTTCAGATAATCGTACAATTACGATATATCCTATAATAACTGGGACCATTATCCACCAAGACCAATCAAGCATCATCAATCTGCATTTGATCGTTTGCCGGTCAGATGAAATGTCCATCCAAAGACCACGATGGAAAGCCATACCATGCCAACATAGAAAGCTTCGTCGGCAAAGCTGACTGGGTGAAAGGAATAAATGTGCTCGCCATTTTCAACCCAAAGTTGATAAAAGAAAAAGTCATATGACCACCAAAATGATAGAGTGAGCGGCGCTATCCATGCACTCGAAAGGATGGCGATGATCAATCTCACTAGCAGCTTCTTCATTCAGGCTTCCTTGCAATGTAATTAAGCACTCGGTTCCAAGATTTTCTTCGCGCAAGCTCTTTCAGGGATCGATTTTGATCATCTTTCAATGTTATGTCAGCGCCTGCTTTTATCGCCATCATAGCAATGTCTTCATCGTCGGTAATGTAGAGCAGCGACGAACTGGTATTTTCAATATCATTTAGCTCATCGATGCTTCCCGCATTTACATCTGCTCCCGCATCCAACAACCATTTCACAATCTTTGGATTTTCGTCATGGGCATGCTGTAATGCAGTGTAGTCAATATAGTCCTTCGCCGCCAAATCGACCCCCGCCGCCAAAAGGAACTTAACTATTCCGAGCTTGTCGGCATCAGGAGAAAGAGGGCTAAAATCATTATCCAACGCAGCTATAAGTGGCGATGAGCGATCTTGTTTGAGATCAGCACCAATCCCAACAAGCTGAGACACCATGTAAAGACTGTTGGATTTGGCAGCACCCATGAGCAATCGATTTTTTTGCTCTTGGGTTAATTGGTTCAAAAAGCTTTCTTTCTCGATTCTTTTGAACAGTTCTAATCGACCCAATCGGACTGCCACTGACAAAACTTGTGCATAAACCTCTTCATTTGGACCGCAATCTGAGCAATCAGGAAACTCAGACCATTCCCCAGTTAAAGGCACGCCTTTGTCCAAGAAACTAATGGCGATGTTCTCTGGCGCAAATTCTGCCGCTGCGACGAAAGCGCGCTGCCCTTCTTTCGAACCAAAATCGAAACCGGTTTTTTCGAGAGAAGGTATCGTATTTGAGTTACCTCTCAGCCATCTTTCAGTTTTAGTGATTTCGTCAATCTTGTCCTCCAATTCACGCACGACAGAAGGCATTCCAGACCTAAGTCCGACATAATCGACAATCGTTTTTGAGTGCGATCCGGTTTTGAATGTTAGGGCGTATGTTGCATTATCAGTGACTTGGTATCGATATTCGTCCTTCAAGCTCCAAAAATCAGCCTCTCGGAAGTCATTAACCAACTGCATGACCGCTTCCTGCGGAATAGAATAGGTCTGCTCACCCTCGACCAACGTGTAATATCCCCCGTCATATTTTACCGTTCCGTCTCCAAAAATCTGCACAGTGTATCCCGGGCAACTTCCAAAACAGCCGGTTCGTTCGAGTGTAATCTCCAACTTTCCGTAATCAACTTTGGGAAAGGGAATATGGCGTTTGGGCAAGATTTCAGGAGGATAGACATTGATATAAATTGTAGTCTTGATTTTGATCGGCTTGCCAGATTGAGTATATGGTTCAAATTTCCATTTTTTTGCTTCAATCTCAGCGCGGGCGCGATAGGGGTTTTCTCTTCGTATTTTCTTGGTTCCAAACTTGTCTGGTCTTGTAGATGTATCAATAACCCTACCATTCTCGTCAACAAGCGCAGTAACGGCGATTTGATGATGTCCGGACTTTGCACTGCCAGACCGAATGAAGTTCTTGCCCGATAGCTTTTCAGGGGAAGCTTCGAAATAGTCTCCATCAAGTGTGTCAACATCACCTCGGTCGGTGCAAGCGCCCAGCGCAAAGATCATTAGAGTAACAGCCAAGAGGTATTTCATCATTTGGAAGAGGCTATCCGAACTGAAAGTAGTTGTCGAAAGCTTCTTATATTGTTCTTCTATTTTCTTGTGCATAAGAACAGCGATATGAGTGAAAACAAAAAAAGTTATATGCCTCTCGGATCCGATGAAGGCGATGGTCCTGAGACTGGATATGATGCGCTAATGCACGAGGTCTGTGTAGGTTGGGGTTTTTGCGGATGTATCAAGAACGACAAGCCTTTGCATGTCAGTGACCTGATTCCTGATACCGGCAAAGTTACCGCTGATCAGTTTGTGGAATGGGTTTTCCTTGCAGAGAATATGAACCCAAACTCCGACCCAGATCGTTGGAAACGCCATAAGGATGCGATCAAAACAGCCTTCATAAAGCATATGGGCGGAGATGTTGTGGATGCTGAGTTGTTGGAATATGCCGACACTATGGGACCACATCTGCCGTGAATGAAGTGCATCCGCAGTGGCATGATATAGAAGCCGCCATAAATGGCTTCCTGAGCCTTCTAAGCGACGCTTCGAGAGATTCTGATGAAATGCTGCCGAAGCTCGCAATGGCTCTCGACAGCCTTGTTTGGGTATATAATCATTCATCAGATGTTGAGCCGGAAACTGATGATGTGGACAACCCAAAGTCAGACTATGATCTCTTGGCAAAACGAGCTTCTGAGGTTTTCCCCGAACTTGGTTACTATTGCGATGTTGATCCTGACGAGAGCATGGAACAGAAAATAGGAGTGGGCGATGCAATTGACGATATTGCTGACATCGCCCGTGATTTGTCCGAAGTGCTTTGGTTGAAGCAGAGTGTTAGTGAAAACGAAGCAGTTTGGATGTTTCGCTTTGGTTATGAATCACACTGGGGGAGGCATCTGCATGATCTTCGTCGGTATCTGCACATCGTGATGAATTAGGGTAGAAAGAAAATGGTCGATGGTAGAAACAATACCCCCAAAAACCTGATCACTGGTACATTATACGCGATCTCCGTTGACGAGGGTTGGTATTATTACGGTCAAGTTATGTCAGATCAGCGGATCGGGTTTTTTCGGAGAAGAGATCGAGCGGTTGTGTCGATAGAGGAAATACTATCCTCGGAAATTATGTCACGAGTCTCTGTTTTTTATGATTCCATAGGTCGAGCCATTAAGCAGGAAATTTGGCAAAAATTGGGTTGTTATGATCTCAGCGAACACCTGGTAAAGCCGTGGGAGCAAGTTCATTGGTCGGTCGGCACGCTGAATGTAACTGTATGGTCTGACAAAGGCTCCCGTGAAACTCGAATCGACGACCCTGCCATCCAAGAACTTGAAATCAGCGCAGTTTGGAATGCAATAGATCATATTCCAAAACGATTGGAAGCAGACTTCAATGATGGACCTGATTCATGGAGAGCGGGAGGAACTGTTTTCCGAGAGCGGCTCATAAAGGAAGATTCCGCAGTCCGGTTTCCAAATATCGCACATCACCAATTGCCTTCGGATTGGGTTTTTACGACCGCATGTCAGTGATGCTGGGGCAAAGATCAGATTGTCGAGCGATCATAAATCGTTTTCGAACTCGATACGGTTCATTGCCCGCAGAAAAGGTGACTTTTAAAGCGTTAGATAAAATCATCAATAAGGCAAAAGAGAAAAAGCCAGATGGTACTGGCGGAATGTTTGCAGCGCAAAAACTTCGTAAAGAACTGAGGCGGCTTTTCCGTTACGCAGTAAAGCTCGGATGGTTGTCCAGTAATCCAGTAGACGATGTGAAGCCGATCAACATTCAATCTGATGGGTTTCATGCTTGGACTGAGCAGGAAATTAAGCAATTTCAGGGTTATTGGAAACTTGGTTCAAGGCAGCGTATGGCAATGGAACTGATGTTGTGGACTGCCAAGCGAATGGGCGACGCCATTAAGATTGGACCTCAACATATCCAGCGTGGCGTGTTGGTGACAACAGATCAGAAAACTGGAAAGCTGAACTGGATACCTGTCTCGCGGCAGCTACAAAAGGCGATCAATGCGAACGGGAAGGACAATCTACTTTTCGTGCTCACTCCTCACGACAAGCCGTATTCGGATAAGGGGTTTAGTCAACGTTTCAGCAAATGGTGTACACAAGCAGGCTTGCCTCATTGTTCCGCGCACGGATTGAGAAAAGCAGTAGCTCGTCGCATGGCAGAATCGAGTGCAACAAACAGTGAAATGAAGTCCATCACTCAACATAGCGGTGATGTTGAATTGGCAATATATACCAAAGACGTAAATCAGAAAAAGCTAGCTGACCTAACGATGAATCGTTTATCGGAAAGATACTGAATTGGCTAACCTTGCCGAAACAAATTGGCTAACTAACCAAAAGTGCAGTAATATCAACGCTTTGAAAGCAGTAGTGGTGACCCCTACGGGAATCGAACCCGTGTTTCAGCCGTGAAAGGGCCGCGTCCTAACCGCTAGACGAAGGGGCCGTACCAGTGCCCGGAGGCATCATTGATCAGCGAGATTGGGCCATTACGGATTCGGGAGGCATTGGTCAAGCCCATAACTCATCTAAAATTCAGCTTATCCGCGAGAGCTGTGGCAAACGGCTTGCAGCTTATTGCCTTCTGGATCGCGAACATAGGCGCCGTAATAATTGGGATGATAATGCGGGCGCAATCCGGGCGCGCCTTCATCGCTGCCACCATGGGTCAGAGCGGCGGCATGAAAAGCGTCTACCGCTGCGTGCGAGGGAGCAAGAAAGGCCGCATGACTGCCATTTCCAATGCTCATCGGTTGGCCATCAAAAGCCGGGCCGATGAATAATTTCGATCCGGTTGGAGTGCCATAGGCTTTGCCATCGTCGCGGCGCATAAATTCGCCAATCCCTAAAGCCCCCATGATCGCATCGTAAAAAGGCTCTGCCGTTATAAAATTGTCTATGCCGAGGGTGATATGGCTGAACATATTTTTTGCCTCCCGGTAAACCTCATTCGACCCAAGCCGCGTCCTCCAGATGGATTTCCGCAGCAGGGCGGCTGCCCCAATCATCGATCTTGGCGCGGCCAGCGATCCATAATTTACGGTTTTTGGGTGCGCTGAGCAAGGCTTGGCCCAAATCACTTTCCGCGGCGCGAAAAGCGATGGTCTTAATCGAACCGCCGTCGTCTCCCGCTACGATCATCCGGACATGATCTTTGCCGACAATATCGCATTTGATGATCCGTACCGGTCCGGCGGCAATGCGTGGCGCGGGCCAGCCCATGCCATAGGGTCCTGCACCATCCATGGCTTCAACGAACAGCGGGTTCACACCTTTGGGCGATAATACAGCGTCGAGCAGCAAAGCCTTCCCTGCCTGCGCTGTGCCGACTGTGTCGGCCAGTCGATCGTTCAGAAATTCACTAAACGCATTGATTTTGGATGCATCGATAGTCACGCCTGCCGCCATCGCGTGGCCACCGCCCGCGATTAGTAAGCCTTGGTCTTTCGCCGCAATTATAGCTGCGCCCAGATCCACGCCGGAGATAGAGCGGCCTGATCCTTTGCCAATACCGTTCTCATCCTCGGCAATGATGATCGCCGGCCGGCCCAATTTTTCTTTAATCCGTCCAGCCACGATGCCGATGACGCCAGGGTGCCAGCCTTTTGCCGATAACACCGCGACTGCCTGATTTTGCTGGGAAGCGCACATGGCCTCAGCCTGTTCCAGCACATGGCTTTCAATGACGCGACGTTCCTCGTTAAAATGATTGAGTTCGGCTGATATTTTCTGCGCTTCTTCGGGGTCTTGTGTGATCAACAAACGGACCCCCAAATCCGACTTCCCTACTCGCCCACCAGCATTGATTCTTGGCCCCAGAGCAAAGCCGAGATCGGAACAAATGGGTGCGCGTTTCAGACGGCTGGCATCGATTAGAGCAGCGAGGCCAGTATTCTTGCGTCCAGCCAAAACTTTTAGCCCCTGTGCAACAAAGGCGCGGTTAAGGCCCCGTAACTGGGCGACATCCGCGACCGTGCCCAAAGCAACAATATCCAATAATTCGAGCAATTTGGGCTCGCTACGATCTTTAAAAAAGCCTTTGCTGCGCAGATTGCGGACAAGCGCCGCGCCGAGCAAGAAAGCCACGCCAACGGCAGCCAGATGCCCATGTTCGGCTCCGGCATCGCTTTCATCAAGGCGATTAGGATTGACCATCGCGCTGGCTTTGGGCAGCTCGGCGGCGCATTTGTGATGATCAACGACAATGACTTCGACACCGGCTTCATGGGCCATATCAAGCGCTTCAAAGGCCATCGCACCGCAATCGACCGTCACCACCAAATCGGAGCCTTGCTGGCCTAGTTTGACCAGTGCTTCGCCGGAAGGACCATAGCCTTCCATCAGGCGGTCAGGGATATAGTAACCAGCTTTCAGACCAAGATCGCGCAGCAAGCGTATTAACAGCGCTGCACTAGTTGCGCCATCGACATCATAGTCGCCAAAGACCGTGACCTTATCGCTATTCAGAACAGCCTTTGCGAGTCTTTCAGCCGCGACTTCCATATCCTGAAAAACCGATGGGTCGGGCATAAAGCCCCTTATTGTGGGATCACGATTAATATCCAGCGTTTCGCGTGTGGCACCGCGGGCCAATAACAATTGGGTGACCAGGTCATCGGGCTGGAAACCTGGGTCGCGCGCATCGGCACTGGTACTACGCCATTGCCATGTTTGGCCGGACAGCGATTGCGTGACATTGAGAACTGCATTCATGTCGCCAGCTATGCGGGAACGATGGTCCGCTGACAATTGCTTTGATCGCTGTTAGGGCAGGGGCGATGAAAAACCTGCTTATTGTCTATCATAGCTACACCGGCGGAACCCAGCAGATGGTCGCAGCCGCCATGAACGCAGCGCGGAGTGAGAAAGACACTAAGACGTGGCTGCTGCGCGCCGAAGATTGTGAGCCTGCCGATATGTTGGGCGCTGACGGTTATATTTTCGCGACGCCGGAAAACCTGGCGGCAATTGCCGGTGTGATGAAGGCTTTTTTTGATCGCTGCTATTATCCGCTATTAGGGCAGATTGAAGGGCGACCTTATGCCGCGATGATTTGTGCGGGTTCGGATGGAGAAAATGCGCGGAAACAACTGGAGCGGATTGCGACCGGGTGGCGGCTTAAAAGGGTGATTGATACGCCGGTTATCTGCACCCATGCACAGACCCAAGAGGCTATATTGGCACCTAAGACGGTTAGTGAGTCAGACAAGGCGCAATGTGCTGAAATCGGGGCTACGCTCGCCGCTGGTCTCGCTATGGGCGTTTTTTGATCAATTGCGCGACGCGCTTTTGTAAGACTGGAATAACATCGGCTTCAAACCACGGATTGGCTTTGAACCAGCGGATATTGCGCGGGCTGGGATGAGGCACGGGTAGGGTGTCCGGCCAAAATTCTTCCCACCGTTCGACTGTTCCGGTTAGCGTTTTGGATTTGGCATCGCCGAGATGCCAATCCAGCGCATATTGGCCGAGGATGAGGGTTAGCTGGATATTGGGTAAGTGATCCAGCAGGGGTTGGCGCCACTGCGGCGCACATTCGGCACGGGGTGGCAGGTCGCCGCCTTTGCCGGTTCCGGGAAAGCAGAATCCCATTGGGATGATCGCGAACAGCGCCGGATCATAAAATTGGTCTTCGGTTACGCCGAGCCATGTGCGCAGACGTTTGCCGCTTTGATCATCAAAGGGGCGGCCTTTTGCATGAGTTTTGCTGCCCGGTGCTTGGCCAGCAATCAAGATCTTTGAAGTCGCACCGGCTTGCAGCAAAGGGGCAGGCCCCAACGGAAGTCCGCTACAAATGGTACAAGCGCGGACATCTTTAAGAAGTGCGTCGAGATTGTGTCCGCTCTTCGCCATTCACTCGGAATCGCGGCGACAGATTGCCAGATGATCCGGCTCCTGATCTTTGGGAGGGGCGGTGAGCGCGAATACATAGGATAAATGCGTCGCTTCCCGGCCCTTGATCGCTCCGCGCTCTCCATTGACGACGGCGGCAAAATCTTCGCAAGCAACGGCGCTGCGGAGATAGTCTCCATGACCAACACGGCCCTCGCTAACGGCGGTAGTGTCGACAATGGTTAGGCCACTTTTTTCCGGCGGTACATCATATTGCGACTTTGCCGCATAGCAGCGCTCGGGCAGGCCTTTTTCTAATAGTTTGGCTGCTTTGAACGGGTCAAAGCATCGGGGATGTCCTAGGCGAGGATAGCCGTGCACATCATCGGACAGAGATAAGGCTGAATCCTTAGCTGAAGCATATACGGTGATGCGCCGGTCATTGTTAACGCGCCGTGCAGATAATATTTCCTCTGCAATATCACGTTCAAAATCCTGACGATCAACGTCGGGCGATGCGAGGATGATGTTGGAAATGACACTGGAATCCCCGTTGGTTGCGGTACGATCAACAAATTCAACAGCGGGGAGAACAAGCCTGGCACCAAGGGAATGAGAGACCAATACGATCTCTTTCGTCCAGGATTGTTGCGCCAGTTTGGTCAGAAATTTGCGGAAATTGCGCTCATCCCAATACATATTGGTTTCATCGACCGCATATTTGAGCAACCGCCCTTGCGAGGGCCAGCTATATTGGATGACGGGACCGGTAAAACCCGTCAGCCTCGCAATTTGGGCGGCATCGCGGGAGCTTGAGAAAAATGTTTCCCGATAGCCATGAACATAAAGCAATACGCGACCTTCGCGGTTGCCCATGGTTTTGGACAGGTCTGCCCACCATTGCGCTTCGTTGGATATGGCAAAAGGGATGTTGCGGCTTTTGACCTTGCCTTTGTCATTCACGACATCCTGGGGCGCGCCAAAGCGGCCAAAGCGGACCTTGTCTCCACGATGGCTGAGCAATTTGACTGCTTCACTGCGGCAATCGGGCAATCGGCTGGTGACCACGAAAAACGGTTTTTCCGCGTTATCCTGCTGATGGTCTGTAACGGTGCTAGCGGGTGGAGCGCATCGCTCATCAGCCACATAGTCCGAGTGCCGGACAGGACCATAATCAACCGGCGAAATGCAAGCAGCGGCCAATAGCGGAAGGCCCAAGATTAGAGGTCTCAGGCGACTGACCAATGCTTGGAGACTTTCGCCGATCATATATCAGGCGCGGTGCTCGCTCTTCACCCAACGGACCGTGCCGGAAGAGGCGCGCATCACAACACTCTCGGTGGTCATGACACCACTGCGCAATTTCTTGACACCTTCCAGAAGCGAACCATCGGTCACACCGGTTGCGGCAAAAATGACATCACCTTTGGCGAGTTCTTTGAGGTCATAGATTTTGTCGAGATCTTCTATGCCCCATTTATGAGCTCGCTTGCGTTCGTCATCATTGCGGAATGTGAGCCGGCCTTTAAATTGCCCACCGACACAACGCAGTGCTGCTGCGGCCAACACGCCTTCTGGCGCGCCGCCACTGCCCATATACATGTCGACAGTAGTTTCTTCGTCGGTGGTCGCGATAACGCCTGCGACATCCCCATCGGGAATCAGCATTATACCGCATCCAATTCCACGCAGTTCGGAAATAATCTTTTCGTGGCGCGGACGATCCAGCACACAGACGATAATATCGGCTGGGGCGACGCCTTTTTCCTTGGCAACGGCCGAAACATTTTCGGTTACAGATTTGTCGAGATCGATAATATTGTCGGAATAACCCGGCCCAACAGCAAGCTTGTCCATATAGACGTCCGGCGCGTTGAGCAGATTGCCTTTTTCCGCAATGGCAAGGACAGCAAGGGCATTGGCGCCTGCCTTGGCCGTAATTGTTGTGCCTTCTAGTGGATCCAACGCAATATCAATCTCCGGCGATTCGCCAGCGCACCCATGCCCAACTTTTTCGCCAATGAACAACATCGGCGCTTCGTCGCGCTCGCCTTCGCCGATAACAACGGTTCCGCAGATATCGAGCTGATTCAATGCCGCGCGCATCGCTTCCACGGCCGCTGCATCAGCCGCTTTTTCATCACCACGGCCAATCAGCTTGGCGGCAGAAACGGCTGCTGCCTCGGTCACACGTACCATTTCGAGTACCAGGACGCGTTCGAGAATATCACTTGATTTAGGCATTTGAATCTTTAGTCCTTTTATAGGGGCCAATTTCGAACTCTCGATAGGGGAGCAATATGACAATGTCGAGAAGCCTTGTAATCTTGTCCTTATTCCTGACATCCGGCAGCGTTTTCGAGACGGCCCATGCTCAAATAGCAACAGATCAACGCACCAACCAGCTTATCGATAACGCACACCGATTGGTTGCGGTAGATGCTGATGGTTGTCTGAAAAATACCGACCCAGACGAGATTGTGGTTTGCGGGACTTCTGATGCCAATCGCAAATATCGTCTGCCCTTTCCGGAACTTCTGGCAAACGGTGATCGTATTCGTGAACTTATTCCCAACGGCAATGCGGAATATGTCAATACTGGGCGCTGCTATATAGACGCTAGTGAACGCCAATGTTTCAAAGGTTTGCCATTGGCCACCATCTCTTTTGGCGGAGCAGGAGGCGGTGTGGGTGGCCCAGCTGGTCGGCTGTGGCGAGTCATTAAGCCGACTGTTCCGGACGAAGACTATGTCAAACAGGTGCAGATCAAAGTGAATGAGCCAGAGTGAGTGTGGCTGTTTAGTCTTCGTCGCTCAAGAGGTGCATGACCACCGGTGCGCCTTGCAAACTGCTCGAATCGGATAGTTTTTCAAGACTCTGAATGACGTCCCGTTCCAAGCTTTGATGGGTAACCATCGAAATTAACACCGAACCCTCATCGGTTTTCTCAGTTTGGATCAGGCTTTCGATCGACACTTCCGCATCGCGCATGGCCGCTGTAATTTCTGCCAACACGCCTGGTTTGTCTGCGACGACGAAACGGATATAGCTTTTTCCCGTACGATTACCGCTTTCTGCGCGTTCGCTTGCGGCCATTTCGGCGGCTGGCATAGCGAAAGCTGTACCGCTGTCGCCGCGAGCAATGTCGATCAGATCAGCGACCACTGCGGATGCGGTGGGACCATCGCCGGCGCCAGCGCCCTGGAACATCAGTCGTCCGGAAAAATTACCCTCTGCGACCACTGCGTTGGTAGATCCTTCGATATGAGCGAGGGGATGGGTTTCGGGGACTAGATAAGGATTAACACGCTGAAATAACTTACCATCATCGATTCGCGCCATGCCGAGCAAGCGGATGCGATAGCCAAGCGCTTTTGCCTGTCCGATGTCTGCAGCCATGATATCGCGAATACCGGCAATTTCGACGCCATCAAAATCAACCGCGGTGCCAAAGGAAAGCGCAGCGAGAATTGCAAGTTTATGCGCGGCATCGACGCCGTCGATATCGAAACTGGGATCGGCTTCGGCATAACCAAGGTCCTGCGCATCCTTTAGTACTGTGTCAAAATCAGTGCCATATTTTTCCATTGTTGCTAGTATATAATTGCAAGTGCCATTCAATATGCCATAGACGCGCTCTATGCGGTTGGCCGAAGCGCCGTCGCGCAGTCCTTTAATGACCGGGATGCCGCCCGCAACCGCGGCTTCATATTTTAACGCGACATTCTGGTATTCGGCTAATCCCGCCAGCTCCATGCCGTGATGAGCAATCATCGCCTTGTTCGCGGTGACAAAAGACTTGCCTTGCTTCAGGCTGCTTCGAGCTAGGTCAAGAGCCGGGCCTTCCGAGCCTCCGATCATTTCAACCACGCAATCAACTTTCGGATCGGCGGGCAGATCGCTCATGTCATCGACCCATTTATAGGGACTGAGATCAACGCCGCGATCACGATTCCGGTCGCGCGCGGAAACGGCTACGATGGAAATCGGTCGGCCGGCGCGCTGCGCGATCATCGCACCATTTTCGTTAATCAGGCGAATGACCCCCGACCCAACAGTACCAAGGCCAGCCAAAGCAATGCGGAGAGGTGTTGTCATGATGAAGGAAACCTTGAATTCGGGCTGATGTAAAAGATGATCAAACGATCGAGCTCGTTAATAGCGTTGCAATGCTATAATGCCAGCCCGTCTTTCAAACTGTTGAGATAAACTGCTGTTAGGCTGAGTTAGCGCGTACGATATTCTGCGGACCGTGCGCGCGGGCAATTCCCCAAATCTTGGATCACCAGATTATAGTCGCGGCGCGCTTGATTGGCATTGGAAGTTGAATCACCGGCGAGCGATTCCTCTGGAAGTGATTTTGGTAGGAAGCAAGCTAACCGATACCATAGCAGGCTGTTACGCGTTGGTGCGCGGGCGGCTTCATCGACTATCTCGCTCAGCGATACAGCCCAGACTTTCTTCTGACCCTCCCGGCTCAATATCGTGATGGAAACAGGATCACCGGTAACAGTTTCCAAGAAAATCTGCGTTTCACCTTCGCCGATAATCGTGCCCGGGACATGAAAAGCACTTCCGACTCCGGCAATTGCCGGTGCTGCATTTCGAGCAACAACTTCCCGGACAAGCGATCTGACACGCTTGTCTCTTGCGGGCGACCAGCTGATCTGTGCATCCGGCGCGGCCAGCTGAACATCGCTGCTGGAACTATCCAGATTCCGGGCGAAAATGATAAACGGCTTCTTCTTTATCTTTGGTGCTCGTCCGCGTTCATTCAGTGGCAAATCAATGATATAGCGAATCGTTTCGGGTATCCCGCCTTGACCGCGAATCAGCGCGTTGGTTGTCGCCACAATATAATATCTTTGCGTTCCTGCAGGGGCATTAGTGACCCGTTTTGGATCAACTTTAATGGCTTCTTTGATCTTAATATGGGCAATCAATGGCGCATTGACACTAAGGTCAGCAATATCGGCATATTGCAGCGGGTCAGCGTTCGTATTGGACTGCGAAAAAGCAGGAAAACAGGCTGTTAGCGCCATTACCAAGCCAATGAATATATGTGATATGGGATGCATGAATATCCTGTAATTTCTGCTTTTTAGAGGCTATCTTCTAAGCTCTATCTTGTGTTTTTTTCAGCTTAATCAACCCTGAACTAACAAAGCGATTGCCTGACTTCATCTACCGCGTTAAAACATTTTTAAGATGGCTTTCATCGCAACGAAAAGCTGTCGTGGGGAATCTAGGGATTGGTGCGGGTTACACTCCAGCATTTCTCGATAAGAATCTTTTGCGAGGTTTCGATTCCCTAGGGAAGAAAAGGAGTTATATTTCTGAATGGCTTATGCTGACCAACAACAAATGAGTTCGAGCAAGTTAGTATCTATTGTACTTGTTGTTCTCATTCACGCGCTGTTTGGATATGCTTTGGTCACTGGCCTCGCCTATAGTGCGGTCAAGAAAGTGGCGTCAGAGCTTGATATGATCGATATCCAAGAAGAAGAACCCCCGGAAGAGATTGAGGAGCCCCCTCCACCGCCACCGGATCAGCCGATTGAACCACCACCAGTGGTGACACCGCCACCGATCGTGGCGCCACCAGCGGCTCCGCGCGCTCCGATACAACAGCAGCGAACACCGCCACCTGCGCCTGCGCCAGTTGCGCCGGCCCCAGCGCCACCACCACCACCACCACCACCACCGCAACGGGCTAACCCCGAGCCGCGTGGTAATCCTGGTAACTGGGCTAACGCTAATGACTACCCGTCTCGGGCCCTACGTGAAGAGCGTGAAGGTACGACTAGTTTCCGGGTAACCGTTGGCGCTAATGGCCGCGTGGCAGATTGTCAGATCACTGGATCCAGTGGTCATAGCGATCTGGATGCTGCAACCTGTAAAAATATTAAGCGTCGTGCACGTTTCCGCCCGTCCCTTGATTCGCAGGGGAATAAAACGACCGGCACTTGGGCCAGTCGGGTTCGTTGGCAGATACCGAAATAAGTAAGACCGCAGCGGAATGGCGTTCGCGCCGCTTCGCAGTAAAATTTTTGAAGTTTAATCTATCCTTGAGGGGAATATATAATGTTTATTGAAATTTTAGCAGCCGGTGGAACCGCACCGCAGAACGCATTTGGCTTTTGGGAAGCAATGGAACAAGGCGGTGTTATCGCTTGGACTGTTCTTGCCATTCTAGCAATTATGTCCGTTTCTTCCTTCTACATCCTGTTTTCCAAATTGTTCGAACAGAACAAGGTTATGAAGCAGGGCCAGGCCGCTCGCGCTTCTTTCTGGAAAGCAAACAGCTTGAAAGAAGGCGCTGCAAAATTGGAAAAAAATAGTGCGTATCGTCAGATTGTCGACGATGGCATCAAAGCTGAAGACGATCACGCTCGTTTGACAGATCCCGTGGAAGCTCATGATTGGCTGCACAATTCGCTGCATCGTTCACAGGGTTTGATTAATTCCAAATTGGCAACTGGTCTTCCATGGCTTGCAACGGTTGGTGCAACGTCACCATTTATCGGTCTGTTCGGTACGGTTATCGGTATTTATCGTGCGCTGATCAAGATCGGTATTGCTGGTCAGGCATCTATTGATGCTGTTGCTGGACCAGTTGGTGAAGCTTTGATCATGACCGCACTCGGTCTTGGTGTGGCTGTTCCTGCCGTTCTTGCCTATAACTGGCTGCAAGGTCGTAACAAGCGCATTGCAGAAGATCTGAGCGACTTTGCCAACGATGTTCTGGGTTACATCTCATCCGACGGCGCTGTTAAGCCATCTGCTGCCAAAGGCGGCGCACAGGCTAAACCAGCCACCGCCGCTGCAGCAAAGCCAGCTGTAAAGAAATAAGGTGTCAGCCAGGCCGTTTGCTTCGGGAAGATAATATTCTTGCAAACGGCTTTGGCGGCCCCTCATTTTCGAAAGACGCAGGTTTGACCTGCAATTTCGATAAAGTATATTTTTGAGAGGATAGAATCTTATGGCGATGAATGTTGGGGACGGCGGTGGAGCAGAAACTCCTCTATCGGACATTAACACGACCCCGCTGGTGGACGTCATGCTGGTTTTGCTGATCATTTTCTTGATCGCTGTTCCAGTTGTGATCCAGACAGTGGAGCTGGAACTGCCGGTTCTACCGTTTGAAGTGACGACAACCAAGCCGGAAAACGTTCTGCTCGCTGTTACGACAACAGACTCAGCAGGGCGCGATCCGGGTGATCCGGCCTTTGCTGGCGCCAATCCTGGCGGCAATTGCCGGATCTACTGGAACACAACTCCTGTCGATTCGAATGAATTGATACAAAGAGCTGTGACTCAGTTGGAAAATCAGATCGAAGCCTTTGGCGGCGTAGAGAATATGACACCGGAAGATATGCCAGAAGTGCATATTCGTGGTGACATTAATACGCCTTATCGGTGCATTGGCGGCGCAATTTTTGCCATGCAACGCGCGGGTTTTGCCAAGGTCGGGTTCTTGTCGACACCGATTGCAGTTGAATAGCCTGAGACGGCATGAAGTTTAGAGTATTTAAGGAGACGCAATAATGGCCATGAGCGGCGGCAGCGATAATGGTGAGCCGATGATGGAAATGAACACGACGCCGTTGATCGACGTCTTGCTCGTTCTCCTCATTATGTTCATCATCACCATCCCGGTCCAAACCCATGCGGTTAAACTGGATTTGCCTGTAGATGATCCAAATCCACCACCACCACCATTGATCGATCCGGTGAAAAACAGGTTGGGTATCACTCCAACCAACCAGATCTTATGGAATGAGCAACCAGCCTCGTTGCAGCAGATCAAGCAATATCTGGCGCAGACCAAATCAATGGTCCCAGAGCCTGAGCTCCAGTTCCAGCCTGATCCGGTTAGTGCTTATCTGACAGTCGATCGCGTTCTCGCGGAGATCAAAGATAGCGGCGTAAGCAAATTCGGTTTTGTTGGTAACGAACAATATAGCAGCTTTGGCAAGGCATCACGTTTGCCAAACTAAGAGCAGCTAAATAAATTTATAAAAGGGCGGTGGAGCGATCCATCGCCCTTTTGTTTGTCGTTTGATACGCACGTCACCGAGCGGCTTAGGAGCATTTTGAATAGCCGGTGGCCCGGATGATCGCCGAGATGCCCACTGCTATGATCCATAAGGTAGTATTCATCCCATATTTGGTCCGGATATGTGCGGGTATATAGCAGTTAAGCCCCCATTGGCTGAGACTGGATAATATCGCCGGGCTTTAGCCCATCGTGACCGTGACGAAATAGTGCTCGATCGAGCAATGTCGTGATCCTGGTGGAGGGCTATATGCCATTTGTTCTTTCTGCCAACGGTTCTGTCTAAAACCACGGTTCAGTTTTTCACAGGGCAGATTTGCCCATCCCATTATTCATAGGAGGGCATGATGCATTGGAACGGGCTTAGCGTGCTAAAACGCTACAGCCGATTTGGACTGTTCTGCGCCGTTAAATTGCAACTCGGCAAGCTTGGCATAAAGGCCGTTTTGGCTGATTAAATTTGCATGATCGCCTTGTTCGACAATATGCCCCTCGTCCATCACGATGATACGATCGGCGGAGCGGATTGTCGCTAGCCGGTGCGCAATCACAATGGTCGTGCGATCTTGCATGAGTCGATCGAGCGCGTCTTGCACCAGTTTCTCGCTTTCGGCATCCAAGGCCGATGTCGCTTCATCTAGCAACAGGATTGGCGATTGCCGTAACAAAGCACGCGCTATGGCCACGCGCTGGCGTTGACCGCCCGATAGTCTGGTTCCAGCTTCACCCATGAAGCTGTCCAGCCCTTCTGGCAGTTCCATAAGGAATTTATCTGCATTGGCGGCACGTGCGGCGGCCCAAATTTCGTCGTCCGATGCATCCCACTTGCCATAGCGCAAATTATCGCGGGCAGAGGCGGCAAATAGCACCGTATCCTGAGGAACCAGTGCCATGCGTTCGCGAATGTCTGCTGGATCAGCGGAGGGTAGGGCGACGCCATCTATCCTTACGCTGCCACCTTCCGGGTCATAGAAACGCTGGGCCAATTGAAACAAGGTAGATTTGCCTGCACCGGATGGACCGACGACGGCCACCGTTTCGCCTGGTGATACCTTGAGCGAGAAATTTCTGAGTGCAGCAGTGTCTGGACGCGTGGGATAGGAAAAGGTCACATTATCAAAGGAGATTTGTCCTCGCGGTGGTTCCGGCAAAGCGATAGGTGAGGCGGGTGCAGCAATGCCGGGTTCTTCGGACAATAATTCGGCCAATCGACCGGCAGCACCTGCCGCGCGCAACAGATCGCCATAAACTTCGGTCAGCGCGCCGAAAGACCCTGCTACTAGCCCACCGATCAAGACAAAAGCCGCGATCGTGCCGCCTGATATGGTGCCGTCTACGACACCAATGGCGCCGCGCCACATCAAAAGAGTGAGCCCTGTGAAGATTAAGGCGATGACTACAGCGGTTAAGGCAGCCCGCAGTCTTATCCGTTGCTTAGCCGTATCGAAGGTCTTTTCAACAGCGCCTTCAAAGCGTGTATGTTCACGGTTCTCCTGACCAAATGCTTGAACGATTTTCATCGCCCCAAGGGTTTCGGAGACCATAGCGCCGACATCAGCAACCCGATCTTGGCTGAATCGCGACACATTGGTCAACTTTCTTCCAATAAATACGATCGGTAAAATAACGACCGGAATACCAATGAGCAGGCCTGCCGTTAATTTTGGCGCTAAAACAAAAAGAATGGCTATGCCGCCTATGCCGATGATAATATTTCTAAGAGCAACGGAAACTGTGGTGCCAACGACCTGTTCAATAATTGCAGTATCGGACGTCATCCGCGAGGCAATTTCAGATGGTCGGTTTTCCTCAAAAAAACCGGGAGATAGGCGCAACAAGTTTCGTTGGACCGCTAACCGAATGTCGGCGACTACTCTTTCACCTATCCAGCTAACAAAATAAAATCGAAAGGCGGTTGCTATCGCGAGTATCGCGACAACACCAAGCATCAACTGAAAATGAGGGGCAATGTCACTGCCATTTGCAGAAAAACCCTCGTCAATTATGGTTTTGAAACGCCAAGGAATGGCTAATGTTGCCAATGCTGCAACAATTAGCGCCGTTGCGGCAAAGGCTATCTGTCTTGGATATTTAACCGCCCGGTCCCAGACCATCCGCAGATTGCCTATCTTTTTTGCTGCAGGTTTTTTGGAATCTGACGGCTCCTTTTCAGGGGCATTGTCATTGGTAATTTCACTCATAAAAAGCCCCTAGCAGCCGGATCTGTGCGTCACAATCCTGTTCGGGGTCATGGGCGGACGGAAATTCATCCGCGCAATCGAACCGTTCTTTCTAACATAGGGTGTAATTGTCCGATGCCAACCACTGGGCTAACCAAACGGCCCAAATTGGGATCCTCGTTGCACAGCGGTCTAAGCCACTGGCAAAGGGCCGCAACATTGCCTAAGAAACCAAAGAAACATGGCGGTTTTCCGCTATATGATTCGTTCTGTACGGTGACAAAGCTGGACAGGGCAGTGTGGGTTAAGGGAATGAAACCGTGAACCAAATTGCATCCAAAGGCCAATTGCGCATGTCGCTTTTACGCTGGGCTTTATTCATTGTTCCTGTGATCGTTGCGCTCGGTTTTATATCGGGACAAGTTGCAGGATCAGGCGAGGAAAATCGCTGGTTTCAAGCGCTGGTTAAACCGGAGGCGCAGCCGCCCGGTTGGATGTTTGGTGTCGCTTGGACGATCCTTTATATCATGATGGGTATCGCGCTTTCGATGATATTGCATGCGCGCGGCGCCCCTTTGCGTGGCCTCGCTATCATTTTGTTTCTGGTCCAATATGCGCTCAACCTTTTCTGGTCACCGCTCTTTTTCGGTATGCATCAGATATCCGCCGCCTTTTGGCTATTGATCACGATGTTCGCGCTGGCCTTTGTTACAACCCTGGTATTTGGACGGATACGAAAAGCCGCTGCCTGGTTGATGGTTCCTTATCTGGCATGGCTCTGTTTCGCCGGGATATTGAACAAGCAGATTGTTGACCTCAACCCGGGTGCTGAAACCCTTGTCGTACCGGCGGCCAGTACCCAGATATAATATATGCCCAGATATAATTAAATTTCCAAAGCCTGACCCCCAGACGGAGTAATTGACATGCAAAGCCAGAACAGATTTTTTGATGACCTTTCCAAAGTCCTGAACGGGCTAGCTGGCACAGTGGCAGGCGTTGGCCGTGAAGCCGAAGCCGGCGCGCGGGAGCGTGCAAAGGAATGGTTTGGCGGCATGGACTTCGTCTCGCGTGAGGAATTTGAAGCAGTCAAGGAAATGGCATCCAAGGCCCGCACAGAAGCCGATGCGCTGAAAAAACGCCTAGATGCGTTGGAGAAATCTGTGCCAAAACCCGCTGCTGCGAAACCAGCTGCTCGTAAGGCCGCGGCCGCAAAACCGGCTGCCCGAAAGCCAGCCGCGCGCAAAGCAGCCCCGAAGAAAACCACGCCGTCAAAATCCGGAAGCTAGTTTTCGTCCCATAATCGGGCGTCTCTTTGTCGAGTGATTATCCTCGGCGATTATCCACAGTCTTCCCACAAACAATATGTCTGAAGGCATAGCGCCGCCTTGCCCTGCATGATGGGCTGGGCCACTAAGGCTCTTGATGCAGGGGCAATGATGCAAATGATGTGGAACCGTAATGCTTGACGATGTTTGGTCCGAGCTTGATCAGGAAGAGGCGCCGCCTGTTGATATGCTGATCGCTTTCTTCGAAGCGCGCGGTTGGTCGGTCAATCATGTCAGCGAAGAAGAAATCTCGGTAGAGATTAAGGGCAATTGGACCAGCTATCAGTTGCGGGCGATCTGGCGCAATGAAGATCATGTTCTGCAATTGCTATTGCTCCCCGATATTCGCGTTCCTGATGACAAGAAAATCGCCATTTATGAATCGCTCGGGTTAATCAACGAACAACTCTGGCTGGGCCATTTTGATCTATGGTCGACCAATAACCTGTTGTTGTTCCGCCATGCGATAATGCTGGGTGGCAGCGGCATGCTGGGTCTCGATCAGGCGCAGACAATTGTCGATATGGCGATTGATGAGTGGGAGCGTTTTTACCCCGTGTTCCAATTTGTCCTATGGAGCGACAAAAGCCCGCAGGACGCGCTTGAACATGCAATGATCGACACCCAAGGTGAAGCATAGGCCGGGATGCAGTTTAGGCAGGGGTGAGGCATAAGGGAATAAGACATGATCGCAGAAGGCTTTAACAGCATCTGGTTTGTCGGCTGCGGCAATATGGGTGGTGCGATACTACAGGCATGGCTCGATAACGGTCTCGATGCCGCTAAGATCACGGTGATCAAACCGCATGCCTCGCCGCTTCCGGGCGGATTGCAATCGCAGCCCGATTATCCCGACGGCTCTCACAAAGAGCATGCGCCTGATTTGGTGATGCTGGCGATGAAGCCCTATCAGCTGGATGAGGTCGCGGCCAAGCTTGCGCCGTTGCTTGGAGGAAACAGTCATATCGTCTCCGTGCTTGCGGGAACCGAGATTGAGATATTGCGGCTGGCTTTTCCGAAGGCCGGTAAGATTGTCCGCTTGATGCCCAATATGGCGGTGACAGTGGCCAAGTCGCCAATGATCCTGATCAGCGAGGTCGATGATCCTGACCTGACACAAGAGATGAACACGCTATTCTCTCCATTGGGACAGCCTGAATGGTTGGAGAATGAAGGTCAGATGCATATTGCCACAGCTTTGTCGGGTTCTGGTCCTGCTTTTCTGTTCCGGTTCATTGATGCGCTAGCCGTATCAGCGACGCAACTGGGAATGGAAAAGGATCAGGCTGCCCGGTTGGCGCTCGCTATGGTCGATGGAGCCGCCACGTTGGCGGCCGGGTCGCAGATTGACCCTGGTGAGCTTGCCAACCGGGTGGCAAGTCCAAATGGAGTCACCCGCAAGGGGCTTGATGTGCTGGATGCCGATGGCCGGGTTAACGGGCTGCTCCATGATGTCCTGAAAGCGGCAATGGAGCGGAACCGCGAAATGGCCGAAGAAGCGAAGGCCTGAAAGCTTTCCTACAATATGATCGCCATGATAGAATAAGGCGTTCTTTCTCAGCTTTGAATATTGACGATATAGTGTACGTTAAACGGAAACTGCGCGCACGCACTAGGGCGTGAGAACTGTGTGAACTTTGGAATTTTATTACGCGACCAAAATGGCCCAAGAGGGTGTATCCTTGTTGTCAACTTCGTCCCGCTATCAGACTTTGTCTTTCCGCAAGTCAAACACCATCTGACGATCACTTTCTGGCACCAAACCCTCGAGCACATGCCAGAAACCTGTCACCGATTCCTGTCCGGCAGTCACATAGGCGGCCGAAAGCCGTTCCCGCAATTGAGCAAATAGTTCCGCTTCCAAAGTACCACCGCTGTCTGTCAGTCTTAATAATTTCTGACGGCGATCCAAGGGTCCGGTTTTCGTCACGACCAGATCCCGGTCATGCAGTTCTTTCAATACCCTGCCGAGAGACTGTTTGGTAATGGCGAGTAAGCGCAAGAGCTCGCCGACTGTCAAATCCGGCTGGCGGGCAATGAAATACAAGGCCCGGTGATGTGCCCGGCCAAGTCCTTGCTTGGCAAGCTCCTGATCAATCGCATTGGTAAGACGGGTATAGCCGAAATAGAGCAATTCGACGCCGCGTCTGATTTCATCTTCGCGAAGGAAGAGGGGTGATGCTCCGGGAGAGGCAGAAGGGCGAGATATGTCAGCCATGTTGACGTATCTTGACATGCTGTTTAGGTGATTGCAAGATAAACTAAGGGCAAGGCGAATCTTCTAATCAGCATAGCGAAAGTGACGAGATATGGCGAACGGCGACGGTCTGGAACTTCTTGTCGAACGGAATAGATCGCCGGTCGCAGTGGCTGATCGACAGAAGCTGCTCGAAAACCCTGGCTTTGGCAATTTGTTCACCGACCATATGGTGATCATCCGTTATACCGAAGGTCAGGGATGGCATGATGCAAAGGTAGAGGCGCGCGGGCCGATCCCAATGGATCCCGCATCATCCGTGCTGCACTATGCCCAGGAAATATTCGAAGGCATGAAAGCCTATCGGCTAGCTGATGGAACAACCGCTTTGTTCCGGCCAGAGGAAAATGCCCGCCGGTTTCAAGCCTCCGCCCGGCGCATGGCGATGCCGGAATTGCCTGAAGAACTATTTTTGAGATCGGTGGAAGCGCTGGTCGATATTGATCGCGACTGGTTTCCATCGGCAGAAGGCGGTTCGCTTTATTTGCGGCCGTTTATGTTTGCTAGTGAGGTATTCCTCGGCGTCCGTCCGGCAAAAGAATATCTCTATATGGTTATAGCTTCTCCCGCAGGTGCCTATTTCAAGGCTGGAGCTTCGGCGATTACGATTTGGGTTTCTCAGGATTATAGCCGGGCAGCACCAGGCGGTACGGGCGCTGCCAAATGCGGCGGCAATTATGCTGCCAGTTTGGTGGCCCAAGCAGAAGCAATCGCGCAGGATTGCGATCAGGTAGTGTTTCTTGATGCTGCCGAACAGCGTTGGGTCGAAGAACTGGGGGGGATGAACCTGTTTTTTGTAATGGACGACGGCCGGCTTATCACGCCGCCGCTAACCGGCACGATTCTGCCCGGCATCACTCGGGAATCCATCATGGCTTTGGCTCGCGAAGAGGGATTGGAAGTCAGTGAAGAACCTTATGCGATCGACCAGTGGCGCGATGATGCGGCCAGCGGAAATTTAAGGGAAACCTTTGCTTGTGGAACCGCTGCTGTTGTTACAGCGGTAGGAACCGTCCGGTCGAAAGACGGTGATTTTACAATAGGCAGCGGCGGTCCAGGACAATTGACAGAGAAACTACGGATGCGGCTGGTCGACATTCAACGTGGCCTTGCCGAAGACAAGCACGGCTGGGTGAAACGCCTGTTCTAAAATATTGTTCTGAAAATAGCTGTAACTGCCCCTTGCCCCTTTGGAGTAAGTTGGATATTAGGCCCCTTCGCTGACGATCTAAGCAGCCAATATTGGGGTGTCGCCAAGTGGTAAGGCAGCGGCTTTTGATGCCGCCATGCGCAGGTTCGAATCCTGCCACCCCAACCAAATTTTACAAAAACGAATCGAAAAGCAGCTGGGACGATTACCGCGATTGGAGCCCAGCACAGCTCCGATGACCGCTAAACTTGTCAGCCATTTCCCTTTTTCATCGTCGATTTGGCATAATTCAACCGGAATTATGTAAATGAATGTAAATTACATGCTGTAGTTCTGGTAAAGTCCACGAAAGTAGATGTAAACAAACCTGGGTTTGGGACTTTTTATAAAGCGAAGGCAATCAAGATATTGCTATTCGCTACCGGGGAAAATGTATGCGTGTAGCAATTGCGGACGATGACAAAGAGATTGTCGAATTCTTAGGTAACATTGTTGAAGGGCAAGGCCATGTTTTTGTTGGCTTCGCTGATGGTAACGCTTTGACCAATGCGTTGCTACGAGACACATTTGATTTGGTGATTCTCGACTGGAATATGCCTGGAAAAACTGGGATGCAGATTCTCGAATGGATGGAAGAAGCTGTTGATGATCGTCCGCCGGTCATCATGATGACCAGCCGCACTGCGAAGCAGGATATTAGTGACGCGCTAAATGCTGGTGCTGATGATTATATAACGAAGCCAGAAGATCCCGGCGTGATCGCCGCTCGGATCAACGCGATCCTGAGACGTAGCAGCGGCGCTACTGCCATGGAAACGAGCGCTCAATATGGCGAGTATATACTCGACCGGATCGAACAAAAAGTCCGGCATAAAGAAACAGAAGTAGCGCTGACCGCAAAGGAATTTGAACTCACCGATCTAATGTTCCGAAATCGCGACAGAACATTGTCGCGTCGATACATTATGGAAACTGTTTGGCGGACCAATGCGCATCTCGCAACACGTACGCTTGACATGCACGTATCCCGAGTTCGTTCCAAATTATCGCTCACACCAGAGAACGGGTTTCGGATTTTTACAGTTTTCGGTTATGGCTACAGGTTGGAGACACTAAGCAACGGGGTATAACCATGGCCTTTGGAACAAGTAACGTTAAGACTTTCAGTTCCTTTCGGATATCGTCGCTAGTTTTCTTAGCTTCCGTTTCTCTTTCTCCCGGCATTGCACATGCGCAAGCTTCTGCCGATAATTCCCGGGTGGAGTATATTTTTAAACGCGGCGATACGCTTATAGATCTAGCTGGAAAATATCTACGCAAGCCATCCGATTATCTAGCAGTGCAGCGGATCAATCGAATCGCAAACCCACGCTATATTCCGATCGGTAAAACCGTATCGATCCCGTTCCGGCTCTTAAAATATCGCTCGAGCGAAGCCAACCTTAGTGCTTTTCGGGGTAATGTTTCCATCGCCAGTGATGGCCGGGCGATCAAGCCGGTCCGAGGTCTGGAAATTGGCGAGGGCAGTCGTTTAGCAACAGCGGCTGGTAGTTTTCTGACGCTGCAGCTCGAAGATGGATCACGAATTTCGATGCCATCCAATAGCAAGATGCGTATTACCCGGTTGCGACATATTCTTTTGACCGACAGTGTGGATTATGAGCTGGCCGTTGATGGCGGCCGGATGCGTTCCAAAGTCACGCCTTTTGATAAAAAAGTCGATCGGTATCGGGTCCGGACACCGGTCGCAGTTTCCGCTGTACGGGGCACAGATTACCGGACTCGTGTCGATGAAGCTACTGGTACGGCCTATTCGGAAACGGTTGAAGGCGCAGTTGACGTTGCAGCGGGCACAAGCCTTGACGGCGCAAAGGCTGTATCGATCCCGGCAGGCACTGGTGCTGCGGCTACGGTTACGGGTGATCTTGCAAAAGCAGATTTACTAACACCTCCGGAAATTATCGATCCAGCTAAGGTTCAATCGGAAGAAACATTAGAATTTTCAGTTGCGCCGCGTGTCGCAGCTGCTGGACACCGTGTGATTATATCTTCGGATGCTGGGTTTGTAGATGTTGTCGCCGAGCGGCTGAGCGATGGCACTAACATTAGCGTGCCGGCAATCGAAGACGGTCGCTATTTTGCGAAAGCAACGGCTATTGGCCAGGATGGTTTTGAAGGTATGCCGGTAACCTATTCCTTCAAGCGTCAGTTGAGTACATTAAGTGGCAGTGCTGGCAAAGGTGACTTTGGCTATCGGTTCAAATGGGGTGGAGCTGGCAGTGGAAAGCGGACCTATCGGTTTCAATTGATGTTAGGTAGTATCAATGCAGTTCCAATCGTTGATGAGGTCGGGCTGACACGCGATGTCTTTACTTTGTCCGATTTGCCCGACGGGGAATATTTTTGGCGCGTCGGCGTTACGCAATATTCGTCCGATCCAGATGACAACGAGGTCTTTCAGAAATGGACCGATTTCGAAAAATTGACGGTGACTGGCTAGAGGCTTAACCGCCATGGCCGCGTTAGGCCGCTATTTGACCTATTTGGAGAGCTGACTGTCAATGAAACTGCGCCGTCGCCTGGGGATTGAATGGGCCGGTGTGGCGCTAATCGGTTCATTGATCGTCGCGGCCCTGATTTATTGGAACAGCCTTTCTGGGGTCGACAACCTTCTTTATGATCGCCTGTCAGAATATGACCGGCCAGAGGCATCTGAAGACATTCTGATCATCGCGGTGGATGAAGATAGTTTGACCGCTTTTGGGAAATGGCCATGGTCGCGGGATCGTCACGCCGATTTGTTCACGATTTTGGCAGACGCAAAGCCCAAAGCGATTGCTTTCGATATATTGCTCAGCGAACCGGGTTACAGTGAAGAGGATAACAATCTAGCAGAGGCGGCAGCCCAAATTGACAATTTATTCTTGCCGTTGCACTTTGTCATTCCGGGCAGCAACGGTGCCGACTTTGATGTTAAGGAACCAATTGCGCCTTTGAAAAGGGCAGCTAACGATATCGGTCACGTCAACTTGCTATTTGACCGTGATGGAGTCGTGCGCCGGACTTCATTGTGCTTTGGTGGCATAGCAACAGAAATGGATGGCGAGAAGATGATCTGGCCGCATTTGATGGAGCAGGTCTATCGCGGCGCAAACGGCGGGAATTCAGCAGCTTTCGACCGCCTCGATAGCTGCCAGCAGTCGCTGCTCATACCCTATGCGAACCGTGGTTCCTTTTCTCAAATATCATACACGTCGGTTGTAAATGGCGAAATTCCGGCAGCGTTCCTGAGCGATAAAATCATATTGGTTGGCGCTTCGGCTCAGGGATTGGGCGATCAGCACCCGGTACCACTTGGTGATGGCGGTACCATGGCCGGAGTTGAGATTATGGCCAATATGTTGGGCGGTATAATGGCCGATAACTTCATCATGCCGGTTTCGGTTGGCACGCAAATCATATTTTCGCTGATCCCCACCTGGATATTGCTGATCGGTTTCTGGCGCTGGCGCCCTAGAACAACTATTTTTGTCTCTTTCGGACTAGTAGCGGTCATTTTGGCATCAAGCGCCTTGTTACTGTCGTGGAAAATCTGGTTTGCACCAGGCGCCGCGCTGGTTGGGTTAGCTCTTGTCTACCCGGTATGGGGATGGCGCAGATTACAGGCGACCAGTGATTTCATGGATGATGAGTTAAAAAACTATCGCTCGGAAACTCTCGATATCCCGGTCTTGCAAACCTCACTCGGACCGGTCGATCTTGTCACGGAACAGGCTGAAGAACTGGCTCACGCGATCAAGCATATGCGCGATTTGCGGCGGTTTATTTCCGATGCACTGACAAATTTACCGGACCCTATGTTCATCACTGGCCTTGATAGCAAAGTAAAATTTGTCAACAAGCTTGCACAAACCGGATTTGAAGATGGTGCGCAAGATTTGGCGCTCGACGATATGCTCGCTCGTTTTGTTGCGCCAGAAGACCTCAATGAGGTTAAGGATTATTTGGCGCTCGACAAGCAATTGCGTGAACATGATTACATAGATTTCTCGTCGCTCAGTGAGCAAGTTTTTGCGATGCGTAGAGCGAGGGTTCTATCTAATGAAGGTGAATTGCGGGGGCATATCCACTATCTCGCTGACATTACCGAGGTCGCCAATGCGGCGCAGGAGCGTGAAGAAGTGCTACAGCTTCTATCACATGATATGCGGTCGCCACAGGCCGCTATATTGGCGTTGTTAGATGGTGAAGATGCAACTGACAGCAACAAACGTATCGAGAGGCATGCTCGCCGAACTCTGGCACTAGCCGATAATTTCGTCGGCCTTGCACGGATAAAATCGAGCGAGTTTTCAGGCGAAGATATTCTGCTGTCCGATCTGGTGATAGAAGCCAATGATAGCCTGTGGCCGCTGGCAAAACAGCGCGGAATCAAGTCAACGGTCGACGATCAATCAGATGGTGCTTTTATCATCGGTGAACCGTCCAGCCTTTATCGATCCTTCGTTAATCTGATCGATAATGCAGTGAAATACAGCCCCGATAATAGCAAGATAGCTATTTTGTTGCGCAATATCAGTCTGGATCAACAGCTCTTTGTTTCTGTTGTGATCACCGATCAAGGCAATGGTATTGCTGAAGATATGTTGGATCATCTGTTCGAACGGTTCGCAAGTAATGATGCCGATTCTAAGGGAGCTGTCAAAGGAGCCGGACTTGGGCTTAACTTTGTTGCCGCGGTGATTGAGCGCCATGGTGGTACCATCCGGGCAGAGAACGTCAGGGATGGTGGAGCACAATTTACTATATTGCTACCACTCGCGCCGGAACCCGAGGAAATAGACTTATAGCAGCGCTATTCTAAACCACTACGGGTACGCGTTTTGCTGATATTGGCTTCGCTTGAATTGCCCAAATCAGATAGTGCGGCATCGATCAGATGCGGCAGGGATTGTTCTATGGTGCCTTTGCAATGATATTCCGCTGCGGTGCCAGAATAGAGGATTGATCCATCAGAGGCGTTCACCATATTGATGGTTAGGCGATGCTCGACATCTTCACAAGATTGCAGAGGCTTGCGTTCTTTCTGTTCTGCAATAGTGCTGACATCATCCTTTTCACCGGCGGTCATCGCGATAGATGCGGGGCGACCACCCAAGGCAATATGGACTAATATTGGCGCATTATCTTTCGCTGTAAAGCCATTGGTTGCTAGAGCGTTGGCGACCATCTTGCGCGCAATCTGGTAGGCTTCACTATTTTGTTCTGGCTTGGTTGTGAAGTTATATTGCTTCTGTGTGGCCAGGGGCGACCCGGATTGGGTTTCAATCCGAGTTTTAATCGGGCCACTACAGCTCGCGGTCATCGCGATTATCGGTATCATCAAGATAGTAAGGCGGCGCATAGCTGTCCTCAGGTTGATTAGTAACCGCGTGTATCAATAATGAGAAATGTTTGAAATGTCACGATAATAGGCGAGAGGCATCGGATTATGGCTCTCACCTCTTAACGGGTCAGCGCATAATAGATGACATAGAGCCACGAGAAAAACCCGTGAATGATCGCCCATACTATCGATTTGTGCGTCGTAAAACTGATCGCAATCGCGAGCGCGCTGCCAAATCCAACGCCCTTGCTGACAATTTCCTTGCGAACATAAGTGGCACCACGGCTCATCGGTGATCCTCCTTGTGGATAGTCTTCCGGCCGCATCCGTTCAGGCTTTATTTTTTCTGCCATAGCTTAGGCCGCTTCCTGCGCGCGGTCAGACAATTCCTGATTGAGCATTTCTGCCAAAAGGAAAGCCAGTTCCAGTGATTGCGCTGCATTTAGGCGCGGATCGCAATGGGTATGATAGCGATCACCCAGCGATGCGTCGGTAATTGCGACGGCACCACCGGTGCACTCGGTCACATTCTGACCGGTCATTTCGCAATGAATGCCGCCAGCAAAAGTACCCTCTGCGCGGTGTACCGCAAAGAACCCGCGCACTTCCGCGAGAATGCGTTCGAATGGACGGGTTTTATAACCACTGTCTGCTTTGATCACATTGCCGTGCATTGGGTCACAGGACCAGATGACCGGGTGGCCTTCCTGTTTCACTGCACGGACCAGAGGTGCCAAGCCGCTCTCTACCTTGTCATGACCAAAGCGTGAGATAAGTGTGATCCGGCCCGCTTCGCGTGACGGGTTCAATGTATCGAGCATTTTTAGGAGGTCGTCGGCCTTGAGTGATGGCCCACATTTCATGCCTATTGGATTGCCGATACCGCGCAAAAACTCGACATGGGAAGAGCCTTCAAAGCGGGTGCGGTCGCCGATCCACAGGAAATGCGCACTGGTGTCATACCAATCACCGGTCAGACTATCCTGCCGCGTCAAAGCTTCTTCATACGGTAGCAACAGTGCTTCATGGCTAGTGTAGAAAGAGGTTGCCTTGAGCTGAGGCACGGTATCGGGATTTATGCCACATGCTTCCATGAAAGCGAGCGATTCACCGATTCGATCTGCCATTTCCTCGAACTTTTTGGCCCAAGGGCTGCGGCTCATGAAATCATGGGTCCAACCGTGAACCTGCTTCAGATTGGCATAACCACCGGTCGAGAAGGCGCGCAAAAGATTTAATGTTGCCGCGGCTTGATTATAGGCGCGCACCATGCGGTCTGGATCAGGCTGGCGGCGGCTTGATTCAAATTCTATGCCGTTAATAATATCACCGCGATAACTAGGCATTTCGACGCCATCTTGTGTTTCGGTGTCTGCCGAGCGCGGTTTAGCAAATTGCCCGGCCATGCGGCCTAGCTTCACAACCGGCATTTTCGATGCATAGGTGAGCACGACCGCCATTTGCAGGATGACCCGAAATGTGTCGCGAATATTATTGGGATGAAATTCGGCAAAGCTCTCCGCACAATCACCGCCCTGCAGCAAAAAGGCTCTACCTTCTGCAACTTCGGCGAGATCCTGCTTCAGACTACGCGCTTCACCGGCAAAGACCAGCGGCGGATATGTTCCGAGCAAGCTTTCCGTCTCCGCGAGCTTCGCAGCATCGGGATAGTCGGGCATTTGTAGCCCTTCAAAATTTCTCCAACCATTTGGCGTCCAATTCGTCGCCATAAGCGCACTCCAATATCTTTCACTTAAAATCGGGTGGCTTTAGGCTCGTTTCAAGGGGGATGGCAAGCAAAAGCGCGGTTTGGTTGCGCGCGAAACTAACAAAGCGTTGAGAGGGAAGGATTAGCGACCGGGTTTGGCTTTCCATGTGCCCGCGTCCCGATATTCCGGCTTGATTCTGCTGACATCGGGCAGCTTCTGTCCCGCAAAGGCTTTCTCTCCGCCTTTTTTGATCGCTTCGTTGCTGTAGCTCGGGGCTTGATAGGTTTTCGGTGCACCGGTGTTGATCGATGGCATTGGCAAGCTGTGGCGACGGGCATTATCGGCGGCAATGGCCGTTGCTTTTTCCGATTTTGCAGCTTCTTCCTGCGCCTTACGCCGTCCGGCTTCATAGGCTTTTTCCAGTGTAATCGGATCGAGTGATACTGGTGAACCAGTGTCATATTTGCGCGGTTTTGGTGCCGGCAGGGGTTCGCCACCGTGATAGCTTTGACTAAAGGCGCTCGCCTTACCGGCGCTGCCCTTCCAGCTATAGAAGCGGTGCGCGCCGATGGTACCCAGGAACCTGAGACTTGGTGCCCAATAGGGATAGATTTCCGTGGTGTGATAATGAGTCGCTGTGCCAACCGGTGAGGCGATCTTGCCAGACAGTGCCAAGGCCGCGACCTTTTTCGCTCGGTTCCAATGGAAGTTTGACGGTGTGCGGCGCAGCGATCCATCACAAGTGTAAGAAAACTGGCATCCTGTACGACGTTCGCTGCCTTGGAAAATCACCCCGCAGACGGTACCGGGATAACTGGGATGGCGTACCCGATTCAGTACGACCTGTGCGACGGCGCGTTGTCCGGCATCGGGTTCCAGTCCAGCCTCGTAGTAAACTGCAGAGGTCAAACATTGTAGAGCGCGGCTATTGTCGGTCAATGAGGCTCGGAAGGCAACGGGGTGTATCAGATGGGCCGATGCGGTTTGATCGCGGCTGGCGGTGCCGCCGCTGCTTGTCAGCAGGGCATCCATTTGAGCGTCACCTGGCTCGGCTAGCGGGTCGATAGCGAGATCCCCATAATTCTGGGGAATCGCATAGCCAGGATCAATGAAGTAGAAGGCGGAGCCCGCGAAATTTTCTTCGGCGCGTTCGACAGGCTGCAGGTTAGGGTCGCTCGGATTAAGTTGCTGCGCATCGAGGCTCGCTTGCGGCATGGTGGCGGGAACCATGATCAGGCTGAATACCAAGAGGCCGAGTAATATTCGTTCCCGAACATTGAGGATTAACCAGCTTGGCAGCCTCCAAACCGTCTTGGCTTTGGGTGTTTTGATGGTCGTTGCAGCCGGTGCTGCTGATTGCTGAGGCGGTGTTTTGGGTTCGGTTTTTTGTTCCGCTGTTGCAAGAGCTGGCGCCGTTTCCGGTGACGGCGAAATCACATATCCCGCCGGCCCGGCAAGCGCCGAACTGTCACCGCCGAGTTGCGGTACATAGGGAGGAGGAACGCGTACTGTAATTTTCCGAAACACCTGCAAAGGCCCAACCGGGCTGGAAGCTTTGGAAATACGGCCTTTTTTTGCTATTATCGCTGACCAAAATCAGGCTGTTTCAAGATGGGACGGGGCGCTGTCAGGCATTAAATGGTTAACGCAGCAATTCTGCCACTAAGCAAAAAATAGGCCGAGATTTTCAACGAAAAGAGCAAGTGGCCCGGCCCGACGATCATCGCAAAATCTTGCGAAATTTAATCCGAAGCGTGATTCGCTTCTTGTAACGTCACCAAGTGGCGAGCAATGACGTAGCCAATAATGCCAAATAAAACGCCGCCAATAGCCGGTGCAATAACAATGCCTGGAAGCCCATAGAGCGCTCCGCCAATCCAAAGAAATGGCAATATACCCAATGTGTTGCGCAGCCAATTCATGATCATCGACCACGCCGGCCGTTCGAGGTTATTACAGGCGGCGTTGGAGATGAACAATATACCGTTGAAAAAGAATAAGGGCGTCAGATAGGCGGCAAAAAGCCAGAAGACATCGCGCCCTTCGCCTTGCAGATTGAAAACATCGCTGATGGGATCGGCAAGCAGGAATAACAGCGGCCAGATCAGGAATGTATAACCGAGTGCAAAACCCATTGCTTGCTTGATGGTCAGGCGGATCCGGTCAAATTGTAGCGCACCGAAATTTTGTCCGATAATCGGCCCAACAGCGCCTGAAAGGGAAAATAATAAGCAAAATGCCACTGGAACCACCCGTCCTACAACCGCAAACCCTGCGATGACTTCATCGGGATAGCTGGCGATGAAGCGATAAGAAATAAAACCACCTACCGGGGTCGCAACATTGGTCATTATGGCTGGCAATAAGATTGCCATGACCGGCTTTAGATCCTCCTTGAACAGGACGGCAGACAGTTTTTGAAAGCCGCCATAATGTTTGATGATCGGAAAGACGGCGAGAACCGAAGACACGATCGCTGCGCAGGCGGTTGCCATGGCTGCGCCGTTAACCCCCAGATCAAAGCCGAAGATGAAAATCGGATCGAGTATAGCGTTGGTAATGCCCATGCTCAGCGTCACAGTCATAGCGCGCTGTGCCGCGCCATGGGCGCGCAAGAAGCCCGAACAGACCATCGCCGCCACGCTAAATGGCATGAACGGCGCGACGATACGTATATAACCGGTGGCCGCGTCTTTTGCGGTTCCTGTTGCACCGGCAAGTTCCAATATCTGCGGGGCAAAGATAAAGAACAGGATGGCCAGCGGGATAATTAATATCATGCTCAGCGCCAATATATTGGTAAGATAGCGGCGAGCATAAGCGGTATCGCCTTGGCCGATTTTGCGTGCTGCTAGTGCGCTGGCAGCGATCATCAATCCGATGTTAAAGGCGGTTCCGAAAAACAGGATAGTGGCGGCGAAGCCCATGGCAGCGGTCAGCGCGCTGTCACCAAGTTGTGCAATGTAGAGTAGATCGACAAAATCAACGATGAACATCGTCAGCAAACCGATGCTTGCCGTCAATGTCATCACCGTAATATGCCGCATCGGATTGCCGGTTAGAAAAATTGCGGACGGGTTGGCGATGATATGATCCTGAAAAATGAATATGTTGGCCGGAATCGGCAAATTTCTATCAACTATTGGCCCTATAGCGTTTTGCCATCCGGTCAATTCCTCTCTATGCTAGAAAAGCTTTTTGGGGAGCAAAATATGATTGTGCGGACTGGTTTTCTTTTCTTTTTGGCGGCGATACTGTCGTCTTGTTCGGTAAATGATGATGATGGACAACGGAATACGTCGGAGCAGGGGTATTTCGAGCGCAAAAATGTTGCGCCTGACCCTGCCGAAAACAGCCAGGCCCCCCGTAAGCCCGAGCATGCCTATGCCCGAATAGCGCTGGACTGTGTAAACAAACAATATCCCAATAAAATCAGCCACGTTATGAGCAGTGCCAGCGATGTTCGGGAGCCGGTCCGGTTGACCCCGGTTTTTTACGGTTGTTTTGACTGGCATAGTGCAGTCCATGGCCACTGGCTGCTGACCAGATTGTGGGGCAATGATTCAGTGCCGGAAATGGAAGAAGAGATTGCCGCTGCGCTAGCCAACAACTTTACCGCAGATAAGATAGCCGGCGAAATCGCTTATTTTAACGGGGATGGTCGGGTCTCGTTTGAGCGGCCTTATGGGCTTGCCTGGTTTTTGCAACTGACGGGAGAGCTTACCGAAATCGCAGCCGGGGAAGGCCCAAAGGCACAGCAAGCGCAAATATGGCTCGATCGGTTGAAGCCTCTGGAATCTGTAATTAAGGATCGTATCAACAGCTGGATTCCCAAACTTGCTTATCCGATCCGACTGGGAACCCATAACCAGTCTGCCTTTGCCTTTGGCCTTTTTCTCGATTGGGCCCGGGTCAGCGGTGACAGCGAGATGACAAAATTGATCACGGACAAAAGCCTAGCTTTCCATCAGGGCGACCGAAATTGCCCGATCGCCTATGAACCGTCGGGTGAAGATTTCCTCTCTCCCTGCCTGATGGAGGCGGATCTCATGAGACGTATATTGCCCGCACCGGAATTTGCCGAGTGGCTCACGGCCTTTTTGCCAGATATTCCGACAGATGGCAGCTCCGAGTGGCTGGCGGTCGGGATTGTCAACGACCCAACTGATGGCAAGCTGGTTCACCTAGACGGCGTGAATCTCTCGCGAGCATGGGCATTGGAAGGCATAGCGACGGCTCTACCGGAAGGTGACAACCGAAAAGCGGCGCTGCTGGCATCGGCAAAGTTACACGGCGATGCAGGTGAACAATCGGTTCGTACGCCTCACTATTCCGGCAGCCATTGGCTCGCCAGTTTCGCAACTTATTGGCGCACCGAGAGGGGTTTGGACCGCGCATCGGCTGCAGAAGACCCGCAAGACGGAATCGACCCTTCGGCATCAGAAGTCGTCGCGGAGTAAGTGAAAATGGCGACGCGTTCGTTTCCGTTGGTGGACAATTTATCGCCTAAAGTTTCGCCTTTCTGGCATCGGATATTTCCGATAAATATTGATCTCGCCATGAAAAGCATTTTCGGTATGTGGGCGGCTTATTTTATGGTCAATGCGCTTAGGGCCATCTTGTGGGGCTTGCCGGACCATAGCCATTCACTGGTAACATATCTTGTTACTGCTATAATTTCAGTGACAGTGACTTGGGCGCTTTATCGCTGTTTGATTTTGGTGGGTGATCGTACCGCCCCCGCAGTTTTGATATTGACGATACCCACAATTTTTCTTGCACTTGCTATCGCCTATCTAACCGACTTGATATTGGCTTATCCAACTCCAGTGCTCGAACATATCAGTATGCAGCACAATCTTACGATAGATATGGCCTTGTCTCATCTCTTTGATACAGCCTTCGTAGATTATCTAATGTTAGTATGTTGGGGTGGATTATATCTCGCAATGGCCAATAGCCGCAAGACGCAGGCCGCCTTGATCCATAGTCGCAATCTGGAACGCGTGACCAGAGAGAGTGAGATGCGCGCGCTGCGTTATCAGCTAAACCCGCATTTCGTTTTTAATGCGCTTAACTCGGTCAGCAGTTTGATCATCGACAAGAAAAACGGGCAGGCAGAACATTTGGTCGATGGCCTGGCCGATTATATGCGCACTGTTCTGCATGATGATGAAGGTGACATGATTACCGTCGAGCAGGAAGTTGCCCAGCAAGTTCGCTATCTCGAGATCGAGCAGGTGCGTTTCCCCAAACGTCTGTCATTCCAAGTTTTTATGGATGATGATGTGCGTGATTGGAAAATCCCGGCTTTAATCATCCAACCGCTGGTCGAAAATGCCATTAAGCATGGCGTCGCACGGTCCTGCAAACCAGTGGCCATAACGATCACTGCACTCAGGGATGCAGACCGCCTGAAACTAGTGGTTGCCAATGATGGCCGGATGCAGACAGGCGATGACAAGGTCAATGGTACCGGAACGGGACTGGCTAATATCAGGGAAAGGTTGATCGCTTTATATGGTCCTGCTGCTGCCTTGTTCGCCGGCAATGACAATGAAGACAAGGTGATGGCTACGATCATCATCCCTGATGAAGAACAGATTTTCCGAGATTATTGTCTATGACGCCTGATCAGAAGCTCGACATTTTGATTGTTGATGATGAGCCGTTGGCACGCAGCCGGATTAGATCCCTGTGCAATAGGATGACCAACATAAATCGTATAGATATGGCAAGCGGCGGCCGCGAAGCGCTGGAAATGATATCGCAAAATTGTCCGGGAATTCTGCTGCTAGATATTGATATGCCCGATCTTTCCGGCATGGAAGTCGCGAAACAATGTCAGCAACTGGCGGCGGCGCCAGAGATTATATTTACTACTGCCCATGATCGATATGCGGTTGAGGCCTTTCGGTTTGAAGCGACAGACTATCTTCTCAAACCCGTCAAGGAGGAGCTACTGAGAGAGGCTTTGGGTCGTGTCCTACAAAAACGGCAAACTGTTCAAACCGGTCAGCAACCTGCTGGCGACCATCGGTTCTGGGTCCAGGATGGCGACAGCGCTGTGCAGATCAGCAGCGCTGATATCGGTTGGATCGAGGCTGATCGCGATTATATGCGGCTGTGTTTGCCAGATCGCAGCTATCTGGTGCACGAAGCGATGCAATCACTGTTGGATCGATTGCCGGCTGGCTTGTTTGTCCGCATTCATCGTTCGGCTGCCGTAAACCGAAACTTTGTGCGCGATATTCGCCGAAAAGGCCGCCGCAGATATCTCGTCATGCAAGACAGCACAGAACTCACGATCGGACCGAGTTTTGTCAAGGCAGCGATGGGTACGCTCGCCAATTAAGCCGCTTTTCTCTTTATGAATCCTTCGCTGATTGCTGGATCAGCTGGTTAGCTAGGCGGTTTGGGCTTGTCGGACATAGTGACCGAATAGCGCGGGGCAGGGGCTGGTTGCATATGCCCACCCACGTCGACAAATGTCTCCCGTTCTACATTATGAGGATGATGTTTTGCTTCGGTCAGCGACAGGACGGGGGCGAAACATATGTCGGTCCCCTCCATCAATACGCACCACTCATCACGCGTTTTTGACTGAAATAAAGCAGTCAGCTTTTCCTTTAGTGGCCCCCACGATTTTGGGTTCATCTGGGGATCGAAATCTGGATCATCTTCCAATCCCGCAACCTTGCGTAATTGCGCGTAAAATTGCGGCTCAATCGATCCAATCGAGATATATTTTCCATCAGCGGTCTCATAGCTATCGTAGAAATGTGCACCCGTATCGAGCAGGTTAACGCCGCGTTCGTCGCGCCATTGGCCGATATTGTTAAAGTCGAAAATCATCGCCATTAACGCGGCCGAACCATCGGTCATCGCGCAATCGACCACCTGACCAACACCGCCGGTTTTGGCGTGCAGTAAGGCCGATACCATGCCCAAAGCCAGCATCATGCCGCCGCCGCCAAAGTCGCCGACCATATTGACCGGTGGTGTTGGTTTCTCACCCTCACGACCAAAGGCATGGAGTGCGCCGGAAATGGAAATATAGTTTATGTCATGTCCAGCAGCATGCGCCAACGGTCCATATTGACCCCAGCCGGTCATCCGGCCGAAAACCAGCTTGGGATTGTCTTGCAGCAGCACATCCGGTCCGAGGCCGAGCCTTTCCATGACGCCGGGGCGGAAACCTTCAATCAAGCCGTCAGACTGTTTGACTATATCACGGGCCTGTTGAATGCCGGCTTCTGATTTCAGATCCACTTCGACAAGTTTCCGTGAACGGGAGAGTGCGAGGCGTCCATCTGGTGCGCCGCCGGGCCGATGCAGGACCGTGACCGTGGCACCTTGGTCCGCCAGCATCATTCCACAAAAAGGTCCGGGCCCGATGCCTGCAAATTCTACGATGTTGATTCCTGCCAGTGGCCCAGCCATATCCTGCTCCTGTTTAATCGAATGATTAAACGGTCCTATGCAGCGGTTGGATTCTAATCAAGCAGATTTGTAATAGTGCCCTTAGCGGGGACGCTGACCATGGCCGAGCGGTTGCCGTTTGGAGCTATGTTGTTTCAAATAGCGAGGGAGTTCTAACTTGGATTGACCTACCGGTTTGCGCGCCAGTTTTGGATCAATGGGATGGTCAAAGGCAATGCCGAGCCGACCTTGTGCAACCCATGCGATATAGCCGGTAATGCGTCCAATATTGCGCAATTCCAGTTCCAACTTGTCACCGGGTTTAGCAATGACCGGGGCTTCCGCCATTAGACCGCCAGCGGAAAGATTCCGAATCCGTACTTCGCCGCAATCATCGCCATCCACAAAGCGCAAAACGGCTTTCAGGAAAAGGCTATCGCGGTCTAGTTCACGCTTGGGTAGGCCGCTGGTTTGGCCGTTTTTGCCCAAATTCTCGTCAAAGGGTTCTTTCATGTGCATCCCGCGGATAAATGTAAAACAACGTTTCTTAGCCCGGATTATTGCCGCAAAAAGATGGAAAATTGGTTAATGCTGATAAGAGATTACACGCGGCGCGGTGATAGGATGTGCAAGATGTTCCAATCACCAAAAGCGCTTTAGCCTTAATGTGTTAGGGCTAAAGCGATGAATGCAGTCCAATGAAGTTATATTGATTGTGGGCTGTTGAACCCGATAACAGCAAGTTATTGATCGCGAGAGATTTTCTCATTGCGTTCATGCGCTTCTTGCGCTTCGACGCTCATCGTTGCAATCGGTCTTGCTTCCAAGCGCTCGAGCGAAATTGGCTCGCCAGTAACCTGACAATAACCATATTCGCCTTCCTCTATACGGCGCAACGCCGATTCGATTTTTGAGGTTAGTTTGCGTTGGCGATCACGGGTCCGCAGTTCAAGGCCCCAATCGGTTTCGCTGGATGCGCGGTCATTAAGATCGGCTTCCTGAATTGGTCCGTCTTGCAAATGGGCCAGGGTTTCCTTGGATTCTTCGATGATATCCAATTTCCACTTCTCCAGAGCATTTTTGAAATAAGCGAGATGGCGCTCATTCATAAATTCTTCGTCGGCACTGGGCCGATAGCCGTTTTCCAGCACAATTTCACCGTTTGAACCACCATCCGAACCGGATGAATTTTTCGCTGAGGACGCCAAATATACTCTCCAACATCTGCCCCCAACCCGATATGGGTTGGCGAAGGACCGGCTATAAACGGGGCCTATAAACTTGGCGTTCGTCTTAGACAAGATGCAATATGCCGCTACCGATCAAATTGTGCCGTCGGCGGCTTGGTAATGCCAAGAATCGATTGAATAACCGCCTTCAAGGCAGGAATTGGCGAATCGCGTCCCAAAACAAACCCTATGTTTTGCGATAACTTTTTCGCATAGACGCAAGATATCCAATGTAAATGGTATCAATTCGGGACATTAACTCTGCTTGGCGAGAGATTGATAAGGATTTTTCAATTTTTCTTGATCCAAACAAGGTTAACGGAATTGTTATCAACGGCTTCTTCTGCGCTTTTGGTGGATGTCGGAAGGCGAAACCAACGGCCAGCACATTTTTGCAGGCCGAATATATCGTTTTCACAAGCGGAAGAGAGTGATTATTATGTCGGTAAGAATGGCTTTAGCAAAATTATGCGCTTGCACATGCGGCGGTGCGCTAATTGGTGGCGGTGCTGTGCACGTCACGGAAGCGCCAGCTGCGCCTTATATCAAAAAGGTCGACAAGAAAAAGAAGGTTCGTGCTCGGGTCTTGAAACGCGGACAATCGGCACGCAAAGTCAAGCGTAGCCGGCGCACGGTCACCAAGACGGTTACTGCCTGCGCACCGACCGTGGTAACAATTGCGCAAGCTCAGCCCCTTCCGCTTCCAGCTCCAGCATATATCCCCGCGCCATTGCCAGAAATTCCGGTGCTTGAAAGTGGCGGCGGTTCTGTTCCTGTCGTAATCGGCGGCAGCGGAGGCTATGGCGGCGGTTTCGGCGGTGGCTTCTTCGGCGGCTTCTTCGGCGGCGGCGGTGGATCAGGCGGCGGCTCTGTCGTTATTTCTTCGACCACCAGCGGCGGCTCGACCAGCACATCTTCCGGCGGCAGTTCCACCAGCGGTGGTTCCACCAGCAGCTCGACTGGAGGCTTCTCAAGCACTGGCGGTTCTACTAGCACTTCAACTGGTGGCTTCTCGAGCACAGGCGGCTCGACCAGCACGTCCACCGGTGGTGTAAGTACGTCAACTGGTGGTGTAAGTACGTCAACTGGTGGTGTGAGTACTTCCACAGGCGGTGTCAGCACGTCGACGGGTGGTGTGAGTACCTCCACAGGTGGAGTTAGCACCTCAACAGGCGGCGTTAGCACTTCCACCGGTGGCAGCAGCTCTTCGAGTTCGTCGAGCAGTTCCAGCAGCTCTTCGAGTTCAAGTTCGTCGAGCTCTAGCGGAAACACTTCAAGTGGAATGACTTCGAGCGGCATGACCTCAAGCGGTATGACCTCAAGCGGGCATCCTGGTACGTCTACCAGTACGGGTAGTACCGGTTCTTCAGGCAGTTCCGGCTCATCGGGTAGCAGTGGTTCTTCCGGCGGGTCATCCAGCAGTTCCAGCTCATCTTCAAGCAGCTCGAGTTCGTCCAGTAGTGGCGGCTCGAACGGTAGCACCGGTTCTTCGGGAAGTTCAGGTTCTTCAGGCAGCAGCGGTTCTTCCGGCGGATCATCGAGCTCCAGCTCATCTTCGAGCGGTTCAAGTTCATCCAGCAGTGGTGGCTCGAATGGTAGCACGGGTTCGTCGGGCAGCTCTGGTTCATCCGGTAGCAGTGGATCATCAGGTGGCTCATCGAGCAGTTCCAGTTCATCTTCAAGCAGCTCGAGTTCGTCCAGTAGTGGTGGTTCCAATGGTAGTACCGGTTCTTCGGGCAGCAGCGGATCATCAAGTTCGACATCGACCTCTTCCGGTGCAAGCAGCACGTCGTCCAGCTTTGGTGGAAACAGCACCTCAAGTTCGAGCTCTTCAAGTAGCAGCTCCAGCTCCAGCACCTCATCGGGCGCCAGCAGTGGCGGATCAACCGGTGGTTCTACCGGCGGAACCCCGGTTCCAGCCCCGCCAATGGTTCTGCTCTTTGGTGCAGCGGCAGCAGCTTTGTTCGCCCGCAGCCGCAAAGCCAAGAAAGCGGTCGCCGCTTAAACGGCAACTCGCACAAACAAAATCAACAAGCGGCCGGAGCGATCCGGCCGCTTTTTTACTTTCGTACTCCTGCGTAGGCAGGAGTCCATCTCCTCTAGTCTGCGGGTGAATATCGTGCGGGAGATAGACCCCGGCCTACGCCGGGGCACAGATTGAGGCTTGAATGAACGCGGCGTGCTCGGCATAGGCTTGTCCCATGCATGATCTAAAATATATCAGAGAAAACGCGGCCGCTTTCGATGCCGCTCTCGCGCGGCGCGGTGTGGAACCGGTGGCGGCAAATCTGTTGGCGCTGGACGAAAAGAATCGCAGCATCGCAACGAAGCTTCAGGAAGGTCAGGCGCGCCGCAATGAAGCATCAAAAGCCATTGGCAAGGCCAAGGGGCAGGGTGATGAAGAAACCGCGCAGGCATTGATGGCCGAGGTTTCGGAACTGAAAACAAACTTGCCATTGTTGGAGGACGAACAACGTGCGGTGTCCGGAAAATTGCGCGATGTTTTGGCTGCATTGCCTAATCTGCCCCATGCCGACGTTCCGGAAGGCGCGGATGAGGATGACAATGTCGAGCTGGAACGTTGGGGCACCCCGCGTAGCTTCGACTTTAAACCGTTAGAACATAGCGACATAGGCCCGCCACTGGGTTTGGAATTTGAAACGGCTGCTGAAATGTCCGGTGCGCGCTTTGCGTTTTTGCGCGGGCAAATGGCGCGGCTACAACGCGCAATCGGGCAATATATGCTCGACCAACAAACGACGGTAAATGGCTTTCAGGAATGCGCGCCGCCCGTTCTGGTGCGCGATCAGGCCATGTTTGGTACTGGTCAGCTTCCAAAATTTTCAGAGGACTCGTTCCAGACCACCGATGGTCACTGGCTGATCCCGACAGCGGAGGTTAGCCTGACCAACAGTGTGCACGGCCAGATATTGGACGAAGCGCAGTTGCCGATCCGATTGACCGCGCTGACCCCGTGTTTCAGAAGCGAAGCGGGATCTGCTGGCAAAGATACCAAAGGCTTGATCCGCCAGCACCAGTTTGAAAAGGTCGAGATGGTGGCGATTGTTCACCCCGATCATAGCGATGCCGAACATCTGCGTATGACCGAGGCGGCAGAATCCATCCTTAAGGCTCTGGAACTTCCCTATCGTAAGATGCTGTTATGTACTGGCGACATGGGCGCAACAGCGCGCAAGACCTATGATCTGGAAGTCTGGCTACCGGGACAGGATACTTATCGCGAGATTTCCAGCGTCTCGACCTGCGGCGAATATCAGGCACGGCGGATGAACGCGCGTTTTCGACCAGAAGGCGAGACTAAGGGCACGCAATTTATGCACACGCTCAATGGCTCGGGGCTGGCAGTTGGCCGCACTTTGGTAGCCGTTCTGGAAAATTACCAGCAGGAAGACGGTAGTGTCATAATTCCGGAAGCGTTACAGCCTTATATGGGTGGCATCGAAAAACTGGAGCCTGCAAACTAATGCGTATCTTGCTGACCAATGATGATGGATTTGACGCCCCGGGCATGAAGGTCCTGCTCGACATTGCGCAGCATTTTTCCAACGATATCTGGATTGTTGCGCCGTCAGATGAAAATTCGGGTGCCGGCCATTCTTTGACGCTCACCCGGCCTTTGCGTATCCGCAAGCGCGGGGACCAGCAATATTCCATCGATGGCACGCCTACTGACAGCGTCATGATGGCGGTCGCGAAAATCATGAAAGACGGCCTGCCCGACCTGATCCTCTCTGGCGTCAATCGGGGAGCCAATCTTGGCGAAGACGTAACCTATTCAGGGACGGCGTCTGCCGCGATGGAGGGCGCGCTGGCCGGTATCCCGTCGATTGCGATCAGCCAAGCCTATGCGCGCGGCGATATCGGGGATGACGTGCCTTTTGAAGCGGCGCGGCAATGGGGCGAGCGGGTGTTGCGTCCTTTGATCAAGCAAAGCATGGATCACCGAACCTTGGTCAATATCAACTTCCCGGCCTTGCCCGCGAGTGAGGTCAAAGGCATTCGTGTGGTATCGCAGGGTATTCGTGATTATGGCCGCATGCAATTTATCAGCAACCGCGACCCGCGCGGTTTTGAATATCATTGGCTGAACCTAGGCCCGATGGTCGAAACACCGGCGCACAGCACGGATCTTGAAGCGATTGCCGACGGCTATGTCTCGATCACACCGCTGCATTTGGATCTGACCCATTATGAGTCGATGGACACGTTAAAAGGCCTCTACAGCGACTGACGTTGCCGAGCCTAGATGGTCGCCACGGAGCGAAGAGCTTGCGATCGTCTGCAGTTTTTCTAAAGCCGACATTGGAAGATGCGGTCACATGAGTTTTTTATCGGCAGTTTCGACTACCCCAAATCAAAAACGAAGCAAGCCAATACCAACATGAGCAGTTTTCCGACTTCCTGTGATCCAGATCGGATTTGCCTTGAGCATTATTGGCCACGTAAATTTGTTGCTGATGAGATGGTATCATTTTCATTTGATTGCGGGTTTCCTCGATAACTAAAACCAAATATGGCCGGGCGATAATTGGGGGGGGGTCGCAATTATCGCCCGGCCTAGAAGCCTCGGCTTCTGGGGGAAGACTAAAAGCGTAGGGTTAAACCGCCGAGAACTTGATTGGATTGAAGTGAGCCGTCATTTTCGTTGCGCCGATATTCAACTCGAAAAGAAGCATTACGATGGATCGCATATTCCAAGCCCCCACCATAGATAAGACCAGCGCCGTTTTCTTTCTGTGTTGCTACGGCATTGTTATCGCCGGCCGCCAACCTGCGAACGGTATAGCGATTGATTCCGTAACCCACTCGGCCATAAGCTAACAGTCGCGGCGCGACCGCAATACCGGCCCTGGCTGACACGCTTGCGGTCCATTGTGAATCAAGCTCGATGCTGTCACCGTTTGTCAACGTTGAACGCAATGTTCTTCCATTCGGGCTAAAATCGGCTTCGATACCCGCAACAATCTTGTCAAATTGGGCATCATATCCAACAAAGCCGCCATAGGAAAAACCGCTGGATTTGTCGTTCAATCGGGCGCTGTTGGGCGTGGATAGCAATGTATCATCGATCTTACGCCGCTCCCAACCGGCTTGGACGCCTGCCTTTACACCTTCAAAGTTTTCTTCGCTATCTTGCGCATAAGCAGCTGGCGCTCCGGCTAAGCCGCACAGCGCAGCACCGATGGTGGGTATTAGTAGTGTCTTCTTCATTTTATGTCCTTTCTTGACATTTTGGTTAAAATTTTGGGCATACGAACCCGCCCCGGAAAGCGAGATCCGTTGGTTTTTCTGTTAGAAATGGAATTTAAAGTTGGTTGCCCGACCGGATAATATTAGGTCATTTATCTATCCGAGCTTGGTTCACCTTCACATCAACCCACAACTGCATGACCGCGTCCTAACATACAGCGGATGACGATATCTTTTCGATCACTTCGGGTTTCATCGGCAGAGCTAGCGGCGCCTAACAGGCCGCCCAGTAGTGCGCCGACTATCGCACCTTCGATCGAATCGTCCTCGATGGCGCCAGCAGCCCCGCCGACAACGGCGCCTGCCAAGGCAGAAGTTCGAGCATCGCCATTGTCATAGTGTTTGGTCTTTGCGACCGACTGACAATCGTCAAGATCAGCAAGATAAAATTCATCCTGATAACCGTCGACTATGGGCCGATATCCAGCGGCGGTATTTGCGCATCCGCTTAAAACGAAGCTCCCAGATATCAAGATCATGGCGATCTTGGCATTAGTGGGGGTCATGTTAGAATCCTTTCGTTTGCATTCTTTTGATTGATTTCGATCCGATAGCTCCTATTATGTTACCGTTATATGAACAAAAAATATTGTTTCACAATAAATTATTATCATAAAGAATGGAAATATTTTTATGAATCGACAATTCAACACGGAAAAACGCTGGTTCTATCGTCCACTGCGTGTGGTGGCCGCGATAATGACGGCTTTCGTTGGCATCGCGATTTCTGCGACAATTGTGACAGCGTTGATTGGAGATTTGGAAATGCTCAACGACTTCGTGGAGATGGAGTCAGAAATAACGAGCTTGAGCAACACAGCCAAAGTCGGCCTCGGGCTGATCAACATATTTGCGCTTTTGACTTTCTGGTTGTTGTTCTCTTCAATAAGAACTGTTCTCATATATGCTGAGCGCAATGAGCTGCTGCAAGACAGCGCAGAGAAGGCACTAATGAAGATGGGATATGCTATGCTAATGCTCTACTTCGTATTTATGAGCACTGATATTTTGATTCCAATACTCGCAGACCCATCATCCATTTATGAGAATTTGATCAATTTTTTCGTCTATCTTATTGATCTGAACGCGTTGACGCTTTTGATTGGTATGGTTCTAATGGCCTTGTCTGGTGCTCTCCGTGAAGGAAGAATCGTAAGAGATGAATTGAAGCAGATCGTTTGATGGCGATTGATGTCACTCTCAACGTTATGCTCGCAGTGCGCAAAGAGAAATCAAAAGATCTGGCTGCACACATCGGAATAACTGATGCAAACCTGTCTCTCTTGAAATCTGGTAAGGTGAAGGGAATTCGCTTTGAAACCTTATCAAGAATATGTGATTATCTTGAATGCACACCCGGAGATATCCTGCAGTTCGTACCCGACACTGTCGAAAAAGATGAATGAAATTTGACCAAAAGTAAGCAGGCGAATGTCGATGGATCGAGCAGCTTCAGAGGCAGGTTTTATCAATTGGCAAGATATATATCCGGTTGCCTCTCCGCCAATCATTCGATGAACCACTACGCCATTTTATAAGCCACCACAGAGGTTTTGCACTTTGTAAACTGCGTAAGATTTTTATGACCTGCGCGGCAAGCAGGGCTGGCAACCATGGGATTTGTTGCTAGATAAGAAGAGCTCTCATTGGGGTGAGAGTAGTGAACGGGGCCTGTTATGCGTAAGATTGCGATATTTTGTTTGGTGCTATCTGTATCGGCCTGCATTCCGCCTGGGCGCGATTATGGTTTGTCGCGCAATGAAGCTGCGAATGGAGCCGTTCCTAGGCTGGAAACCGATGCGTCGGTGTTTGGCCAGAGCCCGGCGGATGCGCCTCCGCCGACCTGGGCTGCGCAGTCAGTGACGCCAAATGCGATGGCGATTGCGGATAGTGTATATATTGTGAAAGCCGGTGATACACTGGGCGGCATTGCCAATAAAACCGGAGCGAGTTCTCAAATTATTTCGGCAGCCAACGGCCTAACGGCACCCTACGTCATTAAACCGGGGCAGCAGCTTACTATAACCGGTGGTCGCTATCACTGGGTCAATGGGGGCGAAACCGGCATTGCGATTGCTCGTGCCTATGGTGTGCCTTGGCGAGAGGTGGTGGCATTAAATGGGTTGGAAGAACCCTTTATTTTGCGGGTGGGCGAGAAACTATTGCTACCAGCGGCAACTCCTGTTGATCCGAAGCAGATAAGTATCGAACAGCGCGCTGCCGCTTTTGATCTGGACATTGATGATATTGTAACCGGCAGCCAGCCAGCGCTGGCAGAGAATAAGGGTGCAGCCGAACCATCTGACTGGCGCAAGGCCATTACACCGACCAAAGCACCCGCAGCAATTGTCGCCCCAGCCGCTTTCGCTGGACGTTTCAATTGGCCGGTTGATGGCAAATTGATATCCAGCTTCGGCGGCAAGGGTGGCGGCAAGGTAAATGATGGCTTAAATATTGGCGTCGCCAAGGGAACGCCAATTCGCGCGGCAGCGGCCGGTGTGGTTGCGTATAGCGGCGATGAAATAGGCGTTTTTGGCGGCTTGATCTTACTGAATCACGGCGATGGCTGGGTTACCGCTTATGGTCATGCGGACAAACTAAATGTTACGCGTGGACAAAAGATCAACGCCGGTGATATCATAGGCCTTGCTGGAGACAGCGGCTATGTACAGGAACCGCAATTGCATTTTGAAATTCGCAAAAATCGTAAACCGGTAAACCCCGTCTCGCATTTGCCGAAACGGACCTAATTATTCGATGGCCAGGCGTAGATCCCGCAACCTTTCTGATTATGTGACGCTACGCCGCCAGTCGAGCCTGCCGATCTGGCTGGACATCGCTTGGCGCGTTTTGTTTGTCTTGGGGTTGATCGCGATGGCGGTCGCGGTTCATTGGTTTGACCGCAATGGCTTGCAGGACAGCTATGACGGGGATGTCAGCTTTCTCGATGTCGTCTATTTTACGATGATTTCGATCACGACGACGGGTTATGGTGATATCGCACCGGTGACCGAGCGCGCGCGGATGTTTGACGCATTGGTTGTGACTCCCATCCGCATCTTTGTTGTGCTTATATTTGTCGGCACGGCTTATAATTTCGTATTCAAAAGAACCTGGGACAATTGGCGTATGAAAATCATCCAGAATAATCTGCACGACCATATTGTGATCGCCGGTTTCGGGACCAGCGGCAAGGAAGCGGTGCAGGAACTGATCGCGCGCGGGACCAACCCCGCCGAAATCGTCGTTGTTGATCCGTTTGACGAGGCTTTGGCGCAGGCGGAAAAAATGGGCTGTGCGGTCATCAATGGGGACGCGACGCGTGACGTGACGTTGATGAACGTCAAGATATCGCGAGCCCGGTCGATGATCGTGTCAGCAGGCCGCGATGATACCAGCATCCTGATCGTTTTGACCGCGCGTCATCTTGCCTATCATCTACCGATCAGTGTTTCGGTGCGCGCTGCTGACAATGAAATGCTCGCGCGGCAAGCTGGTGCGACAACGGTTATCAATCCGGTGAGCTTTGCAGGATTGCTGCTCGCAGGCAGCTGTGAAGGAGCCAAGATATCCGATTATCTCAGTGACCTGGCTTCCGCGACGGGCCGCGTAAAACTGGTTCAACGCCCGATTGAGGATAATGAGGTTGGGATGGCGATGAAAGATATCGTCAAAGAAGGACTGGGCGTCCGCATTTATCGCGACAATAATATGTACGGTTTTTGGGAAGAAGAAGCCAAGAAACTGGAGGCGGGTGATATTATTGTTGAGATCACGCCTGGCAATGGCGCGCCTAAGGAAGAGGCGGACGCCGATTAATCGCCATATGTTGCACCTGCGAACAAAAGCCTTATGTAGTACAGATTGACGCAGGTTTTCTGCAGGAGACGTCCGATGACAAGTGCCAATGTGATACCAATGCCGAGCGGCCTTCGCCCGCCGAACCGGATCGCCCAATTTAGTGAGCTTGCGCTGCCGCTGGATTTCGTCCGCTTTGGTCTCCAATGGCCGCGCATTGCGACGGCCCCTAAAGGAGATGGACGACCGATATTCCTGATCCCAGGCTATGGCGGCAGCGAATTGTCGATGAACCCGTTAAAGGGATTTCTGGGCCGCCTCAACTATGACGTTTTCGATTGGGGCCTTGGCCGTAATCAAGGCTCTGTGGATCGCGATATCGAACGGTTCACCGCCGTTGCAAAAGATCAATATGATGCCAATGACCGGCAGCCGCTGACGTTAATCGGCTGGTCGCTTGGCGGCATCATTGCCCGCGAAGTCGCGCGTCTCTCGCCTGATATGGTACGCGAGGTAATTACCATGGGTACACCGATTATCGGCGGCCCCAAATATACGACGCCCGGGCAACGCTATGCCAAATCCGCACAGATCAATCTCGATAGTTTTGAAAAAGAAGTGCATGCGCGCAACAGTATCGGTTTTAGTCAGCCGCTGACGGTGCTCTATTCCAATCGTGACGGTATTGTCGGACCAGATATCGCCAAGGATATCTACAACCCGCAGGCCCGCAATATTAAGGTAGATGGCGGGCATCTGGGACTTGGTTTCAATCCGAAAGTCTGGCGGATTATTGCTGATACGCTGGCCGGCCGCGCGGGATAAGCGGCAACTTGTAAGACGGTGCAATTCGTCATATCCTGCACAGCGGGAGAGAAAACATGACCTTGCTGCAAAGATTATCTGCTGGTGACGATCCGGAAAAATTGGCGCAGGTGCTGCGCGATGATGGGGCCGCGATTGTTGAGAATGTGCTCGACGCGGCGGCCTTGACCCGGCTGAAATCGGAAATCATGCCTTATGTTGAAGCCACCGAGCTGGGGCGCGATGATTTTACGGGGCGCAAGACGACGCGGACAGGCGCTCTTGTTGCGCGATCACAGGCTTGCCGCGATCTTGTGATGGACGATTTGATATTGGGCGGTGCCAATGCCTTTTTGAAGCCGTTTTGCGAACGGATACAGCTGCATCTGACGCAGGTTATTCGCATCCAGCCGGGGCAGGTTAAACAACCGCTCCATCGCGACAGATTGGCTTGGGGCGGCTTTTTGCAAGACAGCATCGAACCGCAATTTAACACGATCTGGGCGGTTACGGACTTTACCCAGGAAAATGGCGCAACACGGGTCGTTCCTGGCTCGAATAAATGGGAAGCAGGCCGCAAAGCCAATCCCGATGAGGTGCAATATGCCGAGATGAAAGCGGGTTCCGTTCTCATCTATTCCGGTTCGGTCATTCATAGTGGCGGCGCGAATAATGCCGATCATGACCGGATGGGGCTTAACATCACCTATGCACTGGGTTGGTTGCGGCAAGAAGAAAACCAATATCTGTCCTGCCCGCCACAGGTGGCGAAGGATTTCGATCCGGCGCTACGCGATCTGCTGGGCTATTGCATGGGCAGCTATGCGCTCGGCTATTATACCCCGCCGACCGGTCCTGGCGAAGGTCCCGAAGTGGTGCCGCCGGAATTTCTGTTCTCCGGCAAGGTGACCGACTGGAGCGACGGTGACGATCTATACGAAAGCGTCAGTCGGCGCTCCAGCGAAACGGTCTAAGGGCCTATCCCAGCCAGGCGTGAACCACGCCCATGGCCGTGTAGAATAGCAGCCAATAGCCGGCATCAATGAAGAACAGGGTCTTGCTCTTCTGTGAGAACAGATAGTTGGTGCCGATGGCTGGAACAATGAAGCCCAGTGCAACGCCAAAGGCGGTCAGCACTTTGATGGTGAAGGAAAAGTCGGTGCCATAGCTCGCGAAAGTATGCGCCAAAGTCCATGAGGCGACCAGGCTGAAAGCAAAGGCTCCGCCATAGATGGCGCCCATATTGCCTTCCTTTATTTCTTCCTCGGTCAGGCCTACCGCGCCCATCCATTTCTTACCCATGATCGGCCCGTACCAGATACCGCCAACCAGAAAGCCAGCCAAGGCTGCGACGACCACAGCGATCCAATTTACATCGAAAATATTCATCATTCCCCTCCCAGAAAATTTTTGGTTAGATCGATATACATCAACTCCAGTGGAGTTGGAAAGTTTCGCCGATTTCAGCGGCTATCCACTGCTTTGCAAAAGCACTGATCGATGAGCGGATTGTGTCGATCTGGTCATCAGACAGCGTTGGCGGATCTATGAGAGACGACTGGCAGGCAGCTGTAAAAACATCTCGCAGCGTTTGATTATCACCCGGACCGCTCCACATGTCCGCTTCAAAACATTCCACCAGTCGCTCGGCCTGCAGCAACTCGACGATATGGGCATCGGGCGTGGCAGCGCGAACGGAACTGGCGTGGCCGGCCTGTTTAACAATATGCTGGATGTCCTCCGGGTGGGTTCCGCCAGCGACATGGCCCCAAAATCCTGCGCGCATCGCCAGTTCCTGTTCGACATGAAAGTGGACGGCATCATGGGGAATAGTTCCCTTTTTGGGGAATGTGGTTTGCTCGACCGAACCATCCTGCCGCTCGATCTTTATCCAGTCGCGATCCGATCCTTTGGTGATGCTGATGATCATGTGTCTGAAATAGGGGCGGACATTATCGATGACAAGCGCGAACAATGGGACTATGCGGCGTTGGAATATGGCTACAGCAATTCCTTCTCCGCCCAAAGTCGGTATGGTGTCTCTTGGATGTCCCAAGGCGCTCGTCGATAGTGAACGCATTTTGACGCAACTGCGTTCTGATGGCTATCAAATGTCGCCCGATTATGCCGGCGCGGATGTGGTGCTGGTCAATACTTGCGGCTTTCTCGATAGCGCGAAGGAAGAGTCGCTGGAGGCCATTGGCGAAGCCATGGCGGAAAATGGCCGTGTAATCGTCACCGGTTGCATGGGTAACGAAGCCGACACAATCATGGAACGCTTCCCGGATGTATTGGCCGTTACCGGTGCGCATCAATATGAGGATGTGGTGACCGCAGTGCATGCGGCTGCTCCGGCAGCGCGCGGAGCCTTTGTTGACCTTGTCCCCGATGCGGGCCTGAAACTGACGCCGCGCCATTATAGCTATTTGAAGATTTCCGAAGGGTGTAATCACCGGTGCTCCTTCTGCATCATCCCGTCGTTGCGCGGGGATCTGGTATCGCGGCGGCCCGATGCGATTTTGCGCGAGGCGGAAAAGCTGGTTGCCAATGGCACCAAGGAATTGTTGGTGATCAGCCAGGACACATCGGCTTATGGCGTCGATATCCGGCATCAGCCGCAAATCTGGAATGGTCCGATTGGGCAAGGCCGCGAAGTCCGCGCACATATGACGGATCTGGCCGTGGCGCTGGGTGAACTCGGCGTATGGACCCGGCTCCATTATGTTTATCCCTATCCGCATGTTGATAAGGTCATCCCGCTGATGGCCGAGGGCAAGATTACGCCTTATCTCGACATCCCTTTCCAGCATGCCGCGCCCAATGTCCTGAAACGCATGAAGCGCCCGGCCAATGAAGCCAAGGTGCTTCAACGGGTCAAAAGCTGGCGCGATATCTGCCCCGATCTGACTATTCGCTCGACCTTTGTGGTTGGTTTCCCGGGAGAGACGGAAGAGGACTTCCAATATCTGCTCGACTGGCTCGATGAAGCGCAGCTCGACCGTGTCGGCGGTTTTCGCTTCGAACCTGTGGAAGGCGCGGCGGCCAATGCGCTGGACGGCGCGGTGCCGGAAGAAGTCAAAGAAGAACGCTATCAGCGCCTGATGGAAAAAACCGCCGCGATTAGTGCAGCGCGCCTGCAGGCCAAGGTGGGCCGCACGCTTCCCGTCATCATTGACGAAATCGGCGAGCCCGATGAGGATGGCGACATCGGTGCAACGGCAAGATCACAGGCCGATGCGCCCGAAATTGACGGCAATGTATTCCTGCGCAATATAAGCTCGGACATCGCGGTCGGCGATATTATCGATGCGGTGATCGAAGAAGCCGACGCCCATGATCTGTTCGGGGCTCCGGTAAACGACTGAAGCCAAAGCCATAAAAAACCCCGCTGGATCGGCACCAACGGGGTTTTAAACTTGTTTGGTCAGAAGTCGCTTAAGCGTAGCTGACTTTCACATTGGCTTTGCGGTTACGACGCATGGCACCACCAATGGCACCAAAGCCAAAGATCATGAAGGCCCATGTTGCAGGCTCTGGAACCGCGCCCGCGCTCGCGAAACGCACGACCAGCGATTCTGCGGAGTTGCTAGAGCCGGGTTGGCCAGCCCAAGGTGCGCCGCTGAATCGATTGCAGCCAGAGCCCAAGCCTTCACAAAAATCGGCATGGAAAAATGAGTTATTGAAATAGGGGGACGCAACAGCACCCGCCATATTTAAAGCCGAATCCGCAAATTGGAATGTGGCACCGGAGACTGGATCACTCCCGCCCAGGGGCACATTGGCGCCATCAAACAGAAACTGTCCGGCTGTCGGTGCGTTGGCCAGCTCTTCTGCCGTTGGTAGCCGCCAACCGAACTGACTCTGGAAACTGAGATCAACAATCCCAGGCAGAGGCGCGGCCCATGCCCAATCAAGACCGCCGACTGTGATATAAGCGTTGTCTGGCACTTCCATGTCGACCAGTGCAGCATTGGCTGTTCCACTGACCAGCAGTGTCGCCGCCGTGGCGAGTAATAGTTTTTTCATTCTGTAACCCCGTTAATCTTTGCGAAACAGCTTTGCCGCCCCGGATTTTGCGAACCCTAACAAAGCGTTAACATGGCTCACAGGTTTGAGCAATCTGTAGCCTAGGGCCAGCCTTTATGTGTCAAATTGGGACATAGTTCATTGCAGCACATGATGAACCGCAAGGTCTTCCCTTACATGCCCATATAATCCTTTTTGCCCACGGCCACGCCCTGCATGCGCAGCAGGCTATAGGTGGTCGTGACATGGAAAAACAGGTTGGGGAGGAAGAAGCTCAGAACATAGGTTTTGCCGTCGAGGTCCATAGTCTGATCCGGGCCGATTGGCATGGAAATCATCATGGTTTCATTGCCGTCGATGGTTGCATCATCTGCCTCAGCCACTGTCTGACCGCACTCGGCTATGCGCGCGATAAGAGCGTCAAATGTGTCACCTTCCATCGGCAGGCTGGGTAGATCATCAGTAGCGACGCCGGACATGCGTGCCGCCCCGCGCACCGCAAATTCGGTGATCATCTGTACCTGCCATTTCATCTCGTGCATGTCGGGAAACAGTCGGTTTTCCATAAAGGCTTCTTCGGGGCTGTTTGTGGCTTCAGCACGAGCCTTGGCTTTTTCCAAGATATTGGTCAGTCCGCGAAAAGCCTGGGCGGTGGAGGATTTGAAGATGTGGGAGAGGGCTGTGGTCATTAGGGATCCTTGCTGGTGTCATTCATGATGTTGATATTGGGGGCTATCCCATGAGATTGAAAAGAAGAAAACCACCCAGCGCAAGAAAACTGAGTAACGTACCGAAAGCGCCGATGATCCGTGCGAGAACAAATATTTTGCCTCCTTCCGCACCCTGTGACCCGGCTTCGGTAGAAAGGGCAATCGCGTGGGAGAAGCGCGCAACTAAAAAGCCAATGGCGATGATCATAATCGTGGAGGACGGGACAACGGTCATCTCTGCAATGGCCAGTACAGCAACGAAAAGTCCTGCATTTTCAGCCAGATTGCCATGACGTCTGATCTTCCGCTCCATCACGGGGTCGCCGCCGGTACCCAGATTAATCCCTGCTTTGCCGCGATGCAGACCGGTGAGGACCATCAATATGCCCTGCAAGATAATCAATAGGCCGCCAGCATAAGCGGAAATAATCGGTACAGTCATATGGGTTCTCCTGTTGCGTGTTTCTTTGTGCGGGTGTTTGCAAATGTCTGTCGTCTTATCGCGACCATAATCGGTTACTACCGGCTAAAAAAGGCAAAGTAAAAATAAGTAAATGCACATCGCTGGTGCAAAAATGAGCCATGTAATTTTGAAGGCTTTACGGTATCGATGATGGACGAGAATATATTAACCGGTAGTGCAGAAAGATGGGTCGGGATATGGATTGGGAAGACATCAAGACATTTCGTGAGGTCATGAATGGCGGAACCGTCCGCGCGGCCGCGAAAACCCTCGGTGTCCATCACAGTACAGTCAGTCGGCGGATTGAACATCTTGAAAAATCACTCGATGTGATGCTGTTTGAACGCCGGCCCGAAGGGTATTTTCCGACATCGGCCGGAGAAGACCTTGCTCGCGCCGCGGGAGGGTTTGCCGACGATCTGGTCGCGGTGGAACGCCATATCGCCGGACGTGACAATGATCTGACTGGGACGATTCGGGTGACCATGGCGGAGCCCTTTGCGACGTCGATGTTCGCCGCTCGCTTGCCTGAATTTTGTGATTCTTATCCGGGCCTCGAACTGGAAATATTGACTAGCTATGATCTGCTGGACGTTGCAAGGCGAGAAGCGGATGTTGCCATTCGCATGGATAATAATCCGCCAGATGCGTTGGTCGGTAAAAGGCTTTTTGCCTATACGACTTCCATTTATGCCCATCCAGATTATCTTGCCCGTCATGATTTTGTTAATCAGCCTGAGCAAGCACGATGGCTTGGCTGGACTGACCGCGAAAGCCGGTTCCCTGACTGGACTCAAGATACCGAATTTGCGCGAGTTCCGGTCTGGGGCAATTTCGCTAGTATTTCTCTGCAGATTGAAATGGCACGGGCAGCAATGGGACTTGTCATGATCCCCTGTATAGCAGGCGACAGCACGCCTGATCTGGTACGTGCTACCCGGCGTGATCCAACCCCCTCACGCGATATCTGGATACTCACCCATGATGATCTGCGCCGGACGGCAAGGGTTAGGGCCTTTATGGATTTTGCTGAAACGGTGTTGCGAGACAATAAGGCTGCGCTGGTTGGACAGTTACCGAATAAGGTAAATTGACGTCATACCATTAACCATTTTTTGCGGACTCATGCTGAAAATACAGCCCTTTTTACGATATCGCTTTAACTATAAAATTGCACAGGCTCGCAATCTATCGCCTTTATAAAGCGATGTATGAACGATGTGATCTCGAAATTGTCCCCGATGCGACTAGCCGGAATGATATCCGGAGCAGAGGTACTTTTGGCATTCGGCACCACTGCTGCTATCTACCTCGTTGTCTTTGGTATCGATGATAATTTCTGGAATGTCATGACATTGGCCTTCATCGTACCATGGGTGATTTGTGTGCCAGCTAATCTCTACATCACTAGGCAGCGTGAGCAGTTGATCGATATGGCTGACAAGCTTAAAGAAGCGCAGGAAGATCTGCAGCGGGTTAACAAGGATTTGCAGCGCCGGGCGAGTATTGATGGCCTTACCGGTCTCGCCAATCGTGAGCATTTCATCAAGCTGTTCGATGAGCGTCGGATGGTATCAAGTCACAACGTTCTGATGATTGTCGACGCAGACCACTTCAAAAATATCAATGATGGCTATGGCCATCCGGTTGGCGATCAGGCCTTGATTCTCCTGTCATCGGTTTTCAAGCGCATTTTGCGAAAAAATGATCTGGTCGGTCGTATCGGCGGAGAGGAATTTGGTGTGCTGCTGCCTGATACGTCCAAGGCTGAGGGCGAGATTATCGGCGAGATGGTTCGTCATGAAATTGAAAACACGCTGTTCGAACCGCAAGAAGGTGTGCCGCACCGAATTACGGTTAGCATCGGTTTGACTGCCGTTATGCAGCATGAAGAACGGGCCTTGCCAATGCGAAATGCCGATAGCGCTCTATTTGAAGCCAAACGGCGTGGCCGTAATCAATGCGTACTCTATACGCCGGGTATGCGCGAAAAGCCGCGGCCCTTTTATGAAGCCAGGAATGTGCAGGGTCCAATCCCGATGCGGGCTTGATCAGCATCTGGAAGCATTTGGTAACGGATTTGCAAATTCACCGATAAATTAGTCATGACGGACACTATCACCGCTGCTAGTGCTAGTGCCATGACAGATACCGATTCCAGCCCGCAAAAACATCTCTATTTGGTCGATGGTTCGGCCTATATTTTCCGGGCCTATCATCGCCTGCCGCCACTCACCAATATTCATGGTGAGCCCGTGGGCGCGGTCTATGGCTATACGACGATGCTTTGGAAGCTCGCGGACGAGCTGCACAAGGCGGACGGTCCGACCCATATGGCGGTGGTGCTCGACAAATCATCGCAAAGTTTCCGCAACGAACTGTACAGCGAATATAAGGCCCATCGCCCTGAACCGCCAGAAGACCTGCGTCCGCAATTCCCGATGATCCGCGATGCGACGCGCGCCTTTTCGCTGCCTTTGATCGAGGAAGAAAATGTCGAGGCGGATGACATGATCGCCAGCTATACCAAAGCTGCGACAGCCGAGGGTTGGAAAGTCACCATTGTTTCGTCTGACAAAGATCTGATGCAGTTGATCGAACCGTTTGATGATAGCCGCGTCGACATGCTCGATACGATGAAAAATGTTCGCATGGGCAAGGCCGCAGTGGAGGAAAAATTCGGTGTTGGTCCCGAAAAGCTGGGCGATGTGCTCGGCCTGATGGGCGATAGCGCGGATAATATTCCTGGCGTGCCCGGCATTGGTCCGAAAACCGCCTCCAAGCTGATCAACGAATATGGCGATATTGAAGCGGTGCTGGCCGCTGCGCCGGACATGAAAAAATCCAAGATGAAAGAGAATATCTTGGAGAATATCGAGCAAGCCCGCCTGTCGCGAGTGCTGGTGACGTTGAAAGAAGATTGTCCCTTGCCCGACACGCTCGACAGTTTTCTGCTCAAGGATATTCCAGACGATCCTTTGCGGGAATTTCTGACCCATCATGGGTTTAACTCTTTGCTCAAGAAGCTGGGCGGCGGCCAGTCTGAGCCGCAAAATCCGGATGTAGATGGCGGGATCGGAAACAACGCGCCTCCAGCAGCAGCCAAACCGGTCGAGGCGCCGCCCATTGATCGCAGCGCCTATGAATGCGTGCAGGATATCGATGCGCTCGACACATGGATTGCCCGGGCGCGCAACAAAGGCGTGATGGCGGTCGATGTCGAAACCGACAGTCTGGAAAGCGTGACCGCACGAGTGGTGGGTGTCTGTCTGGCCACTGGTCCTAACGACGCCTGCTATATCCCGCTTGGCCATGGCAGCGGCGATATGTTTGCGGAATCGCCAGTACAAATTCCCACCGAGGAAGCCTTGGCGCACTTAAGGCCGCTGCTTGAGGATGACGCGGTTTTGAAAATCGGACAAAATCTCAAATATGATATGACCGTGCTGGCCCAGCATGACATTCGGATCACCCCATTTGACGACACGCTGGTGATGAGTTTCAATCTTGACGCGGGTCTTCACGGACACGGCATGGACGAGCTCAGCAAGCTGCATCTCGGTCATGAATGTATCAGTTTTAAATCGCTCACCGGTACGGGCAAGAAAGCGATTAGCTTTGCCGAAGTGCCGCTCGACAAAGCAACCGAATATGCCGCCGAAGATGCCGACGTTACCTTGCGTCTGTGGGAGATTTTGCGCCTGCGCATGGCCCCGGAAAAGGCGACGCGGGTCTATCAGATGGTCGACCGCCCACTGGTTCCGGTCATTGCCAAGATGGAACAAACCGGCGTGATGGTCGATCGCGAAGAACTCGCACGCCTGTCGAAGAGCTTTGCCGAAAATATGGAAAGCTTGGAAAAAGAAATTCATCAATTGGCCGGCGAACCCTTTTCGATCGGCAGTCCTAAGCAATTGGGTGAAATCCTGTTCGGCAAGCTTGGCCTGAAAGGCGGCAAGAAAGGCAAGAGCGGTCAATATTCAACCGATGTCACCGTGCTCGAACGGCTGGCTGGAGACGGCGAACCGATTGCGCAAAAGGTCGTCAACTGGCGGCAATTGTCGAAGCTGAAATCCACCTATACCGATGCGCTGCAGGAACAGATTAACGCCAAGACCGGCCGCGTCCACACGTCTTACAGCCTGAGCGGCGCCCAGACCGGGCGGCTGTCATCCACTGAGCCGAACCTTCAGAATATTCCGATCCGCACCGAAATCGGGCGGCAAATCCGGCAGGCCTTTGTGGCGGCGCCAGATAATGTCATCCTCGCCGCCGACTATAGCCAGATCGAACTACGCCTCGCCGCCCATATTGCCGATGTCGATACGCTGAAGGCTGCCTTTGCTGCAGGCGAAGATATTCATAACCGCACGGCGCAGGAATTATTCGGTAGCGTCGACCGCGATACACGCGCGCGTGCCAAGACGATCAACTTTGCCATTCTCTATGGCATTTCCCGTTGGGGTCTGGCGAAGCGACTGGAGGTCGATCCCGACGAGGCGCAGGATATGATCGACACTTATTTCGAACGTTTCCCCGGTATTAATCGTTATATTTCCGAAACGCTGCAAGCGGCGCGCGAAAGTGGATACACGGAAACATTATTCGGCCGCAAAACATGGTTCGAGCGCCTGAAATCCGCCAACCAGGCCGAACGCCAGGGCAGCGAACGCGCCGCGATTAACGCCCCGATTCAAGGCACCAGCGCCGACATCATCAAACGCGCGATGGCGGGTATGTTGCCTGCGCTGGATGCGGCAGGCTTGCCAAAGGTGAAGATGCTGATGCAGGTGCATGATGAACTGGTGTTCGAACTGCCCGAAGGCGATGTTGCGGGGGCGACCGATGTTATTCGCACGGTCATGTCCGGCGCGGCGGAACCGGCGGTAAAGCTTTCGGTGCCGCTGGATGTCGATATCGGGACCGGCAAGAGTTGGGATGAAGCGCATTAGGGATACGCACGCCGCCTTTCGGTTACTGCAACAAAAGCGATCATTTGGAATGCTCTCACCGGTGATTGAAAACAGCCATGAAATGCAAGCCAATCGATTGAATCTGGGCGCACCGGATTTGCACAAATTTCCTATTTCAAAATTGAAACTTGATCCCGGCTGTAGCTTGCCAACGCCAAGCATCAGTTGTGCCGAGTCTTGTGGTTTCCCCTGCCAGGACCTGATCCCCTGAACTGGGATTGATGATTTGCCCGAGATCCGAGACATAGCTAGCATCAGCCCCAATATTGAATTTTAGATCGGGCGAGATATCGAACTCCAAACCTCCGGCAACAGATCCAGCAAAGCTAGCCCCGGAATCGCCTTCGACAAACGTCAATGTGAAGTTCTGATCGGCCGGTGGGCAAAGGCCACACATGTTCCATTCGGTCGCATCCATGTCGGTATCTCGGTAGTAGACGCCGCCGGCAACTGAACCCGTCAAGGATACGCCCTTAGAGATTGGCATACGGCCATTGAGCAATAGGCCCATTCCAAAAAGCCTGTCCTGAACGTTCTGATCGCGACTCTGTGTTATAGGGGTGCCGAACACGGTGGCGTTGGTTTCACCTTTGAAATTGCGATCCATAAACAGCGCATTGATGAACAATGTTGCAGTGGAGGCGAAACCTCCCTCTGTGGCAATCGCCGTTGTTGCTGAAAATTTTATTTCATGCAGATTGAAATCTGCTTCGTTGAAACCACTTAGTCCCCGATTACCGATATTAAGCCCCGTCGAACCGCTGGGAGATTCTCCACCATAGACATTGCCGACATCTATCGCTCCGCCGGGCGGAATATCAAAATCGCTCCGTGCATCACCTTCGCTATAGCTATATTGAAGGGCTCCACTCAACCCATCCGAGAGTTTGAATTGTAAAGCGGCAGAGATACCAGCGCTGTCAAACTTTGTCGGTGCGGTGTCGGCAAAAGTCTCCGTACCGGGGCCGGTAGATTGAAAGCCTACGCCAGTGCTGCCATCTCCCACTGCTAGCTGTCCGAAATTGCCTGAAATGGATGGCCATGTCCGCACTTCAACGCCGGGGTCCTCGGATTCATATGGCCCCTCGACTCGCAGTTTTATTCCGTGATCGCTGACAAGGCGACCGCGATGTTCAACTGCAGGGACGTTTGAGCCGTCGGTTCCGGATGCGTCATTAAATTGATTGATAAGGTAATCGGTTGCAAGTTCCTGAGAATAATCATTTTGAAGGCTTAGGTATACCTCTTGTGAGAGCATACGTTCCGCCAGTGTCGGCGGACATTTCAATTGGCTCGGGAAAATCGCCCCATCGATCGCTGGATCCAGTTTCTTGAGCTGGTCTAGCGCGTCTTGCGTATCAAGCGTAGGATCATTGGTCAGTAGGCGCTCCCGCAGATCACTTTGAATTGCTTTCAATTCGCGCAACTGGCCGAACTGTCGTTCGTAGCGTTCCTTCAGAGCAGGGCCATCTTCAGCGGTCGCATTGAAGCACAGTTTCGCCAAGCCATCGAGCTCAGCCCTAATATCCGCCGCCCTTGGCAGGTAACGACCGCTTTGGACTTCTGGTGGCAGAGGTTGAACAGCCAATTTTGGATCAATTGGTTGGGAAGGTGATGTTAAAGCGGGATCAACGAGCGTGGGCGCTTGGGTCGATAAAGCTGGTGGTGAATCCGCGCCCGGATATGACGATCCTTTGTTACACGTGAAAACATCAGGCCTGTGTAGAAGTTCAATCTGCTTTAGAGCATCAATAGTTAGATACTGGCCCGTTGGCGTTGCCAGAGCGGCGCCGTAGCGTGTCCCATATTCGCTTTCTAGCCCTCTTATGTTGACCGGATCAATTATCCCGCCGGTTACGTTTCTTCCATATACAGGATCAGCGCGATCAACGACGCAGGCTTGATTAATATCTTTTAGTCGATCCAGATTATTCAGAAAATCCCCTTCAGCCATATTCGCCGGATCATCGGCGTTGAAGACAGAAATAGGAACAGGAACGTCTTGTAACGCCGGTTCTCTTGCCTGCGCTTGCATCGCAGTTCCAGCCAGCAGTAATGATATCGCGATATGCGTCCGTTTCATGTTCAATTCCCTGTTTACGAAGACCTGATCCTCGAAAAAGGAAATATGACGGAACCTATCATCCCGCATCATGCATTTGTATTACATGGCGTTACACCGCATTCTGCACCAAGCTAGCGGCCAAACACTTTTCGTAGCAGATCGGTTTGGCGGCTTGAACCAGTCTTTTCCAGTACACGTTGCATATGGACGCGGGCGGTGTTAACTGAAATACCTTGGGCTTCGGCATGTTGGGGCACCGAGAGGCCGCCGACAATACTGTCAACCATCTTTATCTCGGCAGGCGTAAGACCATGCGTTTCTCCGAAAGCGTCGAAGTCGATCAATTGATTTTCACTGGACTGGCGGATTCGGCTGACAATACCCCCGAGTACTTCACTTGGCAGATTGGCCAATATTTCTTCGATACGTTCTGACCAGACCGGTTCGGCACTAATTTTCACACCATCGCCGCGAAACTGGTTGAGAAATGGACGGATATAATTGATCTGCTCGTCCTTGCGCGCCTCTTTCTTGCCGTCATCAGTCATAGGTTCCCCTCTATCATTTTTCTTATCACTGTAATAGACTAACACCTATGGAAGCGGCTGGCAGCAGGTATCCCGTCATTGCGGGGAGCGACATTGATTTCCGGCTACTCGAGCTGGAAGCGAAGAAAATTGCTCATTCCGTGCGATCACAAATGGCCCCGTTTACCAAAAGATTCTCCGATCATAGAGCAAGAGTCGAAAACCGGATCATTAAGGCTTTTCTCCTTCGTGCCATAAAACCGGCTTTTAAAAATTCTTATGATCCATTGAAAACTGCCCGGATGCTATCAGCCTACCGGACCGCGACAGCGCGAGGAAATTTTGCCATTTTCCATCCGGCTATGCAGGCACCGCCAGACCCGCAATTACTGTTCGATCCTGCTTCACCGCTTGTCGAAGATTACGCGGATGCTGACTGGCCAGAAGGCAAATCGGATGAGCCAATACTTTTCTATGTCCCCGGTGGCGGCTTCATATTACCACCATCGCCCAAACAAGTTGCGTTAGCTTTTCGATTGGCAGAACATTGTCAATGTGAAGCTGTTATTGGCAAACATCGGCTGGCACCTGAATATCCATTTCCCATTCCGGCTAAGGATCTCGCCGATCAATATGTCAAAATTTTGCAATCGGGAACACCGCCGAGCGAGATCATCTTATCCGGCGATAGCGCTGGGGCGACGCTCATTCTCGGCATGTTGCTGGAGTTGCGCGAACGCAGCTTGCCGATGCCAGGCGGAGCTGTGCTATTTTCTCCTTGGGGAGACCTAGCGATGCGCGGCTGGTCCTATGTTTCAAAAAGCATGTCGGGCAGCAGCCCATTCCGAATGGAAACGGCCGCGTTTAGCGCAAAACTCTATCTCGGCGATACGTTGCCAACCGACCCTCGCGCATCGCCTGTCTACGCCGATTTGCGTGGATTTCCTCCGCTCGCAATCCATTGCAGTCGCCATGATATGCATTTTGATGATGCCGTCCAACTCGCGGAGAAAGCGCAGGATGCGAACATATCCGTGCGGATGAATTATTGGGATAGCCCGCGCCATCATCTGGAACGTTTTGGTTCCAAAGATGCAAGCAACAGTTTTGATCTCGTTTCAGACTTTGTCGGTAGTCTAGTCAAACGCGCTCCTTGATCCAGAAGACCGATAGCATCGTCACGTTGACAATCATCATAGCGCAGTCAAAACATTAAGCTCAGTATGTTGTTTGCCGTGCTCGTCTCGAATATTTTTTATTTCTAAATGATAGTGTGCACAGAGCAACCGATGTACCATTGCTCAAAAACTACCAAAACTTTTAACGTCCGCTTTTGCCCCCATAGCGGACACTAGCGTTATGTCCGCTTCATTCCGAAAACGGGCGTTAGCTCTCAGTCAGCACGATCCCCAAAACCGCAGCTGAGCATCATTCATTATTCAAGCTATTGCCATTGGTGTATTATATGCATATATCACCTAAATCGAATGGTGGAGATAGTGATGTTAAATTTGCATGAAGTTACCCATATTTACCCTAATGGAACCAAGGCGCTCGATAATGTCACGCTGTCTATACCAAAGGGAATGTTCGGGCTGCTGGGACCAAATGGAGCTGGCAAATCGACGCTGATGCGAACCGTTGCAACTCTGCAAACACCCACTCATGGCAGCATAGAGTTTGGTGATATTGATATTCTGAAAGACCCGGAAAATCTCCGTGAGCGACTAGGCTATTTGCCACAGGATTTTGGCGTCTACCCGCGTGTTTCAGCTTATGACATGCTGGAGCATATGACTGTGTTGAAAGGAATAGCTTCAAAAGCGGATCGCAAGGCAACCGTCGAAACTCTGCTTAACCAGACCAATTTATGGGATGTGCGGAAAAAGGCCATAGCGGGTTTCTCCGGTGGGATGCGTCAGCGCTTTGGTATTGCTCAGGCGCTGATCGGGAATCCCGAGCTGATCATCGTTGATGAACCCACGGCCGGCCTTGATCCTGAAGAGCGCAATCGATTTTTGAATCTGCTCGCCGAAATTGGCGAGAATGTCGTCATCATACTATCAACCCATATTGTCGAGGATGTCGCCGATCTCTGTCCAAAAATGGCTGTTATTGCTAACGGCCGCATTCAATTGGAAGGCGCACCTTTGGAGCTTATCGGCAAGACCAAGGGAACAATCTGGTCAAAGACAATAAAACGTGAGGAACTCGATGAATATCGTGCGAAATATGAAGTTATTTCGACCCGCTTATTCGCTGGCTCGACGATCATCCACATATTGGCGACAGACAATCCGAGAGACGGATTTGCCGCGGTCGAAGGAGGGTTGGAGGATGTCTATTTCTCAACCCTCGCTGCGACCCGTCGTGGTGCCACCGATTCTTCCCAAGCAGCTTAAGCAGAGAGACCGATATGTTCGCCAAGATTGCTGCTTTCGAGCTTCGCTACCAGTTTAAAAATCCGGTTTTCTGGGTTGTTTCGATATTATTTTTCCTGCTCACATTCGGTGCGATGACTGTCGACGGCATCTCGATCGGTGGTGGCGGAAATGTGAATGCCAATAGCCCGATTGCCATCGTCCAAATTCACCTCATCCTGACGCTATTCTTTATGTTCGTGACGACTGCCTTTGTCGCCAATGTGATTGTTCGCGATGATGAAAGCGGCTTTGGACCAATGGTTCGTTCCACACGTGTAAAGAAATTCGATTATCTATTTGGCCGCTTCACTGGTGCTTTCATGGCCGCGGGCATTGCATTTCTGACGGTACCATTTGCCATATGGTTGGGTTCGCTCATGCCTTGGCTTGATCAGGAGACTATTGGGCCAAACCGGCCGCAATATTATGCCTATGCCTATCTCCTTATGGCGTTGCCAGGTATATTTCTTACGTCCAGTATATTCTTTGCAGTGGCGACCCTTACTCGTTCGATGATGTACAGCTATTTGGGTGTAGTAGCACTGTTAGTGCTGTACATTGTATTCAACATCAGCACGGATAATATGCCCGAACTTAGGGAATTTACAGGTTATGCTGATCCCTTCGGTTTTGCGACGGTCAACAATGTCGTTCGCTATTGGACCGCATCTGAATCCAACAATTTACTGCCGGCGATTGAAGGTGCCATTGTCTGGAATCGGTTGATCTGGATCGGTGTTTCCCTCTGTGCTTTGGCACTCGCTTATCGCTGGTTCAGTTTCGCCGATCGCGGTGTTTCGACCCGCAAGGCACAGCGACAAGCCAAAAAAGCAGCCAAATTGGCATCCGTTGCCCCACAGACGGTCGATATTTTGCCAGCCACTAGCGAAAACGGAACGGCCTGGAGCCGCCTGGTGTCTCGAACCCGTTTTGAAATGGCCCAGGTTTTCAAAAGCCCGGCCTTCATCGTGCTGGTGCTGATTGGATTGTTCAATGCCAGCGGTGCTCTCGCCTTCGGCAATGAGATTTATGGCACTCCAGCTCTGCCGCTGACGTTCACTCTGCTGCTGAACCTGATGGGTTCATTCGGCATCATCCCGGTCATAATCGCCATTTACTACGCAGGAGAGCTGGTGTGGCGCGACCGCGATCGGAAGATGCACGAGATTATCGATTCCACGCCTTTGCCGAACTGGGCCTATATGGTGCCCAAGACCATCGCGGTTTCTCTCGTACTTTTTGCAACCCTGTTTATCTCCGTGATTGCGGCGGTTCTGATTCAGCTGTTGCGGGGCTTCACGGATATCGCTTTGGAGCAATATTTCATTTGGTATCTACTGCCATGGGGCGTGGACATGATTATCCTTGCTGTCCTGGCCGTGTTTGTACAGGCGCTGAGCCCGAATAAATATGTCGGTTGGGGCATCATGGTTATCTATCTAGTAGCCACTATAACCATGGCGAATATTGGTTTTGAACATCCGCTCTATCTCTATGGTGATGCGGCACCGCCGCCATTGTTTTCAGACCTGAATGGGAATGAAGTAAATGGTGCCGTGGGTTGGTGGATGCGCCTCTATTGGGGGGCTTTCGCCGTCATTTTGGCGACTCTCGCGCATCTACTTTGGCGCCGAGGTACCGAGACTAGCCTGATGCCGCGCTTACGTCAGTTGCCGCGCCGCATGAAAAGCGGTGCTGGGCTTTTGATTGCGGGCGCTGCGGTGACTGCGGCCGTCAGTGGCGCGTACATTTTTCATAACATGAACGTGTTGAACCAATATGTGACGCAGGATGATCAAGAACAACAACTCGCCGAATATGAGAAAAAATATCTAAAATATGAATCGCTGAAACAACCTTCTTTCACTGATTTCAAACTGAATGTGGATATTTATCCGGAACAACGGATCATGAAGGCAGCAGGATCGATTGGGATAATCAACGACACCGGCGCTCCGGTTGAGGTGCTGCACGTCCGTTTTCAAGATCCTGATGTAGAGATTGAAGCAGTTGATATTCCGAACGCTACGCTCGAGATGGATGATGAGGCATTGAAATATAGGATCTATCGCTTCGACACGCCTATGGCGGTTGATGAACAGCGGACAATCAGCTTCAGATCATCACGATCGCAACGCGGTTTCAAGGCCAGCGGCAATGATACCCGCTTGGTAAAAAATGGGACCTTTTTAAACAATAGCGAATTCGCGCCCCAACTGGGGATGAGCCGCAATGGATTATTGACCGACCGTCAAACGCGGCGGGAATATGATCTGCCATCCGAACTGCGCCTGCCAAAGCTCGAAGATGAATCGGCGCGCGAGCAAAATTACGTCGGTAATGCCGATTGGGTGATGGCGGATATCACGGTCAGCACCAGCAAGGATCAGACGCCGATTGCCCCGGGTAGTAAGGTGTCAGATGAGGTCAAAGGCGACCGGCGTATTGCTCGCTTCGTTTCTGAAAACCCCATCCTTGCTTTTTTCTCCATCCAGTCCGCGGAATATGCAGTGAAGAAGCGGTCGGCTGATGGCGTCGCTATGGCGGTCTATTATCACCCGACGCATGACTATAATGTCGATACGATGCTCGATGCGACCGAGACATCATTGGCGTATTTCAAGGAAAATTTTGGCCCGTACCAGTTTGATTATGCGCGAATTATTGAATTTCCTGGATATGCAACCTTTGCGCAAGCTTTTGCCGGAACGATCCCATTTTCTGAGCGGATCGGATTTATCGCTGACAATAGCGATCCAGATGAAATCGACTATGTGACCTATGTGACGGCACATGAATTTGGTCATCAATATTGGGCGCATCAGCTGATCAGTTCAAATCAACAGGGCGGGACGATGCTGGTGGAAACCATGGCGCAATATTCCGCACTAATGGTTATGAAAGAAATATATGGTGACGATAAAATCCGTCGCTTCCTGAAATATGAGCTGGACCGGTATCTGAGCGCACGCGGCAGCGAGGCAATTGAAGAACTGCCGCTGAACCGGGTCGAGGACCAGGGTTATATCCACTATCGTAAAGGCGCTGTGGTCATGTATTTGCTGCAGGACCGTCTTGGTGAAGACCGCGTCAATGTCATGCTGGCCGATTTGCTGGATCGCTATCGTTTCAAGAGCCAGCCTTATGCCAATGCAAACGATCTTGTCGATGGCTTTAAGGCGTTGGCACGCAATGAAACGGAGCGGCAATTGGTTAGCGATCTGCTCGAAAAGATTACGGTCTACGATATGAAAGTCGATGAAGCAAAAGTGCGTAAGCTAGACAACGGCAAATATGAAACGACACTGACCATAACAGCAGAGAAATTTTATGCCGATGGAGAAGGCAAAGAAACGAAAGCCAAATTGTCCGATGACATTGAGGTAGGTTTGTTCGCAGCAAGGCCTGGCCTTGGCGCCTTTGGCAAAAAGGATGTTATCTCTATGGAACGCAAACAGATAAAATCAGGTAAGCAGGTGATTAAAATATTATCATCCAAAAAACCGGGTTTTGTGGGTGTCGATCCGTATAACAAATATATAGACCGGAACAGTGACGACAATGTAGCCGCTGTTTCGTAATGGCTGATCGAGGGCTTTTCTACTATAGCGTTAGTGTCCGCTTTTGCGCCCAAAGCGGACATTCGATTTGAAAACACTTTTTCACCGATTTAAGATCGCGGCGCTATTTCGCGAACCAAGTCTCACTTGAAACCCCCGTTACAGGTCAGAGAAACTATGTGGTCGCTTAGTGAACAGATGCATGCTCCACGATATCATTATTCCTGCCATTGCCTTCTCTTCCGTTGATGACCGAATTTGATTATATTATCGTGGGTGCGGGATCGGCGGGCTGCGTATTGGCAAACCGGCTGAGCGAAGATCCCGAATTGAAAATATTGCTGATCGAGGCGGGTGGGAAAGACTGGTCGCCTTATATCAAGGTTCCTGCCGCCATTATAAAAGCAATTGGTAACCCTAAGCTGGATTGGGGTTTTTCTGTCGAGCCAGATAAGAGCCGCGATGGTCGGGCTGACTATTGGCCAGCGGGTAAGGTCATTGGAGGCAGCTCCTCTATCAATGGCATGCTCTATGTTCGCGGTAGCCCCGCCGATTATGATGGTTGGGCTGCTTTGGGCAATGAAGGCTGGTCTTACCGGGAAGTTGAACCTTTTTTCCGCAAAGCGGAAACATGTACCTTTCCGGTTGGTCAGGAACGCGGGACCTTGGGTCTGCTGAAGATCAGTAAATTGAGAAGCGAACATGTTCTGGCCAAACCCTTTCGAGAAGCAGCCATTTTGTCGGGTATGCCCGGTAATTCAGATTATAATGTGGGCGATCAAACAGGAATGGGAGAGCCTCAATTGACACAGCACAATGGAGCCCGTTTCAGTGTCGCGGACGCTTATCTCCGACCTGCCCGTTCGCGACCGAATTTGAAGATTTTGACGAATTGCACAGTGCACCGCGTCCTTTTTTCCGGGAACTGCGCCATTGGTGTGGAATGTCAAACCGGTGCTGGCAGCCAGCGGATATTATCTCGTCATGAAGTGATCTTGAGCGCAGGTGCGATCGGATCACCAAAACTAATGATGCTGTCAGGCGTCGGGCCGGCAAACCATCTGGCGCAACACGGAATTGATCTGGTTCATGCCAATCAGCATGTCGGAAGCCATCTGAAGGAACATCCCAACGCGCAAATCAGTTTTGCGGTCACCCAGCGGACGTTCAATATGGAAATTAATAGTTGGCACATCGCACGGCATATGGCGCGATGGCTCGCAAAGCGGGATGGTCCTGCATCAAGCCCTTACCCTCATGCCGTCGGGTTTTTCAAATCCGATCCCGGTTTAAACCGGCCTGATATTCAAATGCTATTTGGACCTTTCGGGTTTGATTTGACCGAAGATGGCGTGGCTCCTTCCAAAGAAGCCGTTGCAACAATCATTATGGGCCTATCCTATAGCCATAGCGAAGGGGAAGTGCGGCTTGCTTCTCCGGATCCTGAGGACGCTCCCCGCATTTCTTTGGAAATGCTATCAGACGCTCGAGATGTTACGGCATTGACCGCCGCAACTAGGTTTGCGCGTGTAATTGCCGCTCGTGAACCTTTTAGCGGATATGTTGTGCAAGAGCGGATGCCTGGAAATATCGTCCAGTCTGATGAAGAGTGGGAGGATTATTTTCGCAAAACCGTTGATCCCACTTATCATCCCGTTGGCACCTGCCGCATGGCCAATAGTGGAGATGGTGTCGTCGACAGCCAATTGAGAGTCCATGGGATCGAGAAACTAAGGATAGTTGACGCTTCAATATTTCCCACTCATGTCAGCGCAAATACCAATGGTCCGGTGGTAATGGTCGCAGAAAAAGCAGCGGAGATGATACGGAAATAATAATCGGCAAATCTTCCGTTCCCAACAGGGATCGTTCTCGCCAGTCGGCCACGCGAGCATCATATTTTGCGGTGAACGACTGTAGCCACTAACGTTTGATCGCGGCGATGGCTTACCAACCATAATATTACGGGTGACAGAGGATGGATAGAAGAACTTTTATTGCAGCAAGCGCGCTTTCAGCCACGTTAGCGGCAACCGCGTCCGATGCGCGTCAAAAACCTATTGCCTCTCCTGTTGAAAGTCCGACCGGAATTGATCGTTCTCGTGCAAGCTTCCTGATGGAAAAGGCAGGCTTTGATGCATTTGTGTTGGAGCAGGCCAGTAACGTCTATTATGCGACCGGTATTTTACCGGCGATGACCAGATTGGGCTTTGCTGGTGACAGTTTTGCCATAGTCCCGCGTGATCGAGCCGCGCCAATCTTTTTCATAACGCCGCAATTTGCCTATTATTTTTCCTCCGCTGATGTCGATATGGCACCTGGAGTGAAGGCAATGCTGGTCACCGGTCCGCAGGGCGATAAGGCATCCGAACCATTTTTCTTTGCTCATCCTGAGGGAGAGCCGCTGACCGCTAAAGAGCGGAACCGGCTGAGCGAAACAAAGGAGGCCGCGCCCTATTTTAGATCGACGCTAGATGCCATGAAATCGACGCTTGAGGCATTGAAAACCACCTCGGATAATGTCGGATATGATACGATTTACGCGCGCAATGTTATCGAACAGTCGTTACCGGGTGTTCCAGGGCGAGATGCAGTGGACCTTATCAAACATATCCGTCTGATCAAGACTGCGCACGAAATCAACCTGATGAAAGCCGCCTCACAGGCCAATATTGCGGCCGCTTTGAAAACTGCTGACGCCATGCGTTCCCTGGGGAGCCTGCGCAATATCCGCAACCACTTCAATGCCGAAGTATCACGGCTGGGCAACAAACCTGGATTTCTTGTCATAAACGGATCAATTGACGAGGCTTATGACGAAGATATCGTTGAAGGCACAACCGTGTTGATCGATGGAGTGAGTTCCCGCGCCGGCTATCACGGCGACTATGGCCGAACCGTCTTTGTTGGCGAACCATCGCAAGCCATGATTCGGAAAGTGAAGACGATCGGCCGCGCCTGGGATGAACTACGCGCCATGTTGAAACCCGGCATACGCTTTTCAGAGATCCGCGAAAATGGACAGACCATCCTGCGGAAACTGGGTAGCGACATCCATGTACCGTTTAATCCGCATACCGTTGGACTCGCGCATACCGAGCAACCAAATTATGATCTTGATGGTTCGCCCATGGATCTGCAATTGCAGCCAGGCATGATCATCAGCGTCGATTGCCCGCTCATGGAAAACAGCGTCGATGGCACTGCTCATCTAGAGGATCTTATTCTGATTACCGAGGATGGCAGCGAACCGATTCACGATGTAGGCAATCAGATCATTATCGCCTGAAAAAGAACGCCCCTGATTCATAATTTTGGAAAGGACGCTCGGATAAAGCGTCAGGCGCTATTCTAAAAGGGCTGTGGGCAAGATCACCTATTGTTGAACCGGCTCAAACTCCGGATAACGCCCTAATGTCAACAAAGCCACCGCAGCTAAGGGAATCAATACAATAATAATATGCAAAAGAAACTCGTATGATCCGTCCCGGTCGTAAACCGATCCGAATATCGGGGGCGCGAAAGCGGCACCAACGAACAGGGTAATATACAGAGCGCCATAGATTTTCCCGTAAGCCGACAAACCGAAATATTTGCTTGCCATGAACGCAACGATATCGAACTCCGCTCCGGCTGCGAAGCCTATGAGCAGGATGGCGATCGCGGCCTCGCCAGTGGATATATCACCAATCAGCAGCAGGCAGGCTATGGCAGGCAGGAGCAGAGCAACGGTTGCAACCATCGGCGCCCAAAAACGATCCAGCAGTGCGCCCATGATAAGGCGCCCACCAATGACGGCTATCCCGATTAATCCAATTAGTCTGATACTTTCCTGATCCGGTATCCCGCTGATTCTCAACATCGGCAACATATTCGAAATCAGCCCTGCAACGCCAAAGGCGATGGTGAAAAAAGAGCTGGCGATGACGTAAAAACGATAATCCTTCAAAGCCTGTCCAAGCGTTTTGCCTGATATTGCAGGAAGATCACTGCGCTTCACCGCAGGATATTTCTCAACGTTTTCTGCGGGCTTCAGAAACATCAAAGCCAATGGTAGAGGAACCAGTATCACCATTACCCCCAGGAAAAAATATCCCCCTTGCCATCCCCATTTGTCAATTGCGAAGGAAACCGTGGCAGGACCGAACGCAGCAAATACACCGCTTCCAGCCAGGACGATACCAAACGCGAGGCCGCGATGATATTGGAAATGATGCCCGATGATATGGGTCCAGATAACCGGACTCGTACCCTGACCCACAACAGCCATGATGGCCCAGGCTGCATAAAATGCGTAAAGACTTATATTGCCGACCAACCCCAGCAGGGATAGCGATACAGCAAAGGCAATAATGCTCGGAATAGCCACCCGGCGCGCGCCGAATCGATCACAATAATGACCGATTAGCGGACCAAATAAGGTACCAAGGATAATGAAACTAAATGCAGATTGAAACTGCTGCATTGACCAGCCGGTATCTTGTGTGACTGGCCCTGCAAAAACGCTGAGTGTGTAAAAAGGAATAGCCGCGACACCAAACATCATGCCCGCAAACGACGCGATCAGCAAACCAGTGTTATGACGAAATTCGGACATATGATGGTGATTACCAATCATATCGAACCTAAAAGCCGTCTAATATCACTTAAGTTATTTCCAGCTTGGGCCTGTCGCTGGCATTGCCTCCGGAATTTTTCCATCAGCTGACAAAGGTGCGGGTTTTTGCTCACGCGCATACATTTCAAGCGATGACAGCATGGGCATGCCCCACTTAGAACTGACGTCAAGATATTCGGGATAGTGCTTGACCGCATATTCGATTGCTTGTTTGTCTGCAAATTCAAGCGAATCTTCAGATCCGAAAAAGCAGGAATAGGAGCAATGTCCAGGGGTTTCGCCCATCAGCATCCATGGCAACCAAGGGGTTGTGCGCATCCAGGTGCCACGGGCCGAGATGCTCGTAAGATCAGGATTCTGAACCTCATCCCACTCCAATGCATAGAGGAAATTTTCGGTTACTTGATTGAATTGTGATCCGCTTTCGCGCGGCCACTTGTCTGGCTGCAAGGCCGCTGGGTAAAAGAGATTGATCCGGGAGGCTAATGACAGGTCATTGTTGCGACGTTCCCAATCGAGCAAGAACGGCCTTTTGGGCGGTGCTACAGCGTTCAGGCCACCATAGGTTGGCGGTTGAAAATAGTAGTCTGTTATGGTGTGATTGAACGCAGGATTTGCAATCGGAACAACCCGAACCTTTTCATCAAAATAAGGATTGTGCCATTCCTCGAGTATCTCGCCGGTTGCTAGATCAGTATAAAATCCGATTTCGTTCAGCACTTTGCGATAACCCGGATCCTCTCCCGGCAGTGACGGCAGCAATTTGGCGGCTGAAAAACCGGTAAACCCAACCAAATCACGAATGGGTTCCCCTGGCCTCACGCCTTGAACGATACCTTTATACCAACCAAACTTGGTAGATTTCATATCGGTATTGCCGTTGATTTTGGCAAAAATTTCGCGATTTCCAGCCGTCGTTGTCAGATCATAAGGTCCGCTTGAGAGGTCTCTTATGACACCGCCACCCTTTCGCACCGTTTTGGCTTTTGCCGGACCCGCTCCGAGCGCCATAGCTGCGGCGCCGGCTGCACCAGCTGCGATAAAATTTCTGCGATCCATAATCAGCTCCTGAAATGTGTAGGCTTAATAATCGAAGGTCAATGTTGCACCCAAGCGACGGCGATTGCCAGCGGTTGGAACATACACGGAAAAGAAGGGTGAACCGCCGATGTAGAACGAGTTTGACACATATTTTTTGTCAAACAGGTTTTTGCCCCAGACAGAAACCGACCAGCGGTCGCCGCGGATCCCAATCCGGCCATTTGTAAGGACCCTTGGTTCAATTGTTGCTACGTTGAGTTCTGATACATACTGCTTGGACTGACCAGCTACATCGACCCGGCTAAACAATTCAAGCGAGTCCGAGATCGCGATATCGTATGATGCCCCGACGTTCCATTGGAGCTTGGAGGTCCGCTGCAAATCGTTGCCACCGATATCGCCATTTGCGTTACAGACTGTTCCGTCACCACAAAGATTGGCTCTCAATATCCGACTGGAAATCGTTCCATCATCATAGGTCGCATCGATGTAAGCGAGACCAGCGTTGATGAATAGTCCTTCGATAGGTTCAATTGCACCTTCTACTTCAAGTCCCTTAATCGATGCGCCGCCGATATTCTGGGTGATAAGCGTCGTGGTCTGCGAGGCGCCGGTTGGCGCGACAGATAGCTGGAGATCGCCCCAGTCAATGTAGAAAGCGGCAAGGTTCAGCGTCGCCAACCCATTCATGAAGGTATTCTTCAGGCCAATTTCATAGGTCCAGTTTGTATCTGGTCCGTAAAACTGTTCCTCCGCCAACAGTGGAGCGCCGCCTGGCAGGTTTGAGTTGTTAATGCCACCGGATTTGATACCTTTAGCCACGGACGCATAAATTAAATTGTCCTCCGTGATTTTGAACGAGACATTGGCCCGTGGCGTAAAATAGCTATCTGAAAATTCATACGGATCCGGCGATGTCAGATCGATCTGGGTCTTTTCCTCATCTGTGTAACGCCCCTCCAATTCAAATACCAAACGCTCATCCATCAGAGGAACAGAAATACGTCCAAAAATCGCATTGGTATTCGTATTTGTAAATGTGTCGGAAGGGGTTGCAAATGATGGAACCGTCGTAATCGCCTCGGTGACAGGCGCGTCAAACACGGCGCCAGTACTGAAGTCCTGATCATCGCCATCCTGAATGAAGGCGCCGACCATTATATATATGCCGTTGTCGCCTTCATATTGCAGGCGAAATTCATGCGAATCATATTCGTAACTACCAACCGGGTTAATGCTAAACGGGAAAACGACGTTGCCTTGAAACAGGTCGCCGTCAATTGGGTTACGCGCACTTTGACCAGCAGAGAAAACACTGCCTGACGAACGGCCAAACAGATAGTTTGCCGTAATTTGATCGGTCAGCTCCACTGCGACATTGGCGCGATAGATATCTGACTCTGATTCAAGCCCATAGGATACCGGGTCAATAACATAGCCTTCGGGAAAGTCGACCGACCCCGGAGGTGCTGGCGGATCAACTGAGAGTTCACCGCAGAATAGTTGATTTTCAACCGCAGCAGGTTCGAATGAAAATGTCGCAAAGCTAAATGCAAGCCCACCGACACTACAGTTAAAGTCACCTGCACCGCGGTCCAACCGATATTGTGCCCTGGATTCTGATGAGACATCAAAATTGTAATAATCAAAGTCGATTGTCACCGCCTCGATCGGACGGAAACTGGCACCAACGGTGAGTGACTGGTTGTCATAACCACCAATCCGGCCATTTGTGCCGGGATTAATCGTTGCCGCATTTGGAAAGTTATTCTTCCAGTCACCGTCATACTCCGAAAAACCAAGTCCAAGCCGCATAGCGAGCATGTTATCGATCAATGGAACGCTGAGATTACCTGAAATATCGAAGCCCTTATTCTCGGAAACCTCGATTTCGCCGCTCGCTGAAATTTCGGTTAGACTTCGGTTTGTCGTCACATAGTTGATTGCACCAGCAAAAGCATTGGCACCGTAAAGTGCGCTCTGCGGGCCCTTTACGACTTCGACTCGCTCGAGATTGGTAGATCCAATATCTACCGCATACTGACGCGGAATATATATGCCATCGATAAACGTTGAAACGTTCTGCTCGAGGTTGTTAATCGAGAACTGCGTGGTGCCGCGAATAGTCGGTGTTCCGAAACCGCCATTCGAGAAATCTTCGAACACCAGGCCAGGCGTCAACAGCGCAACATCTTCCAGTTCGGAAATCGACCGGCGCTGTATTTCTTCTGCAGAGAAAGCCGTAATGGCACCGGGGATTTCCTGAAGGTTCTCCTCCACTTTTCGAGCTGTCACGACAATCATATTGTTGTCTTCGTCCGCAGCGACGGAATCGCTGGTTTGAGCAATCGCCGCACTAGTTGGTAAAAATGCCATTGCGGTTATTGCTGTGGTTCCCAGAGCCGTAAGGACGGCTGCACTCATTTTGCTATTTTTACTCTTGGACATAAAAAATCCCCCTCGATGAAAAATTGGCCTCCCAGACCGGCTTTCTTCTGCTGCAAGTGTATCAAGGGAATGAAGCGCAAATAGCTCTTACCAAAGAGTCTCCACCAGTTGGTTAAAAATCCATCAAATTGCTTAAGGGTCGGTGACTTCGAAAAATGAGCTCATCCAAATATGAAGGCACGAGGGACAGAGAGCCATTTCGCTAGCCTTTAGGCGGATCAAAATTGTCCCAATTTTGCCAGTCAGCAGTGACGAAATGCTCATCGATTAATGTCCGCATATAGCATTTGCCATCGCGAAACCATTGCCAGGTCCGGGCCCGTTCTTTGACATCCTTGTCAACCTGAATCATTTCATAAAGATAGACACCGGGCTCATCCTTGCGCACCCAGTTCAAGCATGTAGAAAGACCATTGTCATCGGGCTGCATGGCTGCCGCCCAACCTTTGATCAGATCATTATCCCACCATATCCGACCATCTTTGTAATTTGCGGGAAACTCGCGTGTCTCGCTTTTCCCATCGTCCCAAAAATAATAGTTGGTCTGATGATAGTCGGAGGGTTTGCCATCCTCGGGGATACGGCAGATTAGCCGCGACTTGTGCGCGTCGATCAATTCTCCGGTGATTGCATCATAATAGCGATAAACGCCTTCCCAGACGCCTTCATTGGCTGCCAGCAGCGGCATATTCTTTCTGAGTTCCTCGGGTTGTGCCATGGGTTGTCTCCTATGTTATCTAAATAAAAAGCTAGTTTAAGTGCTCGATCCGACTTCAAAGCCTTTGCTCAACGGTGCTGAGGCAAAGATCAGGATATCGTGGAGTTTACCGTCTTCACCAACTTCGAAGAAATTGCAGTTGGACATGTGGGTTTCTTCACCCTCATCATCGGTCAGCGAGATGTTGAAGCGCACAGCCAGGCGGTTTTCTTCCGGGTCAGCCACAGCGATAAAATCACGAAAGTTGACGACAGGAAAGCTGGTGATAAAATCTTCCAGATGATCGCGCAGCGCCGTCCAGCCCGTATAGGTAAAATTGCTGCTCGGGATCCGCATTTCGCAATCCTCCGATATGCCTGCCATAACGCCATCCAGATCATGGGCGTTGAGCTTCTTGAAGAAATTTTCGATACCTGCAGTCACAAGCTGTTCTCTCGATAACGCCATTACGTATCTCCTCTTGATTGGGTGACCGTGTCCATAACGTCCCTGCTGTTCGGATAGGGGCTCGATTGCTCAACAATGGCAAACAGCTCGGCTGGATCCCGGTCAAAAGCGGCCGCAGCAAAACACTGGCTGACCTTAGTCAATTCATCTGCACGGCTAAGTGGTCGCAACGGGGAACCGAACGGCATATCCACAGTCTGTTTTATGGTTCGGCCATCATTTAGCTCGAGCACGATTTTTTGCGGTGACAAAGCATTGGGATCCGGATTGTCATCCAGAATGACATGAATTTTTGCCGCATCATCAAGGGTCTGCGGATTGCTGAAGCTTTCAACGGTGAAGAGCGCCGGATCAATTTTGCGCTGGCGTATCATCATCGGCGCAATGAACTCCAGACATAATCGGGCATAGGCGGGTTCCATATCCGGGTTGCAGGTGCGGCCAACCAGAAGCATGATGAGAGGCGGCACATGCGCTGTCAGGCTCACGATATCCTCCATTTCAAAATCATACTCCGCACGCATATCCATTAACGCGGTCAATGTCGCCTGGGTCGCTCTACCCGCTGGAAAGGGCTTGTGCGCCACTTCCGTAATTTTCCACGGCTTAGCCCAGTTGCTCAAATGCGACTCCAAGTCTGTACCTTGCTCGATCAGATTGAAAAATCCGAATTTGCCATCGACTACGTCATGCGGACCAGTCATTCCAGATACCACCAAATCTGCGGCAGTTAAGGCAGACCTTGCAGCAATTCCTATTTGCAGCGGTAAGGTTTCCGATCCCTCCCAATGCGCCTGCATGGTTCCGGAAACCTGACTATAGGCAATACCCATGAGGTCGATCATTTGAACCTGATCAAACTTGCGAAGTCGACCAATGGCCATGGCCGCGCCCATCAGTCCAGCAACTGAAGGCCTGAAAAATCGCGGTTCCGTTTTGGCCGCCGCGCCGAAAAACACTGCTGTTTCCACTCCGACTATCAGGGCCAGGAGCATCTCGTCGAGCTGCACCGGGTGCTCCTCAACTTCAGACAGCATTGCGGCCGTCGTTGTGCAAAGCGCAATAACCACTGACGGTTCGTGCAGTGCATCCCATTCCAACGCGTGAATCTGAAAGCCATTTACCACGGCGGCCGAATGCGGCGACAGCCGGATGCCTTCACGGCCTAAGATACGGCAGGTTCCCGTCCTGTCACCATCCCATTGCTTCGCTGCCGCCAATATCTTATCGCTCGCACGGTTGCATTTTCCAGCAACGCCAACGGCCAGAGTATCGGCAAGAAAGGTCTTGGCATGGCGCACTGTCTCTGCGGGTAGATCGGAAAAACTGCTGGAAAGCACGCATTCGATCAACCTGTCCGTGGTCGGACTGCTGTCACGCGATGCCTCATACTCGCTGCTGCCAGATTGTAATGTCATGGCCAAACGAATAGCTATTCTGATCAAACGCCGGAACGATGAATGCCGGTTGACCGCGCAACGGATAAATAGATCTTAATTGTCCAATGCTTCCAATATGATATTTGGAATGAAACTATTATCCCATTCTGGCTCTTTCGGCGGGCTATCGCCCATACGCAAAATGACGAGCTTCTTGGACGGGATAATATAAGTAACTTGATTGCCGTTACCATCGAACAAAAACAGATCGTCGGCGAGATAGGCCGCACTGTGCAATACTTTTGGAGCTTGGGAGGCGGGCCCCATAAAGCCACGCCGCTCCTCATAGGGCGACCCGATCCAGACACCAAGACCATAATAGGGATTGGTTGCCGAAGCCGTGCGCATCTGATCGACATAGCCTTCCGGCAGCAATGGCGCACCATCGATTTTCCCGTCATTTACCAACAATATGCCCAGCTTTAGCCAGCTTTCCGCAGGTAGCAGCATACAGCAGCCAGAATGCGCGAGACCGCCGTCCCGATTGAGCCAGATAGTGCCGCCCGGCGCGCCGATTTTTTGCAAAATCTCGGTGCCGATAAATTCTTCATATTGTCGGCCGGTCGCCCGTTCGATGACGATAGCAACCAAATCGCCAGTAGCATTGTTGTAAGAATATTTTGTTCCGGGCGTGTCGGTTAACGGATATTCGTCGATAATATACTGGCCATGATAAGGATCGAGATACGCTCGCGGAAAGGGACTATCGGGATCCATGGCAAAGCTTTGTTCCAGCAGCCCACTTGTCATGGAAAGCATGTGACGGACAGTCATGCTTTCTTTTGGTGTTCCCTTCCACTCGACAATGAAGTCAGAGAGTTTTTGATTAAGATTTTTGATATCACCGAGCGCGATCGCTCGCCCTATCGCGATAGCACTAAGGGGTTTCGACAGGGATTTGGATACCATTGGCGTAGCAGCTGAGTTACCATCAAAATATTGCTCGGCAGCCAGCTTTCCATCATGCCAGACGAGCAGCGCAGAGCTATTATTTGCGGCGGCATAGCCGACTATTTTTTCAACTGCTGATGGTGGTAGCACATCAGCCGATACGTCAGGTAGATTGGGCTGTGCGGCTCCCAGCACCGGTGCCATCACATCATATTCCAGCCGTTCCCGCGCCGCGAGCGCAGCAAACCGCTTCTGATAAAGCACCTCTGAGTCCGCAGGGCGATCTTGCCAAGATGCAGACATCTGCGTCTCTGCCGGTTGGGAGATTTCTTTGTCTGCTGACGACGCACAGGCACCAACGCCCAAGATCAGCGAAAGCACCAAGAATCGGAAACGTCTCAAATACTTATCCTTCTGCAATTTCTTTAAGGACAGCGGAATAACGCTCGCCGGAATCATTCTGTTCCTGCTCTTTGGCCTTCTTGATGGTCACATAATAGAGACGGTCCAGAAATGCCTGACGACGCTCTTCCCGGGCGAGGATCGTGGCTTCATCCGGCTCGAAATCGTCCACTTCTTGATCAATCATGATGCCTTTGGCAGTGGCAATTTTTTCGACTGTATCGAGCCGGTCCCGCATCACACAAAACTCACCAGCCAAAACCATGATCATGGACATGGCTTCGTCGATACCATCCACTTCAAAAAACTTCGGCCGCTTGCCCTTGGCATGGCGCGTGACGGTTGGTTCTATTGATTTTTCCATCTAACCCGCCTTCCTTGCAATGAGCACTTCCCAGCCGCCGCCGGGCGCATATTCGCCAGCGACAAATTCACGCTCACCCTGATCCGTTTCGTCTGATGCAAAAGCTTCAAGGCCAGCCATAGGTGCGTTGTCAAATGACACCGCATCAGCCGAAAATCCTGCATCGATAGCTAGCTTGATCTGATCTATTTCGCGCATCGCGCCCCAAAAGGGTTCGTTATTATAATAGGTCTCATTATCTAGAATGAACTGCATGAACGGCCCCATTTTGTGGAACGGCGGCAAGTCGGCATGGATCATATAACCACCTGGCTTCAGGAGCCGATGACACTCGCGAATAATTTCTGGCATCGCCTTGCCGCTCGTTTCGTGGAGCAGGATATGACTGACAATCAGATCGAAGCTTTCATCATCAAACCCAGTTGTTTCGGCATCGCGCTGCAAGAAGCCCACTTCCATTCCCTTTGCTGCAGCACGCGCATGGGCGTAGCGAACACACGGGCCGCCAACATCAATACCCGTAACACTGGCTTCTGGAAAAAGCTCTTTATAGGGCAGCGTTGAATGGCCGACAGTGCAACCCATATCGAGAATATCCCTGGGCTCAAACCCGTCCAGATTGCGTTTGATATAATTGCAAACCGACCGTCCCATATCATCATTGTCTGGCCCCATCATTCCCATTGAGTAGAGATACACTCCGCGGTCGTAGAGCGCGCCGGCAGTTACATCAGCGTCCGTCGCAGCAGAGGCATATCCGCCGGGCATGCAATGAATATCAATCGCGCTGATGTAGCGAGGCACTTCGAATTCGGTGCTTGATTCCAAGGGGGCATTGGATTGAGCAGATAGTTGCTGGGCTTTCGCATTGATATCATCCTGATCCCGCGCCAACGGTTCGATCACCGAATCCCAAAGCAATTCCTGTGCGATCCGATTGGCAGACGCATAGGCTTGGAAATAGGGATCAACTACCATGGTCGAACGAATGTCATGGCGATCCACCGGTTTATGCCCATGCTGTTTTTCAAATTGCCGAGATGCGCGACCTTCAAATACCGGCGTAAGGCCAGGAAGCAGATCATTTTGGACAAATTGTTTCAGGCTTTTGGTAAAATCCTGTCGCATGCGATCATCATGATCTCCAACGACCAGAATATCATGCTTTGCTTGTCCGGATACATAGTGCTGCATAATTTTTGCTCCTTGGGGGTATGGCCGCGATACACAGGCGCGACCGGCCGATTTTATCTCATATTATTTGACTATATTCGCCTCTGTTTTCCGACAGTGGATGCAATTGCAAAACTATCCGACAAGCGGTCACACTTTTCATCAATCGAGCGGGATCAGACAGTCCAACTATGGTCAGCATGATTTGAAACCGATATTTTGGCTCAGGCTGAGTGAATAGGGAGCGATATTTTGGTCAAGGACTCTGTGGCTGAGGAACAGCAAGGACTAACGAAAATTCTAGGCCATTGGGTAGAATATGCCTGGGCGCTGGCATTCTTTGTACACAGCATAATAAACACCCTGTTGCCGCGGACGGACAAGGCCGATGCCATGCGAGAAGTGCTGCGTGGCTGGCACTATGCGGTGGGTACGATTGTTGGCATATTGAGTATCTGGGTCCTGATCCGGTTATGGAAACGCCGTCATGTTCCGGTCAACAGCAACATGTCCGCACTGGCCAATCGCTGGTCTTTTGCATTGGTGCTTTTCACCGCAGCATTACTGTTCATTGCGCCGTTATTCGGTATTTTTAATGCATGGGCCAATGGTCTGGCCATCCATTTTGGGCCTCTCCCGGCCTTCCCCTCCTTAATGGGAGAGAACCGGGCGGTCTGGCTGTTCGCAGGATATTTCCACGCCGGCATCGGTTTTTCGGTTTTGTTTTTGACGCTAACGACGTTGCTCACTTCCGGTTACTTCTTGCTCCGTTATGGTCAGGGACTGTTCACCGGTTTTCCGCCAGGGTTTGGCCTGTTCATGTTGCTCAGCGCGATTGTTTCAATTTACGCCGCGACAACCTTCAGCGGACCGGAACCTGGACCGCGTGCTGTGGCGATTTTTCTCGCCATCTGCCTGGCTGCTTGGGGACTCGCGCGCTTGCTAAAACGGCAGCCGTCAAAAACCGTTAATGCTTTTTCCGGTCGTGCCGGTCTTGGTATAGTCGCGTTAATATCGGCGCTGGTAGTGAGCGCTGCCGGTCTTTACGGCCCCTATGCTTTGTTCCGGGTCAGTCCGATCGAAATGGGCGAGAGGATTGAGGCGCCCGAAGGCGTAACGTCTCATCCGGATCCTGAAATCATCGTGCAAGTGACCCCAGAAACGGCACTAGAACGTGATGTCCGGGCAGAAAATTTCAAATGGTGTGGCTTTTGTCATACCATGAACAAAGGCGGCAAGCATTTGGCGGGACCAAATCTCTACGGGATATTCGGTCGCCGGGTTGGGACAGTTCCCAACTTTACCTTTACCGAAAATTTTGCTGCCCGCGGGAAGGCTGGAGAAGTCTGGACAGAGGAACTGATGGACGAGCTGGTTGCCGACCCTGACGCATTTGCCCCCGGCACGACGATGGTTGTCTCATCGGGCAACGTCAAAGACCCTGAACGCCGAGCTGCACTGATCAATATCCTGAAGAAAGAGACCATGGGTGAAGCTATTGAAGAAGTACCCGCACCATGATTCATGAGGAATTTCGCAAAGGCTGGAAGGCTCTGTTTGCAGGGGTAATTGGTGTCACCACCGGTGCATCGCCAATACCGTTCAACGTCCTGCCAATCGTCATCGGTCCCATCCATTTCGCCATGGGCTGGTCCTTTCTGCAGATCAGCATCGGCATAACAATTTATGGCATGGTCGGTGCGTTTCTGGCGCCGGCTGTTGGGGCTCTTGCCGACAAAATTGGCGTGAAGCCTGTTGCCATGGCATCGCTAACCGGTTTCGGAATTGCCTTTTCCTTGCTCTATTTCACACCGGACAACATATATGTGTTCTACGCAATATGGGCATTGGTCGGGATGCTCGGGATCGGTTCCACCCCGGTGACATGGAGCCGCACGATCAACATGTGGTTCTACGAAAACAAGGGGCTCGCGCTTGGCATATTATTGCTCGGCACCAGCATAGCCGGTCTGATCGTCCCGCAAATCGCCAACGCTGTGGTGGAGGCGGCGAGCTGGCGGGAAGTTTTCCCGGTCATGGCTTTGTTACCGCTACTGGTTGGTTTGCCTATCGCCTTTTTTCTATTCCGTGACCCATCGCCGTCCGAACGGCCCCAGGAAATCCGCAGCAGCACAGGCGAGTTAACCGGATTCGGATTGCGCGAAGCGCTCCAGCATTATCGCTTTTGGATATTGTTCGCTTCAGTGGTTTGCATTGCTCTGGCTTATGGCGGCGCGCATATTCATATGGTCCAGATCGTCCAGATGCACGGATTGACCCCGGGCCAGGCCGCAACCGTAATGGGCGTCGTCGCCAGCGGTATTTTCGCCGGTAGGGTAATAGTCGGGCTATTGTTCGACAAATTCTGGGCTCCTGCCGTGGCATTCCCGGTGCTGCTCTTGCCGGTTGCAGCCTGCGCCTTTTTACTGGGTACCGGCACCAGCCAGCCGATCATCTTTTTGGCCGGCTTTTTGCTGGGATTTGCAGCAGGGGCGGAATCAGATGTTATCGCCTACCTCGCGGCACGTTATTTTGGTATGATCTCCTACGGGCGCATCTATGGCTTCCTCTATGCGCCCTTTGGCATATTTTCGTCCATTTCGCCGGTACTCTATGGTTATACGCGCGATACCACCGGCAGCTATGACAATATGCTGATTTTCGCCATGGGATTATTTGCAGTCGGCGGAGCCTTGTTATTGTTGCTTGGCAAATATCCCGACTGGAAGGCAACGGAAAGGACCGTAATGGCATGAAACCAGAAGATATTGCACCGCCCTATACGGCGGTCACCCAGCATGACGTTTTTCCGAAGCCCAATCATGATGAGGTCGCGCGTTTCAACTTCCTCGCCAATTTCAATCGCTTTATGGCTACTGCACTCGGGCCGGGCAATAAAAGAGCCTACGATAGTCGGGTGTTACCCAAATTCATCAAAGAACATGGCCGTGAGCCTAAAGATCGGTTTGAGATCCGCCACGCGATGAATGAGGATCCTTGGCACCGCTTGTGGTCGGCCTTAAAACGCAACTCCATGGAGATTCGCCAACAGAATGGGCGTTCCATAGTATTGCGGCAGTTGGAAGAACTTGTCGAAAAAGCCAGCCAATTAAACGAAGGCAGCAATCAACTCTCGCTTGATACAAATGTTGAGATACCGCGTTACCAATCGGCAGTGGACATACACTGTATGCCCGGCAGCTATCATGGCGAAGAATGCCCCGACGATGTCTCCGCCGGAGCCAATTATGATTGCGGAATATTCGCCACCACGGCCGGCGGGATTGGAGCGCTATCGGATGGCGGCGGTCAGGCGCTGGTCAAATGGATCAAGGAAGAACGACCCGGCTGGACACCAAAACGCATTCTAGATGTTGGCTGCACGGTGGGTCATAATATCGTGCCGCTTGCCCTCGCTTTTCCCGAAACCGAAATCTTTGCTATAGACGTTGCCGCCCCGGTATTGCGATATGGTCATGCCCGTGCAAAAGCGCTCGGTGCGGACAATATCACTTTCCTGCAGCACAATGCAGAAGACTTATCGCACTGGCCAGATGAGTATTTCGACTGGGTGCAGACGACAATGTTTTTGCACGAAACCAGCGGATCTGCGCTGCCAAAGATTATCAATGAAGGCTATCGAACGCTCGCTAACGGCGGATTGATGTTCCATCTTGAACAACCAGCTTACACCGAGGCGATGCCACTCTATGAGCAGTTCATCCGCGATTGGGATGCGTTTAACAACAACGAGCCCTTTTGGTCATCCATGCACGCGATTGATTTGAATGCAGTCATGACGGATGCCGGATTTCGCCCGGGATCGCTTTTCGAGGCCCATGTCAAAGCGGTGGTTGATCGCGATGTTTTTCCAGCGACTGCAGATAGCGGGGAGACCGAAGACCATGGTCGGGCGGCCGCTTGGCATGCGTTTGGCGCATGGAAATAACAGGCTGTATAGCTGAGGTGAACAAGAAGCCAGCCAAGCGATTCCTTTGCGCTGAACCCAGATGACTCCGCACGTCATGAGGCACACCGGAATTACTCAGTTAGTAAAAGCTGGAGTTGATCTTGCGAGGATTCAGAAAATCTCGGGGCACAAGACACTGTCGATGGTTTTGAGGTATGTTCATCCTTCAGATCAGCATATAGATGAAGCGATGGCGGCCATTGACACGGGGTTGTTTGACGAAATTACACCAAAATTACACACGATGGTCATCGATAAGGCTTTTGGTGCTTCAAATGTCGTGTCAATAAAGGCCAAAAAACCTTAGTTTTACAACTGGTGCGGACGGCGGGACTCGAACCCGCACACCCATTCGGATAGCAGATTTTAAGTCTGCTGCGTCTACCATTTCGCCACGTCCGCACCGGTAGATCCAGCCATGCTGGAATATGCGACAAGCATCATTGCAAGCAGCAGGTCAAGACCTGAGATGCCTAATTTGAATTTTTTTGAAAGACTACCAGAGATTTGACAGTTTCGGACATGTGGTCAACCCTTGTTGAGTTGCTCCCGAATTTCTTTGCCGGGTTTAAAATAGGGCACTCGTTTCGCCGGAACCTCTACAGATTCGCCAGTGCGCGGATTACGGCCGGTGCGTGGCTTGCGCTCCCGTGTCGAGAAAGCTCCAAATCCGCGCAATTCAACGCGACCGCCTTCAGCCAGCTTTTGACTTATCTGATTGAAAAACAAGTCAACAATCTTCTCTATTTCATCGGGCTTAAGATCGGGATTCTCTTCAGCCAGCTTTTCGAGCAATTCAGAACGTATCATGTGCATGCCTTTCCGATTGTGGGGTATCCACGGAATTTCAGCTGTTCGTTTCCTGCCGACATCGCTGTGCGACATAACGATAATGATAAGATACTGACAGAAAATTTACATGTTTTCAATGGGCTTTGGATTTTACATTGTAATACGTCTTGATCTGGGACGGATTGGTCGTGTGGGTCTTGGTGAGCGCATAATGCTAGAAATGAAAAAGCCCGCCTCGTTTTACGAGGGCGGGCTTTTTCTTGAAACCAGGTCGGGTGGATCCTATGAATAGGATCCCGAAGGTTTAGTCTTCTTTTTTCTTGAGTGCTTCACCAAGAATATCTCCAAGGCTAGCACCAGAATCGGTTGAACCAAACTGCTCAACAGCCTGCTTTTCTTCAGCCAATTGATGGGCTTTGATAGAGAAGTTTGGCTTCTTGGAACGGTCAAAACCGATGATCATTGCATCGGCCTTCTGGCCAACCTGGAAGCGATCAGGGCGTTGTTCGTCACGGTCACGGCCAAGGTCGGTCCGTTTGATGAAGCCAGTTGCGCCATCGTCGCCAACCTGAACTTCTAGGCCGCCATCGCGAACTTCAAGCACGGTAACGGTGGTAACCGAACCTTTCTTGAGACCGCCGGTGTCGGTACCGCCAACGGCTGGAGCACCTTTTTCAAGTTGCTTCATGCCGAGCGAGATGCGCTCTTTCTCAACATCAATGTCGAGAACGATTGCTTTCACTTCTTCACCTTTATGATGCAAGTTCAAAGCGTCTTCGCCGGAAATGCCCCATGCGATGTCGGACATGTGAACCATGCCATCCACGTCGCCTTCGAGACCAATGAACAACCCAAACTCGGTTGCATTCTTGACTTCGCCTGCAACCGTGCTGCCAACTGGATGCGTATCCGCAAAGTCGGTCCAAGGGTTGGATTGAGCCTGTTTCAGCCCCAGAGAAATCCGGCGCTTCTCGGTATCGACTTCGAGAACGATGACTTCCACTTCCTGAGAGGTCGAGACGATTTTGCCAGGATGGACGTTTTTCTTGGTCCAGCTCATTTCTGAAACGTGAACAAGGCCTTCAATGCCGGCTTCCAGTTCAACAAACGCACCATATTCGGTGATGTTGGTTACGGAACCAGACAATTTCGTGCCAACGGCATATTTCTCGGAAGCTGCATCCCATGGATCGCTTTCAAGCTGTTTCATGCCGAGTGAAATACGTTGGGTGTCTTTGTTGATCTTGATGATCTGGACTTTCAGCGTATCGCCGATGTTGATCATCTCGTTTGGATGATTAACCCGCTTGTAGCTAAGGTCCGTGACGTGGAGCAGGCCATCAATGCCACCCAAGTCAACAAACGCACCATAGTCGGTGATGTTTTTCACAACGCCTTCGGTCACTTGGCCTTCAGCCAGTGATTCGATCAGACCCGAACGTTGTTCAGCGCGGGTTTCTTCGAGAATGGCGCGGCGCGAAACAACGATGTTGCCACGCTTGCGGTCCATTTTCAGAATCTGGAAAGGCTGTGAAATGTCCATTAGCGGCGTCACATCGCGCACGGGGCGGACATCGACTTGGCTGCCGGGCAGGAAGGCTACGGCGCCGTCAAGGTCAACGGTGAAGCCGCCTTTAACGCGTCCAAAGATAATACCGTCAACGCGGTTGCCTTCGTCATATTCTTTTTCAAGCTTGTCCCAAGAAGCTTCGCGGCGAGCGCGGTCGCGGGACAGCATGGCTTCGCCGTTCACATTTTCGATACGGTCGACATAGACTTCGACTTCATCGCCAACGTTGAGTTCGGCTTTTTGACCGGGAGCGGCGAATTCGCGCAGCGCTACACGGCCTTCTGATTTCAGTCCTACATCGATGACAGCCATGTCATTTTCGATGCCGACAACGGTGCCTTTGACCACGCGGCCTTCAAAGCCCTGATCTTCACCGCCAATTGATTCGTTTAATAATGCCGCGAAATCGTCGCGACTGGGAAATGCCGTAGAGGCCATATAAGAGTTCCTTAATAGTCATTTTTTCGGGCCAAGCGGTTGGTTCCGCTGGTCTTGGACCAAAAGATGGCAGCCACCGCATGTGACAACCATATCCCCCAGAAAACTGCCAATTTAGGAGAATGAAAGAGGTAGCCAGAAATAGAAAAAGCTGCGCCAAAGCCAGAGCGGTTTGTCACCGTTCCGTCTTGCACATTGCTTTTCTGCTATGCCGGATCTTTGTCGCGCCGGCGGCTTATCTTCGCATTCACCAAGGCAATCGCCTGTTGAATGGCGTCGCCTATAGTCAAATCGGTCGTATCAAGCAAGTCCGCATCTTCTGCGGGTTTCAGCGGGGCGGTGATGCGGCTCTCGTCTCGTTCGTCCCGTTTCAGGATATCGGCGAGGATATCATCAAAGTTCACTTTCTCCCCGCGGCGCTTCATTTCTTCAAAACGGCGAACGGCGCGCGCTTCGGATGAGGCGGTGACGAACAGTTTTACATCGGCATCGGGCGCGATGACCGTACCAATATCACGGCCATCCAGAACGGCGCCTGCTGACTGGTAAGCAAAATCTTTCTGGCGTTTGTCCAGAGCCCGCCGCACTTCGGGGTGGACCGAAACCCGACTGGCGAGGCCGCCGACCGCTTCGCTGCGTAAGCCGGGTTCGTCCAGCAATGTGCCATCAAATGTACAGGCATTTAGCGCGTGGCCGGGATTATCAGCATTTCCGCGCTGCTCCCGCAATGTCCAACCAACCGCGCGATAGAGCAGCCCGGTGTCAAGAAAGGGAAGAGCAAAATGCTTCGCCAGTTCTTTGGAGATCGTGCCTTTTCCGGAGGCGGTCGGTCCATCCACGGCGATGATCATTTTGTACCGCCCTGCAGTGTGGCCAGCATATCCGCAAATCCAGGAAAGCTGGTCTCGGTCGGGCTCATATCGTCAACCGTTACGCCCGTTTGGGTGACGAGGCCAGCAACCGCAAAGCTCATCGCGATACGGTGATCGAGCGCTGTCTTAATGGCTGTCTTCTTCTTGCTACCAGAGATCGGTTCGCCGCTTCCGACTATGATCAGGCCGTCTTCCCTCTCGGTTACGTCCACGCCCAACAGGCTCAGACCTTCGGCCATCTGGTTCAATCTATCGGATTCTTTTACCCGCAGTTCATGCAATCCGCTGGTCGTCGTCGTTCCCTCGGCCAGCGCAGCTGCGATAAACAGGACTGGAAATTCATCAATCATGCTTGGCGCGATATCTGCCGGAACATCGATACCGGTCAGCTTACTATGCTTCACATGAATATCTGCAACCGGCTCGCCGCCAACGGTGCGTTGCTTTTTATAGATGATGTTGCCGCCCATTTTTTGCAGCACTTCGAAGAGGCCAGCACGTGTTGGATTTATGCCGACATTCTCAACTACAATATTCGACCCCGGTACTAACAACGCAGCCACGACCGGAAAGGCCGCGGAAGATGGATCTCCGGGCACTTTGATTTTTTGCGGTAATAATTCGGCTTCACCCGTCAGCGAGATGATTCGGTTGCCATCCTTGTCTGTTTCTACCGTCAGGTCTGCGCCAAAGCCTTTCAGCATGGTTTCACTATGATCACGGGTTAGAACCGGTTCGATCACGCGCGTAACGCCTGGCATATTTAATCCTGCGAGTAGGATGGCCGATTTGACCTGGGCCGATGCAACCGGCAGCCGATATTCCAACGGAACCGCCGGGCAGAGGCCGCGCACAGCGAGCGGCAGGCATGCTTTGCCGTCAGAGCACATTCGGGCGGTGAACTCTGCACCCATGGCAGAGAGCGGTTCAATCACCCGGCCCATCGGCCGTTTGGAAAGGCTGGCATCACCGGTGAAGGTCACGCTGATATCATGCGATGCGACTAGGCCCATAAGGAGGCGTACCGATGTTCCGCTATTGCCGAGGTCAATCGCTGTTTCCGGTTGCATCAATCCGCCAACACCAACACCTTGTACGGTCCAGACGTCGCCGCTTTTCTCAATGGTGGCACCCATTGCTCGCAACGCCGCAGCTGTGGCTAGAACATCTTCCCCTTCCAGCAAGCCGGTAATTTGGCTTTTGCCGACGGCGAGGGCGGAGAGAATCAGTGAGCGGTGCGAAATGGATTTGTCGCCCGGCACCATTATGCGGCCGGCTAAAGGGCCTGCGGGGGCAAAGGAAACTGTCTTTGTCCCTGCTGTCGTCTGATCTGTTGGTTTACTGGTCATTTACGGGCTTTTTATGCGGTCGTACGCGATTGAATCGCGCATGATTCGTTTCAGGATGTGAAACGGCTTTTGACAGCGCGGCTCAGCTATGGCAAGGCGCGGCCCGATTGATCGATCGATTCCGTTAAACGTACGAGCGGTCTAAATATATTACTGACAAATAAGGATTTGGAACCAGCCATGGTGAAGCCAGAATGGGGCACGAAAAGAAGCTGCCCGAAATGCGGAACACGTTTTTACGATTTGGGTAAAGAAGACCCGGTTGCCTGCATCGAATGCGGTGAAACATGGACGCCGGAACCAAGCCTGAAATCCAAACAGCCTATGCCGTTTGAAGCAGCGCCTAAGAAAGACGCCAAAAAAGAAGACGAAGTTGCTGATGATGATTTGGATATCAACATCGACGATGATGAGCCTTCACCAGATAACGAAGTTGATCTGGGTGGTGATGACGATTTGGGCGTCACCAAAGGCAAAGGTGACGACGACGATAACGCCGAAACTTGATTTTCATTCTAGCAGCCTCCGATTGGGGCTTGCATTAGGCGGTGCGCTTGGATTAAACGCGCCGCAGAAGGGGCCTTAGCTCAGCTGGGAGAGCGCTTCGCTGGCAGCGAAGAGGTCAGCGGTTCGATCCCGCTAGGCTCCACCATTTTTCTACAATCCCAGCAAACGGTCCTATACGCAGCTTTGTGTTAGCCCCAGCGCTATGCCCGAAATGGCAACAGTCGCTATGATAGGTTCTATCCTATTTAGATGTCGCCTTACTCGGCTGGTTACCTATTGCTGATGTCTCGCCCTCATTCATATCTGTCCGTCTTCCTCGCACGAAGTGTTTCGGCGCTGTGTAGTTGATCGACGATTGGTGGAAGGGAGCGCGGCATCGCCTGAAACCCATACGACTAGTCTCCGCTAATCATCGGGTGCTTGGACCTCACACGTCGTCAGTTCATTGCGCATTCAACAATTAAATCAAATGATTTACTTTTCTATTGAGACCCATTATGGAGTCTCTTCGAACGGCTTGGTTGCGACATTGTGCGGACGATCGCCGTCATCAACACTAGGAGGCAGATGAATGAGTGAAATAGCGGAACAGATTATCGCGGGTTTGAAACCGCATCTGATTGAAGACGCAACGATCAACGGCACTATCAAGGTAGATATGGGCGATGCCGGTACAATCTTTTTTGACGGAAGGAACGCTCCAGCAAGCATAACCACCACAGATGAACCGGCCGACGCCACAATGGTCTGCTCTGCAGAAACTTTTGCCGGAATGATGAAGGGTGAAGTCGACGGGATTCGCGCCGTCATGACCGGTAAACTGGCTGTAAAGGGTAATATGGTTCTTGCAGGAAAGCTGGGGAACCTATTCGCGAAATCGTGAATGGCAACTCTCTCGGCGTCAAAGCCCTGAGGACTTATGATCCATCATTCTAATCACGAGGTCGGTCATGGAAAGAACGAAGCATTTTGATAATCTCATTATCGGGGCTGGCTTGTCCGGGATCAGCGCGGCGCATTATTTAAAAAAGCGCTGTCCGGGTCGGTCCTTCGCAATATTGGAGCGTCGTGCTGGCATTGGCGGCACTTGGGATTTGTTCAAATATCCCGGCATTCGCTCAGATAGCGACATGCACACCCTTGGTTTCGCATTTAAACCGTGGGTGGGCGCAAAGGCGATTGCTGACGGTTCTGACATCATGGCTTATCTGAAAGAGACGGTCGAGGAACTAGCGTTAGACGAGAAGGTTGCGTTCCATCGCACCCTAGTCGCTGCCGATTATGACAGCGCGAAGGCGATTTGGGCGCTAACAATCCGTAATGAGGCTACATCGCAAACCGAGACATGGACGTGTCGTTTTCTGCACTTGTGTTCAGGCTATTTCGACTATGATGAGGGGCATGTGCCGACCTTTGAGGATCAAGATTTGTTCGACGGACAGATTGTCCACCAGCAATTTTGGCCGGAAGATCTGGATTACGCTGGGAAGCGCGTTGTCGTGATCGGTTCCGGTGCGACGGCTATAACTGTTGTTCCTGCAATGGCCGAAAAAGCTGGTCATGTCGTCATGCTGCAACGTACGCCCTCTTATGTGGTGAAGTTGCCGGCAAAAGACGCCTTTGCGAACCGCCTTCGCAAATGGCTTCCAAGCGGTATGGCTTATGCGGTGACGCGCTGGCGGAATGTTTTGGCGAACCTGATCTCGTATCGACTAGCGCGGCGATATCCGAAACAGGCGAAGAGTTATCTGCTTAAGGAAATGGGGAAGCATTTGCCGCGGGAATATGTGACGCAGCATTTTACGCCATCATATGATCCTTGGGACCAGCGGGTTTGTGTCGTGCCTGATGGAGATTTGTTTAAGGCGATAACAGAGAAACGCGCTTCGGTTGTGAGTGATCGGATCGAACGTTTTACAAAGGAAGGTATTGCACTGACTTCCGGCGAATTGTTGTCTGCTGATATCATCGTGCTGGCGACAGGGTTAAAGCTTAACGTCTTCGGTGGCGCTAGTCTTTCGATTGATAGCGAGGCTGTCGTTTCCGGTGATCTGGTCACCTATAAGGGCATGATGTTTGGGGGCGTCCCAAATCTCGCAGTCACGACAGGCTATACCAACTCTTCGTGGACTCTGAAGGCAGACCTCGTTTCCGAATATATTGGGCGGCTGATGGTCTATATGGATGAAAGGAGATATGTTGAATGTGCGCCCGTACTGGATGATCCGGAAATGGGGCGAGAAAACGCCATAAATTTCACATCCGGCTATGTTCAGCGTGCGGCTCACTTTCTGCCGAAGCAAGGCGAGCGCTGGCCTTGGAAGCTCGCTCAGAACTATGCGCTCGATATTCGGCAACTGCGCTTCGGTAAGTTGGACGACGGCGTTATGCGATTTCGGCGTTGCCGAGAACGAGTAAAAAGCGGCTCCAGGGAAGAAGCTGATACAGTCGTCAGTCGCCCAGTCCGCCCCTGATATATTGCAGAAGGTCGACTAGTGCCTCGGGGCCGTCACTCATCGAAAGGTCTCCGAACATTGTCCGGTGTAGTCCGCTGTCATTGGCAAGGCCATGCACGATGTTCAGGGTCGAGTAGATGAGCCGTCGTTTTATAGTTATCGGATCATGCTCGGGGAAGGCGTCAAATATCCTCTTGAGGTCCGTATCTTTGTTGCTGCCGAAAACGTGTTCCCAAATCGCTTGAATATCGGGATCATGGCTTTGCAGTAACTGAGAAAGGAATCCCAGCGTATCTTCTCCCTTGGGGCGGACATATCGCATCACCAAAATTGGACTGAAGAAACGGGCTATAGCTTCTAGCTGCTTGTCGCCGTCGATCGGCAAACTGGATATGATCAGATCGACTTCATGCGGTGTAGCAGTGTTAATATGCTCAACCATGGCACGGATTAGTCCAAGGCGATTTTTGAAATGATAATGGGTTGCGCCCGAATTCTTTGCCTTCGCAGCTTGATTCACCGCCCGCAAGGAAACGCCATCAAGGCCATTACGAGCGAAAAGAACCATCGCAGCCTCGATTAGTCGGACGCGCGTAGTTTTAGTCGAATTTTGCTCCATATCTCACCCAATAGGCTTGGCTCAGCGCGTTCGCAAACCCATTTTCAACGCCAAGTAAGGAAGGCTAAGTAACCGAACGTCCTTCGAAAAAGAGGTTCATTACTGAGTCAACATGTGTGTCGACCATCTCGGTCGACAGAGTATCAACATCGTAGAGCGCTTTCGCTTCCTGAGCGAGGACGAATGGCATTTGACAAGCAGCTGTCAGAATGTAGACGAACGAAACCGGGTGCATATTGGGCATGCCATTTATCCCGCCGCTGGCTTTGAAATGTTCACTCAGATTTTTGTGCAGCGGTCGAATGAATGTCTCGACAATCCAGTCCAGTCTGTCGCCGCCGCGTACCGATTCCATGATCATAATTCGAGCGTGCTCTGGGTGAGCTGCGCTGTAACGAATATAGCGGCGCAAATAGGCTTTGAAACCATCTAGTCCGCCAAGTGCAGAATATGAGTCATCTTCCAATTCCAGCGCTTCATGCAAGAGCTCGAACATGTCCCTGACCGATTCCCGCCAAAGCTGATCCTTGGTGCCAAAATGATATCGGATCATTGAATGAGTGGTTTTTGCCGCTGCGGCAATGTCGCGGACATTCGCCGCATCACATCCTCTTTCGGCGAAGATGATTCTTGCCTGATGCAGGATTTCGGAACGCTTTTGCTTAGATCGCGCCTGCACAGGTACGCGGTGGTTGAGGCTATCTGTTTTTGCGTCAGACGGTTCCATAGCTTCCACCTTTGCCTTGCTCATTTGTCTATTAGCCCCTGACTTAAAAAATGACGCCAACAATTTCCGACCATCCGGCGATTTGCGTCGATCCCGATATGAACAAACTAGTGGGAGTTGCTGATGAGGTCAATGCGTCCAATTGGATGAATTATATTGACCGCGCGATTCATGAAGCTAATCTGAGCACTGCAATGTGGCCCATTGGATAGAGAGAAGAAAATATGTCTTGGCGCACCATCGTTAAATGGACTGCCATTGTGGTTGGCGCTTGTGCACTGTTGCTGCTCGTATTCGGTTCCGCAATCCTTGAATATTTCGTGGAACGGGGCGTTGCACCTTATCTGGGTGACAAGCCCGCCTATACGCATAAGGCAGGCCGGACCCTGGATTTCCGTGTGGAGATGGATGATGGCATAGAGTTGGAGACGGAAGTTTTTCTGCCCGAGGGGGAAGGGCCTTGGCCTACTGTCTTGGTCCGTGATGCCTATAGCTTCAACAAATATCTCTTTTGTCACCCACTCGTGCGCTACGGCTACGCTTGCGTCCATCAAGATGTTCGCGGCAGATTTGGTTCAGAAGGAAAATGGCGTCCGTTCGTCAACGAGGCCAAAGATGGGAAAGGAACGCTGGACTGGTTGGTCGATCAGGATTGGCAGGACGGTAATATTGCTATGATCGGCTTTTCCTACCTTGCCGTTTCGCAATGGGCGGTTGCTGACCGCCTGCCGCCGGAGGTCAAGACGATCATTCCGATGCTCGGACATGGCGATGTTTACGACATTGTTTATCGTGGCGGACATTTTGCGCAGGGGGTTACGGGCCTTTGGTCGACCGAGCTTTTCATGCCTGCCAGTGAGCGTGATACTGCGGCTGAAATCTGGGAAAGTCAGGTTGTTCCTGCACGACCGGCGCTGGACGTCGATCCCGCTCTTTTTGGTGCTGCGTGGCCTGATTATCGAAATTTTATAAGCCATCCGTTGCGCAATGATGCCTATTGGCAAAGCGCAGAATACGAACAAATGCGGACAGCGCACCGAACTATCGATGTTCCCGTTCTTTGGGTCGCTGGCTGGCACGATTTTTTCCTTCAAGGAACGCTCGAACGCTTTGGAGAGCTGCCAACCCGAGCGCAGAGCACTCTCCTCATCCAGCCTGGTGAGCATGGTGGGCAGACCGGTGATTTACCTGTCGAGAACCAGTCCGTGCAGTATTTTCGTTCTTCGCTTGCCTGGCTTGACCATCATCTGCGAGGCAAACCGTTGCCGAACTATCTGTCTCCGGGCATTCTATATTACCGTAATGGTGTCGATCGCTGGAAGAAATCTGCTACTTGGCCGCCTGTAAGCAAAGCAGTGACGTTGCAGCTTGCGCAGTTGGATAAAGCTTCGACCTGCGCCGGTGTCCTGGCGACGGAAGGCACAGCGACCACCCAGCAGTTGGCGGCAAGTTTCACATATAATCCGGCGTCACCTGCTCCGACGGTTGGAGGGGCCTATATGCTCAACGCGTCTGTTGCGCCTCCAGCGGTCGCTTCCCAAGGGACTGCGGCGTGTCAGCGCTCTGACGTTCTCTCTTTCATCTCAGCGCCATCCGTTACGCCTCAGCGCCTTGCTGGTCCGATAAACGTAACGCTTGATGTGTCGAGTGATGCTGAGGACACGGCCTTTTTTGTACGGGTTTCTGAAATATTTGAAGACGGACGGATATTGAACATCCGCGATGACATTCTGGCCTTGTCCGCTCGAAATGGGGATGCAGTTGAGACGGGATATGAACCAGACACGCGTATTGTCCTTAAGATTTCAATGATTCCGATAGACTGGACGCTGGCGGCTGGAAGTCGAATCCGGCTTGATATCTCGTCGTCCAACGCGCCTGCCTTTGCGCCGCACTTTAATCGGGCTGGGTTATGGAGTGCGCAAGCTGAACCCGTGGTCGCGACACAGACGATTTATGGAGGAACGTTAGAACTGCCTGCCATCGCGAACGTGCGTTGAAGACTAAAAGTCTGTTTGGAACCAAGCCTTTAGTCTTTCCAGACCAGCGGAGTTGAACAACACGTCAACGCGTCAGAGCAAGGCCCAACGAATAAATCGAAAGGAACGTCATCCAAGTGCCAGCATTCTGCTTCTTCATTATAATGGGTCAATGCGGTGCGATCGAGAATGAATTCGGCAATTGCGGTTTCTCCTGCTGCTAGTTCCAGTCGCTTGAAACCTCGCAGCAGCTTTTCTGGCCGGTCGATTATACTGTTTTGAAAGCCGACATAGAGCTGCACGACCTCAGCGCCGGTCACCGCACCGCTGTTCTTTAATTCCACGCGAATGTAGGCCAGCTCACCAACCATTTCTAGCGTTGGTTCGCCATAGTCGAACCGCGTGTAGGATAGGCCAAAGCCGAACGGCAGCGCCGGAGTGACACCATCCCGGTCAAGCAGGGTATAGCCGTGATACATTCCATATGTAATATCATCAGCATGCTTGTCAAAGTAGGGCAGGTGATTTTCGTCAGTTGGAACGGAAAAAGGCAGTTTCCCCGATGGAGAAACGTCTCCGAACAAGATGCGCGCTAGCGCAGTACCTCCCTCCATTCCGGGATACCAGATCATCAGAATCGCATCCGCCAGATCTGCCCACTCGTCCATCATGACGGCACCGCCGCCCATCACGCAGACAATCACTTTTGTACCAGTCGCAGCAACCGATCGGATAAGATCAACGTCTGCATCCGAAAGCCGTAATGAATTGCGGTCGCCACCGCGATGGGCTTCCTCCTCGTCGTCATCTTGCTCAAGCGCTACGTCCCCGGGAATAAATTCACCTTCGTCGAAATAGGTATAGCCCACGACCAAGATTGCGACATCGCTTTTTGCTGCAAGAGTTGCCGCTGTCGCGGGATCTCCGCTTGTGTCCGATTGTAGTTCAACATGCTCTGCAACGTGCTTTTCAATGCCCGCAAGAGGTGTAACGGCATAAGGCGGTGTGACGTTTGATGAGCCGTGATCGCCCAAATTCACTTTGTCTGCCAGTTTCCCGAGCACCGCGATCCGAGCGCCATTTCTGGCAAGGGGAAGCACACCTTCATTTTTCAGAAGTACCATGCTTTTTTCAGCGGCCTCACGGGCTAGGTCTGCGTGCGCTGCGCAGCCGACATCGCTTTCGGAATAGATCTGCGGGTCGGCGGCACGAGAAAATCGCAACTGCATGCGCAAAATACGGCGGATAGCTTCGTCCACGACTGCCTCTTTTGTTTCGCCGCTCTTAACCGCGTAAACCAGATCCTCGCCAAAGAAGGTCGGCTCTGGATTTTCGATATCAAGGCCGGATTCTGCGGCATCGGCACCGTAGACACCCTTAACCCAGTCCGAGTGAACGAAACCTTCGAAACCCCATTCGTCTTTCAGGATGTCGCGCAGCAGATGTTCATTATGAGCGCAATAGTGACCATTAACTTGGTTATATGCAGACATGACCGTTGCGCATCCTGCGTCGACCACTCGCTTAAAATGCGGCAAATAGACTTCTCGAAGTACACGCTCAGAGACCTTCACATCGACCTTGAACCGAGCGTTTTCGATGCTGTTGGCGGCGAGGTGTTTGGCGGTGGCCATAACATTCTGCGATTGTGTGCCTTCGACCAGTGCGGCTCCCATCTCGCCGAGATGGTGTGGATCTTCGCCATAGGTTTCCTGTGATCGACCCCAAGCGGGGTGCCGCAGCAGATTGATGCAGACATTGCTCAGCAGCGTCAGCCCGAGCGCCCGGGCTTCCACTCCCATCGCGACGCCGATCCGGCGTTCCATATCCACATCCCAACTCGCGCCGCGCGCCATGGAAACGGGGAAGCAGGTTGTGCCGTTTGGCAGGCGCACGCCTCTTGGTCCATCCGCATAACTGAGCGGCGCGAGATCGATTTGCTCGCATCCACCGCCGGCATTATAGGCGCGCACGCCAAATTGCCGATTATCGACGGTGAAATAATATTTGTAGAAGTCTTTTCCCGACATCATCGCGACCTTTTCTTTCAGGTTTAAGGACGGGATGAGATCATCGAGTTCTTTCTCGATAAGGGCGTGATCGGTTGAATTTGTTTTCATGGGTTCAATTCTGTCGCTGTTTTTTTTGGAGTGAATGGAGGCGTTGCGTGGTTTTATTATCCCATTGCGCAACGCGATCGCCGCAATGCGTCTATTGGTGTGCGGGCGATTGAAGGGATGACGTTCCCGTCCTTATATGTCCTTAGGACATCGAGGATCGCGCATAGATCGGCGTCGGAAACCCGTTGATCTTTCTGCAAATCGGCGATCCATCTATTCATGGAGTCCGCGCCAGGCAGCGTTCTGAGGCCTTGGTCCCGTTCGCTATCGAACCGCAGGACGTGGGGCTGTGAACCCTTCGCATAGCGGGGCCATTCCGGTGCTGATTGGGCGACAGGCCGGCCAAGCCGAGCGAATGAGGCCCAATATTGCCCCATGGTTGCACTCAAGGCTTTATGGCTTGCGGCATGTTTGCGGGGGAAAAGATATTTTGAGCGGTCAGTCGAATCGTCGAATGTGCCGAAGACGAACGGCGTTTCAAAACCATGGGAAGCACCAAGCAGTTTGGAAAAATCGGTCATGCCGATCGAACCACCTTCATCCCAATCGAAACGGTAAGCCCAGACATTAGCATGTCCGGCACGGGCCATGAGCGCGGCTGGCTCGTCCACCGCATGTATTCGCCACAGGCGACTGGCATATTCCGATATTAGATCATAACGGCGTTGATTCCGGGCAACCGGGAATAGACCAAGACGTTTTTCGACGAGCTTGGGATCAGACAGGAACAGCGCTTTCAGCTCATCCCTATTCGCCCCCATGATCATCGGCACAGCATGGAATGTTTGCTGATCAGACAATAGTGATCTCAGCGGAGCGAGAGGCAAGGTCACACCGTCTGAAATGACGGCTGGGATGTTAGGGAAGACCGGCGTACCATTGTGATAGCGAAAGCGAGGTTTTGCCGCTTCTGCTTGCGTGGCATAGGTTGCGAATAGATCAGCCAGCGAAGTCCGCCGGAGCGCTTGCGCGGCCTTTGTGTTATCCAAACCCTGAAAACCAAGCTTTTCAACCACCACCGAGGCAGGATTATAATAGTCGTTATTTGTAAGTTCAGCTTTGGCCAAAGGAACGCTGTCAAAGCCCCCCGATTGCATGATTGCCTTATGAAACAGGCCCTTCGCCAATGGCGAGCCAATTAGCGCGGCAATATTTTGGGCCCCGGCGCTCTCACCAAAAATAGTGACATTACCAGGATCACCACCGAAGGCCGAAATATCTTCGCGAACCCAAGTCAGGCTGGCGATCAGGTCGAGAAGCCCGAAATTGGCGGCCCGGTCCAATGGCTGTTCGGCCGATTCCCGAAGAGATTGGTTAGCAAAGAATCCAAGCGGGCCAAGCCGGTACTGGACAGCGACCACAATTACATCCTGCTCGACCGCGAGGTTGGAACCGTCTCGTTCATCCGCAGAGCCCCAAACGTTAGCGCCACCATGGATCCAGACCATCACGGGAAGGTCACGACCGTGTGCATCCGGTGGAGCATAGACATTCAGGTAGAGACAATCTTCTGATCCGATCAACTGTCCAGCGATTGACTCTTCGCGTGAAAATTGCGGGCAGGGCGCGGCGGATTTGATTGTGCGCTTGATGTCGCTCCATGCGCTAACAGGGCGCGGTGCGCGCCAACGATTTTTACCCGCGGTGGATGCGCCAAACGGAATTCCCAGCCAGACATGTGCCTCGTTACCGGCTTTGAAGCCGACCACTTGGCCTTGATCGAGGTTACGGAGGGTCTCTTCATCTGCCATTGGTTCGGCGGCGGCCTCTGATGAATTTCCGCAAGCTGCCAGGCAAAGTGACAGAGCGATTCCTGCTGCGATGCGACTAATCAATTATCCCTCCCGGAGTTTATTCTTGTGGTCCTCATCGCTGATCAATTCGAGCCGTGCAACATAAATCGTCCAATTGGACGTAAAATGATAATTTGCAGGATACGGAACTAATATTGATTGACTGGCAGTCGATAAAATGAAAATAGTCCAAATGGACGATAAAAAAGAGAGGAACAAAATGGTAAAAGCCAAAAGGGGCGGTCTGCGCGCTTTTACGAGCGCGCCCACTTGACTGTAATCGGCGAAAAAATCCCGACAGATCTTGGTGGAGCTACCACGACCTTGCGTTCTCGGATCGGGTTCGGTTTTGGCGACTTCGGGGTGTCGATCGGTTGGAATATTACCAATACGTTTGTTCTATTCTACTATACCGATGCTGTCGGGCTGCCCAATGCCGTGGCCGGAACAATTATCATGGCGGCGATGATTTGGGACGGCATTACCGATCCGGTGATCGGCGTTTTAGCCAGTTGGACACGGACGCGCTGGGGTCGATATCGGCCCTATATGTTGTTCGGCTGTATACCACTGGCTTTGTCGCTAGCGCTGATGTTTCACCGGCCCGACCTCGAAGGAACCGAGCTTATCGTCTTTGTTGCGGCGACCCATTTATTGTTTCGCACCTGCTACACTGTCGTGGCAATTCCCTATAGTGCGTTGATCGCCCGACTCTCAAGAAATGCAGACGAGCGCAGTTCTCTTGCGGTCTGGCGGCTGCTCTTCGCGACAATCTCGGGCGCGCTTGTCGCGGGACTAACACTGGATTTGTCCAAGGCACTCGGGGATGGTGATCTGGCTGTAGGTTTCGGCCGAACAGCCATGATCTTTGCAGCATTTTCTGTGGCGGCCATATTGGTATGCGTCGCCGTAACCCGCGAAAGCGAGTCGCAAGCGGACATTGATCAACCTTTGCCCAGCATCGGCAATATCCTTCAGATGCTATCGAAAAATTCCGCCTTCTGGTTGCTGTTTGCGATTCTATTCATTGGAGGGACTGGGTCGACTATAGGCGGAAAATCTGGTCTCTATTTCCTGAAGTATAATCTCGAATCTGAATCCTTATTTGGTCTGTTCGCTGGCGGCTATGCGCTCACCATAGCGCTTTCAGTCCCGTTCTGGGGTTGGATCGCAAAGCGGCGAGGAAAGAAATTTGTTCTGCTCAGCGCCTTTTCCATTGCGATTACGGTAAATGGCGCGCTCTTTCTGCTCGCGCATGCCTCACCGTTAATCATTATTCCGTTGATGATATTGGGTGCTGTAGGGGCAGGGGCCGTCTTTCTGTCTATATCTGCTGCCATGCCGGATACGGTTGAATTCGGGGAATTGAAAACCGGTGTACGAGCGGAGGCTGTTATATATGGCTTGATGGCTTTTGCGCAAAAAGTATCGCTGGGTGTGGCGGTCGGCATATTGGGTTTCGGTCTCGATCTGATCGGCTATCGCGCGAATGAAGTGCAAACAGCTGAGGCGACGGAAGGACTGATTTATCTTGTTTCGCTTGTCCCGATGTCATTTTACATTGTTTGTCTTGTGCTCGCCCGACGGTTCGACCTCGACCAGTCTCGACATGCTGAAATCGTCCGGGAAATAGCAGCGAAAAAGCGAATCGCTAGCGATGGCGCAGCTGGAACGAGTAAATCACAAGACCGATAGACGTCCTTAATGACCCTATCAATCCCAGTCATAATGCCAGCAAGTGAGTTAAAAACCATACAATCGGACGATTTTTAGGACGTGGCCGGATTTGCCGGTTGACAAATAGTCCAAATGGACGAATATCAATTTCGAAAAGTGCTTAAGCACTAAAAATGGGAGGATAAAAATGGTTCGTCAGCACAGAAATTTGTTATTTGCGTCACCAATTATATGGGGCGCGCTCATCAGCTCCCAGCCTGCATTTTCACAAGCCGATTCCAGCAGTGCTGACAATTTGAGCGGTGAAGAGGAAGTGTCCGGCATCAAGACTATTATAGTGACCGCACAGAAAGTCGAAGAGGACCTGCTGGATGTTCCCATTTCTGCAACGGTGGTTTCGGGCGAGCAATTGCAGGATCGTCAGATCGATAGCTTTGAGCAGCTTCAATATGTTGCTCCGGGAGTCCTCTTTAGTGGCGGGATAAACCCTCGGCAATCTGCGACGACCGTACGCGGTGTGGGCGTGGGGGTATTCAACATAGGCGTTGAGGCGAGCGTGGCTTTATCAATTGATGGCGTCACTATCGGCCGGACAGGGGCTGGAATATTTGACTTTGCCGACGTCGAACGCGTCGAAGTCTTGCGCGGACCGCAAGGCACGCTGTTCGGTAAAAATGCCTCGGGCGGTGTTATTTCGATCATCACCAAGGGGCCGACAAATGATCTTTCGGCCGAAATGAACATTGCTTACGGCTCGTTTGATGAAGTGAATATATCCGGGGCCATATCCGGGCCTCTCACCGAAGGCGTCACCGCACGTCTTTCAGGATATCGCAATACCCGCGACGGTTTTATCGAGAATATCAACCCTGATGCTCCGCAAAATGATCTCGCGGATCGGGATGAATATGGATTTCGCGCCAAAATTAACTTCGAGCTCAGCGATACAGCCGATCTGCTTATAAGCGCGGATCATTCGCGTCGCGATAATACGCCTGGTGGTTTGACCTACCGGCAGCTTTCGCCGGATGTTCCTGGCTCTGGGCTGGTGCCCGGAATAGGACCTGTCAGGATAAATGCTATCGGAGATGATTCGCTCAGAGCCGGGATAATACCGGGACCAAGAAACAGACAGGTCGCGTCAGACGGAAATTGGATAGCCGAGAGCGAGGTTACCGGTTTTTCTTCAGAATTGACGATGGTTCTCGGGGACCATGACTTTGTCTCGCTGACCGCTTGGCGTGATTGGGATATATTTTCCGAGGAAGACGCAGATCTGATCCCGCAACCCTTTTTGTTGATCAACTCGGGCGACCAGAAACAGTCGCAATTCAGTCAGGAATTTCGCCTATCTTCCCCGCGCGATCAAAAGTTGACCTACACGTTGGGCGTTTATTATTTCACACAGGAAATTGATCAATTCAACCGGCAAGTGGGCACTGGTGGCCTTAATCTCATTTCACTTCTTCCCGGTGTCCTTCCGCCGATCCTGCCGTCTCCCGGTTTGGGTGGGACAGACTTTACGTCCAATTTTGAGGAGCGCAATTATGCGTTTTTCGGACAGGGGGAATATGCGGTAACGCCTAAGCTTTCGCTGATCGGAGGGTTGCGATTGCTACGCTCTAAGCTCGAAGCGAGTCAGTCGTTTGCGCAGACACCGGTATCGGTTTCCCCATTTATCGTCGCGCCGTTTCTGCTTCGTGAACTTGAGGAGGGCGAGTTCACGTTGCAGAATGACGATGATGCATTGACCTGGCGATTGGGTGCAAAATATGACTTCTCTGAGAATTTCAACATATTCGCCACGGCGACCCAGGGATATAAATCTGCGGCATTGGTAACGGGTGAGAATTTGACGGAATCCGGTGCTGATGGCGAAGATCGTTTGCCCATCGCACGTCCTGAAAAGCCGTTACAACTCGAAGCTGGCCTTCGCTATCGCAGCCTCAACAACCGTCTACAGGCCGGTGTGACGGCTTATCATACGACGATCAAGGATTTGCAGGCGCAATCCCTTGTCCGTGGTCCGGACAACACGCTTGTCGTGTCGCTTTCCAATGCCGCGAAAGCCGTCACCAAAGGGTTTGAGGCTGATGTAACCGTCGTACCGGTTGATGGTCTGACTTTGTCGGCAGCGGTCGCTTATAATGACGCGAAATATAAGAAGTTCGAGCAGGCAGCATGTTATGAACTGCAGACAGAAGCACAGGGTTGCTTCGAAGTTCGCGTTGATCCTGACGACCCGGATAATCTGGCGACCACCCCAGCGCAGGATCTTTCCGGGGCTCCGATCGCAAATGCACCGGATTGGATACTCAATGGCTTCGCGCGCTATGATTTTCGCTTGAGCGATGACATTGGGGCCTATGTTCAAGGCGGCTTCCAACATCGTGGCGATACCTTGAGCATCGTTTCGAACGATCCGCAAAGCCGGATCAACGCTTACACGCTGTTCGACGCGCAAGTTGGTTTCAATCTCTGGGATGGTGACGCGACCCTCTCGCTTTTCGGTCGCAATTTGACCAATGAGAAATTTGTCGCGGCCATTGTGCCGATGCCTTTCGATGTCGGCGGTTATGCCCAGTTTACAACGTTCGAATCTCAGCGGACTTGGGGCGTGCGGTTGGCATTGAAATACTGATCCGGTGGTTTTCGATAATTTCGTTTTTGCTGATTGTGATTGTGGTTCTTCCCTGATGGTGGAGGTCTCTGATCTCCACCATTTCCCTCAGCCCATGGCGAAAAACTGTATAATATGCGCGCAAAAGACGTGTAGTTTTGTAAAGGACCAAGCGGCATCATGCTGAAATCGCTTCCAAAGATTTTCGCCATTATTATAGCGTTGATCATATTGCTGCTCGCCATCGGCTGGTTCAATCGCACGTCGATTTTCGTCTGGATGCTCAACAACGAGACGATTTCCACGTGGCTAACCACGTTCGAGCCATCCGAAGATTATGAATTGTCGGTGGAGGGGTCTTATCCCGTCGCTGCTTGCCAGAACAGCCATGTCGATTGGGGGGAGCAAGCGCGCCGTACAGTTTCTCTAAACGGTATTTGGGATGTCGCTCAGGGCGAGATGGCTGAAAAGCCGCCTGCGGATTATGGGCATACGGCACCAGTACCTGGATTAATTACCGAAGCTCGCCCTGCTTTTACAGAAATGGGGATCGAAAGCGGTCAGCGTGATGTATTCTGGTATCGCACCAAATTTGAAGCGCCAAAGGCGCCCTCAGCACAGGCATTTTTATGCCTCCACAAAGCGAAAAATGGTATCAAAGTTTGGCTCAATGGCCAACCCTTGGGCGAGCACTACGGCACCTTCTCTCTTTCTGAATATGACGGTTCTCAAGCCATTCGTTATGGGCAGACAAATGAACTGGTAGTGCGCCTTGGAGCGGATCGAAACCAGCTACCGAGCTTCGTTCCTGCGGGCGATGATGATGAGAAGGAGCGCTGGTATCCTGGTCTATGGGACAGTGTAAGTCTGGTTCTGACCGATGATCTGTCCATCGCCAACGTGAAAATCGAACCGGATATCGACAACAAGCAGGTGCGAATAAAGACGATAGTTCGCAATGGCGGCGCTCAGCCTTATGAAGGGCGTCTCACACAAAACATCAAACCTTGGCTGGCCGAGAATCGCACCGCTGGTCCAGCAGCAGTTGAGACGGCTATCACGGTCGAGCCCGGCGAGCGCCAGACTGTGGTTCAAACCATAGATATGCCGACATTCGAGCTTTGGTCGCCGGAGACCCCGTTTTTATATAGTGCCCATACGACACTCGCCGGGGCAGGTGACGGAGCCATTGAGGTTAGCGACGACCGTGTGAACCGGTTTGGTATGCGCAAAACCGAGTGGCGAAGTGGCAAGGACAAGGGCTTTTATCTCAACAACCGGCTTTATTATCTTCGCGGTACCAATATCGGCCTGCATCGCTTTTTCGAGGATGCCGAGCGCGGGGAATTGCCGTGGAACGAGAAATGGGTGCGTGCTTTACTCAGCGGTCACCCAAAGGACTTTCACTGGAATTCCTTCCGTAACCATACGGGTCGGTTGCCGAATTTCTGGTATGATCTGGCGGATGAAATTGGTTTCGTTGTCGCCGACGAATATAGCTTTTGGTCGGTGGTTCGCGGTACGGAATCAGAAAACTGGTCGATCGTTGAGTTGGAAAAGGAATTTCGGGGCTGGATAAGCGAAAACTGGAATCACGCTTCAATCGGCTGGTGGGACGCGGCCAACGAAAACCACAACCCGCTTTCCGACGAAGTCATCCGGCGGGTGCGGGCCATGGACCTCACGCGGCAATGGGAAAATGGCGGTTATCGTCCTCCGGTCGGTCCGAACGATCCAATTGAGGAGCATCCCTATAAGCTGAATGCTGGTGGTGCGCTCAACCTCAATGACCGCCGATACACGCTGGATGATTTTACCACGATGGAAGGGCAGCCGCCGCAGGCCACTTGGGGACCTTTCGCGACCTACTCGGGATCGCCAGAACATCCCTTCATCAACAATGAATATTCGTTTCTCTGGGTCACGCATCGCGGGCGCCCCACCGAGCTGGCGGAGCTATCGTTTGAAAATATTGCGGAAGGCAAGGTTTTGACGCCGGCAGAATATCTGGAATCTTACGCCTATTTGACGGCAGAATTATCAGCCTATTGGCGAGCCATGCGGGGTTATGCCGGGGTCCAGCATTTTGTCTATCTGTCCAAATGCAACGATGAAGCTGACGTACCGGTAAAATGGGAAGTGCGCACAACCAGCAAGACCTGTGACAATTTCCTCGATGTAGAGAAGCTTGAACTCGAGCCGCGCTGGGCGCGTTATGCAAAGAGCGCTTTTGCACCACAACTCATCTACCTGCGCGCTTGGGATGAGGCCTCCTATCCGCGCGGGAAAAAGGCTATTGTACCCGTCATCCTTCTGAATGATGATTATAGCAAGGAAGCGGTCGTGGCTGAAATTCTGGCCGTAGATGGGAATGGCCGGATTCTGTCGCGATCCAAACCGGTGGATTTGGTTCTGGAACCATTGGGCAAAACAGAAACTAAAATCGAGCTGGAAATTCCCAATGTAACGCGCCTTCTATTTGTGGCGCGGCTTACCTCTCCCTCTGGGGCTTTCGATCCCGTCTATAGTCGCCGCAAGATTGGTTATGACCATGTCGGCAAGGCGATCCCCGATCCGCCGTTTAGAACATCAAATGGACCGACGAGACCTCGCCCATCCATCGCAAGAAATTAAGGATTAGATATGACAAAAATACAGGGTAAATCGGCCTTCATTACCGGCGGGGCATCCGGTATCGGGCTGGCCTTGGCGAAGACGCTGATATCGAGAGGCGCGCGCGTCGTGATTGCGGATATTGACGAGCAGGCACTTAATGCGGCGCAGAGCGAACTTGGTCCAGACGCAACCGCCGTTTCTTGCAATGTCGCCAGTCTCGCCAGCGTCGAAAAGGCCGCCGAAGCCGCCCTGTCAGCATATGGAGAAGTCCACTTGCTCTTCAACAATGCCGGCGTCGGCGCAGGCGGCGTTGCCGGAGAACTATCGGTCGAGGATTGGCGCTGGGCGATTGATGTCAATCTCATGGGTGTTGTGCATGGCGTTGAAACTTTCGTGCCGATTATTCAGAGCCAGAAGAGCGGTGGGCATATCGTCAATACGGCGTCGATCGCCGGACATATCGCGGCACCCTATATGTCGCCATATTCGGCAACAAAATTCGCTGTGGTCGGCTATTCGGAATGCCTCAAGCTGGAACTGGCGATGCATAATATCGGGGTCAGCATTCTCAGTCCGGCATTTGTGCGGACCAATATCCACACTAGCGGCGCGAACCGCCCTTCGGCTGAAGGACAAGTTGAGGCTGAGGATGCAGAGCCGGATACATTCAAAACGCTGGTCGAAAGTGGGATAGACCCAAAGATTGTCGCTGAATGGACCGCCGATTCCATCGAGGCCAATCGGCTCCATATATTCACGCATCCGGCGCTGATGATGGCCGTTGAAGAGCGGATGAACGGCCTTTTATCCGATTACACCGCATGCGGCGGGTCGGATCGCTTTGCTGCATAAAATCGTGATCTGTAGCCCCGTACCTCACACGCTTGAGCTAAGGAAATTCGAATGAAGCGTTTTATGAAATGGAGCGGTTATGCAATGCTCGGGCTTATCGTTCTCGCAATGATAGCGGGTCTTGCCGGCTATATTTATTTGCAAAGCGCGATAACCGATGCTTTCGAACCAACCGCTGCAAATGTGGGCCAACCCAGCATCAACACTTATGCGAGCGAGCCTCCCCCAGCGAATATTGAATATGCTCCGCTTCGCCCTCACACGCTTGACCTCCAGACATTGTCTGTTGTTGACCGTAGCACGCGCCCTTGGGCGCGGTGGTGGTGGCCGGGCGGCGATGTCGATGCCAAGCAAACCTGTGAAGAGCTTCGTCTTATGGATGCTCGCGGTATAGGCGGCGTGGAAATCCAGTCTTTCAAAATTGGTCTGGAAACAATCGAAGACGAAGCCGTACAGGCGAAGATCAATTCCTTTGCAAGCGATGATTATTACCAGACGCTGTCGGCGACCATGACCTGTGCAGAACAGCTCGGCATGGGCGTCTATCTGAACCATTTGAGTGGATGGCCTGCGGGTGGTCCACAGTTGTTGCTTGAGGATGGTTTGCACAGCCTGGCCAGCGGGCAATTGGATGTCCAGGGCGGGCAGACCATTCGTAAAAGCCTGCCCCGACCAAAGCCCGGTCTCAATGCCTATCTGCTTGGGCTAGCCGAGGTTTTTTTCGGCCCTCAGTTTGGTGATTTCCCGAGTGATCGGGCAAGCTTTGTTAGTGCCGTCGCGATGCGGCGGCTGGGAGGTGAACATTCGAGCAATCCATTAGACGTGACCGATACGATTAAGCTCGATAGCGCGACCGCGATAGTCCTGGACGATTATGTGACCGGCAATACTATTGACTGGGAAGCGCCTGCTGGAGACTGGACAATCGTTGCGACCTATATCCTTCCCTCTGGCGAGGCACCGACTTTCGGTGCCCATAGCACTGCGGGCTATGTCCTCGACCATCTTCGGCAGGATCAAGTCGTGGGCCATTATAACTGGGCTTTTGGAAACCGCACGGGTTTGCACGATCATTATGGCAAAGCGTTTAAGGGTTTTTTCAACGATAGCCTGGAATTCAAGGTCGATCGTTTAGCTGCTCACGACATTCTTACCGAGTTTGAAAAACGCCGAGGTTATGATTTACGGCCTCATCTTCCCGCTGTGCTGGTCGATGCTACCGACAATTATTTTCTGTGGGACGTAGCGCATATTGACGCGACGCCACGTTATACGCTTTCAGAAAATGATGCGCGGGTACGGCACGATTATAAACAGACGCTGTCTGATTTGATTGTCGAACGGTTTCTGCAAACTTCGGTGAACTGGGCGGAAGCGCGGAACCTGCATTCGCGCGGGCAAAGCTATGGCATGGACCTGGATATGATCCGAGCGCTTGGGACCAATCACATTCCGGAAATCGAACAGCTTTATGCCGGTGGTTCGACAGAGTTTTTGAAAATGGCGGCGTCGGCGGGCGCTTTATATGATCGCCCTTTGATTACGGCAGAATCTTTCGTCTGGATTGGGCGTGACTATGCCATCACGCCGCGGCAGGTCAAAGCCGCAGCCGACTTACTATTTGCCGCAGGAGTGAACCAGATCATCTATCACGGCATGCCTTATGATGTAAAAGGCGATTCCTATGATAAATTGTTTGGCGACGTTCCGTGGCACCCATTTTCAGGTCCAGAAAATTTTAGCCATTTCAGCGAAAATTACGGGCAAGGGAGCCTCATGTGGGATGCCCAGCCGCAACTGAACGCCTACATTGGCCGAACACAAAAACTGTTACAGTCGGGAACGCCTGAGGTTGAAGTTTTTATCTACTATCCGTGGCTTGGTTTTCCTTCGTTTTTTGACGAGGCGCAGGGACTGACCGATGACTTCCTGTTTGAAGGATATATGCCCGACGCTGTCCGATCAAAGCGGGGAAAACCCGGTATCGACCTCTCGGATCTTCCGTTTCTAAAGGTGCCGGAGGACAAAGGAGATCCGCGTGTTGCTTGGTTATCCAAAGTATCGAAGCTGACGCAGGAACTCGACCGGCGGGGCGTAACTTGGGCCTGGACAAACGGCCACGCGCTGGAGACCCGTGGTCGTCGATCAGGCAGCAGTTTCGAAAACGATGTCGAAGCGGTCGTAGTTTTCGAAACAGACCGGATGGAGCTTTCGACTGTTGATGCTCTGAAATCGCTCAAAAGCCAAGGCACGCAGGTCCGCTTTTTCGGACGGATACCGACGCGCCAGAGCGGCTTGAAGGATGCTGTTAAACGGGACGAAGCGGTGCGCATGGGTATCGCGAAACTTAATCGCGAAAAGACAGGATTAACCCACGGAAAGTTGGTGGATCAACTTGCGGGATCGTTGACCATGGTCGGGAATGAGAGTGTTCGGCGCATCCGCCGCGTCACAGGTACACGCGAAACGGTCGACTTTTTTACCAATCTCTCGCTCGTTGATGCCGCCAGTGTCCTTCGTATCGCTGGCGATGACGGTCTCAATAGATATTGGTTCGACCCGATGGAAGGGCGTGTTTGGAGTGCGATTGAGGATAGTTCGGGCGGATTGCCGCTGAACTTGGGCCCGCTGGAGTCCGTGTTCCTGGTATCGACGCCGCAAACACTGGAAGAGACGGGCAGGCCACTTTCCCGGTTAATCCGCGATGATAGTGCCACCGCACGAAAGCTGGATCGGTGGACATTGAAGGTCGGGAATCTCGATCGGAAAATAAATGGTCGCATGATCGATCTGCGGGATGACGAGCAGTTGAAACATGCAACCGGTCCGTTCGTTTATCGCAGCGACTTTGTGCTCGAGGCTTTGGGTGCGGACGAAAACTATGTGATCGACCTCGGTCAGGTAGAGGGTGTCGCGACCGTGTCAGTTAATGGCCAAGGGCTCGGAAAGGCATCAGTCCATCCATTTCTGCTCGATATTACTGACGCAGTTCGTGCTGGAAAAAATACGATCAAAGTCTCTGTGCGCCCTCCACTGCGAAACGCGTTGGTTGGGCGAGCGCTCTCGGGCGATAAATTTGCCAAGCATATGTCGGTCCACGAGAATGATCTTGTCCGGGTTGGATTGGTTGATTCCGCTAGATTGTTTCGAGTCAAAGACGCGAGGAAGCATATGGGTGCTGCAAAACGCTAGTCTGTTTTCACGCTATCTTTGATCAAAGGATTTACGAACGGAAGCGAGGTTCCCAGTGCCGCTAGTGGACTAGCATCTTCCGAAAAGTAGTTTTTGTTTGCTAATCTGGTCTTTGGCGTAGAATGGCGTTCAATCATGACCAATACCCCAACAAAATATGATGCCATCATCCTTGGTGCGGGCGGCGCTGGCCTGATGTGCGCAGCTGTTTCCGCCCAACGGGGCCGTAAGGTATTGCTTATTGATCATGCCGACGAACCGGGGAAAAAGATCCTAATTTCTGGCGGTGGCCGCTGCAATTTTACCAACAGCAACACGGCATACGACCGCTATCTTTCGGCTAATAAGCATTTCGCCAAATCCGCGCTTAGTCGATACACAGCGCAAGATTTCATCGCGCTGGTCAACAGATATGACATCGCATGGCACGAAAAAACTTTGGGTCAGCTATTCTGTGACGGTTCAGCAAAGCAAATCGTTGCAATGTTGATGGATGAATGCCCTGAAGATGCGGTAACTTTGTCATTGGGGCGATCGGTCACGGATATCCGCCACAGCGACGGCGCATATCATATCGACTATGGTAATGAAGCTGCGACAGCCCCATCACTGGTAATCGCAACCGGTGGGCCGTCGATCCCGAAAATGGGCGCAACCAGTTTCGCCTATGATATTGCCCGGCAATTTGGCCTGAAGGTCGTGGAGCCGCGGCCTGCGTTGGTTCCGCTCACCCTCGGCGGCGAAGAAACCCTGTTCCGTTCTCTATCTGGTGTTTCCGCACCGATTGTTGCGAGCTGCGGTAAGACTGCTTTTCGCGAGGCTGCTTTGTTCACGCATAAAGGCCTGTCCGGCCCAGCGATATTGCAGGTTTCATCCTATTGGCGTCACGGAGAGCCGATTAACGTCGATTTTCTGCCTGATCTCAAGTCAGATTGGTTGACCCAGTTGAAGCGGGAACAACCCCGTGTTTCATTGAGCAAAGCCGTTAACGAGCATTTGCCAACCCGTCTGTCTGAAACCCTGTTGGACCGGATCGCGCTTTCGGGCGATCTGGGTAATCTCGCGGATCGCAAGCTGGAAGAAGCTGCACGACGATTATCCCATTGGCGTTTCATGCCCAATGGAACGGAAGGTTATGCCAAAGCGGAAGTGACTGCTGGCGGTATCAGCACGGCTGAATTATCGTCGAAAAATATGGAAGCTAGGCAAATGCCTGGACTCTATGCTATTGGCGAGGCCGTAGACGTCACCGGCTGGCTCGGTGGCTATAATTTTCAATGGGCTTGGGCAAGCGGTTGGGCCGCAGCACAAACCCTCTAAACCAACGATATATTATCACCGACCGCAGGCGATTGGCATTTCCGCGCGGCTTTCAATCTTTGCCACGGAAATTTGAACATGCCTTTCTCCTCTGTATCCCCGCTTCTTGCCGAAGCACTTGCAAACCGCGAATATGCGAAACCGACGGCGGTCCAGGCCGCTGTGCTGGAACCGGAAACCCAAGGTCGCGACCTCATTGTGTCTGCCCAGACGGGTTCCGGCAAGACGGTTGCCTTCGGTTTGGCGATGGCGCCACAGCTTTTAGACGATAATGGCCGCTTTCCATTCCTTGTAGAACCGCTAGCGCTGGTAATTGCGCCAACGCGGGAGTTGGCTCTGCAGGTTAGCCGCGAACTGAAATGGCTCTATGAGGGCGCGGGCGTCCAGATGGCAACCTGTGTGGGCGGGATGGATGCGTCCAAAGAGCGCCGTACTTTGCGTCGTGGTGCGCATGTGATTGTCGGAACGCCGGGTCGTCTGCGTGACCATCTCGAACGCGGCGCGCTTGACCTCAGCAAACTCCGCGCGGCAGTACTCGATGAAGCGGATGAAATGCTCGACATGGGCTTTCGTGAAGATCTGGAAGAAATACTCGACGCGACCGCGGAAGATCGCCGGACGCTGCTTTTCTCGGCCACTATACCAAAGCCGATTATCAATCTCGCCAAACGCTATCAAAATGATGCGATGCGCATTTCTACGGTCGGCGAAGATCGCGGACATGGCGATATTGCTTATCAAGCGATTACTGTCGCTCCTGCTGATACCGAAAATGCGGTGGTCAATCTGCTGCGTTTTCATGAAGCGGAATCGGCCATGCTGTTCTGTGGGACACGCGAAGCCGTCCGCCGGCTTCACACCAGTTTGGTCGATCGCGGTTTCAGTGCGGTAGCGCTGTCGGGCGAACACACGCAGGCCGAACGCAATCAGGCTATGCAAGCGCTGCGGAGTAAACGAGCGCGGGTTTGTGTGGCAACCGATGTGGCGGCGCGGGGCTTGGATTTGCCGACTCTATCTCTGGTTGTACATGTCGAGATTCCCCGCGATGCAGAGACTTTGCAGCATCGTTCGGGACGGACCGGCCGCGCTGGTAAAAAGGGTACGGCGGTTATCATCGTGCCTTATCAGCGGCGTAAACGGGTTGAATCCATGTTGCGCGGTGCGAAAATCAACGCGGAATGGAAAGATGCACCGACGCGGGCAGATATCCGGAAAAATGATGCTGAACGTTTGATCGAAACCTTGCTTCAGCCGGTTGAAATTGATGAAGATGATCTGGAACTGGCCAAACGTTTGATGGCCGAAAAAACACCGGAAGAAATTGCGGCGATGCTGGTGCAATCCCATCGCGCAAAAATGCCGGCGCCAGAACAGATGTTGGATCGTGGCGCCCAGTCACAACCCGCGCCTGGTGGACCACGTCCCGGCTTTGAAGATACCGTTTGGTTTAAAATGAATGTTGGCCATAATCAGCGTGCCGATGCCCGCTGGATTTTGCCAGTGCTCTGCCGTCGCGGCCACATTACCAAGAATGAAATTGGCGCTATCCGGATCAATGGCGACGACACGTTGTTCGAAATTCCGCGTCGTGTGGTTGACAAATTTACCAAAGCGATTGCCGAGAAACGCGAAACCGGCGGCGATGATACTGATGATATCAGCATCACCCAGTTTGAAGGCAAGCCACGCGACGAAGCCAAGCGCAACCGCAAAGGCGGACGTAGAGACAATGGCGGCGGTGGTGGCCGGGATTATAGTAATGCCAGCAAGAAATTTGGTGGGAAGAAGTTTGGCGATAAAAAATTCGGTGACCGTAAATCGGGCGGCGGAAAGCCAGAGGGTCGCGATTTCGGCGGCAAGAAGAAATATGGCAACAAGTCGGACGATGGCGGCAAGCCCTATGTGAAACGCAAACCCGCTGGTGACCGTGAAGGCGGAAGCGAAGGTGGTAGCAAGCGCGAATTTGGCGATGGCTTTAAAAAGAAGTCCGACTTTAAGGGCGACCGCAAGTCCGGTCCCAAGGGCGATTTTGGCGGCAAAAAGCCCCATCGCGGTAAGCGGCCATTTGAAGGCAAACCTAAAAGCGACTAAACCGCTTTATGACCGACGCGATCCAAATCTATGTTGATGCTGATGCATGCCCGGTAAAAGATGAGATTTACCGGGTGGCCTATCGCCTCGAGGTGCCGGTGATAATTGTCAGCAACAGTCATTTTCGCGTGCCGCAACATCCGCTGGTTAGTCGCATCGTGGTCAGCGATGCGTTTGATGCAGCGGATGATTACATCGCTGAGCGTGCCAGTAAAGGCACAGTGGTGATTACCTCGGACATATTATTGGCCGATCGCTGTATCAAGGCAGGATCAGACGTGCTTGCGCCTAATGGCAAGTCGTTTACCGTCGATTCCATCGGTGGCGCGGTGGCAACGCGTGCTATTATGGCCGATCTGCGTGCTGGTATGGGAAGCGAAAATATCGGCGGCCCGCCGCCTTATACCAAAGCGGATCGCTCGAAATTTCTATCATCGCTGGATCAGGTTTTGGTGCGGTTGAAGCGCGCTATTTGATTCAGAATTTTAGTCGATAATGACTTGAAACACCAGTGCATAACCTTCTGAAGGGCCTAAAGAGGCGGCTAGCGCGGTGAGATCTGTTCCGCTGATCGATGACCCAAATGGGTCACTCTCATCCGCCCCAGTCGCGTCATCATCTTCGACTGTAACGGCAGAACCGCAATTGCTGCCACTGCGCATAGAATCAGCAATATAGGTAACATTGCCAGGAATGGTATCGGTTGCATTGATTAACGCTGCGTCTGCGCTGCCGGCATTAGATATCAAGATGCAATATTGGACGATGGCGCCAGGAATTGCTTTCGGGTCGGAAGAACCATTTACCGGATCACTGATCACTTGGCTCATCTTCGTTACGCTTAATGTTGCTTGCGGAGTGCAGAAATTAAAATCATGGATCGAAATTGCTTGTCCATCAGGATCTGCCGGCGCGGTGGTATGATTGCCATAGACGATGGTTATGGTATCGATCGGGGTAGAGAATGTCGCGGTGACATTGCCATCGTCGGATGTTCCGTCTGCGCCACCATCACCAATTGCTTCGTTGCCCAAAATAAAGTTTACTTGCCCATTGGTGAGCGTAGCATTGACCGGCGGGCCGCCGTTGAAGCTGCCCGTTATTTGCAATCTGTCGGCAAAGTCATTGATGGCAAAATCGACATCAAAAATCGTAAATTGAACTCCAGGTACTGCCGTCGGTAACGTCACCGTCGTGGTAGTTACTTGATTGATATTGGTATATTCGATGCTTTGGAACAGCGATAACCCTGCCGATCCCAGGCCGCCATTATTGTCAAGCGTAAGAGCCAATGGCGCATTGAATGTACCTTCTGTTGCCACAGCAAAATCAACAAGACCTAGATTTCCAACTGTGAAACTTTCTGCAGGACTGCCGGATGCCCAGCTTTCTCCAGCGGCTAAGTTATTCCAGTCTAATGTTGTTATCCCAGCACCGGCTGCGGCACAAATTCCATTAATGTTGGGCGGTATTCCGGGAAACCTGCCACCGACTGTAAAGCTTATTGAGTCAAAATCATCTTCGCCAGTAGCGGCATTATTAGGTGTCGAATCGGGATCAGGGGCCGATGATGCAATAATCTCTGCATTGTTGACAATGGTGGTTCCGCTGCCTGCTGTGATGTCAACATTAAGGTCAATCGAAACGGTATCGCCGGGGGCAATCGACAATCCGATATCCCAAATACCAGTGCCGCTGTTATAGGTTCCGGTCCCTGATGCGCCGGTAAGGGTCACGCCAGCGGGCAGAATATCAAGGACCTGTACGCCACTAGCTGTAAGGTCAGAACCAGAAGAATTGGTGACTGATAATGTGTAAACCGCCGAAGACGGCGATCCGGATGCCACCGCTTTATTCAAAGAAAGATCCGCAACACCGGTCGCAGGAGTCAAAAATAGATCGGCCTGAAAAAATTGACCATCGATTCCATTATTGGCAAAATCGCAGATGAATAGTGTCCACGTACCAAATGAGCTTTGTCCGGCAAATCCGGCATTGAGGCCTTGGTTTGGAATAAAGGTCCGCTGATACGGCGGAACCGTGGTTGCGGCAGTGGCTGTATCATTAGCGAAATGTCCATCGACCGACGTTGCCGCCTGATCATCGAGAAATACGTTGAAATTATCTGCGCCGCCGCCAGTTCTGGTCATGACACGGACAAAATTTCCGGCAGGAGATTGTAGGAACGAGGCCACATCACCGCGGTTAGCATGAGCGAACAGTAAGCCGAAATCGACATCATCAACGACAAAATCATCCGTCACGACAAAGTCGCGTTGAAACGCTGCTGAAACGCTACAAGCATTAGTGCCGGTGATTCCGCCAACGGCGCTGTCGGTTGTATTTGTATATTGAAAGGTTTGCGCATGCACCAGGCCGGGCATCAGGCACAGGAAAAGGAGGGCTGTAACAACGCCTGCTAGGGGCCTTGCTGCCTTTTTAGCCAAGCTGGACAACTGAGAATTCAATAAATTCAATATCTAATCCACATTCAATGAGCGCGTACTATCACCCAAAATGGTTGATTAATGATAAACAGCCACCAGTTTCTGGGATTTACCAATGTAAAAACTGCTAAAATTAGCTGATCAGTTAACCCCAATTGCTAATATTAAGACCAATCTCCGCGGCCGGCCATCCATAGGCTGATGGCGGCAACTGCGGCAGTATCGGCGCGCAAAATGCGGGGGCCAAGCGAAACAGGTACGGATCGGGGTAGGGCGTGGATCATTTCATTCTCATTATCTGCAAAACCGCCTTCGGGACCAATCAAAATTGCAGCGGGACCATCATTCGCGACCAAGGCGGATCGAAAGCTGCCCTCTCCACGCTCATGAATGCGTTCGTCTGCGAAAAAGAGATGACGGTCGCTCGGCCACTTGTTTAGCAGCGCCTCGAGTTTGATGAGCGGCTCTAGTTCAGGCAGCGCCGTGCGTTCGCATTGCTCGGCCGCTTCGATCATGTGGGCGCGCAACTTATCCGGTTTGATAGCCACATTTTGAGTGCGCTGCGTTTGCACCGGAACCATCTTTGTAATCCCCAGTTCGGTGGCTTTTTCTGCAATCCAGTTAAAACGATCCTTCTTGATCGGTGCCGCCAGCAACCAGAGATCTGGTACATTTTCGCGCTCGCGTGTTTTTCCGTCGACGAGCAATATGATGTCGCGTTTACCGAGCATGGCGACATGGGCCAGATATTCACCGGTGCGGTCGTCGAATAGCTTCACCGGTTGGCCTTGTTTGATCCGCATCACGTTCAGGAGATAATGGGCGTGGCTGCCGTCTAACCGAATTTCCGCGCCCTCGCTGAGTTCAACATCGACATATAAGCGCGGGGCGCTGTGCGGAGGATAGGCAGGTGTGGCAGGCATTGTATGAAAACTCCGAATTGTCATGCGGAATCAAGTTCAGCATGACGAAGGTTCTAAGTCGATCTATAGAGGCTTTATGTCAACCCAACCGGAAATTGTACCCGACACCGAATATCGTGGTTTCATCGGCTTGTTACCTGCCGCAGCCCGGCCCTATGCGCTGCTCGCTCGGCTGGATAGGCCCATAGGTTGGTGGCTGCTCTTTTGGCCCTGTTCTTGGGGCGTTGCTTTGGCAGGAGGAGCGTTACAAAACTGGAACCTTATCCTTTGGCTGCTGCTGGGCTCCGTTGCGATGCGCGGGGTGGGCTGTGTCTATAATGATATTGTCGATCGGGATCTCGACAAGCAAGTGGAACGCACCCGCTCACGGCCGTTGGCCAGTGGTGCAGTATCGCTTAAAGCGGCTTGGGTTTGGTTAGGGCTCCTCTGTTTGATCGGACTGACCGTATGGCTGCAGCTTAACCTCGTGGCAAAGCTCGTAGCGCTGGGCAGTCTGGCATTGGTCGCGGCCTATCCGTTTATGAAGCGAATAACTTGGTGGCCGCAGGCATGGCTCGGGATGGTCTTTTCATGGGGCGCGCTGGTTGGTTGGCTAGCCATTGTTCCTGAGTTTTCGCCAGCCATGTTGTTGCTCTATGCCGGTTCGATATTTTGGGTCATTGGCTTCGATACGATCTATGCCCTGCAAGACCGCGAAGATGATGCACTGGCCGGCATTCGTTCAAGCGCGCTAAGGCTTGGTGATAATGTGCGTTTTGGTGTGCTGGTCTTCTACGGGCTAGCGCTGGCAAGTTGGATAGGTGTTTTCTGGATTGTCCGCCCACAACTATTGGGCTTGGCTGCACTAATCCCTTTCGCCCTGCACTTATTGTGGCAAGTCGGCACGCTAGACAGCAGTGACGGGGAAGATGCTCTCAATAAATTTCGATCCAACCGTTTCGCGGGATTACTGATGTTTCTCGCCTGTCTGGTGCTGGGGCAAGCTGGATAAGGACAACAGTTTCCATAATAGTTACATTGCCTCTTGCAACCTATGTAGATTCTGGCATCTTTAACCGCATAGTTAAAACGAAAAACTCCCGGAGAGCCTGAATGAAACAACGCCGCCTTGGTCGCAGCCCGATTTATGTGTCCGATATATGCATGGGGACCATGACATTTGGCAGCGGTGCTGATGAAGCCATGTCTCATAAGATTATGGACATGTCTGTCGAAGCGGGCATCAATTTTTTCGATACAGCAGAAAATTATCCTGTCCCGCCCAAGCCGGAATGGGCAGGGGAGACAGAAAAGATCGTCGGCCGCTGGATGAAGGACAAAGATCGCGACAGCTTGATTATCGCGACCAAAGTGTCCGGGCCCAGCCATGGTTGGATAAGGTCTGCGAAGCGTGCCGGAATGACCGCATTGGATCGCCACAATATCGTCAAGGCGCTGGATGAGAGCCTGAAGCGACTGCAAACAGACTATATCGATCTTTATCAGACGCATTGGCCCGATCATGGCATCGCTTATGACGAGACAATGGAAGTGCTCGACGAACAAATCCGGGCCGGAAAAATTCGCGCCATTGGATGTTCGAATGAAACCAGCTGGGGATTAATGAAGTCGCTGGAAGCTTCGGAACGCCTTGGCGTAACGCGCTATTGCACGATCCAGAATAATTTCAGCATGAACAACCGCCGTTTTGAAGATGAGTTGGCGCAAGTATGTAAGGAAGAGGGCGTTAGCCTGATCCCTTATTCACCGCTGGGCGGGGGAATGTTGTCCGGTAAATATAATGACGGAGCGACACCGGAAGGCGCGCGCTTCTCCGCCTATCTTAACCTGGGCGGGCGGCAAAAAAAGATGGCGGAACGGTTCGTCAATCCGAAAACAGAAGAGTCCACCAAGCGCTTTATGGAAATTGCCGAAGCACTGGATATGGCGCCCGTAACCTTGGCAACAGCCTGGTCAAAGCAGCATGATTTTGTTGCCTCAACCATTGTTGGCGCAACCCACACGGATCAACTGGCCGATATTTTTGCAGCCGCTGATGTGGAGTTAAGCGCTGATATCATGAAGCGGATTTACAAGATCAGTCGGGAAATCATGTATCCAATGGGCTGACGGTCCAACCTGATTTAACGGAAGCCTAAAGAAAGACCAAAAGCATGAATCGTTTTCTTCAACATACCGGAGCGAGATATCCGATTGTTCAGGCGCCGATGGGATGGATCGCTCGTTCGCAGCTTGCCTCTGCCGTATGCAATGCCGGGGGTCTCGGCATTATCGAAACATCATCAGGCGAGACCGAAAATTGTTTGGCGGAAATCGCGAAGATGAGTGACCTGACCGATGCACCATTTGGTGTGAACCTGCCGATCATGTTCCTCAAAGACCCCGCTATTCTCGACCACATTTGCGGTTCAGGTGTGAAGTTCGTGACCACTTCTGCAGGCAGCCCTGCCAAGTTTATCGGCCCCCTAAAAGAAGCTGGCATTACGGTTTATCATGCCGTTCCCACGGTAGATGCGGCAATGAAATGTGTCGAAGCGGGCATTGATGGTTTGGTTGTTGAGGGCGCAGAAGGCGGCGGTTTCAAAAACCCCGAAGAAGTCTCCACCCTCGTCTTGCTGCAAGCGATCCGCCGTCAATCTGACATACCGATGGTTGCCGCTGGCGGTATTGCTGATGGCAAGGGCATGGCGGCGGCCTTTGCGCTGGGCGCTGAAGCAGTCCAGATGGGTACGCGCTTTGTTTCCAGCGCAGAAAGCCCGGTGCATCACAATTACAAGCAGGCGATATTAGATGCCAAGGAAACTGGTACCTATGTTCTAAACAAGAAAGCGACACCTTGTATCCGCGCCCTTAAAACCGAGCGCACCGCGAAAATCTATGAAGACGGCCTGATGCCGCCCGATACGTTCAAGGGCATATTGGACGTGTATTTTGGCGGCGATATGGAGGCTGCTGTCGGTCTGGCCGGACAATCATCCGGTTTGATTGACGAGGTAAAAACTGCCAAACAGATTATCGACGAAACGGTAAGTGAATTTTTCGAAATCACCGAGCGTATGAGTGCCCTGAACGCTTCAAAGACATTTTAAACGACACAAAAATAGAAGAAGGAAATTCTAGATGAGTATTGAAAACGCAAAACAATTGATCTCTCTTGTCACCGAGGATGGCAAATCGATCCTGTCCATTGAACCGTGTAAATTGCCGGAATTGAAGGACCATGAAGTCGTCGTGCAGATGGAAGCAGTACCGATTAATCCGTCCGATCTCGGTTTGCTGACAGCTGCTGCGAATATGGACACGGTGCGCAGTGAGACAGTTGATGGAAACCCAGCGCTGGTTGCTGATGTTGACGCGGCGATGCAGCCTTTCTTCAAAGGCCGCGCAGGTAAAAAACTTGCCGCTGGTAACGAAGGCGCTGGCACAGTTGTTGCCGCAGGATCTTCCGATGCAGCACAAGCGTTGATGGGCAAGACAGTCACCATCGTTGGCGGCGAAATGTATCGCACCCACCGTGTTATGCCGGCGATGATGTGCGTGCCAATGCCGGAAGGTGCAGCTGCGAAAGAAGGCGCTTCGCTTTTTGTTAATCCGATGACCGTGCAAGGCTTCCTAAACACCATGCGTGCAGAAGGACATGAAGGTCTGGTTCACACTGCTGCGGCTTCCAACCTTGGTCAAATGCTTGCCAAGCTTTGCATCAAAGAAGGTGTGCCATTGGTTGCGATTGTGCGTTCCGACGAGCAGAAGAAAATTCTCACCGATATTGGTCTGACCCATGTGATCGACAGCACCAAAGATAGCTTCATGGCTGATTTGATCGCCGCTCTAGCAGAAACCGGCGCAACGCTTGGTTTTGATGCAATTGGTGGCGGCAAGATGGCGAGCTATATCCTGACCGCGATGGAAAAAGCAGCGGCAGTGCGCGGCGCGGAATTCAGTGTTTACGGTTCCACCGTCAACAAGCAGGTTTATATCTATGGTCGCCTCGATACCGGCGAAACAATCCTGGGTGGCGGTCTCGGTCTCTATTGGGGCGTTGGCGGCTGGTTGCTCACACCACATCTCGAAAAAGTCGGCGGCGAACGCATGATGGAAATGCGGATGTATTGCGTTGAAGAGCGCAACGGTATTTTCAACAGCGAATATACCAGCGAGATTAGCTTGCTTGATATGATCGATCCGGAAGTCGCCAAGGGTTACGAAAAGAAAGCCACGGGTGAGAAGGTCTTGGTCAACCCGAGTTTGTAAGAACGTTATCCATTCCCTGATTTCGTCATCCTGAATTTCGTTCAGGATGACGAATGGCGGGCCGCATTTTCCTTTAACGCCTTGTTCTCGGCGGTTAGCCGAGCGATTTCTTCCTGCAAAGGTTCCGCGGCAAGATCGACCATCTCTTTGGTAAACCGCGGGATGATATGTTGCGGGCAGTTCCAGTCATAGGACTCGAGCGATAGCGTCATCAATCGCTCTGGCTCACCTGGATAGTCGGCGTCGATGATCCGCTCGGCAAGCTCAGGATTGGCGTCGAGCGGATGAACCGTCATATGGGCAAGCAGCTTCAATCGCTTGCGCCGCGGGTAGTCGACCATGAATAGAGCGACCCGATCATCTGCACGGACATTCCCGAGGCTGATATATTGCCGGTTGCCGCGGAAATCCGCAAAACCGAGCGTTTTGTCGTCGAGGACTTTCAGAAAGCCGGGCGGACCACCGCGATGCTGCACATAGGGCCAGCCATTTTCTGAAACACTAGCCATGTAAAAGCTGTCGCGCGCGGCAATGAAGGCCTTTGCTCGTTCGTCAAAAAGGTCAAAGCGGCGATCACCGGAAAAATCTGCCCATTGTTCGCGCGCACCATTTTCGGACTGGGCCTCGCGGACACTATTGGTTGTAAGCATGTCGAGAAATTTATAAGCCATGGTCTGTCTCCACGGTCCGGTTCGGGCCGCCATCGCGAAAGGTTACGCGCTGGCGACCCGGATGGGAAGGTCTGCTCGATCAGGTGTAACTGACGATTTCAAACTCTATGCCGTTCCAGTCGAAGAAATAGAAACGCCGACCCGGATCATAATCGTCATGGCCAAAGGGCTTTAATCCCGCCGCGACAACTTTCGCTTCGACGGCATTCAGGTCATCGACGGTCATTGCGACATGATTCATCGGCTGACTTTTCTCGAAGGTCGGGCCAGCACCATCGTTGGCGGCCTTTACACCTTCATTGGTATAAAGCGCGAGATATTGATCGTCAGTCCCAACGTGGATCGTGTGGCCACCCGACATTGATGGCCCCTCCCACCGGATATGCCAGCCAAATAGGTCGTGCATCAGGGCGGCGGACCGCTTTGGGTTGCTCACCGTCATGTTCACATGTTCCAGTTTTGCATTTGTCATTTGTCATATCCTTTTCCTTGTTTTTGCGTTTTTTGGACAGAATGGAGGCATGATTCAGAGGTTTCAAAACATGCCTTTTCTGCCCTCACTTGCGATTCGTACAACCTCAAGCTAAGTTGAGGTCAAGAGATTATTTTGCAGGAACGACATTGCTATGCCCGAAACCAAATCCCTGACCATCGGCGCGCTGGCAACGCGCACTGGCCTTTCGGTTTCGGCCATCCGTTTTTATGAGGAAAAGGGGCTCGTCGAGCCCTTTCGCTCCAGCGGCGGTCAACGGCGCTTTTTACGCTCGGACATCCGACGCTTGTCCTTCGTCCTGATCGCGCAACAATTGGGTCTGACGATCGGAGAGATTGAGCATCAGCTGGCGGGCCTTCCGCACGGCCGCACACCGACGCAGGCAGACTGGACGCGGATCAGCAAAGCCATGCGCAAGGTGATTGACGCGCGGATCGCGGAATTGGAACGGACCCGCGACCGGCTGGATGGATGCATTGGTTGTGGCTGTTTGAGCTTGAAGAAATGTGCGCTCTACAATCCGGAGGATCGGGTTGGGGTGAAAGGGTCTGGGCCAAGGTTGATTTTGGAGGATTAGATTAATTCGTTTGGCTCAATTTTTAAGAAGCGCAGTTGCGAGCATTTAGTTTTATGCTCGTAAGTTATCGATGTATTCTTCCAGCTTGCTGACAGTATTCTGAGCTTCAGTAGAGTCTCTATCTCCCATCCCGATATAATTTCTCTCTATATCAAGTAGATATTCAACGACGTCCTCGAAAGGTATGTTGTTCCAAATCATCCCGGCAGCACGGATCAGATAAGTGTCATACTCATCTTCGCAGTCTTCTCGATCATCGCTTAGCCCAATAGGATCCCACGAATTCCAACCAATTTCCCTAAGGCCTTTGAGTTGTTTGGCCGATCCAAGTTTTGGTATTGAGTTTTTCACTCACTCCGCCGCCAACAACTCTTCGGCTGCATCCAGATCCACCGACACCAGCTGCGAAATCCCGCGTTCTATCATCGTAACACCGAATAACCGGTGCATCCGGCTCATCGTCACCGCATTATGGGTCACGATCAGATAGCGTGTGTTGGTCTCTGCGACCATCTTGTCGAGCAGATCGCAGAAGCGCTCGATATTCGCGTCATCCAGCGGCGCATCGACCTCATCGAGCACGCAGATCGGTGCGGGATTGGTCAGGAACAGGCCAAAGATCAACGCCACCGCGGTCAACGCCTGTTCGCCGCCGGATAGCAAGGTCAGAGAGGTCAGTCTCTTGCCAGGCGGCTGCGCCATGATTTCGAGGCCCGCTTCGAGCGGGTCGTCGCTGTCGACCAGTTCCAGATGCGCGCTGCCGCCGTCGAACAGGGTTGAGAATAGCCGCTGGAAATGCTGATCGACTTCCTTAAACGCCGCTAGTAGCCGTTGCCGCCCTTCGCGGTTGAGGCTGCCGATGGAGCCGCGCAGCTGGTTGATCGCTTCGTTTAGTTCGCTGCTTTCCTTGGTCGATTTTTCCCATTCGGTCTCAAGTTGTTCCAGCTCGTCCGCTGCAACCAGATTAACTGGGCCGATCCGTTCGCGGCTCAACGTCAATCGCTCCAGTTCCGCCGATTCCAGCCCGGCTTCACCAACCGTGGCTTCGTCAAATTCACATTTTTCGGACAGCAATTGCGGTGGACATTCAAATTTCTCACCGGAGATTCGACCCATTTCCACCCGGCGCAAATCTTGGTTCTCGGCACGCGCCTTGGCTCCGGCACGCAGCTCGCGCGCCTGACTGAGCGCTTCGCTTGTGGCGTTTAACCGGTCTTCGTGATCGCGCTGTGCCAGTTCAGCCGCCTGTTGCGCGGTATTTTTTTCCGCGACCACCGCGTTGAGGGCATCCTGCTGTTCTTGCAGCTTGGTCACTTCCACTTCAATCACGCGCGGGCGGTCGGCTAGTTTTTCAACCTCTGCCTCAATCGCCGTGCCGCGTTTGCTCATCTCTGCCATGCGCGTGGCAGCCTCGCTGGAGCGATCCTGCCAGCTCTTAATTTGCGCGCCAGCCACGGCCTTTTGTTCTTTTACCTGTGCGAGTTTTTGATCGAGGCCGGACAAAGCCGCCTGTGAGGACATGACCTGCTGTCGCGCCGCATCGCGGTGTTCCTGCAGCGCTGCGCGCGCGCTTTCCTGCGCTGCGCCGTCGGGTTGGCTGGTACGTTCTTTCTGGGCGGTTTCCAGCTCCGTCAGCGCGGTTGCCGTTTCTGCTTTCAGGGCCGCTTCCCGCTCGGAGAGACTAGCAGTCCTCTTTTGCAGCCAGCCGAGCGCTTCTTCGGCTTGATCTGCTTCCCGCAGCGCCTGCCGCAGCAAATCCTCTGCCTCGCGCCGCGCTGTCCGTGCCTCGGCAAGCTCTTGCTCGGCGGTTGCAATGGCTTCCTGCTGGCTGTGCAAGGCGGTTTCCGCCGCGGCGGCTTTCGCTCCGGCTGGTCCAAGCAAGCCGGATAGCTCAGTCAGGCGATTGGCGCGCACTAGCCGTTCGGCGCTGGCATTGCCGTCATCGCGGGCGACAAAACCGTCCCAGCGGCGCAAGGCTCCTGTTTTGGTAACCAGTCTTTGGCCGACCGCAAGCGATTGGTTGGCATCGCTGTCGGCAACAAAAATCTGTGACAGGCGATTGTGCAATTGTTCTGGCGCCTCGACATGATCGAGCAATATTTGGGTTCCGGCTGGTGCTTTGCCTGCGGCCAAGGCGCTGCCACCGCTCCAGAATCGATCGCCATCTTCGCCAATGGATGCCAGCAAATCGTCACCCAAAGCCGCCGCCAAAGCCCGTTCATACCCGGGTGCAGCCTTAACCTGATCGATTGCCTTATGATCGCTTTCACCCTTGGAGAGTTCCCGTTCCAAAGCGCTATGTTCGGATGTGAGCCCCGCCAGTTCGGCTTTCAAAGAGGCCAGCGCAGACTCGGCCGCATCACGCGCTTCGCTGGCGGCTAACCGCTTTGCTTCCAGCGCTGCGATTTGCGATCCGCTGCTATCAGCTTGCTTCTGGGCGGCTTCCCGCGCAGCAATGGCATCGGCAAGGGCGGCTTTGAGTTCTGCCTCATCACCCATTTCGGCGCGTTCCTGCGCTAGCCGATCGAGCTCGACAGTCAACCGGCCATGACGGGTCTGGGCGGCTTCCAGGGCGGCATTGGCAACCTTGATCTCCGCCTGTATCCGCGCTTCTTCGGCCACCGCTTTGGCCAGTTCGACTTCGCTATCGCTAGCGGCACGTTCTGCTTTCTCCGCCTGTTTCTCGAGCTCTGGACGCTCAGCTTCTAGGCCCGCGAGCTCGGTTGTAAGGCGTTTGTCATCCTGTTCGAGCCGGGACAATGCCTCCATCGCATCGCGAGTAAGCTGATCCTCGCGCGCATTATCATCTTGGATGCGCTGCGCCTGTGCCTGCAGGTCGAGCAGGCGTGATTTCAGGTTGTCGCGCTCGTTGGTCAATGAGAGAAGGCGATGGCTTGACTCGCTGGCTTCCTCGCGCGCTCTGGTGAGGTCGGCACGCAATATGCCAAGCGTCTTGGCGCTTTCATTCTGCGCTTTCACAGCCGATTGTTGTGCATTCTGCGCGGCGTTGACTTTAGCCTCGGCCGTTTCTGCTTCTGCTTTGGCAGCATCAGCCGCCGCAGCGGCCTCTTTCCACCGCGCAAAAATCAGCCGCGCTTCTACAGTCGTAATCTGGCCGCTGAGTTTCTTGTAGCGCTCCGCCTGTTTGGCTTGACGCCGCAAGGCAGATGCGCGCTGTTCCATATCGCCCAATATGTCATCAAGTCGCCCGAGGTTTTTCTCGGCCGCACGCAGCTTTTGCTCAGCATCCTTTCGACGCACGTGGAGCCCGGAAATACCAGCCGCTTCCTCCAGCATTTCGCGTCGATCGGTTGGTTTGGAGGAGATCACATTACTGATCTTGCCCTGACTGACCAATGCCGGACTATGCGCGCCAGTCGCGGCATCAGCGAAGATCAGCGCAACATCCTTCGCGCGGACATCGGTACCATTGGCGCGGTAAGCGCTGCCAGCACCGCGTTCAATGCGCCGGACAATTTCCAACTCGCTGTCATTATCACCGACGTGGAGCGACGAGACATCATTCGTCTCGCGTTCAGCATGCAGAGCGACCTCGGCAAATTGGCGTTCCGGGCGTTGGTCGGTTCCGGCAAAGATCACATCTTCCATGCCGCCGCCGCGCATGGATTTGGCAGAACTTTCACCCATGACCCAACGGATTGCCTCGAGGAGGTTGGATTTACCGCAGCCATTGGGGCCGACAACACCGGTCAGCCCTTTTTCAATGCGCAGCTCGGTAGGATCGACAAAGCTCTTGAAGCCCGAAAGTTTGAGCTTCTTTATTTGCACGCAGGTTGCCCTGCTTGGCTGTCATCTATCAATCGCATTGCTCGCTCCCCCAAAGCGACAAAAGGCGCTTACCGGGCGCCTGCTTCTTTCAATTTGGTTTCCACCAGCGTCCAGTTCGTACCTTCGATTTTCTGGCCGTTGATCAAGAAAGTTGGTGTGCCCTGAACATCAAAGTCCTTCACCGCTGTCTGGGTGTCGGCCATTAATTTTTCAGCTGTCGCGGTTTCACTCAGGCAGGCTTTGGCTTGATCTGACGAAACGCCAAGCTGTTGAAAATAGCTGATCAAGTCCAGTTCTTCGGCCAGTTTGACGAAACGCTCATTGGGTGCGGATTCCAATATGCCTTTATAGGTTGCTTCGCCCATAGCTTGGGCTTTTTCAAACATCGGAGCTTGGTTGCTGAGCGCCTGTTTAGTCAGCGCGAAATATGGTCCCTCGCCGCTGCAGCGGGACAGGATGGCGGCTGTCAGGTCCAGTGGATCCCGAACAAAATTGCGGATCTCAAAACTCACGCGGCCTGATTCGACATAATCATCGCGGATGGCAGCAAAGGCGTCGTCGCCAAAGGTAGCGCAAACCCCGCAGGTAATCGACATATATTCAACCAGCTTGATCGGCGCATCGGGATTGCCCATCACAATGCCACCAGCTTCGGTCGATGCAACTGTGGTGGACCATTTCTGACCTTCCGGAGCCGCTACAGTTTCAGCTGCATCGCCAGAAGTTACCCCGCCTTCGGTTTCTGCAGCGCCGCCGCAGCCGGTTAGCGTAAGTGCCAGAGCGATCGGTGCAAGATAGAGTGATTTAGACATAGATGGTTTCCTGTTATTCTTATGGGTTTGTTCTTATTTCGGTAGAGCCAATAAAGCGGCGCGCAAGCGGGACCAATTGTGGACCTTTTCAATGGGCTGGTTGTTCACAGTAAAGCTTGGCGTGCCGGACAATTTCAACGTTCCGGTTGCATATTTGGTCATGGCCAAAATTTTGTCCTGCGTCGATTGGTCGGCTAGACAGACATCAACCTGCTTCGCAGAATAACCGCGTTTTTTCATCAGGCCATAAAAGTCCGCCGCTTTGGCAATTTTTTTCAACCGTTCGGGAACGGTTCCTTCGTTCAATGATTTCATGACATCAGGTGAAGAAGACTGGAAGGTCTCCATCCAGCTTGCTTGGGATCCGAGAAACGCACGATGATTGCCAAAAAACTTGGTGCGGCCGCCGCATCGCGCCAGCATTGCCGCCGTTAAGTCAATCGGGTTGAGGATCAGGTTGCGGACTTCAAAGCTCATATGACCCTTTTGGATGAAGTCGGACTTTAAGGAGTCATGCGATTCCGTTTCAAAATTCGCGCAGTGATTGCAGGTATAGCTCATATATTCGACCACCTGATGTTTGGCCAAGGGATTGCCAACGATATGACCACCCTTGTCGGACATGGTGACGCGCTGGGCCCAGTCCGTTTCTTGCGCTGTGGCTGGCGCAGCGACAATGGTTGCTACTCCCAATGCTGCCGAAGCAATATACGCGCTTCCAAACTTCATTCGTCGTCCTTCTTCTCTTCCGGCCCGCTATTATTTCGTTGCCGTTTTACGCCACCACCAATTTTTCCCATGATGGTAATTGGTTTTGGTTCCTCTATTTGCGGAGCGCCTTCCGACTTGGCAATAGCTGTTGCTAGTGATTCCAGTACCCTGTTCAATTCCGGGTCTCCAATATCGCGGAGACTGTCTCCCAATTCTATTGGTGCGGGTTTCAATGATGGCGGCAGTGTAACCCGTTTTTCTCTAGGCTTTTCAGGGTCTTTTGCTGGATTTACTGGTCCTTGCCTGAATCTTACCTGACTAATTGCACCATAGCCGAAAAAGCGGTTCACCCGCTCGATAATTTCCGGTGTAATATGTTGCATCAAGGTCGAATGGGCACCGGAAACCAGCAAATGGAGGGTCCCGCCCTCTTTTTCGCCGCGTGGAAAGCGGATTGATTCGGGTAAAGAGACGCCTGCGTAGCGTTCCCCAACAATCTCCGGCCAGCGGCTGACCACCGAACTTTGGATGAAACCGTAGCGGCGAAAGGCGGCCCGGCCGATTTCAGGCATAAGGTCGGATATGCTGCGCGCGTCGCCGCCGCGTGGGCGTTGATATTTGCTGAATTTTCTGGCCACGGATGGGCGCTTAGCGCTTTTGCGCTTTGGCTTTTTGTCGTCTGGATTATTTTCCTTCGCCATCACGGTGCACCATGGCATAGGCACCCCATGGGCGTCGACAGAATAACCGGTGAAGCGCAGGATATCACCGCCAAAATCAGTGCACATTATGTGGATAACGCGCGCAATTTGCCATGGCGCGTGCCGCCTAAGATTTCGGCGAGCGGTGCCTTGCCCGATCCCTATCATGTCTGGTTGTCCGAGGTGATGTTGCAGCAGACGACGGTTGCGGCGGTAATCGCCTATTTCCAGAAATTCACCAAGCGATGGCCGACAGTCCGCGATATGGCAGCAGCGGATGAGGCGGATATACTCGCGGCTTGGGCTGGCCTTGGCTATTATGCACGGGCCCGAAACCTGCACAAATGCGCACGATTTGTGACTGACAGCTTGGCCGGAGTGTTTCCCTCGCAGGAAGCGGAGTTGCTCAAACTACCCGGAGTTGGAGCCTATACGGCGGCAGCCATTGCAGCGATTGCATTTGGTGAACGTGCGGTGGTTGTCGATGCCAATATCGAACGGTTGGTGGCACGGTTGTTTGTTATCGATACGCCGTTGCCGGCTGGCAAAACGGACATTCGCATTGGCATGGACGCCCTGACGCCTAAGCATGGCGCGGGCGATTTTGCGCAGGCCTGTATGGATATCGGTGCAAGTATCTGCTCCGCCAAGGCACCAAAATGTGAGATTTGTCCGATCCAAACCCATTGTGCCGCGCATGCAAAAGGCGATCAGGAGCGCTACCCGGTCAAGCCGCCGAAAAAGGCCAAACCAATCCGGAAAGGTCGCTTTTTCTGGATAGAACAGGACGAAAAACTGTTGCTTGTCACACGCCCAGAAAAGGGAATGTTAGCTTCCATGCGCGCCTTGCCGGACGACAATTGGGCAGCTGGCACTGACGGGCATGGGCAGCCTCCACTGGATGGGAAATGGCAACTATACGAGAATATCGTTCAGCATAGCTTCACGCATTTTTCGCTTGAGATTGATTTGGCGGTTTATCAAAGCGAGAAAATCGTTACTAACAGTGATGACAATAGTTGGTGGCGTCTTGATGAGATAGATCAAGCCGGCCTTCCGACATTATATGCCAAAGCAGTAAAGTGGATGGCACGACAAAAAGAAGAGGACAGGAAATGAGCGAACAGAAAAATATGCTTCCCGCTTTTGACAGACGTTCCGTTTTGGGAGGTTTGGGCGCCAGTGCGCTGCTCGCCGGTGTTCCGCAATCGGTTCTCGCGCGCAGCTTGGCGAGAGAACTACCCTCATTTCCCGGCCTGACAAAAATAATCAATGACTATGTCGCCGAAAAGAAGGTCGCTGGCATGATGGGTGTGATCGGATTCGGACAGGCCGAACCACAATATATTTCCGCCGGTTCGCTGACGCTCGGTGGAGATAAGCCCGTGGGGCCAGACACATTATGGCGCTTATATTCACAGACGAAACCGGTAACGGGCATGGCGACCATGATGCTGATTGAGGATGGATTGCTGTCGCTCGATCAACCGCTTTCCGATATATTCCCCGAGTTTAAAGATATGCAGGTTCTGGTCGATCCTGAAGGAGAGCTCGATAAAACCGTTGCGGCGACAAAGCCAATCACCATCCGCCAGTTACAAACTCATACCGCTGGACTGGGCTATTCGATCATTTCCAAAGGTCCGATCCAAAAGGCCTATCTGGCCAATGGAATTACCCCGGGTCGTATTAGCAGAAATCCGATACCGGGCGTCGATGCAGGTGCGCCGACACCTGATCTTATGACGTTCGTTAAACGTCTAGCTGCTCTGCCGTTGGTTTATCAACCGGGTAGCAAGTGGAGCTATTCGTTAAGTCATGATGTGCTTTCCGCGGTGATTGAAAAAATATCCGGTAAACCGTTGGATCAATTTTTACAGGAACGGATGTTTGGCCCGCTGGGTATGAATAACATATTTTATCACGTTCCGGCTGACCGGGCTGTCGACCTCGCCGATAATTATGCTCCCTTTGCTGGCTCGCTGATTCCGATCGATCCGGGCGCAACAAGTATTTATCTCGACAAACCCGCTTTTGCTTTTGGCAGCACCGGTTTGGTTGGAACGGCTGGTGACTATGATAAATTCCTGAAAATGCTAGTCGGCTTCGGCAAAGTTGGTGACGTGCAGATCATGAAGCCGGAAACAGCAAAGCTTGGCATGTCAAATTTGCTTCCCGAAAGTGCTGATACAAGCGGCACTTGGGTTGCCAAGCAAGGCTTTGGTGCAGGTGGCAGGGCCGGTCTCGGCACAGTGGCAAGCCCGGCAGGTACATTTGGTTGGGGCGGTGCTGCCGGAACATCGGCTTTTGTCGACACTGTGCGGGGTTTCAGAGCGGGCGGCTATACGCAATATATTCCATCCAATACCTATCCCTTCCAATCAAATTTCCCGAAATATGTCTATGCAGACCTGTTGGGTGCCGTTGGCGCAGGTGAAGGAAAAACCAGCCCGTGAGTGATTCCGTCCTGCCGATTATGACCAACGACCTGAGCGCCATCGTTCCAACATTTGCCGGCGGGACAATAGATCGAGCGGATCAGGTCCGGGTTAATCCAGAGCGGCTCAAAGAAGCGATGATGCGGCCGAATGCGCGCTTGCTCAAGCTGGATGGGTTGAGTCCTGTTTTTGATGATATGGGCGATCTGGCTTGGGGCCCACTCTTCGAGGCATCGCCAGACAATGATCTGTTGTTGCTAGGCTTAGACGGCGATACGCCTTGCTTTGCCGAGCTTAATGGTGCGGGCAGCGCGATGCCGACCGCTGACCCGCGGCTTTGGCAATCATTGGGTGTCTTACCACCGGAACAAGCGGCTATCTACGCAACTGCCCGCAGCCTTGTCGACTGGCATGCCCGGCATCGTTTTTGTGCCAATTGCGGCCAGCCAACGGAATCTCGCAAAGGCGGCTGGGCGCGGCAATGCAACAAAGAAGAAGGCGGCTGTGGGGCAGAACATTTTCCGCGCACTGATCCGGTCGCAATCATGCTCGCGGAATGTGAAGGCAAAATATTACTCGGCCGACAACCGCGCTTTCCGCCCAAGCGCTTTTCAGCGCTGGCAGGTTTTATCGAACCCGGCGAAAGCATTGAAGGCGGTGTCGCACGCGAATTATGGGAAGAGGCGGGCATCAAGGTCCACAATGTCCGCTATATTGCCAGCCAGCCCTGGCCGTTTCCGTCATCATTGATGATGGCCTGCACCAGCGTGACTGATGATCCGACATTGACGTTGGACGAGGAAGAGATTGAGGAAGCGGCATGGTTCTCGCTGGACGAGGTGAAAGCCGCGATGAACGGCGATCCCGATGCGCCCTTTATTGCGCCACCGCCTTTTGCAATTGCCTATAATCTGCTCAAAAATTGGTTGGATGAACAGGATCGGTGACGTTCCGACAGGCGAGCGCGGTTGATAGGCCGTAACGTCCGCTTTGGGCGCAAAGGCGGATGTTAACGTCAGAATGAGTGGTCTTCAGCTACCGCCCCAATTGCTAAACTTACATCCCCGATGTAAATCATATCCTTGATGAAGAACTACGATAAACTTGCGAGGGAGCTCGATGAAAGAGGCATAGTCAAGCTCGAGGGATATGTTGCGTCCAAAGACGCCCGAGCTGCACATGATATGATCCTGAACCTTGCCGAAGAGCAGGGAATTTACACCGCTGGTCGCTGGATCAACTCACCAAACCGTTTTAGCTACCCGAAGTCGTTTCGTAACGCACTCAATGAGCTCAACAGAGCCAAAGAATTTCCTAGGCTGGCAGGCAATCGACTCACACCTCTAATCGAGAAGTTTGTCGGCCATCCAGTGACCCCTTTGTCACCGGGTCAGCAAATCCTGTTTACTCTTCCCGGCCAGGACAATTGGTCAGTCCCAAGCGACGCCTGGCATATCGACATGCCCAAAATTGGTGAGCAGGCCACTCCAGGGTTGCAGGCGTTTACATTACTCGATGATGTCGATCCTCAAGGAGGAGCTACGCTTGTGATTGCCGGATCACATCGAATGCTGAACAATGCCGCCGGCCTTTCTTCCAAGAAATTCAAACATCACTTGCGGAAAGAGGACTATTTCAAATCACTTTTTGCCCCCGATCGCCCCATAATTGTTAACCTGGAAGAGACAACGGGGCGGGTCGGAGACGTAGAATTGAAGGTGGTTGAACTCTCCGGTCGTATTGGCGATGTTTACCTCATGGATTTGCGCTTGCTACACACTCCCGCGCCCAATTGCTCCGACAAAGCACGGCTAATGCTGACGTGCCGATTTCCAAGATCTACTATTGCCGCATCGTTTGGCGATGTGAGCTTGGCCAATTGATCTCTAGAGTGTCCGCTTTCGGAATAAAGCCGATATTGTCCTGTTTTCGTTCAATAGGGGAAAAGAAAACAGGCCGGATCGCTCCGGCCTGTTCCCCTGTTATCCTGGAAACGAAATCACATTCCTAGGATCATCTGTTCCCCAGGAACATGGCGGAGCCACCATTGCTGATTGGAAATCTGTTTGCCATCACGGTCGATGATGGTCAGCTGTGGTGCCGCGTCTGCTTGTCCGCTGATCGAAATGAAATCGCCATCAAAGCTGGTGAAGGTCGTTTCAATCGGGTCGCCATAGGTCGGCGCCTGTTCCAGCAAGATACCGACCGCAACGCGCTCTCCCATGCGCAAGCTGTCATAATAGTCGGAGTAATAATGTACTCCGGCCATATTCCGGCCAATGGATATATTCGCCGCTAGCTTGTCTAGTTCACCCTGAATGGTCAGTGCTCCAGAGAATTTGCTGTCCTGTACCAAACGATTGCCATTGGCATTGGGGACGTAGACAATTGGGGTACCATCCGGTTCGACCAGTGGCCGTTCGACGCCGCTGTCATTGCTTTCGAACATTTCGAAAAACGCTTTGACCATCGTGATGCAGCCACCCGCGACTGTTGCATGACCAGCACCATAGGCGGGATGCATCGGAGAGCCTTCGGGGAAGGCCATTGGCAGCAACATATTGCAATCATCGAAATTGCTGAACGGTGTAGAACCGCCAGCACAGTCTGTCAGGCGCATGTCGTTCATCGCCGTCTCATTCTGTGCTTCATTGTGAGCAATAATAGCTGCTTTCAACGCATCTGGCATTTCGCTGTGCATATTTTCAAACGCCTCTTGGGCTCCGCCAAGCTTATCAGCATCACCGCATTCGACCAGCGCCATGCGTCCACCCATCAGCTCAGGACGGGCCCGGCGGTGATAGTTGAACTTTTCGCGCCGTACCGCTTTCAAACAACGGGTCGCTACTTCGGTGACCAAGGACAGGATATGTGGTCCGCCAAAGGTTGCAAAAGCCGTCCGTCGCGGTGATCCAGTGCTGCTGTCGCGGAAACCCGGTTCCGGGAAGCCCTTGGACGCCGGCACGCCCATCGCATCGATGATCAGCACCGCATTGAGATAGGCTTCATAAAGCGCATCAAAGTGCACATAGGTCGCCAGATCGCGTGGTGTGGTAATGAACCGACGTTTTTCCTCGAACAAATTGGCTCCTCGGAAATCGGCGCCATTCTGCACATCACGCCAAGTCGGCCAGTCGGTCATATGATCGAGGCAGCTTTTGTGCACTGTCGACCGCTGGTCGATCGAAAGACTACCATAGCGGATAAAACCATCCTGCAAATCATAGCCTGCGTCTTTACCGGGGAAGCTAGCTGCTCCACCGCCCGGACCGGCTAGGCCGGTATTGCCGATCAGCATGAATTGCGACAGATAGGGTCCGGTCAGAGCGCCTTTGGTTGAACCACGAAAGACAGTTTCGGTGGTCAGAGGCGCGTCGAATGGATTGCTATCATCCTGTGTCCGAGCCAAGCGGCGATTGCGCTCAAAATTGTTGAGTCCGCTCGCATCAACATAGGGCGGGGTGGAGGATGTGGCGTTCGTCCCGCTGAAAAACGGCATGCTGTTTAGCGCATCAACCACTTGAGCAGACGTCAGCTGCGCGTCGCTATCACCATCGCAAAGCTGTTTGGCACTGTCGCCGGCACAGATGCTGGTAAATGGCACATCACGCAGGATCGCGAGGGCATAGACTTCGGCCATTTCCGCTGCCTTTTCCGAGGAACCAACGCGTGGGGCAGGCGCCATGCCGACGCTGTCTGCGTCAGGTCCTTGCAACTCATAGACATGACCGGCACGCGGGCTTTCCCAGCCGCGCCATTGCGGTATCTGGCTGTTGACGGTGCATTGAAAAGCTGGCTCGGTTGTTTCCGCTGCGCGGTCCGTCGCGTCCATTACATGGTTTTCAAACAGGGTGGTATCGTCGCTGTTTATTGCTTCGACAAATGTGCGATAATCGTCGCCAAAAGAGAGTATGCCAAATTCATCATGATGGAGTCCCTTGGTAAAGTTTGTCGGAAATTTTGAACCCGCATAATCCAACTCTTCTGCATTATTACGGGATGCGGCATGCGGCCGGGTGCGGGAAATTTCCGCAGCCAGTTCGCGCAGCTCCTTTGCTTTATGCGCTCTTTCGGAGCCGTTGGGGCGGGGTACACTATGAGGTATTTTCATTTTACATCTCCTTGGAAATAAGAAAATGCGACCTGAAGCGGCGTCCGATTTCTTGGGGGAGGATCGCTGCTTCTGAAAGGGGGGATACAACTAAGTCATTCCCGCCAGATTGGAAAAAATAGACATGCAAGCCTTTGCAAAATAGGCGGTTTTATCCTATTTGACGGTTAAGTAGATGAGAAGGCTATGAATATTTGAACAGCGGAGTGAACAGCAGAAAAATGCTAGTTCATTGTTTTTGCTCTGGAATATTATTTACAGATATGTGCAATTAAGGCGGTAAACCCTAAACCAGTCCGAGTTTCGATAGCTCACCCAACATTTCTGCGGGCATTTCCTCTGCTCCTTCCGCTCCTTGGCCAAGATCAGCTGGCGCGTCTTTCTCTTCGAGATAACGCCAGCCCTGATGCGCACGGCGGGGAATGGTCTGGACAGCGATGAGTTTTGGTTCCAGCCTTATCCATTGGCGGCCCTCGCCATTATCCTGAAAGCCGATAATCGGACTGCGCCCGACGATTTTCTTGCTATGTATCCAATAGAGTGAACCGCCAACCATTTCGACATGCCGTTTGGGCAGATATCGGGTCGTTAGCCGTGCTTCGCCATTTGTCGCTTCAAGGCCAATATGCGATTCCAGCCACGCCCGCAAAGTCGCGGGACTTTCGCTGCGAAACGCTATTTTTGTTATGTTGAGCGGCATGTCGCTTATCTGTGAGACGCGGCCGGATTAGTCAAGCGAGACCGGCCCGATATTCGCTTCTCAAAGCCTTACACCTGTAATTCACCGCATGTTCCATATTTAGTATTGCAAATGATTATCAATATCATATGATGTATTCATCGATTCTGGAAGAGGAGAATATCAAATGGGACTATGGTCGGGGAAATTGGGACCGGGAAACTTTGCAAAACTGGTGACGCCTTTACCCGACTTGATGTCGCTCGCTGGCGCAGAGGCAAGGATTGTCATTTCACTGCGTGTCGCTGTGATGAGTCAGAAATGCTATCGCGATGCCCGGCCTTATCTGGAGGATCGTTTAGGCAGCGAACTCGCCGTCAGCCGTTTTCTGATCATGGTTGAAACCATCGGCGGAGCATGGCCCGAAAGTGTCAAAATTGGCCGCGCCTGTTGCCCCCATACGATGCCGGATGAGATACTTCTGCTCAATATGTTGCGCTGCGCAGTTCAGGAAAATCGTCCTGCCTTTGACGCACTGATCTGCGAGATGATTGCTCCGTGTAGCCGTGACCGGATATATCTTGATATGGTCAACTTTGCAGCGGTTTATGGGACGCGAGCGCAGAATGGTTAGCGAGCAGGAGTTCCGAACATAAGGTTGGTTTTGGGCTCTATATGCAAATGCGTTCGAACATAATTACGTCGCTGTCTTTGTAATTGCCAAGGCCCGTTTTTTCATACCCCAATTTGCTTGCCAGTCTGATCGACGGTTCGTTCTCGGGACTGATAATGCAAACGGTTTTCTTGGGCTTATATTGCTTCTCTAGCCAAATGTGCGCAGCGGTCATGGCTTCAGAGGCATATCCTTTGTTTTGACCCGCCGTGGACAATATCCATGCCGCTTCGTGAAAAGGATCAAAATCCGAGCCCAAGCCGCGACGAAAATCGCTGAAACCGGCATCGCCTAAGAACAAGCCGGTTTCTTTTTCGATGATCGCAAATAGCCCGTAACCCAGCAGTTTCCACCTTCCGAAATGCGCTAGGAATCGCAGCCAGGATTCATCGTCTGTAGATGGTTTTCGTCCAATATATTGCATGACCTCGGGATCTTGCGACATAGCTTTGAAATCAGGAAAATCAGTGGCGATGTGGGGGCGAAGCAATAGTCGCTCGGTTTCAATCATATCTGTAACCTAAAAGCTAACCAGCCCACTTGCGACCGCTAGACTGAGAAATGCCAAAAAGCCCATAGTGTCGGTAATCATCGTAACAAACACGGATGAGGCTAGAGCCGGATCCTGATCCATGCGATCGAGCATGACGGGGACAAAAATCCCCGCAAACCCGGCGATGACAATATTGATCAACATCGCCAGAGCAATTACTCCACCGAGCATCGGGTTGGTAAAAGCGATGGCCGTACCGATACCGACGAGTATTGCAATGGTTCCACCGTTGAGCATCGCGATTCGAAATTCGCGGCCGATTATCCTGCGGGTATTGGATCGGGTCAATTCGTTCATCGCTAGCGCGCGGACCGAAACCGCCATGGTCTGCGTACCGGCATTGCCGCCAATCGACGCCACAATCGGCATTAATATCGCCAGCGCGACCATCTGCTCTATTGCTGCGCCAAATATCGAGATTACAAAGCTGGCGACCATTGCCGTTGCCAGATTTGCGACGAGCCATCGCACCCGTGCTTTATAACTGTCACGGATCGGCTCGTTAATATCGCCTTCGCCGGCACCCGAGAGCAGTAAGACATCCTCGCTGGCCTCATCTTCGACAATGTGGAGAATATCATCCACCGTGATCATCCCGATCAAGCGGCCGTCTTCGTTGATTACAGCGGCGGATATCAGATTATATTTCTGGAAACGCAACGCCACTTCTTCCTGATCCATATCAACCGGGATCAGCGACTGTTCGCGCTTCATGATGTCGGACACGGCAATGTCACGGGGTACGCGCAATATCCAGCTGAGCTGGCAGGTGCCGACGGGTCTATGTGCCGGATCAACGACATATACTTCCCAGAATTCGGTGGTCAGATCACCATGCTCGCGCAGATAATCGATCAGCTGTCCGACATTCATATGTTCCGGGACCGCCACCAGATCGCGCTGCATGATCCTGCCAGCGGATTCTTCCGGATAGGTGAGGGCGCTCTCAATCGCCGCCCGGTCTTCTGGCTCCAGCTCGGCCAGAACCGCCTGCTGTTCGTCTTCCTGAAGATCCTCAATAATCGCAACCGCGTCATCAGTCTCAAGCTGTTCGGTCAGATCAGCAATCTGACCGGGTTCAAGTATTTCAATCAGGTCTTCGCGAACGTGCTCGTTCATTTCGGCAAGTACATCGGCGCTCACCAGATCGCCAAGCGCTCCAGCTAGCGGCGCGCGTTCGTCTTCGTCGATCAGTTCGAACAGATCGGCAATATCCGCATTATGCAGCGGGTTCACGAGTTCCTGAGCAAGGTTGCTATCGTTATCGTCCACTGCATCGGAAACCGAGCGGATGAATTCATCAGTCAGACGGTTATCTTCATCCAAGCTTGGCGGTGCGACATCTTCCACTTCGGGAGCGTCTGTCATCTCGGTCATGTCGATGCTCCCTGTTTGGCGTCACATATGGCGGGTTTGTAGTAGCTGTACGGCTATAATTGCAATCTTTTGTGACATTTATCGAACGCAGCGGGTGATTTTTGTGAATGGCCCCCCTATATGCAGGGCCAGACAATGAACGACTGAAACATAAACTATAAGGAATAGCCCATGGCGCACGAAAAAATGACCCTCCATCTCGACACCGGCGACGTTGAAATCAAACTGCGCGCTGATTTGGCTCCCGGCCATGTCGAGCGGATCACCGAGCTGGCTTCCGAGGGCTTTTACGACGGTGTTGTGTTCCACCGCGTGATCGACGGTTTCATGGCGCAGGGCGGCGATCCAACCGGTACCGGCATGTCCGGTTCTGACAAACCAGATATTGCGGCTGAATTTAGTCAGGAACCGCATGCGCGCGGTGTCTGTTCTATGGCCCGCACGATGGACCCGAACAGCGCGAACAGCCAGTTCTTCATCTGTCTCGATGATGCTGGTTTCCTCGACGGTCAATATACCGTTTGGGGCGAAGTCACAAATGGCATGGACGCTGTCGACGCGCTTCCTAAGGGCGAGCCACCAGCGCAACCTGGTTCGATCAAAAGCGTGACACTCGGCTAACGGCTTTCACGTCTTACTATGAAAAACATCCTTCTCTCCGGCCTTGCATCCGCTAGTTTGTTGCTGGTGTCCTGCGCGGCCGGAGACAAGGCACCTGATGGCGCTGAAAAAGACGCAGCTGTGGTTATTGATCCAGCGGCCGCGGAAACCGGTTTTTTAGCAGAGATGCAAGGCAGCTGGGCATCCGATGAAGATCCAAACCGGACCATCGCAATTGATGGCAGCAATTTTCAGGAAAGCTATGCTGGCGATCCGCAATATGCCGTTCCGATCGTTTTCGTCGACAGCTGCAAAACGCAAGCCACGGATATGCAAGGAAAAGCTTTCATTTTGCACGGCAAAGAAAAACAGGCCTGCTATCTGCTCTATTCCGTGTCAGAAAAAGAACTGAGCTATATTGATGGCACCCGCGGGAGAACATCGCGTTTCACGCGGAAAGAATAGATTGATAATTGGAGATAAGCGCAATGACCGAGAAGCTTGCTGAATATATACCGCCTAAAGTCTGGACATGGGATACAGAAAGTGGCGGGCGTTTTGCCAATATCAACCGTCCGATTGCAGGGTCCACCCATGACAAGGAACTGCCGGTCGGCAAGCATCCCTTTCAGCTCTATTCGCTCGGCACGCCCAACGGCGTGAAAGTCACGATCATGTTCGAAGAGCTTTTGGAAGCGGGTCTTTCGGCGGCGGAATATGATGCTTGGCTCGTCAACATTGGTGAAGGCGCGCAATTTGGTAGCGGTTTTGTCGACATTAACCCGAACAGCAAAATTCCGGCACTGATGGATCACAGCACCACGCCGCCAACCCGGCTGTTTGAATCCGGTTCTATGCTGATCTATCTTGCCGAAAAATTTGATAAATTTCTATCGAAAGATCAACCCAAACGCGCAGAAACGATGAATTGGTTGATGTGGCAAATGGGTAGCGCGCCTTTCCTTGGCGGTGGCTTTGGGCATTTCTACGCCTATGCGCCGGAAAAATACGAATATCCGATCAACCGCTATGCGATGGAAGTGAAGCGGCAGATGGATGTGCTGGACCGCCATCTCGCAGAAAATGAATATTTTGCAGGTGACGAATATAGTATCGCGGATATGGCGATCTTCCCTTGGTATGGCGGCTTGGCGCGCGGCGTTCTTTATGAAGCCGGTGAGTTTCTATCCGTTCAGGACTACAAAAACGTCCAGCGCTGGACAGCTCTGCTCGGAGATCGTCCGGCGGTGAAACGCGGCATGATGGTCAATCGCCCTTATGGTGAACCAGAAACACAGCTGCACGAGCGCCATGATGCCAGCGATTTTGAAACCAATACACAGGATAAAAGAATAGCGCGCGGCGAGGTCGAGGCACCAGAATAATGCGGCTGAATAAACCGCGCATCACGCCGCTATCCGATGCGGAAATGGATGATGAGCAAAAGGCGATGCTGGGCGAACGTTTTCAGCAAGGTCCTGTGTTCAATATCTTCCGAACCTTGGCCCGCGCACCGAAGGCGTTCAAGGCGTTTATGTGGTGGGGCGGCTATATGCTGTCGCGCCACAACAGCCTTCCTGAACGCGAACGGGAAATCATCATCCTGCGGACCGGGTTTAACTGGAAATCCGGCTATGAATGGGCGCAGCATGTGCGCATCGGCAAGGATGCTGGGATAACCGATGAAGAGATTGAGCGGATCAAGCAGGGGCCGGATGCGCCCGGCTGGACTCCCATCGAAGCGGCAATGCTGCGCGCGACAGATGAGCTGACCAGCGATAGTTTTGTGTCTGATACTACATGGGCCGCGTTGTCAGAACTGACCGAGAAACAGCGCATGGATTTGGTCATGACCGTCGGTCAATATACGCAGGTATCGATGATGCTGAACAGCTATGGCGTACAGCTGGACGAGGGTTTAGAGCTGGACCCGGATCTCAAGGCCTAATCTGTAAGCTATCTAGGCCGGTAGGGCTCCAAAAGGTACGACCTTATTGTCTATGTCATGACCGATATCCGCACTACCCAGATACGGGATTTCGAATCGAGCGCATAAACGCTCGATAATTTCTTCGGCTTCTTCACCGAATGGCCGATTGTTTTGGGGTACTTCGCTGACCCGGCCTAAACGTATTCCGGCGAGACCTTTGTCGGCCAGATGGCTAGTGACATTGAATAACGCGCGGTCGAACGCATAAAGATATTCGGCGATTTCCTCGATCATCAGGACATGGCCTTCAAGGTCTGGCAGCAGTGGTGTGCCAACCATCATTGCCAAGGTCATCAGGTTGAACGCAGCATATTTCTGACCGGCTTTGACATGAACCTCCAGTGCACTAGGATCGTGTCTTACCAACCAGTCAAGCCCGCGTTCGACAGCGACCATGCCGCCATCGCGCCGCATGTCTACCGGCATTGGGCCATGGGCCTGTGAACCAATGCCGGCTTTGTACAGTGCGCCCAGCAGGTTACCGCCGTCGCTATAGCCCATATATGTCTTATTCTGTGCCGCTGATCCCAGCTGCGTCAAGATGCTGTCCGTAATCCGTGCCGCCCCATATCCGCCGCGGGCAAACCAGATGGCGTCTATTGTTGGATCATTGGCCAAAGTCACGAAAGCGGACGATCTCAGATCATCCTTCCCCGCAAAATGCCCTTCTATGGCAAAACATTGATCATGAAAGACCAACTCTGCTGCCGGGTGACTCTCGCTGGTGAGAGCGATGAGCTGCTGCGCTTCTTCCTCATAAAGAGGTGTTGATGGCGCACAAATACCGATCCTGACCTGTTTCACGAAATTTTTACCCCAACACAATTGCCAAAAAGCTGTCGAGGCCATAGCTGGGGAATATGAGTAAATACAAATCCTATTATTTTTGCGGCATCGGTGGGTCGGGCATGCTTCCGCTGGCTATGATTGTCAGGGAAAATGGCGCTGATGTTGCCGGTTCTGATCGGGCGCTTGACCAAGGACGGCTGGCTGCCAAGTTCGAATGGTTGAAAGCCAAAGGTATTGGCCTGTTCGCTCAAGACGGTAGCGGATTAACTTCTGGCGACCAGATACTGATCGCATCGGCCGCGATTGAAGACAGCGTGCCGGATGTTGCCAAAGCTAACAGCTTAGGCTGTGCGCGGATGACCCGCGCTGAATTGCTTGCTGAGCAGTTTAATGGATCGCCGCGCAGCATTGCCATTGGCGGGACTAGCGGCAAGTCGACTGTAACCGGTATGATCGGCTGGATATTGACCGAGGCTGGTTTAGACCCGACCATCATGAACGGTGCTGTGATGAAAAATTTCGTTGCGGATGATGCTCCCTTTGCCAGTTCACGGGTCGGCGATGGCGGCATCATGGTCAGCGAGGTTGATGAAAGCGATGGGTCTATCGCTTTGTTCGATCCCGAGATTGCCGTGCTGAATAACGTCAGTCTGGATCATAAAAGCCTCGAAGAATTGCGCCAGCTATTCGGAGATTTCGCTGGAAAAGCCAAACACTGCATCTGGAACCGGGATGACGCCGAGACCGCTGCTTTGGTTGACGGGCTGGATTTGAGTGATGCCATCAGTTTCGGATTTTCCGAAGGAGCAGAATTTCAAGCCACCGACATTGAGGAAGCGCCGATCAGTTCCCGTTTTACCTTGCAGAGCCGAGGAAAACAGTTCCAGGTCGCAATGCAAGTGCCGGGTCGTCACAATATTGCCAATGCGCTTGCGGCCATTGCAGCCGCGTCCGCCATTGGTGTGCCAGTGGCAACCAGTGTCGCTGCCATTTCGCGTTTTAACGGGCTTGCCCGGCGATTTGATGTGGTCGGAACAGTGAATGACATTAGCGTGATCGACGATTTCGGCCACAACCCTGATAAGATCGCGGCAACCTTAAAAACGATGAAAGCCTTCCCCGGCCGTATCATCGCTTTTTTTCAGCCCCATGGTTTTGGCCCGATCCATAAAATGGGCGCAGAACTGGCGCAGGTTTTCGCCGACATATTGGATGGAGATGATTGTGTAGTCCTCTGTGATCCGGTTTATTTTGGCGGCACAGTGGATCGCAGCATTGGCAGTGAATCCATTACTGATGCCGTAAACGCTGCGGGTGGAAGGGCTGACCACATAGCGGGTCGCCCAGATTGTGGTGAGCATATTGTACAGATCGCCCGACCTGGCGATCGCATCGTTATCATGGGCGCGCGCGATGATACGTTGAGTATATTTGCATCAGATATATTGGCGAAATTGGCCGCCAGTTAATAACGACCATTCAAACGCAAATCAGGCCCTGGATGAGGGCCTGATCTTGAGTCATTTTTCGCGGGTATGAAGCGAAATTAAATTTCACTTCTGTCAGGGGCTAGTCGGATTGTCATCATCATCGTCATCATTATTGATTATGGTCAGCGTAATAAAACCTACAGCAATGGCACCGGCCAGTACGGCGATGATGGTGTCACTGCCACCCCCCAGATTATTTGCTTGTTCCTGATTCGCAGAAACGCGCTCTACACTTGCACTTGTTACAGGAGCGACCGCTTGTGATTGTGCGATAGCGGGTGCGGCCGAAAGGGATAGGGCTGATAAAGCAGCCAAAGTCTTGAAACGCATGCATTTTCTCCAATATTTATATCGATGGCCCTATATATTACAAAAAGATTGTAAAAAGGTTCTCGAATATTTGGTTTGACGACAATAATTGTCGATACTGCGTGACGATCTTATAGCTTTACCACAAAATGATGGAAGTGTCATAGAGGCCCGACGGTTAAACCTGCACGGTTCGTCGCTTAAAGCCCTGCTTTTACGACCCAATCATGGAAAATCCGGACGGCACGGTTTTTCTTGTCGCGTTTGCGGCATACGAACCAGTAGGAATAGGGGCTGTCGATATCATAATCGAACAATCGGGCTAAGCGAGGGTCATTGGCGTCAGAGAAATGGCCGCCATGCATGATTGCAACGCCCAGACCTTGCGCAGCGGCTTCCAGCATTAACGGGCCGCTATTCATTTGATCGACGCTCGCGGGATCTAGATTTGGCAGGCCTACCGCCTCCTTCCAGCGGTCAAAGGCTTTCGCCATATCACTATGGATCAGGATATTATGGTCTTTTAGATCTTCGGGCGTCTTAATCCCATTGGGACCGTTCACTAGATCTGCAGCGGCAATTGCATAAACCTTGTTGCTGTCCAGCTTGACCGCATAGAGATTCGGATCGACATGGTCAGCAATGATGATTGCAGCATCAATAACGTCTCCCAGCATATTTTCCGCATGGGTCGAGGTGTCGACATCGATATGAAGCTTGGGATACAGCTTTCTCAACTCTGGCAAGCGGGGCACAAGGCGCGTTGCTCCGAAAAGCGGGAGTACACCAAGGCGCAATCTCAGATCGCTGCCGCTTACGGTCATTTGATCAACCGCTTCGCCAATAGTCTCCATCGCCGGTGCCACCGCACCAAGCAGCAACTGACCATCTTCATTCAGCACCATCGATTGATTGCGGCGTTCAAATAAAGGCTTGCCAATATGATCTTCGAGCGATTTGATCCGGCGGCTTAACGCTGGCGCGGAGAGAGCTAATTCGGCGGCCGCTGCTTTAGAAGAACCGAGTCTTGCGACACGAATAAAGGCTTCGAGAGCGCGTAGGGGAGGAAGACGTCTCATAATAGGTGTCATATCCAGTTAAATGCAGATTGTGCAACGCAAAATTTCATTATGGTGCAATAGATCGGCTAAATCGCGTCCCTATCACTATTATGATGTTGCACAATATGCAACTAGCGATGTTCTTTTCGCACTTGCAACATAAGTGATTCTCGGCCAATTAGAACTCGCCTTTCAGGCATCCTCTCCTAAAAACTTTTACAGGCCAGTCCCTCGGGATTGGCCTTTTTTTTGCCTGAAATCCGGCTCTACTTGTGCTTATTGGCAGATTTCTAGCAAATTCGGAGTCGCATAATGGCGGAGGCCTCCCTATCTTGTTGGAAACAATAAGAGCGGCAGGAGTATATCCCCCCAATGTCTGATCCAAAGTCTGATCCCAAATCCGAATCAGAGTCTGACCCTGAATCCGATTCCAAAATGATTAAGTTGCAAGTTGCAAACGCACGACCGGAAGACAGCGGTCGCGGTCTTGCGCGCTTATCTCGCGATAATCTCAGTAAATTGGGCCTGATGGAAGGCGATGTCGTTGAGATAGGCGGCAAGCAGGCAACGCCTGCGCGCGCCGTACTGCCTTATCCTGAAGATGAAGGTCTAGATTTTGTTCGACTCGATGGGTTGCAGCGGGCCAATGCCGGTGTCGGTTCCGGCGATTTTGTGGAAATCCGCAAAGTCGAATCCAAGCCGGCTAAGAAAGTCATCTTTGCACCGGCGCAAAAAGACCTGCGATTGCAAGGTAACGGTGTTGGGCTGAAGCGAAGTTTCATGGGCCGTCCCCTAAATGCGGGTGACTTTGTCGCCACCCATGGTCAGCAACAAGTCGACCGCAGCGATATGCCGCCGCAATTGCAGCAGATGCTTGCTGCCCCAGCTTTTTCACTAACCCAGATCCGGTTGATGGTAGTGTCGACTGTGCCCAAGGGTTTTGTCCATATTGACGAGAATACCGAGGTCGAACTCCGGCCGGAATATGAAGAATCCACCGAGCATCGCCGGGCCGATGTGACCTATGATGATGTTGGCGGACTGCATGAAACAATTGATCAACTGCGCGAAATGGTCGAGCTGCCGTTGCGCTATCCGCAATTATTCACCCGCCTCGGCGTTGATCCGCCACGCGGCGTTTTGCTTCATGGTCCTCCCGGTACCGGCAAGACTCGTCTGGCCCGCGCCGTAGCAAACGAGAGCGATGCGGAATTTTTCCTGATCAACGGGCCGGAAATCATGGGTTCAGCCTATGGTGAATCGGAGAAAAAGCTGCGTGAGGTTTTTGAAGCAGCGACCAAGGCTGCCCCTTCGATATTGTTCATTGATGAAATAGACTCGATTGCCCCCAAACGGGGTGAAGTGCAGGGCGAAACCGAAAAACGCCTGGTCGCACAGTTGCTGACATTGATGGATGGTCTTGAATCGCGTCTCAATCTCGTGGTGATTGCCGCGACCAATCGTCCTGAGGCGATTGATGAAGCGTTACGCCGTCCGGGCAGGTTTGACCGTGAAATCATCGTCGGCGTTCCTGACGTTCGCGGTCGTAAGGAAATCCTGGGTATCCATACACGCGGAATGCCTTTGCAACCTGCCGTCGATCTGACAGAATTGGCGCGCACAACCTATGGTTTTGTCGGTGCCGATCTGGCGGCTTTAACGCGCGAGGCGGCAATTGAGGCGGTCCGCCGGATCATGCCAAAGCTTGATCTGGAATCGGAAACCGTTCCGCCAGAAGTTCTGGAAGAACTGGTGGTGCGTCGAGATGATTTTGTCGAAGCGCTGAAACGGGTACAACCATCAGCTATGCGCGAAGTAATGGTACAAATGCCCGATGTGCGCTGGGAAGATATTGGCGGCCTCGACGATGCGCAGATGCGGTTAAAAGAAGGCATTGAACTGCCGATGAAAAACCCCGAGGCGTTCACCCGTCTGGGCATCAGACCGGCAAAGGGCTTTTTGCTCTATGGTCCTCCGGGCACGGGTAAGACCCTGCTTGCCAAAGCGGTCGCCCGGGAAGCCGAGGCCAATTTCATCGCGACCAAATCCAGCGACCTATTGTCCAAGTGGTATGGCGAGAGCGAACAGCAGATTGCACGGCTTTTCGCACGGGCCAGGCAAGTTGCGCCAACCGTGCTCTTTATCGACGAGATAGACAGCCTTGTTCCTGCGCGTGGTCGCGGCATGGGTGAGCCGCAAGTTACGGAACGCGTTGTTAACACGATATTGGCCGAAATGGACGGGCTTGAGGAAATGCAGTCGGTCATCTTGATCGGGGCCACAAACCGCCCCGGTTTGGTCGATCCTGCTTTGCTGCGGCCCGGGCGCTTTGATGAACTGGTCTATGTTCCGGTACCGGGAAAAGATGGTCGCCGCCGCATATTGGCCATTCATACTGCTAAAATGCCAATCGCTAAAGATGTGGATCTGGATGATATTGCCGAACAGGCAGAACGTTATTCAGGCGCTGATCTGGAAGATTTGGTGCGCCGTGCCGGGCTGTATGCCTTGCGTGAACATGGCGGGCTTGTGGAAACCGTATCAATGAAGCATTTTGAGCGGGCGCTGAAAGATAGTCGTGCCTCGGTGACGCCGGAAATGGAGGAAGAATATTCCAAAATTGAGTCGCAGTTAAAGCAAAACGCGATGAGGCCAGAACCCATTGGCTTCGTTTCCCCGGGTATGTTGACGCCGGTGCGCGATAGTAAGCATGAGTTTTAGCGATCTTGGTTAGGGGTTTCATCCAGTTTCAGCGTTTTGAAGCCCCAGCCAAAGATAAACAGGCACATTGTCACCGCGATCCAGAAAGGTAGCGCACTGGCATAGGTGTAAATCAAGACACCCACCGCCGGTGATGCAATGAACGCCATGCCGTTTACGGACGCCACTATGCCCGCCACGCCATTTTGCTCGGCGCGGTCAACGGCCAAGGATGCGCCAGCGGTAAAGCCGGGGCGGAACAGACCAAAGCCGAGCGAGCTCACTGCAAAGCCGATGATGATGCCATAGAGGTCATCGGACATGCCAATGATGAAACAGCCAATGGCCGCGAGCAGCATGCCCCATAAAACGGATGATCGCGGACCCATTTGCAGCAGCGGGATCAAGCCCCATTGCGCGAGCAAGGTCGCCGCTGCACCCGACATCAGAACGATTCCGGTCATTTCAATCGCGGTTTTCGGATCTTCTCTCAGGCCCAGACGGTCGAGTACCAGAAATCCGATCACACCCAATATGATGGCGTGGGCATTGCCGCCCATAATCCCGGTGACCAGCCATGGTTTGATGCGCTTGTCGCCCCAACGCAGCCGCGGGGGGATGCCGGCCGTCGATTTCTTCCCGACCGGTTGGTCCTCGTGGCCATCATCTTTCAAACTGCCCGCTGATGGAGCCGCACTATAAGGTTCCGAAGTCACGACACCGCGTGCCTCAAAGCCCGGATCATCATTGGGTAGTTTCAATGCCAGTGCCACCATCACCACTATCCCGATAAGGGCGAAGGCAAACATCGGGCTCGACAAGCCGAGCACCGGCAAGATCAGCAAAGGCGCGATGGCCGGACCGACAATTGTACCGAGACCAAAGGATGACGATATAAGCGATAGCGCCTTGGTGCGATCTGCGCGCGCTGTGCGAGCGGCGACATAGGCCTGAACCGCAGGCGGTGCGGCAGACCCCAATCCGCCGTAAAGGCTTCTGAATATTGCAAATAATATAAAGGTCCAGACGGCGCTATACCAGCCGAGCAACCCAAGAAAAAGCGCGAGACCAGCGAGCGCCATGGATGCCGTAAAGCCGATCATCCCGAGCCGCATCAGCGCTTTGCGTCCACGATGATCCGACAGCCGGGCCCATTTGGGAGCCGTATAGACCCATAGCAAAGCGGACCAGCTAAAGGCCGCACTCACCCAGAAATCCGGAATATCGAGCTGCGTACCAATGGTCGGTAATATCGATTGCATCGCCGTATTGCCGGAAGCCGTGACGAGCATGACCGCGAACAATACCGTCATGCGGGTACTGTCTATCGGTTTGTGCTTTTTCGCAGCGAATTGCGGGGCGGGAGAATCGGCCATGTACCCCTATGGCACGCTATTTTTGCCGTTCCCAGATTTTTTACTATCCGTGGATTTTTCCCAGTCATAACTACGTTCTATTCGCGTCACGTGCAGCGTGTAGCTTTTATACCATTTGCCTCGACCCTGTTCGCGAATGGCCGAGTGAACGGGATGATCACGCCATGTCTTGGCGGCTTTGTCATTTTCCCAATAGCTAATCGTAATGCCGAGTCCATCGTCCGAGCGGCTGCTATCCTGTCCGAGATATCCGGGTTGCTGCGCAGCTAGATTGCTCATCACTCCTGCCGCTGCCGCATAGGCTTCATCATCGTCCGAAGTGCGCTGGGCGCAAAAAATTACGGCGATACTTCCAGGGGGATGCAAGTCCATGTCGCTCTTTTAAACCTCTCTCCGTCTCAGACAAGCGCGAAGATGTTTGAATGTATCACTGTTATGGCTTAGTAAGACAGCGGGGTGATATTAGGAGAGCTTGATTGACGAATAGCATTGCAAAAGCACCGTTCTGGGGCCGAATCAAGTTACGCGCCGCTCGAACGTTCGGTGCATGGGGCGTCTTTTTTAAGGGCTTCCTGAAACATCCCGTGATGGTTGGATCGATCATTCCCTCGTCGGCCGTAACTATCAAGAAAGTGCTGGAGCCGGTCAACTGGAACGAATGTGACGTGTTTGTCGAATATGGTCCCGGTGTTGGGACATTTTGCCGGCCGGTGTTGGAACGCATGAAGCCTGAAGCAAGCCTGATTGTTATCGATCTTAATTCTGACTTCATCGATTATCTGAGCAGGAGCATCGGTGACAGCCGCTTTTATCCGATTCACGGCTCCGCCGCCGATGTGCAACAAATTCTAAATGATCTGGGACATGAAAAAGCAGACTATATTCTGTCTGGCTTGCCATTTTCAACTTTGCCCGATCAGCTCGGACCCAAAATAGCGAAAGAAACACATGAAGCCCTCCGCCCCGGTGGTGCTTTTCTGGTCTATCAATTCGTTAAACGCGCGCGTGATTTTATGGCGCCGCATTTTGATCGGATCGACAATGGCTACTCTATTTGGAATATATTGCCATGTCACATATTCTGGGGCTGGAAAAAGAAATAGGGGTCATTGCATAAGCGTTGTTGTTCGTCGACGCTGGTCGACTGTTTGTCGAAGATCAAACAGGACTTGCGCGACAAGTCCGCATGTTCATAGTAGTTTCCGACTATACCATATTGAAGAGGATTTCTGGATGTCACGCTTTTCCCGCACGATTGCGATTGCGCTTACCTCAACGGCCCTTAGCTTTGCCGCTCCGGCCCTTGCCGATGACCATAAGAGCGCCGCGCCCGCTCCGGTAAGTGAATTGGTTGAAGCCGTCGATATTCCCTACGAGCGCTTCACACTCGACAATGGTCTGAAAGTGTTGGTGCACACCGACCGCAAAGCTCCGATTGTGGCCGTATCTATATGGTATGGCGTCGGTTCGGCCAACGAACCCAAGGGCAAGACGGGCTATGCGCATCTGTTCGAGCATATCATGTTCAATGGTTCTGAAAATGCTCCGGGCGATTATTTTGAACCGCTGCGGCAAATTGGCGCAACCGATTTGAACGGCACGACCTGGCTGGACCGGACCAATTATTTTCAAACCGTGCCAAAATCTGCACTGGAAGTAGCCTTGTTCCTTGAAAGCGACCGTATGGGCCATTTGCTTGGCGCAGTGACGCAAGAGAAGCTCGACAATCAGATTGGAGTGGTTTCCAACGAAAAACGTCAAGGTGATAACCAGCCTTATGGACTGGTCAGCTATCGTCAGACGGAATTGCTCTTCCCAGAAGAAGGCCATCCTTATGGCCACAGCACGATCGGGTCTCTGAAAGATCTCGAAGCTGCTTCGCTCGACGATATGAAGCAGTGGTTTACTGACCACTATGGCCCGAATAACGCAATTTTGGTTCTGGCCGGCGACATTGATGCTGCTGCCGCCAAACCGCTGGTGGAAAAATGGTTCGGCGCCATACCAAAGGGTAAGCCAATTCCGGTATTGAATCCTGTGTTACCGACTTTAGAAAAGCCGGTTTTCGACGTGATGAAGGATAAGGTTGCGACCACGCGTATCTATCGCAACTGGGTCGTGCCGGGACTGAATGATCCTGACTATACGCCTTTGGATGTCGGTATGGCTGTGTTGGGCGGATTGGCTAGCTCACGGCTCGACAATATCATGGTGCGTGAAGAGAAAAATGCAGTGGCCGTTTCGGCTTTCGTCCTGCCGTTTGTCCATGGCAGCATGGTGCAAATTCAGGCGGATGTGAAGCCGGGCGAAGATGCCGATACGGTCGCCAAACGACTGGATGATATCATTGCGGACTATATTCAAAATGGCCCAACCGAAGATGAAGTGCAGCGGGTTGCCACGCGCGACGCCGCCTCGCTGATCGCTGGGTTAGAGCAGGTCGGCGGATTTAGTGGCAAAGCGACGGCGCTGGCGAAGGGTGAGCTTTATTCTGATGACCCTGAATATTATAAAAAGGAACTGGCGCGGCTGGCTTCTGCAACGCCGGCATCGGTTACTGCAGCGATGAAGAAATGGCTGACGCGGCCTGTACTTGGCATAAGAGTTATACCCGGCGAACGCGAAGCCTATCAAGAAGTAGAATCTGGCAAAGGTGCGCGCACCGGATCGCTGACTAGTCCAGCATTTTATATGCAAGATGGCGGCGAGGCCGCTGGCACGTTAACGGTAGACCGGTCAACCCTTCCGCCGGTCGGAGAGGTCCCCAATGTCGATTTCCCGGATGTCGAAACCTCAACATTATCCAACGGTATAACCGTATATTTCGCGCGCCGTGATGCGGTTCCGATGACACGTGTGACCCTATCATTCAATGCAGGGGCTACTGCTGATCCCGCCGATAAAATCGGTCTACAAAATTTTACCACAGCAATGATGGAAGAAGGCACAACCAGCCTGACCTCGGTACAGATTGCCGAGCAGCAAGAGCGCCTCGGTGCCAGTGTTGGTGTCGGTGGTGGACGGGATCGGACCAGTGTCAGCCTGAGCGCGGTCAACCCCAATCTCGATGCTTCGCTCGACCTCATGGCGGATATCGTCAAAAACCCGGCGTTCAAGACGGATGACATTGAACGCATCCGGGTTCAGCAATTGACTGCGATTGATCGCGAAGAAAGCAATCCGCGCAGTGTTGCAACCAATGCGCTGCCACCGCTGTTATTTGGTGATACCCATCCTTACGGCCGCGGGCTGTCAGGCAATGGTACCAAGCAATCTGTTGCGGCGATCACCCGTGATGATCTGGTGAATTTCCATCAAAGCTGGATGCGGCCTGAAAATGCGACTATTTTTGCCGTTGGCAAGGTTGATCGTCAGGCCCTGCTCGACAAACTCGAAATGCGATTTGGTAAATGGAAAGCTGAAGGCAAATCCGCGCCGGCCAAAAATTTCGATGCCGCTGTTCCTGAAGCTCAAGGCAAAATCGTCGTCATCCACCGCGCCAATAGCCCGCAGTCGATGATCCTTGCGGGACAGGTTTTGCCCTTTAAAGGAACCGATGATCTGCTGACGCTCAATGCTGCCAACGAAGTTTTAGGTGGTAATTTCCTGTCACGGATCAACATGGATCTGCGCGAAACCAAGGGCTGGAGCTATGGTACTCGCAACTCGGTTTTGCGCGGTGAACATGATGTGCCCTATATCATGCGGGCTCCGGTTCAGACCAACCAGACCGGCCCAGCTGTCGCTGCTATCATGAGCCAGGTCAAAGGTTTTCTTGGCGATAATGGCGTGACACAGGCGGAATTGGAACGCACCGTCAATGGTAATGTTCGCCAGTTGCCGGGACAGTTTGAACGATCGAGCCGGGTATTAGGCCAGATGCAAGGCGATGTGATGTTCAAACGTCCGACCAACTATGCAGAAACTGTCGCTGATCGCTATAAAGCGCTGACTGCTGACGACCTCAACAAAGCCATGGCGGGCGCGATTGATCCCGACAAGTTTACTTGGGTGATTGTCGGCGATGCAGACAAGATCAAGACGCAGCTGGAAGCGCTGAATATGCCAATTGAATATCGTGGCTATGAAGCTGGTAACACCGATGTTAGTAATGCAGATAGTTCGAAATGATTCGGCAGTCGGCAAAGATTGACCACCGGTTCAGGGCTTAGATTTAAAAGGAGAATATTATGTCGATTGATGGTTCATATGATTGCGTAACCAAATCCCCCATGGGTGACCAAGCCTCTGTTGTGACAATCGTCACCAATGGCGACACGTTCACCGGCACCAATGAAGGCGCCATGGGTTCCATGGAATTGGAAGATGGCAAGGTTGACGGCGATACGTTGACATGGGTCATGAACATGACTGTACCAATGCCAATGAAACTGGAAGGCACCGCGACTGTAGTCGATGGCGTTCTGACCGGTTCTGTTAATGCAGGCGCTTTTGGTGAAATGGCTATGAGCGGCACCAAGAAATAAGTCTTTTCACAAGACACAAAAAAGGCCGCTACCCTGTCGGGTTAGCGGCCTTTTTTATTTATGTCTTAGATGTTTATTGAACCACGATACTAACAGCACGGCGGTTTTGCGCCCATGCTGCTTCGTTGGAGCCCAGAGCGTCGGGACGTTCCTTGCCATAGCTTACGGTGGTCATCCGGGTGGGACTGACACCTAGCGAAGCAAGGTAATTTTTTGCCGCATTGGCACGGCGTTCGCCTAGCGCGAGATTATAGTCCCGCGTCCCGCGTTCGTCGGCATGGCCTTCCACCGTGATCCGCGCATTGGGATTCTGTGCCAGCCACTGGGCCTGGCTCTGAAGGACCACTTGATCTTGTGAATCCACATTATAACGATCTGTGTCAAACAGGATGCGATCTGACATCGTGTTGGCCAGGAAGTCACCCTGCGAACCCGGTGCATAACCCGGGCCAGTTGGTGCTGGTGGAGCCACAGGATCGCTGGTTCCGGTTGGTGCTGGCGGTAACTCGTCCGGTGCCTTTTTAGCGCAGCCGGCGAGAACCAAGCTCGCGGTAATCAGGAGGGGGGTCGCATATTTCAACATATTTCTGCTCCTAGTCTAATTTGCCCTTGCGGGTAGTTATAACCTTTTTTCAGGTACTTGTCTCACATTACTTCGAGCTTTTATTCGATTTTATGGAAGCAATGGTCCCCATGCGGGATCAGATCCATTTACGGGTGTGGGCAATTGACGTTCATTCCGGCCCGTCAGATCGACCTGCCAAATACCAGTTTTGCCGCTGCCGCGGGTGGTCCGGAAAAATTGGATGATCCGGCCATTGGGCGCCCATGTTGGCGCTTCATCTTGCCAGCTATTGGTGAGTAAACGTTGCCCGCCGCCGCTGGGTGTCATAACGCCAACGCGGAAGTTTCCGGCCATTTTGGTAAAGGCGATCAAATCGCCGCGCGGGCTCCATTCCGGCGTTGCGAAGCGCCCGCCGCCAAAGCTGATCCGGCGTTCATTGCCGCCATTGGCGCTCATGACATAGAGCTGCTGGCTCCCGGACCGATCGCTTTCAAACACGATCCTGCTGCCATCGGGGGAGAAGCTACCGCCAATGTCGATACCGGGAGACGACGTCAGCCTAGTAGGTTTACCACCCTGTGCGGATACTTTGTAGATATCGGTGTTACCGGCTATCGCCATCGAATAAAGAATCGTCTTACCATCCGGCGACCAGCGCGGTGCAAAGGTCGGGTTGGTGCTTTGGGTAATCAGCGTCTGACGGCCTGTACCAATTTCATATACATAAATACGGGGATTTCCGTCGAGGAAACTCAAATATACGATTCGCTTATAATCTGGCGAAAAGCGGGGGGTGAGGGCGGTCGCCTGACCATTGGTAATGAACCGGTGATTGGCCCCGTCACTATCCATGATCGCAAGCCTTTTGCGGCGATTACCTTTAGGCCCGGTTTCGGCAATATAGGCGATCCGGCTGTCGAAAAAGGGCGATTCCCCAGTTAAGCGTGAATAGATGCTGTCGGCACATTTATGGGCTGCGCGCCGCCAGTCACCAGGGTCGACTACAAAGCCTGTCCTAGTGAGCTCTGTTTCCAGCGCCACGTCATAGAGATAACAACCCACGGTAAGCTTGCCATCGCCATTGGAGCGGACAAAACCTTGTATTAGCGCAGAAGCACTCGTTCCGTTCCAATAGGGAAATTGTGGTGCTGTCACTTCGGCGAAACTGATTCCGCGTACCTGATTTCGACCGAGTGGTTTAAACAAGCCACTGGAGCGCAAGTTGCTGACGATCACGTCACTGATTTTATTACCGAGTTCCGCTGTCGTGCCAGCCGGCGTTTCGGCGCTTTGTGGCGTCGAGAGGCCGGGTACGGCAATGGTCAGTTCATCGGCAGCGGTATTTTCAACATCGACGGTTAATTGGGCTTGAGCAGGCATCGTTAAGCCGGTTAATATGGTGAACGCAACCAACCATGATTTGATATGTTTAGAGGCTGTTATAGCCATGATATTCTCCTATACGCCGAGGAAGAGGACAGGTTCGATCACCTGCCACTCATCATAAAATTTCTCGGGAAATGTCTTAAATGGTGCGGCTAGCTTAACCGCTGCAATGGCGCGTTCCTTGTGAATCGCGGCTTGCGACCGATTGCTGGCGTTGACGCCAGATGTGGTGGCAGACGGCGTACCGACAATGTTACCATTACGATCCAGTCGCGCGGTGACCTTTGTACGTAATTTCTCCGCATCCGCACCGGTTGGCGGTCTCCAATGCGGTTTAACCTGCCGTAGCAATTCTCGGCGCAACGAGGCAACGGCGCTAGACGACGCTTTCTGTGCTGAAATATTCTGGTTGCGGCTAACCGATGATTGATCCGTTACGCCTTTCAGGAAATCCTTACCGAGGCGCGATCCTTTAGGCTTTGGTTTGGGTTTATCCTTGGGTTTTGGTTTGGGCTTCGCAACCGTTCGTTCGCGTGGGGGCGTAGGCTTTACATTAGGTGCCGGCGCAAGTTCTACGGGATCTGGTTTGCTTAGTTCCGCTGGATCTGGATCTCCCAGTTCTGGAGCAACGCTGGTAGCGGGCGGGACCATTGCTGGATTAGGGGAGGCGCTTTCCAGCCCCACTTCGTCCGCAATCATGACTTCGATGGATTTGGGCTTATAAGCCTCATCCGGCTGGGAAAGCAGGCTCAGCGATAGTATGCCGAACAAGACAATATGTCCGCCAGCAGCAACGCCTAAGCCAATTTTTTCAGCTCTTTCCATAACAGCCTGCAATATCTAATTTCACTGAGATGAACCTGTTGTGACTAGTGATACTCTGTTCAGACCTGCTCGATTGAGCTCTCCCATCACCCCCATGATCAAGCCGTAATCCAACGTTTTATCACCGCGCAGCATGATCTGCCGCGGGTCTTCAGGGGTCTGATTTGCAGCGATTTCATTTAACCGCGTTGCGAGGCCATTTCGGCTCATTTCTTCGTCATCGAGGTAAATGCGGCCCTCCTGATCTATTGAAATTTGTACCGGTTCCTGATCCTGGTCCAATGCATTGGCGCGGCTTTCCGGCAGATCGACAGGCACGCCAGTCACCAACAAAGGTGCGGTGATCATGAAGATGATTAGCAGCACCAGCATAACATCGACAAAGGGTGTGACGTTAATCTCTGACATCGGCGCACGGCCGCGATTACGGCGACCGTTACCGGGGGCAAGGTTCATCGCCATCATTTATTCCCCTAGTTCCAGCTCGCGACTTAGGGTCGCGTGAAAGCCGTCGGCAAAGCGGCCCATCCGGGATTCCAGCTTGTTCAGCCGGTGTGAGAAACGGTTATAGGCAATCACCGCCGGAATGGCGGCAAACAGGCCGATGGCAGTGGCAAACAGCGCCTCGGCGATGCCGGGCGCAACCACGGCTAGCGAACTATTCTGTTCCGCCGCAATGGCCGAAAAACTGCGCATAATGCCCCAGACGGTACCAAACAGGCCAACAAAGGGCGCGACGCTGCCGACGGTGGCAAGGAAATTCAGCCGGTCAGCGAGTTTGTCCACCTCATGGGCGATTGTTGCATTCATCGCCGTCGCAAGGCGTTGGCGGGTGCCATCCCGGTCAATCGGGCCGCGTGCAGTCGATCGCCGCCATTCGCGCATGCCAGAGGCCAGCACCTTGGCCATGGGCAAGCCGGATTTGCCATGATTGTCGTAAAATTTGTCAACATCATCGGCTTTCGAGAAAGACTGTTCAAATCTTTCGGATTTTTTTCCGATACGGCCTATTTTCATCGCAAAGCTGACAATGATCGTCCATGTCCAGACGCTAGCGAGCAACAAGCCGATCATCACGGACTTGACGATGATATCCGCTTGTAAAAACAAGGCAAAAGGCGAGAACTCACCTGATACTGCTTGGATGGAAAGACTGTCTAGCAAGGGTATATCCTTTTATTTTTGTTCGTTATCATCCGCGATGACAGCCGCAAAGGCTTTCGTCCACGCTTCCGGTTGCCGACGCGGTCGCCCGGTGGGCGTAAGGAAGGCTGCCTGAACACTGGCTGACGCTATTTTCTCGTCTCCGCGCATGATGATTTGTTCTATTTCTACGCTGGCTTTGCGTAATTTTTTGACACTGCTGATAACGAGCAAATTATCCTGAAATTTAGCCGGCGCAATATATTTAATGTGCATATCGACCACGGCATAAGCACCTTCGTCCGCCTCAAACGCGGCGCGCTGGTCCATGCCTAGCTGATGCAGCATATCGGAGCGCGCCCGCTCCATATATCTTAGATAATTGGCATGATAGACAATCCCGGAAAAATCCGTGTCTTCATAATAGACCCGGCACGCAAAATAGTGATGGCGGTCGCGAATCTGGCCTTCATGCGGCGTGATATCAGACGGAAGATTGTTGGTGACATCCATCTTCAGTACACTAGTCACCTGATTTCAAAGGGGAAAGCGCAAATGATTCCGTTCAGCGTAAATTTGAGTCTATTTGGCGGTTAACTGCTGGAAATCATTTCCAATCCTCTTCCGACATAGCTTTCCCGGTTTCCAGCATGCTTTTGAGATTGCTGAGAACGGCTGACCAGCCCTCGCGGACGCCTGCATCCATGTCGGAGCCCGGCTCCAGCTCGCTATGAGTGACGGTCAGTTTCGTATCCGGGCCGAGTCCAACAAGCTCATAGGTTACCCGTGACAATTTGGCTGGCTCATCGGCATCGCTGTCAAACGCCCAACTCCAGACCATCTTGTGCGGTGGATCTATTTCGATAATCTGACCTCTTACGTGGACGTCGCCGCTGCTGCTGCCAACATGTTCCCAGCGTGATCCTTGTTTCCAGTCGGATTCATTATAATGGCCCCAATAGGCTTTGGTTATCTCGCGGTCGATCAGGCCATTCCACACCTTTTCTTGGCTAGCCGCGATGTAGATCGTGTAGACGAAATCGGGCGTGCATGGCTCTCCGGTCGAGGCACGGGTGGCGATGGTTTCGATAAATGTTGAATCAGGCACGGCGTTTCTCCTGTTTTGGCTTTTGGTCATCTTCAACTTGTTCTTTGAAATCGGTCAGCGCGGCGATGCGGGCATCTTCAAACTTGCCGACCCAGCGGTGGACAATATCGCCGAGCGGCACGGGATTAAGATAATGAAGCTTGGTCCGGCCCTGCCAATGAACGGAAACCAGATTGGCTTTTTCCAATATGCCGAGATGTTTTGCCACCCCCTGACGCGACATCGGAAAGCCTTCGCATAGATCAGTCAGGCTCTGTCCGCCTTTCTCAAACAACCGGTCGAGAAGCTGGCGGCGCGACTCATCGGCAAGGGCATGGAATATATCGGTCATGCTTTTCATTATGCAACCATTTGGTTGCATGTCAAGATATTTGTTCCGTGAGGTAAATGTCCATGCTGGATTCAGCGGTCACAGGCTTTCCTACATTGCCCGGAAAAGCTAAGCTTATTGCTGCTCTTTCTCAGTTTTGAATATCAATCCTACATATTGCCATCTTCGGCAAACCTCTCCACAAAAGGGGGTGTGATATGTGTGAACTTTGGCTTCGAATGACGCGGTGAAAATAGCTCAGAGGACCCTATAATGAACGCAGCACGCAAAAAGGCTCTTTTGGGCCAGTCTTTACTGCGTTTCGAGCGGTTTGCGCCATTTGGCATAGAGCCGAATGATTAGTGCTACGAAGAATAAACCGGAACCGACTATGCCGACATGATTTAGCTCCGGATCCGCCAGTCGCCCGAGATAGGTAAAAACATAGATAAACCAGATATAATGGATTCCAAAAACATGAAGCCGTTTCCAGTTTTTGCCCAAAAGTTTCATTGACCGGTTGTTGGACGTCAATGCCATCACATAGATCATGAAATAGGCAAGTCCGCCGCCTAATATCGTAATTAAATCTGGCGGGGTTTTCGCGATGACCAGATAATAGATCAGTGCCACCAGATGCACGCTATGTGTCCATGCAAAGGCCAGTCCCCATTGTCGTCTCCGCCGCATCAGGGTTTTAGTTAGGTCATTTTTGGACAGTCGGAAAAGCGTCGAGGCGAGGTAGGCGGTCAGAAACACAGGCACACCCACCCGCGATGTCCAGCGCGCGGAAAGCTGCGCGCCTTGGATATGCTCTGTGCCCGTGATGAAGCCTGCTCCAACTGCACCGATGCTGAGAAGCAAGCCGATAAGAAGCGGTGTCCAGCGGGATGCTAATAAACTCATGACGCGCAACCTATGCATAGCGCCGCCGCCGGATCAATTTCCAGCCGCTTATAGGCAATGGGCTCTCCGCATTCCGCGCACCAGCCATATTCATCTTCGTCGATGCGTTTCAGCGCGATATCAATGCGGGCAAGGTCGCTGATACGGCGACGTGCTTCGGCCTGTGCCATTTCCTGTTGTTGCATTGCATCCATGCGCGACAAGCGGCCGACGCTTTGCTGATCCAATTCCACGGTATCGCTCCAACTGGCCGCTTCCTCCTCCAGCGCTTTGAGTTCCGTCTGCCATCCAAGCATTAGATTTTTTAAGGTTGCGATCTGGCTATCGGAAAGATCGTCAGCCATCGTCGTTTACTCTGTCTTTGGAGCGAGCAAGTCCAAAGCGGCAGCCGTCATTGCTTCGGTTCCCAATGTCACCGATTCTCTCGGTGCAACCTTGAAAAACGGCGAATGATGCGATGGTACCGGCTTGCCGCCCGCTTCCTCTGCATCAAAATCAGCTTGCGGCGTTCCCCCGACGTTAAAATAGACGCCCGGCACATCGGTATTGGGGGAGACGAAATAGGCGAAATCTTCACCGCCCATGCCTTGGCGTGGTTTGTTGTCAAACACATCCGCGCCGAAACGGTCGGTAAAAACCGACTGAATACGTTTCGTCAGGGCCGCATCATTATAAACGGCGGGGGTGGCTTCATGTGACACCTTCACTTCGGGCAGTTTATCTTCAGGCATATCGTTCATTCTACCGACATTTGCGGACACCCGCTTGATACCGGACAGTAATTTCTGACGCGTTTCATCGTCATCGGAGCGAACGGTCAATTGCATGACGGCGCGATCCGAAATAATATTATGTTTGAAACCACTATGGAAGGATCCGACCGTTATCACAGCGGGTTTTAGCGGCGCTATTTCGCGGCTGATGATGGTCTGGAGTCCCATGATGATTTGCGCGCCCATGACAATCGGATCTTTGCCGCGATGGGGCGATGCGCCATGCGCGCCAACACCGTGAACAATGATGTCGACGGTATCGACTGACGAATAGCTAATCCCTTCGTTCAACGCCAATTTGCCCGTCGGCGTGTCTGCGCTGACATGAAATGCCATGGCAAAGTCGGGTTTTGGAAAGCGGCTGTAAAGGCCGTCATCCATCATCATTTTTGCCCCACCAATCCGTTCTTCGGCTGGCTGAGCAACGAGCACAATCGTCCCGCGCCACTGATCTTTCATCGCCGACAAGCGGCGAGCAGTTCCAATAAGCGAGGTGATATGTACGTCATGGCCGCAAGCATGCATCACCGGCTTTTCCTCGCCATCAATGCTCACTTGCTTGACGGTGGACATATAATCCAGTCCGCTATCCTCAACGAGCGGCAAGCCGTCCATATCGGCACGTAGCATTAGCGTTGGACCCGCGCCATTTTTCATCACTGCGACGACACCGGTGCCACCAACTTTTTCGGTTACATCCCAGCCGACTGCACGCCATTCCTCGGCCATGATCGCCGCAGTACGGGTTTCTTTGTAAGATAGTTCCGGGTTTTTGTGAAAATCGATAAACAGCGCTTCTAGCTTCGCGTCATAGTCCGCCGCGACGGCCTTTGCGAGATCATTCGATTGGGCCGCTGCTGGCGTACCATGGAATAGAGCGCTGCTTGCTGCCAAAGCTAGAATTATATGTTTCAAGAAATTTCTCCCCGTGGAATTTCCGTCCTTATGCTGGCCCAACACGGAAAGCGCAAAGTTTATTGCCTTCCGGATCACGAAAATAGGCCGCGTAAAAGGCTTGCGGACCTTCTTCACCACGGAGGCCAGGCGCACCTTCATCGCTGCCACCCAGTTCGATCGCCTTGTTGTAAAAGCTGTCAATCTGAGCTCTTTCCTCTAATGGGATGGCAATCATATTGCCATTGCCGGGAACAGCGGCTTCGCCATTGTGCGGCTGAGTGATGGCAAGGGAGGGTGCCCCCATTTCAGCACCATAAAGCGTAAAACCGCCTTCTTCGAGTTCCATCAATCGTTTCGCACCGACTTCCCCAAGCAGCGCATCATAATAATTCTGCGCTTGCTCAATATTGTTGACGCCTAATGTGACATAGCCAATCATTTTATCTCTCCTCTTAGAGCTGGATTTAACCGCCCATGTTCATTTTGCAGAAACACAGTTTGTTGCCGTCTAGATCACGACAATATGCACCGTAAAAAACATCTGGCGCACGCCAGCCAGGAGCACCTTCATCCGCAGCGCCCAGCTCCAAGGCTTTGGCATAAAGCGCATCGATCTGATCGGTATCGTCAAAGGACATCGCAACCATGGTGCCGTTACCAAAACAGGCTTCGTTGCCATCATAGGGATTGGTGATGCAGATCATCGGTTGGCCGGGTTTTTTGCCATAAAATTGCCCGCCGAGGGGTGTCTGAAACAGCTTTTTGACATCGGTACCTTCGAAAAGCTTGTCGTAAAATTCAACAGCTTTGTCTTTGTCATTGGTACCAAGCATTGTGTACGCGATCATCTTTTTTCTCTCCTGATGGGGGTCTGATTGAGGGCGGTTGATTCGGTTTCGGTGTGAAACTTATCACTCACAGAAATAGATGCAATGACCTGTCGGATCATTTTCGGGAACTTGTGTGCGGTAAAATGCGACGCCTTGCTTGTTGGCCGGATTCATCCACAGGCCCGATTCCAAAGCATAAGCTTCACCGCTATGGCCAAAGCGCATTTGGTCGTCACCGAAAGGATTATCGTTGCAGGATACAGGGCGTCCCGGTGCAGCGAGAATGTGAACCGCCAAGCCGTAAGCGCAGAAATAGCCGTCTTCGCTATTGCCGTTTGAACCATTATATTGCCAAGCGGGCATGGTCATTTCTGCGATGCTGTCTTGGCTCAGAAAACTGCCGTCATTGTTCAGAAACATCTGTCCCACTTTCGCGAGGTCATTGGCTGATATCCTTAGACCACCTTGTGGGCTGAATATTGATCCGGTCTGGCCCAGCTCATAGGCGGCCATGTCGCAAGTACCATCAATGGCTGGAACCACGGAACACTCTTCTCGAACGCCGCGTAGATCGTCGCGAGCAACATCGCCATTGGCACGATAGAGGGTCACGGCGGCGGTGATTTTCTGATCACTGCACAAAGTCCAGTTGAAACATGCGTCTAGCCTCAGTGGATTAAAGACCTGCATTTTCATGATTCGGTCAAAGCGTTTGCCGGTGGCAGCTTCCATCACGGCAGCAACGACAGGAAAGTTAAGATTGGCATAAGTGAAATATTGGCCGGGCGCATGATCGGCATCCCATGCCCTTGGGTTTTTCAATTCGTCTTCCAAAAGGGCATCCATCGGCAGCGCGTAATTAATGCCATCGCGTAGTCCAGATTGATGGGAAAGCAACAGGCGCATGGTGATTGGCACGTCCGGATAGTCAGGATGCCTCAGCGACCAGCCAAGATAGTCCGACACATCGGTATCGAGTTGCAGCTGATCTCGCTCCGTTAGGCGCATGACGGCAAGGCTGACAAATAGTTTTGAGAGCGATGCTATTCGGACCGGATCATCCGGCATTAAAGCGCGGCCAGTGGTGCGGTTTGATAGCCCCTGAATGGCAACAACCGCTTTGTCGTTGGCGTTGAAATCTACCTTAACAGCAGCAGTTGGGGCAGCTTGTGCGATTATTTGGGTGGAAAAAAATACCGCAAGGCCAACAAAAACGGAGCAAAAGCACAGGGCCTTTGCTCCGTTATTGATTTTGTAGAAAAACAACAGATTAACCCGCTGGGCAGCTACCGATGCGTTTGCCGTTGTTCTTAGCAGTGATGTTCATCTTCATGCCGCCTGCACCGCCATTCATGGTCATGGTCATTTCATAGCTGCTGGGACCATATTGGCCCGTCATCGCCATATTCATCTCGCCGGGGGCGCCGACATTGGAGCAGGACATTTCGGAATCGATCGCGCCGCCGCTCATATCAAATTTCTTGATTTTGCAATCTGTCTGTTCTTGTGCGGCAAAAAACTCTGCACCAGGATCTTTGGCTTGTTCTTCGGTGATGCATGTTTTGCTGACGGTTGTCGTCTTCATGCTGTCCATAATATTAGCTGGTGCGCCTTCTGGAAGGCCTTCGATTTGTACATCGACGATTTCCACCGTGTTTTCCCATTCGCCGGGCTCCAGAGTCACTTCGTTCATGACTTTCGCCACTTCATCAGCGCTGATATTGCCATCGCCGTCGGCGTCGGCGTTATTGCTTGAACAGCCCGCCATCAATGTCACGGCCGCAACCGATAAAATTATCTTCTTCACTTGGATTTCCCTCGTTTAATTACTGAACGCATTTTTTCCATAACGCGATTGACCAATATTGTAAATTTGCGAAGTGTAACGTCTTCATTCCTGCAATATTGGGGGATGACAATGGACTTGTTTTGTTCCATATCACTGGCATGGCAAAACTGGTAATTAGAGAAGGTTTGGCGGAGCCGGATACAGATGAAAATTTCGTCCCGCATAAACCTGTGCGACCGGAAAAATCCGAAGGTGGCAGAGCTTTTGATCTGATCAGCGATTTTGAGCCATCCGGCGATCAGCCGACGGCTATTAAGGAGCTTGTCGAAGGGATAATCGAGGACGAACTGGATCAGGTTCTGCTCGGTGTCACCGGATCGGGTAAAACCTTTACGATGGCCAAGATCATAGAGCAGACCCAACGTCCAGCCTTGATATTGGCCCCGAACAAGATCCTCGCCGCGCAATTATATGGTGAGTTTAAAAATTTCTTCCCTAATAACGCCGTTGAATATTTCGTCAGCTATTATGACTATTACCAACCCGAGGCTTATGTTGCGCGGTCCGACACCTATATCGAAAAGGAAAGCTCGGTAAACGAGGCGATTGACCGGATGCGGCATAGTGCAACCCGATCACTGCTCGAGCGGGACGATGTAATCATTGTTGCGTCAGTTTCCTGTCTTTATGGCATTGGTTCGGTCGAAACCTATTCGGCGATGATCTTTGACCTCAAAAAAGAGCAGTCGGTGGATCAGCGAGATATCATCCGTAAGCTCGTTTCTCTGCAGTATAAGCGAAACGATCAGGCTTTTGCCCGCGGTAATTTCCGGGTGCGCGGTGATAATCTGGAAATCTATCCATCGCACTATGAAGATATGGCGTGGCGGATTAGCTTTTTCGGTGATGAGATTGAAGAGATAGTGGAGTTTGATCCACTGACGGGCAAAAAGGGCGCGACGCTTAATAGCGTCCGTGTTTATGCCAATTCTCACCATGTGACGCCCGGGCCGACGATGAAGCAGGCCATGGAGGCGATCAAGCTGGAACTGGACGTGCGGCTGAAAGAACTGGAATCCGAAGGCAAGTTGATAGAGCACCAAAGGTTGGAGCAGCGCACTCATTTTGACCTGGAAATGATCGGCGCGACGGGCAGCTGCGCAGGTATCGAAAACTACTCCCGATTTCTCACCGGCCGTTTGCCCGGCGAACCGCCGCCAACATTGTTCGAATATCTACCCGACAATGCGCTGTTGTTCGTCGATGAAAGCCATCAGACGGTGCCGCAAATCGGCGCAATGTCAAAAGGGGATCACCGGCGCAAAATCAACTTGGCCGAATATGGGTTTCGGTTGCCTAGCTGTATCGATAATCGGCCGCTGCGCTTCAATGAATGGGATGCGATGCGGCCTCAGACGGTCAGTGTATCGGCAACCCCCGGTAAATGGGAAATGGAGCAGACGAGCGGCGTGTTTGCCGAACAGGTGATCCGACCGACCGGACTGATTGATCCGCCCGTCGAGATCAAACCGGTTGAAGATCAAGTCGATGATCTGGTCAATGAATGCAGAAAGGTTGCGCAGCAAGGCTATCGAACCTTGGTTACGACGCTGACCAAACGGATGTCGGAAGATCTGACCGAGTTCATGCATGAAGCGGGCTTGAAGGTCCGCTATATGCATAGCGATGTAGAAACGCTCGAGCGGATCGAATTAATCCGTGATTTGCGGCTGGGCGTTTATGACGTGTTGGTTGGGATCAACTTGCTCCGCGAAGGTCTGGATATTCCCGAATGCGGATTGGTGGCGATATTGGATGCGGATAAGGAGGGCTTCCTGCGCTCCGAAACATCGCTGATCCAGACCATTGGACGCGCGGCGCGTAATGTTGACGGCCGTGTAATTCTTTATGCCGATCGTATTACCGGTTCGATGGAGCGTGCACTCAATGAAACCGGACGGCGGCGGGAGAAGCAGGAGGCTTATAACAAGCTGCACGGGATCACCCCGCTTTCGATCAAGAAAAATATTGGTGATATTGTCGCTCATGTGTCGAGCAAAGATCAGGTCACCGTGCCGATTGATGACGATACCGATCATCTTGTTGGGCATAATTTGCGCAGCCATATCGAAAGCCTTGAAAAACGTATGCGCGATGCGGCAGCAGATCTGGAATTTGAAGAAGCAGGACGTTTGCGTGATGAAATTCGCAAACTCGAAGCTGATGAATTGGGTTTGCCTGCCGATCTGCAGCTGGCCAAGCCAAAAGGCAGGGCTACCGAGGGTAAACCCGGTACACGTAAAATGGGTTTTGGCCGGACGCAGAAGAAATTCTGATATAGATCTAGTTTTCTGTAGCAGGAGTTGATCCCGATATTGGTTGAGTCGTTCTCGACCAACAACGCTCACCGATAGACCAACGGCGTTGGCTTGTCTTGAACGAGTCAGCATAGCGGTCCATGCTAGCGGCAATAAAATACGGGGAGAGATATCATGCGTGCAATATTTTTGACGGCATTGGCAAGTTCCGCCTTGGCGCTCAGCGCTTGTTCTTACGACAACGGCGAAACCGCATCCGCTTCATCTGCGGCAGTGGCCAAAGCTGCTCCTGATTTTGCGGTAGTCGTTGCGACACCGGGGCGGGACGAAGCTGATGTGAAATTGGATGCCAGCCGCAAACCTGTTGAAACACTAACATTCATGGAACTTGAAACTGGAGATGCCGTACTGGATATCTTTGCAGGCGGCGGTTATTATAGCGAAATTTTAGGCGCAGCAGTTGGTGCAAGCGGGTCCGTCGTCGCGGTTAACCCTCCACAATTTGTTTCGAGCGATGCAGCCAAGGCAAAATGGGCAGGTATCTCTGCCCGGCAACCCGGCGTGGTCATGGTGCCTTCACAATTGGGCGATTTTACCCCGGAAGCGAACAGCTATGATTTTGCTATGATGCATCTCATCTTTCATGATCTCTATTGGGAAAGCGAAAAGTTCAAAGTGGCACGGATGGATCCAGTAGCTATTTTAACTAAGCTGTATACTGGTATGAAACCCGGCGGTATTGTTGCGGTGATAGATCATGTCGGCAATGCCGGGGACACCAGAGCCATAGTGGAGAAAACCCATCGAATTGATCCAGCTACAGCCAAAGCTGATTTTGAAAAAGTTGGTTTTGTGCTGGAAGCGGAAAGTGACATGTTCGTGAATTCGGATGATGATCTAGAGAAAAACGTCTTCGATCCGTCCGTGCGCGGCAAAACTAATCGTTTTGTGATGAAATTTCGCAAGCCCACTTAAGGGTTGTCCGCGAAGGTCTAATTTAGGGCCAACCACATATTTAGATCATGATCGGGGCGAATCGATTCGCCTCGATTATTGTGCAGTGCAGCATTTTTGAAAGTCTGCGACGGGCATTTGTCGATTATATTGCATAAAATTGTAATATAATTTCAATGCTTTACAGATTGTTACAATAGTTTACACGACGGTTCATGCCTAGTTACGCTAGAGAGTCCTACATAAGTTGCGTAGTTACGAACTGACACGAAAAGTGAAACACCGGCCACAAAGATGAGCCGCGGTCAGCATCTCGATTTTGGACAGAGAGGTTCTTATGGAGCTTGTTATGAACAATGATGAAAAGATGAATGCTGGCATTATTGCCGCGACGGCGAAATCCGCTCGTGTGAATGCTGCGGCTTTTGACTCAGCCGAATTGCGGGCTGGCCCAACCTTGGGCCAGGGGCTGTACCTCATTGTTTCGGGTCCAACACCCAGACCAGGTGCAAATGTAAGACTACTGCCGGTAGTGGGCGACACTGAGCCTGAATATCAGCAGATTGAAATAGCGTGGGAAGCGCGCGCGGCAAATGACCATGACGATTCGATGGGGGTCGAACGTTATGAGAAATCTATGCCGCTCTCTGGCCTGTCAGGTAAAAAGGGCATTGAACTGGTTGGCGCCAATGGCACCAAGAGGTTTAACCTGACGGGTCACTAGTTTGACCGGCGGCGGCTTAGGGTCGCTTGCCGTCGGAACAAAGGCGGGGGACAGGTTCGTGTTGTGTATTGAATCTGTCTCCCGATCCTTTGATCAAGATTTGATTTTGTTGATTACAGTTTAGGTCCGGCAATCCGTATTACGGGGGCTTTCAGGGGGTTTGTAAGCCGCCGGACTTTTGGGGGAGTAGGGCTGGCGCGCTGGTTGTGTATCGCGCGACGGCCCTACTTTTCTTTACGTCCAAATCCTATCTAGCTCGCATATTTGACAGAACAGCCATAGGGCCGTGACTGTGCCACGCTGACACTTTTTCCTGCCTTTAGCTCATTCAAAGCAGCAGTGACGTGATTACGTGCACCCTTGATATCTGCTTTGTTGGCGGTAGGTTTGTCATCAATACCGCCTTGGTAAACCAGTTTTCCTGAACCATCGATAATATACATGTGCGGTGTCGTTTTGGCGGCATAGGCTTTCCCAACGACACCCTTGGCATCAAGCAGATAATGGTCTGACTTCATGCCCTGTTTTTTGGCGAGCTTTTGCGCTTCAGGGCCTTTCATATGACCCTGCTTGCCCTCTGCACCACTGTTGATCGTCAACCAGACAACGCCTTCCTTGTCGGCGGCAGCCTGTGTGGCTTGCATATTGCCGCTATCATAATGTTTGACGACGAATGGGCATCCTGGATTATGCCATTCCATCACGACGGTTTTTCCGCGGAAGCTCGAAAGCTGCACAGTCTTGCCATACATGTCGGTCAGTTTGAAATCCTGAGCTATAGCGCCAGTTTTCTGGGCGGCTGCCAAGGGCATAGCCATGCCTACAGTGGCGGCGACGGCTATCGATGTCAGGGCGGATTTACAAAACATAATAATCTCCTTCTTCAATCAATCAACATTGGGGGTTTTGGACTATGTGACCAGATCGGTTAGCGTACCGACGGTCAGGATCTGAGGCAATATAACAGGTTCTTCGCCCGGTTCATAATAGAGGTAGAGAGGCACGCCAGCGCGGCCATGCTTTTCGAGAAACTTGCTGATCACGGGATCAGGGCGGGTCCAGTCCCCCATCAGCACAGCAACATTGGCGGCGGCAAAAGCGTCTGCTGTTTCCTGACGCTGTACCGCGGCGGCTTCGTTGGCTTTACAGGTAATGCACCAGTCCGCGGTAAAATAGGCGAACACTGGTTGATCGGATGCACGTAATTCGGAAAGCCTCGCCTCGCTAAAGGGCTCGCTAGGCAGGGTGGCAGATGAGGCGCTGGCAACTTTTTGATCATCCATTGCCTCTGCATCGGGCAACAGCAACACGCCACCGATAATCGCAGCAGTCAAAGCGCCGGTGGTCAATGTCCCGCGCGACAGGCCCTTCATCTGGCCGCCGCCAAACCACCAGAGTATCAACGTGACAAACAACAGGAAGATGAGCGACAGTCCCAGCGCATCCGTACCGATTTGCCGCCCCAGCAACCAGATTAAGCCAATTGCTGTGAGAAACATCGGAATGGCCATGATCTTGCGGAAACTGTCCAGCCAAGCGCCCGGTTTGGGCAACCGATTGCGGATGGCCGGTACGAACGCGATGAGCAGGAACGGCAGGGCCAGACCGACGCCCAATCCCGCAAATATGATCAGCGCGGCGATAGGGGGTAAGACGATGGTAGCACCCAGGGCCGCTGCCATGAACGGGCCGGTACACGGCGTAGCAACGAAGGCGGCGAGCGCGCCGGTCCAGAAAGATCCAGCAGTGCCGTCTTTTGCCGCGAGTTTGTTGCCGAAATTGACATTAGGGAGTTCAAATAGGCCGGCGAGGTTAAAACCGATTGCGGTCACCAATGCCAACAGGACGAAGATGATACGCGGATCCTGTAGCTGGAATGCCCAGCCGACTGCTGCTCCGCTGGCACGTAAGGCTAGCAGCAATCCACCCAGAGCCGTAGCGACAACCACCACGCCCGCGGTGTAGGCCAGCGCATCGCGGCGCACGACAGTTTCATCGCCGCCGGCTTTGGCAAGACTTATCGCTTTGAGGCTGAGGATCGGGAACACGCATGGCATCAGATTGAGCAGCAAGCCGCCGACAATCGCTCCACCGAGGGCTATAAATAGCAATGACGCTTTAGACTGGTCGCCACCACCAATAAAATTTCCGCCATCTCCCATGTCTGCGCTGCTGATAAGAGGTGTGCCTGACATTTCCACATCGCCGGTGGCGGCGTTCAAAGAAAATCCGTTATTTTGTCCGATTTTGAGGACGCCGGATATATTCTCCAAGGCATCGCCGCGCGCAGCCGTTTCGATGATCAGCTTATCGCCATCCCGATTGACCTTTTGCGGTGCGGCATAGTCGACAATCCCGTCTTCCTTGATGAAAAAATAAGGGGTTGCGACGTTGACATTGGCCGGGAAAGGAACCGATAGGCGGAATAGGTCATTTGTGACGGTGAAGGTGGCGGTGTTGCCAAGCGGCCGAGGCAAGGCTTCACGATAAGCATTAAAAGCATTATTGAGCGAAACCGCTGCGTCCGAGCCAACCACTTGCAGGTTGATCGAAAGCTCATCTTGCTCGGGCACACAGACTTCATCGGTACAAGCAAGCCATTCGGATTTAACCGATATGGACAGCGGTCCCGGTTTCACTTTTTCGGATACGACCAGATTAACGAGGACGGCATAATCACCCTTGTAAATATAGTTCATGATACCGGAAATCATCAGCGTATCGGGCACTGGATATTGGGCTTTGCCAGCGGTCACGCCGTCAGGTAGCTTCCAGTCAAAGCTCATACCAATGCCAGCATCACCAGGGTTTTCCCAATAGCCGTGCCAAGTTGGTTTTGGGTTCATGACAAAGGCGAGGGTCACGCTTTGCCCCGCTTGCACTTCCTGCGATTCAGCAACCAGCGTGGCGGGTACGTTGAGCTCACGCTTATTGAGTTCAACCTGCGCAGAGGCTTGGCTGATGCTAAGCAGTGCCGCGCAAACGAACGCCGCCAGCAAAAACCGGAAACTTGCCGAGATTGTTCTCAAAGAGGTTTCAGATGTCATAAAAACTCACCATTTTATATATAACGCTGTTAGTCTATCGACGGCTGTCTTGCCATAGCCGCTTTATACCATGGGGATTATTCGTGCGCTTCACCAAATATGTTACAAGTTTCATAGCTTTTATTGCAGTTTCCACTACCGCCAATGCTGAAGATCACAGCGAAGCAAAGTCCGATAAGCCCAGACTGGTGATCGCGATATCGGTGGACCAGTTTTCGTCCGATCTGTTCAGCGAGTATCGCAGCACATTTACTGGTGGTTTGAAACGCCTGACCGGTGGCGCTGTTTTCCCATCAGGATATCAGGGCCATGCCGCGACCGAAACCTGTCCGGGGCATGCGACGATTATGACCGGGGTGCATCCTGGCCGCGCCGGTATCATCGCCAATAACTGGATTGATCTTGGCGTAAAGCGTGATGACAAAACTATCTATTGCGCGGAAGACGAGCGGATTGAGGGCACTAGCTTTGGTAGCATAACTGCGGCAACCCAAGGCGATTATGTTGCTTCGGCATGGCATTTGCTGGTTCCTACTTTGGGGGAGCGTTTGAAGAAAATATCTCCTGATTCTCGCAATATGGCGGTGGCTGGAAAAGATCGGTCGGCCTTGATGATGGGCGGCAATGCGCCGGACATGGTGTTCTGGTGGCGCGGCGAAGGGTTCGAAACCAAACAAGACGGCCTGATGCTGCCGGCGCTCCCTGAGTTTAACGCAGAAATTAAAGCGATGCTAGCCAAGCCGCGCGCCCCAATTGCTGTGCCAGCCCATTGCGCAATCCGCAATCGTGCGATCCCGGTTGATAGCAATAATGCCCTTGGTACCTATCAATTTCAGCGTCCTGAAAATGGTGCACCTATCTTTCGTGCCTCACCGGATTTTGACGCAGCCGTTCTAGCGCTGGCTAAAAAGATGGTGAAGAATGAGCGGCTTGGCACGTTTGAATTTACCGATGTTCTGAATGTCGGACTTTCCGCCACAGACTATGTCGGTCATGCCTTTGGTACTGGCGGCGTTGAAATGTGTATCAACTTGTCTGAACTGGATAGAAACTTGGGCACGTTTTTTGACAATCTGGATGAAATGGGCCGCGATTATATGGTCGTGCTCACAGCCGACCATGGCGGGCATGATTTGCCGGAACGGCTGCAACAGCAGGGCGTGCCCGAAGCGCAGCGCATTGATGCGGAAACAAATGCCGATGGGCTCAACGAAGTTTTTTCCGAAAATAGCAAACTGAGCAAATATGGTCAGACGGTTTATGCTGACAGCCCATTTGGGGATTATTATATCAACAGGACAATTCCAGCACCTCTGCGCGAAGAAGTTAAGGCGGAGGCGATGGCGATGATGGCGCGTAGCGACCAAGTGGAGATCGTTCTAGATGGCGCGAAGCTTGCCAAAATGCCGATGCCAACCGGTCCCGTGGAAGAATGGAGCCTCGCCGAACGTGCACGGGCTTCTTTTCACCCCGATCGGTCGGGCGATTTCATCGTACTGCTGAAAAAATCAGTCACGCCAATTGCCGAAGCCATGCGCGGCTATGTTGCGACCCATGGCAGTCCGTGGGACTATGACCGGCGCGTTCCGATCATGTTCTGGCGCAAAGGTATGAGCCACTTTGAACAGCCGATTTCTGTGCAAACGGTTGATATCGCACCGACCTTGGCGTCGATTATTGGTTTGGAGGTCTCCGAGGGCGAGTTTGACGGACGTTGTCTTGATATTGATGGCGGGGCAGGGGATAGCTGCGAGTAGAGCTATGTTGGCTTAACGCCTTTCGTAACGGGTCAATCCCCGGCCAAGGCTGTTATTGGCAATCCGCATCTTGTCTCCGCTCCAGTCGGCGACAAACCAGGTGTTGCGGTCAACGCCCTTGGCTAGAGAAGCGCTGTTGGAATGAATGTTGAGGCCGGCAGAGCTTTGCTTTTTACCTTCAGCAGCAACGGCTACAAAAGCGCTCCAGTTTTCTTTGTTTTGACCTTGCACAAAAACATTGCCGCTGATCACGCCCGAAGCGCCCGCGGGCAGGTCGATCATATAATTGGTTGAGCGGCCCTGCGTATCATCAAAGCTGCTGTTTGTCACAGTGACACGTGGAGCACGGCTTTTGACATAGTGACCGCCATTGCCTTTTTCAAAGCGACTATTGGTGACGCTAAGCGAACCATAATCGCCGATATAGATGCTATGGGCACAGGATAGTCCCCGATCACAGCGGCCGAGCCGCTGGAAAGTCGAACGGTCAATCACAATGCTGCCACTCGCATCATCGGCCGTAAGCAAACCCTGCTCACTGTTGCGGAACAAGGCATTGGTAATCGTCAGATTGCCCCGCTCCAAGCGGATACCGGCACCATTGCCATCGGGAACGCGCTGGTTTTGAAAGATAATGCCGTCTACTAGAGCAGACTGGCCGCGCAAGACCAAAGCTGCTTTGTCCTCGCAAATTCCGCCGTCTAATATGGCTTGTCCGGGTACCGCAGCTCGATAAGTGATCTGTCCCTCGGTTTGTACAGCGCAATCTCCATAAGCACCCGGTGCTATCACGATAGTGCCTCGACTCCCGCCGATTGCCTCCACTGCTTGAGACAAGCTGTAAAAGCCTTGTCCGCTTTCAGCGATAGTGAAAGGCGCATTGTTTTGAGCCAATGCAGCAGGGCTGGCAGAAGCTGCCAGAGCAGCGGCAATAAAGATACGGGCCGAAAATTTCACGTCTGAAGCTCCTGAAAAAGCGGAGGAAATATGCCTTTTTTATATCGGCTTATAAAACTCAATACAATATTGGGAATGGCTCTGTCCCAAATATATGCACATTGCGCTACACCTGTTAATATTCTCATTAATCGGATAATTTAGGATTGATCGCCGTAAGAGTCTCGAAACAGGACATCTGTGCGCTTGGTCATAGTCATAGGGTTAAAAATTTGTTAAAGCTCCGATTCGGGTCGCATTGTGAAGCGGGCATTTTGCTCGTAAAAGGAATTTTACAATGCACAAACTACTATTAACCGCAGCCGCGGTTGGAGCGCTATCTACTGCCGGATCCGCAAATGCCGCAGTTGTAATGGGCGAACTTACTGGCGGAAACGCTTTCGCTAACGGCGGCGTCTTCCAACAGCTAACTCCAGCGCCAGGCTTTAATGTCGGCAACAATAACCAACAGTCCAATAATCTGTTTGCTTTTGATGAGCAACAGGGCGTGACTCTGCTTTCCGCCATTGGTGGTCTTGCGGCAGGAACGGTTGTGAACAGCCACTACGTCTTTTTCGATCCGGGTCCGAGCCGCAGAGGAGTTGGCTATGTGGATTTTGATGGAGATATTCTTGGCGTACTAGATGGCAAGGCAGACATGGAAATGACCGACGCTTTGCTCGGCAATGGCAATGTCAACTACGTCAGTGTCAATCTGCGCGGATTAGAAAGCCAAGACAGCTTCAACACTGTTGGTAACAGAATAAATATCGACTTTACGGCATCTAATCCCGGCGATTACATTCGCGTGTTGACGGCAGTTTCGGCAGTACCGGAACCAGCATCTTGGGCGATGATGATTGGTGGCTTTGGTTTAGTCGGCGGAGCAATGCGCCGTCGCCGCAAAATGACAACAAACGTCAGCTACGCCTAAACCGATAAATTATTGATTAGATTAAAGCCGGTCTCTTAAGAGGCCGGCTTTATTCGTTTAGATTGGGGCGCAACCACTGCCGTGCTCGATCCAGTGAAATATCGCGCCGCGCCGCATAGTCCTCGACTTGATCCTCGCCAATCCGCGCTACGCCGAAGTAATCGGCTTCTGGGTGGCCGAAATAAAAGCCCGAGACAGCGGCAGTTGGAGTCATCGCAAAGCTGCTGGTGAGTTCCAGTCCGGTATTGGCCGTCGCATCGAGCATATCGAATAATATCGGTTTCAGGCTGTGGTCAGGGCAGGCGGGATAACCGGGTGCTGGTCGGATGCCCTGATATTGTTCCTTTATTAGCGCCTTGTTGCTGAGATCTTCATCCGCTGCATAGCCCCAAAGATCTTTGCGGACATGCTCATGCATACGCTCGGCAAAGGCTTCCGCAAGCCGGTCGGCCAGCGCCTTGATCAGGATACTGTTATAGTCATCCTTGTCAGCCTCAAATCGTGCCACATGTTCATCAATACCGTGACCAGCGGTGACCGCAAAGCCGCCCATCCAGTCATCGGACGTATCAATAAAGTCAGCGAGGCAGTTGTTAGATTTGCCAGACCGTTTGCTGACTTGTTGGCGCAGCATGGGCAGGGCGATTTCTTCATTTTCTGGTGCGACCATGATGTCGTCGCCGTCCCGCCGTGCACGCCACAGGCCAGCGACGCCTTTGGCCGTCAGCCATTTTTCTTTGATAATTGTGTCGAGCATCGCTTGCGCATCTTTGAACAGATCGCTCGCGCTTTCGCCGACCACTTCGTCGGTCAGGATGGCGGGATAAGTGCCTGCCAGTTCCCATGCGCGGAAAAACGGAGTCCAGTCGATATAGTCGCGCAGCTCCGCCAGATCCCAGTCTTCATAGACATGCAGACCAGGTTTTTTCGGTGCTGGCGGCTTTTTGTTCATGTCCACGACGGCACCATTGGCGCGAGCCTCATTGAGCGAGGCGAGTTTTTTCGCGGTCTTGCCGGCGCGGGCAATCCGCACTTGTTCGTAATCTTCACGAGTGCTGGCGATAAAGCCATCGGCCTGTGTGTCGCTGACTAGCTGCGAGGCCACACCCACAGCGCGACTGGCATCCAGCACATAAATGGTGGGACCGGAATAAGCGGGTTCGATGCGTAAGGCTGTATGGGTTTTGGAAGTCGTAGCACCGCCGATGAGAAGCGGCATTGTCATCTTGGCACGCTCCATTTCTTCGGAGACTGTTACCATTTCATCGAGCGACGGTGTGATCAAGCCAGACAGGCCGATCATGTCTGCATCGTTCTCGTTGGCGGCTCTCAAAATGTCCGTCCATGGGACCATCACGCCCAGATCGATGACTTCAAAGCCGTTGCATTGCAGGACAACGCCGACGATATTTTTGCCAATATCATGTACGTCGCCCTTGACGGTCGCCATTATGATCTTGCCTTTGCCCTTTGCGCCTTGTTCTTTCTCCGCCTCAATATAGGGGAAGAGATGGGCGACGGCCTTTTTCATCACACGGGCGGATTTGACCACTTGTGGCAGGAACATTTTGCCCGATCCGAACAGATCGCCAACGACGTTCATGCCGTCCATGAGAGGGCCTTCGATTACCTCGATCGGACGCCCGCCTGCGTCTTTGACCGAAACCCGCATTTCTTCAGTATCTTCGATAATATGGGCATCTATGCCTTTGACGAGCGCATGCTCGAGACGTTTGACCACATCATAGCCGCGCCATTCTGCTGCGGCTTTTTCTGCCGCGACGTCGGTCCCGCGAAACTTCTCGGCTAGCGTAATCAGATTGTCGGTTGCATCACCATGTCGATCGAAAATCACATCTTCACAGGCATCGCGCAGCACTGGATCGATATCATCGTAAATATCCAGCTGGCCCGCATTGACGATGGCCATGTCTAAACCCACTGGAATTGCATGATAGAGAAAGACGCTATGCATGGCGCGGCGAACCGGTTCATTGCCGCGAAAACTGAAAGACAAGTTGGACAGGCCGCCCGAAAAATGCACATGTGGGCAGGCGGCTTTGATCTCGGCGACAGCTTCGATAAAATCGAGTGCGTAGCGACGATGTTCGTCAATGCCAGTGGCGACGGCAAAAACATTAGGATCGAAAATAATATCTTCCGGTGGAAAACCGTTTTCGGTGAGCAACTTATATGCCCGTTTGCAGATTTCGACTTTACGCTCTTTTGTATCGGCTTGTCCGGTTTCGTCAAAGGCCATGACTACGACGGCTGCGCCATAAGCCATGCATAGCCGAGCATGCTTCAGGAATTCTCTTTCACCCTCTTTCATCGAGATGGAATTAACAATCGGTTTGCCAGAGACACATTTCAGGCCCGCCTCGATCACGCTCCATTTGGAGCTGTCAATCATCACAGGCACGCGGGCGATGTCCGGTTCGGCAGAGATAAGCTTGAGGAAGGTTGTCATCGCGTGTTCCGCGTCGAGCAGCCCTTCATCCATATTCACATCGATGATCTGTGCACCATTTTCGACTTGCTGACGCGCGACTTCCACGGCGGCTTCATAGTCATCGTTGAGGATGAGCTTTTTGAACCGCGCAGAGCCGGTAACGTTGGTACGCTCGCCAATATTGACGAATTGCGCGGAAGATGGGGGTGTGGTCATTTATAAATTTTCTTTGAAATGCGCCGATGAACGGGTCAGGCGGCCATCGTGAAAGGTTCAAGGCCGGATAAGCGTGTCCGGACAGCTGGCGATGCCATAGCGCGCGGTTTGGTGCCCTCAACTGTTTTGGCAATGGCCGCGATATGCTCTGGCGTTGTTCCGCAGCAGCCGCCGACAATATTCACAAGACCATCATCCAGCCATTCGCTTATCAGCGCTGCTGTCTGATCCGGCATCTCATCATATTCACCCAGTTCATTGGGCAGGCCAGCATTGGGATAGGCCATGATCAGGGTATCGGCTTCCTTGGTCAGCATCGCGAGGTGCGGACGCAGTTGGTCAGCGCCAAAGGAACAATTGAGGCCGATGGTGATGGGTTTCAGGTGGCGTACAGCGTGCCAGAAAGCCTCGACCGTATGGCCCGAAAGATTGCGTCCCGACAGGTCAGTCAGCGTCATAGAAATCATCAAGGGCACATCGCGGTCACAGGCTTCGGCAGCTTCTTGTGCTGCCATCCCTGCGCATTTGGCGTTGAGTGTGTCGAAGATCGTCTCGATCAAGAGAAAATCGACGCCGCCTTCGATGAGCGCATCACATTGCTCCCGGTAGACACCTTTGAGATAATCAAAATCAATTTCGCGAAAGCCGGGGTCGTTGACGTCGGGGGACAGAGACAAAGTTTTGTTGGTTGGGCCGATGGACCCCGCCACAAAGCGTTTTTTGCCATCCTTGGCCTCGGCCTTGTCACATGCTCGTCGAGCAATTTCGGCCGACTTGACATTGAGATCCCAGACCAGATGCTCGCAACTATAATCGGCTTGGCTAATTTTGGTTGAACTGAACGTATTGGTTTCGACAATATCTGCACCGGCTTCGAGATAGGCAGTGTGAATGCCTTCGATAATATCGGGCCGCGTCAGGCTGAGCAGGTCATTATTGCCCTTCTGATCATCGCTCAGCTCCAAATTGCCGCGATAATCGCGTTCGCCAAGGCCGTGATTTTGGATTGCAGTGCCATAGCCGCCGTCAAAAACCAAAATGCGTTCCGCCGCCAAAGCGAGGAGCTGATCGCCGGGGCCCGTCATGCTGCTTTCTCCTCCGCGGCGCCCGAGGGGCGTTTGCCGAGCAAGTGGCAAATCGCATAGCTCAGCTCTGCGCGGTTGAGTGTGTAGAAATGGAATTGCCGGACGCCGCCTGCATAAAGTTTGCGGCATAGTTCGGCGGCAACAGTCGCCGCGATAAGTTGGCGTGCCGACGGGTGATCATCCAGCCCCTCAAACAGGTCATTCATCCACAAAGGGATCTCCGCGCCGCACATACCCGCAAACTTCCGCGTCTGTGCAACGTTCGAAACCGGTAAGATACCTGGAACCAATTCGGCATCAATCCCGGCTGCTCCCGCAGCATCCTGAAACCGGAAAAACGCTTCGGCGGTAAAGAAAAACTGCGTAATCGCACGGCTTGCGCCCGCATCTAGCTTGCGTTTCAGATTGTCCAGATCGGTTTGCGGACAATTGGCTTCCGGGTGCGTTTCGGGATAGGCGGCAACCGAAATTTCAAACGGCGCAATATCTTTCAGCCCTTTAACCAGTTCCGCGGCACTTTTGTAACCTTCCGGATGCGGTTCAAAAGCTTGACCTTCAGAGGGTGGATCCCCGCGCAAGGCTACAATATGACGTACGCCGGCTTCCCAATAGGATTGAGCTACCTCGGCTATCTCCGCTTTGCTAGCTCCGACACAGGTCAGATGCGCTGCAGCAGGAATATGAGTTTCCTTCGCGATGCGCGCAACTGTGGCATGCGTGCGCTCCCGGGTCGATCCACCCGCGCCGTAAGTTACCGAGACAAAACGTGGATTAAGTGGTTCCAAGGTTAGGACGCTGTCCCATAATGTCTGTTCCATTTTTTCCGATTTCGGTGGGAAAAATTCAAATGAAACATCAGCGTCACCACTCAATCCGGCGAATAATGGAGCGTCTAGTGCCCGCTTTGCTTCCTCCAATTCATTCAAGCCTAATGGTCTGGTTTGTTGGATCATAATGATGCTCTTTTTTGCGATATATTTGTAGCTGAAGCAGCGTTGCTGCCAGAATTAATTTGAGATAAGCTTGACTTACGCCCTACCCATATTTTGACGGTCAGTTTACCACCATCCAATGTCCGGCTTTGCACCATGTCAATTTGAGAGGCGGCGAACCAGCGGTTCATATTGTCATCAGAAAAGCCAAGTCGCGCATGCGCATGAGCAGCCCTTAATTCTTCGCGATCATGCGGTGCAAAGTCGGTGATCATGATTGTCCCGCCCTCGCGTACTACCCTTGAGACTTCCATTAGAACGGCCTCGGGATGCTGGGCATAGTGCAGAACTTGATGCAATAGAACGCTATCAATTTGACCATCGGCGATGGGTAAATTGTTGAAGTCACCCAGTTTCAACTCCGTCTTTCGTGCCAATGCTGCCTGATCGGTTTTATCTGATTCATTGCCCAAGAGCTTCGCTCGAGCGAGACGCAACATCTCTGGGCTTTTATCCAACGCCGTTACTTTTTCAGAATTTGGCCCGAAAAGCTCAACCATTCGGCCGGTGCCAGTGCCGATGTCGAGCATATGCCCGAGATTTACGTCTTTTAGCAGGGCCAGCATTGCTTGTTCGACATCATCTTCCGGAAGATGAAGGGAACGGATAGCATCCCATTCCTCGGCATGCGCCTCGAAATAGCGTTCCGCCATCTCGGCCCGCGCTTTTCGAACGAGAGATAATTGCGCTTGGTCATTAATTGCTTGTTCGGACGATATTACGTCGTCGGACCGGAAAAGACGACGCAAGATATCAAGTGCGGAGGCTTGCCCAGGGCGGAGAAAAACCCAGCTCCCCTCTTTGCGACGTTCTGCGAGGCCTGCTTCGTCCAAAATGCGTATATGGCGCGATATCCGTGGTTGGCTTTGATCGAGAATTTGCGCTAACTCGCCGACAGCAAGTTCCATTTTGAGGAGTAGAAGCATGATTCGAATCCGCGTAGGATCAGCCAAAGCTCTAAATATGGTCAGGACATCGTTCATCGAGGCAATCATATAAAGAATTCTTTATATGCAGTCAATCCGTTAGATTTGCTTGCTTTGAATATTCGTTTTTCAAAATGTTACAAAAAAAAGTCTCACTGGATCATAGGGTAAGAATGTTCGCCATTGCTATCCTTTTTCGACAGAGGTAAAGCACTTCTCCGTGAACAGATTGAGGGAGTTTATCATCTGTTCGCGTGTTTTTTGAGGAAAAAGTAGAGGGTTTACCCAATGAAAAAAGTTACAACATCTATCGTTCTTGCTGCTGCGCTTGGTTTGGCTGCATGTTCCGGTGCTGCTGACAATGCAGAAGCTGGTGCAGAAGAAGCTGTAGAAGGCACAGAAGCAACGGCTGAAGAAGCCGCTGACGACGCGATGACTGCTGCTGAAGGTTCTGCAGACGCCATGGGCGAAGCGGCTGCTGAAGCAACCGAAGAAGCCGGTGAAGCTGCTGAAGGCGTTGCTGCCGAGGCTACTGAAGCCGCTGGTGAAGCTGCTGATGCTGCTACAGACGCTGCTGGTGATGCAGCCGACGCTGCTAAAGACGCCGCAAAAGGCGCAGCTAACGATCTGATCGAAAAAGGCGCTGATGCTGCAAAACGTGCAGTTGAATAGTTTTTTTGACATATTTTTAAAAGGGCTGCCTTTTGGGCGGCCCTTTTTTTGTCCAAAAGAGTTGCTTTGCATCTATTCAATTTTTAGCATTTTGATTGGGTTGAAAGGTACCGAAATATGAAGAAGCGATATGGTCTATGTTTAGGCCTGTTGTCCTTAGCGGCTTGCGGGCCCGCTCAGAATGATCCGGGGCCAGGCGGTGTCACGGTAGGGGAAGCAAAGGCGTTGGACGAGGCCGCTGAAATGCTGGATGAACGCAATGCGCCGCCCGAAGATACATCAGAAGAAATCGGTGCAACGCAGCAACCTTGATTGCAGTTGTGCCGATTGGTGGATTTACCTCCGATGATAGCGACCTACAGCGCGAGTCACCGACTGCATTAGACGCATACGTTCTGGAATAGACGCGGTTGTGTCGCCTAACATTACTGCAACCGCATAGCGACTGCCGTCAGGGGCAGTCATTATACCTACATCATTATAGCCGGTTGAAACGGCCCCTAAAACTTGACCCGTGCCGGTCTTGTGAAGAAATTCCCACCCAGCCGGAACGCCAGCTTTCAGGCGATTTGGACCACTGCGGGTGCGTTTCAAAATGGATTGGAGCAATTGGGTCGAGTTTGCAGATAGCAATTCACCACGAGCAAGCTGGTCAAGAGCACCAACAATCGCACCCGGGCTAGCGCCGTCGATTGGGTCGGCAAGATAATTTGCCAATGCTTTCCGGCGGGTTTCAATCGGCAAATTTGCTCGTGCGGTATAGAATTTACGGCCCTGTGAGAGGCTTTGGTTCCATTTCAGGCCTGCAATCTGGCTTTGCATCAACCGTTCGCCGGGCCCAAATTTTATCTTGCCCAGCCTTTGGCGGCTAATGAAATCATTGACCGCATCTGGTCCTCCGGCATGGCGCAATAGCGCGTCGTTCGCAGTATTATCGCTATAGGCGAGAGCTCTTTCCAGCAAAGTGTATACGCTTTTTACAACACTGCCTTCGCGTTTTACCTCTGCTGCCATTGGTTGATAAAATAGAGTCAGATCGTCCGGACCGATTTGGATCGCATCAGAGAGAGACACGCGTCCCTGATCAACTTTGTCGAGCAGCGCCATCGCAACCCAAAGTTTTGATACGCTCTGCTGAGGAAAATTCTGGTCAGCGCGGTGACCTATGCTCCAGCCACCATCGATGCTTTTGATAGCAATGCCGGTTTTACCCGGGAAACTTCGCCACAACTCTGCAATTTCTTGTTCAAGCGCCGGGCTCGGACGATTTCGAGAAGGTGTATATTCTTTCGTTGGCGGTGGGTTGTCGTAGCGCGGACGCTGGGTTTCTGGACGGTCATTCGAAACAACCGGCCGCCCTTCCGACGGGGCAACACAGGCGGTTGTGATGCTTACGCAAAAGAAAATAACAACCAAGCGCGCAAATGCCATAAACTAACTACCAATCCCTGTTGCGATATTATCGGTCAGAATAAGACGTCCGTAATATCAATTACTATCCTACTACGTACAGGATTTCGCCTGAACAGGACCAAAACCGATGTTTGCGATGAACGATTCTGAGCGTGCGACGAAACGCATCAATTATTTTTTCACGCCGAAATTCATGCGCCTAGTTACCGAGTAGTCTAAAACATTTACTACGAAATAGGATAAGGTCCAGCGCAGTCGATTAAGCCATCCTTGGCGCTCCTTGTGCAGTTTCTGGGAAATAGGCAGGGAATCACGACACATATCATCAACAAGCAAGCGAGCATGGTCCGCAAAGGCTTTATCTTCAATCCGCACCATCATTTCGACATTTATGAACAAGCTGCGGAGGTCAAAATTGGCGGAACCAATATAGACCGCATTGTCGACAATCACCATTTTCATATGCAGTCGTTTGGGTTGATATTCAAAAATATGCGTCCTGCGTTTTAGCAGATAACCATAAAGCAGTCTGCTTGCCCCGATCGTGGCGGCATTGTCGGTTTTCCCTGCTAGAATAAGCCGGTTCTCGCCACCACGTTTTGACAAGCGAGCGATGCGTCTCAGCAGCCCTTGACCGGGTGAGAAATAGGCGCTGACAAGATCTAGCCTTTCTCCTTTTTCAAGATCCTGCTTGATCGCCCATGCCCAGCGGCTCAAGCGATTGCTGGGGCCGCCAAGCAACCAACGAAAATCTCCATCATCGGCCCTCCACCTGCGCACCATTTTTTGTAGGGATCGGATATTTCCATTGTTATTGCGGATCCAGTCGGAGAGTTCCCCATAATATGTTTCTAACTTACCTACTTCTGGTCCATGAATAACAACGCCTAGATCGGCCCAACTGGTTTCATTTTCCTCGCTGTCTTCATCTTCGGAATGCTTGTCAAAATATTGATTGGCGATATTAAAGCCGCCGATCATCGCTCGATCCTTGTCGGAAATGATGATTTTCTGGTGATTGCGGACGAAATAGCTTGTCGAAAACCGCGGACTGAAAATCGCAAAATGCCCGCCAGCTTGCTCGAATGGATCGAAAAAGCCGTTTGGAGCGCCATTAGAACCAAAGCTATCGACCATCAGCTCCACACGAACGCCGCGTTGGCAGGCTGCGATGAGTGCGTCTAGCACCGAGCATCCGACTTCATCGCCTTCGAACATATAGAAGAAAATTTTCAAAGAATGTTGGGCTTGCTGGATGAGGTGCAGCAGCGCTTCCAATCGGTCATCGGGGCGCTGAACTAACTTCAGCTTGTTGCCGCCGACATCAAACCAATTGCGGTCTCGGTGATTTAGCGCGTCTTCATCGGTCGGAATGGGGTGGGAAGCCGATATGGTCATGGCAGGGAGGTATAGATTATTCACCCTGAACCGACAATTGATTAACGATCAAGCCGACTGATCAGACCATCCATTTTGTTGACAAAAGCAGGCGCTTTCCCTAGGTGCAGGGCTTATTTCATAAATTCTAGAGAATCAGGAGCGCCTTATGGCTCGCGTTACCGTTGAAGATTGCGTTGATAAAGTTACCAATCGTTTTGATTTGGTCCTGTTTGCAGCGCAGCGTGCACGCGAAATTTCTGGCGGCGCTGAACTTACTATTGATCGTGACCGCGATAAAAATCCGGTTGTTTCGTTGCGGGAAATTGCTGAAGAAACAATCAAACCAAAAGATCTCGAAGAAAGCCTCGTCCAGTCGCTGCAGAAAGTGCAGATTGACGATGATGATACGCCGGATGAGATCGGTTCTATCAGCCAGTCTGCTGAAGCGCTTCGCTTGACGGCTGCCGCTCCACCACGCAGTGCGGGTGTGTCGGGCGACTACGGAAGGCGGTAATACGCTAAAACCTTAGTCTGACTTCAAAATCGGGCGGCGCTCTTCGATAGAGTTGCTGCCCGTTTTTGTATCTGGGTTTTGCTTGCGCGCAAACGGTACAAACAGGCTCCAGAAGAGATTGGCGGGCTTGCTGTCCTGATATTCGGATAGGCCAATCGTCATACCATCATGACCCTTTTCCGGTTGCGCCAGATAGGTTCGGAACATCCTGTCCCAAAGAGTAAGGAAAAAGCTGTAATTACTGTTGGTTTCGCGTTCGATCACCGAATGATGAACGCGGTGCATATCGGGCGTTACAATGAACAGGCGCAGCGCTCGATCCATTCCTAGGGGCAATCGCACGTTGGCATGATTGAACATCGATGCAGCGTTCAGCACGACTTCAAATAGGAACACGGCGAAAGCCACTGGCCCGATCAGTGCGATACAGAGCAGCTTATAGGCCATGGAAATAATAGCCTCCGCAGGATGAAAGCGAGCCCCGCTGGTCACGTCGAGATCTCGATCGGCATGATGGACCTTGTGAAAGCGCCACAGGATCGGGACTTTATGGAAGGCAATATGCTGCGCATAGATCAACATGTCGAGCAACAGGAATGCGATCAAGATTTCGACCCACAGAGGTAGATCAACCAAGGCGAGCAACCCCCAACCACGCGCCGCCGCATAGTCGGCCATGCCAACCGCTAATATTGGCATGATCAGGCGCAAGGCCAACGTATTGACAATGACCAACGATATATTGGTGAACCAGCGCGCACCTTTGGCAAGGACAGGCTGTTTGCGTGGCATCGCGATTTCAAGCAGCGCCATGATCAGGAATATGCCGGCAAAGACGCTGAGTCTGACGATGGCTTCATATTGTTCTAGGAAGGACATGCGTTTTTGTCGCAGTTAACAGGAAAGGGTGCAAGGCCCGGATAGCGAATATCTAAATTTCGCTAACTTGCTAACTTCACTAACTTCACACCAAGGAACCCTTATTTCCTGCCAATTTTTTGATTTTTGGGTAATTTCCAACCGGCCAAAGTTCTTCGTTATAGATTGGGCCAAAACTATCCCCGGTTTCGAGAACATCTAAAAGATTGAATATGCAATATTGAGAAAGAGCCGAGTCAGAAAATATCACAATGCCATATCTGTAGGAAAGCGCTTTTCTTTCTGATCATGGAGCTGGCATTTTTCATCCTCAGCAAGGGTATTTTTTCTTCATAAACCCGTGAAAAGCGATTTTCACTTCCATATCGCGCTGGGCTACCGGGATAGTTTTGAGATGCGCGAGAAAATCCTTGCCGTTTAATTTGCCTTTGCCTTTCGGTGGCGGACAGCTCGAAGGTGTTTTACCTGCGGCGCGGGCGGCCTGGATATCCTTGCGATAGCTGTTGGTGACTTTTTTCATTTCAGTCATGACTGGCTTGCGGTGCTTTGAGAACATTGCGCCCATTCCTGCATTCATCAGCTTGTCTGCTTTGGGCAGAAATTCCGATACTGGCATGGCCGACGCGGGTGCTGCCATGGACAATATGATCATGCCGGTGATGAATGCTAACGACTGTTTCATAGAAAAAAGGCCTCCTTCAATTCTGAAGGAAGCCTTTTGTCTTTATTTATCTGAATATTAGGTGAATTATATTCCTAATACACTTCTGGCTCAGGCGCCCTGTGGCTTGGGATCGCCAAACGGGCCTTTCCGTTTTTTGCCAGCCTTTGGAATGGACGTGCCAACTGTCGGAACGGACGAGGGTTTGACCACGTCGCCATCTGGGCGTTCGAACTTTCCATCTTTCACCAGCGAGTCAATCTCATCGCCCGACATGGTCTCATATTCGAGCAGTGCGTTGGCCAGCAAGTGTAGCTGCTTTTCATGCTTGGTCAGAACATCTTTCGCGCGATCATAGCCTGCATCAACCAGTCCGCGAATTTCGCTGTCGATTTTCTTGGCGGTTTCATCAGACATATGGGCGCGCTGGGATTGCGAATAGCCTAAGAAGGTCTCGCCTTGCTCCTCTTCATATTGCAACGGTCCCATTTCATCCGACATACCCCATTGCGTGACCATATCGCGGGCCAATTTGGTCGCATATTGAATATCGCCGGAAGCGCCGGAAGAGACCTTGTCATAGCCGAAGATAATTTCCTCAGCGACACGTCCGCCCATTGATACCGCCATGTTCGCATGCATCTTGTCACGGTGATAGCTGTAGCTGTCCCGCTCTGGTAGACGCATGACCATGCCTAGCGCACGGCCGCGCGGGATGATGGTCGCCTTATGGATGGGGTCAGAGGCAGGCTCGTGCACCGCCACAATCGCATGACCGGCTTCATGATAGGCCGTCATTTTCTTTTCGTCCTCGGTCATTACCATGGATCTGCGTTCGGTACCCATCATGACCTTGTCTTTGGCGGTTTCAAACTCGTCCATCGCAACCAGACGCTTGCCGCGTCGGGCAGCCATCAAGGCAGCTTCATTGACAAGATTTGCTAGATCAGCACCAGAGAAACCGGGCGTTCCGCGAGCAATGGTGCGGGCGTTGACGTCTGGGGCCAAAGGCACTTTTTTCATATGAACCTGAAGGATCTTCTCACGGCCTTCGATATCGGGATGCGGAACCACAACCTGACGGTCAAAGCGGCCCGGACGCAATAGCGCAGGGTCAAGAACGTCGGGACGGTTGGTCGCGGCGATGATGATGATACCTTCGTTGGCCTCAAAACCATCCATTTCGACCAGAAGCTGGTTCAGCGTCTGTTCGCGTTCGTCATTGCCGTTGCCAAGGCCAGCACCACGATGACGGCCGACGGCGTCAATCTCATCGATAAACACGATACAAGGCGCGCTTTTCTTCGCTTGTTCAAACATGTCGCGGACACGACTAGCACCGACACCAACGAACATTTCAACAAAGTCGGAACCGGAAATGGTGAAAAACGGTACGCCTGCCTCACCAGCAATGGCGCGGGCGAGCAAGGTTTTACCGGTACCGGGAGAACCCACTAGCAAAGCGCCTTTGGGAATTTGTCCACCCAGCTTGGAAAAACGGGTTGGATTTTTGAGAAATTCGACAATTTCTTCAAGCTCTTCACGGGCTTCATCAATGCCTGCTACATCTTCAAATGTTACTTTACCTTGTTTCTCCGTCAGCATCTTCGCTTTGGATTTACCAAAGCCCATAGCGCCGGAACCACTGCCTTTTTGCATCTGACGCAGTACAAAAAACGCGATACCAAGAATAAGCAGGAAGGGGAGCGACTGGATCAGCAGATATTGCCAGATGCTGGGACTTTCTTCGGCTTGGCCGCTATATTCAACGCCTTCTTCGTCGAGCAATTTGACCAGGCTTGGATCATTGCCAACCGGCGTGGTTGAAAATTTATCGCCATTGGTCATTACGCCGGTAATTTTGTCCGGAGCAATCGCAACTTTTTCGACGCTGCCTTCAGTGACTTTCGCACGGAAAGAGGAATAGCTGATGGCCTCGCCAGCGTCTGCGCCAGCGCCTGCACCAAACATGGAGACCGTCAGCAGAAGCGCGACGATCACGCCTGCCCAGATGAGCATGCTCTTCATCCACGGATTTTCCTTGGGATCCTGTTCGTCGTTCATGTGTGTTACGTCCTGTGTTGGTGTCGCCGGTTTACAATTCCGTCGAATCTATCCCTCTAAAGATAGGGGTTTTGCCCGGGATGACAATATTAGCGGCAATGTTTTTACCGATCAGTCTGATCATATATAGAGATTTGCTATCAAAACCTTGAAATATTTAGCTATTGTTCCGTTTTGGCGCAGGCGCGAAGGTCCAGGTTAATCCGCCTTTGCACAAAATGTCGCCGATGGTCAGCGTTTCACCGCGCTCGAGCCCCTTTATCAGCGGCTCTAATTGACTGCCACGCGGGGACAGAGCCGGATCACAAATGTGCAAACATTTGAGCAATAACCGCCGGACAATTTCATGCGGGAAATCATGCTTGTCTAGCTGACAACCGTTCGCTGTTGGCTTGACATGGACAGCCGCCAGTTCGTCCACCATCCAATGGATCGCGGTCCGGGCATCATCCAGCGCCGCGGCGCTCTGGCTAGCGAGACTGACATCAAAGCCCGACAGTTGCGAGAGTGCATTCCGGACGCGGACCCGATCAAAGCTTTGATCCTTGTTGGATGGATCTTCAATGGGTTTGATGCCCTGCGTTGTAACATACTGAATAAGCATGTCCTTTGAAAAGGGAAGCAGCGGCCTGATAACATGACCACGTTTGGAACGGATCGCGGACATGCCGTCGATACCGCTGCCGCGCAAAACCCGCATGATCAGGGTTTCGAGCTGGTCATCAGCATGATGAGCGGTAGCGAGCCAGGCGATATTCCGGTGTTCCATCCACCCATTGAGTAGCGAATAACGGGCTTTACGCGCTTCCGATTGAATGCTTCCGCGGATGGGAGTGGAGGGAGTTAGAATATGATGCGGGATCGCCCGGTCGGCGCATAGCGTAGCAACAAACTTGCATTCGTCATTTGCTTCGGGACGCAGGCCATGATCAACGCTGGCTGCAGCGATCCGGCCCGGGAAACTGTCATGGGCCAGTAACAGGAGCGCAAGGCTGTCCGGCCCGCCGGACACCGCCAATCCCAAAATGGCATCACTATTGTCAAAGTCGGGGACAAGTGCCGCCACCGCCTCGCGGAAGCGGCTCGTAAGCGCATCGCCCGTCACGGGTTAGGCTGATCGGGGCGCATGATCAGCTGCAATCGGCTGCGGCTTTTCCGTTGGTGACGCGAGCGCTTAAGCGGCCGGAAGCGGCGCTGGGATACACGTCCTGCAACTCAGACAGCACCCGGCAAGCATCGGTTTTTTTGTTAAGTTGGACCAACGCCGTGCTGAGGAAATAGAGGCTGTCGGGCGCGCGCTCGCCGCGCGGGAGCTCCTGATAATTTTCATATAGCGCAACAGAGGCGAGAGCCGGTTTCCCATCATCAAGATAGGCACGGCCGAGCAAGTTTTTCGCAAAGCTGGCACGGCGATGATTAGGATGGTCGGCGGCGGCTTTTTTGAGTTGGGTTTGGGCTTCGGGAAAATATTTCGCCTCCCACAGCCGATAACCATAAATATAGGCGTCTTCACCAGCATCGCCGGTGTCAGGCATCACGATTGCCTCAACTCCGGTGACACGTTCTGGATCGGGTGTGCCAGAGGTCTGCGCGCCTTGGTCAGACGGGCCGCCGGTTGGCGTCGCGGATAGCGCGCCGGGATCGGTGCTAACCGGTGGGGCGGCCGCGGCCGCCATTTTATCTTCGATCTGCTTTAGCCGAAAGCCGTTTTCCTCTACTTGACCCGTGAGCGAGGCAAGGCTGCGCTCCAACGTGTCGACCCGGGCAATGAGATCGGATACGGCCGAACTGGTCGTCGAAGCTGTCGCCGGTGTCACTGCATCCGGGGTGATTTCCGGTTCAAAGAAGCGTGAAGAACCGCCCGGGAATACCTTGCGTTGCACAGCCCGCATTTCCTGTTCGAGGCGGTCTACCCGTTTCCCGACGTTGCTGTTCTGGGCGGCAGCGGGGGCAGCAATCAGCAAACTGGCTGATATGCTCGCACATAAGATTGATGACAGGACGGATTTCATAAGCAGCCTCCAAATATTTGGACCGTGTTAACCATAAATTGCGGGGCAAAGTAAACAGATTTACGTTGCGCGATCAAGCAACGGACGGGTGGGCGGACCCTGATTACTGATTGATATTCTGTGTGGTTGTTGATGGATCGCTACCGTTGGGCGACAATCCACTGGGATCAGCGCGTGCTAGCAAAGCCGCAGCGCTAATACCGACATCCTTGATCGTACGGTCCGCTGAGCCTAGCGGCGGAACGACTTTACCATCGATAGTAACGGTCAACGCATCAGGTCGACCAGTCAGAATTTGTGGGCCGTTTGCATCAGCGGGCACGGCATATTGTTCGCCGACTGCCATTTCTTTTTCAAAGAGCCGCTCACCGGCTTCATCATAAATTTTTAGCCAAACGGTTTCCGTTGCTGTCAAAGTGACGGTGCCGGTTGGAGAGAGAGCCGGTCCATCCGGTTCAATAGTACCATCCAGAATGCCATCGGTATCGCTGCTGCCCTCGACAAATTCTGTGTCGGCATCACTATCCATTAGATTACCGGGTTCGAAAAACAGCGTCCGCCATACCGCAAAACCGATCAGCAGGACTATGCCGATACCCGCAGCGGTCCATGCCAGAGGTTTGGGAGGAATATTGCTGGGATTGGCGGGAGAATATCCGCTGGTTTCCGGTTCATAGGCACTGTGGCCCTGATCATCCATTTCTTCGCGCAACTGACTACCAATGGTTACTTCGCTCAAACCGACGGTGCGGGCATAGGATTTGGCGAAACCGATTGCATAGGTACGACCGGGCAAGGCAGCAAAATCGCCAGATTCTATCGATTCCAAATGACGCTGAGGAATACGTGTCGTTTTCGCAATATCTTCGATGCCAAGGTTTTTTTGCTCGCGCGCATGACGCAGCATGTCACCGGTGCTGTGCAGGTTTAGTTCAGCATTTTCGCTGTCTGTCTCTTCTGCGTCAATTTCTTCGGCCATCATACTCTCCTTCGGCCGGTTCGCGGTGCGACCCCGTTTAATACTATGAATGGGAGGAAGCCACTAGAGTGATGAAAAGTCAATGATTATCACAATTATTGGGGCAGCGAATTTGCGTTAAACCACGAACAAACCGGCGCTTCGGGAAGCGCCAATACAACTTGTTACATATTATCGATCAATCGAGATCAATATGCTGTTGTTCGGCCCAATGCTGTAACGCTGCTCTGGGTTCACTCGGCGGATCCGATAACATGGTTTGAAGCTGTTTTTCCGCAGCAGCTAAGTCGAGCGAACGAACCATTGCCTTGATCGGACCGACCGATGCTGGCGTGATAGAGAGGCGTTTGATACCAAGGCCCAGCAAGGCCATTGCATCCAAGGGGCGCCCGCCCATTTCTCCGCATACGCTAAGCTCAATGCCCAAATCTTCAGCCTGCCGAGAAACCCGGCCGATGAAGCGCAAGATTGCTGGGCTCAGCCAATCGAACCGCTCGGCCAGTTTAGGATTACTGCGGTCTGCGGCAAATAGAAACTGGGTGAGATCGTTGGTTCCAATCGACAAAAAGTCCAGGCGCGGTGCCATCAGGTCGAGGCATTCAGCCAGCGCCGGAACTTCCAGCATCGCCCCATAGCGAATGGACAAAGGTAGCTGCTTTTTACGGCTGCGCAAAAATTCGAGCTGCTTTTCAAAGACCGCTTTCGCTTCATCAAACTCCCAAGGCTCGGCGATCATCGGAAACATCACGTTTAATTTTCGTCCCGCTGCAGCCTCAATGAGTGAGCGGGCCTGTACCTTCATAAGAGCATCGCGTTCCAGACCGATGCGCAATGCGCGCCAGCCCATTGCGGGATTTTCTTCCTTGACCTCACTGGCTTGGAAATAGGGCAGGGGCTTATCCCCGCCAATATCAACAGTGCGAAAAATAACCGGCTTGTTGCCAGCGGCATCCAGAACATCTCGATAGAAACGCAGCTGTCCGGTACGGCCCGGCATAGTCGCGGCGACCAGAAATTGAAACTCCGTTCGGAACAGACCAATACCATCGGCGCCCGTCAGTTTCAGCATCGCCATATCATCACGCAAGCCAGCATTGATATTCAGTGTGATCCGCGTACCATCTTTGGTGACCGGTTCTTTGTCTCTTAATTCTGTATAGGTCGCCCGCTTTTTCTGGGTCAGTTCAATCTGGGTCTCAAACGCAGCCTCCATCGGCGCGCTGGGTCGCACGAACAGTGCATTGTCATCGACATTGAGCAACAGATGATCGTTTTCGCGGACTATCTGGCGGACATTTTTAACTTGCCCTAGGATCGGAATATCCATGGCACGTGCGATGATCGTGACATGCGCAGTCAACGATCCTTCCTCCAGCACCACGCCTTTGAGCCGCCGGCGATCATATTCGAGCAATTCTGCCGGACCTAAATTGCGCGCGACCAATATCGTATCCTGCCGCAGGCCCATGGTCGCCGCTGTGCCCATTTGGCCAGAAACAATCCGCAAGAGCCGGTTGGCTAGGTCTTCCAGATCATGCATCCGTTCTGCGAGCAGTGGATCATCAATCTGGCGCATCCGCATGCGGGTATGTTGCTGTACGCGTTCAATCGCTGCCTCGGCGGTCAAGCCGCTATCAATGGCTTCATTGATCCGGCGGCTCCAGCCCTCGTCATAGGCGAACATCTTATAGGTTTGAAGGACCTCTTCATGCTCTCCGCCGACGCCAAATTCGGCCTGATTGGTCATATGATCAATCTGATTGCGCATCTTGTCAAAGGCGGAATAAACGCGGTGGCGTTCCGCCTCGGTGTCTTCGGCGACGGTATGTTCGATTTTCACGCGCGGCTGATGAAAGACGGCAAATCCGCTAGCCTTGCCCTTGACTAGCTGTAACCCTATCAGCCGATCCGCGCCGTCATGATGCGCCTCCGGGGCATTCACAGAGTCCACATCGACCAATTCTGCGTTGGATATCAACTCAGAGAGAACCATTGCAGCTGTCTGGAAGGATTCAATTTCTTCCTCGGAATATTTGCGCGGTTCTATATGCTGCGCACACAACACGCCAACGGCTTGCTGGTTGCGGATGATGGGCACGCCAGCAAAGCTGTGGAATTTCTCTTCACCGGTTTCCGGACGATATTGAAAGTCAGGATGGCTGGCCGCTTCGTCGAGGTTCAGCGTTTCGACATTTTTGGCAATATAGCCGGTTAGTCCCTCACCAAAAGCTAATTTGGTGACATGGACTGCTTCCTGATTGAGGCCGAGCGTCGCATAAAGCTCCAGTACGCCTTCGCGGCGCAAATAAATCGAACAGACCTCGCTGCTCACCGCTTCACCAATAGTTTCCACTACGTGATTAAGCTTTGTTTGGGCATTGCCAGGGGAGGCCATGATCGACCGTAGTCCGGTCAATATGTTACGAGCTGTTACGAGACTGGGCGAATGTTTGGTGGCCATGGGTATGATCTAGCAGAAACTGTTCGCAGGTGCGATATGCAAATCAGGCCAAAAACCAAAAAATACATATGCCCCTGCGACTTGTAATAGATTTTTAAGGTGATTTAGTCCGGTTCCGGACCGAATTGAACTGCAAGCTTGCCCAAATTTGCGCCCGTGAACAGGCGATCGATCGAAGCTGGAGCGTTTTCAATTCCCTGTACCACATCTGTTTCGAATTTGATCCGTCCTTCCATCAACCAACCAGCCATCGCCTGTGCGCCTTCGGGAAAGCGATCGAAATAATCAAGGATGATGAAGCCGCGCAACGTGGTACGCCGCATCAGCAGGTTAGCGAAATTGGCCGGTCCTGTTGATCCGTCCACATCATTATAAGTGGATATTAGCCCGCATAGTGGCATGCGAGAGAAATCGTTCAGCCGTGCAATCACAGCATCCATGATTTCGCCGCCGACACTTTCAAAGTTGATATCAATGCCGTTCGGGCAATGTTTGTCGAGAGCAGCGCCAACATCTTCGGTTTTATAGTTGATCGCCGCATCAAAGCCCGCTTCGTCGGTGAGCCATTTGCATTTATCGTCAGAGCCAGCGATCCCGACAACATGGCACCCGTGAATCTTGCCAATTTGTCCAACCATGGATCCCACGGCCCCAGCCGCTGCTGACACAACCAATGTATCGCCTTCCTTCGGTTTACCGATATCCATCAGTCCGAAATAGGCGGTCATGCCGGTTGCGCCCAATGGGCCCATGTAGGCAGTGAGGGGAACGCCGGGGATGGATGGCAGTACGTTCGCCATGCCGCCGGGTATGTCATTATATAGCGCCCAAGTGGACAAACCGGTGTTAATTAGGGAGCCGACCGGCACGCCATCAAAGTTGCTTTCTTCGACCACACCAATTCCGCCGCCGCGCATCGGATCATCAATCGGGACCGGCGGTAAATAACCGTCCATGTCACTCATCCAGATCCGATTGGTGGGATCTAGCGATAGATATATAGTACGCACCCGAAGCATATCGGGTCCAAGCGGCGCCATTTCTTCGGTAACGAGTTCAAGGTCGCCATCGGCTATTTTACCAACAGGGCGTTTGCGCAAATACCAGATCTTGTTTGTGGTCATGGGGACTATCCTCTAAATATCTTATTCCCAAATCCTTGGGGAAAGTGGAGAGTAAGTCAATGACTCGAATGATTTAGCTTTGCTTGCGGGTGTCATGGGCGCGATACAATCATCTAGCCCAATTTATATGCTAAATCATCAAAAGATCAGGCTTCGGCGAGCAATACGTCTTTCAATCGCAGTTTTTGTTTTTTCAGGTCATGGAGTCGAATCGTATCTGGAACCGGGCGGGCCTCTTCTTGGTTGATTTTCCGGTCGAGGGCTTCGTGCTTTCCGCGCAGGGCAGACACATGATTCTGATCCATAATATTCTCCTGATTATATAGTATTGCTGGTTGAAAGTGGTTGCGGGTGTCCCTTTCTTTTTGTCGCGCGCTTATGATTAAGTCGCCGACGATCATCACGGTATAATTGTCTTGGTTTAGACAAGAACCATGAATAGGATGAAGATGACAAAAATGTTGCATGCATGCAAGGGGCGAATGGATCCATTATGGCGATAAGCGATCAAGAGTTGCGTCAGCGGCTCGAACTGCTGAAGGTTGAGCATCGTGATCTCGACGACGCGATTGCTGCTCTGATCGAGGCAGGCGGCCATGATCAGCTGCGTGCTGCACGATTGAAGAAGCGCAAATTGCAGCTGCGCGACCGCATCATCCAAATCGAAAATCAGCTGATACCTGATATTATTGCTTAAGGATCGCTATATTTGGGTCGATCCAGCCAAGTTAACTGTTTTTGTGCATCAATTAACACCTTCACGTGCGGCGTGTCACATTGAAACATCTTGCAAATTAACCCTGTGACCCTCGAATTTTAACTGTCCTTGCTCATATAAAATTTGCTACGACGGCTCAATGGCTGACAGCGAAGCATTGATTACGCCCAAATTACTGGATGCGCTTTACACCGAGTCGATGGTGCTCGCGGATGAGGCGCGCTCCTATTTTGAATCCGGCCGGTTTAATGACGAATGTCAGGATGACGCGACGCTGCCTGTGGCTTTTTCTTGTGAATCTCTAAAGGTGACTACCCGGTTGATGCATTGCATTGCATGGCTGCTCAATCAAAAGGCTTTGCACGGAGATGAGTTGACCGATGGTGAGGCATGGAACCATGATCGTGAGCTGGGATATGCGGCGGCCAGTGATGCTCCAGTGGTAGAGCTTTTCCCAATAGAAGCACAACAGATTATCAATGCCAGTGAAGAGCTGTTCCAGCGCTTGCAACGTCTTTCAGCGCGACTGGAATATCAGGAAGCTAAAGAGCCACCGGTACATGATTTGTTCCGGCGGCTCGAAAGTTCATTCTAATTTTATAGGGCTTTCGCCTTAGGCTGTTGCTTTGGCTTCATCCATTGTTGGATAATCCACATAACCTTCCGCGCCCTGACTATACCATGATGGTGTAAAGTCGATCGGGTTCAGTTCTGCGCCAGTGCGGAAACGCTCGGGCAGATCTGGATTGGTCATGAACGTCCGGCCAAAACTGATTGCATCGGCTTTGTTGTTTGCCAACGCTTCTGTCGCATTGTCATAAAAATAATCGCTGTTGAGCACCAAGGGCTTGCTGAACACTGGACGAATATTCGGGCTAACGATTGGTACGTCGGTATTGCCATAGGTGCCGTGCGCTGGTGGTTCGCGCAGTTCGAGAAATGCAATGCCGATGCTATCGAGCAATTTTGCTGCAGCGGTAAAGGTTTCGATTGGGGTTGCATCATCCGCGCCTTGGGAATCACCATTGGGAGAGAGTCGCACAGAAACGCGGTCGCTGCCCCAGACATCAACCAGTCGTTGTGTGACTTCACCTAGCAAACGGATACGGTTTTCGATCGATCCGCCATATTCGTCGGTCCGGAAATTTGTACCGGAGCGGATGAACTGGTCAATCAGATAGCCATTGGCGCTATGCAATTGCACTCCGTCAAAGCCTGCTTTTTTGGCGTTTTCGGCTGCGTTGGTATAATCGTCGAGCAAGGCCGGGATTTCATTCAGTTCCAATGGACGCGCTTCGACATAGTCGCGCTTACCCTGATAGGTGCGAACACTGCCAGGAGCAGTTGTCGCAGAAGAAGAAACGGGCTTTTCACCACCGAGGAAGTCGGGATGCACGATCCGGCCCATATGCCACAATTGGCAAATGATCTTGCCACCGGCTGCATGGACTTGCTCGATAATCGGTTTCCAGGCTTCGGTTTGTTCGTCGTTCCAGATGCCAGGCGCGAAAGGCGTACCCAAGCCTTGCTGGCTGATGCCGGTGGCTTCGGATATGATGAGACCGGCACCGGCGCGTTGGGAATAATATTCACCCATGATCGGGGTTGGCACATGTTCCATTGTCGAACGGCATCGCGTGAGCGGGGCCATCAGCATCCGATTGGGGGCTTCGATGGCGCCAAGTTTGATGGGATCAAATAATGTGCTCATATATCGGTTCTTTCGCTATTTTTAATTGCTTGATGAATAGCTAGTCAGGCCAGTGGCGCTTTGCAATGCAATGCTTTGAAAATCTTTTCTTTCAGCCTATATCGGTTTTGTTGAACGCCTAAAATGCAAGGACCACAGGACATGCTATCAAAAAAGCTAGAACCATTGCGAGACGATCCTACGCTTGATGAAGTTCGTGCCTATCTTGCCCCGCTTTTAGCCTCACAGGCGGCCTTTGATGGCTGGAACGAGAAAGCGGTAGCGGCGGCGGCAGAACAGGTTGGCGTCGATATCGCCATGGCTGGATTGGCGTTTAACGATGGTCCGGTTGATATGATTGATGCCTGGTTTATGTCGGTTGACGATGCGATGACGGCCAAATTTTCTGAAGAAGAACTGAGCGCGATGAAAATTCGCGAACGGATTACCGCGCTGGTCGTGGCGCGATTGGAAGTGCTGGAAGCAGACCGAGAAGGGTTGCGCCGTGCCCTGGCGATACTCGCAGCGCCGCCTAACTTTCGGACTACCGCAAAACTTGGCTGGCGCGCGGCGGACAAGATGTGGCGGCTCGCGGGTGATACGGCGACCGATTATAACCATTATACAAAGCGGACTTTACTATCTGCCGTCTATGGCAGCACGATCAGCGTTTTTCTCGATGACGAGAGCGAGGGGCATGCTGACACCAAGGCGTTTCTCGATCGCCGTATTGAAAATGTGATGCAGTTTGAAAAGGTCAAAGCCAAGATTACCCGTCCCGGCGGCGACCGGTTCAGCATGGCCCGCTTCATCGGCCGACTGCGTTATCGCGGCGCCTGATGATAGATTTCTACCCGACATATCAATAGAATATGTGAGGCCTGCAAACAAAAGACTCGCCAGAGTCAATCAATATTGATAATCAGTCGCAATTGAGATCTATTGAGTTTATCTATGAACGCACCGGTTACATTAGCAGTTACGCTGGATCGCCTTTCCATGCGCCAGCGCGCTGAAATCTCCACCATTGACTGGGATTCCATGTCAGAGAATGAAGGCGCCCGGCTTCGCGCACTGGGTCTGGATGAAGGTGTCGAAGTAGAAAAGCTCCACAAAGGCATGTTCGGTTTCAATGACCCCATCGCTCTGAAAGTGGGGCGTATGATGATCGCGGTGCGCAAATCCCATGCATCAGCTATATCGGTGGTCATTCCGGCCTAGATCATGAGTGAAGCGGCCCCTCTTATTGTCCTTGCGGGCAATCCCAATGCTGGCAAAAGTGCCTTATTCAATGCGCTGACCGGTGCGCGGCAGAAAATCGCAAACTATCCCGGTGTAACCGTCGAGCGTAAATCCGGTCATTTCCAGATGCCCGATGGGCGGCCTGCGGAATTGGTTGATTTGCCGGGCAGCTACAGCCTTGAACCGACGAGCCCCGACGAGGCAGTGACGCGCAGCGTAATATTGGGTGAGCAGCAAGGTGAGCGCAAACCGGACGCGATAATCATCGTGCTCGATGCTGCCAATCTCGACAATCATCTGCGTTTTGCGTTGGAAGTCATTGCACTGGGCCGACCGGTTGTGATTGCACTCAACATGATGGACTTGGCCGAGCGCGACGGGTTGACACTCGACCCCGCGAAGCTCGAAGCGGCGTTGGGTGTTCCGGTCGTGCCAACCGTAGCCGTGCGCCGTCGCGGGCTTGAGGATTTGTCCGCCGCGATTGAAACCCGGTTGAGCAAAAAAACAGATCAGCAGGATGTCGTGGTTTCCAAGGAACGTGACCACGGACTGCGCAAACAGGCGAAGAAAATCGCTAATCTGACTGTGGTTTCGGAAACTGCCGGTCGCCGTTGGTCAGAGCGTGCTGATGCGATGTTCCTGCACCCGATTGCAGGTCCAATCATCCTGCTCGCGATTATGTTTGTTATGTTTCAAGCGGTATTCGCTTGGTCCGAAGCTCCTATCGGTTGGATTGAGGGCGCGAGCGAATGGGCTGCCGCTGCGGTTGAAGCCTCGCTCCCCGAGGGCTTTTTGCGCGACTTCATTATTGAAGGCGCGATTGGCGGCGTCGGTTCGGTTGTCGTCTTCCTCCCGCAAATTTTGATCCTTTTCCTTTTCATCCTGCTCTTGGAAGCCAGCGGTTATATGACCCGCGCGGCCTTTATCATGGACCGGTTGATGGCCAGTGTCGGCCTGTCCGGGCGCAGCTTCATTCCGCTGCTTTCCTCCTTCGCTTGCGCTATTCCGGGTATCATGGCGACGCGCAGTATTGCTGACCCGAAGGATCGATTGACGACTATATTGGTGGCTCCGCTGATGACGTGCGCGGCCCGACTGCCGGTTTATGCGATCATCATTGGTGCATTCATCCCCGCGCGCGACGTGGGGCCGGGTGTTGGTTTGCAGGGACTGGTCTTGTTCGGACTATATATATTCGGCATCGTTGGTGCGATGGTCGTGGCGCTGGTGCTGCGTAGCACCGTGGCCAAGGGCCCGAATAGCGGCTTCCTGATGGAAATGCCGAAATATCAAATGCCACGCATCCGCGATATATTACTGGGCCTGTGGCAGCGCGGTTGGATATTCCTACGCCGCGCCGGTACGATCATTTTTGCAGCAACGGTCATATTGTGGCTGATGCTGACATATCCCAAAGTGCCGCTCGATAGTCCTGTGAGCCAGGTGGACTATTCTGCCGCTGGCCGGATTGCCAATGTCATCGAACCGGTTGTCGCCCCCATTGGTTTTAACCGTGATATTGCCCTCGCTCTGATCCCCGCCATGGCGGCGCGCGAAGTGGCCGTGGCTGCCTTGGCAACAACCTATGCGATTGATGCGCCAGATGAGGAAGCGGAAGCCAAATCGCTTACTGAACGGTTGCAGAGCCGCTGGTCGCTGCCAACTGCGCTGGCATTTCTCGCGTGGTTTGTCTTTGCGCCGCAATGTATCTCCACCATTGCTGTGACCCGCCGTGAAACCAATGGCTGGAAATGGCCGATGTTCATGCTCGGCTATCTTTTTGCGCTGGCTTACGTTGCCGCCGGGATTACATATTGGAGTGCCGTCGCCCTCGGTCTATAGAGCCTCCAGAGACTCGAAAAACATTAAATATATTCCAAGGGGAAATGCAAATGGCTGGCGGCATCAACAAAGTAATTATCGTAGGAAACCTGGGTGCCGACCCCGAAGTGCGTACGTTCAACAATGGCGGTAAAGTCTGCAATTTGCGCATTGCGACATCCGAAAGCTGGAAAGACCGCAATACCGGTGAGCGCAAGGAAAAAACCGAATGGCATAGCGTCGCGATTTTCTCCGAAGGCTTGGCTGGCGTCGCGGAAAAATATCTGCGCAAGGGCAGCAAGGTCTATATCGAAGGCAAGCTGCAAACCCGCAAATGGCAAGATCAGTCCGGCAATGACCGCTATTCGACCGAAATTGTCTTGCAGGGATTTGACGGCAAACTCGAAATGCTCGATTCCCGTCAGGGTGGCGGCCAAGGTGGCGGCGGCAATGACGGCTGGAGCGGCGGCGGATCAGGCGGCGGTTCTGGCGGTGGTGGTTCTAACGACGGCTGGGGCAGCACGGGCGGATCATCTGGTGGTGGTTCATCCGGCGGCGGTCAGGGCGGCGGCGCTTTTGACAGCGATCTGGACGACGACGTCCCGTTCTAGTAAAGATATATTGCTGCGGGCGGGAGTAGCGCAAAGACTTGATATTTTCGGTCAAGAAATTGGCGGTCAAAACAGCCGGGGAATGACTAAGGGCCGGTGCCCGGAAGATTCAACGAGGTGTATCGATCCATGCTAAGCAATTGTGAACAATGTGTTGTACGGAACAAGTCCATCTGTTCCGCGCTGGATCCAGATGAACTGATTGCGATCAACCGTCTCACCCGCAAAGTGGCTATCAAGGCTGGACAAGCACTGATTTGGGAAGGTGACGATAGCCTGATTGTCGCTAATGTTGTCGAAGGTGCATTTAAGCTAACTTCTTCGCTGGAAGACGGTCGGGAACAGATTATCGGCTTGCTATACCCGTCAGATTTTGTCGGCCGACCCTTTGGCGATAAGAATGAATATTCGGTCACCGCGTTGGCGGATTCCAAAGTCTGTGTATTCTCTCGCTCTGATTTTGACGAGTTCGTCCGCGAACATCCTGATCTTGAACATAAGCTATTGCAGCGCACGTTAACCGAGCTTGATCGGGTCCGCCGGTCTATGCTGTTGCTGGGCCGGAAAACGGCTGCCGAACGGGTGGCCTCTTTCCTGCTCGAAATGTCAGCGAGATTGGCAGATTCTAGCTGCAGTGTGGTTGGCGGAAGTCTTCAGCTATTTGCTCTGCCGTTCGGGCGTCAGCAAGTGGCGGATATATTGGGCCTGACCATCGAAACGGTCAGCCGCCAACTCACTCTGCTGAAGAAAAATAATGTAATCGCGTTACCGGATCACCGGAATGTCCAGATCCTCGATGCTGGCCGTTTGCAGGACATTGCAGATGCGGGTGCTGTTACTGCTCATTGAATAGACCACCGGCTAGCGATAGATACCACTTGATTTTCGGAAGATGGAGCGCCCGTTGATCTAGATCAATGAGGATCGCTAAGCAGGCTGCCATGGCCTTTGTTGTTGAAGACGGTTTTTGAAACTGTCGACACAGGGAAGGACATTATGGATACGCTCTTATTAAGGGTCGGCGGCTGGCTGGCTATCGTATTTTTTGCATTTATTGCAATGGTTCTGGCGGCCGACACCGGCTTTGCCGTGCACATGGCGATCATCGCCATGGCTGCGGGGATCACCTTATGGGTGACGATTAACAAGGCCGATTATGCGGCGATAGGTCGCGGCATTTTAAAAGCGCCCGCAGACCCTGGAATCTATGATGATGATCCGATCCGCTGGGGCGTTATCGCGACGATTTTTTGGGGTATTGCCGGAATGGCAGTCGGGTTGATCATTGCCCTGCAGCTGGCCTTTCCTGTGCTCAACCTCAACAATGAATATACCACCTTCGGGCGGCTGCGCCCGCTTCATACATCTGCGGTTGTTTTTGCTTTCGGAGGCAATGCGCTGATCGCGACGAGCTATTATGTCGTGCAGCGCACGTGCAGGGCGAGGTTGGCCTTCCCTGGCCTCGCCCGTTTCGTTTTCTGGGGCTATCAGCTGTTCATCGTGCTGGCGGCCACCGGTTACCTTATGGGTATCACCCAGTCCAAAGAATATGCCGAACCAGAATGGTATGTCGACCTGTGGTTGACCATTGTCTGGCTTTGTTATGCGGCGGTATTTATCGGTACCGTCGTGCGCCGGTCGGAACCGCATATTTATGTCGCTAACTGGTTTTACCTCTCCTTCATCCTGACGATCGCGATGCTACATGTCGTCAACGGTCTGTCGATGCCGGTCAGCTTGCTTGGGTCCAAAAGCTATGCGGCTTTTGCCGGGGTGCAGGATGCGCTGACCCAGTGGTGGTACGGCCATAATGCGGTCGGATTTTTCCTGACCGCCGGTTTCCTCGCGATGATGTATTATTTCGTGCCAAAACAGGCGGAGCGGCCGGTTTACAGCTACCGTCTGTCCATCATCCACTTCTGGTCGCTAATCTTCCTCTACATCTGGGCCGGACCGCACCATCTACACTATACGGCGCTGCCCGATTGGGCGCAGACGCTGGGGATGGTATTCTCGATCGTGCTTTGGATGCCCAGCTGGGGCGGAATGATCAACGGCCTGATGACGCTGAACGGCGCATGGGATAAAATCCGCACTGATCCGATCATCCGGATGATGGTCTTGGCACTTGCCTTTTACGGGATGAGTACATTTGAAGGGCCGATGATGTCGATCAAGGCGGTCAACAGCCTGTCGCATTATACCGATTGGACAGTGGGTCATGTGCATAGCGGCGCATTGGGCTGGAACGGCATGATCACCTTTGCCTGTCTCTATTATCTGGTCCCTCGCCTGTGGGGCAAAGAGCGGCTTTATTCGCTGCGAATGGTGAACTGGCATTTCTGGCTCGCGACGCTTGGTATCGTTCTCTACGCCGCGTCGATGTGGGTCGCTGGTATCATGCAGGGCCTGATGTGGCGCGAATATGGTGACGATGGCTATCTGGTTTACGCCTTCTCGGAAGTCGTGTCGGCGATGCTGCCTATGTATCTGATCCGTGCGGCCGGCGGACTGCTCTATCTCGCTGGTGCGTTTGTCCTTGTTTACAATGTTTGGATGACGATTGCGGGTAAACAGCGCGAAGAAAAACCCATGACCGAAACGCCTCATAATGAGGATCTAGATAAGCCAATTGTGGGCAAACCCGCAATTGCGCCAGCAGAATAAGGGAGACGAAGAAATGTCCGGTTTTGCTGAAAAACATAAGAAGCTTGAACGCAATGTCACCCTGCTTGGTGCTGCAGCCTTTGTGACGGTGGCGATTGGCGGCATTGTCGAGATTGCACCGCTATTCTGGATCGACAATACGATTGAGAAAGTCGAAGGTATGCGGCCATATACACCGCTCGAACTGGCTGGGCGCAACATCTATATCCGCGAAGGCTGCTATAGCTGTCACAGTCAGATGGTCCGGCCGTTTCGCGACGAAGTGGAGCGCTATGGCCATTACAGCCTGGCGGCGGAAAGCATGTATGATCATCCGTTCCAATGGGGTTCCAAAAGAACCGGCCCTGATCTGGCGCGGGTTGGTGGGCGCTATTCCGATGAATGGCATGTCCAGCACCTAATCGACCCGCGCTCGGTCGTGCCAGAATCAATCATGCCACCCTATGCATTCTTGGCGAAAAAAGACCTGAAAGCCGGCGATATGGCTAAACATCTGACGGCCCAGCGGCGGTTAGGCGTGCCCTATACCGAGGAAGCAATTGCCGCCGCCAATGCAGATTTGATGGCGCAGGCCGATCCTGAGGCCGTGACGACGGATCTGGTTGAACGCTATCCCAAGGCGCAGGTCCGCGACTTTGATGGTGACCCTGATCGGTTGACCGAGATGGATGCGCTGGTCGCCTATCTCCAGATGATCGGCACTTTGGTCGACTTTGAAGCGGGCGAAGCACAGGAGCAGCCGCGATGATTTACGAGGAACTACGGCACTTTGCGGATAGCTATGGATTGCTGTTCCTTGCACTTATTTTCCTGAGTTTCATCGGTTGGACGTTCCGGCCTGGATCGCGTCAGAAGCACGAAGAGGCAGCAAATATGATCTTTGAAGAGGATCAGGACGATGGTTGATAAAAAGAAAATTGATGAAGCGACCGGAACGGCCACGGTAGGCCATGAATGGGACGGTATTGAAGAACTGGATACACCAATGCCGCGATGGTGGCTGTGGACCCTTTACGCAACAATCATCTGGGCGCTTGTCTACGTCGTGCTCTATCCCGCATGGCCAATGGTCAATAGCGCGACTGAAGGCGTATTGGGTTGGTCGAGTCGCGGTGATTACGAAAAAGCGGTCGCAGCACGCGAGGCTGAACTGGAGCCAATTCGGCAAGCGTTGGTCAGCACGGATATTCATGACCTCCCTGACGATTCTGCGCTGCGCAATGAAGCCATTCGGGGCGGGCGCTCTGCTTTTAAAGTCCATTGTGTGCAATGCCACGGTGCTGGTGCCGCTGGTTCCAAAGGCTACCCCAATTTGAATGACGACGAATGGTTGTGGGGCGGTGACATGGAGGCGATCGAATATACGCTTGTCCATGGAATCCGAAATCCTGATCATGCCGAAACCCGTTTTTCTCAGATGCCCGCCTTTGGCCGGGATGGGATATTACAAGCCGGTGAGATTGATGATCTGGTCTCTTATGTGCGGGTGATCAGCGGTAGAGAGGATGAAAGCGCATCGGCGACACGTGGCGCTGCTCTTTATGAAATCAATTGTGCCGTCTGTCACGGCAGTGATGCTAAGGGAGATCGTACGCAAGGATCGCCAGACCTGACGGATGCAATCAATCTCTATGGTCTCGATCGTGCCTCGATCAAACATACGATCACCAATAGCCGTAACGGGGTTATGCCGCGCTGGGGCCAGCGGCTGGATGCAGCAACCATCAGGATGCTGACCGCTTATGTTCATTCACTCGGCGGCGGGGAAGCTGCACCAAAACCAAAAGAGGGATCAACTGAGCAGGTAGCAACGGAGACTCCGGTAGATGAGCAATCCTGAAGAAATTTTTGATCCCCAGCTACAGCTATATGAAAAGCGCAAAGGCGTTTATCCCAAGGCGGTAGACGGCACGTTTCGGCGGCTGAAATGGGTGATCATGGCGGTGACGCTGGGCATCTATTATATTACCCCGTGGATCCGTTGGGATCGCGGTCCCTATGCGCCGGATCAGGCGGTACTGGTCGATCTGGCCAACCGGCGTTTCTTCATGTTTGGCATCGAAATCTGGCCGCATGAATTTTATTATGTCGCTGGGATGCTGGTGATGGCCGGAATTGGTCTGTTTCTGGTCACCTCTGCTGTGGGCCGCGCTTGGTGCGGATATTCCTGTCCGCAAACGGTCTGGACCGATTTGTTCCAGCATATCGAGCGCGCGATTGACGGTGATCGCAATGCGCAATTCCGGCTCCAGGATGCTCCGTGGGGACCGAAGAAAATCGTCAAGCGGCTCAGTAAATGGACGGTCTGGCTGTTGGTTGCGTTGGCCACCGGCGGGGCATGGATATTCTATTTTGCCGATGCACCAACCTTGGCGCGGGACTTTTTTACCGGGGAAGCGGCTTTTGTCGCTTATGCTACTGTTGGAGTCCTGACCGCGACGACATTCATTTTTGGCGGTTTCATGCGCGAACAGGTGTGCATATACATGTGTCCTTGGCCGCGGATTCAGGCAGCGATGATGGACGAAAAATCGCTAACCGTGACCTATAAAGACTGGCGTGGGGAACCGCGGGGGAGCGTCAAAAAAGCGGAAGCTCAGCCCGGCAGCTTCGGCGATTGTATTGATTGCAACCAATGTGTTGCGGTTTGTCCGACCGGTATCGACATTCGTGAAGGAGCACAAATCGGCTGCATCACTTGTGCACTATGCATTGATGCTTGCGATAAGGTGATGGATCAGGTCGGCCGCCCACGCGGATTGATTGACTATGTCACGGAAGAAGATGCTGCACTTGAAAAAGCTGGCCAGCCTCATGTCCCAGTTCTAAAAACATTATTTCGTCCGCGCACGATACTCTATTTCTCGGCCTGGGGTGCCATTGGCCTTGCGATGTTATTTGCAGTCGGCAACCGCACTCGCATCGACATAAGCGCCAATCATGATCGCAATCCGCTTTACGTGCAGCTTGCCGACGGGGATGTACGCAATGCCTATACAGTCAATTTGCGCAATATGGAGAACCGGCCGCGAGAAATGGAGATTTCCATGTCAGGCCTTCACAGAGGTGTGCTTTGGTCGAGTGAAGGATTACGGAAAACAGCCGGTCAGAACGTCTTAGTGAAGGTACCAGCTGACAGTGTCGGCAGAGTGCGCCTTTTCGTTGCAGCGCCGGGAGAGGGGGCTGCAAGGGAAGAATTCACACTTACTGTTCGGGCCGAAGATGACCGGACAGCCCAAGATACCCATGACGTCTTCTTTGAACGCCCGGAGACAGCCGAATGAAATACGAAACTGTAACGCCCAAGAAATTCACGGGCTACCATGCCACCGCGATGATCGTGGCCTTTTTTGCGGTGGTCGTCTCAGTCAATATGGTGATGGCGCGTTTTGCCGTATCGACTTTTAGCGGCACACTGGTCGATAACAGTTATGTTGCCAGCCAAAAATATAATGAATGGTTGGAAGAAGCCCGCAAGCAGCAAGCCCATGGATGGACTGCCTCGCGGGTCACGCGCGTTCAAGACAAAGTGATGATGACGGTGCTTCGGGCCAATGACACCGCGCTCAAAGATGCCGAGATAACGGCTATTGCCGAGCATCCCGTCGGACGAACCGATCCGATCATCCTGCATTTTGTACAAAACGGCGCAGGCGTTTATGTCAGCCGTGATGTACTGCCCGAAGGTCGCTGGAAACTGCGCATCGCGATTACCCATCGTGGCAATAAAATGGCGCTGGCACAGGAAGTTCTTTGAACGCGGTCATCGATCTTGATGCCATTAAGGCTGATAGCGCGGACGGTGTTGTATCGCGTTTTGCGGTGCCAGCCATTCGCTGCGCCGGATGCATATCAAAAATTGAAAATGGGTTGCTCAAAGAGCATGACATAATCTCGGCACGGGTGAATTTCTCGACCAAGCAAGTGGCGGTATCGCATCTCCCCGATCTTCGCGAAGACACGATCAAGCACAAGATCGAACAACTGGGCTTTGATGTCCAAATATTGGCCGATAACCCGCTGGCTGAAGAAAAAGGCGGCACGGACAAACTGATCCGCGCGTTGGCTGTGGCCGGTTTTGGCATGATGAATATCATGCTGTTGTCAGTCAGTGTCTGGTCCGGCGCCATGGGAACGACCCGCGATCTGTTCCACTGGATATCGGCGCTAATCGCGATACCCGTGATCCTTTATTCTGGACGTCCGTTTTTCAGTTCCGCGTTCATGGCGCTGCGTTATGGCCGCACCAATATGGATGTACCGATTTCCGTTGGTATCATTCTCGCCACTGGATTGAGCATCTTTGAAACGATGACCAGCGGCGCGCACGCCTATTTTGAAAGCGTTGTAATGCTGATCTTTTTCCTGCTCGCCGGACGGGTGCTCGACGGCATGATGCGCGATCGCGCGCGGGACGGCATATCGGCATTGCTTAAACAAACCGCACCTGGGGCGATGGTGCTGAATGACGATGGCACGACCGGTTGGGTAAACGCCAAAGAGCTCCGTCCCGATATGCAAATGGTCGTTGCGGCTGGTGACAATCTTGCGGCTGACGGCGTGATTGAAGAGGGCAATAGCAATTTCGATTTTGCACTGATGACCGGAGAGAGCGAGCCGCAGCCCAAAGCATCTGGCGATTTGGTGCTAGCCGGAACGCTAAACCTGACCGCTCCGGTCACCGTGCGGATTACTGCAGCGGGCGAAGATACCAGCCTGTCCGACATAGCGCGGCTGATGGACGAAGCGGGGCAACAGCGATCCTTCTATGTGCGGGTCGCGGACAAGGCGGCGCGCTATTATGCTCCTGCAGTGCATAGCCTTGCGTTGCTAGCCTTTGTGTTCTGGATGTTGGCTGGCGTTGGCTGGCATCAATCGCTGCTGATTTCGGTTGCGGTTCTGATCATCACCTGTCCCTGCGCTTTGGGATTGGCGGTTCCGGCGGCGCAAGTAGTGGCGTCTGGTGCGTTGTTGCGCAAGGGCGTTATGATTAAGGATGGTAGCGCGCTGGAGCGGCTTGCCGAAGCCGATCGCGCTCTATTTGACAAGACCGGAACATTGACCCTTGGCCGGCCCGTGCCTGTCAATCTGGATCATTTATCGCTGCCGCAAAAACAGGTCGCGCTGGCATTGGCGCAGGCCAGCAATCATCCGGTCAGCAAAGGGATACGCGCAGCCCTGCTGGTTCAGAATATCGCGCCGGTAAGGATTGATGCTTTGGAAGAACTGCCCGGAGAAGGCATGTCCGGTCGCTGGGATGGTATAGATGTAGCGCTAGGTAAGCCGGTTAAATCGGACGACCATCTTTCGTGTCAGATCAGCATCGGTAACGAACAGGTCGCCATCGAATTGCAGGATGAAATCCGTCCCGATGTTGCGGAGGCCATTGACCGGCTGAATGCGCTTGGCTTGCCGGCCACCATCATATCGGGCGATAATATCTTATCGGTTACCAAAATTGCCAAAGCCACCGGCCTAACCGCGCAAGCCGATGCGAGCCCGCAGGATAAATTACAGACTATCAGGCGGCTTGGTGGCTGCGGTTCAAAAATACTGATGGTTGGCGACGGATTAAACGACGGCCCCGCACTTGCCGCTGCCCATGTATCTATCGCCCCAGGTTCAGCGAGCGATGTTGGACAGCAAGCCGCCGATGCGGTTTTCACCAGCGATTCTTTCCTACCTGTGGCGTTGGCAGTTCAGACAGCACAGCGGACAATGCAGATTGTCCGGCAGAATTTCGCATTGGCCATTGGGTATAATATATTGGCGGTTCCGTTGGCTTTAACTGGTATGGTGACGCCGCTGATTGCCGCCATCGCTATGTCACTTTCGTCGTTGATTGTGGTCGGCAATGCCTTGCGGCTCAACGGAGCAGCGAAATGAGCAGGCTAGAAATATGAGTGGATTAGCAATCCTGATCCCGGCCGCGCTATTGATGGGGTTGGCTGGTTTAGCGTTTTTCTTTTGGGCGATGCGCAATGGACAGTTTGAAGACCTCGACGGCGCAGCCCAGCGCGTCCTGATTGACGAGGATGCCTCCGTCGATGCCGGTGTTGAAAACATCGCAAACGATTGCAAAGAGAATGAGAAAAGATAAGATGGACAAACGCAAGGTTCCAACACTTCTATCCGCTTTGGCCGTATTGATGTTGGTCGTTGCGCCGCTTGCACCAGCGAGCGGGATGATGCGCCTATCGGTATGCGGTGCTGATGGCGTGACCCGCACCGTTTCCGTTCCGGTTGAGCGCGAACAACAAGAACGCGATGATTGTGTTAAAGCCTGTCACGGCTTTTGTTCGCGCAAGCAATTGGTTGATGACGGAGATGATGCAGACAAGTAAGATACAGTGGGTCGATTGCCTGCTGCACTAGTCAACGTCAGGATTGCTGGGCCGTACGATCAGCTTGTCGATTTTACGGCCATCCATGTCGATAATTTCAAACTCCCAATCCTGATCCTGAAAGACCTCGCCCTCCTTGGGTAAATGGCGCAATTGTCCAAGTGCATGACCCGCGACGGTCGCATAGTCCCGGTCATCAGGCAATTTGATGCCCAGTCGATCAGACAGAGCGTCCATCGACATGGCACCAGAGACCAGAAAACTGCCATCGGCCCGTTCGATCAGGCTGCGCTGGGTCTTTTCATCCTGATCGGAGACAAATTCACCGGCAATGGAGCTGAGCAGATCATTGGGCGTCACAATGCCTTCAAAATGACCATATTCATCGTGCACCAATACCATCGGGACATCTGCTTCCCTCAGGATATCGAGCGCATCGAGCGCATCAAGCTGATCGGGCACTTTTTCCAATGGGCGCATCAGTTTACTCAGATCCAATGCCTGACCGCTAAATTGCGCGGCGACGATATCTCGAGCTTGCACCACGCCTCTAATTTCATCGACGCTTTTCTCCGCGACCGGCAAGCGACTATGCGGCGATTCGATCAACATCGCCAGAATTTCTTCAGTGGTTGCGCTAACGTCCAACCAATCGACCTCGGTGCGCGGAGTCATAACTTCGCGTATCGGTCGATCCGCCATTCGAACAACGCCAGCAATAACTGCGCGCTCATGTTCTTCGATCACACCGGACCGGGTCGCTTCGGCAAAGACCATTTGCAGTTCATCCGCTGTGACATGATTGGCTTGGTCTCGTTTCAGGCCCAACATGCGGAAGATCAAAGCGCTCGTGCCATCGAGCAGCCACACCAAAGGGGCGGCTACTTTAGCGAGCAAGTCCATCGGTGGAGCCATGATAACCGCAATTTTTTCAGCCGAGCGCAAAGCAAATTGTTTGGGCACCAGTTCACCAATGACGAGCGAGGCATATGTCGTAAGGCCAATGACCAGCGCAAAACCGAAGCTGACCGATAAATCAGCGGCCATCCCGATAGCTTCCAAACGTTCTGCCACCGGACCACCGAGACTTGCACCAGAAAAAGCACCAGCAATAATGCCGATCAGCGTGATGCCAATTTGCACAGTGGATAAAAATTTACCGGGATCACTAGCCAGACGTAGAGCGACCTTTGCACCGCGGCTACCTTTATCAGCTGATGAATGAAGAGAGGCCTTGCGCGCAGAGACAATGGCCAGTTCCGACATAGCGAAAACGCCATTGATCAGTACGAGCACAACAATGATTGCAACGTCAAACCAGGGAAAAGGTGTCATATTGTCCAATTAAAGGGAATGAGCCCGAAAAAATCTCTATAGCCACATGTTTTACAAAATATCAAATTTACTGTCAGTTGGGGTTCATAATTTTGGGTTCATCTAACTTATGGTTAAAAGCAAATATACTGCTGTGAAAGAGTAATATCTTCACAACATCGCGATTTTTTTTTGAAGGAATATCAAAATGTTTACGAAACAAATTTTCTATACAGCAATTTCATTAAGCGCGCTCGCGCTGGCTAGTGGCTGCACTACAAATCCTGAAACCGGTAATAGAGTGATTTCCAAAGCTGCCATAGGCGGGATTGGCGGAGCATTGGGTGGCTATTTACTAGGCGATATTATCGGTGGCCGGAACGACCGGACCGCGAAAATCGTCGGTGCCGGGCTTGGCGGTCTCGCTGGCGCTGGCGTTGGTTACTACATGGATGAACAGGAAAAGAAACTGCGCGAACAGACGGCTGGCACTGGCATCGATGTGACGCGTGATGGGGACAACTTGATTCTTAACATGCCTTCCAATGTGACTTTCCCAGTTAACAGCGCTGCTATCCAACCGGAATTTCAGGAAACTTTGGGCAGTGTTGCCAATACTCTGTCGCAATATGAGAAAAGCTATATCGACATTTATGGCCATACAGACAGCACTGGATCAGACCAATATAACCAGTCGCTGTCCGAACGGCGCGCCTCCTCGGTAGCGAATTACCTGGGAAATAGCGGTGTTCAACAAGCACGTCTTGAAACCCGCGGCTATGGCGAAAGTCAGCCGATTGCGAGCAATAGCACCGAAGAAGGTCGCTCTGCCAATCGCAGGGTTGAGCTCAAGATTGTACCGATCCGTGAGCAAGACCTCTAAACCGGCAAAATATCCACTTGCCACAATGACGATCATTCGGGCATCTCTTTCCTGAAACAGGATAAGGATGCCCGTATTTGACGACTCCCAATTTTTCGATCGATCTGGCTGGGCGTACCGCCATAGTTACCGGCGCTTCCGCTGGATTGGGACGTCGATTTGCAAGTGTCTTGGCGGCTTGCGGCGCAAAGGTTGCTTGCACGGCTCGGCGACGGGAAAAGCTCGATGAGCTGGTCGATGAAATCACCGAAAATGGCGGCACGGCAAAGGCTTTTGATCTGGATGTACGCGATGCGGAGCAATTGGCAGCAATCGTCCCGACTGTCTCTGAAGCGTTAGGACAGCCAGATATTTTGATCAATAATGCCGGAATTGTCGATGCTGCCCGCGCCGTCAAAATGTCTACTGAATTGATCGACGATGTGCTGGATACTAATATGCGCGCCGCATACATATTATCATGTGAGTTCGCGCGCCCTTTGATCGAACAGAAGACACCGGGACGGATCGTTAATATTTCTTCGATCGCCGGAACCCACTATGACGGTCATGGAGCAGCGCTTTATTCCACTACTAAGGCTGGAATATCGCGGATTACAGAGGCGTTGGCCGTCGAATGGTCCAGATTTTTCATCAACGTCAACGCCATCGCGCCGGGGTTATTTTCAACCGAAATGTCCGATGGGATGACCAGTCGAATGGGGAATTTTTATGAGCAATTCCCGCGCAAACGCATATGCCAGCCGGACCAGATGGATAGTACGCTGCTTTACCTGCTATCGCCTGCATCGGAATGTGTGACCGGTACCATCATCAAGGTCGATGACGGTCAGGGGCCGCGATAAGGTTTCTAAACCAAATCACCCATAAGTAATTTTGGAAGATCTCCGCTTTCCCCTCGCGCTTCGGCCATAAACTGGTCTTTCAGCGGTGGAATGCGCTGAACCAGACCTATGCCAAAGCGTCGGATGGCGGACGATGTATCACCAGGTAGTCCGAAAAGCCGCGTTAATATGTCGGTAGCGGCCGACATCATCAGGTTATCAAGTCCGCGCCAGCGGTCATAACGCTCCAATATTTGCGCATCACCCAAATCTAGTCCAGTGCGGGCACCGTCAACTACGCACTCGGTCAGAGCCGCGACGTCGCGCAAACCAAGATTAAGCCCTTGGCCGGCAATGGGGTGAATTCCGTGGCCGGCGTCGCCAACCAAAGCGAGCCGTTCCGCGGTTAAACCGGCGCTATGATGATAACCCAGCGGATAGGTCGCGCGATCAGAGTGCAACTCCATCTGGCCCAGAAAACCGCCAGTCTTCTTCATCAATTCGGCTTGGAAGGCCCGGGCGTTGATGTTGGCCAGAGCCGGTCCATCCTTGCGCGCAACCGTCCATACGATGGCGGATCGATGACGTCCTTTATCATCATTCATGGGCAAAATAGCAAACGGCCCTGAAGGATAGAAAATCTCATAAGCAGTATTTCCATGCGACTGTTCATGCGTCACCGTGCAGACAATCGCGCTATGGTCATATTGCCATTTGGCCATGGCGATCCCGGCGGCGTCGCGTACCGCGCTACCGCGGCCATCGGCAGCAATTAGAAGGGGGGCGAACAGTTGCTCCCCGCCATCTAGTGATACGGAAACCCGATGAGGGCCGCGTTCGGTCTGTTCCACTTGCTGCGACATAAGAAGGTCAATCCGGTCATGAGCTTGCGCTGCATCAAATAGCGTCCGCTGTAACAATCCATTTTCAATCATCACGCCAAGCGGGTCGCCATTCTCATCGGGCGTAAAGTCTAGCTTGCCTGGTTTTAGGCCGTCATTGATGAGAATTTTGTCAATATCGCAACCATGCGGCTCAAGTGTTTCGGTAAGGCCGATGGCTGACAGCATGTTCCAGCTCGCGCTGTTAATTGAGGAAACCCGTCCGTCACTTTTCGGATCCAGCAAATCGGCCGGTTCGGCGCGATCAATTACCGTAACCCGTAATCCATGCGCGGCAAGTGTCAGCGCTTGGGTCAAGCCAATCAACCCAGCGCCCAATATGATCACATCGCTGTCTTTTCCATTCATGGTCATCTGCGGGCCTCTATATTGGGGATTGATGCCCATAAGATAGGCTTCACGGGATCGAAAAGAAAGTATGTTCCGGTAAACTATGGCCACAAACTTGTCGGCAAAACTTGACGCGGAGTCACCGATTCGCGCAAAGGAGGGATAGTTAATGCGGGTACGGGCCACTAAACCGAAATAGACGGGCCCCGGGAGTAGAATATGGCCGGAAAAGCGAAAGAAGCCAATTGGCGTGAAGTAATGCGTCTCAGCCTGCTGCGCAGTGGTGCGTTGATCGGTGCGATTGCGCTTGGCCTTGCCGCCGCTTTTTTGTTCCTCGCCTTTGTGAGCTATTCGCCTAGCGATCCGTCTTTGAACACCGCCGCCGGCAGCGTCGAACATAATTGGATGGGAATAGTTGGTTCTTACAGTTCCGATCTGTTACTGTCTTTGCTGGGCGTGCCGGTGATATTATTCCTGCCCCTGATTTTGGTATTTGCCAATCGCTTGTGGCGCGATATCCCGCAAGCGGAGTGGAAAAAGCAGTTTCTATGTTGCTTGTTGGCGGCGTTCTTGATCGGAACGGGCCTATCCTTGTGGTTCCCCGATAGCCAAGCGGATTTGCCATCCGGTTGGGGCGGACTGGCTGGCATGGTTTCTGCCAAAGGAATTAGTGCTGGTCTAAATGCTATTTCGACAAGCTGGAGCGGCCTGGTTTCAGGTATATTGACGGCCGTTACCGTTACCGGCGGCCTTGTGCTGGGTTATTTTAGCTTGCGGCTCGACAAGCCGCTTTTTTCGATGCCGCAGCTCAAATTGCCAAGATTAAAATCGAGCGAGGAAAACAGCGGGCTGGTCATTGAACCCGAGAGCAATGTCGCTGCGAAGCCTAAAAAGACACCTGCACCTCGTAAAGAGGTCAAACCGGATAACCGTCCGCCGCCAGAAATCAGTGACCGGGCTTTGCCACCCAAAAAGGCTAGTCTGTCGAGCGGCAAGCAAGGCGATTTCTTTGGGCCCTATTCTCTGCCTTCTATCGATTTGCTGTCGCCTCGCCCGGAAGAGGCGAACAATGTAATCGACAAGGCCGGACTTGAGCGCAATGCGCGCTTGCTCGAATCCGTACTTGATGATTTTCATGTGAAGGGCACTATTAATGCGGTTCGGCCTGGCCCGGTTGTGACCATGTACGAGCTTGAGCCAGCTCCGGGTATCAAGGCCAGCCGCGTCATCCAGCTCGCCGAAGATATTGCACGGAATATGTCGGCCCTTTCGGCCCGCGTCGCAGCGATACCAGGCCGAACGGTAATGGGCATTGAATTACCCAACGCTCAGCGCGAATCCGTTGTTCTCCACGAGATGATAGGTAGCGATAGTTTCCAGGATCAGACCGGGCAGCTTCCGATCATTTTGGGTAAGAATATCTCCGGCGATCCGGTCATTGCCGATCTGGCACCGATGCCGCATCTGTTGATCGCGGGTACGACTGGCTCTGGTAAATCTGTTGGTCTCAATTGCATGATTGTATCGCTTCTCTACCGCATGACACCGGATCAGTGCAAAATGATCATGATCGACCCCAAGATGCTGGAACTCAGCACTTACGATGATATCCCGCATCTATTGTCTCCGGTTGTTACCGAACCGGCGAAAGCCGTGCGGGCGCTCAAATGGGCGGTCGAACAGATGGAAGAGCGATATCGGATGATGTCGTCCATATCTGTTAGGAACCTTGCCAACTATAATGAGAAGGTCAAAGCTGCGAAGGCCAAGGGAGAGCCGCTCGGCCGCAAGGTGCAAACCGGCTATGATCCCGAAACATCGCGACCGATCTATGAAGAAGAGCAGCTCGATTACGAGGTATTGCCGCAGATTGTGATTATCGTGGATGAGCTTGCTGACTTGATGATGACCGCCGGTAAAGAGGTCGAATTTCTCATTCAGCGTCTGGCTCAAAAGGCGCGAGCGGCCGGTATCCACTTGATCATGGCTACCCAGCGGCCGTCGGTTGATGTTATCACCGGTGTGATCAAGGCCAACTTGCCAACGCGGATCAGTTTCCACGTCACGTCCAAAATCGATTCTCGTACCATCCTTGGTGAACAGGGTGCAGAACAGCTGCTTGGCAAGGGCGACATGCTTTATATGCCCGGCGGCAAGCAATTGACCCGTGTCCACGGTCCTTTCGTATCAGATGATGAAGTGCGCATGATCGCCGACCATTGGCGCGCGCAAGGCTCGCCGGAATATATTCAGGCCGTGACCGAAGAACCCGAAGATGGCAGCTATGCACTGGACGGTGCTGATCTGTCTGACAGCAAAGAAGACCGGCAATATGCGCAGGCCTGTCAAATTATCTTCGAAAGCCAGAAAGTCTCTACCAGTTGGCTCCAGCGACAGTTGAGAATTGGTTATAATACGGCGGCTCGGATCATCGACCGGATGGAAGAGGACGAATTTATCAGCCCGCCCAATCATATTGGTCGCCGTGAAGTGTTGCGGGATCAAAATGGCGAAGTGATCTAAAAGCCGCAATTCAGGTGGTGTTCAACGACTTTGAGCTAAGCGTTGAAGGTATTTTTCAGGAGTTTTCAATATGTTGAGATATGCTTTTGCTCTTCTTGCAACGCCTCTAGCGGTGACTGTGTCGATTCCGGCGACGGCCCAGCAAAGCCCTACAGACGATATCAACGCAATTTCCGCCCATTTACGGGCGATGACCACCATGACCGCCAATTTCACGCAAACTGACCGTAGCGGGCAGCTATTGCCCGGGAAATTGACTTTAAAGCAGCCAGGTCGAATACGCTTTCAATATGGCAAGGAAGCCAATTTGCTGATTGTTGGTGACGGCAAGGCTCTAACGATGATCGACTATGAAGTGAATCAGGTCCAACGCTGGCCCATTAAAAACAGCCCGTTAGGGGCATTGCTCAATCCCGAACGCGATCTGTCAAAATATGGGAAAATTGTCCCGACCCGTAATCCCAATGTCCTCAGCGTCGAGGTTCGCGACCCGAAACGGCCGGAATATGGCCTCATCACGATGGTTTTTACTAAAGATTCTGGTGCACCAGCCGGCCTGCGATTGGATGGTTGGGTATCGCTCGATTCGAAAAATAACCGGACATCTATTCGGCTGACCGGTCAAAAATTCGGTGTTCCGGTGGCGAACAACGCCTTCAAATGGACTGATCCACGAAGAAAAAGACGCGGCAAACGATGAATGGAGGCGCGGCCTCGACAAGCGGAAGCGCTGACAGGTTTTGTTCATCTGAGCGACAGAAACACGGTTCTATAAGGGTTACAGGATGAGATGAGGCGATCAGGTTTTCCCCCTGTTACCTGATTATACAAACTTCGGACTATCCTATGCGTGACGAACGCGAGTTAGCCCTCACCTCCTAAATGCCCCCGGAGGTGAGGGTTTTTCGTCTTTAAACCATCAAAAAAATATAGGAATTCGACTGGCTTTTGGCTTGGCTTTTTCACGCTATCATGGCTAGGAGTCGTGCCATGAGTGATACCCTGAAAGTCGTCAGCTGGAATATTAACAGCGTCCGCGCCCGAATCGAAATAGTCGAACGATTTTTGAAGGAAGAAGCACCCGATGTGCTCTGCCTTCAGGAAACCAAGGTACGCGATGATCAGTTTCCGGAAGGGGCTTTCCGCCAATTGGGTTATAATCACCTGGTATTAAACGGTCAGCCGATGCACCATGGTGTTGCAATGATCAGCCGGGTGCCGCTGCACAAAGATGAACGGTTTGATTGGCAGGCCAATGGCGAGGCCCGACATGTTGGCGCCCGTCTGGAAAATGGAGTTCGTATTGAGAATGTCTATATTCCTGCTGGTGGCGAGATTCCCAACCGTGATGAAAATCCGAAATTCGGCCAAAAACTGGATTTTTATCAACGTATGACCGACTGGTCTGCGGCCTTAGATACACCGACGATCTTGCTGGGTGATTTTAACATCGCGCCACTAGAATCCGATGTCTGGAGCCACAAAAAACTGGTCAATGTCGTGAGTCACACGCAGATTGAGGTCGACATCATGGCCAAGTTGAAGGCGGCGCATGATTGGGTCGATATTGGTCGCAAATTCGTTCCTGATCCTGAACGACTTTTCACCTGGTGGAGCTACCGCGCGCGCGATTGGCGCGAGTCGGATAAGGGGCGGCGGCTCGATCATGTCTGGGTCAGCCCGGAATTGGAGAATAAAGCCGTAAGCCATGTTGTTCACGAAGATGCCCGAGGTTGGACTAAGCCGTCTGATCATGCCCCACTCATTACGGAATTTAAATTTTGAATGACGACGCCAGTAGCCCCTGATCTCAAAGGCGCCCGGCGCGCGGCTCGGGCTATAGATGCGTTGCGGCGTGGCTGGCCAATAGGCGTTGAGGCAGCGGTGGGGGCATTGAACCTGCTACCGGTAGAAACTGTCGATCTTGATCAGCATCTAACTTCTATGTCTAATATCAAATTGCTTATCTCGTCAAGTCGAGCGGATACATTGAAATTGATGAATCAGCGCGCTTGTGCTGATCCCGCACTACCCGTGCAGATTAGTCTGCCTGGCCCAGTCAGTGCCGCAGAGATTATTGCAATTGCTGATCCGGTGCTGGATATGAAACACCCGATGAAAGGGCCATTTCGTAGCGAAGAGCTCGACCATCCGGAAGCCGCCAAAGCGGCAATGGAACTGGCGCGTCATGGTGGATTGCTTCCCGCATTTCTAATCGTCGACGAACCGGCCGAAGATCAATTGCAGACCAAAGATGTAACAGCCTATGCTGATTCCAATGCATTGGTCATTAGCGCGCATGCCAAATTGCCCGTCGCTGCCAATGCCAAGGGCCACATCTATGGATTTCGCAGTGAAGCAGACTCTACGGACCATATTGCGCTGGTTGTCGGGGAGCGCGATGAAACCACGCCTGTCGTGCGGCTGCATAGTGAATGCCTGACGGGTGATGTGCTCGGTAGCCTGAAATGTGACTGCGGACCTCAACTCCATGCTGCTTTGGGGCAGATGGGCGAAGGAAATTGGGGTGTGCTGCTCTATTTGCGACAAGAAGGGCGCGGGATCGGGCTTATCAACAAGCTACGCGCTTATGCCTTGCAGGATCAGGGCTTTGATACCGTAGATGCGAACCAGCGCCTGGGCTTTGCAATAGATGCGCGGGACTTCTCTATTGCAGCGCGCATGCTCGATTTGCTGAACATATCAGCAGTTAAGCTGCTCACAAACAATCCCGAAAAAGTTGAGGGCCTGCAGGGTTGCGGAATAGCGGTAGAAGAGCGGTTACCAGTAAAAATTGCCGCCAATCCGCACAATGAATTTTATCTCGATACGAAACGGGATCGCACCGGTCATAAGCTTTGAGGGTCCTTCGAGTTGATACGGATTCTCTGACACTCACATTCGATGGACAAAGGATAGCTTGCACCATTGGGCGTACTGGCCCATGCCCGGCTGATCAAAAATGTGAAGGCGATGGCCACACACCGCTAGGCAATTGGCCTATCCGGATGGTTTTATTTCGTCCGGGCCGAAGCGCTCCATCACCGCATTTGAAATTACCGTGGCGCTGGATTGGCACCCAGGATGGCTGGTCGGACGATCCGGCTGATCCATCTTATAACCGCCCCGTCCACTTACCCCATCCATTCTCTGCCGAAACCTTGATCCGCGGCGATTCACTATATGATATCATCGTTGTCCTTGGTCATAATGACACGCCGCCAGCGATTGGCAAAGGCAGTGCGATTTTCTTCCATATATGCTATGAAAACAAAGCTACGGAAGGCTGTGTTGCGATAGCTCGCGCAGATATGGATGATTTGTTGCCCAGGCTGGAGCTCGACGATGTCATGAAGATCGTTTGAACGATCCACCACATCAGCAAGAAAGTGCTGATATATTTTGAGCCAGATCAATGCGAATTTTGATGGCAAAGCCATAATCCCACCTTGTCCAAACAGGGACCAACGGGAGAAGAGCCATGAAAACGATATTATTGCATGTGTTTGAAGATAGCGGTTTTGAATCGCGACTGCAGGTCGCGCTGGACGTTGCTAGGGGCAATGATGGGCATTTGACTTGTGTTCAGCCTACGACACAATTTGCACCAATGTCCTTTGGTCCGCTGGGTGGCGATTTTGTTACTGGCATTAATTTTGAAGATATGGACGCAGCGGAACGGGCGCATCGCGAACGGATCGAACAGCGCCTGAAACAGGAAGATATCTCATGGGACTGGCAAACTGGATTGGGTGATCCCGCGACATTATTGACCGAAAGGAGCCGTCTCGCTGATCTTGTGATTGTCAGCCAATCCTATGGCAAACGCAATGCCGGTGATGAGCCTTTGCCAATTGCCGGAGATGTCGCGGTCCATGCCCATTGCGCTATATTGGTTGTGCCGGCCGAAAATGAGTCGTTTGATTGCCAGGGAGCGATGGTGGTCGCGTGGAACGGGTCTGCTGAGGCAGCAAAAGCTGTGCGATTGGCTTTGCCGATGCTAAAATTGGCGAGCGACGTTCATCTGGTGACCGTCGGGGATGGCGACGGCGATTTTCCTCATATTGCCGCTTCGACATTTCTGGCGCGGCATGGCGTTTCTACCGTGCTCCACATGTTAAAGGGCAAGGGCAATGAAGCCTCTGATATGATTGTAGAATTTGCGATTGAGCAGGGAGCCGCTGCCTTGATCATGGGCGCGTACGGGCATAGCCGATTACGTGAAACATTGTTCGGTGGGGTGACCAAAAATCTGCTCAACGATACGAAAATACCCCTGATAATGGGGCACTAGCAGCAAATAAAACACGCCATTTTCAGCGAACTACCGGGCCTAATCCAATCCTGTTGCTGGCGTGGGGCGGTTTAAGCTTCAGAGTTTGCCATATTTCTTTTCGAATCCGGTAATATCGTCCTTTGCGAGATATTTAGCCTGATCTATCCACGAATCGCGGGTAATTCTGCCGCTGAAGCTTTCCAGATATTTATCGACTTCCTCAATCTCCGCTTCTTTCCAATCAGCAATCTGATCATAGCGCGTCACACCGAGATTGTTGAGCAGGCTATTCAGTTTCGGACCAACGCCTTTAATCAAGCGCAGATTGTCGGGATCGCCCTTTGCAGCGCTAATATTTGGTTTGCCGGGTGGTGGCGGTGGCGTAGTTTCCGCAACAACAGGGCGCTTGCGCGTACGTGGTGCTGGAGCCGGTGCTGGCGCGACTTTGGCTGCAGTTACCGCAGCTAAAGCCTCTGGCGCCACCGTTTTTGGTGCAACCGGGGCTGGTGCTGGCGCAGGTGCAGGAACCGGTGCCGGAGCAACTGTCGGAACCACTGGTTCCGGTAAAGGAGTGACAGCATCGCCAGCTTTTTCGAGTAAGCCATCATCGGCGTCAAAACCATCCATCGCCCCTTCGCGACCGGATACAGCCCAAGCCCAAAATGCCGTCGCTACACCAATCAACAAAGCGATCAGAAATAGCAGCCAATTTGCAGAAATCAGCGATATCATTATCTTAAACCCCTATATTCATACATATATTTGGACGGCCGAGCAGCAATGATTGCGCTACAAGCCAGCTCCGTTCAAATTTCATCACGATTTCGGCCCCAAATCAGCCAACCGATACCGACGCCAATCGCAAAAGTAACGAGTAGGAGCAACAGATTTTCTAATAGTAGTGGCATGGTTTATCCCTCCTGTTGCGATTTCGCATCATTTGTTTCTTTTTTGTTTATTGCTTGCACCTTGAATTCAATACGGCGGTTTTGTGCATCTGCATCCGGGCCACCACCTGTGGCTATTGGTTGTTCGGCGCCAAATCCAGTCGCAGTGACAAGGCTTTCTGGGATACCGCGTTCGACTAGACCTGCACCGACCCGATCGGCCCTTTCCTGCGACAATATCTTGTTGACCTGGGCGTTGCCGTTGTCATCGGTATGACCACCAACGGCAATTGTAAGATCAGAACAGGGTTTGAGCGCAGCCGCTATTTTATCAAGTAACTTGTTGGATGCCGGTGATACATAAGCACTTCCAGAACGGAAGCTGAGTTTTTCACCTTCAATGGCTTTATCGATGCCGTTTTGGCAACTCGTAACTGCTGCGGTTGCGGCTGGATCGGCATCTTCATCGCCGCCGTCTGTTTTGCTGCCAGCGGCCAGATCGCTGCCGGCCCAGACTGCGCTTGATACACCAGCGATGCCGGAGACCGCATCAAGCGCCTTTTGCTTTACATCGTCAGGAACATCACCATCCAGAACAGCCTTGCGGGAAAGAGGATCGCGTGAGAAAGACACTTTCACGTTATCCATGCCTTGCGCGGTCATTTCTGTTTGGGCAGTATTTTCAAGACCTGCGACGAATCTATCGCCAGCGACATAGTGCCCAAGCAGCGCCAAAAGTGCGGTGGCTGCGGCACCAGTTAATATCTTACCCCCAACTTCCATTACGGAACCCCTTACTAAGTTCGTGTCCTATCGATAATCACCCTTTAAAATGAAGGATAATTAACGATGAGTCCAGTTCAGCTATTTAGACAGGACGTCTATTATCCGATGAAACGGGCTGAATTTGTCCCCATATGATACAATTACTTAGCAAATATGGTTAACAGGTTAATGCTTTTCCAGAAAATCTTGTTTGCGACCGAATCGCTATCAGCTTTGATTTCGGGCCAAGGTATTCAGCTTGCGAAATTCCTGACGCCAGAAATCGCCACCATTTCCTAAAAGCCTCTCAATCTTCTGAAAGTCATAGTCACCAAGATATTTGTCTCCGCGCAGTTTCTGGCCAAAGGCGGCAACTGCGACCGCAAAGGCCATATCTCCGCTAGGCGCCGTTGCGTTGCGCAAATCATTTGCATCAATCTGTCTATCGATGAGACGCGATTTTGTGCCGCCAGGCAGTTTATAGCGTAATTTGATTTGTGCCATTTCGCCCTTGAAATCTGGTTGTGACGGAGCGACGCGATTGGCCGGATAGCGGCGTTCGGGTAGCCAGCCAGAAGATTTAGCGGGCATGATCTCATATAATGCTGTTACTTGGTGGCCCGCGCCAATATCGCCAGCATCAATTTTATCATTGTCGAAATCTTCTTCGGCCAACAACCGATTTTCGTAACCGATAAGGCGATATTCCTTCACATGAGCGGGATTAAATTCGATTTGGATTTTAACGTCCTTGGCGATGGTGAATAAAGTCGAGCTCAATTCTTCTCCGAGTACTTTCTGGGCTTCCATCGCGCTGTCAATATAGGCGTAATTGCCATTACCGACATTGGCTATGCCTTCCATAAGCTCATCCCGGATATTGCCGGTGCCATAGCCGAGCATGGTCAAATTGACCCCCAATTCACGTTCCTTCGCAACGATTTTTTTCAATTGATCGGTATTGGACGTACCCACATTAAAGTCGCCATCCGTGGCCATGATGATGCGATTGATACCGCCTTTCAGGAAATTCTGACGTGCGGTGGAATAGGCGAGTTTCAGCGCGTCTCCACCGGCGGTTGAACCACTGGCATGGAGGCAATCGATCGCTTCTTTGACATGGCCCTTGTTGGAAGTGGGGGCCAGCAGCAGGCCAACTGTTCCAGAGTAAACGACGATCGAAACGCGATCATCGCTACGCAGCTCATTGGACAGCGCGGTCAGGGTGGACTTTACCAGCGGCAATTTGTCTTTGCTGCCCATCGAGCCGGAAACATCGACAAGAAACACCAGGTTGGCGCGCGGCCGCTCGCTGCTATCCACATCATAGCCACGTAGGCCGATACGAAGCAGCCGGCTGGAATCGTTCCAAGGCGTTGTCGAGAAGTCTGTGGAAACACTGAACGGTGCTTCCCGACTTATAGGTGCCGGATAGTCATAGCGGAAATAGTTGACCATCTCTTCAGTCCGTACAGCGGCTTCCGGTGGCAATTTGCCGTCGTTCAAAAAGCGGCGGACGTTGGAATAGCTACCGGTGTCGACGTCCACGGCAAAAGTGGAAACCGGATTTTCGGCGACTCGCTTGATGCTCGCGACGTCCTTGCCGGCATATTGTTCGCGATCCTGTGGCTGTGGACGCGGATAAGGATAAGGGCCGGGTCGTGTTATACGACTCTGACGAGCCAGAGAGCCGCCCACGGCCGACTTGCGGACGGGAGAGGCTTTGGACACAGGAGGCGGGGGAGGCGGAAGTGCGTTGGAAACGGGAGCATTTTTTACTTGGCCAGCGATTCTATTTCTTGAGCCTGTTACTATGACCTGCTCACGATCATAACGTGTAAAAAGACCGCAATTCACTGGATGCGGAGGTGATATCCGCAGTAAGTCTGGTCTTTTCCCCTGTCGCGATTGCGCATCCATCGATGCAGCACCCGGCGTACCGATCAAGCTGATCGCTGCAAACCCGCACAAGATTTTAGAAATATTAGAAAAACGCCGCATCACTATCCACTCCCAAGCTATTCAACCCGAGATAGAAGGTGGCAAGGACAAGCTGACTGGATTGTGAACAAATGATATAATATTACATTTCGGGCCTACTAAATCTCTAAACTCGGTTGACATAATGCTCCCATCACTTCTAATTACAAATGCGAATCATTTGCATTAGCATTAATGCGAATAGCAAGAGGGACATTTCAATGAATTCTAACTTCCGCCGCCGCGGATTGGCGGCCACCTGCAGCTTTTTTGTATTGGGCTTTTCACAAACTGCCATGGCAGCAGGTGATGCCAGCTCGGTTTTTGAAGATGATACAATTACAGTCACCGCAACGCGCGCGCCCGTTGCGGTGGAGGATGCACCGGCAACCGTCACCGTTATTGATCAGGAGCGGATCGCTGATGAATTGGCGACGGATGCGCGCGATATTGTGCGCTTTGAACCCGGTGTCACCGTTCGCCGTGCTCCAGCGCGCTTTGGTGCAGCGTTGGGAACGACGGGTCGCGCGGGGAATGAAGATTTTAATATTCGCGGGATCGGCGGCAATCGTGTGCTCATTCAAGTGGATGGTATCAGGTCGCCGCAAGGGTTTAGCTTTGGTGCTCAGGACGTTGGGCGCGGCAATGCGACTGATGTCGGTCTGATCAAGTCGGTTGAGATATTACGCGGCCCCGCGTCGGCGCTTTATGGCAGCGATGGTCTGTCGGGTGTGGTTAGCTTCACTACATCTGATCCCGTTGATTTTATCGGTGAAGGCAATAGCATTGGCGGTTTTGCTAGAGCGCAATATAGTTCTGCTGACCAGGAATTTTCCGAAACGGTTGCTCTGGCCGGACAAACTGGAAATTTCTCGGCGATGCTGGCTTATTCCCGCCGCGATTTCGAAGAACTCGATAATGAAGGTATGATCGATACCGCCGATGCGACCCGCACGACGCCCAATCCGCAAGATGGTGAATCCGATGCATTTTTGGGAAAGTTGGTTTGGGATGATGGTTCCAACAAAGTTCGCCTGACCGGCGAATATCTTGAACGGAAAGTTTTTTCTGACATTCTTTCCGGCCGCGGCCCCGTTTTCTTGTTCGGGCCGACGCCCAGTTGGATTGTCGATAACCTGACTGCGAATGATGAAACTAAACGCGTCCGGGCTTCTATCGACTATACTTATGATCCGGGGGAGGATAGCGGCGGCTTCATCGATTACGCTCACCTGGCCGCTTATTGGCAGGATGGAAAAGACCGTCAGTTCGCCGACGAAGACCGCACGCCAACCGGCGCGACACCGCGCCCGGACCGGGAAAGGTTCAACACATTTGATAATGAGGTTTTCGGTGCCGTCGCCGATTTCCGGTCAACAATCCAAACCGGTTCCATCAAACATACGCTGACCTTTGGCGGTGACGTCAGCACGACAAAGCAAAAAGGTCTACGCGACGGTGTAGAACCGCCATTTGGGGAAGTTTTTCCATCTCGTGCATTTCCGGTAACCGATTTCACCTTGGGCGGATTTTTTGTCGGCGATGCCGTCGAATTTGCGGATGGTGTAGTAACGCTCTATCCCGCGCTGCGCTTTGATTTCTATAACCTGGACCCCACCAGCGATGATCCATTGTTGCCGAATTTTACCGCAACCGGCCAAGATGGGTCGAAGCTATCGCCTAAATTTGGTGCTGTCATAAAACTTAGCGAAAAGGTGCGTCTATTTGGCACCTACGCCCGCGGCTTTCGCGCACCAACCCCTAGTCAGGTCAATAATTTCTTCGAGAATTTGGCCTTTGGTTATACGTCAGCGGCCAATCCGAACCTAACGCCTGAAACTAGCGACAGTTTTGAAGCAGGCATAAGATATGCCACGGATGATATTAAACTATCACTCACAGCTTTTACGGCAGATTATGATGACTTTATCAGTCAGGAACTAGTGTCCGGGTCTTTCACGCCCGGAGATCCTGCTGTATTTCAGTTTGTTAATCTGGATAGCATCAAAGTGAAAGGCGTTGAAGCAAAGGCGAGCTATGAAGCTGAAAATGGTTTCCGGACACGCTTTGCGATCGCGTTTGCCGACGGTACAGTAAACTCCTCAGGGGCTGCATCGCAATCGCTGTCCACGGTTGATCCACTCAACGCTATATTAGGCGTTGGTTATCGTGACCCGGCGGGAGTTTTCGGGGGCGAGTTAATCGTGAGCTACAATGCGCGCAAGGAAGCGAATGAAACCGTTGGCGTGTGTAGCGGCTCTTGTTTCCGGCCGCAAGAATCTGCGATTATTGATGCCACTGCATTTTTCCGGGTTACCGGCAATATCAAAATCCGCGCCGGCATATTCAACGTTACCGACAAGAAATACGCCCTGTGGAGCGACGTTCGGGGATTGGCAGCAACGTCCACGATCACTGATGCATTCACCCAGCCAGGGCGTAACGCCAGTATTTCACTCAGCGCATCATTCTAGAATTTTGAAGGAAGAAACCACTATGAACAGCAAATTGAAAAGCAAAATTGGTGCCGCGATATTTACGCTCGCTCTCGTATCTACAACAGCGTTGGCTCATCCGCCGATCCCGGATCGTGCAGCTGATGTTGAAAAGACAGCGTTTGAAGCTGACCGCGCTGACATATTGGCGATGGCGGGAAATTTTAAAGTCCGCTTCGATATGCAGGAATCAACACCATGGGTATCTGATTATGACGCGCGCGAGCGTAAGATTTCGGGCGGCCATGAGGTTGTGAAAATAGTCGAAGATACCGGAACAAAAATTGTCCTCCAGCATCTGCTAGTCGTCGATACCGGCGACAGCGATTTTATCGTTAAACATTGGCGTCAGGATTGGGAATATGAACCCGAAAAAATTCTCGCTTATTCAGACCGCAATAGCTGGGAATATCAACCGATATCCGAGAAACGCCGCAATGGCCGATGGTCGCAAACCGTCTATCAGGTGGATGACAGTCCGCGCTATGCGGGTTTAGGGGAATGGGAAACCCAAGGCGGTGTCCGCCGTTGGCGCTCCAACTGGACTTGGCGCCCATTAGCGCGGCGCGACGCAGTGCGGGATCCCGTCTATGATCGTTATTATTCCATCAACCGCCACAGCCCGATGCCCAATGGCTGGATCCATTTTCAAGACAACACGAAAATGGGCACCGTTGACGGCAAGCTTGTGCCTATTGTTCAGGAATATGTCCTCAACACCTATACCAAATTTGACGGCTATAATGTTCAGGCTGCCGAAGACTATTGGACAAAAACCAATGGTTATTGGGCTGAAGTCCGGAAGTCGTGGGAAACCGCATTTTTATCGAACAATGGCGTAACGGTTGAAGAGGAAGCACAGACCGGAACGGTGATCAGTGCTGAAATTCTCGAAATGGGTACCAAGATTGCAGACGGTGAAATGGATGCCGGAACCGCAACCGAAAAAGCACGTAGCCTTATTGCAAATGCAACCAAGCCAGGCGCTGTAAAGACCGCTCAGAATGCCAAAAAATTTAAAGGTAGTTAAATGAAGTCAGTGTGTAGCGAGAGGTCCGCAATATACAATTGTAATTAAGTGTCTTCAGAGCCTAATTCTACCCTTCTCGTGCCACTTCTCGCCAGCCGATGTCTCTGCGGCAAAAGCCGCTCTCGAAATCAATCTGGTCCACGGCCGCATAGGCCTTGGTCTGCGCTTCTGTGGTATTGCTGCCGAGAGCGGTGACGTTCAGCACGCGGCCGCCACTAGCAATTAGTTTCCCATCGACTTCGGCGGTTCCAGCATGGAAAATCTTGGTGCCTTCGCGCTCGGCGCGGGCGAGGTTTTGGATTTTTCCGCCTTTTTCAGGTGTGCTGGGATAGCCGTTGGCCGCCATCACGACGGTCAGAGCGGATTGTGGATCAAATTCCGGGGTGCTGATCTGGCCAAGTTCACCTTTGGCGGTCGAGCGCATAATCGCAGCGAGATCAGATTTGAGCCGCATCATTAGCACCTGACATTCGGGATCGCCAAAGCGGGCATTATATTCAATCAGTTGCGGACCGGTCTCGGTCAGCATCAGCCCTGCGAACAGGACGCCGCTATAAGGTGTGCCTTCGGCCGCCAATGTGTCGACCGTGGGCTGGATAATTTCGTCCATCACCTGTTTTTGCAGCACTGTTGTGAGGACGGGGGCGGGGCTGTAAGCACCCATGCCGCCGGTATTGGGGCCGACATCGCCTTCGCCAACGCGTTTATGGTCTTGTGCAGTGCCAAAGGGGATGACATTTTTGCCGTCTGTTATCGCGAAAAAACTTGCTTCCTCTCCAGTTAGGAACTCTTCGATTACCACTTCGGCTCCAGCGTCACCAAATCCGCCGTCGAACATCATGACGATGGCATCTTCTGCCTGTGAGCGGGTTTCGGCTATGATTACGCCTTTACCAGCGGCGAGGCCATCAGCCTTGATTACGACCGGGATAGAGAATTTGTCGAGCGCCGCCAGCGCATCTGGTTGATTGGCCGTGCGGACATAGCCGGCAGTCGGAATGTTGGCGCGGGCACATAGATCTTTTGTGAAGCCTTTCGAACCCTCCAGTTGTGCGGGGAGTTTGTCAGGGCCAAATACCAATATATCGGCGGTGCGCAGGCTTTCGGCCAGTCCATCGACCAGTGGGGCTTCAGGCCCAACGACCACCAGGTCGATGCTGTTGCGACCGCAAAATTGGATGACAGCGGCATGATCCAGAACGTCCAACTTCAAGCATTCCGCATGATGGGCGATGCCGGGATTGCCGGGGCTCGCATAAAATTTCTCTAGCGACGGGGATTGCGCCAGCTTCCATGCCAAGGCATGTTCACGGCCACCGGACCCGAGCAATAGGATATTCATGGACGATTCCCTTTCTTTAGACGCGAAGCTCCTAGCCGAGAGTGGCGAGGGCGACAATGCCGCTCCGCTATCTGTTTCAGAAATTTCCGGATCGCTAAAGCGGGTGGTCGAAGATCGATTTGGATATGTGAGGATCAGGGGCGAGATTTCGGGGTATAAACGCGCGGCATCCGGCCATGTCTATCTGGCGCTGAAAGATGACAAGGCGGTGCTCGACGGTGTGATGTGGAAAGGCAATGCTGGACGGCTGCCGTTTCAACCGGAAGACGGGATTGAAGTAGTCGTTTCAGGTAAGCTGACAACTTATCCCGGGCGCTCGAAATATCAGGTCGTGATCGACAAGATGGAATTGGCGGGCGAGGGCGCGCTCATGCAGCTGTTCGAAAAGCTGAAAGCCAAGCTGCAAGCCGAAGGGTTGTTTAACCAAGACCGAAAGCGCGCCATTCCTTTTCTGCCGAAAACCATCGGGGTGGTGACATCGCCTACCGGATCCGTGATCCGCGATATCTTGCACAGGCTAGCGGATCGTTGTCCGAGCCATGTCGTGGTTTGGCCAGTATTGGTGCAGGGCGATGGCGCTGCCAAGCAGATTTCAGGGGCGATTAACGGCTTTTCGAATATGGGGGAGGGCGGTCCTCTAACCCGACCCGATCTGATCATCGTCGCGCGTGGTGGTGGGTCTATCGAAGACTTGTGGAGTTTTAACGAGGAGGAAGTCGTGCGCGCTGTGGCCGACTGTTCGATTCCGCTGATTTCGGCCGTGGGTCATGAAACCGATACGACATTGTGCGACTTTGTCGCTGATTTGCGAGCCCCCACACCAACGGCAGCCGCGGAAATGGCAGTGCCAGTGCGCGCTGAATGGCTGGCGTCGCTCAGCGAGACCAAGGCCAGGATGGCGCGGTCTGTGCAGCGCGGCTTTGCAACAGCGCAAGAACGGCTGGAGGCGCAGCGCCGCCTGATGCCAGCGCTTACCGACTTGCTCCGTCCGCATCAGCAGCGTGTGGACGAGCTGTCTGACGGTATGAAATATGGGATGGCGCAAAATGTCGCACAAGCGCGCAGCCGCTATTCGACATCGGAAGGGGCCTTGCGGCCCGCGATGCTGCGACAACGGTTGGACGCGGCAAAGAGCAGGTTAGAGCGGCGTGATTTGCCAGTGACGCTTGTCAGAAGACCTTTAGATGATGCACGCCAGCGGCTAGACAGCCTGTGGCGGCTGGCGCAGCAAGTTTCGCCCGATGGTCCATTAAAGCGCGGCTATGCAAGAATATCGTCCTTGGATGGCGGATTTGTCGGTAGTCGCAATGAAGCGGTCAGCGCTGGTGCGGTAAACCTTCATTTTCATGATGGTGAAGTGGGTGCGCAGATTACCGAGGAACCGGTCGCAAAATCGGCGGCAGTATCAAAAAATACCAAACCGGAGACCAAGTCAAAGACGTCCCGAGTCAAAAAACCGGCAGATGACAGGCAGCAAGATTTGTTCTAGGCGGTTTTTTTGTTATGAATATGGTAAAAATTTTCCTGTAAATTGCGGGTAAATGATCATCAGAGTAAGGTCTTTCCTATGTTAATGTCTAATCGCAATAAGGTCGCAAAGCTATATTATATGCCAAACGGTTTTCGGCCTCTGTCATCCGGCGATCATGTTTTATGTGCGATTACCAGCGAGCAGATACCGCTTGAAGACCTACGCTATTGGAGTGTCGAGAAGCAGGAGGCTTATGCCACGGCTCAAATCTCCGCCCAAGCGCATTTGCCGGAAGAGGAAAAATAATGGGGCTTAAGAAAAACACGATTATAAGTTCTGTAGCGTTGGCTGCTGTTGCAGCGATTGCGTTGCCTTTATCTTCTACATTGGCAGAAACAGCCGAAGCGGAAGAATCTGCATTCCGTGAGGCTATGAAATTTGGATTTACCGGTCAGGAAATCCAGGGCGGCGTGATGCTGGGAGATGCGCCTGCTGGTACGCAGAGTCTATCTTTCGATGGCCAGCCTGTTCCAGTGGATGAGGACGGTAAGTTCATCATCGCCTTTAACCGCGACGCGGGGCAATCGGCGCAAATGGTCGCAACGCTGGAAAACGGCCAGACTGTCAAGAAATTCTTCAGCATCGCCCCGCGCAAGTGGAAAATTGAGCACGTCAATGTTGCCAAGCGCAGCGGTGGTCCAAGTTCTGCATTCATGGCTCGGCGACGCCCTGAGCTCGCACGGATTAATGCGGCGCGTCAGGTCAAGAGCGACAGCACGGGCTGGCGCCAGACTTTCATTTGGCCTGCGAAGGGGCGTATTTCGGGCATGTTTGGATCACAGCGTATATATAAAGGTACGCCCGGTAGCTATCATAGCGGGGTCGATATTGCGGGCGGTGCGGGCACTTACTTTGTCGCGCCAGCTGATGGCGTAGTGACGCTCGCTGCAAGCAAGCCCTTTTCGCTTGAAGGTAATTTGCTGATGCTCGATCATGGCATGGGTCTGAACAGCGCTTTTCTTCACGCCTCCAAAATATTGGTCAAAGAAGGTCAAATTGTGAAGCGCGGTCAACCTATTGGCCGCATTGGCGCAACGGGCCGTGCGACTGGGCCGCACCTGCATTGGTCAATGAAATGGAATAACGCTCGGATCGACCCGATTTTACTGACCGGACCGATGGATTAGGTTGAAAGTATCGAGAGGCGGCTTAGTTCACTATCCGCTTCACTTTAAATGCACGACCATCATTCACTTTGGCGACAAAGCTGCCGAGAGAGCCGCGTTTAATTGCAATTGTATCTCCTGCCTTAGGCTTCCTTGAAGTGCTTCGAGGAGAATCTGTTTGTTGCCAAATGGCTCCATCTTCTAATTTAATGATCCATTTTCCGCCGCGTGAAGCGCGAGTAGAAGCAATTTTACCTTCGATCTGATTGACTTGATCTCCTTCGTCGCCATCTCCATCAAAGAGTCTAATCCGGGGCAGAGAGAGCCCAAAGAGGCCGCGCCTCGCCTCACGTACTTGCTCTCGATCTGCAATGACGACCTGATTGTTTGTCTGAGCTGATTCCAACGCAGCAACTTTTTCGTCAAAACAAGCTAGCCGTTTTTCGGCTACGGTGATATTTTTGCAACCTATCAGGTCAGTGTAGATAGCAGGTGGCGTGGAAACGGCTTCATCTTTGTCAGCAGCCAGAGCCGGAGTGCTGTAAGCTATAGATGCACATAGTAGTGCAGAAACAAATTTGCTGGTTTTCACTTTCTGTTCGGTCATTTTCTACTCCGTACGTGCCTAAGTGCTCATATATCAGTCACATAGCTTCGGGGGCTATTAGATCTCGCTCTTACTTAACAGATCAGGTGTGTCGTGCAATGAATTGGAGCATTTGCGAGAGAAATTGATGAGCTCCTAGGTTCCAAATAGGCAGAATAGCAGGTATTATTTGATCAAATAGTGGTGGAGTTCTCTAACAATCACTGTGACAAAATAGTTACATTATCTACAAAACCGCGCCTGAAACCTGAACATGCGCTTTACAGCATTGTACATTTACGGCATCTGCCAGCCATTCCGATGGAATATTGCGCGTGTCCAAAGCGTGTTTGATTCGATCGGGCAACTACAGAAGCGGGCCATTGGGGGCCCTGCTCCTCCAGAATAAGGGACTGGAATAACATGAAAAAATTTACGAAGCTGATGAGCGGAACGGCACCAGTAGTGCTCGGCCTCGCTATGCTTTCAGCACCTGCCTACGCGCAGGACCAAGACGTACAAGACGCGGACGCAGCTGATGAAGAAGTCATCGTTGTTACCGGTTCTCGTATCAGCAACCCTAACCTTGAGCTGTCTAGCCCGGTTGGCGTTGTAACCTCCGAAGAACTGGAACTGCGTCAGACCAACACTGCTGAACAATTCTTGCGCGAACTGCCATCGGCAATTCCAAGCATTGGTTCTGCTGTTAACAATGGTAACGGCGGCTCTTCCTTCGTTAACCTTCGCGGCATCGGTTCGGTTCGTAACCTTGTTCTGCTTGACGGACGTCGTTTCGTTCCTGCTGATACAACGGGTCGTGTCGACCTTAACTCCATTCCTTTGGCAGTTATTGAGCGTACGGACATTCTGACCGGCGGCGCAACCACCACATATGGTGCGGACGCTATCTCTGGTGTTGTTAACTTCATCACCAAGCGTGACTTTGCTGGTGTCGAGCTGAACCTCAGCGAACAACTCACCGAGCAAGGCGACGGCAACGTATTCCGTGCTGACCTCACCATTGGTGCAAACTTCGACGATGGTCGCGGTAACGCAGTATTGAGTGTTGGTTATCAGGACCAAGACGCTGTCTTCCAGGGCGATCGTTCTTTCGGCGAATTTAACGTAAGCTCATTCTCAGGTAACCCTGGTGGTTCTTCGAATGCTGTTCCTGCAAACATCGTTTTCAATAGCTTGAACGATGCGGCCGGTAACCCATTCACAGGCGGTATTCAGGCACAGATCAACAATGCTGGTACTGACATCATATCGAATGATCCTACCAACCTGATGGACAATGGTGAATTTAACCCAACGCCATTCAACTTTAACCCGTTCAACATTTTCCAAACGCCTTTCGAACGGTTTAACGTATTCGGTGCTGCTCGTTATGAGATCAACGAGAATATCGAACTTTACTCTCAGGCTGCGTTTTCGAAACAGACTGTTTCGACAATCATCGCACCAGGTGGTTCGTTCTTTAACACCTACACCTTCAACCTCAACAACCCTCTGATCCCAGAAGCAATTGCTGAGCGTTTTGGTGCTGGCTTGGGTCTGACTGGAGCAGCCTATACCGCAGCTCGTAACACAGCATTCGGACCAACTCTGGCAGACGGTACTGCTAACCCGGATTACACAACGTTCCAAGCACAGGTTCGTCGTCGTACAGTTGAGGTTGGAACACGTAACTCTGATTTCACTTCGACGTTGTTTAACCTCGTAATTGGTGCTCGTGGCGCGATTACCGACAACATCAACTATGATGTATCGGCAACTTACGGTGAAAGTGAACGTATCCAACGTCAAAGCGGTTTCGCTCGTCGTGAGCGCGTTGACAACGCCATTTTGGGTCTGCCAGACGGCACCTGCGTAAATGGTGGTGGAGACGGTTGTGTTCCAATCAACTTCTTTGGTACCTTGGGTAACCTTGGACCACAGGCCGCTCAAGATTATGTATTTAATCTGACGCAGCAAGTGATCACGGGTACATCAATCGCAACTGTAAACGGTACGGTAACCGGCGATTTTGGCTTTGGCTTCGCTGAAACCCCAATTCAGTTTGCTGTTGGTGGCGAATATCGTGAATTTACTGCAACCCGTTTGTCTGACGAAGCTTCGCAGACTCCTGGTGCGGTTGTTGGTGGTGGCGGTGCTGCTCCTGACATTAACGGTTCCTATGATGTTTACGATGCATTTGCAGAAGTTAGCATTCCTGTATTTGAAGGTGAGTCTTTCGCTGAAAGCTTGACCATCGATCTGGGTGCTCGTTTCTCCGATTACTCGACTGCTGGAACTGAGTTTACTTGGAAAGCAGGCGGTAGCTGGGAAGTTATTCCAGGCTTGACCTTCCGTGGTAACTATCAGCGTTCCTCACGTGCACCAAACATCGGTGAACTGTTTACGCCTGTTTCAACAGGTCTGAGCAACCTTGCTAACGATCCATGTCAGGGACCTGTCGCACCTACCGGCAACTTGCTGGCAGCATGTTTGGCTCAGGTACCTGCGGGTAGTCCAGCTGTTGGTCAAATTACTGCTGGTAACGTTGCACCTCCAGCTGCGGGACAGATTAACGTCACAACTGGTGGTAACCTGAACCTTGGTACGGAAACGGCGAAAACCTGGACGGTTGGCGTTGCGTTCGAACCAGATGCGGTTCCTGGTCTTTCGGTCACGGTTGACTATTTCAACCTGAAAGTCACAGAAGCAATTTCTGCACCAACACCTGGTGACTCGATTGCGGCTTGTTTCAATGCGCCATCAGGCACCAACCCATTCTGTCAGCAAGAGTTCATCTCTCGTAGTGCATTTACGGGTGGACTTGATGGAGATCCGGCACAGGTTCTGGGCTTGATCCTTCAGCAGAGTAACCTGGGTACGATTGCGACCGATGGTATTGATGTTGCGGTTCGTTATAACACGGACCTGACCGACAATATTGGTCTTGCAATGTCGTTCGACGGTACTTGGACAAATAAGAATACGTTCCAAGCTACTCCGACTTCGATCAATCGCGAGTGCATAAACTTCTACTCTGTCAACTGTAATCCACAGTCTGAGTTTGCTTTCTCACAGCGTACTTCTTTGACGTTTGACGAAGACTACACATTGTCTCTTCGCTGGCGTTATCTGAGTGGTGTTGAGCAAGAGCCTCAGGACATCATCGACAACGGAGAAGCCTTTATCGGTGACTCACCATTGTTCGGTAATGTAGACTTCACAGAAATTGGTGCTGAACATTACTTCGACCTCTCCTTCCAGTGGGATGTGAGCGAGAACGTATTGTTCACGTTGACCGCACAGAACTTGTTCGACAACCAGCCTACGGTTGTTGGTTCGAACATCGGTTCAACGGCGTTTAACTCTGGTAACGTTTACCCATCAAGCTACGACACATTGGGTCGTCGCTATGGCGCAAGCGTGAAATTCAGCTTCTAATCCAAACGGTTAGATTTGAAATGAAGAGGGCGGGCCAATTGGTCCGCCCTTTTTCGTTGCACTTGAGTGTAAACTTGATACAATTCGGAGGAATTCCGGCAATAATAGAGCGTAGTCGTAGCTATCGCTTCAGTTAAGCCACTACTATTTCTTATTTTCTTTAAGGATCATTGACCCCTACAACAATGAAACTGGGATTAGATAGGGTCACAATATACGAGTGATTTTAACCCCCAAAACTATTCTAATCTCTACTCACCAATTGGAATTTTGAAACGCAAAGGACTAGCTATGAAAAAATACAACCAGTTGATCGCGTCTATGGCTTTTACGGCTCTGTTTTTGACTGCAACACCGGCCTTCGCTGCAGAAAATGAAGCCGTAACAACCGAAGATGCCGCAGCAAAAAAAGAAAAACCAAAGAAAATTACCGATCGGAACCATCCAGATTATCTTCGTTGTCGGTCTGAGCCAATTATCGGCTCGCTATCGCGCAAAAGACGTGTCTGCTTGACCAACCGAGAGTGGACGGAAGCTAATCGAAAGGGCAGCAAGAAAAGCCGCCAGTTTATTGAAGACATGCAGGTTGGCATGAGTGACAGTAACTGATTGTTAGGAGTTCATTTAGAATGTTAAAAAAAGTTTTCTTTCTAGGTTTGGCAATGACTGTCACTGCAAGCCCTGCGATTGGATCCGTGCAAGGCGGCGCGAGTGATGAAACCAGCGAGGCTGTAGTTTCTCCACCTGTTGAAAAGTCTAAGCCAAAGAAGATAACCGACCGTAACCATCCTGATTTCGTGCGTTGCCGCTCAGAAGCCATTATAGGTTCTTTGTCTCGCAAAAAACGTACATGTATGACCAATAAAGAATGGAAGATGACCCACCGGGAGGGCAACAAAAGCAGTCGTGGTTTTATTGATGACAATCAACCAGGCTTTATGCCCGAAGGGATATAGTGCACATCAGCTATAACAATTGAGAACTGATACCTAGGTCTATCCCCTGACTTTCTGCCACTGCTTTGGTCCATGTCGCAACCATTTCAATCTCGGTGCCGTGGATCTCGGCAACCTTCTGTTGTTCTTGTTCGCGCGTGTTGGCATCGAATGTTTCGCCACGCTTGGCCTGATCGAGTTTGGAATGACTGGTAAAAGCCGGACCCTGAATGATCGCATCAATCTGGGCATCATTCATTCCCAATCCGTAGAGCTTTGATAGCGCAGCGATAGTCGCCGGCGATTGCGCCAGAAAAGTATCGCTATCGAGGGTTTTGACTCGATCCGCGCCGATTTCTGCGATGATCTTAGCAAACAGCGCATGTTGAGACAGCCAGCCGATGGCTGCAACCTGTAAATCGGTGAGTTGTAGTAGTTCATCGCGAGAGAACCCCCCGATTGCATAGCCGTCTTTCAGCGTGCCGATCAGTACATCCCGCACCCAGATACGGCCCCACATTTCTTTCTTGGCAATAGATTTCAGAAATCCCTCTATCGGCGCGTATAGAAGCAACGCCTTTGCTTCAGGTCGCATACGCAACATTTCAATCGCTAATGGATTACAGATGTTCGATGGTTTGATGACGACCGCCCGATCTTCACCGAAGGGGCGCGACAGCAGGGTCAAACTCTGCTCCATGACCTGTCGTTGTATTGCAGGATCTGCGCCGCGCCGCTGCCAGCCGATCATGTCGTTGAGGACTACAGGCTCTTTCAGCCCCATTGAGACGCCTTCGATATCAAAAGCTCGTGCGAGCATGGTCGAACAGCAATAGGCCGAATGGAATATGAAATGCACCGGTGCGGTTTGTGGTGATGCACTAGTAAGCTGAGACCTAGCAATCGCCTTAAACTGGTCCACGTTGGGCAAGTGTTCATCTGTTATGAATGTGCATTGCCGGTGCACCTCGCGCGGAACCGAAAGAAACCGAAAGCTATCGCCCACCTCATCATACCGATGGGCCAAATAGCTGGCATCGCCCAATATTTCATCCTGTAGTAAAGCGCTAATCATCATCTTTATCTGCCGAACATAATCAGCACGCGCAAGTTCAACCTTCTGGTGCGGTCGCCACGGGCTCCATTTTGAGAGCGCCGTCTCCCTCGTCAATCTGCACGGTGCTGTTATCTGGAACATTACCACGGAGGATCATGTCAGCCAGCGGGTCCTGTAGATATTTCTGGATCGCGCGTTTCAACGGTCTTGCGCCATAAACAGGATCGTAACCGACCCGCCCGAGCCAGCGTTTTGCAGCATCGGTCAGTTCCAGGACAATCTTCCGATCCTTGAGTAGCTTTTGCACGCGCGCAACCTGAATTTCAACAATTGGTGCCATATGCTCCTCGGCCAACCGGTGGAATAATATGATCTCGTCAAGCCGGTTGAGAAATTCGGGGCGGAAATGCGAGCGGACGACTTCCATCACCTGCGGTTCGACATCCTTGACCTTCTCTCCATCTTTCAGGTTCGCCATATATTGGCTACCCAAGTTAGATGTTAGAATGATCAATGTGTTGGAGAAATCAACTTTCCGACCCTGACCATCGGTAAGATGGCCATCATCGAGCACTTGCAGCAAGACGTTGAATACATCGCCATGGGCTTTTTCAACCTCGTCAAAGAGGATGACTTGATAGGGGCGTCTGCGGACAGCTTCGGTCAGCACGCCGCCTTCTTCATAGCCGACATAGCCCGGAGGTGCACCGATCAAGCGAGCGACGCTGTGTTTCTCCATAAATTCAGACATGTCGATGCGGACCATCGCTTGGTCATCATCAAAAAGGAAACCGGCGAGCGCCTTGGTCAGTTCGGTCTTGCCGACACCGGTGGGCCCGAGGAACAGGAAACTGCCAAGCGGACGGTTGGGGTCCTGCAATCCTGCACGTGATCGGCGGACAGCGGCGGACACAGCTTCGATAGCATCCTTCTGACCAATAACCCGCTTGCCGATCAATTCTTCCATGGCGAGCAATTTTTCACGCTCGCCTTCGAGCATTTTATCGACCGGGATGCCGGTCCATTTAGAAACTACAGCAGCAATATCTTCGCTGACGACTTCCTCACGCAACATGGCGCCTTCGGTGGCGTCGCCAGCCTCTTCCAGTTTCTTTTCGAGATTGGGAATGGTGCCATAGCTCAGCTCACCTGCCTTCGCGAGATCGCCGGCCCGTTCGGCCTGTTCCAATTCCAGACGCGCCGCATCTAGCTCTTCTTTCACATGCGCTTCGGCGTTGATCTTGTCTTTCTCACCCTGCCAACGCGTTGTGAGCTCGGTCGATTCCTGTTCCAGCTCGGCGAGTTCTTTTTCCAATGTTTCGAGGCGGCTTTTGGACGCATCATCACTTTCTTTGGATAGAGCTTCGCGTTCAATCTTGAGTTGAATAATCCGCCGGTCGAGCGTTTCAATTTCCTCTGGCTTGGATTCGACTTCCATCCGGATGCGCGATGCCGCTTCGTCCATCAAGTCGATCGCTTTGTCGGGCAAGAAGCGATCCGAAATATAGCGATGCGACAGGGTGGCTGCGCTTACCAACGCCCCATCTGTGATCCGTACGCCATGGTGCAGTTCATATTTTTCCTTCAGCCCGCGCAGGATCGAGATGGTGTCTTCAACCGTCGGTTCGCCAATGACAACCGGCTGAAACCGACGCTGCAAGGCAGGGTCTTTTTCGACATGTTTCTGATATTCGTCGAGCGTCGTTGCGCCAATGCAATGCAATTCACCGCGCGCCAAAGCCGGTTTGAGCAGGTTGCTCGCATCCATAGAACCTTCCGAGGCACCGGCCCCGATAAGGGTGTGCATCTCATCAATGAAAAGAATGATTTCACCATCAGCTCCGCGCACTTCATCAAGCACGCCTTTAAGCCGTTCTTCAAACTCGCCGCGATATTTTGCGCCGGCGATGAGGGCGCCCATATCAAGAGACATCAAGCGGCGGTCTTTCAGGCTGTCGGGCACATCGCCATTGGCAATGCGCAGTGCGAGCCCCTCGGCAATAGCGGTTTTGCCGACGCCAGGTTCACCGATAAGCACTGGGTTATTCTTGGTGCGTCGTGCGAGAATTTGTATAGTCCGACGAATTTCCTCATCACGACCGATCACCGGATCCATCTTGCCTTCGCGCGCGGCCTCGGTGAGGTCGCGGGCAAATTTCTTCATGGCGTCATAGCGGTCTTCTGCTGATGCGGTGTCTGCCGAACGTCCGCCGCGCAAGTCGTTAATCGCGCTGTTGAGCGCATCTGGGGTAACACCGGCATTGGTCAGAGCCTTCCCGGCGGCCGTATCCTTCGACAGAGTGAGCGCAAGCAATAGACGCTCAACCGTAACATAGCTATCGCCGGCTTTCTCTGCGACCTGCTCTGCCTGATCGAGCACGCGGACGGCATCATTGTTCAAGCCCGGCGTCTGTTGGGCACCACTGCCTGATACGGCAGGAATTTTATCCAGCGCTGTATCTATTTCGGCATGCGCCTGTTTGGCGTTGCCCCCGGCCTTCGCGATCAAGCCAGCCGCCATGCCTTGATCATCTTCGAGCAATGCCTTGAGTAAATGCGCGGCGGTAATTTGTTGATGGTTCAAACGGATCGCTACAGTCTGCGCGGATTGCAAAAATCCTTTGGCGCGATCAGTAAATTTTTCGAGATTCATTGTCCCGTTCCCTCATTCCATGTTCTCTAAAGATATGGAGTGATGTTTTTATCACACAAGGGAGCGGGACAAATATTTGTTACAAAAGCCTATTCGGCAGTCCAGTCACGTGCAAGGCTATCCAGCAAGCGCACGCCAAAGCCGGAGGCCCCTTTGGGCGTCAGCGGTTTTGCTGATTTATTCCAGTCTACACCGGCAATATCCAAGTGCGCCCAAGGCAATGACTCATCAACAAAATAACCGATAAAATGGGCACCTGCACTAGCTCCCGGCGCATCGGTTACGCCTGAATTTTTCACGTCAGCAATGTCTGAGCGCACGGCTTTCGCATAGGCCGGATGCAAAGGCAGTCGCCATAGATGTTCGCCACTGTCCTTGGCAGCGTTAAACAGGCGATCGGCAATCTTGTCCTCGCGCGCAAAAAGTCCCGCATATTGATCGCCCACGGCGCGTCCGACGGATCCAGTCAACGTCGCGATATCAACCAGCGCAAACGGTTTGTAGCGATCAGCCACATATTGCACTGCATCTGCGAGCACCAACCGGCCTTCGGCGTCCGTACTTAGAATTTCGATGGTCTTGCCGCCATAGGTGCGGACCACATCGCCGGGGCGCTGGGCGTTGGCACCGGGCATGTTTTCAGCCAGCGCAGCAACCGCCACAATATTAACCGGTGCGCGGCTCTTGGCGAGCGACAATGTTGCGCCCATCACAGCGGCGGCGCCCGACATGTCGGCCTTCATCGCCCACATGCCCTTGTTGGGCTTGATCGAGATGCCACCGGTGTCAAATGTGATGCCTTTTCCAGCCAAAGCCAGCGGCGCGCCGCTTCCGCCTGTATAGCGCACTATCATCATTCTTGATCCGCGCGGGCTGCCTTGACCGACGCCTACAATCGCGCCCATATTCATTTTCCGCATGTCTGCCTCGTTGAGAATTTCGATCCGGATATTCGGGACGCCTTTAAAGGCAGCGCTGACCTGATCAACGAAGCTCTGCGGATAGAGCGTGTTAGCTGGCTCGCTTTGAAGGTCGCGGACCATTTTGACACTATCAGCAAGATGTTTGTAACGACCATTCCAGAGGCTTCGCGCGGCTGATGCTTGCGGGCCGGAAATTATCACCTGTCGGTTGGCAGGGACGGTTTCGTTATCCGTTTGATACCGGTCAAAACGATATTGGCCGAGATCCAAACCGAGCGCTGCATCAGCCATCGCAGCGGCATCAGGAGCCCCAACTAACGCCAATTCGATATCTTCTTCCATCAGTTTTTGCGCGGCGCTGCCAGCGGCCGATTTCCAGTCTGGCTGTTCGCCATCTGCCTTTGCCGCTCCAGCCAGCATGATCAGCGGACGGCTACCAATCCCTCGTAGTTTGAGGTTGGTGCCCGTCTTCCCTTTGAATTCGGCAGAAGTAATCGCCGCTTCCAAAGCGCTGCGTTCGGAAGCAGAAAGAGCCGGAATATCCGGTAATGCAGCGCCTTGCATCAGGATCACCAGACCAGCACCAGCAGGCGCTTGTTCGGCAAAGACAATCGGACGTTCTGCGCTGTTGGGCACGGTGCTGGCTGGAACGCCAGACCCAACAACGGATTGGGCGTTTATGGGTGCAGCAAGCGCGAGTGCAGAAAAGGCTGAGATGAGAGCAAAGTGAGAAATTTTCGATTTCAGCATGAACGATCCTTTGACTGAGACGGTCGGGCGGCTACCCAGTTGACCAAAGACGTAACTTTGCGCAAGAGCAATGAAAAGGGCAAGGGTGATTGCCATAGAAAAAGGAAATGAAATGAAGGCGATCAAGCGAGTCGGGATAGGATTGCTAATCCTGATTTTACTAGTCGCCATCGCGCTGGCCGTTTGGGAACCGATGAGCGTTTCATCGGTTTCACCACCGCCCAAGAAAGACTATGAAGCGCGTATCGTCCGCGATAATTTCGGTGTGCCTCATATTTTCGGCAAGACCGATGCCGATGTCGCTTATGGTGTCGCATACGCGCATGCAGAAGATGATTTCGCGACCCTCCAAGAGGTGACGGCGATGACCCGCGGGCGTCTGGCTACGCTTAACGGCGTAGATGGCGCGCCGATTGATTATGTTGCAGAGCTTCTCGATGTCGGCGGTACTGTAAAACGCAAATATGATGATTTGCCCGAAGATGTAAGGGCCGTCCTCGAAGGCTATGCATCCGGCCTAAACGCTTATGCAGATGAAAATCCGGATCAAGTAAGCTTGCGCAAATTATTTCCGGTCAATGGCCGTGACATTGCAGCAGGTTTTGCTCTGCGTTCACCGTTTTTCTTTGGGCTAAATAGCCCAATACAGGCGCTGACGGAGAATAAGCCGCTGCGCCAAGAAGGCGGTCCAAGCCTATCCGTGCCGATTGAGAACCGCACCGTCCACCCGTTGAGCGAGGACAAGATTATCACCCCGGTTGGCCCGGATCCCGATGACAATGGGTCTAATGCTTATGCCATTATGCCAGAGCGATCCAGCGATGACAAAACCCGTTTAATTTCCAATTCGCACCAGCCATTGCGCGGCAATGTTGCTTGGTATGAATTGGTTGTCCATAGCGAAGAGGGCTGGGATTTTGCTGGCGCCAATTTTCCTGGATCGCCATTTCCTTTCCTAGGTCATAACAAAAACCTGGGTTGGACCAACACGGTCAACCGTCCCGACTTGATCGATATTTACAAGCTGACGCTCAACGAAAAAGGCAATGCCTATAAATTTGATGGCGAGTGGTTGCCGCTCGAGAAAAAACGCATCTGGTTGAAAATCAAATATGGTCCGTTTGTTATTCCCTATCCACAGATGGTTTACCGCTCGGTCCATGGCCCGGTCATCCTGAATGACAATGGTGCCTATGCGCTGCGCTATGCAGGTATGGATCAGCTCGACATGCTGACCCAATATTACCGCATCAACAAGGCGCAGAATTTTGATGAGTGGCAAGCGGCCATGGCGGGGCAGGGGGTGCCTGCGACGAATTTTATCTACGCGGATGCCAAGGGCAATATCGGCATGTTCTACAATGCGATGTTCCCCGACCGCGCGCCGGGCTTTGACTGGCGCACCGTTCTGCCGGGGGATAACTCCAAAGCGGTGTGGCAAAATACATTGCCGTTCACGCGGGTTCCGGCGTTGATCAATCCCGCCTCAGGCTATGTCATGAACGCGAATAACACACCTTATGTAGCAGCGGGTCCCGGTGATGAGCTGAGCCGTGAAACCTTCTCGCCGCTAATGGGTATCGAGAATGACGAGACCAACCGGTCGATGCGCTCCATCGATATATTGGAAAGCTTTGGTAAAATCGGTGAAGCGCAAATTCGAGAGCTCAAATACGATACGGCGTATGTGAAGCGAGGCTACGCAAAAAAATGGCTGGATGAAATTGCCGCACTCGATTTACCGATCCGGATGAAAGACGGCGGACAATATATCCAGGCGCAAAGACTGCTGGCTGATTGGGACTGGGACCTCGACGGTAAAGGCCCTGCCGATGCGTTGGCGCTCATGGTCTTGCGACCAGCCAACAAATCCCATTATCAACGCGGCGAAAAACCTGACCCATTGGAAATCCTGAAGGAAACCGTTGATCATCTCGTCGAGCATTTCGGCAAAATGGATGCGCCGATGCTCGACGTCCTGCGCCTGCGTCAGGGTGATGTAGATCTGCCGATTGATGGCGGCAATGATACGATCCGTGCATCCACCTTATGGGATGTCGAAGACGATGGCCGCCTGTCGGTGCGTCATGGGGATAGCTTCATCATGTTTGTCGAATGGGATAAGGCGGGTGCTGTTAGCTCGCGCTCGATCCAACCCTTTGGTGCAGCGACGACCCGACCTGATAGTCCGCACTATACCGACCAGATGCAGCTGTTCGTGGACAAAAAGTTGAAGCCAGTATTTTTTGATCCGGCGGAGCTGGAGAAAAATAAGGTGAGTGAAAAGATAGTTGGGTCGGCTGACAAACCATAAAATTAGGGGTGTTGCCAACATCTAATGCAAGCATAGATGTCGGTCTTAAAACACTCTTTCTTGGAGGCTTGTTATCCGGGTCTTCTCAACCCGGACTATTCTGCCAAACTCTCGATTGTGTTCAAATCAACTGCTGCAACTGCGGATTTCAACACTTCTATTGAATCTACTTTGCCTTTGGCTTCAACATTGAATCGATCAGCAAAAATGGTGCTGTAACGCCCTCTTCTGTTGCTGCTGTCATAGCGCTCGGTTGTTAGTCGTCCATCAACCTTGCCGGTTCTTTCCTCAACCGTACCGGTTTGCTTTTGTGACTCTATGTTGAGCGCCCCGCCGAGAGTCGCAAGCCCGGCGGCTGCGCCAAGGTCAGTCACTTGAAGCGTGATTTGATCCTCACCGGTGCCGTAAGTGGCTTCAGCCGTCGATCCGCCAATACCAGCAACAGAACCGCTATTCGTTTCAAAACCAGACCGGGTCAGGCCACCGGGTAAGCTAGCCGGTAATAGTTCTAATAATTTATCGGGTGCCGTTGGCGGCGTTGCCGCGCCGTTTTGTGCCCGCTCGCTAGCAGCTTCCATCTTTTTGCTCGCTTCTTCGAGTTTGCCTAAATCAAGAGAACCAACCCCCGGTACGGAAACAGTTCCGGACAATGCGCCATCATCGGTTATAGCAGACGGTCCACCAGCAAAGAGCAACATTAAGGGCGCCGTAATCGCGCTGAGGATGAACCCGGCTACAGCAGCAGAAACGACTATTACAATGGTGTAAACAACACTCTTATCTTCCGGCACTTTCATCAATATGGGTAGGCCAAGATAGAGAAGATAAATACTATAAAGCCCCAAAAGAGTAAGCATTCCTAGGCCCGGTATAAGATTAAAAATCGCTGCAACCCAGCCGGCAGTTGCACTATAGGCAGCAATCTTAAAGGCTTTGTCTCGGTTCGGCGTAGCTCCAAATTTTGGCGCCAAAAAATCAATCAGCAGTGCCAAAAGAAAAACAATAAGGAGCGTCGCCAGATAGCTGATGACCGCTGTCGATAAAGCACTAAAGAAGGACGGACGGTATGAGATACCAAAAAACCCATTCCCGAAAACCAGCGAATGGATCAGTGTTGCAATAGGCCCAATTGCAGCGAGCGGGAGAATGTAGGATTTGTAAATATCGGTAATAGATGTTGTTTCACCATCGATAACCGACCATTCCGTTTTCGGGCTCATTAATATGCCCTTGACCCTTGTTATCAAACCATTTTTGTCATCTATCATAACCATTTCCCCTTGTTCCTACTAACAAGCACGAATGAGTTACCTAAGCAAGTTAGGTCGCCCGAGTAACTTGCATTAGCAGTCTCATAAAATTAAATTCTCATGAGTGGTAACAGTTAAATTGGTAACCTCAGTGAGTCAGATCACTGTTATGGTTCTTAGCTGATTGGTCTAATGATGCGGAACTTTGAATCTCATATCGTGAAGTGCCGCGCTTTCCTGATGGTAGTTTTTGGCGATAGAGCCGATATCCACGCGAAGGTTTAAGCTCGGCATAAGTGTAATGGGCGCTTTAAGGCTCCAAAACCGTATCCACTGCTTCTGACAACCGCTCAGGATAATCGGTAATATAATGCAGTCCCCGACTTTCCTTCCGGGCCAGCGCTGATTTTACAATCAGATCTGCAACCTCAATCAAATTACGCAATTCGATCAAGTCCTGCGTGACCCGGAAATGTCCATAATATTCTTCAACCTCTCCGCGCAGCAGGTCGATCCGGTGTTGGGCGCGCTCCAGCCGTTTGGTGGTGCGAACGATACCGACATAATTCCACATGAAGCGGCGGATTTCGGTCCAGGTCTGTTTGATGACCACTTCTTCATCACTGTCGGTGACCCGGCTTTCATCCCACGGGCGTATTGCTGGCGGTTCCGGCATGTCTTCCCAATGCTCGGCAATATCGCGCGCAGCGGCGTCGCCAAAGACGAAACATTCCAGCAAGCTGTTCGAGGCCAGCCGGTTGGCACCATGCAAACCGCTTTCGCTGGCTTCGCCGGCTGCATAAAGCCCCGGCAGGTCCGTGCGGCCATGCAGATCGATCAATATCCCGCCGCAGGTATAATGTTGGGCAGGGACCACCGGGATCGGTTCCTTGGTCATATCGATGCCAAGGCCGATGAGCTTGTCATAGATATTCGGGAAATGATGCTTCACAAATTCTGGTTTGTGGTGGGATATATCGAGATGAACATAATCGAGGCCAAGCCGCTTGATCTCATGGTCATTGGCGCGGGCAACAATATCGCGCGGGGCCAGCTCCATGCGTTCCGGATCAAAGCGGTCCATGAACCGCTCTCCACCATCCTGTACGCCGGGTGGTAGTTTCAAATGACCGCCTTCGCCGCGCACGGCTTCGGTGATGAGGAAATTTTTGACTTCAAGATTGTACAGACAGGTCGGGTGGAACTGCATCATCTCCATATTCGAAACGCGTGCGCCGGCCCGCCATGCCATCGCAATGCCGTCGCCCGTGGCTCCGCGCGGCGCGGTGGAAAATAAATAGGTTCGACCAGCACCGCCGCTGGCCATGATCGTGGCCCTTGATGTTAGCGTTTCCACCCGTCCGGTGTTGTTGTTGAGTGCATAAACACCCCAGACATTTTTTGCGCCAGTTGGTGTATCGGCATGCCTGTCGGAAATCAGATCAATCGCAACCATATGGGGCTGTAGTGTGATATTGGGATGGGCCGCAGCGGTATTCTGTAGCGCTTCTTGGACTGCCCAGCCGGTGGCATCATCGACATGGACGATCCGGCGGTGGCTATGACCTCCTTCGCGGGTGAGGTGAAGGGTTTCCGCTTCTTTGTTGAAAGGCACGCCCATATCTTCCAGCCGCTGGATCGCAGCAGGCGCATTTTCGACCACAAATTCAACGGTTTCCCGGCGGTTCAATCCAGCGCCTGCGACCATTGTATCGTCGATATGGTTTTCAAACGTATCACCTGCATCCAGCACAGCTGCAATTCCGCCCTGTGCCCAAGCCGTCGAACCACCGGCAAGATCGCCTTTTGCCAGTACCAGAACCTTGTGCGTTCGGGCCAATGTAATAGCCGCACTCAGCCCCGCAGCGCCGGAGCCAACGATGATGACGTCGAAATGGCTCAAGCGGCTTTCCTTGTCAGGTTAAGGAACACATCCTCCAGATCCGCCTCGCGCGTCGTAACATCGACGATTTGGTATCCGCGTTTCTGAACGGCTTCCATTACGCCCCCGGCATTTGTGTGATCCTTGTTGTAAGTCACGGCAACAGTACGCGGCCCGACAATGTCGGCTTTCAGGAAAAGATCATCGGCAAAGGTAACGGCATCAGACTCTTGCGAAATATCGCGGTCCAAAGTTAGCTCGACCAGTTTCTCACGCGCCATGTCTACCAGTTCCGGTGTTGTTTTGAGCGCGATCAACTTGCCGTGATTGATAATCGCAATCCGGTCACAGAGGTTTTCGGCTTCTTCAAGGTAGTGGGTAGTAAGGACAATGGTGACGCCGGATTTGTTAAGCTGTTCCACATATTGCCACAGCTGTTGGCGTAATTCGATATCAACGCCCGCGGTTGGTTCATCGAGAACCAGGATCGGCGGCGAATGAACCATTGCCTTGGCTACCAAAAGGCGCCGTTTCATGCCACCCGACAGGGTGCGGGAATAGGCATGGGCTTTGTCTTCTAGATGTACGGCACGGAGCAATTCCATCGTCCGTCGCTCGGATTTCTTGATGCCATAAAGTCCAGCGACGACTTCTAACGATTCCGCCGGCGTGAAGAATGGATCAAACATAATCTCTTGCGGCACGATACCGATTGACGCCTTGGCATTGCGGTGATCGACATCAATGTCAAAGCCCCAGATATTGGCGGTACCACCGGTCTTGCTAACCATGCCCGACAAAATGTTGATCAGGGTCGATTTGCCTGCGCCATTGGGGCCCAAAAGCCCAAAAATCTCGCCGCGTTTCACGTCGAAAGTTACATCATCCAGCGCCTTTTTGCCGCCGTCATAAGTTTTGGAGAGATGGTCGATGGAGATAGCTGCTTCGGTCATGACAACCGCATAACCATCTTGTTCCTTACAATCAAAGGCTTTGCACAGCTTGTAATACAATATGTGACAGCGTTTAACGGAAAATTAGGCATGAGATTAAAGATATCTTTCTTATGTTGCCGCTATTGATGGCAGTGTGGAACAAAATAGGGACCAGAAATGGGCGTTCAAGCCCGGATTTGCGCGTGCAGCAATGCTATTGCCTGCGCTTTGTTGTTTGGTGCCCGTTTCGGCTTCACATGCGCAGTCTGCAGATACAATGGTGACGGTCAATCGAGCTATTACGGTCGTTAAAAATAGCGATTTGCTGTTCGGCAACTTTATCGCCGGGACGACAAATAGCAATTTTCGGATGCATGCCGTCACCGGCAATTTGATCCAGCAGAGCGGCAATGCGGTTTCAATCGGTGGTGCACAGAGCCGTGCTTCATTTACGGCAACCGGAACGCCCTTTGCTCAGGCTAACATCAGGCGTTCACAAAATAGCATTAATATCGTTCGAGATGGTGGATCTGAGACAATGCGGGTCGATAATTTTTGGCTCGGCAACAGCGGAGGCTTGCGCGATCAGATTTTGGATGCTGCGGGGCAAGCTACATATTTTGTCGGAGGCCGGTTGCGCATAGGACCCAATCAGGCCGCTGGGACATATCGCGGGACGTTTAGTGTGACGATTGAATATCAGTGAATAAATAGGAAAGCCCAAGGGTAAATAGGGATCAACCTTAAAAATTGCGCCTTACAATCAAAGGCTTTGGGTTACCCGGCCCGCCGGCTGCCATTATACAGGATGTGACACGGGTTAGCGGAAATTTAACTAAGGCCTTAAAGATATCTTTGGGGTCTGACAGCTATGGACGACATTGTGGAACATTTGGGAGACCATAGACGGGTGACCAGACCCGGATTAGTGCGCATGGCATTTTTGCTGTGTGCTCTTCTATGCGTCGGTTTTGCGCAACCAGCTTATGCCGGACAGTCAAACGGGGTCGGCCGGACCACGGTCGTCAACTCTTTGTCTTTGATCAAAGATGCCGATCTGAATTTTGGTGATCTGATTTCCGGAACGGCGGCCGGTACCGTTATTGTCGACCCTCAAAGCATAAGGCAAGTTAATGGCGGTCCTGTAGCGGCAGGCGGCACCGTTTCGGCTGCTCGCTTTCAGGGATCTGGCACAGGCGGTCAACGTATTCGAGTAAGAGCGCCAACGGGAAGTTATATCCTGACCGAAAGTTTCAGCGGTGCGATCATGACTTTGCGTGACCTGACTTTGGAAGTGGACAATGCTGACTTGCTCGGGCGTGGTAATAGCGGCCAATACCGCATAACTGGCGCCGGCCCGTTCACCGTTAGGGTCGGTGGTACGCTGGATGTCGGTGCGAACCAGCCATCTGGTACCTATTTGGGTACGTTCGACATTGATGTGAATTACTTCTGATTTCTTTGAAGCGTTAATTTTTTTAACCATGATCGCTAGCGATTTGGTTAAATTTTGTGGGTAGTGAGTTAATGATGAAGACCAGAGACCAGATTATACCGCGCTTGATCGGCGGCTTGTTGATCGTGCTAATTGGAATGACGAGCGCACCAGCTGCGTTTGCGCAGGATGCAGATGCTGACGCCAGAGCCGTGACCATTGGTCCGCTTTCCGTCGTCAATATTGCCGACTTGGAATTCGGGAGTATTATTCCAAGTGCAACGGCCGGTACGGTGTTTATCGACACCCGTAATGGAAACCGCACAACCACTGGCGGCGTTACGCTTGCTGCGGGCGCCAATAACCGCGCCAATTTCATTATCTATGGCGGGCCTAACCAGATTGTTGAAATATCCATTCCCGGATCAACAACGATTACGCACAGCAACGGTTCGGACAATATGCTCATCGACCAGATGGCTATTGGAAATGGTAACCGGAATTTCAGCACATTCGTGCGTGGCCTGTTGGGTACGCTGGGCATTTATCAGCTTACAGTCGGCGGTCGGCTGAATGTTGATGCTGACCAGCAAGACGGCGACTATACCGGTAGCTTCATCATGACGGTTGATTATCTCTGATAAAATCAACCGGTTCGGCTGCGGTAATATATTGCGCTGTGTGAACACTGTTGCTAATTCGGCGTCATGAATGACACTCCCGAAACAGTAAGAACGTCAAAAAAACGCAATGCATGCGATGGCGCATCCGACATTCCCGGTGGTGCCGCGCTTGGTCATCCTCGCGTCTGGCTGGAAATTGACGAAAAGGGTTATGTCGATTGCGGCTATTGCGACCGGCGTTTCATCCTGATCGGCGGACCCGCTGATGTGGCCGCAGACGCGTCTTCAAGCGAATAATCTGACTTAAGGGGGTGCGCTGCCCCGATTTCGTTTCTATATAAATGAAATGATGAAAAATTTAGATCCCCGCTCGTTTCTCTATCGCCCTGACGGATTGGACCCAGAACGGGCTAAGTCGTTAGTATCCGGCAGCCTTTCTGCATGTGACGATGGAGAGCTTTATCTGCAATATAGCGCTGTGGAGAGCTTCGGCTTTGATGATGGGCGCCTAAAAACCGCTGATTATAGCACTGATAGCGGCTTTGGTTTGCGCGGTGTGTCGGGTGAAATGACCGGTTTCTCGCATAGTAATGAAATTAGCGAAGCGGCAATCAAACGCGCGGCGCAAACCCTGCAATTGCTCGATCCTGCTAAGGGCGAGGCAGCTCCGCCACCGCGTGGCTCGAACCAGCATCTTTATGGCGAAGCCAACCCGCTGGAAACCATCCCGTTCGCGAAAAAAGTCGCACTGTGCCAAGAAATTGACGCTGCCGCCCGCGCGCGTGACCCGCGTGTTGCGCAGGTTTCTGTCGGCCTGTCTGGTAGTTGGAGCGTGGTCGAAATTGTCCGCCCGGATGGTTTTGTCGCGACAGACGTGCGGCCTTTGGTACGCCTTAATGTCTCGATCGTCGCCGAACAAAATGGCCGCCGCGAAACTGGCAGTTTTGGCATGGGCGGCCGTTATCTATACGACCAGCTGTTCGAAGAAGCCCGTTGGAACCGGGCGATTGACGAAGCGCTCAATCAAGCGCTCGTTAATTTGGAGAGTGTTGACGCGCCGGCTGGCGAGCAAACCGTATTGCTTGGCCCCGGTTGGCCGGGGATTATTCTCCACGAAGCCATTGGCCACGGGTTGGAAGGCGATTTCAACCGCAAGGGTACGAGCGCATTTTCAGGACGCATTGGCGAGCGTGTCGCTGCGCCCGGCGTGACCGTTGTTGATGATGGCTCGATCAATGAACGGCGCGGTTCGCTGAGCATTGATGACGAGGGCACACCGACCCAGGAAAATGTGTTGATCGAGGACGGCATCCTCAAATGCTACATGCAGGATCGGCTGAACGCGCGTCTGATGGGTGTTCCGGCGACTGGTAATGGCCGCCGCGAAAGCTATGCCCACGCGCCAATGCCGAGGATGACCAACACGTTTATGCGCGGCGGTAACGATGACCCGGACGAGTTGATGGGCCGTGTCAAAAACGGTATTTACGCCAAGAGCTTTGGTGGCGGACAGGTGGATATTGTTTCCGGCAAGTTCGTATTCTCCTGTACTGAGGCTTACAAGATCGAGAACGGCAAATTGGGCGCACCGATTAAAGGTGCAACCTTAATCGGTGACGGTCCGACGGCGCTGACTAAGGTGACCGGTATCGGCAACGACATGGCGCTGGACGAAGGTATCGGCGTGTGCGGCAAGGGCGGGCAATCGGTGCCAGCCGGTGTTGGACAGCCAACTTTGCTGGTTGATGGGTTGACGGTTGGGGGTACTGCTTGAGTTTGATGGCCGACAATTGGTCAGCAGAAGTTACTCATTTCTGGTTCGACGAACTTAGCGTTGATGACTGGTTCGGCTCGAGCGCGGAGGTAGACGAGCAGATCACCGAGCGCTTTCAAGAACTTTGGGAAGAGCAGAAGTCGAAAATTGCGTCCGATTTCCTCGCAACCCCGAAAACTGCTCTCGCAGCGATCATTCTGTTCGACCAATTCCCGCGCAATATTTTCCGGGGTACGGCAGAAGCATTTGCCACGGACCACTTGGCGCTGCAAATCGCCAAAGAAGTGATCGATCGCGAAACGGATCACAAGCTGACCGAAGACCAACGGTCGTTTCTTTATATGCCGTTCATGCATAGCGAGGATCTGGAGGATCAGACCCGCTGTCTTGGCTTGTTCACCGCTTTGGGAACCGAAGACAACATCAAGTTCGCCAAGGCCCACCGAGATATCATCTTGCAATATGGCCGTTTTCCGCATCGCAATGCCGTGCTTGGCCGTGAGTCCCGCCCTGAAGAACAGGTCGCGATCGAACAAGGCTCGGGTTGGTAGCGCCGCTCTGTGCAGATAGCTTTCCAACAAACACTCGCGGCCTTGAAAACATGGCCCGATACAAAACAGTGGATGGCGGCTTTGCGCTTGGCCATCCCTGCTTTGGTGATGGTTGCGGCGCTGGGGTTTTTGGCAGAATGGTTGGTCTGGAACCCGGTGACCAACATCATGTCCCTGTTGGTTACCGCCGCTTTCCTGTTTTTTGTGCCCGCTTTGCTCGAGGAACTGGTGTTCCGCGGTGTACTGCTTTCATGGCTGACACAGCTCACGCCGCGTTGGGGGGCATGGCTCTCGACCCTGTTATTTGTCGCTTGGCATCCGTTGCAGGCGCTGACCATTGGTCCGCCTTGGGCAGACATGTTTCTGCATCCGACGTTCTGGATCGCCACGCTAATCCTCGGTATCATATTGGCGCATATACGAATTGTTTCGCGGTCGCTTTGGCCGGTGATTTTGATACATTGGTTTGCTGTTCTGATCTGGAAATCTCTGTTAGGAGGACCGTTCTATTGAACAGGACACACGACCATGGCTGAATTTTTCGATGCACTGAACGATGACCACACGGCTTTCATTGGGAAACAGCCGATGTTTTTTGTGGCGACAGCAGCGGCAGATGGACGGATCAATCTTTCTCCAAAAGGCTATGACGTTTTCCGTGTGCTTGGCCCCAACCGGGTGGCGTATTTAGATTTGCGTGGTTCAGGCAATGAAACCCATGCCCATATGATTGCGGATCAGGCTGATAGAGGCCGGGTCACGATCATGTTCAATAATTTCGGAAACCCCGCTCTTATCATGCGGCTCTACGGCACAGGTAAGCCAGTACTGCCACAGGATGATGGTTGGGATGAATTGGCACAGCATTTCGATATTTTACCGGGAACCCGTCAGATATTCGACATATCTGTAAATACTGTGCAGGGCAGTTGTGGATATGGCATACCCCACATGAAGCTAGAAAAAGAACGCGAAACACTGATCAAATATCACGAGCAATCAAGAGAGGAAGAGTGGTTCCAGAAGGTCAAAGCTACGACCACTAGCATTGACGGATTGCCTTCGCGCGCAACCGAACATTTTTTCGATCCTAAAGAGCTTTAATGCGATGAGCCTCGTAGAAATATCCCGTCATATGCATGGTATTGAAGCAGAAATTATCCGTGGTCGGCTGGAAGCTGCGGGCATTGGTGCGGTTTGTTTCGACAGCGGCGTGAACATTGTCGAGGGAGCAGGAATTGCCTTGCCCGCCCGCGTCATGGTGCTGGCCGAAGATTTGGATGAGGCCCGAGCGATATTGGCAGAGGATGTCTCCCTATGAGTATTTTAGCATGAAAATATCCCTCGCTCTGGGCGGCGGCGCTGGCCTCGGCTGGACCCATATCGGCGTGTTGCGCGCGATCGAAGAATCTCCGCTGGAAATTGCGGCTATTTCTGGCACCTCCATTGGCGCGATTGCTGGGGCGAGCTACGCTGCTGGAAAACTAGACTATCTTGAAGAAACAGCGCGGACCGCCAATTTCCGGACCTTGCTTCGCTTCATGGACCCGCATTTTAAACGCGGTGCCGTCATGGGCGCGCGGACCATTGAAAAAGAGCTGGAGGAACAGCTAGGTAGCCTCAGCTTTGAGGATTTATCGATGCCAGTGGCTGCTGTTGCAGCGGACCTGCGCACGGGCGATACAATCATTATGAACAGCGGCAAGTTGGTCCCCGCAATACGGGCTTCCATGTCCTTGCCAGGTATTTTCAAGCCGGTTGAATATGACGGCCGGCTGTTAGTGGACGGCGGGGCGGCCCTACCTGTGCCCGTTTCCCCGGCGCGGGAGATGGCACCCGATGCATTGTGCCTGTCGATTAATCTGCAGGATGATTTTATCGGCCGCGCCGAATTGGCTGGTATCGCACGTGATGATGGAAAATATCCCAATAGTATTGCCATCGTAAAGGCATCTATTGGCCTGTCTCTCCGCAATTTGGGACGCTATTCATTGGCCTTAGACCCGCCAGATTTTGCGCTATCCCCGTCCGTCGGCCACATTGATATGCAGAATTTCACTAAAGCAGACGAACTGATCGAAATCGGCCACCGCGAGACGGTTGCGATCATTCCCGAGATTCTCGAGAGGATTGAAAAAGGTGCTGCCTAAAATTTAGGCAATCGTATCGCACTGCACAAAATTTACCCTTTGTTTAGAATTTGAGATTCAAATTTTCCCTTGAATCCAGCCACTTTTGATTCTGGCATGCCCTTTGCAAGGTTGCCCTCGGTAACAAATAACAGGGGGCATAATGAAATTTATCATTGCCATAATTAAGCCGTTTAAACTTGATGACGTACGCGACGCGCTGACGGAAGTTGGTGTCGCAGGCATGACTGTGTCTGAGGTCAAAGGTTTTGGACGGCAAAAAGGCCAAACCGAAGTGTATCGCGGGGCTGAATATACAACCAACATGGTTCCCAAAGTAAAATTGGAAATCGCATGCAGTAGCGAACTGGCTGCACAGGCTGTTGAAGCCATCCAGAGTGCAGCAGGCACCGAATCCATTGGCGATGGCAAGATATTCGTCATGGGCTTGGATGATGCCGTTCGAATTCGCACCGGTGAAACCGGCGATACCGCGATTTAAACAGGGAAGCGTATAATGAAAAAAATTCTAACACTATCTGCGGGACTGGTAGCCATGGGAATGGCGTCACCCGCGCTGGCGCAGGAGGCGGTTGAAGTCGCTGATCCTAGCGCCAATGTTGCTTATATCTTTAACACGCTGCTGTTCCTGATCGGCGGCTTCTTGGTCATGTGGATGGCCGCTGGTTTTGCAATGCTTGAGGCAGGTTTGGTTCGTTCCAAAAATGTTTCGATGCAATGCCTTAAAAACATCAGTCTTTATTCACTCGCAGGCATCATGTTCTGGGTCACTGGTTACAATCTGATGTACACCGATGTTGCTAGCTGGATCGGGACATTTGGTCCTTATGGCATGCAAGCGGTCGGCGAAGCGGACGTCGAAACTGGTTATTCGGTGGCATCCGACTGGTTCTTCCAGATGGTTTTCTGTGCAACAACGGCATCCATTGTGTCTGGCACGATCGCAGAACGCGTTAAATTCTGGCCCTTCATGATCTTTGTCGCGGTTTTGACCGGTTTCATCTATCCTATCACGGGTAGCTGGGAATGGGGCACTGGCTGGCTCGATCAACGCGGCTTTAGCGATTTTGCCGGATCAACTTTGGTTCACTCTGTAGGCGGCTGGGCTGCTCTGGCAGGTGCGTTGATCATCGGGCCTCGGATGGGTCGCTATGTCAACGGCAAGATCACTGTCATGCCGGGTTCAAGCATTCCGCTGGCAACTTTGGGTACTTTCATCCTGTGGCTCGGTTGGTTCGGATTTAACGGTGCATCGCAGCTCGCCATGGGTACGATTGGTGATGTCAGCGATGTGTCGAAGATCTTCGTCAACACCAATATGGCTGCTGCTGGCGGCGTGGTTACAGCGATCGTTCTAACCCAACTGCTATATAAGAAGATTGACGTAACGATGGCGCTCAACGGCGCTCTGGCTGGTCTGGTATCGATCACCGCTGAACCGCTGGCACCATCGGTTCCGGCTTCTATCCTCATCGGAAGTGTCGGTGGTCTGATCGTAGTGTTCGCAGTACCATTGCTCGACAAGCTGAAGATCGATGATGTCGTGGGTGCTATTCCGGTTCACTTGTTGGCCGGTATCTGGGGCACATTGATCGTTGCTTGGAATACCCAGTCAGAGGTTGACGGTGTAACCCTGAGCGTTGGCGCACAGCTTGGCGTTCAAGCACTCGGTGTAGTTGCTATAGGCGCCTTCACCTTCGTGCTCAGTGCCATTGTCTGGACCGCATTGAAATTCACCATTGGCGTTCGACCTTCCGAAGAAGACGAACAGCTGGGTATGGACATCGCCGAAGTCGGTGTTGAAGCTTACCCAGAATTTGCCAAAGGCTAACCAGTTTGGTGCCGGCCCTTCTCCTCCCAGAATATTGAGGTCGGCACCTCACCTTGTTCCTCCTGAGAACAACAACTTTATGGCCGGTGGTGGAAACACCCCGGCCTTTTTTTGTGGGCATAGAAAAGCGCGAACTAAATGCGAATGGTTCGATATCGATCGGCAGCTATCCTTTGAAAGTTAAAGGGTGGACGTATATCGAGATCATTTGTGTCAACAACAGCCAGAAAACCAACATAATTGATGTTCATAAAAATGGCTACTTATCTGAACGGCTCCTGACAAAGGGGTTCAGTCTCTACTCAATCGCCATCCCCTAAAAGAGTGTCACAAGCTCGGAAAATGGTTCTCGAGTAGTTTGAAAGGAAAGTGGAGATGAACACTCTTAAAACAGCAATGATCGGAACCGCTGCCGCAACTGCGATGGCCGTTTCTGCAACCCCAGCTATGGCAAAAGATCATGGCCGGGATGGCATTAGTGCTGGCGAGGTTATTGCTGGGGCCGTTGTTATCGGAGCCATCGCAGCAATTGCGAGTTCGGGCAAAAAAGATCGTTATGCCTATAATGATCGATATCGGGGTGATCGTTATAATCGCGGTTATCGTGATAACAATTATCGCCACAATGGTTATCGGAAAGGCAAGCGCATCAACTCGCGCCGGGCTGTGAACAAATGTGTGCGGGCTACGGAGCGCAAGGCTGGCTATTATGGCCGGGCAGATGTGACCCAGATCCGTGACGTTGAACGCACCCGCTATGGTTACAAAGTCAAGGGCCGGGTGGCTGTGAAAAATGGCTATCGGCGCGGCTATGATAGCGGCAAATTTACTTGCTATGTCGACGGAAGGCGGGTGTCGGAAGTACGCCTGAAGAACCTAAAATATCGCAGGTAGGATTACAAAATGTAAAAAATGGTTCAGCCTGGTGACAGGCTGGACCAACTATATATAGTGTATGAGCAGATTCTAGGGCACAGAATCTGCTGAAAATAGGGGTATAATATGCGTTTTCAAAAGAAATTCTCTGCAATTGCTGCATCGACGGCATTGGTTTTTACCGGATTTGCGCCAGCAATGGCTGCGCCGGTCAATTCCGCACCAGCGCCTGTGGGCGTTCTGGACATGACCAACCTTGGCTGGACGGCAGATAGCGACAAAGTAGAAGGCTGGCGCAGTTCGCGCGGTTACCGTGGCTATCGCGGTTATGGATACGGGCGCGGTTATCGCCGGCACCGGAACCGGGTTGATGCCGGTGATGTGCTTGCAGGTGTTCTGATTTTTGGCGGCATTGCAGCTATTGCGAGTGCCGCTTCGAAAAACAAGCGGGATCGTCGTTATGATAATCGCGATTATCGCTATGACCGGCGCAACGATGATCGCCGCTATGATAATCGCCGATCAGATAGCCGCAGCGATCGCGGTACGGGTTCCATGGATACTGCCATTAGTGCTTGCTCCAATGCAGCCGAACGGCAGGCAGGGGACAATGTTCGCGTTTCCGAAATTCAATCGGTAGCACGCGATGGTGCCGGTTGGCGTGTTGAAGGCGGCTTGTCCGGCAGCGAACAGCGCACATTCTTGTGCGGTGCGACTGATGGCCGGGTTGATTTTGTGCAACTGGGCAACGGCGACTTAGCTTTCGCGAATTAGGGCTCTCACCAACGAGATATTAAACAGCGGTACGACCGAGTTCTTGGCGTGTGACCGGGTGAGAAGCACTAAGGCCCCCGTCAACGGCAATCGCCTGGCCGTTGACATAGGATGACCGATCGGAAGCAAGGAACAATGCTACTTCTGCCATTTCAATCGGATTGGCCCCGCGGCGCAGCGGATTGAGATAGCCAAGACGGTCCTCTTTTCCCTTCTCCCGAGCTTTATCATAGATAAACTGGGTCATTCCGGTCTCTGTGATGCCAGGGCAAATGGCGTTGCAGCGCACGTTAGCTGTGGCAAATTGCTGAGCCGCTACTTTGACCAGATTGATGACTCCCGCTTTCGAAGCCGAATAAGCAGGGCCGCCAGCACCAGACCGGATTCCAGCGACGCTGGCCGTACAGATAATAGATCCGCCATGTCCGCTGTCAGCGATTACCTTACCAGCATATTTTGCAGCCAGAAACGGTCCAATCAGGTTTACTCGCAAGACTTCTTGCCACTCTGCAACACTGCTGTCGAAGATACCTTCAAATCCGCCACCAATACCGGCATTGGCAAAAAAGACATGTAGGTCGCCAAATTTTTGCTCGGCGGCGTCAACCAGCATTTCAATATCGCCTTCAGAACCGGCGTCTGCTTTTATCGCGATGATATTGCCGTTCGAGCCCTTGGCCGTATCTTCGACGGCATCGGTAACATCACTCGCAATAACCTTTGCGCCATGCTCAGCAAATAGCAGTGCTGATGCTCGGCCAATGCCGCTGCCGGCGCCGGTGACAATGGCTACTTTATCCTTGAGGTCCGCCATGCTTTGCTCCTGTGATTGCGAGTTATGCGCCTGCGCGTTTTGCAGCTTCCCAACCGGCTTGTGCCAGTGGAGTTACCCGGTCAGACATTTCGGCTGCCGCTGCACTATTTGCTGTCCCATCTACTACACGTTTCTGGATGCCCTGCAAAATTGCGGCAATCCGAAACAAGTTATAAGCGAGATACCAATCCATCGGCGGAAGATCGTCAAGGCCAGACTTTTCGCAATAGCGGGCAATAGCTTCCTCTCTGGACGGAATTCCTAAGGCTGCCAGATCAACGCCCTTCAGACCGCTGCGGCCTTCCGGTTCCATCTCATAAGCCATCAGCCAATATGCAAAATCTGCTATAGGATCACCCAGCGTAGAAAGCTCCCAGTCCAGCACAGCGATGACTTTTGGCTCGTCATGCGCAAAGATCATATTGTCGAGGCGGTAGTCGCCATGAACAATGCCAAAGCTCTTCTGTTCTGGAATAGTTTTTGTCAGCCATTCGATAAGCTGATCCATTTCCGGAATGGTTTCGAGTTCTGACAATTTATATTGTTGGGTCCACCGAGAAATCTGGCGTTCGCAATAGTTTCCAGGTTTACCGTGTTTTTCTAAGCCGAGTTCCGTAGGATCGTAACTGTGGAGTTGAGCGAGTGTATCGATCATCTCAAGATAAATCGCTCGTCGCTCACTAGGTTCCATACCCGGCAAAGTGCCGTCCCAAAATGTCCGCCCATCAGCCATGCCCATGATGTAAAACATAGTGCCAATGACATCATCATCGTCACAAAGGCCATATGGTTTTGCGACGGGAAACCCTGTCGGATGCAGTCCAGCTATAACCCTGAATTCCCTGTCTACGGCATGGGCTGAAGGCAATAATTTACCGAATGGTTTCTTGCGAAGAACATAATCGGTACCGGGAGATTCAATTTTATATGTTGGGTTAGATTGGCCGCCTTTGAATTTTGTAATATCCATAGGGCCAGCAAAGCCTTCGACATTCGCTTCCATCCATTTGGCAAGGCTTGCCTCATCCAATTTATCTTTATCCGGTACCGCCATGGTACCAGTCATGTCTTCTTGTGGGTTCATTGCAGTCCTCTAACTAATTTATCCAAATGTGATGACGGAACGCGCCGCATCACCTTTTTTCATTTTCTCAAAGCCGTCATTGATCTGTTCTAGCGGGATTGTTTCGGCAACAATGCTATCTAAATCCAGCATTCCGCGAAGATAGAAGTCAACTAGTCGGGGAATGTCGACCGGGAAACGGGTCGCTCCCATCAATACGCCCTGCAATTTTTTACCAGCAAGCAAATCCATCGCACCAAGGCCAACCTTATGATCCAACGGCATCATACCAAGTATCGTTGCCGTGCCTCCACGCTTCAACGATCCCACAGCTAGTTCGCCAGATCCAGGACGACCAACAGCCTCGATGGCATGATCAACACCGCCTTTTGTTATTTCAGCTATCTGAGCCGCCGCGTCGTCATCCATTGCATCAACAACATCGGTTGCCCCGAGTTTCAGTGCGAGCTCTCTTTTTTCAGGGACTGGATCCGCAGCAATAATGCGACTAGCCCCCGCGATCTTTGCAGCATTTATCGTCGCAAGACCAACGCCTCCACAGCCAACGACAGCAACGGTCTCACCAGGTGTGACATTGCAAGCATTGAAGATCGTGCCAGCTCCGGTGGTAACGGCGCAGCCAATGACCGCCGCTCTATCAAGCGGCATGTCAGGGTCAATGCGAACACAGGCATGTTCATGGATTAGCATCTGTTCGGCAAAGGCCGACAAGTTCAGCATTTGAAGGACAGGTGTACCATCCGGACGGGCAATACGGGGTGCATCATCTGCTGCGCGTCGTGTATCTGCTCCAAGGCATAAAGACATGCGGCCGGTAACACAAAATTCACAGTGTCCACAAAAAGCTGATAGGCAAGAGATGACAGCATCACCGACAGCAACAGTTCGTACTTCACTGCCAATCGCCTCGACAATACCAGCAGCCTCATGGCCTGGGATGGCGGGCAAGGGATGTGGATAGCTGCCATCGATAAAGTGCAGATCAGAATGGCATAGACCACAGGCTGCCGTTCGGATCAGCACTTCATGCGGTCCCGGTTTAGAGATTATCACATCTTCGATTTCGAGCGGTTTGCCCGCTTCAATCAGGACTGCTGCTTTCATGAATTCGGTCCTCTCTTATCGCGTAACGGCAAGATCGCCCGAAGAAAATTCTTCCTTCATTTTGCTGCCATCGGCGGTTTCGGCATATTTGCCATATTCCATTTTTGCTACTGTGCGATTGTGAACCTCGTCCGGACCATCGGCAAGACGCAATGTACGTTGATGTGCATAGGCTTGGGCTAGACCAAAATCTTCGCTGACGCCGCCGCCGCCATGGGCCTGTATCGCATCGTCGATGATTTTAAGCGCCATTTGTGGTGCTTGCACCTTGATCATTGCGATTTCTGCTTTGGCATATTTGTTACCGACTTTGTCCATCATATCTGCCGCTTTCAGGCAAAGTAGGCGGCTCATGTCGATGTCGATGCGGGCACGCGCAACTCGTTCGTCCCAAACGCTATGTTCGGAAATGCGTTTGCCGAAGGCGACACGTGATTGCAGGCGCTTGACCATCTTCTCGAGCGCTTCCTCGGCAACACCTATGGTCCGCATGCAGTGATGAATACGGCCAGGGCCAAGACGGCCTTGCGCGATTTCAAAACCGCGACCCTCACCTAAGATGATATTGGACGCAGGAACGCGAACATCCTTCATCTCGACTTCCATATGCCCATGTGGCGCATCGTCATAACCAAAGACTGGCAGATGCCGGATGATATTCACGCCAGGTGCATCGGTTGGCATCAAAATCTGCGACTGCTGCGTGTAGCGGCTGCCTTCGAAACTGGTTTTGCCCATTACAATAGCAATTTTACAGCGTGGATCCCCTAGTCCTGATGACCACCATTTGCGGCCATTGATGACATATTCATCGCCATCACGCACAATCGCAGTTTCAATATTGGTGGCATCGGATGACGCTACAGCTGGTTCGGTCATAAGGAACGCGGAGCGAATTTCGCCATTCATAAGCGGGCGTAGATACTGCTCTTTCTGCTCTAATGTTCCATAGCGATGGAAGACTTCCATGTTGCCAGTGTCAGGCGCAGAGCAATTGAACACTTCAGACGAAAACCCAACGCGGCCCATTTCTTCAGCACACAGAGCATATTCCAAGTTAGTCAGCCCCGGGCCCTCAAATTGGAAGACATCATCAATGTGGGTGAGATTTGGGTTTGCGGGTGGCATAAAAAGGTTCCAGATACCTTTTTCTTTGGCCTTGGCTTTTTCTTCTTCGACAACCTGGATTACTTTCCAGCGATCTCCTGTTTCGTCTTCTGCTTTGTAGTCGGCGACGCGCGGGCGGACATGATTCTCAATATGTTCGCGCACTTGATTGCGCCAATATTCCTGCTTTTCGGTGAGATCAAAATCCATGCGGCTATCCTTTTTTGAAAGCTATTCGATTTAACTATGCAATTAAACTATCAGAGACTGTTTCGCTTTTCCACACGTAAACTCGCTAGAATTGAAATTTATCACTCAGCCGGCATCGGTTTTTTCGACTGCTCATCCAATCGCGCGTGATGATCTTTTTCGTCGAGCGGGAAGAGAGTATAAGCCCATGCACCAACCAGTGCGATAACGACGGTCAACGAAGCAAAAACCAGCGACAAGCGGTCAATGATGACAATATCTACTGTTCCAGGCGTTGCTTTCTCCGGCAATTGCACCAATGCAATGATCAGGCTGGCGAATAATATACCCAAAGCACCAACGGTTTTTTGCATGAACCAGACGCCAGATGCGAATACACCTTCAGACCTGCGGCCGTGTTCATGTTCATAGGCGTCCGTCACGTCTGCCATCAATGAGGTCGTCAATATCATCGCGCAAATGCTGGCTGCAGTTCCTAAAATCAGGAAAGTGAACAGACTAGGGATTAAGGCAGGTGATCCGGGTTCCGGAAACAAATCCAGTGCTCGTAACCAATAGGGCGTTGTTCCCAATGTCATGGCGATGAGTGTAAACACGCTGGCAGATCGGGCCTTACCGAAGCGCTGGGAAATTGGCGTGACGAATATAAATGCAATGATTGCTGCGATAAATAGCAACATCGCAAATAGGAACAGGCCGTCTTGATCGAGCTGCCAGACATGGGGCAGCAAATAGGTGTTCAATGCAAACACCACGCCTTGATTTGTAAAGGCGAACACACCAGCAAGAAGGAGCAACAGGAACGGACGATATCGCAACGTATCAAACATCTGCTTCCATGTATCTGATGCCTGAATTTTGGATTTTGAATCGTGATAGGCAGCAACAATTCTTTTGTGGGTCGATGATGCAGCGACAAGCACCGCAAAGGCCATTAATATGCTGCCAACAATTGCATATTTGGAATAACCGTCGGGGTTTAGCAACCCCACAGGGTGCTCGTCAGTCGGCGCTAGAAAAATACTGTAGGCGAGAGCCATAATGGAAAGACCGGAACCCCAGCCGAAAAGATAACGAAAGCGCGTGATGCTGGTGCGATCATGATAGTCCCGCGACAATTCAGGTAGCATCGCGAGAGCTGGAACTTCGTTCAAAGAAAGGCTGAACCGAACCAACATAGCAAGCGTCAATAGATAGAAAAATTGGACGGTTTCACTAGCTTCTGGTGGATGCCACAACAACAGCCATGTTGCGGCAATCGGAATAGCGGACGCATATAGCCAAGGATGGCGGCGACCTATACGGGTGTGCGTTCGATCAGTCATTCGTCCGATCAGGGGATCGATAAATGCATCCGCGATGAGAGCTATTGCGATCGCCAGTCCAACCAAATCAGCGCGCAGGCCCACGACTTGATTATAATAGAAAAGCAGGAAGGTCGCAAAACCATTATCCTTGATACCGTAGGCCACGGAACCAAAGCCATATAATATTTTTGTTTTGAGCGGGAGCTTTTTCGCGCTCACGGTCATTTTTTATCCTCCGGAATCAACGCGTCCAACATACCTGGTATCTCCGGATCCCAGCTGGATGGAGTTCCTGACAATAGTCCACCATCCACTAGCATATGGGTGCCGGTAACGAAGCCAGCTGCATCAGAAGCAAGATAGGCTACTGCTTCGGCAATATCATCGGGGACTCCAGGGCGGGCTACGGGTTGAACCCCGGCCGCCGCCTGACCCAAAAGACTATTAATTTGGTTTTTTTCTTCTTCATTCGCACCAAGGGTTGATGCGAAAATATTGGTTTGGATGAAGCCGGGGCAAATGGCGTTAACGCGGATCCTATATTGAGCGAGTTCCGCTGCTGCCAATTTCGAAAGATGGAGGACGCCAGCTTTTGCTGTTGAATAGGCGACCGGTCCGAAGCCTGCCTGAAATGCGCAAACCGATGCCGTGTTGATTATCGATCCGCCGCCACGCGCTTTTAAATGCGGTGCGGCATGACGTATTCCCATGGCAACCGACTTAAGCAGTAACGCCAATGCAAAATCCCAGTCGTCGCCGCTAATTTCATCAATCGCATCGCGGGGCCCTCCGGAACCAGCATTATTGAAGACAATATCTATACCGCCGGTTTTTTCAGCAGCATGATCCATCAGAGCCTTTACCTGAAGTTCCTGTGTTACATCGCATTTGAGGAAGTAAAAATTGTCGCCAAGCAAGGACATCATGGCTGTACCTTCGTCAGCGTCGATGTCGCCCATCACGACGTTGGCACCTTCACGCAAAAACAGATCAACTGTGCCGCGGCCGATGCCCGATGAGCCGCCCGTAATCACGATGGTTTTGCCTCTAAATCGCATCCTCGGCGCTCCTGTTTCTCATTTTTTTTATCACTAGGACATAGGCCCATCGCGAATTGGCCGTCAATTGATTCCAAAAATTGAATGGCGTTCCGTTACGGAATCCATGGCATACATCTAGAGTGAAAATTTTTTTCCATTTCCAGTAAGGCCATCATTGAACCTTGCTGCGCACATATGATAGTTAGACATTAATCAAGCAATTAAAGGAATCACCATCATGTCTGATCTTGAAAGTTTTCGTGAAGAAACTGTCGCTTGGCTGGAAGCCAATTGCCCACCAGAAATGCGTCAGCCCATGGTGGATGAAAACGATATTTGTTGGGGCGGTAAAAATCCAACCTTCAAACCCGGTCAGAAAGAATGGATGGATAAAATGGCGGCTAAGGGCTGGACTGTTCCAGACTGGCCTAAAGAATATGGTGGCGGGGGGCTGTCACGGGCGGAAACCAAGATTTTGCTGCAGGAAATGGGTCGTTTAAAAATCCGCTCGCCCTTGTCGAGCTTTGGCATTTGGATGCTTGGCCCTGCGCTGCTGCATTTTGGAACTGAAGAACAGAAGCTGCATTTTCTGCCGCCAATTGCGCGCGGTGAAGTGCGTTGGTGCCAAGGATATTCCGAACCTGGTTCGGGATCGGATCTGGCATCGCTTCAAACTTCGGCGGATGATAAAGGCGATCACTATTTGATCAATGGTCAGAAAATATGGACCAGCTATGCAGACAAGGCTGATTGGATTTTCTGTCTGACGCGGACGGATAAAACGAGTAAGCATAAGGGCATTAGCTTCATGCTGTTCGACATGACGAACAAAGGTGTGGAGACGAAGCCAATCGTCTTGATTTCAGGGCAATCGGCATTTTGCGAGACGTTTTTTGCTGATGTCGAAGTGCCAAAGTCATATGGCGACGGTGTTTCATCCGTGGTTGGTGAAGTGAACCGTGGATGGGATGTCGCCAAATATCTGCTTGGACATGAGCGCAGTATGATTTCCGGCGACGGTTCTTCTGGTGCGACATCGCTAGGATCCAAATTTGCGGATCAATTTGGTCGTGACGAGATGGGCCGCTTGGATGATCCGATGCTTCGCGCGCAGATGGCGGAAATGGATATTGATGTTCTGGCTTTTCGCGCGATGGCGGAGCGCTTCGGTGATACGTTTAAGGCTAATCTTTGTCATCCGGCACAGCCTAATATGATGAAATATGCCGGTACCGAAATTAACAAACGCCGCCATGAATTGATTATGTCGGCTGGTGGTAGCGAAGTTCTCGAATGGGAAAGTGACGCATCTAGTGGGGGACTGACCGCTCGCGGATGGCTGAGGACGAAAGCGAATAGTATTGAAGGCGGTACCAGCGAAGTCATGCTGAATGTCGTTTCTAAACAGATATTGCAATTGCCCAACGCATAGCAGCGACGGCAGTTAAACAACCATATTAGAAGGATAAAAGCGATGCCGCTTTACTTGAATGACGACCAGAAGATGCTGCAGGACAGCGCCGCAGACTTTATGAAGGGCGAAGGTAATGTCGCTCATTTTCGTGAGTTTCGCGATAAAAACTGCAAGGATGGTTTTTCCCATGCGTTGTGGAAGCAGTTTGCGGAGATGGGCTTCACGGGCATATTAGTGTCCGAAGACGAAGGCGGATTGGGTCTTGGTCATACCGAAGCTGGTGTTGTGCTTGAAGAGATCGGCCGCAATCTTACACCGTCACCTTTTCTAGCGACAGCGGTGGCTGGCGTGGAAGCGCTGAATGCTGGTGGTAAAGCTTTGCGCGATAAATATTTCCCCGGGATCCTATCTGGAGACAGTGTCTTGGCTCTGGCCATTGATGAAGGTGCAAAACACCGTCCCGATCAGATAGCTATGGCGGCTACTCGCGAAGGCAATGGTTTCAAACTCGACGGCAAAAAACAATTTGTAGTGCAAGGCGGTTCAGCTGACACTTTGATTGTGGCAGCACGCACCAGTGGTAGCGCTGGTGACGACAAAGGTCTGACCCTTTTTGCTGTGGATACCAACAGCAGTGGTTTGTCGAGAGACAGTGTTCGTTTGGTAGACAGCGCCATGGCAGCTCATGTCGAATTCGACGGTGTTGTTGTGGATGCGGATGCAGTTGTTGGCGAGGTTGATGAAGGCGGAGCAGTCCTTCAGCGGATGCTCAATGCTGGTCGGGCTGGCTCGGCAGCAGAGACTCTTGGCGTGGGCGCCGGCGCAATGGATATCACCGTTGAGTATATCCGGAGCCGCAAGCAGTTTGATACGATTATCGGCTCGTTTCAGGCGCTACAGCACCGCACGGCCCACTTGTACAGCGAGATGGAAATTGCCCGGGCGACAGTATTGAAGGCGCAGCAAATGCTGGATGAAGGTTCATCCAAAGCTGACATGATGGTTTCGGTGGCTAAGGCGAAAGCAGGCAATACGACCGCACTATCTGTCCGGGAGGGCGTGCAAATGCATGGCGGCGTTGGGATGACCGATGAATATGATATCGGCCTCTATATGAAGCGTGATCGCGCTCTGGCCGAATTTATGGGCGATGCAAATTATCACACCAATCTCGTTGCCGAAATGCACGGCTACTAAAAGGATATATTGATGGATTTTAACAAGCTATTTTCGCTCGAAGGCCGTGTGGCTCTGGTTACTGGTGGTCACCGCGGTATCGGACGAATGATTTCCGAAGGTTTTCTGGCTCAGGGCGCGAAGGTCTATATCTCAGGAAGGAAAGCCGACGCTTGCGAAGCTGCTGCAGCTGAAATGGGCGACAATTGTTTTTCCGTGCCCGGTGATGTCAGTACAGTTGAAGGCTGCAAAGTTTTGGCTGCGGAGATCGCAAGCCATGAACAGAAGCTCGATATATTGATCAACAATGCTGGTGTGGCTTGGGGCGAGGAATATCTCAGCTTTCCGGAAGCGGGCTGGGACAAGGTCATGGATACAAACGTCAAAGGTCTGTTTTTTCTGACCCAAGCGCTGCATCCGCAACTCAAAGCAGCTGCCAGTTTTGAGCGGCCAGCAAAAGTCGTGAACATCGCTTCAATTGATGGCTTTAAAGTCAACCCATGGGAGACCTACAGCTATCAGGCATCAAAAGCGGCGGTGGTTCATTTAACCCGTAAAATGGCTTCCAAACTGGTTTCTGATGACATCATCATGTCCGGCATCGCGCCTGGTGCTTTTGCTTCCAGCATGAACAAAGCGGCGCGCGATCATGAAGCAGCGGTCGAAAAAGGCATCCCGGCGAAGCGGATCGGCCGGCCTGAAGATATGGCAGCGGCAGCAATCTATCTGTCTAGTAGTGCTGGTGACTATGTTGTCGGCACGACATTGATCGTTGACGGCGGTGTAGTGAATGCGGCTAACCCCGGAGCATCGATCGAGCCTTAAAAGCTCTCTCTTGACCTGATCACTCCATGCTGTATTATACAAATAACACAGCATGGAGATTCCTGATGACCAATAAATATCTCGCGGCCCTGACCGCCATACCATTGACCCTGTCCGCTTGTTCTGCCTCTGAAGATGGGCAAGGTGATGACGGATTTGAGATGTCGATCGATGTAGATGGTGAAGGCGGCGACAAGGCCGATAGTATCAAAATTGGTGGCAAAGGAGATGATACCAAATTCTCTATAAAGACCGACGGCTTCTCGATGGATGTCGATCTGCCTCAGATATCATTGGACAGCGATGATTTTGATTTGAACAATGTTTCGCTTTACCCGGGAACGAAAGTCACTGGCCTGAATGTCGAAGATAAAGATGGACAGGGCGGAAAGGTCATCTTGAGTTTTGATGCACCGACGAGCACCCAAGATCTTGCATCTTGGTTTGAAGAGAAAATGACAGACGAAAATTTCATTGTCGAAATAGATGGCAACAAGCTGTCTGGAAAAACCGACGAAGGTGATCCTTTTCTACTCGAATTGACCGAGGCCGGCGCCGATCGAACCACCGGGAAGCTTGAGTTTTCTGAAAGCCAATAATCGATGGACTTGAAATTTCACGGTACAACTATTTACACAATTTCGTGAAGCTATTCAGCTTGCCGCCAAAATGCTATGTTATAAACATCTGACATAACAAAGCAGGAGCGGAATATGCGGAAAATTGTAAAGAACCTAAAACTGAGCGCAGCAACAGCCTTACTTGCAGTTCCATTATCCGTGTCTCCGATATTGTCTGCTCCTGTGCAGGCGCAAAGCACGGGTGTTAAAAGTCTGTTGGGTAACGCGTCTGACGGTGCTCTCGATAAATTGTCGCAGCCGGGTGCATTTTATGCAGATAAAGCGGTTCGCGTGTTGTTGCCTGGTCCGTTGAAGAACGCGACCAAGATTTTGCGTTTTACCAGCAAGGCTGGCTTGACCAAGGATATTACCAAGAACCTCAATGATGCGGCTGGTAAGGCGGCTCTGGAAGCCAAGCCGATATTCCGATCTGCGATTGATAATCTGACACTGACGGACGGTGTCGGCATTGCCACCGGCGGTGGAACGGGCGGAACCGACTATTTACGCAAGACTTCCGGTGAAGAGCTGGCCGTAAAGGTTAGGCCTCTGGTAGAGAAGGCTTTGGGTGAAGTCGGTGCTTATAAACAGGTCGAAAGCCTCGGCTCCTTGTCTTCGCTAAGTTCTCTTGGTGGTCTTGATCTGTCGCGCGACGGATTGACCGATAGCGTGACGGAGCAGGCGTTGGACGGCATCTTCTCCTATATTGGCGCTGAAGAAACTAACTTCCGCAAAAACCCCCTGAAAAAGGGGAAAAAGCTGCTTAAAGGCATTTTTTAGGACAGCAACCAGTTGCAAAACGTGCAACTAATGAATCTCCGTTTTCAATTGAAACTTAACGGTTTGGCGACCATTTCCTGACTATCAGTTAGACAGGAAAAGTGATGTTTGATCGGCGTTTTTGATAACAGGAGAAAATCCATGAAAACGCTTTTCAATATAGTAGCCTCCCTGACCGTTAGCAGCATCATCTTGATCTCTACCGTTCAGGTTTAATACTTAATAGTCTTTCAGTCTCGGTTGCCGCTCCTCCTCCCGATAGGCACCGGGACTGTCGTGACGGTCCGGCCCTTTCAAAATATCCCCCCCGATTAGAAAGGCCGGACCAATCACCGCTTTGGCGGTCGAGAAATTCTCCGACGTTGAGAAAAAATCAGCTAAAAACAATCACAGGGCAATCTTGTAGGACGGTCGTTTCGATTATCTAGCCTTGTCCACAGTCCAGCAACTGTTTCTCCACAAGAAAGATCCGTATCTGTGGATAAGTCGCCCTTCGACGTTTGGAGCGACTCGCAAACTCATGTCATATACAAGTCATCGGAAGGAAATAGGCCAACCCGACGACCAGTCAGCAATGACCCGTTGGAGCGAAAAAGGACCGGAAGATAGTCGAAACGACCATATTGTTTTTCGCAAGAAAAATAGCATGATTTTTCGATTGATGATTGGAAAAAACCCGAGAAGCAAAGGCGCAAGTTGGAGCGGATCAGATGGACAACAATCATCGGGTGACTGGACCAATATCAGGTTTAAACCGAAACAACATTGCGCAAGCGATGATGCGGAAAACCAAAAACCATAACGATATTGGCCCGGAAACCGGACGCCGGAACAGCGGACGCTGAAATCGCAAGAGGACAGCATCCCAGATCAGGCGCAGTGGGAGCCGAAACCCAAACTCGTTTGGGGATCGGCTCCCATTTTTTTTGCATTCAAGTGCCAGTCTTTCTGGTGGATGAAAACGCCCAGAAGCTCTCCCAACCGATAATCTGACAAAGACGTTTGTGCCCTGCGCGGGCAGCGGCACAGAGCCTTGTTTGGAGTGTGCAGCCATCATTCCGTCGCGCCCATATGGTCTTCAATCATCGACTCAACATCCTCGATGGACGAACATTTCTTCGCAAAATCATCGCATAGTGCCAGAAACGCTTCTTCGTCGGTTTGCTTGCGATGCCAAAGGGTGACTTCTGTCCTTTCGATCTGGTCTGTAGACGATAACCGGTCCTGTTGCAGACTGCTATAGGATCCCAGCTCCATTGCCACTGCTAGGTCTGCATTATAATCTGCGACGACATCCCAACGCGGGCCGGCATAATAGACCGCCGCATACATGATCCGTGCTTTCGCGCCGCTGACCTTTGACGTGCGCATGGCCTCGTAAAACATCCGGTGGGTGGCTTTCCATTCGCGGGTGCGGATGTCGCAATACCAATCATGGACCACGGACGCTTTGCGATAGCGGCCGACAAAGGGACTACCCAGGATCGACCAGGCAAATTTCGGGATTGAAGCGCCATCGACGCGCGCCTTGGCTGGCACGCTCCACACCAATTTCGCGCTGTCGACAAATGCAAATCGGTTGAGCAGTGTCATGATCCGGCCATCCTCATCCCATTCAAATCGCGGCCGTCCGGTATAATGTGCCATGTCCGTCCTTTCTGGCCCCAATCGCGTTGTTTCTAAACAGTTATAGCATATTTTCGTGCGAGTGATGGTCATCACAGCATCGTGTAAATTCCCTTGCTACCACAATCAGGCGATGTCGCTTATTTCGTAGAGTAGCTGCGGGGGGCGGCGGCATCGCACTTCCCTTTGGGAGCCCTAAGATGGGTATTCCTCGAGAGGTCCGATGGTAATGCGACCCAGCCATCGGGCTTCTTGGGACGGGAATGGTGTAAAATCCTGTTTTGTAGCCATATTTTTACAAGATATTGCCTCCTCGGTGACTAAAGTCACAGTTAATTCATCATTTTTCGCTAAAGTACGGTTTACGGTAGTTTAAGCTTCACGCAACGACTCCGTAAACAGGGGAGTCCGGCGGCATTTGCGACCCAGCCGTCGGGCTTCTTTACCTTCTCCAGCATCAAATCAATCGCACGAAGTATGCAATGTGCACTCACCCCCTAAAGGCTATTTTATAACGCACGCTGAGTCACCAAGACAGACGGCTGGCCGATTACCGCCTCATGCATTTCCAATTTTCCAGTGGCTCATAATCTCAAAGATGTTTATGAAATTGTGCATAAATTTGTCGGGGGGGGGGCAATTATGTGTGGGCGTAAATATGCTAGTGAAGAATTGACGTGGGACGAATATCGCGAGATGCTCAGCATTATGCAGCCAACGTCCAACCTGCAGCCCAATTATAATATTGCACCGACCCACATCATGCCGGTCTGTATCTGGGAAAGGGGCCAGACAAGTTTGCAGCCGATGCAATGGGGACTGATTCCCACCTGGGCCAAAGATACAACCCGGTCCTATATGATGACCAACGCCAGATCGGAGACATTGGAAGAAAAGCCGTCATTCAAAAATCTTCTGAAATCATGCCGTTGTGCGGTGCTGGTTTCTGGTTTTTATGAATGGAAGCGTGATGGTAAATCCAAGCAAGCCCACAAGGTAGAACGCAGCGACGGCAAGCCCATGATTTTGGCCGGGCTTTGGGCGGACAATCCCGTGTTCGAGACCATGACCTATACTGTCATAACAACAGCAGCGTCACCGGCCTTCGAACCCATTCACAATCGCTTGCCAGCGATCCTGGAACCTGATCAGGTGCAGACATGGCTAAACGGTCAATGGAGTGATGCCAGGACGATTTTGAAGCCCTATACCGGCGAGATTGATATTGTGCCGGTATCCAATGATGTCGGCAACATAAGGAATAATTATCCCGAGCTGCTTAGCCCTATCGCTCTGATGGATTAAGCGGCGGCTTTATCCGGAAAGCCGACACTCGGATTGTACAGAATATCGTTCATTCACATTATCTTTCGCGCTGATTTTGTAAGCTTTTTCGATATTGAGACGGAGTCACACCGGTGTTTTTTTTGAAGGCGTGGTTGAAGGTTGCCTTTGATCCAAAGCCGCAATCATAGGCGAGATTGATAAGGGGCAGTTTGTTGCCATCAGCTAGAAGGCGTTGCTTGAACGCTTCAATGCGATACCCATTGATATATTCGTAGAAACTGGCTTCTGCCTGAGAATTGATCACTTCTGACAACAATCGCTGGTTTATTCGCAAGTGGCTCGCGAGAACCGCCAGGCTCAAATCGCTATCGAGATAAGGTTTCTCTCGAACCATGACACTTTCAAGTTCTTCATATAGCGCCGACAATTGCGCCCGATCGTTTTTTTGCTCCGTGTCCTTTTCGCGAATTTGGCCAAATCCTGCCGTTAAAACCTGCGTGTGCAAATAGCCTTGTGTTCCAATCCAGTAAGTGCCCAATGATAGAAACAGTAGGAATGGATAGTAGTTTGAAATGTCTAGGCTGTCATCGAACTGTGCGACGTCTAGCGCCCTTAAACTGAACCATAGGATGAAAAAGATTGTGTAGAGGAACACGGGTTTCTGCAACCAACTCAAAGTTCTTTTGTGGATATCGGAATGGTTGTCTCTGATCCATTTTGAGTATTTCATCAAAACCCGATTGGTCAGGAATAGATAGGCGAAAACAGATATAATTCCTCCTGTTTGCTCCACCATCCAGATGAAATGATCCGCATTAATGGGCTCGGCAAAAAAGTAGAATTCGTGCCGTTGATAAAACGGACTGGAATAATAGATGATTTCCAGCAGAACCGGTAAAAAGTGAAGCAAACCTGTCTTACCGAGATGGAACCGGGAATTGGTGAGCGTTTTTGTGTAGAGATATAGCGATGGGCCCAGACCGTATAGTAGTTCCACCGACAGAAAGGAATAACCTAGCGATCTTATGAAACCCATATCGTGCAGCACCACGCGAAGCACTGGCAAGGTGTAGAATAGCAACATCAGTGATAATATGATGTTGCCAGATTTACGGTTCCTTCGAGACAAGACAAGTAATAAGCTGATCATCAAACCGTGCAACGCCCCGATCAGGATGATCAGATTCCAAGCATTCAGATTGAGAGATGAATCCATAAGGTGAGATAGCTGCCGGTTAAGTGATGCAGTGTCATCCCTCTTAGTCGAAACGGTGTCCACAACGAAACAACTACAACAGGATTATTTCGTCCGGCTGCATCCAGATGGACGCCACCGGCTCGCTTCTGTTCTAACCGGCAAACAGCTTATCAAACAAAAGAGGCTGACAAATGCTAAATAGAACATTCCGCTTAGCCATTATACTTTCGTTCCTGATGGTGTCGGGGAGTTGTGCCGCGTACGATTCAGAAACCCGGTCTGTCAGTCAATCGGGTTCATATCCCCGTTTAGACGCTCACGTGCTAGCAGAGGATGTAACAATCGTCCGGGATGAGTTTGGAGTTCCCCATGTTTTCGGGCCTACGGATGCGAGTGTTGTTTTCGGTGCCACATATGCTCGCGCCGAGGACGAATTTCACTATATGGAACAGGCTTACATAAAGCTATTGGGGCGCGCCGCATCTGTGAGCGGGCCCGACTGGCTGCAGTGGGACATTTTCCTGAAAAAGCTGGAAATCGAAAAGCATTCCAGACAGGAATATTTGAAAGCGCCACCTGAAATCAAGGCGCTCTGCAACGCATTTGCAGACGGCATGAACTTTTTTTTGAAGAATCGACCCGATATCAAGCCCAAGCTAATCACGCATTTTGAGCCATGGCACGCGCTGGTTGGCTATCGCCTATTTCATGTCTCGGGCATTGATGGAGAAACCCAAAAACAGATTGGAGAGCCCGATACTCTCGCGGCGTTTTCCGGATATCTCGCCTCAACCATGTGGGCGATTGGCCCCTCTAAGAGCGCTTCAGGACATCCAATGTTGTTTATCAACCCACATATTCCGCTTGATGCGCCCTATGAAATGTCTCTTCACAGTGACGAAGGTCTGAATGTTTCCGGTCAGCTGGCATATGGAATCGGGCTCTTGCCGATTTCTGGCCACAATGGAGATATGGGTTGGTCGATCACCGCAAATGATCCCGACATCAACGATGTCTATGAAGAGAAAATCATCGATCGCGCATCCGGCTTATACCGATATGGTAACCAGATACTGACGACCACGAAGTGGACTGAAAAGATTGCCGTCGCCGCACCAGATGGAATCAGACAACATGACTATGTTTTTGAAAAATCCCGACACGGTCCGCTTTTCGATGGCCCAGAAGGCAAACGCCTTGCGCTAAGAGTGGCCAAGCTGTCCGCAGGAGGTGTGCTGGAACAGTTCTTCAATATGAGCAAGGCCCGCAATCTGCCGGAGTTCAAACGCGCGATCGCGCCTATGAATGTCACCTACAACAATCTTATATATGCGGGACAGGACGGTCATATTTTTTACGTTTATGGCGGTGCGATTCCAGTGCGCAATCCCGAGTTGGACTGGTCAAAGCCTGTCGATGGTAGCAACCCTGAGACAGACTGGAGAGGTTTTTTCTCTCTTGCGGATCTCCCACAAATTGAAGATCCTACCTCTGGCTATTTACAAAACTCCAACAGTTCGCCTTTTTTTACAACGGATGGAAGCAATCCGGTTAAGACAGACTATCCAGAATATATGTTTGGATCTAACCGCGACACTGCAATAGCAAAGCGATCCAGGCAATTGATCGCGTCGGAAGAAGAAATTTCACTGGAACAATTATCGCGATTTGCGTTCGATACCTATCTACCAACCGCCGCTGCTGAGATCGCGGAACTCAATGCGGAGTGGGCACAATCTTCGCCAAATAAGAAAAAAGCGGAACCGAAGCTGAGGCAGATGTTAAATATCCTGAACGATTGGGATAGAAGAGCAAATGCCGACTCAATTGGAGCCGCACTCTATGTTACCATGTTTCACATTCGCAGTGATGACTCCGCATATCCGACGATCTACCGGCTCCGAAAGGCGGCGGCGCTTTTAGAAAAATACTACGGCGACTGGCGAATCCCATATGGTCATTTTAACAGGCTGAGAAGGTCGGACCACTATGGCAATAGTCGCGAGCCACTTTCACAGCATGATCTTCCGGCGCCCGGCACGCCGTTTTATATGGGCGCAATCATGACGTTCAACACACAGACCGAAGACGGATCGAGCAAAAGTTACGGCAATCATGGTCACTCATATGTAAGCGTCGTGGAATTCGCTTCGAAGGTAAAAGCGCAATCCGTCATGGCCTATGGGCAGAGTAGGAACTCAAAATCTGTACATTATTTCGATCAAGCGAGACTGTACACCCAGCAGCTACTCAAACCGGCCTGGTTCGATAAAAAAGATATCACAAAGGCAGCTGTAAGATCCTATCGCCCGGGCGAAACAGAATGATAGCCGTGGGGCTAGGCGTCGTTGTTGAAAAGCAAAGTTTATAGAAATGGTGTTTGCTTTTTCATCCACCGCAAACGCTGGGGTGTATCGCGTATAGCGACTAAAAATCACATGCCCTCGCGCAACATAATTTCCAACTTCAGTAATAAATAATCCAACACTGGGCTGGTGTCTTCTCGAAAGACAGTGTGCGCTTTGCAAAGTTCGCCGCTATTCCGCGCCTCTTTGCCTTGATCTTGTTATGCTTTCGACCAATTGGAAGCGATTGCACAAACTGCTTTCCTACTGGGCTCCAATCCTGCTACCAACACGTCATATCGGGGATCGCGGGAGAGGGCTTTGACAAGCATAGAAGCCAGTGAAAATGAAGGCAGGGGGTCAGGCCAAGCGGCACGGCGGAAATTTTACGGCTGGCATAACGCTGCGCTGCTATTTCTGATCCAATTTGCCGCTTCGGGCTTTGTCTATTTCGCCTATGCTGCGATTTTCCCGGCGATGGTCGAAGCTATGGATTGGAACCGTGGTTCCGCGTCTCTCGCTCACAGCCTGAGTTTTCTTACCCTAGGTCTCAGTTATCCCCTCACAGCCTGGATGATCGGGAAATGGGGCGTAAGATTGACTCTCACGACGGGTCTTTTGATGATGATGACTAGCCTGTTGCTGACCATATTCTTCGTTACAGAGATTTGGCATTGGACGCTCGCTTGGGGGGTGGTCATGGGAATGGCTATGGCCTTGGCTGGTCCATTATGTGGGCAAACAGTCGTTATTCAATGGTTTAACGTCAAACGCGCCACTGTTTTAGGGATCATTATGACTGGCAATGCGCTGGGCGGATTTGTCGCGCAACCGGTACTCATTCGTGTCATGGAAGGATCTGGCACTTGGCAGTCCGGTTGGTATGTTAGCCTGATCGCAGTCGTCATCGCTATATTGCTGGCACAGTTTATTATAAACAGGCCGGCGGATATCGGTCAGCATTCTGACAATATTGATCCGGGCGCCATATCGGCCGATGCCGCGAAAGCCACCGCTCGACCGCGGACCTATCGTAGTGAGCATAGTTGGACAATCCCGCAGGTATTTCGCACCCGCGCGGTCTATTTGATCATCACGATAAATATTTCTTATTTGGCGATCGGTACGTTTCTGTTGACCCATGGATCGCTATATATATCCGATAGTGGGATGTCGAAAATTCAGACGGCATCGGTTGTCAGCATTTTTATCATGGGTAGTGGACTTGGCCGAATGCCCGCCGGTTGGCTCGGTGATCGGTTCGAATTGCGCTGGTTGATGGCCGCGATGATGGGAACCATGTTGTTTGGTTTCGTGTTGTTATGGGCAGGTTCTAGCTTCATCGGTTTGGGCATAGCGGCGTTTATATTGGGGCTATGCTATGGTGGATTTTTTGCTCTATCGCCTGCGCTTACAAGCAATTTTTTCGGCCCAGAAAGTTTCGCCAAAATCAACTCTGTCTTCGCGCCGGTATTGCTGCCTTTCGTGGCCATGGCACCAGCCGGTGCCGGTTATATTTTTGAGATAAATGGCAGCTATGATATCGCTTTTTTGATCGGTTCCACACTGCTAAGCCTGTCGCTGATCTCGGCTATTTGTTTAAAGCCACCCAAGTACGACCCGGCGCGTGAAATGGGTCAAGAAACGGCAACGCAGGTTTAAACTTTTCCATCGCTCGATAGCAATGCGGCAATCGGCTTGGTCCCCTTACGGCCGGCTAATATGATCATCAATATGGTGGTGAACGGTACCGCCAATATAGCACCGGGAATGCCCCAGAGCGTGCTCCAAACCGACAACGCAACGAGCACGACCATCGGGCTAAGATTGACCGATTTGCTGAGCATGCGAGGCTCTACCACATTGCCGATAATCACCTGTGCTGCGGTCATCAGGCCAGTTGCGATTAGCGGCATCGTCAGAGTCCCAAATTGCGCTACGGCGAACAAGGCCGGAAATGCGACACCAACGATAGATCCAATATAGGGAATATAGTTGAGAAGTCCGATAATTATTGCCCAAAGCGCTGCATATTCGATACCAACACTAACCATAATAACCCAGCAGATCACACCCAATATGATATTGATCAGCGTCTTGGTTGCAAGATAGCTGCCAATATCATGGTTGATCCGCGCGATCATATTTAGCGTATCTTTGGATTCACTAGCACTGCCAAATGCCCGGCGCACCTTGGTCGGAAAGCCTGTAATCTCGCTAAGCATAAAAGATGCATAGAGGATTGTGATAAAGATGAATCCGCCAAAGCTGGTCAGTGACGACAAGACAGATTGCGCAATGGCAGCAATATCGATTTCCGTCAGCAGCTTGGTGGCGAATTCACTGACTTCTTTCACGACCACTTCACTGCCACGATCAATAATCAACCCCGGCGAGGCCATCATGTCTCCCATATCGGCTTCGGCCGCTACCGTCGCAGGTTCAGCAGGGAACCAAGCGGCGAACAGGTTTTCCAAATTGGTCTGATAGGTCGGCAATGAAGGAACCAATGTTTGCAGACTGGCCACTAACATTCTTGTCATCGCGAACAATAGCAAGACCACACCAAACAATGCCAGCGTCGCGCGGAGCCACATCGGTGACCGCCCCAATCCCGGAATTCGAGCAACTGCGGCGCTGGCTGCATATAATATCTGAAGTAGGATGATTGCGGTGACAATCGGCAGGATGATATCCTTCCCGACATAGAACAGCCAGCCGATCATAATCGTGATTCCGAACGAGAAAAATATCGTGCTGACGCGGCCGTGTAACATTATCTTCGATCACCATTTTCATGCGCGGCGGAAAACCCTTGCGACCGGTTGTTAAACACAAAAACCACGTCTGTCATCTCATCAGTTTTGCAGCTCGCCCTGAAACATCTGCATCGGATCGCGACTAGCATCTTGACGACATGCACCCTTCTCGGCCAATAGCCGCTATGGCCGACGATATTTCTTCCCTTCCGCATGATGAACTGAGCCGCCGCGGCTTGTTGTTTGTCCTCTCTTCCCCTTCTGGAGCCGGTAAATCGACTCTGGCGCGGATGCTGCTTGAGGCGGATGAACAGATCGCCATGTCGGTGTCTGTTACCACCCGGCAGCAACGCCCGGGTGAAGAACATGGCAAAGACTATTTTTTCGTCAGCGGCGAGGAATTTGAAGAAATGGTCGCGGATAATGCATTTTTGGAATATGCCACCGTGTTCGGCAATCGCTATGCAACGCCCGCCGCCCCGGTTCAGAAAAATCTCGAAGATGGCCAGGATGTTCTGTTCGATATTGATTGGCAAGGCACACAGCAACTTTATCAGCGCGCTGGCGAAGATGTTGTTCGCATCTTCATCTTACCACCCTCGCTCGCCATCTTGCGCGAACGGCTCGAAAGTCGAGCGACAGACAGCTACGAAATTATCGACAGCCGTATGGAACGCGCAACTAGCGAGATAAGCCATTGGGATGGCTATGACTATGTTCTGATCAATGATGACCTTGATGCTTGTTTTGGCAAGGTTAAACAGATCCTCGCAACCGAGCGCATGCGTCGGTCACGGCAGACTGGTTTGATTGGATTTGTACGTGATTTGGTGGCGCAAGAGAGGGGCTAATCTCCGGTCAGTTTTCGGACCGCCTTGTATAGAAACCCTCAAACACCGTCGTCCAGCTTTTGCCGCCGTCTTTCGATGCCTGCCAATGTTGACGAACGCTTGCGACATTGGTGCCATCCGTACTGGGAGTCCAGGTGACACGATTAATTGGCGCGCCTTTCACATAGCCCGGCCAGTTGGCGTTACTTAATACCATCTCGCCCTTGTCATTTAGGCCACCTTCGACAAACAAAGCCGTGCCATCGGCGCCCATCCATGTCTGATGCCATATTTTGCGGGCGGCATCGTAAAAGCTTATGCTCATACCCGTATAGCCGCCGTTGGTTTTATATTCTTCACGAATCACACAACCGCCATGCTGTGAGCTGATGCGATTAACGCCAGCAGGAGCCGTTTGGCCCGCTGGCGTCACATTCCATTTGCCGATCCAGAAGTCAAAAGCGCGATGAACCGGGGTAGCACAAGGCGACGGCGGCTTTTGTGCGGCCGGTGGAACCGGTTGGACAGATTGTGCAAAAACAGGGGATGATACCAACAAAACCGCAAACAAAGCGCAGATTAGGGGTAAGGCGCTTTGGGTTCCAGATCGGGAAAAGGAGCTGCCCATGCGGAGGGCAAATTCCCGACATGTCATTTTCCGAACCACGTTTATCATATGGCACCATCCCCCTTTTTGAAGCCGCGTGGTGATCCTAATGCGTAACCAAACAGGACCACAATGTGGCTCTTAGACACAATATGTCGGCCGATACCAAGTCCGCAGTCGCTTTCGACGAAACGGGAATAGGCTTCGACCATTGTTCATCGGTTTTTGGCCAAATCAATCAAAACCGATGAAATCGGGCACAGTCATGGTTTCTTAAAAGCTTGGTGTCATTGTGAACGTACAAATACTAGCTTTTTGATGTGAGAAGCAGCGTGATTAATAGCCCCTCTGGTAGCCTGAAACATAGATTGTTGATTGGTCGCCTTTTGACTGGATTCATAGCGTTTAGCGGCGCTTATGCGCTCATTAACCAACTCCCTCTCACTCAGTCCATCCTCTATCGCGCGGCCGCGTTTGACTATTTCAACGCCGGACTGGCTGCTTTGTCCTTTGCGATACAGGCCTTGATATTATTCATAGTGACGGTGATAGTTTCAAAACGCTGGTTTGTGGTAACAGTTGCGTTGGTAACGCTCTCGGCTGGCGTAAACATGGTCTATGGCCAAATTATCGGCGATACACTCGATTTACAAAAAACAGGTTGGCTTTTAACCGAAGCTCGCCAAGCGAAGGATGCGGCCGCTGAATTTGCAGCGCCGCTTGCGCTCGGTATCGGAAAATTGCTGTTTGTCATAACTCTGTTGATCGGTGCGAGACACCTATTGAATCCTTTAGTCCGTCAGCAGTTTGGCGGCAAATTATCGGAAAGAAAATCTACAATAGCGGTCATGGCTTTTCTCGCGGCACCCTCGCTTTTATGGCCGTGGTTGAGCCTTCATCCCTTGGGTGCAGAACGGAATATATATAGTTATGCTGCGGCTATATTCTCGGCTGATCCGGCTCCAGAACGTGCTACGGTATCGGTCATTCCGGCTCCTGATTCCAAAATCCGAAAAATCATCTGGCTGGTTGACGAGAGTGTATCTTATCAAGCCTTTGATCGGATCATATCTCCCCAGTTGGTTGATCGCCTCGCTATCGATTTTGGTGAAACTGCTTCCATGGGTCATTGCAGTACACCGTCAAACGTAGCGCTGCGTTCCGGAGTTGCAGTTCGCTCGATCGATAGCGCCACTGATCTCCGCCACACGGCTTCCATCTGGGGCTATGCAGCCAAAGCGGGCTACACGACAATAATGATTGATGGCCAAGTTTCAGGCCCACCGCAGAATCTTCTGCTGCAGCCGGAAAGAGCGTTGATCAATCGTTATGAAAGTGCCGCAGACGGAATCAAAACCGATCTTAAAATCGCCCGCTCGCTTAATAAGGATCTGAAAACTGATGGTAAGCAATTTGTATATGCCATCCTGCGTGGGGTGCACTTCCAATATCGCGATCACTATCCTGCCGGAACTTTGGCTGAAGGCAGCAGCACTCAAGCTCAATATGAGGCAGCTATAACTTATTCGAAAGCAGGGTTTTTCGAAGCGTTGCTCGACGGTGTTGATCGGTCCGAAGTGGCGATTTTCTACACTTCCGATCATGGCCAGAACATAGTGGATGGCGTCACCCCACATTGCAGCGGAAGCCCAGTCCCAGAAGAGTTTGCCGTTCCCTTGGTCGCGTTTTTGCCGCCCGATATGCAAGCAAACTATCAAACCGGTTCAGGCGGCCGCAGCCATAGCCAACTATTTCCAACAACCCTTGCGCTCATGGGTTATGATGGCGCTTATGCAAGCAATCGCTATGACAACATCTTGACAGCACCTACCGCTCGCTACGTCTGGTTCGGTCGCGGCGTGGTTCCCGTAAAAAAAGGCGGGGCCATTGATGTGAAGAGCGCCGAACATTTTCCACAACGTTAGACCAATTGCTCAAAGGATTAGCCGCCAGCCTGCAAATTCATAAACGCTACGAAACTAGGATCTGGAAACAATATCTCCACTACATCACGGATTACCTTCTGACCTTTCGCACCGTTCGTGAAGATCACCGCGCCGGTTTTGCCAATCGGGTCGAAAAAACCCAAAGTTCTCTCCCCAACATCGCCGCCGCCGTGCATTACGATCAGGTTATCGGCTGTACGATAAACGTTCCAACCGCTTACAAAGCCGAGACTTTTCGGACAGACATCTGCTGCGAGACGGCCTTCGCCGCAAATCTGTCCACCTAGGTTTTCTTGGGCGATCCAATAGGCCGCAGCTGGCTCATCACTGACAGGATTTGCCATCACCCACGTAAGAAAGCGGGCATAATCAGAAACAGTAGCCCAGACATCGTCCGCCGCATTCCATTCCTCGCGCACCGTGGCGTGGGCATGCTCTCCCTTGCCATTACGCGACATTGCAATCCGGCCAGCAAACCAAGGCTTTCCAGTAAAACTCGTCTGGGTCATGCCAGCCGGTTCAAAAATCTCTCGGCTCACCAGTTTTTCCAGCGGCTCGCTCATTTTTTCCTCGGCGAAGCGGGCAATATATTGAAATCCTTCACCCGAATATCCGAACTTGGTGCCGGGGTCATTTTTGAATGTCAGCACACCATCGGTTTGATAACGCCAATTAGGAAAGCCGGTGCGATGGATCAGAGCGATGTGCGGCGTTAGATGCCTATGACGCGGATCAGATTTTATGTCTGGATCTACCCAGGTATCTGCCATGATATCATTGAGCGAAAACGCCCCCGCCTTGGCAAGCCGTACGACCGTTTCTGCAACCAATGGCTTGGTCATCGAGGCTATGTTGTAAAGCGTGTCCTTCGTCGCAGCCTTACCCGGCTCCGCCTCTCCCGCAACATGTGTCCAAGCTATTTTACCATCGACAATATAAGCGATAGCTGCACTCGGCACATCATATTCCGCGAGCCAGCTTGGAAGTTTTTCCGAAAGAGATTTTTTGAGACTAGCTGGATTCTGGATCTGAGCAGCAGGAACCAACCCGTCATTAGAATATGTGGCTTCTGCATTATTTGCGAACGATGGAGGCACGGTCAATGTCTGAGTAGCGCAAAGCGCGGCGCCAATAAGATATGCGTTTTTCAAATGCTTCACCCCTTTAATGTATTGCTATATTAATACAGTAATACAAATAGAGCGCAATGACAATATCCTCACGGCGCTCACCGCTCGCTACGTCTGGTTCGGCCGAGGCGTTGTGCCGTTAAAAAATGACGGAGAGATTGACGTGCAAATTGGAGAGCTGTTTCCGGGTCAATAGAGTCTGGCGTTTAACTGAATTCAGTAAACTATAGTCAATTGGTCATTTTCCATTGTTACGGATCCCAAACGCGATAGGGCATTTAGCCCCAATAACGATACGTCAGGCCCTTTTTCCATGATAGCAATATCAAGTTTGCCGAGCACCCTTCCATCAATTGTTACATTGTCGACTTGCCGCCACATCATCTGGCTATAGCCAGATGCTGTTCGGATACGATCGCTGAAATGCTGGTCCAATTCCAGACCAATTCGTTCTGCATCAGCTGAATTCAGCACGATAACGGAAGCGCCGGTATCAACCGCAAAGCGGACCATCACTCCGTCCACACGGCCATTTACGTAGAACAGTCCATCAGCGTCTCGCGAAATAATATGCCTGCCTGATGGATAGGTTGCTGTTGTTTGCGTGCTATAGGCTTGTGGGGTCGGGGACGGCCCTGGCGAAGCGGGCTTTGTTGAATATATAACCACCTGCAGAACAGCCAAATATACGCCTACCAACAGAACCAGACATAAAAATCCGATTGCAAAGGACTGACGTACGTTTTCTGTTATCGGGGGCATAACATATCAACGCATAACATTTATAGCGATTTCAATAAACATAAATATATAAATGATATTTATTTAAATTGATGTACATAATTCAATATATTGATAATTATACAATTTTTTCTATTTTAATGATCATTTATAAAAGATTTTGCCGCATTGACAGGTCCGTAAACAAACTCGCTTGCCAAAAGAACATAACTAGAACATAATACGGTATTATGACCCGCTGGACTCTCCTCTTCATCTTCGGCAAAGCACGCTTATGAGCCTTACCCATATTAAAGTGAAAGGCGCCCGGGAGCATAATCTCAAGGGCGTCAATATCGATCTTCCCCGCGACAAATTGATCGTCATTACCGGACTTTCCGGTAGTGGTAAGTCGAGCCTCGCGTTTGACACCATCTATGCCGAAGGCCAGCGGCGCTATGTCGAATCGCTGTCCGCTTATGCGCGCCAGTTTCTGGAGATGATGCAAAAGCCGGATGTGGAGCATATTGAAGGCTTATCGCCGGCTATCTCGATCGAGCAGAAGACGACCTCGCGCAATCCGCGATCGACCGTGGCTACGGTCACCGAGATATACGACTATATGCGCTTACTCTGGGCGCGTGCCGGCGTTCCTTATTCTCCCGCAACCGGAGAGCCGATTACAGCTCAGACCGTCAGTCAAATGGTCGACCGGGTTATGGCACTGCCAGAAAAGACTCGTTTCTATCTACTTGCCCCGGTCGTACGCGGCCGCAAGGGGGAATATCGCAAGGAATTACTGGAGTGGCAGAAAGCCGGCTTTACCCGCGTACGCGTCGACGGCGAATTTTACGATATCGAGGAAACACCCAAGCTCGACAAGAAACTGAAGCATGATATCGAAGTGGTCGTCGACCGGCTGGTTGTGCGCGCAGAGACTGACAATAAAGAAGGCATGGAAACCCGGCTGGCAGATAGCTTTGAAACGGCGCTGCGTCTCGCAGACGGGCTCGCCTTTGTCGATCTGGCAGAAGGCATTGTGCCGGGTCGTGACGAAGCGGCCAGCGGGACCAAGATGAAAGGCACGGGCCTGCCCGATAACCGCATTGTGTTTTCCGAACGCTTTGCCTGTCCGGTCAGCGGCTTCACAATTGAGGAAATCGCGCCGCGGCTCTTCTCGTTTAACGCTCCGCAAGGCGCTTGTCCCGCTTGTGATGGTCTTGGTGAAAAGCTGCATTTTGATACCCAGTTGGTCGTGCCCAATCCGGCGCTTTCCATAAAGAAGGGCGCAGTTGTGCCATGGGCTAAGTCCAATCCACCAAGCCCCTATTATATGCAGGTGCTCGGCAGTCTTGCGAAGCATTTTGATTTTTCGCTGGATACACCGTGGCAGGATCTGTCCGAACATCATCGCGATATCGTCCTCAACGGCACCCAAGGGTTGCCGGTGACGTTGCGCTTTCAGGACGGGCGCAAAAGCTATGAGGTCAAAAAGCCGTTTGAGGGTGTCGTGGGCAACCTTACCCGCCGCATGCTGCAAACCGAAAGCGCTTGGATGCGCGAGGAACTGGCGAAATTCCAAGCGGCCGCGCCTTGTGAAGTTTGTCACGGTGCACGGCTCAAGCCCGAGGCGCTGGCGGTCAAAATTGCAGGCGAGGATATCAGCATCCCGACCCGCCGCAGCGTTGGCGATGCACTCGCTTTCTTCAACGGCCTCGCGGAGCAGCTCGACAAGACGCAAAAGCAGATTGCCGAACCGATCCTGAAAGAAATTATCGAACGGCTCGGATTTCTCAATAATGTCGGCCTCGATTATCTCAATCTTGACAGAACCAGCGGCACATTGTCGGGCGGCGAGAGCCAACGCATCCGTCTTGCGAGCCAAATAGGTTCAGGATTAAGTGGTGTTCTTTACGTTTTGGACGAGCCCAGTATCGGCTTACATCAGCGTGACAATGATAGATTGCTCACCACATTGAAACGTCTGCGTGATCTCGGCAATACGGTAATTGTCGTTGAGCATGACGAAGATGCAATACGTACAGCCGATTATGTCGTTGATATGGGCCCCGGTGCCGGCGTGCGCGGCGGAGATGTCGTTGCAGAAGGTACGCTGAAACAAATTTTGAAATCGAAGAAATCCCTCACCGCAGCATACCTAAATGGTTCGCGTGAAATTGAGGTCCCAGCCAAGCGCCGGAAAGGCAATGGCAAGAATTTGACCGTACATGGTGCGACCGCAAACAACCTGCAAAATGTGACCGCGTCGATCCCGCTCGGCACTTTTACCTGTGTCACCGGCCTGTCCGGTTCTGGCAAGTCATCACTAACTATCGACACGCTTTATGCGTCGGCAGCGCGTACACTTAATGGCGCGCGGATGATCGCGGGCAAGCATGACAAGATTACCGGTTTGCAATATTGCGATAAGGTGATCGATATCGACCAATCGCCCATTGGTCGGACACCACGCTCCAACCCGGCCACTTATACTGGCGCCTTCACTAACATCCGCGACTGGTTTGCCGGATTGCCCGAAGCGGCAGCGCGCGGCTACAAACCGGGCCGGTTTAGCTTTAACGTCAAGGGCGGACGCTGCGAAGTGTGCCGCGGCGATGGCTTGATCAAGATCGAGATGCACTTCCTGCCAGATGTCTATGTCACCTGCGAGGAATGCGGCGGCAAGCGCTATAATCGCGAGACGTTGGAGGTGAAATTCAAGGGCAAGTCTATCGCCGACATACTGGACATGACGGTCGAGGATGCGGTGAGCTTCTTCAAAGCCGTCCCACCGATCCGCGACAAGATGGCGATGCTCTATGAAGTGGGCTTGGGCTATATCAAGGTCGGTCAACAAGCGACAACGCTGTCCGGCGGTGAGGCGCAGCGCGTGAAGCTCGCCAAGGAACTCTCCAAACGTTCCACTGGGCAGACGCTATATATTCTCGATGAACCCACAACCGGCCTGCATTTCGAGGACGTCCGCAAGCTTCTGCAAGTGCTCCATCAACTGGTTGAGCAGGGCAATAGCGTTGTAGTGATCGAGCATAATCTCGACGTCATCAAAACCGCCGACCATATCCTCGACCTCGGCCCCGAAGGCGGAGTGCGCGGCGGCGAGATTGTTGCGGAAGGCACGCCAGAGCAAGTAGCAAAGGTTAAGGGCAGCTTTACCGGCGGTTATCTGAAGAACATGCTTTCGAAGTGAGCGAATGCCGACAGAAGCTTCTGTTTATCTGCTCCCGCAATCAGCTGCGTAGCCCAACAGCGGAGGCTGTGCTGAATCAGGTGGACGCGGTAACTGCGATATCCGCAGGTACTAACAACGATGCGGAAACGCCAATTTCCGGCGACCTGATATTATGGGCCGATGCCATCTATGTCATGGAACGCCAACACCACAAAAAGGTGATTGGGAAATTTAGTGCATTGCTAAAAAACAAGCGTATCCATGTTCTGGGCATCGTGGATAATTATGGCTATATGGACCCGAAACTCGTTGCTATTATCAAGCGCAAATTTCCGCAATGGTTCCATCAACCCTAGTCCCATCGCGCTCCACCTGTCTCGATATCGCATTCCCCTACCTCTTCGCGGTGCCCTCGTGTACATAGCGTTGCGGGACCGCGCAGGGAGATAGATCTATGAAGCTCAGCACCCATTTCTACCTTAGTGAATTCACCCAATCGCAAACGGCCACCCGGCTGATACTCGACAACACTCCCAATAGCACACAGATCGCGGCACTCAAATTGCTCTGCGAAAAAGTGCTGGAGCCCGTTCGCGAGCATTATAAGCGACCCGTGATGATTTCGTCCGGCTATCGCTCGCCAGCAGTCAATCGGGCGCTGCGGGGCTCCCGCAATAGCCAGCATGCAAAAGGCGAAGCAGCCGATTTTGAAATTGCCGGAATTTCCAACCTGCGCATCTGCCAGTGGATGGAAAGGCGACTCAACTATGACCAACTCATCCTGGAATTTTACGAGCCTGGCGTGACAGCGAGCGGCTGGGTCCATGTCTCTTACCGCGAACCCTATCGCAATCAGGAACTCACAGCGCAACGCGTGACCCGCAATGGTCGACGCAGGACGATATATAAAGACGGGATTGTCGATTAGCCGCCCTGCATCAATCAGGATCTAGCCACCGAGTCTAGTCTTCCAGCAAAAAGGTCACTGCCAGCGTCGTGCGCCATTCGTTCACTTTGCCGTCGGTTATCACGGCCTTGATATCCTTGAGCCATGCGGACTGAACATTTTTCAGCGTTTTCGACGCCCGCGCGACGCCTTCGTTCACAGCATCCTCGATCGAACTTGTTGAACCGGAAATAATTTCGGTCACTCTTGCTACAGGCATTACACTCTCCTTTGGGATATGCCCCCTCGGGAAATTGCTGCGCTACCCTGCCTCCTGTTGCAGCAGCAAGGGTGAGGATGCGCCTTTCGGACACGCCCGTCAAATCAGGGAGTAAACGGAGATGGTGCGTGCGGCTAACGCGCCGCAGCTTATTGGGTTTGAGTTCGTTGAGATGCCTTACCGATCACCTTCGCATGCCAAAGGATGAAAACCGGCGCGATCAGTTCCAGCACCATGCCGGCGAACATCTCTGCCGGCGGCTCACCCACGCTTAAGTAAGAAACCACCCGACCAAGACCACCAATAAACACGGCAAGAACTGCCATCCGAAAGATCAATGCCCGCCCGACAACATCGCCAGCAGAGTAAAACAACATCGCCGAAATGCCGATATAGACGCCGGAAAGATAGCGGAACTGATTGTCCATCGCGTTGGAAAAAGATTGCCCGTCCATAAGCTGCGCCGCGCCTAGCCAAATACCGGTGACGCCGAAATAGAGCGGAATGAATGCGAATATTATCGTCGCAATCCGAAAAGTGGTCATGAATTGGTCTCCCCCCTCTAAAAAGACCTTCTCTTTCAAGGGAGAAGGTTTTGTGACGACCATCTTAACAACCCCAAAAATCAATGCTAGCCCCAAAACATCGATACGATCATCCTCTGGATTGGCCTGGCTTTGGCAGGTACGGGATTGGCGCTCACGCTGCGCGCTGATTTGCCGTTTCTGCGCAATCCCGTCCGCCGCGCATCTGCGAAAATCGTCCGCCATGACCGCCGATCAGAAAAAGGCGCGACCCTCTATAATCCGGTATTCCTCTTTGCAGACGAGAGCGGTACCTTTTTGGAGGTCCGCGACAAGGTCTACACGCCCTTTCCCACGCCAGTCATTGGCGACCAGATCGATATCATCTATCCGCAAGGCTATCCCCAAAAGGCGCGCATCCCCTATCTGGTATTCCGCGCCTTATTATATGGCGTGCTCGGTTATGCTTTTGTGGCGCTGGGAATAGAGATTACCGGATGGTGGTGAGTGATCGACGATCCACTCATGCCACTAACGCCCCATGTCCCGCTGGATGGTCCGACTTGCCATATAAAAGTGAAAAACAGACCATATATATAGACATTTGAATATGATCATAGACCACTGAAGACCGTCAGCATTGGCAGAATCACATGCGGTTTGAGCCGCAGCGGCCAGATTGGACGCTTTGCATGTTTCCAAACTTAGTGCGGGATCAATCCCTGACAAGAATGTCGCATTTAAAATCGTCGATAGCCCACCTATTAACGGCGGCCCAAGACCATAGCCGAGCAAGTTCACGATGAACAAGGTAACGGCGACGGCCGTTGCTCTCATCCTGCTATCGACCACACCACTTGGCACGGCATAAAGCGGGCAGAGATAGGTATAGAGTAGCATCTGGCCGACCATCATAAGCGGGACAGCCACCCATAGGGATTCCGCCAAATAGCCCGTTACATGCATGGGTATTACGCCAAGCAAAGCAAACATCGGAATAAACGCCAAGGCCTTGGGAAAGCGTTTTGCATATTTATCCGCGAGAAAGCCGGACATATAGGTTCCTATGGAGGCCATGACAGCTAGCGCCATTGCGATTTTCACCGATGCATCAAATATCGACATGTCATGGGTACGAATCAGGAAGGACACAAAAAATTGTCCCACCCCATAGTTGACGAACGAGGCAATGGTGACGCCCATCGTAACATGCCAATAGGATGGTTTTTTCGATAAGATCTTGAGGACTTCGCGGAAGCCGACTTGCTCTTTATTCTGCATCTCGGGCGGATCTGTATAGCCGCGCGGGGGTTCCTTGATCGTCATTTTTACGATCATCGCAACAATGATGCCGGGAATGCCGACAACGACAAAAGCGACGCGCCACCCTTCGATATTCGGCCAATCCAATAGATTGACGGCCCAGGTCCAATTCCAGCTGGCCAGCATTGCCCCGACGGTCGCGCCATCCAGATTACCGACAACAAAACCGCCAAAAACATAGGCTACCATGCCGCCGAGCGGAATGCCCAGGGCATATACCGAAACCGCTGTTGAGCGTTCTGTAGGGATGAAATAATCGGCGATGATGGAATTGGCTGGCGGCGAACAGCCTGCTTCGCCGATGCTCACCCCGATACGGAAAATGAATAGCGCGATAAAACTGGTCGCAAACCCACATAAGGCGGTCATCAGACTCCAAAGTGCTACGGATCCGGCAATGATCCAGACGCGGTGATGTTTTTCCGAGAAACGGGCGATAGGGATGCCGACAAATGTATAAAGGATCGCAAAAGCGGGGCCACCCAGCAACCCCATTTGCCAATCCTCAACCCCGAATGATTCCTTGATAGGCTCGGTGAGGATGTTGATTATCGTGCGGTCGATGAAGTTGAAAATGTAGACGGTCAGCAACATACCCAAAATATACTTGCGATAATTGCGGCTGCCATATCCCGTTTCAGGGGTTCCACTGTTGTCGGCATGCGAAACGCTGCTCGCTGTAGCTTCGGCCAAATCCAAACTCCTATAATATTTTTCCACCAATATTTATGCATGGCAGTTTTTGATACGATACCGAATTTTTCACCATTGTATATTGCATTTTCGATATCCAGTTTTCGGATTAGATTGACATTGAACCAATCCTTGGGAGCAGGGTTTTCATTAGCTATTTTATGCGCTAGCCAGCTAGGCTTGTTATTTATGGAGCTATGCATGGAGTTTGACGACGTTATCCTAGGCCGCCGAAGCATCCGCGGATATCAACCTAAAGCCGTTTCGCAATCACTTATCGAGGAAATTCTCGGATTGGCCATGCGCGCTCCCTCTTCAATGAATACGCAACCTTGGAATTTCTACGTCATCACTGGCGCGCCGCTGGAAAAGATTCGAAACGGCAACACCGAACGCATGCTCGCTGGTGTCCCGCAATCGCGGGAATTCCGTACTGGTGAAGCCTTTGCGGGCCAGCATCGCGACCGGCAGATCGGTGTAGCCAAGCAATTATTCTCCGCCATGAAAATTGAGCGCGAGGACAAGGACGCACGGCAGGATTGGGTTATGCGTGGGTTTCGCCAATTCGACGCACCGGTGTGCGTCATCATCACCTATGATCGGGTTCTCGATGGAAGCGATGACACACCCTTTGATTGTGGCGCTGTGGCGACAGCGCTCGTCAACGCAGCATGGTCGCGTGGTCTCGGCACGGTCATTAACAGCCAAGGTATCATGCAATCTCCAGTCGTGCGTGAGCATGCCGAAATCGCCGATGATCAGGTGATCATGAAAAGCATTGCGCTCGGCTGGCCCGATGAGAGTTTTCCCGCGAATGAAGTCGTTTCAACACGAAAGTCTATTGACGAGGCCGCTACATTTGTCGGCTTCGAAAGCTAACGCAAAACTTAATATAGACGATTGGTTGCCACACCGGCGAGCGAAGGCTCTTGTGCCGTTTACTTACGTCGCTTTTGGGAGAGCAGGCATAAGGCTAATGTTCATTGGGACGTAAACGTGGCCATTGGGTTTTGTTGTTTTGACCTGAAGATTGTCCTGTCTTTTGTTTTTTTTAGGGTGCTTTTCGTTGGTGTTTCTAACTGACTTGCTTCACCGTGGCTCTCCAGTCTTTAAAAGGTGCGACAATGAGCTCTAACACCAAGCAAGTAATTTATGCCCTATTCGCGATTATCGGTGTGTGCGTAACTTGGTATTTTAACTTGCAACTAATGCGAACCCCGGCCGGGTTGTCATTGCCATCTTTTATTGCAGATAATTATGTAAACGCTGCATCTGCGTCCATTACCAATGATCTGCTAGCTGTCACTGCGGTGTTTCTCTTTTGGTCATTTGGAGAAGCCCGCAAGCTGGGCATGAAACATTGGTGGCTTTATGTTCCTCTAACCTTTGGCGTTGCCATTGCCTTCTCTTACCCTTTATTTTTACTGATGCGCGAACGCAAACTGGCGCAGAGACTATAAAATGGCAACCACTATGGGCATTGGAATTGGCAAGTTTCATTTGAGCGCGGAAAATTTAATGCAGATCTATTCGGTATCAAGAACAGGGCTTAGGCAATATAGTTTTTAGCTATCGCGGCGTTATTGCCTAACTGGTGTATTGCTTCAGACTTTTTCTTTTTCATATCATATAAAAGCAGATCAGTCTGTGATATCAGGGCAATAGCTTGAATATCATCGTCGCGGTCGATATTTGATATCCCAAAGCTTGTCCCAATGCTGAGGTGTTTGCCATCAACGACAGCGGGTTTTTGTAGTTTTTGGACCGCCGCCTTTGCTAGCTGTTTGCAGAACATCGGAGGCTGGTCTGCAAACAGGATCGCAAATTCATCTCCACCTAAACGCGAGACTTTGGCGAATTCACCGACACAATCCTTTAAACGCTCTGCCACGATCTGTAGAATCCTATCGCCCATCAGATGTCCATGACAGTCATTGATTTGTTTGAATCCATCGAGATCAAACATCGCCAATGTCAGCCCATGTTCTGTGGGCCGTTGATCGAGAGCTTCTTCAAGCTGTTCATGGAAGGCGCGGCGGTTAAACAGTCCGGTCAGGGCGTCTGTATGCGCCATGCCATGCATTTTCAGCTGTAAATCGATCATCTGTACCATATGTCGATATTGCCGCCGAACCATACCAATCAGAAACAAAGTCGACGCAATCATCGTCGCTCCAAGCGTAAAATCGATCATGACGCCGGACGTGAAAAGCAACGTACAGATCGGCAGCACCCCGATCGAGACGTTGAGGATCGCGGATCGGGGAACGAGCGATAGACAATAAGCCGTCGAGAAAGCACCTAATGCCATAAAAACGGGAATATAGTAACGGAAGCTGCTTGTCTCCCATTGCCATGCCAGTACGCTCCACACGGCACATAGCACACCTATAATGGCAGAGACTATTGCCATGCTCCGCATTAGTTTGAGCGCGGTTTTGGCTTCAAAAACATCATTGCGGCGACGCAACCACCAAAGCATCCGGCCAAGCATCCCGGCTGTTACGATAACAGGAATAATAACCCGCAGCATAACCGACGATGAATCGGTTACTGCATAGATGCAGGAGAAAATGTCGAAGGTCATCACGAGATATAGCCACGGGATGTTTTTTTTCAGGTGTCGGAATTGCACTTCCAACACCTTGTCACCAGCTTCGCCTGGCAGGCGAACAAGTCCGTAACATTGCCATATTTTGTCCATTAGGAGCATGAAGAAAGCAGTAGGAAAATACAGTTAATTTCGTATTAAATCATTGATAATTGACCGTTGTTCGATTCTGGCTTTATGGCATTTGCGCTAAATTGAAGGTTACAGAGATGCGTGCTGTACGGCTTTAGCCATACTTGTAGCGATGATACAGAACTAACAGTTTCTATCGTGTCTCTTATTTCTTCCAATTGCGCAAAAGGCTGTTAAATCCTGATTACAATTGGTGAGCGAAACTGCTGAGTTGGCTTTGATTTTGAGGGGATCGTATGACGAGCATATCACGCAATCATGCACTGGCTGCAGCCGGTTTGGCGATACTCGCTCTGGCTATATTATTCGGTATGGACCGGCCCCCGATATGCGAATGTGGCAATGTAAAGCTGTGGCACGGAGCGGTTCAGTCGGCGGAGAATAGTCAACATCTGGCGGACTGGTATACGTTTAGCCATATCATTCATGGTTTTCTGTTTTACGGCTTTGGCTATTTGCTGTTTCGAAAACAGCCGGAAGCAGCCCGGCTCGGTTTGTCACTTTGTCTGGCAGTGTTTATTGAGGGTTTTTGGGAAATTCTTGAAAACTCACCGATCATCATCAATCGCTATCGAGAGGCGACCTTCGCCTTTGGCTATGCCGGGGATAGCATTATTAACTCGATGGCCGATATCGGCTGGATGACACTGGGTTTTTTCGCAGCGCGGCGGATACCCGTGAAGTGGACAGTGACCATTGCGGTAATATTCGAGTTGTTCACGCTCTATACCATTCGCGATAACTTGACGCTGAACGTGTTGATGCTGACCTTTCCGATTGAAGCGGTCAAAGAGTGGCAAGGCGCGATTTAGGTATTAGACTTTCGCGGTTTCGGTAGGCGCCGGCGTGCCCTCAATATCAATAACCTGTTCTGATGCGGGAAGCTCTTCGTCCTCTTCCTTTGACCGGTCATAAAGCGCCTTCGCGACCATTGCGCCGCCAACCAGCAGAGCGCCAGGTAGGGAGCGCGTAGCGATACGTGCCGCTAATATGCCTACACCAAAGCCGAGCAATCCACTGCCTTTGCCGCGCTTTCGCGCCTCGTTGCCGACTATGGCGGTCGCGACATTACGAATGAGTGACATGGGTTAGTCCTTTCCGGCGATGGAGACCGGTTCCTTGAATGCCAACGGGACGGGCTCCTTGAAAGTCTGTGTAACATAGGGGAAGGGGATTTCGATACCCGCTTCCTCTAGCGCGCGTTTTATCGACCGGATTACGCTGTCACGACTTTCATGCATCGCACGCGGTTTGGAGCCTGACCACCAGCGGATTTTAAAATCGACCGAACTGGAGTTAAATTCGCAGGCGAAGACATCAATGCGTTCGTCCGGGTCGACTTGATCTGCCGATTGCACAGCATTGCGAATAACATCGCGCGCTACGTCCAGATCGCTATCATAAGAAACGCCAGCTATAATCTCGTGGCGGCGTTTTTCTTGATCGGTCAGGATCTTGACCGGGTTTTTAAACAGGATCGAATTGGGAATGATAGTCAGTTCCATATTGTTGCGGCGGACATGGGTTTCCCGCAGCGCAATGCTCTCGACGATACCTTCCACGCCTTCGCATTCAATATAATCACCGATCCGCATTTTCTCGCGGATCATGATCAGGATACCGGCCATGAAATTTTCGAAAATATCTTGAAACGCAAAACCAATGGCAACAGCACCAAAGCCAAGGCCAGCAATTAGGCTGGCGGGCGTCAGGCCGGGCAGCAATATGGTCAACGTGGCCATCAAACCGACAATCCAGATTGCCAGCCGGACCATGGTTTCCGTCAGTTCCTGAAGCGACGCGCGCATGTTGGTCTTGTCGGTCAGTTTGTCAGCAATGCGGGTGGCAAAGCGAGCGATGATCCAAGTGATTACGATTACGATGGCCGCGATAACCAAACTGGGAAGCAAAGAAATAGCCTGTTCCCACATGCTAAGCAGTTGTCTTATTAAGATATCGATCGCATTTAGTGAATCATCAATTGGATCGTCCATAGTTTTCCCGCCACTCCCCGATGTGATATTGTTGCTATATCATTCTAACTTATACCATATTTTCCGGTTTAACATGGGTGTCGTAGGTTTTGGCATCCACTAATCCCAATTCTAGGGCGGCTGCGCGCAATGTTGTCCCCGTTTTGTGGGCATGTTTGGCAATTTTCGACGCATTGTCATAGCCGATGATCGGTGCCAGCGCGGTGACGAGCATCAGGCTATTATTCACCAGTTCGGCGATGCGCGCTTCATTAGCCTCCAGTCCATCGACACCGCGTGTGGCAAAGCTCGACATGCCGATGGACGCTATCTCGATGGAGCGCAGGACATTGGCCGCTATCATCGGTTTGAAGACATTGAGTTCTAGATGACCCTGCATCCCGCCTACGGTTACCGCTTGATGATTACCTATCATTTGGGCTGCAACCATAGTTAGCATTTCGCATTGGGTTGGATTGACCTTACCGGGCATGATCGAGCTACCGGGTTCATTGGCAGGCAGGTTGAGCTCGCCCAAACCAGAGCGTGGACCAGAGCCCAGCAGGCGGATGTCATTGGCGATTTTGGTGAGAGAGACAGCCAGCGTGCTCAGCGCACCGGAAAGTTCGACCATTGTGTCGTGGGCCGATAGTTCGGAAAATTTATTGGGAGCGGAAGTAAAGTTTAATCCGGTAATTTTGGCAATCTCACGAGCGATATGATCTCCAAAATTTTCAGGTGCATTGAGCCCCGTACCAACCGCCGTACCGCCTTGAGCCACTTGATAGAGGCGCGGCAAGACAGCTTCGATCCGGTCGCGCCCTGCCAATAGCTGCGCCGCATAACCGGAAAACTCCTGCCCGAGCGTCAGCGGGGTTGCGTCCTGCAAATGGGTACGGCCAATTTTAACAATCGCTTTCCAATTCTGCGCTTTTTCGGCCAGTGCATCATGGAGTTGTTCGAGCGCCGGAAACAGTTCCACCTCCAAGGCTCGCGCCGCCGCAACATGCATCGCGGTGGGAAAACTGTCATTAGACGATTGGCCGCGATTGACGTGATCATTGGGATGAACAGGTTCTTTTCCGCCACGTGTGCCGGTCAGACTTTCGTTTGCAATGCCGGCAATTACTTCGTTGACGTTCATATTGGATTGGGTACCGGAACCCGTCTGCCAGATGGTCAGCGGAAATTGGGTATCGAATGCACCAGAGCGTACCTCTTCAGAGGCATTGATGATTGCGCCAGCAATTTCAGGGTCGAGACCGTGGATCCCGTTTACTCTAGCCGCCGCTTGTTTAACGGTTGCCAGCGCATGGATCAGCCGGATCGGCATGCGTTCGTGACGAGGGAAAGGGAAGTTTTCGATACTGCGTTGTGTTTGCGCACCCCAATAGGCGTCCTGAGGGACTTCTATCGGACCGATGCTATCCGTTTCTGTGCGCGTTGTTTTTGTTGGAGTGCCTGGCATCAGGCCGTCACTTTTTCTTGCCGAAGTCCACCGTTACAACGTTGGAGCCATCATCGACCAATTCAGGTGCTGCTTGATCGCCGTCATTTTGCGCCGGTTCGTGGGCGTCAAGTTCGCCTTCGATTTCATCGACCTGAAATTGTAGAGCGAAATCGACGGCCGGATCGACAAAGGATGTGATGGCAGCGAATGGAATATGGAGCATGGAGCTAATCTGGTTAAAACTTAGGCCCACTTCAAACCGGTCTTCGCTAACGGATAGGTCCCAATAGCGATTTTGCAGCACAATCGTCATTTCGTCAGGGAATTTTGTCATCAAATGATCAGGTATGTCGACCCCTGGTGCACGGGTCTTGAACGTAATGTAGAAATGATGCTCGCCCGGCAGGCCATTGGCCTCTACTTCACCCAAAACCCGTCCAACGACAGCGCGCAGGGCTTCCTGCACTATTTCGTCATAAGGAATCAGGCTATCTGGCGAGCTATCGTTCATATCTACTTGGTGGCGCGAACGAGGGGCAGGGTCAAGGGCATTTGAACAATTTTCCAATAGTGTGATATTTCTTGTTTCTTAGCGAAATTCTTGCCTGATAAAATCCAGCCTTTATAGGCATAATCCATGAGCACATCGACACGAACAGCGACAATAGAGCGAAACACTAAGGAAACCGAGATTTTCGTCGAGTTGAATCTTGACGGAACCGGGCAATATGACGTTTCGACGGGCATTGGTTTTCTCGACCATATGATCGAGCAATTTTCCCGCCACTCGCTGATCGATCTAAAGTTGAAGATCAAAGGTGATCTACATGTAGATCAGCATCATACGACGGAAGACAGCGCTATAGCGGTGGGTCAGGCGATTCATCAAGCACTCGGCGATAAAGCCGGAATCGTGCGCTACGGCGGCACCTATTCACCGATGGATGAGACCTTGACACGTATCGCGCTTGATATTTCCGGACGTCCCTGGTTGGTTTGGAAGGCCCAATTTTCTCAGGAACGGCTCGGCGAGATGGATACCGAGTTGTTCAAACACTGGTTCCATAGCGTGGCCGATGCTGCGGGCATTACGCTGCATATCGAGCTGCTTTATGGTGAGAATAACCACCATATTGCTGAAAGTATCTTCAAGGGTTTTGCCCGCTCAATGCGGCAAGCGGTAGAGCGTGACCCGCGCAAGGGTGACGCAATTCCTTCAACCAAAGGCCAGCTTGGTGGCTGAAACCATTGCGCTTATCGATTTTGGCGCCGGTAACTTACACAGCGTGCATAATGCGCTGATCGCGACCGGTGCGACCGGCGTGGTCGTTACCGCTGACCCGGATGTGGTTGCGTCTGCGGATCGTATCGTCTTGCCTGGTGTCGGTGCTTTTGGTGCTTGCCGCGATGCCTTGGTCGGTATCAATGGCATGATTGCGGCTTTGGAGCAGCGAGTGCGACAGAACGCCGTACCCTTTCTTGGCATTTGTGTTGGCATGCAGCTACTTGCCGACAAAGGTATAGAATTTGGCGAGCATCAGGGGCTTGGTTGGATCGACGGGACCGTCCATGCGATCGAAGCGCCATCAGCAGATATCAAAATCCCGCATATGGGTTGGAACGATGTGTCTCCGACATCAGGTCATGATTTGCTCGAAGCCGGGGAGGCATACTATCTGCACGGCTATCATTTCGATGTGACCAACACGGACGATATTTTCGCAACCACCCATCACGGCATGCCGCTGGTCTCTGCCGTCGGTCGAGACAATATTGTCGGCGTGCAATTTCATCCGGAAAAAAGCCAGGCCTATGGGCTGGCTTTCCTGAAACGCTTTTTGGAGTGGAAGCCATGATCGTATTTCCCGCTATCGACCTGAAATCAGGCGAAGTAGTACGTCTTGCTGAGGGCGATATGGATCGCGCTACCGTCTATGGTGACAATCCGGCGGAGCAGGCAGGCCTGTTTGCCGCTGCAGGTGCCGAGCATATCCATGTTGTTGATCTGGACGGTGCTTTTGCTGGTTCTCCGCGCAATGCTGAAGCAGTCGAGGCGGTTGTCGCCAGCTTTCCCGGTTATGTGCAACTAGGCGGCGGGATCAGAAACCGGGAAACGGTTGAGCGTTGGTTCGAATTGGGTGTGGCGCGGTTAGTGATTGGCACTGCGGCGCTGCAAGATCCCGAATTTGTTCGAGATATGGCGAAAACATATGAAGGCGGTATTGTCGTTGCAGTGGATGCGCGCGACGGCATGGTGGCCACCGAAGGGTGGGCCGATGTGTCGGAAGTTAGCGTGAGGGATATGGCGCGACGCTTTGAGGATGCTGGTGTGGCATCTTTGTTGTTCACGGACGTCGGCCGTGATGGCATGTTGACTGGATGCAACATCGAAGCAACGGTTGATCTGGCCCGTTCCGTCAATATTCCTGTGATTGCAAGTGGTGGTGTTAAGGGGCTGGATGATATTCACATGCTTACCCAGTTTACTCAGGATGGAATTGAAGGTGTAATCACCGGGCGGGCGCTCTATGATGGACGGCTTGATCTGGCGACTGCCATCGCGTTGGCGAACCGGTGAGGGAGACCGGATCATGTTGTGCCCCTGCGAAGGTAGAGGCCCATCTCCTGAACTTGCGTTCAGGCGGAATGGTGGGAGATGTGCCCCTGCCTTCGCAGGAGTACGGCGCATGACCGTTCGGATCCGCGTCATACCTTGCCTCGACGTCGCCGATGGCCGCGTTGTGAAAGGTGTTAATTTTGTAGATCTAGTTGATGCGGGCGATCCGGTAGAACAGGCGCGGGCTTATGATGCGGCCGGGGCGGATGAACTTTGCTTTCTCGATATTGGCGCAAGTCATGAGAAGCGCGATACGATTATTGATGTAGTGCGGCGAACCGCGGAAGTTTGTTTTATGCCGGTCACTGTTGGCGGTGGCGTACGCACGGCTGACGATGCGCGGGCGCTGCTGATGGCAGGGGCCGACAAGGTTGCAGTGAACAGCGCAGCAGTCTCTCGCCCTGAAGTGGTCAGCGATATCGCTGGACGCTTCGGCAGTCAGTGTATGGTGGCCTCGATTGACGCACGGCAGGTTGAGGAAGGCTGCTGGGAAATCTTCACCCATGGCGGACGGACGCCTACGGGTATTGATGCTTTGGAACATGCGGTGCGGATGGCCGAGCTCGGGGCAGGGGAGCTGCTCGTTACATCGATGGACCGCGATGGAACTCGTGATGGTTATGACTTGGCTTTAACGCGGGCGATTGCGGATACCGTGTCCATTCCAGTGGTGGCCAGTGGTGGTGTTGGTAATCTTGATCATATGGTCGATGGTGTTATCAAGGGGGGGGCCAATGCGGTACTCGCTGCCTCGATTTTCCACTTTGGCCAGCACAGTATATCTGATGCGCATGATGCGTTGCGGGCTGCTGGACTGCTTGCGCGGCACAACAACTAAGACTTAGTCTTAACTACAGTTAATTTAAGAAAGCTTTGCAGAAGTATTTGCTAACATATTTGTTTTAAATGATATTAAATCTCTATCTGTTAAAACTTTCTTAATCATTCTCCCGATGTTTAGATTGTGACCAAATTTGATGGAGAAGCCTATTGAGGCGGCAAAGTGCCTCCTGGGCGCTCGCGAATTCACTGGCTATCTTGAACAGCAGAACGCCAGATGCGCATTGTCTCGATATGAGACACATTATATTATAGTTAATGTCGGCTAAACTTACATTCTTAACAGCAATGACAATTCGTTAACCATCTTATTCGGCTGATAGAGCGAGCGACGCCATTCTGGCAGGAAAATTGCTTCATTGTAAAACTAATAGAACGATTTTCGGGCTTTTTCCTAAGGCATGACATGAACATACTAAAGCTAGCAGTATTATCTGGTGGTGTAGCGATCAGCATCGGTTTTGCTGCTCCAGCGCAAGCCACATGGTATTCCCATAATGCCGGTTCGTACGGTGGTTGGAGCACATCAGGCGGTTGGGGCAGTTCCGGCTGGGGTTCGTCAGGTTGGGGAAGCTCTGGATGGGGCTCATCTAGCTATGGTGGCACAACCACCAGCACGTCCACCAGTTCAAGTGGCACTGCATCAACCAGTTCGTCCTCCGGTGGCTCTTCATCGGGAGGCACGCCGATCCCGGAACCTTCGAACATGATCATGTTGGCTCTTGGTGTGGCTGGGTTGGTTGCCGGACGTTTTGCGGCTCGTAGTAAGCGCGCCAAACGCGACAAGTTGTAAGTTCGTCAGCATTGGTGCGCAGATCCTTGATCTAGCTGCATCATGGAAGGGTCGTCATCGGGGGATTAGACGGCCCTTTCTTATGGGTAATAGTGCCGATAGCCTCTCAAAGACTTGACGCCCGTCCCATTGCTCGCGCAAACGGGCATCCATGACTGATATTTTGCAAAAACTGGAAGCAACCATCCTCGCGCGCCGCGATGCTGATCCCAAGGACAGCTACGTTGCTAACCTTCGCGCCAAAGGCCGGGCTAAAATGGCTGAGAAGCTAGGTGAAGAGGCCGTCGAGGCAGTTATAGCGGCTGTGCAGGATGACAAACCGGAGATGACAAGCGAAGCGGCCGATGTCCTGTTTCACTTGATCGTTTTGTTGGCGGACATGGATATACCGATAGATGACGTTTTGACCGAAATAGCTCGCCGCGAAGGTCTGTCCGGCTTAACCGAAAAAGCCTCGAGAAAGGACTAATCCATGGCGATTGATGCAACTCAGCCTTATGATGACAATAATATTTTCGCTAAGATACTGCGGGGAGAAATTCCCAACAAGACGGTCTATGAGAACGACCATGTTCTTGCTTTTCATGACATCAATCCGCAGGCACCCCATCATATTTTGGTGATCCCCAAAGGAAAATATGTCAGCTGGGATGATTTCTCAGCTACAGCTAGTGAGGTCGAAATTGCCGGTTTCGTGCGCGGTGTTGGCCATGTGGCCCGTGAAGCAGGCATGGTTGAACCCGGCTATCGATTGCTCGCCAATATCGGCCAGGACGGACATCAGGAAGTCCCGCATCTCCACGTTCACATCTTTGCTGGAAAACCACTTGGCCCGATGTTGATGAGAGGCTAGGTACGAGAGTAACTAGGCCGCTCAGACGGCGCATATAGTATATAGGGGAGTTTTGAATATGGCCGGATCAGCAGCACCAACCGGAGAAGGTTGGTCATCGCGGACAGCCTTTATATTAGCAGCCGTGGGCGCAGCGGTTGGCCTCGGCAATATTTGGCGCTTTCCGACACTAGCAGGCGAAAATGGCGGTGGCGCTTTTGTGCTCGTCTATATCGGCTGTATCATTTTGATCGGCCTTCCCATGGTTCTCTCCGAAATATTAATCGGCCGCCATGGTCGAAGCGATGCATTTCATAGTGTCGTCAAGGTCGCCGAAGATTCCAAAGTTAGCAAAAATTGGGGCATATTTGGTGGTATTGGTATATTAAATGCCTTTCTGATCCTTACATTTTACAGCGTGGTTGCCGGTTGGGTTATGTATTATGTCGGCGTAATGAGCGCCGATTTTATGGGCGCCTTGTTCTCCGGAAACCCATTCGCCGGGGCATTAGCTGGTGAAAGCCCGGAAACCATCCCTAGCCGCATGACCAACCTGTTTGCGAATGTCCCTATGCTGCTGGGCATGCACAGTCTGTTCATGATCATCACCATCTGGATTGTCGCACGCGGCGTTACCGATGGGATTGAGAAAGCGGCGACATATCTAATGCCCACTTTCTTTGTACTTCTCGTCCTGATCACGCTCTACGGCGCATTTACCGGAGAATTTGCTAAGGCCGTGGCTTTCTTGTTCACCCCTGACTTTTCGAAATTATCACCAGCGGTGGTGAATGATGCCTTGGGACAGGCGCTATTCTCGATGAGCGTCGCCTCGGCTGCGCTAATCACTTATGGTGGCTATGTGTCGCGGGAAACCAATCTTGCGCCAACGGCCGGCATGATTGCATTTGCCGACACCGGTGTTGCCCTTCTCGCCGGTCTCATGATTTTCCCGATAGTATTCGCGGTTGGTCTGGATGTTGCGGCAGGGCCAACTTTGGTTTTCCAGTCACTGCCCATAGCGTTCCACACCATGCCAGCCGGGTCGCTGATTGGTCTGCTATTCTTTGTTCTTATCTTTTTCGCGGCGCTGACTAGCTCGATATCTTTGCTGGAAGGTGTGGTCGCTTGGGCGATGCGGCGGTTTGAATGGGGGCGTGGTTTTTCCGCCTTGCTAGTAGGCGGAGTCATATTCCTGATAGGTGTTGCCTGTGCGTTGTCACTGAATGTCTGGAGCGACGTTCGCCCGCTTGGCTTTATTCCGCTTTTCGAAGAGAAGAACATCTTTGACGCGATTGATGATCTTGTCTCGAAAATATTGCTTCCGGTTACAGCATTTCTGACAGCGGTCTTCATCGGCTGGCGTGCTGATAAAAAGTTGGTGCAAGCAGAAACCGGCCTCGAGGGCGCGATGTTTGGATTGTGGCGTTTCTTGATTGCTTGGCTAGCACCGCTGGCCGTGGCAATGATTTTCGTTTTCGCGGTCTTCCCCAATCTGATTGGTCAAGGCTAGACCTTGCCCAGCACACGCGCCTCCAAATGTCCGGTCTGCCGCAAACCGAAGTCTCAGGAATTCGCGCCTTTCTGCAGCGCAGGCTGCAAAGACCGCGATCTGCTGCAATGGCTGGGAGAGGGTTACAAAGCCCCTGGACCACCGGTTTCGCCGGACCAATTGGCTGATCATTTTTCAGGAGATGCTGGCCGCGACGGGGAGTCCTGAACCAGTACAAAAAAACCGCCATTTTTAGGCTGGACAAGCGATGCTAGCCCCGCCTATAGCGGCGCTTCCAATTCGGTGGGATCAACCTTCCCACCCGTTGCCCGAATAGCTCAGTTGGTAGAGCAAGCGACTGAAAATCGCTGTGTCGGTGGTTCGAATCCGCCTTCGGGCACCACTTTTTTTCTAAGATTTCAGTGTCTCCGGATTTTGCATTTCTGCGCATGAATAGTGCCGATATTTCCGCAGGTTAGCGATAGGGTCCTCTTTATGCCGTCGACGAGAGATCATTTGTCAGCGCTGAGCACCGCGTTAAATGCCCATTTATCTCGATGGCCCGAAACGCTGGCACCAGATGCACTTTTGGATTTAGGTAGATTTGGGCCCTAGTTGAAGCCCAAGAGTTCGCGCTGTGCTTTCCAGCAGAGCGGAACATTGCCAATGCGCAAGATCTTGCGCCCGGTCAGATCGACTGGCTGGGTACCATTGATTATTGCCGAGATGATATCAGGTGCCAGATAGCTTATGCGAGCTAGCTGTTGAATGTGTCTTTGGCTGTATTCTGAAATCATGGGGGATGGTTCTTCACGAACCAAAAAATCTTGGGCTGCGAATGCATGAGCAACCAATCGCAGTAGCACGGGATCGGGTTCCCTTTTTGAGCTGCCGTTCCCTGGCGGGATCGCTAGTTTTACTTCAGATCCCTTGCACACCAGCTTGGCATCAATGGATACAGATGTCGGTCGATCCTGACCTTTGGGTCTAAATACCAATTCTACCGTTGAAGCTTTCACCTGCACCTGGACTTGCAACTCTGTCAGTATTGCGCGCTGTTTCTCGATCGATAGATCGGGCAGGGCGCTCGCAATTTCCTGTCGGTTATCAAGTTGGTTAGACAGTTTTTGCGCAGTTTCGTCTCCTATTGCGTCGGTGCGTCCCAAGTTCTGAACGACTGCATCTACAACAAGCCGCTCAATTTCCCCTGCTGGCATCCGCCATTTGGTCGATTTGTCACCCGGTTGAGTTCGGGTAACATAGTAGCGATATCTTTTTGATTCCCTGCTTGCATGAGCTGGTGTCATCGGTCTTCCGTCGGGATCGGTGATCAAACCAGTCAACAAACTGGGATTGCGGCTTTTCTTACCCAGCGCATTGTCTTTGCGGTTGGTGCGAAAGATTGACTGGACCTGATCAAACAGCTCTTGCGAGATTATGGACTGGTGGATGCCTTCATACATCTCATCCTTGTGTCTCATTTTCCAATATAGACAGGATTTTGCAGGAGATGCGTGAGCGTACCTGTCTTGAAGAAAATGCCGCCAACCTTCTTTCCAGTCTTCCATTTCCGTTCTCTGGTCTTGATGCCTTGAGCGGCCAATTCGTCGACGAGATCGGGTACGGATTTAATCTGAGCATATTTCTCAAACATATGGCGGACCGTTGCTGCTTCGGACCGATTGATCACCAGCTGGCGATCGACAACATCATATCCGAAGGGCACACCACCTCCCATCCACAAGCCCTTCTTCTTGGAGGCAGCCACTTTGTCCCGGATCCGTTCACCTGTGACCTCACGTTCAAATTGTGCGAAGGACAAAAGCACATTCAGGGTCAGCCGACCCATACTGGTGGTTGTGTTGAATGACTGGGTGACGCTGACGAAGCTGGCTTCATTCTCATCCAAGATTTCGACGATCTTGGCAAAGTCAGCGAGGCTTCTGGTCAAACGATCAACCTTGTAAACAACAATGATGTCTACTTTGCCTGCCGTTACATCATCCAGAAGTTGTTTGAGGGCAGGGCGGTTCATGTTGCCGCCGGACCAGCCGCCGTCGTCGTAAAACTCTGGGACCGCTTCCCAACCTTCGCTGGCCTGGCTCAGGATATAGGCTGCCATGTACACGTTCCTGCAACCGATTGGCGATCCCGCGCCTTAGTAGATCAGGACCGATATCGGGGGCTGGGGATCGATAAGTGTCCCGCCACATCGAACGCAGCTGGGCAGGAGGCATGGCTATGAGCGCAGCCAACTGTTGTTCGAGGCCGCTCATTTTGCAGCCTGCCGTACCTTTTTATCTGGTACCTGCGTAGTCCGGTAGATTGTGCCTTCATCGCCTCGTTGTTCTCGTGCGAGCACAAATCCCTTTTTGCGTAGGCCGGTGAGGAAAGCACGCACACTGTGCGGCTTCCACTTCGTTGCTTTGCAAATCTCATCGATGCTTGCGCCTTTGCCGCGCCCCAGCATCGCAATCACTTCGGCGGACTTGGTTTGTGGTTTTGAGGTTGCCATTTTGGGTCTCCAGTTTGGCGCTGGAGGATCCAGCGCTTCCACTGATCCAAGCCGCGGATCGCTTAAGAGCGTGGGCGGCGTGTCGTCATGTTTGTGACATCACCAAAAGCAATGCTCGAACAAACACCGAAGTCCAGTTGTTTATCTGCATATTTGTAAAAGCTGTATGTGGACTTCCATGCCAAGTCGAGCATGGGTTGGGACATGGCAGATACAGACGATCATGTTGATCCGATCAAGGTACGAACTGGGTTGTTTGCGCTGGTCACCGCAAGACTTGAAGACGCTCATCAAATCGCAGTGAAGGGGCAAGCTGCCAACGTCGGTAATGCCGATGTCGGCGGGTTGGTTATTGAACTGCGTTCGATGTTCGACGAGATCAATGTTCAACTGGATGCTATCGAACTGATGAACAATCGTTAGCGTCGGTTTTTGGACCGTTAGTGGACCGTCCTCTTTTAGCGGGTTCCGCCGAAATTGAGACATCGAAGTCAGCTAGTCGTCTCGATGAAATTCATAGTCAGCCTGCAGATGTGGTTGCCATCTTTCGTGATATAAGCGCATTTCACGACGGATAACCTCACCGCTTGATCCTGGCACCTCGACAGCAACCTCGTCTAATTCATCTTCGTCGGCCCATCCCCAGCTAGCCATGCGCTTCATGTAAATGTGAGCGTCAAGTTGCGTTCCATTCTTCTCAAGCACTTCTAGTAGGCATATTCCGGAAACCATCAGCGGCCGACGCTTTTCAGCTAGAGCATTCAAAATTTCGGGCATACGAAGTGCTGCGACGTACTCCTTCTGATTATGTGTGAGTGCGCAGTCCAGATCGTAGAAGGATCCGTTCATCAGCTCCGCCAAACCTTTCGCCAGTGTAGTCTTCCCCACACCCGTCCAGCCGTCGATCCCTACGATGCCGGAATCGCCAATTTTTGGTAGTAGCGTTTTGGCTAGATCTTCCAATTGCGTGAAGGAGATAGGCATAACTTATGATTGGCGAATGTGGCGAGCTTCCGCAACTGGGCACGTAGCCTCAAGTCCGCCTTACTCGCTCTGATGTCTGCTTCTGGCCGCTAAGATGTCGTATGGCTACGTCTGGGGCTGGGGCGCAAAGCGGACTTTGGGAAGCGGTTGATAATTTATCTTATGTTGAAGGGGTATGGGATGCCCGTTTCTGGGCCGATTGCAGACTGTCTGCTAACAGGTGGCACGACATTTATATCGGTCAGTCAACTCACGACCCAATTGCGGCATTTAAGTTCACTTTTCTCGCCGTCCGCTTTGGGCGCAAAAAAGCGGACACAGCAGAACGTATTTCATTGCCCGTTATCCAACCAATGATCATCAAACTAGTTCCAATCGGCGAGTTCATGTTGCACCTGCGAACAAAATAGCGTTAGATATGCTCAGTTCTCTCCTCTCCCGGAGTCGCAATTGCGTATTGCCGTTATCGATGAAAACCCCGTTCGCGCGGCTATAATAGAAGACGGGCTTGCCGAAGTTGGCGAGCGCGATGTCTTTGTCATCTCCGAACGCACCGGCATGGCGCGAGCGATTGAAACGATTGATCCCGATGTGATTCTCATTGATCTGGGCAATCCGTCTCGTGACATGCTGGAAGAATATTTTGCAGTCAGTCGCGCTGTTTCGCGTCCGATTGCGATGTTTGTCGAACAATCCAATGAAGACACGATTGCCGCTGCAATTGATGCAGGGGTGTCGGCTTATATTGTCGATGGGCTTTCGCAGCGCCGGATAAAACCGATCCTCGATCTGGCCGTTCGTCGCTTTCAGGCCTTTTCGCGCTTGCAGACAGAGCTAAAGGAAGCGCGGGATGCGTTGTCCGAGCGAACCATAATCGATCAGGCGAAAAAAATTCTGATCCAGAAGCGCAGCATTAGCGAACCGGAAGCCCATAAGCTGCTGCGCGATCATGCGATGAACAGCAATAAACGGATGGCCGAAGTGGCGGAAGCCATAGTTACGTCTGAACAATTATTAGGGGACGGCTTATGAGTACCGATCAGATGAATATCGGTTTTCTCCCGTTGGTGGACGCGGCTTTACCGATACTGGCGCAAGAACATGGTTTTGCCGAGGAACAGGGGCTGAACCTTAACTTCATTCGGGATATCAGCTGGGCATCGGTATTGGACAGGCTGCTCTATGGTCATACTGATGCGGCGCATTTGCTGGCTCCGCTTGCGATTGCCACAACTCTGGGGCGCGGCCGTCCAGCAAAGGCTTTGTCCGTACCGTTCGTGCTGGGGTTGAATGGAAACGCTGTCACCATGTCTCACGATCTTGCAGACATTGTCGCGCCTGCCGGACAATTGGGCGATCCAGTCGAAGTTGGGAAAAAGTTGAAACTGGAAATTACCACGCGTGCGCAGGCCGGTCGGCGGGTTCGGTTTGGCGTTGTGCATCGCTATTCCAGCCACAGTTACAAGCTGCGCTACTGGCTGGCCGAATGCGGTATCGCACCCGATAACGATGTCGATATCGTCACCATAGCGCCTCCATTCGCTGCCGATGCGCTTGCCAATCAAGAGGTTGACGGCATTTGTGTTGGCGAGCCGTGGAACAGCGTAGCGGTGGAGCGCGGCGTGGGTCGGATCGTTCTGGTCACCGCACAGATATGGCGCCGCGGTGTTGAAAAAGTATTGGCTATGCCGGCCGAAAAACTCGAGGAGGATCGGGACAAGATCGAACGGTTGGTACGCGCGCTGCATTTCGCTGCCCGGCATTTTGTTGATCCGGAAAATTGGGACAAGAATGCCGACATACTGGCGCGCGCCGAATATCTCGACGGCTCGGCTACACTCATTCAACGTGCAATCTCGGACCGGATTTTGCTCACCGCCGACTCGCCGCCCGTAGACGTTCCGGACTTCATGTTTCAATATCGCGAAGCGGCGAACTTCCCGTGGACCAGCCAGGCGGCCTGGCTCTACTCGCAAATGCTGCGCTGGGACGATCTGGAATATAGCGCCGACGATCAGTTGCGCGCAGAGCAGGTTTTCCGCCCCAATGTATACCGCACTGCCTTGAAAGGTCATGACACGCCAATGCCCGGTGCCAATGCGAAATTGGAGGGCAGCGTAACCGACAGTCTACCGGTCGGATCGACTCAGGGCCGATTGACCCTCGGCGCCAATCCATTTTTCGACGGCCGGGTTTTTGACCCGACAGATATTACGGGCTACCTTGCTAAGCTACCGAAATAATGGCTAAAAATTATATATTTGCTGCGCTGCAATATTTTCCCTTGCCTTTTTATTTGGGCTGATGTTTATTGATTCAGGTCGGGGCAACCCGCAAAACATATTTTACCAGATTGTCCAATGACGGGCATTCGCCAGGTAGAACGACCCAAATTCGAATAGGCAATGGTGCCGCCCAAGACAGTCTTTTTGACTGTGGCTTGAGGCGGTTTTTTTGCGTCGTTTTTCGTTCTGCTCTGTGTTTGCCGGAATTGAAAAAAGGGGTCAAAAAATGCAATCGAACCGACGCAATTTCCTAGTTATGACAGCATGCGCTTTGGCGCTTTCCGCTTGTGGAAGCGGCAGCGACAAGGGGTCATCGAACGCGGAATCAATCCAGGCAGCAACGGTAGATGGCGCGATTGAAAAGCCGGTATTGAAACTCGGTTTTATCAAACTCACTGATATGGCGCCGCTGGCTATCGCCAAGGAAAAGGGCTTTTTCGCGGAAGAGGGTTTGAACGTCGCGCTGGAGCCGCAGGCAAACTGGAAAGTCTTGCTCGACGGCGTGATCGGCGGCCAGCTTGACGGGGCGCATATGCTGGCCGGGCAACCGCTGGCCGCGACTATTGGCTATGGCACCAAGGCGGATTTGATCGCGCCGCTATCCCTCGATCTCAACGGCAACGCCATCACCCTTTCCAACAAGGTCTGGGCAGAAATCCAGCCTGATCTCGAGAAGGGCGCTGATGGCAAGCCTGTCCATCCGATCAGCGCGTCGGTGCTGAAACCGGTCATTGCGAAATATAAGCAGCAGGGCAAGCAGTTCAAAATGGGCATGGTGTTTCCGGTCTCCACCCACAATTACGAGTTGCGCTATTGGCTTGCCGCTGGCGGTGTGGAGCCGGGCTATTATACCCCCGGTGATGTTGCCGGGACGGTAAGCGCGGAAGCCGCTCTTTCGGTGACACCGCCGCCGCAAATGCCGGCCACGATGGAAGCGGGTACGATTGACGGCTATTGCGTCGGAGAACCCTGGAATCAGGCAGCCGTTCAAAAGAAAATCGGTGTGCCGGTCATCACCGATGATCAGATCTGGAAGAAAAACCCCGAAAAGGTGCTCGGCCTGCGCAAGGATTTTGCCGAGAAATATCCGGCAACCACCGCTGCAATTTTACGGGCGGTGATCAAGGCACAGCAATGGCTGGACGTCGATAACGGCAAAAATCGCGCAGAAGCAGTGAAGATTTTATCGCAGCCCAATTATGTCGGTGCCGACGAAGCGGTCATCGGCGCATCGATGACCGGTCAATTCACTTTCGAGGCTGGTGACACGCGGCCGGCACCCGATTTCAATATCTTCTTCAACGATTATGCCGGCTATCCCTTCTATTCCGATGCGATCTGGTATCTCACACAGATGCGCCGCTGGGGGCAGATATCGGAGGACAAATCCGACCAATGGTATTTCGACACGGCCAAAGCCGTATACCGCCCCGATCTCTATCTCGCCGCCGCCAAAAAGCTCAGCGATGACGGGATCATTCCAGCCGACAGCATCCCGGAATCCGATGGCTTCAAGGGTGAACAGACCGGCTTTATCGACGGGATTACCTATGACGGCAAAGCGCCCAATGCCTATCTCGCCAAATTTACAATCGGCCTGAAGCAGGGACAAAAAGTCACCGCATCGGGCGTCAATTAACTTACTGATTAAAAAGGAAAAGGCTATGGCGACGGTCATTGCAGACAAATTCGAAAGCGATCCGGACAAAGCGGAAACGGTAACGGCGAATGATGTCGCGGGGGGCGGTGTAGTGACCGAACCGTCGGAGCCGACTGACAAGGGTCAGAAATCTATTCTGCTCCAATATGTCGACGGCAAAAAGATTCTCGAATTTCTGAAAAGTCTTGCCGCGCCAGTTATCGGTATCCTTGTTTTCATTGGTCTGTGGGCGGCGCTGGCACCGCAGGTGGATACGTCGCTCGGCAGCTTGCCGGGGCCTGTTGAAGTATCCCAGCAAGGTGTGGCGCTCTATGAAGAATGGTCAGCCGCGCAGGATCAGAAAGCGGAATTTTACGCTGCCCAGGATGCACGCAATGCCGCTGCTGCGGCCAATGGCGGCGCGACGCAGAATTTTGAATATAGCGGGCCGCCGACATTTCTGGATCAGATCTGGACGTCGCTGGCAACCGTTGCGTTAGGATTTTTCCTGGCAACGATTGTCGCTGTTCCGGTCGGTTTGATCTGCGGGCTGTCGAAGACGTTTAACGCGGCGATCAACCCGCTCGTCCAGATCATGAAACCGGTTAGCCCGCTGGCATGGTTGCCGATCGTGACGATGGTGATTTCCGCGACCATGACGGACCCCGATCCCAGCCTGCCGAAAAGCTTCGTGATTTCGGCGATCGTGGTGATGCTTTGCTCTCTATGGTCGACGCTGATCAACACGGCGATCGGGACGGCATCGATTGATAAGGATTTGCTCAACGTCGGCAAGGTGTTGCGCCTTGGTTGGTTTGCAAAGCTGACCCGGCTCGTCCTGCCATCGGCGCTGCCTTACATCTTCACTGGCATGCGCCTGTCTCTGGGTGTGGGCTGGATGGTCCTCATCGCGGCAGAAATGCTCGCGCAGAACCCGGGACTGGGCAAATTTGTCTGGGACGAGTTCCAGAATGGCTCCAGCCAGTCGCTGGCGCGGATCATGTTTGCTGTCATCATCATCGGCCTGATCGGCTTCCTGCTCGACCGGATCATGATGCTGCTGCAAAACTTCGCCAGCCGCAATCGGACCGTGTGAGGGGAGGCGATATGACCAACAACACGCCAATCCTGTCGCTGAAAAATGTCAGCAAATCCTTTGTCGACGCTTCTGGCACCCGTACGGATGTGCTCGACAAGATCAACCTCGACGTTGCCGAAGGTGAGTTTGTTGCCATTCTCGGTTTCTCGGGAGCGGGCAAGACCACGCTGATCAACTGTATCGCGGGATTGCAGGACGCTGATGACGGTGAAGTGCTGGTGAAAGGCGAGCCATGCACAGGCCCGGGCAAGGATCGCGGTCTCGTCTTCCAGAGTTACTCACTTTTCCCCTGGCTGAGCGTGGGTGCCAATGTCGCGCTCGCCGTCGATGCGGTTCACAAAGACAAATCCAAGGAAGAACGGGCCGCGCTGGTCGAGCAGAAAGTGGCACTGGTCGGTCTGGATCATGCGATGGACCGCAAGCCGGCGCAGCTGTCCGGCGGCATGCGGCAGCGCGTGGCGGTGGCGCGCGCGCTGGCGATGGAGCCGGAAATTCTGTTGCTGGATGAGCCGCTGTCGGCGCTCGACGCCTTGACCCGCGCAAAGCTGCAGGATGAAATTGAGCGCATCCGTAAACAGGAAAAGCGCACCATTGTATTGGTCACCAACGATGTTGACGAAGCGCTGCTGCTCGCCGATCGGGTGGCGATATTGACGCCAGCCCCATCGGCAACCATCGGCCAGATTTTCGACGTCTCGATCGTCCGTCCGCGAGAGCGGGAACAGATGAATGAAGACGCCGCCTATAAAACATTGCGCAACAAGATTGTCGGTTATCTCGATGCCTTGGGCAGCGATCAAAAGGCGGTCGCGACAGAATCGACGAAACTGCCGGATATCAGCCCGCTCGATCTCTCCGCTGCGCGCGAAGGCAAAGACGCCGCTCTGCCTCAGGCCTATCTTGATGCGGCAAAAAGCCCGATCACCAACCGCTATCTCGAATTTTTCAAGCTCAAGAAAATTTACCCGACACCCAAAGGCCCTCTGACGGTGGTCGAGGATGTGAACCTGCTGATGGACAAGGGTGAGTTTATTTCGTTGATTGGCCATTCGGGTTGCGGGAAATCGACCGTGCTCACCATGGCCGCCGGTCTCAACGAGATTAGCGATGGCGGGATTGTCCTCGACGGGCGGGAAATAGATGTTGCCGGACCGGACAAGGCGGTCGTGTTTCAGGCGCCTTCGCTGATGCCCTGGCTGACCGCGCGGCAGAATGTCGCGCTGGGCGTGGAACGAGTTTACCCGCACACCAAGCGATCCGAGCGCACGGATATTATCGAATATTATCTGGAGCGAGTCGGCCTTGGCGATGCAATGGACAAGATGGCGGCTGATCTATCCAATGGCATGCGGCAAAGGGTCGGTATCGCTCGTGCGTTCGCGCTGTCACCCAAATTACTGCTGCTCGACGAGCCCTTCGGGATGCTCGACAGCCTGACCCGCTGGGACCTTCAGGACGTGCTGATCGAAGTGTGGAACCGTACGAAAGTGACGGCGATCATGGTCACGCATGACGTCGATGAGGCAATTCTTTTGGCCGACCGTGTCGTGATGATGACCAATGGCCCGCACGCGACCATCGGCAAAATTCTGGACGTCGATCTTCCGCGCCCACGCGACCGCAAGGCGCTGCTCGAACATCCGAAATTTTACGCTTACCGGCAGGAGGTGCTGCAGTTCCTCGCCGAATATGAACATGGAAACAACGTAGCAAAGACGAAGGGACCGTCCGCAGAGGCGGCCTGAGCAGAGGGGATGCCCGGCAAAAGTAAAAACTTTCAATGGGGTCAAAATGAAAAAAAATAACATCATTTCATATAGTTTATGTGCAACGTCCATGCTTCTGTTCCCTGCGATCGCGCAGGCGAAGACGGGCGATCCGGTGGTGATTGCCGAGGGGCTGACTCTGGACCCGATTGTCAATGCGCGGCTGGCTTATGAACATGTTGATCAACCCGCAACAAATGCGGATGCGCTTACCTTGCGGACACGGGCGGGGATTGAACTGGCGAGCGACATCGGCCTGTCCTTTCTGGTCGAAAGCGAAGCGACACTGGGCATTCACAATGACTTTAACGATACCAATGCGGGTAATGGCATTGAACCTTTTTCCGTCGTCGCTGATCCGGAAAATATCGAACTCAACCGGCTGCAGCTAAAATTTGCCAAAAAGGGCAAGGGCAGCATCACTGTTGGGCGTCAGCGGATCAATATCGATGACCAGCGTTTTGTTGGCAGTGTCGGCTGGCGGCAGAATGAACAGACATTCGATGCGGTCAGTGCATCGGTCACCGCTTTGAAGCCGCTCACATTGGAAGCCACTTACGCGATTTCCCAGCGGACAATTTTCGGTGCCGACGCCGGAGCCCGCGAAGCTTTCGACGGCAATTATATTTTCCTGGGCGCCGGTGTGAAAGCCGGACCGGTCAAGGTGAAAGGCTTTGCCTATCTGCTCGACTATGATGCCGGTCAGCCCGTTTCACTCAATTCCAGTGCAACTTATGGCTTGCGCGCAACGGTGAAATTGCCGGTTGCGGAGGGATTTTCCATCGATCTGGCGGGCAGCTATGCCGTTCAGAAAGACTATAAGGATAACCCGAATAATTTTTCGGTAGATTATATTGCGGGCTCCATCGGCGGTTCGTTTTCCGGCTTTGGCGTGAAGCTGGGTTATGAAAGCCTCGGCGCAGACAATTCCGGAAACCGTTTCCAGACACCGCTTGCCACGCTGCATAAATTTAACGGCTTTGCTGATGTCTTCCTGAACACGCCGCCTGAGGGTCTCGAAGACAAATATGTGCGGGTCAGCAAGAAGGTCAAATGGCTCGGCGGCATCACTGCGAGCGCCGCCTATCATGACTTTAGCAGCGAGAATGGCAGCATTGATTATGGCACCGAATTTGACGCGGGGCTCAATTTCAAAATCAGCGTGATCAGCGTCGGCCTGAAATACGCCAATTACAATGCTGATGAGTTCGCGGTCGACACGGAGAAATTCTGGCTGCGGCTGGGATATAGTTTTTAACATCGGGAACAGAGAATGAATGCACCGGTTACAATCGACGACAAGCAGAAAGACAGTTCGCAATATCCCCGCGAGCGGCTGGTCGTCATCGGCAATGGCATGGCAGGTTGCCGCGCGGTTGAGGAAATTCTCAGCCGGGATGCAGATCGCTATGCCATTACCATTTTCGGTGCAGAACCCCGGGTCAATTATGACCGGATCATGCTCTCGCCCGTGCTGGCTGGCGACAAGGCATTTGAAGATATCATCATCAATGATCAGAACTGGTATGACGATAATGATATAAGTTTGATGAGCGGCGATGCGGTCATCGCGATCAAGCGTGACGCGAAGGAAGTCGTGAGCGCCTCGGGTGCGGTAACGCCTTATGATCGCCTGCTCATTGCCACTGGCTCTGATCCCTTCATCATCCCGGTGCCGGGCCACAAACTGCCTGGCGTCATAACCTTCCGTGATCTCGATGATGTCGACAAGATGCTGGCGGCGGCAGAAGGCGGCGGCAATGCGGTGGTCATTGGCGGCGGCTTGCTGGGACTGGAGGCAGCTCACGGCCTTTCCTTACGCGGTATGCAGGTCACGGTGCTGCATTTGATGCCGACATTGATGGAGCGACAGCTTGATGAGGCTGCCGGCTTCTTGCTTAAAAGCGAGTTGGAGCGGCGCGGACAAACCATCATCACACAGGCCGACACCGCAGAGATATTGGGCGACAGTCATGTCACGGGCGTCAAACTGAAAGACGGCACAGAGATAAAAGCCGATCTGGTGGTCATGGCTGTGGGAATAAAACCGTCGGTACAGCTGGCGAAAACCGCAGAGCTAGACGTTGAGCGCGGCATTGTCGTTGACGATCATATGGTCACCAGCGACCCCTCCATTCTGGCGGTGGGCGAATGCGTACAGCATCGCGGCGCTTGCTATGGTCTGGTGGCACCGCTGTGGGAAATGTGCCGGTCGCTTGCTGATTTCATGACCGAAAGCCCGTCGGGCTATAACGGGTCGGTGACGGCGACCAAGCTGAAAGTATCCGGCATTGATCTGTTCTCCGCTGGCGATTTTTCAGGCGGTGATGATACCGAAGATATTGTCATGCGGGACGCCTCCCGCGGCGTGTACAAGCGGGTGGTGGTGAAGGAAAACCGGCTGATCGGCGCAGTGCTCTATGGCGATACCGCCGACGGCAATTGGTATTTCGATCTGCTCAAACGTCAGGAAGATATTTCCGATATCCGAGAGGCGCTGATTTTCGGCCAAGCCTTTGCTTCAGGAGGGGCCACGCTGGACCCTGACAGCGCCGTTGCAGCATTGTCCCTCGACGCAGAAATCTGCGGCTGCAACGGCGTAACCAAGGGACAGGTCGTCGCCTGCATCGACGGCGGGGCCGGTGACCTCGATAGCGTGCGTGCCGGTTGCAAGGCATCGGCCAGCTGCGGTTCGTGCACGAACCTGGTGGAAAGCCTGCTCAGCCTCTCGCTCGGTGAGGATTATGGTGGCGCGCGCACGGAAACTCCGATGTGCAAATGCACCAGCTTCACGCATGAAGATGTGCGGCGGAACCTATTGGACAAGGAACTCAAATCCATTCCGCAGGTGATGCAGGAGCTGCATTGGACCACGCCTGACGGCTGTGCATCCTGCCGCCCGGCGCTCAACTATTATCTGCTGTGCGCGTGGCCGGCCGAACATGAAGAAGACCCGCAGAGCCGGTTCGTCAATGAACGGATGCACGCCAATATCCAGAAAGACGGGACCTATTCCGTCGTGCCGAGAATGTGGGGCGGGGTGACCACGCCTAACGAGCTGCGAGCGATTGCCGATGCAGCGGACAAATATGAGGCGCGGCTGGTCAAGGTAACTGGCGGTCAGCGGCTCGATATATTCGGGATCAAGAAAGAAGACCTGCCCGCGATCTGGGCCGATCTCAACGCCGCGGGCATGGTGTCCGGTCATGCTTATGGCAAGGCGCTGCGCACGGTCAAAACCTGCGTGGGCAGCGAGTGGTGCCGCTTTGGTACGCAGGATTCAACCGGCCTCGGTATCAAGACCGAGCAAATGACCTGGGGCAGCTGGATGCCACACAAGTTCAAGATTGCGGTCTCCGGCTGTCCGCGCAATTGCGCCGAAGCATCGATCAAGGATCTCGGCATCATTTGCGTCGAGAGCGGTTATGAAATCAGCGTCGGCGGCAATGGCGGTATCCATCTGCGCGGCACGGATTTTCTCTGCAAAGTGGAAACCGAAGAGAAAGCGCTGGAATATATCGCGGCCTTCATCCAGCTGTATCGCGAGGAAGCCCGCTATCTCGACCGCACGGCGCCATGGGTTGAGCGGGTCGGCATGGATTACATCAAAAGCCGCATCGTCGAGGACGAACCGGGCCGCAAGGAACTGGAGCAACGCTTCCTGTTTGCGCAATCGGTTCACCAGAAAGACCCCTGGGCAGAGCGCGCGGCCGGCGCAGAAGATCATCTGCACAAACATATCGCCGAAATCCGGCCCTTTGCCGCTTTGGAGCCTGCAGAATGACAGATGCAAAATGGATAGATATCGGGCCGGTCGATCAATTGCCCGCCCTTGGCGCAAGGACGCTGCCGGTTCAGGGTGGTCAGGAAATTGCGATTTTCCGCACATCAACCGGCGCGATCCATGCGCTGGCCAATAAATGTCCGCATAAGGCAGGGCCGCTGAGCGAGGGCATTGTCCATGACAGCAGCGTGACTTGCCCCTTGCATAACTGGCGCATCTCGCTGCTGACCGGAGAGGCGCTGGGCGAGGATAAGGGCTGCGTTCCCGTCATTCCGATCAAGATCGATGCCGGTCGCATCTATATTGATCGCAGCGCTGCACTGGCAGGCACGGCGGCGGAGCCAGCGTGAGCACAGTCTGCACCACTTGCCCCTATTGCGGCGTGGGATGCGGTATCAAGGCTGAAATAACGGGCGATCGTGAAGTCTCTATCAAGGGCGATGATGCCCACCCGGCCAATGCGGGGCGGCTGTGTTCAAAGGGCACCCATCTGGCGGAAACCGTGGGCCTGGAGGGGCGCTTGCTCTATCCGGAGGTTGGCGGGGAGCAAGTGGAGTGGGACGAAGCTCTGAGCCTTGTGGCGTCGCGCTTTGCCGATACCATCCGCGACCATGGTCCCGACAGTGTGGCCTTCTATGTTTCAGGCCAGTTACTGACGGAGGACTATTACGTCGCCAACAAGCTGATGAAAGGCTTTATCGGTAGCGCGAATATCGACACCAATAGCCGTCTGTGTATGGCGAGCGCAGTGGCCGCGCACAATCGTGCCTTTGGCGAAGATGTCGTGCCTTGCAGCTATGATGATCTTGAGGCAGCGGATCTGATACTGTTGGTCGGATCAAACACCGCCTGGTGCCATCCGGTCATCTGGCAGCGAATTGAAAAGGCGCGCGCGGAACGCGGTACCAAATTGGTGGTGATCGACCCGCGCCGAACAGAAACCGCTGAATGTGCCGATCTCCATTTGCCGATCCGACCGGATGGTGATGTCGCGTTGTTCAATGCGCTGCTCGCGGAGATGCAGGGCAGGGGCCTGCTAGACGACAAATATTTGCGTGATCATGTCGATGCGCCTGATGGATTTTGGAACGACCTATCCGGTGATGCAGCATTGGCAGGTGTCGAGCCAGGATTGCTGGATCAGCTTTGTGATCTGGTTGCGGCGCATCCCAAGATGGTCACTCTGTTCAGTCAGGGCGCAAACCAGTCTGTTGCCGGGACCGACAAGGGCAATGCGATCATAAACCTGCATCTCGCGACGGGCCGGATCGGCAAGCACGGAATGGGGCCTTTCTCGATCACCGGCCAACCCAATGCGATGGGCGGGCGGGAAGTGGGCGGGCTGGCTTCGATGCTGGCGGCGCATATGGGCTTTTCCGAGGCCGAGTGTGATGCAGCGCAAGCGTTCTGGAACAGCCCCACCATTGCCCGGAAACCTGGGCGCAAGGCGGTTGATATGTTTCGTGACGTCCATGAAGGGCGGATCAAGGCGATCTGGGTCATGGCCACCAATCCCGCCGTCTCGATGCCCGATGCCGGTTTTGTCCGTGAAGCTCTGGACCGCTGTGACTTTGTGGTGGTCTCCGATGTCATGGCCGAAACCGACACCGCCGCCTATGCCGATGTGAAGTTACCCGCTCTTGCCTGGGGTGAGAAAGACGGAACCGTCACCAATAGTGAACGTGTGATCAGCCGCCAGCGACCATTATTCGCTCCACCGGGTGCGGCCAAAGCCGATTGGTGGATCGTGCAGGAAGTCGCGCGCCGCATGGGTCATGATGATGCCTTTGCGTTCGAAAGCCCTGCCGCCATCTTCCGCGAATATGCTGCCCAAACCGGTTATCGCAATGCGGGCAAGCGCAAGCTGGACCTGTCCGAATGGGCGGGAACAAGCGACGCTGCCTATGCGGCATGGACGCCGACAATATGGGGCGGAGCCTCACCCTATGCTGATGGCCAATTTTCAACGGACAATAGCAAGGCCCAATTGGTTGCGGTCGTGCCATCCAGTCTATCGGCGGTCGATCCGTGTTTCCCGCTACGGCTCAACACCGGTCGGTATCGCGATCATTGGCATACGATGACCCGCACCGGTCTCAGCCCGCGACTATCACAGCATCGCCGCGAGCCGATGGCTGAAATCCATCCACTGGATGCGCTCGAACATGGCATCATCGATGGCCAGCTGGTGCGCCTGACAACGGCGCAGGGCGATAGCATCTTCCGCGCGATGATCACGGACGCACAGCGCCAGGGAGACGTTTTTGCGCCGATGCACTGGACCGACCAGACGAGCGGCGGCGGCCGCGCCAATCGTCTGCCGGGTCAAACGGTCGATCCTGTATCAGGTCAACCTGCGTTCAAAAACAGCCGCTGCATGATCGAGGCCATCGAGCCGGATTGGCGCGCCTTTCTGGTCTGCACGAGCCGGCCGATCTTACCGCCGCTGCTCTATTGGACCAGCGCCCGTATCGCTAGCGGCTGGCTGGTCGAGCTGTCGGGCGAGGGCGCGATCGATGTGGATAGCCTCCTGCCGGAAGGCGATCGCATTGAAGCCGCCGATCTGCAGCGCGGGATGCGCCGTATTGCCGTGCGCGATGAACAGGGCAGGCTCTCCGCCGCGCTATATCTGACGCGCAGCGGCACGCTGCCCTCGCGCGACTGGATCATCTCCCAGCTGATCAGTGACGAACCGGCAGAGGCACCGGCCTTGCTGGCCGCACGACCGAAAATCGCTGGGCCGGACAAGGGGCCGGTCGTCTGCGTTTGCTTCAACATCGGGGTCAAACAGATCACCCGGGCAATTGCTCAGCAATCCCTCACCAGCGTGGATGATATTGGAACGGCGCTGAATGCCGGAACCAATTGCGGCAGTTGCCGTCCTGCTTTGGCCAAATTGCTCACCGAGGTGCGGGAACCGGAACTGGAGGCAGCCGAATGACCGATGAACTGATTCCCGCTGGCACCGTCTGGCTGGTCGGCGCAGGGCCGGGCGACCCAGACCTGTTGACGCGCAAGGCCGCGAAACTGATCGAATCCGCCAGCGTCATTTTCTACGATGCCCTGGTCGGGAAAGACATTTTTGAACTGGCGTCGGCCAGCAAGCGCCTGGTCCCGGTTGGGAAACGATCCGGCCGCCATTCCAAGGATCAGGGGACGATCAACGACATGCTGGTAGCAGCCGCGCTGGCTGGCGAGCGCGTCGTTCGGTTGAAAGGTGGCGATGCCGGGATTTTCGGCCGGGCGGCGGAGGAAACCGAAGCGCTGATCGAAAATGGCATAACCTATCATATCTGCCCCGGCGTCACGGCTGCATCCGCCGCAGCGGCCAGCGCTGGCCTGTCATTGACGTTGAGAGGCCTGGCAAGAAAACTGGTTTTCGTCACCGCCCATGCCCGGGCAGGCGAAGCGCTAGACCTCGATTGGCAAGCCTTGGCTGATCCGGGTGCAACGCTCGCAATCTATATGGGAAAGGCCGCTGCAGCGACGATATCCCGCAACCTGTTGGACGCGGGGCTGCCCAAGGATACGCCGGTCTTGCTGATAGAAAATGCCAGCCTGCCGAACGAACGGCAATTCAACACCCGCCTCGACCTGCTCTCCATCTCGGCGCGCACGGCATTGGGCAGCGGCCCGGCGATGATGCTGATCGGCGAGGCCGTGCGGATACGGGCAACTGCGAAAGGCTTATTGACGGTTGCTGATTAGCAGCACAGTTCGTTAGTTTCCAATGTCCGCTATGGGCGTAAAGACGGACACCGAAGGAATTTTTAGCTGATAGTGCCTGAGCATATCAAGGCTTTACAGCCCGGTAATCACGCAGATCGGTAAAATCCTATGATATATGAGAAATAGGGTGCTAACAGGCAGGGTAGTTTCGTTCAATTAGCGAATATTCAGGGATGCATAATAAGTGGTCGATCAAGATGATGTGAGTATTGAGGACCTCTACAAGGTCGTATCCTCGCCTGATCAATATGATGAATTCATGACCGCGCTGCAGGCAAAGCTCGATGCGATTAGTGCGGTGAATCTGACAACGCGATCTTCCGTGGCTAGGGCGCATTGGCAACGCGCAGCCTCATTGCTCGATGTTACGACACCATGGCGGCATGATCAGGATGAAGCCCTGCAAAAGCACTTGTCGAAAAAGATGCAGGCCATGATTGCAGTGGACAAAGATGGCCATGTTGCGGATGCCAATATGTCTGCGCGGGTCTTATATGATTTGGTTCCGGAATCGACAATTTCAAACCTGCCGTTGAGCGATGCGGAACACGCAATATTGATCCAATATATCCGCAATATTACAACAGGAAAAAGCCCGCGCAATGCGCCCAATAATGTTCTGCGTTTTCAAAATAGCGCAACACAACAGCCTCTGTTGATCACTCTTGATACATATCAAATCAAACCAGATGATCCATCACTCGCCATTGTACAGACCAATGATATTGGCTGGCCGGGACATCTCGATCCGATTTTGCAGGACTTGTTCAACCTGACAGCGGCAGAACTGGATGTTGTGCGCATGATGGTCGAGGGACGGCGGGTAAATGACATCGCGAAATTGCGTATGTCGACACCCACAACAGTACGCAGTCAGCTACGTGCTATTTTTGCCAAGACCGACACCAGCTCGCAGATGGAAATTGTCCGCATGGTATTCGGCCTCTCGCTAATGCATGGCAGCGACGAAGGTGAGCAGGTCGCGGGTCAGATACAGGCGTCACGGGAGGTGACCCACTATCCGCTGGAAAGCCAGCGTTCGATGTATAAGCTTAAGAATGGGCGTCAGATTGAATATGCCATATTCGGGACGAAGACGAAAACGGGAAACAAGCGCCCCGACACAATCCTATTTTATCATTGCCAGGTCTTTGGCGACATCTGGTTTAAGGAAACTGTCGATGCGGCCATACGCGCCAATATGCAGATCGTTGCGCCGCTGAGACCGGGGTTTGGGCGAACCAGCATTTACGAAGGTGCATCCAGCGACCCCTATAGCTTTGCTTTGGAGATGGAAGAGCTGCTTGATCATCTGCGCATCGACAAAGCGGCCTTGATGACGGTCAGTTCCGGTCTTGTCCACGGTCTGGCCGCAGCGCAGCTTATGCCGGACCGCTTTACCTCTATAACCGCATCACACCCGTTGCTGCCTGTTCTGGGCGATGAAGATTTGGAAGGGACCAATGGCTATAACCGCCTGATCCCGCAGACCCGTTTGCGCTTTCCTCAGGCTTTACGCTTTATGGGCAAAGCCGGGTTTGCTTTTGTAAAAACCAAAGGCCCCGAAGCTTTTGCCAAAGCCGTCACCCGGGCTTCGGCAAAAGATGTCGAATGGGTATCCCGCCCCAATATTCTGCCGATCATCGTAGAGGGACTCTACGTGCATCAGGAAAATGGCTATATCGGCAATTATGGCGACATTAGCTTTGCGGAGGATTGGCGGCCGTTGCTTATCGATTGCCCCGTTCCTGTTCGGTTGGTGATTGGCGAGCATGACCGCAATGTCCAATGGAATGCGGCGCGAAAATGGGCAGGTGAATTGCCGCATGTGGCTTTGGAAATACTACCCAATTGCGGTTATCTGGCGCATCATCAGCAGGGTCCGGTATTCTTGAAATGGTTGAAAAGCGACCTCAACATGTAAAAGTAAATGTCAGCGGCTCTGATCAGGGCTCTAAATGCAGGAAAATCGCAATAACGTGATCCTTATCCTTCAAATGAAGGATGCGGACATGATATTGATCTGATACGTCGCCTAAAAACAACAGCAATTACAGAATTTACTATCGTGCATAGCGTCAAATCTTTCGGACAGGCGCAGACTATCGGGGGCAAACATGGCAATCCATCTGGATGGACCAAGCAGCGGCTTGGTATCATGAACTGTGCGGTTCGTGTATTAGCACTGTGCTTGTTTATTGCGACAAGCAATCAGGCTGCTGCGCAAGATAATATTGGAAAAGATAGCGCCGGTGAAGGCGGGCTTTCCACCATCATTGTCACTGCGCAAAAACGGCAAGAAAATCAGCAGAATGTGCCGATTGCCATCACAACGCTTACCGATGGTTTTTTGACCGGTAACAATGTTGATTCGCTTGAAGATTTGGCGTCAACAGTTCCCGGTTTTGTCACAACGCATAGTGTGAACTATGGGGCTGCACCGCTCGCCATTCGCGGCGTAGGTGGGGCCAATGGCGGGGGTAATTTTTTCGCTGACGAGCCGGTGGCTGTCTATATTGACGAAGTTTATGTTGGCCGGCTGAGCATCTCCACCGCGGCCTTATTCGACATACAAGATATTGAGGTGTTACGCGGGCCTCAAGGCACGCTTTATGGTCGCAATTCAACAGCCGGGGCGGTTTTAATCAACTCCAAAGCGCCGACTGATGCGTTGACGGGCTATATCGGCGGCGAGGTTGCGAGTTACGATGAATATCGCGCCAATGGCGCCATTTCGGGCCCTATTGTCGATGGCCTGCTAACCGGACGTATCGCTGCCGGTTATGCGGACAGGCGCGGCTATGGGACGAACAGTTTCGATGGATCGCGGATTGGCGGAGCAGAAGATATTTTCGCGCGGGCATCATTGCGTTTTACCCCGGATGATAATCTGACCATTGACCTTGTTGGCGACTATTTCGACCAAATGTCCAATACAGCAACCATTGCTGTGGCGGACCTTTCAAATCCAGCATCGGCCTCGCCCTTTATCGTCCGTCCGGATTTTGATCAGGTTTTAGATGATCGTGTCTTTGCGATAAATGATCCCAATTTCTATGAAGCCGAGCATCGCGGGCTAAACCTGAAGGCAAGGTGGGATATTGGCAAGTTGACCCTCGATTGGATAACGGCTTTTCGCAGTTATGAATTTGATGCGGCCCAGGATAGCGATGGCACAGCGCTAAGCTTGATCAACAATGACGGTAACGGGCAGAATGACCAGTTCAGTCAGGAAATTCGATTGTCCTCAAATGAGGAAAGCGCCTTATCGTGGATTGTGGGCGGAATGTATTTCCGTGAAGATAATGATTTCTTCTTCCAAATTCGCAATATCAACGGGTTTTTCGGCTTGGGCACAGTTGCCGCCTTTCAAGCCACGCAAACGGTGGATGCCTTTGCTGTTTTTGCGGAAGGCAAATGGACGATCGATGAGATATTTTCGGTTACGGCCGGCGGACGATATTCTTCCGAAAAGAAAGATTTTACCAACCAGTTGGCTGTGAACATATTGAATGGCGGAATGGTTCCTGTTGCGGCACCGGTCTTTCCCGGCCAGAGTTTCGCTGCTGGCGCAACGCTGACGCCACCGACGGATTTTGCTGATAGCGGGAAATTCACAGACTTCTCGCCGCGCGTCGTTCTGGAAGCAAAGGCGGATGATGACCTGCTCTTATATGCCAGTTACTCGCAAGGATTTACCAGCGGCGGATTTAATGTTTTCGGGCTGGCTCCTGAATTTGGTTCACAAGGCATAAAGGCTTATGAAGTTGGTTTGAAATCTGAATTTTGGGACAATAGAATACGCCTGAACGCCAGTGCGTTCTATTATGATTACTCCAATCTTCAAGTGCGGCTGCCGGTACCCACGGGTGGTGTCAATATCGCCAATGCTGCAGAAGCACGCATAAAGGGCGCTGAATTCGAGTTCACCATAATACCAACTACTGGGCTGAACTTGTCGGCCAATATCGCGCTATTGGATGCCGAGTTTACCGAAGGAAGCATTCCAGCCGTACCGGAAAACACCAGTTTTCCATTTGGCGCGCCCATCCCCCTGTCCCCGGTCGATATTGCCGGGAATAGCCTGAGCCGCGCCCCCGACTTTCAATTTTATGGCGCGGCGCAATATGAACTGGCCCTTGGAAGCGCCGCAAAATTAAATTTACACGCTTCCTATCGCTACCAAAGCAAGGTGTTCTTTCTGGAAACAAACCAGACCCAAAATACCTTCTCTGGCGAGGCTTTTGATGAAGTCAATTTGCGCGTTTCATACACGCATCTGCCGAGCAATATTACAGCGGCCGTCTTTGGGAAGAATATCTTTGATAATCGCCACGCATCGCAGGTGACAGCATTGGGTGCCTTTCCCAACGCAGCGTTGAACGAGCCGGTGAAATGGGGCGTCGAAATTCTCAAAAAATTCTGATCAATCGCTGGATATCGGGGTTAGCTGGACATTAAGAGCAGCTGGTCCAGCACCTGATTACACTGTTCCGCATGGGGAGAATTTGCGGACCATTTTTTCATTTCGCCAACAAATTTAGCAGTAATCTCTGCGCCTTCGAATTTCTCGGCTTCTTCCGTTGCCTTTTTCGCGGAATCATGATCTCCCGCGCCAAGCAACGCCCAAGCCAGAGATAACCTCGGTTGATAATATTGTGGTGTCCGCAAAATAGCTTGCTCGCAAGCGGGCATAGCAGAGCCATAATCCAGCATGAACAAATGGGCTGTCGCGCGATAGGTCGCCCACAGGCCGAAGCGCGGGTGATGGGGGGCACGGCTTTCTGCCGCTTCAATAAAGTTCAGTCCGTCTGCATCGTCATTGGCTAGACATATCTGCCAACCAAGCACCGCCGTGGCATGTGCGTTATTGGGATCAAGTTCTACCGCCCGGCGCAAATAGCCAATCGCGTCCTTAGGCTGATGGAACATGGCATGGACAATGCCAGCCGCGCCCAATATCTCGGCATTGGTGGGCGCTGTTGCCAAGGCCAGTTCGATATTCTGAAAGGCCGAAATGCGGGCGGCATCGGGATATTCCTCCCATTGACTGACAGTATTTTGGCTCAATTGCACCGCCAAACCGGCCTGCAACACGGCATTGCCCGGATCGATTTCCAGACCTTCTGTGAGGAGCCGGACAATTTCCTGAGCCGTATCTTTCCCATAGCGGTAGCGCAGCGTTTCGGTTGTTTGAATGATGCGATATACTTCGTTTTTGAACGGTCGCGCCGTCCTGTCAGCTGTCACCAACGGGAACTGGACATTGGTGGAAATAGCGGTTGATACATTTAGCAAGACATCATGCTGAACTTCAAAAAACTGGTCCAGGACAGTATTATATTTACCTGACCAAGCGAGCGATGAATCTTGCGTGTCAACCAGTTCAAATCGCAGTCTGATCTGTTCCGCCTGTCGCCGAAAACTACCCGTCAGAATGAAACGACAGCCAATAGTTTCGGCAAGACTTTCTATAGACAATGTTTGATCATGAAGAGCGATCACCGAGCTGTGCGGCGTTACAGAAAGCATCGGTGTTTTTGCGAGCAAGCCGGTCAAATCACGCGCCATACCGTCGACAAGATACCGGTTCTCTGGAACATCGTCATAATCAGTGACCGGTATCACCGCGATCGAAAGATTATATTCCCGCCGGTCCATTTGTATATTGTCTGTGCCTCGGCGGCGAGGCTGAGGTGTTTCAATCTGTCCATCAACCGAGGCTTCCAGCTTATAGCCCGATTTGGAAACCGTTTTGATCGTGTTTTCGAGTTTCGGAAAAGACTTAAACGCTCGGCGCAATTGATAAACCAGGCGCGTTAGCGATTCATCGCTGCCCAAGCCATCTTGCCAGATCGTGTCGATCAAATATTCCCGATTGACCTGGACGTTGGATTTTGTCGCGAGAATGGAGAGGAGGGCCATGACTTTTGGCTCGACCCGAACCGCATCCTTATCACGGCCCACGGTCAATTCGGCCGGATTAACAGCCACCCCGTTTATCTGAAAAGCCGCGCCCGACTGGGCAGCGAAACTCGCTGTCTTCAAGGCTTTTTCTCCCCATCCCACCCCTTGGGAAAAGAAAATTTCAGGTGGCCTCGAACCAGAAACTTTCTTTTTTAACGCACGGTAAAACGAATCTTCCAAACCGCCGGTTCGAGCCTAGCTCTGTTCCATCATAAAAACATCATATTTTTCATCAGGACTAGGCGGAAGTCATTGCGGTAGGCCGAAATCTTAGTCGGAGGCGAAAGCATCGCCTGACGGAAACATGGGGGACAAAAAGAAATGAAATTACCGATCCGAAAAAAGCGAGCATCAAAAATTGCCTTGGGAATCATCCCATTGCTTTCGGGTGTTTCTGTCTTCTGCATCGCCGGTGGTGCGCATGCTCAGGGGTTTCAAAAAGCAGATGAGATTCTGATCAAATTTTCGAAAACAACGGAAGGGCGCGGCGGCGGGCCATGGGTATATGAAACACCCGATAATTTTAACAGGGGAGTCATAACCAAGATTGAAGTGTGTCACGGTCGATTTATCGACAGCATCACGCCATATTATGATAATTTTGAAGGTACAAAGCTCGGTGGTCCGGGCGGTAAATGCGAATTTTTCAATGTACCGAAAAATCAATATATTGACCAAGTGGTTGTCTGGCGCGGTGATTGGATCAATGCTATCTCGTTCGTAACAAGCGGTGCGAGCCGAGATGCCAAAGATCCGATTATATATGGTAACAAAGATGGCGGGGTCAGAACATCAGTTCAAGACCCAAACCGCGGCGCCCTGCGGAAGATTGATGGAAAATTTGGAGCCTATCTAAATCAAGTTAAGTTGAGCTTCGGTCTTCCTTATCGCGTGGCGAACCTAAGAGTGCGCATAGATGAGAATCAGCAGGATTTGGATTTCGCCAAACCCGAGACCATTGATTCAATGTCGGGCGATCGTTGTGACAATTGGCTCGCAAGCGCTCCAAGGTTCAACAAAAATTTTACCAAAACGGTTTCAGATTCACACACATTTTCCTTTAACAGTAACACAAAAATAGGTTTGTCTGCATCATTCAAAGTCGGATTGCCCGTTATCGCCGATGGAAAAGTGACGGCCAGTGTCGAACAGTCTTTTAACTTTGGAACATCTGATACGACCACTACAACCAACACAGTGACGCAGGGCTATGATTTTACCGTTCCGGATGGCAAGCGCGTCGATGCGGCGTTCACTGCAAAATCGGCTGAGGTCAATGTGCCATTTTCATATGACGTGATACACTTTAGGAATGGCGACCCTGATGACATAGCACAAACGAGAACGTATCAAGGTACGTACAATGGTGTCCTGTTTACATCTTCGAAAACGACTCTTTACGATGTCGATTGCAAAACCGGAAAACGAACTATCAGAACGGCAAACAGCTTGTCTGATGACAAGAATACCAGCAATACGGAATCGCCAAAACCATCTGATCGTCCATCTGACCCTCCCTCTGATTTAGGGGTTGCAGACAAGCCACCTGTCTATTCACCAGAACCAGACACGAAGGATAGCCTTACTGAGAATCTGACCTATGTTTCGATCTCCAATGGCGGTGCTTTCCAGATGGTTGAAGAAGATGTCTGGCAGGAACTATCCGAAACCGGAGATGCGCGGTTCACCTTTGATGTGTATGATCGGGATGAAGATTGCATCTATCTGCTCGATCGCGATCGGGGCGTGATCATCATCATCGACGTACGGCGCAACAAGATCGGCTACGCGCCTAATGAAAGCACCGATCCGTTTGATATCTACGATATTACCGGCATCGAATAGATATCCATTCACTGACAATATTCTCAATTGAAAATAATCACTAAGGGCAACTTTATGAAAAATATTTTACGCACTTCCGTCGCTGCATTTTCGCTAGGTATGATTGCGCTACCCGGCGCTGCGCAAGCAGCGATAGTCATCGACATTGAACAAAATGGATCGGACGTAGTCGGTACTGTCAGCGGTTCGCTGGATTTAACCGGTCTGACGTTTTTTGGCAGTGTTGCAAATTTTAACGGGGGCGCTCTGAACTCTGTAGAAGCAAGGCGCGGCCTTTTTTTAGGCGCAGAAATTAAAAAGGCACCGTCTGATATTTATCAAGGAATAGCAGGTCCATCGAATTGGGGAATGGGCGGTCGGCTAGATGGACAGTCATTCTCCGGTGACACGTTTGGCATAGTGGCAACTCAATCAGCTGTTTACCTACCTGTTGGCTATATATCTAATTCTGCAATTGCATCGACTGCGACTTTTGCTGGCGCAACCATGGCGAGCCTGGGTCTCGACGCGGGTGTCTATTCCTACACCACGCCGAATGACACGATCACCGTGAACATTGGCCAGGCGGCGCTTGGTGCGGTTCCCGAACCTGCCACTTGGGCGTTTATGATCTTTGGCTTCGGCGCTGTTGGCGGCGCCCTGAGATCAAATCGGCGGCGTCAGAAAAACACCGCGCAAAAAGCGAATATCAAGGTTAGCTACGCTTAATTGCAACCCGAAGCGCAGCAACAGCCCCGCTGGAGCAATCCGGCGGGGTTTTTCGTTGCGCTCTGGTCCCAACCCAAACAGGCATGACCGCCTAACTCCGACCCCTAACAGGATGGCCACTTTGCCTTTCTGCGCCATCATAAAAACATCATTTTTTCCATCAGGACTTTGACGCAGGCTCCCGCTAGCCAAATTGCAGGCAGGGATGCCGATCATAAAATAGGGGAATGGATATGAAAAATGTAATGAAATTCGCAGCCATCGCAGCAGCCAGTGTTCTGGCAACCGCAACGCCTGCACAGGCCCAGCTTGAAATGTTCAAGGATTATACGGTTTCTGATTCAGTCTGGGTCATGGATACCATCAAGATAGACGCCAATATGGAGGACTATTATCTGGAAGGCCTGCGTTCGACATGGATTGCGTCCAACGAAGTCGCCAAAAAACTCGGCCAGATCGAAGATTATGCAATCTATCGCAGCGAATTGGGAGCATCTGGCTCTTTCAATATGGTTTTGCTGACCAAGTTCGCAAACACCGCTGATCTGGAACCGAATAAGCAAAAATATGATGCCTTCATGAAAGAATGGGGCGAGACAAAAGTAAAAGAGTCCCGGCAGATTTCGAAAGATCTCTATCCCACGATCCGGTCCATAACCGGCAGCTATATGTTGCGTAAAGTCGAAGTCAAATAAACGAAATGCACCAAAATGACGGGGTCTTAATGCCTCTGGCATAGAGCTGTTTGTGCTCCTCAAGCGCTATCAGTCCTGACCCCGCCCGGTACCCGGCGAATGAATATGCGACCCGTCATTCGCCGGGTATTTTTCAATAATATCACAAGAAACAGGACGTATCGAAGCGAGTTTTGCTAACTTGCGCTCGATGGGGGAATATTATGGAATCCGTAGCGCTACAAAGCCCTTCGCCTATGCCCGTATCTCTTGCAGAAAACCGCAATTGGCGGTTGTTCACAATTTTCCTACTCTATGCAGGCCAAGGTATACCACTTGGCCTGTTTGATTTCGCCATACCGGCATGGATGGCGGTCAACGGTGCGAGCGCGCAGGATATTGGCTTTGTGGTGGCGATGGTCAGTATTCCCTGGAGCTTTAAATTTATCGCGGGCATGGTTATGGACCGCTACACGCTGCTTTCCATGGGCCGTCGCCGGAGCTGGATTATCGGGGCGCAGGCCGTGATGATCGTTTGTCTCATCCTATTTGCAATAGTGGATCCGGGGCCGCGCGATATCTTGCTGCTTGGGATTGCCGGGCTTGCGGTTAACACCGCCACTGTCTTTCAAGACGTCGCGGTTGATGGACTAACGGTTGATATTCTCCCCGAATCCGAACGATCCATGGGCGGAGGACTTGCTTCAGGTGGTCAGATTTTGGGCATGGCGGCCTCTGCTTCGTTTACGGGGGCGGTGATCTATGTCTTTGGCGCGAGCGCCGCCTATATTGCCTGCGCCATTCTTGTTCTGCTAGTCACTATCCATATTATTTGGACGCGCGAACGCGTTGGCGAGCGTCGCCTTCCCTGGTCAATTGGCGAAGCGCAGGACGTGAACATTTTGGCGCAGTCGAACAGCTGGTTGCCATTGCTTTTGGCCGCTCTGAAAAATACGCTTTCGGTGCGCAGTTTCTTGTGGTTCGTGCCGCTGCTGACCACGGGCCTGACCTATGGAATATGCATTGTCGCGGTACCACTCATAGCCACCGCCCATACCGGTTGGGCGGAAGATCAACTGGGCTCGCTCAATGGCACAGCCCAGCTTATTGCCGGACTTGTGGCCATTAGCATTGGCGGGTTTGCGATAGGCAAAATTGGAGCCCAACGCGCCTTATGGATTTTGCGCATCGGCTATATGATGTTGCTCAGTTGGATGATTTGGTCCGCAGACAGTTGGACGGACCCGCGGATATTGGTCAGCTTTGCTATCGGTTGGTTTTTGCTATATTCGTTATGCGGCATTAGCACTGTTGTTATCAACATGCGGCTGAGCCCACCCGCCATAGCGGCCACCCAGTTTTCTGTTTTCATGGCCGTCGCCAACATGGGCATCAGTCTGGCCGGCATATTAGTCGCATCAATTGCGGTGCTGGCCGAACCAAAGGTGATGCTGATGTTTTTGGTTGCTGTGCAGGCTGCTTCGGTCCTGGTTTTGCTCGTCGTGAAATTTCCCACCCGGCAAATTGGCAATGATGCTAGCGTGACGCCAGGGGGAATAGCGCGTGTCTGAAGCATTGAAACCACCGCGGGTGCTGGGCACTGTCGGGGCAAGCTTGCTCAATCTCAACGGGATGATCGGGGCGGGTATTTTTGCCCTGCCGGCATTGCTTTATGTTGGATTGGGTAATTTCGCCCCGTTTGCAATTCTACTTTTCGCTATTCCGACAATCTGTTTGGCGGCGACTTGCGCGAAACTCTCGACCGTCTTCGATCAATCAGGCGGCGCGCAACTTTATGTCGAAACAGCTTTGGGGAAATTTACCGGCTTTCAAGTCGGATGGTTTGTGATTTGCGCTAGCAGTGCCGGCAGAGCCGCGAATTTCCATGTGCTCGTGTCCTATCTGGCGGCGCTGTTCCCGGTTTTCGACGGCCCGGTCGCACGCCCGATAACAATTATAGCGTGCATCGCTTTCATGACCATAATGTCTGTTATTGGTACGAAACGGTCGATTGGCGGCGTGTGGGTGGGGACTATATTCAAACTGGCTCCGCTCGTGCTGCTTTGTGTTGTTGGCATCGGGATGAATGGTGTGCCCGCTGACATCGAATTGCCGAGCTTTTCTGGGCTGGAATCCGTTGCTCTCTTAATCGCCTATGCTTTTTCGGGTTTCGGAACATCAATTGCCACTGCCGGTGAGACGAAGGATCCCCGTACAACAGTGTTCCGTTCCGTGATTATGGCGATCGTCGGCGTGGCGCTATTCTATGCCGTCGTCCAATGGGCTTACATCGCCATAGCGCCGGAAACGGGCAACGCAGATATTCCCCTGGCTGTCGCCGCGGAAAAGCTGTTCGGTTATTGGGGGGGCGTGATGATCAGTATTGCGGCGGTCTTTTCCATTGCTACCAATCAGCTATGCGGCTTTATTGTTTTCCCACGTGTTCTTTTCGGAATGGGCGAGAGAAATCTTTTGCCGCGCTTTTTTGCCCATGTTTCTCCCCGTTTTCTGACACCCGATTATGCCATTTTGTCCTATGGGCTATTCGTAGCAACCATTGCAATAACCGGTTCTTTTGCAACACTTGCCACATTGCTTGTCGCGGTTGAGCAAATTATTTTCGCATTGATACTGCTTTCTTTCGGTGTCTTATGGAAAAGCAACTTTCGCGAACTAAGAGACGCTACTGGTTCCCGGTGGCTAGTAGTCCTACCGGTTGCAGTCGCAATGGTCGCTTGGATGTCGTGGCAAGTTCCGGCAACTGCAATTTTCTCAACTATGGTTATGATAGCGATTGGGACAATTTTGTACTGGCTAGCAAAATACCGAGTATCGCAACAAATTCCGAAGATCGCGCAAACATAATATCGCTAGTGTCCGCTTTTGCGCCCTTAGCGGACATTAGAGTTCGACACTTTCGGCAAGAGCTAGCGCATCTTCAACCTCAACGCCGAGATATTTAACGGTACTATCGATCTTTGAGTGGCCGAGAAGCAACTGCACCGCTCTCAAGTTTCCAGTTTTCCGATATATCAATGTTGCCTTTGTTCGTCTTAAGGAATGATCTTGGCTCGGCTTTGGAACTCATCACCAGTGCGAACATCGCTAACTTTCAAACCGACAAGATCACATCCTCGAAGCTTGCTATCAATCGCTAAATTGAACAGAGCCAAGTCGCGTTTCCGGTCTGCCAGTTCCAATCGAACTCTGATGGCCCACACCTCATTGTTGTTTCAGCGGTGTCTTTTGTCCGATCAACTTTCCCTTGTTCCATGGATATAGCTTTTGAATGTCATAAGTTTGATTTCGCATTTTGGTCTCCTCATTGAGAAGGTCAAAGACTGCAGAACGCTAACAAGTGGTTTTTGGACTGGCTATCTAACGTCCACTAACGGCGCAAAAGCGGACATCCACTTTGACGGTGTAAGATTAATCCGGCTGGTCATCGAATGAAGGATGATCGCAAACACCAATAGTTGGGATTTTTTCCCACTATTCGATTTCACGCAAAATCCCCTGAGCCGGTCAGTTGTCTTATATCATTGAAAAATATAGATTATCCAAAACTGGCATGCCCCATGCAATGCTTCAGATATCTTCGCTAACAGGAACTGCGAAACACCAAATTAAATCTAAAGGAAATCAAAATGTCGAACGTAAATATCCAGAACCAAGTTGTTGCCGCTTTTGCCGCTCTTTTCTCCGCTGCGGTCATGGTTGCCGCCAGCGTTGGCCCAGCAGCTCAAAATGCCGCCTCTTTCATCGCATAATCTCAATCCAAATTTAAGGAGTCTCCCCCATGTTTTCTGTTTCTTCGAATAATATCACCGCCGCATTTGCCGCAATATTTTCAGCAGCTATTTTTGTGACCGCCTCTGTTGGTCCTGCAGTTAGTAGCACTGCTTCTACTCTTGTTTAATTGCTGAATAGAACAATATTTCAGGTCTTGAAGCGCTAACTTGCTTCAATTGCATGAGGGTTCGGGATAAAGCAGCCACAACGCTAGTGTCCGCTTTGGGCGCAAAAGGAGACATTCGAGTACTGGGCAGAAGGTTGGAAAGATCAGCGCAGATGCAGGTTTCTTTTACGTGGAAATGCACGCTCGGTTGGTGAGTAGCGATGCCTGACAAAGACACGATTTTTCAACACATTATTGCTTTAGTAGCCAATAAGGTTCCCGAGGCGAACATCGGTCATTGCAAAATGTGCGCAATGCCGCCAAGCACATAGGGAATTCACTGGATCTAGGGGCAACAAAAAGATCGTGAAACCGCAAAAAACATCGTCTTTTTTTCTGATCGTGCTGCTAGCGCAAATTGTCTTCCCAGAAGCAATCGATGCCCAGCCATTGAAGCGCGCAGCTCCGTTGTCCGGAAAGATTACGGCGATCAAGGGCGGCGAGCAGGCGACCTTACGTCCGCGCAAGACTTGGCAAAGGGCCGTGATTCAACAGGATCTTAAAGCAGGAGATATATTGCGAACCAAAGCCGCAGGTACTCTGGCCATTGTTTTCGCCGATGGCACCCAAGTACGATTGGGTCGAAACTCGGTCATGGTCGTGCGTCAGGTAAGCAAAAGCGGGCCATCCACGCTATCTCTTCAACGGGGGCGGGCATGGGGTCGTAGTCCGCGCAAGCGAAGCAATCTGTCGATTGAAACCCCGGCGGCAACGGCTGCTATCCGGGGAACGGAATGGGCAATTAATGCCGATCAGGATTCCAGCCAATTGCAGGTCTTTTCGGGGACTGTCGAACTGTCGAACGAAGCCGGGTCGCTGACCGTGCAAGCCGGCCAAGCAGCTTCGGTCTTGCTCGGCCAGGCACCGACACGGACGGTGCTGGTAAACCCAACCGGACGCGAACAGATGCTCTATTTTGTTAATCTGGCCAGCGGGCTGGATTTGCTGGATAGTGATAGTGACACCTTCGTTAGCGCGCGTCGGTTCGCCGCAGGCGGCGACTGGCAAGCCGCGTCTCGCCTTTTTGGCGAGCTGGCTCGATCCGACAATCCGGCTGATAGCGCGGCGGGTGTATATGGTGGTTACGTCGCTGCGATGCAGCAGGGGCAAGAACCTGCTCCTCCCATTCTCGACCAAACCGCTGAGAGCTATCTCGCGCACACCCTGATTGCCGCATATGAAGGTGATCTGCGCGCCGCGAAAGCCAGTGCGGACAAAGGTCTCAAGGCTTTTCCAAACGCAGCGCCGCTTTATCAGGCCAAGGCGGATGTGGAGGCTTTGCTGGGCGAACCCGATGCGGCCATCGCGACCATGGCCGCCGCACGCGCCGCCTTTCCTGACGATAATATGCTGGCGTTAGGCGAAGCCAATTTGCTGCGCGATTATGGCGGCAGACCAAAGGCAGCACGCGATCTAGTGCGGCCGGTCCTTGTCGCCGATCCGGGTAATTTCCTTGCCCAGAAATCGCAGGCGAAAAACTGGATGGCGATTGGAGGTCTAAAAGAAGCCGGCGACCTGGTGGAGCGCGCGCTTGCAGCACGCCCCTATGACGCTGAACTGGTTAGCATGCGCGCAGAAATATTGCTCAAGCAGAACAAACTATCGGCTGCAAAAACGGAAATTGACAAAGCACTGGAGATGGATTCAGGAAATGCCTTAGCGGGTAATGCGCTAGCACAATATTGGCGGCGCAAGGACCGGCTGGAGGAGGCTTTGGCGGCATCCCTCGCCGCATCGGCTCGTAATCCCGATTATGGAGAAGGCTTTCTGGGGCTTGCACAAGTTCACCATGAAATGGATGAAACCGGGATCGCCGAACAGCAATTTGATGCTGCTGATAGGCTTGATCCGTTTAATTCCGCCATCGCGCTGGCCCGCACCGGTGTGGCTTTGCAAGATTTTGCGGCCGATGATGCGATCCTCAATGCGCGCGAGGCTTTGAAACGCTATCGTGCGCGCGGCGGTGAATATGTCAATCTATCGGAAAATCGCGAAACAGGCAGCCTTGTTTCCCAAGCCTTCCGCTTTCTCGATCTGGAAGGCTGGGGCCGTTACTATGCTGATCGCGTATTTGATAGCTTTACACCTTCCAGCTATTTCGATCAGGCGATCAACCAAACACCCGGTCCCTTCCTGATCCGCAACGCCGACGGTAGTTTTAACGCGCAAGAAGTGGATAATGGCGGCGAGCAAGGCGAAAGCTTTGAAGCGCTCTCCAGTTTCCTGCAAGGTGTGGCTCTCGATCCTCTCAGCGTTGCAAGTTCCAAGCGGCGCTTGCGGTTTGATAATGGTAATTTCATCGAACCGGTTATTGGCATCGATATTCTCGATGAAGACTTGCGCAATCAGCAAAAATTTAGCGGTGGTCTCGACACAATTTTTGACGCGCCCATTCCCACAGCGATCTGGATACGCGGAAATTATACCGATATTTCCGATAGTCGGAGGCGGCCCGATCTTAGTCCGTTTTCGCGACGGCGTGGTGCGGACAATTGGTTTTTTAGCAGCTATGTCGGGCTGGAGCTCACTCCGTCGGATAGCTTGGTCTTAAATGGCGAGTTGAACCGTGATAGAAGCCTGTCGGAATCCAACATCATTGGTGGTCTGGATGGTAGATTTGATCTTGAAGAAGATCGCGAAACCGAAAGGAATTTCCTGTTCGGACTATACCATCATGAATTTGGCTATCGCGATCAACTGACCATCGGAGGAGGCTTCGGCAGGTCGCAGCTGAACATCATAACACGCGATATCTCCAGCACGCAGCTCTTCGCTGATCAATTGTCGCAAAGTCGTGGAACTTTTAGCTATCTTAGCGCCAATTATGCCAAAGGCTTTGGCCCGTTGGATGTGCGGATCGGTGGGGAGTGGAGCGATGTGCGGACGCGGGAATTGGACACTGCTTTTGATTTTGAACAGGACATTGCCGACCCCGGCGTCGCGCCAACCCGCTTTGATTTGCGAACAACTGAAGGGAGCGCCTATGTTGATCTGCGCTACCATCCGATAGAGCCGTTGGTTCTGCAAGGACAACTGGAAGTGATTGCCCGCACAATTGGCGGTGATACCCGCTATCCGCTCAACTTTCGGTTTGGGGCTTCCTATGAGCCGATAGAGCGCCATTGGCTCCGCGCCGCTTTCTTGCGTCAGAGCCGCGGACTATTCGATTTCAGCTTCCGCCCGGCCGCCGTGGTCGGTTTGCAGGCCAATTCGGTGCCAAGCTTTCGGCAAAGCCGCAATGACAGCGTGATTGTGCGTTGGGATGCCGAATGGTCTGATCGTCTGTTCACGACAGTCGAATATCAGGACCAGCAATTAGAGGCGGTGCAATATGCCATTCCCGACCTGCCGGTAGACATTACCGGATTCCCGGTATCGGTGAAACGGATCAGCGGAGAAGCCAATTTATGGCTGAGCAGCAATATCGGGCTGAGGGCCTCTTATGCCTATACCAACAGCGCAATTGAAGGCGGGTTCGTATCCGGCGATAATGTCAACCAAGCGATTGGGCCAAGTTTTGGTTGCGCCACTGCAGGATTGGGTTTCACCTTCGGTTGCACCTACGAAATAGGTGATCAGTTGCCTTTCGTCCCCGGCCATTTTGCGCGGGCTTCTCTGGTATGGAGTCTACCTGCGCCAATCCGATTGAAGGCAACCGTATCGGGCAGCTATATAGGCGGCCAGAGCGACGACCTGAACTTGTCGACCGAAAATGTAGCGCTGGTTGATGCAAGGGTTGAGTGGGAGCCACTGGATCGGCGACTGGCGCTCAACCTCTCGCTGCTCAACTTGCTCGACAAGCGTTATGACTCAGCGACAGACGTCGCCGCTCCGCGATTGACCGTGGTCGCGGGCGCAAAGGTCCGTTTTTGATGGCCGCGGCAGGGATCACAAACAGGCTTTCTCCGCATCGCAGCCTCTCTGGGGTGATCGTCGTTGCGGTAGTCGCCTTAATAGTCGGCTTGCTCAGCCTGACCACGATCATGCGCGATCTTGACGGGCGCAGCTTTGACTATTTGTCGACGGCCAAGCCGGCGCTGCCCGAGCAACCTGGCATCACGCTGATCGCTATCGACGAACCCAGCATGGACGCCATCGGTCAGCAATGGCCATGGCCGCGTTCGCAACATGCCGAGCTCATCCGTCAGCTGCGCAAGGCAGGGACCAAAGCCATTGCCTTCGACGTGGTCTTTGCCGAACCGGCCGATGAGTTGCAGGATCAAGCACTGGTGGAAGCGATGGGTCCTGATATAGTCCTGGCTGCCGATGAAAGCCTTATCGAACGGCCCTATGGGACTACGCTGGTGCGCACGGAACCATTGCCTGAACTGATCGAGGCGGGTGCGCGCACCGGTGTCGCCAGCCTGTCGATGGACGGCGACGGTGTGCTACGCAATATGCCGCTCTATCGGGACGGCTTCATGGTCGAACTACTCGAAATGACAACCGGGGAAGATGTACCTGAAAGCCAGGCCCGTCGGCGGATCCAACATTTCGGTCCAGCAGGAAGCTATCCTACAATCTCTTATTATCAGGCGCTCGACCCCGCAGCTTATTTGCCACCTGACTATCTTAAAGATCAGATCGTGGTTATCGGCTTTGCTTTGCAGACCAATGCCGATATCGCGGTGGGCGGGATTGATGCGTTTGAAACCGCATACACATTGCGCTCGCTCCAGCTGACCCCGGGGATCGAGGTCCAGGCGACTATTTTTGACAATCTGCGTACCGGGCTTTCGATTGAGCAATCGTCGCGCTGGCTGTCGTTTGTGCTTATTGCCCTTGCTGCTGCACTTGCGCTTCTGGTTTCTAGTCCCAAAGAACCGTTGAAGAAGGTATTGCTGCTCGTATTGGCCTTGTTCGCTATTATCGTTAGCTGTTGGCTATTGCTGCAATATGGGCGTTTCTGGATTGGTCCCGCGGCCCCAATAGCCGCACTGATATTTGGTGTGGCTGTGATTGCCACACGGGACTTTGCTAGTGAACAAAAACGGGGACGCGAAGTACAAATTGCCTTCGGTCAATATCTCGCGCCTGAAATGGTACAGAAAATTGCTGATGATCCAAGTCTACTTAATTTGGGCGGAGTCAGCCGTGAACTGACAATTCTGTTTTCCGATATTCGTGGGTTTACCTCCATTTCAGAAGCCATGCAGGATGATCCGCAGGGATTGACGCGGGTAATCAATGCAATCCTTACCCCACTTTCGAATATCATTCTCCGGCATGGCGGGACGATCGACAAATATATGGGCGATTGCGTGATGGCCTTCTGGAACGCGCCCCTTGATGATCCGGATCATGCACTGCACGCGCTGGACGCGGCCCGCGAGATGCTGGCTGAAATGGAGAATATCAATCGCAAAATCCAGACGATGTTGCCTGCGGAAGCCAATGTGCCAGTCATCCGGATGGGCATCGGCATCAACACTGGGACTTGCGTAGTCGGCAATATGGGATCGGACCGCCGATTTGACTATTCGGTGTTGGGCGATGCCGTTAATTTGGCCTCGCGCCTCGAAGGGCAGTGTGAAGAACAGGCCGTCGATATTTTAGTTGGCCAGGCCACAGTACGCGCGGCACCGTCTTTGGCTTTCCGGAAAGTAGCCAATATTCAGGTCAAAGGTCGAGCCGCGACAGAGCTAACTTATACGCTATGTGATGAACTTTGAAAAATTTATGGCTACGCGAGGTTTGCGTTAAGGCCATTTCTATTAAGGAGCAAGAAGGCAAGTTAACGTCCGCTTTCGAGATGAAGCTGACACTAGCTTAAAATCCGCTATGGGAGCAAAAGTATTTGTTAGGATCCGTAGGCGATGATTTTGTAACCGAAAACAGGTCCCATTTCCTGGCATGAAATATCTTCCAGCTGATTGGTCCCAATCGCTTTATTGCTCGTCGCGTGCTGTCAGTTCTTTTTCTATACGGTGCACCATCGCTGAGCTTTGCATCGACGCAGAGACATCTGCCGAAGAATTATAGAGCGAGCTTAGTAACACGAGATCCATTTCGCTTGCGGAACTCGGAGTTTTTTCATCCTTTTTCGGTCTATCGAACAGCGCTAGTATGGAATAGCGCGGTGCTGTCCTGGCCGTTTGATCAGCGGTTTCGATATAAGACCGCATCGCTGCATAGTCGGCAATCTGGACGGTAGTCAGGTCCACCAAAGCATCCTTCTCGATCAATAGAAATGAATGAGTTATATTTTTTGTAATCGTTCGCTTAACTCGAGATTTCACGTTTGAATTCATGATCGGAACTTCTGTTACACGCCCTAGCTTTCGCGTTTCATCGGAATTTTGCAGGGCCCCTGTTTCAGCGGAACCGGTTTGAATGCGTTTCCAAGAATAGGTTGGACCGCCGCTCTTTGCTATCCGTTCTCTTGCGTGGTGCGGCATATCGCCAAACAGGCGCGACCTTTTTTTGCGCAGCATGGATATGGCTTCATTGCCATCGGAAACGACCATGACATAAACATTGGGCGTGCAGCTCTTCGCTGCCACACGCATATCGGCTGCTTTGGCTATGCCACGCATGCGTTGTTCAATTTGTTCGCTATTCTCTAAGGACAATCCCACGACTTTCGGACAGACTGCCTGCGTGAACCGAGCAAATTGCCCCTCGTGCCGCCCGCCTTTGGGTGTGGCAATTGTGGTCTTGATAAAATCAGCAATATCCTCTTTGCTCGTCTCAATACCCGTAACAACAATATCCGGGCCGGTTGCTGATGGATCAGTAAGTGTGGCGATCGACACCGAAGGTATGAACATCAGCCCCGCTAAAGTGAGTCCAACAGCTACCAATATTTGCTTGTTCATATTACCGCACTCCTTCTGGACAAGGAAGCTTGCACAATATCCCATAAGTGTAAAGGCGCAGCATGGCGGAAAATCGCTACAAAACGGGAGTATTCCGGTTTCGGCAATGCAATGAGATTATGCCGAGATTGTCCTAGTGCCCGCTTTGCGCACAAAAGCGGACACTAGGACTGATAGACCCATTATGCAGTTTGCGCAGTGTTGGAAATTGGTAACCTAGTCTCTTGAAGGGTGGAGGTCTTGCCGCAAATTGGTTCGTCGACGGGGCCGTAGGGCAAAGCCAATGACGATCACAACGAGCCCGATCCAGAATATTATCCCTAAAGAAGTATCGGCTGCGGGAACCACTAGACTGATGGCAAGCGTAAACAAGAACATTGCAGGGACACCACAAATTATCCCCATCCAACTGCGTTCCAGGTTTTGCGATGGATGACCTTTTGCCATTCGCTTGATAAAATAAATCCGCATTCCCGCATGGATAATATAGAGCAGAGATATTCCGAATATACCGAACGCCAATTTTACCGGCAATCCACCAAATTGTCCGAAATGAACCTTGTAAACAGAGTCTGCAATCTGTTGTCCCAGATGCCCATCAGCAGACCCGACCGTATCAATAAAATCACCATTACCATTAAAGTTGTATTTTTCCGCGTAAATAAGCCTGCGTGGATGCTCAGACATGATTTGCAGATATTGTCCTCGCGTTCCAGGATCATGAAGGATGACAAAAAGCGGCACCGTGCTGCTATGCTTGCTAGCAACAAAGTTAAGCGCCTGGATGATATTGGCAAGCGGAGTGGGCGTGCTATCAACTTCTGGTTCTGCGCCAAAGACAGGCTCAAAAACCGCTTCTGCATGACCATCATATTTCAACGTGCCAATGGCAGCTGCAGATAACACCGCGAGCCCGATCATAGCGCCGGTAAGAGAATTTGAAATGTGAAATGGGGCTGTCCAAACTGCCAAACGATTGTGTAAATCTACTTGCTTTATCTGCTCTGATTTTGATCGTCGGAATGCAAAGGCGTCTTTGAAGATATTGGGATGGGCCATGAAGCCGGTAACGGACATAGCGAACAAAAAAACTCCGAATATTGCCACCACAATCATTCCGAACGACTTTGGCAAATGCAGGTAATAATGAAGATCAATCAGGAAATCACTCCATGGTCGGTCGACCTCGGGTCCTAAATTGCCATCCCTATCAACATAGATTTCCTTGTTATCGGTTTCGACTATCGCCCGATGATTTTGTTCCGTTGGCATGTGGATAAACAGATGAGCCGTATTGGGATCGATGCTCATGCCGTTTTGGGCGGCCAGCTGGGCGGCTTCTGATGATAGAAAAGTAACGGCTTGTTCGCCGCTTTGTTCCCACAACTGAATCTCTTCTTTGAAGACACTAACGGTACCGCTGAAACAAATAATATACAGCACGGCGCTGATTGCGATGCCCAGCAGATGATGAGCTGATAGTGCCCGCTTTGCCAGCGGTTGGGGGAGAACCTGTTGATCAATGTCCATCATTTATTCCCTGCGAGTAGCAATGCGACGCTGAACAAGGGCGCGCCAACCAATATCGCCATTTTCAAATGCTTGCACCGAGAGATCAGACAAAAAATGACAATGGCTGCCCAGATTATCGGAAACGCAAAGAGGCCGGAAACGAGGCTATTGGCCTTTTCGGTGCCCGCCATATCGAGTGTTTGATATATTCCCATGGCGATTGCAAAGGCGATGACACCACAGACCGGTCCCAAAAATATTATATAGCCAAAAGCTTTGACCCATTCTGCTTGCCCCGTTTGATCACTTTTTTGCTTTGGTGATTTTTCTCGTGCCGGTTTCTGTTTTCTAGGAGGCTGTGTCGATGCCGAATAGCCAACAAAGCATAAGGCCAAGAGGCTGTTAACGATCAGCCCCAGAGCAATGCCCCGATCGGCGCCGCCAGCATAAGCCCAAAGGAACAGGGAGAGGAGCAATAGCGCCCAACCGGAACCAATTAAGACGGGCGATCGTTTTGTCTGTGACCAGGAGTTATAGAGCAGGAGCAAACCAATCATACCACTGCTCAGACCAACCAGCGCGAAAACAGAATCAATTACTATATTCATGTTGCTAATCGAGGCGCGGTCAGAAATGCCCAAGCCTCATCCTTCCGCTGTTGTCAAAATTTGAATGCTGCTCTTGCGACGATTGTTCTGCCTTCGCCGGGGAAGCAATCTCCGCGCGACAAGCAAGTGCCGTAATATTCTGTATTGAATATGTTTCGTGCATTGAGCGTCAAAGAAACCTGATCGAAATCATACCCGATAACTCCGTCAAAAACGGTATAGCCATCGGTCTCAATCAACACGGGAGTCGGCGCGAAATCATTAGCAGCCAAAAAGGCCGTTCCACTGCTTTCGTTGCCTTCGGCATAACGGATACCGGCGCCAAGCAGGAAGCCTTTAAATGATCCAGATGATGGTCGCCAAGCCGCCCAAGCCGAGCCTTGTATTTCCGGGACGCTCGGGAAGCGGACGCCATCGGGGTCTTGCGTATCCAGAACGCTAAAAGCGCCGTCGATGCGGAAATCTCCAATGACCGCTTGCGCTTCAATCTCAAAACCTTTGATTTTCGCAATGCCCTCTTGCTGCGATGCAGCGCTGGGTAAACCATTGGGGTTGGAGAGATTGGATTGTTCTATGTCAAAATAGGAAGCTGTAACATAGGTTTGCGTGCCCGGAGGTTGGTATTTTAAACCCACTTCATATTGCTTGCCCAATTGGGGTTTCAAAGGCTGGTTCGTCGTTGGATCAACCCCGACAACCGCTTCAAATGACTCGGCGTAGCTAACGTAAACATTTAAACCGAAGGGGGTTTTATAGAGCGCGCCAAAGCTTAAACTCGTAGCACTATCATCTTGCGAAGTCGTTCCGTTACCGGTTGTCAGCTGATCAAATCGTATGCCCGCATTTAGGACCAGGTTTCCGACTGTAATCTGGTCATTGATATAGAAACCAAGCATATCGGTCTCACTTTCACGGCGCCCTCGCGCAGCATCAAGTAATGCCATTGCTGGTATTTCCACTCCAGAGTAGTCAGGATTGAACAAGTTGAACGTTGTCGGCAGGGCGTAGAGATAAGCAGCCTCGGTCAAGGTATTCACATTCTGAAAATTCATTCCAGCAAGCAGCTCATGTTTGATCCCACCGGTTGCGAATTTTGCGCGAAAGCGACTATCGACTGCAATCTGGTCTGAACTTGCAGGCGCGTCATACCAGCTGCGTCCTATGGCAGTGCCATCAGCCAGTACGCGCGGGTTCCCGTCGCCCAGAAATGCAACCCATGCTTGTTTGTAATCAACTTGGCTTTCCCGGTAACGCGCAGTTGTCTCATAGGACAAGGCGTCATTAAACTTATGCTGGGCGAACAACGAAATTGAGAAGGATTCGGAATCGTAGGTGTTGAAATTGGGATCGCCAACGTAAAGGGACGGATCGACTTCTTGGGTAATCATTCCTGCGCAAATATTCGGTTCTGAAATTGTAACATTCGCGCTCGGACAACCCGACACGGACAGCGGCAAAAACTGATGGGCTGTATCGCTGTTGCGATCCGTATAATTTGCCAAAAGGGTGATCGCCGTATTGCCATTGTCAAAGGTCAGTGACGGTGCAACGACAATTGCATCGTCATCGATGAAATCAAGCTGTGTGCCACTATCGCGATAGAGAGCCACTACCCTTCCGGTGAAGGTGCCATCGCCAGACAGATCAAACCCCAAATCACTGGCTATTTGCTTTCGGTTATTCGTGCCATAATCGACAACGATTTCACGTTCCAAATTGTCTGGTCCGGCACGCTTACTAACGGTGTTCAGGATTCCACCCGGAGACCCTTGGCCATAAAGCACCGACGCAGGTCCCTTAAGCACTTCGACTTGCTCGAGTGCATAAATGTCAGACCGTGCATTGTTATAAAATCCAAACAACACTTGGATATTGTCCAGATATTCAGGGACATCTAGCCCGCGCACTCGAGGAAAGTCGCCACGGGTAGAAAATCCAAATGTGTCCCCAACAACACCCGCTGTATAGTTCAGCGTGTCATCAAGAGTGAGAGCGCCTTTTACCAAGAATTCCTCAGAACCGATTACCGTGACCGAACGTGCTGTTTCCAAAATTGGTGTTTCGGATTTGGTTGCGCCAAAATTCGTGACTTGGCCGGTAACGACGATGATATTCTGATCACTTTTTTCATCTGCTTCCGTTTGCGCCGCCGCCATGGAAGGCAGCGCTATGCAGGTAGTGGCGAGTAGTATTTTTCGAATCACGTTTGAACCCTCATTCAATATCCATCAATGCGGTGGTCGGTAGTGATTATTAATGCTAATGTAAATAAGAATCATTATCATTATATGAGTAAGCGAGTTTTTTTGCTCTGTGGCCTATAGGGTTGATTGAGGACCTGCTAATGTCCGCTTTTATCTCGATGACTCCAAACGCTGGCACCAGATGCACTATTGGATTTCGGTGGTTTTGGAACTTAGTTGAAGCCGAGTAGTTCGCGCTGCGCTGTCCTGTTGAGCGGAACACTTCCGGTGCGCAGGAGCTTGCGACCGGTTTGATCAACTGGTTTTGTGGCATCGATTATCGCTGAAATAATGTCGGGCGCCAGATAACTTAGCCGCGTAAGTTGCTGAAGATAGCGCGGGCTATATTCTGCGATCATTGCAGATAGTGTTCCATGAACTAGAAGATCTTGTGCAACAAATCGCCGGTCAAGAAAACGTCCCGTACCAAAATCGTTTATTGACCCCTGCGTCAATTCGATCCATCGGGATAGCTAAGGCTCGTCGTGTTACTTGAGTACCCGCGAGGTCATCCTTCAGTTCAACGCCAATATCTAGAACTTCGCCTGTCTCTATGCAAAACTGCCATTGATCGAAGAACTGTTCATTCGATCCAGATGCAATGATATCGTCAAAGCTCATCCCGAAAACCTTACCTAACCCTGAATGATCATGCCATGACTGATTGACTTCAACAAGCTTGCCTGCACCGTCCGTAACCCACGTTATAGTGGGTATGGTATCAATGCGGTTACGTGAGTGGACCAACAAGTCTTTATGCTTTTTCTCCAACTCCACTGAATTTGATATATCAACACTGAGCGTCGCAATTCCGGTCGACCCGTCAGGCAGTGGAAGAGGTACTTTTGTTGAAAGCAGGTGGCGGGTGTTTAAACCCGTCGGCGTCAACTTTTCAACGACGGTTTGGGCTTTCCCTGACAATTGGACTAACTTATCGTGTTCCTCAATCGTGTTTCGTTCCAGATCGCTCCCAACTATATCGCCGACAGTCTTCCCATCGAAAAATTGACGCTCTTGCTTTACTATTTCGACCAATGCGGCGTTGGTATAAATAAATTCTCCCTTGGCATTTTTAGCGTGGACAATCACGTCAGATGCTGTGCCAAGTGCTTTGAGTATTTCTTCTGCTTGAGTCTGAACATTGATACGAGCGATCAAGTCCTCAATATCTGTACAGGACCCAATCCAACGGACAATATTGCCACTGCCATCTTTAACGGGTGCGCCCCTTACTAAATGCCAACGATATTCGCCATCAAATCTACAGAACCGATATTTTGCGTCGTATTTTTTGCCTTTGGTCCAACTTTCCAGCCATGTAGCGGCAGCACGTTTCTGATCATCAGGATGAATTGTAGCTAGCCAACCATCGTTCAGAATATCTTCTTTTTTCCGGCCGGTGTACCTTTGAAACTGAATGTTAGTGTATATGTTGGCACCATTGGCATCGCCAACAAAAACAAGAGCAGGAATACTTTCAGCAAGCGTTCTGAATTCCAAGCCCCCATACCAAGGAAACTGTACATCTGACGCTTCATCACTTTGCGTCTTATCGTTAGTGTTTTCCACTTTCTTGATGCTCCTGGTGGTCAGGTCAGTTCTTCAGAAACCCGACACTATTTGTAGTGAAAAGATTGCTTAACCCATCTTCTTTGAAATCTAGGCCCTTTCATAGACAAGAAAATCATAATCGAAAGTGGCGAAGACCAACATTGAGGTAGCCGGTTGTTTTACGATTGTTTTCTGAACGAGATGTGAAAAATTCTGATTGGCCTCATCACAATATTTCGAAGTTGAAATAGAAAGGGGCGATCCAGTAAGGACCAGCAAACATAAAATCGCCCCTTTCAATTTCGTGCTAAACTTCCGTCTTCATTGTGGGGATGATTGGCCGGAGTTTAGCAGATAAAGGCAGCTTAAAGTGCCTAAATTTGTTTACGGGGCTTTGGCGTCCGGATTAACACTCGGCTCAACTTTCTACTTTTTTATTTTCAAGATGTACGATTGATTTCACCAAATCTACTCTCACTAAGCTAGGCTTGGAATATTGCTCTCAATATTTAACCAACAGAACGAGAAGCCATTTTCAAAGCTCAATTCGCGTCCGATGGAATTTTACCTGAAGCAAATAGTAAACAATGTTGAGCAGCAGATTCCAAGTTTCACTGACAATAGCGCAATCGTTTCTTTCCACGCCGTGTGAACAACTTTGCCTACTGGATATTGCAAAAGAGAGACCGCAGCCATTACCACTTTTTAATATGCGGCTTAAGTATCAATAAACTCGACCGTCAATCACTCTGAGACATTTTTGTATCAGAGAGGCGCGACATTATCGATATTCGTCGACCAGTAAAGCCAGTTTGGAAAGGGATACCGATATTTTGGACGATACCAATATTGGTCGGCGCTATGGCGGTTCCTGCAAATGCAGAAAGATCTCCTTCTCGAACTGAAAACACATCTGTAAGTATCTATGCGAAGGCAAAAATCCAAAAAGGGTTTGAGGTTCGATCAGACAGTTTTGTCGAGAAAAAGAGCCATAGCAATAATCAATTATCTGACATCAGTCTCCACGATTGCGATATCGAAGCAACAGAATTGATCAAAACCTGCGTTTTGATAGTCTACGAGATTCAGTAAAGGTGAACATCGCAAAAATGACGCTTTTTATTGAAATCAAAAGTCGATTAAATGCATGCTAGAATGCTATCAGTTGCCATCTGATGTTTCTTGATCTTCCCGATCTTGTCGCAAAACATTAATCGCTTCTTCAACTCTTATAGCTGGAATAGCATGCCCATCTTCGTCCAGCATAACCAGGATTTCTTGGAGCCGTTCTATCAAATTGAGAATGTCGTCTGAGCTGTTCTTCATTGTGACGGACATTGCCTTTCTCGCGGCAGTGAGAATATTTTCGATCAAATTTGCGTTGCGCTTGCTGAGCAATTAAAAATAAATTTTCCAACCTTGGAAGAGAAATCCATTAGTTACAACTGGTTGCAATTTCAACAAATATTACTGAAGCTTTGCTTGTTTTGACAAGTTGATAATATATGTCCCAATTTGACGCATCTACTCAGATCATATTGCTGCTGCATTATGAACAAGTGAAGCGTCATCTTTTGCCCTGAATCGATCACCTTTCCTATTCTGAGTTTAATGTTTCTCTTCGTCGCCGTTAACCATTGCACGAAAGGGAAACACATGACTGATTTTGACTATGATTTTGTAATAATCGGAGGCGGTCCCGCTGGACGCAGAGCAGCAATCCAGGCATCGAAGCTCGGTAAATCAGTGGCAATTGTTGATGATCAAAAGAAAATTGGCGGTGTGTCGGTACATACAGGAACCTTGCCATCGAAAACTATCCGAGAATCAGTTTTGTCGGTTACAGGGTGGCGGGATCAACATTTTAAATCTGGGCGTCAGCGCGGTGGTACGGATACAACGCTACAATCCATTTGCTCTCGTCTTTCGACAACCCTCAGCGACGAAGTCGAGGTGATCGACAGTCAGCTGTCTCGCAACAATATCGAGACGCTAAAAGGGCGAGCAAAATTTGCAGGTCCCAACAAATTGTCTGTCTCGCAATCCGTGCAAGGAAAGACAACGAGCTTTACTGTTACTGCCGAAAAATTCCTTATCGCCGTGGGAACAAGGCCCTATCGACCGAACCATATTCCTTTTAATCGCTCTAGCGTTGTGGATAGTGATTCTATCGCTGCAAATATGCCAATGCCAAAATCTATCATAGTAGTCGGTGGAGGTGTCATCGGTCTGGAATATGCCACGATATTCTCTGCACTTGAGATTCCAGTCACGGTGGTTGAAGCACGAAAAAATATATTGGAGTTTATCGACCGCGACGTCATTGCCAATTTCACGCACCAGCTCTCTGAGCGCGGGATTAGTCTCCGTCTTGGTCGGACGATCAAAAAAATTGAGTTGGACAAAAACGGTGGTCCGCATGTTGAACTAGACGATGGCCGTCAAATCCGTTCCGAGATGCTGCTTTTCACGGCTGGCCGTATTGGTTCCGTGGACAAGCTTGGCTTGGAAAAAATTGGAATTGAACCTGATGATAGAGGGCGATTGAAAGTAGATGCGAAAACGCTGCAAACATCGCAGCCCCATATCTATGCCGCCGGAGACATTATTGGCTTCCCGGCCCTGGCGTCGACGTCGATGGAGCAGGGAAGACTGGCAGCCTGTCACGCGTTTGGTCATCCGATTAGTAGCTCGGAGCATAGCTTTCCGCTCGGCATATATTCGATCCCCGAGATTGCCAGCATCGGCATGTCTGAAGACGAAGCGCGCGGCAAAGGCATGCAGGTGGAAATCGGTATTGCAAGATTTCAGGAAACGTCACGCGGACATATATTGGGTAGTTGTAAAGGCCTGTTAAAATGCATTTTTGATCTGAACGATCGTAAATTATTGGGCGTTCACATCGTCGGTGAAGGGGCAACTGAATTGATTCATATCGGTCAAGCCGTGCTCAACCTGAACGGGGGAATAGACTACCTATCCGACACCGTTTTTAATTTTCCAACATTAGCCGAGGCTTACAAGGTTGCTGCGCTCGACGCGTATAACCGGATGCCACAACGCAGATTGCGAGCATGAAATGAAACTAGATATAAAGAATATACTCGACAGCTATTTCCGTGAAAATGATGGTGATGATTCGTGCCCTGTCTGCATAGAAGATGACGGCCAGCGGTCTCCGCTCTATGCGATTGCCAGTTTCATTCGGCAGCATAATCTCACCTTGTCTTCGTGCAATCTTGAATTGGCATGGGAATATATCTGCGGCGGCAAGAGCGGTTTGAAAAACGAGATTGTGGGACTGTCTTCTGCTGGGCGTCTGAACAATGCTTCCGCTCAGGAGTTGTATGAGAAACACCTACGGTCGGATATTGGAATCCAAATCGACAAGATTCTTATGGAGGCGATTGAGCATATTCGTGCAACAACGCAGATCATCGATGATGGTAACAAGAACACCATTGAATGTGAGACCAATTTGATTGAGCAGGCCGACACTATCCGGACGCGGTCAGGCGATGTTGATATTGCCATCCAGAAATTGCTCGATCTTTCGCAGTTGATGGTTGAATCCACTCGTGAAAACCGCGAGCAGATTACTGAAACTAATAAGAAACTATTCACTTTGCAGAATGAGTTGGAGCAAGCTAAAAACGAAGCTGATTTTGATCAACTCACTAAACTCCCAAATCGCCGAAAATTTGAACGGACATTGGATGAAGTTTTGGAGAAACTACTTCAAAATGGGCAGCCATTGGTTTTGGCTTTTATCGACATTGACCACTTCAAGAAGATAAACGACACCTTTGGCCATGAATGCGGAGATCGCGTTCTTAGGCTCGTTGCAGATGAGCTTTCGTCCCTGTCGAACAGCAAATGTCATACATCCCGCTACGGTGGAGAGGAATTTGCGGTGATTTTTGAAGATGAAAATATTGAAGATGTTTGTAAGCGGGTCGATCAATGTCGTGATGCCTTGGCACGCCGCGAACTGGTCGATCTGGAATCCGGCAGCGCCGTAGGAAAAGTGACCTTTTCTGCTGGCGTAGCGGAATGCCTGGAAACTGACACAAAACGTTCCATCCTCCGAAAAGCCGATCTTGCTCTTTATGAAGCCAAGTCTCAGGGACGCAACAACGTTCTAACCTATTCTAACGAACTATAGTATTTTAGTATTTGCAGCATGAACCGGTTTTCTATCGGCGCTTTAGGGTACTGAGAATCTGCTATAATTTTTGGATTTGAACAGATTCCATTGGTCCAAATAATCGCGATGATTAATCTAAAGAAGCAGGGAGCAGGCACAGGCTTGTTCCCTGCTTCTTTATTTGCATTGCTTGCAACTGGAGAGTGCTGACTGTGTTGGTCGTGCTTGCAGAAGGCACCGAGGACCTGGGAAGTTTTTTGCCAGTGTTGGCTTTAGAGATGCCCCAATGACAATCGGGCAGAGTGGTATCTACCACTCTGCCCGATCAGTTATAACGCAGACCAGGTGCGCTACGTTCACCAAGACCCAACCTGCGGGGGCTGGAGCGGCCTTGATGGAAAGATTTTACACTTTCTAACACCTGTATCCGAATCGTCAGGAATAAGATCAATCGAATTTCAACCCATTTTGGGAGTACGTCAGGATATTATTTCCAAATTGGTTTAATGTTTACAATATCTTCAAATAAATAGTAATGTAATATTAGACAAAGTGGCTCTGCAAGTGCGATCAGCCTATTTCGTTTTCATAGTTATAGAGATGCGCCTGTTTCTATCATCATTCGGGTCTGCTGGATTATACGGTTCAGTATCCGCGACGCCTTCGATCCTTGCCATGCGATGAATTGCCACGCCTTGTCTGACCAATTCCTGCCTAGTCGCTTCCGCTCTTGCAGAGGACAACAGCCAGTTATTCATGCTTTGCCCACTGGCATAAGGCAGGCTGTCCGTATGACCTCTTATAATCAATGCATTGTCTACAGTGTCGATGATCTTTGCCACTTGTCCGATCAGTTCAATTGCTCGCGACTGTAAGCTATTTGTCGCTAATGCAAACATACTGAAATCAGCCTCATCGATGATGTCAATCCGCAGGCCTTCTTTGGTATCTGTAAAACGGACGTTCGACATCAACTTCGCCGTTTCAGGGTTTTTCTTGAGCTGCTCTCGGACGCGTTTCTCGAATTCCTTAGCCGTAATCGATTTGGGTATAGATTTCTGGTTACGGTCTTTGTTGCTTTTATCAGCCAGAGTTTCGGTAGCCTTGCGAGGAGTGTCTATTGACTGCTCTCCAACTTGTTTCGCCTTTTTATGAGGATATTTATCGGGGTCCGTAACCGATGAACCTCCGAACATCCCCTTGCCGCCGGCGCTATCGCGCTTCACTTGAGCAAGCGTGGGCGAGAAATAGTCAGCTATTCCTTTGCGCTGCTTTTCGTCGGTTGCACCAAGCAACCACATTAACAAGAAGAACGCCATCATGGCCGTCACAAAGTCTGCATAGGCAACTTTCCATGCGCCGCCATGATGGCCACCATGTTCCTCGACAATGATCTTTTTAACGATGATCGGCTGAAGCGGTTCTGGGGCGGCTTTCTTGGCCATGGCTTATTTCGCCCTTATAGCGTCAAATACATCGGAGAAGCTTGGCTGGTTTGCATGTTGCAGGCTGGTGCGAGCTGCTTCTATAATGAGTGGCTGTGGATGGCCGTGAAGATTGGCAATGATCAACTGTTTGGCGACATGATAAATGCTAGCATCGCTTTCGATGATGGACCGGACACGCGTCGCCATTGGACCCACCAGACCATAAGCCAGAAAAATGCCAAGGAAAGTTCCGACGAGCGCGGAGCCGATCATACCACCCAAAATCGTTGGCGGTTTGTCGATCGAGCCCATGACTTTGATAATACCCAAAACCGCGGCAACAATACCCAAGGCTGGCAAAGCATCCGCCAGACCCTGAAGGTTGTCTGCCGGCGCAACAGCTTCGTGATGGTGAGTTTTGATAGATTGATCCATGACATCTTCGACCGCATGCGGGTCGAGAGTGCCGGAAGAAACGACAACAAGTCTTAGGCTGTCTGCAATGAGATGGATTAACGTGTCGTCTTTTAACAACTTGGGATACTCACTGAATATCGGTGAAGCTTTTGGATCTTCGATATGTGGTTCCAGAGCGACCGGCCCCTCGCTTTTGAGGATTTTTGTCAGTTTGGACACGAGCAATATGCAATCCATGAAATCCTGTTTGACGTAGGTTGGACCTTTGAAAACTTTTCCAAAGCCACCCATCAGGGCCTTTAGCTGGGCGCCATTATTGCCGATGATAAGTGCAGCGACAGCCGAGCCGCCGATAATTCCCATCTCGATTGGGAGAGCATGCAAGACGACGCCCATGTCCCCGCCTGACAGGATGAACACGCCGAAAACCATTACGAACAAGACAATAATTCCAATTCCAGCGAACATAACTTAATTTCCAATCCACAGGTCCGTTTAGATTTGTCCGTCTGCCAGAGGGGGCTGAAACGGAGAATCATCATATTGGTGAACGGACAAAAACCGTTATGGTTAAGGGCGCGATAGTGATGATTTGGGCGGGTTAACCGATAAGCTGGATCAGCGACGTACTAGCTGTCTGGGCATATATCCGCTGGGCTGCCTCTAAATTCACTAACAACGACTGGAACTGGGATATGGCCTCGGCAACATCGGTATTTTCTAGCGCCGAGCGCCGTTCTGTTGTGTTGAGCTGCGATTCCTGCAACCTCAATTCCTGTTCATCCAACCGATTGATAAGCACACCCTGACTGCCGAGCAGCGTTGAGAAATGATCCGTCATCGACCTAGCGCGATCTAGTTGATCGTTGCGTTCCGCTGGTGTGCCGGTCAAAACCGCATCAATCATGTTCGTCATAATCGTATCCAGGCTTTCGGTTGCTCCTCCTCCAATATCGATATCTTGAGAGACCGCTTGCAGCGTGGGCGCAGGCGTCACCAGAACATCGGTATCGATACGCATCTTGATCGGATCCCCGGAATGGAACAACTTGCCACCGTAATTGTCATTTGCCTGGATCAGTTGATTAAATTGATCCCGGAGGCTTGCCATTTCCAAAGCGATGACTTCACGATCTTGCGGTGCCAAAGTTTCATTATTGGCCAGTACCATCAACTCGCGGGAGCGTATGACTCCATTTGATATGGTATCCATTGTCGATTCCGCCTGCTGCGCCAAAATGCGCGCTCGGCCAATATTGTTCGACCAGCTATTTTCAATCGTCGTCTGCCGGCTGATACTTGATATTTCCAGCCAGCTGGATGGAGCTTCGGACGGTCGGTTAAATCTGATACCAGTGGCAATCGATTCTTGTTTCTGGGCCATTAACCTGAAAAGATCACTTTGTTTTTGAATGGCATTATCTGGTCTGGTGCGATTGATAGATTCCATCATTTCCCCCTTGGGCGTGCCTGGTTCAGCGCCATGTTAAAAAATTGCCAATACGGATTGTACCGTTTCGCGGGCGACCTGAATAATTCGAGCAGACGCTTCATAAGATTGTTGCAGTCGAATAAGATCCGCTGCTTCACGGTCCAGATCAACGACTGAAACTCGGTCTCGTGACTCGCGTGTCGCTAGGTCAAAAGCGGTTGCAGCTTCGCTTTCGCTGCGCGCAGAAAGCAAGTTACGGGCTTGTCCGACGACCAAACCTTCATATTGTTGCTCTGTGCCGCCAGGAGTGCGCAAGTCGACGAAGGCTAATATATTGCCATTGGCGATTCCGGCGGGCGATGCCAAAGCCAGATCATCTATCATTAAACCGGTGGCCGACAGGCTAGCTGCCGTTCCGCCATGGGAAACGACGGCCGCGCCAATTGCGCCTGCGTCGGTTCGGCCATTGGCCTGCCAGTCGTTGAGTTCATCGGCAAACTGTACTGCTAATGCGTCCAGATTGGTTGATACTGCAGCAATGTCGAACTGCGCGCGGTGAAGTCCGCCCAATGTTCCGTTCGTTGGCGGGGGTTGAATCGCTCCACCAATCTCTATGTCAAACGCACCGCCTGCATTCGCGACAAAGACTATCGGACTGACGCTGTCATAGGCGACCAGGCTGGTGCCGGCGCGTGAAATATCCACCAGCCCATTGTCGCCGAAACTAATCTCAACATCCAGTTTCTCGGTGATCACGGTCAAAGCGGCATCGCGTTGATCCAAAAGGGCCACTTGCTGCGAGGTGCCTGGTTGGGTAGGGCGCAATTTTTCGTTGACCTGGGCCAGTTCTGCTAATGCGCTGTTTAACTCAGATGCTTCCTGTGCCGCTGCGCCGTTCATCAATGTCGTGGTTGCAGATAGGTTCGATGCCGATTGATTAAACCGGGCAACGGTGTCTTCAATATCGCTAAGAAACTGGCCCCTGAGTGCTGGTTCGAACGGTACTGCAGACAATTCTTCAGCACCACCAAAAAGCTCGGTAAGTTGGCTGCCAACATCAGATTGGTTGTTGGCCAGTGCTATTTCGCTTTGATCGAGCCATTGAACCATCACTTCGGACCGCACCCTGTTGGCGCCGGTTTGGCGGGTTGCGGCTTCCAGAAATTGGTCACTGGCACGGACAAGGCCGTTCACCGATACGCCGCCGACACCAGTGTAATTAGCATAAATCGGATTGGTGGACCCGTATAGTGTCGTGTCACCGACGTTGAGAGAACGGCGTACATAATCGGGGTTCTCAGCATTGGCGATATTGGATCCGACCACTTCCAGCGCACGGCTGTTAACCTGTAGCGCGGACCGCCCGATGGATAGTAAATCAGACATTATTCTTTCCCACCACTTTTATCCAGGCCATTTTTCTCGACATGGTTGTTCAGCAATTCAGCAATGCCGAAAATACCCTTGTCCGCCATATTTTCTGCCAGCATAGAATCCTGCATATCGCGGAATTCTTCGGTACCTTGTCCATCAAATAGACCTTCACCCAAAGACGTTGTGCGCATGGTTGAGAGCATTTGCCGGACAAAAATTGCTTCGAAATTGGCAGCCATCGATTCCGTTTCGGTTTTTGCGCCGTGTGCCAGCGGTTTTGTGGCATATGTTGACGACGTGACCGGCAAGCTCCCGCGATGATTAATGGTGGTCATATGATGATCAACTCCGCTTTAAGGGCTCCGGCTTGTTTCAATCCTTCTAGTATCGCTGTTAGATCAGACGGTGAAACGCCGATGGAATTAATAGTTTCAACAATTTCTGATAGAGAAGCACGGCGACCAATTTCAAATGCCGGGGCACCATCATCTTCCAACACAATGTCACTATTCTGCTCTGTTTCGGTCCGGCCTCGGCTAAAGGGTGCGGGTTGTACAACAGTCGGATTTTCTTCGACACGTACCGTCAATTTTCCGTGACTGACAGCAGCTGGGCCAAGCCGGACGGCTCCGTTGATAACAACAGTACCGGTTCTTGCATTGATGATAATGCGCGCTCTTGCTTCGGCAGGCTTCACGATCAGATTTTCGATCTTGCCCATCAACATGACCCGTTCCTGCGCTCCAACCGGCGCAATAATGCGTACGGTGACAGCATCCGCTGCGATGGCAAGATCGGTACCGATCGCCTTGTTAATCGCCTCGGCTACGCGCAAGGATGTGGTGAGATCGGCGTCGGTTAGATTGAAGCTCAGGAATGGCTGGCTTTCGAAACCCGTGGCGACGGTTTTTTCAATGGATGCGCCACCGGAGATGCGTCCGACCGAGGGTATGTTGACCGTCAGGCTAGACCCATCTGCTGCAGAAATGCCAAGACCACCCACTGCAAGATTGCCCTGTGCCATCGCGTAAATCTGTTGATCCGCGCCATATAGCGGCATTAATATCAATGTGCCGCCACGCAGTGATTTGGCTTTGCCTAGTGCCGAAACGGTAACATCCATCCGTTGTCCAGGTTTGGCAAAGGCCGGCATCTCTGCGGTCACCATGACCGCAGCGGCATTTTTCGTTGCTGGATTGACGCCGGGGGGCAGCGCCAAGCCGAAACGGCTGGTCATTCCTTTGACGCCCAATGTCGCATATTCCAGACTGTCATCACCAGTTCCGGCCAGCCCGACAACCACGCCATAGCCGACCAGTTGGTTGGTCCGAATGCCAGCGAAATGGCCGAGATCCTTTATTCGTTCCGCGTGCGCAGGCTGGATCGCAATCAGTAGCGTGATAGCCAATGCAGCAAACAGATGAATGAAACGGGATATTGTTGGGAATAGGGGCATATTGTCTCGCCTGATCGGGGACTAAAAGGGGGAAATGAAAGAGAAGAATTTTTGCAGCCAACCTTGTTTGCTAGCCGATGCAATTTCGCCGGAGCCGCCGTAAATGATGCGCGCATTGGCGACTTTGGTGGACGGGATGGTGTTGTCAGACGACACATCTATCGCTCGGATAAGGCCGCTAAACTGGACATGCTCGTTGCCGCGGTTGAGCGAAGTCATTTTTTGTCCGCGAACCAACATTGTGCCATTGGCATAGCTTTCAGCGACCGTGACGCTGACCTGTCCTTGCAGCGAATTGGACTGAGCCGCATTGCCGCTGCCAGAGAAATTTTGTGAACCACTGGTCGCAACGTCGCTAGGGGAGAATAGAGAGAATAGACCTGTTGTGGGTGGAGTTAATGAGATGCCGCCGCTGCGATCCTTGGACGCGCTGTTCGATTTGGCGGCCCTTGTGTTCTCGACGAGCAAGATCGTGATAATATCACCTTTCATGCTAGCACGCATGCCACTGGTTAACGCGGCATAGCCGGACGCTTGCTGGAAGATGGCTCCGTTCGCCGCGGCTAGTGCTGGCGATGGCAGCGGCGCAGCGATGGCGGCAGAAAACCCTTGCTCTGGTGTGGAACCACTTGATCCCATGCAACCGATGAGAAGGAAAGGGGCGACGCTGACGGATAGAACCGTTTTTGGTCTAGATGATAGTCGCATGATAATGGTGCCTCTTCTCAAAGAAATTAGAGTTGCTGGTTCACAAATTGGAGCATTTCGTCGGTCGCCGAGATCATTTTGGAATTGACCTCATAAGCGCGCTGCGTCTCGATCATATTGACCAGTTCTTCGACAATGTTGACGTTGGACTGTTCGAGTGCGCCTTGACGGATATTGCCAAGTCCTTCGGTGCCAGCTTCCCCCACTTGCGGGGCGCCGCTGGCTGCGGTTTCGGTGAGAATATTATTGCCTACCGAAAGCAGCCCGGCCGGATTGGTGAAATTGGCAAGTTCAATCTGACCCAGTTCGCTTGGCTCGGATTGACCGTCCAATGCCGCTGTCACCGTGCCATTGTTGCCAATTGTCACGGCGGTGGCGCCCTGCGGGACCTGGATTGCGGGTATCAATGGCAAGCCGTCACTTGTGACCAGATTGCCTTCGGCGGTTAGGTTGAAATTTCCGGCTCGAGAATAACCTGTGGTGCCATCGGGCATTTCTACTTGGAAAAAACCCGAACCTTCGATGGCCATATCCAGAGAATTTTCGGTTATTTGTAATGTGCCCTGCGTGGCGATTTTCCCGATGCCGGACAGTTTGACGCCGGTGCCCAATTGCAGGCCGCTAGCGAAACGGTTTTGAGCATCGGACGGAGCGCCCGGCGTGACGACATTCTGATAGGCTAGGGTCTCAAAATCCGCGCGGTCGCGTTTGAAACCGGTTGTGTTCACGTTCGCGAGGTTATTGGCGATGACGCGCATTTTTGTATTTTGCGCATCCAGACCGGTGCGTGCGACTTGCAGGGCAGCATTGCTCATTTTATTGTCTCCTTCGTGCGGTTATCGCACCCGTTATCCTTGCGGCATGCTCATGACGCCGGCGCTAGCTTCATCAAGCTCTTGGGCTGTTTTCAATAGTTTTGCCTGAGTTTCCCAAGCACGGCTGGTTTCAATCATGTCGACCAGCGCAGCAGTCATGTTGACGTTGGATTCCTCCAATGCGCCAGAGATTACCCGTGCATTGTCATCAACCGGCAACGTGCCATCATCGGCGGCACGGAACAGCGCATCAGGCCCTTTGGAAATGGCGCTGCCGGTCATGCTAACCAGTTTAATCCGATCGAGTTCCTGGGGCTGTGTTGGATCGCCACCCTGGGGGACAAAAAACACGGTGCCGTCTGCGCCAATGTCCACCCGTTCGGCTGGCGGCATTGTGATCGGCCCACTTTCGCCCAATACCGGTAAACCATCGCCGGTAACCATCGCGCCGGATGCGGCGATGCGAAAATCGCCGCGCCGCGAATAGGCTTCCTTGCCATCGGCTGCTTGAACCGCGATCATTGCATCACCTTCCATAGCAATGTCCATGGAGCGGCCGGTTTGCGTGACTGCACCAGTGTTCATATCGGCTTGCATATCCCGCTCGACGGCCATCGCACGGCTATTATGACCCGGGCCATTCAAATATTGAGATTTTGCCGAAACCATATCGGCCTTGAAGCCCACAGTATTTGAGTTCGCCATATTATTGGCGATGGCTGTTTGCCGAGTCATCAGCGATTTCATCGCGTTCACGCTGGTATATGCAAGCTTATCCATAGACTATTCCTAGGTTGCTATCGCCTTCAGATCCTAGACCTGAAGGTTGATAATCGTCTGGCTCAGGGTGTTGGCCGTCTCAATTGCCTGTGCATTGGCCTGGAAGTTCCGCTGAGCGGAAATCAAAGAGACCAGCTCTTCTGTAATATCCACGTTAGCGAGTTCCAGAGAACCAGAGCGAACCTGACCGAGCGGGCCATTTGCTGCCTGATTAATTTGCGCCGGGCCGGAGTCACCGGTCGCGACCCAATGGGCATCGCCAACTGGTCGCAAGCCTTCTATTGAATTGAAGCTGGACATCGCAAGGGCACCAATATCAATCTGGTTTCCATTAGAAAAAGTCGCACTTACAACCCCTTCACCGTTAATAGCGATGTTAGTCAAAAGCGCAGCCGGATCGGCAGGATCCACATCTGGCAAAATGAAATCGAACATGTCGGCGGCGTTGGTGGACGTTGCCACACCTAAAGCATCAACGGGCAAAAGTTGCGCCTTGGCTCCTGTGGTATCCACGACTTCGCGATCGACATTAACCGCGAAAGAACCATTGCGGGTAAAAGAAAGGCCCTGACGCGGCGGTTGACCTCGGACGGAGAAAAATCCGTCACCGGCGATCGCGAGGTCGAGTGTTTTATCAGTTGCCTGCAATGTACCTTGCGTAAATTGCTGTGTGATGCCGGTCAGCCGAACGCCTTGACCGGCAACAGTCTTGGTTGTCTGGGTAGGGGAGGCGGCAAACAAGTCACCAAACTGGGCTCGACTTTTCTTAAAACCGGTCGAGTTTGTGTTCGCGACGTTATTTGAAATCACATTTAAGTCAGTTTGTGCGGCTTTCAAGCCACTAAGGGACGTAAAGAAAGACATTATTTCTTCTCCTGTTTAAAATTCACTGGGGGATGTATTTATCTATCCAATGCGTAGCGCTTCGGCTGGCAGTACGTTGCCAATCGGGGTTACAAGAATGGGTGGGCCATTGGCGTCAGATGTCTGCACCGATGCAACGGGAACCCATGTAGCGAGATTTGAGACGGGGCCGCCGTTAACGCGGACTCTCAGTCGCCCCAGATCCTGGGGCTCGCCCGCAGCATTTTTGCTGTCAAAATTAAATTGGACCGGCCCAGTTTCCTGACTGCCTAACTCCGCAAACATTACGATTTCTCCAGCTTCATTGAGTAGGTCAATCGAAAGGTTCTCGGTCGGCTGATTAAGCTCAAACTCTCCGGTATATTCGCCGTCTTTATTCGCCACGGCGAAATTGCCTGGAACCAATATTGAGTGGCCGATCCATTCTTTGGCATCAGACAAACGATTGTCGCCCAACATCGAGGCGATATCGGTCAGTGACTGGTTCATTTCGGAGATGCCAGCAACGCTTGAAAATTGTGCGAGCTGAGCAACCATCGCCTGGTTATCCAGTGGATCAAAAGGATCCTGAAATTTCAGCTGTGTTGTCATTAAACGCAGAAAGGAATCCTGATCGAGGGTGCTGTCACCGATCGCATTGGCGGGCTGCGCAGCGGCGAGACCGGCAATATTCGATGTTGAATTTTCAAAAACTTGTGGTGCTATTTCCATTATTGGTTCCTTACCGTTTCTAGAATGAGTGATTTTGCGGTCTGTAAAACTTGTACGTTGTTCTGATAGTTTCGGGCTGTTTCGAGCATGTCGATCAGCTCCGCTGTCTCGTCGACGGCGGCTTCCCAGACATAACCTTCCTTGTCAGCGATCGGGTTGGACGGGTCGTAACGCTTTTGTGGTTCCATATCGGTCTGAACAATGCGCTCCACATCCACTGTCGCCATATTGTCATCCATGACCGAACGAAAAACCGGGCGCATTGCGCGAAAGGCTTCGTCCTTGCTCGCATAATCGGTGCGGGCGTTAGCCAGATTGGATGCCGTGGTGTTGAGCCGCACCATCTGGGCCGACATGGCCCGACTGGCGACATCAAAGACATTCATACTTCCGCTCATCATTATTCCCCTTTCAAGGCGCGTTTGATCGACGACACTTGCCCCTGAAGGAAGGAGAGGGTGGTGCGATATTGAATGGCATTTTCGGCAAAAAGGGTCTGCTCAACTGACAATTCGACGGTATTGCCATCGAGCGAAGGTTGGAGTGGCACGCGGAAACCGGTGTGATCGGTCATCGCCTTGTCTATAGAGCCGCCATTGTGTGCTTGCTGCATCGCCCGATCAAAATCTAGATCCTTCGCCTTATATCCAGGCGTGGATGCGTTCGCGATGTTAGAGGCAAGCATATTCAAACGCTGCGACCGCAATTGTAGCGCTCCACCGTTTAATGCAAATACTTGGTCTAAACTCGGCATCTAAACTAATCCTGTCTTAATTGTGCGGCCTCTCGACCGTCACTTTGGCATGAGAAATACCGGGATAGGCAATCTCGAACAGAACTTCGCAAAGGCCGTGCCAGTTTTTCGGCAGCGAACGAAAAATGGCCAATTTTGGGGGTTTTATGCTAGTAGTAATGAGATTACTTTTTTCAGATAGGCCAGGGCGGCAAGTTTTTGCCGGTTGCTGGAAAAATATTGCCGCTTTCAATCAGGTAGTGATCTGATGGATATTATGCTCAGCAATATTGAGCGGTTTTTCGACCCCTTATTATTCGGTCTGGTGCTTGGCAGCGTGCTGATCATGGCCTGGATCCAAAATGGTCGTACATCTTTCTTTCAGGCCTTTGCAGCGCTTCTGAATTGCGGCAGAGATCCCTTTGTAGAAAGCGGTGAGAATGCCACGTTCATGTGCCGCCGGATTGATTTTGTCTTGCGAGAGCAAGGCTTTGCCGGACTCGAGCGAGTTCGCAGCGAGGATACTTTCGTCACCCGTGTGATTTCCGAATTGCTCCATTCCAAGGATGCCAAAACCTTTGAGGAATGGGCACGCCTGCAAAAAAATTTGACCCAAAAGAAGCAAGACATAAGTGCGACTTATTGGAACGCAGCGTCCGAAATCGCGCCCGCCATCGGATTGATCGGCACGATCATCGGGCTGATCCAGCTTTTTGCGACTGGTATTGATCCGCTGAAAATGGGGCCAGCGATGAGCTTTACGCTCCTGACTAGTCTTTACGGCCTATTCGTCTCCCACATTATAGCTTTTCCAATTTATGTGCGTTTGCATGCCAGAGCAGAGATATTAAACGCCTATCGCGCCGCTGTGGTGCAGCACGCGATTGCGATCGCAAAACGAGAGTTGATTATATTGGGCCCCGTCCATTTTTCACCGGCCAAATCGGCGCGAGCGGCGGGTTGAATCGTGAACGCAGGGCGCACCACTTTGTCCTTTTTGGATCTTGCATTGATGTTACTCAGTGCCTTTGCCTATGCTCATTTTGTGAATATCGCTGACCCGGAAACACGAACAAAAATGACCGAGAAGGTCGCAGAAGTAACAGAGATACTGGGCGCTTATGACTATGATGTCGATGCATTTTTTGATGATAGCAATGCAATGCTGACGAAGTTTGCGCGCAAAGAAATTACCGAAATTCTAACCGTCCAGCAAAAGCAATTGCTTACCATATATGTACCAGCTGTCTCTGAAGAGCAGAGCGGCGAACGACTAAGGCAATGGGAAAAAGTGGCTGCGCGCTCTGCTGCTATTGCCGATGCTTTTGAAAGGGCAGGACAGGACGGCAAGATGATTATACTAAAAATGCCAGATAAATTAGTATCCAAGGCCAACGAGAAGCAGAGTATTAGACTGACCTTTTCGCCGCTGGAAACCGCTCCTTCGAATAAATAATTAGCACCAACATAAATTGGCATGAAACCTGCTTAGTTTTTTCCAAACAAATGCATAGGAACATATCATGCCTTATTATCGCGTTGCCATTCCCATGCTGTCCCTATTTTGCTTAGGTGCGGCTTCCCCGTTTGAAGACACTTCCCGTCTTGATCGGCAGGTCGCGGTCCACCTTAACTCGGATATTGGTGACGCAGGCGGAGCGCGTGCGCAGATAGATGATAAATTGCGATTGAAGCGTTGCCCAAATGCTGTACAATTTTCAGATACAAACAACCATGCCGTGATGGTGAGTTGTCCCGACCTGGGTTGGCGGATATTTGTTCCGATACGACGCGGACAGGAGAGGGCTTCTAACCAGACTGCACGCGCAGAAGAATTTGTGGTTTTGAGAAACCAGCCGCTGACGCTCGTGGTTAGACGCCCCAGTTTTAGTATAAGTTATGGCGTAGTGGCGCAGAAAAAGGGGCGGATAGGAGACTATATTCCAGTCCGTTCCAGTCGCAAATCTAAAATGTTGATGGCTCGCGTATCGGGAGCTGGCGAAGTGGAGCTGGTTCAGTAGTTTTTTTTGATGAAGATATTAATTTTTTCACAACGTGCCGTAAATTGTTATGAAAGAAGTTGTAAGCGTTTCAACTGAGGTTAAAAATACCAATAAGTTGAATGTATTAAGGATGGATTGAAATGAAACCTGTTGAAAGCTACTCAGCTATTAATACGCGGCTTGATCGACCAACATTGCAAGAAGGTGCCACACCAAAACTTGCTGCCGGCACGGACGCGGGTCAGCCAAAGGAAGCGCCATCGATCACCACAACCGCCTCGATATTGGCGGCTCAATCGCCACCATTTGATGCTCAGAAAGTTGCTGAAGTGCGACAGAAAATCGCATCTGGAGTTTATAGTGTCGATACTGCTGCTTTGGCGCAAAAGATGCTTGATACGGGTGCGTTCGGAGTGGAATCGGACAAATGAAACAGATAGTCGAATCCTTCCGTAACTCGCAGGACATGCTGTTTTCCGCATTGGAAGGTCATGACAGTGATGCAATTTTTCAGGCCAGTAAGCAATTGGGTCAAGCGGCCGCACAGCTTGGCGCGATTGATACCGAAAATTTAGATCCCAACCTGCGCCCATTAATGTCCAAAGCGGATGAATTGATGCAGGCCTCCATCTATCGTCTGCGGTTTTTGCGCGACCATAGTTCTACCCGTTTGCAGCTTTTGGCAGGGTTTCGTGAGAACCAAGCCAACACCTATTCCGGAACCGTACGCGGCCGCTAGGCCACCAAAAACATCAAATAGAATTTGAATATGAGACATATGTCGCAATCTGGCGATCGCTGAATTGTAGGTGACGTAGCAGTGTTTGCGCACCTTCCCGTTGGTGTGAAACACGCACCGTTCTAAAATACCTTCAGCAAAAATTCTTGGCATGATCATTGCTTATCTCTTTAGCAGGAGACTTTGATACCAACATGTCCAATCTATCCATCACAAACCTAACGGAGCGCAGCAAGCTGCCGGGCGTTATTGCGCAAAGTGCACAGAGGACTGGGGTTGATTTCCAATATCTGGTTGCTCAGGCTCAACTGGAAAGCGGGATGCGAGCGGATGCCAAGGCGCAAACATCTTCGGCAACGGGTCTTTTCCAGTTTATCGAGCAAACGTGGCTTGGGCTGGTCAAAGAAAAAGGTGCCCAATACGGGCTTGGCTGGGCGCAAGCCGCGATTTCCAAAAATGGGAACGGGCAACTGACGGTTGCAGATAAAACCCAGAAGTCCGGTATATTGGCGCTCAGAAACAATGCCGAACTTTCGGCAAATCTAGCGGGTGAGTTCGCTCGGGATAACGGTCACTATCTGGAACAAAAAACCGGTCGCAAGCCGGAGTCCGTCGATCTTTATCTGGCGCATTTTCTGGGGCCTGCAGGCGCCGCAAAATTTCTGAACAAGATGGATAATAATCCCAACGCACCGGCTGCATCCGCCTTTCCGCAGGCGGCTCGGACGAACCACAACATATTTTTCAATTCTGCAGGTGATGCCCGCAGCTTTGAAGCCATTCGCGGTCGCTTCGAGCATAAGCTGGCTGACGCAGTAGAGTTGGTCGGTCGCGGCAATGGTTTGCCGACGTACGGAAATATTTTGCCGCAGTCTAATGTTACTTCGCGGACGGTGCAGCCGGAAGACTATCTGCGGATCGCTCAAGCCCACATCAAAGATCAAAGCCATTCGAAGCCATTTAGCGAGCCGGCACGTGCCGCTTACCTGATGCTCGCCACTCTAGGGATGTAAACTATAATGAACCGACTATATTTTTCTTTAGGCCAGGTCGCCAATAACCTGAAATCGGGTTTGCTTCCGCTTGCCACCTTATTGCTGGTGATCTTCATGGTTTTGCCGCTTCCCACGATTATGCTGGATATTGGCTTCATAACCAACATCATGATCTCGCTTGCGATTCTTATGGTCGCCTTGAACGCGAACAAGCCACTTGATTTTTCGAGTTTTCCTACGGTGCTGTTGTTTGCAACACTGATGCGGCTCGGTCTCAATGTCGCGTCGACGCGGGTTGTTTTGGTGGAGGGTCATGAAGGGGGGGATTCTGCAGGGCAGATTATCGAAGCCTTTGGCAGCCTGCTGCTCGGTGGTAATTATGTGGTAGGTATATTTGTTTTCTCGATCCTGATGATCATCAATCTGATCGTCATCACTAAAGGTGCGGGACGGGTGTCCGAAGTTTCGGCGCGTTTCACATTGGACGCGTTGCCCGGGAAGCAGATGGCTATCGATGCCGATTTGAATGCTGGACTGATTGCTCCTGAAGAAGCCAAGGAACGGCGTTCTGAAGTAGCGACCGAAGCGGATTTTTACGGCTCGATGGATGGTGCGTCGAAGTTCGTTAAAGGCGATGCAGTTGCGGGTATATTGATCCTGGCAGTCAACATCATTGGTGGAATCGTTCTTGGCACAACGATGCATGATCTGTCCTTTGCGGACGCGGCAAGCACCTATTCGATGCTTGCGATTGGTGATGCGTTGGTTGCGCAGGTCCCTGCGCTGATCTTGTCGATCGCTGCCGCCGCGATTGTAACCCGAGTGGCATCGAGTAAGAACTTACCCGATCAGATTACGTCCCAATTTGGATCCGGTGCGGCCTGGATTCCGGTTGCGGCGATCTTGACCATATTGGGCGTATTGCCGGGTATGCCGCATATGGTCGTGCTCTCGGCCGCGGCGGTTGCCGGTGGTTTTGCTTTCTATCTAATCCGCAAACCAAAGCCCGTAGAAGCACCCTCGGAACCGATTGAGGAAAAACAGCCCGAGCAGATTGACTGGGAAGACATATCCGAAAAAGCCCGGCTTGGCATTGAAATTGGTTATGGGCTTGTATCGATGGTTGAGGATCGAAAGGGCGCGCCGTTAATGAAGCGTATTACGGGTATCCGCCGTCAGATTTCCAAAGAACTGGGTTTTGTTGTGCCGCTTGTCCGGATCAAGGATGATTTGGAACTCGAACCGAATAGCTACCGGATCATGATGGGCGGTATGGTTTTGGGCGAGGGGACGGTATGGCCGAATGATTTTCTGGCGCTGGATGATGGACATGTAGATGCTATAATCGAAGGCCGGTCCTGTAAAGATCCTACATTTGGTATGGATGCCATATGGATTGGGGCCGACAAAAAATCACATGCTATTGCTGAAGGTTACACCGTTGTTGATGCTCCCACTGTAGTTGCGACGCATCTGAACGATGTTGTTCGCCGGAACGCTACACAGCTATTCAGCATGGACGAAGCGCAAAAACTGCTCGACTTGCTCAAGGAAACAGCGCCGCAACTTGTAGACAGTCTTACGCCGCAACCACTTTCGCTATTTGCGATCACCGCGATTTGCCGCGAGCTTCTAGCAGAAAAAGTACCGGTAAAAGATTTTCAGAAAATCTGTCTGGCGATGCTGGAAGCGTCGACCCATCATAGCGAAACGGAACAGATTGTTGATGTGATCAGGCAGAAAATAGGCAATCTAATCATCCAGACGATGGTGCCGATCAATCTCCCATTGCCGGTGGTGACGCTGGATGCAGAGCTGGAAGGCCTGCTCGTGAAGGCGCTGAAGATCGGGGAAGACGCAAGTTATCCGATAGAACCACAGCTGGCACAGCAATTGGTCGAGGCGGTCGATGAAACCGCCCGTACCTTGCCCATGGAAGCGCGCAATATTGCGCTCATCACCTCGCCGATCGTCCGGCGTCCATTGGGAGGACTACTGAAGAACCGTTTCCCGGACCTGACAGTGCTTTCCTATCAAGAGCTGCCCGAAGATAAATCCATTGAAGTATTGGCGAAAATTGGTGTCCCGCAATCCCGGCCGGAATCGCCCCGGATCGAAGCAAACCAGATATTGTAATCGAGTGGAATGAACATATGTTGCAGACAAGAAACAGAGCATCGCAGGCTTATGGCGCCATGCAAATTGACGAGACCAAATTAGTCAAGGAGCATCAGGGTCTGGTGACCAAAATTGCATGGCAGATTAAATCATTCTCGCCCGATCAGATTGAAATAGAAGATCTGATTCAGGTCGGTCTGGTGGCGATGGTTGAAGCCGCTGGCAAATATGAGGACCAGGGGCATAATTTTAGTACCTATTTATATGTCCGGGTCCGCGGTGCAATGATTGACTATTTACGGACAACTTGCAGTCTGCGGAGAAGCTCAGTTGAATGGAACAAAAGACTGCGCCGGGTCAGTGAACAATTGGCGCAAGAAAATGGCCATGAACCGAATGAAGTCGAACTTGCTGAAGCCATGGGTATGGATCAGGCCGAGTTTCGCAAAAACGCCGATCGCGCCATCGATGTTCATGTAGATTCTCTGGACGAAGTCTATTGCGATTCCAGCAGCTGGTTTACCAATGACGATGATGACCAGCACGAGACACTGGAGAAAAGCCAGATGGTCGCGCTTTTGTCGGCAAACTTGAAGAAGTTGAATGAGCGCGAACAGCTGGTCCTCAACTGTTACTTTATCGAGGAAATGCAACTTAATGAAATTGGCGCTGCTCTGGACGTGTCTTCTGTACGGGTCTGCCAGATAAAAAAACGTGCACTGGAAAAATTACAAGCAGCGATGACATCAGACTAAAAAAGCGTTTGTTATAAATTTTTTGCAGCGCTTCCCGCTCAAAAGAAAAGCCTCCTCCCTTTTGGGGAAGAGGCTTTCTCGTTGTCTTGGTAGTTTTAATTACCGGAGCAGGCTCAAGACAGACTGCTGAGACTGATTAGCCTGAGCGAGCATAGCTGAAGAAGCCTGGCTCAGGATCTGGTTTTTGGCCAGTTCCGTGGTTTCTGCAGAGAAATCTACATCCTGGATACGCGACCGTGATTCCGTAATGTTGGAAACTCGATCAGACAGGTTGGATACGGTAGTCTGTAGACGGTTCTGGTCGGCACCCAAAGAAGCCTGGGCGGTCGTGATTGTATCTAAAGCTGTGTCCAGAGCAGTCAGTGCTGTTGCAGCGCCGGCTTCAGTGCTGATATCCAGCGCATCAACAGCCAGGGTAGCTGCAGATACATCGGTCAACGTGACGGCGACCTGTTGACTGGCGTCGCTGCCGGTCTGAATGTTTATCGACGCGTTGGTACCGTCAAGCAATGCAACATCGTTGAAGGTTGTACGTGATGCAACATCGCCGATCTGAGCGATCAAAGCTGTAACCTCGGTCTGAAGGTTGGTACGGTCACCACCAGAAAGTGTACCATTGGCAGATTGAACAGACAGTTCACGCATACGTTGCAACATGCTCGTAATTTCGTTCATGCCGCCTTCAGCGGTCTGAGCCAGCGAGATACCATCATTAGAGTTACGAATGGCCATGTTTAGGCCGCGAACTTCAGAGGTCATGCGGGTTGCAATTGCGTTACCGGCAGCATCGTCAGATGCAGAGTTGATACGACGACCTGTGGACAGTCGTTCGATTGATTTGGCGAGGCCCATTTCAGCTTGGTTAGAAGCGTAGCTGGTGCGCATCGCTGTTACGTTGGTTCCTATTACAGTCATGGTGACTTCCTTTTCACAATTTACTTACACGATTGATATTGTGGGTCACCTCGTCTCCTGAAGCGGCCTCAGAGGAGTTAACGGCGCGTCCAAAAATAATTAATCAAAAAAGTTGTCGGTTCTCCGACAGCTGCCCTCAATAGCTGTCTGTTTTCCGACAATAACGTCGGAAAACCGACGGAATTGGACGAAGATATACTAGTTTTCAGCCGTTCTTCAGAACTGGCACGCGGATTGCGAGGTGTCGGATGAGCACAACAAGGATCCCGTGCTCAGAGTAAAACGTGAGGGAATGAGATGATCAACAACGCAATAAAATCTAGCCTGGTCTCTAGGTTTCCAGAGCTTGTTGATATGCTCGGGAGTGTCGACAATTTCCACTCCGACCACGCATTGTCATCTGCTGCTACGCAACTACCCCACATTGATGGCGTAGCAAATACAGGTGAGAATGGTGGCGCAAAAGATCCCGTCGTAATTTATCGCGATGGCCCATTCCGTTTCGTTCCGGCTACCCTCAGCCAGCCCCCACGCATTGAATTTGGTGATGCGGACAGAGAATTTGGTCTGTCTTGTATCGTTGAATCCATGCGCGGGGGCAAAGGGCCTGCCTTTGCGGATCCCAAATCTATTGCCTTATATAAATATGCCGCCCGCGTAGCGCGCAGCGATGCCAATGTCATGATCACCGGCGAAACCGGTACCGGCAAAGAAGGCGTCGCCCGCTATATTCATGAACACAGCACCCGAGCTGACAAACAAATGGTCACAGTCAATTGCGCTGCGATTACAGAAACAATGATTGAGTCTATCTTATTCGGACACAAGAAAGGTTCCTTTACCGGAGCCTATGCGAGCGCAATCGGCCTCTTTAAGGAAGCAGATGGTGGCACGATTTTTCTCGATGAGATTACAGAAATGCCGTTGGAGAGCCAGTCAAAACTACTTCGCGTGCTACAAGAGGGAGAAATCCTTCCAGTGGGTGCAACCCGTCATGAGAAAGTAGATGTCCGGATCATCTGCGCGGCAAACCGCAATTTTGCAGAGGAAGTCAAAGCAGGCAAATTTCGCGAAGACCTTTACTGGCGTTTGAATGTTATGCCGGTTGAATTGGAGCCGCTTGCTGCACGCCCTGCCGATATTGTTGCAATATCTACTTTTATGATGATGGACTTTCAAAAGGGTCACGATAAATTTGTCGCGCTGTCACAATGCTGCATCGATCGGCTTAAGGCCCATCATTGGCCGGGCAACGTCCGTGAGCTTGCAAATGTGCTGCAGCGCGCTTTAGTTATGTGCGACAGCGATCGCATCGAAGCCAAAGATTTAATGTTTTCTGGCGAGAGCCTGTCAGCTCAACCCAAGCAGGATGCTGTGCAAACTGGCAGCTCGGCCAGGTTTGTTCGTGGCCGCGACCTGCAATCTATTTCTAAGAGCGTTGAGTATGACGCAATCACCAATACGCTTGAACAAACTAATGGTAACCGCCGCGAAGCCGCAAAAGAGCTTGGCATTTCAGAACGGACGCTGCGCTATCGGATGGCCGATATGCGTGCGTTGGCAGCGTGAGCAGGAGATAGAATATGTCTTCCGTCAACATGAACAGCCTGATGGCCGCGCGCAATGCGATTCTGAACCGCAACAATGCGTTGCAGGATATTGCCAGCAAAACAAATAATCTGACCGGTCCTGGTCATGTACCCCAAACAGAAAAAGCAGACGGCCCGTCAGGTTTTGCAGCGCAACTGACCGATGCCATTCAGGACGTTAACAAATTGCAGGCGACTGCAAAGGCCGACACTGCTGCTTATCAAATGGGCGAAACCAATGATGTAGCAGCGGTGATGCTTTCCAAACATAAAGCCTCCATCGGCTTTGAATCCACCTTGCAGGTTCGGAACAAACTTTTGTCCGCCTACAAAGATATCATGAATATGTCGGTGTAAGATGGCTGAGGGAACTCCCATAAACCAGAACCTTATGCCTGTCGGTGCGACAGGTGCCAACGCGCCTAATATAGGTGGTGCTCTTGGTTCAATTCAGGCCTTTGTGCAGCAGCCTGCCATTGCGAGGGCAATGCCGCTGATCATCCTGTCTGCGGTAATCGTTGCTGCGCTATCTGCTTGGCTGGTGCTGCGTGAACCAGCGCAACGCGACTTGTTTCGCGGATTGCCGGACAATGACAAAGCGGCAGTGACGCAGGCTTTGCAAAGCGCAAATATTCCTTATCAGGTTGATGATGCCACCGGCACGTTGAAAGTCAGCAACGAAGATTATCATACAGCGAAAATTGAATTGGCGGGACAAGGCTTGCCGCGTTCGGCACCCAGTGGTGATACGATCATGTCAGGTATGCCGATGGGTGCTAGTCGCGCGGTTGAATCGGAAAAATTACGTACAGCAAGGGAAATGGACCTTGCACGATCAATAGAAGCGCTGGACAATGTTATCACCGCAAGGGTTCACTTGGCTGTCGAACAGCCGAGCATTTTCTTGCGTGACAGAAATGAACCTGCGGCTTCGGTTATCTTACAGTTAACCGGCTCAACCAAATTGGACGAGCGGCAGACGCAAGCAATATTGAATCTAGTCGCCAGTTCGGTGCCAGGGTTGTCGGCTGGCAATGTCTCGGTCATCGATCAAAATGGAAGATTGCTGTCTCGCCGCGAAGACGAAGGCTCCCGGGGCAATGATACACAACTAAAAATTAAGGCTGCGATAGAAGATCGTTATCGCCAGTCGCTAGCCAGTCTTTTGACACCGATCGTCGGCCCCGGAAACTTCGTCGCGGAAGTCACGGCGGACGTGAATTTTGATGAAAAGCAGGCGACTAGCGAAATCTATCCTGCTGACGGTTCGGTTTTGCGCTCGGAACAGGGCATGCGCTCTGAAGAGCCGATTGGCGGATCGCAAGTTGGCGGCATACCGGGAGCACTTGCTAACCGACCACCTGCAGCTGCTGAATTTGAGGATCAACCTGATGGCGCGGAGGAAGAAGGGGCCAAACAGGTCGAACCAAAGAAAACCAACGAGGAATATCAAAGGAATTTTGAGCTCGCTCGTGAAATCGCCATAACCAATCAGGCGACTGGTCAAGTGTCCCGATTATCGGTCGCGGTAGCGATTGATGACAAGGCATTGAAAGATACCAAGTCGCCGAAAGAAATTCAGGAAATTGAAAAACTGGTCAAAGGAACGATTGGTTTCAATGCGGAGCGTGGTGATCAGATTGCGGTTTCCGCCCGTCAGTTCCGTCCGGTCACCGAGAAGGAAACCGAAGAAGCGTGGTATGAGTCTCCCTGGTTCGGTATCGTCAGCCGCAACGTTACGGCGCTCATCGTCGCGTTGCTGATTATTTTCCTAATCGCTCGTCCGATTTTGAAAAAATGGCTGAATTCAGAAAAAGATCTAAAAGCTAATATGGCCGTAAATAGCGCAGCCATGCCTGTCGACCTGATAGCGCAAAATGGTGGACTGTTAAACAATAGTAATGCGCAAAGTGGCACAGGTTCTGCGGCACAGATGAGTGGATCACCTGTCACTGTCGATATGATTCAAGCTGCACCTAGCTATCAAGAACGAGCTTTGTTGACACAGAATTTTGTCAAACAAAACCCTGATCATGCGGCGCTGGTAGTTAAAGAACTTTTGAAAGAAGCAGACGAGCTGGAGGAAGCTGATGGCTGAAGCAGCAACGAAAAACGAAAAAAGCGCTGATGAAAATGATCAGCAGCTCGAACTGATTACGGATCGCCAGACAGCAGCGATCTTGATGCTACTTTTTTCTGATGAGGAAGCCGCCAGGATTCTGGAACGCCTCGAACCAGGGGAAGCAGAGTTGCTAGGGGAGGCAATGTTCAGCGTGGCCGATGTTGATGCCGTACAGATTGATGGGTCACTAGATCGGTTTCTGCAGATGACCAGAAATCAGACGATGCTGGCTTATAAAGCGGATGAAAAAGTTGGTCGAGTTTTTCGACAAGCGCTGGGAACATCGCGGGCAGAAACAATGATGAACCGCTTTGCACCTAAAAGGCCGAGCAATATAGCGGAATTGCTAAAGTGGGTTCCGGTCAAGGATCTTGCCGAATTGGTTCAAAATGAACCACCGCAGATCGCCGCAGTCTTAATCTCTTTCATGACCGCCAACACAGCCGCAGAAATGTTGCAACTGGTGCCACCGGAATTGCGGGAAGAGTTCGTCTATCGTGTCGCCACTTTGGGACCTGTTAGCGCCCATGCGCTGGCGCAAATTCATGCCTTGCTGGAAAAAAACGGACCGTCGGCAGAAGAGATTGCTCCGCCGATGCAAGTAGGAGGTGTGATGGACAGTGCCTCGATCATTAACAATCTGCCTAAGCAGATTAGCCAGGCGGTTTTGAAGGGCATGACAAAGCGCGACCGGAAGATCTCTAAGCAGATTGAAGACGAAATGTTCGTATTTGCAGATCTGATGAATCTGTCGAAAAAAGATATCGGAACATTGGTCCGCAAAGTGGACAGCGCTATCCTGGTACCTGCATTGCGCGGTGCATCGAGCGAACTCAAAACAAAAATATTCGACGCTATGTCGCAGCGCGCTGCTGAAACCATCCAGGATGAAATGGATGAGGCACCGCCTCAGCCCATGGAAGCCGTGATTAGTGCGCAGAGAGGTGTGATTGCGATCGCCAAGGTGATGATCGACAATGGCGAGATCAGCATGTCAACTGGCGGTGCTGACTATGTCTGATCTGCATTCCGAACAAAATCTTCACAGTGATGACGTGGTTCCATTGTGGCGAATGCCAATGGAACAGAAAGAATTTTCGGCATGGTCCGGCAATCTGACACCAGAAACTGGCGCTGGTTCAGATCTTCAGTTTCAGAGCTTAGGTAGACCAGAAAGTACCGATCAAATGGTGGCTTCTGATAGCCAAGACGAAGATATATTTGAAGCGGCCTATCGCAAAGGTTGGGAAGACGGGCAGGCGGCTTTGGCTGCGAATGACCAAGCCGTTGCCACGTTGGCAGACGCTATTCGTTATTTGAATGACCTCTATTCGACCGGTAGCTTTGCCTTGATCCTGAATGCGATTGAATCACTCTTTCGCCGCTGTTCGGAACTGGCTGTCCCGGATCAAGTGCTGCTGGAGGCTTGGGTAACCCAATTGGCGGATAAGATTGATCAGGATCAGAAAGGCGCAAGTCTGGTTCTGCATCCTGATGACTTGGCCTTGATTGATCAGGATGTTTGCAAGCTTCCTTTGCGCGCGGATCCGACCATGTTGCGCGGCAATCTGAAACTAAGTCACGCAGGCGGCTGGATCGAAAAAGGATCAGAGGTAGTGCTGGACGAATTGCGCGGACTGATCGATGAATTTAGTGACCAGCAAACGAACACCGATCATGAGTGATCCGGAAGAAGCATTTGTCAGCGATCCCAATAGCGGGAAAGGCATTCAAGGTCTTTTGGCGCGGATCGAACATATCAGCAATGAACCCCGTCATATCGGTAAATTATCGGCGCATGATAATGGCATGTTGGAGGTCACTGGCTTTCCCTATCCCCTAGGGTATTCAGGCCGCGTGATCGCGACTGATGGCCGGGAAATTAGCTCGGAAGTGGTCGGTTTTAAGGGATCACGGACCCTGATGATCCCAATGGTGCAGGATGCACCGCTGCGCAGCGGCAGTCCAGTATTACCTTATGTGAAATCAAACGAAGCGGCTGTCGGCGACGCGCTATTTGGCCGGATCATTGGTCCAATGGGAGAACCGATAGACGGAAAAGGACCGATTTTGGCGACAGAAACCGTCCCCTTATCGGGACTGGAAGGCGATGTGATGCGACGCGCCAGTGTGACCAAGTCGATAGATATGGGTATCCGGGCGCTCAACGGATTGTTGACCTTTGGTCAAGGCCAGCGGGTCGCGGTGATTGCCGGGTCCGGCGTTGGAAAATCAATGCTGATCAATCAGATATTGGACGGCGTTGTCGCCGATGTCGTGGTTGTCGGTTTGATCGGCGAACGCGGCCGGGAGGTGAATGACTTCGTCAATCGCCGTAACGAGAAAAAAGATGCGGTGCCGACGATTACGGTTGCCGTGCCCGCCGATCACTCGCCATCGTCTCGGCTGAAGGCAGCCCATCGAGCCACTGCCATTGCAGAATATTTTCGTTCGCAGGGAAAATCGGTTGTGCTGGTGATCGATAGCCTAACCCGTGTCGCTCATGCGCAGCGCGAAATAGGCTTGGCTGCGGGAGAGCCACCGACGATGAAAGGCTATCCGCCTTCTGCTCTGTCGATGATTCCTCGGCTTATTGAAAGGGCAGGGAATGATAGTGAAACCGGTGGTTCGATCACTGCCATCTATACCGTCCTTGCCGACGGCGATGATCTTGATGATCCGGTGGTTGATAGCGCTCGCGCGATTGCTGACGGTCATATCATATTGTCCCGATCGCTAGCGGAGCAAGGCATTTTTCCCGCGATTGATGTCGGCAAGTCCATTAGCAGGGTAGCGGTCGATATTATCGATGATGCACATCACTCGGCCCAGACGCATTTCAAGCGACTTTGGTCTATCTATGAGGAGAACCGTGATCTGGTTTTGATGGGAGCCTATCAAGCGGGTAGTGACCCCAATATCGATGAAGCGCTCGCGCAATGGCCGGTCATGGTAGACTACCTCAAGCAAAGACCTCGCGAACTCATCAATTTCCAAAAAAGTATTAGTGATCTGTCCGGCCTGTTTCAGCCATGAAACGGAAAGTAAGAGGTCTGAAGCGCATATTGAAGGTGCGCGATACCCAGAAAAAATTGAAAGAAATCGCGCTGGCAAAGGCCGGTAATCATTGTGTGGCGCTCGAGCATAATGCGAACCGGATCCGAAACCTGCAAAACGAAGCTTTGTCAGATACGGAAGCGATTAACGCCGACATGCTATCTGCCAGAATGGAACTTTCGGGGCGCTTAGTGGATGCAGAGCGATCAATAGAAGCGTCGATTGAAACGGCAAGGCAAGATTTTGCCCATGCAGAGCGGCAAAACCTTGCCGCCCGAAAGACCTTTGAGAGCACCGAGAAATTGCTCCATTCCCACCTTCGCAAAGCCCGCAAAGCGGAAATATTCAAGACTGATATTCGTCATAACATATTGTATAATATAGATAATAATAAGAAAAAGGATCAATCGCGATGATTGGTAAGATCATGTCTGAAGCCTCTCATTCCATAATTGGCATGCTTTCTGCAAAGCCTTTGGACATGGAAACAGGCACGGCAAATAACGAGTTCAGCTCCCATTTGATGACCGGTGAAGATCCGTCTCGTCTGACGCTTGATATTAGCGGCGTGGACATAGCAGGCGATGATCGCGGTGCACAGTTTCTGGACCAATTAATTGGTAGTGATGATCAGCCAATTCAATCCGTGAACGGCCGGGAGACCCTCAAGACCATATCAGCGAAGATTTCGGTTGATAGAAAGGAAGGTGATATAGAATTGCACTCTGCTACTCAGCCTTCTTCGGTTTCCGCTTCGGAAACAGAGCGCTTCCTTTCAACTCTGCCGCCATCGCCAGTTCAACCTACTGGTTTGCAGACTGACAGCCCTTTCAGTGTAGATGCATCGCCTGTTGGACGACATCAGTCAGGCATAAGCACTGATCAATCGGGTCTTGTAAATCGTCCGTTGCCACCGCGTCGGGATCCACTGCCAGCTGACGTGCCAACATCTGATCCAGCCACAGACAAACCGGGGCAGGAACTAGGTGATGTTGCCAAAATTGCTTCTATACCGCTGATTTTTGTTGATGGTCCAAAATCGACAGTTGGTACAGAAACCACCGCGGATATCGATCAAAAGCCAGCCGCTACCATCCATGGCCAAAAAGCTCCGGTTGTTGCAGATAAGCTGCCGACCATATTGCCTAACTCTTCCGTTTCAGAAGATTTGAACGCAGCATCAACTGAAAACAAACAGCCGGTCGAGAGTAAATCACCAGCCTCGTTCAAGCCGCTGATCGAAAGCAAGTCTCCAGCTGACAGTAAGCCTGTCTTGCACAATGGCGGAAAAGCAGAAACGACCTATTCCTCAACGAACAATCTGGTCCGGCAATCTTTTGGTATCGATATGCCGAAATCAAGTCCGGCCGAGACTATCGCAGTCGAAACCATCAAAAAACCCTCCGAAGCGAACACGCCCATCAAAGCAAAGCCCTATTCAGATGCAGACGTAAGCAACCTGCCTAAAGCTGGAGGCATAAATGCTAGAACAGCTCTGGCATCCGAAACGCCTCTGGCGCCAGCAAAGCTGCAAGACGCTAATTCAGGAAGGAAGATACGAGACTCACTTGATCTCAGGCTGGCGAACAAAAGCAAAATTCCAGCTCCCACGTCGCGGCAGACACCAGAATTTGAAGTAGGCGAAGCAACCGTTGTTGCAAATAAATCCATGAAAATCGAAGCCAAATTGCCGTTCGTGGAAATGGAAAATCTTCCTGCCGCCGGTCATCTGGAACGAAATACTGAATTGTCCTTACCGGCCCATTCAACGCCCGCCATTCCTGTTCAAAATATTACTCCAAAAACAGTGAACTTTGACTGGAATGCTCCGCAGTTCGCCGAACGCTTTGCTTCCGAGATGAGCGATCTAACCATCAACGGTGACCTAAAAAAATTCGAGATTAATCCCAGGAACATGGGGCGTCTGGAAGTGTCTTTCATTTCGCGTGGCGGCGCTGAAATCATTCAGATTGGTGCTGAAAATGACGCAGCTCGCGAGATGATTGTGCAGCATAGTCAAGCGATCCAGGACATGTTGAAAGCCCAAGGTCGTTCAGACCTGACCCTGCGCGTGGATGTTAGAGAAAATATGCTCTTTGGACCCCAGCAAGACAGTATGAATTTCGACCAGCAAGACAGCGCCAGCGCGCGCGAAGAGCGTGCCGCGCCCTCCAAAAATCGTGGGTCAGGGATGCCAACCGAAGTTGATGCTGATCCGCAGGGTTCTTCCGACAATAGTCGCTACGCCTAAGCATCGAGCAAATAACACAACCGATTAGCAATTTCAGAGGTCAAAATGTCAGATACCAATCCAGAAGAAGAAAAGCCCAAAAAGAAAAAGGGTAAGATGAAGGGTCTCATCATCGGCGTAGTCGCGATAGCCGTGTTGGGCGGCGGCGGCGCTGCGGGTGGTTTTTATGTTGCTGGGACTATGGACAGCGAAGGTCACGAACCGGAAGACCCCAACAAACCGAAGATTATTTTGAAAGACGGTACCGCGGTTAGCGAAAAAGAAGCGAAGACGGCAGTTCCCAACGAGGCGGAAAGCAAGTTCAAAATTTCTTATCATAAGATCGAGCAACCGTTCACATCCAACCTGTCCAATTCCGAGAGTTTTGCCCAATTGTCGCTCGCGATCTCTACTTATTATGACGAGCGCGTTTTTGAGAATGTGACTGAGCATGAAATCGCTATTCGATCGGCGGTGCTGATGGAGTTGGGCCAACAGGGGCCGTTCGAACTGGATACGTCTGAAGGAAAGCTCCAGCTCAAGAAAAAATTGCGTGAGGTCATCAACGCCACCCTGAAAGAAAAGACAGGATTTGGTGGGATTGAAGACGTCTATTTCACCAGCATGGTCGTTCAGTAAAGAACGCAGAAAGCAGTAAGCCAATGTCCAATCCTTCGTCAGAACCAATGTCATCCAGCGCTAATAATGCCGACGTCGGCCGCGCTCCGGTCGAGCACAGTCTGCTGAAAAAAGGCGGTCCCGATGATATGCTTATGACAGTGTATCGAAAGGTCGAGAAAAGGCTTGCTGGTCAACTAAAAAACCAATTGATGAACATCATCGGCTGCGAATTGGCTGTCGAAATGGCGAGCAGTGATATGTCGCCATTTACTGATTGGTGTGCGGCGCAGGAAAGCGATGCGATCTATCTGGAATATCATTCCGGTATGCCTGGTCCAGCAATTTGGGTCCGTGTTTCCCGATTGTTTCTGACCGGTTGTGTTGACTGTTTCTTCGGAGGACAGTTTGATGGTGAGAGTTGCGCTCAAGGCAAGCTGACGCGTTCTGAAATCGGGATCATTGATCGCTTGTCCAAAGCCATTGGCGATAGCCTAACCGAAGGTTGGTCAGCTGTCTATGAAACAACGGTCCGCTATGTTGGATATATTCACGACAAAGATGATCTCGAGATGGAACTTGATGATCCCAATATTCTTGTCAGCAAGGCGAGAGTCGCGCTTTCGGGCCATGCGATTGAGGCGATTGATTTTGTGCAGGCGATTGATGGTCTTGTATCGATTGAACCGCAACTACACCGTCCGATAAGTCGCGAAATTAATGCCGTTGATCCACTATGGCAGCGGTCGCTGAAGGAATCTTTTGACCAGGTTTATATGCCTGTTCGCTCTGTATTGGCGCGGCCGACGATGGATTTATCGCAATTATCCCAGCTTACCGTGGGCGATGTTTTGCCTGTGTCGCCCACGGATAATGTGCCCTTGATCGTTGGCGATCGTGTCTTCGCGCATGGCAGTATCGGCGAGCAAAATGGCGGTGTCGCCTTCAAAATCAAACAGTTTCTATAGGACCAGAATATGAACGATATGACTCATGATAGCGAGGCTCTAGGAGCCGCAAAACCAGCCGATGTGGACGTTAGCCAGCCGCAAGATCATTATGCTTTTCTCGCCGATATCAAGGTTCGCCTTTCCGTTGAAGTGGGCAGCGTGTCGATGAGAGTTTCCGATATAATGGATCTGCGTGAAGGCTCGGTCGTCGAACTGGATCGCCAGGTTGATCAGCTGATTGACATTAACGTCAACGGTACATTGGTGGCGCGCGGAGAAGTGGTGCCGGTCAAGAATAAATTCGGTGTGCGCATCGCGGAAATCATGTCGAACGGTATGGCAAAGGCACGGGTTGAGAGGCGCAACTAATGACCTTCTATATCCTCAAACTTGTTATCATGCTGCCACTGATCGGCTTGCTGATCTATGGATCACTCTGGCTTTATCGTAAATATCAACCGCAGACGATGATGCGTCAGAAATCGAACAGCCTCAATATTGTTGAAGTGCTGCCAATCGGTGTGAACAACAAGCTAGCCGTTGTCGATTTTGAAGGCCGCAAAATTCTCCTCTCCGTCACTCGAAATGGTGTTGCAAAGATTGATACGAAAAATGCGGATTAATTTTAGAAATATTTGGGTCATCCTTGCCTTTGTTGCGTCCGCATTTGTCGCGGACCCGGCCTTTGCACAGGATGCGGCTCCGGGCGCATCCGCAGCACTGGAACGGGCTCTGGATGACGTTTCGGGCGATGGGCAACCGCTGAGCACAACCCTGCAGATCCTCATCCTGATGGGGTTGCTGACGGTACTGCCGTCCATCGTGCTGATGATGACCAGTTTTACCCGGATCATCATTGTCCTGTCGATATTGCGCCATGCGCTCGGCCTCCAACAAACGCCGCCGAACCAGGTGTTGATCGGACTGTCCCTGTTTCTTTCCTTGTTCGTAATGGCGCCCAGTATTGAGCAGATTAACGAGCAAGCCATTACTCCTTATTCAACCGACGAAATCACATTGACCGAAGCGATCGATAAATCTGGCACCATAATGCATCGCTTTATGGCGAAACAAACGCGTCAATCCGACCTTAGATTATTCATGGATCTCGCGAATGAAGAGGGCTTTGAGTCCGCCGAAGAAATCCCATTTTCAATTATGCTGCCAGCCTTTGTCACTAGTGAGTTGAAAACCGCTTTTCAAATCGGGTTCCTCATCTTTCTGCCCTTCTTGATTATCGATCTGGTGGTGGCGGCCGTCTTGATGGCCCTGGGCATGATGATGTTGTCACCGGTGATTATCTCGATGCCGTTCAAGTTGCTGCTATTCGTTTTGGTTGATGGCTGGGCCTTGACTATGGGTTCCCTAGCGGCCTCGTTTGCGACCTAAACCATGGCTGATAACACAGATTTCTTTATCGGCATTGCCCAGCAAGCTTTGTGGATCACTGCACTGGCGGCTGCGCCGTTGCTGATCCCCGCGCTGCTCGTCGGGTTGCTGCTCGGCATGGTGCAGGCGGCGACGTCGATCAATGAACAGACCTTGAGCTTTGTGCCCAAGTTGGTTGTTGTTGCAGCAGTGGCAGCCGTATTCGGCGGCTCCATTCTGGTGTTGATCGTTGATTTTACCAGAGAGATTTATACGCGCATACCGGATTTGCTCTTATGATCGTGCCGGGTTTTGCTGATGTAGAGGGCCAGATATGGATGTGGATGATGGCGATGATCCGGCCTGGTGCCGCGATGGTTGTGACACCGATTTTTGGTGCCGCCAATGTGCCTGTTCAAATCCGGATCATTTTGGCCTTCATGATCGGTATGGTTGCAACAAACAGCGTCAGCTTTGATTTGCCTTCAGACACCGCCATTAGTTTAGACAATAGTATCTTTGTGATGGGTGAAGTGCTTGTCGGCGTCGCAATAGGTTTTGCGCTTCAACTGGGCTTTTCCAGTGTGTTGATCGCCGGTGAGACGATCAGTAATGCTATGGGACTCGGTTTTGCGAGCATGTCTGATCCTCAGACAGGGCAGTCTACTCCGGTTATCGGCCAGTTCTTGATGATAGTGGCGACGCTGCTGTTGTTGGCCATTGATGGTCACTTGATGCTGTTGGCGGCGATCGTCGAAAGCTATTCGGCGTTGCCACCGGGCTTTGCATTTCTTGGCGCGGATTTGGCGTTAGGCATCGTGAAATTTGGCGGTACTTTATTCTCAATGGGCTTGTTAATCGCTCTTCCGGTGGGCGGTGCGCTCATTCTCATTCAACTGATCATGGGTTTTCTTGCCCGCACCGCTCCAGCGCTTAACCTTTTTGCTGTCGGTATTCCGGTAACAATTTCGGCCGGCCTCGTGATGCTAGCGATCACCGCGCCGATCATGGCGGATACGATTATTCAGTCACTTGGTATGGGGCTCAATCAGGCCGCGACAATAGCAGGGGGTGGATAATGGCACAAGAATCCCCCGGCGGTGGCGAAAAGACAGAAGCGCCAACCCCAAAGAAGTTGAAGGACAGTGCTGAAAAGGGCGACGTTCTTAAATCTCAGGACCTTGGTGGCGCAATGGTCATATTCTTCGGAACGGCATCGATGCTGATTTTCGGTGGAACCCTGTTTCAGGCATTGGCAGATATGTTGACCAGCGCATTGATCTTTGATCATCAAGACGTTGAAATATTTGATGTCGGTGGGCGGAGCTTTTCTCTAGTTTCGGGGTTTGCACCTGAAATTATGGCCTTGTTCGGGGTGTTGCTGGCTGCGGCTATCGCAACACCGGCGCTCCTCGGTTCCCTCGGATTTCGCTGGTCAGCAATGAAACCCAAGCCGTCAAAGATGGATCCCATCAAAGGAATGGGAAAGATATTTGGCATGAACGGTGTGATGGAACTGGGTAAGTCGATCATGAAGGTCTTGTTGATTGGAATTGTCGGCGGCGTGATTATGTTCACGCATTTGGGTGACCTTGGTCAGCTTGCAGGTCAGGACCTTAACTTGGCGGTTGCAAGCTACGCGTCTTTGTTCCTCAAACTGTTGGTCGGTATTAGCATCAGCCTCGCATTGATCGCGATGATCGATGTGCCAATCCAATTGTTCCAGCGCGGCAAGCGGCTGAAAATGACCAAACAAGAGATCAAAGACGAATATAAACAAACCGAGGGCTCGCCCGATACCCGCGCCAGCCAGCGCCAACGTCGCAGCGAAATGCTAAACGATTCAACGCGCAAGGCTGTTTCTGACGCTACCGTCCTGTTGGTCAACCCAACCCACTTTGCGGTCGCATTGCGTTATGACAGAGACCAGGATTATGCGCCGGTTATGTTAAGCAAAGGCTGTGATTCTATCGCGCTCGCTATGCGTGAAATGGCCGCCGAAGTGGGTACACCGGTGATGGAGTATCCTGATCTTACCAGGTCCATCTACTATACATCAGAAGTGGGCCAGGTCATCGATGATCGTCTCTATGCAGTGGTCGCGGCGGTATTGAGTTTCCTCATCCAGCTCGATGAAAAAATGGTCAGCCCACTCCACAAACCCAAAATCAGTCTGCCCGAAGACATGCAATATAGTTCAGATGGGAGCCGGTTGGCCTGATCTGCAATGAAAATTCGTATCTTAATCCATCCCGAAACGTACCGTAAATCAACCGGAAGGTGAGAAAAACATGTTTGATAATGTAATCAATAGCATTGGTGCCGGTTCGGGCATAAACTCTTCCCAATTGGTTGCTGATCTTGTCGCTGCATCAACGGGCGTTAAGCTGAGTCAGCTCAATGAGCGCAGTCAGCTTAACAGTACCCGGATATCGGCGATGGCCGCAACCGCTTCGGCGCTCAGCACCTTTGCCGAAGCCGTCAAAGAAACCTTGAACGGTCAAGGTTTCGTGGGAGAATTGCTGTCCGGTCGCACTGATCTGGCCAATGCAACCGTGTTGGAAGATAATCGTCCAGAAGGATTGCCGGCGTCGGTAGAGGTTGTCCAAATAGCCACGGCGCAGCGGGAAATGACCGATGTATTTGCGAGTGCATCTGACCCTATCGGTGAACGTACTCTGACTATCACCAATAGCGGTGGTAGTTTTGATATCGTCATCGACGACACTAACAATAGCCTCACCGGTTTGAAAGACGCAATCAACGCTAGTAACAGCGGCGTCACGGCGTCCATATTGACAGATAATGCGGGTTCCCGCCTTGTGTTTGAAGCACAGGAGGGGGCTGAAAATACCTTCACAATAGCACACAGTGGTCCCTCCGCGGCAATGACTCTGTCCAATATTGGCTTGGCTGCAGACAGTATCATTCGGGTCGATGGTATCGAACTAACCAACAGCAGCAACACGGTTCTGGGTGCCATTCCTGGCGTAAAACTGTCCCTTCTGGGTGCCGAGGTTGGTACTAACTTTACCATTAGCGGTGATTCCGAACCACTGGATGTCCGCAGTTTGGTTACCGAATTTGTCACCGCCTATAATGAACTCCGCAGTTCGTTGAATAATGCAACAGCGCCCGGTTTGGCGGGTGGAACCGGCGGCCCGCTAGCCGGAGACCGCGGCGCGCGTGAAGTGATACGGCAGCTCAGCCAAGTCACATCAACCCAATTGGTCGATAGTGGTGATTTTAGAACGCTGGCCGATATTGGTTTGCGGACCGAAAGCGACGGCACATTGAGTATCGATAATATCCGCCTTGATGCGGCACTCGAATTGGACAGTGGCGCTATCAAATTGATGCTGGAACCCGTCATTGCGAACGAGACTAATATTGGCCTCAGCGGAGCGCTTGATAAGATTTCTTCGACTTTACAGGACGAAAATGGCGCCTTGGCACTAGCGCAAGAGCGACTTGATTCTATCAGGGAATCCATTTTGGAGCGGCAGGAAAAAATCAATGATGAGGGTGATCGGTTGCGTGAACAACTACAAACTACTTTTGCAGGCTTGGAGCGGCAGCTTTCCGTTCTGCGTTCGACCCAATCTTATGTCGAACAACAATTCGCATCCTTCGATGACAACTGACGTTAGAAAGTAATAAAGAATGACATTCCAGTCCAATATTCGTCGCGCATCAAGCTATCAATCGATTCAGAAGAATAGTCGTGTGCTCTCCGCAAACCCCTATGATCTGGTCGCTGTGCTATTCGCGGAATTGCGCGACAGCCTGGACGTGATGATCGAAAGCGCCCGGCGCAAAGATCATGGGAAAATGTTCGAATATCGGGCGAGAGCTTTAAGTATTCTCAATGGACTGGATGAGTCACTGGATTTTGAAGCTGCTGGCGATCTCGCGCAAACGCTGCATGCGATTTATACCGAAGCGGGTCGGCGGATACAGGCGGAAATCGGAGCCTCATTTATAGAACGGGCTGAGTCCGCTCGGGAAATGTTACACGAAATCGAAAAAGCCTGGATGGCGATAGCGCCCAGCCGATAACGATCCGACGTGATATGGTTGTGGCTAAAACCCCGCAGCCAATGCAACACTGTTTTCCAATTGTTTGTCTATGCTGTGTTTGCGCATCTTGTCGATAAACGTTGTGCGTTTGATGTTGATCGAGCGTGCCGCTTTCGAGACAACCCCGTGAGATTCTTCCAAAGCGTGCGTTATGATGCGCCGTTCCTCATTTTGGAGATGAGCGTTTAGATCGACCACGTTGTTTGATTTTGGTGCTTTGAAGAATGGACGTGTTTGCGCAAAGGCTTTCTCTCCACTTATGCTAGAAGATTTTTCAGCGAACTGAGACCGTGTGTTCGCTTGTTGTGTTGGCGGACTAATTTGCTCACTATGAATCGCAGAGGCGATATCTGATTGCACCAAGGTAGCAATATCATGCGCTCGAACCTGCTCGCCAGCAAAGAATACCGTGGCGCGTTCGACGACATTGCGCAATTCGCGCACATTTCCCGGCCAGTCATAGTTTTGAAGAGCGGTATAAGCTTCCGCGGTGAAAACCGGTATTGGATTGCTATCGGATTGATTGCTGAGGAAATGGTCCACCAGTGCCGGGATATCTTCGGTCCGTTCATTCAGGGCAGGGACTTCAATAGGTACAACGCAAAGCCGGTAGAAAAGGTCTTCACGAAAAGACCCACCCTGAATGGCATTGCCTAGATTTTTATGGGTCGCCGCAATTATTCTGACGTCAATTGGAATATTCTGATTACCGCCAACCCGGTTGACGATCCGTGATTCCAGCACCCGCAGCAGTTTGACTTGCATGTTAAGCGGCATGTCACCGATTTCATCTAGGAATATCGTTCCGTTGTTGGATTGTTCGAACAAGCCAACATGTTTGTTGATGGCACCTGTAAAGCTACCTTTTTCGTGACCGAATAATTCTGATTCAATCAACTGTTCGGGCAAAGCACCACAATTGACGGTGATATTGGGTTCGTTGGTGCGTTGAGAGATGTTGTGAATGGCTTCTGCTACAACTTCCTTACCACTACCAGAAGGCCCGGTGATCATGATAGAGCTATTGCAGCGTCCGGCGAATTTCACCAACATCCGTAACTGCTGCATTTTGGGACTGCTGCCGATCAACTTTGATGCAAGGAGCGTCTCTAAATTTACGTCACTCATTGAACTACCCAGATAACTAACCACAAGATCCGGCATCGCCGGGGATGGATGGTTCGAAGATCCCGCAATCTCCGAACCGTCACCTGGTAAAAACCTAAATGAACAAAGATGGTTAAAGTGAAGTTAACGTGATTCGGTTGGTTTGAAAGCGTTTTCAATAAGGATGGTTTTGCCGGGATCTGATCAGGGTCTTTAGCTCAGATAGTGCAATATGGAAGCGATTCTATCTTTGCAGGTCGCAGAGGTAGAGATGAATATCATGCGATTATCCAAAGGATTGGGTGATTTTTCCAACAAGCCCTCTTCTGCCATCACATTAATATATCGCATAGCTGTTGTCATCGGAATGCCCGAGCTATGCGCGATGGAGGAGACCGTAACCTTTGCATCTTTGAGATCGCAAATGTAGATGTCTAGACACATGTTCCAGCAGGAATCCGCAAATAAGCCGGACCCTAGACTAAGCGTATCTACTTTGAATCTGCTCCACTGCAAAGATTTCTCGGCGCGATTGATCAGTTCCGCACCGTCAATTTCATTGGTTGTTGCTGCAGAGTCATTTGGAATAATCTGGTTGGAAGACGCTATCAATCCATTCAGTGTATCAATTTTTTCTATGGCTTTGGCTAACGCCGAATTGACCTCTGCTATCTCGACACTGATTTTTTCCATTATTCCATGCCGTATATTGTTACTATTCCAGTAGCTGATAAACTCGATTCTAAGCCAAAATCATAACGTGATTTCGAAAATCACTTATACTATAGTACAATCTACACTCCTGTGAACTATATAATTTTCTCCAAACTCAATCTCTCTATTTGATCTTTTATTTCCCGCCGTTGCAGTTTTCGCTGATTGGCTCTTTAATATCTGCGCAATATGCCGTTCCTGTTATTGCAGAACTAATAACGGGGCCACAAATGATGAATTCACAGAATGTTTGCAGTGCCGAAGGGCGTGATGCTCCTGCCGAGAGTAGAAAAGACTTTAGAGAAACAATCCAGACAGAGATTTTTGTCATTCAGTCTGGAAACAAGCTATGCCGCGCAATTCTCTCAGATATATCAATTTCCGGATTCAAAATGACCAGCCAGAGGAGTTTGGATCCAAGTCAACCAGTGTATATTAGGCTACCTGGCCTTCAGTCTCTTGGCGCTACTGTAAAATGGGAAGGATTCAAGGACTACGGATGTCAATTTATCCACGCTCTCAATCCTAATGTGTTTGAAAATCTTGTCTCAAAATTGAAAACACTCAAAAACACTAATGAGTAAGAAGGCTTGTAGCTTGATAACCTGAAACTGACAAAAAAATGCAACTACTCTCTATTAGGCGCAGTTGCCTGCTTGTTAATTGTTTAGCTGTTCATTGGCCCATTGTTTCAATTCGTAGACTATCGTTTTCTGGGGCTTTGCAATACGATAAAAAATGGCGTTCAGAATAGCTGCCAAAAATTGCCGCAAATCAATTAATGCATATGGTGATCGATGCGCATCAAGGCCTTCGGTGGATAAAATTTTCATCAAGTCTTGGTGCGAGAGTAAATTTACAATCTGGCTCCAATCATTTTCGCCTTTAAGTGACATCAAACTAGATAATTCCACAATCAGAAAGCATTTAAACTCTTCGCTGTCCTCGCCCTGCTCTCCCAACGCTACACTAGCCACGGCTGACAACAGTGTATCTTCGAATTTAATAATCTCCTTTACGCTGCAGTCCGGTGTAGAACCGATTTCCAGGCAATCGAGAGCAAGGCCTATGAGTATTAGTTCGCGCCATGAGTAAGTGACGGTATTCTCTTTGCCAGTTTTGGCGCTGGCTGGAAAACCTAGGCGTTGAAAATGCTGCAATCTTCCCCGAAAAGCAACTTTTTTGCTTTCGATAATTCCATGCTTTTTTGAGAAAATATCCAGAATTTCCGCATTTGAAAATTCCATGGTTTACTCCCGTATTTTGAGGTTTCTGGCATCCGGAAAGCTAGATTATAGTATGGCGCTAGTGAAGATAATGATCTTACGAATCCGGTTTGTCAAAAATGGATTCAAACCTTTGCCTCGCGCTAGCAGATAACTTTATTTCGGAGTTCACAGGCGCTTCTCCAGATGATGTTTCAATGACCCCTTGAGTCTCTAATACTGATAGATACCGATCAAAAATGGATGGTGCGGTTGCTACCAGCCTAATCAAATCGTTTCTATCCAACCTACTTCCGCGACATTGTGCGATATAGAGATTGAGGCCTATCGCCAAAGGTACATTCTTTGATATATTCCCACCAACTACTTGTTCACAAACTGTGAGTAAATCGAAGAAACTCTCTAATTTTCGTTCCTGAAGCACTTATGGTTTCCTTATGATTTCAAGCATTGATTGAAGGCAAGCTTCCAACATTTTGGTTGGTTTTTGTATCATATTTCCAATTGGTTGCTTTGAGGGATATTTGATTCGCAAAAGGTTTGATTCCCGCAGGCTACTAATTCCACTTCGGGCGACGATGAGATGATCGATCATCTCCAATTCAAATGTCTCGCAAGCCGCAATTATTTTCTCAGTCAACAAGACATCTGATGAACTGGGCTTGGGATCCCCGGAAGGGTGGTTATGAACCAATATGATTCCAGTTGCGTTAAGGTCCAGCGCGGCTTTGACTACTTGTCGGGCATAAATCTGAACTCGGTTCACAGTGCCGATACCCATCAATCGATCCTCAATAAGACGATGGGTAGCATCCAAAAACAAAACGCGAAAAAATTCGTTTTCTTTCGCAGAATAGCTGTTGAACAAATAGTCATGTAATGTGCTGGAATTTGGTAAAACAGGACCGGTTAGAATTTCCCGCTCCAACGCATATGCAAAGGAATTTGCTATAATTTTTAGATAACGAGTAACTGGCTGACTAAAGTCCAGTGCCAAAGAGTCGTTCTTAGCAAAATATTGAAAAAGCTCATTAATAGAACTGAACTTGGAGAAAAGATGCTTAGCCTCGGTGGTGGCATTTTTACCAACAATGGGCTCAACAATCAGAGCGATCGCCCTTATGTCTCTCGCTCTAATCTTAGCCTTTTTCTGCTCCGCAAAGCTGCCCAAATCAGTATTGCCAATTGCGGATAGCTCCATGCTCCCTGCGTGAGCCCCACTCCGTAAGATTGTAGATCTTTCCCAACCCACGTCACGAAAAACGTTAGAACTGGGATCGTTTGAAATGCTGCGATTGGCATCGGCCAAAATCTTTTACTCCGAAAAGCTATGCTTGTAAGGATGAGCAGTGCCAGCAAGTCTATAACAAATATGCCGATCTGCGGTTCCATCCAACTAGCATCACCAAGCCAATAAACTAGGCCTGTGGTTACAAAGTTAACGATTAAAACGGTAAGAGCTAAACGCTCTTCGAAACGTCCCATCGAAAAAACGAATGCGACCGCAGCTATCACAGTGACTAAGAATATCCAGAAGCCCATTGGACAAGCTTTAGCAATGTACTAGCGGCGGTCAACACGTCAGATTTTACGCTGCTTTTTGATTGTCATCCTTGCTCACAACAACCGGTTCATTGGCAGCTTCAACTAGAGGTGGCTTCCAAAAATTGCCGCCCGCATAAGTCCGTAAACCCATTTCATCGCGGGCATCTGCAAATGCTGCATGAGCTGCCACCATTTGCGCTCTAGCGTCATGAAGTGATTTGATCGCCTCGCCGGTCAGGCCAATCGCGTCTTGGGCCACAACGGCAGAGAGGTTGGCTTTCTGTCGACCAGTTGAAACTGTAATAGTCAGATCACCCGCACATGCCAGCGCATCATCTATCGCGGCTTCCAGTGCAGTTAGTTTTTCAGTTACATCTTTTACAACACGCAAACGGTTCTTCAACATCACCAAACTCCTATCGCCCAAAGGAACGAAATATTCCGAAGTAGATATGAGAAGCCTGATCAAACCAGTCGCGAAATACCCTCTGCCAAATTGACCAATAGAGCGAATGCAACAAGTCCGGACACCATGATAAATATCATCAAAGCCGTTCTTGTACCGATTGAAAGTTGGTTTTCCCTATCTACATCAAACAGAGCCGAAAGAAGCGTGGACCGTTTTGGGTTTTGAGCAGGCTTGTCAAAGACAAATGCCTGAGCATCCCTTAACTCGGCCTCTCCACTGTCAGTTGATGGGCTCAGTTCATCAATCAACGCCCCTTCTTTGCGGGCATAGCGATATTTCGGAAGACCCGAACTTTGGTGTACCAAAGTCTGGCATACATCTGCGCTATCATTACTTATGTCAGCCTCATAAGAAGTCAATAAACGGGCTGCTTCGGCTCGGCTGGAGACACCTAAAATGGATTGGGCGCGTTTAAGGCGCTGATCCACAGTATGGTGAGAGATATCTAAAATTCTGGCTATCTGCTTCGAGGACATCAGACTGGCAACCAGCCGCAAGCATTGCTTTTGCGGTTCTTTCAGTTTTTCGATCTTGGAGTCGACGTTCCGTTTACTCATATGCTTTGCCCCACATAAAAAACGATTATCAGATGCAGTGAGTTGCTGCAAATAGCGATTCTGATAACATTGTTTTACTTTCTGGGATTGATCTAAAATACTCTCTTTCAGGATCTTGCGGAAACCAGCGTTGTGGCCGCTTTACTGAAATATGGATTCGTAGCAGCGATGGAAGCAATCAATTTTTCGTTAGGCTGTTCTTTGCCAAAATCTAACAGGGAATGGTCAGTTTTCTTCAACCCATTCTCTTTGCAATGGCCGGCCTGCTAGGGCCATGAAGCATGCCGCTATCACATAGAATATAAGCGATATCAGCATGGAATAGCGCAAGCTATCCTCGCCATAGATGGGAGTTAAGCTATCGGATAGTGCGCCGAGAAAGAATATTCCGCCGCCAATGCCGATGAGATTATTGATCAGCAAGAATAGCGCCGAGGCAGTGGCGCGGGTTTCTGCGGTGACGAGATGCTGGATCGCCGATAACACCGGTCCCAACCAGATATATGCGAGGCCTTGTGGGATCAGAAAGAGGATGAAGGCAAGTGTCGCTGAACCGCTCATAATACCCGCGGCGAATAGCGGTACCGCGAGCAGGAAGGCGGCGGCCGGAACGAGCCCGTAAGCAGCTTTATTTTTGCTGCCCAGCCAGTCGCCCAATATGCCGCCGCCAATCACGCCTGCAACGCCGCCGATCAGCAGGATGGATCCGAAGAACAGGGATGTTTCGATAAGGTCCAAGCCAAAGCTGCGTTGCAACAGGCTAGGCAGCCAGAAAGCAATGCCATAGCCGAGCATCGAACTCGAGGCTGCACCAAAAGCAAGAAACCAGAAGGCGCGTTTTTTCGACAGGATTTTGAGAATATCGATGAAGCGGACCTGCGGCGGAGTTTCATTTACATCGACAGGCTTTTTGATGGGATCACGGACCAGATATTTGAAAACGGGTGCAATCAGCACGCCAGATAGGCCGACGACAAGGAAGGCTAGGCGCCAATCAACCGTTGCGGCAATATAGCCGCCTGCCATCACGCCGGTCGCCGAGCCGATTGGGATGCCCAATGAGTAGATAGACAGGGCGCGTGCACGTTTTTCGCTGGGAAAATATTCCGCTATCAACGCATAAGAAGGTGCGACGCCGCCAGCCTCACCGATGCCAACGCCCAGGCGTGCGAGGAAGATCGACCAGAAACCCTGCGCAAAACCACAAAGCGCGGTAAACCCGCTCCAGATGCCCAAAGACATGGTAATAACCCAGCTGCGATTGGTCTTGTCGGCAATCCAGCCGAGCGGGACGGCCAGGGTCGAATAGAGCAGGGCAAAGGCAATCCCGCCGAGCAACCCCATCTGCGTGTCACTAAGTCCAAGATCCGCCTGAATGGGACCCGCAAGAATAGCCAGTATCTGCCGGTCGACAAAATTGAAGATATAGACAAGCAGCAACATGCCGAGCGCGACATTGGGAGATGTCGTTCGGGGCAGGGCGGGTGCTTTGCTCGCCATTTAGCGACCGATGTCCTGCAAGAATGGATCAATCGCAGCCAAGGCCGCCGGTTCATCAAGCATTGGTGCGTGCCCTCGGTATGCGATTTCTACCGCACTGATCGGTCCGCTATGGCGTTTCTGCATTTCTGCAATGGTCGCGCGTGCAATAATGTCTGACAGTCCGCCGTGGATGATCAAGGTGGGGATGGCGGTGAGTTGGTCCCATATCGGCCAGAGGTCGGGCGGGACAGCCGTTTGTTCGTTTCCCGAAAGACCTGCGGAAATGGATGGATCATAAGCGAATTTTATCGACCCGCCGGGCAGCTGCTCACAAGTGCGTCGGGCAAAGCCAAGCCAGTCTTGGTCACCATAGCCGACCATTACATCGCCATGGACTTTGCGGCAATGATCTGCGGCCTGCTGCCAGCTTTCAAACGGCGCCAGTGCGCCGACATAGCTTTGAATGCGGTCCAGCCCCTCCTGTTCCACCACTGGACCGACATCATTTAGGATGAGGCTGTCAAAGCGCTGCGGCTGGGCTGCGGCCATCATCATCGCCATCAGCCCGCCCATGGATGTGCCGATCAGGCCAAGGCTATTTATCTGCAGGCCGTTAATCAGCGTCATCATGTCGTTAGCATAGGTCGCTGGTGTATAATATTCTGGTTCGGGATCATAGTCGGAGCGCCCGCGCCCTCGTTGATCGGCTATGATGAGCCGATACCGTCCGGCGAGATGCGCGGCCAAGCCTTCAAAATCAGCACTATTGCGGGTCAATCCGTGCATTAAAAGCAACGGCGGTCCATCGCTTTCATAGATACGCGCGTAAAGCGTTAGCCGGTCATCGCTGCTACGATAAAAATGATCCTGATAGGCAGGCGGATCACCATATTTGCGATCCGCTTGAAGGGAGCTATCTATCACGTTTGCTGGCTTAAAACTTGATTTCGCCAGTTACGAATACCCGCCGCGGGTCTCCGAAAAAGGATGTCAACGTGCCTTCCAGCCCTAAGGTGGAAACAAACGGCGCGCCATTTTGCCCGCCCGAGACGAAATTATAACCAGCGACTTTGTAACGTTTGTCGAACAGGTTTTTGCCATGCACGCCGATGGAGAACAGGTCATTGTCGTCGGTGTAGACCAAGCTGGCGTCGACAAGTGCAAAGCCATCTTGATCGAGGAAAGCATTCGCCGTCTCAAACTGACTGGCATCGCTGCGGAAGGAAATTGAGCTGATTAGGTCGAGAATGCCGCTCGCAACCGGAACGCCGAGATTGACCGACATGCTGCCGGTCCATTCGGGGGTGTTCTGGAACACGCGTTGGTCCGCGACATCATTGCCGAAAGCATCGATAAACGTGTTATATTTGGCGTCCAGATAGCCGAGTGACCAGCTGACATTGAACCGGCTACCGGCTCCGGCAAAATCCTTGCCAACCAATGCGCGGCCTTCAAATTCGAAACCGTTAACATCAGCGCTGGCAGCGTTGGAGGTAATGCCAGCGAAACTGTCATTGGTGCCATCACCATCGGTATCGACTCCGACAGAGCCGGGTATCTGTACATCGGAATAGTCACCTTTAAAGGCGGCAACACTGATATTCAGGCGATTATCGAGCAGCGATGCTTTCCAGCCAAGTTCGTAGCTGTCGACCGTCTCTGGATCAAACTGGAGAAAGTCGAAAATTTCGTCCGCTGATACGGTTCCATCCAGATTGAAGTCCGGCGTTGCGCTGGTCTGGCCGCGCGGATCGAACCCGCCGCCTTTAAAGCCGCGGGAATAGGTGAAATAGATATTATGGTTTTCGTTAGGCTTCCAGCTGATCGATGCACGGGGGGTGAACTCCTTGAACGTATCGCTGCCGGTAAAGTCAGATGTTACTGCAATCGGAACGCCTGCGCCGTTAAATTGGTCTGAGAAGCCATTGATGAATGTTGTCCGCAAAATACGTGAACTGCGCTTGTCACTGGTATAACGACCACCTACCGACAGGCTGAGATGATCAGAAATATCATAGGTGAAATCACCAAAGATCGACCAGGTCTCGGTATCGACATCGCCTAGCGTCTGGGCATTCAGACCCGGTAAACCGACAAAGGGTAGGGCGCCGGTTGTCGCCAGCAGCACATCGAAGACGTTGAAGGCGCTGGCATCCAGATAATAAGCGCCCAAGACGCCGTTCAGATTATCGCTTTCATACAGGACTTGAAATTCCTGACTAAACTGGTCGTTCTCGTAGATGACCGGAACATCGAGATCTTCTGACGGCAAGCTGTCAAAGTCGATATTGGAAGAAGATTTGTCTTCGCGGTAAGCGGTGATGCTTTTGAGCGTAATATTGTCCGAAACCGGCGCTTCGATCAGCAGGGATCCGCCATAAGCTTCGACCAGTTGCTCAGGAACTGTCAGGCCGGCCCGCGTATCAAAAACATCGTCCAGAACTGGCGCACCAGTAAGCAGGCTGGGTATCAGCCGGTGGCCTTGCCGCGGATCGCTTTCGTCGCGGATATAGTCGCCGGACAGGCGCACGAAAAAGCCGTCATGATCATATTCGATACTGCCGCGTGCAGCCCAGACGTCTTTATTGTAATTTTCAACACCGGCCTGCACTAGATTGTCACCAAAACCACCACGGCTGAGCCGTGCAGCGCTGGCACCGATGCGCAGATTATCCGTCACCGGCGTAGAAGCGGTAACGATCAGGTCGGCCTGGTTGTAGGAACCGTAAGTTCCTTTGACTTTCACCGCGACGTCATCGGGTAAACGCCGCGACACATATTTAATTGCGCCGCCAATAGTGTTGCGGCCATATAAAGTGCCCTGTGGCCCGCGTAAAACTTCGATCCGTTCGACGTCATAAATGTCGAGAACAGAGGCTTGAGGCCGGTTGAGATAGACATCATCAACATAGAGGCCGACGCCTGCTTCAAATCCAGCGACAGGATCTTGCTGTCCAACGCCGCGAATAAAAGCGGTTAATGTCGTGTTTGTGCCTCGTGAGACTTCCAAAGTGAGGTTGGGGACTTCCTGGCCAATTTCGGTAATGTCCTGCACACCCGTAGCGGTCAAAGTATCGCCGCTAATTGCCGTGATTGACAGGGGAACATCCACCAGACGCTCTTCACGGCGGCGAGCGGTGACGACGATCGTGCCATCATCCGTATCCCCGGATGCTGTTTCTGTGACTTGTGCATGGGCGGTCGCTGGGATGGCCAATGCTGTCGCCAAGCTCGATACCAAAGCCGCATAACTAACACTGTGTTGAAATCTCATAAGAGCATCCTCCTGCATATTTTTAGCCTGGAAATTCCAGATCGTTGATGTTGCTATATTGAAACATGAACCATATTTCAACTTTGAAATTTGCCAATCATGAAAAATGCCGTTAGCCGTTACTTTATGGCCACAAAATATTCCGATCATGTCGAGTCTAAAGACAAGCAACCCCGCACGGCGCGCGGGCTTAAAACCAAACGCAAGTTACTGGATGCAGCCGCTCTGGAATTTGGTGAGAAAGGCTTTCATGAAGCTTCGATCACCGGGATAACCCAAAGGGCAGGGACCGCTCTGGGTAGTTTCTACACCTATTTCGATTCGAAGGAAGAATTGTTCAGCGCATTGGTCAAGGATATGAGCGCGCGTGTCAAAAGCCATGCGGGCAGTGCGATGATCGAGTGGCAGGATGCGCTGGAACGAGAAAAACTGGCGCTTGAGGCGTTTATGAATTTTGCCCGTGAACATAAGGAAATTTATCGGATTATTGATGAGGCAGAATTTGTTGATCCCGATAGCTATCGCACCCACTATGAAGAGACGGCAAAGCGGATTTTTGAAAGATTGCAGGACGGCGGTAACTCAGGCGAATTCCGCGGCGATCTTGACGAAGCTCATGCCTGGGCGATCATGGGTATGAATGTCTTTCTTGGGTTAAGATATGGCATTTGGACTGAAGAGAAGTCCACCGTTGAGATAGCTAAAATCGCGAATGGGATATTGGCTTCAGGAATTACGACCATCACGAAATAGATTATTATTCTCTTTTTCTATAATGGGTTATTGGTCTGGTGATGACAGTTTGGATCCCATTCGTTGCACCACTCTTTCTTCAATTTTCAATGTCTCGTGGCACCGCCCTTGCGCTCGGATTTAGTATATATTTCTTAATGACTTAGCGGCCGGTTAGACCAATGGATTGTATTCTGAGATCATTGCAGATGGTATTCCGCTTTCTTAGTGCAGCGACATACCGGGTGAAGGCGCTTTTGTTGAGGCTGTCGATATCGCTCTGAGAACTGTTTATGTTTGTGCTGCGGTGGCGTACATTTGTCACGGCGATGTCCCTCCATTTGCACGGACTGGTGATAAAAGCACCTCGCTGAATTGCTCCAGCGAGGTGCAGGGCTACACTCACGGGTCGCAATTAAGCGTAGCTGACGGTTGTTTTTGTTTTGGTTTGTCGACGCCGGTTGGATCTCAGAGCGCCGCCTACGGCACCAAAACCAAATATCATAAACGCCCAAGTCGCTGGTTCAGGCACTGCGCCCATATTACCAATTGTCAGGTTATCAATACCAAATGACCCTGACGAATTTGTCTCGCCATCAGGACCAAAGGCAATAGAACTTATCAGTAGATCCGATGTTAAGCCGAAGAACTCCAAAGCAAAAACCTGGCTAAGTGCAAGATCATATAGTTGGGTGCTTCCATCACCAAAAGTTACCAATGCGTCGTAATTTCTGAGTGGTTCTGCGTTGAAGAAATCAAAGCCTACTCCGAACACGCCGTCGCTGTTGCCAATCGATGTCGTGTCGAAGAACAGGTTAAAGCTCCCACTGCAGCCTGCACAATATAATTGATTGCCACTGGCATCGAATACAATATTACTATTGGGAGAACCGGTTGTTTCATATCGGGTTTCGCCCAATACGGCAGACATGGCTGCATCGTCCTGAAAGAAAACATACCCTGCGTTTTCGTAGTCATCAACGACAGATGTGCCTAGTGCGCCATTAAAGTTTGTCGCATCGGTATAGACAGTGGTCGCAGCATTTACTGGAGCGACCAGCATGAAGGCTGAAGAGGTAAGCAGAAGAAATTTTTTCATTGTCCTAATTCCTGTTGGTTTCCCCATGCTTCAATACAAATGAAACAGAGGTTTTTGTGCGATCCCCAATATCCCAAAAGTGAACATTGGGATGGGAGCATCTCATATACAAGAGCACCTCGCTGGCTTGCTCCAGCGACGTGCAGAGCTACACTCACGGGTCGCAATTAAGCGCAGCTTACAGTTGTTTTCGTTTTGATTTGACGACGCCGGTTGGATCTCAGAGCGCCGCCTACAGCGCCAAAGCCAAATATCATAAACGCCCAAGTCGCTGGTTCAGGCACTGCGCCTCCGACGGAACTAAAGGTGGTGACAAGACCGGTTCCACTTACGCTTCCGGTTTCTCCACCGAAATAGCGGTCAACAACGGGAGAATTTGTGACATCGCGAAAATAGAAAGCGTTCCCATCAGCGAGCGCATTGGATAGGTTTATTTGCATGATCAAATTGCCATCCAAGGGATTGTAGTTAAATCCCGGGCCGTTGAAAGACAACACGCTCGGCGCCGCGCCACCTATCGAAAAACTGCCAAAATTGGACAATGAAGCGCCTAAATTGTCTGCTGCAGTTGTGGAAAGGCCGCCAATAGCCATTGGTGACAGGTAAAATGAGATATCCAGATCAACTGTTGCCAGTGTGTCTCCTCTGTCCAAGTCAAAGCTAACCGTGTCAATAGCCGTCATGCCGGCAAAGGCGGTTGCCGAATATAGCTGCTGGTAAGTGGTTATTCCCGTTACAACCGGTGTCGAAAAAGGTATTAAATTTCCGACAGTTGGCGAACCGACAGTTGTCGCGGCCTCGGCCGATATTGATAGTGATAGTGATAAACCTGTCGCTGCTAGAGCGAAAACTAGTTTCTTCATTTTATTCTCCTGTTTGATAACTGCAATTGCGGCCGAGTGCAGAAAATTGCGCTTTAGTTTTGCGAACCGAAAGTGATTTTCAAGCAAACCAGCGTCACATTGGACCTGCTTTAGTAACTAATGGTGACGCGGTAGCTTGCCCCTTGATCGGTCAATCGAACGACCCGGAATCCTGCACGGCTGAAATTCCGATTGGTGCGCAATAAGGCTCTTTGGATTTGCGGCCGTGCGGCAATCATTGCATTTTTGACACTGCTAACCAGTCCGTTCGCAATGTCCGATTTAACTTTGTCAGATATGGTCTTACAAGACCGTCTGGCTAGATTGCATAGCCTGTTGTCCAAGCTAACATCCGCTTGGAAATTGGCTTTAGGGTCGCCGTATGACAGGCGACCGTTCCGCACCGTCAATGGCGCCCAAACCCGCAAAGTCGCATTGTTAATTTGTGCATTCCGATTTAGATCAAGGCGACACTCTTCCCAGCGCCTTCTTATGACTCCGCGGCGAGTAACACAGCGGCCTTGCACCTCGGCACCATCGCTCTCAAAATTCAGTTGAAAAATAATGTCGCCGCCGCGCGTCGGAGCAAGCGAAGTCCTTATAGCGGAGCTATTGAAACTGGAGACGTAAAATCTCAAATGGCGGCCACCGGCATTGTTTATAGTGAAGCTTTGTTCAGGCACGTCGAAGCGTCTAATTATCTCTGTATTTTGTCTAACACGGACCGAAACATAGCTGTCTTGCTGTAAAAATGACCCGCCATTCCTAGCGCCAAGATTGTCAACGCGAATGCTTGTGTTTGCTAAGGCCTGATTCAACGTGTTTTGAATTGCCGATTTCTGAATTGTGAACGTCTCGAGGCGGGCTTGCGCATTCGCTGTGCTTGTTTGCAGGCAGGAGAGAGCAATACAGCCGACCAGAAAAGACTTTCCAATCCGTTTAATATTTCCAATTTGGCTTCTCTGGACCAAGCTCAACATTTTCTATATCCCTATTAAGTTCTGATCCTGCCTATAAAAAAATATTGAGTCTTTCTTCGGGGAAGCCACCCAATTTTTGATAATTCTACACCTATTTTTGAGTTGCCTTTCCCCGATAATTGATATGATAAACATATACCGGAGTTAGCGCGTTCGATGTTATTTGAGAGAGATGATGAGCTTGCGCACCTTTTGGATCTAGCCAGAGATATGACGCGATCGAACGGCCAACTTGTGACGATTAGCGGTGAGGCAGGCATTGGTAAATCTAGTCTGTTAAGAGCATTTACCCAGCAGATTGACGAGAAAAATGATTGTGTATGGGGGATGTGTGACGCGCTTTTCACGCCGCGTCCGTTGGGGCCTTTGCATGATATTCTAGAAATGTTGCCCGATCTGGAAACAGACCGGCGACTGGAAGCCGGTGTCGAGCTTTTTCCTAGATTATTATCCTATTTTTCAAACCTTTCTGCTCCTATGGTTCTGATCATTGAAGATGTCCACTGGGCCGACAATGGCACATTGGATTTTATTCGGTTCCTCGGGCGCAGGATTACGTTGTGCCCGGTGCTTTTCATCATAACTTACCGGGATGATGAATTGGGTCGAGATCATCCATTGACCAGAATATTGGGGGATCTACCCAACGATCAGTTGCACCGCATTGGCTTGAAGCCACTTTCGATGGAATCGGTTAAGCAAATGGCGAGCGGTGACGTGGATCCGACAAGCTTGATGCAAATTACCGGCGGCAATCCATTTTTTGTTTCCGAGATATTGGCCGATGGTTCCGATAAGAGCCGGCGCGTTCCAGAGTCTGTCCAGGATGCGGTAAACAGCCGCTTGTCGCGCTTGGACGAAGCGCACCGGTTAATGTTAGAGAAGCTAAGCATAATCGCCGTTCCGATTGATCCTGAACTGCATTGCAGTGAAATTGAAAATAGCGAGCGCTGGATTGCAGCATCGTTGAGTGTAGGTATTCTGCAAGAAGAGTCTGATGGCAAGTTGCGCTTTCGGCATGAATTGGCAAGGCGAGCCACAGCGTCCCGTTTCTCTTCCATTGAGCTGCGTAGCCTGCACAAAAGGCATCTTGATATCTTGATGGTATCCCCCGAGAAATACAGTTTTGCTGAGCTTATGCATCATGCAAAAGGCGCCGCAGATGCCACGGCAATAATGCGCTATGCACCCGCTGCAGCAGAAAATGCCGCTCGGCTTGGGGCGCACAGAGAGGCCGCCGGTTATCTGGAAGCTGCGCTTCAATATATTGATATAGCCGACACCCAGGAAGCAGCAGAAATCTACGAAGCATGGGCATATGAATCCAGCATTTCAAACCAAATTGATGATCGCGTTTTGGAGGCTACACGACACGCTCTTACCCTGTGGCGTGCGATCGGCCGTAGCGACAAAATAGCGGAAAATTTGCGATCATTGTCGCGACTTCATTGGTACCGCGGTGAGTCAGCACAAGCCAATCGGTATCTTGATGAAGCGGTCAAGTTGTTCGAGCGATTGCAGGATGACGGTAAATTGGCCCTTGCCTATTCTATGCGATCACAAATGATGATGCTGAATAGCCATATGGAAGAAGCAATTTCTTGGGGCGAGCGCGCATTGACAAAGGCAGGTGAAACAGAAGCCTCTGACGTGCGGGTTCATGCTCTCAACAACATTGGTACTGCAAAATTGTTTCTTGGAGACAAGACAGGGATTGATGATCTGCAACAGAGCCTGTCCTTGGCCATTTCCAAAAACCTGCATGAGGATGCAGCGCGGGTTTATACCAACTTGTCGGAATATGCTGTGGATATCCGAGATTTGGAATTGGCGGAAAAAACAATCGCAGATGGTGTCGCCTTTGACACCAAACATGATTTGGATTCTTGGACCTATTATCTGCTCGGCCGTAAAGTCCAATTGCGACTGGAACAGGGGCGATTGGAAGAAGCTGTTTCGATCGCTCAAGAGGTTATTGAGACGGAAGGGCAGACGCTTTTGATGCGTCTACCAGCACGGATAATGTTGGCGCGCGCGCAGCTGCGCTTAGCCGATAAAGAAGCGATCAAAACACTCGAGCAGGCCCGGCATGACGCGCTGGAAACAGGAGAAGTCCAATATCAAATACCCATTTTATTGGGATTTCTGGAGAAAGCTTGGCTGTCTGGTGCCGCTGCTGTTGTCGATGACGCAATGTTTGCTCTTGGCAAAATTGATATAGAACGCTTCAGCGTCTGGACTAAAGGAGAATATGCTTTTTGGGCCAAATTGCTGAACCGTCCAACAGGCTTGTCCTCAAACAAACCACTTACTTCTTTTGATGATGCCGTTGAAGGACATTATGAGAAAGCTGGCGATAAATTTGCCGACGCAGGCGCCAATTATCTTGCTAATATTTGCTATGGATTGAGCGCAAAACCGTCCCTTGTTTCTCAAGCACTCACAAGCTTACGGGAACAAAAGGCAGATGCGGCCGTCGCGCGGTTGATTGATGCGGCAGAAACAAGAGGCATTGGACGAGACAGGTTAAAAATTCCGCGTGGTCCTTACAATGCCTCACGCCAAAATTCGTTGGGGTTGACGGCCAAAGAGCAAGTCGTTCTGAAGCTGCTTGGTGAAGGCCTGAGCAATGGAGAAATTGCTGAAAACCTTTCCAGATCGCCAAGAACAATTGAGCATCACGTTTCTTCTATTCTGCAAAAGATGAACGTTGAAAATCGAATGGCAGCCGTGCTCAAATTGAAGGATGAGCCCGGGCACTTAGGCATAAGCAAAAGGCACGATGGAAATTAACGGTCAGAAGCATCGCAATGCATATGAAGTCCGGCGTGAATATTTGATCGAACGAAATTCAGGTCAATGGCAGCGGGCTGCTTGAACAAGCTCAAATATTGCGAAACTTCAACCAAAGCGATCAATTGGCTTCTGTCCGCTATATCCCGAAAGCGGACATTAGCGTTAATCGGCAAGCTTGATTTTTTGTTAATATCGGATGCTTGCTGATTTCGGAGGCGGCCTTAAACATTGGCTCCTGAAAACGGACCGAACAACTATTGTTACCCGCATTCATGTCATTCTGAATAACCGCACAGCAGATACCTTTGAGTTTGCAAGCGTTTCACGATCGACATTCTCGCAATGTAACTATTCTAACATCGCGAAACGGGCGATTGGCTGTTTTGGGGATACTTATTCTGCCTTTAGAATGATTGGACAAGCTATGGATCAACCACTTGGCGTTGGGAAGCAAGCAAGTTACGGCTTGGGGCAGATAGCTGGTCAAATATTTAGAGATGTACCGTCTCTATTGCTTCTGTTTTTTCTGACAAATGTCGAGGGCATAGAACCGGTATTTGCAGGTATTGCGATTTTCTTTCCAAAACTTCTCGTGGGCATTGGTAGTGATATCGTTATGGGATCCCTGTCCAGCAGGCTCAAAGCCAAATTTCCGATGTCGCGCTGGCTGTTAACCGGAGCATTTCTAGCACCGATACCATTGATATTGCTGTTTAGCGTTCCGGATATCGCGTGGCAGATGAAGCTTATCTATGTCGCGTTTATATTTTCTCTGTACATGTCGATCTATTCCAGTTTTTCAGTACCCTATCTTGCACTGGTCGCGTCTTTAACCCGAACGCCTGAAGAGCGGACAAAATTAATGGCTTGGCGTTTGGCGTTTACCGGATTGGGGTTGCTCATTGCGGCCGGAGCTGCGCCCGCTTTTGTGGCTCAGCGTGGTGGAGGAGGGCCAGCCTATATCGAAATGGCTGTGGTGCTTTCGATTATTTGTTCGGGTTCCTTGCTGATTGCTTATCTCGGCACATATAAGGTTGCTAATGCAAACACCGCACAGAGTTCGGTTGAATCATCTTCGGATATGATGGAGCCGCATGAACTGAACAGACTGTCTGCGGCGGCTATTTATTCTGCTATCAAAGATCAACGCTTTTCCAAATTATTCATTGCCAACATCCTTCAATTGACTGGCGGCGGGATGAACTATGCAGCAATATTATATTTCATAACCTACAATATGCAGCGCGCCGATGCCCTATCTATCATTGGTATCATCATGTTTGCCATTGTCTTGGGTATCATTCTGTCCCAACCGGTTTGGGTTGCGATAGCCAAGCGTGTCGGAAAACGGAAAACCTATATAGCCGCTTCAGCCTTGCATATCACTGCAACCATGCTCTGGATCGGATGGCCCACTGCACCGTTTGAAATAATATGCATTTGGGCCTTCCTCGCCGGTGTCGGAAATTCAGGGTGGACTATGCTGGGTTTTTCAATGGTAGCAGATCTGGAAGCCGAGGAGAAAAATGGCATATTCTCTTCGCTCTGGGTGGCAGCGGACAAGGTTGGCTTTGCTTTGGGAGGAACCTTGCTGATAGGAATAACACTCTCTGCAGTCGGCTTCGACTCTACCAAAGCGGCAACCGGACTTCCGCAGAGCGATATGGCCATCCAAGGCATTATGCTTGCTTTTGGTCTTTTTCCGTCAACGTTATATCTGATTTCTGTAATATTAATGGCTGGTTGGAAGCATCGCGCAGAAGAGTCTGCTTGACGGAGGAAAGCCCAAAGTCACTTCCAACAATGCAACAAAATACGCTCGGGCATGGCTCAGTCGTTTGACCAAAGCTATATTTTGACGAATATTCCCGTCCGCTTTTGCGCCTAAAGCGGGCCTTGGCTATCTTTGGTGTCGTGTCGCGGATAGGCAATATTGTCGACAGGCGATCGCGGCGCGAGCGTTAGGAGCATAGTAGCGCAGTTTTTGAAGCGGCTGGAAGCGCTCACACAAGCACGGCATGGTTGCGCTTGTCGCTTGTTGTGACTTTCACTTTCATACCAATTAAATCTGTATCTTCCGGCGCATCGGCCAGCAAACCAATGCTGGGCAGGCCATTTTCATCCTCCATCCAGAGGCTTGCTGCACCTTTACTTTTCTTGCCATAAGGCATGGCATAGCTTTTGATCACCGCATTACCGTCAAAATAATGCTCCGGCTTCACGTGTGCCGGACGCGCAATCTTATTGGGTATCGCAACGCGGTCTGGTGACCATCCACCGGCCACTGGCTGCGCAGCATAAATACCCACCGATTCTTTATTGATAACCCCGCCATTGGCTGAGATCATCCCCGGCTTGCTGCCATCCTTGCGTAGCGCCTGTGCCAGCGCGACAATTGCATGGGTGCTATAGCTGTTTCCCGGTCCGCCGAAAAAGCTAAGGCCGCCTGTAAGCGTATATGTGGAGAGCGGGCGATCAGGATTGCCAAGCGCATCCATAGCCAGCGAAACAGCAACCGGAAAGCAGCTGTAAATATCTATCGGGCCGATATCTGACACATTAAGTTCAGCCAGCTCCAGCGCCTTGGGAAAGGCCCACTCCATCGCAGGTGATATCGATAAATCGGCCTGCTCGCTGATTAGGGGCACACTGGCATCCGCCCCGCTATGCAGATAAATCAGTTTATCCTCGGCAATCCCAAGTTCCATCGCATGTCCGGCGGTTGTCATAATCACAGCCGCCCCAAGCTCCACGGCATCCTGCGCCACCATCCATCGCCGATAGGGATCGTTCAGCCGGTAATTGCCATGATCGTCCTCCAGCAGTTCCTCCACCGTCCAGTTACGAGCATATTGGGCATGATCGCGGGTTAAAGAAACGCCCGCGAAAGCCGCCCAAAGTTCTGCCATATCCCTGGCATGGCTGGCGCAATCAATACCGAGCCGCGAACGCCTGGCATTTTCGACAATACCATAACACATTGGCATGCTGATCAAGCCTTGACGCCATTCATACGGGGTCAACATAGGATCATTGGTCTGCAAATCGGTAAATTCACGATCCGATGTCTGGTTCCAATCCAATGCATGGCCGCTTCGCCGGGCGCGTTTCACCGTTCCGATATTCTCGGCACTGGCGACAATAACCGCCTTATATTCGCCGTCGTGCAGCTGCTTTGCCAATTGATTGATATGCTTTTGTGGACTGTTTCCGCCAACATCACCGTAAAGCAAAGTTGCGGGATTAAGTCCCGAAGCACAGGCAATCGCATCGGGGTGATTGTCCGGCGATCCATATTCATGGGTTAAACCACTGTCGACAAAGAGACGCGTAGAAAGCAGGCAATCAATCGAGTCTGCCAGCTTGGCGCCGGCGCCGCTATCTGTCAGCGCTGCTGCAATTGCCGCTGATGCCAAATCGACAGTCGAGGGCCACTCAATAGCCTGATCGCGTTTCAGCGAGCCGCCACTGGCCTCTCCCACACCAACAAGCACTGGCGCCTTTGGATCCACAACAGCCATAAAACATCCTTCAAATAAACAGTTCATCAATCGATTAAAACTGATAACAGACATCAAATTTGTTGCACCTAATAATTTGAGGGTTTTTCTATGAGTGGCTGGCCAGAACTAAAATGGGACGTGGAACCGACAGGACCTTTGAAGGGCTTGAAAATATTGGACATGTCCACGGTCGTTCTTGGCCCCTTCGCGACTTTGAATTTTGCCGATATGGGCGCAGAAGTCATCAAGGTTGAAAATGACAGCGGCAAATTTCCCGGCGACATGATGCGTCATGCCGGCGACAGTCCAACCGGTGATCTCGGCCCGATTTTCACATCGCTCAACCGCAACAAGAAATCGATCACCCTCAATGCCAAGGACGAAGCCGACAAGGCGGTGATTGTCGAGCTGCTGAAACATGCCGATGTGTTTTTCCACAATGTCCGGCTCGCCGGGATGGAACGGCTCGGTCTCGACTATGAAGCGGTGAAGGCGATTAATCCCGGTATTGTCTATGTTCATTGTGCGGGCTTTGGCCAAGGCGGTGATTATTCGCACCGGCAGGCCTATGATGATCTGATCCAATGTTCATCCGGCTTTGCATCTCTGTTTGAAATGCGCGGCGACAGCGGACGGCCGCTGTATATGCCGTCACTGGTAGCAGATAAAACTATCGGCCTGTTCGCGGTCAATGCGACGCTCGCGGCCATGTATCACAAGGAAAAAACCGGCGAGGGTCAGTTTGTTCAGGTGCCGATGTTCGAAGCCTTTACCTGGTTCAACATGGTCGAAAATCTATGGGGCGAAACCTTCATTCCCGGCAATGGCAAGCTCGCCTATACGCGTTCTATAAACCCTAATCGCAAGCCCTATCCGACCAAAGACGGCTATATCGGCCTCGTCCCCTATAGCGACGGGCAATGGGAAACTTTCTTTGAACTGGGCGGCAAGCCGGGCGTCTTTGATGAGCCGCGCTTTGCTACCTATTCAGAGCGCACCAAGAATATAACCGCGCTCTATGCCCTGATCGAGGAAATCGCCTCGACCAAGACGACCGACGAATGGCTGGAACTGCTCGACGAGAACAACATCCCGGCCATGCGCTATAATCAGATGACCGATGTGCTCGAAGATCCGCATCTTCAGCAAGTCGGTTTTTGGAACGAGCGCGAGGGCGAGAAGATCGGCAAATATCGCTCAATCAAACATCCCGTCCACTATTCCGCCAGTCCGGCAAATGTTTATGCCGACCCACCAACACTGGGCGCGGATAATGACGAGATCAGGAACGCAGTCGGATTGCCGAAAAAGTAGATTGAGGTAGTAGATATGTCAGACGAACCCCCGGTCCATGTAATGGCCAATTTCACCGTCCATGATGCCGAGAAATATCGCGTCTATGAAAAAGGCTTTTTCCCGATCCTGAAGAAGCATGGCGGACAGTTCATAACATTGGATGACAATAGCACGACATTTGAAGGGTCGGTGCCGCCCGAAGGGCGCGTGGTCCTGTTCAAATTCCCCAACACGGAAGCGGCGACAGCTTGGTATAATGATCCTGATTATCAGGCACTATCGGAACACAGGCGTGCCGGGACGGAGTTGAAGTTTCTGACGATGTTGCACCCGATGCCGGGGCGAGCTTAGCTTTGGTTTGGCTTGAGCATGTCTGAATGAGCGGCAGCTACATTCCGAAAGCGGACATTCATAATCACATCAATCGTTATTTGGAAATCGTCTGGCGACCGATCCATTCGTCCTTGCCGATCCAATATAAAGCCACCTTAACCGGCTCAATTGTTTTCGTGGCTTTCGCAGTTAAACTCTGTGCTCGCGACATGCCTATGCGCCAATGTCGTGTTACGATGGTTGCGCTAGTAATCTCTATTTCGGGTTCATCTAGTGATTTTAATCAGATGCCGTAGCGTTTTTTGATATAGGCGAGCACGGCGCTACGGCGATTGCTTTTGATCTCAAAGCGGCCAGCGCGCACCGCCTGAGCAACTTCAGGCGCTGTTTCACGATTGAGCTTGTTATGATACTCACAGCTTTTGCAGGTGATGTACCTGCGCACTTGTGCGCGGCCCCGCGTGATCACACGATTCTCATTTGAGATAAGGCTGTTGTTGCCTTTTCTGACATCCGTGCCCCAATCGTTGCCAGCGGTACCGCGGCCAGACGAACCCGAAGCAAATGCAACTGTAGAACTGGCAACCAACGCTAACAATGTGGCAGAAATCAATACTCTCTTCACCGGCCGTTACCTTTTTATACGAACAAAACTTCGCTTTCTCGCACTCGCGACTTTAGCTGACGAGTTAGTTAGTATCCGAGATTTAGCATCGATGGAAGAGTAATGTGACCGATTGTACTTTCGCGCGTGAACATTGGCCCACAATGCTGGTTTCGTGCGATCATCATCCTGGCCTGCTCCTCGCCTGCGTGAATTTATATCCATAAAAATGACATCCATTCGTCAGCAATGTCCGCTATTGTACCCATACAGACATAAGCGCAGTGACTGCAATATCCCGAAAATTGGTAATGCAGTCACTAATATTGGTAGTGCGAATATCGGTTCACAATGTCATGAGGCGAAACTGAATGCAGCTATTTTGGAAAATCCCTCTTATTGGTCGGGGCATATTCGCTGTCTGGGAAATTGACGCCAAGCGGAAATACCGGTTGACAAAAGACGGGATCAAGCGAGCGGACAAGTTGCTTGAGATTGGTTCAGGCCCTGGCAGCGTTGTAAAGGTTTTTCGTGAACAAGGGCTGGATGTGACGGCGCTGGATATAGCCGACAACGGCTTTACGGATGACCTGAAACCTACCATATATGATGGCGATATCATGCCATTTGCGGACCGGTCATTTGATATCGCTTTGCTCCTGACCGTGTTGCACCATACGGCTGAGCCGGACAACATCTTGCGGGAAGCCGGGCGCGTTTCAAAAAGATTGATCATTATGGAAGATGTCTATGACACTCCATTTCAGGCCGCTTACACCAAGCTGACGGACAAGATTACCAATATGGAATTTATCGGTCATCCCCACAGCAACCGGTCACATGCCGAATGGCTGGAAACTTTTGACCGCATGGGATTCACCCTTCGCCACAGCGAAATCCATAGAGTAGCAAAATTTTACCAGCAGGCGGTCTATATCGTGGACACAGAATGAAAAGGCGCGGCGGCGATATTCGCATCAGATCATTTTTTGGAGCATTGTAACGCTTACCGGTTTTAGGACGAATATTGGTTATACATTCCGAATACATCACATAATTATTCCACAAGGCTCGACATGAAACATCGCTATATCGCTCTATTGTCCCTTCTCGTTTCTGCGCCCGCACAGGCGGCGGGTTTTGATCATTCCAGCTGGAATGATCTTTTGGCCGAAAATGTTGAAATGGTGCCGGACGGCAGTTCCTCGACTGTAAACTATGCAGAATTTGAGGAAGACCGTGCCGTGCTGAAATTCTATCTGGATGCGATGGCTCAGGTCAGCCGCGCTGAGTTTGATGCCTGGTCGAAACCGGATCAACTCGCTTTCCTGATCAATGCCTATAACGCCTGGACGGTCGAATTAATTCTTAGGCAATATCCCGATTTGGTGTCGATCAAGGAACTGGGGTCGCTAACCCAGTCACCCTGGCAAAAGGCTTTTATCCCGCTCTTGGGCGAGACATTATCGCTCGACAATGTCGAGCATGACATTATCCGCGGCAGCGGACTATATAATGACCCTCGCATCCATTTTGGTGTGAACTGTGCAAGCATTGGTTGCCCGGCCTTGCTCAACGAAGCATTTGTTGGAAGCAAGTTGGAACAACAATTGGATATGATGACCAAGGGTTTTTTGAGCGACCGCACTCGTAACCGGCTTGAGGATGGAAATCTCGCTGTGTCGAGCATCTTCAACTGGTATGGTGATGATTTTGAACAAGGCTGGCGCGGCGCCGAAACGCTGGACGAATTTTTCGCGCTTTATGCCGATAGTCTTGGGCTGTCCGCCGCTGATGTCGAAGCGCTTGATAGCGGTGATATGGAAATTACATTTCTGGAATATGACTGGCGGCTCAATGATAGCAAAGGACCGGGCACCGTCAAGAATTCGAACTTCATCTCGCCAATTTGGCTGATAAGGTCAAACCCCATGCTCGGGGCCGCAGCTGGCGGTGTTCTGTTGGTGCTAGTTGGCGGAACCATATTTTTCATCCGTCGGCGGCGCCGCAGGAAAGCAACGCAAGCTTAACGGAAGAAAGCTTCCCGCCCGATAACATATAATATCTTATTCCCCGCGAGCAGCACGCCACGAACCGTACCTGATATTTTCGATATACCGATGCGGCGACGGTAATTGGCCGGACGTTCGGTTATGCGCATATCCTGTTGCACAGCCTTGACCTGCATCTCAATGGTCCAACCAAAATCCCTGTCTGCCATATTCAGACTCTCAAGCGCATCGGCACGAATAGCTCGGAACGGACCGAGGTCGGTCATTCTTTTGCCCCAAATCAGCCAGATCAATCTGGTCGCAAGCCAATTACCAAATTGTTGCGGGAAGGTCATGGCCCCTGCCTGCTTTTGCCCCAAGGCCCGTGATCCGATGACCAGATCGGTGGTGCCATCTATCAGCGGTGCAATCAATGCAGGGCCTTCCTCCGGAACATCTGCACCATCCCCGTCCATGAACAGAAATATATTCGTATCTTGAGGGGCGGCAGCTATACCCGCCAAACACGCAGCGCCATAGCCGCGCTTTGGCTCTCGTATAATTGTCGCCCCGGCGGCCAGCGCCTGTTGCGTGGTGTCGTCGGTAGAGCCATTGTCAGCGACAATAATGCGAGGCGGGGCAGACCAGTTTTGCGATTGGAGATCGCGAACGACCGCTCCGATTGAGTTTTCCTCGTTCAGTGCCGGGATAATGACGGCGACTTGAGGCTGCGCAATTGGTGTGCGCAAAACCTCTGTCGGATCGCCAGCGTTGTTTTCTCTTTGAAACCGCAGAAAATCCCAGCCAGCCGCGGCCAGCAATATAATGATCTGAGCCACCCAAGCCATCCAATGCACTTCAAAATCCCTCAGCGCCGGGTTTTCAAGGTTAAGCCCCGTCAGATAGCTGAGCGGCAATGCGACTGCCGCCGCGAAAGGCCAGACCATGCGGCTTTTTGTCGCAAACGGTAATATCCACAATAGATACCAGGCGTTCACCGCGGGTGCGAACAGCAGAATAATGCCGAATATCATCGCTATCGGTGCAACTTCTAAACTGCGGGTTCGGGCATGTAGGACCATGATGATACCAATACCGATCAATGCAGCGCTCAGCCTTGCTATCGAGGAAGGCAGCAGGGCATCAAGCAACGCAAAGCCCATGGGGTTATAATACCAATCAGCCGCGAAAATGCCGGTTGATTCGAATCCTGCACCCTGTCCCTGGAACAGGAAGATGCCATAGATAACCGCCGATGTTGCCATAGCCGATGCCACGGCCCGCCATCCCATTCGCAAAAGCAGGGGCCAAAGGGCGAGCGCGACAATTTTGGCACCTGCGGCTAATCCGAAGAATAAGCCAGCGGCCAGCGGATAACGCTTTGCCAATAATATTCCCGCCAGCAGCAACATTGCCATTATGCCGTCGGGATGAATGTGAATGATTGTTTCTGCCAATACCAAAGGGCACCAAGCATATAGTGCTGCTTTTTCAGGACTGGTCCAACGTAGCAGCAACGCCACGAGGATCAGGTTGATGATAGCAAAAACTATCCGCAACCCTATCGGATCCGTGCCAGCGGACAGATAGGCCAGCGAGAATATAAATTGCAACGTTGGGCCGTAAATTGTCGACAAATGCGGATTGTTCACTCCATCCAGGGTCAGCGCAAGCCTGCTATCGGGGAGTGTCTTTCCAAAAAATTCGGCCGGCGCAACACCATAAGGTGTACCCGATATTATCGACCTCCAGCCATCCCAAATGAACCGGAAATAGTCATCTTCAAAGGCTGCAAAGCCAAAGATCGCCATGATATGAAGAATCAGGGCAACGCCGAATACCGTTCGGACCGTCAATGCCGTTGATCGCCAGATGCCGATGAAAACGGCCAAGCTACCAAAGCTCAGCAACGCAACATAGGGTAGGACAGTGCTTTCATCGCTTTGCGATAACAACACAAGCCCGGCGGTGGCCGCAATTGCCACCACCGCAGTCAATATAGTGGAAAATCCCATTGCTATGCCGTCAGGCCGGGCGGCAGTCGCTTGTTGGCTCAAGGAACGATGCTATAACGTTCAGACATATAATAGAGTACGGCTTGCCGCTGCCTATCTTTCAGATTAAACTCGCCAGCTTTCACCCTGGCGGCGACTGCACGTGCTGTTTTACCATCGGTAAAGCCACCCTTATACTCGCACTTCTTGCAAGTAATACGCTTTTTGAACGCTCTTTTGCCTTTGCTAAACGCCGCTGCACGAGGATCGCGTGGTTGAGACGCGCCAAATCCGCCACCGCCACTATAACCTCCGCCGCCACCGCCGCCAGACGCCAATGCCGGTGCCGCAACCATCATAGATACTGTTGCCAAAATTAAGCTCAGCTTTTTCATTTTGCACTCCTAAATTATCAGTCTGGGTTTTGAACCCTCAGTATAATTTCGGAGAAGCATAGCATTTTGTTACAGGCTGGTTTGAAAATAATGAAATTTATGTAACGATATAGCCGTTTCAATCGAACCATGTGCTACTCAGCCGCCGTCATAAGGACACCAAAGCATGCTTATTTTGGCCGGACCCGGCTCATGAATACTGTTCGGTTGGTGCTCTTCACCCGTTATCCGGTTCCTGGATCTGCGAAAACACGGCTGATCCCGGCATTGGGCAAAGACGGGGCGGCGACCATACATAAGCAGCTGACCGAGCGAACAGTGGAGACGCTAAAGCAAATCGGTGAGCCTCTCGAAATCCGGTATAGCGGCGGTGATGCGAATGCCTTTAACCGTTGGTTGGGTAGCGACCTTATTTATGAACCGCAGGTAGAAGGCGACCTGACAGACCGTCTATTGGCCGCGATCGACCCCGCGCCTGTCATATGTTTAGGGTCCGATACGCCTGATTTATCTGCCAGCCATTTGAATGCGGCGATTGATGCTTTGCAAAAGTCCGACGTAGTTATTGGGCCGGCAGATGACGGCGGCTATTATCTTATCGGCATAGCAAAGCCCTATCCCTTTCTATTTCAAAATATGCGCTGGAGTACGGAACATGTTATGCCCGATACGCTTGATCGATTGCGACAGCACAAGATTGGATTTGAGATTTTGGAAACATTGCATGACTGCGACCGCCCTGAGGATCTGGATCGATGGCCATGGCTGAATCCATAAACCGGGTTACTATATTGATCCCGATGCTTAATGAAGAACGGGCATTGCCCAACACTTTGGATTGCGTCAGATCGCTGGATCCACCGGCGGACCAGGTTTTGATTGTTGACGGTGGCAGCTCCGATGCCTCTGTCGCGCTTGTGCAGGCAGCGGGACTGAAAGTCATCGGTGCACCAAAAACAGGACGCGGAGCACAGATTAATTTCGGAGTACGGGAAGCGCAGGGTGAGATTGTCTGCATACTACATGCCGACAGCATATTGCCAACAGATGCCGTTACAGTGATCCGTTCTGCGATGGCCGACGGAAGAACGGGTTTGGCCAGCTTCACACCGCGTATCGCTGGACCACAGGGTACCCGTTGGGGTTCGACCCTGCATAACTGGATAAAGACCTGGTACGCGCCACTCCTTACTCGGCCACATTTGTTCATTCGCGGTGTGCGGCTGCTATTCGGTGACCATGCGATGTTTTTCAGGCGGGAACAGTTTCTGGAAATTGGTGGCTGCGATGAGCGGCTGGTGGTGATGGAAGAAGCCGATCTTTGCATCAAGCTGTCCCGCTTTGGCAAAATCCGTATGATACCGCGCTGGGTCTGGACTTCGGATAGGCGAATTACTGCATGGGGCCGATGGCGGGCCAACTGGATTTATCTGAAAGTTGGAATGATGTGGGCCATGGGTGCCCGCGAACGACTAGCTGATGAATATCCCGATATTCGCTAACCTTATATAATCTGGCCCGACGTTTATTGGGCCATTTTACGGGGTGGTCGCGCATCGCGGATGAAACCGCTTTTGATGCAATGCTCGATCATTCTTTCCAATGCTGCAAGATCAACGGTTGGGCAGGTTCGTCCATTGATTTGGCGTAGATTGTCGGTTTTAAAGTGGGGACAGCGTTGAAAATAGCTGGCGTAAAAAGCAGCAACATGCGTGTGTAGTCGACGTTCCAATTCCGGTAATTCTTGAACGGCGAAGATCTCAGGACGCAATAAACTGGGCGGATCCAAATGGTCAAACAGGCTAATCGCTTCGGCGAGCAGGGTAGTGGGAATAGCAGCACCTGACGTAAGGTGAATAATCTGCCCCTCCGCCTTGTCCCAATGGCTTACAATGTCAGTCAGTCCGCCCACAACATGGTCGATAGGAACAAAATCCAGCGTCGCCTCGGTCGCTACGGGGAGCCGAGTAATATGACCTTCTGCAATCAATCGGAACAGCTGATAGAAGCTATCAAAGCGATGAAAGCTGCCATCATCATGTGCCCCAACAACGATGCTGGGCCGAGCAATGACTGCGCGCCTGTCCGCTGCGAGCACCAGCGCCTCTCCCGCCGCCTTTGATCGCTCATAACCATTAGCGAAAATCTGATCAGGTGCGCATGCTGCTTCGGCAATTGGTCCGTCTTTAAGTCCGCAAACATAAGCTGTGCTTACGTGAAGGAAGCGGGCATTGGGTAAGGCCGCAAGAACATTGAAGACACCATTAATATTGACGGTTTGATAGACATCTGCGCAGGCATTGAAATCAGTGGTAGCGGCACAATGAATGACCAAATCAATCTGGTGCTGGAGCAATATCAAGGCGCGATCATCGAGACCAAGTTTGGGCAATGTCACATCTCCGGTCAGCTTTGCTACGCAGCCAGCTTCAGGCATGACATCTGCAAAATCGCTAGCGGCCAACAACCGCCCGTCATTTGCATATATGTCGCGAGTTTTCCGGACCAGCGCGACGACCGCATGGCCAGCGGCAACCAACCGCGCAGTGAGCTCTCCGCCGATAGTTCCCGTTGCACCTGTGAGCAATATATTCACGGTGTCAGCAGCAAGGCGCTGGATCTGCTTCTGCACCGCTCGTGACGGATGTATAGGGCATGCTGCTGCCGCATCCTTCAAACACGCCATAGTGACGAGAAAAGTCGCCAATAAAATCAAAATAGGGCGCGAAGCGTGTGTCGGACAGCATACGCCATGAATTACCGCAAATCGGAAAAACCCGGCCGACCTCGATCGTGTGTCCCTTGTCCAGTTCGAACAGGCGCTCCTGTCCCTCTATGCCGCCTTTGTAGATCACGGCTTGACCATAATCTTCGCACTCAGGCTCAAGCTCCTCAAGTTTGAAAAGTCGATAGGTTGCCGAGTAGAAATTTATTCCATCCAGCATTTCGACAATTCGCGCATCACCAATGCCAAGCGAGCGATCTTTTACCAGACGCGGGTCGTCGAAACCGGCGCTCTTCGCCTGTGCCATGAAATCACCCCAATACAGGGCGCCGGAGAGGCATTCACCGTGAAGGACCGGATCATCCAGCAGATCCGCTGGCACGCGGCGGTCGGCATAGACATCGGAAAAATACAGCTCGCCACCGGGCTTCAAAAGATTGAAAGCTGCCCGAAAAACCGCAGCTTTGTCTGCCACCAGATTAATGACACAGTTGGAGACGATAATGTCGAAACTGTTGGGTTCGAGGTTCAATTCGTCAAGCTTTTCAATATCGCCTTCGATAAAGCGGACATTGCTTTGCGCATAGCCAAAGCGTTCGCGGTGCCATTCGATATGGCGATTGGCGACTTCGAGCTGCGCAGCCGTAGCATCAACGCCGACAACGGCGCCATCTTCGCCAACAAGTTGCGCCAACAAATAGGCGTCTTGGCCTGATCCAGAACCCAGATCGAGTATGCGCGCGTCATCGATTAATTGCGGAGTAACAAGGCCGCAACCATAATAACGACCTTTCACTTCTTCATGCACGTTATCCAGTGCTGCTCTGACGCGGGCATCCGGCGCATCGGCCATGGTGCAGGCGTCAGTCAGTAGGTCGGATGTTCCTGCAAGGACTTCCCCATAATATTTCTGGCTATTTTCAAGTTTCATTGAGTGGCTCCGCAATTTTACACCACTGGTTCGCATATTGTCGCCAAGCGGTTACAATATTAGACCAACGGATGTTTGTGAAGCGTAAGGGAGAAACCATTCCTCACTTCGCTGCCCTATGATCTGCAAATTGATATCGGCGGAACATTGAAGGAGGCTAGCCAAATTGTGGCATTAAACCACCCGCATTGCGCGTTTTTGCGTTCTGGGCGGGGCGAGCTGTTCGGCTTAAGCCCCGATTCCCCGATAAAACTCGATGTCCATTCGCTCATAGTAGAAAACCCGCCCCGATTGAAATTTTGTTAGCCGGATTTGACCGGAGGCTTCCTAGGCTGAAAATGTCATTACCATCCATGCAATGGTTCCTGCCAGCGGCAACGTGCCGACCCAAGATAGAAGGATCGTCCGGACCGTTGATCCGGATAACGTCTGCGCGCCCGCGCCCACACCAGTAATCGCGCCAACACTGACATGGGTTGTGGATACCGGTAGGCTCTTGAAACTCGCAGCGAGAACAAGCGCTGCAGTGGTTAGGTTGGCGGTTAATCCCTGTGTTGGAGTAAGAGTGGTGATTTTCTGGCTCATCGTTTCGGCGACGCGGCGTGAAAGCAATAGTCCGCCCATAGCCACCGCAATCGCAATGGCAACCAACGACAATATCGTGTTGCCAACATTTACCACGACCATCAAACCTGCAAGCTTTGGCGTGTCGTTGACCGAGCGGGCAAAACAGATGGTTGCAGCAGATGCGATATGAGCAGAATTGAGTGTCTTGCTAACCGAAACACGGGTAGCTTCAGACCCATGAACAGCGCAGGCTTGATCCGTGGCAATGACAACTGCAGGCACAGTCAGGGCCCGTTTCATGGTGCCGTCATTTATTACTTGGGGTGCCGTTTTTACAACACACACACAGTCTGTTTGAACGTTTCTCTTCGTTAGAAATCTGTAGACCAAATAACCGATGAAAGCCGAAACAAACGGACTGACCAGCAAAGGCAAGATGAAAGCCGAACCCAAGTTACCGACGTTGACCGCGCCTGCGCTGCTTGCAAGTCCGGCCCCAATCAGACCGCCGACCAGTGCATGGGTCGTTGAAATGGGCAGGCCAACCCGCGTCGCAATCATTACCGCCGCAGCCGCACCGCTCGCGACCGCAAGCGCAAAGGAAGGCAAGGCAACAATTTCATCCGGAACCAGGCCCTTGCCCGAAAATTGTTTTACCAGACCATGGGCGAGCAAAATCGACAGCAAACTGCCGGCCAGCGCAGCAATTGTCGCGATGATTAACGCTTTACGGTAATCAAGGGTTGCTGAACCCCATACGGTAGCGAAGCCTTTGAAATTGTCATTCGCTCCATTTGCGAAGGCAAGGAACAGTGCTGCCGCTATAACCAGTATTATCGTCATCATATACCCTTTGTCTATTGGCAAAGGTTCGGTCTGATGAACGCGATAGTTACATGCCGCTGGTCGCAAACATCAATATCGGGTGTTTTCCTGGTCTTTGACCATACGGCCCCAAACCGGATTATAGGGATGGATATATGCGGTTGGTTTCGCTCCGCCAGTGTAAAGCGGGCGGCTTTCATTATGCCATTTGAAAATCCCGCCCTCCAGATTATAGGCCGCTTTCGCACCCGACAATATCAAAGCGCCTTGCACCCGGTCAGCAAGATCGGAAGACCGCTGGCCAACCGAACAATAGAATATCGCGGTTTTTCCTTTCGATATGTCAATATATTGCGCGATAAAATCTTGCGCCGACATACTCGGGTCAACATGAATTGCATCCTTGAGATGACTGACAGAATATTCCGACATCTCACGCACATCGAACAGCACTATGCTCTCTTTGTTCATGGCTGACAGACCATCGCCATCAACATGAGCCACCTCGGAAAATTGGCTTTTTATTCCGTCATGGACTTTCGCAAGGCCGCCATCATCGCTGGTTAATAACATAGAGCCCGCCGCAATTAGCGGACTGCAAAGCAGCGTTGCGATGAAAATTTTTGCTTTCCACTTCATTCCGCATTCCTAGCTTTTTGGTCCAAAAGGGCGCAGCATATAGTCGCGTAGCGAAGCGATCGGTGGATATCCATCAATGCCAGTCTTTGGAAATTCTCCATCTTTCGGCATATATTGTGTGCCAAATATACGATCAAAAAATGAAAAAAAGGACGCATAATTTTTACCGATGTGGCGGACATCACGTGTGTGATGTTGATGATGGTAAACATTGTCAGCAACAACATGACGCAGGGGCGCAGGAAATGACAGCGCCGGAGCATCAGAATGCATGTAATAATTAGATATCAGATAAAATGTGGTTACCAGCATGATATGCTGCTGCGGAGCGTCGATCAAAAGTACCAGCGGCGTTGTAATCAGCAATATGTAGACTACATCCTGCCCGAAATGGGAATAGCTGCGGGCCGCATTTAGGTCTTCAATCTGATGATGGATGGCGTGAAAGCGCCACAGAAAATCATAGTAATGCAACGCACGATGTAACCAATATTCCATCAAGCCCAACAACAAAAGATAAGCTAGCGGAAAAGCGACAAGCACAGGCCCTAGGTCACCGGCCGCAAATAGTGGCCGCACGCCCAATGACCGCAATAAGCTAAACTCTGCCGCTTGAACCAATATAGAAATTGCTAGCGCCGTCACGCTATAGATCAAGCCATCGCGATATCGGATACGAAAATCTGAAAAGCGCAATTGCCGCCATTCGACGATGACAAAAAGCCCAGCCACCGCCAAAAAGGTAAAGATACCGTTGGTCAAGACCACAATCAGATTCGCAACCAGCGACCCAATTTCCATGTCTAGTAACGAAAGCTCCAGTCGTTGCTGTATCCAACCGGCGACATAGAGCAACAGTTCCGCAGTCATCAGCAGTACCGTAAAAGTTGTAATGAAGTACCAATAGCCACGTTGCTCGACCTGCTTGCCGGTAATGTTCGGAATCTTTACCATCGCTCCACCGTCGATCTATTCTAGAAATTGAGGGCCATATAAGATGCTGTTCGGTCAAAAGTCCAATCGCGTTACAGCGACGTTAGTTTTTGGCGCCCTATGCCACTTGTTTCGTTTTTTAACGACCCGCAACTTTGTGCCTACTTTTGATGATTGGGAAAATAACCGTGAACAAGAAAGTTGGGTTTCCAACGGACGTAGAATGAACGAATTTCTAACGTCCGCTCTTGCGCCCATAGCGGACACTAGCGTTGTGTCTGCTTTATCCCGAAAGCGGACACTAAGTTTTCAAATTGTCCTGCAGTATCCTAATACGATCAGTTCAACCGAACGTCTCCATTGATTATCTCGGGATAATCAGCGCCGGTGCGCTGTTCCTCAGTACATTCTTGAAGAGGTGGTTTTTTGGGATCTTCAAATCCTACTAAAGTCTCAGGAATTATCGACATGCTAACAGACTCAGGAATGTTCTTCTTGATTGAGGTTACCAACTGCTCCGGTGTCTCAGCCCAGCGACCACTGATCCGTTGGTTTGTTAATTTCTGATATGTTTCATTTTTAAATACGAAACTACCAAAGCTTGTCGCAACCGCAGCATAACCAATTCCTGTATCCTCAGACCGAACGAAGCAAATAGGTTCTTTTAGTTCAAATGGTCGGGTCAACAATATGCTTGGAACTCCGATGTCTTTGTAAAAGGATGACTCCTCGGATGCTACTTCCGAGTATCCTCCAACCTCATCCTCAGCACCGCTTTGGATCAGTATTTCCATAATAAATGTGCTGGTTTGGTGAAAAGCTACGACCGCTCCTGCTTCAACAATCAGAGATTTCGTACTTGGCATAAGCCATTGGGCGCAAGCCGACAGGCAATATTTTTTGACAGTTAATTCATAATTTCTCTCTCGAATAATCTGACCTATCGAAATAGCGGTAAGAGTATCGCCACCTTGGCTAGTGATTTCAATTTTTCTAATGCTATTAGGTAGATTTTCGATGTGTAGCAGCAAGTCAGGATTGATCCGTCCTTCTATTTTCAATGTGTCGCCTTCCGAGGCAGCTTGCGCACTGCAACTTCCAAACAGAATTGCAGCTAAAACAATAGATTGGAGAAAAATTTTTTTCATAGCTAAGTTTTGCGGGTCAAAGGCAGTAACGCAACAGAATTATGGTGAAAGTTGTTATAATCTTTGCGTCTTCGACCCCAATTCCTAGTGTCCGCTTTTGCGCCCAAAGCGGACATTGGGTTTGTCTAACGACGATTTGTCAAAGCATGTTTCAACATAGAACCGCCGCGGGTCGTACTATTTTCTTAATCACACAGACCGAAACATTCTTGTCTTACTGATCTGGATTGCTCTACGCTGCTCGCCAATCGATCTAGATGTTGAGCCTTGATCGCCAGGCTCTGATTTTTTGATTGGATCACCAACTTGGGGCAGTTTGATGGGAAGATATTTGGCGCCACTGTTCGGACTTGCCGCAATATTGCTCGTCGGCTGGTATGGCTATCGCGCCTTCGTTCAGGAAGAGATCTCATTTCCGCTAGCCGAAAGCGCCGAAGCTGCCCCACAGGATCGATTGCCGACTGAACCAGATGACTGGCAAGGCAAGATTGATTATCTCAACCTTAATCGACGCGTTGCAGCGCTCGCGGCACGTCCTGAAATGGCAGGGCTAGCTGTCGCAATTGTCGAGGAAGGTGAGATTCGTTTTGTACAAACCTATGGCGTGACTGATAAACGCAGCGGAGAACAGGTGACGCCACAGACCGTTTTTCGTTGGGCTTCGGTATCAAAGGGCGTGGCGGGCTCACTCGCGGCAAAATTGTCAGAAAAAGGTAAGCTTGATCTCGACTCGACACTGAACCGCTGGCAAACGTCGCTCAAGCTTCCCGGAGAAGCTATGTCACGGATCACGCTGGCACAGCTTTTGTCGCACCAGACCGGTCTCACCAAAAATGCATATGACCGCAAACTGGAGGATGGAGAAAGCCCAGGCCTACTCCGTACAAAGTTAGGAACTGCGCCGCTCCAATGCATGCCCGGTACCTGCCATAGCTATCAGAATATTGCTTTCGATACCGCCAACGAGATTTTAGGACAGGCGGCGATGACTATGTATGACGACGCTGCCCATAAGCAATTGTTTGAACCGCTTGGTATGGAGAGTGCGCAATTCGGGATGATAGGCTTAACCGGCGCTGACAGCTGGGCGCGACCGCATCGCGGCGATACAGTGCGGACACTTGTGGAATCATATTGGCGTCTTCCAGCAGCAGCCGGTGTTAGCAGCAACATTGTGGATATGGCGCGCTGGCTTCGTGCGCAGATGGGTGCGAATGAAAATATCCTGTCTGACCAGATGCTGGAGGTTGCTCATGCACCCTTGGTCAGCACTGGGAGGGTATATGGCGGCGATCTCGCTCGCGCTCTGACGGAGCCGTCTTATGGACTGGGTTGGCGCAATTTTACTTATCATGGCCGGCGATTGATCGGACACAGCGGTGCGGTGGATGGCTATCGCGCGACAATTATATTCGATCCCGCCGCCCGAACGGGGGTTGTTGCGATGTGGAACAGCGGCTGGGGAATGCCCTTTCGGATACCCTTTGCCGCGCTTGATAGCTATTACGGCCAATCCGCAAGCAGCCAAACCGAAAACGACTGGCTGGACCTGTCCGATCGGCCACCTCCCGATACCTTTCAATCGTCGATGCCCGACAATCAACCCGGTCGTTAGTGCCCGCTTTTGCGCCCAAAGCGGAAACAACGTTTGTCGAAGCAAATATCAGCATATACCTCGATAGCGTGTTTAATAGATTGGCACATATGCTTGTTACAGAAACCGTCCGAAAGTCGCCTCCATCGCGGCGACGCTTCATCCCTTGCTTACGCTGAGAGAGTTTTTCAGACGACAGTCATTCGGACCGGCTCCGATCTCAAAAACTGGTAGCGGAGGAGGGACTCGAACCCCCGACACATGGATTATGATTCCACTGCTCTAACCACCTGAGCTACTCCGCCATTGGTTTCTCGTCGCGACCTTGAGGCGCTCCAAAAATCCTTGGATCGCGGCGCTATAGTCATAGCATTCTTATCGGTCAACAAGTTGCCGATCATTTTCTGCTAAAGCTTGCAAGGGGACGGTCATCCGGGCTAACAGTCGTAACCTTGCCGCTTGGCGGCGCAATGGGGCCAAATATGAACAAATCCTACGATATTCTCATCGTTGGCGCGGGCCATGCTGGCGCGCAAGTTGCTATTGCACTGCGTCAGCAGAAATTTGAAGGCACGATTGGCCTGATGGGGAATGAGAAATATCCGCCCTATGAGCGCCCGCCGCTGTCCAAAGAATATCTCGCCGGAGACAAGCCGTTTGAGCGTATCATGCTCCGCCCGGAGAGCTTTTGGGGTGAACGTAACATCGATCTATTGACCGGTCGTCGCGTCGCGAAAGTCGATCCGATGGACAAGAGGGTTACACTAAGTACCGATGATGAGGTCAGTTTTGGCAAACTGGTCTGGGCCACTGGCGGTTCACCGCGGATGTTGGATTGTCCGGGCAGTCAGGCGCGCAATATTCACGGCGTGCGGTCGCGAGCCGATGTCGACAAGATGATGGCCGCGCTGCCCACCACCGAAAAAGTTGTGGTCGTTGGCGGCGGATATATCGGGCTGGAGGCAGCTGCTGTGCTGACGAAGCTCGGCAAAAAAGTTACGATAGTCGAAACGCTTGACCGGGTCTTGTCGCGGGTTGCCGGAGAGACGCTTTCGCGTTTCTATGAGGATGAACATCGTCAACACGGCGTCACTATCGAGCTTGGCGCGATGGTCGAAGCTTTTGAGACCAATGATGAAGGCATGGCGACTGCAGTGAAGCTCTCCGATGGGCGCATATTGGAAGCGGAAATGTTTATTGTCGGTATCGGGATTATCCCTGAAACCGGACCTTTGGTGGCCGCTGGCGCTGCAGCTGGTAATGGCGTTGACGTCGACCAGCATTGCCGCACTAGTCTCGAAGATATTTACGCAATTGGCGATTGTGCAGCGCATAGCAATCGCTTTGCCGCTGGCGCGCATATCCGACTGGAATCGGTACAAAATGCAAATGATCAGGCAAAGGTTGCGGCGCTCGATATTATGGGCGAGGATTGTGAATATGATGCTGTGCCTTGGTTTTGGTCGAACCAATATGATCTAAAACTGCAAACTGTCGGCCTCTCCACGGGGCATGACGAATATATCGTGCGCGGTGATCCGGCGAGCCGAAAATTTTCTATAGTCTATCTGAAAGACGGCAAGGTGATCGCCCTTGACTGTGTCAATGCAACCAAAGACTATGTGCAGGGGCGCAAAGTTGTGGAAGCCGGTTTATCTCTGGACCAAGCACAATTGGCCGATACCGAGATACCGATCAAGGAAGTAGAACGCCTTTAACCGCGAAACGGCCATTCGCCAATATTTTGCCATGGACCATCCATGTAATGGTGCAGCGCTAGGCCTTTAATCTGAAACGGCCTGGGTTCGAAATCCAGCGATAATCGCGTCAGCAGATCTTTAGCTTCCTTCGCAGGCACCTTATTTTGAACCGTGACGTGCAGACGTGGTACCTGTTGATCCTGCGCCACCAATAATCCATGGAACCGATCCGATAATAGCATCCGCATCTCCAGGAGATCAGGGGAATGTAGCTTATAGGCCACGCCGCTGCCCAAATGGATAAGACGCTGCAATGACGTCACCGGCGGCGCGTTATATTGAGCCATTTCCTTCACCGCCTGCTTGATTTCGTTCAAGGCTTGCGGTGGCAGATGATGAAACAGCGTAATATGCGCTGGCAGGACATTGCGCTCAGCGGGATAATATTGACGCCGCAAGGCGTCAGCCCATGCCAAATCTTGTTTACCCATCATGGCGGTCATGATGATCGGTTTGTTGAGCGATGTCATCGGCTCAGACTATCGTCAAAACAAAAAGACCGCGAACGAATAATCGCTCGCGGTCTTCTTAAACTTTCAACTGTCGACGTTTAGGCCGCTTTCTGAACTGCACCATTTTCATTGAGCCATGACAGCATGTTTTCCGGTGCGGTTTCACCATAAGGGTCGTTGTCCACACCATCGTCGTTGATGCCGGGCTCTTCAAACCAAGCGCTGATCACACCGTCATCAGCTATCATTGCATAGCGCCAGCTGCGATCACCAAAACCGAGATGATTTTTCTTGATCAGCATGCCCATGCGGCGGGTGAAATCACCGGAGCCGTCTGGCAGCAATTTGACATTTTTGAGACCCAGAGACTGGCCCCATTGATACATTACGAAAGCGTCATTGACCGAGATACAGTAAATTTCATCGACGCCTTTGGCTTTGAATTCGTCGTAAAACCGTTCAAAAGCAGGGCATTGCTCGTTCGAACAAGTTGGCGTGAAAGCACCGGGCAATGAGAACACAGCAATGCGTTTTCCGCTGAATATGTCCTTAGTATCAACGTCCTGCCAGCGGAACGGATTAGGACCTTCGACGCTTTCATCACGAACACGGGTACGAAGGGTAACTTGGGGGATATTTCTACTAATCATCACTTACTCCATCAGTTTGAGAGCGCTGATATAGGGAGGTTTCTGGAGTCATAAAGCGGATAAAATCAATCGCAGATATTGGTATTCTCGATCAACAATATTTCATCGAAAAGACGCATATAGGCGTGCGGTCCATTCTGGTTTATAAGGACCATTAATCGAGATTCTACACCTGTTCGGGCGGAGTTTGTCGAGAAAGGGGATTCAGATGGAGCAAGCCGGAAAAACACCAATTTGGTTCTGGATCGTGGGGATATTTGCGCTGCTATGGAACGGTATGGGGGTGGGGGCCTATGCAGCCGATATCATGATGACTGCTGAGGACTTTGCGAGGCTAACTGAAGCGGAACAGAATCTATTAGCCAATCGGCCATTTTGGGTGACTGCGGCTTTTGCCGTTGCCGTAATAGCCGGTTTTTTCGGGTCCGTGATGCTGTTGCTGCGCAAGCCAATTGCCGTGCGCCTATTCCTGCTGTCGTTGATCGCGGTACTAATCCAGTTTAGCAGCTATTTCGTTCTCGATGGCTATGCGGACTATATCAGCAAAACAGGGTGGTGGATGCCGATATCCATTCCGGTTTTGGCGGTCTTATTTTTCTTCTTCGCGCGCTGGGCGGATAAAAACGGAATATTTCGCATAAACTAGCGAGAAAACCAGCAATTTATATCGATGTACTAAACGGTGTGAAATTCGTTGATTCGTCATAAATATCAACGCCCTCGCGCCGTTTCAGCCAACCAACAACCGCATAGGTCACTGGTGTCAAAACAGCCTCCCACAGAACTTTCAATAACCAGTTGGTGACCATGACCGTCAACACAGCCGATGTTTCCCAAACGCCCCAAAAAGCCAAAGGATAGAAAATCAGACTGTCGACGCCTTGCCCCACTACCGTGGAACCAATGGTCCGCGTCCAGAGCTTCTTGCCCTGCGTCCAGACCTTCATCCGCGCCATCACATAGCTGTTCACAAACTCGCCAGCCCAAAAGGCAACAATTGACGCCGCTACGATACGAGGTACCTGCCCAAAGACGCTTTCATAAGCAGCCTGTCCCTCCCAGCCCTCTGCGGGTGGCAGGGAGACGACAACCCAGCTCATGAATGCCATGAACACCAGAGCGGCAAAGCCGGCCCAGATAACCCGTCTTGCGCGCGCATAACCATAAACCTCGGTCAGGATGTCGCCGATCACATAGCCCAGCGGGAAGAATAATATCCCGGCCCCATAGACCCATTGCTCGCCGCTGATGGTAATGAAGGTCGGCTTTGCCGCACCGATAACGTTGGACAGCAACAAAATGGTGACAAAGGCGGCCATCACAAAATCAAAAAATCGAAAATTATGGCCGGCCTGACTGGCGGCGGTGCTGCGCTTGATCGGATCTGTGCTCATCACGGGATGATTAGCCAATCGGTCTCAACATTCAATAATATAACTGATAGCTCGCTGCTTTATCTCGAACCGGCCGTTAGAAATCGATCGAAAAATAGCCGTCAGATAAAAAGAGATTGATGGTTTTTTCTCTTTGGCAAGTCGCTAGTATAACTCGTTTGCTTGATATCATGCAGCTTGGTTTTCGTTGAGCTATTTTTTAACTGGCTGTATCCTTTTCATTTGCGCCAGCGAATAGCTGGGAGGGATCAAATTCATCAAAGGAAACTGTTATGGAATTCACACAAAGTCGCACGGTTAAAATTGTTGCCGTTCTGCTGCTTCTGGCAGCCATTTCACAACCAATCTATACAGCCCTGTATCTTGGTGCACCCGACTTTAATCGCCAATTCCTTTGGGGGTTGGAAGGGCTATTGTTTGTGCTGCTGGCAACTTTTGCGGGTTCCGCTCTGGTCATGGCGAAACGCTACACTTTAGGCTTTTCCGCGATCGCGTTCAGCGCGGTGCTCAATGTGGTGCAGGTTGGCGTGGGCCTGACTCAATTCGGCCCATTTCGCATGGCGGCCGAATCGAATGCTGACCTCAGCGATATCGCATCCTCAGTCGTCGCATTCTCTTTCTTCGGCTATAATGCGGCAAAAATCCTGTTGGGCCTTGCCGCGGTGGTTTTCGGCATGGCCAAGATAAGCGAAGGCAACAAAGCTCTGGGAGGCGCGACGGTATTGATTGGCGCAGTGGCGTTTGTCGCCAACACCTTAGTTATGATTTTCGGCTTGCAGGGCTTTTTACCTTCGCCTGTAGCTGGAGGCTCTGGAGTTTTGGCCACTTTGCTCCTGGCGTTGTGCCTGTTCAGCGTCAGCAGCGAAGACTGACCACACCACCCATATAAATAATGGGCGGGTCAACGCTAGTGATCGCTGTTGCGCTGAAAACGGACATTACGTTTCACGAATTTTCTAATATACTGAGTTTGGAGGACGAAATCCTGATGCAGAACAAGAAGAATCAACAGCGGCATTAAGGATTATCAGGTTCTATGATGGGCTCGCAGCTTTTAGCCGATAAAAAATTCCGCTTTCGTCTTGGCCCGTAAGCTCAAGCACACCGCTTACCACATGCATCTTCCTCTCGTCCGTGGGGAAGGGAATGTCAGCCAGCACTTCGATAAACTGGTTCGGCATCGCGTGGAAATGGAAAGGGCATCCTGGCGGGTAGGCGAGCAATACGAACCTCTTCTGCTTCGCGCCTTTTTCCAGTGGTGTCATCCACCCCGCCACCTTGATACGCTTTCCTGCGAGCGATTTAACTTTCGGTGTGAATAGCGGCTTTGAATAGATATAACCGTCCTTGCCCTTTCGCGTTTTCTCTTTTGTTCCTTCTAAAACAGCCCATGATACGCCGCCTTTCGGGGTCGCGGCGGGTTTCCAGACATCCTTTATCGGTGCCTTGCCGCCATCTTGCATGGCCGCTGGCGCTGGCGCTGGTGCAGCGGTCAAGGAGAGTGCTGATGCGAAGATTATGGCGTGCAGGATTTTCATGGGTGACCTCATGATGTTCGGGCGAGGCTGTTCGCCAGATTAATGTGGAAAATACGCGCTGCGGGAACAAGCGCTGCAATGATACCGATGAGCAGCACAGCAGCGATGATACCAAACTCGGCGGGGAGAAACTGTGTTGCGCTTAGTCCAAGATCACTAAGCGTCTGGAAACTGCGGCTGGCAACAAAAAGCGCTGCGTGAGCAGTAGCGATCCCGAGAGCTGCCCCGGCAGCCGCTGTTATCAGACCTTCCAGCAATATTGTTCCAAACACCTGGACCTTACTTGCTCCCATTACCCGCAATAGCGCAAGGTCGCCCTCACGTGCGCGGGCCATGTTCAAAAGTGCAATAAAAATAGCTAATCCGCCAGTGGCCGCCAGTATCCAAGCGAATATCCGCGCGCCTTCTATCCCTGCACCAAATAGGTCGAGCAAGCGTGCTGTTTCCACCGCTGGCGTTGCGGCCTGCATCTCGGTCTGACGGTTGATCATGGCAGGAATACGGATCGCCCCGGCAGCATTGCGATAGCTTACCAAAATAGCAGTGAGTTCAGGTTGCAAGCCGCCGCGCGCGGACAGCGCCTCGTCATCCGTATCATGATCATGCCTCCCACCGTGGTCGTGGTCATGGTCCTGACCGGCCTTTTCCTGGCCTCCATGATCATTATGATCATGTTCAATGCCGTGAACGTCCCAGACACTCTCAACCGAAGTCAGAATAAGGCGGTCGATGACGGTACCGGTCGGGGCCAAGATACCGACAGTTTTGAAGGGCGCATGGTCATGCCCTTGCCCATCTCCGTCTTCCGTTTCAAGGCCATGGCTGCCAATAAACTGCTGCCCAAGCTGCGCGCCGGTTGTTTTGGCTACCGCGGCACCCAAAACCGCGTCCATTGGCTTTTCGAACATTTTTCCCTGTTCTACTTCGCTGCCATAAAAAGTCGCATAGGATGCATCTGTTCCGACAATCCGGTAACCATCAAAATTATCGCCCAGTGCCAAAGGAATTGCCTCTTTCACCGCTGGGTCACGGCGCAACATATCAAGGCTATCGAGTGGAATATTGCCGGTCGGCTGGTCAATATGAAAAATGCTCGACAGGATGAGTTGCAGCGGTGAGCCCTTCGCTCCTACGACCAGATCAACACCTTGCGCATCACGATCCAGACGGCTGGAAAGCTGGTTACCAAATTGCACCAGCAGGACCAGCATGGCCACCGAAATGGCCAGTAACAGGATGTTGAGTGCGGTGGTGAGACTGCGGTCGCGCAAATAGGCAAGAGCAAGTCTAAACATGCGTTAGGCTGCTTTCAACATATGTTCTGTTAAAGCAATGCGATTAGGAAACACCGGGGTCAACCGGTCATCATGGGTGGCGATGAGCAACGTGACACCATAGTCTGTGGCACATTCCAGTAAGAGATCGGCGACCTGCTGGGTATTGGTTTCATCAAGCGCAGAGGTTGGTTCGTCGGCAATGAGCAGCCGGGGCCGGGTAACCAACGCTCTGGCAATTGCTGCCCTCTGTGCTTCGCCTTGACTCATCTGGTGGGGTTTCGCTCTGGCGCGGTGCGCTATGCCGAGCCTCTCTAACAGAGAAGCGATCAAGGGCGCATCTGTGGTGCCACGCGACAGGCGCTGAGCCAGCAAAAGATTGGCCGACAAATCCAGGGCCGAAACCAGTCGTAACGTCTGGAAAACAATCCCGATATGTTCACGCCGAATTTTATCGCGGGCGCTTTCAGAAATAGATGCGATATCATGGTCCGCCACTCTGATCACACCTTTTTCCGGCGATAACAGCCCGCAGATCAAATTGATGAGTGTTGTCTTTCCCGACCCTGAGAGGCCCACGAGAAGATGATGACTCTGTTCTTCAATGGAGAGGTTAAAGCCGGCAAACAGTGGCTTTTCATTAATATTATAATGAAGATTCTCGATTTCAAGCAGCATGGATTTAGTAAAACATCGCTCTGTCGGTGGCCGGATCGCTGGTTGATGCTGACGTCAGACTTTGCTGATCGTCGCCTGTGTCGATTCCCTGTTCTGAAACTTGATCTAGTCCGCTTTCATCATCGCGTCGGCCAATTGGCGTTCCGCCGGAAATGGGCTCTTGTTCATCTATGCTCTGCGTATCATTCCATGGTTCTTCTGCAGGTTCTTCATCGGTATCATGCGTTTTAGGCATTGGGGACATTTTTCTCTGTTGGACGAGGTTAGCACTCCATGAGCTGCTATTGTCATAGGGTTCTGCTTGAAACGGGTTGAACCGTTGCATCCCAAAGCCAGCATCAAAATCCCCATGAAGACCACAGGCATGTACCGGTGTGCCAAAGCCCACTATTGCCAGTGATAGAATCGCAACTACACGCATGTTTTTCGTTTCAATCATAAATGAGATGATACATCATCTCTAATGCTTATCCAAGCGTAATTTAGTTGAGCATAGCCAATCGAGCATCTGTATCACGGTTTGCAATCTTGGCAGGTTCCGGTCATTTCGAGGAATATCTGGTTGATCTGGAAGCTTCGCTTGTTGCAATGGCTTCCCAATTCGTCGATGGCATCGGGGCATTCCAGCGGCTCAAACGCGCCGCATTTGCGGCAGATGACGATGACATCGGTTTGGGGAGATCCTGCCACGAAGGCATTGCGCGCAGCTATGCGTTTTGCTTTCCCGGTTGAGACAAGGCGTTCAAGGGCGCGATACACTTGTGCTGCGGCAACTCTAGGTAGCATATTTGCTATCTGATAGGCGCCAACAGGCTGCTTGCTGCCGCTAAGAACCTTCCAGACCTGTTCGTCAACGACAAAGGCTTTCCGGCGCTTCAATTTCAAATACCGCTATTGGCCAAACACCGCGAGCGACGCTTCCAGTTTTTAATATGGGCTAGCGCTAAACCGGCAGCACCGACAACGGTCAGGATGATTTCATCGCTGTGAAATTTTTCGGTCAGAGCGGCAGTCATAAATAACAGCCCCAGAATACCGACTGCCAGTGGCATGAATGACTTATGTTGGCGCGAACCATAAGCAAGTACCGTCAGGCTTAGGGGTAAGGCCGTAATTACAAGATAGAAATGAACGGCTTCCGGTACCGCCAAGACAGTAGCTAATGCAGGAAGCGCCGCCAAAAGCAACGGGAGGCCCAAGCAGTGCATCAGACAGAGCCCTGAGAGCAACAACGCCGAAGTCTCGAGCCGGTTGGCATATTGTGGAGGCACTTTTGAATTTTCCTTGCAGCTATCAGGATTGAAAACTAGATCGAAGATGATATGATACAACATAACATGATTCGCAAGGGCTCAGTTTTATGATTTTGGATTCCAGCAAGCGCTTACCCGTAACTGTCCTTTCCGGCTTTCTAGGAGCAGGCAAGACAACGCTATTGAATCACATTCTAAGCAACCGCGATGGCAAACGGGTTGCGGTGATCGTGAATGATATGTCGGAAGTGAATATCGACGCTGATCTGGTGCGCGGCGGAGAGGCGGCTTTGTCGCGATCTGAAGAGACGCTGGTTGAAATGACCAATGGCTGCATCTGCTGTACGTTGCGCGATGATTTGCTGCTTGAAGTGCGCAAGCTGTCCGAGGAAGGCCGCTTCGACTATCTCGTCATTGAAAGCACGGGCGTGTCCGAGCCTCTACCGGTCGCGGCCACTTTCTCGTTCCGCGACGAGGACGACCAATGTCTGGGCGATGCGGCTCGGCTCGATTGCATGGTTACTGTGGTCGATGCGATCAACTTGATGAACGATTATTCCAGCCATGACTTTCTGGCGGATCGCGGAGAAACGGCTGGCGAGGGCGATGACCGGCGCCTGGTAAGCCTGCTGGTCGAACAGATTGAATTTGCCGACGTCGTCATCGTCAACAAAGCGAGCGCGGTATCCGCTGAGCAGTTGGCTGTGGTCAAACAGGTTGTGGCCTCGCTAAACGCCGATGCCAAGATTATCGAGGCGGATTACGCGAAGGTCGATCTTGACCAGATTCTCGACACTGGCTTGTTCGATGATGAAAAGGCGGAAATGCACCCGCTTTGGGCCAAAGAATTATACGGATATGCAGACCACCGTCCCGAGACCGAGGAATATGGCGTCGAGAGTTTTGTCTACCGCGCGCGCCGCCCGTTTGATCCCTCGCGCTTTTATGATTTCCTGACACAAAATGGGCTCGATAGCGTTATCCGCGCCAAGGGTCATTTTTGGCTCGCCACTCGCCCCGATTATCTGGGCGAGCTGGCTGTTGCCGGTAGCCAGACCATTACAGCGCGCATGGGACGCTGGTGGGCAACAGTTCCTAAGAATCGCTGGCCCGAAGATGGCTCTTTTGAAGAGTTTGTCTTGAAACATTGGGATTCAACATGGGGCGACCGGCGGCAGGAACTTGTGTTCATCGGCATCAGCATGGACGAGGCGCGGATCCGCCGCGAGCTGGACGCGTGTCTGGTCGAAAGTGATGCCTTTACGCCAGAGCAATGGACGGCGCTTGCCGATCCCTTCCCAGCATGGGAAGCTCCGCAGCCTGCGCTGGAGGCTGCGGAATGAGCGTGGATGTAAAGGAGGGTTCGCTTGCGCTGATTGCCGGAAATAGCAAAGCCCTGGGCGCGATCCGAGAGGAAGGCGTAGGAATTGCTATTTGGCAACGATCAGCACCGCCGGGCCTGTCGGATCTTAAACTCGATGGAATAGTTGATGTCCGCTTCACAGCAGATATCGATGAACTACCGGCCACGCTAAATAGTGCTCTTGACGATGCAGGTCATGAAAGAGGCAGTGGCCGGGACATCTTGCACAACGATATTCTGGTGCTGGCCAATCGCTTCGCTGAGGTCATGCGGAGCGAGTTTGTCGAAGTGCGGTTGGAGCATGTCACGACAAACGCTTGCAAGAAATTTCACGCCGATTATGTCACTGCGCGGTTGATCACCACTTATGTTGGTCAGGGTACGCAGTGGCTTGATCGCGACGTTCCGGTCGATTGCGATTGCGGTGATCCGCATAATATCCAGCAGATGCAGGCAGGTGATGTTGCCCTATTCAAAGGCCGCCTCTGGTCCTCAGATGCTCCAGCCATACACCGCTCCCCACCGATAGAAGGCACCGGCGAAGAGCGATTGATGCTGGTTGTAAATCCAGCTCAGTCGAACAATGCTGTTTAACAATAATCCAGACTGCAAACGAGGATGAAAATCCTGCACGCAAGGCAGTCGTCAAAATTTCAACGGCTCGCAGAAGGCCAAATAGCTAGACCAAGCAATAGTGAGTTTTTACGTCCGCATTTAGGTCGATAGCGCAAATCGATGTGGTGACTGCTTTATCGCGAAAGCGGAATTTCGCTTAAATTTATCTTAGCTGATGGCTTGATTTCAAAGCCTATCGGATGATCTTTGTCGAGTTGGACTAGACAGTCTGTCATTCTTGCAATTTTATATTTACGCACTTAGCCTCGCTTGCTGGTGGAATGTACGAGGAGGCATATATGTTGAAATGGGGCGTCCGAATTGGGCTGGTTGTTCTACTGGTGCTTGGTGTATCCTATTTTTTTCGCGAACAGATAATATTTGCCGTGATGAAATCACAAATGGAACCATCTGAGGCATTTGACGCAACACAAGTTCCCGCTGAGCTAAATTATACTGACGATGAAGCCTGGGCTGCATTACCTAGTAAAAAAGATGGCGCAGATTTCATTCCCGATCAACTCGAAGGACAAGGGCAGCCTTCCGACGTCGCGGTATTTTTCCTGCATCCAACGACTTACCTATCGGACGCGGGCTGGAATGCGCCCACAGATGATCCGGAATCCAGCGAATTCCGGGATGAATTAGTGATGCGCGCTCAGGCAAGCGCATTCAATGGCTGTTGCGAGGTTTATGCTCCTAAATACCGCCAAGCAACGCTTTGGTCTTTCATGGATGAAACCGGCTCTGGCGACGAAGCACGAGCATTTGCCTTTACGGATGTTGAGCGAGCGTTTGATGGATTTCTTACCCGTATTGGTGATCGGCCTTTCATTCTTGCTGGGCATAGCCAGGGCGCGGATCATGTGGTTCGGTTGCTGAAGGCCAAAATCACCGGGACATCGTTGAAGGATCGGATGGTCGCTGCTTATCCGATTGGGTTCGGCATCAATCCTGCTGATATGAATGAGACTGTGGCTGACATCCCTGTTTGTGATACGCCTCAGCAGACCGCATGCTATGTCACTTGGAATTCGCTGGGTCCAAATGCGGAGCCTTTTCCCGATTATATCGGCGCTGTTTGCGTCAATCCGCTTAGCTGGACAACCGATGGAAGGACTGTAGCTGCAGAACAGAATATCGGCGCCCTCTCAATCGGTGATAAGGTTCGCTATGAGGCTGGCGTAACCGGTGCTCAATGCCAAAGCGACAGGCTTCTTGTAGGCAATTTCCAATCCGATATGTTCGATGATTTGCCGGTAAACATGGGAGAGGATAACTTTCACCTGATAGATTTTTCACTATTCTACGGCAGCATTAGAAAAAATGCGCAGGACAGAGTCAAAGCGTTTCTCTCCGAAGAGCGATAGGTCGCCCGTCGGCTTTATCCCGAAACCGGCTGCTGACCGCTGACTGCTGGCTGCTGGCTAAGATGAGCTGCGCCATTTTCTGCATGGGATTGATCACGGCGTCTGCGCCAATGATGGCCAGTGAAATTGGTCGGGACGAGAGGATTCGAACCTCCGACCCCCACACCCCCAGTGTGATGCGCTACCAGGCTGCGCTACGTCCCGACCTTCAATGCGGCATTGCCGACCGAGGCCGGGGATATATGGTGGTCGAGCGGCCTTGGCAAGCGCTTTGCCAAGCATATTTTTCAGCCCTTGATCTCGCGGCATCGCTCTCCCATTTACGAAGCAGCATAGAACGTACTTCTCAACCGGATACTGTAGCTGTCTATTAGATTGCTTTCACGGGGGGTGCGTGATAGGCGCGCGCAGCATTAATGTCCGGCGTTTTGCGGAAGCAATATTGGCGGTCAATCGGCCTAGAATTCAGACTGTTTAATTGGGGATATTGAAATGACTTCACTTCTAATCACAGCGCAGGCAGCTTCCGGCGGAGCGGGCGGATTTTTGATCTCGATCATGCCGCTGGTATTGATTTTTGCTGTGTTCTATTTCCTTTTGATCCGCCCACAGCAAAAAAAGATGAAAGAACATCAAGGCAAAATCGCCGCTGTGCAGAAAAATGACGAAGTGGTCACTGGCGGTGGTCTGGTTGGCAAGGCGATGAAAGTCGATGATGAATATGTCGAAGTCGAAATTGCCAAGGGCATTCGCGTGAAGGCGGTTAAGGCTACGTTATCTGACGTCATGCCACGCGGCAGCGGCAAACCGGCTAACGATTGAACCTTAGGGAACGGATAGTTTTACGATGTTAGATTTCCCGCGCTGGAAAGTCATTTCCATATCTCTGCTACTGGCTTTCGGCGTGCTGATGTCGCTTCCCAGCCTGTTTTTTGGCGAAAGCCATAAATATTGGCCGGGTTTTTTGCCGGACGAGACCATCAATTTGGGGCTCGATCTGTCGGGTGGTAGCCATATTCTTTTGGAAGCTAACCCCGCAGATGTAGGCGAAACCCGTTTGCAGACGATGGAAGAATCCGTGCGCGCGGAAATGCGGCGAGCAAGTCCCCGGATCAATATTGGCGATATCTCGCGGAAAGACGGCGTATTGTCTTTCATGGTCCGCGATTCCACGCAGGTGGATTCTGCACGGGAAGCGCTTTTGCCCTTGACTACCGGCGCAGGTCTAACTGGCCAGCGGGATTGGGATATCGAAGTACGTGACGATACGCGTTTCGTTGTTTCGCCGACATCGGCTGGTCTCGACAATGCGGTTGATAATGCGATGGATACAGCAACAGATGTGATCCGGCGGCGTATCGATGAAATGGGGACACGCGAGCCGACGATTATTCGTCAAGGTGATACGCGGATCGTTGTACAGGTCCCTGGCCTGGAAGACCCAGAAGCCTTGAAAGAGCTGTTGGGTAAGACCGCTAAACTCGAATTTAAACTGGTTGATTTTGAAGCTGATCCCAACGCTGTTGCTGCAGGACGTCCGCCGGTAGGCAGCCAGATATTCCCTTATCCTGATAGCCCGACCGGACTACCTAATATTGCGGTCAAGCGTCTCGGCGGTATCTCCGGCGATAAGCTCACTGATGCTGGGCAGGGTTTTGATCAAGAAACCAATGCACCGGTTGTCAACATTACGTTTGATACCGAAGGTGGAGCAAAATTCGCTCGCTTGACCCAGAATAATGTCGGGCGTCCTTTTGCAATTATCTTGGACGGCGAAGTACTCTCTGCCCCGAATATCAACGAACCCATATTGGGCGGATCAGCTCAGATCTCCGGTAATTTTACGGTCGAGGGAGCCAACCAGCTTTCGATCGCGCTGCGTTCAGGCGCTCTGCCGGTTGAACTAAAGGTTGTTGAAGAACGTACCGTGGGTCCTGACCTTGGCGCTGATTCCATTCGTAAAGGCATGATTGCTGCGATCATTGGTACAGCTGCAGTGCTGGCTTTCATGGTGGTGACCTATGGCCGCTTTGGTTTTTACGCGAATTTTGCGCTGACACTGAATCTTTTTCTGATCCTAGGGGTCATGGCGATTTTTAATGCTACTTTGACGTTGCCAGGAATTGCTGGCTTCATTCTGACGGTCGGTTCGGCGGTTGATGCAAATGTGTTGATTAATGAACGAATACGAGAAGAACGAAGACGGGGCAGGCGCGTGGTGCAAGCGGTTGAGGTAGGATATAAAGAAGCTTCTCGCGCTATTTTCGACGCCAATATCACCAACGTCATCGCTGGTTTGCTGCTGTTTATTTTTGGTTCCGGTCCAGTTCGCGGATTTGCCGTAGTTCTGATTATCGGGATTGTCACATCAGTCTTTACAGCCGTTGTCGTGACGCGGATGCTGGTCGCACTGTGGTTGCGCCGTACCCGTCCGCAAGAGCTGTATATATAGGAGCGAATGATCATGAAACTTCTCAAACTCGTTCCTGACAATACCAATATTGCATTCCTCAAATGGAGGAATATTGCGGTTGCTATCAGCATCTTGATGATCATCGGTTCGATGGCACTGGTTGCACAGCGTGGGCTGAATTTCGGCGTAGATTTCGTCGGCGGTCAGATGATCCGGACAACATTCACGCAGAGTGCGGACGCGCCGATTACAGAATTGCGCGAAAAAGTAGGCGCGCTGGGCTATGGCGATCCTACGATCCAACGTTTCGGTGAGCCTAATGAGGTTTCGATCCGAATGAAACTGCCCGAAGGCGCGGATCAGGAGCCAGAGCTGGCGAATACTATGGCTGATGAAATTACGTTGATGTTGAAGGCGGACTATCCCGATGTCCGTATTGACGGTGTGGATTCTGTCTCTGGCAAGGTATCTGAGGAGCTTTTGTCTAAAGGTGTTTGGTCATTGGTTGGGGCAATGCTGGCAATTACCCTCTACATTTGGATCCGTTTCGAGTGGCAATTTGGCGCCGGAGCATTATTTGCCTTGTTCCACGATGTTGCGTTGACCTTTGGGTTTTTTGCGCTGACGCAGCTGGAGTTTAACCTCAATATCGTGGCGGCACTGCTGACAATTATCGGCTATTCTTTGAACGATACGATCGTGGTCTATGACCGGATCAGGGAAAATCTGAAGAAATATCGCAAGATGGATATCGTCGCGCTGCTCGACTTGTCGGTAAATGAGACGCTGGCGCGTACGGTGATGACCAGCTTGACCATGTTGGTTGCTCTGGTCGCGTTGATCATCTGGGGCCCGGATGTGATCTTCGGTTTTGCCGCGGCCATGTTCCTTGGTGTGCTCATTGGTACTTATTCATCCGTCTATATGGCAGCGCCGATATTGATCTGGTTGAAAGTCGGTCCGGACAGTTTTGTGCCACCAGCGACTGCAGGCGACAGGGCAGAAAAAATCGGCGGACCAGAAGAAATCGGCTGATGGTTGAAGATTGATGGTTGAACTCTGATGGTCGAACTCAGGCGCGATGTTGATTTTGAAGGGCCAGTCGTCACAGGCTTTACGCTCAATGGCTATAAAATTGGCGATCAGCGTTTTGATGATGGTCTGTTGTTGTCGCCCGAACAAGCCTTGTCTTGGGATACACCAGCACGTGATGATCTGAATTTAACAGATATTGTCGCAACCCTAAATCTGTCTCCGGCCCCCGAATTTTTGCTGTTTGGTAGCGGCTCGAAGATGGAGCAACCGCCTGCCGCCTTTCGCCGTGCTGCAGATTCGGCGAAACTGGGTATCGAGGTTATGGATAGCCGCGCAGCGGCGCGCGCCTGGGGCGTGTTGCGGGCAGAGGAGCGCTGGATTATCGGCGCGTTTATGCCGCTACGCTAACTAGCGTTGAGCAATGTTGTTGAATAGCTTCATCAAAGCATCGCCATTATTCTGCCAACTAAAATGACTGACGGTTGCGCGCACATCCTCTTGTGTCGGCGGGTTGGCCAAGATAGCTTTGATGGCATCGACAATTGCCAAGTTATTCTGCTCCACAATCCGTCCGGCGATATCGGAGTCAACCAGCTCCCGGGCTCCGCCCGCTTCGCTGATGATAATCGGTGTGCCACAAGAAAGCGCCTCTACCCAAGCATTAGCCAAACCTTCGGATTTTGACGGCAGGATAGAAATATCCGCCGCAGCGACCAATGCTGGCAATTCATCATGCGGGACATTGCCAAGAAAGCGGATGCGATCCTTGATACCCAATTTTTCGGCCATTGCGCGATATGCTTTTTCTTCCTCACCAGTGCCCGCTAGCAAGAGGGTAGCGTCTGGAAAAGATGTCATGGCCTCAATCACCAGCGCTTGGTTCTTGCGTTTGATAAGCGCGCCGACGCAGATGAATAGCGGGCCTTCAACTTTCAATTCCAGTTTGGCGGCATCGCGATCGACGGGTTTGAATTTCTCTTGATCAAGACCCGTGTAATGGACCGTAATCTTGTCACTTTCCATGCCGAGTATTTCCATATCTCGCTTCAATGCCTTGGATACGGCCAACAGGCCTGACGATTTTTCGGCAGCAGACAATATCTGCGGCAAGCATTTGGGATCGTTGCCCCAATGGTGAATATCTGCGCCGCGCGCCTTGATGGAAAAGGGAATGTTCAGAGCTGCCGATAGCAGCATCGCAGCGGGACCATCGGGATAGAAGAACTCTGCGTCAATGAGATCAATCGGGTTGTCATTGTGGAGTTTTTTAACGAGCGGCAGGATGGCAGCCGCGATTTTTTGAGGGTTTTTGGAACCACCGAATTTCGGGACCAAGGTAAAGCGGGGACGATGAACATTAAGCCCGTGCCAATGTTCATGATCGGGTAGCCCATTGAGTGCGCGATAGGGTGTGAGCCCTCTAAGTGGTGGCGGAGGAATGCCCAGCGGGTTTATGACCGTCACGTCGGCTTCCGCTCTGCTCGCCAGCTCTGCTGTTTGTCGCTCGACAAATATCCCAAAATTGGGCGACGCGGCATTGGGAAACAGCGTCGATAGCGTCAATATGTTGAGCGGACGGGTCATGGGGACAGCTTTAGGACAAATCCTTTAAAGCGCCCTTACCAGACGCACGGCCACTCCAATCCATTCGGGGTCTTTGACTACCTGTTGCCGGCCGCCGCTACCCAGTGGCAAAACCTGTATCATGTCACCCTCTCGCCCAATCAGGCGGCCGAATAGAAAGCGTCCCGCTGGACGGGGTACCAATATGTCTCGGTTTAGCACGGCACTATATTGATCTGGCGTCCGCCGCGACAGCCAGACATCATCGCCAGAACGATAATCGCCAATGCTGCTCTTTACGCGGAGGGCAACCATATCCGTTTCTATAGTGGGTTGAGAAATACTATCGGTCTTCTTGAGCGCATGGGCCCCTTTATGGTCCAGCATCGCGGCCACTGGTAACTCGTCCTGATCGGGAAGAGCCAGCAATTCCGCACTATCAACAGCAAGCGCATCGGCGATCCGGTTTAGCCAGTCCAGCGATAGTGTGCGCATCCCGGTTTCCAGTCGACCGATGGTTTGGGCCGTGGTTGGCGGATCACAGCGCTTTGCGACATCATCCAGCGTAAGTCCCTTGGCTTTGCGGACATCTCTTATGCGGCTAATCATTATCTTCTCCAACCTATATGGTTTCTTCTTTCCTACATCTTAGCCAAAATGGCAAGGGGATTTCGGATCACTTGAAACGGAGTTCATCATGTCCTCAACCAAAAAAGACAAATATTCAGACCCACGTATATTAGAGGAGCGACCACTTCCCCGAGATGGCAGGGATCGCGCAAAGAGCCGGATTAAAGGGCGTCCAGCGCGCAGCGTGACGGTCAATGTTTCGGAATCTCCACTAGGCTGGCTGCATTCGCGAGGGCATTTGACGGATCGCCAGTTTGACGGTGGAGAGAAGCTACGCGCCGATTGGGAACGAGCCAATCTGGCCCCAAGCATCACCATGAGCTGGAACAGCACGCCGCCAACCGGCGGACGGAGCGCGGCTCCGGAGATGCTGAATGCGACCGAAGCGCAGATCGCCGCGAAGCAGCGTTTCGACGATGCCATCTCTTATCTGGGCAGCGATTTATCCGACATTGCTTGGCGCATCATCTGCGCGGGTGAGGGCGTTCCTGCAGCGGAAAAAAATCTCGGCTGGCCAGCGCGATCCGGGAAACTGGTGCTGAAAATCGCTTTGGACCGGTTGGGTGATTTCTATCGGCTAGCCTGAGAAGTCCAGCTTGCCGAATAATGGTTATAAACGCTCAAATCCGGTTGATTGCATGTGGCTATAAGTTAAGGTGATTTTCAAATTCATCGATCAGGAAATATCGTCCCATGAAAACCCGCGCTGCAGTGGCCTTTGAAGCTAAAAAGCCTTTGGAAATTGTTGAACTGGATCTGGAAGGTCCAAAAACGGGGGAAGTATTGGTCGAGATTATGGCCACCGGGATTTGTCATACGGATGCTTACACGCTTGATGGGCTCGACAGCGAAGGCAAGTTTCCTAGCGTTTTGGGCCATGAAGGGGCTGGTATTGTCCGTGAGGTTGGCCCCGGGGTAACATCGGTTGCACCCGATGATCATGTAATCCCGCTCTACACGCCGGAATGCCGGCAATGTAAATCCTGCCTTTCCGGCAAAACCAATTTATGCACCGCCATTCGCGCGACACAGGGGCAGGGATTAATGCCCGATGGTACCAGCCGTATGTCGTATAAGGGCGAAGCAATTTATCATTATATGGGTTGCTCCACTTTCTCCAATTTTATCGTGCTGCCAGAAATAGCGGTCGCAAAAATCCGTGACGATGCTCCGTTTGACAAAAGCTGTTATATCGGATGCGGCGTGACGACTGGGGTTGGCGCTGTGACCAATACGGCTAAGGTTGAGCCCGGTGCCAACGTCATCGTTTTCGGTTTGGGCGGCATTGGGTTGAACGTCATTCAGGGCGCACGGATGGTCGGTGCGGATAAGATTATTGGCGTGGACCTAAATGATGACAAGGAAGCATGGGGTCGCAAGTTTGGCATGACCCATTTCGCTAATCCGGCGAAGATTGAAGGTGATATTGTTGAACATCTGGTCGCTCTGACCGATGGCGGGGCTGATTATACATTTGATTGCACTGGCAATACCGATGTGATGCGGCAAGCCTTGGAAGCGTGCCATCGCGGTTGGGGTGAAAGCATCATCATTGGTGTTGCAGAAGCGGGTAAGGAAATTGCCACGCGACCGTTTCAACTGGTCACCGGACGAGTCTGGAAAGGCACCGCTTTCGGCGGGGCACGAGGACGGACTGATGTGCCTAAAATTGTCGATTGGTACGTGAACGGCAAGATCGAGATTGATCCGATGATCACGCACACGCTTACATTGGAAGACATCAACAAGGGCTTTGATCTAATGCATGCGGGTGAGAGTATCCGCAGCGTCGTAATATTTTAAAAACTCAACAAAGGAGAAGAGTAATGTACAGCCATATCATGGTGGGCGCGAACGACATGGAAGCGTCTAAGAAATTTTACGATGCGACGCTTGGTGCGATGGGTTACCCTGCAGGCACACCTGATGACAAAGGCCGGGTTTTCTGGTTTACCGACACAGGTATATTCTCAATTACACCCCCCATCGATGGTGACCCAGCAACCTGTGGCAATGGCAGCACTGTTGGTTTTGCTGCCAAAGATCCTGCAACTGCTGACGCTTGGCATGCCGCTGGCGTCGCCAATGGCGGGACAACGTTGGAAGACCCTCCTGGCGTTCGCGAAGGCGGTCTTGGCAAACTCTACCTTGCTTATCTGCGCGATCCTTCAGGCAATAAACTTTGCGCTTTGCATCAGATGAAGTGATTTCTACATCGATGGAAACTGTTTCAACCAATAAGGCGTTCGGCGGAGTGCAGGGTGTTTATTCCCATGCCTCCGCCGAAACCAAAACGGATATGACTTTTGCAGTCTTTGTACCGGATCATCAGGACGGCGCGAAGCTTCCTGTGCTTTGGTATCTGTCCGGCCTAACCTGCACGCACGCCAATGTTATGGACAAGGGCGAATATCGCCAATTGGCTAGCGAACTTGGATTGATCATAGTCTGTCCAGATACGTCTCCTCGTGGTGACGGTGTCCCAGACGAAAACAGCTATGACATGGGGCAGGGCGCTGGCTTTTATGTCGACGCGACTGAGGAGCCTTGGGCAACCAACTTCCGCATGCGCAGCTATATCGAGCTTGAGCTTCTTTCGCTTCTTTCAATCCATTTCCCGGTCGACAAGGATCGGCAGGGGATATTTGGGCATAGCATGGGCGGTCATGGCGCGCTAACCATGGCGTTGCGCAATCCGGACCTTTTCAAAAGTGTGTCGGCCTTTGCACCGATTGTTTCTCCGCTCCAATGCCCCTGGGGTCATAAGGCGCTAGGTGGATATCTCGGTGCTGATCAAGCGGCTTGGCGGGCCTATGATGCATGTGCGTTAATCGACAATGGAGCGCGGGTTCCTGATATTCTTGTCGATCAAGGCACAGCAGATCAGTTTCTCGAAGAACAACTCAAACCAAATTTGTTAGTGGAAGCGTGCGAGCGGGCCGCTATCCCTCTGACGCTCAATATGCGCGAAGGATATGACCATAGCTATTTCACCATCTCAACTTTTATGGACGACCATTTGCGCTGGCATGCGGAGCGGCTCTAATGTGGAGTGATACGCCAGAAATAGCGCAGATGCGCGAAGCCGTTCGCGCCTTGTGTGGCGATTTCCCAGGCAGCTATTGGCGTGAAAAAGACCGCGAACGTGACTATCCTGGCGAATTTGTTGATGCACTTACCAAAGCGGGTTTTCTCGCCGCCTTGATCCCGGAGGAATATGGCGGGAGTGGACTGGGATTGACGGCCGCCGCAGCGATTCTTGAGGAAATTCACAGCAGCGGCTGCAATGCCAGCGCCTGCCATGCGCAAATGTATATCATGGGAACGATATTGCGCGACGGCAGCGATGCGCAGAAGCAACAATATCTCCCCAAAATCGCAACCGGAGAGTTACGACTGCAAGCCTTTGGGGTGACGGAACCGGGTAGTGGCACCAATACACTCGGTCTGAAAACCACCGCCGTTCGTGATGGCGATGACTATGTAATCAATGGTCAGAAAGTCTGGACGAGCCGAGCGGAATATAGCGATTTGATGGTTTTACTGGCGCGCACCACACCGCAAGACCAATTGAAAAAGCGCACGGACGGGTTGTCGGTATTCATTGTCGATATGCGTGAAGCGATTGGCAATGGGCTGACCATCAAACCCATCCGTACGATGATAAATCATAGCACGACCGAAGTTTACTTTGACGATCTGCGCGTACCAGCGGAAAACCTGATTGGCGATGAAGGCAAAGGGCTGCGCTATATCCTCAATGGTATGAACGCCGAGCGGGTATTAATCGCTTCCGAGTGCATCGGCGATGCGCGCTGGTTCACTGCCAAAGCATCACATTATGCCAGCGAGCGAGAAGTGTTCGATCGGCCCATCGGACAAAATCAGGGCGTCCAGTTTCCGATCGCGCGCAGCTATGCACAAACTGAAGCAGCTGATCTGATGGTGCGCAAGGCGGCGGCGATGTTCGATGCCGGTGAAACGATGGCGGCAGAAGCCAATATGGCGAAGATGTTGGCCTCCGAAGCCTCTTGGGCGGCGGGGGAAGCGTGTATGCAAACACATGGCGGTTTTGCTTTTGCCGAGGACTATGACATTGAACGGAAATGGCGCGAGACGCGGCTCTATCAAATCGCGCCGATCTCCACGAACCTGATCTTGTCCTATCTTGCGGAGCATGTCCTCGACCTACCGCGCTCTTACTAGTAATCGTCCCTAGTATTATTGATTGTATCAGGACTGGCCAGATTGGCGATTTTCCTGTAATTATTATAAATCCCAGCATCCTTTGGGAATCTAAACAGATATGGAGGCCTTGATGAAAACTCTTCGGGTAAAGATTGCAGTTCCGGCTATCGCTGCCGTAATGATGCTAAGTGCATGCGGCGATAGCGGCGGATCAGAAGCTGAGATAGAAGCTTCAAACGAAGCTGCCAGTGCACAATTACCCAATGGGATGACCATCAAGGAACAAATTGAGGCGCGTCAGGGACAGCTCGAAAAGGTTGGCGATGCTTTCAAGGCGATCGTCGACCAACTGAAAGCTGATAGCCCGGATATTGCTGTCATTCAGGAAGCCGCTGCTGCGGTTCCGGAAGCGACGGAAGGTATGGCCGATTGGTGGCCGGAAGGTAGCGGACCTGAAGCTGGTGTCGAAACAGATGCGCTTCCTGCCATCTGGGAGAATATGTCAGACTTTCAGGAGAAGGTTGGAAACATGCAAGAAGCTGCAGCGGCTCTCAATACAGCCGCACAGGGTGGTGACATGGCTGCCATTGGTGAAGCATTTAAGAATACTGGTGGTACCTGCAAGGCATGCCATGATGATTATCGTCTGGACGACTAGCTGGCAATGACGCCCGGTAAGGCTCAGAACATTGTCTGGGACTGGACGATCCGCCTGTTTCACTGGCTGATCGTGCTGGCTATACCGCTGCTCTGGTGGACGGCAGAAGAGGGGATGATGGACTGGCACAGGCGATTAGGCCTGACCATGTTCACCCTTATTTTGTTCCGTCTTATCTGGGGATTAGTAGGGACATGGACGGCTCGTTTTATGCCTATGGTCAGGCGACTGAAATCGCTCCCCGGTTATGTTCGCGATTTACTGGCGCGCAATCACAAGCCTTCCTTTGGGCATAGTCCCATTGGCACATTAAGTGTTTTTGCCTTGCTAGCGGCATTGACTATCCAAGTGGGAACCGGACTCTTTTCTGTCGACGTTGACGGGCTGGAGTCCGGGCCGCTGGCGATATTAATTTCTTTCAAAATCGGCCGGGAACTAGCGGATATTCACGAGTTGAATTTCGATATCCTCATCATATTAATCGCGCTGCACATCGCAGCTATTGCCGTCTATCGGTTCGTCTTCAAAGACAATCTGGTCAAGCCGATGGTGACAGGCCGCCGCTCCGACATAGATACTGTATCGGAGATCAGGGTACGACCCGTTGCTCTTCTGGTCAGCGTGACCATTGTTGCGATCTGCCTATATGCGGTGATGAACGCAGGTTAGGCTATATTACAGCTTTAATAACCCAGTGCCTGCCCGTCTTTCCGCATCTCGGTAGCACCATGATAAACACCTGTTGCCGGATCACGGACAATTGCTTGATATCCCCCGAACATCGCGCCGTTACTGACAACCTTTACCTTATGTCCCATTGTTTTGAGGCTATCGATGGTTGCTTGGGAAATGCCGGGTTCCACATTTAGCGTGCCGAGTGAATCAGCACCTGTACCCTTCAGATCCTGCGTTGGCTGGCGACCTCCATCATGGTTTAGCCGTGCCGCATCTCCTGCTTCCTGTAAGTTCATACCATAATCGACCATATTGATCATCACCTGTACATGGCCTTGCGGTTGCATGCCGCCGCCCATCAGACCGAAGGACATGTAAGGCTTGCCATCCTTTTTCATGAACGCTGGAATGATTGTCTGGAAAGGACGTTTACCCGCTGCATAAACATTCGGGTGATTGGGATCGAGTGAGTAAAGCTCGCCCCGATCCTGAAACATGAAGCCCAGGCCATCAGCAACCAGACCGCTGCCCATACCACGATAATTCGACTGGATCAGCGAGACCATCATACCGTCTTTGTCGGCCACGGTTAGATAAGTCGTATCGCCTTCGCCTTCCAGCTTGGGTTCGCCGGGTCCGAATTCGGGGGTCGCCTTTTTCGGATCGATCAATGCAAAACGCTCTTTGCCGTAAGCATCAGACAGCAGCCAGTCGAGTGGTGCCGGAGACATATCAGGATCGGCATAGAAACGCGCAACATCCTCAAATGCGAGCCGTTTAGCTTCGGTAACATAATGCAACACTTCTGTACTGCCCCGAGGATATTGCGCGAGGTCGATATTCTTGAGAATATTGGTCATCTGCAGCGCCGCAAAGCCCTGACTGTTCGGCGGAAGTTCACATAATTCATAGCCCTTGCGATAAGTTACGCAGCCCGGCTCGATCCATTTACTGCTATGTGCGGCTAAATCATTATAGCGCAGATTGCCGCCAATCCGTTTGAAATAGGCGTCGATGGTCCGTGCGATTTCACCTTTGTAAAACGCATCGCGGCCACCCGTGGCGATCTTGCTCAATGTGCTGGCCAGATCGGGGTTTTTGAACAGCTCGCCTTCCTTTGGTGCACCATTAGCGAAATAGGTCGCGCGGGCATTTTTAAATTCACCGATCATTTCAAGGTTTTCCTCAAAGCGAATAAGGTTGCGGCCATAATAATAGCCAATGACGGGCGCGATCGGGTGACCTTCATTGGCGTAATCTATGGTTGGAGCAAGGATTTCGGCCATGCTCAATTTGCCAAAACGCTCGTGCATTTCAAACCAGCCATCGACCGTTCCGGGAACCGTGACGGGCATCGGACCAAATGGCGGTATCGTTTTGCTGCCGTCGAGCTGCTTGATAAACTGTTTGTAGGACGTACCCATCGGGCTTTTGCCTGACCCGTTTAGGCCATAGAGTTTTTGAGTTTTGGGATCCCAGATGATGGCGAAAAGGTCACCGCCAATACCGTTGCCAGTTGGTTCCATCAGGCCCAAAGCGGCATTGGCTGCAATCGCTGCATCGACTGCTGTGCCGTTTTTTTTTAGGATATCGATCGCGACTTGACTAGCTAGTGGATGCGCTGTCGCGGCCATACCATTGGCTGCATAGACGGGACTGCGTGACCATGACTCCCCGACCGGTCGTCCGCCGCCGCCAATGTCTAGTGCTGGTTTAGCGGCCTCTGCCTTTGGCTGTTGTGCAGCGGCAGTTGTGGTCAAGAGCGCTGAAGCGAGCAAAATCGGAAAGAGAATATTGTACATAGGTGCGGTCCATTGGCTGGCGCTTTGCATCCTCTGCAGAGCGGAGATTAGGCATGTACCTTACCCACTCTCGGCGAGGCTTCAATATGTTTCGGTTGTTCATTAGCAAGTAATGATCATCGCGGCGCAATAATCATAAAGCTTGACTTCATATCGATTGCCCCTATGTTGCATTGCAGCAAAGGCAGATACCTGTCTGGCGAAAGTTCTGCGTGAGAGATGCACAGTGTGTCTCGAACCTATCGCCTTCATTGCTTCTCATTTTCCGGCAGCCTGATCACGCGGGTCGTCTTAACCGACGGCGAACGCGCGCGCGAATTTTATCGTGCCGCGCCCACTGGCTGCTTATTTAAGGTATTATTTTTGACTAAATTTTCTGATTTCGCTCTGGCGGAACCAATCCAGAAACGTGTGGCCGATGGCGGTTACACCACTCCATCCCCCATTCAGCAGCAGGCGATTCCGCCCGCACTTGAAAGCAAAGACATATTGGGCATCGCCCAAACCGGTACCGGCAAGACCGCTGCTTTTTCTTTGCCCTCTATCCATCACCTGCTGAACAACAAGAAACGCGCTGGCCGGTTTGAATGCCGGATGCTGGTGCTCGCACCGACCCGTGAACTGGCCCGGCAGATTGCTGACAGCATGGTAACCTATTCCAAAGGCCTTGGCTTGTTTGTGACATCTGCTTTTGGTGGTGTGCCAATCAATAAACAGAAACGCGTATTGGAACGCGGTGTCGATGTTCTCGTAGCTACACCAGGACGCTTGCTTGATTTGATCGACCGGCGTTTCCTCACGCTCGACAAAGTCGAAATCCTTGTGCTCGACGAAGCCGATCAAATGTTGGATCTGGGCTTCATCGTGCCGCTCAAGAAAATCGTTCCAATGTTGCCGCGACAGCGCCAGAGCCTGTTTTTCTCAGCGACCATGCCTAAGACTATTTCTCAGCTGGCCGACCAGTTTCTAACTAACCCTGTGCAGGTTTCGGTTGCCCCGCAATCAACCACCGCGGAGCGCGTAGATCAGAAGGTTACCTATATTAATCAAGATGATAAACAGCGTCTCTTGAAAGACTTTATAAACAAAGAAAATCCCGATCACATGCTGGTCTTTACTCAGACCAAACATGGCGCAGACAAGGTTGTGAAAAACCTAATGGCGGTCGGTATCCACTCCGCTGCCATCCATGGCAATAAAAGCCAACCGCAGCGTGAGCGCGCTTTGGGAGACTTTAAAAAGGGCAAGATCAACATTCTCGTTGCTACCGATATTGCGGCGCGCGGGATTGATGTTGATGGTATCACCCATGTCATCAACTTCGACATGCCGAATGTGTCTGAACAATATGTCCACCGTATCGGCCGGACAGCACGGGCAGGGGCCTCAGGCATTTCCTACTCGCTGGTCGCTCCTGATGAGCGTCAATTTCTACGGGACGTGGTAAAGCTCACAGGCGTAAAACCGGACGTCATCGCGCTGCCGGAAGGCTATGACGAACCGCCTCGAGAAGAAGTAGCTCCGCGTATCTATGGCCAGAAACCGAAGAAATATGGTGCAAAACCGACCCGTGGTGGACCTTCCAAGAACAAACATAGCGCCCGGAAAGGCCGTCCTGGCGGCGGCGGTGGCGGAAGCGGCCGTGGCGGTCCCGGTTCGAAACCTAAGGGTGACGGTCCCAAGCATTGGAACAATGGTGCGAAGTCTTTCAAACGTCGTCAGACACGCAAAGCCGACGCTTAATCGCTACGCAAAGCCCTAGTATCTGACAGATGCGCTATTTCCTCATCTGTCATACTTAGCCAATTTTGAAGCGCGGTGACATTATGTTCACCGCGTTTCGCCGTTTTGGCACTGCTATCGATGCCGCTTTTGGATTTTGAAAAGCGATAGGGTGACTGGACGGTTCTGCGCGCATTGCCGTCATCGTCTGTCACATCGACAATAGTACCGAGCGCTTCGATACTCGGTTGCTCATAGACGTCCGGACCAAATGGATGCACTTCCCCCCATGCAAGGTTAAGCCGGTCCATTGTCGCCGTCAGCGCATCGAAACTGTCATACGACTGGATATGCTGTTCCATTGCTTCGCGCCGCAGACGCACTTTTGTTGGAATGTCGGCGCCCTCTGGCGTGGGGTCTTGTAAACCATCTTTGGTTGAGAACATTATCCACAACCATTTCATGTCGGCGGTGATCAGCATCTCTCGCTTTTCTGGGGCCTTCCAGACCAAATTCTCTGGTGCTTTTGGCCAGATATCATCGAGCGCAAAATGAGCGTAATCATCCGCTGAATGCAGGACATTGAGCATCGCAAGGTCAATATGTTGTCCTTCGCCCGTCTGGTCGAGCGTGCGTAAGGCCGATAGGATCGCAACAATGCCGTGCAGTGAGCTATAGCTATCTGCCATCGCAAATTGAATATCGGTCGGTTGCCCGCCGCTCATTTCTGCTTGCCTTGCAATCAGCCCCATCTCCGCGTGAAGCACCGGCGCATAGGCCGCTTTTTCACGCTCTGGCCCGTTCTGACCATAGCCGGAAATAGATAGCATCACTAAGCGAGGATTGACCTTGGACAGATCGCTCCATCCGATGCCGAATTTATCCATGATGCCGGGGCGGAAATTTTCCACGACAATATCGGCTTCGGCGGCCAGCTTCCTTACAAGTTCCGGAGCACCTTCGGCTTTGAGATCGAGGCAGATATTCTGTTTGCCGATATTGAGCTGCAGATAATTTCCGCTAACCCCGCTCTCACGCTTGGCGAGTTTACGGGTGACATCACCTTCAGGTGGCTCGACCTTTAACACTTCTGCACCGAGATCAGATAGCATCCGTGTGGCATAGGGACCGGCCACTACGCGCGAAAAATCCAGGACCTTGAGCCCTGCTAGCGGGAAATTTGCCATAATTGCCTAACGTTTAGAGTTTCATCTGCTGTTTCATAGTCTTCTCGGTACCCGCGCCATAGGGAGGAAGGAAACCAGCAATTTTGGCAATATTCACTTTGGGTTGACGATAGACGGCCTTCGCATGGCTGAATTCCTTGAAACCGTCGGGTCCGGTATAGGCGCCCATGCCAGATGGGCCGACACCGCCAAAGGGCAAGTCATGTTGAGCAATGTGGAAAATCACATCATTGACGGTTACACCGCCTGAAATGGTCCGGTCCAGCACCTTACGCTTATCGGATTCCGTTTCGCCGAAGTAATAAAGCCCGAGCGGACGGTCATGGTCGTTTACATAATCTACGACTTCATCGAGGTTGCGATAGGTCTTCACGGGCAGCACCGGGCCAAAAATCTCTTCCTGCATGACCCGCATGTCTTCGTTGACATTTTGCAGCACCGTGAGAGGCATTTTGTTACTGTTGGTGTTCGAGAAATCTTCGTCGCCCGGGTTGACCACTGTCTGCTTTGCGCCTTTGGCCACCGCGTCATCGATCAAGCCTTGCAGGCGCTCTTTATGTCTGCCGTTGATCACTGACGTGTAATCGTCATTGGAGATCATCGTTGGGTATTGTTCCGCAACATTGGAGGCAATTCCTTCGACAACAGCATCTTCTTTATCTGCCGGTACCATCAAATAATCCGGCGCAAGGCAGATTTGACCAGCATTCATCATTTTGCCCATGGCAATCCGTTGGGTTGTTTTTTGGACATCAGCATCCGGTCCGATGATAGTAGGAGACTTGCCACCCAGTTCGAGCGTTACTGGCGTCAAATTTTTAGCCGCAGCTGCCATGACATGCTTGGCAATTCCGCCGCCGCCAGTGAAGATCAGGTGATCCCAAGGAATTTCAGAGAAGGCTTGGCCGGTTGCAGGGCCACCAGTAATCACTGTCATTTCCTCTGGTGCGAAATATTTAGCGACCAATTGTTTCACCAATTCGCCGGTTTCCGGGCAGAATTCAGAAAATTTAATGATCACGCGATTGCCTGCCCCGAATGCGCCAATGGCTGGGTCGAAAGCAAGGTTGATCGGAAAATTCCATGGTGCAATGACACCGACAACGCCTTTTGGTTGATACTCTACGGCACCGCTGGCGCCGAGAAGGCCCAATGGAAAATCCATTTTGCGTCGTTCCGGACGCATCCATTTGCGGAGGTTCTTTTTATGATCCTTGGCATGGCCAACGACCGACATCAGGTCGGTCATCACGGTTTGCACGCTGCTGCGATGACCGAAATCATTAGATACCGCTTCGCAAAGAGCATCCTTATTGTCGATGATCATTTGCGCGGTCCGGTTAATCCGGTCCATCCGGCTTTCATAGCTGACCGGTAACTCTGCATGAAAGGCATCGCGCTGCGCCTGAAACGCCGCCATAATCTCGTCTTTACTGACTTCGCCAGCTGCTGCTTCCAATGCTTCCATAGGTCTTCTCCTGCAAGGCGCTTTGTGGCGCTCATCATCTTTGGTTTCAATTGACCACTTAAACCATATTTTTGCAGTTTGTCGAGGCTGAACGCTTTAGGGGGACGCAACGTCAATGGCTTCGGCCAAAGCTATTGTTTGTTCAGCTTGTTGCAAATGAAGCCGTTCGGTCATTTTGCCATCAACAGTGATCACACCTTTGCCGGCATTGGACGGGTCCTTAAACGCGGAAATGATCGCCTGAGCCTCAGTAATTTTGTTGTGATCAGGAGCAAATGTGCGGTTGGCGATATCAATTTGTGCCGGATGAATAAGCGTCTTTCCATCAAAGCCAAAAGCCTTGGCCTGCCGACATTCCTGCTCAAAGCCATCAGGGTCTTTAAAATCATTGTAAACGCTGTCCAAGATATTCAACCCAAAAGCGCGCCCGGCCATGATCGTTTGGGCTATTGCTGGCGTAAATAAAGTCCTATCCTGCTCTGCGCGCATTTCCTTGGCGAGATCGTTAAATCCCATAACGAAAGTCGTCAGGCGGGTAGAGGATGCTGTCTCTGCAATTTGGGCAATGTTCAGCACGGCCATCGGCATTTCAATCATGGCCCATAGTTGCAAGCCATCACTCGCATTCTCGCCATCGATAATCTCGGAAATTTTGACAATATCGGCGGCGCTACAAACTTTGGGAACCAATATCGCGCTAGCTTTGCTGGCACTGATGCTCTTCATGTCATCCGCAAACCAAGGCGTATCCATGGCGTTCACGCGCACAACCATTTCCCGCTTGCCGTAGGCCCCGTCTGCCAGCGCATTGCAGGCGGCATCGCGAGCATCGTCCTTGGCGTCTGGCGCAACAGCGTCTTCCAGATCGAGGATGATCGTGTCAGCCGGAAGCGTTTTAGCTTTCTCTAACGCTCGCGCATTGGATGCAGGCATATAAAGACAAGAACGGCGTGGGCAGAAGTTAGTTTCGGTCATGGCGCGAACTCTAACACCTCACCCTGACTCAGAAAACCATGAATTCCGGTATTTTTATACGTTTTGTTAACCATAGCCTTTTAAGGCATTTTTAATGAATATTTTACGCTCATACCGGTTTGAGCGTTCGGATTAGTGGGGCTTTCGATCGAGATGAAACTGATCATCCAAATACCTTGTTATAATGAAGCAGAGAGCCTGCCAGAGACTCTGGTCGCGCTACCGCGTCAAATTGATGGTATAGATGTGATCGAGATACTGGTGATTGATGATGGTAGCCGAGACGATACCAGTGCTGTCGCAAAGCGCTTTGGCGTACATCACATCGTCCGTCACCGCACGAATCGCGGACTGGCGGCAGCTTTTCAATCGGGTATCAACAAGGCGCTTGCAGAAGGTGCCGATATCATCGTGAATACGGATGCCGACAATCAGTATGAAGGCCAAGATATCAGTAAGTTAGTCGCTCCGGTTTTGGCGGGTGATGCTGATATTGTTGTCGGCGACCGTGGTGTCAGAGACAACGCTCATTTTGGCAAATTCAAACGCTTGCTGCAAATGCTTGGTAGCGCCACCGTCAAACGACTATCCAATACACAGATCACCGATGCTGTCAGTGGTTTCCGAGCAATTAGCCGCAGTGCCGCGCAGCGGATCAATATCACTTCCAGTTTTTCCTATACAACTGAGATGCTCATTCAGGCCGGACGTAAGCGTATGGCGATTGTTTCGGTGCCAATCCGCACCAATGGCGCTGTCCGGCCTTCTCGACTGTTCAAATCTGTTCCGCAATTCATCACCAATACCGGCGCGACGATGATCCGGTCCTATGCCATGTATAACCCGCTTAAGGTTTTCGTAATGGTGGGGACGATAATCGCACTAATCGGCGCAGCTCCTATTTTGCGCTTTATGTATTTTTACGCAATTGGTCAGGGCAATGGTCATATCCAATCACTGGTAATAGGTGGTTCGTTGATTGTGCTTGGCGTGGTTGCAATCATGTTTGGTGCGGTTGCTGACCTGGTCGGGCGTAACCGGCAACTTTTGGAGCAGACACTCGAACGTTTGCGCCATGTTGAAGATCAGTTGCGATCCAATGACGATCAGAGCGAAGATAGCCGCGATAGTGCACAGTCGCTTCGTAACGGAACCCATGGCTAGTCCTGCTGCTCCCGAAATATCCGGTGAACTATTGGCGCAGACCAACGCGAGGCACTCGCTTGTGCGAAAATCTGTCTATGCTGTCGGCAGCATCTTTTTTGCGCTCGCTATATTTTATATAGCCGCAACCATCCATGACAATTGGTCGGCGATCATTGAACATGACTGGCGCAATACTAACTATTCCTGGTTTGCAGTTGGCGCCGCAAGCTATGGTTGCAGCATGATTGTAACGGCAATGGTATGGCCATCAGTAATTGCAAAATGGGGTCACGAAATACCGCTTCGGACAGCGCTTGGTATAGGGCTGGCGGCGCAGATTGGGAAATATTTACCCGGCAATGTTGCCCATTATTTTGGCCGCGCTGCGCTTGCTAAACAGCATAAGATAAGCTTCACCCAGAGTGGGCTATCGACAATTGTGGAATTTGGCGCGGCTCTATTGGCTGCGGCGCTGGTAGTTTTTGGAGCGACACTGTTGGATAGTTCAATTTGGGTAGACGCGCCGATTGTTTCGATACTGCCGGAAGGTTTGTTCTGGCCGCTCGCGGTGTTAGCGCTCATCTTTTTCGCCGCTGTTGCAGCTTTTGTTTTCCGCCGTTTGCCCGAAATTCGCAGTCTGCTCTCGATAGATTTCTGGATAGCCCCAATTTGTTGGCTGACCATCGGCTTTTTGATTACTGGTTTTTCATTTTATGCGCTGGCCATCGCATTCTTTGGTGCCTGGTCGATCCCAGTTGCTTCAGTGATTGCGATTTATGCCATAGCATGGGCCGTTGGCTTTCTTATTCCCGGTGCTCCCGCGGGATTGGGGGTTCGCGAAGTCATATTAGTCGCGCTCCTAACGCCGATGATTGGTGCCCCTGCAGCTATCATGCTATCTCTCTTTCATCGCCTGCTGAGCGCTATGTTGGACTTAACGGCTGCAGCGCTCGCCGCCGCTTTTTTGCTAAAGAAGGAACCGAGCCGTGCAAGCTGACTTAGTTCAACGTATCGATGACAAAGTGGCGATCAAAATTTGTTCAGCGATACGAAGCTCGCTGCGTCCGGATGGTAAACTTTATCTTCACACGCCTAATCTGGATTTCTTTATGGAGCGAGCCAAGGATATTGGCGTGCTGAAGCAATTTCTCGAGAATGTTACTGTGCACTATGGCGAGGGCACTATAGATGTGCTGATAGAATCAGACTTTAATGCTGGTCAAATTAAGGTCGAAACTATCGCGCATTACAGTATTCTGAAAGTGCTTCATCCGCTTGGTAAGCTTCCTGTAGTCGGAAAATATTTTCAGTCGCGGTTAGGGATTGAAGCATCGGTATGATCAAAGCTTCGCCAATTGGATTTGAGACACGAAACCGGATGGGCCTCGTTTTCGGGGCTTTTGTTCTGGTGATCGCTGCTCAAGCTTGGTTGATCTTTGAAAAGGCGATAAATTGGGACGAGTTCCTGCACTTCGGGCAAATCTATGATTTAGCCGGTGGAAAGCTTAACAGTAGTGTACAAACGATCCATACGCGGTTTTTTGGCTGGGCAACATTAGTCTCACAAGATGTCATTACGCAAATTCAGGCCGCACGCGTCGCGATGTTGGCTTGCGCAGTACTTACAGCAATATGCGTCGTGATATTGGCTAAGCGTCTGGCCGATTTCCACACTGCACTTTTGTGCGGTATTGCTTATTTGACGGCGGGCTTTGTTTTTACGAACGCTTTTACCTATAGGCCTGATCCGGTTGCAGCTGCCGCACTAATGGGCGCGTTATGCGTTTTCGCTTATGGACGTTTTTCATGGAAGCGCGCTGCTTTGATGGGCATGCTTATTGGTTTGGCTGGAGCCGTCACCATAAAGAGCGTTTTCTATTTGCCTTGTTTTGCCGCGATTGCATGGCTGCACTGGAGCAGGCAGGAAGAACGGAAGCTTGTTGTTTTCTTTCTTTTTTGCGCCGTGGCCGTTATCGCGACTACGTGCTTCGCATTGTTGGTTGGACTGCACGGCTTAGGTATTCCAGCTGGTGACAATCAAGCGAGTAATCTTGGCAGGAGCATGGACAGTTTTATCCAATTCGGCGTGTTTGAAAAAGTACGCTACGTTTTTGCTGAGGCGATATTCGCACCGCTGGTAACCATCAGCCTGATAGCGCTTCCGTTTGTCGCGCGAGGTTTGCCAAAGCAAACCATATACCTGTTACTCGGCTTGTGTGGGCCTTTGCTCTGTCTGCTTTTTTACCGCAACACTTTTCCTTATTTCTTTACCTTTCTCTTGCCGCCGATTTGCGTTGCGATAGCGCCGGTTTTGTCCAAGCTGGTCGAGCGCTACGGCCGTGTACCGGTTCTCATTCTTGCATTGTTCGGGCCGGTATTTCTGCTGGTACAAGAACCATTCGGTACGTTGGAGCGACAACGCGCGACCATAAGCGAAGTGGAACGGCTCTTTCCAAATCCCACGCCCTATCTGTCCTATTCAAGCTATGTTCCACAATATCCTAGACAATTTCCTTCACTCATTTCGGGCGTCGCTTTGCGCTACTACTGGAGTGAAGGCGACAGCCGGATAGCGCGTGATATCGAAGCAGGCAGGATCGCTTTCGTTATTGCCACCGGCGATGCGCTTGAGGCAGTCTATCAAAATGAAGAGCCCGTTTCGATTCTGCCCGAGCGCGACGTGAAGGCGTTGCGCAATAATTTTCTGCGACATAGCGACGCGATTTATATTGCGGGTCGGGAAATTTGTCCGAAGCCGAACGATCAGGCCGTTACGATTGTTCGCGGTGGCCGCTATTCTCTCGAAGGAGGCGATCTTGTGATCGACGGTCGCCGGGTGGAGGAAGGTGCTAGCCTCACGTTACGTCCAGGGACGCATCGGGTTAGTTACCGGCAGGGACTATGCGCCAAATTGTGGGCACTCGATCAAGTCCCTAAGCTACCGAAAGGTTTTCCATCGGGCCCGATTGCTGGGGGGTTTTGAAGTGATGCATCGCTCAAATTTACCTGTTAGCTCGAAAAACCCTGCTATCCGATTCATCACTCGCAAATGGCCTCCCGCTATGGGTGGCATGGAAACCTATTGCCTGCGCTTGACCGAAGAAATGGCAAAAACGCAGAAACTCGAAATTATTGCGTTGCCAGGTAAATCTAATGGCGACGTACCGTCCGCTCTATCATTGATCTGGTTCGGAATAACGACGGCGGTGCAACTATTGTTTATGAAACCCGTTGCGACGGTTCATATCGGCGATGTCGCGAGCTGGCCTTTAGGATGGATCGCGTCCCTTCGTCATCCTCGGAGCAAGATTATCCTCTCTGCACATGGCTCGGACCTGAACTTCGCGACCGGCACAGGACCCTGGTCGAGTATCTATGCAAAATACATATGGCTGGCCTCCAAGCTTTTGGGCAACGCAAAGATTATCGCCAATAGCGAATGGATAGCTGAATTAGCCAGGGGTCAGGGATTTGCGCATGTGGTGACCGTTCCGCTGGCAACGGATATGAAGGCAAATCATGTATCAAGCGGGCATAATGGCTGCCTGTTCTTTGCGGGAAGAATAATGCCGAGCAAAGGTCTATCATTCATTGTAGAACGAGTTTTACCATTGTTATCGCAGCCATTGAAAATCCGTGTCGCTGGAACCGTATGGGATAAGCAGGAAGGTCTCATACTATCTGCCCCAGCCGTCGAATATCTGGGTGTACTTGAGCAGGACCACTTAGCCCAAGAATTTGAGCAGGCCCTTTGTGTTGTTGTTCCAAGCCTCAGTAGAGAAGGTTTCGGGCTGGTTGCTGCAGAAGCTGCAGCTTGCGGAGGCGTCGTTTTAGCATCCGACCATAGCGGCCTTGCGGAAGTTGTAACGAAAGAGGTTGGGTTTGTGGCAGATTCAACAATTCCGGCAGATTGGGCAGCTGCAATTGAAAAAATTCAAAACTGGTCGCAAAAGAACCGGGCGGATCATGTCCGACAATCGATGTCAGTCGCTCGCACTCAATATAGTTGGGATCGCGCAGCCCAAGACACATTGGCTGCCTATTAGGGCACTATGTTTCGTCGCCGATGGTATGGATTTCGACATATCATAACTCGTTAGCGTGATCATCTGGGGGCAGCTTTAAGCGATTCGTCGATGTCGATCAATTTTGCATCGGTATCTTAAAATGCCGCCGGCTCTAGGTAGAGAAGCTCTCGGTATTGTGCTGCTCATGGCTAACTCAATAGTGACCGCTCTTCGTCTAAAATTTTCACAACCACGTTTTATCTTCACTTGTTCATTGACGGTTAGGGATCACTGAGCCAAGTGGCGCCTATGCAATGGTTGGAAATCAAGATTTGGCTGGAAAGCGCGACCGGTTTCGATCGTGACGCGCTTCATATATATGGTGCTGTCATCATTCAATTCGGCCTTGCGCTTTTCTTTAGACGATCACTGGCCAGTCCTTGGCCCTGGATAGCGGTGCTGATTGTGGCGCTTGCCAATGAATATTTTGATTACCAACGCGTGGGCGAAAGTGCTAATTCAAAGGCTATATTCCAAGCGGAAGGATACAAGGATATGTGGAACACGATGCTGATCCCAACTTTCCTGTTATTGGTCGCGCGGATTTGGCCAACATGGATGATTGGTAAGTCGAAAAAATTGGATCGATCTGCAGCAGTTACCGTTCGAGAAAAAAACTCAAACTAGTCTGTGTTCTTCCGCGCTGTCACAATTTTTCTGACGTTTTGCGACTGCCCTTTTGGTAAGATCATGACTTGATCGCCGTTTGCAACGATGATCAGATGCTCGACGCCAAATGTGGTAATTTCTAGTCCATCGGCATGGATAAGATTGTTATTGGACTCTACCGCAACGACGTCGCCGGACGTTACATTGGCATCGTCGTCAGACTTACTGATTTCAAACAAGGAATCCCAACTTCCGACATCGGACCATCCTGGATTAACCGGCGTCACAGCTACTTTCTCGGCTTTTTCCATGATTGCGTAGTCAATCGAATCTGATGGCGCACTGGCAAAACTGGCTTCATCTGGCTTGATCTGTGTCTGATCCCGATCTGCTTTTTCCATCGCATTTGCGGCAGCTTGCAGCATTTCGGGTGCCTGTTTGGCTAGCGCTTCCAAATAGGTGTCGGCCCTGAACAAAAAGATACCCGCATTCCAGTGAAAGCCACCTTCAGCAAGCATTTTTTCGGCGTTTGTGCGATTTGGTTTCTCTACAAAACGCTGAGCTGCGAAGCTATTTTCACTACCCACAAGGGGTTCGCCTTGCTGAATATAGCCATAGCCTGTCTCGGCTTCCTGAGGTTCTATCCCGAACGTGACCAGCCAACGCGCTTTGGCCAGTGAAATGGATTGCCTGACCGCTTCCTGAAACAGGGTCACATTTTTGATGACATGATCGCTGGGCATGACGAGCATCAGGTCTTGGGGATCTTTGCAGGCAAGAGCAGCTAAGGCAATGGCAGGGGCTGTATTTCTCGCGCAAGGTTCCAATATATGCGCCAGCACGTTTGCTCCAATTTCATCCATCTGTTGTTCGGCGAGGTCCGCATGTTTTGTTCCGCCGACGATGATCGGGAGATCAAAAAGGCTGGTTTCCCGGCAGCGCTCTAATGTAAGCTGGAACATGCTTAGCGGGCCTGTCAAATTGAGAAATTGTTTGGGGCATTTATCAGTCGAAACAGGCCATAAACGAGTTCCCGAACCACCGGACAATATGACGGGCGTTATAAGATCATTTTGGTTCATATTATTCGGCTCAATTCAAACTACACGCGATCAAGGACTTGATATTTTTGGATAAATCAATTTCTGAAGCGGTGGTGCATAAACCGCATTCTCCTGCAGCAATGGCTTTGCCTCTGGTCGTGACCTTACCTTCCAAAGGAAGAATTTGCCATTCGCCAGCCGATGTGCCTTTCAATATATTCGGGTCATCTCCAATGACCTGAAATAGCTTGAAACACGGTCCCTCAATCAATTGAACTGATTTATCGGTAACAATGTCCTGATAATTTTTCATGTCATAGGGCGCGAAGGTCGCAACTGAAAGAGCGTCTTCCAAATGCAGATCACGCGGTCGCCCATAATCATATAGCCGGTAGGTTATATCGGAATTTTGTTGGACTTCTATTAGCTGTATTCCCGGACCAATAGCGTGGATAGTGCCCGCTGGAATATAGTATAAATCCCCTGATTTTACGCGCTTCCAGTCAATAAGCCCCTCGATTTGACCACAAGCCACGGCCGCATGTAATTTGGTTGCGCTTACTTTTTTTGTGAGGCCGATTCCTAACACGGCATCCGGTGCGGCTTCCAAGATATACCAACATTCTTCCTTGCCGTTAGGAAGGCCTTTCCGTCGGGCCTGCCGGTCATTGGGATGAACTTGTATGGACAGTTTCTCACTAGTGAACAGATATTTGGACAATAATTTCGGGGTGATGCCTTTGGGCGGCTGAAACCAGATTTCGCCGATTTTATCTTTTTGCTTACCACCAAATATCTTGGGCAGGCTCATTTGGCCCCAAGGTTTTGCAACATTTTTCTGTTTCAGTTTCATGCCAGTACCGCAACGTTCAGCTTCGACCGATACTGGTATATTCCAGTCCGCTTTTCGCGACATCGGCGGGATGATAGATATTGCGCAGATCAACCAATGTTTTTCCAGACATTGCTGATGACAACTTTTCAAGGTCGAGCGCTCGAAAGGCATCCCATTCCGTAACAATGACGACAGCATTAGCGCTAGCAGCAGCCTCATAGCTGTTTTGAGTCATTGTAACATCTGGCATTATTTCTGCTGCTACTTCCATGCCTTCTGGGTCAAACGCGCTGACCTTTGCCCCAGCATCCATCAATGTTTGTGCTATTGCAATGGACGGGGCGTCTCGCATGTCGTCAGTATTGGGTTTGAAGGTAAGGCCAAGTAAGGCAATTTTTTTGTCGCGCACCTCACCGCCCAGCGCTTGAATAACTTTGCGGCCCATTGCGCGTTTACGCTGATCGTTGACCTGAACAACCGCTTCAACAATACGGACTGGGCTTTCATGATCTTGGGCGGTTTTTAACAGTGCTAGAGTATCCTTTGGAAAACAGCTGCCACCATAGCCGGGGCCGGCATGCAGAAATTTGGAACCGATGCGGTTGTCCAAACCAATGCCGCGCGAAACTTCTTGAACATCGGCACCAACTTTCTCACACAAGTCTGCAATTTCATTGATAAATGTTATTTTGGTCGCGAGAAACGCGTTAGCTGCATATTTGGTCAATTCTGCTGTGCGGCGGCCGGTAAAGAGAATAGGGGATTGGTTCAAGAATAGTGGGCGATAAATCTCGCTCATGACTTCTTTTGCCCATTCTATTTCAGCACCGATGACGATGCGATCAGGCCGTTTGAAATCGTCAATCGCGGCACCTTCTCTTAGAAATTCGGGATTGGATACAACGGCAAACTGATCGGCGTTAAGCTTTTTTGACAATATCATTTCGACTTCGTCACCAGTACCGACGGGTACTGTTGATTTAGTGACGATGACAGTGGGTTTGGTGATTGCTTCAGCTATCTCTTCACTGGCTGCATAAACATAGCTCAGGTCAGCATGGCCATCACCGCGCCGCGATGGAGTTCCTACAGCAATGAACACGGCATCGCAATCTTTCAACGATTTTTTAAGATCGCCCGAAAAAGAGAGGCGATTGCCATTTACATTGCGTTCTACCAAACTGGCAAGGCCCGGCTCAAAAATGGGCATGATATTTTGATTGAGTTTGTCAATTTTGCTGGGATCCTTATCGACGCACACAACCTCATGGCCAAAATCAGCAAAACAGGCTCCAGAAACTAGGCCGACGTAGCCAGATCCGATCATTGCTATTTTCATAGTGTTCCTTTGATATTCTAATACTTAAAACATGTTTGAGTTTAATGCGGCGCTTCTGGCCTGATCAACATTTTTGGTCAAGCGCGGTAAATGGTTCCAACTTCTCTCAAGAGCATTCTGCCTTATATTAGCGATGGTTGGTAAAGATTTAATGTGTGTAAGTCAGCCATTGCTGAGCTGGCCGCAGTTTAAAAAAACTACACCCTTATGACCAATGGTCGAAATTGTTGGAAAATACCATAGTAGCCGCTAATAAGATCTGGTTAGATAAAGGCTTAGCGGTTTAGTATTTGAGTGACATAGGGATTTTTACAATCGAGATAATTACCGCCTTGATTACCACTGTATTGGCCAAAATTGCGAATATGACGCGATGGAAAAAGCAACTCACTGTCGTGAGTCTGGATGTAATCCTATGTGTCTTATCAATTATAATTGCTTATTCACTGCGTATTGGAGTCTGGGTCTATTGGGATATGGCCATTCAGAAAATCGTCGTCGGATCTCTTCTGATATTGTTACCTGTCTTCTATTTTAGCGGTGTTTACAACGCAATTTTTCGTTATGCAGGCTCTGGAATGATGAAGACTCTCGCGAGGGCTTTTATAGTTTATGCGGCTCCAATGGTCATCATTTTTTCAGTAATTGGAATGGCAGGCGTTCCCCGGACTATTGGTGTTATACAGCCGATAATTTTCTTTATAATGGTCGGATTCTCGCGCGTTACCGCCCGTTACCTGATGGTCGATATATTGGGGCGCAATCTTTTTGGTGGGCAAGTCAAAACCGTCCTGATCTATGGCGCTGGCAGCGCTGGGCAGCAGCTTGCATCATCGATGCGCTCCGAACCCGCGATGCGACTAAGTGGTTATGTGGATGATGACCGCAGGTTAAACGGGCAAAAGCTGGATGGCGACAAAGTCTTTTGGAGTGGCGACCTACCCAACACGATCAGTAAACATGCGGTGACCGACATATTGTTAGCGTTACCAAAAATCTCTCGCAAGAAGCGTCGCTCCATTGTCGATCAAGTTCAGAAATTCAAAGTTCATGTCCAAACGCTGCCGAATATGAAGGATATCATGGATGGGCAAGTTTCCTTTAATGACATTCGCGAACTAGACATTGAAGACCTGCTGGGCCGGGAACCCGTGGCACCCAATGAATTGCTGCTCGGACGAACAATTGTCAGCAAAACAGTCATGGTTACGGGCGCCGGTGGCTCTATTGGTAGTGAACTGTGCCGGCAAATCGTTCAATCGGGAGTCGATAAACTGCTGTTATTCGAGCTATCAGAATTTTCTCTCTATGCCATTGAAAAAGAGCTCCGGGCATATGTAAAAGGCCATGCTCTCGAAAATATCGAGATTATACCGGTATTGGGTTCGGTTACGGATGACAGTCGGCTCAAGGAAATAATGGCCTATTGGCAGCCGGATACAATTTTCCACGCTGCCGCCTATAAGCATGTGCCGCTAGTAGAAGCGAACCCTGTCGAGGGCATTAGAAACAACATATTGGGCACATTTGAGCTAGCCAATGCGGCGCATGAAGCGAATGTTGGTGATTTCATCCTGATCAGTACCGACAAAGCGGTTCGTCCGACAAACGTCATGGGCGCAACAAAACGGGGTGCTGAACAGATCATACAAGCTTTTGCAGAGAAAAGTGAAACCAGATTCTCAATGGTCCGCTTTGGCAATGTTTTGGGATCAAGTGGCTCGGTAGTCCCACTTTTCCGTCAGCAAATCGAAGCAGGCGGCCCCATCACGCTAACCCATCGCGATGTCACGCGCTATTTCATGACCATCCCAGAAGCCGCGCAGCTGGTTATCCAAGCCGGCGGTATGGCCAAGGGGGGTGAGGTATTTGTACTCGATATGGGCAAAGCGGTTCGTATTATGGATCTGGCGAATACGATGGTCCAGCTATCCGGCTTAACGGTTAGAAGCGATGTTGATCCAGACGGTGATATTGAGATTCAAGAGATTGGGATGCGTCCTGGTGAAAAGCTCTATGAGGAGCTCATCATCGGTAATGATCCGAAATCGACGGTTCACAACCGGATTATGATGGCGCGTGAGAGTCACTTGGATCAGGCTGATTTGGACCAGCTATTGAGTGGTTTTAGGAAATGTCGTGACTCTGAGGAAGCGATTGCTCTTCTGAAAAAAATGGTCCCGGAATTTGATCATCAGCGTGACAATGAAAAGGTCGAAATCGCCTCTTGATGGTTCTGTAAGGGACTATTGCTCCTAAAGCCCTTTTACCAAAGCCAATATGCGATTGGCATCTTCACTGTGACATATCAGTAAGTCAGGCAAATAAGTGTTCCTTTGATTATATATCAGCGGACGGCCATCGATGCGGGAACAATGGAGACCGTGCGCTTCGGCAACAGCAGCCGGAGCGCAATTGTCCCATTCGTATTGACCGCCGGAATGCAGGTAAATATCAGCTTCCCCCCGAACAATAGCCATGGCTTTTGCGCCTGCGGAGCCCATTGGAATAAGGTCCGCATCCAATATCTCTGCAATTGCCACAGCTTCTTTGGCTGGTCGGGATCGGCTCACCACCATGCGCGGCTTATGGCTGCGAACCGACGAAGCAATCGGTAAGTCGCTGCGCAAGGTTAAATCGAAGCTCGGCAGCGCAACCGCCCCAACCACCGCTTTTCCGTCGATCGCCAAAGCGACATGGACAGCCCAGTCATCGCGGCCTTCGCTATATTCTCGGGTACCGTCCACCGGATCAATGATCCAGACGCGGTCTTTATCCAATCGACTGTCCGTGTCCTTGCTTTCTTCCGACAACAGGCCATCATCAGGCCGCTGCTCTCGAAGAGCTGCGACGAGCATTTCATTCGCCGCTTTATCGCCAGCGTCGCCTAGACTTTTACCAGTCAAATTGGAGTTTTCGCGCAGTTCCAAGAGCAAAGTGCCGGCATCTTCCGCCAGCTTTGCAGCCAATTCAGCATCTGTCATATCGTATAGGACCAACTACCGACTATTTTGTCCACGATAATTTCTGCCGCTTCTTCGGGGCTCATCTTGGTTGTATCGATCCGCATTTCAGGATTTTGGGGAATCTCATAATCGCTATCGATACCGGTGAAATTTTTGAGTTCCCCAGCGCGGGCCTTTTTATACAGGCCTTTGACGTCGCGTTCTTCGGCCACAGACAGCGGCGTATCTACGAATATCTCGATAAATTCGTCATCGGGCAACATGGAGCGAACCAGCTGTCGTTCGGCTCTAAACGGCGAAATAAAGGCGGTCAGCACGATCAACCCTGCATCGGCCATTAATTTCGCGACTTCGCCAATGCGGCGGATATTTTCTACCCGATCGACGTCCGTGAAACCCAGATCTTTGTTCAATCCATGCCGTACATTGTCGCCATCCAGCAGGAAGCTGTGCTTGCCGAGCGCATGCAGGCGTTTTTCAACCATATTGGCAATGGTCGACTTGCCCGAGCCAGAGAGGCCTGTAAACCAAACAACCCGCGGCTCCTGGCGCTTTTGCAAGGCATGGGCCGCGCGGTCTACGTCGACATCCTGCCAATGGACATTTTGTGACCGCCGCAAACAAAAGTGCAACATTCCTGCGGCAACAGTCGCGTTGCTGATCTTGTCAATCAGGATGAAACCACCAAGATCGCGATTATCGGCATAGGGTTCGAATATGATCGGGCGATCCGTGGCGATTTCAGCCACACCAATGCCATTTAGCTCCAGCGTCTTGGCCGCGAGCTGCTCCATATTGTTAACGTTGACCTGGTATTTCGGCGGTTGAACAGTGGCGCTCACAAACTGCGTGCCGATCTTCATCCAATAGCTACGGCCCGGCAAGAGTTCTGATTCATCCATCCAGACAATGGTTGTTTCAAACTGATCAGCAACCTGAGGCGGTGCATCCACAGCGGATATGACGTCGCCGCGAGAGCAATCAATTTCATCTGCCAAAGTCAGGGTAACGGATTGCCCAGCGACAGCCTCATCAAGGTTGCCATCCAGCGTAACGATACGTTTGACGGTGGTTGTTTTGCCAGACGGCAATATACGCACTGGATCGCCGGGTTTAACGGTACCACTGGCAATTTGACCGCTGAAACCCCTGAAATCTAGATTGGGTCGGTTCACCCATTGAACGCCCATGCGAAGCGGGCGCGCCTGATTGGCGGTCACCATCACCTCAACATTTTCGAGATGCTCCACCAGAGCAGGGCCATCATACCAAGGCGTTTTTTCCGACTTGCTGGTGATATTATCTCCAGCCAGGCCAGAAATCGGTATGGGTGTGAATGCTGCTATGCCGATTTCCTCGGCAAAAGCGGTGTAGTCGGCAATGATTTTATCATAGACGACTTGGTCATATCCGACCAAATCCATCTTGTTCACGGCAACAACCAGATGCTTGATCCCGATAAGATGCGCCAAATAGCTGTGGCGGCGCGTCTGGGTTAAAATTCCTTGCCGTGCGTCGATCAATATCACCGCGAGATCAGCAGTGGAGGCACCAGTGACCATATTACGGGTATATTGCTCATGACCGGGAGTGTCCGCGACGATGAACTTGCGTTTTTCTGTCGCGAAGAAGCGATAGGCAACGTCAATTGTGATGCCCTGTTCGCGTTCGGCGGCCAATCCGTCCACGAGCAGAGCGAAATCGATCTCCTGACCTTGAGTTCCGACCTTCTTGCTATCCGCTTCCAATGTAGCCAGCTGATCTTCAAAGATCATCTTTGAATCGTATAGCAAACGCCCAATTAGAGTTGATTTGCCATCATCGACTGAGCCACAGGTAATGAAGCGCAACATCGTCTTATGCTGATGCGTTTCCAGATAAGCATCAATATCTTCGGCAATCAGGGCATCAGTCCGGTAGATTGTTTCGGGATCGATATCTTCAGAATGGGCCATCAGAAATATCCCTCCTGCTTTTTCTTTTCCATTGAGGCGGCTTGATCATGATCAATGGCCCGTCCCTGCCGCTCGGATGTGGTGGTCAGCAGCATTTCCTGAATAATCTGGGGCAGGGTGGTTGCCTCACTCTCGACCGCACCGGTTAGCGGATAGCAGCCCAATGTCCGGAAACGAATGGATCGCTCTACGGGCTTCTCCCCCTCCTCAAACCGGAAACGTTCGTCATCGATCATCAGCAGCATGCCATCGCGTTCGACAGTCGGGCGACGCGCTGAGAAATAAAGCGGGACAATCTCGATATTCTCCAAGTGAATATATTGCCAGATATCCAGTTCCGTCCAGTTGGACAGAGGGAAAACGCGAATGCTTTCGCCTTTCGATTTGCGTGTATTATAGAGCTTCCAAAGCTCTGGACGCTGATTTTTCGGGTCCCAACGGTGGTTTGCGGATCGGAACGAAAAAATGCGCTCTTTCGCGCGGCTTTTTTCTTCGTCTCGCCGAGCGCCACCGAAGGCCGCATCAAAGCCATGTTCATCGATAGCTTGTTTGAGTCCTTGAGTCTTCCACATATCGGTATGAAGACCGCCATGATCAAATGGATTGATACCACGCTCTTTCGCTTCGGGGTTTTGGTGAACGAGTAATTCCATGCCCGCATCTTTGGCTGATTTCTCTCGCAAACTGTACATTTCCCGGAATTTCCACGTTGTGTCGACGTGCAAGAGAGGGAAGGGGGGCGGAGAAGGGAAGAATGCTTTTTTCGCAAGATGGAGCATAACCGCGCTATCTTTGCCCACGGAATAGAGCATAACAGGTTTCTCGGCTTCGGCGGCGACCTCGCGCATAATATGTATGGCTTCGGATTCGAGGCGCTGGAGATGGGTCAGGCTCATTGCAGGTTTGCTTTCATAACATGTCACTTTTAGATGCCTATGAGGCTAAAGGCACCGATCAAGAGACATGTATATAACGAACTTGCAGCGCATTGGCTGTCAAGATTTTCTTATTATGGATAAACATTGCTTGTACAATATCTTGCGACCCGGTCTGTGCGCATCTTGTTGCATCACCCGATCGGGCCGAGACATGGGGTTCAAACAGCAGCAGCCATATAGCTTGCTTGGTTTATGGCCGCTTTGGCGTCCAGTTCCATAGCTTCATAAGCACCGCCAATCAGTTGGGGAGACAATCCATCTGCAATAAGATTGTCATAGACTTCCCGCAACGGTTCTTGCCCGGCGCAGATTATAATGGTGTCGGCTTCTAACATTTCCGGCTGGCCACCTTGCAATATATGCAGGCCGTCATCATCGATTTTAACATATTCAATGCCATTCATCATATTTACGCCGCGCCGCGTCAGCGCCATCCGGTGAGTCCAGCCGGTTGTTTTGCCGAGACCCGCCCCCACGCGGCTTTCCTTGCGCTGCAATAATGTGATTTCCCGCTCGGATTTGGCAACTTTCGGTTCAACACCGGTTACGCCTCCGCGTGGGTGATTTTCAAAGTCCACACCCCATTCTGCGGCAAATACATCACGATCTACGGCGCCTGACGGGCCGGAATGGCTGATTAACTCAGAGACATCAAAGCCGATCCCGCCAGCTCCAATGATAGCAACCTTTTTTCCAACGGGTTTTTTGCCGGTAATGACATCGATATAGCTGACCACTTTGGGGTGATCGATACCCTCAATATCGGGTTGTCGCGGCTTGATGCCGGTTGCGATTATGACTTCGTCAAAACCCTCGGCTTTCAATGTTTCCGCGTCGGCGCGGGTATTCAGCCTCAGGTCAATGCTGTGTACTTCAACCATGCGATTATAATAGCGGATCGTTTCATGAAATTCTTCTTTGCCCGGAATAGTTTTGGCCAGATTAAACTGGCCGCCAATTTCCGAAGACGCCTCGAATAAAGTGACCGCATGGCCGCGTTCGGCGGCAACAGTTGCATAAGCAAGACCAGCCGGTCCGCCTCCGACCACAGCAATCTTCTTCACCTTAGTGGTAGGAAGATAATTGAGTATCGTCTCATGACACGCTCGCGGGTTGACCAAACAGGTTGTCAGTTTGCCGGAGAATGTATGATCAAGACATGCCTGGTTACAGGCGATGCAGGTGTTGATCTCATCCTCGCGGCCCTCGACCGTTTTGCGCATAAATTCGCTATCCGCGAGCAGCGGACGCGCCATGGATACCAGATCGGCATCCCCCCGTTCCAAAACTTCCTCGGCAACCTCCGGCGTGTTGATCCGGTTGGATGTAATGACTGGCACATTGACTTCTTTGCGCAATCTTCCGGTGACCGATGTAAAGGCAGCCCGGGGCACCATTGTCGCAATGGTTGGGACCGCGCTTTCGTGCCATGTGAAATGGGTGGAGATTATCGTCACGCCGGCTTTTTCAAGAGCCTTGCCCAGCGTTATGATTTCTTCCCAGCTCATCCCGCCTTGCAGCATATCCATAGCAGCGATGCGGAATATCAGAATAAAGTCCTCACCGACAGCAGCGCGGGTTTGTTCAACAATTTCAAGAGCAAAGCGCATACGGTTTTCATAAGAACCACCATATTCATCTTCGCGAAGGTTGGTTTTTTCGACCAAAAAAGTAGAAATCAGATAGCCAGCGGAACCGATAATTTCGACACCGTCATAGCCGGCTTTTTTGGCCATCACAGCGCAACTGACATGATCGTCAATTTGCTTTTGGATGCCAGCCTTGTCGAGCTCAATCGGAACATATCTTGCGATCCGCGATTTGACCGCTGAAGGCGCGACCGCTTTTTCGGTATAGGCTAAGGGTCCGGCGTGTAGAATCTGCATGCAGATTTTGACATCAGGGTCAGCACCATGGACAGCATCGGTAACCAAACGATGCTTTTCCGCTTCTTCCTCACCCGACATCATCGCCCCGCCACCGGACGATTCTTCATTCGGCGCGATTCCGCCGGTGATGATCATGCCGATATTATTGGCCGCGCGCTCGGCAAAATAGGCGGCCATGCGTTCAAAGCCGCCTTCCATTTCCTCTAGCCCAGTATGCATGGATCCCATGATCGAGCGGTTTCGGATGGTGGTGAAGCCAAGGTCTAGCGGTTCAAGTAAGAGAGGATATTTCATGGGGCTCGGTATAATGGTAATTCTCCGTCGTCCTATTATCGTATCTGTTAGGCTGGAAGGGCCTGGTTGGCATTCTTACTTGGCCAATGCCTTTGGATGATCCCGCTAGCCTTAGAGCAATATCCAAAGCAGATAGTTTGCGCCGGGTTTGTATCTCAATGCAAGCCCGAAACCTCTCAGAACTTTCAAAATGCAGCGTAAACTGTCCTGAGTTCTCGATCGATCAGTAACATTGCATGCGTTCAACGCCGTTAAGAACCTTGTCAAAATGACTGAAGGTTTCCCTAAACTATTTGAATAGCACGATAAGGTGATAAGTTTTTGGTTTGGGAGTGAACTTGGCTTGATCCGCAATGATAGGATTGCCATCCAAATCCGCCCGAATAAGTCCGCGAATTTTGGCTGTCATGTCAGGCATCGGCTGCTGGCAATGGTCATTATATTGCTGCTTCAGTTAAACACTCACTTCAACGCCTAATCAGTTTAGAGTCTATCGAATTCTCCAGGCTCCATCAGGACTTCAATATAATTCTAATATTGAAATAATGGTGAGCCCTGCTGGGTTCGAACCAGCGACCTACTGATTAAAAGTCAGTTGCTCTACCGACTGAGCTAAGGGCCCACAACTGCACTAGTGCGGCTGCGAAGCGCCTCCCTAGTGGTGCATGGCCGATCGGTCAAGCGGCATTGAACGGTTTTACGAGGTTTTTAACGCTGGCTATTCCGATAAGCCAATTGCCTTACCGTCAGGCCGGTCACCGGATCTCTCCAACTGGCCGCAATTTCGGCGGCAGGGCGCAGAACGAACTCGCGCCGCTGCATCTCTTTATGGGGAATTATAAGTGCCGGGTTGCTGCTGGAAAATGCACCTTCACTCCACAAAATAATATCGAGATCGAGCACGCGCCTTGACCAAGGCTGCCCGCGCCGTTGTCCGAAAACTGATTCGACCGTTTTCAATGTGCTTAGCATATCTATAGGATTCTGCTCGGTTTCCAAGATGGCAGCTGCGTTGGCATAGCGGCGGTTCGATGGTCCGATGGGTAAGGAGTTGATTATCGACGATTGTTTAAGGAGGGTGACATGATAATCGTTCAATGTCGCAATCGCAGCCGAGAGAATCGCAGGCGGCAATCCATGACGGATATGCCGTTGATTAGACCCCAAAGCGATCAAGAAACGGCTTTTTTGCATAGAGCTCCGATCGATAAATGCTATTATATAAACGGTTTCAAGGTGATAGAAGCGCTGCTAACATGGAACCAACATAAGACAAACTGAGGAACGTCATAATGGGTAGTCGACTTGGGAAAACGAGTGGTGCGATAATAATGCTCACCGGGTTAAGCCTGTCACTATCTGCTTGCAGCGGTGGAAGTGCTGATTCCGAAGTTGCGCCAGCTGAAAGCATTGCGAGAGCGACATTGGTTGGGGCGGATCAAGCGCAATATGGCGAAGTCATTATCGGAGAGGGCGACGGGGGATTGATTGTTCGGATAGACGCCCGAGGCCTAGAGCCCGGGCCACGCGGCGTTCATATTCATGAAGTCGGGAAATGCGATGCTCCGGATTTTAAATCGGCTGGCGGCCATTGGAATCCAACTGATAAACAGCATGGCTTCGATAACCCTGAAGGCGCTCATATGGGTGATTTTTTCAATTTGGTGATTAGGGAAGACGGAACCGGTTCGGTGGAAGCCACGATTGATGGTGGAAATTTGAAAGAGGGCGCAAATGCCCTTATGGACGCCGATGGAGCGGCTTTTATCGTTCATGCAGGTCCCGATGATATGAAGACTGATCCATCCGGAGAAAGCGGTGGTCGGGTGGCTTGCGGCGTTTTTGCGCTCCAGAAATTCGAGCCGGTTCGATAATATCTATTTAGTATATGGTCATGTGATGGCGGTCATATATAGCAAATAAAATCATGCTATTACAGTTAGCTATCGGGGGGTCGTATGGCTATTTCAGTTCTTTTTGTTTGTATGGGTAATATCTGTCGGTCGCCATTGGCGGAAGCCGCACTGCGCCAGCAATGTGCTCTATCAGGGCAAAACATGATTATAGATTCGGCTGGGACCCACGATTGGCATACCGATCAGCCGCCTGATGAGCGGGCACAGGCGGTCGCGGAAAAAAACGGCGCACCCATCGACCATCTTCGGGCACGACCAGTACGAACCGCAGATTTTCGGAATTTTGACCATATTATAGCACTGGATAGTGAAAATTTGTCCTGCTTGAAGGCTATGGAACCTGCAGATGGCACCGCTGTGTTGTCGCTTTTGCTGGACCATGTGGAAGGCCGGGCAGGAGAAGGTGTTGTCGATCCTTTTTATGAAAAGGATGAAGCGTTTGGTATCACCTGGAGTGATGCCGTTGCTGGAGCTAAGGCGCTTGTTGCTAAACTGTCTTAAATTGCGCCTGCTTCAACTGCGTCTAGCCGCAGTTAGCCGAGCGTGATCAGGCATATTTGTAGCAGGAGATTTGCGGGATATATTGCCCTTAGTCTTCGGTTTTCTAGCTCAAATTCGGTTATCGATTGATAGTATCTATGGCTGTGCTTGTTGATTTTATCAGTTCCGCATCGGGTTTTTCTTGAAATATTCACATAATCAACCGATATTGAAGGGGATAGTGTCGCAGTCATACATTTTGCGGCTGAATAAACCGAGGAGTTTGAATATCATGGCTTGGCCTGACCCTAGAGCGACAATGTCGCGTACACCTGTTGGCACAACGCCACAATCCGACGTCGCATATGACGCTGGACTGCGTTCTTATATGCTCAAAGTATACAACTACATGGCGAGTGGCGTGCTGCTTACCGGTATCGTGGCAATGCTTTTTGCAAGCTCTGGCATGGCGGCAGAGATCATGTTCGGCGGTGGACCGCTGAAATGGGTGATCATCTTGTCACCTCTGGCTATCGTTATTGCGATGAGCTTTGGACAGAATAAATTCTCGACGTTCACACTTCAGGCCATGTTCTGGGGTTTTGCGACGTTGATGGGTCTCTCCATGTCGACCATTTTCCTAGTTTATACGGGCGCTTCAATCGCCCAGACCTTCTTTGCTACATCGGCGGCTTTTTTGGGACTTAGCCTCTATGGATACACCACGAAGAAAGATCTGTCCGGTTGGGGAAGCTTCCTGATCATGGGCGTTATCGGCCTAATTGTCGCAATGGTGATAAACATCTTCTTGCAATCTACGATGATGCATTTTGTGATCAGTGCTATCGGTGTCCTGATCTTCGCAGGTTTGACCGCTTATGATACGCAACGGATCAAGAGCATGTATGCTTATGTAGCCGGTACCGACATGGTTGGTAAGGTCATCATCATGAGCGCGTTGAATTTGTATCTGGACTTTATCAATATGTTCCAGTTCTTGCTTACCTTCATGGGTAGCCAAGACTAAGCAATTATTCATATGCTTTGAATTATGACGAAGCCCGGCAGGAAACTGCTGGGCTTTTTCTTTTGGCAGTTGATCGTTTTTCCGTCGCTAATGCTGGACAATCGGCAAGCCTCAGCATAGGAAAATCGTGAGTTTATTGGGGAGAGTAAAGTGATACAGGGTTTTAAAAATTTGCGTCTTTTGGTGCCGACTGCTTCGGTTTTGGTGCTGGCAGCCTGTCAAACAGCCCCCGCTCCGGTTGTCGCGCCGGTAGCAACGCCGCAATATACTCCGCGTGCCCCAACGACGCCTTTTGGCGCTAGTGCCAATACTATCATTCCGCCGTTGCGCGCCGATGGCTTACGTCAAACGATCAACCGTGATCGCGGGCCATTGGAAACATTGTGGCATGTACGTGCGGCTCTGAACGTGGCTGCGCTCAGTTGCACAGGACCGCAATATGCGCGTTTGGTTGATGATTATAACGCATTTATTGGTAATAATAAAAAATACTTACGCAACGCCTACAAAGCGATCACTAACAAATATCGCCGTGAACAAGGTAGCGGATACCAGCAAGCCCATGATCGTCACCAGACCAGTCTTTACAACTTCTGGTCCTTCTCGCCTCTGCGCCGTCCGTTTTGTGATCAGGCAGTTCAGGTTAGCCAGCGTGCGATTGTTACCAAGGAAGACGGTATGGAGGATTTCGGTGCAGCAGCGCTGGTTGAACTGGAAAAACCGTTTAATGATTTCTATCTGGCTTACGAGGAATATGAAAGAGACCTCGATGCTTGGCGCCGGCAATATGCGCCGGAACAGGCCCGCGATGCCGCTGATGAAACGATTAATACGACCGGTTTAACCAAAGAGAATTAGCCTTCCGATATTATTTTGGCAAAAAAGAAGGCCAGATGGGATGAACCATCTGGCCTTTGTCTTTCAGCTTTCCGAGGGTTCGGAGAGAGCGCTGAAAGAAGGAGGGATGAAGTTAAAAGCCGAAGCGTACGCCGACGGTATTTTTGTCTGATGCTGCCGGTCCCGTATCGGACAGATAGTCTGACCGAACCGAGCTTGATAGAAAACGACCGGGGTTCACTGCATCAACACCGCTATCCTGAGCCGTTGAGCGAAAAGAATATTCTTCTGGGATAAACAGGCCCGTTAAGCCGGCAATGGGCTGTGAAAGGATCGGGGTCGCATTATTTGGTACGCGGTAACCTGGCTTGAACGCGTCTGCCATGGTCGCCATGAAACTGTGTTTCTGGTTGGTAGCCACACCGGCGAGATCAAAATTGCTGATAGGAAGGTCGATTGCTTGATGCTGTTGGGGGGCAGCGGTCTCGACCATGGTTTCGGTGTCGATTGCGGAGTCAGCCAATGCTGGAGTTGCGGTGATGCTGATAAGGGCAGCAGCGGTAGCGATAATAGCATTTTTCATGACTTCGTTCTTCCTATCGTTCGCAGCATGTATTTACTTGCTGCTCTCATAAGAGGTTTCGCACCGGTACCGAAGAAGGTTACAGGCGAGCGATTTTTTTATCGAAGAATTTGATCAATAGCTATTTATTGAGCGTTTCATGGGATCGCCAAGTAAGACTATTTCTAAGCTATCGGCATTAGCGCCGCATCAATCGCTTTAGACTCTTTGTACTTCTCGCGCTTCCGCAGACGTTCGGCATAAGCGTTGAAGCTATCGCGCTCGGGGAAAGTTTTAAACTGCAAACCCCAGTCCACTTGCGATCCGACATAGACGTCCGCCATTGTAAAGCGGTCCCCACAGACATAGTGGCGCGATTGCAGCATCTGGTCCAGCACATCCATGGCGCGGTCATAACTGCCATAGCCTGCCGTGCGCTCTTGCTCTTCCGTGATCGACAGCCCAAGGCTGTGATTAAGAACAGCTTGTTCAAGCGGACCGGCGGCAAAGAATAACCAGCGATAATAATCTGCTCGTTCATCCGAAGTTGGTGTCAGATTGGCTTCCGGAAAAGCATCCGCGAGATAAGCGCAAATCGCCGCACATTCCGTTATCGTTTTGTCTTCATGGACAATGGCTGGAACCTTGGCCATCGGATTAATTGCAAGATATTCTGCGGACTTCATCTCTGGCCCATGTTCGACGATTTTCTGACTATATTCTACGCCTGCTTCGTGCAGTGCCCATCGCACAATCTGACCACGCGACATAGGGTTGGTATAGAAGGTGAGGGTAGTTTTAGATGAGGACATGACCGGCTCCTGTTGCGGTGGGGATCATGGATATAACAAATCGGTAGCAGCTTGGTAGTCAGCAATTATCTATACTGACATTTCCCGTTGGCGCCGACGAGATGAATGTCGGCAAAGGCTGCGGTAACTGTCTCTCCGCTATTATCCGTGTCACTGGATATGGCGATGAATGTGACTTTTGCCTTGCTGGTTTTAAATTGTTTTTGAATATCAGCAGCCAGATTTCGCCTTTCGTTCACCCATCGACCGGCTTGCGCTGCTCCGCTTTGCGCGACGATGATCTTTGCTTGTTTTGTATAGACATTGTTCCGTGCAGTACCGACGGGAAAACGATTGTCCCAGACATAGTTGATGGCTCCATCGGGAATTACCTTACCGCCGCGTGTCCGTGCCAGCGCGAGCTTCGCTCGTGTTGCCAGAGATAAGGCGCTATTGGGCAGGTTCAAACGGATGTAAACGCGCGCGGCCTGATCATCTCCGGACTTCTTTGCGATATTGGCTGTTCTGACGACATCGTTGACGCGCCAGCGCCAGCACAGGATAGGGGTTTTAGAGAGATTGACGGTAACGGGTCGTGTGAAAAAGGCCATGCTTTTTCGAGAGTAGGCTTGGATAGCTGGGACGCCTTGAATAATTTTGGTTGTAAATCTTGTCGCCGGGACCTTTTTGTCAATCCTTAGCTTTGCCAACCGGCTGTGCCGCTGGCGAAATTACTGATTCGTTGGACGCCGCCGGATTGGGCCGCGACAATATTGGGCGAGGCAGCCAGAGCGATTGTGATGAAGATAAGATTGGGTTTGTGCATATTTGGATCAGGTCCGGTTCAATCGCCAGTCATAGCTCAAAAAACTGATCCTTGTCTTGCCTGATTTTAGCTCAGCTTGCTGCCCTTTAGTGAGACCTAGTGCGTTAGCGTAGATGGCAAGAAACTGATTGAGATTGTTGGCCCCGCGCCAGCCTTTTTCAAAATCGCCGCGATACCACTTGAAGATGTTTGAAACCGCCAACTTGCCACCCTTAAAGCGATTACGGCTGCGATCGCGCAAGAAATCCTTCGTGGCTGCGTTCAGTTGCGCGGGCAGGGCATTGCCGCGATAGGCAGTGTTGCGCAGCGCCGGACAGCCAATGCTCGCGCAGTTGACCGCGAAATGAATGCGTGGCTCGTTGTATCGGCCACTGCCGCGGATCAGCGTGTGTTCGATATGATCCAGCGATACGGTTTTACCAAATAGCGGAATGAAATTCTGCTTCCAGGGTGATCGGATGATTGAGCCTAGAGCCTTGATGGATTTCAGGTTGGGATATTCTGTCAGTATTAGCTCGACCGTCCAAGCATTATAGGCATTGATCAGAAAAGCGAGCTGATCGTTTTCAGACCATCGGTTGAAAGTCGCTTTGCTCACTGATGATGTCGATTCGAGGTAGGTTTTGAGTTTCACCCTGTCCGCCTTGAAGCGGGTATAGTTGACCTTTGACGACGTCCCTCCACCAGTGACGATGACATTGCGTTTGAGCAGGTTATCCCAGGGGGAATGATCATGCGCCGCCCATGCGCCGCTTGATAGCGATAAGGCGACGAAATAAAGCAAGAGCCGGAACAGCATGTCGAGGGCCTCTTTTTTAAGAGTACGAACAATTCTTAGTTCGCACCAGAATGCGGCGTGGTTAAATCAGGGTCCGGAAAGTTGATGCAAATAGGGAGAGATCAACGGCAATGAATGAGCATTTTCTCCTGATCAGCTATGCAACTCTCTGTTTGTGGATGGAAACTTGTGAATGAACGGAAGCTCTGGGAAATCATTGCTTCCCATATTTTGCTTCGATTTGCCGGAGTATTTCAGTCAACGATCGCTCAGGCGTAGGAGTATAAGTTTGGCCCGTTTTCGTCAGCTGTTCGATGCGATCAAGGCGAAACATCCGAAAGTCGTCACGAAGCTCGCACCATGCAACCAACGTCCATGTCTTGCCCCAGAACCATAGGCCGAGCGGTTGTACCGTGCGGGTCGTCGCTGAGCCTTCTTGGTCGTGATAGTCAAAGGATAAAATATCTCGTGCCTCAATCGCGGCTTCGCAGCGGTCGATAACATTCCGGGTCTGGTCCGCGAGACCCATTTCGGGCACAAATATCTTGGTTCCACCAACACGGTCGCGCTCTTTTTCGGGCAACACAGTCTCGATCTTAACCAGTGCTTCTTCGGCGGCCTCCATCATCGCGCTGCCGCCCCAAGCGCGGACCATACGAGCGCCAGTAACAAGCGCGACAATTTCCTCACGTGTGAACATTAGCGGCGGTAGATCAAATCCACTTCGCATGATGTAGCCAATGCCGGCCTCACCATCAATTGGGACGCCGGTAGATTGCAGGTCGGCAATATCACGATAGATCGTGCGTTCAGAAACCTCCAAACGCTCCGCTAATTTAGCAGCAGTAACAAGCCGACCGCCGCGCAGATATTGCACAATCTGGAAAAGGCGGTCGGCTCTACGCATGGTTTAGTTTTTAAAAATACCGAGCGAGTTGCCCTCGGTATCCTTGGCATAGAAGAAAGAACCGGCGGGGATTAGAATGACTTCTGATACGACTTCACCGCCACCGTTTTTAACGCGTTCCATGGCGTCATCAAGATAGCCGTCGACAGCGAGATGGGCCGTGATACCATCCCCTGCAGTTGCCGGCTTTCCTTCGTAAAGATGGCCGGATGATGCATTTTCGCCTTCATAGGGCAACACCATTATGATTTGTGGTCCAGCGTCGTTCTTGATGAGTGGCGCCTCCAATAGAGTTTCATAAAAACGAGTGGCCCGTTCCAGGTCGGTGACGGGTATTTCGGTCCAGACGAGCCGGTTTTGCTTTGCTTCAGTCATATGCTTGTTCCTTTCTTTTTTTGGGGACAAGCATGTAATGGCATAGGCCTACTGACAGCATATTGTCAGTAGTGTTTTAATCTTGGCAAAAAAGCTTTTTGGATAACTTGCGCTTGCAACAAAAAAGCGGCGTGAGACCAGTCACGCCGCTTTGTATTTTGGGTGCAAGGCTTTTACCCCGCAGTTCAAGTGAAACTACTTGCTTTTGGTCGGCGTCTTTTTCTTGGGTGCCGATTTTTTCTTTTTGCTAGCTGGCGCAGAAGGTGTGACCTCAAAATTCAGCTCATTGTCCTTCAGATGGACTTTGACCTCTCCACCATTGACCAACTTACCGAACAGTAACTCCTCGGCCAGTGGTTGCTTGATCTTCTCTTGGATCAACCGGCCCATTGGGCGGGCACCATAGAGCTTGTCATAGCCGCGCTCCGTGAGCCATGCTTGAGCATCTTCGTCCAGCGTGATGTGGACATTCTGATCCGCGAGTTGCAATTCCAACTCAAGAATGAATTTCTCAACCACTCGTGAGACAACTTCGGGCGGCAGATAAGCAAACGGAACAATCGCATCCAGACGGTTGCGGAATTCAGGGGTGAACATTTTTTTCACCGCTTCATCGCTTGCATCTTCCTTGGATACATCACCGAAGCCAATACCCTCTTTTGCCATATCTGACGCGCCGGCATTAGTTGTCATAATTAGGATTACGTTGCGGAAATCAACCGTTTTGCCGTGGTGATCGGTTAGCTTCCCATTGTCCATCACCTGCAACAGAATATTGAACAGATCAGGATGAGCCTTTTCAATCTCATCTAGCAAAAGCACACAATGCGGATTTTGATCGATGGCATCCGTAAGCAATCCACCCTGATCATAGCCGACGTATCCCGGAGGTGCACCGATCAGACGAGAGACGCTGTGACGTTCCATATATTCGGACATATCAAAGCGTTTGAGCGGGATGCCCATAATCGATGACAATTGCCGCGCGACTTCGGTTTTACCAACGCCTGTCGGGCCGGAGAACAGATAGTTGCCGATCGGTTTGTCTGGTTCACGAAGACCAGCCCGAGACAGCTTTATAGCGCTCGAAAGCTTTTCGATGGCTGCATTCTGGCCAAAGACAACACGCTTGAGATCTTTGTCGAGACTTTCGAGTGTCTTCTTGTCATCTTTCGAAACGGATTTGGGCGGGATGCGTGCCATGGTCGCAATAACCGCTTCAATATCCTTGGTCGTGATCATCTTCTTGCGGCGTGAAGGCGGCAACAGCATCTGCATCGCGCCAACTTCGTCGATTACGTCAATCGCCTTATCCGGCAATTTGCGGTCATTAATGTAACGTGTGGACAGTTCCACTGCCGATTTCAAGGCATCCGGAGCATAGCGCACATTGTGATGCTCTTCGAATGCGGAACGCAAACCAGCGAGAATTTTAATCGTATCCTCGACGCTAGGTTCGTTGACATCAATTTTCTGGAACCGGCGCAGTAGGGCGCGGTCTTTTTCAAAATGATTGCGGAACTCTTTATAGGTGGTCGATCCGATGCAGCGAATAATGCCGCCCGACAAAGCCGGTTTCAGTAAGTTCGATGCATCCATTGCTCCGCCGCTGGTCGCGCCAGCACCGATTACGGTATGAATTTCGTCAATGAACAGAATTGCATCAGGCATTTTTTCAAGCTCGGAAACAACCTGCTTCAACCGCTCCTCAAAATCGCCGCGATAACGCGTCCCAGCAAGCAGAGAGCCCATGTCTAGCGAATAGATAACTGCTGGTTTCAACACATCGGGAACATTTTCTTCGATAATGCGCAGGGCCAAGCCTTCTGCAATAGCAGTTTTGCCGACGCCGGGTTCACCAACATATAGCGGGTTATTTTTGGACCGACGGCACAAGATTTGTACGGTGCGATCAACTTCTGCCTGGCGACCGATCAGCGGATCAATCCGGCCATCTTTGGCTTTTTCGTTCAAATTTACGGTAAACTGGTCGAGCGCAGTTTCTTTTTTGCTCTTTGCGTCTTTCTTCTCGTCACCATCGTCGCTGCCGGATAGTTCGGCAGGATCAATGGATTGTCCGCCTTTGCCGACGCCATGACTGATAAAGCTAACGGCATCCAGACGGCTCATATCCTGTTGCTGGAGGAAATAAACAGCATAGCTCTCGCGTTCAGAGAAGAGGGCAACCAATACGTTAGCGCCGGTTACTTCGTCTTTTCCAGAAGACTGTACATGCAGGATAGCGCGTTGAACTACACGTTGGAAACCGGATGTAGGAGAGGGGTCAATAGATTTTTCGACTTTGAGTGAATCGAGTTCACTGTCGAGATAGAGCACTACAGCATCTTCCAGCTCGCCCACATCAACACCACAGGCATTCATCACTTGTGACGCATCACCATCGTCAATCAACGCAAGCAGGAGATGTTCAAGAGTCGCATATTCATGAGACCGATCAGCGGCATTTTTCAACGCTTGATGAAGGGTCTTTTCCAGTGATTCTGCGAATGAAGGCATGCATTTACTCCTTGATGGGACAATTGGTTGTCCCGGTAGTCGAAAAACTATGAGGTCCGGTGTTATTCCGGCCTTAACTATTCGGCTTCCTTCTTAATCTATGCGTAACCCGAAAAACATCAAGGGCCTATCCTAAGAACAACCTGTCTTGAAGCAAGGTTATGCGAATTTTTTCGTCTCTTCTTCTAAACGGTCCAAGTCGGATCAACTTAAATCCAACTATTAAGATATAGGGTTAAAAATTCCTTACCAGAACCCTAAAGTTTACGTCTTTTTAAACAAGCCATCAGCGCTTGCGCGGTGGGAAACTGCAAAGCTTTTCTTGGCTTCGCAGCGACTTATTTCATTTTTTAGGATCGATATCCGCTTTTCCAGTTCATCGACAGAAAAAGGATCCAGGTCCTGCTTTGTAAGCAAGCTGATCGGATCATTGGCGTTGCGCGGCAGATCGTCGTCATCGTTCATGTAAATTTGTCCTGTCTTTTTCGGCCATTTGCTTCGCTAATGTTGACCGACACGGCTTTGCTGTCAATAAGGATGGCAGATAAAAACGAGCGTCGGACAAATGGGCGTTTCTGGGATAATTAGGGGCAAGCTATGACAGTATCAGAAGTTTTACAGTCAGAAATGACAGCCGTCGTGATCAGTGAGCCGGGTGGCCCCGAAGTGCTAAAGCCGCAAACTATGGCTGTACCCGAACCAGCGGCCGGAGAAGTGTTGATCAAAGTGGCTGCCGCCGGTGTGAACCGGCCTGATGTTGTACAACGTATGGGTCTCTATCCTGCGCCTCCTGGAGCATCACCCTTACCGGGACTTGAAGTATCTGGAACTGTCGTCGCCTTGGGTGAGGGCGTCGGATCAGAGTGGATGGGCCGCAAGATATGCGCGCTCACCAACGGCGGTGGATATGCTGAATATTGCGTTGCGCCCGCAGGGCAATGCCTTCTGGTACCGGACAGTTTGACGATGGAAGAAGCGGCGGCCTTGCCAGAGACCCTCTTCACCGTGTGGAGTAACCTGTTCAACCGTGCCTTTGCGAGGGAAGATGAAACCGTGCTGGTCCACGGAGGCACGAGCGGCATAGGTACCATGGCTATTATGCTGGGCAAGCTGGTTGGCCTAAAAGTGATCGTTACTTGCGGCTCTGATCAGAAATGTACCGCGGCAAAGACTATCGGAGCAGACCATGCAATCAACTACAAGACTCAAGATTTTGTCGAAGAGGTGCAGAAAATTACTGGCGGGGAGGGTGTTGAAGTGGTCCTGGATATGGTTGCGGGTGATTATGTGCCGCGGAACCTCAATTGCTTGAAAGTAGACGGGCGGCACGTGACCATTGCTGTGCAGGGCGGAACGACGGCAACGCTTAATATGGCACAAATCATGATGAAGCGGTTGACGCTTACCGGATCAACACTGCGTCCGCAATCGGCTGATCGCAAATCACTACTGGCGGACGAACTCTATCGCTATGTTTGGCCTGATATCGAAGCCGGCAAGCTGAAACCGGTAATGGACGAGAGTTTCGCACTCGCCGACGCCGCCAAAGCACATGCGCATATGGAAGCCGGTGACCATATCGGGAAGATTATATTAAAGGTGAGCTAAAGATGGACGAGAACATCGACTTTCACGGCGCAAAAGTGGCGTTGTTTGTCGATGACCAATTGCTAGTCTATCGCCGCGACAATAAGCTCGGCATTCCGTTTCCTGATATGTGGGGCCTTCCTGGCGGTGGTCGCGAAAATGAAGAAAGTGAAGCAGCTTGCATTACCCGGGAAACCTATGAAGAATTTGGTATGACGGTTGACGTCACTACTCTTGACTATGTCCAACATTATGAAAACTGGCGAGGCTCCAGCAGTCGGCGAGCGCTCTTTTTTGTTGGTCGCTTATCGCAGGAGTAAGTGTCAGCCACTTTTTTTGGTGATGAGGGGCAACACTGGCAAACCATGGCGACAACGGATTTTCTTGAAAGCGACGAAGCCGTGCCGCATTTGCAAGAACGTTTGCGAGATTATTTGGCCTGACAGTATTGGCAATCTACCCGTTATTGTAAATAAAGGGTCATAAAACGGGAATCATCCTGTCATAAATGCAGGTTATAGAATGCACCCATGGATGTTTCCTTGGGAATGAAGTGATGGCCAAACAATTTCCTCCAATTTCCGTCTCTAATATCCCTTTGCTGGACGTCGATCGCTATGAAGCGCGACTAACGCGACAATCTCGGATAAATCCGATGGATCGGACGCGTTACCGAACAATTTGGATTTCTGACATTCACCTCGGCACGCGCGGTTGCAATGCTGACATGCTGATCGATTTCCTTGATCATGTGGATAGCGATACGCTCTATCTCGTTGGCGATATTATCGATGGCTGGCGGTTGAAGAAGAAATTCTACTGGCCGGATGGACATAATGATATCATCTGGCGGATTTTGAAACGCGCCAAGCGAGACACGCGGATTGTCTATATTCCCGGCAATCATGATGAAATGTTCCGGCAGTTTACCGGACTGAATTTTGGCGGCGTTGAAATACGCCGGTCGGCCATTCACGAAACCGCTGATGGACGTCGGTTGTTAGTGCTGCATGGCGATGAATTTGACGCGGTTATGCTGGCACATCGTTGGCTCGCCTTTATCGGGGATGCTGCTTACACGAGTTTGATGCGACTAAATTGGGTGGTCAACAAGGTCAGGGGACGGATGGGACTGCCCTATTGGTCGCTATCAAAAATTGCGAAGCATAAGGTCAAAAATGCAGTAGAATTTATCGGTCGCTTTGAGGAACTAGTCGCCAAAGCGGCTCGCGGCCGCGGCGTTGATGGGGTTGTTTGCGGCCATATCCACACGGCAGAAATGCGAGAAATTCAAGGCATCGAATATTATAACGATGGCGACTGGGTTGAAGGCTGCACGGCATTGGTGGAATGCGATGATGGGACAATGGAAATTCTGCACTGGGCAGATGAAATCGCCGCCCGAGAGGCCCGACACGATCAATCTGTAAAACTGAAAACGGTAAAAGGTGATCTGGAGCAAGCGGTATGAAAATCGCTCTCGTCACAGATGCCTGGCATCCCCAGGTCAATGGTGTTGTTAGGACCCTAGATACAGTTATCGGGATATTACGGCGTTGGGGTCATGACGTGCTTGTCATTTCGCCTGACCAATATCGTTCGGTCGCTGCGCCGAGCTATCCGGAAATCCGCTTGGCCATGACGCGCGCGCGCAGCGTTGGGCGGCGCATTGCTGAATTTGATGCGGATGCCGTTCATCTGGCTACCGAAGGTCCACTCTGCTTGTCTGCTCGGCGGTGGTGTCGCCGCAACAACCGTATTTTTACAACGGCTTATCACACGCAGTTTCCCGAATATCTTGCGAAGCGAACCCATTTGTCCCCGCGGATCTTTTGGCACTATATAAAGTGGTTTCACCGTGCTTCACAAGCTATCATGGTCTCCACAAATAGCGTTCGTCAGCAATTGATCGGCGAGCAACTGCCGCAAGTGCATCACTGGAGCCGCGGCGTCGACCTCGATAGTTTTTCGCCGAATGCGATCGCCCCAAATATGTTCGAAAATCTGCCGCGCCCTATCCAACTCTATGTCGGGCGGGTTGCGGTTGAGAAAAATATTGAGGCTTTTCTGAAAACGGATCAACCCGGTAGCAAGGTGGTTGTTGGTGATGGCCCAGCACTTCATGATCTTAGTAGATCCTATCCAGAGGTGCATTTTCTCGGCCGTAAATCGGGTCGAGAGCTTGCAGGTTGTTATGCCGGTGCAGATGTTTTTGTGTTTCCAAGTAAGACTGATACGTTTGGGCTTGTTCTTGTAGAAGCGCTGGCCTGTGGCACGCCAGTCGCAGCTTTCCCTGTAACGGGTCCAATTGATATATTGACCCGCAAAAACGGAGTGATGGACGATGATTTGAATCTTGCCATTTCGGCCGCTCAACATTTGCATTCAGAAGATTGTATAAAACGAGCCGCTCATTTCAACTGGGGTGAAAGTGCGCGCCAATTTCTAGATGGGTTGGTACCGATGGAGCCGGATCGGACGGTGCATCTGTCCCGCCGGTTCATTGCCAAAGCCATTTTTGCGAGGGTTTAAACATAAGAAACATGGCAAAATGCCAAGCCGTGACCAAATATCTTGCCGACTCTTTCGATATCGCCTACATAGGGCATAACAACAGGCCGCTCCCGAAAGGGGCGGCCCTTATTTTTTGAGAAGGACGCCACCGTGGCCCAAGATAACCCAACCCCGCTTATGCAGCATGCAACCGCCAGCTGGCTGGTGGATAATACCGGATTGAGCTTTGAACAAATTGCTGAATTTTGTGGTATTCACATTCTTGAAGTCAACGCGATGGCTGATGATCTAGCCGGTTCTAAATATACTGGCCGTGATCCTGTACAGGCTCACGAACTGACCAACGAAGAAATTGCGAAAGCCGAAGCTGATCCGGAATATCGGATGAAGCTACAAAAAGGACCTGATCAGGTGCGCCGCACCAAAGGCCCTCGCTATACGCCAGTATCCAAGCGTCAGGACAAACCGGATGGCATCGCATGGTTGCTGCGTAATCATGCTGAGATTTCCGACGCACAGGTCGGAAAATTGATCGGAACAACCCGCACAACAATCAACGCGATCCGTGACCGCGAGCACTGGAATATTGCAAACATTGTTCCAAAAGATCCTGTTACACTGGGGCTTTGCTCACAGCGTGAACTGGATGCTGTCGTTGCCAAGGCCGCGAAAAAAGCCGGCATCGAGCCTGAAGTGCCCGAAGACAAGAAATTGGGTGGCGACAAAGAAGCGCTTATTGCTGAACTGCATGAAGAGCGTGCGCAGGCTGAGCGAGATGCGGAGGCCGCATTGGCCGCGGAATCCGGTGAAGGCGAGATTGCTACCGAAGATCTGACTGCAGAAACGCTGTTTAAAGACAGTTGATCCTTGATTTGCGATCCTGATTATAATCAGGATTGCAGATACTAGTAAAATTAACTGCTCAATTAAATCTGGTTGCACCGGTTCGTAGCCTACGTCTATGGTCGGCCTATGGATGCACCAACGACACCCCCTGCTTATGATGCAACGCTAGCTGATCATGGCTTTGAACCGATCGAAGTGGAAGGATTAACCTACCCACTCGGCGACTATGAACCTAAATATGGTGAATATTTCGAACTAATGCCCGGCATAGGCTGGACCCGCACGCCGGTTCCGGGACCACTGGGGCATATTAACAACTGGGTTTTGGATGACGTGCATCCGGATGGAACTCCTGGTTTTGCAATTGTCGATACCGGGCTGTTTATGCCTGCCGTCATTGAATCGTGGAAAACGCTTTTTAAAACAGGTCTCAACGGTAAAACAGCAACCAAGATTGTTGTCACCCATTTCCACCCTGACCATGTTGGTTGCGCGGGCTGGTTAGCCAAACGGTTCAAGGTACCACTGCATATGAATCGTACAGAATGGCTGTTGGCGCGCATGCTGACCGCTGATGTGAGCGCGGATGTACCACAAGAAGCGATTGATGAATGGCGCTTCGCTGGATGGGATGAAGCGCTGATCAAAGAAAAATGCGAAGGGGGCTGGGGGCGTTTTGCTCGCGCCGTTTCTCAGCTACCCATTGGTCATATTCGCATGGACGAGGGCGATAGCCTGACTATCGGCAATAATGATTGGCGGGTTATGATCGGGCGAGGCCATACTCCGGAACATGCCTGCCTTATCGATGATGCGAACCATGTGATGATTTCCGGTGACCAGATCTTGCCGCGCATTACATCTAATATTTCAGTTATGCTGAGCGAGCCTACTGCTGATCCCCTCGGTGAATGGCTCGCCAGCATAGACCGGTTTCGTGCTGAAATTGACCCGAACTTATTGGTGCTCCCTGCGCATGGCAGACCGTTTAAGGGCGCGCATCAACGGCTCGATACATTGGCACTTCGGCATAATGAGGCATTGGATGATCTTGCCGATGCCCTTGCGGACAAACCGATGCGGGTGGTCGATAGTTTTCCATTGCTCTTTTCGCGACCAATTGGCCATGACGTTATAGGCATGGCTACGGGTGAGGCGATGGCAACGCTTCGTCATCTTGAATATACCGGTCGTGCCACGCATGAAATGAAAGACGGAACCGCTTGGTACGGCGCGCTTTGACCTTTTATTGAAAATAGTTGGGTGCGTAATAATGTCAGAACGTCCAGCTGGGGCGTTTGATTAGTTGCACAAGAGTAACAGGGCGGCGGTAAGTGATTGCCATTATCGCCCACCCCATTGTCACCGCTGGTGCAATGACTTACACCGATGTTAATGACTGATACCCCCGATACTCCACCATCTGTCGATTCTATTCCTATTTGGAAATCGCGCTATAATCATCCCACGGATTGGGATCAATTTTTCGAACCCTTGTCGATGCCGGGCATGTTCTTTCGCTCCGCCGGCCGTCGAGGCGACGCGAATCTACTCGACTTCATGGGGCGGAAATATAGCTATGCTGAAGTTGCTGCTGGTGTTGTTCGGGTGGCCAAAGGGCTGCAGGATATGGGTATAGAAAAGGGAGACCGGATTGGTTTGTTTCTGCCCAATGTCCCGCATTATGTGACGGCCTATTATGGCGCGATGGCCATCGGCGCGACGGTCGTCAATTTCTCGCCGCTCTATACGGTAGATGAGCTGAACCATCAGGTGGAGGATAGCGGTACAAAAGTCCTTTTCACGCTCTCGGCAAGTGCTGTGTTCCCCACGGCCTATAAAGTATTGCAGCAGTCGAGTCTGGAACGTCTTGTAGTTGGCAGTGTTGCTGGCGCCTTGCCTGGGGCTAAGGCACTATTTTATCGCTTGTTCCGGCGAAAAGAAAATTCACCACAGCCGGACGATGACCGGATCACGCCTTTTGCCGATCTGACCGACAACGACGGTAAATATATTGCACCGAATATTCATCCGGAGAAGGATATCGCGCTGTTGCAATATACTGGTGGTACGACTGGGACACCCAAAGGGGCGATGCTAAGTCACCAAAATCTCACCGGAAACGCGCGTCAGATAAATGGAATTGATCCATATGTAGACGATGATGATCGGTTGATGGGTGTGCTGCCTTTTTTCCATGTCTTTGCCAATAGTGCGGTGCTCAATCGCACGGTACAGCGTGGCGGAGAGATTGTCATGTTACCACGCTTTGACGCGAAGCAAACGTTGAGAGCGATTACGCGTAATCAGATCACCGCGATGCCCGGTGTGCCAACGATGTATCAGGCGCTGCTCGATCATCCTGATATCGACAAGACGAACTTCTCGTCGTTGAAAGTATGTGTTTCTGGCGGCGCGCCATTGCCGTCGGAGCTAAAGAAGAAATTCGAAGCGAAAACTGGCGCTAAGCTCGTCGAAGGCTATGGTCTGACAGAAAGTTCCGGGGTGGTTAGCGCCAATCCTTATTCTGGATTGAATAAATCAGGGACTATTGGACAGCCGGTACCGGGTACGTTGGTTAAACTTGTCGACAAGGAAGACCCGACAAAACAAGTCCCCGATGGCGAGCCGGGTGAATTGATCTTCTCTGGCCCTCAAGTCATGCAGGGCTATTGGAACCTACCAGCGGCCGACGATGAAGTATTTGTAGATGGCTTCCTGCGCACCGGCGATGTCGCGGTGATTGACGAGGATGGCTACATAAAAATTGTCGACCGGATAAAGGACATGATTGCTGTTGGCGGTTTCAAGGTATTTCCGAGCCAGGTAGAGGAAGTGCTTTACAAGCATGATGCGGTCAAGGAGGCGCTCGTCATTGGTGTACCTGATGATTATCGCGGCGAAAGTCCAAGAGCCTATGTTGCTCTGGAAGAGGGAATGGATGTCGGCGGTGCCGCGTTGAAAGACTGGCTCAACCCTCAGCTTGGCAAACATGAAAGGGTCGACGATGTGGTTGTACGTGATAGCTTGCCTAAGACAATGATCGGCAAGCTCGATCGTAAGACGCTGCGGGCAGAGGAATTGGGATAGAATAGTCGGACGGGATTGGCTGCTCTTGGACGTTGATTTCTAGGCTATAACCGATTCTGGTTGAACGCTAGTGGAGAGCTTGTCGGCAAGATCACGACTGAGCAACGCCATCATCGCATTTTCAAAACTTGATGATTTTGCCATCAGTCGCTCGATTCCTGTGCTGTGCCACTCGACATATCGGGTACCAGGTAAAGCGCTGACGTCGGCAGTTGGCGGGCCTTTGAGAACGAACGCAATTTCTCCAATAAAATTACCGTCGCCTAACGTAAATTCATGCTTCCCCTTTTTCGCATGAACCGACCCCTCAAATACATAGTATAATTTGGAAAGTGGTTTATTCTCGGTGGTGAGCACATCGGAGGATTGGGCTGTGCGCCATTCGGCGATCTTGAGAAGTTGCCGAAATTGTCCAGGGCTAAACCCTTCAAATGCTGTGAATAGCTGCTTTTCTTCAACACTCAATGCGAGCACAGAGCGTTCCAAAACGATCCGGAATAGAACAATCAAGTTTGCGAGTGTCAAAATGACCGTGGTCAAGATCGCATCCCACAGAGGAACGTCCGGAAACAAATAATAATATAGCATATAAAAAACGGAACCACTCAGCACCAGCAGCCGCAGTTTCATTTCATCACGAATAAGGAAAGCAACAATATAAAATAGGGCGCCGACATGGATCAACAATGCGGTAGTAAAATAAGTTTCCATTGTGCTTCCATCGGTTTTTTGCATAAGGATTGCAATATCTTCACTCGTAAAATGTGACCCATGCAAAGCGCCCACAGCATATTGACCATCGCTATATTGATAACATTGATGACGTCAGTGTTCTTGATCATATGGTTTCGCAAAACGCTGCTCGTCGGGGAGCAGCCGAGCAGCTTGATGGCGTTCATCGCTATTTTGTTCACTTCAGGCCTGGATGTTGGCTTGATCTTGTTTCCGTTGACTGAATTTCCGGTCTACGAAGCGGAAGCCGTATACTCTTTCACTAACCCCTTAGCACTCGAATTTGGCTTTTGGGGGTTCCTGGTTTGGGGTTTTTATTTCCTCACCACATTTTATTTCTGTGTTTTGGAACCTCGCTTGAAACTGTTCGAGATCGGATGGGTTCAGGTGATGAACAATCTGGTGATCATAGCCACTTGCGCCTTTACCGGGTTTCTCTTTTTCAGCTATCTTCCCGATTACATCACCGACATCCCAGAGGTAGCGCGCTATACTCTGGTGGCAGTGGTCGTGCTCGCTGCTGTGCTATCCAGCACCGACATTCGCTGGGTCATATGGTTGAGTTTGGGATCGTTTTTTCTGTTTCTCGCCCTGATCGCCGCTATGTTGTTTCACAGCGGCATGGGGCTCTCTGAATTTGCGCAAAGCGGCCAATATTTAGGCGGTTATTTCAGTAATTTGCACCGGTTTGTCAGCCCGCTGACGGACTATCATGCCTTCTATCTTTTCTGGTGGTTCGCGTGGAGCATCATGATCGGCCAATTTGTGGCGCGCTTCGTCGGGGGGTTGCGGCCTTGGCAGTTGCTGACGGCCCTGCTGGTATTGCCTTCGATCCCCATAGCATTGTGGTTTTCGATATTATTCTATGTTTATAGCGAAGAGATACCGCTGACCGCACCCTTGCAAATTGCCATGATCGTGGTTGGTATAATTTTTGTAATCAACTCTCTGGATTCTCTAACGCGGCTCTATTCGGAAAACCTCAATCTCACAGTCGAACGCTTGGGGTGGTGGTCATATATAGCGATCCATTGGGGTCTGCTCTTCGGGTTGATCTTGCTATATCAGTTTACACCATTGAAAATTGAGTGGATCGGTATGATGGTCATTCTTCTTTACGCTTGTATATACGCGCTGATTTTTCAGCGACGGCGCCAGTTAGTAGCCGTTCAGTTATAAAGGGTCGACACGCATGCAAATCGCTTCTGACGCAGACTGGGATTATATCATCATTGGCGCCGGGTCTGCAGGATGCGTACTCGCCAATCGTCTAACAGAAGATGGCAATAACAGGGTGCTGTTGCTCGAAGCCGGAGGCAGCGACAAGAATATCTTGATCCAGATGCCGACAGCGCTTTCCTATCCGATGGCATCCAAAACCTATAATTGGGGATATCTGTCCGAAGGCGAACCAGTGCTTGATGGTCGTCAGATAACCTGTCCACGCGGCAAGGGGCTTGGCGGTACGTCTTCGATCAACGGTATGGTCTATGTGCGCGGCAATAGCTGTGATTTTGAAGAGTGGGAGGAATCAGGCGCGACAGGTTGGGGATATGCCAATTGCTTGCCCTATTTCAAGCGATCTGAGAGCTGGCAATCTGGCGCAGACGACTATCGCGGCGGTAGCGGACCGCTCGGTGTTAGCGGCGGAAACAATATGACCGGTAACCCGCTCTATCAAGCATTTGTCGATGCCGGTGTGGAGGCGGGATATCCAGCCACAGAAGATTATAATGGTTTCCGCCAAGAAGGATTTGGCGCGATGCACATGACCGTACGCGGAGGCATCAGAGAATCTACATCGCGGGCCTATCTGGATCCGGTAAAATCGCGTACCAATCTGACCGTCTGGACCAATGCGCTTGTTGATCGCATTATGTTCGAAGACAAGCGGGCTGTCGGGGTCGTTCTGACCCATAGTGGCGGGCAGAAAACGATTTCGGTCGGCAAGGAAATAGTCCTGTCTGCTGGTTCCATCGCTTCGCCAGCAATTTTGCAGCGTTCGGGTGTCGGAGCGACATCCACATTGAGCAATGCCGGTGTTGCGACCCAGCATGAATTGCCGGGTGTTGGAGAAAATCTGCAAGACCATCTTGAAATTTATTTTCAGTTTCGCTGCAAAGAACCGGTCAGTTTGAATGACAAGCTGGGTTGGTTTAGTAAGCTGTTGATCGGGGCTCGCTGGTTTTTCTTAAAATCGGGTCTTGGCGCGACCAACCATTTTGAATCCTGTGCGTTCATTCGGTCGGGTGCGGGCATCAAGTCGCCGGACATCCAATATCATTTTCTGCCCGCCGCGATGCGCTACGACGGTACGCCATCCATAAAAGGCCATGGTTTTCAGGTTCATGTCGGGCCCAATAAACCCAAAAGTCGCGGCCATGTATGCATCCCATCCGCAGACCCCACTGCCGCGCCAACTATCACGTTCAACTATATGCAGCATTCCGATGATGTCGCAAAATGGCGTCAGTGTATTAGACTGACCCGTGAGATTATCGGACAACCTGCGATGGACCTTTATCGTGAAGAGGAGCTGCAGCCCGGTATCCAGATTGAAACGGATGAGCAGATTGACGCGTGGGTGAAGGACAATGTGGAAAGCGCCTATCATCCCTGTGGCACATGCAAAATGGGTGAGGAAAACGACGCTATGGCGGTGGTTGACACGCAATGCCGGGTGATCGGCCTCGACGGCTTGCGCGTCGTCGATGCTTCTGTCTTCCCCACAGTCACCAACGGGAATATCAATGCGCCAACCATCATGGTCGCCGAACGCGCTTCTGACATGATTTTGGGACGGCCGTTATTGCCTGCATCATCAGCAACCAGTTGGATAGACGAAAATTGGCAAACGCGACAACGCGAGGGGCAGGCTGTTAGAGCTTTAGATTAGGGATCTGAGAGATCAACCTGATGCATGCTTCAATATTTCAATTCAATCGTTGTGCATAACCGGTCTGCTTGTTGGATGGTCATTGAGAGCGCCTTACGCGAAGGCTCTTCATTTGTCAGTTCGATCCGGAACGGGAGACCCAATTCCACATAGCGTTTAAAGGTCATTTTGCCCCCTTTGATGAAGCGCTTTTCACCGCCGCGCAGCAGGTTTGCAAATTGTCTGGCAACATCGGCAAGATGTGTTGAATTCACATGATCGCCAGAGCCACTGAGAAAGGGGTGCGCAGGTGGAAACCCATTTTCCTTTGTAATCAACGCCTGTGCTGAGGGAGTATCATGATCGATCATTGGCGAGAGAAAACTCTGGCTTTGCATCGCAACTCCCACTGCAGCAGCAGGCGCATACTGAAATTCGTCTACTGTAGGTGGCGGGACAATTTTCTGCTTGGCCTTGTCTCGCCAAGATTCGAAATCGCGTGTTTGAAAGACAACGCCAGCGCCGCTCATTCTATAGACCAGCGCTTCATCACCATCGTAGAAACTCATTCGAAAACCCGGATTGCTTTCTTGGCCAATCTTATCCGCAACACCATGAGTGGCATGACCCACTCCGGATTTTCCGCAAACCCACTCGGTCTGAGTCAATGCCGACCATTTGGTCGGATCCCATGTCCCTCGCGCTGCACTGGCTTCCACAGACGCCCAATAATTGATGGTCTGGACGACGATCGGATCAAACGGGTCTAGCGCCAGCCAAGGCCATTCATCAGCGTCTGACGAGCATTGGAACATAATGTTTCCGTTGTCTAAAACGAGATGGGAATGGGTGAACGGGCTCGCAGCAGCTTTTTCCATAGATCAAAGATCGCAGAAAAACAGCTATCTTACAACTGATTGGGAGCGTTCAGTATCGTTCAGATGCATTTCAGAAATCCGGCAAAAGGAGCTCTTGGTTAGTCGTTGTAACTCAGCAACAGCATGCCTCCATTCTAATCAATCTCATTATTTGTCTGGACAAATTATTGATGCTGTGGAATTCACCCTAAAAGTTGTCCGGACAAATAATGAGATTAGGAGGGGGATAATATAATGAAATCAACAGTTAAACTATCGCTGCTTACAGCGACAATATTGGCTAGCGCACCAGTTTATGCTCAAGACTTGGCGGCAGATGGAGCAAATGAGGAATCAAACGTTATCATCGTAACCGCCCGTAAGAAGCAAGAAACGCTGCTGGATGCCCCGTTAGCCGTTACGGTAATCGGTGAAACAGAGCTGAAAGGGGCTGGTTTCAGTGACATAACGGAAATCACCAAGGCAGCTCCGGGCGCTTTCGTTGAGCCATTCGGCGACAATACCAACGGCTCTGCACGGATTAATTCCACTCCTCGGTTTCGCGGTATAACCGTTGTGAGTGGTAATCGGTTGCAACAGACGGCGACCGTTTTTCTCGATGGTGTTTTTCTGAGTGGAGGCGCCCAGACAATTGGCATTAACGAGCTCCAACGTGTGGAAATTATCAAAGGTCCTCAGTCAGCACTATTTGGCCGAAATACGTTTGCTGGCGCAATCAACTATGTCACCAAGGATCCTAGCGATGAGTTTCAGATTGACCTGAGTGCTACTGGTGCGACGAGAAGTGAGCTTAATTTTGCGGGTGGTATCGAGGGGCCGATTACCGATGGTGTTTCATTCCGGTTGAGCGGCAATTATGACACGAAGGATGGCCATTTTGATAACGTGGCTGTTCCCGGGCAGCGTTTGGGTGATGAATCGCAATGGTCCGTGAGCGGTACATTGTTGTTCGAACCAAGTGATGGAATTCGCCTCAAACTGCGCGGTTCCTATCAAGAAATTGATGATGGCCCGGCCGCGTCGGTTTTGTATTTTGGTACCAGTCAGCATAATTTCGGCGGCTTCCAAATCGTGAACGGTTTGGCAGATCAAACGGATTCAGTGGTGCCTTCTCCCGGTGGAGGTCGCGGTGAATCGGTTTTCCGTGGGCGGATTACGCAGCCTCCGGCTGATCGAATAGGATTAAACACAGCGTCGGCCAATATTCAGGGATATCTGGGTTTCTTGAACGATGCGCGATCTGATCCGTCCGATGCCATATTTGGGTTTAAGTATAATCCCACGACAGTGAATGATTTTGGTTTGAATTTGGATTCTTTGCGCCTGAGCGCGCTAGGATCAGCTGATCTGACAGACAATATCGAATTCAGTTTCTTGGCTGGCTACAATAAAGAAAGGTTTGGTTTTTACTCGGATTTCGATTCGACTCCGGATAATAGTTTCATGAGCTTTACAGCCCGTGAGACAGAGGACGTCACAGTCGAGGGGCGCTTGTCTGGTTCTTTCTTCGATGAGAGTTTGAACCTCTCGATCGGCGCGAGCTATGTGAAAATTGATATAGACGAGTTAGGCGGAACGGCCAGTTTCTTAGGGAACCCGATTTTCTTTGGTGACCTTTTCCGATCAGACCCTTTTGTATCTGGCGCGGAAACAGTGGGGATTTTCGGTTCGATAGATTATCAATTTACCGATCAACTGTCGATTACACTTGAGGGCCGCTATCAGAAAGACGAGTTTAGCAATCCCGAGATAAATGATGGTCTGGCTATGCCAATTTCACCCGGTAAGATAGACAGCTTCTTGCCCCGTGCTACGTTACGTTATCAACCATCAAACTATACCACGTTCTATGCCACCTATAGCGAAGGCAATCTGCCAGGCGGTTTCAATCCGCAAATCGCTGAGCTGGATGCACTGCAGCTAGCCGAACTCGCCGCATTGGCACCGGATGCGAACGTGCTCTTTGGTGAGGAATCTCTGACCAATTATGAATTTGGCTGGAAACAACAGCACCCGAGTGGTGTCTTTGCGTTTAACCTTGCTGCCTTTTACATGAAGCGAAGTAATGAAATTTTCAGTTCCATCGAGGTGGTTACAGATACGTCGCCGGGAGCGCCTAACCCCCAGCGGACAGTCAACTTTACTTCTAACGGTGCAACCACCGATATTTACGGTGTAGAGCTTGATGCGACCCTGAAAGTTAGTGAAAACCTCTCAATGCAGGGCTCATTTGCCTATATTGATTCTACCATTGCTTCTTTTCCAGCAACTGGCGGAACCGGTGATTTTGGAGATATTTTCGGAACTGCAGCCGATATTGCAGGTCAGCAAGCGCCGCGTTTTCCTCCCGTCACGATATCATTGGGTGCCACTTACGAAGATGATTTTGATGGGTTAGGCGATATGTTCGATAGCTGGTACTTACGCAGCGACCTGTATTTCACCGGTGATTATTTCGATAGCAATGCCAATGTCGCAAGTGTTGAAGAAGCTATCGATGTCAATCTGCGCGTGGGTCTAAGAGGTGAAAATGCTGGTATCGAATTTTTCGTGACCAACCTTTTGAACGAAGATGCGCCAACAACAGCGTTTAACTTCGCGGATACAAGCTTTGGTACGCGCTTCCTTCCAGGCGGCTTTTTCAACTTTGGGCGTGAAGGCGCTCGGGTTGGCCTGCGCGACAAACGTCAATTTGGTGTCAAGTTGCGGTATACTTTCAAATAGAAAGTGCAATAAAAATTGGAAAACTATTGGAGAGCTAAGCTTGATATTTGCTTTCCTCTCATATGAGTAGATTTACTTGCAGCTTCAGTTTTCTCGAGGGCAAACGCATTGGCCTTGTTTTAACATAAACGCTGCTTTCGGGATGTAGCGGGATTAGGATGGGCGCCCGCGATAGAATTATCCTTCGATGGGTTCTTCCAAAAAAGAGGGCCTCGCTTTGCAGCGAGGCCCTCTTTCAATCCAGTTAAACAACGATCATTTAGGCATCAAAACACCATCGATAATGTGGACGGTGCCGTTGCTCGATTCAACATCGGCTTCGATAACGTTGATTTTATTGCCGGCGCCATCTTCAAGCACGACTTTGTCATCTTCCATCGTCGCCTTAATGGCTCCGCCTTGTAGAGTGGTCAGGCTGGCTGTCCCGCCGCCATCGGTGATTGCTTTTGCGATATCGGCGGCCTTCATGTCACCTTTGACCAAGCCAAATCTGGCCATACTGGCGAGCTCGGTTTTGTCTTCGGCCGTCATTAAGCCGCTAAGCCGTTCCGAGTCCATTTTATTGAAGGCGTCATTTGTTGCGACAAATACCGTGAATGGGCCGTCATCTTTAAGGTCAACTGCAATGCCTGATAGAGCAACCATGGTGCTGGCCGTTGACAAGTCTGGATTGCCTTGAACAATGGCGGTAAGATTTGTTGGTTTTTGGTCTTCTTCTGCCTGACGCGCATCGTAAATGGCTTGTTCGTCTTCGCTCATTTCAGAGGAGCAGGCAGTGATTGTTGCCAATGCCGCAGTAGCGAGAAATAATTTGGAGAGGGTGCTCATGATTATACCTTTCGTTGGAATTGTATCTTTATATCATCAATGTTCAGGCGATAGCAAAGAGTTAGAGGGCCAGAGCTGCGATATTTTATTTTTGTCGGCATTTTTTGCGACAATTCCAGCGCCCGCTACAAGAGCGAAAGCGGACATTGCGTTGAACCGGTTACCAATGTTAGGCTGCGAAAGAGCCCAATAGTTGCAACGTGGATTGCAGCTTTTCTATATTTTGGGCTTTAGACCAGCGACATTGAACCATTGCGTAATGAGAATATTGACGGATAACTGACCAAACTCACAGGAGACTAATGATGTTCTTGCACGATATTGGAATTATTCCCGGCGGCGCCAAGCGCAGTCCACCGACTTCCGATAAGACTGCGATTACGAACCTGTCACGCCGCGGCTTTGTTGTCGGTTCCAGTTTGTTCGTCGTCAGCGTAACTCTCGTCGGCTGTTCCAGCTATGAAGAGCCCAAAATTGACCCCGATGCTATAGACTTGCCGGAAGCGGGACCTAGCCCATTGACGGAGGTTAAAGGCGGAGATGCAACCCCGGCCTTGTGGATTGCAATTGAAGAAGACGGCGCAGTTAAAATCACATGCCACCGCTCCGAAATGGGTCAGCAAGTCTGGACTGCAATGGCGCAGATTGTTGCCGATGAGCTAGAGGCCGAGTGGGACAAGGTAGAAATCGTACAGGCCGAGGGGCACGAACGCTATGGTGACCAGAATACCGATGGGTCGCGCTCGGTACGGTATAATTTCCATCGGCTGCGGATAGCCGGTGCTGCCATGAAACAGATGTTGACCGAGGCAGCCGCTGTCTACTGGAAAATGGAACCGTCAGAATGTTCGGCTGCACAGGGCCTCGTTAGCAATAGCAAGAACAGCGATACTCTGTCCTATGGCAATCTCGCGAAACTGGCGGCCAGACTGCAAGTTCCCCAGGAAGCGGATGTTACCGTCAAAGACCCAAAAGACTGGCGTTACATTAACAAGGAAATTCCGTCATTGACGATCCCGCGGATCACTCGCGGTGAAGGCACGTTTGGTATCGACGTGGATCGACCGGGCATGGTCTATGCTGTCGTAGCCCGGCCACCACAGCTGTTTGGTAAAACTGGTGCAGTTCGTGACGCGAGCGCACTGGCAATCCCTGGCGTGCTGCAAACAGTGAAGCTGCCCGATGCCAAGCCACCGGCTCTTTTCCAACCGCTGGGAGGCGTTGCCATTGTCGCGACCGATACATGGGCCGCCATTCAGGGGCGCAATGTGTTGGAGGTAGACTGGATTGACGGTCCCAATGCCAGCTATGATTCTGGGACGTTCGCCGAACAGATGAAGCAAACCGCCAGAAGGTCGGGCACAGTGAGGCGCAAGCGCGGCAATGTAGCCTCGGACCTTGCAAATGCTGCACAAACAATTGAAGCGGAATATTACGCACCACATCTTTCACAGTCACCGATGGAACCTCCGGCAGCGACAGCTGAATGGGATGGTGAAAAACTGGAATGCTGGGCTTGTGTGCAAGACCCGCAGGCGACGCGCCAGACCTTGTCTGATCTGCTGAAAATCGACAAAGAAAATATCACTGTTCACGCCACCTGGTTGGGCGGTGCTTTCGGGCGCAAATCCAAACCGGATTTTGTCGTCGAAGCGGCGCTGATCGCCAAGGAGGTCGGTAAACCTGTCAAAGTGACTTGGACACGGGAAGATGAAGTTCGTCACGGATATTATCACTCGGTGAGTGCGCAACGGCTCGAGGCCGGATTAGATACAGACGGAAAATGTACATCCTACCTCCATCGCACCGTTTTTCCGCCCATTGCCTCCACCTTCGTGCCCGGCATGGATGTACCAACAGATGGAGAAATGGGCTTGGGAGCGACTGATGTGCCGTTCGCGATGCCCAACCTACAAGTGGAATCCGGTAACGCGAAAGGCCATGTCCGGATCGGATGGCTGCGCTCTGTATCCAATATCTATCATGCTTTTGCGGTTCAGAGCTTTGCTGCGGAAATGGCGCATGCGGCTGGGAAGGATCAGAAAGACTATTTGCTGGAGCTAATTGGAGATGCCCGCACGATAGACCCTAATGCTGAAGGGGCAACTTACCCAAATTATGACGCCTCTCTCGAAGAATATCCAATCGAAACGGAGCGGCTTACCAATGTGGTGAACAGAGTCTCCAGCATGGCAAAATGGGGTCGCAAGATGCCGTCTGGACATGGTTTAGGGATTGCCGTCCATCGGTCATTTCTTTCTTACATCGCAACTATTGTTGAGGTGGCAGTCACGCCGGAAGGCGCCCTGACCATTCCGGGTGTTTGGCTTGCCGTTGATTCCGGCACAGTTATCAATCCTCGCCACGCTCGCGCGCAAATGGAAGGTGGCACAATTTATGGCCTATCCAACGCGCTGTTCGGTGAAATAACCGCCAAAAACGGCGCTGTAGTGCAGGATAACTTTCCATCCTGGCGGGTCCTACGAATGGGTGAGGCTCCTAAGGCATTCGAGGTGGAAATCGTCAAATCAAATAGCGCTCCCGCCGGTGTTGGAGAACCAGCAACGCCGCCTGCCGCACCAGCGCTGACTAACGCAATATTCAATGCCACCGGTCATCGGATCAGAACACTACCGATAATCGGCGCGAGCGGCAGTCGTCTGACTTTGCCGACCGAAGCAACTGCACAAGTAGAGGAATAGGTCATGACGAAAACACTGAACATCAATGGAAAAGACGAAACAGTGGACGCAGCGCCTGGTACACCACTACTCTGGGTCTTGCGCGATCATCTGAAAATGACCGGCACAAAATTTGGGTGCGGCATTGCACAATGCGGTGCCTGTACTGTGCATGTCGATGGAGCCCCAACTCGTTCCTGTATTACAGCGCATGACTCACTTGAAGGCGTTAAGGTAACAACTATCGAAGGTGTGACAGGAAGTGCAGCAGATGCCATTCGGGAAGTTTGGGTAAAAAATGATGTCCCGCAATGCGGCTATTGTCAATCAGGCCAGATCATGGCGGCAACGGCGCTGTTGGCGGAGAATTCAAATCCGAGTGACGAAGACATTGATGCCGCGATGAGTGGTAACATCTGCCGCTGCGCTACTTATATGAGTATCCGTCGCGCGATTAAAGAAGCGGCTGGCTAGATTGACTATTGGACTGATGTGATCGCCAGTAGCTTGTCCCTATTCCCCAATGTCGGAGAACAAGCGCTCAACGCTTTGTTTTAATGAAAGGGCAATAGGCCTTCCGTCGAAATCGTTTTTCAAAGCCGTTTGCAAAGCTTTGTCGGCCAGTGCCTCATCAAAATTCCCAATATCGACGAGATGATCCGTCAAATTCAGTGTATCAAAAAGTCCCATAATCTTTTCGTTCGCGTTCTCCGATACGCAACCCAATAGCTTGGAGCATCGACTGCCGCCTATTAGCAGCGAATGAAGTCTGTTAGAAATTATGAGATCACAGGTTGCATAGGCCTGTTCACAATCACCGATACTATCGAAGCACACTACCACCGGCGCTTTTACACCAAATTCTTTTTCAATCATTCCGGATAGCTGATCAGCAGGCTGTTGATCTCTTTTTACCTGAGCAACAAAAACGATTTGTTCCAGTCCATATTTGTTCAGACTGTTGACCAGCCACTTTACTAATATGGCAATCTGATCAATTTGCTGTGGATATTGATCTGTCCGAAAGCTCAACGCTATATTTTTGACCGATGAACTCGATTCAACTGCCTGCTCGTAGATGTTGAACGCTAGATCTGGTTTGATACCATCGGGCTTTAAACCCAGTCTTTTTGCGTAGTTGAAGCTTTTCTCATCACGCACATAAAGAGCATGTAGCAAAGGTCTTCTTATCCTTAAAAACAAGCTATGGAAGCGGCTCAATCGTTCATAAGAAATGCCAATTTGGCATATTTTTGTTCCGAACAATGCCAACAGGCTTTGAAACAAAAGAACCGCAATTGCTTTAAACAGAAAGGACGATCCGAGCCCACCAAAATAGCCACCAGGCTTGAGTAGGAAGATCGGAATTCCGCCGCCCATCCTGTGCTTAAATAGCTTGCTGAACAACGCAAAAGAACCATCTACCAATGTAACATTGGGAAGACCTTCTAGCCTGAGGGTTTCGCGAAACCGGGGTGGGCAGTTTGAAAGATTTACAACCACTGGTCCATGATTGGATGCTAGCTTCACCAGCTCGCGATTGATCAATGCGTCGCCAACATTGTCAAATTGAGTGTTGATATTGAAAAAGCTGACGATGCGATGTTTCATAATAATTAATCTAACGGAATGATGAGGTAAAGTTCCTGGATATCATCAGGTTATATGCAAGCTGCTTAGAATTTGCACAAACAGAAATTAACATTGGTTTTGCTTCTATCTGCGAAAGCATCCTTCGAAATCAGTGCTAGGAAAACGTATAAATTTGGTTTTGTCGGAAAAAAAGATTCTGCATTGCCAGAGCCCGGTCGAGTGAAACACAGCTATTACCTGCCCCAGACACAGCTGTGAAATTCAAGAACAACTCTGCTTGAGCCATAGCGGCAGACCAGCGGTGATCAGTGCAACATCGTCAGCGGCGGCGGCAATACGCTGGTTCATCCAACCAGCTTCGTCGCGAAACTGGCGACCCAAGGCACTCTCCGGGACAATGCCCGAACCGACTTCGTTGGATACCAGGATCACTGGCCCAGGCGCGTTCGCCAAGGCTTGGGCCAGTTCGTCCATAGCTATAGCAATGTCCCGGTCGGCGAGCATTACATTGCTCAGCCATATCGTAAGACAATCGACCAGCAGGGTGGTTTGCTGGTTGCTATGGTTGGTGATAGCAGCAGTAAGCTCTAGCGTTTCTTCGACCGTTTGCCATCGTGGCCCGCGATCCAGCCGGTGGCGCGCAATCCGGTCGGTCATCTCATCGTCAAAGGCTTCTGCGGTCGCAACATAGATAAGCTTGCCGTTACTCTCTTCGGCAAGGTGCTGCGCAAAGCTGCTTTTGCCGGATCGGGTGCCGCCTAAAACCAGCGTGATGTGGCCGCTTCTGTCGGATTTGATAGGCATTATTGTCTTGCTCCACAGAATTGGGATGAGTAGAGCGGCCTCTGCTACAGGTTCCCGGAGACGGGATCAAAAGGGAATTCGGAAGGGAAAGTAATTTCTTAACCCGAGGCTGCCCCCGCAACTGTGATCGGTGAGCTATCTCGTCAAATCCCACTGGACCTTATGTCTGGGAAGGGGGCGGACCATGCGATGACCCGAGAGCCAGGAGACCTGCCCGTAGCTGTCGACCTATCATGCGGACGGGGTGTGCCATATGATCGAGGATTTCCTCGCGTGGCGACGATTAACTTCGGGCTGCGCATGTGGAAACTCCATAGGCGTCAAATATGCGTGGCCTTTTTGAATGATTGTCAAAAAGGAATATTCATGCGTTTTCATAGTTTTATATTATCAACTACTGCGCTGGCGGTTGCTCAGCCTGTTCTGGCTGAAACCACCTTGGTGACTGAGGATGGCGATGAGGTTATCGTGGTGACAGCGTCTCGGTCTGAACAACCTTTGTCGGAAACCGGGCGATCTATCTCCGTTATTGATCAAGACCGGATTGAACGCACACAGAGCGTTGCTGTTGTGGATCTGCTGCGCAATCTGCCCGGCGTTACCTTTGCCCGCAACGGCGGCATCGGGACATCAACCTCGGTATTCATTCGGGGCGCTGATTCCAGTCAAACAGTTGCACTGATCGATGGGGTCAAGCTCAATGATCCTTCTTCAACGGGTGGTGGTTTCAACTTTGGCAACTTGCTGACCGGCAATATTTCCCGGATTGAAGTGCTGCGCGGATCTCAGTCTGTGATATGGGGCAGTCAGGCGATTGGTGGGGTAATCAATACGATTACGCGCGCACCGACTGAAGACCTCAGTATCAATGCCCGCGCGGAATATGGGTATCGTGATGCCGGAAAAATTGTTGGCAATGTTTCTGGGCGCTTTGGTCCTGTCGCGGCTAGTATTGGTGCCGGTTATTACGAAAGCGATGGCTTTTCGGCCTTTAACGAAGAGCGAGGCGGCGAAGAGCGCGATGGCTATCGCAATTTTGGCGCGAACGGAAAGTTGGAGATCACGCTGAGCGATGCGATTTCGGTCGATCTGCGAGGTTATTATTCCGACGGTCGGACCGAGATTGACGGCTTTGCACGCAATGATGCAGGCAGGTTCGTTTTGGCCGACACGCCAGGAATTGCCAATAGTGAGGAATTCGTCGGTTATTCGGGATTGAACGTTGCCTTACTCGATGGACGATTTCACAACCGGTTTGGCTTTGCCTATACGAGTGTCAAGCGGGATAACTTCAATGAGGATGTGCAGACGTTCGATGCGCTCGGTCGCAATGAACGGTTCGAATATCAAGGTATATTCGACATTTCCGAAACAATCGTTGCAACAATTGGTGCGGAAACAGAAACGTCTCGCTATCGAAGTGGATCGGGTGCCGATGCCAATAATTTTAGCGCCAATATTGACGGTTTTTATGGACAGCTGAGTGTCACACCGGTCGAGGGCTTCACGGCGACCGCAGGATTACGCCATGACGATCATAGTAATTTCGGTGGCGAAACCACTTTTGCCGGCGATCTGGTCTATAGCCCCAATCAAGGCAACACGACCTTTCGGGCGAGCTATGGTGAAGGGTTTAAAGTGCCGTCTTTGTTTCAGCTTTTCAGCAACTTTGGCAACCAGCTGTTAGACCCGGAAACAGCAAAAAGTTGGGATGCCGGAGTTACGCAAAAGCTAATTGGCGGTAAAGTGGAAGTCAGCGCGACGGTGTTTCGACGCAACAGTCGTAACCTGATTAATTTCATATCTTGCACTGACGACACGGGTATCTGTGAAAACCGCCCCGGTGGCACTTATGACAATGTCGATAGGGCCAGAGCACAAGGTGTAGAATTCAGTTTATTACTTCGTCCAATCGAAGCGCTAACCTGGTCGCTAAACTATGGCTTGGTGGATGCAGAGGATCGTGACACCGACCTAAAACTCCGCCGTCGTCCGAAACATAGTATCAATGCTTCGGTCGACTATGACTGGGCCTTTGGTTTGAAAACTGGTGCGACTATCACGCACATCGGTAGACATTTCGATAGCGGACCAGAGACGGGTGTTGTTGAGGGGTATACGGTGGTTGATCTGCGCGCTGCTATACCGATAACCGATAATATCGAAGTCTATGGACGCGTCGAGAATCTGTTCGACGAGAAGTATGAAACGATATTTCGCTATGGCACACCCGGAAGATCGGCGTTTGCTGGCGTCCGGTTACGTTACTGATATGAAGGCAGCAGCCTCCGATCCGTTCCGCTTTCATGGCGGACGATTGGCGGCTGCGGCTGAGCGTTTTGATCGTGCGCCTAAGCCTTGGATTGACCTATCGACGGGGATTAGTCCTTGGCCTTATCCGGTTCCAGAGATGGGGCAGACCACATGGAGCCGTTTACCTGAACCGGAAGGGTTTGAACGTCTGGAGGCAGCTGCGGCTCGGACATTTGGCGTAGATAATCCCGCCGAGATTGTGGCCGTGCCTGGCACCGATATGGCGATACGGCTGCTCGGCAGATTATTCTCGGAACAACGCAGCGCGATGCTGACGCCGATTTATTCGGGGCACAAAGCCGCTTGGTCAGAGGCTACCGAAATAGGCATCAATGAGGCGACGGAATATGACCTAATCGTTCTCGCCAATCCCAATAACCCCGACGGTCGGATTGTCCCGCCAGAACGTTTGCGGGCGTTGCCGGGACAGGTGATTGTCGACGAAGCCTTTGCAGATACGGTGCCCTTGGTAAGCCTGTTGCCAGAGCGCGGTAACGCGATTGTCTTAAGGTCCTTTGGTAAATTTTACGGGCTCGCGGGCATAAGATTGGGATTTGTGATTGCTGATATTGCTGTGGCGGAACAGCTGCGCGCGATGCTCGGTGACTGGCCGGTTTCAGGTATTGCAGTGACAGTGGGACTGGCCGCTTACCAGGATCAGCAGTGGCAAGATAATCAGCGACGCCGTTTGCAAGACGCCGCTGTCCGACTGGATAAATTACTTGAGAAATTCCGTCTTGATATCGTTGGAGGAACGTCGCTATTCCGTTTAACCTCTCACGATAAGGCACGGGAATTATTTGAAATTCTGGGTCAGTCCGGCATATTGGTTCGGCCGTTTTCTGATCCTGCCACTCAGCTGCGCTTTGGCTTGCCGGCCAGCGAGGCAGAATGGGCAAGACTGGAGAATGCGTTGAGCCAATGGAGAGAAATGCAATGACCGAAGCGGATGACAAGCATGCAAAACATAATGCGCGGATGAAGCGGGTGCAGGCGGCTCGCGCCAAGATTCAGGCGCGCCGGACGATTGAGCGCGGTCTGCTGATTGTCCATACGGGCAATGGCAAAGGTAAATCTTCTTCTGCTTTTGGAATGGCGATACGCTCGCTCGGCTGGGGTATGAAGGTCGCGATTGTGCAATATGTTAAAGGCAGTTGGGAGACAGGCGAGAAGAATTTTTTCGAAGCCAATCCCGATCTGCTGACTTGGGATGTCATGGGAGATGGTTTTACATGGGATACACAAGATCGCGCGCAAGACATAAAAGCAGCCGAGGCAGCATGGGAACGCTCCAAGGAACTGATTATGGATCCAGAATATGACTTTGTCATTTTGGATGAGCTGAACATCGTGCTGCGCGATGACACGTTAGATATAGGCGAGGTGACGGAATTTTTGAAACAGCGCCCGATGGAAAAACATATTTGTATCACGGGTCGTAATGCCAAACCTGAATTGATTGAGATAGCCGATCTTGTGACCGAATTTGAAGAAGTGAAACACCCATTCAAAGCCGGATTCAACGCGCAAAAGGGCGTCGAATATTGAGGCAGGTTGCTGCCTGTCTAGCCGCAACGGCAATGCTGGTTTGGCCCACTATGGTAGTGGATGCAGAGGTTGTGACACGCAGTGCAGCGGCGAAAATACCTGCTTATCCTAAGCGGATTGTATCGATAAACCCATGTGCGGATGCCTTGTTGATGCAATTGGCGGACAAGGGGCAGATCGCTTCGATCAGCCACTATTCGCATGACAAGCGCGCAACTTCCATTCCTCTGGCGCAAGCGCTGCAATTCCCCGCGACGTCAGGTACGGCGGAAGAGATTTTGTCGATGCGCCCGGATCTGGTGGTGGCTGGTTCGCTTGTAGCGCGGCCAACTGCCCGAGCGTTGAAGCGCATGGGTATTCCACTGGTCCAGCTGTCAATTCCGCAAAGCGTTGCCGAAAGCCAGCAGCAGATCAGCCAACTGGCAGAAATTGTTGGTAGCAAGCAACGCGGGGTTAAAATCAATCAGCGCATTTCTTCCGCTTTTGCTAAAGCCAAGCCTGAGGATAACAAAAAAATCCCCGCGCTCATCTGGCGTGGCGGCTTGGTGCCCGGTGATGGAACTTTGCCAGACGAGCTGCTGCGTCGCACCGGTTTCGAGAATGTCAGCAGTACTTATGGTTTGAGCCGATGGGATGTCTTGCCGCTCGAACATCTCGTGGCACGGCCGCCGCAGCTTCTGTTTTCAAATGCCATGGAAGCAAAGACCGGTAGGCGGGATAGGATGTTGTCACATCCAGTAATGAAAAAGTTATCGCACCGCATCATGATTGCCGACTATCCCGCACGGCTGCTACATTGTGCTGGCCCGACACTCATCGATGCAGTTGCGACTTTGTCGGCTGCGCGGCGCAAGCTGACGGCAGGGTTATGAAAGCGGTTCGCTTAAATGGTTTATTGGCCATTGCGCTGGTGGCTGCGATGCTATTATCGCTGGCCGCTGGCAAAGTCTGGGTCGCGCCCTCCACCTGGTGGAGTGACGATCTTAGCGGGCTCATCATCATGGAACTGCGTATTCCGCGCACGATATTGGGAGCAGCCATTGGCGCTGGACTTGGGATGGCGGGCGCAGCCATGCAAGGATATTTACGCAATCCGCTTGCAGATCCGGGAGTTTTCGGGGTGTCGAGCAGCGCTGCATTGGGTGCGGTCACTTCGCTCTATTTTGGTTTTGCTATGACAGCATGGCTCTTGCCGGTCTTCGCGCTAATCGGTGCCGGTATCGGCATGGGCTTGCTTGCGTTGTTGGCTGGCCGCTCTGGTAGCCTCATTCTCTTTACGCTTGCCGGAGTGATTATTGCCAGTCTTGCCGGATCGCTGACATCCTTGATGATTAGTTTGGCGCCCACGCCGTTCGCGACAACCGAAATTGTAACTTGGCTAATGGGTGCGTTAACCGATCGTAGCTGGGATGATGTGAAACTCGCTGTGCCGCTCATCGGGATTGGTATGGCATTTCTGATGGCTACAGGTCGCTCGCTCGACGCCCTCACATTGGGGGAGGATGCCGCACGGTCCATGGGTGTCAATGTAGTACGGTTGCAATGGCTCGCCGTAATTGGAGTGGGGCTGACCGTTGGCGCGTCCGTCGCGGCGGCGGGTATCATCGGTTTTGTTGGCTTGATCGTCCCGCATCTCGTTCGGCCCTTTGCAGACCACCGACCATCGGCGGTCATGCTGCCTTCAGCACTGGCCGGTGCATTGCTGATTGTTGTCGCGGATAGCATAGTCCGATTATTACCCAGTGTCAGTGAATTGCGACTGGGCATCGCCATGGCTCTTTTAGGAGCACCGTTCTTCATGGCTCTATTGTTTAAAATGCATCGGGAGCTTTCTTGATGTCGCTCGCCTTTGAAGCCCTCTCACTGACCTTGCGTGGTCGCAAAATACTCAACGGGATTAGCGGCCAGTTTCAACCAGGCAAGGTTACTGTCATATTGGGTGCTAATGGTGCTGGCAAAAGCAGCTTATTGTCTTGTCTTGTCGGACTTCGGGAACCGCAAGGTGGGTCAGTGACCTTGGGAGACCGACGGTTGCTGTCTCTGGAGAACAGGGAGCGTGGCCGGTTGATTGGGCTATTGCCACAGCGGCCGGATATCCACTGGAATGTCGATGTCAAAACCATCGTTGGATTAGGGCGGCTACCCCATGCTGGTCGTTGGGGAATGAGCGCCGCAGACCATGAGGCAGTAGAGAGAGCCATGATCGCCACCGACTGCACCGACCTTGCGGATCGTCAGGCCATGCGCCTGTCTGGCGGCGAACAGGGCAGGGTGTTATTAGCGCGCGTGCTGGCTGGGGAACCGCAATGGCTATTGGCAGATGAACCGCTTGCAAGTCTTGATCCCGCGCATCAGTTTGATGTCCTGGATCGTTTGAAAAACTATGCCACTGACGGCAATGGCGTCATTGTCGTACTGCACGACCTCACTCAGGCCGCGCGTATAGCTGACGATATCATGGTCCTCAAAGATGGCGCCATATTGGCTGCGGGGTCTCGCGAAGAGGTAATGACCGCGGAGGTGATGGGCCAAGCTTATGGCGTTGAGGTTCAGATTACCACTAGCAACACCGGTGAACCTCTGGTGGTTCCGGTTCGGCGTTTGTGACGGCTCTTGGAACTATCGGGGCGTTTGTCGGGAGCAATGCCTTATCTTTGCTCGCGGCTTTGGTGATCGAGGCTCTTGTGGGATACCCTGATGCCCTGCACCGCCGGATTCCACATCCGGTTGTCTGGGTCGGGCGTTTGATAGACCGCTTGGACAAGGCGTGGAACAGGGGCAGCGCCCTGATGCGGCATCGGAGTGGGATCGGCACTGTGTTGATCCTTATCATATTAGCTGCTGCTGTCGGTTTGGCGCTCGAATTTGCGCTGACTGGTTGGCTCGGAATAGCGCTTTTGATCGTGATCACCACGACGGGATTAGCCCAGCGAAGCCTGTATCTGCACGTCCGCGAGGTATTGATACCGTTGAAGAATGGTGAAGTCGTTCATGCGCGCAAAGCACTGTCGATGATTGTCGGACGCGATACCGATGATCTGGACGAGCAAGCCATTGCCGCTGCAGCGACCGAAAGTCTTGCGGAGAGCTTCTGCGACGGGATTGTTGCACCCGCTTTCTGGTTTCTGATTGCCGGATTGCCGGGCTTGTTCGTGTTCAAGGCGATTAGCACTGCCGACAGTCAAATTGGCCATCTGGACGAGCGCTATCGCCATTTTGGGTGGGCGGCAGCGTGTACCGATGATGTCATGAACTTTGTACCGGCGCGGATCGCCGGTTGTCTCATCTGTATCGCCGCGCCCGGCGGCTGGCGGATTATGTTACGTGATGCTCGCAAACATCTGTCCCCCAATGCTGGCTGGTCAGAGGCGGCCATGGCCGGTGCCTTGACTGTGCAAATGGGCGGCGGAGCAGCCTATGAGGGCGAGTGGATCGCGCGGCAAACGTTGGGAGACGGGCCGCGTCCGGAAATTACTGACCTGACGGCTGCGCTTGGCATTTATGTCCGCGCCTGTCTGTTGCTATGGGCTATGGTGGGAGCGCTGATATGGGCGCTGTGATGCTACAGGGGACCGGCTCTGACGTTGGTAAGTCGGTGCTGGTCGCCGGTATATGCCGGTTGCTGACCAATCGCGGGATGACTGTCCGTCCCTTCAAGCCGCAAAATATGTCCAATAATGCCGCCGTAACGCTGGACGGTGGTGAAATTGGCCGGGCGCAAGCCTTGCAGGCGCTGGCCTGCCGAGTTTCGCCACATGTCGATATGAATCCGGTTTTGCTCAAGCCGCAATCCGACAAAAGCGCGCAAGTGATTGTGCATGGCAAGGTCCACGATACCGGCAATGCGAGCTATTTCCGGAGTCAGAAAAAGCAGCTGCTTGAGGCCGTGCTGGCATCTTATGGTCGCCTTTCCGATGAAGCGGATATTGTGATTGTCGAAGGCGCGGGTAGTCCTGCTGAAATTAACCTGCGCGCTGGAGATATCGCCAATATGGGTTTTGCGCGAGCGGCCAATGTCCCGGTTGTGCTGATCGGTGATATTGATCGTGGCGGCGTCATTGCTTCGATTGTCGGGACCAAGGCGGTGATCGACAGCGAAGATGCGGCGATGATCCGTGGCTTCCTGATCAATAAGTTTCGCGGCGACGTTAGCCTGTTCGATGACGGTTATCATGCGATTGCCGATCGCACGGGCTGGGACGGCTTGGGTGTTATTCCATGGTTGCCCATGATCCATAAATTGCCAGCGGAGGATGCGGTCGTGTTGCAGCAGCCCGAGAGGGCGACCGATGCTGTCATTGAAATCGCGGTACTGATGCTTTCGCGTATCGCCAATTTCGATGACTTCGACCCTTTACGCCTTGAACCGCAAGTACGCTTGCAAATGGTGCCGCCGGGCGAACCGATACCAGCCAGTGCGTCGCTGATCATCATTCCGGGCACTAAGGCGACCATCGCTGACCTGAATTTTCTGCGCGCGCAGGGATGGGATATCGATATTGCCGCACATGTCCGGCGTGGCGGTCACGTTCTGGGTATTTGCGGCGGCTATCAAATGCTGGGCCGCACGATCGCCGACCCCGATGGTATCGAGGGCGCGGCAGAGACAGTCGATGGGCTGGGGTTGCTGCCGGTTGATACGGTGCTCACTTCATCCAAGACATTGACCAATATTGCTGGCAAGAGCATCGCCGATGATCAAATATTCGGCGGTTATGAAATACATGTCGGCGATACGCATGTTCAGATCGGTAATGCGGAAAGCCAGCCGATGCTGCGACTAAATGATGGACGTGAGGATGGCAGGGTGAGCAGCGATGGCCGCATATCAGGATGCTATATACACGGGCTGTTTGACGCCGCTGCCCAAAGACAGACCTGGTTGGCGCGATTGGGCGCCGTATCCAATGGCGAGGAACAGGGCGCGGTTGTTGATGAAGCGCTCGACGAACTGGCCAATGCATTAGAGGAATTTGTTGATATTGAGCGCCTGCTGATGATTGCCGGAGTAAGGGTATGACGGATCATAGATCACAATCTGATGTTCCGGTTTTCGATGATAATTTCCGTGATGGTCTGGATATGTTGCTGGCGTGGCGCCGAGATGTGCGCCGTTTCAGCAAGCGCCGGATTGACGCAGAAACACTGGATGGCTTGTTGGATAGTGCCTGTCTCGCGCCATCCGTTGGTAATGCGCAGCCATGGCGCTTCGTATCGGTAGAAAACCCGGATCTCCGAAAATCAGTTACCGAACATGTTGAAGTAGAAAATGACAAAGCGGCGCAGGCCTATGATGATCAGGACGAGCGATCAGAATATCAAAAGCTGAAACTACACGGTCTGCGCGAGGCACCGGTTCATCTGGCTGTTTTTTGTGATATGGCCGCGGAAGAAGGGCGTGGATTGGGTCGCCAGACGATGCCTGAAACGATGATCTACTCGGTTGTGATGGCAATACATAATTTATGGTTAGCCGCTCGTGCGCGCAATATTGGCTTAGGCTGGGTATCGATATGTGAACCGGAGCAGATCACCGCATTACTGGATTTTCCTTCCGACTGGCGGTTTGTCGGCTATCTTTGCATGGGCTATCCCGCCAAAGAGAGCGACGAACCTGAGCTGGTCAAATTTGGGTGGCAAGACCGGATTGATAAAAAACAAACGCGATTTGTGCGATGAGTGTGACACGTGAAATGGTAATCGAACATCTCAATGCCTTGGCCAAACCGCAAGGCAGCATGGGGCGCTTGGAAGAGTTGGCGGTTGTACTCGCGGTCGCCAAACAAAACTTGCATCCGCGCACCAAACCGAGAAAGATCACATTGTTCGCCGGCGATCACGGCGTCGTTGAAAGCGGTGTGTCGGCATGGCCGTCCGCCGTTACGACTGTTATGATGGAAACCATCATCGTTCAAAAAGCCACGAGTACCGCTTTGGCTGCGGCGCAATCGGCTGATCTGCGGCTGGTCGATGTCGGCAGTATAACGCCGCCAAAACTGAGCGCGCCAACAGAGGTTTTTCGTGATGCTCGTGTGGCTGCTGGAACAGCAGACCTTGCCTTAGGTCCGGCTATGACAGTGGAGCAATTCCAATATGCTTGGGCCGTTGGTGAGGCTGAAGCGGCACGTGCGCATGACGAGGGCTGTGTCCTGCTATTAGCCGGAGAAATGGGGATTGGAAACACGACATCTGCCGCGTGTCTGACGATGTTGCTTGCTGGCGCTAGTGCCGATATCGCCACGGGACGCGGGGCAGGGGCCGATGATGCGACATTGGAAGCCAAGCGCGATATTGTGACACAGGCTTCCCGGCGAGCCGCCTTGTTGTTGGACAAGGATCCCGTCGCAGCCATTGCCGCTGTCGCGGGTTTTGAGATTGTGGCGATGGCAGGATATTATGCGCAGGGCGCGAAGCAAGGTTCGACTTTATTACTCGATGGCTATGTCACCACAGCCGCGGCCTTGATTGCCGAACGTCTGGCGCCCGGAACTGCACAACGCATGATAGCGGCGCATCTCTCGGCGGAGCCAGGGCATCGGGTTGCGCTCGATCATCTCGGGCTTCAACCGTTGCTCGAATGGGACATGCGGCTAGGTGAGGGCACGGGCGCGCTGACGGCGCTGCCCATGCTCGATAGTGCAGCGGCGTTGCTGAACGATGTGGCTAAGCTTGCGGATATTTTGCCGTGAACGCTCCCAACGATATCGCCAAAAGTCTGAAGTGGTGGATACCGCCGTTGTTGGCTGTGCAATTTCTTACACGGATACCAGTGCCGGGCCTGAACCACCTGACCGGAGAGCAAGCGAGATACGGATTATCACGTTCCGTCATTTGGTTCCCACTTGTTGGTGCTTTGGTAGGTATAATCACCGCGGCAGTGCTCGTGGGCAGCGCCCATATCTGGCCGCGCGCTATTGCAGTTATCATTGCGCTTGCCGTTGAAGCGCGGCTGACAGGTGCTTTTCATGAGGATGCCGTGGCTGATTTCTGTGATGCTTTTGGCGGCGGCTATGATCCTGGATCCACTCACAGGATCATGAAGGACAGCCGAATTGGTAGCTATGGTGCGCTTGGATTAGTTTTATCCGTTGGTCTGCGTGCTGCGCTGTTGATTGCTATGCCGCAAGACCTGATCATCATCGCATTAATCGCATCCGCCTGTTTCGGGCGGTTTCTGGCTGTTGCGGTTATGGCGCTTGTTGCTCCCGCAGTGACGCAGGATGGCGGATTGGCAAAGGATGTTGGCAACCGAACCACCATAAAGGATTTGATTTGGGCCAGCCTTTTAGCCGCGCCTGTTGTTGGTCTGTTCGCTTACTGGTATCCGATTGCTGGCTTGCTGACGCTGGTCGGGTCCGCTCTGTTTTTGCTTTGGTTCCGCGCGCTCCTGTTGCGCCGACTTGGCGGTAGCACAGGCGATTGTCTCGGTTTCGCTGTTTATTCGGGGCAACTCATCGTGCTGTTGGCTGCACTCGCCATCGTCGACCCGTGATCTGGCTGGTCCGACATCCGCCCGTGGCACTGCGCTGGCAGAACCGCTGCTATGGAGCCAGTGATATGGGATTAAGCCGAGAGGGAGCGCGTATGGCGACGACGCTGGTTTCGCAGCTTGTGAAATTGGCGCCGGAACTCATCATTCATTCCGATCGGAAAAGAACCCGCACAATAGCGGAACGTACCGCTCGTTTACTATCGATTGACGCCCATGCCGATCATCGTTGGCGAGAACGCGATTTTGGCAGCTGGGAAGGGCGCAGCTGGAATGCAATCTATCGCGAAACAGGAAATGCGATGGATGGGATGATAAATGAACCAGCGCGATTTCGACCAGGTGGTGGAGAAACGACTGCGGAACTTGTCGAGCGCGCAATGCACGGTTGGCGTGATTTACCAGCGCGACAAAACATCGCCATCATCGCCCATGGTGGACCGATTGCAGCCGTTCTGGCGAACCGGGAAAATGCGGCGCTAAAATCGCTTCCTGATTTTATTCCAAAAACGGGCACGATCACGAATATTGTTTAGACTGTCTGTTCTTGGCTTCGATCCGCTGATAAATAAACCATCCGATCCAAAGCGTCGCGTATAATCCCAAAGCTGCGAATATCGCCGGTTTAGGATCGCTCAATGTGCTGATCGATCCGGCATAGGCTGCTATTCCAACATAGGGCACGGTGCCAAGCACGTAGAAAGTTAGATAGCGCAACAGCGGCATACGAGTAACACCGGCCATACAAGCGGTAACTTCGGGAATCATCGGAGCCGAACGGGCCAGCATGATCATCGCTGGGCCGCTGCGCGCAAAGGCCTGTGCCATTTTAATGCGCTCGTTTTCGTCCTTCACCAGAAAACCAAGCGCCCGGTCACCATATCGTCGACTGATGATATAGCCACCTAGAACGGCCAGTGTGGTGCCGGTCAGCGCCGACGCCATGCCAAGTGGAAAACCAAGAAAATAGCCTGCGAGCAATGTGATCGTTAGTGTCGGGACAGCGACAAATAAATCGATGAATAGCAGCAGTACCACAGCGGCAATGACGTAGATTGGATCAACTTGTTGTGCTTCTTCGAGTAGCCAGCGGACATTTTCGACGGTCAATATCCCAAACACGCGACCGAGTATGAACGTAGACGCAAAAATAAGGGTAAGGATTGCCATGACTTTAAGGAGTGGTTTCATTATCTATCTCCTTAACCGGATTTCATGATTTTGCGAGCGAGACCGGGCATGAACCGGACAATCGGACGCAGAAGTTTGACTTTGCCGATATTGATATCGGTTTTTCGCGCAGCAATGCCTTTGACGATATCGCTCGCGACCTTGTCTGGCGGAAGCTTGCCATCGCCGCGGCCTGCGGTCATCGCTGTGTCGACGAGCGGTAGGAAGGCTTGCATTACTGCTACGTCTGTTCGCTCCAACTGGTTCTGCAATGCTTGCGAGAAAATGTTCAGCCCACCTTTTGTTGCGCAATAGATGGCTGAACTGGTTTTGGGGATCAGACCGAGTCCTGAATTCACATTGAGAATGAAAGGTTTATCGCCGTTGAGCAAGGAGGGGAGCAGAAGATAGCAAAGTTGCGCAGGAGTAGTGAAATTGGTCACGATTTCCTTAGCGATCTGATCATATTCAAAATCGGCATCAAGAAAACTAGGCGTATATTGTAAGGCGGCATTGTTGATCAGACCATCGATGGTTGGAAAACGAGCAATCAAATCTGTTGCTGCCTGCTTGACGGCCATATCATCAGACAGATCGGCATTGAAAATGGCCATTTCGGGATAATCGCTGCCGAGCTGTTTCAAACCCTCCGACTCTCTAGCGATAATGATGATCTCATTGTCGGGTGCCAACTGCCGGACCAGCTCCAGACCAAGTCCAGAAGCCCCGCCGGTAATCACAATCCGTTTGTCCCTGATGATCATTGGTTTTCCTCGACTTTCAAAATAATTAGCACTGCATTGAAGACGCTGTTACGCTGCGAAGACGGAGCCGTAATTAACCTGGGCTAAAAGTGATGCAGTTTTCTCAATTTCTCGAAACCTATGGAAAACCGGTACAGGTAGAGGCGGGAGATCATCTGTTCCGGCAAGGTGAGGACCATGGCTCGCTTTACGCCGTTCGGCAGGGACTATTGAAAGCCTATTATCTTTCGAGCGAGGGCAAAGAGCACATTAAGTCCTTCATCCAGCTCGGGGATTTTATCGGCAGCCTGACCGCCAGCTATGCAGGACAAAGTTCGTCCTTCAGTCTGGTCTGCCTGCAGCCGGCCGCGTTAATCCGCTTGGATTTCAACCAAATCTATGCTGCGAGCCGTGTCGATACCGATATTGCCGGGGTGGTGGTGGATTTCCTGCTCGCCTTTGCGATGAAAAAGGAACGACGGGAATATGAACTGCTCTGCCTGTCCGCCGAAGACCGCTATAGGGAATTGCTGAAAACCACGCCGCATATCATGGACATCGTCACGCAAAATGAGATTGCGCTTTATTTGGGCGTGACGCCGGTTGGGTTGAGCCGGATCAAAAAGCGGGTAGTCGAAGCGGGCTAACTAGCTGCGCGCTGCCAGGATCTTCTTGTTCCGAGCTTCAACTGCCCGAAATCCCTGGAATACACTCAGACCGGGATCAGTTTTTCCACTTTTGCCGATATTGAACAGTTGTTCGTAAAACCAATAGATAGTTGCGAAGCCATCCACTGCTTTGATCATTTGAAACCGCTTCAGGAAACCCAGCCAACTGGGAAGGAGTTGCAACGTATTTTCGAAACGCGGCAATTCGTCGCGGCCAGCTAGCAACTGCTTTGGTGCGTCGGTCATCACACACATCGGACGGCCAAGGCCAATTAGATCAGCCGCTCCGTTGTCAAGGGCCTGTTCCATCGCCGCGCGCGTCCGGAAGCCACCTGTAACCATGAGTGGGACTTTGACTGAAGCCTGCATTGCTTTGGCAAAATCGACGAAATAGGCTTCGCGGGCCTGGGTGGAAGGCGCGACATTTTGCTCCTCTTTTTCTTCCAACCCGTCGGCGCCCATGAGCGCTGGTTGTTCATACGTGCCGCCTGAAATTTCGATCAGGTCGACACTTGCTGCTTCGAGCCATTGGACAACCTGTAAGCTATCCTCGAATGCGAAGCCGCCTTTCTGAAAGTCAGCGCTGTTGAGTTTGACGGAAATGGGGAAATCGGGACCGACCGCAGCTCGTACCTTGGCTACCGCTGACATTAAAAAGCGGGCCCGGTTTTCCAGACTGCCACCATATTCATCGGTGCGCTGGTTAGCGCGCGGGCTAAGAAAACTGCTCAGCAAATAGCCATGGGCCGAATGGATTTGCGCCCCTGTAAAACCAGCATCCTGGCAAGTCTTGGCCGCCAGTGCAAAACGATCGACCAGCTCCTCAATTTCTTGAACCGTCAAAGCAACTGGTTCACCGAATTGGCCTCCAGGTAGCCCCAGCTTGACCGCCGACGGTGCTTTGGGGTGTTTGTTGACATTGCTTTGTGTTTGCCGCCCTGCATGACTGATCTGCGCCCAGAAGTGATTGCCGCCGCGCGTTGCCACCTCTGCCCAGCTTTTAAGCGCTGTCATCATGGCCTGATCGGCGGGTTTGTCGATCACGACATTGCCGGGGCGTTCCAGATGATCACGATCAATTTGGATATTCCCGCTGAGTAACATGCCGGCGCCACCATCGGACCAGATGCCATAAAGCTTTTCCAGTTCTGGGGTGGGAACACCATCTGGCGTTGCCATGCCCTCGGTCATGGCGCCTTTGCCAATACGATTGGGCAACATGGCGCCGCAGGGCAGGGTGAGCGGTTCAGCGAGTGTAATGGTCATGAATTTGCCCCGAAATTTGCATTGCGATTAGAAACTGATTCTGTCTGACAGCGCAATTATTAGCAAGTGCTATGTCATATTAACGATATTTTAACACAGAAATCAGCCGATTTGGCTTTTGGGAAAAAGGGGTTATAGTGTCAGTAGGCGCTAGTTTGGGGAAACATTCGACGGCGTCGAGAGAGAATGTCGCGAAGGGGAATGGATATGGTTGCAGCAGCATCTCGTAAAACGGTTGCAAAACATCGTAATGATCGCGAGCTTCGCTCGTCGTCATCGGTGCGATGGGAAAAGAAAATGAGCAATAATTGTGCGACGGCTTTGCTCGTCTACACAATGGCGCAGATTTTCTTTGTCCTCAGTTTCATTGAAACCAAGGGTATGTCGGTCGCGCCCTATTTCGGGCTAGTGCTGCTGGTTGCAGTAATCGTCCCCTTTTGCCGTAAATATGAGAAACGCTGGCAAGATATTGCCAATAGTGGCCTGAGCGAACAAAGCTTGGCTGCTCGCTTCCGTAAGGATCAGGTTGCTCTTTGGGTTTTGGCACTTGGATTACCATTTGTTTTTGTCGCTATCATCAAGCTAGTCGGCGCAATCATCTAAACTCGCTAATTTTGTAAACAAAGGCAGCGCGCGGCGTTGACGTTGATGCTCGCCAACCCTATGTCCTGCCCATGCTAAAGCCAGAAGAAGCGCAGGATCGCGCCGACGCCCTTATCTCCCAAGCCAAAAAAGCCGGTGCTGATGCCGCAGACGCGATTTACGTCTGCGATGCTTCGACCCAGGTGCAAATGCGTTTGGGCAATCTTGAAGATGTTGAACGATCCGAAGGCGAGGAAATTGGCTTGCGAGTTTTTGCTGGCAAACGCTCCGCCACCGTATCCTCCTCTGACATGGACCCGGAAATTCTCTCGGCTTTGGTTGGCCGAGCTTTGGACATGGCACGCGAAGCACCGGAAGATCAATATGCCGGCCTTGCGCCCGAAGAGCTCATCATGCAATCCGCTCCCCATCCGATTGATGGTGACGATGGCGCCGATCCCGATCCAGCCGTCCTCCGCGAGATGGCATTAAAGGCCGAGGACGCGGCGCGAGCAGTTGACGGGGTCACCAATAGCGAAGGCGGCGGCGCAAGTGCCGGTCGTTCCATAGTAGCATTGGCGACCAGTCACGGTTTCTCAGGCGCTTACTCGACAAGTGGTTATAGCTGCCACGCCAGCGTGATTGCCGGTGAAGGCGATGGTATGGAGCGCGACTATGCTTATGATAGCAGGCGACATTTTGAAGATCTTGATACAGCAGAGGCCATTGGCAGAGAAGCGGGCGAACGCGCTATATCGCGTTTGAATCCGGTTGATTTCACATCCGGTGCAATGCCGGTGGTATTTGATCCACGTATCAGTAGCTCGATGCTCGGCCATTTTGTCGGCGCCATAGCCGGAAGTGCAATTGCCCGCAAAACCAGTTTTTTACAGGACGCTCTGGACACGCAAGTTTTCGACAGCGCGATCAATATAATTGACTGCCCGCATCGCAAACGCGGCCTGCGATCTAAAGCATTTGATGGTGAGGGGCTGCCCACCGCCAAAACCAAATTGATCGACAATGGCCGCCTGACGCAATGGATTATGGAAAGTGCATCAGCGCGGCAATTGGGGCTTCAACCCACCGGCCATGCCTCTCGCGGTGTTGGCGGCGCGCCCGGCGTCAGCGTGACCAATCTGCACATGAACGCCGGTTCGGTTAGCAAGGCCGAACTCATCAAAGACATTAAACACGGTGTTTATATCACTGAATTAATTGGACAAGGTGTTAATCCAGTGACCGGAGACTATAGTCGCGGTGCAGGTGGTTTCCTTATCACCGATGGCGAAATTGGTGCACCTGTTTCGGAAATTACCATTGCCGGTAACCTCAAGGACATGTTCTCCAGTTTGACCCCGGCTGATGACCTGGAATATCGCTATGCGGTGAATGCTCCAACCCTGCGCACCGATAGTATGACGGTCGCTGGTGGCTAAAAGGCCCGGCTAGAACTAAATCGTTAGTGGTGAGCTTGTCGAACCAAGCCTATCACCTAAGAAACGCCTTTTTTTTCAATCCAATTGGAATAGGATCAAGGCTAACGGAGTTATTCAGGGTTGGTTGATTTTGATCAAATTGTTGCGATAGCCGGAGAAGCAGGTGATCTTGCCATGCGGCAATGGCAAGCGGGAAAGAACGCCGAAAAGACTTGGGAGAAATCGCCCGGACAGATTGTTAGCGAAGCCGATATTGCGGTCGACAACTTTCTCCGCGAACGGTTGGAGGCGCAGTTGCCCGACGCCGGATGGCTATCAGAGGAAACAGCCGAGGATAAATCCCTATCTGGCCGCGATATGGCATGGGTGGTTGATCCAATTGACGGCACTAAAGATTTTGTGAAGGGCAAGCCCGGCTGGTGCGTGTCTGTTGCGCTAGTACAAAATGGTGCACCGATATTTGGTGTACTCAACGCCCCGGCTATGGATGAGATTTGGGCCGCCAAAGCCGGTAGCCATACAGAAGTAAACGGCAAAGCACTCAAGGCGAGTCAACGTATGGACTATAGCGGTGCGCGGTTGCCGGTCGAAGAGCTGCCGGATAACATTGATCTTACCGCCGTATTCAAACCCAATAGCATTGCGCTGCGTTTGGCAATGGTGGCCGATGATCGCGCCGATCTGGTCGTTTCAACCCGCTGGGGTAGCGAATGGGATATCGCCGCAGCCCATGTAATCGCAGAAGAGGCGGGGGCAATGGTTACGGACGCTCATGGCAAAGAGCTTCGTTACAACGGTACGCATGGGCAAGCTTTTGGTGTGCTTTGTACGTCGAAGGGTATTCATGATGCAGCGGTCGCGCGCGTCGCAAAATTTCTATCGGAGAATGAAGAGCAGAGTTAGGCTGGCGCTTTTGGGCGTGCCCACAGCGCCGAGCGATCAGTCCATTTCGATTTGAATATCGCCTGCCAAAATGCTTTTGCAACACAAGCCGCCTTCGCTGCCTTGCTTGTTACAATTCGATAGTCCAGTGATGCGCCGTCGCTCTTTCGTACATTACGGGCAATGTCACCATAGATGCCCGCCGCTGCGAGTATTGCCCAACGAGATCGAAATGGCAGTTTTGCCGCTCCCACCCGGGCCGAAACCTCATATTGTTCAGCTAGATTGCATAGCCGCTCAACCAGTTGGGTCAGAGCTTCCCGTCGAGCCGGATTCAAAATATCCGCAGGATCGATCCGCATTTCGGTCAACCAGTCTTTTGGCAAATAGCATCGCCCAGCCTCTGCATCTTCCGCCACATCGCGTGCGATATTGGATAGCTGAAATGCAAGTCCAAGATCACAAGCGCGGTCGAGTGTCTCATCATTGCGTGCGGAAACACCCATAACAACCGCCATCATACAGCCGACTGCGCCGGCGACATGGTAGCAATATTGATAAAGATCATCTTCGCTCTGCGGCCGCCATTCTTTGGCATCGAGCGCAAAGCCGTCAATCACATCATTGGCCAAATAATTAGGTAATCGACATTCCTGCGCAACCACTCCCATTGCATCAAAAGCTGGCTTGCCAGTCTGCTCTCCGCCCATCGCGCGGCGGGTCAGCATACGCATAACAGCTATGGTCTTCTCCGACGCAGGGGTGGCCGACATCCCATGACCGTGGTCCTGACCATCGGCGAGATCATCGCACTCGCGGCACCAAGCATATAGCATCCATACCCTTTCGCGCGTCTGGTTGGCGAACAGTTTGGAGGCGAGCGCGAAGGATTTCGATCCGCGATCAATACTGGCTTTGGCGTGAAGGACGAGATTGGTGCGGTTCATTATGCGTCTTGCAATATATCCTCAAGCATTAGCTCTGCTGTGGCTTTGGCACTGCCGACAACCCCGGGAATGCCAGCGCCGGGATGGGTGCCTGCGCCAACAAAATAGAGATTGTCGATCACATCGTCGCGGTTATGGACGCGGAACCAGGCGCTTTGGGTTAGCAAGGGTTCGAGGCTGAACGCGCTGCCGAGATGGGCGTTGAGGTCGGTACCGAAATCCTGCGGTGTATAGTGAAAGCTGGTGACAATCCGTTCGTGAATGTCGGGGATCAGGCGCTGACCGATTTCGTCGAGAATGCGCTTCTCATATATCGGTCCCATTTCCTCCCAGTCGATCGGCAACTTACCTTGATGCGGAACGGGTGCCAGCACATAAAAAGTGCTGTGCCCCTCGGGCGCCATTTCCGGATCGGTAACCGTCGGATGGTGGAGATAGAGCGAGAAGTCGCTTGGCAGCACGCCATTATCGTAAATATCTTCCAGCAAGCCTTTGTAGCGAGGTCCGAATAGGATCATGTGATGCGGAATGCCCGGCCAGGTGCCCTTGAGGCCGAAATGGACCACAAATAGCGACGGCGAATATTTCTTCTTTTTGAGCGCGGCGGTGACTTTGTTGCTGCGATGCTTGTGACCCAGCAGGTCGCGGTAACTGTGCATGACATCAGCATTGGATGCGACCGCATCAAATGTCTCGCTCCAGCCTGATTTGCAGGTGACGCCCGATGCGCGGTCGCCCATGGTATCGATGCTGGTTACGGGATCGGATAAGCGGATCGTGCCGCCAATCCGTTCAAAATGCTTCACCATTGCGGCGATCAACATATTGGTACCGCCTTTGGCAAACCAGACACCGCCGAGCCGTTCAAGTTTGTGGATCAAGCCGTATATCGCGCTTGTCTTCATCGGATTGCCGCCAACCAGTAGCGACTGGAACGATAAAAACTCACGCAATTTCTCGTTTTTCACAAAGCCGGAGACTTTGGCATAGACAGAACGATACGCTTCAAATTTCATCAATGCCGGCGCGGCCTTGATCATCGACTTGAAATCGAGAAATGCCTTGGTGCCAAGCTTTACATAGCCTTCTTCATAGAGCCCGCCGCTATATTCCAGAAAGCGTTTATAGCCTTCAACATCATCCGGTTCGATTGCCGCGATATTGGCATAGAGCTCTTCGGGATCATTCACATAATCGAAATTGGTGCCATCGGGCCAGTTGAGCCGGTAAAAGGGTGACACCGGCATCAGTTCGATATCTTTGGCCATGTCATGACCGGTGAGTTCCCAAAGTTGGCTGAGGCAATCGGGATCGGTGATGACCGTTGGTCCGCCGTCAAAGATAAATCCGTCTTTGTCCCAGTAATAGGCCCGTCCGCCGGGCTTGTCGCGGCTCTCTAGAATGGTTGTCTGAATGCCGGCGGATTGCAGGCGAATGGCAAGCGCCAGACCGCCAAAGCCAGAGCCAATAACGGCTGCGGTCTTGAACAATTCTGGCTGGCTTTTGGTTACGTCATTCATTGCAATTTGGACTCATCTATATTTCATCATGATCGGAATGGCTTTGGTAATAGGAACTGGCGGCCGTCCAGAAAGCAGAGCGGCCTGGTCCCGCTTGGTCGTCGTGCCAGCATAAAAACGCGCAATCAGATTCTCGTTCTTGCCATAAGTATGTTCGAGCGTCTTATATCGCTTTTCAGGCTTACCCGCCTGGAACATCATTGCACATAGCATATGGTAGAATTTACAATTTTGCCAGTGGTTTGCGGCATATTCGCGGAGGGTTCTATCGAGACTATCTTGCGTAATTTCTGGCATGGCAGCGATCATCATCGCCGTTTGAATCGCCATCGGTAGTGAATAGCTGGTAACCGGGTGGATCAGAGCTGCGCGTGATCCGGCGCGGGCTTCGATACCGTCATGTGAAGCCCAAAACGCCTCAAAGTCGCCACCATATAGAACTGGCAGGCAGCCAGCTTCGTTCCGACTAATGTCCGCAATGACCCAGCCTTGCGCTTTTGCATATTCGGCAATCCGCTGATGACTGGCTTTGACGTCGAGATCGCCGCCATTGGAATAATAGGTATCTTCGACAAAAACTTCGGTTTCGCTGAAGGGCAAGGAATAGACAAAGCGATAGCCGTCAATCTGTTCGACTGTGGCGTCCTTGATGATCGGGCGGCCCAGTCCATGGGGCGCTTTTAGGTGCAACACTTGTCCAGCAAATTTCTGCCAGCCGTATTCGAGTGCTGAAAGATCGCCGCCGCCCCGCGCGTCCAATATCGTGGTGGCGTTGATGCTCTCGCCGTTGGCCAGTTCTATTGTGTTGGCATGAATTGTTTCAATTTTAGAACCAGTTATAAGGTTCTTCTGAAGAAGTTTCTCGCGAAGGATGCGATCAAAATTTTCCGATAATATTGACCGATAACCGGTATTCAACGTGCGATCATATTTTGGAAAGCGCACATCATAGCTGTCCCATTGAAATGAGATTAGCGGTTCCAACAACCATTGATGCTCTGGCGCAATGTCGCTTTCGAAAAAGGACCAGACATGGTTGCCGCCAAAGTGATCCTCGGCTTCAATCAGCGCAACCGACAGCTTCGGACGTAATTTGCGTAGCGCCAGAGCGATCAGACCGCCGGCGAGCCCGCCTCCTGCTATTGCCAGATCAAATTGCTGTTTCGCCATATCAAAATGGGCGTAGCCTATGGTGCGGGCGGGGGGAAGCCTGTCCAAAAGCATGTAGCAAAATAAACTGCTTTGCCCTTGCCCGTCAGGGCTTTGCGGCATAGCGTGAAGCAATGGAACTGTTCCTTGCCATAACCATTTCGGCGCTAGCTATGACCTTCATTGTCGGCGTGCGTTATCTAATTACCAGTGGCTTTTTTGCCTGGCTGACAGAACACAAGAGGCCCGGGCAATATGACGAGCTAAAGCCTCAGATTTCCCGGGAAATTCGCTGGTCGCTATATTCGGCGGCCATTTACGGAATCCCAACGGGTATTGTCGCGTGGGGCTGGCAAAATGTAGGTTGGACAAATGTTTACACTGATATGGGCCTGTATCCGATCTGGTATTTGCCGCTATCTCTGTTCGCTTATTTGTTCCTGCACGACACATGGTTCTATTGGACCCATCGTCTGTTTCATCGTCGTGGCTGGTTTGAACTTGCCCATGCGGTTCATCATGAAAGTCGGCCACCAACTGCTTGGGCTGCAATGAGTTTTCATCCAATAGAGGCGATAAGCGGCGCAGTCGTAATTCCCATATTGGTTTTCTTGATACCAATTCACGTCAGCCTATTGGCTATTGTCTTGTTAATTATGACAATCATGGGTGTGACGAATCATATGGGGTGGGAGATGTTTCCACGTTGGCTGGTTAACGGCCCGTTAGGAAAAGGGCTGATAACTGCTACTCATCATGAAAAACATCACAGTGCGTATAGGGGTAATTATGGATTATACTTTCGGTTTTGGGACAAGGTTTGTGGCACAGATCTCGGGCTTGGCACTTTTGGGAATACTGCCGATCAGCGGAGCAGGGGCTAGTCAGGCGGTAGTAGCGCCGGCGGCAGCGGCGACGGTTGATATTGCCATTTCCAATCTGCGCTCTGAAAAAGGCGATGTGCTAATCTGCCTGAGTAGCAATCCCAAGTTTTTTCCCGATTGCACCAAGGACAAATCTGCACGCAAGATAAAAGTTGCTGCTTCCAATGCGGGCAATGTGCAAATCAACAATGTGAAACCCGGTACTTATGCCGTGGCTCTGGTCCATGACGAAAATGCCAATGGCAAAATGGATTTGCGCCTGTTTTTGCCACGTGAAGGTTTTGGCTTTTCGCGCAATCCCAAGATCGGGATGGGCCCGCCAAAGTTTAAATCGGCCCAATTTACTGTTGGCGCAGATGACGCTAAACATGCCGTGAGAATGAAATATATATTATGATTTGATCCGAATTCACCCCCCAGTTTTCAGGAAATAAAATGTACAAATATGCCTTGGCTGCAACCTGCCTTTTTGTTGCTTCATCCCCAGCTCTCGCTCAGCCAGAGGGGCAGGGGCCGCCTCGAGGGAAAAGTGTATTTGATGGCGACTATGTGACATTGGGCGCTGGCCTAGCAATTGGCCCCAGCTATGATGGTTCAGACAATTACGATATTTCTCCGCTGCCGGTGATTTTGGGCAGCGTGGCCGGGATAGATTTTGAACCCCGTGGTCCCGGTTTGGCGTTGGATGTGATTCCGGACAAAAATGGTGCCAAGGTTGATTTAATCTTGGGCCCAGTCGGCCGAGCGCGCTTCGATCGCAATAGCGGGATCAGGGATGATGTGGTCCGCGACCTAGGAGAACTTGATGTTGCGGTCGAACTGGGCGCTGTGGGCGGCGTGAAGGTCAACCGGGTCTTCAATGCGTTCGACTCGCTGACCGCAGAAATAGATTTGCGCTGGGATGTTGCGGGAGCTCATAGAGGAAGAGTTGTCTCGCCGAGCCTGACCTATTTTAGGCCAATTAATCGCGGCATGGCGGCCAGTCTGACGATCAGCGCTGATCATGTCGATGATGATTACGCTGATTATTATTTCAGCATTTCACCAGCCGGATCAGCGGCTAGCGGGCTTCCCGGTTTCAACGCCACGGGTGGTTGGAAAAATGTAGGCATTGCAGCTTTCGGTGCGATTGATCTTGACGGGAATGCTATGAATGGCGGTTTTTCGGTGATATTAATCGGCAGCTATTCGCGCTTGCTTGGAGACCCAAAACGCTCTCCGGTCACATCTATTCGCGGAGACGCCGACCAATTTTTCGGTGTGGTGGGAATCGGCTATACCTTTTGATTGTCGCGTCGCGTCGACCTATTCTGACACAGTCAGCCCCATAGAAATCATATGACAAGCCGGTGTTTCGCCGAAGAATAGTTCGTTCAGCTATTTTGCGACTTCTCAAGCTAAATCCTTGCGTCTGGCCGATTTCATTCGGCGCGGAAGACCCCGTTTGCGACCAAGCGCGTGCGTTAAGGGTTGTTAACCACATAAATTTCAATTCGCTTAACTTCCTCGGCGCATTTTCTGCGTGGGCATAGGAACAGGGCAAAGCCGAAAGGCAGAATTGAGGTTCCGTATGAAAGACGTATTATTACCAAAAGCAACACGAGTCATTGGTCCGCTTGGGGAAGCGTTAGCCGAACATGACTTGCCATCGCCAGACACAACTCGTTGGGTTGTAAGGCGCAAAGCAGAGGTCGTCGCTGCCGTGAATGGTGGGTTGTTGACCACGGATGAAGCGTGTGAGCGCTATAGTCTGTCGCTGGAAGAGCTAATCTCTTGGCAGCAGGCGATCTATCGCTCCGGCATGAGCGGTCTTAGTATCACCCATATGCAAGAATTTCGTGATCAAAAAATTCCTGCGTAGCAGTAATCGGGCCTGTCACACCCGGTGACAGCGCCTGAGCGCTCGCATTACCCAATCCAGAAAAAACGTTTCACTCCAGCACGCCGCTGGAGCTGAAACTCATCCCATTGAGGCCCTGTCATGTCCACAGCCAAAGTTATAATTGTCGAAGAAGAAAATGCACTCTCCCGATCCTTGCAGGACGATTTGGAGGCGCACGATATTGCGGTCGCTTGTGTGTTTTCCAAACTGGATGAGGAAGCCAGTTTGGTCTTTGGGCCGGACGCATTGATCATTGATCCCAAAAGCATGCGGGAAAATGGCCATGGCTTGCTGGATCGCTTTGCCGGATTGCGGCCTTCGTTGCCGGTCATATTGACACCCAACCCAAAAGATAGCGGGGATGACTCGCTCGCTTTTGATAGCGCCAGCGTGGTCCAGCGGCTCCAGAAGCCTTATGCCGTGCCGACTTTATGCAATTTGATCGGGCGGATGGCGGATGTCAGCGGCCATATTGCCAATGATCTCGATTATGTCTGCGCGCTGGTCGAAACAGACCGGCTGCTGCCTAATTTGTCGGTGGAGTTTCAATCCAAACAGTCTTTGGATAATGACAAGATTGTCGGTTATGAAGCGCTGACCCGGGTGAAGACCCGGCGCGCTTTGAACCCGGCCATCATCTTTTCCGATCTTGTTGATGTCGCGGTCGAGGTCGAAGCGACATTGGTAGTGGTGGATGAATCCATCAAGCTTGCCACGGCGTTGGCTAAACGTGGCAGGTCGGTACCTGTTTCGTTTAATTGCAGCGCGATCATGATGACATATCGTCGCTTTGTCGACGCGCTGATCAGCCGCCTGAAACATGCCGACGTACCACCAGGTGCGCTTATGCTTGAGATTACCGAGGAAGCGCGGGTGGTCGATGTCGATCGACTGGCCGCTGTGTGTCACGTACTGCGCGGCCATGGCCTGGGAATCTCGATTGATGATTATGGCACAGGCCTTGCCAATCTGGAGCGGATTGCGAAAATCCCGTTTGATGAATTGAAGATCGACAAGACGATTTTCAACGCTTGCTATGATGGCGATATTCCGATTTCGCTGCTGGCATCTATGCTGGAATTCTGTCGCGGCCGCAAAGCGCAGTCAGTGATTGAGGGCATTGAAACCAAACATCATCTGGCGCAGGCGCGGCTCTTGGGCGCTGACTTTGGGCAAGGCTTCTACTGGGGCTGTGCGGTGCCGCCGAAATATTTCGTCCCCGGCTGGTAGTCAATTCGCGCTTCGTCACGCAGCTTCAATCACTACCATAGATATTCTTCACTGGACCTTGGGGCTTGGGCGCACTAGCTTGCGACTCATCCCCGGGGAGCCTGTGCGTAAAAGCAGGTTGAGAGTGGAATACACCACGACCCGTTGAACCTGATCCCGTTAACCCGGGCGGAGGGAGGGAGCGGTGTTAGACAAAAATCCCGCCTCTTCACTCCGCTAATGGAGTAAAGACTATGGCTGATATACCCGCAAAGACCGAAATTGGCGTAACAACTGGCCCGATAAGCGGCTCGAAAAAAGTGCATGTGGCGGCGCATAGCGGCTCCGGGATCCGCGTAGCGATGCGGGAAATCAGCCTCGAAGGCGGCGAAGCACCAGTACGAGTCTATGATACTTCCGGCCCCTATACCGACCCGAACGCACTGATCGACATCAACGCTGGCCTGCCTCAGATGCGCCGCGAATGGATTGAAGCGCGCGGCGATGTGGAGTCCTACGATGGCCGCGATATCAAGCCGGAAGATAATGGCCAGCTCGGCCCGGATCGCAGCGGCGGTGTCCCGCAATTCCCGCATGTCGTAAAACGGCCTCTGCGCGCCAAAGCAGGCGCGAACGTCAGCCAAATGCACTATGCCCGCAAAGGTATTATTACACCCGAAATGGAATATGTTGCCGAGCGTGAAAATCTCGGGCGGGAGCGACTGAAAGAATATAAGCGCGACGGCGAAAGCTTTGGCGCGTCCATTCCCGATTATGTCACGCCGGAATTTGTCCGTGATGAAATCGCAAGAGGACGCGCGATCATTCCGAACAATATCAACCACCCCGAAACCGAACCGATGGCCATTGGCCGCAACTTCCTCGTGAAGATCAACGCCAATATCGGCAACAGCGCGGTTGCGTCTGACGTGGCCAGCGAAGTCGACAAAATGGTCTGGTCAACCCGCTGGGGCGCCGACACGGTCATGGATCTCTCCACCGGCCGTAACATCCACGATACGCGTGAGTGGATCATCCGCAACTCGCCCGTGCCCATCGGCACTGTGCCCATCTATCAGGCGCTCGAAAAAGTTGGCGGCGCGGCGGAAGAACTCACTTGGGAAATTTTCCGCGACACATTGATCGAGCAAGCCGAGCAGGGCGTGGATTATTTCACCATCCATGCCGGCGTGCGTCTGCCCTATGTGCCGATGGCCGCGAAACGCGTCACCGGCATCGTCTCGCGCGGCGGGTCGATCATGGCGAAATGGTGTCTGGCTCATCACAAGGAAAGCTTCCTCTACGAACATTTTGACGACATTACCGAAATCATGAAGGCCTATGACATCGCCTATTCCTTGGGCGATGGCCTGCGCCCCGGCTCGATAGCCGACGCCAATGACGAGGCGCAGTTCAGCGAGCTTTACACGCTGGGCGAGCTCACCCACCGCGCGTGGAAATCGGATGTGCAGGTGATGATCGAAGGCCCCGGCCATGTCCCGATGCACAAGATTAAAGAAAATATGGAAAAGCAGCTGGAAGTTTGCGGTGAGGCACCCTTTTATACACTCGGCCCGCTAACCACCGACATCGCGCCCGGCTATGACCATATTACCAGCGGCATCGGGGCTGCCCAAATCGGCTGGTATGGCACCGCGATGCTCTGCTATGTCACGCCGAAAGAGCATTTGGGCCTGCCCGATCGCGACGACGTGAAAGTTGGCGTTGTCACCTATAAACTTGCCGCCCATGCCGCCGATCTTGCCAAGGGCCACCCGGCCGCACAGGTTCGCGACGACGCGCTCAGCAAGGCGCGCTTCGAGTTTCGCTGGCGCGACCAGTTTAATCTCAGCCTCGATCCTGAAACGGCGATGCAATATCACGATCAGACGCTGCCAGCCGAAGGCGCCAAGACCGCGCATTTCTGCTCCATGTGCGGGCCGAAATTCTGCAGCATGAAAATCAGTCAGGAAGTGCGCGACTTTGCCAGCAAGCAAAACCAGAGCGCCGAAGGCTTTATCGCCTCGGAAAAACTGGGCGCCGATACCGCCGCGGCAAGCAAGGCCGCAGCCGAAGAAGGCATGCGCGAAATGGCGAAAGTCTATAAGGATAAGGGCGACCGGCTCTATTTGCCCGAGGATGAGGTGAACGAACCAGCGGAGTGATGCGATGCTAAGGCGATTCACAGCTATATTTCTGTTGATCGCCGCAGCTGTGCCTGGTGTCCTCTTTTGGCAGCGTCGAAGCTTGCCCTATAATGAGCAAGGTCGCTATTTCGACGCTGCGCAGGGGGTGGTTTACGAGGCGCAATCGGTTACGGTATATGGCGGAATTACCGTCGTTTTGATCATATTGGGTGTGATCATTCTGGCAATTGGTCGGCGGCGTGACGGATGAGGTGGCCGAACTAGCGGAGTGATTTAAAGAGGAGATCATCATGCAGGAACCTTATGAACTGGCGTTGGAGTCCGCTCGACAGGAGCTCGAAAAAGCGCGGGCATTGTTGCAACAGGATATCTCCGAATATCCGCACCCGATTTCAGGATGCGACTATCAATATGTCCGACTGATCAGTGATCGTACAAGGATATCCAACAGCCTGCGTGCTATGGAAAACCGTCCCTTTGTCGCCACACCGAGGATATTGGAACCAGCGGAGTAAACCCGTCCCATGGCCCTGTCTGCCGCCGCCTTGCTCACCCGTCTTCAGGCCTTTGATGGCCGGGCGGTCAGCATCTTGGGGGAGATTGAGGCGGAATATCGGAATGAAGCCGCCTACCTCGACGCATTGATCGCGCTTGCCGCGCATGATCAAGCGGCGGTGTCGAGCGGTGCGACGTGGCTGATCAAGGCGGCGCTCGAACGCGGGGAGGCGCTTTCCGCCGCGCAGAGCGAAGCCTTATGGGATGAAATCCCGGCAATCCGATACTGGCAGGCGCAGCTGCATATCTGTCAGTGCGCGGCCTATCTTACCTTCTCCGCCGACGGCGCAGCAACCATGGACCGCTGGCTCACGCCGCTGCTCCATCATGACCGCCCGTTTCTGCGCGCCTGGTCGGTGGATGCGCTGTGCCGGATTGCTGCCCAGCATCCGGAATATGGCCATGCCGCCCGGGATGCCGCCCGCGCCGCAGCCAAGGACAGCGCCGCCTCGGTCCGCGCCCGCGTCCGCCAGCTGAGCGATCTGTTGGCCGATCTGTAATTTGCCAATATGCAGACAAGGTGGCAGGACTGCGCATGCCCACAGCCCCTTCGTCATCCTGAACTTGTTTCAGGATCCATCCATGAAAGCCACCACCCATGACCTTTGAAAACCCCGCCCCAATAACCCCGCAAAGCGCAGAACAATGGCGCAAGGACGGACAGCTTGTCGCGTGGAAACGCCACCAAATCTTCGTCCGCACCGGCGGCGATCCATCCGCGCCGCCGCTCCTTCTGCTCCACGGCTTTCCGACCTCCAGCCTCGACTGGCTGCCGCTATGGGCGGATCTGACGGCGCGCTATCGGGTGGTGGCGTTTGATTTTCTTGGCTTTGGCTTTTCCGACAAGCCGAAGCGGCATGCTTATGATTTGCAGGAACAGAGCGATCTCGCCGCGCATCTGGCCGAGACTTTATTGGGTCAGGATTTTCATCTGCTCGTCCATGATTATGGCGTCAGCCCGGGGCAGGAATTGCTCGCGCGGCATGGCGAGGGCAAGCTGGCGCACAGGTTGCTGAGCTGCGCCTTTCTCAACGGCGGCCTGCTCCCCGCGCAGCATCGCGCACGGCCTATTCAAAAGCTGCTCACCGGACCCTTTGGCTGGTTGTTCGTGCACCTGATGAACCGGGAGCGTTTCGGCAAAAGCTTTAGCGAGGTTTTCGGCAAGGATACGCAGCCCGGCGCAGCGGAACTCGACGCCTATTGGGGCGTTATCTGCACAAATGGCGGCCACCGGCAGCAACACAGGTTGCTCCACTATATCGCCGACCGCCGCACCCACGGGCCCCGCTGGGAAGCCCAGCTGACCCACCCGCCATGCCCGATCGCGCTGATTAACGGCACCCAGGACCCGGTCTCCGGCGGCCATCTGGTCGATGCAGTCGCGGCGCTGAATCCGGAGGTTCCGGCGTGGCGGCTGGATCATCTGGGCCATTATCCGCAGACCGAAGGAGCCGCGGATGTGATGGCGGCTTATGCGGAGTTTCGGGCGGGGTTGTGATGGTGGCGAGATAAGGCATGCGCGGAATGGCAAGGGTTTATAAGGACGTGGGCGAGCGGCTTTATTTGCAAGCGGATGAGGTGGGGTAGTCGTTGATGACGCGGAATAGGTTGATTTGCTTCGTAAGAAGTGAGATGAAATTGCTATTCGGCTAATTATTGAGAAACTATGTCAACTTCAAGATTTATACTTTGGCTATAGCAGAAAAAGAAATAAAGCTTCTATGGGGCCGCGCGGCTGGAATTTGTAGCAATCCAGAATGCCGTAAAAAACTATCCGATGTCGAAGACACTGACAGGCCATTTATTTTTGGAGAAATGGCGCACGTTGTCGCTAGGGCACTCGGTGGACCGAGAGCAACCGAGGTGGCTGGTGCGGACGTTTATAACAACCTCATCCTACTTTGCCCTACTTGCCATACAATGGTTGATAAACAGCCAGATGCTTTTCCAAAAGATTTGCTAACCGGTTGGAAAGCTGACCATGAGCATTGGGTGGATAGCAATCTATCGGAATTGAAAGCAATCTCCCTGCCAGAGATGGCCACCAAGGTACTCAGATTGTTGGCCGAGAATTACTACTATTTTGAGAAGTATGGACCTAAATCTGACATTGCAAAATCAAATCCAGAATCCAATGCATTCGCTTTATGGATGGAACGTAGATTAGACACAATAGTGCCTAACAATAGAACAATCGTTTCGATGATCTCCGGCTTTTCTGATGAGATGGATGAAAATGGTTTGAGAGTATCCATGGCCTTCAAAGACCATGCTTTATCTTACGAAAAACATATATATGATAGACTAGAGAGTTATTCGCTCTTTCCATCAAACTTTAAAGAATACATCGAAAGTATATCTGATGAACGGAAATAATGACTTTGGAGTTGGTTATTCACGAATCTCTTGGACTGAAGGAGCGCTTGCAAGCCATCCGAATGTGGAAAGCTTAACTAGAGACCATGATATATATTTCGATATAGTACGGGTGAAAGGCGTTGGAATTCGATTGGTTTGTTTGGACGAATATGCATGTGGAATAACAAGAGTAAGGGAAGCACTAGCTGCCTTTCCTGATGCAAACGTAATATTTATCGGGGGAAACTGGAACGGTTATACGACTGAAGCCAAAGAGTTTTGTCTCGAAGCTAGTTTAGGTCTTTATAACTCATCCGAAATTAGTGGGGCGCTTCACCGTGAAGATTTTTGGGGATATCATAAGCGAGATCAAGACGGAAATCCATCGTATCCATTTAACAACCGCTAGCGTTGTAAATGTTTACGGGTTCGGTTCTTTTTTTAGGGATTATGAAGCAGCCAATGATTTGGATATTCTAGTTGTGTTAAACAAATCAGATTTGCCCGTCGAAGAAATCAGGCGAATTAGGGCTGGTTTTAGAGTGTTGGAAAATAGGATTGGTTACGAATTGGACATAACGTTTTTTACTCGACGTGAGTTCTCCGAACGCCCTCTTTTGGAAATGGACGAACTTGTTTGCTTACTGTAATTTTAGGTGACAAGTAACGATAAAAATCTGATGTATAACCCGATGTCTTTGATTTTCCTTTACGTATGATTTTGCGCAAAACTTGCTGGATCGATAACGAAAGTCTATACTTGCAGAATGCCGACCGCCCCAGAAATTCCATTAGATATCAAAGAAATGCTGCACGACTGTATTATGTCTGTGTTTTGGCCGAGGCGGAAAATCATAGAGTTTTTCAATAGTGTTGGATGTCCAGATCGGATTACCGAAGCAGTATGTATTGAAGGTGACAATAGTTTAAGTAGGCATGAAGTTATCGTTGAAGTTTTTTCGCAATTATCAAAACGAGGCGACGGAGGTTTTCAAATATTTCAATCGATGATCGATCGAATGTCAAACTGGGACTATTTTGACCCCTATTGGTTCGATAAACAAAAAAAACTGGATAAGGCCGATTCAAAGCAGCTCATTTCACAATTTAAGTCGGCTGTCGAAAACAGGAATAGAGCAACAATCCGGCAGCGTAAAACTGCCTCTTCTGTGAAGAGCGCTGGCCGAAAAGAAATGGAGTTGGATACTCTAAAAAAAGGTTTTCAAAACATGTTTGGTGAAAAAATGTCACCTCAAGCGCGTGGACGGTTTTTTGAAAAGTTTTTGCAAACAGTGTTCAATCAACAATCTATAAAGATGGCAGAAGCCTTCCGAATTAATGGAGAGCAAATAGACGGAACTTTCAAATTCGAAGGCGAGAATTATATTGTCGAAGCCAAGTGGCAAGATCCGTCGACGAGTACAGAGCAACTGTATCATTTCGCTCAAAAAGTAGATGGAAAAATGCATGGCAGGGGCATTTTTATTTCCGTGAACAGTTTCTCAAGAGAAGCTATCCGGGCGATTGTCCATGGCAAACATATCAAGACCATTTTGGTCGATGGAGAGGACATAAATTATGTTCTTGAAGGATTGATCACTTTAGAAAAGATGCTTGATAACAAAATTCGAGCAGCTCAAACTCGCGGAGAAGTCTATATCTGTGCGATAAAGGGGACGGAGAAGGTTTGAGCTGAATTTCAGTGACGCCGAGCCAAGCCCATGCCCAAGCTCGAGTTAGAATTGCGGTGATAGCTGACTAACCACCCTCAACTCTGATCCGTAACCCTTACCAAATTCCAGTCATAGCCGAGCTCTTTCACCCGCGCCTCAATCCGTGCGCGCACTTGCGGCTCGGGCTGCGCCTGACGCGTGAGCATCCACAGGTAACGCCCGCTGGGTTCGCCGACTATCGCCCAGCTATAGTCTTCCGCACGGTCCAGCACCCAATAATCGCCGTAAAAGGGTCCGAAGAAGGAGACTTTCAGCTTCGCATTCTGGCTGCCCTCGACGATTTTCGCCTTGCCGCCCGCAGTGGTGGTTTTACCGTCTTTGGTACAGCTGTTGATGACCTTTATCTTTGGCTCGGACGCATTGGCGTCACGCAGAGAATAATCGGCGGTCACCCCATCGCAGCCTTTTTGAAACGGCGCTTCATAGCGCGCCATTTCAAACCATTTGCCAAGATAGCGATCAAGCTCCACCGCTTTGGCGGGCTCTGGCACCGCGCTATTGCCGACGGGTCCGGGCTTGCCGGCACAGGCGCTGATCAGGGCAAAGGGTAACAGGCTAAGCGCGAGCTTTTGTGTGGCCGATAATGTCATAATGGTCTCCATTGCGTTGCAGCATAGCTAGGCGCGCGTGAGTGCATTATGAATATGGGTTTTGGTGCATATTATTCCATGATATGCTCGCGCCAAACCAGCAAGAGGTAACGCCATGAACCTGCTCGAAAACCCCGCCCTTAAATGGGTCCACTTCACCGACGCGGAAAGCCGCTTCGATTACCCCATCGACTACCACGGGGCAGTGCTGTCCGTGCGGCCCGACGCGGATGGCGCGGGCGGGCATATTGATCTGCTCTACCGCTGGGAACCGAACGCCTATTGCCATTTTCACCGCCATGTCTGCGCGACCACCTCGACGGTGCTGGCGGGGGAGCTGCATGTGGTGGATTATGAAGGTGGCCCATTTGAAATAGAGAGGGCCGGGGAGAAGCGCATTCGTGCCGCGGGCGACTATGCCGCGAAGGATCCGGGCGATGTCCATATGGAACATGGCGGGCCGGATGGCGCGCTGGTGATGTTCAACCTCTATGCGCCCGATGGCAGACTGGCCGATTTTCTGGGACCCGATGGCGAGACGCTGACCACCATCACGCTGGAGGATATGACCACCGGCCGGATTGCTAGCCAAGCCGCTTAGATAACAGGCGGCCTAGATAGCAGGTGGCTTAAGCGGCGCGGGCTGGCTTTATGACTTTGCTGTCGCTGGCATCCGCGCTGACGACGCGGTTGCGGCCCTGTTCCTTGGCTTCATACATGGCGCTGTCCGCGCTTTTGAAGGTGGTGGAAAAGGCGCTGGCGGGGCCATGGGCGATACCGAGCGATCCGGTCACGCGCAGGCGCGCTGGCCAATCCCGATGGGTTAGCTTGGCGACGGCCTTGCGCAGGGTTTCTGCTATGGCGTTGGCCTGCGTAGCTTCGCTGTCGGGCAGGGCGATGATAAATTCTTCCCCGCCCCAGCGCGCGGCCAAGCCATCGGGGGCCGCGGTGTCCAGTGTTTCTTTGATGCAGGCGCTGACCGCCGCGATGACGGCGTCGCCCTGCATATGGCCGTAATTGTCGTTTATCGCCTTGAAATCATCGATATCGAGCAGGATGACGGGCGTCTGGGTTTCTCCAAGCGTCGCGATACCTTCTTGCAAAGCCGGGCGGTTTAGCAATCCGGTCAGGCTGTCATGGCGAGACAGCCAGGATGTGCGCCCCAGCTCTTCGGTCAGGCGCTGGCTCAGCCGTTCGACTTCGATCCCGTCGCGACAACTTTTATGTGCCTGAAAATTGACCGCCTTGGCGATGATGAACAGCGCGATGCACATGAAGGTCAGCGCCATTTCGGAAAAGGTGCTGAAATCCTTGCCAAACAGGAATATGCCCGCGGCAACCGCTGCGGTGAACCCGCCGAGCAGCGGAAAAGCAATGCCGGCAATCGGCGCGGCAAGGATGATGGAGACGACCATGGTCACCAATATCGTGACCCAGGTGGTGAGCACCGCATCCGATCCGCCGATTAGCGTCCCGACGTCTAGCATCATCGCGGCCCATATGATGCCGCTTGATGCCTCGGCCATCATCCACAGGTTTTTGCGGATCGCGGCTGTTTTGCCCGCTTCGACGGCGCGGCGTAGCCATTGGGATGAGATGGCGATGGCAAGCTGTGCCACAATTTGCAGGCCCAGAAACATCCATAAGGCATTGTTATCGGAGAGGCTCGCGATCCAGCCAATGACACCGACCGGGATGATGATGCTAAGCTGTCCGGCAATCCGGCGCTCTAAACCATCGAGCATCAGTTCGCGCGCGACGTCGGCTTTATCAATAGCAGGCATATCCGGCGAAACCGTATAGCTTTCCTGATACGCGGCCTTCGTCATTTCATCCCCCACAAATGCGTTGGGAACAGGCATATGTGATTTTGGATAACAGACTGTTAATGGGTGTAAAAAATGACTGCGATGCTGGAGTGAATGGGATGATTTAAGGCGTTTTCCAATCCAGTAAATCTTTGCTAGGGTTTGGTCATGACCCAAACAGACACACCGCTCATCATCGAAGTTTCGCTCAATGGCTCGGTAAAACCAGCGCAAAACCCGACCGTTCCCTATGACGACGATGATATTGTGGCGCAGGCGGTCGAATGTATGGAGGCGGGGGCGGCTCTGGTGCATAATCACACGCGCGATCCGGTGTTCGGCAAGACAGGCGCGATGGATGCAGAGGATTATGCGCGGCCTTGGCGCAAGCTGCTGGCGGCTCGCCCCGATGCGATATTGACGCCAACTATGCCTGCCGATCCGCTTGGCCCAGCATCCGGCAGCGTTCCGGTCGAAACACGCTTTGCCCATATTGAAGCGATGGCCGAGGAAGGACTGATCGCGCAGGGCCTATGCGATCCGGGCAGCTTCAGCGTGACCGTGCCGTTGGGCGATGGCGTGTTTGCGCCGACGCAGCTGGTCTATCGCAATGACGCGCAAGACAGCCACTATTATGTCGAGGCGTGCCGCCGTTTGAAACTGGGGATGAGTATTTCGATTTTTGAACCGGGTTTTGTGAAGTTCATCATGGCGCTCCACCGCGCCGGAAAATTACCGCCGGGCGGGATCATGAAATTCTATTTCGGCGCGGATAGCATGTCCTTTGGATTGCCGCCCACAGCCAAGGCGCTGGACGCCTATCTCGAGATGATCGAGGGCAGCGATCTGCCCTGGTTAGTTTCCGCTTTTGGCGATGATTGTGTCGGCTGCGGCCTTGCCAAGGAAGCGATTAAACGGGGCGGCCATGTGCAGGTCGGTATCGAACCCTATGGCGGCCCGCGCACCCCACGCAATGTCGAGCTGGTGCAAGAGCTTGTCGATCTGGCTGGCCGTTTGGGGCGGCCCATTGCGACGCCCGCGCAGGCGGCCCAGATCATGAACCTGCCAACCTATCCGGTACCGTTTGCGGCCTAGGCTGTTTGGGTCAACAGTTGTGGTTGACGAACCGCCGGAGCGATGGGACAACGCCGTTATGAAAAAACTCATGATGACTTTGTCCTTTGGTGCAACATTGTCTGCCATGACGATGGTGCCCGATGCCGCGGCCCAAGATGCCAGCACGGAAAACCTGCCCCGAACGACGGATGAACCGGGTGGCGCCATGCGTCTTCGCGATCGTGTGGTACCGCTGCCAGAAGATGCCGATCTTTTGCAAGAAGCGAAGAGCCTGATGCTGGCTGGCAAGATAGATGCCGCAACGATTATTTATGAGCTTAAGGGCGGAAAAATCCGTTACCGGGTGATCGGCGGGACCATAAGCGAGACGAAACGCGCGCAAATTGATGCGGCCGTTTTGGTTATGCAACAACGAATTGATCAATGAAGCGAGGCATTCCGGTAAAGATTTTACTCGCGGCCACCACCCTCTTGGCCGTGAGCGCCTGCGCTGCCAGCAACAATTCAACGAGCGAACCATGGAGCGTGGTGGCACCGCCAGAACAGCGTCAGCGTGTCATCCTAGCCGGCTTTGACTGCGGCGATAATTGCTATCTTCATTATCGCGCGCTTGGCGAGCCCGATGGGGAATTGCAGACGGCGCTGTGTACCGTTGGTCCGTGTAGCGCCTGGTTTGAAGAACAGGCCATGGGCGCAGAATTTATCGCGCGGAGAGCAACTGTTACCCTTGGCATCGGCAAGCAATATGATGGCGGCGGCAATGTGATGAGCGAGGATTTCCCCGCCATCACAAGCTTGGAAATCGACCCAGTCGAATGAAGAAGTCGCTCCATATCGGCATACTCGCCCATAGCGCGGAGGGCGCGACGCTGTCTTACCGGACGGTGTGGAAAGAGGGCGCGGCTAAAATGGGCGCGCATGAGCATCCGCGGATCACGATGAGCGGCGGAGCGATGGCGCCGACGCTGGACCTTTGGGAGCGCGGTGATCTGGCGGCGCTGCGGCAGATTTTCTGGGAAGATGCCGAGCGTCTGGCGGCGGCAGGCGCAGACTTCTTCATCCTGCCCGACAATACGGCGCATATTGCTCTGGAACAGCCCGGTCCGGATTTCCCTATACCGTGCCTTCACATAGCCGAGGTGGTAGCAGCACAGGCGGCTGTGGACGGACGGCTGCATATTGGCGTGCTCGGCACGCGTTGGACAATGGAAGGTCCGGTATATGAAGCGGCTCTGACCCGCCGCGCGCTGAAAAGCTCCATCCCCACGCCGGAGGATCGGGAGATCATTCACAAGGCAATTTTCCATGAACTATGCCTCGGCGATTTTCGCGCAGAAACGCGCGCGGAATTTGTCCGCATCATCGGTAATTTGCAAAACAAAGGCTGTGACGCCGTCGCGCTGGTCTGCACGGAAATCCCGCTGCTGATCACGGCCGATGTCGCCCCCCTACCGATATTGGACAGCACGCGGCTGCAAGCCAAAGCCGCCGTTGCGGTGGCGATTGGCGAGGCGGCGATGCCGGTTTGGCGGGGTGGGGTGGTTTGAACTTGAATGCCCGCTTTGGGTACAAAAGCGGACATTGTTGGCAATGTTGAAGGTTTGACGTTAAAAAATTTGCCCTAATGTTTGAACGGAGCTTTGTTGGTCTGCTTATCGAGCAATCAATTGCTGTACGGCTTTGAACAATTGTGATTCTGAGTTTATAAGTTCATTATTAACAGTGACATGATTTGTACCAGGAGAAGGTATGTCGGCTCTGAAAGCTTCCGGCCAGCATTCGGCGATAAGTCTGTTTTGCGCATGAAAAGCCGACGATTCGTCGCCGCCCACACAGGTAATGATGGGAGCTGATGTAGCAGGCTTCCTCCGCGCGGGGCTAAACTCTTCAACGTCATGTGCAGTCAATCGCAATTCGTCTTTTAGGAATGGCGCTCTCATGAATGGTCCAAGGTCATGAATCCCGCTTATTGAAGCGCCGCCTTTCAACAAGTTCTCTGGTAGATCTTTCCCTAAGGCTTTCCAATGAGTTGCAAGCATCATTGCAGTCAAATGCCCTCCGGCGGAGCTTCCGCAGACCACCATTCTAGATTTATCAAAATCTAATCGCCCTACATTGCGCCACAACCAGATAATGGATTGCCGAACATCATCGACGATTTCGTTCATCGCAGCCAACGGCGCCAGCCGGTAGTTTATGACCGCAACCGAAGCACCTAACTCATTCCAAGCAGTTCCGACATTTGAAAATACGGATTTGTCGAATGCACGCCAGTACCCGCCATGGATGTAAATGAGCAACGGGCTATGTAGAGAGGCTGGGAAATAGTCGAGCTTCTGGAGAGGGGAGCCTCCATAAGATAACTCCCCATAACCGGAATGTTCGTTTCGAGCGCGCTCGCTTTGCTGAGCCATCAGACTAGCAATTTCCATGATGTCTGGCACGGCCTGCCTGATATCATATTGCCGATCCAGCTCCGCAAGATCATCGAAGTCAAACGGTTCCCCCATTAGGTACTTGCTCCAATTTTGGCATGCCCTTCAATCTCGACAAGATAATCTGGAGATATTAGGGCCGTTACACCACCATTGTCATGGCTGGAACATGTCCATTTCCGAAAACAGTGCCAAAGGCGATCATAAACCCTTCGGCCTCGGCATGAAATGCGGCCATATCGGCAACATAAATTGTCAACTTCGCTATATCGCCTATATTGCCGCCGGCAGATTCAACTACAGAAACTAGATTGGCCAGTGCGACAGTGGCCTGCGACACAATACCATCGGCAGCTTCACCGGTTGATGCATCAGCACCTACTTGACCAGAAATGAACAAGTCATTCTCTGAGAGGATGCCGTTCGAGTGGGTCTGAGGTTGGTTGTCTCCATTGGGTTCAATACGTTTCATCATTTTTAATCTCCCTATCGATTCATTTTTTCTGAAGTTTTTGAAAACGTCTAATAGCGCCAGCCATGAGCTCAGCTCGAATTTCGGTGCCTTTGGAATTGAAATGCTCGGTTGCTGCCGTAAGAATTTCTGAACCTGCTTCGTCTGGCGTTCCCGACGTGAATGGCGGATTCGGCGAGTATTCCAGCCTCAATTGTATTTGCTGAGCCAATTTCTCATCACCGGAAATATGGGCCATAAGCGCGAGCCCGAAGTCAATTCCTGCGGTGACTCCGCCACCGGATGCGCGATTACGATCAATCACCCAACGGCCTTCCGCTACTTCGACACCGAAAGCGGGAAGCATGTCTTTTGCCATCCAATGCGAGGTTGCTTTATAGCCGGTTAACAAGCCAGCGGCAGCGAGCACTATAGATCCTGTGCAAACGCTTGTAATCCAACTGGCATTGTTGCCCTGCTGTTCTAGAAATGTCAGCGCATCATCATTGTCAAGCAATGCAAATGTACCTTCCGTTCCGCCCGGTACGAACAATATGTCGGGATCGCTCCAAGCTTCATCAAAGCTGTGATTAGCATTTACGCTTAGACTGCTATCCGTTGGTATCGAACCGGTGGATTGAGCCACTATTTGAATTTCTGCACCTGGCCATGAGTTCCAGACCTGGAGAGGTCCAACAAGGTCTAGCAATGTCATGCCAGGGTAAATAAACATCTGTATTTTCATCAGAACTTCTCCTTCAAATTTTCTACGGAGATCGATAGATCGAAATTGTAATGTCTGCTATGACATTTATATGTCCATATCTGCCATACCAAAGCGCATCCTATTTGTTGGATTTGAAGGTTTACAAATGTTAGATTTAGTGGGTCCAGCTGACGTATTTTCAATCGCTGATATTCACGTACCAGGCAGCTATGAGATTGACTATATTGGCACGTCCAAGAGTGTTACTGCCGCCAATGGACTTGTATTTCAGTTGAATGATTTACCCAAAGTGCGCAGAACCGACACAATCATAGTGCCCGGTGGTGTAGCAAGATCGGTCTTCGCTGCAATTGCCAACGACGAGCTTATGGCCTGGTTGGCACAAGCCTCTTCCACCGCTTACAGGATCGCGTCTATATGCAGTGGGTCGTTTATCCTCGCTCATCTGGGATTATTGGACAATAAGCGAACTGTCACGCATTGGTCCGCGGTTGACTATTTGGTGAAATACGCCCCCAAAACAACGGTCGAAAAAGATGCGATCTTTATAGAAGACGGTAAAATCTGGACATCGGCTGGGGTAACGACAGGCATCGACCTGGCCTTGGCAATAGTGCGACGGGATATCGATGATAAAACCGCACTCCAAATCGCGAGGGATATTGTGGTTCATATGATTCGACCTGGCAATCAGTCGCAATATTCGGCGCCATTGATGTTACAAAAACAAGCCGGGCCAAATTTGGACAAACTCATACCATGGTTAGAAAGCCGACTATCTGAAACAACCAATGTTGCTGATATGGCAAACGAAATGGGCCTGAGCGAGAGACAGTTTCATCGCCAATGCATATTACAATTTGGACGCACGCCGGCAAAGCTTGCTCTCGAATTGAAGCTAGATCATGCACGCAATTTTCTGCAAAATGATGAAATCCCGATATCTACTATCAGCGAATTTTGTGGTTTTTCCGATGGAACGGCTTTTTCGAAAGCATTCAAAAAGCAGTTTGCAATCTCTCCAGCGATGTTTCGTGAACATTGGAAAGTCAGTTCTTCAAACCAATAGTCTAAGGACACTGCTTGCAGAAATTGCAGCGATCAAAACTCTAACACCCGCTTTCGGGATGTTGCGGTCGTCTAAAGTTACTTCCTATCACAATCTCGCATTTTCCTCTGTCGCTCACCGTGCCATTTTGTGTGTTAAAGGAGATCGCGCCGATGCAAACCGATAGCAATACCGTTCAAACCGAAAAATATAGCGTTCCGTTTGTGGAGCGTACAGGCATGCGGCCGCTGGAAAAGCGCAGCGGCTATGTGAACATGCTGATGCCACTCGCCGGAAATGAAAATCATGTCGGGGTGATGTATATGGGGGCCTTTACGGTGCTGGCCGAGGCGGCGGCTGCGACGCCGGCGATTGATTTTCTCGACAAGCAGCGCTTTTTTCCGATCATTAAGGACTTGTTCGTAGATTTCCGCAAACCGGCGGGCAGCGATGTCACGACGGAATATAGTTTGAGCGACGATGAAATCGCGGCGCTGCAAGCTGACCTGGAGCGCAAGGGTTCGGCAGGTTATCTGGCCGAGATGGCGATCAAGGATGTGGATGGCGTAACGGTCGCCGAGGCGAAGGTGACGGTGAAATTGTTAAGTCACGGGTTTAAGAAACAAGGATAAAAACCGCTTTCCTACAAATAACCAAATAGGTTATCATCTGCCTTATGACAGATGAAAACACCTCCGCTCGCCGTTCCTCCGGGAACGATCTTTCCACCCCTTCGGCTGCCGATGATCCGAATTTTGAGATTGTCGAATATGACGAAATATATGGACCACCTTATGAAGTGCCAGGGGGCACCGGCCTGCCGGATGATCCGCTGACCAATTTTGTGCCGGTTCCGCGAGAGAGTGATCGGGTACACGGCGGCTGGCTGATATCGCATTTGAGCGCGCGGTACATGGCGTGGAAGACCGGGTCTTCGATAAAGACGGACAGTGCCGCTATGTCCGGCGCAAATATAACGACCGATTGCTGATGTTCCTGCTGCGCGCCCATGATCCGGCGCAATATGGCATTGGCGACGAACGGATTGTCGGTCTCGACACGCAGGAATCTGTAGGAGTCCGTAAAATGATCGCATTCGCATGGTTGTAACAGGCCAATATGGCTCCTGTGCCGTTGCTATCTTTCTTCCTTATGATAGTCTGAAAAGAAAAGGGAGAATGAGGATGCGGGCCTTAGGATTGATTTTGGCGGGCGCAATGCTTGCAGTGCCAGCACTGGCGCAAGATGCGGAGAAGAGTTGGTATCCGTCCAAATATGGCACCGAAGACACCAAGGGCGCGATGAACAACCTGTCCCAAGCGGGGACCGTCAATGCCGCGAAGCTGGTCAAGACCGGCAAGACCTATGCACTAGGCGTGGTGACGGGCCCAGATACACCCGCCTATCCGCCGCGATCCTATAGCGCGACGATCCTCCAGACCAATGACGGGCAGGGCGGTTCAATGGGTGCCAATAAAGTGACCGCGCATGATGATATTATTCATAGCTGGGTTGGCATCGGTACACAGATTGACGGCTTTGCGCATTTGGGCATCGACCATCATTATTATAATGGCGTGAAGGGTAGCGAATTTTATACGCCCGCTGGTGTGACGAAATTTGGCACGGAGGCGATATTGCCGACGGCGACGCGGGGCGTGCTGCTCGATATGACCAAGCAATACGGGAAAGACGTGGTTGATCCCGGAACGGCGTTTAACCGCGCGGAGATTGACGCGGCGGCCAAGGCGGCCGGCGTGACCATCGGCAAGGGCGATGTGGTGTTATTCCACACCGGTTGGATGACCAAGGCCACGAGCGATCCGCAGGGCTTTATCGCGCAGCAGCCAGGACTGGGTGTCGAGGGCGCGGAATATCTTGCGTCGCTGGATGTCGTGATGGTTGGTGCGGATACCGCGGCCTTGGAGACAATCCCGTTCGAGGACCCGACGAAACCGTTTATTGTGCATCAGACTTTGCTCGCGAAACATGGCGTGCATGTGTTGGAGAGCATCAACACGGCGGAATTAGCCAAAGACGGCGCAACCGAGTTTATGTTCGTACTCGGCCAGCCCCGGTTCAAGGGCGCGGTGCAGATGGTGATTAATCCGGTGGCTATTCGATAGTGGCTATTCGATAGTGGGTGGTCGATAGCAGGTGGTCGATACCGGATAGTCGGCCTATTCGGGTTGTGGGGCGTATAGGGCCTCAACCTCTGCGCCGGTCAGGTTTTTGGTCTGGTCGGCAAGGCTATAATAATCTGGCTTGCTGTCGATATAGACCTGTGTCGTGAACGTCAGGCCGTCGTCATTGTCAAATATCGCGCTGGCGATCATATATTGGCCGGGTTCTTTCAGTCGGTAGAACAGGTTGGTGCCGCAGCTTTTGCAAAAGGCCCGTTCGGCCCACTCGGAGGAGTTATAGATGGTGATGTGATCTTCACCAGTCAGGGTGACATGGGTGCCGCAATCCAGCTCAAAGGACGGACCGCCACCCCAGCGCCGGCACATGCTGCAATGACAGGCACCGACTTCGTTGCTGGCTTGATGCGCAGTAATCTGGACCGCGCCACACAGGCAATGGCCTTTGCGTTCGCTGGTTTCAGGTGTCTCGGTGGGATTGGTCATCGTCGCTCTCCGATCATCAATTCTGCAATTATATGTCAGAACAAGAGACGATCAATTGACCAGGATCAACAAACGACCAAACCCTATGACAAGGCCGGTATGATCCAGACAAAGGACATTGCGATCAGCGCAGCAACCAGAGAAAACGCGAGAACCCATCTTACTCCTTGTGGGCGGGTTTTATTGCTGGCTTCCTTCTCTGTCACTGAGATTTCATCTCCGTGGCGTTCCATAGGGCACTCCTTCCAGTATTGCCCTCCATCGATGATCATAGCATGAATCGGGTCGCGCTGCAGATATTTGTCTTGACTTGCGGGTGCTTGTAAATGGCCGCAACCTGTTTAGACCAAAGACGAGAGCGCGAATTTGAGGCGCCGCTTACAAAGGGGGGCATATGAACGCACCAGTGATTGCGACGGTGAAAAAGCCGTCTATCTGGACAAAGCTGGCTTATGGTTTTGGATCAGTTGCTTATGGCGTAAAAGACAATGGCCTCAAATATTTCCTGCTGTTATTCTATGCGCAAGTGGTCGGTCTCGATGCGCGGCTCGTCAGTTTTGCTATACTGATCGCGCTTGTTGCCGATGCGATCAGCGATCCGATTGTTGGCTATTGGTCTGACAATTTCCGGTCAAAATGGGGCCGCAGACATCCGTTCATGTACGCTGCCGCTATCCCCCTATGCGTGAGCTATTATTTCATCTGGACGCCGCCGCAAGGCTGGAGCGATCAGGCGTTATTTCTATATATCGTTGTGCTGGCGATCATAATACGGACGTTCATCACCTTTTACGAAACGCCGAGTACCGCACTCGCACCGGAACTGACTGACGACTATGATGAGCGCAGCAATATATTGAGCTTCCGATATTTCTTTGCATGGTTTGGCGGCAATTCAATGGCAGTAGTGCTCTTTGCGCTTATATTTCCGGCGTTTGTGACGGTTGCAATCACTAATGGACAGTTTAATCTGGAAGCTTATAAATTCTTTGGCTTCCTAGGCGCGGTTATCATGTTTACCGCCATTATGATCTCAGCATTGGGAACCCATCATTATATTCCCCGCCTTCGCAAACCGCCGCCAAAGGCTGACAAATCGCTCAAGATGATCTTCAACGAGATTTACAGCACTGTTTCCAGTAAGTCTTTTTTCGCATTATTCTTTGCCTCTCTGTTGGGCTTTACCGCGAGCGGACTTGCCGCTGGCTTGGCTTTTTACTTCACGACCTATTTCTGGGATTTTACCAACGAGCAAATTTTTGGAATTACTTTGGGCGTGTTTCTCTCCGCATTTATCGGTGGACTTCTTGCACCGGTCGTAACCAGAAAATTGGGTAAGAAGCGCGGCGCCATCATTATTGGCCTGATCGCCTTCATTGGTTCACCCTTACCGATTTTCTTGCGGTTGATAGGAGTGATGCCGGAAAATGGAACGCCTGAAGTTTTTTGGATTGTTCTCGTAACCAACACGATCGATGTAGGCTTGATAATCTGCTATCAGATTTTGGCGGCATCAATGATGGCTGATTTAGTGGAACAAGGTGAAGCAAAAACTGGCAATCGTTCAGAAGGACTGTTCTTCGCTGCAGCAACCTTCATGCGGAAATTTGGTGAAGGTTTTGGTATCGTCATTGCCGGTTTTGTTATCACTGCGGTCGGTCTGGCTGCTGGCTCAAAGCAGGGCGAAGTGCCAGAAGACACCTTGTGGTTTTTGGGCGCAGTCTACGTTCCTGTTATATTGGGGATTTGGTTGACGATGGTGGCAATTATCGGTTTCTATCGGATTGACCGGACCACGCATGAAGCCACTGTACGAGAATTGGCAGAAAAGGAAAATGCAGCGAGACCGACTTGAATAATCATTGGATCAATGTTTCGAGAATGGCCAGTTGATAACGCCGCCGGCGATAAGCGCCCACCAGATAAAGACCGGCTGAAACAATAGGCGCGGCCCATGATAAGCCCAACTCGCGGTCTCGCCGCCAACAGCGATATTGTTGATCGCATGGTTGATATTGGCTGGAAAGACGCACAGCGCATAGAGTGCCAGTCCGATGCCAGCGGCATAGCGGACGTGCGGGATAAGTCGGGGCGGGATCAGTAGGCCAATGGCGCCGGCTATTTCTGCGATGCCGGTCAGGAAGACGACCAGCTCAGGAAAGGGTACCCAAATCGGTGTGATCGCCAGAAAGCCGCCGGGGCTTCTGATATGGGCGATACCGGCGAGGAGGTAAAAGATTGCGAGTAGCAGCCGGAAGCCTCTCCGCAGAATAGAGTCTTTTAGCTGTTCGCTCATCCGCCCTCATCGCCCCACGGCGGCGGCGGCGTGTCTACCGATTTGGACAGATCAAATTCGACGCGGAAGAACCGACCACCGGATGTTTCAGGGCGACGCAGTTCATAAGCAAAGCGGGCTTTCGGCTCACCTGGCGGGCTGATTTCCATCGCCCAGGTGTTTGTGACCGATTGTTCAAGGTCAGCGGTTTTGAATAGCGTGATGGATTCATTATCAACCGGAAACTCCTGACGGTCTTCGCTGCCTTCCGCTGCAGTATCGCCACCATAATTGCTGACAGTATCGAGCGATCCGTCTTCATGGCGATGACGATGTTTGAGGCGCAGTCCGTTTTCGGTGCGCGTGATGATCCAGGTGCGCGACCGGTTCCAGGTTCCATCAGCATTGCCAACGTGAAAGGGAATTTGGATCTCGTTCTGATCGCATGTCGCCACATGCATGATCATCGGTTGGCCGATCATATCCGCATCGGCTTCCTGATCGGAAACAAGCTGCCCCGGATAGGCCTTGTCGCACAAGATCGATAGGCGTTCGAAATAGACGTCCTGCGGCGATGGGTCGGGAGCTATTGGTGGTTCGCTCGGTTCGCAAGCAGACAGGGCCGTGGCGATGAGGATGGCAGAGAGCCGGCTGGAAATTCGAAGAATATTGTTCATGCAGAAAACTGCTACACGTTATATCCGGTTAGGGAAAGAGTGGGAAACAGCAGAGGCGTGGAATTGTTCTATCGCTTGGCTTATCATTGACAATGGCGGCCATTGCGCCGATTTCGACGCCCTAATGGCTCGCATTAGCGCATCCCGCCATTGAAGCGGTTTGCTAAGTGGTGGATAGCCTGCTATGGGCCGCTTCAGCTAATAATCGCGTACGACGAAATTCTGGTTTCGCACCCTTTCAGGATGCATACTCTTTTTTCCTTTTTCTCGACGTTGGCCAACCCGTTTGATCCGAGCAAATCCGCTTGGAACAAGCATAATTAAGTTATGAATAGGAATAAGAATATGCCTACAGGCACAGTAAAATTTTTCAACGCAGACAAAGGCTATGGCTTTATCGCTCCTGAAGATGGCGGCGACGACAGCTTCGTGCACATCACGGCCGTTCAGGCTGCAGGCATGCAGACGCTCGAAAAAGAGCAGCGTTTGTCATATGACGTTGAAACCGGCAACAATGGCAAAAAAGCAGCTGTAAATCTTCAGCAAGCTTAAGCCAATCGGTTAGAATTTTAGAAGGGCGGGGGTACGAAAGTGCTCCCGCCCTTTTTTGTCTGTCCTACTTGCCCACTGATATGTATTGTTCCGATCGGACCATAGCTGGGGCAACATCATGAAAACCACATTTCGTATATTATTGGCATTGGTGGTCATTCTGGTTGCCGCTTTTTTTATTTTTCGGACGCCCGATACAGACCGGGTCGAAATGGTAGCCAAATATAGCAATGACGCTTCGCAATTTGTTGACGATGGAGCTGGCGGTAAAATCCATTATCGTGATGAAGGCAATAAAGATGGCCCAGCCATCTTGCTAATCCACGGATCAAGTAGTCTCTTGCAGACGTGGGAACCGGTGGTCGCTTTATTAGGTGACAAATATCGGCTCATCTCACTGGATCTTTACGGTCATGGGTTGACCGGCCCACAGGCGGAAGGCGACTATAGCGCCGATGCCAATATTACCGCAGCGGTGAAGGTACTTGATACCGTTGGTGTTGAGCAGGCCTATTGGGTTGGCAACAGCATGGGTGGGTGGCTGTCTTGGCGCGCTGGCTTAGCTGTCCCGGAAAGAGTGTCCGGATTGGTTTTGATTGACGCATCGGGTGCGCAAATAGATAAAAAAATAAAGCCATATCTCGGCGCTCGGTTGGCGCGGTCGTCCATTGGGCAATTGCTTCTACCTGAAATTACGCCGAAATTTCTGGTCCGCTCATCGCTCGAAGAGAATTTTGCGCAGCCAGAACGACTGACAGATGAACTGGTGATGCGCTATTGGGAGCTCTTGCGTTTTCCTGGTAATCGGCAGGCGACCCTTGCGCGCGGAAAAACGCCACGTGAACCGGAAAAATGGAATGAAATTGGCAATCTGAATATGCCGGTTCTGCTCCTCTGGGGTGAACAGGACAAGGTTATTCCGGTGTCCCATGCCAAGGCTTTCGAAGCTGCGATCTCGGGCTCGAAACTGATTATATATAACGATGCTGGCCATTTACCAATGGAGGAAACACCAGATCAAGTGGCGCGGGATATTGGCGCCTGGATCGAAGGAACCGAGGCTATAAACGGTCAGCAAGCAGAATTGGAAGAGGCAGGCTAAGCTTCTTCGATACCGGCTTTCTGAAGCTCCGGTTTCAAACGGCCGGTTAGCCACAGAGCCCACATTTTGAAATCGGCGGCAAGGGACCAGAGTGGATAGGTAAAAGTTGCCGGACGGTTCTTTTCCACTCGCCAATGCGCCAGCCAGGCGAAAAAATAGCCCGCAAGCGGCATGGCCAACAGTAGCAACCAGTTGGCCGTGAGTACCGAATAAAGTCCGATCAGGACGACCAGACTGGTTCCGATATAGTGCAAATAGCGGGTCGCCGGTTTGGCATGTTCCTGCAAATAGAAAGGCCAGAATGTTGCAAAGCTTTGATGCTCTTTTTGTCGGTTGGCTGTCATAGCCTTGTCCTTCTTCCGCTTCTTCGCGAATTATAGGCTAAGCTGGCGGCAAAGACCAGTCGATCGGTGTCAGCCCGTTGGCACTCAGAAAGGCATTGGTCTTGCTGAAATGCTGGCATCCGAAGAAGCCTTTATAGGCAGACAATGGCGAAGGATGAGGGCCTTTCAATATCAGATGTTTACCACCTTGTTCGACGCTCTCGACAAAGCCGGCTTTCTTCTGAGCGTAGCTACCCCAAAGCAGGAATACGACAGGGTCGTCCTTTGCGGCAACCAGGCGGATGATCGCATCGGTGAATTGCTCCCATCCCTTGCCGCGATGGGACGCCGCTTCGGCTTGCTGAACGGTCAACACGCTGTTGAGCAGCAATACGCCTTGCTTGGCCCAGGATTCCAGAAAGCCGTGAGAGGGGCGTTGGATCCCTATATCACTTTCCAGTTCTTTATAAATATTGACCAGCGACGGCGGTGGCCGGACGCCTGGTTGCACGCTGAAGCAAAGCCCATGTGCTTGTCCGGGGCCGTGATAGGGATCTTGCCCCAATATCACGACGCGAACTTTATCGAGTGGGGTTAGATCAAGTGCGCGAAAATATTCACTGCCCTTGGGATAGATGGCCTTGCCATCCGCTTTTTGTTGAACCAAAAAATTCCGAAGTTTGGCCATATATTCGCTCGAAAATTCCGGTGCGAGCGGTGTCTTCCAGCTTTCATGCAATTTTATTTGATCGGTCTCTGACATATCCAACAAATAGCAAGTTGCTTGCGATTGGCAATGAGGCAGCAACACGTCTTGCTAGTTGTGAGATGGGACTTTACGATATTGGTCAACAAACTACCAATTTACCTATAGCTTATGAGAATGAAGATTATGATCGACGCTAACACCCCCGTAATTTCTGCCACCGGCTTGTTCACACCAAGTGACAGTATCAGCAATGAAGAACTGGTCTCGAGCTTCAATGCTTATGTCGATTTGCACAATAGCGAAAATGCCGGTGCTATAGCCGCTGGAGAAGTTGCTGAGTTGCAGCATAGTTCGGTTGAATTTATCGAAAAGGCATCGGGTATAAAATCGCGTTTTGTGCTGTCGAAAGACCCTATTTTGAATCCCGAAATCATGTGTCCACAATTGCCGGAACGCCCCGACGAAGACATTTCGATCCTCGCAGAGATTGGAGTAAAGGCTGCAGAGCAAGCATTAGAGCGGGCAGGTAGGAAAGCAGAAGATGTTGATGCTGTGCTTTGTGCCTGTTCCAATTTACAGCGCGCTTATCCTGCCATCGCAGTTGAAATCCAGGATGCACTTGGCATGGGTGATAGCTTTGGCTTTGATATGAATGTCGCTTGTTCTTCTGCAACCTTCGGCATCCAGACTGCAGCAGATTATATCCGTTCTGGCAGTGCCAAGTCAGTCTTGGTGATCAACCCAGAAATCTGCTCGGGCCATTTGAATTGGCGTGACCGTGATAGTCATTTCATTTTCGGTGATGTCGCTACTGCCATTTTGGTCGAGGCCAAAGATATCGCTCCAGCCGAGCATTGGGAGATTATTGGGACGAAGCTCAAGACGCAATTTTCCAATAACATTCGCAATAATTTCGGTTTCCTCAACAGAACTAGTCCAGAGACACGTGACAATGTGGACAAGTTGTTTGTTCAGGAAGGCCGCAAGGTGTTCAAGGAAGTTGTGCCAATGGTTGCGCAAATGATTGTTGAGCAATCCGAGCGTTTGGGAATTGAAAGCAGCGACTTAAGGCGGTTGTGGCTCCATCAGGCAAATGCTGGCATGAACCGTTTAATTGCCCAACGGGTTCTCGGCCATGAGGCGAATGACGATGAAAGCCCAACGGTGTTGGATACCTATGCGAACACATCATCGGCGGGATCAATTATTGCTTTTCATAAACATAGCACGGATTTGTTGAGTGGCGACGTTGGACTTATTTGTTCGTTTGGCGCAGGATATTCCGCAGGAACGGTATTTGTAAGAAAAGTCGCTTAAAAAGGGGAAAGCAAATGACTATGACAGGAAAGTGCCTTTGTGGATCGGTCAGCTATAGCGTCAGCGGAGAGCTACAAATTTCTGGTGTCTGTCACTGCAAAAATTGCCAGCGCCAATCGGGCAGTGCTTATTCGGTTTTGTTCGGTATCGCCAATGATCAGTTAAGTATTACCGGCGATTTGACAACCTATGAAGATACTAGCGAAACAGGCAATATTGTGGAGCGACATTTTTGTCCTAAATGTGGTTCGCCCCTACTTTCCACAATACCGACGCAACCGGGTATGACGTTTGTTAAGGCGGGAACGCTGGATGATACTAGCGATCTCAACCCGCAGATGCATTTCTGGACTAAGAGCTCCCAAAACTGGGTGACAATTGATCCTGATGTACCGCAAATGGAAGGCAATCCGGGTTAGGGCGAGGCCATGACAAGTATCAGAGCGCGGCTGCTAGCCAAGACCCTTCCGCTAACCGGACTAAAAGCTATATTTTCTGATGCAGGGAAGCTGAGAGCCAGCATTCCTAAATCGCGTGCCAAGAAAGTTGCTGCGCCAGGTAAAGCCTTGCAACGCCGTTTCGAGGTGACCGAAACAACTAAAGACGGGCATCTAACGTTCACAATATCTCCTAAATCTGGAAGCCATCGACGAATTTTATACATCCATGGTGGTGCTTATATTCTTGATATTCAGGCGGGATATTGGGGCCTGCTGGGAGAGTTGGTGGACCGCACCGATGCGACAGTTGTCACGCCATGCTATCCGTTGACGCCTGAGCACGATTGGCAGCAAAGCTACAATTGGATGATGCAGGTCTATGATGAGCTTGTTGCAGAAGTTGGTGAAGATAACATCACCATAATGGGCGACAGTGCAGGTGCCGGTTTTGCGCTGGGTCTGACGCAGATGTTACGCGATCAGGGAAAGCCCATGCCGCATAAAATGGTTCTGCTCTCGCCATGGCTTGATGTCACTATGACCGATCCGATGCAACCGGCTTTGACAAAGAGAGATGGTATATTGGGCATTGATGGCCTTCGTGCAGCAGGCGAATGGTGGGCGGGCGAAAATGGAGCAGTCGATGCCCCGCCGGTTAGTCCGTTATTTGGCAGTCTTGATAACCTTCCGCCGATTGCCGTGTTTACCGGAACATTTGATTTGCTTTGGCCGGATTCGAGAAGGTTGAAAGAAAAGGCCGATGCCGCAGGCTTGTGGCTGGATTACTACGAGTTTCCAGCCATGCAGCATGTCTGGATGTTGTTTCCGATCCCTGAAGCCAAGAAAGCGCGCCAGCAGATTGCTGCTTTCATCAATGCCGACTTAGACGCAGCCGCATCATGATCAGCAAACGCGCGCGTTTTATCAATTTTGTGCTGCGTCTCTTGAAGATCCAAGAGCGTCTTGCGGATTATGACACGGGCATGAAATTTCTCGGTCGAGACCGGAAAAACGGTCCCGCGCGGCCTGGTCGATGGTTTCAGAAGAAAAGTGTGATCAATGAACATAAGTTCGATGGTCATAAGGTCTATGAGATCGAACCAAAGCAACAGAAAACGAAGCACCATATTTTCTATCTGCACGGAGGAGGATACGCGTTTAATATAGTCTTTGTCCATTGGGCGATGATCAAGAAGCTGATTAAGGCCACCGGCGCCAGCGCCACAGTTCCGCTCTATCCGCTCGCTCCAGAGCATGATTGGTCGCAAAGCTATCCCGTCGTTATGCAGGCCTATGAACGAGCAGCCGACAAATATGGCGCCGAGAACATTACTATTATGGGCGATAGTGCAGGTGGTGGTTATAGTTTGGGACTTGCTCAGATGCTGCGCAATCAAGGCAAACCAATGCCGGGCAAGATCATTCTTCTTTCTCCCTGGTTAGATGCCACTGCCAGCGATCCGTTGCAGCAAGAGCTTGAAAAGCATGATGTTTTACTTTCCGTCCAAGGCGCTCGGACCGCTGGTCAGTTTTGGGCGGGCGAAGGCAAAGACCCGGCGACTTTTCCTGTTAGCCCTCTGTTTGCGGCCATCGACAGACTACCTCCTATCGCCCTATTTGCCGGCAGTCATGACGTGCTTTACGCTGATGCTCTGCGGCTGAAAGAGAAGGCCGCTGTTCAGGATATTGATATTGCGCTCCATGTCGGGGAAGAGATGCAGCATGTTTGGATGCTCTTACCGATCAGAGAAGCAAAGCTGGCGCAGGCCCAGATAATCGATTTCATCACCCGCTGAGGCCCGGTACCTAAAGCCTAGCTCTTCAAGGCCCGGCCGCGTTCGATAACACCGAGCCGCCGTCGCTCGACTTCTTCGGCGCTAACGCTATCATTATAAGTATCGGTGACTTGTTTCTCTAAAGCCATCGCCTCTTTGAAATTGCGATCATAGCCGTTGAGGATTAGCTTCTTGTAGGTCTTGAGAAATTCTGGATCAATTGTTGCCATATCGGCTGCCATAGCCCGAGCTGCTGGCATCAATTCCTCTGGCGCATAAACATGATTCACCAGACCCCAGTTGCAAGCGGTGTCGGCATCCAGAAACTGGCCGGTAAAGCTCAGTTCGCAAGCCCGGGATACACCAATGTAACGCGAAAGCTTCTGCGATAGGCCCCAGCCGGGAATGACGCCGACGCGGGCATGGGTATCAGCAAAGCGCGCATTGCTGGAGGCGATAAGGACGTCGCATGCCAGAGCCAATTCAAAGCCGCCAGTAATCGCAACACCATTTATCGCCCCGATGACTGGTACTTGTAGCTTCTCCAACGCCCGGCAGGGGTTGCTTGCCGGCTGTTGGTCGGTCGCTGCACCCAGGCCTTTTTCGCCCAATTCTTTCAGATCAAGACCGGCCGTGAAAGCGCGATCCCCGGCCCCCGTGACGACAACGGCTCTGATTTCACCATCGGCCCCAATATCTTGGCAGACATCGAAAAACTGGCTGCGCAAGTCATGGGACAAGGCGTTCATCGCTTCAGGTCGATTAAGGGTGATAGTCGCTATGCCATCGGCTTTTTCAAGAAGCACCAATGCCATTAATTATCATCTCCGGTTTCATATTTCGCAGCAATTTGTGCGCCGAGACCAGCGGTCATCTCAAAGAGTTTTTCCGGATCGCTCTGCCGCAATTGCGCGAGCATCAATTCGGGACCTTCGGCGATGATGAGCTCCGGCACATTATTGGCGACAGCCTCGATTATTTGACGGGCACATTCGGCGGGCTCCATACCATTGTCGATAACATCATCAGACTTGTCGCGCTTTGATCCATCTTTGGTCAGCGCATTGCGAGAGACGTTGGTGCGGATAGAGCCTGGCAAGATATTAGTGACATGGATATTGTGCCGTGTCTCGGTTTCGGCGCGCAAGGCATCCATATATCCGATCAAGCCGTGCTTGGCGGCACAATAGGCGGTACGTAACGGTACGCCAATTCGTCCTGCTACCGAACTAATCCCGACAATATGGCCGCCGCCCGCGCTGATCATATGAGGTAGTAACAGCTGGGTCAGCCAAATCGGCGCGAGCAGGTCGACATTGACAATCTGATGATGGACATTGGGATCGGTATCGAGCGCGAGGCTTCGCTGACTGATCCCGGCATTGTTGATCAATATATCAACGCGGCCCTTCCATTGCTGCGCTTCGGCGATTTTGGTTGGCAGCACGTCATAGTCGGTTGTTTCAAAAGGCAGCAGCAATGTATCTGTCGCTATACCCGCCGCGACCGCTTGCAAAGCTTCAACCCGGCGACCGGATAAAATGATATGTGCGCCCTTCGCGGCAAAGGCCTTGGCGAGCGCTTCGCCTATTCCTGATGAGGCGCCGGTGATCCAGACTATTTTATCGGTAAAGTCCATCGCTCAATTCCCTTGGTTGTCGATCCGTTCGGATGCCTTGATTTTCCGCCAACCGACATAGCAGAGCACCAGCATGATGATATTACCTAAAGCGTCAATCAGGCCCATTTGGGTGAACACCGGGTCGTGAAATGTGAAATAATAGTTGAAGCCAAAAAACGGTAATAAAGCAATGCCATAGACGAGGAATGTCGTGGCCGTGAACCGGGCGAAAGCCGCGAATAAACCTGCAAGTAGGGCCTGTGCCCCGAAACAGGCCATCATGAACGGCAATATGCGCTCACCGATACGATATTCGGGCAGAAAGACAGTATCAATGACATGTTGCGGAAACAGGGCTGCCCATCCGCCTAATATGAAGAACACCAGCGCGATGAAATATTGAATGCGCTGGGGTGTCATATGCTGCCTGCTCGCTCCTAAGCGTCTTTCTTGATCGTTGGGGCGTCGTCACCTAGATCTTCAAACCAGGCCTCGACGTCACCGTTGAGCTTGATCAGCAATGGGTTGCCTTTGCGGTCCATCGTCTTGCCAACCTGCACTTTGACCCAGCCTTCAGACACACAATATTCTTCGATATTATGCTTGCGTGCTCCGCGGAAATTAATGCCAATACCGCGCTCCAGCAGTTCGCCACCGTAATATTTGCTCCGCGGATTGATCGCGAGATGGTCGGGCGGGGTGTCGGAGCCCGATTTGCTTTCGGCGGACGCTTCTTTTTCCGTTTTTTCGGTCATAATGCAATAAATCTCCAAGATGTTTCCGAGGCTTTGCCATAGCGTTCCCGAAAATCAAGTTTTATGCATATTCCCAACATTGCGAAAGCGCAACTAGACCGCTCCTGCTTCAATCAAAGACGCTATCAACATCGACGCTTTTGCCATTTAAGGCATCAAATATTCCGGCGGGAACAAGGACGTAAAGTGTCAATAAAGCCAAAAAATTAGTGATGAAGAGAATAAACCCAAACGCTGTCGAGGCCATCGCAACCAAGCCTATAATATATCCTAGCGCAAGTTGTAGGAGAGAGAATCCTCCGAATGCTAGAAAAAGAAATAGCATGATCATCAAGCTATTATTTTGGGTCAATCTCCAGGAATCTGCAAGCGCTCGAAACGGATTATAGCTCCGTTTTGCCGCCATGATGGGGCCGGCCGTCCCTAGCCGAGCCAAGAGAAACAGCGTTGAGATAAAGGCGCCGATAGAAAATAGTATGATCGTCGTGCTGACGCCTGATGCATCTGTTCCCATAAGCAGGTTGCTGCCTCCTACTCTGCCGAATATTAGGCCAAATGCAAATAGCGTTACAATCAATGCAAGGTAAACCGCGATTAAGGCAAGCAGCGCAGGAAACGAAGCTATAATGCCATAACCTATTGCACCAATGAAAGTTTCTTGCTCGCGGGATAAGGCGATGCGCCAGCCGATGAAATATCCGGCGATCATCAATGCCAACGCAACAATTATGCCTACGGCTATGTTGCTGATTGTGCTGCCGAGTTCATCGACCAGCATTTCAGGATTTTCGAACATTGTGACTGAAAATAAAAGAACAACATCCAAGAAGAGAAACAGAATAAAGCCAAATATGGCAGCGAGTATCAATATCTGAGCCAAGGCAATTTTTAGTCCGTGCTGCTTTAACATCGTGAAACAGCTCGATGCAGCCGTTGAGATCTCGAATTTTCGCATATTATACTTCCAATAGTTCGTTTCCCCGATCTGTTAAGTGGATTTCCCGAAAGTAGTCTTGGTTGAATTAATTCATTCCATAAGGCAAGGACATATTTGATATATAATACAAATTTTTAAATGTTAATAATAATTATATTTACAAATCCGTATATTTAATAATTAAAGATATGTTTTAGGGTTTATACATTTTGAATTTGGAGCACCTATTCAGGATATTATATCATTTACGACTTTCTGGTACTCAGTTCCTCAGGATATAAGAAAGTGAAATTATGGCGGGCTCAGACAAACAACAAGCTATGTTTGACCTGACCATGGCCCATATCTGCCTGTATTATCACTGCCCACAAAAAAGGGGGCGTAGTGCTTCGCTACGACCCCTTTAAAATCAACGCCTTCCAGTTAGCGTAATAGCCTTGCGTTTCGGTTTAGCTGAACACATCTCCGACATTATCGCTCATCTTAGGGTCTTCTCCGTAGCTATTTTTACCCTTGGTTCCATCCAGACACATAAAGACAAAGACAATAAGGCCGCCGAGATAAGGGATGAAATTCAACAGAACGAACCAGCCAGATTTGTCTTGATCATGGAAACGCCGTACCTGCACGGCAATTGATGGCACGATGATGGCCAGAAAATAAATGCCGATTAGTCCGAACATCAAACTCCCGCCGAAGGACATTCCGTCGGACGCATCTGGTGAAAAGGCGCCTAAAATGCCGCCGAGTATCGTTATTCCAAAAATAACAATTAACTGGAAAAGAGCAAACATCCAATATTCTTTGCGGCGCGATCTTCCGTTAAAATCCGCATAGCGTTTCAGTGGCATCAACATCCATTCCATGTGTGTTCCCCTCTTCATTTTTTATAGTTTCTTGTACGCTGAGCCTAACCAGCCGAAAACGAAAATCAAGCATCTATTTCGTTAGGTTAAAATTCGCTGCTGCTCTTAGTCCAGGGCCTACCAGGCTGTGTAGGATTATACAGTTTCTACATAGAATTGCTCAAAATATTACCGTAGTTCTGAGATTAAGAAGTGGCTGTATTTAATTGTTTTATAACACTTTATAGTATCGATACTCTAATGACCGATTTTTAAACCTGTAGCAAAGATTTTTCCTGCGGGTCTGCGATCTATTCAATGACAGGAAAGCAGGACAGATCATCTGCAAATTCTATTGGTCCGTTATAGCTCTGACGGATCGAGCCCATGATCGCTTCACGATCGTTTAGGGCACGCTGCATATGGTGGGACAATACAAGTTTTTTGGTACCTGCTTTTTGAGCAGCCTCACCGATGGACGCCCCATCTCGGTGAAGGCCTCGCGGTTGCCCATCAGCCATGGATATGGCGTTGTGCATGATCATGATATCCGGTTGGCCGTTGCCGGTTGCTTTCTCAAATGTTTCGCTCAGAAAACTCTGGTCACCTGAAAACAAAAGCCGCTTTCCTTTAATCCGGACCACGTAAGAAAGAGAGGGAACTTCCAGATGTTTGACCGCAATGGCATCCGTTTCCAACCCATCCTTACGAAGCACCGTCTGCATATCATCGCGACTGGTCTCAATATCGCGAATAGTGAGCATTGGCAGTGCAGGATTGTTATCAAGATAGGAACTCAAATAACGAAGTGCGCCGTCTTTCCCGACTAATGCGCCCAGAAACTCGCTAGTTGATGGAAAGCTAGTAGAACCTTCCGGTCCTGCGATTAACAGAGGCTCTGTGCGTTTCGCAAAGCTACCGCTGTTCAAAATACCTGGGAGGCCGCCGACATGATCTCCGTGGAAATGAGTTAGAAGGATTGCGTCATGATCTTTGAAGTCCACGCCGGCTTCACCATAGCGAATGAAGCTGCCTGGACCTGCATCAACCATTATCCGGGCCTTTCCGTCAACCCAGACAATATTGCCAGCACCACCTCGGTGATCGTCGGCAATGGGACCGCCGGAGCCCAAAATTTGTACAGCCAGGGCATTGTCGCGGCATGCCGCAGGGTCATCGGCAACCATGTCTCTATTGGTGGTTGGTTCCGCGCACGAGATCAGCAGTGCCGAGGCAGCCGCAGCCACGCTCCAGTGCAAAAGCTTCTTTGAAATTGCTGTCATGCGCTGATGATGATCCATCTCAGCGCATGATGCAACTCTATGCTGTTTTAAGCCGCTTCAGCCTTTCGTGCTGCTTTCTTACGATCATTTGGATCAAGATAGCGTTTGCGGAGGCGGATTGTCTTAGGCGTTACTTCGACCAATTCATCATTGTCGATATAGGCGATCGCCTGCTCCAGCGTCATAACCTTTGGCGTTGTCAACCGGATGGCGTCTTCTTTTCCCGAAACCCGGAAGTTGGTGAGGGCCTTTGATTTCATCGGATTGACATCAAGATCGCCGGGTTTGGCATTTTCGCCGATAACCATGCCTTCGTAAACCGGTGTTTGCGCGCCGATAAACAAGACACCGCGCTCTTCGAGCATGTTTAGCGCGTAAGCCGCTGTATCGCCCGTGCCGTTCGATACGAGTACGCCAACCGGACGACCTTCGATAACGCCTTTATACTCGCCATATTTTTCAAACAAGCGGTTCATCAGGCCGGTTCCGCGTGTGTCGGATAGAAACTCGCCATGATAGCCGATTAGGCCGCGAGAAGGCGCGGAGAAGGTCAGACGGGTCTTGCCGGCGCCAGAGGGTCGTTGTTCGGTTAATTCTGCTTTACGGCGCTGCATTTTGGAAACGACAGTGCTGGAATATTCGTCATCCACATCGATGACAACGGTTTCATAGGGTTCTTGGCGTTTGCCGTCTTCTTCGCGGTACAGAACGCGCGGACGGGAAATGCCGAGCTCAAAGCCTTCGCGGCGCATCGTTTCAATAAGTACGCCGAGCTGTAGTTCGCCGCGGCCAGCAACTTCAAAGCTGTCTCGGTCTTCGCTTTCGGTCACTTTAATGGCTACATTTGATTCTGCTTCGCGGAGCAAGCGATCGCGGATGATACGGCTCGTAACCTTATCGCCTTCGCGGCCGGCAACAGGACTGTCGTTAACTGCAAAGCGCATAGACAATGTTGGCGGATCGATAGGTTGGGCGGCGATTGGTTCGGTCACAGCAGGATCGCATATCGTATTCGATACGGTCGCTTTGGTCAAACCTGCTAGTGAAATGATGTCACCGGCTTTGGCGCTTTCAACCGGAACACGCTCAAGGCCATTAAACGCCATGATCTTTGTCGCACGACCGGTTTCGACAACATTGCCGTCCATATCGATCGCGTGGATCGGCATGTTCAGGTCAATTTTTCCGCTTTCGACTTTGCCGGTCAATATGCGGCCAACAAAATTGTCACGGTCGAGCAAAGTTACCAGAAATTTGAATTCTGCATCAGGATCAACGTCAGGCTCTGGCACGTGTTCGATAATCTTGTCGAACAAGGGTGAAAGATCGCCTTCGCGTACTTCTGGTGTGTCACCAGCATAGCCGTTGCGGCCACTGGCAAAGAGTGACGGGAAATCAAGTTGTTCATCATTGGCGTCGAGATTAACGAACAGGTCAAACACTTCGTCGAGCACTTCTTCCGCACGGCCATCCGGGCGGTCAATCTTGTTGACGACCACAATTGGCTTCAAGCCAAGAGCCAAAGCCTTGCCGGTAACAAATTTCGTCTGTGGCATCGCGCCTTCGGCACTGTCGACAAGCAGGATAACGCCATCAACCATAGACAGGATGCGTTCCACTTCACCGCCAAAGTCGGCATGGCCCGGTGTATCAACAATGTTGATACGCGTACCTTTCCACTCGACACTCGTACATTTTGCGAGAATCGTAATGCCGCGTTCTTTTTCTAGATCGTTGCTGTCCATGGCGCGTTCTTCAACGCGCTCATTGTCGCGGAATGTCCCGGATTGACGGAAAAGCTGGTCCACAAGGGTGGTTTTGCCGTGATCAACGTGCGCGATAATAGCTATATTGCGAAGAGACATATTAAATTCTGCCGTAAGAGAGGAAAGGGGACTTATCTGCCGCACCTTATGTTGCGTGCGCCCTTAACCTGTTTCGTGCTGCGCCGCAACATCAGAAACCGGCTTTGATATTGTCTATCGCTACGTCACCAAAATAACATATGCACTTTTAGAACAGTTAATATAAAGATGGGGACTCGTTATCTTGTCTGAAATATAGATAGATATGAAAATTCATTCTATGTCATCATTCACTGTTAATGGTCCATTAGTTACTATCGTGATGCCGGTATATAATGGCGCGTGCTATCTGGATAGTGCGATCCGGTCCATTTTACAGCAGAAATATTGTGATTGGGAGCTCATCTGCATTGATGATGGATCTACGGATGGTTCGGACGCGATTATTGTGAGGCATGCCGTCACTGACTCGCGCATACGTCATCTGAGTAACGGTCAAAATTTAGGATTGCCGGCAACGCTCAATCGAGGATTTGCTGAAGCGCGGGGCAAATTGCATAGCTGGACCAGCGACGATAATATCTTGCGTCCGAACATGATTGCAAAGCTGGTCGAGAAATTGGAGGCAGACCCTAATACCGACATTGTTTATGCTGGCTATAGCGTGATTGACGATGCCGAGAATATTCTGCGCTATATTCCGCCACGTCCAATCGAAGATCGTTGGTATGGTAATCCGGTGGGCGCAGCCTTTCTTTATCGCCAAGATGTCACGAAAAAATTGAAAGGTTATGACGAAGCACTCTTCGGCGCCGAAGATTATGACTATTGGATGCGCGCTGCTCACCACTTTCAAATGAAGCCTGTAGATATCGATCTTTATTTATACCGCCGCCATGAGCGCAGCTTGACCGATCAACGGAGCGACGAAATCCGACAATTGGTGTCCCGGGTGCTGGTCCGGAAACTGGAACATGTTGATTTGAACTTGCTTGGCAAGGCTTTGGCGAGCCATCCCTGGACGGTGTTGAGAGCATCGCCGCAACTGACGGTCGATTTGGTCCGCGCCATCTGGCATCGGGTTCAGCGTTAGAAATCAAAGACAGGGCGACGATGCCGCTCGTTTGTCCTGTCCCCAGCTTCGGTATCCGGCAGTATCGATGTGGAATCGCGTGGCACGATAAATGCCCAACCCTACCTTTAACTTCCGTCCCTTCTTTTTATGCCAAGCGCACAGAGTTTCAATGATTTCGGCGCGTTCTATCTTCCCCTTTGGTTTCATGTCGATGGCAAAAAAACGCATGTGAAAACTTCGCAAAGCGCCGCCAACACACTTGTTGATCTTCGGCTGGCGAAAGACAGACAAGCCCTCGACGGGGCCAAGCATGGGGATAACTTCATCGCGAACGATACGAAGTGTAGGAACAATGTTGACCCAATCTTTTTGCGGTGGAACCAAGAACGGTTCTGAGTCACATTTTTGCCAACGAACGTCGCTTCTCAGCAATTCCTCGACCGGCAATATTCCATCTACATTTTCGGACTTTAGAAATCTTTGGAAATCTTCAATAGCAGAGAGCTTATTCCCGGTCTGGCTCCATTGAGTGAATTGAGACGTTGGCTGAAGTTGAGGGGCATAACTATCGTCGCAACCGACAAGCAAAAATATCAACAGAAAGGCCCATGTTCTTGTGATCACTTTTAAAATACCCGCTGGTTTGACTTGCGCCGGATATCTCAGTGGAGCATTGGCGAAAGCGCAATGCAAACTATAAGAATGATTTTGGGCGACAAATTTATCTGGTTGCTTGGGACTTGCGTCCTTCTGGCGACCATAGTCCCTGTGAACGGGGCGGCTCAACCTATTGCGGCATTTGGTGTGACGGCGGGTATCTTCTGGATATTTCTACTCCATGGCATTCGGCTGGACCGGCAAGAGGTGGTTGCGGGCTTTCGCAATTGGCGCCTGCAATCGGCTGTGTTTGGATTTGTTTTCGGCGCGATGGTGTTGGCCGGGCTCGTTCTGTCGCATGTTTTGGACGGGTATATTGCGCCTTTGATTGCGGTCGGTTTCTTATATCTCGGATGCCTGCCGTCCACGATCCAATCGGCGGCGAGCTATACCGCCATTGCCAAAGGCAATGTGGGCGCGTCCGTTGTCGCAGCGGCGACGGTCAATTTATCATCCATAATTATTACACCGGTCTTTTTCGCGCTACTGGCGAGCTCCGTTGGTATTGTGATTACCGGCGCTTCTTTTGTGAAAATCATGACGATGCTATTGTTACCGTTTGTGATCGGTCAACTGATCCAGAGTTGGGCGCGTCCTTGGGTGGCGCGGCATAAGGGCATAGTGGGATGGTCCGACAAAATCGCGATTAGCTTGGCCGTTTATGTTGCTTTCTCCGGCGCGGTGGTGGCGGGCATATGGCAACAAGTGCCGGGTGACCAATTTCTGATCATTGCTGCGGCGATTGCCGGACTGTTAATCTTTGCCTTCGCCGGCGCTTGGCTGTTGGGCGGTTTCGCAGGCTTTGTGATAAATGACCGCAAGGCCTTGCTATTTGGCGGAGCGCAAAAAAGCATCGCGGTTGGCGCGCCGCTGGCGGCGATATTATTTCCCCCAGAAGCCGCCGGTTTTGTTCTGATTCCGCTCTTATTATATCATCTGTCCAGCCTGGTGCTGTCGGCACCATTGGCGGTCCATTTGTCGAAATCTTAAAGCTCGCGCAGTGCCTGCGCTGGTTTCGCGGATAGTATCGGTATCGATCCCAGCAGCCCAATACCCAAGGTGACAATAGCGCCAATGCCAAGTGTCACCATCACAACGACCCAATCAGGCTGCCAGGTAAATTCAAAAATCTGGGTAATGACAAACCAACCAGCGAGCAGGCCTAGGCCCAAGGCAACAGCGGATAACAGCAAGGCTAGCACGGCATATTCAATCGCTTGGGCTGACAATATCTGTGACCGTGTGGCGCCTAGCAGCTTCAGGATGACGCTGTCATAAACCCGCGACTGGCGGGATGCTGCGATGGCGCCGATTAGCACTGCGATGCCTGAGAAAATCGCGATGGAAGCTGCAGCGGCAATGGCGGTAGCCATCTGATCCAATATCGTGCCGATCTGAGAAGCGATCTCCTTGACCTTCACCATCGAAATGGATGGAAATTCGCGCGGCAATGATCCCAGCAGCCCGTCTTCCCTGGCTTCATCCAATTGGATGGTAGCGGCAACATTATGCGGCGTGTTGACCAGCACATTGGGCGGGAACACCAGCACATAGTTAAAGCCGAAATTGCGCCAGTTTATTTTGCGCAGGGAAGCGACCGTGGTTTTGATCTCTACACCGAGCAAGCTGACGGTCAGACTATCTCCAACCTTTAGGCCGAGCGCTGCTGCTTGTTCGTCATCGACCGAAACCAGCGGCGGACCATCATAATCGGACGGCCACCATTCACCTTCGGCTATCTCGCTGCCTTCCGGCAAATCCGCGCTGTAGGTCAGGCCGCGGTCGCCGCGTAATACCCAGGCGCCCTCCGGTATTTCGTCCAGCTCGGAAACGATCTGGCCACTATATTCAGTGATGATGCCGCGAAGCGTAGGGACGATGTTCACTTCGGCCCCCGGCGCGCTTGCCGTGACTTGCGTCTTGAACTCATCAGCACGCTCGACGGGAATGTCGAGAACAAAGAAATTGGGTGCCTGTTCGGGGATGCTAAGCCTGATTTCATTCGTAAGACTGGTCTGAATAGCGGCTAGCGTGGCGAACAGGGTTAGGCCAAGGCCCAATGCAACAACCAGCTGACCGGTTTGTGCACCAGGCCGATGGAGATTGGTCAAGGCCAATCGCAGCAATGGCTGTTTGGGCCGCGGGGCTTTGCTCGCGAGCCAGCGGATCAGTATGCCAAGCAGGCTGAGCAGCAGCAATATGCCGAGCGCGGCACCGATGAACGCGAGCGAGAACATCGGTTCTCGGCCGCTGCCAACGGCAAGTGCCACGATCGCAGCGATGGCGAGTATGACAGCAATCCATGTCGGCTTATCGATCTGCCTCCAAGACCGACTTTCGCCGCGAAACAGTCCAGCGGCCGGGATTAGTTTTGCGCGCGATAGAGGCGGCAAGGCAAAGATGATCGCTATCAGCAAGCCATAAGCTGCGCTGACGATAAGCGGTATGGGATAGAGGGCGAATTCCGGCTTGATCGGCAGGACATCTCCAGCCACCTGAATGATGGCCAGAGGCGCGAGCGCGCCAATGACCAAGCCAGCAGATATAGCCACTAATGCAACCGCCAGAATTTGGAACATATAAATACGAAAGACCATCGCGCTGTCGGCGCCCAATATTTTCAGCGTTGCTATCGCTCCCTGCTTTCCGCGCAAGTAAGAAGCAACGCCGTTGCCAACACCGATACCCGCGATGACAAGTGATGCAAGGCCGACTAGCGTCAAAAACTGGCCCATACGTTCGATGAAACGCCGCGTACTAGGGGCGCCATTATCGCGGGTTTTGACTTCCCAAGCGGCATTCTTATTTTGTGCTTCCAGTTGGTCACCTAGTGCGGCTGGATCCACCGTAGCCGGCAATTTTAATCGATATTTGCTTTGAAACAGGCTACCTGGCTGGATCAGATTTGTGGTGCGTAATCCTTTGACAGATGTAATCGCTACGGGCCCCAAGGAAAGACCTTCACTGAGCCGATCCGGCTCATCGCCGATTATCCCGGCGATGGTGAAAGCCGCTTCACCAAATTCAATTACATCTCCGACCTTTAACGACAAGCGCTGGATAAGGGCGGGCGTAACATAGATCTGCTCCGCATTGAGTGTCGGAGCAATCGTCCCGTCTTCCAGTGTAAAATCACCATAAAGAGGGTAGAGGGCGTCGACGCCTTTAAGTTCGACCAATTGCGTATCGCTGCCATCGGGTAATCGCGCCATCGCCTGCATGCGCAGGGTTTCGGATAGTTCTCCCGACGCTTGAAGGGCGTCGCGTTCCGCTGGTGTGGCTTCGCGCTGGGCGACAGAGATTTCGAGATCGCCGCCCAAGATCGATTGGCCACGATTGGCAAGTTCATCGGTGATCGCGCTGGTAAGGCTGCCAATAGCGGCAAGCGTGGCGACGCCCAGGAATAAGCAGACAATTAATAGGCGTAGGCCAACGAACCGGCCGCGCAGATCGCGCCGGGCAATGGCCCATGCTTTGGAGAGATCAGCGCTCATGATTTTATAAGCTTTTGGGCGCTATCTTTCTCAATCATCCCGTCACGTAGTTCGATGATCCGATCACAGCGCTTGGCCAGTTCTGGATCATGGGTGATCATCAACAAAGTGGCATGGCTGGCCTTTTGGCGCTCAAATAGCAGTTCGATAATGATTTCACCGGTTGCGCCATCCAGATTGCCGGTGGGTTCATCGGCAAATATGATAGATGGGCGCGAGGCCATGGCGCGGGCAATGGCAACGCGCTGTTGCTCACCGCCGGATAATTGGGTCGGATAATGACCGAGCCGGTCGCCAAGGCCAACAGCCTCTAATTCTTTCGCTGCAATGCCGAATGGATCGGCCTGACCATCAAGCTCCAATGGAACGGCGACATTTTCCAGTGCGCTCATCGTCGGCAACAAATGAAAGGCTTGCAGAACAATGCCCACCCGACCACGCCGGGCAATTGCAAGTTGATCTTCATTCATCGTCCCAAAGTCGGCACCGGCTATATTGACCGTTCCGCCGGTCGCGCGTTCCAAGCCCGACAAGATTGCCATGAGTGAGGACTTTCCCGAACCCGAGGGTCCTAGCAAGGCAACCGTAGTCCCTGAGTCAATCGAAAGGTCGATCCCTCCTAAAATATCAACCCGCGCATCACCTTCGCCCAAAGAGAGGGTGACATTTTGCGCTTCAATGGCAATATGAGGTTTAGGATTTGCGGCGTCGCTGGTTGCGGCGGTTTTTTGTAACATGGTGGGAAGGTGTATCCGATGTTGAACAGGTTTATGACATATGGGTTTTGCTTTGCAATTCTTCAACTTTTGATTGCATGTGGTCCAGCGGCTGGAGAAGATTCGCCTGCCGTTGAAAAGCAACAGACGGCAAGTGACACGATTGATGAACCTGCAACAGAGGCCAAAACCCTGATACTGGCTTTTGGCGACAGCCTCTATGCGGGCTATGGACTAGCTCCAAATGAGGGTTTTGCACCAGAACTGCAAAAAGCACTGAATGATGCTGGTCAGGATGTCCGGGTGCACAATGCTGGTGTGTCGGGCGATACTACAGCGGCTGGTTTGCGCCGTATGGATTTTGTCCTTGATAGCCTGTCTCGAAAACCGGACCTGGTATTGCTGGGGCTGGGTGGCAATGATTTGCTGCGTGGTCTGAAGCCATCTGAGACCCGGGCCAATATGGAAGCCATGGTCAAAAAACTGTCCGATCAGGATATCCCGATCATGCTGACCGGAATGCTGGCTCCGCCCAATTTAGGTCAAAAGTTTAGCGATCAGTTTAACGTGATCTATCCGGCGCTCGCTAAGAAATATGAAGTAAACCTCTATCCCTTCTTCATGGACGGTGTGGTGGGGCGATCTGAATTGATTTTGCCGGACGGCATTCATCCCAACGACAAGGGTATAGATGTGATCGTTGAGCGAATAGCACCCAGCGTTGAAATGGCGCTGCAAGGATAATCACGGAAACCTCCGCAAGTCCTTGGAAAGATTGGAACCGTAACGACCAATCTTGCATTAACTGTATTATTTTTATAATACAGCAGAGAAACGCTTGAAAAGTGCTGCATTTGCATCCATTTATGAGAGGAGTGCTGCATTAGAGACAGCGACATGGAGATTGAGCCAATGGCGACCGAGACGATTATCGCAACCGACGAATTGACCCTGACACCGCCAGAGCCGGTGGTGGCTGTGGCGCCTACCAAAGCGGCTGGGCTTGTTCCTGTTGGTGATGAGGTAAAGTCAAAGCTGGAAGAAAAAGTCGATGGTTTCATTGATGACCTAATCGCACAGGACGAGAATAGCCCCGAATTTGGTAAGAAAGTTGACCAGATCACCAATATGGGCCGCAAGGAAATTGTCGATGCAGCGGGCCAGTCCAATCGCTTCTTGGATCGCCCGATCCGGTCGATGGATGAAGAATCTGGCATTGGTGCAGACCTTTCGGAGCTGCGCCGGACAGTTGAAGATCTCGATCCCGGCAAGCGCGGTAATTTGCTTGCACCCCGCAAACTATTTGGGATCATCCCTTTCGGTTCCAAATTACGCAATTATTTTGACGGCTATAAAAGCGCGCAAGGTCATATTTCATCGATCCTGTCTCGTTTGCAGGGTGGCAAAGATGAATTGTTGATGGACAATGCGGCCATTGATGTGGAGCGCAAAAACCTTTGGGCAGCGATGGGTCGGTTGGAGCAGATGATCCATGTATCCAAAGTTATGGACCAGCGGCTCGAAGATAAAGCAGCTGAACTGGACGCGACAGATCCTGGTAAAGCGAAAGCGATCCGGGAAAGCGCGCTGTTCTATGTGCGCCAGCGAACCCAAGATTTACTTACCCAAATGGCGGTAACCGTGCAGGGATATCTGGCACTTGATCTGGTGAAGAAGAACAATGTCGAACTGGTCAAAGGCGTGGACCGGGCTAGCACCACTACGGTCAGCGCGTTGCGTACTGGTGTGACGGTGGCTCAGGCGCTTACCAATCAGAAACTGGTTCTCGACCAAATCACGTCGCTCAATACCACCACAGCAGGTATTATCGACAGCACTGGCGATATGTTGAAAAACCAGACGGCGCAGATACACGAGCAAGCTGCATCGGCAACCATACCGATTGAAACGCTGCAGCGCGCATTCCAGAATGTCTATGACACAATGGACAATATCGACACGTTCAAGATCAAGGCGCTTGAGAATATGAAAACCACCGTCAATTCGCTGTCCGGCGAGATTGAAAAATCCAAAGGCTATATTGCTCGGGCTGAGGGGCAGGATAAGGCTGCGCTTGAAGCGCCATCGGAAAACCCGTTGAGCGCGCTTGAGGAATAGAACGGATGAGCGAAAGCAACCAGCAGATTTATGATAGCGCCGCAAACTATTATCGCAGCTATAAATTTGCAGAATCCATAGGTGAGCGATCTAAAGGTCTGAAACGCGGCTATTTTCGTAAGAAACTAGGTCGAGCCGCGTTGATCACGGTCGGGGTGCTCGTCGGTGCCAGCGTTATCGGCGGCATTTTGAATGGCATCGGCTTTTGGGGAGTGATGATTTCAGCTGGACTTATCGCTGGTGGCATCTGGGCGGCGATGAAATTTCCGAAAATGAAAATCCCTACGCCGTCAACTTTGGTACAATCGGATCTTAAAACACTGGCGGGAAAAACAGAAATCTGGCTGGAAACCCAACGTCCCGCATTGCCGAGGCCTGCAGTTAAAATTATCAATGATATCGGTACGCAACTTGATATGTTGTCTCCGCAATTGCAAAAGCTCGATGAAGCGGAACCGGCTGCCTATGAAGTGCGCAAGCTCATGGGTGAACATCTGCCCGAACTCATTTCGGGCTATCGTGCGATTCCGACCTCAATGCGCGCAAAAAGCAATGACAGTGGCAAATCGCCTGACGAACAACTGGTCAGTGGCTTATCGCTGATCGAAAAGGAAATCTCGGGAGTTACCCAGCAGATAGCCAAGGGCGACATCGATAATCTATCAATCCGTGGCCGTTATCTCGAACTGAAATATGACAAGATTGGTGATCCGGAATAGCGCTGATCTGCTAAACAAGCTGGCTTATCCAAATGCCCGTAACTTCGAAACCAGATGCTCCAGCACGGCTGGATGCAATTCATTGACGAAGGCACAACCGTAATCCTGATAGTCATGCCACTTGATTGTGGCGTTGAGGGTCTGAATTCCGGGTAGTCGGATGTAAACCGGCTTCTTGTCATCAAGGTAGGTGTAGCTCGTCATCTTAAAGCCAGAGACGGACAAATCCGAGAGCGTTGCGCGGAAGAGCTGAGAATCGGATTGTCGTACAAATATCTCCGCTTCGACAATTTCGCGGGTGTTTCTTCTATTGCCGAGTGTAGAATTTTGAAAATCATCGGCGCTTTGCAATTGATCCATTATCCCGTCCAAATTGTTGGTCCTATGCTTTAGAACGGTCAACTGGCGAAATATTGAAGGATAAAACGGAAAAATGGATCGGATGCCGGTATTCTCTAACAAAAGCTCGTTGAGTTTACCAATCCGGCTGTTCAATCGTGATGAAATCCCTAATTTCTGGTGACTCCGGTCCTAATGTGATCGGGTTTTTGACACCTGGCAGGATACAGATATCGAATAACTCCGTAATCGGACCATCAAAACGCAGCCATTGTGCGACTTCGCCGGTGGATAGCGACAATATCTGGATACCGCACCATGCATCGGTATTCTTCTCTTTCAGCTTTTGATCCAGCGCTAGTCCGTCAAAATGACCATTGCGCGGCTTTGACAAAGTGACGAAGGCGTGATCGTTGTGAAATTCTAAACCTCTCAGAAAACCAGGGCAAAAGGCAACGGGTGTAAATGCATTGTCGGTAGGGTGTAGCCATCCTAGCTCGCCTGTGCCGGAATTTAAAAGCCACACGCGTCCAACATGAAACCGCGGACTATGTGGCATCGACAATCCGTCTGCCAATATCGCATTGGTCTCGACATCGATTATCACCCCGCCATCTCGTCGTCCCTCCCGCCAGCCGTCTTTGGTATCGGAATCGGAAACGGCACTAACATATTTTGGTTGGCCATCAACCATTGCCAGCCCGTTGAGATGGCAGCGGTCTTCCGATGCTAGACCAGAGATAAAATCGGGCTTCCAGATTGGCTTGAAGCTGTGCGTGATGCTGGGTACACTCAGACAATTATGCAACGTGTTGACGAATACAATCTGTCCATCTTTGCGAATTCCTAATTCATGAATATCCACATTGCCCGTCGTTTGAAAGTTTCGCGGAACATAGATTTTATCGTGCAAGTCATTCACCAGCTGTCCCGGTGCGAGAACATTTTCCATACGCACAATTTGTGTCAAGCTTCCCAAGCAAATGCGATCAGTACTGGCCGTGACGCCCATGGCTTGAGGATATATGGCTTCGTGGACGGCGAGCTTTTTATCAGTTCCGCAACCAACAAGGTATAGCCGTCCTGTTTGATAAGAAGTAAAGCCAATGGAAATATCATTTGCAGCTAGAAAGTCGGCGAGACCGAGCGAAAAACTGATGGTCGTCTTTTCTGCTTTTTCGTCCGTTAGTCCGTTCGCAGAATTCATGGCAGTTGGCTCTTGCGAATAATTCATTTAGCCAGAGCCAGTGTGTTTTTGCCCACCATGAGCTCCTGCATTTGGATCCCCTGTTATCCGCCTAAGTCTATCTTTTCTTGGTTCATATTGGGCTTAAAAATACATATAGAGCAAGTATTTATTTCTTTTTTTGCTTCTAGCGTTTCCTGTTGCGGGCCATGATTGCCACTAGGTCCGCAATGATGGAAGGTAAAACCCTTGAAGTAGTGCGGAAGTCTATCGACCTGCTTTGACGCCGCGCTTTTTTGCCGACATTTTTTTAGTTCTGTCAGCGACCAGCTGTTACCGGCTTTGAAAAACTTAACTAGACGCTGTGATTCTTCGTCGGGCCCCTAACCGATGCCTGAAATGGTGATTTTGGTCTGTCTATATTCCAAATATCCAAAGCCGTTACTCAAGACTTTTTGTTCGTAAGTTGATCAGGATTTCTATTGTCCGCTTTGGGCGGAAAAGCGAAGGCTGCTAATAGTCTGCAAGTTATATTTGGCGCCGAATTCTTATCGCTTAGTTGGCGTTTGCGCATGATATATATTATGGAGTCCGCACCGCTGAGCTTTTTGCCACTATCCTATGCGGTGACAGCAGTGATTGCATAGATTTAGCTAGCGGTGATATTCCTATAAGCCACGTCTTTAATTCGGCAAGTGATGACGTCCGTGTTTACTAGGGTGATGAACTAACACCCATTAAATTTGTTGTTACCGATGGGGTATCCATGGCCCGAGCCGCAACAATTTTTGTGCAAATGCCGGTAATTTCATCAGGAGTATAGGAGACGATCTCCATCTATTCGGGCGACAACGGTCTTGCTTCCGGTAGTAATGTCAATTTGGTTTTCCGCGGTGTTGGCATGTGGCTGCAAAGCCGTTCAACGACAGCAGACCCTGTTAGTGGAACCAGTGGTCTGTCGGCCTTCGAAACGTGGAGATATTCCAAGCTTATCAAGCTGTATTTTGGAAGAAATACAGCAATCTAAAGTGCTGTTCCAAAAATTGTCGATCTGATTTTCTGATTTTAGTAACCATTGCCTTGGTGATCCGTTCTCAACCTGGATGCAAATATTCTTTCAAATTTCTGCAAAGTGACGGGGTGGACTTTGCCCACCCCGCTAAACTTATAGGCCGTCAACGCTCTTGCTGACCATGATATTCACCGCAACGCGGCGATTCTGAGCCTTGCCTTCTCGGGTGCTATTGTCCGATATGGGATCCGCTTCGGCCATCCCGGTGGGGGTAAGCATACGATATGGTTTCCAGCCGCAGGCTTGTTGCATATAATTGACGACGCGACTGGCTCGTTTTTCGCTAAGCCGCTGGTTGAATTCATAGTCTCCGGTTGAATCGGTGTAACCGACAATCAGGAGCAGGGCGTTATCCATAGCCTCGGCCGTACTCGCTGTATTGCAAAGTTCGACTTTGTCTTGAGCGGAAAGCACTGCCTTACCAGTATCGAAATTCACGTTTGTCGTGCCTTTGATATTATACTGATCGATATCACCAACGCGGCCGCGAAGTGCTTCAGTCGCCGCCGTCTGTTCTGCAAAGCCCTGGTTCGTGCCTGTACGGATCATAGTAGCGGTTTTCAAATCTTTGTTACGCAACTTGATCTTGCTTGCTACAAGGCCGCCGCCCCATTCCACTGTCTTGACGGTAACTGGCAGGCCGTTGAGCAGAGAGTCTGCAGCAAGGGTTTTACCGCCAAATAGGCCCTTACTCGCCCTGATTTGGGTGGCTTCAGCAACAGTAATGGCGGTGTTTGAGCCATCGACGCTCGTGACTTGCATTCTGTCGGCTTTACGCGCGGAAATGAAGCCTTCGATCTCTGGCCCTTCCGCCAAGCCGGACAGATCAGCGGGCGGTATGCCGTTTACGGTAATATCGCTCTCATCATCTGATGTGGCCTGCTGCGCAGAAACGCTGCTTGGCGCTAATATTGCAAGCGTTGCCAGCATTAATGTAATTTTCGGACTTTTGGAAATGTCGCTCATTTATATTTCTCCTTCAAACAATAACGTTTGCCCCGGCGTGTTTGTAGCGTTTCATCTGACTGGACCAGCTTTGGTCTTTACATCTGTAAGGTTCCCTTCAACCTCCGCTGCGATATGAGGCGGCATTGAAGCCACACATGAACATATCGATAACCTGAGTGGTCAGGTGATCCTTTCTGGTGCATGAACACAACCGGCCTGACTGCTCATTCTGACGATAATATGAGCGGATCGCGGGGCGAACCGATGTAGACTGTGTGGCATGGGGGCAGGAGATATAATGTAGCGTGATCCATGTGAGCAAGAGGTTTGGAGTCGAGGAGAAGGAGTCCCAAAGGCTTCTTTTTTTATTGAGGCTGGTCGTTCTTATCTCGCCATAAAGCCGACTTTGGACTGCTCCTCAATCAGCAGCATGTCCTGACTTCATTGCCGTATATTCCGACATTAAGCCTTTGAATAAGCTATAACAACAGACCAGTAACACGAGCGTGAAGGGCAGGCCGCTGGCAATTGTTCCTGCTTGCATTGCTCCGAGTGCACCGGCGCCGCCGCCGACTAATAATGCCGCCGCGACCATGCCCTGCAATATCGCCCAGAAGATACGCTGAGAAACCGGAGCATCTGTTCTGCCGCCAGCTGTAATGGCATCAATGACCAGTGAACCGCTATCGGACGAGGTTACAAAAAATACAATCAGCAAGACGATAGCCAAAGACGATGCGATGTAAGGCATCGGTAAATTTTCGAGCATTTGAAACAGAACCAAGGGCGCTTCGGTTATGCCCGCTGGTAACTGTCCGATGCCGGCCTTGACTTGCTCTATCGCGGTTACGCCAAATGTCGTGAACCATATGATGGCTACAATGACCGGGACGATCAGCACCACAGCCAAGAACTGCCGGATGGTGCGGCCTTTGGATATGCGAGCGATGAACATGCCGACAAAAGGTGACCAGCTGACCCACCAAGCCCAATAGAAAATTGTCCAGCCATGATACCAGGCTTTGTCTTCGCGCCCGGTCCAATCGCTTAATGGGATGGCATATTCCGCATAGCTTGCAATGGCTGTTCCAAAGCCGCTGAATATTGCCATTGTTGGCCCGGCTATAAAAACAAATGCAAGCAATGCTGCTGCCAGAACCATATTGATGTTGCTCAGCAATTTTATTCCGCCATCCATTCCCCGAACGACCGAAACAATCGCAAGTCCAGTAATGACAGCGATGAGCAGCAGTTGAGAAGCCATTGTCGCCTCGATCCCAAAGAGAAAAGATAGCCCGGTCGCGGCCTGTTGCGCACCAAAGCCCAGAGAGGTGGCCAAACCGAACATGGTTGCAATAACTGCGAGAATATCGATGAAATGACCCGGCCAGCCCCAGATGCGTTCGCCTAATAAGGGATAAAAAGCCGAACGAATGGTCAGTGGCAGTCCTTTGTTAAACGCAAAAAAGGCTAGTGCTAAACCAATCACGGCATAGATTGCCCATGGCGTAAGGCCCCAGTGGAAGACGGTCGCGCCTAGGGCCATCCGCATGGCTTCGGGCGTACGGGGTTCAACGTTTAGCGGCGTACCGCCCCAATCGGTATAATAAGCCATGGGTTCGGCCGAACCGTAAAAGACCATGCCGATCCCGATCCCTGCCGAAAACAGCATAGCGATCCACGATGCGGTGCCGAATTCAGTCTTGGCGTCGGTCCCGCCCAGACGGATTTTGCCCAAGGGCGAGGCTGCAATCGCGATGCAGAAAAGCAAAACGAAATTGGAGGATAGAACAAAGAACCAGTCAAAATGATCCAGCGTCCAAGCTTTGGTCGCCTCCAACCCGGTATTCGCAACGTCCGGGAAAGTCAGCGTCAACAAAACGAACGCGATAATCAGAGCGGCGCTGATAAAGAAGACCGGATTGTGCATTTCCAGCCCGAACGGATTGACGTTATCCTGACCGGCTTCATAGTCGGTTGCATAATCAGTATCGATTACATCTGCGATCATCTCGGTCGCCGCTGTTTCTGTTCCGCTCACTTATGAGGCTCCAATATCTTGCGTCCCAGCGCATCTTTCAGCGGCTGCAAATGTGTTTCATAATGGCGCCATAGATCGACGCTGGCTTTGGTAATGGGTTGACGCACCTGCTCTGAACTGGCGGTGCGGACCGCCCGTTCCGTCTGGTGAAAATCGATGCAGGCTTGTTCAAACGGCAAACCGAGATAGTCGAGCATCCGGCGCACTTGCCCGTCAAGATCGTCCAGTACATCTTCATGTTGAACGCGCAAAACAGTGCCGGGCAGCACTGCGTCCCAGTGGTCCATCAGCCGCACATAGTCGCTGTAATAGCGGCCAATTTCATGCATTCCGTAGGTAAATTCCTGCCCTTCGGCGAAAAGCTGTTTAAAGCCAGAGAAGCAACAGGCCATCGGTTCCCGCCGCGCATCGATGATTTTCGCATTGGGTAGAATGAGCTTTATCAGGCCAATATGCCGGAAATTATTCGGCATTTTATCGATGAAAAATGGCGCTCCCTGGCGATGGATCTGCGTGCTATCGATAAATTCCTGACCCATGGCGCGTAATTTTTCAGCGTCGAGATCGTGCAAATTATCGGGGTATAGCGAGTCATTGCTCGCCTGCTTCTGTCGCCGCAGCCGGTGGGCTAGCGACAATATATTGGGCAATTCCAGCGTGCCATCAATCTGGCTATGCGATGCCAATATCTGTTCGAGCAAAGTCGATCCGGCACGCGGCAGGCCCAAGATGAAGATGGGATCAGGCGCATCGCATCCCTTGCCGGATTGCTTTTCAAACAACGCAGGCGTGCAAGCGGTTATCTGGCTGTTCAGTTCCGCTGTCATTTGATCGGCATCATAGCGCGACTGCGTGCGTTTCAATTCATTGCCGCGCTGATAATAGCCAAAGGATGTGTCATAATCCTTGCGGTCTTCATAGGCTTTGCCGAGTGCAAAACAGATATGGATGCGGTTCTGATAGCTAAGCTGGTTACCCTTTTCTTGGGCTTCCATTAGGCTCAGCTCTGCATCGCTGAAACGATAGGTTTTGAGATTTGCTAAGCCATAATAAGCATCGCCATATCCGGGATCTGACCGGACCGCGCTTTGGTAAGAGGCGACGGCATCTTCATGGCGGCCAAAGGTTTTCAGCGCGTGCCCTTTGGAGGTCAATGTGACGGGATCATCCGGCAGCTTTTTCAAGACCTTTTCAAACAGATCCAAGGCTTGCTCATAGTCACCCGTCTGCATGGATTCGATCGCAAAAAGTGATTGAAAGACCGGGTTTTCTCGGTCGCGTTGATAGAGCATTTCACTGTGCTGCAGCGCTTCGGCAAATTTCTGACGCTTGCGTAGGATTTGAATATAATCAATCCGCACCTGGATATTGTCCGGTTCAAATTCGATCGCGCTTTCAAGCAGAAAGTCAGCATCCTCCAAGATGCCCAAACGCGCTCCGATATCGGCCAGCAATCGCATCGCTTCAACATGATGAGGGTTATTTTGAAGGAAATGGCGACAGGCATTTTCCGCCTTGATCAATTTGCCTTCATACAAAAGATGCGAGACCGCGATCAAAGACTTGGGCATATCGGCAATGCGCTGTTCCTGCCCGCGCATTTCTATCGCGGCATCACGGCGGCCCCAGCTTTCGAGTATTTCGGCTTGTGCTCTCCAGCTGGCTTGCAGCACGGGATTGCATTGGCAGGCCCGGCGATAGGCGGCCATGGCGCTTTCCATATCGCCCATAGCTTTCAAAATATGGCCTTCTTCCTGATAGGCGCGGCCAAAATCAGGGGACAGGTTTTTCAGCTGATCTATGCTAGCAAGGGCCGTTTCATTCTGCCCCAGATAGCGCTCACAAACGGCTTTCATATAAAGCGCGTCGATATTCTCCGCTTCATCCTGCAAGACAGTAACCGCAGAGCTCAGCGCCGCCTCAAAGCGCGCCTCATACATTTGAGCGCGCGCCTGTTTTAGCAATTCGGCTATATCAAGACCCGTTTCAGACATGTGATCCCGGTTTACTGTCCTTCAAAAAAGGGGAGGCTAACCGCTTGATTAGCCTCCCCCTGTTGTATTGTTCCTTAATAAGTGAAGGAAACCCGTGCGCCAACGGTCAGCGGGCGATTGACAGTGATCCTTGATCGATCATTGACGAAATTACCGCTAACTTGGGCCCGCTCGTCAGATAGATTGTCACCAAATATCTCGAACGACCATTTGTCATCGCTGATCCCGGCCGACAAACCAAAGGTTGTCCAGCTATCGAGCGTGATCCGGTTGATTTCGATGATATCGGTAGCAGCGGATCCCGAATGGGTAACCTGTGGCTGAACGTGAGCCGTCCAATCGCCAAAGGCGTTCCATTCATAACGGGCCCGCAAGTTGCCTTGGAAGCCTGGCGCAAAGGCAAGGCTGCGGCCTTCAATCACGTCGTTAGTTGGCGTGAGAACGTCGGTAATCTCGGTATCCAAGATCGAGAAAGCCGCGCTAACCGTCAGGCCTTCCAGTGCGTATGGCGCGATCGTGATGTCTGCTTCAATACCTTTGATTTCTGCATCCGCCGCATTGTCCGAGAAGAACAGGTTGGTAATGCCCGGATCAAGCAGCGTGGTTTGCAGATTCTGAATATCTACAAAGAAAGCATTGCCGTTGAAACGGACCTGATTGTCAAAGAGTGAAGTTTTCCAACCAATTTCGTAATTGGTCACATCATCCGTATCGAGCTCAAATGGCACGGTAAAGCCGTTCGGCCCCGCTGCACCTCCAGGACGGTTGAGCAGACCAGGCCGGAAACCTTCAGAATAGGTCGCATAGAACAGCAGATCATCAGTTGGCGTCCATGTCAGGTTCGCCTTGAAGATAAAGCCATCGGTTGCCGCCTTATCCGGCGCTCGCAGGGCGTTAAACACCTGCTGAGCTTGACCCGCGCTTAAACCGGCGGCTTGAATATCTGCTACCGATTGGCCCAGCGTGAATGTCTGTCGCAAGGCGTCAGTACAGCTGCCGATGAACGTGAAGCTGCCATCGCCATCATAAAGATCGCTGATATTCGTGCCAAAAGCATTTTCATCAACACCGCTAGAGTTACAGAAAGACGAGTTAGCGCTGCCCTCTAGATCGACTTCGACATCATAATAACGCGCACCCAGGGTGATCGCAAATTGATCGGAAATGTCAAAGGTGGCTTCACCAAATATACCGAATTGTTTGTCAGTCCGCTTCACATCGTTGCGGAAGATGGTGCCCGCTGGATAAGCGTTGGTGTCTGAAATAAATGCGTTGGGTTGCGAGAAGTTGGCTGGGAAAGAACCGCCGAACAAGTCAATCGCGGTGCTACCGGGATAGACAAAGTCGTTGAGTTCCAACAATTCCAAATCGCTGTAGAAACCACCAGCGGTCAATCGTAACGGGTAGTCTGCCGGTGTATTGAAACGCAGTTCATGGGTCATCGCTTCGGTTTCTGTCCGCGAATTTACGAACAGATTTGGTGCCTGACATGTTCCCGTAGGAGCTGCGCCCGGATAAGAAACCGAACCGTCACAGATATAATAAGGAATATACTGACCAACGAAGAGATAATCGGAATAATCAACCCGCTGCGATGTCTCACGCTCGGTATAGGCACCGGTATAAACGAGTTCCAGCGCGCCGATCCGGCCTTCTATGGTCCAGCTGGTGTTGCTGAAATCATCCTTGATCTCATCCTTTTCAAAGCGTTGGATTTCCAGATCGCCCAAGGTTGGATCTTCAAAGAACACACCGTCTGAATCCAGACCCTGACGGGCATGGGCTACGGTTACGCTCCAGTCGCTGGAAAATTCATATTTACCGCTTACCCGGAAACCGAGATACTGCGTATCGTTGAAGTTATTCTCGACCAAGGCGCTGTTGTCAGCCAGAATGAAGTTCACGGCGCTGAGATCAGCACCGGCTTGCAAACCGGCACGGGCAGCATTCACCGGCACGCCGTTGTCGCGGACCGTGCCGACTGGCCGGAAACGCGCGCTTTCGGCGGTGCTGCGTGTGCCAGCGACATTGTCGATATAGCCGCCTTTATTGTCATAATAACCAACGGCACGGATCGCGAAACTGTCCGTGACCGGAACATTCACCATGGCTTCGATATTATTGCTCGGATCGCCGCTTTTGGTGAAAGATACGCCGGCTTTGGCTTTGAATTGAAACTGCCCAATGACTGGCTTGTTGGTGATCAAACGCACCGTGCCTGCTTGCGAGCTGGCGCCAAATAAAGTGCCTTGCGGCCCGGACAATACTTCCACCCGCTCAAGATCGGCTGCGTAAACATCGAGGTTACGGCCCGGCTGTGACACGGGCTGCTCATCAAGATAAAGCGCCACGTTAGGAGCGAGGCCAGCAACGCCAGCGGTTGTCAGATTGGGTGTGGTGGAAGCCAAACCGCGAATATAGATCGTGCTTTGACCTGGTCCGCCGCCGCCCGCTGTAACGCCGGGCAATTGCTGCAGATAATCGTCAAATACGGTAACGCCAAGCTGATCCAGTGTTTCTTCGCCCAAGGCCTGAACGGCCACTGCGACGTCCTGCAAATCTGCAGCGCGTTTTGTCGCTGTTACGACAATTTCCTGCACGCCTCCTTGCTGTTCGTTATTTTCTGTTTCTTGAGCTTGTGCCGATGCACAGCCCAAGCTTGCGATGACCGCAAGCGATGCGCCCGTTTTTAAATAAATCAAATAACCCTCGTGTGGTTTCATTAAAAATGTAGGGAAAAATACATCCGACCGGTGAATACCTATCGAACCCATTGCAAAGCCGAAAAAGACGTCCCCAGCGATATCGGCTTTCTGAGTGAGGACGGTGTATAACGGCTATTACATCTTTGTGAACCGTGGTGATGGTCTTGTGGTGCAGAAAAGCCACAGATTTTACATCATTCACCTTTTTTTTTGGTGATTCAATGAAGGCAACGGCCAAAAACCGCAAAAAATGCACAAATTTATAGCTACTACACTGTGAATGCAGGCTGTAAGAAACAAAACCTACACCAGTGAACGGATGTAGGTTTTGCAAAATGTGTTTAGTTTATGTCGCGCTCACGCGGACTGGTATCGCACTTTGCACCGCTTGACCTGTAATCGGGTCCAGCCAATCATCATCGACTATTAAACGGTTGGTAGAACCACCCTTTGTCATCACGTCATCCTTGCCCGCTTCGCTATCGCCAAAGGCATGGCTCATGGAGATTACGCCGGGGCGGACTTTTTCATCCGCTTTGGCCATTCCAAAGATTGATGCAGTGGGCGAGGTGATTTCGATGATCGCACCATCGTCAATCCCTGCTTTGGCCATGTCATCAGGATTAATAAAGGCCGGATTGGTCGGCATTTTTTCTATCAGTTTGGGGAAGGGGTGGCCATTGCTGTTATAGCGATGTTTGGACCTGCGAGAGATTAGGCGGAAGTCGAAGCCGTCTTTGACGGGATCATTGGCAGCATATTCGAACAGCTCGCTCGGCATTGCGCCCGCGTTCAGGTCGAAGCGGTTTTCACTGTCCGGATCGGCAGGGCCAACAACCGGATGTAGCTCATCATAGGTGATTGCTGCGCCTTTACGGTCCAACGCCGCCGCATCTGCCTTGGCCTTACTAGGTTTAAGCAGCGAGCCTTCTGAAATCAGATCAAGAACGGTCGCTTTGTCAGGACATTCGTCCATCGAAACCGAGCCGCCGGGATAATTCATTTCTATGCCCATATGCTTAGCGAGCCACCAGAGCATTTCATATTCATCCATGGTATCGCCAGGAGCAGGGACCATCGCCTCGGTATAGTGGGCATAGGCCTCTTCGGTGAAGGCATCGGAGACGTTGTTAATATCTTCGCGTTCCAGACACATGCTGGGCGCAAGGATCATGTCGGCACGCTTGGCGCTGGCTGACATCCAGGGATCAATTTGGATGAAGAGTTCACATTCTTCAAGAGCCCGGCGGACCTTATGCTGATCGGGAAATGCAATTTCGGGATTTCCTCCGATGGATATAAGCGCTTTGATCTGACCTTCGCCTGGCGTCAAAATTTCATCAGCCAAAACATTACAGGGCATTTCCTTGCCGAGATGACCCAGGCCGCGGATGCGGGATTTGGGAAAGCCTTCACCAAACATCGGAACGGGCGGCGCGACTTGCGCTTTTTTAGGTCCCCCGCTGACCGGATTGAACACCATCGGTGCGGACACTTTCTCGCCTTCTTGATTGAAACGCGCGCACATGATGTTGAGCGATGCGACCAGATATTCGGTCAGCGTTCCATTGCCCGCCATTTCCGGGCCAGTGCCGGTAACAACGCGGCCTTTATTGGCTCCAGCAAACATGCGAGCGGCTTTGATCAGCTCGTCCTTGTCCACCCCAGCGCGCTTCGCAGCGACATCGGGCGTCATTGACTTGACGGCTGCTTCAAGTTCTTCGACGCCATCGACATGCGCGGCAACGAAATTCTGATCGAACAATTTCTCAGCGAAAATCACGTTGAGCATGCCAGCGAGCAGGGCAGGGTCTTCACCCGGTTTTACGGGTAAATGTACGTCGGCTCGTTTGGCCATGTCACTGACGCGCGGGTCGGCAACGATTAGCTTGAGGCCGCGTTTCTGTGCATCCTGTAGGCCGCGAGAGGGAGAAGACGTTGGCATGCCGCCTGAATAATGCGAAACAATCGGATTATTACCGACAAACATCGCGACATCAGAATCGGTGAAGGCGTTGCCGCCGCCCATCCACATGCCATAGCGCGCGGTGGTAAATACTTTTGCGGGCTGGTCAACGGTGACGCTGGTATACCAGTTGCGCGATCCGATACCCTGGGCAAAGGCATAAGATGTGCCGAGCACGGCGCTATTTTGAAACGCATTGGTACCGCAATAAACCGCTACGCTATGTGGGCCATGTTCCTCGACCATTTTCTTCATCTGCGCGCCGGCCAGTGCGAGTGCATCAGCGGTTGCGATGTCTTTGAACGTGCCATCGGGTTGGCGAATTTTGCTGGTGACCATCCGGTCGGGCAGGTTGTGCATGTCGGTCAGCTGGCGGCCCTTGATACAGGTATAGCCGTTGAACAGATGGTCTTCCTTGTCGCCGCGTACAGCAACGACTTTGTCGTCCTCGACATCGACCAGCATCGCACAGCTGGCATGACAGAATCGGCAAAAGCTTCGTTTGGTTTCAACAGCCACAATTTATCTCCTAATTGCCCTACCAATATCAGCGGGAGCAGCCAGTGCGACTGGCAAAACTGTGCAGGACGATGATATTCGCGCAGTATCTATTCTGTCTATTGCCATGATGAGCCCCAACGGCGCAGTAGGGCCAATAAAGTAACAACAAGAGAGATCGATTATGGGGCGTGTGCAGGATAAAGTCATATTGCTAACCGGGGGTGCAATGGGTTTGGGCAAAGCCGCTGCGATCCGGCTGGCCGAAGAAGGCGCGCGTATCGTCATCACTGACCATAATGTTGAGGTTGGCATGAAGACGGCTGCGGAGCTTGGCGACAATGTGGAATTTCTGGAACAGGATGTCACTGATCCTGCGCGCTGGGCTGAGGTTATTGCGCATATGGAGTCAAAATATGGCCGGCTGGACGTTTTGATCAACAACGCGGCCGTCACAGTCTTCGGTTCCATCGCCGATGTCAGCTACGAAGATTTCAAGCGCTGTTACAACGTAGATGTGGATTCCATTTTTCTCGGGTGCAAATCGGCGATGGATTTGATGACCAAAACCGGTGGCTCAATGATCAATTTTTCTTCTGCTGCGGCAATTAGTGCGAGTGCGGATCTCGTCGCTTATAATTCCGCAAAAGCAGCCATTCCAATGCTAACGAAATCAATCGCGCTCTATTGTGCGAGAGAGAAAAACGGTGTGCGGGTGAATGCAGTGTTACCAGGAACTATCATGACCCCCAATGTTCAAAGCGTGATTGATGGAACACCCGATCCAGCCGCCACAAAGGAATCCTTCGCGCTCGCGCAGCCCGTTGGTCACATGGGCGAGCCAGACGATATTGCCCATCTGCTTGTCTATCTGGTGTCTGACGAGAGCAAGTTTGCCACCGGCGCAGCCTTTGCCGTGGATGGTGGTTTGAGTATTTAGGGCAGCGGAGTCAATTAGCGCTGGCATCCCAATCGGCAAATTGCTTGTTTCCGACAAAGCCGATGGCTTGAACACCAGAGCGTTTCACGGTGGCAATCGTGTGATCAAATATCTCATAACGGGCGTTGGCATCGGTTTGCATGTGAAGCTGCGGTAGCTCCGGGTCTTTGGCCATGGTCGCCAGTAGTGATTTCAGCTTTGCTTCGGTCACCGCCTCGCCGTTCCAGAGCGTTAGCCCGGCATTGTTGATGCGTAAAAGGTTAACCTTGGGAGGGTCGCCTGATCCAGTGCCTGGGGGTGGCAGTTTTACCTCAACTTTATGAGTCGCGATGGGAATAGAGAGCATCATCATAACTAACAGAACAAGAAGAACATCAATCAAGGGTGTAATATTCAGCTGCGACATCGGCTGACGGTCCGAAATGCGGATACCATGTTGGCGAAACGTTGATCTGTATGTGGTCATTTCTCTCTCCCGTCTTGAAAATACTCCAGTAAATGCATGTAATGTTATAACATCTTACGCCATTGTGCGTAAAATGCAAGTTGCACCGCCCATCAGCGACCTTCAGACCGAATGCAGCTTATCGTGCAGCCCGGCGCAGGCCGCCATGGACGCGCGTTGTCTTTTCATTGAAATTCTTCCCAAAGGCGGAACCTGCCACAGTGACTTTGGAACTTTTTACATAGGTTCGGCCATCCGGCGCTCTGGCACAACTCGTCTGGAGATCGAACTTGTTGATCCGTACCAGGATCGATGGTTTGAAAGATTTTGGGGCGCTTAGACTATAGGTTAATATTGCCGGAGAGTTTTTATCCACAGTGACGCGCCCGGTAAGATGTTTGACAAATTTTGCGCTGGCTTTTTCGTCGGGATCCGGCAGCGGTCTAAAAGTATAGGTTGCTGTAGCTGGGGTCTGGCTGATCAATCGTGCGCTTGCAGGAATGCTTTTTGCCATTTCGCTGCACCAAAAGCCGTTATAGTTGTTTTTTTCGATTTCCTTCACGGCTTTCTTGAATTCGTCGGTCCAAGTTGATTTCGCCGGCCGGGTGACATTGACCTGCTGACCAGCGGGAAGGGTTGGATTGATGCGCCCGGCTGCATTCATTTTGCGTGTAATATAGCTGATGTCGTAGGAATAAACCGGGCCGCTTTTGGACGCAGCGAGCGCGCGCTTTAGCGGCGTTTGAGCCAAGGTTGGAGCCGACACTAACAAACAAGAAGAAACGAAAGCTAGGTGAACCGAGGCAGAGCGAAGGGAGATTTTCATATCTGGTAGTTCCATTTTCAATAGGTCATATTCAACTGGCAATATTTTTTCGTACATTAACATAACCAAGACGGCGCTGCTCAAGGATTGCAGTAATCTGCCTGCTGCTTGTACAAAGGATCTCGCCGAATTAATTTGTTGGCAACATGGCGTCGGTGGCGGATCAAAAAAGCTGCTTGCCTTATTTACCAAATTGGCGAAAAACATATCCTATGTCAGGGGAATTTGAAGCAGCCGGAACGGCCATCGAAGGAGCTTTGATTGCGAAAGCGGTTGAAGATGAAGGCGGTGATTCAAGGCCGAATGCCCCTGGCGAATGCCTGAATTGTGGTGCAACCGTAGCTGGCAATTATTGCAGCAATTGCGGGCAACCGGTGCATATTCACCGATCAATCGGCGCTATCTGGCATGATATATTGCATGGCGTTCTTCATTTTGAGGGCAAGATCTGGCGCACTCTGCCAATGCTGGCGTTCAAGCCGGGCAAATTGACACGGGGCTATATTGAGGGAGCACGGGCGCGATATGTCTCGCCCATGGCGTTGTTTCTATTTTCTATTTTCATGATGTTCGCGGTGTTTGCATTCATCGGCACAAATAACGTCAAGTTGCCCGAAGATGGGAACTTTACCGTGGCTATCGACCAACAAGACGCGGTGTTGATCCAGAAAATCGAGGAAGCCGAGTTGCAGCTAGCTTTGCCCGATCTGGCAGTCGGTGATCAGGAAAAGCTTAACGAAACGATCGAAGAGCTTAAAAGCGAGCGCAACGGTCTGTCCTATATTGGCGGAAAACCGTTGCCTTATCCTGAGCTTTATGAAGGCGCCAACAGCCCCATCCAAATTTCTGGCGATGGCGAGATTAATACAGGTAGCCCATATTGGGATAATATAATAAGCGGTGCGCTTGAGAAGGCACAGACCAATCCCAGCCTGCTATTATACAAGCTGCAATCTAACGGTTATAAATTTGCTTGGTTGCTCATCCCGCTTTCTTTGCCCTTTGTTTGGTTGGCGATGCTCGGCAAGCGCGGTTACAAACTTTATGATCATGCGATTTTTACGACCTATTCGATCAGTTTCATGTCGCTATTATTCATTTTCTTGGCCGTATTGGGCACAGCGGGTCTTAGCGGAGTAGTTGCGCCGATCGCTACGATTGTTCCGCCGCTGCATCTCTACAAGCATCTTCGCTATAGCTATGACCTATCGCGGATCGGAACTTTGGCAAGGCTTGCGATTTTGTTTGTCGGTATCGTCATCAGCCTGTCACTATTTCTGCTCATATTAACACTTCTCGGTCTGCTAGGATAATTCATGACACCATCACTCAATCGCCGCCAGCTAATCCAGCTGGGTACCTTTGGCCTTGGCGCTATGTCCGCCTCTGCGTCCGCGACATTGGCGCGTGCTAGCGGCTTTACCCATGGTGTTGCGAGCGGCGAGCCGTCGCAGAATTCTGTTCTGCTGTGGACGCGTTATATCGGCAGCGGCGACACGAAGTTGATAGTTGAAGTCGCGCAAAATTCCGATTTCACTGGCGCAAAAATGGCGGGAGAGGTGACCGCCTTGGCGAGTCGGGATCATATTGCGAAATTTGTCGTGCCTGATCTGTCGGAAAACCAGTGGTATTTCTTTCGTTTCGTTGCGCCGGACGGAACAAAATCTGCCACCGGACGAACCCGTACATTGCCAGAAGGACCGACCGAAAAATTTAATCTAGGTGTATTCGGTTGCTCGAACCTGCCGTTTGGATATTTCAATGCCTATGCCCATGCCGCTCAGCGCAATGATCTCGACATGGTCATGCACACCGGTGACTATCTTTATGAATATCCGGTTGGTACTTATCCTTCGACCAAGGAAGCTCTGGAAGGCCGTTTAATTGATCCGGGCCATGAAATGGTTCAGCTAGCAGATTATCGGTTACGCTATGCCGCCTATCGCGGCGACCCCGACTTGCAGCGCATCCACCAGCTTTATCCGATGGTTGCGATGTGGGATGACCACGAATTTACCAATGACGCCCACATGAGCGGCGCGCAAAACCATCAACCCAAAACCGAAGGCGACTGGGAAGTGCGCAAGCGGATTGCTGAACAAGTTTATCGTGAATGGATGCCAGTGCGTGACCTTGATGATGGCGGACCTCTCTGGAGCGAGTATCAAATTGGCGATCTTGCAACCTTATTCATGACAGAAAGCCGGATTGGCGGTCGCAGCGAGCCAGCGGACCTCGCTGCCGCTTTGCAGGGTCAGGAGAATATTCAAAGCGCACTAACGCGCTTTCGGAATACAATCTGGCAAGACCCCGAACGGCAAATGTTGGGCGAAGTGCAGGAGGCTTGGCTGGCCTCCGCTATGCGACAGTCCAAGGCTTCCGGAACAAAATGGCAGGTCTGGGGACAGCAATGTGTGATGGGCGAATTGCGTCTGCCACAAGAGGCGGTGAACTGGCTGGCTGATGATGCCCCCGCCTTTGCCAAGTCGCGCGTTGCAGTTGGCGCGCTGGCTTCGGAAGTCGGGCTGCCCATTAATCTGGATAGCTGGGATGGTTATCCCAAGGCGCGAGAGCGGGCGTTGCTTGGCGCGCAGGAAGCGGATGCCGACCTAATCGTACTGTCCGGTGACAGCCATAATGGCTGGGCGTTCAATCTTGAAACCAGCGGCGGCGCTGCTGGCGTTGAATTTGGTGGGCATAGCGTTACCTCTCCGGGGATTGAATCCTATCTGTCCGGCGCCGATCCGGTAACGGCGTCCAAGGCGCTGCGGGAAACCAATGACGATCTGCAATGGTGTGATACGTCCAATCGCGGTTATATGACGGTTTCTTTAACGCCGGACAGGGCAACATCGACATGGCATTTCCTCGATACCATCCGAAAAAAGTCAACAGCGCTTAAGGGTAGTGAGAGTCGGACAGTGCTGCGCGGGCAACGCAGATTGGTCGGTATACCCATGCCCGCGTAGACAGGATAAATCTGCTAATAAATTGTCCTGAACCTCTCGACATTCCTATCAAAGTTGCGCAAAGCAGCGGCTCCGTAAAACGAAACACCGGAATCGATTAAACCATGTCAGAAGAATTCTACCGCATCAAACGCCTGCCGCCCTACGTGTTCGCTGAAGTGAACGCGATGAAGGCCGACGCGCGCGCCCGCGGAGAGGATATTATTGATCTGGGTATGGGTAATCCCGATGGTGCACCTGCCAAACATGTGATCGACAAGCTTTGCGAAACGGCGAATGATCCAACTGCCCATCGTTACAGCGCGTCCAAGGGTATAAAGGGGCTGCGCCTCGCGCAGTCGAACTACTACAAGCGCCGCTTTGATGTGGACCTTGATCCCGAAAGCGAAGTCATTGTGACCCTGGGTTCAAAAGAAGGTCTCGCCAATCTGGCGCAGGCGATCACCGCGCCCGGTGACGTAGTATTAGCGCCTAACCCTTCTTATCCTATCCATACGTTTGGTTTCATCATTGCTGGCGCAGCAATCCGTTCGATTCCCGCTGCACCCGGACCGGATTTCTTCACTCGGCTAGAATATGCGATGAGCTATTCGGTACCAAAGCCGTCAGTATTAGTTATGGGTTATCCATCCAATCCAACGGCTTATGTTGCGGATCTCGACTTTTATCAGAAGGTTGTCGATTTCGCGCGCGAGCATAAGTTGTGGGTGATCAGCGATCTTGCTTATGCTGAGATATATTATGGCAATGTGCCAACACCATCGATGTTGCAGGTTGAAGGTGCAAAGGATTGCGTGGTTGAGTTTACCAGCATGTCGAAAACTTACTCTATGCCCGGATGGCGTATGGGTTTTGCGGTCGGTAACCAAAAGCTAATCGGGGCGCTCACGCGTGTGAAAAGTTATCTCGACTATGGCGCTTTCACACCTATTCAGGTTGCTGCAACGGCCGCCCTCAACGGCCCGCAAGATATAATCGCGGAAAACCGTGCTCTCTATAAACAGCGCCGTGACGTAATGGTCGAGAGCTTTGGCCGCGCGGGATGGGACATTCCTTCACCAGAAGCGAGCATGTTTGCTTGGGCGCCAATCCCGGAACAATTCAAGCATCTTGGATCGATGGAGTTTTCTAAACGGCTCATTGCAGAAGCCGGTGTCGCCGTAGCGCCTGGTCCGGGTTTTGGCGATGAGGGTGAAGGCTATGTCCGCCTTGCGCTAGTGGAAAATGAACAACGCATCCGACAAGCGGCAAGGAATATGAAGAAATTCTTGAGCCAAGGGTGATCTAAACTACTGTTAGAATAAAATGTCCGGTTCAGCCCGGAACTGTGCATTAGAGAGTTCCGTTTTCCAGTGCATCCAAATAAACAAATTTTGGATCCTCTACACCGAACTCTTTTCTGATTTCTTTAACCTTGTCAGATTCAAAAAATGCCCTAGCTTGGCTGTGTGACTGCCACTTCGAGAAGTGGACGATAGTGTTTGGCTTATCTTCATATTTCAGAACTTGATATTCGATTTCACCAGCAGATTTACGCAAGTCGCTAGCGCCATCAAATCCTATTTTCCAAGCAGTGTAATCCTCCACTGCATGCGTGATCAAAACATAAGCCATTGCCTGAGTTACTCTAATGGCAATCTAACGGCATGGCAATCTAACGAAGAGATTGCCGAGAATCATATGTAGTTAAATGGAATCTAATTCAGGCATCGTTTTCGCCAAACTTGTTGCCTACTGTATTTGAACAATGTGGTGCACAGAAAATAGCTAGAAGGTCATGAAGGAGATTCTTGAAGCCAAGCGTGTCAAGCTTAAGAACAGCAAGGAGCGAATTCCGGTTTCAGCGAAGAATTGGGAAGGCGCTACATAAAATTACTATTTTCAGCTAGCTATGCCTACAATTGGATCCCCCGTGAGGATTCGAACCTCAATTAACGGAGTCAGAGTCCGTGGTATTACCATTATACGACAGGGGAGTGCCGGGGCGCGCAATAAGCTGCCCCCCTTGGCGGGTCAAGGCTTTTCCAAAGCTTGCCGTAAGTGGCCGCTTGTAGCTAAACTCTTGCACATCGGCCGGGCTGCGGTTATCTCTATGGGCAAGTACCGGCGGTATTATCCGATCCGGAGAATATAAGAGTAACGGTCATGGCGGATGAAGCATCCCCATCGCCGCAACAGCAGGACGGCGTAAAATCCGCTAAGGTGGCCCGTCCAAAAAATGCGGCGACATATAAGAACGGGAGTCGAAATGCGTCCCCTTCCCATAAAAATGGTGCCCGCTGGCCAAAGCTGCGCTCCTATGCAGCTATTGATTTAGGCACGAATAACTGCCGTTTATTGGTCGCTAAACCCTCATCTGACGGTTTCATTGTAACAGATGCCTTTTCGCGTGTTGTACGGTTGGGCGAAGGTTTGGTCGAAACCGGACGGATAAGCAATCGGGCGATGGATCGGGCGGTTGCAGCCTTGTCCATCTGTGCTGACAAGTTAAAGCGCCGCAATGTGACGCTAGCACGTTCCGTGGCGACGGAAGCCTGCCGCCGAGCAAGCAATGGTGATAAATTTATCGACAGGGTGCGCCGAGAAACTGGCATAGCGCTGGACATCATCACAGCCGAAGAAGAAGCGCGACTGGCGGTACTGGGTTGTCAAATTTTGTTGGAACCGGGCGAGGGGCCTGCGCTGATATTCGATATTGGCGGCGGATCGACCGAATTGGTTTTGGTTGATACCTCTGGCACAGCACCAGAGATTATAGATTGGTTGAGCGCGCCTTGGGGCGTGGTTTCGCTGACCGAGAGTGAAAAGTTCAATGGCAATGATGCAAAATCGCGCGAGCAAGCCTTTTTGAATATGCGAGCGCGGGTGGCCGAGAGTTTCGCGGAATTTGCTAGTCGCTTGCCACTATCTGACAATAGCGATTTTCGGTTACTGGGAACCAGTGGCACTGTGACAACATTGGCTAGCCTGCATCTTAAATTGCCACATTATGACCGGAAGGTGATTGATGGCCTGATCGTTCCAACGGAGTCGATGCGCGATATCAGCGCAATGTTGGCGGCCTGTTCGCCCGATGAGCGCGCGGCGATACCTTGCATCGGTAAAGAGCGTGCCGATCTGGTCGTGGGTGGTTGTGCTATACTGGACGCTATTCTCGACATTTGGCCGGCTAGCCGGGTTGGTGTGGCTGATCGCGGGATCAGGGAAGGCATTTTACGGTCGCTCATGTCCTCTAACGAACGTAGGCCAAAATCATGAATAGGAAACTGGCGTGAGTAGAGGCAGATCAGGACAAAGGGAACGGGTGAAGACCGCTAAGGGTCGTAAAATCGGCTCGACGCGTTGGTTAGAGCGGCAACTTAATGATCCTTATGTCAAGCAGGCGAAAGCAGACGGCTATCGTTCGCGCGCAGCTTATAAGATATTGGAATTGGACGAGCGGTTTAAATTTGTCCGCAAGGCCAGCGCGGTGGTCGATCTGGGGATTGCACCAGGTGGCTGGGCGCAGGTCATACGTAAATTTGTACCGAAAGCGAAAATCGTAGGTATTGATTTGTTACCCGTAGATGCCATTGAAGGCGTCACCATTTTCGAAATGGATTTCATGGACGATAGCGCGCCGGATAAGCTTATTGATGCCTTGGGCAGTCCACCGGATTTGGTCTTGTCCGACATGGCTGCCAATACTGTTGGTCATCAGCAGACCGACCATCTGCGGACTATGGGACTGGTGGAAGCGGGGGCCTATTTTGCAGTAGAAAACCTGCAGGACGGCGGCGCGTTTGTGGCGAAGGTTTTGGCTGGTGGTACCGATAAAGACTTGCTGACTCTGCTCAAAAAGCACTTTAGGACGGTAAAACATGCCAAGCCGCCTGCGAGCCGTAAGGGGTCGTCCGAATGGTACGTTGTGGCGCAGGGATTCAAAGGACGATCAGAAAGCGCCTAACTCGGGTGAAGTTGATGAGATGATTACTGTCTTACGGGATATTTCTCTCGTGCGATCCTTTTCCAAAGTTGACACAAACCTCACAGCATCACAGCTGGAAATTGTGATCGGAATATCTATTCAAAGCTGGGAAATAGCCGAGCGGATTTTATCAGAAGGCCAGGCTTGCAGGAAAGGCCTGTCATAGCGGTTCTCACCTAGCTGCGCTCGTGCTGAGCGCGAGGAGTTGGCCAGTTACAACTTTTGCTATTTAGAACCGCGCGCTTTGGCGATCATTTCTTTCAAGCCATCATAGCCAACCGCACCAACCGCTGTTTCGTTTCCAACAACAAAGGCGGGTGTGCCAGTAAATTGCAGCTTGCGCGCGACTTCAATATTGCGTTGCACTTCCTGTTGCGCTTCGGGTGTGGCGATAAATTTGCGCGCAGCTGCCATGTCGATACCGACTTCTTTAGCCGCACTTTCAATGGTGGAGGGGGTAGGGCGGCCGGTTGCGAACATGGTTTTATGAAAAGCGAAATATTTGCCCTGCTTGGCTGCTGCTAGAGCCATTAAGGCTGCATCATTGCTCGCTTCGCTTAGAATCGGCAGCTCGCGAAAGACGACTTTGATATTCTTGTCGTCTTTTATCATTCGCGCGATATCTGCTGTTGTTTGTTTGCAATAGGGGCAAGCAAAGTCGGAATATTCGACCACAATGACGTCGCCATTGGGATTGCCCGCAAAGGCCGCGCTGGCGAAAGGAGCCTCTATGTCCTTGCGGATTTCATCAATCGCTGCGGTTTTTTGCCTAGTTTGTAATATCTCAACTGCCTCAGGAATGATTTCTGGGTTTTTGAGGATATAGTCGCGGACAATAGCTTCGATCGCGGCCTGTTCTTTGCTGTCAATACCAGCGGCTAAGGCTGCCTTTGAGGCTTCATCGCTTGAAGACGCGCTGCCTGTTTGCATGAACCAGACGGTCGCTGCCGCTGCTATGGCTAAAACGCCACCTGCCATAATCATCCACTTTCTATTACTATTTTCCACGTTCTACCATTCCCTAAGGACAAAGCTTCCTTGTCGAAGCTTCGTCCGCTTGTCCACAATTGTTACAGATGACGTGCGAAATTGATTCGACTAGAACTAGCGACGTCGTTTGTCAGACCGCTCAAATTCGTTTTTTGCAATTAAAGAAATATCCTGCGCGCGAATCCATTCCGGCGTATTTTCCTTGATACCGGACATGGCGATTTGTGAGCTACGGATCGCGCTGCCGTAGTTGCGTTGCAGCAACGCACTTTCTGCGGTTGCCAGTTGCGCGCGTGCGGTATCGCCTTGCTGCGAATAAACCACACCCAGTTGATACCATGCAAAGGGATTACGGTTATCTTTGACCACCGCAGCCTTTAATACCCGCTGTGCTTCTGCAAAATGACTTTCATCCTCGGTTGCGATAAGCGCATGACCAAAGAGACTAGCTATAAGGGGTTGGTTATTGGTCAGCCGTACTGCTTTACGCAAAGAGGCAAGGGCTTCGGTTGGCCTGCCGGATTCCAACAGTATCTGCCCGTGTAATTCCAGAAAATAAGGATCATTCGGTTCTGCTTTTAGCAGGTTGTTCACCTCCATCAGCGCCCGATCAGGATAGGCGCTTTTATGCCACGCGTAAGCGCGAGCATAGCGTGCAGGAATTGTTTGATCGCTTTCAGGAAATTTGCGCAGCGTTGTTGCTGGCTCGTTCGTAAAACCAAGTAGCTTCGCCTTTACGCGCTGAAACCGCGCTTCAATCTCAGGATCAGGAGGCGTGTCCCAAGCCGAATCACCCTGATAAACATCGCGGAGAAGGCTCACACGTTCTCCGGATAATGGGTGGGTGCGGCCATAGCTATCCTCTTGAGGGATGCCCAAGCGGAATTCGTAGTTTTGCAGTTTTTTGAAAAAATCAATTGAACCTTTGCCCGTAATCCCAGCGCCAGAGAGATATCGCGCACCGGCTGAATCAGCGCTGCGTTCCTGAATCCGGCTAAAGGCAAGAAACTTTCCGGTCGCTGCTTGCTGGCCTGCAGCCAATATGCCTGCGCCTGCATCTCCTGCACCAGCTGCAATCGCTGCTGCGCCCAAAATCAAGCTGAGAATGGTAATCCCGGTAGCGGTTTTGATGCCTTCGTCGAAGCGGATGATATGACCGCCGGTAATATGGCCAAGCTCATGGGCCATGATTCCCTGAATTTCGACAGCTGTATCTGCTGCAGCAATCGTCCCAGAATAGAAAAACATGCGCTGGCCGCCCGCGACAAACGCATTGATCTGACTGCTGTTAATCAGAATAACCTCAACATCCTTGGCATCCAGTTCTGAAACCGCAACCAAGGGAGCAACCATATCGCTGAACAAAGCTTCGGTCTCTGCATCGCGGAGAATGGATTGGGCAGCAACCGGCTGAACTGTAATCGCGATCATGGCCAATAGGGCTGTGATTAGCTGTCCGATGCGGGCCAGTGAGGGGCGTGCGAAAAACTTGCGTTTATTATCATTTGGCAATGACATGAATTTCCTTCGGATGAGGCTCTAGCGAATTGTAACTTCGCATAGCATCAAAAGGCTTAACCTGCGATGAAATCTGTCTGTTCCTGGGTAGGCAGCAATCTATCTATCGCTTGATCATGCCGTTTCCAGTGTAAAATGGGCCCCTGCTTGCGCAAGGGCCCAGATATTTTTCTCGTTAGCAGTTAGATTATTTTTAACCGAACGTACGCTGCCACCAGCCGCCACGGGGGGGGGCAGTTTTCTCGGTTGCGCTGGTCTTAGCTGTGTCATCATCCGCCTTTTTAGCGGCTGTTTTTTTAGCAGCTGGCTTTTTAGCGGCGGGTTTCGCGGTAGATTTTGCTGCTGGCTTCTCGGCCGCTTCAGCGCCATCTGCATCAGCTTTCTTCGCTCTCGACCGCGGAGTTTTTTTGGCTACCGGTTTTTCAGCTTTCGCATCATCAGTCGTTTCTGCGGACGCTTCCGAAACCACTTTAGCCTTGCGCGGAGCGCGACGGCGTTTTGGTTTTTCTTCGGCATCCTTTGCAACGCTATCATCCGCTTTGGGTGCGTCTTCCGATTCAGCAGCTGGCGCTTCGGCTTTCTTACGCGAACGGCTTGCTCTCTTCGGCTTTTCAGCAGGTTCAGCCGGTGCGTCAGCGCTGGCGTCTTCTGCCGGAGTTTCTGCACCTTCTGTCGCCGCTACCGCATCGCCCGCTGGTTTGCGATTGCGTCCACCGCGAGACCTGCGCGGTTTGGGTTTATCGCCTGCATCGCTGCCTTGCTCTGCTGTTTCCGTTTTCGCTTCACCATTGGGTTGATTTTGGGCATTGCGGTTATCGCCTTCGCCAGATTCATTATTGCCTTCGGCATTGCGATCGGTACCACGTCCGCGCCGTCCGCGCCGGCGCCGGCGCTTGCGAGGGCGCTCTTCTGCTTCCTCATCCTGCTCGGCTGCTTCGACAATATCGTCATCATCATCATCGTCGACAATGGGTTCAAATTTCGGAGCATTTTTCGGCGGTCCGCCGGAGCCTTTGACTTCCATGCGCGCGCCTTCAATTTCACCGTCAGGCGTGATTTCAATCGAAACGCCATAGCGTTTTTCGATGTCATCGATTTCATGACGCTTGCTGTTCAGCACATAGATGGTGGCTTCCTGGCTGGCAGTAAGCGTAATCTGGCTGGCTTTGCCCTTGGCCGCTTCTTCTTCGAGCAGTCGAAGCGCCGAGAGTGCAGAGGAAGAAGCCGTACGAACCAAGCCAGTGCCTTCACAATGCGGGCAAACTTTGGTCGATGCTTCGAGGACGCCGGTACGCAAACGCTGTCGGCTCATTTCGAGCAGGCCAAAGCTGGAAATACGGCCAACTTGAATACGGGCACGATCGTTTTTCAACGCATCGCGCATCGCCCGTTCGACTTTGCGGATATTGCCGTGACGGTCCATGTCGATGAAATCGATGACTACCAGGCCGGCCATATCGCGTAGACGCAATTGACGCGCAATTTCCGCTGCTGCTTCCATATTCGTCTTGACCGCTGTCGCTTCAATACCATGTTCACGGGTTGAGCGGCCTGAGTTGATATCGATGGATACCAGAGCCTCGGTTGGATTGATAACCAGATAGCCACCGGATTTCAGTTGTACTTCCGGTTGATACATTGCCGATAGCTGATCCTCAACGCCATAGCGCTGGAACAGAGATACCGGATCGGCATAGCTTTTTACGCGCCGGCTATGGCTCGGCATCAGCAATTTCATGAAATTCTTGGCCGCGGCATAACCGTCTGCGCCTTCGACCAATACTTCCTCAATCTCGCGATTATAAATATCGCGGATTGCCCGTTTAACCAGATCACTATCACTGTGAATTAATTTGGGGGCAACGGCACCTAAGGTGTTTTCGCGAACTTCATCCCATAACCGTGCGAGATAATCAAAGTCGCGTTTAATTTCCGGTTTGGTGCGGGATAGACCAGCTGTTCGGACGATGCAGCCCATTGTGTTGGGTAATTTCAAATCGGCAATGATTGACTTCAATCGCTTACGGTCGCCGGCATTGCTAATTTTCCGGCTGATACCGCCGCCATGCGATGTATTTGGCATAAGCACGCAATAGCGTCCGGCGAGGCTAAGGTAAGAGGTGAGGGCAGCGCCTTTGTTACCGCGCTCTTCTTTGACGACCTGTACCAGGACAACCTGACGGCGCTGGATAACGTCCTGAATTTTGTAGCGCTTGCGCAGAGCCATCCGTTTCTGGCGCGCTTGGTCGCTGGCTTTGGCTACATTGCCTTTGCCGCCACGACCGCCGCGTCCACGATTACGACCTTTGCCACGTCCGCCACGACCCTTGGGCTTGGCATTCTCATCGGACGATTCTTCATCTGATGACTGGTCGTCATTACCGTCGTCATCGTCATTGGTGTCGTCTTCATTTGCATCTTCGCTAGGGATTTCGCCTTCGCTGACATCAATTGTGTCGACGCTTTCGTCTTTCTCAACATCTTCAACGCCGTCATCCAGCTCTTCTGTCGCTTCTGATGCTATAACATCTGCTGGACCTTCGCCTTCTTCCTCTTCCCGTTCGCGTAATTGTGCTTCTTCAGCAGCATGCTCGGCTTCTTCAGCGAGCAAGCGTTCGCGGTCTTCTTTTGGTATCTGGTAATAGTCGGGATGGATTTCACTGAAGGCCAGAAAACCGTGACGATTTCCACCATAATCAACAAAAGCCGCCTGTAGCGAGGGTTCTACTCGCGTAACTTTTGCTAGATAAATATTGCCTTTTAGTTGTTTGTGTTCCGAAGATTCAAAATCGAACTCTTCAATTTTGTTCCCTTTTACGACCGCCACCCGGGTTTCTTCCTGGTGGCGCGCGTCGATTAACATGCGCGTTGTCATTAAATATACTCCTGGCATGGTGCGGCGGAAATGCTCCCGGCGGGACCATGCAATATAAAAGGGATGACGTCTTCTTGCGCGCTGCCAAAATAGGGGGAGCGGACGGCGTCATCCGGTTAAGTTCAAATGTTTCTGAAAAAAATGTGTCTGCTACAAATGCATGGCCCGGGCCGTTAGCCAGGGTCTTTCCGTCCATAGAAACACTTCCCTGTGGAAGAGTTTCGGAACCGGAGATGTCATGCCTCATGTCGCTTCAACCTGTATGTACTGGCTAAATATCCAGCTTAACTCGTGATGTCTTTAAATTATTTCTAACATCACAGAGGGGTGCTAGCACCGCAATAGCAAATCGGCAACACAAACTATCACCGGATCGGACCACTATCATCCCAGTGTCGCACAGCGGCCTAAGTCTATCGGAAACATAGTAAAATTCCCGTTAACCATGTCATTTTACGGGTGCTTATTGGTCTATCCTTAATGGAGTTTTTACCGCGTTTTGCGGCGAGAAACCAAGGATGATGCTGCGAATATGAATTTTAACTGGACCGATATAGCAGGCGCAATGCATAAGGCGGTCATGCCATTCGCAGCAATTTTAGCTTCCTCGCTAGTGACCTTAACCCCTGTAAACGCGGGCTCTGTTAGCCGTATCGATGCCAATGATGGCCAAATCACCGTCTCTTTTGATGGCTTGGTTGAGGGCGCATCGACATTTTCATTGCTTGGTCCGGATAGGATTGCCGTCGACATTAAAGGCGGTAAGGCGGGGCGTGGAGGCCGGGCTGTTGGCATGGTCAAATCTGTGCGTCAGGGGCAGTATGATCCCAATACGGCGCGTATAGTGTTCGATTTGGACCGTCCGGCTGTCATCACCGATGGCGGTTTTTCTGCTGACGGTAAGAGTTTGAAACTAAGCCTACAATCTGTTGGTGGGCAAGCTGTTAGGAAGGGGCGTAAATCCTTTCTTCCGCCGGTTCAATTTCGCGCAGAACCGCCAAAAAATTCTTATAGTGTCAAAGTGCCGCTGGGTAAGCCGCGGGACGAAGTCGCACTTCCCAAAATTTCTGGGCCAAAAGACGAGAGCCGGCCTTTGGTTGTTATAGATGCCGGTCATGGTGGCCATGACCCGGGCGCTGTTTCACCTCATGGTAGCAAATATGAGAAAAATGTCGTGCTTGCCATCGCCAAAGCGCTTCGTGATCAATTGGTTGCCAGCGGACGGGTTCGCGTTGCGATGACGCGCGATACAGATAAATATTTAGTTCTCGAAGAGAGGTACGGCATCGCTCGGCGTCTCGATGCGGATTTGTTTATATCCATACATGCTGATGCCGCAGGCAATCAGGCTGCCTCAGGTGCGACAGTCTATACGCTTTCTGAAGTAGCCTCTGACCGCGAAGCCGCCAAATTGGCGGCCCGTGAAAATCGGGCCAATATTATCAATGGTGTGAATTTGGGCGGGGCCAATCAGGATGTCTCTTCGATCCTCATCGATCTGACTCAGCGCGAAACTATGAATGTATCTGCTGATTTTGCCAAATTGCTGATTCGCGAAGGGCGACGCATGATAAAATTCCGCGCCAATCCCCACCGCTTTGCTTCACTGGTCGTTCTGAAGGCGCCTGATACGCCGTCGGTTTTGTTCGAAACAGGTTATCTTACCAACAAGGAAGACGTGGAACTACTCAGCTCACGCTCTGGTCAGTCGAAAGTTGCTATTGGTATCGCCAACGCGATCGAGGCCCATTTCGCACGAAAACTGGCACAGCGTTGATCCCGCGCCGATAAGGCGACCGCAATTTCTGCGCCAGGCCGAGCTTGCATAGCGCCATCGCAATTGTCCCGAGCTGGGCCGATAAAGATTTTCATCGATATTTTCTGGAAAATGCTTCCGATAGTGCTAGATAGCGCGAGATATGGTCGAAAACACACCCGAAAATGATGGCGCCGGAGCAGCAGAAAGTCTCGCGTATAAGCTAGAGCGCAACACCGGCGGTTTTTTAAGCTGGATGGAAAAGCTTTGGCAAAAGCGCCTATTCCGTCTGTTTCTGGCTCTTATTGTGCTATGTTTGCTGGGTTGGTTGTTGATCTGGGTTCTGTTCGCGCGGGATTTGCCGGATGCGAAAACGCTTCAACAATATGAACCACCGCTTCCGACAATGGTTCGCGCTTATGACGGAGAGCCAGTACACAGCTATGCGCGTGAACGCCGGGTGCAACTGGAATATGCCGAATATCCTGCATTGCTTGTTCGCGCCTATCTGGCCGCAGAAGACCGGACCTTTTTTGAACATGGTGGCCTTGATTATCCTGGTATAGCGACGGCGATTGTCAGTAATATTTCCAGCAGCGGTAGGCCGATTGGTGCCTCGACAATTACTCAGCAAGTCGCCAAAAATCTGCTGCTGACCAATGAGGTATCCTATCGCCGGAAAGTGCGCGAGGCATTGCTCGCCTATCGCATTGAAGAAGTGCTGACCAAGCAGGAAATCCTTGAACTTTATCTCAACCAGATTTTCCTGGGCCGAAATGCCTATGGTGTGCAGGCTGCAGCACAAGCCTATTTTGGCAAGGATGTTGATGAGCTGGCTTTGCATCAGATGGCGTATCTAGCGATTCTGCCAAAAGGGCCATCCAATTATCGGCCCGAAAATAACGAGCAACGGGCAATCAACCGGCGCGACTGGGTGATAGGTCGGATGCTCGACAATGACTGGATTTCGCAGACACAGCATGATCAAGCGGTCGCTCAACCGCTCGGTGCCATTCGCTCGCGTGGAGCTCGCTTCCAGCGGGTTGGTGGCTATTTTATTGAGGAAGTCCGGCGCCAGCTGATCGAACAATTTGGTGAGAATGAAGAAGCTGGCCCATATAGCGTCTACTCAGGCGGACTATGGGTCCGGACATCGCTGAATCCACAATTGCAGGAATATACCAAAGATGCGCTGCGCACCGGCTTGCTGCGCTATAGCCGCGGCAAGGCATGGAGCGGGCCGATCAACAAGATCGAAATGGATGATAAATGGTCGCAGCGTTTGGCATCGACTTTCATCAATACCGATCATGCCGACTGGCGGATTGCAGTCGCGTTGAGCCGTCAGGGCAATCGCGCCGAAATTGGCTTTAAGGACGGCACTACCGGGCGTTTGGGCAATGCACCAAGTAAGCTTGCCGCGGGTGATATTATTGCTGTCAGTCCAGCGGGTGGTAGCAGCTATGTGCTACGCAACGTGCCAAAGGTCTCTGGTGGCATGGTCGTGCAAAATCCGCGGAATGGCCGGGTTTGGGCGATGCAAGGCGGATTTGATGACCGTATGAGCTCCTTCAACCGCGCAACCCAAGCCGAACGACAACCGGGTTCGACGATCAAACCTTTTGTTTATGCGACGGCGCTTGATCAGGGCATGACGCCCGCAACAATCATCGTCGACAGTCCTTTCTGCGTATACCAGTCAGCTGCTCTGGGTCGCAAATGCTTCCAGAATTTCGGAGGTTCACGTGGGGCAGGGGCGCAAACCTTGCGCTGGGGTGTCGAGCAATCCCGTAACCTTATGACGGTGCGGGCGGCCAACGATGCGGGCATGGACAATGTTGTCAAGACTATCAAGACAATGGGGATTGGCGATTATAAACCTTATCTCGCCTTTGCGCTGGGTGCAGGGGACACCACGGTTGAAAAGCTGACCAATGCTTATTCGATGCTGGTCAATCATGGTCGCGAGTTAGAGCCAACTGTGATTGATTTTGTTCAGGATCGTCAGGGTAAAGTCATTTACCGTGCGGACAAACGAATTTGCCAAGATTGTAATCAGGCCGATTGGAACGGCGAGCAGATGCCACGGCCAAGACCTGCAGGTAAGCAGTTGATGAATCCGATGACAGCCTATCAAATTGTCAACATACTAGAGGGCGTTATTACCCGCGGCACCGCGCAAAATTTAAAAAGTCTCGACCGCCCGCTATTTGGTAAAACCGGAACAGCGAGTGGGCCAACCAACGTATGGTTTGTAGGCGGATCACCGGATATGGTGGCTGGTGTCTATATGGGCTTCGACCAGCCTGCTAATATGGGGGGGTATGCCCAAGGTGGCACATTGGCCGCTCCGATTTTCAAAGATTTTGCGCAGAAAGCCATGGCTGGCATGCCAAAGACGCCTTTCGTGGCGCCGCGCGGTATTCGAATGGTTCGGGTGGACCGGAAAAGCGGTAAGCGGGTTTTTGGCGGTTGGCCGTCCGATGACCCCCGGTCGGCGGTAATCTGGGATGTATTCAAACCCGAAACAGAACCCAAGCGATCCATTCGAAAAGAAGAATTGCTCGCGCGATTGGAAGCGAAAAAGGCCCAAATCAGAGCCGCGAAACTCGCAGCACGCAATCGGGCTAGGGATGGTGCGAATAGCAATAGACCAGCGCAGAACGACAACGACTTCCTCCAGGACGAAGGCGGTATCTACTAATAGTCGCGGCATTACGAGCATGTAAACCGACCGATGCGGCCTGGTCACAGTTGGACCGGCATGGCGACCAATTCGACTAAATCTGGCTATTTTTTGGGATGGACCGAGTTGTCATCTTATTGAAATAATTAGACGCATCACCAACTCTTTTTGCAGCGGGGCAACATCGAACAGGGGTTTGGAGTTGAATATGCGTAGTTATTTTGGAATATTTGCTACCCTGGCCGCCGGATCCTTTTTTGCTTTGACAGGCGTCGCCTATGCCGGGGAACCCTATGTGGGTGCTTCGGCAGGCCTTAACCTGCCAAGTAATTCTAAAAATCGCGGAGAGTTTGATGAGGATGTAGCCGCCACGGCTGACTTTGATGCCATTGCGTCCGGTACCGATCTCGATTGGACCACCGAAATGAACAATGGCCTCGACCTCAATTTACATGCTGGCTACCGTTTTGATAACGGTTTTCGGTTTGAATTGCAGGGCTTTTACAACAAATCGAATGTGGATCTGCACCGCGATCTAGCGGTCGGCGGTACCGTTATTGATGCCGTAGACTCTGCCGTTCTGACCCGCGGGGTTGCGGATCCAGCGAACCCAACGGTTGGCGCTGTTTTGAGTACCGATGACGGAAAGATCAAAAACTATGGTCTGTTTGCCAATGCCCTTTATGATTTTCAGATCAGTGAAACGCTTGTTCCCTATGTCGGTGCCGGTGTTGGCTTTGCGCGTCAGGACGTCGAATATGCGCCTTCGGGCATCGATGTGGTGGATGATAAGAAAACCCGGTTTGCTTATCAGGCCATGGCTGGTGTGACATATAAACTCAGCCCGTCATTCGAAGTTTTTGGCCAATATACGTACCGCAATATGAATCGCGGAGATTATGACGTTAATCTGCTTCCCGCGACATTGGGTGTGAAGAGCGAGCAATCCTTGTTTAACATCGGTTTCCGTATTCCGCTTGGGGGAGGCGGTTAGTTTTCAGCTGATATAGCACCATCAATATGAATAAATGCGCGCCGTCAGGACAGCTATCGTCTGGCAGCGCGCATTTTACGCGTTTCCCTGCTGACAGCGGTGAAAACCCCTGCTATCGGCCCGCATATGACTGAACGTTCTCATATCCGTAATTTCTCCATTATCGCACATATCGACCATGGCAAATCAACGCTGGCGGATCGCTTGATCCAGTATACCGGTGGTCTGACCGAGCGTGAGATGAGTGAGCAAGTGCTCGACAATATGGATATTGAGCGCGAACGCGGTATTACGATCAAAGCCCAAACCGTCCGTTTGCATTATAAAGCGAAGAACGGTGAAGCCTATGAGCTCAGCTTGATGGACACGCCGGGCCATGTTGATTTCGCCTATGAGGTTTCACGCAGCCTTGCCGCTTGTGAAGGTGCTCTATTGGTTGTCGATGCAGCGCAGGGGGTGGAAGCGCAAACATTAGCGAACGTGTATCAATCGATTGAACATGATCACGAGATTATTCCAGTTCTGAACAAGGTCGATTTGCCAGCTGCTGAACCAGAACGGGTTCGTAACGAGATTGAAGAAATTATTGGTCTGGATGCGTCCGAGGCGGTTATGGCTTCTGCGAAGTCCGGCATTGGCATCGAGGATATCCTCGAACAGATTGTCGAGAAGATACCAGCCCCCGGCGGAGATCGGGATGCCCCATTGAAAGCTATGTTGGTCGATAGCTGGTATGACCCTTATCTCGGGGTGGTTATTCTTGTTCGCGTTATCGATGGCGTGCTGACAAAGGGCCAGCGGATAAAGTTCATGGCGCAAGGCACCGAGCATTTGGTCGACCGTGTCGGTTGTATGACCCCAAAGATTGAGCAGTTGCCGGAATTGGCGGCGGGTGAAATTGGTTTCATCACCGCGCAGATTAAGGAAGTGTCTCAGACTGCGGTCGGTGATACGATTACGACCGTTAAGGGCGGCGCGACCGAAGCATTGGATGGCTTTAAAGAAGTGCAATCCGTAGTTTTCTGTGGTCTTTTCCCGGTCGACGCGGCGGACTTTGAGAAGCTGCGTGAGAGCATCAGCAAATTGCGCCTCAATGATGCCAGTTTCAGCTTTGAAATGGAAACCAGTGCGGCCTTGGGGCAGGGGTTTCGTTGCGGTTTCTTGGGACTGTTGCACCTCGAGATTATTCAGGAACGTCTGACCCGTGAATATGACCTCGACCTGATCACAACCGCGCCGTCGGTGATTTACCGGATGGTGATGAACGACGGTTCCGAACAGTTTCTCCATAACCCAGCCGATATGCCAGACGTGGTCAAGATTGCCGATATCGAGGAGCCATGGATTGAAGCGACAATCTATTGCCCAGATGAATATCTCGGCGGCATCCTTAAACTATGTCAGGACCGGCGCGGCGTTCAAAAAAATCTCACCTATGTCGGCGATCGCGCGCAGGTGGTTTACGAACTGCCGCTCAACGAGGTGGTTTTCGATTTCTACGATCGGCTAAAGAGTATCTCGCGCGGCTATGCGAGCTTTGACTATCATCAGGTTGGGCTTCGCTCTGGTAATCTGGTTAAGATGAACATCATGGTAAATGGTGACCCCGTTGATGCGCTGAGCATGATTGTCCACCGCGATGCTGCCGAATCCCGCGGTCGACATATGTGCGAGCGTCTGAAAGACCTGATCCCGCGCCATTTGTTCAAAATCCCTGTGCAGGCAGCCATCGGCGGCAAAGTGATTGCGCGGGAGACCATCGCGGCGATGCGCAAGGATGTGACCGCCAAATGTTATGGCGGCGATATCAGCCGTAAGAAGAAGCTGCTAGACAAGCAAAAGAAGGGCAAGGCCAAGATGCGTGAATATGGCAATGTTAGCATCCCGCAGGAGGCGTTTATTGCTGCCCTGAAAATGGGTGATGAAGGTTAGGTAAAGTCTCGTAAAAACAACCTTAACAGATTTGTAGAATAGCCTGATTTCATATATATATAAATGCGAATGGGTCGCGCTCAGTCCTGGGGGTAGGAATGTTATCATTGTTTGAAACAAGAGATCAGCGCGTAAAAGATGTTTTAGAGCTTAGGCGGTTACATACAAAATATGGCGACGAATTGGTTGCTGTTTTAAAGGGGCGTGTTTCCGATAAATCAATGCGAGACAGAGATCGCCGTCACTGGAAGCGCATCTTGCGCAAGGCCAGCATTCAACTGCCATAAACGCTGGTCTCCTAGGTTATTTTTACTGTAAAAACAGTCTGCTAGACCCCACGGCTGTCAGCAAATGTCGTTTATTTTTCCATCTCGCAAGGTTTGATCTTACCCGGAAGCGGCGCTTTGCCGACAGGACGAAAGCGCGCAAAATAGCCGCCTAGTTCGGGGCGCTCCATATAGCCGATCAATTGGTAACCAACGGCCTCAAATTCGCAAAATAACTGCTTGGGGGGGATGCCATGCTGCACAAATGGCCGATCTACATCGACCACTATTACCTCGCCGCCATCATAGCTGGCACCGTCCTGATCCCGGCGGATTGAAGGGCGTAACCGTGAGAGAAACGCATAAGGTTCGCGCACTTCATGATACATATGAACCAGGAAAATACGGTCAAAACTGTCCTTGGGTAGACGCGGATCATCGGGCGCGCCGAGCTTGATCGAGACATTGTCCAGTTCATCGCGTGCGACACGATCAGCCAACCGCTTGATCGCATCCTCATCAATATCCTGCGCCAGCACCCGGCCATCCTCGCCGACCCGTTCGGCCAACCGCACGGTATAATAGCCTTCGCCAGCACCAATATCGGCGACCGTCATGCCGTGAGCGAGCCCAGCGGCCTTCATGATTTCTTCTGCTTCTCCGCGCTTGTCACGCGCGGTTTCAGTGGACCATTCGTTCCCCGCCAGATCAGATACCGGCCGTGAAGCAGGCGGATAAGCGCGCGCGGTAGCCGGCCGGTTCGCATCATCATCGGGTATCCGCTTGCACCCGGCTACTGGCACAGTGATCGTAAACGCTGCTAGCGTCATAAGGGGAAGAGCGAAACGGTGATGCTTTAACATTTTCATGGAAAGGGATTTAGGCGAGGGGGACGATGGGGGCAATGATATTAATATTATCCCCAATGAAGGAGCGGTTTTGGGTGCCAATCAGGAGATTTAGCGTCGTGTCCCCTATGGGTGTAGAAGGAGACAATACAGGTAGGGTAGCCGCTGTTCCGCTAACGACCCAAATATAGTCATTCCCATTGCTGATCTTTAGTGACCGCTTTGCGCCCCAATATCGGACTTAGGACATGCGTTCGAGATTTCCCAAAAGCCGACCTCATTCAAATGATATAGGATATTTTGGGACTTTACGCTTACCCGCGAAGGAGCGTCGCCAAGGCACGCTAAGCGGCAATAACAAGAAGGGGCCGTTTATGGCTGTAGCGGAGGTGGTCATTTAGCCCATTCGGATTGTTTGGGTTTTCAGATGGGGTTGTAGGACTCCTTGCGAGTCAATTCGATACTTCTTGGCTCTCAGCGCTGGTTTCGGTATGTGTGGGGCATGGACCAAAAACTAGACCCAGATGAAGTTCAGCTCGCCAAACTCATGTCGCTGCCGCCCGAAACGCCATTGGCAGTGCTCAACCTCTTTGAATTCAATGAGGTTGCGAATTATCAGCCAGGCGATCCTGAATATGGGACGAGCGCTGCCGAAATTTCCGGGCAAGAGGCCTTTCAACGCTACAGCGAAGTCGCAGGAAAGTTCCTTGAAGACCTTGGCGGCCGGGTGGCAATGAATGCGCCTTTTGAGCAGGTTCTAATTGGACCTGAACCGGCAAACTGGCATGTGGCTGCGATCATGTATTTCCCAACTCGAGGCGCGTTTCTGCAAATGCTTTCGGATGCCAGTTTTCAGCACGCGTCACGACATCGCAAGGCCGCGCTACAAAATCATCTGATGATCCATCTGAATGGCGAGACATTCAAAAACTAGCTAGCAATGCTGACCATCACTCCTTTTACGCAAACGTCCGCAAGTGGGTCATTAGCAGACAGGCTGCTCACAACTACCTGAGCCCCAAAAGCTGACCGTCCGCTGACGGCCCAACCGCTGCCGTTCAATCTCCATATATCCAATGTCCCCTTCCCACCCCAGTTCCGGTCATCCGACAAGGCCAAATCTAACGCTCGCTTGCGGGATGTTGCGGGCACTTGGGATTCTATTATTTATCGATTGCGGCTTCGGGTAGCGCTATTCTTCGCTATTCTCCCCGCTATCCATTTCCCCTTCTCGAGGCGGAAACCCCATCTCCTCACGCAATTCTTTGCCCTCGCTGGCCCCACCTCCGCTGACCTCGTCATAAATCAGCAGTTCCATCGGACTGGCCCCTTTGGGATTGAAGCGTTTGCGGGGCTCACCGGTTGCGGGGTCTTTTGCGACGTAATAGGCGATCATTTTTTGGCGCATATCGTTAATTTTAGCGTGGAATCGCTCGTCATGTTCTTTTTGGCGCTGGGCGGTTTCCTCGCGATGCTCATTGATCAGGCGCTTTCCGCGTGCTTCGCCTTCGGCCTGCCATTCTTCGTACCACTGTTCTTTGAGCAGCTTCATGCGGTGGCGGGATAGGGCGCTGTCGGTCCCGCCATTGGCGCCGCCACTGAATTTCTCCGGCTGGTGATGGCGGAGCAGCCACATCATCATGCGGTAATTATAGCGACGAAATTCGCCAACCTGCTCGCCGCCATACATGATCGGTTCGGCCGCGCCGTTAACGGCATGGTCGACCAGCACGTCATGAATGCGGTTCGTTGCTTTGGCGATGGCCGCATCCCAGGCGGAGGAGAACTCCTCTGCGCCCGTTTCGTTGCGTAATGTATAGGCAGTGCCAAAGCTCATCCCAACATGGCGCGCTGCCTCGACTACGCTGCCACATTCCGCCAGTGCCTTGATAAAGCCATGCTGTCTTTCGGGCGTCCAGCCGTCATGGCGATAGTATTTTTTCGGGACGGGGGTGAAGTCGAGGAGGGGGTCAGTTTGCCGTTGTTGGTCTGTCACGATGAGCCTTTCTTCAGTTAAGACTCGAAGTTAACCTATTTGGTACATTGTAGGAAAGCGGTTTATATCATCATTATCATCCCGAACTTGGTTAGGGATGATGCGAAGGGATTAGGTTTCGGTCAGCGCCAGGTCGATAAAGCGCCTAATCTACATCCTCGACATCGACCTTTTCGCCTGTCACGCGTTGGGACAGGGCGGCAGCGATGAACGGATCGAGCGCGCCGTCCAAAACGTCGGATGGCGCGCTGCTGGTAACGCCCGTGCGCAGGTCTTTGACCATCTGATAGGGTTGCAGAACATAAGAACGGATCTGATGGCCCCAGCCGATTTCGGTCTTGGCCTGATATTCGCCGCTGGCCTCGGCTTCCCGACGTTGCAATTCGGCTTCAAATAGGCGCGCTTTCAACATGCCCATCGCAGTGGCGCGGTTTTTGTGCTGGCTGCGATCATTTTGCGAGGCGACAACAATCCCGGTCGGCTGGTGGGTGATGCGCACGGCGCTGTCGGTCGTATTGACGTGCTGACCACCGGAACCGGACGCGCGGTAAGTGTCAATTTTCAGATCGCCATCATTAATTTCGATTTCGAAACTATCATCAATGACGGGATAAACCCAGACGCTGGAAAAGCTGGTATGTCGTTTGGCGGCGCTATCAAAGGGTGAAATCCGAACGAGGCGATGAACACCGCTTTCGGTTTTGGCAAAGCCATAGGCATTCTCGCCCTTGATCTCGAGCGTGGCGGATTTGATACCGGCTTGATCGCCTGCCTGATAATCGACCATGGAGACTTTATATCCGCGCGCCTCTGCCCAGCGCTGATACATGCGCAGCAACATTTCAGCCCAATCCGAACTCTCCGTTCCGCCAGCGCCGGCATGGATTTCCAGATAAGCATCGAGATTATCCGCTTCTCCAGACAATAGCGCTTGCACTTTGTCGCGATCAGCGCGGTCGGCAAGCTTGGCGAGGGTTTCAACGCCTTCGTCTGCGAGGCTGCTATCGCTTTCTTCTTCGGCCATCTCGATAAACTCGAGGGCGTCGTCCATCTCTTGCTGGATTTCTTTGGCAGCGGTAATGGATTCGTCCAGCCGCCGCCGCTCGGTCATTACGGCTTGCGCTGCGCTTTGGTCATCCCATAGCGTTGGATCTTCGACCCGCGCATTCAGCTCGTCCAGCCGCCGCAGGGCGACATCCCAATTAAGGGAGGTTTTCAACAGGCCGAGCGCGGCGCTGATCCGGTCCACATGCGCCTGAGCTTCCGCACGCATTATAAGTCTCCAATTGTCTCTTGGCGTTTCGATTAGACGATATGGCGGTGATGTAAAGTAACGATGCGTTCCAGCGGCCTAACCACCTCAAATCATATAGATTTGGTCGACGCAATCCACGTAGAGGATAGTCATTCAACATTGATGAAATCTATTAAAAAGGCAAATTAATTCATAGTTGATCTTTAAGGCTATCGCGTCGATATCTGGCTCGCGCGGGGTTTGACCATGTCGCGCGAAATTGGAGTGAAACATAAACCCTGACTTACCGGACTTTTTTTCACGGCGCAGGACATATATTTTAGCCCATCAATAAATGCGGTTTTTCCCTGAAATTCCTCATTATTTTTTGATCGGGCACAGAATAAACAAGGATATTATTATGAAGAAAATTGCTATTTTGCTTGCAGTCGCACCACTGGTTCTCACCGCCTGCACATCGGACGCGACAGCTGATGGAGCAACAGAAGCCACGGAGGGCGCAGAAGCTGGCGCACCGATTACCGCTGAAGAAGTGACCGCTGCACAAACAGCATGGGGCGAAGGCATTGTTACAATCGGAAAAGCTTTTACTGAGGAAGGTGATTTCCGCGCTGCGGCAGACGCGCATATCAAGAAATTCTACGCTTATGGTGATGATGCGACCATATTGTTCAAACCAACGCTAGCCGCAGAAGACCAGTTTCGCGGAGACTTTGAAGGAGCGATGAGCTATTTTGTCGGAACGGAAGGTTCCGAAGACAAAGGCTTTGCCATCAAGCCATGGACCGCAGTTCGCTGGGAAAATGAAGGCACTGTCGTTGATAGCGACAGCGCCATGGCCATGGGCAACTATTATTTCACCGATACCGAGGGCAATGACACCAAAGTCGAATATAGCTTTGGATATGTTCGCGGTGCCGACGGCGAGTTGAAGATCAACCTACACCACAGTTCGGTTCCCTTTGGAGGTTAACCGATAAGGACGAGGCGTCGATTAACTTCGGCGCCTCGTTTCATCCGCAAGCCATTAATGGCTTCGCGCTAAAGACTATCTTTAGAGACGAAGGGCTTGGACAATTTGTCCTGGTCCTTCGCTGCTATGGAGAGGGCGCGCTCGCTAACTGGCGAGATACCCGGCCGCGGTGGCAGATTTGATGGTAGTTTTATATCCCAGGCCAAGCCCATTTTTTCAAGCAGCAGGATGAATTGATAGCCCAGATCAATCTGGCCCGGATAAAGGCCATGACAGGCGGAACTAGGGAACGCATGATGGTTGCAATGCCAGCTTTCCCCCATGGTCGGGATGGCGAGGGCAGGGACGTTATGCGCCTGCAGCGCCGCATCATCGAGATGCCAGTCCTGCGGTCCCCGGCTATGGGCGAAATAGGAAATGAACCAGTGCATCGTGGTACAGGCCGCTACGCGCACAACGACGCCCCATATCGCCCACGGTAATCCGCCGATGGAAAACAGTATCAGTGCGACCGGAATTTGATGGAGCATCCAGGTTTTTTGCAGGAACCGGTAAAAAGGATCATTTCCGATTTCTGGACCCGGATCGAAACCAGGCGGGTTTTTCAGCTTTAGTTTGAAATTGAGATAGTAGAAGCCCTCGGTCCACAAGGGTTTGCCATGGCGGAGGAACCAGTGGCATTTTTCTTCTCGCTGCGCCCAATCGCGGCTGTCGTGCAGTCCGATGGTCCAGATCGGTCCGCCCATGCCGACTAGCGTGCCAAAATAAACCAATGTCCGCTCCAGCCATTTCGGGCATTCGAAACTGCGATGGATGAGACGGCGGTGAAAGCCAACCGAGTGACCTGCGCACAGGGTGACTGCCGATAACGCCAGAAAGGCGGTGAACGCGCCCCATGTAAAATAGAGCGGGCCAAGGATTATCGCGCCGAGCAGAAAGCCCGTATTCCAGATCGAACGACCGGCATCCCATTGGACTTCACCTTCGTCCGGGCTGGCTTGATCGAGATTGGTCAACGAATTGACTTTGAAAGCGGCACTACCGCTTTGCAGATCATGCCCCATGATGCACCTCGGTGACGGGATGGCGGAAAATTATATCGCGCAGGAACTGTTTGGCGCTCTGTTTCGCAGCGAGATTTTGCATTGGACCGAAATACCAGGCGGGATCCAGCAGACGCTCGTAACGGACGGTAAGCGCCACGCGGGTGCCGCCATTTCCCAATGGCGTGAAGCGCACATCAGTGCCGTCAATTTCCATATAGCTATTGAGATAGCTGTCATTGCGAGTGATTTGGGTTTGGATATGCTCGGGCGTGACCTTGGCAATGGTCACATCCATTTGGCCTTTGTGGGTATTGGTCCATATCCAACGTTTGTAGGTGAAGTGCATATGATGGACATCGCCTTCGTTTAGGCTCCCTGCTTGCACGCTGTCGGGTAGCGGGAATAGCCGCAGAAACCAGTGGCGATCGCTCGAAAAGCTTATTGGGGCAGCCATATTGGTCTGTAGCTCGGCGATGCTGAGAGGGCTCTCGGCCACAAAGGTTGCTGTGCTGGTGCGTTCGACCGTAGTCGCCGGAATCATACCTTCGCTGATCAAAAGCAGCACCAGAACCGGAAAGGCAGAGACTTTGAAAATATTGTCGAGCGAGTCTTCCGATTTATCGCGCGAAAGCCAGCGGAACAGGAAGGTCATTGAGGCGATCAGATAATAGATCGGCATGAACATCAACATGCAGATAAAGCCTTCAAACAAGATCACTGACGTAGCGAGGAATATAATAGTCACGCCGCGCATATGGTTGAGATATTGCTTCCAGACAGTTGTCCCCTCATTCACTTTGGTGAAAAAGGCTAAAGCGAGCGAGATCGCAAAGGGGATGGCAATATACAGCAATGTTCCTTTGCCGAAATCGGTATCCAACAAGGTGCGGATGGTCAGTGTTGATACGCCTATGATCAACAGCCAATATTTCCAAGATATACCCATGCGCAGAAGTCTGCCGCAGGATCATTGTTATGGCAAGATAATCATCTAACCAAAGTCTTGTTATCCAAAGCGTTTCTTTCCAGCCATCGCCCGGTGAGCCATCGCCATGGTGGTCAGCTGCGCATTGACGCGGATGCAGCTGGGCATCACGCTCGCGTCGGTGACATAGACATTGGTGGTGCCATGAACGCGCTGATCTAGATCGACGACACCTTTAGCTGGATCAGCGTTGATCGCATTGCCGCCATGGGGATGTGAGCTGGACAGGACGACATCATCCGGTTCGACAATGGCTTCCTCATAGAAAGCGTCAATTTCGGCATCGCTCATGCCCTTGCGCAGGGTTTGGCCTTTGAGCAGAGCAGGATAGACCTCGATCGCTCCATTCAGGAAATGCACTTTGGTCATCGTCGCTAATGCCCGACGGAGTAGAGCCAGTTCGGGTTCTCCGATTTTTAGCTTCAGTTTGCCATCCTCCATTTTGCCGAGGCGGTCAGCAGGGAACAGAACGCCAGCTGAAACTAGACGGTTAAAATTGAGCATCCGTCGGAAATGTTCATCAAACCAGCCCGGAACGAGGGTCGCCATGCTCATCGGTGGCTGGAAATGACTTTCGATCAGATAGTCGCCGCGGTCGACATATGTAGCCATCTGGTCTTCGTTCCAGACGTTCATATCCAGCCCTTCGGGCATCAGGGCGACGACCGGACAGGCGATATTAAGCGATATCTCGCCGCCGCTATTCTCGATACCGCTGTTGACCAGCAGACTGCTGGAGGCCAAGGCACCGGCTGCCACGACCACGCCTTTGCGAGCGGTTAATCTGCGTTTGCGACCATCGCGTAATGTGATCTCGACGGCCTCGGCTATGCGATCGCCGCCGGTCCCATCTTTCCAAATGATCTCGGTTGCTTCTGCACCATCCAATATGCGTGCTGGCTTGTCGCGATCCGAGCTTGTGGCATGGGTCAGAAAGCTTTCGGGCATGGCTTTTTTTCGGCCATAGGGGCAACCGGTATTGCAATAACCGCAATAGACGCATTCGCTATCAGGCGTCTTTGGACCATAGTTTTTCTGGAACCAGGCAGAGATGGCTTGCTTGTCCATTGGATCGCTGGATTGGGCGGCATATTTATTCCAACCATTGATCAGATGTGGTCCGTTATTTCGGCCTGATATTGCTGATATTTCGGATACTTCGAGCGCAGTCTCCACGGCTTCGTAGCTGACTGTCAGTTCCGTTTCAGATATTGGTGCACCAAGACTGGCCCAGGTTTGGTAAACATCTTCTGCCTGTGGGTGTACGAGGCCTGCATGCTTCATGCGCAAGCAGATTCCATTATTGATGACGGTCGAACCGCCAACGACGCGACCTTGGAAGATAATGACATCACGGTCTTTGGTGGTTTGCAGTGCGCCATCCTTGAATAGCCGTGCTGTCATCCGGGATTCTTGATGGGTGATACGGGAGGAAGGGTAGTTATGACCTGCTTCGAGGATCAAAACTTCATGGCTTTCATCGGCCACCGCAGCAGCGGCAACAGCTCCGCCAGCGCCGGAACCGATGACAATAACATCGACTTCAGCTGGTATGGCATCATGGCCGACAAAAACTTCTGCCTTCAGATCTCGTCGCGGTTCCCGCTTTATGGGAAGTTCACCTGACGCCGAACGGTCTCGCTGACCCGGTAGTTGATATTTCAACCGCTGGTAAATCGGATTGTCGAAATTCATTTCTTCGTCGCCATGTTCCCAATGGCCATAGTAACCAGCCAGAATAACCCCTTTGGTACGGGCAATGTCCTGAAAAAGGTCTACACGGCTGTTCTGCAAGCGGCGACGGATAAGCGTCTGTCGCATTTTTGGCGGAGCCAGAAAGAAGAATGGACCGCCGAGGATAAAGAATAGGCCATAAAGCGCTAATCCGATTTCTTTTGGTTTATCACCATCGATGTTGGAGAAATGCTCCTGCAAATTCTCAACAACCTGCGAAGGCGAAATTGCCATCGGCATATCATGGAACAATGTCTGCGTTAGCGCTTTCAGCATGCGTGCTTGCAGTGGATTAAATGGTTTCTGCATATTATCTTCCTAAGTGCGACCTCGGAAAATTATCAGCGGGCTATTACCCTAATCGATTTGAGGTGTATCAATGGCTCTAGCTATACCTAGACCATCGCCATTGGTGCCTCCGGCCAGTCGACCGATTAACTTGCCTTCTATCATGTCAATTTCAGCAATCCGGTTCAGTCCGGTTTCGGCAGCGTAAAGCCGCGTGCCATCGGGAGAGAAAAGAATGGTAACCTGTCCAGCTTGCGCAGTGCCACTAATCTTGATCTCACCTTTGGGTTTGCGGGTTGCTACATCGAATAGCCCAAGTGCTCCATCCGCATAGTTAGATGTGACGGCCGTTTTTCCATCGGGGCTGATAGCTACACGGATCGGAAATTTGCCGGTTTTAAGCACCACCAGTTCCTCCAGCGTCTTGGTATCAAATATGCGTAGGCTATCGCCACGGCGATCCGCAACCCAAACGGTCTTTCCATCGGGCGTGATTGCAATGCCCTCTGGTTCGGTGCCAGCAGGCAGATCGGTAATTTTAGTATTTTTCATCAGATCAAGTACGCTAACCGTTCCGGACTGCATATTGCTAACAAATGCACGGCTTTTATCAGGTGTGACCACCACCATATGGCTACCTTTTTGTCCGGTCGAAATATGACTGACGGCGCGCGTTTGGCTCTCGCCAGAAGGCGGGGAGACAATCACAATGCTATCGCTGCCCTCGGTCGAGGCTATGATCCGGCCGTCATCGAGCCAAGCTATGCCATGGGGGCTTTTATTGGGGGTGAGGGCGATGGTTTCGATTTTCTCGCGGGCGGCTATGTCAAAAATATCTATATGCTCTGCGCCGTAGGACACAATGGCGGCCAGTCGACCATCAGGTGAAATAGCGACTTCATGAGGGTTTTTGCCGGTATCGCGGCGGGCAACTTCGCGGCCTGTATTCAAGTCGATAAAGCTAAGCGTGTCCTCACCCTTATTACCCACCAGTAAAGTTCCGGTCGGGTGTTGCTTATAGGGTAGTGATTGCTCCGCTGAGGCGGTGCAAGAAGCAAATAAAGTTGCAGATATCAAAGCCAATGCAAGTTTATTCATTCTTGTCTCCTCCTTAAAAAATCCCCGACAAAGTAATGAACCGTGCCGGGGATGATCTATCTCAAATTATAACAATGGGTCCTATTCAGCTTCTGGTGCAGCGGCACTGGCATCTGCAGGAAGACCACCAAGCTGTGAAACCATTTTGGTATAGGCGTCGAGATAGGCGAGGGCCATGACCCGGCCAATCTGTGTGTCGGTGTAACCACCGCCAGCAGCTCCAGCCAGTGCACCGCCAAAGAAACCGCCACCGCCGCCGCGGAACTTAAGATCAGATTTGCGTGAATAGCCTTCGGTGATGCTTTCCATCTCGGTGGTACGGACGTTGACCAGCGAGAGCGTCACATTGGCTTCTTTCTTATTGACCTTCACACCGCCAAATACCCCGCCAAATGCACGGCGACTAAGGCCGCCCAGAAGCGCACCGCCAACACCGCCACCGCCAGATTTGGCATTGGCAGAAATAATATCAGGTACGATGACATAATCAGCGGCCTTCACTTGACGTTTGCCAACATTGGAACCGCGTTGCAATTCTCCGGAATCAGCCAGAGCGCGCTCGACGGCTCTGCTCGCCAAACCGCGGCCGCGATCGACCAGGCCAAAGCAGCCCGAGCGCGCAACAAAAGTTTTGATCAATGCTTCTGGCGAACCTAGTTTGTAGCTTACCCACCAGCGCTGCTCTGGCTCCACAATAGCAATGGTACCTAGCTTTCTATAGCAAACAGGGATTTCAGCAACACCGCGTTCTTGCGCTTTTTGTCCCTTGGATTTTCCAGCTGCCAAGGCGGTGCTGCCTGAAAGTGCAATGGATGATACAGCAATGGCTGTGATAATTTTCTTCAACATGGTATTCCCTCCGGATATTAGGCCCTGCTTAGTTCAGTGGACGGAACCTTTTGGTTCCGTGCAAATTCGCGGGCGATTTTGCGACCCCAAAAATACATGAAGATACAATGTCAGTCATGCAGCTTATGAGCTCTGATATCTGTAATAGCGCGAATAAGCTCCTGTGATTGTGATTTATAGCACGTTTTAGACATGGCCAATTTTCGTGTGTCTGCCAACAAAAAAAATAGGAGCGGACCGTAAGTCTTTCCTTTTATAATTATGCCGTTAGCATGGGCAAAACAACAATTGACCTTGAGTCTGGGAGGAACATGCATGCGGCATATCGCGATCATCGGGTCGGGGCCAGCGGGCTACTATTCAGCTGAAGCGGCGCAGAAGAAATATGGCGATGACGTAACCGTCGACATTATTGACCGGCTACCCGTTCCCTTTGGTTTGATCCGCACTGGCGTTGCTCCCGACCATCAATCGATCAAAGCCGTTTCGCGGCGTTATGAAAAAACGGCATTGGGCGACAATGTCCACTTTGCAGGGAATGTGACCGTCGGAGAGGATGTCAGTATCGAAGAACTGCAAGGTTTCTACGACGCTGTGATATTGGCAACCGGTGCGCCCAACGATCGGCCGTTGGAAATTGAAGGTAGTGATTTGCCTGGTGTGATTGGCAGCGCGGCCTTTGTTGGTTGGTATAATGGGCATCCCGATTTTCGAGAATTAGATCCACCGCTGGATGGAAAATCCGTCGCGGTGATCGGCAATGGCAATGTGGCATTGGACGTCGCGCGGATATTGGCGAAGACAGAAGACGAGTTTTCCGGCAGCGATATTGTCGCGCATGCGCTTGACCAGTTGAAGGATAGCAACGTCGAAAAGATCACACTACTTGGCCGTCGTGGCCCGCATCAAATTGCGATGACTCCGAAGGAGCTGGGTGAGCTGGGCCATCTCGAACGGGCGCGACCTGTTATTGATACGCTGGACTTTCCTGATGAGGGCGCGGATGCGATGCTCGAACCCGGGATGCGCAAATCTGTGACTCATTTGCGGAACTTTTTTACCCGGGCAGGGGAACTGCGCGAGAAGCCGGTTAAAATCGACTTCGACTTTTTTGCGATGCCTGTTTCGATCGAGGGGAAGGATAAAGTCGAAAAATTGGTCATCGAGAAAACCGAGCTGGATGCTGAACTTCGTTCCAAAGGAACTGGCGAGCATTATGAGCTGGATTGCTCCATGGTAATCAGCTGCATCGGTTATCGTACACCACCGATTGAAGGCGTGCCTTATGAACACGGTCGTGGACGCTTCGCTAATGTAGATGGCCGCATTTTACCGGGCCTTTATTGTGTCGGTTGGGCAAGGCGTGGACCAAGCGGGACGATTGGCACCAACAAGCCCGATGGCTTTGCAATTATCGAAGCTGTGGCGGAAGATATCGGGGCGGGGAATAATAAAGAAGGTCGCAAAGGTTTAGATCGATTGTTTGAACGTCGCGGGGTTGAGGCTGTGACATTTCGTGACTGGAAGAAGATTGAAGAAGCAGAGGTTGCAAATGCCCGCGAAGGGGCTCCGCGCGAGAAGTTTACCGATATTGCCGACATGATTGCAGCGCGGGAGAATTAGGCCAGCCAGTCGCGCAAAATTGCGTTCACCCTCTCAGGTGCTTCTTGTTGTACCCAATGAGAAACGCCGGCCAGCCGATGGAGTTCGAAGTTTGGAACCCATTGCTCCGTTCCTTCGGTACACTTGATGTTAAGCGCGCTGTCTTCCTCTCCCCAGATCATTAGTGTGGGTGTGTCGAGCACTTTATCCTCAACATCAACGGTATCTCCATACCTCAACAAAGCGCGATAGTAGTTGATCATGGCCGTCAATGATCCGGGACGTATCGCAGCTCTTGCAAAAACTTCCAAAGCCTTGTCCGGAAAATTGCTTTGGTCGCAAGCCATATTGGAGAACGCGTCTTTTATCGCCTTGCCATTGCCGCGCGAGATCAGAAATTCCGGCAACCATGGAATTTGGAAAAAGAAGATGTACCAACTGCGCCGCAATTGACGCCAATGGCGTATCTCACGCCTGCCAACCATCGGATGTGGCACGTTCATGATCACAAGGCGTTTCAAGGGGCGGATTTTCTGAATTGCAAAAGCCCATGCGACAATCGCTCCCCAGTCATGCGCGATCAGTGTCACTTCTTCCGCGCCGCTCGCATCGATAAGGGACGCAACATCAGCACAGAGATGATCGAGCGCATATTCGCGTACGCTGCTCGGTTTGCTCGACCCACCATAACCGCGCATATTGGGGGCCCAGACGCGATAGCCTTGCTCGATCAACAATGGGATCTGGAAACGCCAACTGTAATGAAGTTCAGGAAAACCATGGAGGCACAGCGCAAGTTTTTTGCCTTCACCTGCTTGGGCTACTTCAAAGGTCTGGTCGTTAGCTTCAACGGATCGAATTGTAATTCCACTCTCGGGATCCGGATTCCAGGATGGCGTTATCATCATAGATAACGGGATAGCAGGACATAGCTTTAATCATCCAGTTAAATCTGTTATTCCCTTCGAAAATAATAAGGAGAGACTCGATGCATGATTTGGTAATTCGCGGCGGTACGGTGGTTGATGGCACAGGTGGCGCGCCTTTTTCAGCTGATATTGCGATTGATGGAGATCGTGTTTCTTTGGTCGGAGCTGTAACGGCAGAAGGTCGCGAGGAGATTGATGCGACCGGCAAGTTTGTTTCGCCCGGCTTTGTTGATGTGCATACACATTATGATGGTCAAGCCACCTGGGATGATGAAATGGCGCCCTCGAGCTGGCATGGCGTGACGACGGTTGTTATGGGCAATTGCGGTGTCGGTTTCGCGCCTGCCAAGCCTGACAAACACGAATGGTTGATCGGTCTGATGGAGGGCGTTGAAGATATTCCGGGCACCGCACTGGCCGAAGGAATGAAATGGAATTGGGAAACCTTTCCTGAATATATGGATGCGTTGGAGGAACTGCCGCGCACGATTGATGTCGCGACCCATGTCCCGCATGGCGCCATTCGTGCCTATGTATTAGGTGACCGGGAAAAGCCGGGCGCGGTTCCTACCGATGACGATATCGAGCAAATGTCCAAAATTGTTGAAGATGGATTAAAGTCCGGTGCTTTGGGTTTCTCAACATCACGGACCGTATTACATCGTTCAGTTGATGGCGAACTGGTTCCGGGCACAACGGCGACCAAGGAAGAGTTGATCGGTATTGGTCGCGCTATGGGCCGGGTTGGCTACGGTGTGTTTGAAATGGCTTCTGATCTTAATCGTGAATGGGATGAATTTGGCTGGATGGGTGACCTGAGCCGTGAAACCGGCCTGCCGGTCACTTTCGCTGCGTTGCAATCTATTGCCAAGGATCAGCCGCTCGAGGAGCAAATTTCCAACATGCGAGCGGAAAACGACAATGGCGCGAATATTGTTGCGCAAATTGCCTTGCGTGGAAATGGTATCATCATGGCTTGGCAAGGCACGGTCCATCCTTTTGTCCGTAAGCCAAGTTGGGAAGCAATCGCGGAGCTGTCGTGGGAAGAAAAATATGCCCGTCTCAGCGACCCCGAATTCAAGGCGAAGCTATTGTCCGAGGCTAGTCTTCCGGCGGAAAATGTCGACATGGCTCCGGTGCAGTTCATCGTCACTGATGGCTGGGCGATGCATTATCAGATGGATGATGGTTTCAACTATGAACCGACCTCCGAAGAAAGCATCAATGCGCGCGCTAATGCTGCAGGCATCACTCCGGCAGAATATGCGTATGATTTGCTCATGTCTGATGAAGGTAAAGGCCTTATCTATCTACCAATTCTCAACTATATAGATGGAAATTTAGACTTTCTCCACCCGTTGCAACATGCCGAGGATACGGTGAACAGCTTGTCAGATGGAGGCGCCCATTGCGGTACGATTTGTGATGCAGCCAGCCCTACATTCATGCTCGAGCACTGGGTAAAAAACCGCGAGCGCGGAACCATCACCATCGAAAATGCGATCAAACGTCAGTGTCTGGATACGGCACGTCTCTATGGTTTGAATGATCGCGGTATTTTGAAGCCGGGATATCTGGCGGATGTAAACATCATCGATATGGAGCGGATCAAACTCGGCAAACCATGGCTCGCATTTGATCTGCCAGCGGGCGGCAAGCGGCTACTGCAAAAAGCTGATGGATATGATTACACGATCAAGTCTGGCCAGGTGACGTTCAAGGGTGGCACTGTGACTGACAAGCGTCCCGGCGGCTTGATCCGTGGTCCGCAGCATGTCGAGATGCTTGAAGCAGCGGAGTAGCCATGCTTACAGACGCTGGCTTACTGAGGCTAGCCTATGTTGCCAATATCCTGATTCTGGTACCGATTTGTTGGAATATGTTTTTTGGTAGCGGAGTATCTAATGCTTTTGAAGGCAAGGTAGAAGAATCGGCCGGCCTTCGATTGCTCGTCGGCAGCTTGTGGCTGGCAATATTGGTCGGATCGGTTGCTGGATTGTTTCTGCCGCGCTTCTTTGCGCCGATCATCCTCATTCAGATATTCTACAAAAGTCTTTGGCTGCTGGCCTTTGTGTTGCCATTGGTGATGGCAGGTAAATCGGATCAGGTGCCATGGGGGATTTCCACCACCTTTATCGCAATTGTAGTGAGCTATCCGTTTCTGTTCTGGTTCTCTGGCGTATGGCGGACGGCGTGATTGCTTTTGAAGCTTGTGCTCCGCAATTGATGCGGAGCACAGTTTAGTTTTTTCGCCTCTTAAAACGCTTTTTGCCAACCAACAGTGAATATCCAGTCGCCGGTCATTTGCGGTCCGTTGAGATCCTGATAAACCGGCGCACCAAATTCAAACCCCAGACGGTGACCCGCCAGTGGACCGTGAGTCCCGACCAGATTAATGCCGCCAATCAAGTCGACACGCTCTCCACCCTGAAAGTCGGGATTCGCCGTCTGTACCGGCCCCATGATCATTGGATCAATACCTTTGACCCGACTTGTTGTGCGGCCTTTGACGCGGCCAGACAGGCTGATCCATTGGGCTGGGCGATAGCTGATCCAGGTGGTGAGCTCATGAACATCACCAAAACGATAGCCTTGGTCATTGGTTCCTGTCCGAATGGTTCCGGCATATTGCGAACCTAGCCCAATCGCCCCGTGCCAGCTTTTAAAGGTCGCAGAGGGTTTAAGGTCCCATGTTCCTGATCCGATTTGCATCATATAAGGAACACGAACGGTTGGTTCTCCACCCATTGGGGTCAAGATAGTTGCCGTTTTGGTGGTGGAACCGGTTGGGATCGACACGGCCGTGCGAACATTGAATTCGCGCTGATTATCGCTCTTACGATCTGCGACGCCGAGTATCGGGAAAATACCACCAAGAGTAATATCGCCAAAGCCTTCGGGATTGGTCGTAAATGCGCCTCGCACATTAGTCCCGGCACCGCCCGCGAAAGTCGTATGCTCCATTTCCTTTTGGACATAGCTGCCCATGGCGATCAGCGTGACCCAATCTGTCGGGGCATACATAGCGCCAATCATGGTCATGTCGGTGCGCATAGATGTTGGTACAATCCGTAAGGCAGGTGGCTGTCCCGGTGCTCCGAAAAAGCGATTGGGAATAGAAGTGACTATCTCTTCAGCAGAAACGCTGTCGGTTCCGATCTGGTTGCCGCTCATTTCCATATGCATGTGGCGGATAGAGAACATGACTTCGCCTTTTTTATGTGCATGGTCGGCCATTACACCAATGGGTGCATGGTCGTCGGCCATCACATCATGGGCGAGGGTTGGGGTAGAGAAACAGGCGGCGATAAGCGCCCCTGCACGCAGTGAGATTTTCATGGATTTTTCCTGTAATTGTCTGGTTTTTGGCCATGGGGTTCCCCGAAAAGGCCGATAGATGATGTCAGACGATGGCAGGTGGCCCGGTAGCTGGCGGAATATTGATCCGGTTGCGGATTGCAAAATGTCGCTGCGCGTCCGGCTCATGCAGCGCAACGATGGTGCTGGCGAACGCAATGGTGGGAGCGGATGCTAGAAGACTGGTCCCGGAAGCCGCCGCATAGGCGCAGATGGAGCTATCAGTTTGTTGCTCTGGTGGGTGCTGTTGCTCGGGACCGCCGTAGACCATTGCTAGCAGAGCATAGTCGGGATGGTTTCGCGCTATGGCTAGCGTTTTGTTGGTGTGACCAGAGCATAGCTCGATGGAAAAACCATCGGCGGTTTGGGTGGGCATGAAGCCTTGTGGCGCAAGGGCTGAAATCAAAAGTGCCAGCACAGTAAGGCTCAGAGCCACGAAATTGCTTTGCAACGGCCGTCGAGAAGAAAGGTCTGAACTCATAAAATCGACGGATCTATAATCTTGCTAGAGCGTCTTGGCCAGTATGGAATACTGATCAGGCCAATTTTATAGAACTATTAGCCGCGATGATTTTTGCAGTTTTATTTGCGATGATAAGGAAGCCGCTACGCGGCGTTCCGAAAGTGAGCCGATATCGCTTAAACTTGAAGATCGATGCATCCGAAACGATGATCTGGCCCCAGGGAACAAAAAACGGACGTTGGAACGGACCGAAAATTTTCCATACCGAAATGCGCAATCCTGTTCGACAAATATCGAAACGCAAACAACCAGAGAAATTGGCTTTCGCTGCCGATATTCCGCCCATGGCTCCGGATTGCGCACGCATGGTAACCAGACTCTCTTCAGGCCTATCGGGAAAGCGGTTTTGAAGCCTAGTCCATCCGGACAGCCGTCCAATCAAGGTAACGATGAGAAGCCATAAACCCACAAATATCAACGGGAATAGCGCAAATATAATCTTTTCGTCGATTGATAGTCCCAATAGAACAAATGGTTCGGCGATAGATGAGAAAACTCTATTAAACCCGCATCGGCATCAGCACGTAGAGCGCAGCACTTTTATCATTCTCGCGAATTAGTGTTGGAGCGCTCGCGTCAGCTAGGTGGAGTTCAACACTGTCGCCTTCAATTTCGCTCAATATATCGAGCAGATATCGCGAATTAAAACCGATCTCGAATTCGTCTTCCTTATAAGCGCCCGGGACGTCTTCTGCCGCGGTGCCATTTTCAGGTGAAGTCACAGAAAGGGTGATCTTGTCATCGCCCAGCGCCATCTTGACCGCACGGGTTTTTTCTGTGGCGATAGTCGATACGCGGTCGACGCCTTGCGAAAAGCTCTTCGGATCAATTTTCAATATCTTGTCATTTCCGGTCGGAATAACGCGAGTGTAATCCGGGAAAGTACCGTCGATAAGCTTACTGGTCAGGATCGCCGTTCCAAGCGTGAAACGAATTTTACTGGCGGACAGATCAATCTGCACTGAAGCTTCGCTATTTTCATCAAGCAGCTTGCGCAGCTCGTTCACACATTTGCGAGGAACGATGACATCCGGCATGCCTTCTGCTCCCGCAGGACGAGGCAAAGTAACACGAGCCAGACGATGGCCATCGGTCGCCGCGGCTTTCAATACCGGTGTCTCTTCATCTTGTACGTGCAAGAAAATGCCGTTGAGATAATAGCGCGTTTCCTCGGTCGAGATCGCGAATTTGGTTTTGTCGATAATCTGTACAAGCGAAGCGGCGGGTAGCTCGAAACTGGTCGGCAGGTCGCCTTCGGCAATAATGGGGAAATCATCACGGGGCAGGGTTTGCAGATTGAACCGCGCACGGCCGGCGTTGACTTTCATCTTGCCTTCGGCCGCATCCAGCTGAACCTGTGATCCGTCTGGCAATTTGCGAGCAATATCGAACAGCGTATGGGCTGAAACGGTTATGGAACCGGCTGTTTCTACCTGCGCTTCAACGGTTTCAACGACTTGCAGATCAAGGTCGGTTGCCATCAATTTGATGCCGCCGCCGGCGCTAGCTTCGATCAACACGTTGGACAGGATGGGAATAGTGTTGCGCCGCTCGACCACCGACTGGACGTGACCCAGACTTTTTAGCAGTGCTGCGCGTTCAATTGTCGCTTTCATAAACCGTCCTTCATTTCCTGTCTTGAGGCGATGTTTTCTACCCCAATGGCTGTGTGAGGGGCGCAGTCAGAGACTCCACCAAATTCACAGTTAGTCATCGCTTCATTAACAATATCAACCAATAGGGCAAGCCCGATACAGAGTAGAAGAAGCTTATTCCGGTGAAAATCTGTGGAAAAAACCAATAATGCCGTTAAACCCCCTAAAGATATTGGCCAGATGGGCCGTACAGGGATAAATTAGATCATAGATATGAACAGTTTAAGCAGCGATTTGAGCACAAGAGGAAAACGCCTGTTCATCGCGCGCCATGGCGAGACGATTTTCAATCTCGCGGGGCGTATTCAGGGCAATGATGCCCATACGCCGCTGACGCAACGCGGCTTTGCACAGGCCGATGAAATGGGCAGGGCACTGGCGTGCTATCTGGGCGGCTTCTCTGGACTTGACCTTGTTGCCTCTGACACGGGCCGGGCGCTGCAAACCCTGTCTGTAGTGTGCGAGCATATAGAAATGGACTGGCATCAGGTTACAGCTGATCCGCGCCTGAGGGAAATCAACATGGGTGATTGGGAAGGCATTTATTATAATGACCTCAACGGCCAATTGCAGATTGATCATGATCAAGGCTTGTTCCTGACGCAAGCACCGGGCGGGGAAACCTATGGCGATATAGTAAGCCGGCTGAGAACATGGATTGTAGATCAGTCATTTGAGCGAGATATGTTGCTCATCAGCCATGGTATGACCAGCCGGGTCTTGCGCGGGTTGTTGACCGGACAGCCGCCGCTTGCGTTAATTGACGCGCCAATGGCGGATAGCTTGCCGCAAGGATCGATGGTGCAAATTGTCGATGGCGTGGAAACAATCGTACATCTGGGTGTAGGAGAGGGCGAGAAAGCGTGAGGGCTTCGGTGATCCTGATTGCATTGTGCTTTGCCACGTTATCCGAGCCGATTGCGGCAAAAGACTCGCTCGGAATTTTTAACAGCTGGGGGGCTTTTCGCGATCTAAACGTCCCACGCTGTTATGCCCTTGCCGAGTCAGAGGAAATCACCGGCAAAGCAGAACGCAAATCCTATGCCTCTGTCGGCTTCTGGCCCAAACGTAATATTCGTGCCCAATTCCACGTGAGGCTGAGCCGGGATCGATCCAGCAACAGCCGGGTCATGGTTGGAATTGGTGGCCGCCGGTTCCAGTTAACCGCCAACCGGTCGGATGGTTGGTCACAAGATAAGCGTATGGACGCTGCGATTATCGCGGCGCTCCGTTCTGCCAACAGCATGACGATTGAAAGCACAGGCCGTAACGGCAAACCTATTGTCGATGCCTATCTGCTCCGCGGAGCCGCTACCGCGATTGATGCCGCGTCATTGGGTTGCTCGCGCTTGAAATAACCGCTGATCGTCATGATCCCAACTAAGAGATATTCCGTTGCTAGCATAAGCTGAACGGCTGGAAAATTGCGATAGATTGGGATAATCGGGGAAAATGTCCTATGCTTTTCGCTTCGTATCTGTGCGTATCCAGTATTTGGATAGCAATGGCTCTTGGGAGGGACTCATGAAGAAATCGACGATATTATTAGGTGCAACTTTCTTGTCGTTAGGCGTTTCATTTGGCGGGATCGCGTCCGGTGGCTTCGGTAAAGCGCTTGCTGCCGAAGCCAGCGTTGATGCTGATCTCGTGAAGCAGGCTGGAGCGCCGCTATTTGAAGGTATGGGCGATTACAACCGTACCATCACGACATCTTCGGAAGGCGCTCAGCGCTATTTCAATCAAGGGATGGTGCTAGCCTTCGGGTTTAATCATGCTGAGAGTATTCGTTCATTCCGTGCCGCGCAGAAGCTCGACCCCACATGCGCTATGTGCTTCTGGGGCGAGGCCTTGGCGACTGGGCCGAATATTAATGTGACCGCGAAAGGCAAAGCGGTCATGAGCAACGAAGATCGCCGTGCCGCGTTTAAGGCCATCAGCCGCGCGCTGGAATTGAAGACCACCGCGTCGCCATTGGAGCAAGCGCTTATCGAGGCGCAAGCCGGACGGTATAATGGCGATCCCTCAACCGGCCGGGAGGCCCTTGACCTCGCTTATGCTGAGGCCATGGGCCAAGTGGTGCAGACTTATCCAGAGGACGACGACGCGGTGGCGATTTATTCCGAGGCGCTGATGAACACCATGCCGTGGGATTATTGGTCAGCAGATGGCAACCCGAAGCCTGAGACCGAGAAAGTCATTTCTGCTCTGGAGCGCATCATCGCGCGCAGCCCAAAGCATCCGCTTGCGCTGCATCTCTATATCCATGCCGTTGAAGCTTCGAATGATCCTGGCAGGGCGGAAGAGGAAGCCGATGCGCTAGCAAATCTGGTTCCGGGTTCCGGGCATCTGGTGCATATGCCAGCCCATATTTACTGGCGGGTCGGACGCTATGATGATGCCGCGAAAGCGAATATCCGGGCGGCGGCGGTGGATGAGGAATATATCGCGGCCTGCAATGCTCAGGGATTTTATCCGGCGCTTTACTATCCACACAACATTCATTTCCTTTGGGCGGCAACCAGCATGGCTGGACAAAGCGAGATGGCGATTGGATCGGCGCGCAAATTAGCGGCCAATGTTCGCCTGGAGCAGATTGAACAATTTCCCACCGTAGAGTTTTTCAAGACAATACCGATGTTGACGCTGACCCAATTTGGTAAGTGGTCCGAAATAATGGCAGAGCCAGCCCCGCCTGAAAATCTTGATTATTCCAATGCTATTTGGCGCTATTCGAGGGGTATTGCTCTAGCGAATATGGGAGATAGCACCGGCGCAAAGGCGGCGCAGGCAAAGCTGGCAGCGGTCAAAGACACTGTGCAGATCCGCTTTCTAGATAATGCAGATTATCCGGCCAGCGTATTGCTCAACATCGCTGATGATTTGTTGCAAGGTGAAATTGCTTTGAAATCTGGCGAACCCTTGGTTGCTGCCGAGCATTTTCAGCGTGCCGTCGATAAGCAGGATGCACTACCCTATATGGAGCCGCCTTTCTGGTATTATCCCTCGCGACAGTCGCTAGGGCAGGCCTTTATCGATGCCGGTAAATTTGCCGAGGCCGAGGCGGTTTATCGCCGGGATCTAGAAGACTATCCTCGCAATGGCTGGTCCATGTCAGGGCTGGTGGCCGCGCTGGATGGTCAGGGAAAGGCCGATGAAGCGGCAAAAGCCCGGTCGGCGATGGACATTATTTGGGCGAAAGCTGATGTTTCACTCAAGGGTTCGCGTCTCTGAACGCGCTGGCAGAAGCTGCGTTTTCCCATCATAGCTGAAAATACCATTCCCAGCGACCTTATCCATTTTTGCAAGAGATTTTGCGCTGCATTTCATTGCTGAGAGTTTCGCTGCAATTTTGGGGTTTTTGTGGAGAGGAGCGACGACATAAGGAAAATACCGGTCAAAGTTGGGGCATTGCGAGTAAATGTCACCATATTTGGCATTGCGCTCGTCGATCAGCGCTATCACTCTATCCACTTGACCGCGCCCCGCAAGCATATAGATTTTTAGGTCGATATGCTCAATTAAACCAAATTGCATCCCTCTATCCATGTCCCGTGCGGCTTCCAGATATCTGTTAATGCTGCTCAATGCGAAATCATCATCTCCGTTGCTTAACGCGTGGGTTATGATGGTTTGACTATGGTTGGATATCGGCCAGCCATTCTTATAGCCGCTGCGCGTAAACAGCAGTGGAAAGGTCGCTTCAAAATTTTTTCGCGCTTCGTCGTGGCGGTCGAGTTTTAAAAGATATTTGGTTCGGTCATGCCGGGCGAAAGCAAGGTGAAATTCCATGTCATAAACCGGTATGTCGATGAGTAAGCCGATGCGCCGGTTTGCGGATTGAAGCGCTTGCTCATATTCGGCAAAGGCTGCGTGTAATTGCCCTCTGGCTTGATAGTTCTTCACCAGATAATAATGTTCAAGCGGGAACTTTGGTTCTCCGATCAATCCTTTGAGTTGTTTGGCATATTTCAATGCTTTTGCTTTATTGGATGCTACATTATCCTTATTTTTCCGGAGGCTCTCCTTTGCTTCATAAACCGCAAAATCAAGCTGGATGAAGAGCTGGGCGGCTTGCAATATCGGCCAGCAGGTTTTGACTACATCGTCCAGCTCATAGGTAGCATCAGCCTGGCAGGTTGACAGATCACCGCGTCGGTAGACGGGAATATCATAGTCTAAAATTTCAGGTCGCTGTTCTTCAATCAAAGGAAGATCGGGATCTTCTGGCTTCGGTTCAACATGAGTTCGTGCCAGTGCAACAGCAGGTGAGCTTTTGGATTGCGCGATGGCTGGATGCGACGCCGATATCATCGCCACAAGTAAGAGCTGTATCAGAAGACCAAAGCGCATGCCGTTTTCTTATGGGTGACAAGATGCGCTGTCCAGAGCGTTTCGCCGGCAATATCGGTTTTGAAATGTGCTGATCGAAGTGACCTAGCTTTTCATCCGATGTCTCCCTATATGCCCGGCTATGCAGATTCCTGGCCATATCGATCCCGTTCCTCTTCCCGCCAAAGTCACGCCACGTGAAGATGGGCGCGTGGATCTTATTGGCCTTAGTGTCGCCGAAATTCGGGATGTGTTGATCAAAGCCGGGCTCGAAGAGAAACAGGGCAAGCTGCGTTCCAAGCAACTATTCCACTGGATGTATCATCGCGGAATTGATGATTTTTCGATCATGACCGACATGAGCAAGACCTTGCGCCCTTGGCTGGCGGAGCGCTTTGTAATTGGACGGCCGGAAATCGTCGAGGCCCATTTGTCAGAAGACGGTACGCGCAAATGGCTGCTGCGATCCGCTGACAGTCAGGACTACGAAATGGTCTTCATACCAGACGAAGACCGCGGAACGCTGTGTATTTCTTCACAAGTCGGCTGTACGCTCAATTGCCGTTTTTGCCACACAGGTACAATGCGGCTGGTGCGTAACCTAAGCCCCGGCGAGATTGTCGGACAGGTCATGCTGGCACGGGATGCTCTGGGTGAGTGGCCCAAGGGCGTGATGGATTTTGCTGACGAAGAAGAGACGGAAAGCACCAAAGAATATAATCAGGCTTATAAGTCTGACGGACGCCTGCTGACCAATATAGTGCTTATGGGTATGGGTGAACCGCTCTATAATTTTGACAATGTCCGTGACGCCATGAAGGTTGTGATGGATGGTTCCGGCCTAGCTCTGTCGCGTCGTCGGATTACCTTGTCGACCAGCGGCGTCGTGCCAATGATCGCGCGGGCTGGTGAAGAAATAAGTGTTAATCTTGCGATATCGCTCCACGCGGTAAACAAGGAAACGCGCGACGAGATTGTCCCGCTCAATCGCAAATATTCGATTGAAGAGCTGCTGCAAGCCTGTGCTGATTATCCTGGCTCCAGTAATTCACGTCGGATTACTTTCGAATATGTCATGCTCAAAGACAAGAACGACAGCGACGAAGATGCGCGGGAATTGGTCAATCTGCTGCGCCAATATGACCTGCCAGCGAAGGTTAACTTAATCCCGTTCAACCCATGGCCAGGGTCCGACTATGAATGTTCTACGCCCGAGCGGATCAAGGCTTTTTCCAAGATCGTCTTTGATGCGGGAATTAGCGCGCCTGTGCGGACACCGCGTGGCCGTGATATTATGGCGGCTTGTGGTCAGCTGAAATCCGCCAGCGAGAAAAAATCACGCGCGGAATTGGATCGGTTGGCTGAAGAAAAGCAAGCGGCGTTGGGTTAAGCTAACTGCCCTAAACGGTAGCGATTACATCGATTTCGACCTTCAATCCAGGTATCGCTAGAGCCTTGACCTCGACTATCGTATCAGCCGGGTAGGGCGCAGAGAAATAACGTTTACGGGCTTCGACAATCTGCGGAAAATAGCCCATGTCGGTCAGATAGATGGTGACTTTGACAATCTTGTCGCGGCTGCTGCCACCTGCCGCTAGCACGCGGTCGATATTGACGAATACCTGTTCCATTTGCTGGTCGAAATCGTCGGCACCGATTATGTTACCAGCTTTATCAATGGCCGCTTGTCCTGAAAGAAAAAGCAAATCGCCGACACGCCAGCCGGGTGCTATCGCATAAGGGGCAAGGGGGTCCGGATCGATTGTAATAACTTTGGATTCCTTGGTCATATTCCCTCCATGGCGAGCAAAGCCGGCAACGATCAAATAACTTTCTTTATCAGCATTGTAACGACTGGTTTTCTTTTGTCGAACAACTGATTAGAATGATAATGAAAATGACAGAAACGCCAAAAAGAAAGCCTTTGCGCCACCGGCTGACCACTCGCCTCTGGCATTGGATTAATGCATTATGTCTGCTTGTTTTGATCATGAGCGGGCTGACGATTTTCAACGCCCATCCCCGGCTATATTGGGGTGAATATGGCGCAAATGGTGACTATGCTTGGGCCGCAGTTGGATCATCGCAAACTCTTGGTTACGTGCGCATTGGTGAGACCAAGATTGAAACCACCGGTTTCATCGGAAATTGGCGGGATAATGACGGCAAGATACAGACTTGGGCGTTTCCGGGATGGGCGACGATACCGTCTTATTATAGTCTAGCCGAAGGGCGACGCTGGCATTTCTTCTTTGCCTGGATTTTTAGCGTTGGGCTCGGCTTTTTCATGATCCGCTCTCTGTTCAATCGACATGTGCAGCGCGACCTTCATATCACCCGCGCCGAGTGGCGACCGTCTCATATCTGGCGGGATATCAAAAACCATATGCGATTGCGGTTTCATGCGCCGGGGGCTGTCAGCATCTATAATATCCTTCAGAAATTGAGCTATATTGGTGTGATTTTTGTCCTGTTGCCGCTGATGATTTTTTCTGGACTTGCGATGTCACCGGCAATGGATGCGAATTGGCCATGGCTGACCGATCTCTTTGGTGGTCGGCAATCGGCGCGGTCGATCCACTTTATTGGTATGTTTCTTTTGGTTCTATTTTTCATTGTTCATATGCTGGCTCTTCTCTTCGCTGGGCCTATCAAGCAAACTTGGGAGATGATTATCGGCGGAGAAAGGGAAGGGGGTTCTAATGCGTAAATTACTGACCCGACGATCGCTGATCACCAGTGCGGCTCTTGGTGCTGGGAGCTTGTTGAGTGGATGTGACGCGCTGAGCCGTAGCCCAGCTTTCCAAAATATATTGGGCAGCGCCGAGGACGCTAATTTCCTTGTTCAGCGAGCATTGGGCGACCGGATGGAGCTGGCAAGCGAATATACTATTGCCGACCTGTCCCCAAAATTCCGCGCCAATGGCACCCGCGATCCGGGAACATCGGACTATACAGCCAGCGCCGCGCAGGGTTTTGCCGATTGGCAATTGCGCCTGACCGGCCTGTTTGCCAGGCCACAAAATTTCTCGCTTTCGGCCTTGCAGTCCATGCCCCAGCGCACACAAATCACGCGCCATGATTGTGTCGAGGGATGGAGCGCGATTGGCCAGTGGACTGGCGCTCCGCTCAAATTGTTGCTCGATCTGGCGCAGTTACAAGACAAGGCGAAATTTCTGGTGTTCCATTGCGCCGACAAGCTTGGTGGACGGCCTTATTATGAGAGTATCGATCTGCTCGATGCTTTTCATCCGCAGACGATCATGGCACACCGGTTAAATGGCGAGGCTATTCCAATTGGAAATGGAGCGCCGTTGCGGCTCAGGGTTGAACGACAGCTTGGCTATAAGCATGCTAAATATGTGACCGGCATAGAGGCTGTTGCGACGTTGGATCATATTGGTTCAGGCAAAGGTGGATATTGGGAAGATGTCGCCAATTATGAATGGTATGCAGGAATTTAACGGGGTTTTGATGGGGGATATTATGTGCTGAGGAGCAGTGAATGTCCATATTAGGTCGCTTTCTAGGAAGTGTGGTAAAAAAAGGGGCGATATCCGTCATTCACGCTGACGGAACGACAGAAAAATTCGGGCAAACTACGGCTGGGTTTCCCGACGTGGTCGTGCGTCTTGCGGATAAGGGTGTGATGCGTCAAATATTGCTCGATCCAAGATTGGGCGCTGCCGAGACGTTTATGGACGGCAGGCTTGTAGTTGAGCAGGGCGATATCATGGAACTGGTCCAACTGTTACGCGCCAACCGGCGGTGGGACCGGGGCGGCCGCCTCAATGACCCGAGTGCTCTGAAGAAAGCGAAAAACTTGATCGCAAGCCGTTTGGATCGAATAAATGGACAGGCTCGGTCGAAAGCAAATGTTGCGCATCATTATGATTTGAGCCGCGACCTCTATGAGTTATTTCTCGATAAGGACATGCAATATAGCTGCGCATATTGGACGGATCCAACCAATACGCTGGAACAGGCGCAGATCGATAAGAAGGCTCATATCGCCGCAAAGCTTGACCTAAAGGCGGGGCAGAGAATCCTTGACATTGGTTGTGGCTGGGGCGGTATGGCGCTGTATCTCCATCAGAAATTCGGTGTCGAAGTGCTCGGAATAACGTTGAGCGAGGAGCAACTGAAAGTAGCGCAAGAGCGCGCAGCAAAAGAAGGGGTGGCCGACAAAGTCAAATTTGAACTCATCGACTATCGCGATCTTGCCGAGCGTGAAGCGGGGCAGTTTGATCGGATCGTCTCAGTAGGCATGTTTGAACATGTGGGCACGCCCAATTTCAAAACTTTCTTTCGCTGCGTAGCCAATTTGATGACCGATGATGGCGTGATGTTGCTTCATACGATTGGTCGGATGGGTAAGCCGGGTAATACCGATGCCTTCACGCGCAAATATATCTTTCCTGGCGGCTATATTCCGGCGCTTAGTGAGACGGTTGAGGCAAGTGAGCATTTCCGCCTGATGGCTACTGATGTTGAAACTTTGCGGCTGCACTATGCGCTTACCCTGCGCGAATGGTATAAACGGACGGTGGCGAACAAAGACAAGATTGTCGCGCTATATGATGAGCGGTTTTTCCGCCTGTGGACCTTTTATCTAGCTGGAGCGACGGCCGCATTCGAAAGCGGAAGTATGTGTAATTATCAGATTCAGTTTAGCCGAAACCGCAGCACACTGCCATTGACGCGAGACTATATGGGGCTAGCCGAGCAGAGATTGCGCGATTGATTATCGAGGATATTTTTTGTCCATCGCCTCTATGTCGAATGCTATAAGTTCTGCCAATACACCCCGATCAATTCGATCAAGCCGAGTGACGTAAAGACATGACGAACCGCGTTTGTGCGGCCCGAGTTTTTCTAGCAAGTGCCTTTGTTTCGCTTTGTTTTCCGATTCACTGGTGCAGCCCAAGACATAGAGACTGAGATTCTGCTTGCGCGGTGAGAATCCCGATCGGCACATATCGCCCTCGCGCCCGGAATCATATTTATAATGATAACTGCCAAATCCGATAATGGTATCTCCCCACATTTTGGGCTCCTCGCCAGTTATGCTTTTAAACATATCGAGCAGTTCCAGCGCGTCATTTCGGCGGCCATCATGTTCCACAGAAGCAATAAACGCGGCTACATCCCCGTCATTCTCTCTCGTCTTATTTTCCGCTTTTGCCATTTTTTCCTCCCTTTAACTCAGCATATCATATTGCTTACAAATTTGGAGCCTGTTAGGCGCGCCGCAATTCCTTTTTTGAAAGTATAAGCATGAGCGATTCCGTTAAGCGTGTGGTACTGGCCTTTTCTGGGGGGCTCGATACCAGTGTTATCCTGAAATGGTTGCAACAGGAATATCAGTGTGAGGTCGTGACTTTCACGGCTGATTTGGGGCAGGGCGAAGAGCTGGGCCCCGCGCGTAAAGTTGCTGAAACGCTGGGCGTGAAACCAGAGCATATCTTTATAGACGATCTACGCGAAGAATTTGTGCGTGATTTTGTCTTTCCGATGATGCGTGCCAATGCCCTTTATGAAGGGTTGTATCTGTTGGGTACGTCAATTGCGCGCCCGCTTATTTCCAAACGCCAGATCGAGATTGCCAAGCAAACCGGCGCGGATGCTGTGTCTCATGGTGCCACGGGCAAAGGTAACGACCAAATCCGCTTTGAGCTTGGATATTATGGCTTGAACCCTGATGTGAAAGTAATTGCGCCATGGCGGGAATGGGATTTGACCAGCCGTACGAAATTGATCGAGTTTGCTGAAAAGCATCAGATTCCAGTCCCTAAAGATAAGCGCGGTGAAGCGCCTTTCTCGACCGATGCTAATATGCTTCACACCTCGTCCGAAGGAAAAATTCTTGAAGACCCTTGGGAAGAAGTGCCAGATTACGTCTATTCTCGGACCAACAATCCTGAAGATGCGCCAGATAAGCCGGAATATATCACGATCGACTTTGAACGGGGCGATGGCGTGGCAATTAACGGCGAGGGCATGAGCCCCGCGACTTTGCTTGAAAAGCTCAACGACTATGGCCGAGAGCATGGCATTGGCCGGCTGGATCTGGTTGAGAACCGCTTTGTCGGTATGAAATCACGTGGCATGTATGAAACACCGGGCGGCACTATCTATCACGCAGCACATCGCGGTATTGAACAGCTGACACTCGATAGTGGCGCGATGCATATGAAGGATGAACTTGCTCCGCGTTATTCGGAACTGGTTTACAATGGCTTTTGGTTCGCTCCAGAGCGGGAGATGTTGCAGGCCGCGATTGACAAGAGCCAGGAGCGGGTGACCGGAACGGTTCGGCTGAAGCTCTACAAGGGTTCGGTCAATGTGGTTGGCCGTAAGGCGGACGTGAATTTCAATCTATATAGCGAAGATGTGGTGACCTTTGAGGATGATGCCGGCGCTTATGATCAGAAAGATGCGGAAGGCTTTATCAAGCTCAATGCTTTGCGACTTCGGCTTCTTGGTAAGCGGGACGGTTGATCTGATCTGACATGCTGATCGCACTCTTCACTTTGCTGGTTGGGTTTGTTGTCTTGGTTGTTGGCGGCGAATTGCTCGTGCGCGGCGCTGTTCGTGTGGCAGAACGGGCAGGGATGTCCGAGCTTCTTATCGGGCTAACGATTGTTGGCTTCGGCACGTCTGCACCTGAATTGGTCGCTAGCGTCGAAGCGGCGCGGGCTGGATCGCCCGGCATAGCTTGGGGTAATGTTGTCGGATCGAACCTCGCGAACAGCCTTTTGATTTTAGGCACCGCGTCCTTGATTCTCCCGATGGTCGTCCCTCGCGGGCCGTTGTGGCGAGATGGCGGCTTAGCGTTGGTTGCAACAATTGTCCTTTGGTTCGTTGCCACCACAACTGGGATTACGGTGGCTATTGGCGCCGGATTTCTGATGTTTCTGTGTGCCTATCTTGGTTATGCCTATTGGGCTGAAAAGACCCAACCGGTCGGGGCAAGCGCGTTGCATGAAAAAGCAGAGTCGCTGGAAGTTACCGACACCCATCTGCATGATGAAGAGCCACTCTGGCGCTCCATCCTTACTCTTGTTGGCGGCATTGTGCTGATCGTTTTGGGTGGGCGCTGGCTCGTCGAAGGCGCTGTGGATCTGGCGCGGTTGATTGGCATGAGCGAGGCGGTAATTGGATTGACGGTCATCGCTATCGGTACCTCACTGCCGGAATTGGTGACTTCGGTCATCGCAGCTTATAAGGGTGCTAGCGCTGTTGCGCTGGGTAACGTGCTCGGTTCAAACATATTCAACTTGCTGCTGATCGGCGGTGTAACGGCGGTGATTGCGCCTGGGACCATTCCGGGCGAGATTGCTAACTATGGGCTTCCGCTGTTGATCGCTGTATCTGTGTTGCTGATGATTTTCGCGGCTACGGGCCGCCGGATATCGCGGTTGGAAGGCGGTGTCTTGCTGGTCATCTATATGGTGCAGTTGGTTTATAACCTGGTGGCGGTCTAAGCCCTTTCCTTATTGCTGAAGTTTGCGAAAGTTCCGCGCAGCTTGACTTCCATCTTATATTTCGATAATACTGGAAATATGGAAACGATTCGAAATCACACCGCCGTTAATGCGCTTTCTGCTCTGGCGCAGGAGCATCGCTTGGCGATATTCCGCTTGTTGGTGCAGGCCGGGCGCAACGGGCTACCTGCCGGACAAATTGCCAAAAAGCTTGATATGCCGGCTAGCTCGCTATCCTTTCACCTGTCGCACCTCAAAAATGGCGGCGTGGTTAGCGATGAGAGGGACGGGCGCTCCATCATCTATCGCGCTGATTTTCAGGCGATGAACCAGCTGATGGCGTTTCTTTTGGAAAATTGCTGCGCGGGCGATGACTGTCTGCCGGCCGACGCGGCCGAAACATGTATGGAAGGACAAGGCGCATGAAAAGATTTCACCTCAACCTGAAAGTATCGGATCTCGAAAAGTCCCGCGCCTATTATGCCAACCTGTTCGGCGAGCAACCGGCCGTGGTGAAGCCCGATTATATCAAGTGGATGTTGGACGATCCGTTTATCAATTTCTCGATCGAGCCTGTCAGCGACGCCACTGGCGGCGAAACCGGCGTCGCCCATGTCGGCCTGCAAGCAGAGAGCCCGGAGGAACTGCAATCGGTCTATGAACGCGTGCAGGAGGCCGCTGGACCCCGGTTTGAAGAAGGCGCGACCACCTGCTGCTATGCCTCATCAGAGAAAAACTGGACGCAGGACCCGGACGGCCTGATCTGGGAAGCCTTTTACACTGACGGACAAGTTACCGATTATGGGAAATTGCCGGACCTTGGCGGCGGTCAATCCGACGCTGCGTGCTGCTTGAACTAAGGCGCAGTAAATGGAGGATTTTTCAAGGGCACAAAAGCTCGGCGCCGAAGCGCTGGGATCGTTTTTCCTGTTTGTCACCGTGGTTGGCTCCGGGATCATGGCCGAAAATCTGGCAGGCGGGAATGTCGCTATCGCGCTGCTCGGCAATACGCTGGCAACCGGTGCAATATTATTCGTGCTGATCGCCATATTGGCGCCGATATCCGGTGCTCATTTCAATCCGGCTGTCACGTTTGTTATGCTGCTACGTAAAGAGATTTCGGTTGTCGACAGCGCGCTCTTTGTCGCGATGCAACTTGTTGGCGGCCTGATCGGTGTCTGGGCGGCCCATATCATGTTTGAGCTGCCGGTGTTCCAATTTAGTGAAAAGGCGCGAACCGGCGGCGGCCAATGGCTTGGCGAGCTGATCGCCACATTCGGGTTGCTGTTCACGATATTGGGCACCGTTCGGTTCCGGCCCGAATGGGTGGCACCAGCGGTAGGGCTCTATATCTCTGCCGGCTATTGGTTCACCAGCTCCACCAGCTTTGCCAATCCGGCGATTACGGTTGGGCGCGCCTTTTCGAATAGCTTCGCCGGAATTGCACCGGCGGATGTAACCGGATTTATCCTTGCTCAATTTGCTGGAGCGACATTAGCATGGGTAGCGACGCGCTGGCTTTTTGCACCTTCGCCCATGATCCAGAATCAGGGTCAAAATTAAGACATTGCAAATTTGGGAATCAGCCCCTAAATAGCAGTCATCCCAACATTGTGAGATTTTGAAGGGGCTGGCGCCAAACGGGGCCGGCACGAAAGAGTTTTGCATTTTTACTGGAACCAAATTTGACGGATATGACTGCCATTGTGAACTTGATCAAACCGGAAGCGGAAGCTTTGGGTTTTGAGCTGGTGCGCGTGCAGTTTGTCTCTGGCGCGGATGAGCCGACGTTGCAGATCATGGCGGAGCGGCCGGAAACTGGCCAGCTTGGTATTGATGATTGCGCGGCCTTGTCGCGGCGGATTTCGGAAAAATTTGATGTGCTGGAAGAAGAGGGCCGTGATCCGATTGAGGATGCGTATCGGCTAGAAGTCAGTTCTCCCGGTATTGATCGCCCACTAACCCGCGCAAAAGATTATGCGAATTGGGCAGGGCATGAAGCACGGATCAATTTGATCGATGCGGTTTCTGGCAAGAAACAGTTGCGTGGCTTGATCGAAGGCATCGAAGGTGAGATAATAGCGATTGACGATCGTAAGGCAGGACGCCAAACGACCGCCATAGAGAATGTGCATAGCGCAAAGCTGATTCTTACCGACGCTCTGATTGCTGCGACCATCCCGGTTTCTGCTGATGGCGCGGATGAAATTGAAGAAGAACCTCTAAACGAAGAACAGGAAGACTAATCATGGCCAGTGCCATTTCTGCGAATAAGGCTGAATTGCTAGCAATTGCCAATGCGGTTGCATCAGAAAAGATGATCGACAAAACCATCGTGGTCGAAGCGATGGAAGAAGCGATCCAGAAAGCAGCCCGTGCCCGTTACGGTGCCGAGAATGATATTCGTGCCAAGCTCGATCTGCAAACCGGTGATCTGCGATTGTGGCGTGTGGTTGAGGTGGTTGAAGAAGTTGAAGATTATTTCAAACAGGTTGACCTGAAACAGGCTGAGAAGCTTGAAAAGGGCTCGAAGCTCGGCGATTTTATCGTTGATCCGCTACCGGCTGTTGATCTGGGCCGCATTGATGCGCAGTCCGCGAAACAGGTTATCTTCCAGAAAGTCCGTGACGCAGAGCGCGAGCGGCAGTTCGAAGAATTTAAAGACCGCGCGGGTGAGATCATCACCGGCGTTGTGAAATCGGTTGAATTCGGTCATGTGGTCGTTGATCTGGGCCGCGCCGAAGGCGTTATCCGCCGGGACCAGCAAATTCCGCGCGAAGCCGCTCGTGTTGGCGACCGTGTCCGTTCGCTGATCATGAATGTCCGCCGCGAAAACCGCGGGCCACAGATTTTCCTGTCGCGCGCGCATCCCGATTTCATGAAGCTCTTGTTTGCGCAGGAAGTTCCTGAAATTTATGACGGCATTATCGAGATTAAAGCCGCCGCCCGTGATCCCGGCAGCCGTGCCAAAATCGGTGTGATCAGCCAGGACAGCTCGATCGATCCGGTCGGCGCCTGTGTGGGTATGAAAGGTAGCCGCGTTCAGGCCGTCGTGCAGGAAATGCAGGGCGAGAAAATCGACATTATTCCATGGTCCGACGATATCGCGACCTTTGTTGTCAACGCATTGCAGCCTGCCACGGTAAGCCGCGTGCTGATCGACGAAGAAGAAGGCCGCATCGAAGTGGTTGTTCCCGATGATCAGCTGAGCTTAGCCATTGGTCGCCGCGGACAGAATGTTCGCCTGGCGTCGCAGCTGACGGGTTTGGCCATCGACATCATGACCGAAGCTGACAGCAGTGAGAAGCGTCAGGCCGAATTTGCTGTCCGCACCGCGATGTTCCAGGAAGATCTCGACGTGGATGAAACCTTGTCGCAGCTTCTGGTTGCGGAAGGCTTTAGCGAGATGGAAGAAGTCGCTTATGTCGCTCCGGAAGAGCTTTCGAATATCGAAGGCTTTGACGATGAACTGGCGGCCGAGCTGCAAAGCCGTGCGCTGGAAGCATTGGAGCGCCGTGAGGCGGCTGCCAAGGCAGAGCGTACCGAGCTTGGCGTAGAAGACGCGATTGCCGAACTGCCTTACATGACCGAAGCCATGTTGGTGACCTTGGGTAAAGCAGGCCTCAAGACTCTCGACGATGTTGCTGATCTGGCGACGGACGAGCTGGTCTTGAAGCGTAAAGCCGAACCACGCCGCCGTAATGACAATCGCAAGCCAGAGCCCGATGGCGTTCTTGCGACCTATGGTCTGACCGAAGAGCAGGGTAATGAGATCATCATGGCTGCTCGTGCGCACTGGTTTGAAGATGAGGACGAGGTAGCGGCGCCCGCTGCTGAGGCAGAAAAAGGGGAGGACGCTAATGCGGAAGCTCCCCAATGAGACGCCTTCTAAACCTTTAGATCGCGCACCACACCGTAAATGCATATTAACTGGGGAAAGCCTTCCTCAGGAAGCATTAGTGCGTTTGGCGCTCAGCCCCGATGATGCAATCGCACCGGATGTCCGTGCCAAAGCGCCCGGTCGCGGGGCCTGGATCAGTGTCGATCGCCGCGCGTTGGAAGAAGCACAGGTTAAGGGTGCGCTGAAAGGCGCGCTCTCGCGTGCCCTGAAAATCGGCAAGCTCGCTATTCCCGATGATCTGGCAGCGCAGGTTGAAAATGCGCTGGAACGCGCCACATTAGACAGGCTAGGGCTTGAATCGCGTAGCGGCATGCTCTTGACCGGTTCTGAAAAGATTGAAACGGCAGCGCGGCAGGGCGATATGAATATGCTCCTGCATGCCGCTGATGCTGGCCGTGACGGGTCTGCGAAACTGGATCAGGCTTGGCGCGTCGGCAGCGACCGCGAAGGTCAGGATATCCGCGGTCAGATATTGCCAGTGGACCGACAGGCCCTTTCTGTGGCATTGGGCCGTCAAAATGTCGTGCATATCGGAATAACCGACAAGCGCGCAGCGGGGCGGATATCGCACATGCTGGATAGATGGTGTCACTTTATCGGTTCTGATAATGTCGGTGGTGATGCTGCTGCGGAGAAGAAAGTTGCGTGAACTGGTTTGAAGTTGATCAGTTAAAATATTGAAGTAATGAATTTTTTTAAGGATTAAGTCTGTTCGATGAGTGAAGATAACAAAGATACCGCAAAACCTGCACGCAAGCCTTTGGGACTGAAGCGTTCGGTTGAGCCCGGTGAAGTCAAACAGACGTTTAGCCACGGTCGGACCAATAAGGTCGTCGTCGAGGTCAAGCGCCGTAAACTCGTGGGCAAGCCTGGAGCACAGGAAGCCGCCAAGGATATCGTGCCGGAAACTCCGGTACCTGCTCCTGCGCCCGCTCCGGTTGAAGCGAAAAAGCCTGCACCTGCACCTGCGCCCGCTGCAAAGCCGAAGCAAGAAGACGTAATGACGCGTCAGGAAAAACAGGCCCAGTTGCTCCGTCAGGCAGAAGAAGAACGCCTGAACGCCATGGAAGAAGCGCGCAAACGCGACACCAAGGCCAAGAAAGATCAAACCGCTGACGACAAGAAGCGGGCAGAAGAAAAACGCAAGGCCGAAGAAGAGGCCGCTGCAAAAGCGCAGGAAGAAATCAAGGCGGCGGAAGAAGCTGCCGCGGCATCGGTTGCTGAGGCCGTTGAGGCGCCAGAGCCAGCGGAAGCGAAACCTGCTGCGACGACGGCCAAGCACCCACCTGCGCGTAAATTTACGCCAGTGGCAACGCCAAAGCGCCCTGAACCAAAAGATAAACCAAAAACTGGACGCAGTGATCGAAATGATCGTCGCCAGTCCGGAAAATTGACCGTTAGCAGCGCGTTGCGCGGTGAAGATGGCGCGGCTCGTGCGCGTTCTCTGGCTGCACTTAAGCGTGCGCGTGAGAAAGAAAAACGTGCGCAAAGATCTGGTCAACCGCGCGAACCGCGTGAAAAGCAGATCCGTGATGTGATCGTTCCAGAAGCGATTACCGTACAGGAATTGTCCAAGCGTATGGGCGAAAAAGGCGCTGCCTTGGTCAAATCTCTATTCAACATGGGCTCCATGGTCACCGTCAATCAGACGATCGATCAGGACACGGCGGAATTGCTGGTTGAAGAATTTGGCCACAATATTCAGCGTGTGTCCGAAGCTGATGTTGAAATTGATGTCGAAAAAGATGTCGATCCCATCGAAACGCAGAAACCACGTCCACCGGTTGTAACGATCATGGGCCATGTTGATCATGGTAAAACATCTTTGCTCGACGCTTTGCGCGGAACCGACGTGGTTGCCGGTGAAGCAGGTGGGATTACCCAGCATATTGGCGCTTATCAGGTCAAAATGAAATCTGGCGACAAGGTTACGTTCCTCGATACGCCAGGCCATGAAGCCTTTACCAGCATGCGCCTTCGCGGCGCCAATGCCACCGATATCGTGATTTTGGTGGTGGCTGCCGATGATGGCTTGATGCCGCAGACGATTGAAGCGATCAACCACACAAAAGCGGCTGGCGTGCCGATGATTGTGGCGATAAACAAGATCGACAAGGATGGTGCTGATCCGACAACGGTTCGTACGCGTCTCTTGGAGCATGAAGTGATCGTGGAAGCCATGTCTGGTGATGTGCAGGATGTTGAGGTTTCTGCGCTCAAGAAGACTAATCTGGAAGAGTTGATCGAGAAAATCCACTTGCAGGCAGAATTGCTTGAACTCAAAGCCCGCCCGGACCGTCAGGCCGAAGGTATTGTAATTGAAGCGAAGCTTGATAAGGGACGCGGACCGGTGGCAACCGTATTGGTGCAACGCGGTACCTTGAAACGCGGTGACATTTTTGTTGTTGGTTCGCAAACCGGTAAAGTCCGGGCGATGATCGATGACAAAGGTCAGCAAGCCAAAGAGGCTGGTCCATCTGTTCCGGTCGAAGTGCTTGGCCTGTCGGGCGTGCCGTCCGCCGGTGACAAGCTGACTGTGGTTGAAAATGAATCGCGTGCACGGGAAGTCGCAACTTACCGCGCGGAGCAAGAGAAATTGCAACGTACGACGCAAGCTCCGACTAGCCTTGAGAATATGTTCTCTGCGGCTGCCGATAGTGCCGTTGAATTCCCGCTGCTGGTTAAGGCAGATGTTCAGGGTAGTAGCGAAGCGATTGTGCAGGCGCTGAACAAGATATCCAATGACGATATCAAAGTTCGCATCCTGCACAGCGGCGTGGGCGCGATTACCGAGTCCGACGTGACTTTGGCCAGTGCCAGCAAGGCCCCGATTATCGGTTTTAACGTGCGCCCCAATGCGAAGGCGCGTGAAATTGCCAAGCGTGATGGTGTGCGGCTGAAATATTTCGACATTATCTATGATTTGACCGATGAAATCCGCGCCGAAATGGCCGGTGAACTGGGTCCCGAGAAGATCGAGAATGTCATGGGCCGCGCCGAGGTCAAGGAAGTCTTCAAGTCCGGCAAAAAGGACAAAGCCGCTGGCTTGTTGGTTACCGAAGGCTCTCTACGCAAAGGCTTGTTCGCACGTCTTACTCGCGAAGACGTTATTGTCAGCGCAACGACCATTGCGTCGCTGCGCCGGTTCAAAGACGATGTTGAGGAAGTCCGTGCCGGCATGGAATGTGGCGCGGTGCTCGAAGATACCAACGACATCAAACCGGGCGATATGCTGGAAGTCTTTGAGATCGAAGAGAAAGAACGCATTCTTTGACGGCGAAGCAGTCCTTCTGGGGAACGGAATTGGTTGAGGCTTTGAAGCAAGAGGACATCTTGGGTTTTAAACGCCCGCCTTGTTCTGAATCGGTCAACGCCGTGATCTTGGAAGCGGACAAGGAAACCGGCGCGGTTCGTATGAGCTTTGACGCTCCGCAGGCCTTTACCAGTCCGCGTGGCACTATACAGGGCGGCTTTGTAGCTGCTATGGTTGATGAAGTGATTGGCATTCCGGTGCTGGTAAAATCCGGTGGAGAAAATGCCCCGCTGACACTGGATTTAAGCGTGAGCTATTTGAAACCGGTTTTGCCCGGACGGGTTTTTGGCGAAGGTCAGATTGTACGGATGGGACGCTCTATCGCTTTTCTCGAAGCACAGCTTTATAACGAAGCTGGCGAGCTTTTGGTAAAAGCTACATCGACGGCTAAGGTTGGACCGGCGATAAAATAATGAAGGAAGTAAAGAGCCCAGAGAACGTGTTCTTGGCGAAGTTATTTGACATAGTTCTATCCCCAGATTTCTTCTTCAATGATGCTGAAATGGAAACAGTAGCAGGGTTGCATCGTCCGGAGTGGGAAGAACTTTATAGAAGAATATGCGAGGCAGAGAGTGCTTTCATATTCGGAAGATTAGATGACTATGCTCTGCACTCTGCTATTACCAATATCGTAGGCTATCCCCATAGAATGGATGCAGAAGTTTTGAAGCGTGTTGGATTAGATGTATCTGAAGATGACGCGTACGATATTTTGGAACAGAAATGTGCGAAACACCGAATCCACTTGGTTTAGGCAATTAAATAATGGCAAAATATAACGACACATCTCCTGAAGGGCGCTCAGTGCGGCTCTTACGCGTGGGTGAGCAGGTTCGGCACATATTGTCGGAACTGTTGATGCGCGGTGAGGTACATGATGATGTGCTAACCAGTCACAGCGTCAGTGTGACCGAGGTGCGCATGTCACCGGATTTGCGCCATGCGACGGTATTTGTGAAGCCTTTGCTGGGCGCGAATGAAGCGGATGTGCTGAAGGCGCTGAAGACCAATACCGCCTATTTCCAGAAGGAAGTGGCGAGCCGAGTGAAGATGAAATATGCAGCGCGGCTCAAATTCCTCGCGGATGAGAGTTTTGATACGGCGGAGCATATAGAAAATTTGCTCAGCAATCCGAAGGTTGCCCAAGACCTTAGCAAGGACGAGTAGTCCAAAAAAACGCAATTAATGGTTGATCGTCACCCTGAACTTGTTTCAGGGTCCCGGGAGATGCTGAAACAAGTTCAGCCTGACGAAAGACTGAGGCAATCCCATGGCCAAACTCTATTTCTATTATAGCTCCATGAATGCAGGCAAATCGACCACGCTTTTGCAGGCGGATTTCAACTATCGCGAACGTGGAATGCAGACCATGCTGTGGACCGCTTTGCTGGACGATCGCGAGGATGCGGGGTGGATAAATTCGCGCATCGGTCTTAAAAAGAAAGCACATCTGTTTGATAATGCAACAGATATGCTGGTTGCGATTAGTAAGGAGCATGAAGAAGGAACGTTGGATTGTGTGCTGATTGATGAAGCGCAATTCATGACCAAGGATCAGGTTTTTCAGGTCGCTTTGGTTGCGGACCAGCTGCGGATACCGGTTCTGGCCTATGGTCTGCGTACCGATTTTCAGGCGGCTTTATTTCCCGGAAGCGCCCAATTGCTGGCCATTGCCGATGAGCTGGTCGAGATAAAAGCGGTGTGCGAGTGCGGTAGCAAGTCGACCATGAACATGCGTGTGGATGAAGAGGGCAATCCCGTACTGGCTGGCCAACAAACGGCAATTGGCGGTAACGAGCTTTACGTCGCATTATGCCGCAAACATTTCATGGAAAAGCTCAATGGATAAAATTCGTCATCGCAGCGAAAGCTGGGGTTTCCTCGAATTAGCGCGCAATTTTAAGGAGATCCCAGCTTTCGCGGGGATGACGCGTTGAAGTGAAGTTTGAAAACCTGTCTCAAGTGCTGGAGCAAGCCCCGGTACGTCTTGAACCCTTGGCCGAGCATCATATCGAACCATTGCGCGCGGCCTGTGCGGAGGATCAGGAGGTTTGGGACATCTATCCGGTGTCGATGCTCGACGAACATTTCGACAGGGCAATGGAAGTTTTTCATCGCACTGGTAACTGGGTACGCTTCGCAGTGATCCATGCGGACACCGGAAAGCTGGTCGGCATGAGCAATTACATTAATCCTGATCCAAATACGAAAGTGACGGAGATCGGTGGCACTTACATCGAGCCTTCCGTGCGCGGCAGCGGCTTTAACGATTTGATGAAAAAGCTGATGATTGATCATGCGTTTGCCTGCGGCTTTACCCGCATCGAATTTCGCGTCGATACCCGTAACAAACGCTCCATGGCGGCGGTGCTGAAGCTGGGTGCCAAGCATGAAGGGACGCTGCGTAAAAACCGGATTACCTGGACTGGCTATATTCGCGACACGGCTGTATTCGGCTTGCTCCAAGAGGAGTGGGCGAACCGCTAATGACAGATGAAGTGAATGGTTGGGTACAGTCGGCCGACGCGTGGATTGAATCCATCGGCGAACAAGGTGACTGGACGCGGCGGACCATTTTGGATGCCGCTATGATGGGCCGTGCGACCGCCATTGGCGGGCGGTTTCTCGATGTGGGCTGCGGGGAAGGGCGTTTTGTCCGCATGCTGCAAGATCGCGGCCTGTCAGGATCGGGTATTGACCCAGTCCCTGGCCTGATTGAAACAGCGCAACAATGCGATCCACAGGGCGATTATGCTATCGGCTTTGGCGAAAAACTGGCCTTTGACGATGCGAGTTTCGATCTGACCGTCGCCTATTTATCCCTGATTGATATTGAAGATTATCGTACGGCGATTGCAGAAATGGCTCGCGTGACAAAGCCGGGTGGTTCCTTGCTGATCGCTAACCTGACGAGCTTTTTTACCGCTGGTAAATGGAATCGCAGTCTGACCGGCAGCGCGAAAAGCTTTGAGATGGATGATTATTCCCAGGAGCGCGCCACCCGCGAAAAATGGGCTGGCATCGACATCCTCAACTGGCATCGTCCTTTAAGCGCCTATTTCGAAGCCTTTCTGGGCCACGGACTGCAGCTGACCCATTTTTCGGAACCGACGCCGCCGGATCAGAATGATCCGAAAAGTGACCGCTATACCCGCGTACCGGGTTTTCTGGTCATGGAATGGAAGAAGCCAATTTAGACCCGGTGAAATTATTTTACCCGGGTATATTGACTCTAATATTATCGGGGTATAAATGCGCGTCCGAAAGGATTGACTATGACTACTTATACAGCATTTTCCGAAGCCAATTGGTTGGCAACTGGATCTCGCTCCGAGATTATTGACACCTTGCGCGCCTTACCTGCGGTTAAACGGAGCTCCGACATATTGGTCTTTAATGACGAGACCGGTAGTCAGATTGATTTTGATTTGCGGGCGAATAGCGAACCAGAAGCACCTGTAAAGCGCGGGCGGCCAAAGCTGGGCGTTATTTCCAAGGAGGTCACGTTGCTTCCGCGGCATTGGGATTGGCTGGGAAAGCAATCCGGCGGAGCATCAGCGACATTGCGCCGATTGGTGGAACAGGCACGAAAAACCGGAGTGGATAAACGAAAAGGGCAAGATGCTGCCTATCATTTTCTGACCGTCATTGCGGGAGATTGGCCGCAATTTGAGGAAGCCATACGGGCGCTTTATGCGGATGACCGGGAACGTTTTATATTGCTTTCCAAACAATGGTCAGCTTCGGTCCGCGATCATGCTATTGGGCTGGCATGGCCGAATAGGTGATGCCATATTCTAGGAAATGCATTTGAAACCGCACGGCTGGATCATACTTGATAAACCGCTGGAACTGGGGTCGACACAGGCTGTTGGCGCAGTGAAACGCAACTTGCGCGAGGCCGGACTGCTCGGAAAGGGCAAGGACAAGACCAAGGTTGGCCATGGCGGGACGCTGGACCCGCTGGCGACCGGGGCTTTGCCGATTGCCATTGGCGAAGCAACAAAGCTGTGCGGGAGGATGTTGGATGCGTCCAAAATCTATGAATTTACGATCGCATTTGGAAGCGAGACCGAGACGCTGGACGCTGAAGGTGCAGTTTCAGAGACTTCGGACCATTTGCCGACATTGGCAGAAGTGGAAGCGATATTGCCGCAATTTACCGGGCCGATTGAACAGATACCGCCAAAATATTCTGCCCTGAAAATTGATGGCAAGCGCGCTTATGATTTGGCACGTGCTGGTGAAGCGGTCGAGATGAAGATGCGGAATGTGACTATTTATTCCCTTGCTGTCTCCTCTCCCCTTGAGGGAGAGGAGAGGGATGCTTGTGAGCGGAGCGAACTAGCTAAGCTTGGTGAGGGGTTGAGAGAGAGCGCCCAGCCAGACCCCTCTCCAACTCGACTAGGGCAGCAAGCTGCCAAGTCTCCGTTTCCTCTCCCTCAAGGGGAGAGGATTGATTCTGTGACCCTCACCGCCAACGTTTCCAAAGGCACTTATATCCGTTCTCTCGCCCGCGATATTGCGCGTGCGCTCGGTACGGTCGGGCATGTCACTATGCTGCGCCGCACCAAGGCGGGCCCGTTCATGCTCAAACATGCGATTTCGCTGGACAAACTCAATGAAATTGGTAAGGGCGCGGACATTAAAGATTATCTCTTGCCACTTGAGGCAGGGCTGGACGACATCCCGGCTTTTGACCTCACTCCTGATCAGGCGAGACTGCTTCGGCAAGGCCAACGGCTGGACGAACAGGATTTGATCGGGAACCCCGCCATAAACGGGCTCTTTTTAGCAACCGAGGATAATTCTCCGGTAGCGCTGGCAGAGCTGGTTGATGGGACCATCAAGGTCGTTCGCGGGTTTAATTTCTAAAGATGTTCGAAGGAAAATAAGAATATGACGATTACCGCAGAAAAAAAACAGGAACTGATTGAAAAATTCGGCCAGACAAAGGGCGATACCGGTTCCCCAGAAGTACAGGTTGCAGTCCTCACCGAGCGTATTGTAAACCTGACCGAGCATTTCAAAGGCCACCACAAAGATAACCACTCCCGTCGTGGTTTGCTGATGATGGTCAATAAGCGTCGTAGCTTGCTGGACTATCTCCGCAAGAAAGACGCGGCCCGCTATTCCAAGTTGATTAAAGACCTTGGTCTTCGGAAATAAAAGTTTTGGAAGCGGCCTCCCGATGGAGGCCGTTTTCGCATTGTGCACCTGTGAAGACAGGTGCCCATCTCCCGCGGTTTCGATTAGATGATAACTTAGGAGGTGGCCCCCTGCCTTCGCAGGGGTACGAAAAGGCCAAATTTCACAATAAGGTGAAATGAGGCAAGTAAACGGGGCAAAAATGACCCCGAACCGCTGTTCAGCCGGATTGCTGGACAAAAATGAAAGCCCCCGCACTGCATAGGGCAGGCGGGACAAAGGAAAACAAAGAATGTTTGATGTAAAGAAAGTTGAAATGGAGTGGGGCGGACAGACCCTCACCCTCGAAACGGGCCGTATTGCCCGTCAGGCTGATGGCGCGGTACTCGCGACCCTCGGCGAAACGGTTGTACTGTGCGCAGTGACAGCCGCTAAATCGGTACGTGAAGGACAGGATTTCTTCCCGCTCACCGTCCACTATCAGGAAAAATTCTCAGCCGCTGGTCGTATTCCAGGCGGCTTTTTCAAGCGCGAAGGTCGTGCGACGGAAAAAGAAACGCTGACTTGCCGGTTGATTGACCGTCCTTGCCGTCCGCTTTTCCCAGAAGGTTTCTACAACGAAATCAACGTAATTTGTCAGGTGATGAGCTATGATGGCGTCAACGAGCCTGACATTCTTGCCATGGTTGCCGCTTCCGCTGCGCTGACCATCTCCGGCGTACCTTTCATGGGCCCCATTGGTGCGGCTCGTGTGGGTTACAAAGAAGGCGAATATCAGTTGAACCCAAGCATGGACGAAGTTGCTGAAGGTGATCTCGATCTGGTTGTTGCTGGTACGCAAGGCGCAGTGATGATGGTGGAATCGGAAGCGAAAGAGCTTTCCGAAGAAGTCATGCTCGGCGCGGTAGATTATGCGCATAACGCTTGTAAGGATGTTGCTGGCCTGATCATCGATCTGGCTGAACAGGCTGCTAAAGAACCTTGGGAGCTTGCTCCAACCGAAGATAATAGCGGTATCAAAGAAGACCTGCGCAAGCTGGTCGGCAAAGATATTGCTGCGGCTTACAAGAAAACCGACAAATCAGAGCGCTCAGACGCATTGAACGCGGTTCGTGACAAAGCCAAAGAGAAATATGCCGAAGAAGACGGCCAGACCCAGATGACTGCCGGTAAGATGGTCAAGAAACTGGAAGCTGAAATCGTTCGCGGCGCGATCATCAAAGACGGTACCCGTATTGATGGCCGTAAGCTTGATCAGGTTCGCCCGATCGAAGCCATGGTTGGCTTGTTGCCACGGACCCACGGTTCGTCCTTGTTCACCCGCGGTGAAACACAGGCAATCGTAACCACCACGCTTGGCACCAAAGACGCTGAGCAGATGATCGATGGTTTGGATGGTCTAAGCTACACAAACTTCATGCTGCACTATAACTTCCCGCCATATTCGGTTGGCGAAGTGGGCCGCTTTGGTTTCACCAGCCGCCGCGAAACCGGTCATGGTAAGCTCGCTTTCCGCGCGCTTCGTCCGGTATTGCCGACGGTTGAGGATTTCCCATACACCATCCGTGTATTGTCCGACATTACCGAGTCCAACGGTTCCTCTTCGATGGCGACCGTTTGCGGTGGTTCATTGGCGATGATGGATGCAGGTGTGCCCTTGGCGCGTCCGGTTTCCGGTATTGCGATGGGCCTGATCCTTGAAGGCGAAGAATTTGCGGTCCTTTCCGACATTCTCGGCGACGAAGATCATCTCGGCGACATGGACTTCAAGGTTGCTGGTTCCGAAAAAGGTATCACCTCCTTGCAGATGGACATCAAGGTTGCAGGCATTACGCAGGAAATCATGAAGTCTGCTCTGGAACAAGCCAGCGGTGGCCGTGCGCACATCCTGGGCGAAATGGCTAAGGCACTGAGCGGTACACGTACCGAAATGTCTGAGCATGCTCCACGTATCGAAACGCTGCAGATCAACAAAGAGAAGATCCGCGACGTTATCGGCACCGGCGGCAAGGTCATCCGCGAAATCGTTGCCGAAACCGGTGCGAAGGTCGACATTGATGATGAAGGCCTGATCAAGGTTTCTTCTTCTGACAAATCACAGATTGACGCGGCTCTGGCATGGATTGCCGGCATTGTAGAAGAAGCCGAAGTTGGCAAAATCTATGATGGTAAAGTTGTAAACCTCGTCGACTTTGGCGCATTTGTGAACTTCATGGGCGGCAAAGACGGTCTCGTCCACGTCTCTGAAATCAAGAATGAGCGTGTCGAGAAGGTTGCTGACGAACTGTCCGAAGGTCAGGAAGTCAAGGTCAAGGTCCTCGAAATCGATCAGCGCGGCAAGGTTCGCCTGTCGATGCGGGTTGTTGATCAGGAAACTGGTGAAGAGCTGGAAGACACCCGTCCTCCACGCGAAAGCAAACCGCGTGGTCCGCGTCGTGACGGCGGAGGCGGCGGTGGCCGTGGTCGCGGTCGTGATGGCGGCGGCGGTGGACGCGGTCGTGGTCGTAACAACGACAATGACGGTGGAAACAAAGATGGCGGCGGCGATATTCCATTGCCAAGCTCAATCACCGAAGACTAGGTCTTCTAAGAGATTAACGAAAAAGGGCTCCGTGAAAGCGGAGCCCTTTTTTATGGCGCAGGCTATTTTTGCGGCGCTGTTTTCAGGCGAATTAAAAGCCACGCCGCAACCGCACTGATCAATGCCAATATCGCGCCAACCCATGCGGCATTTGCGAAGCCCGTTACCAGCGCGCAATTGTCGCTATCACTGCCAACCAATACAAATCCCAGCAACGCCGTCGCAATCAACCCGGCAGACCGCGAAATCGCATTGTTGATGCCAGAGGCGATTCCGCCATGCGCATCACTGACGCTGGCCATGACCGCCGTGGTTAGCGGCGCAACGCTGGCCGTCATGCCAAAGGCGATGATCATCAGGGCGGGGAATATATCTTGCCAGTAATTAATCTGAACGCTGTCGAGAAGGCTGAAATAGAAAAAGCCTGCCGCAACAATCGCTGGACCAATGGTCAAGATCGCCCTTACGCCAAAGCGATCACTCAGACCGCCTGCGTAGCGAGACAAGAGTGCCATAGTGAGAGGGAAGGGCAAAATTGCAAAACCGGTTTCCGTCGCCGAATAACCGCCTGCATTGATCAGGAGAAAGGGCAATAAAACCAACAACCCGCCAAGCGCGGCATATAAAAACAGCGTCAACAGCGAGATCCCGGCAAAACTGGAGGTATTGAAGAGATAGAGCGGTACCATCGCCTGGTCCCGCTTTCGTTTTTCGATGACCAGGAACAATCCGGTGACCGCGATTGCAGCACTACCGACGAGCCATTTGGCTCCGCTGGCTACATCTGTTTGCGGCAGGGCGGTCAGCGTCCAAACCAAAGCGGCTAATCCAACGGTGATCAGAAATGCACCCATCCAATCGAGAGGAGAGCGATCCGCTTCGTCATTCTGGTCGGTGGCAATCGCCCGCTGGCCTATCATCAGTGCCAATATTGCCAGCGGAATGATGAGCGCAAAAGCCCAGCGCCAGTTTGCCAGATCCACCGCCCAACCACCTAGTACCGGCGCTATTGCCCCGGCAAAGGCGCCCATACCGGCCCATGTCCCGATGGCTTTCCCGCGCTCGGCTTCGGTAAAACTGGTCGAGATAATCGCCAGACTATTGGGGGCAAGCAGTGCGGCTCCCAGTCCCTGAATAGCCCGCATGGCCAATAATGAGCCGAGATTGGGCGCCAGAGCACAGGCGATCGTACCTAGTGTGAATATGACGAGCCCGGCTTGGAAAATTCGCTTGCGGCCATAATGATCGCCAAGCGCACCGCCCAACAGTATTAGCGCACCTACGGGCAGCAAATAACTGTTGATGATCCACTGGGCACCCTGCGCATCGGCAGCAAAATCTGCCTGCATGGATGGCAGCGCGACATTAACGATCGAGCCCATGACAAAGGCTAGGCTTGAACCCAATATTGTCGCTGTAAGTACACCGGTTTTGTTCGTGCAATCCTTCTCCGCCGGCGGAAAGCGAAGGCTTTCATCGCACGGAGTGGGAAGGGCTGTTGTCACGCCATTTCAGTTTGGGTTTCGGCCCGCTTAGCCTCGGCCTCTTTTTGGTCGGATAGATATTTGTGTACGGCTTGAATAACAACAGAACCTTCCCCAACGCCCGATGCAACGCGCTTCACCGAACCCGAACGCACGTCACCCACAGCAACAATGCCGGGACGGCTCGTCATATAGGGGCTGTCGGTTGGCTCACCCTGGCAATCGCTGCCGGTGCGGATGAAGCCACAGCCATCGAGTTGCAGGCAGTCACCAATCCAGTCAGTATTGGGGACCGCGCCGATCATGGCAAACACATTGCGGATATCTCTGTCCTCATGGCCATCTGGTCCCTTCCAGCGTAGTGATTCCAGATAATCCTCTCCGATCAATTCGGTAATCGCGGTTTCATATCGTATTGTAACTTTGGGAGAGGCTTCGAGACGATCTATCAAATAGCTCGACATGCTTGCCGCGAGCGTTTTGCTGCGGATCAGCAGATGGACATGTTTCGCAGTCTGGGAAAGGAACATCGCTGCTTGCCCGGCGCTATTGCCGCCGCCGACGACAGCGATTTCTTCATCATGACATAATTTTGATTCCATCGGCGTTGCCGCATAATGGATCCCTTGTCCTTCAAATTTCTCGTCATTTTCCAGATTGAGCTTCCGGTAGCTGGCACCGGATGCGATAACCAGCGCCCGCGCGCATATCGCTTCATCACCCTCAAGCATGAGCTTGTTGTAGTCGCCGTTACAATCCAATCCCACGGCATTGCGTGAAATTGCCAGCCTTGCGCCAAATTTCTGGGCCTGTATCTGAGCCCGTCCGGCAAGCGCCTGACCCGATATTCCGGTTGGAAAACCAAGATAATTTTCGATTTTTGAACTGGTTCCGGCCTGACCCCCGGGGGCAAGCTTTTCTATGATGATAGTTTCCAGCCCTTCAGACGCGCCGTAAACAGCGGCTGCCAAACCGGATGGCCCAGCACCGATGACGGCGAGGTCATAGAGATGGTCGGGATGCAATTCTTCAGTTAGGCCTAACCCATCTGCCAATTGTTTGTCGGTCGGACCTTTCAGCATGCCTCCGGTTGGCAGGATGACCACCGGCAGATCGCTGCGTTGGATGTTAAATCCCTCCATTGCGGCTGCGCTGTCTTCGTCGGCATCGATATCGATCATCTTGTGAGGATAGCCGTTACGCGTCAGAAAACGATCAATCTGGAGAGTCGCACTATCTTGTTTGCGACCGAAAACGGTAACGCCGCCTTGACCATGTTGGATCAGCCCAACTCGCCTCAGGATGAAGGCGCGCATAATGATTTCGCCAATATCCGGTTCGGTGACAACCATGCGTCGAAAATCGGGACGTTTGAATCGCAAAACCTCGGTCACACCTGAAGCGCGCCCGCTTACCAGAATTTCGCGATCATTGAACAGATCAAGTTCGCCGGTAAACTGGTTTTCCCTGTGCACAGTGAAGACATTGGCGTTGCCCTCATTGTCCGTATCGAAAATTTCGATAGCACCGGATAAGATGATAAAAAAATCGACGCTGCGTTGCCCGCGCTCGAACAGCAGCGCGCCGTCCTTTTGCGTTTCTTTTTTGCAAAAAGACAATATCCGGCTGAGATGGCTTTCCTTCAGTGTTGGAAATATCTGCTCCTCTCGCTGATAGGGATCAGCGCCATCAACGGTGGGAACACCGCTGTTATTTTGAGGAATGTTATTTTGCGGACGCTCTGGGGGATTCGTCATTGCTTTATAGTGACTGTTCATCTTGTAGATATCAAGAGCCGGTTATGTCGATTGCTTATAGAAAACAGCGAACGGTGCCGACAATTAGGCTATTGGCGGACACGGGATTAGTGGTTAAGGGAAGAGTTATGAAAAACATGATCATCAAAGCGGCTCTTCTAGGGCTTTCGGTTACCACACTTTCGGCCTGTGCAGCGCTCGGCGGCGGCGGCAATTCAGGCGCCGATACGCGCTATGTCGCCCGCGATGTGAACACGCTCTACAATGCCGCAAAAGATCGACTTGATCGCGGTCAGTATAAGGTTGCTGCGGCCCTGTTTGACGAGGTGGAGCGTCAGCATCCCTATTCTCCGTGGGCCCGTCGTGCGCAGCAAATGAGCGCGTTCAGCTATTATGTCGCTGGTGATTACAACAAGGCGATCGAATCTTCGCGGCGGTTCCTTTCTATCCACCCGGGTAACAAGGATGCACCTTATGCTTTTTATCTGATCGCACTGAGCTATTATGAGCAAATTAGTGACGTGACGCGAGACCAAAAGATTACTGAGCAGGCTCTGGTAACATTGGGTGAAGTGGCGCGCCGTTATCCCAATACGCGCTATGCCGCCGACGCGACATTGAAAATGGATCTGGTCAACGACCATCTGGCTGGCAAGGAAATGGAAATTGGTCGCTTTTATCAGCGTAGAGGCAATTGGTTGGCCGCAACTATCCGTTTTCGCACCGTCATCGATAAATATGAAACCACGACCCACTCGGCGGAAGCGTTGATGCGGTTGACAGAATCTTATCTGGCACTGGGAATTCCATCAGAAGCAAAGAAAACAGCCGCAGTTCTGGGCGCTAACTACCCTGGTTCCAAATGGTACGAGCGTGCCTTTGATCTCGTCAACAAACATGGCGCGACCTGATTTTATGTAAATTGCCACGATCCATGTCCATGGACGTTGCAGCTAAGATAAACGTGATTTAAGAGAGGGCTGTGCTGCAGTCTCTTTCCATTCGTGACATTGTTCTAATCGAAGCGCTCGATCTTGAATTCGGGTCTGGCCTTTCGGTGCTGACGGGCGAGACCGGTGCGGGTAAATCGATCTTATTGGATTCTCTGGGACTTGCGCTTGGTAATCGCGCTGATAGCGGACTGGTGCGCCAAGGCACCCAAAAAGCCCAAGTAACAGCCAGTTTCGATTCGCCGTCGCCAACCAGCAAATTGGCGCTGTATCTCCAGGACAATGATATTGATGTGGAATCGGGCGAACCGCTGATCATCAAGCGCTCGGTCAAGGCCGACGGCGGCAGCCGCGCGTTCGTTAATGATCAGCCATGTTCTGCGACTTTGCTTCGCGAACTCGGCAGTAAGCTGATCGAAATTCACGGACAGCATGATGATCGCGGTCTGATTAATCCCAAGGGGCATAGGACTTTGCTCGACGCTTACGCGGGTGCCGATGGTACGAAAGTCAGGAAAGCCTTTGAAGGCTGGCAGTCTGCAAAAGCCGCCTTGGAACAGGCCTTGGAGGATCAGGAAGCAGCCGAATTGGACCGCGAATATCTCGAACATAGTGTAGCGGAACTCTCTAAATTCGCGCCGCAGCCGGGCGAAGAGCAAGAGCTTGCCCTCGAACGCGCGACGATGATGAAGGGCGAGAAGCTGACTGGCGACCTAGAGGCGATCAGGGCGGCCTTTGATGGATCAAATGGCGGTCTTGCGTCCTTGCGAGCGGCGGCGCGACGGCTTGACCGGATCGCCGAAGATCATCCTTTGCTGACGGAGGCGTTACAAGCGCTGGACCGCGCGGTGATCGAGGCTAGTGAGGCAGAAGAAAAGCTGAATGACGCGGCGCATGCGCTGACTTTTGATCCACAGCGGCTCGACGATATGGAGACGCGTCTCTTTGATCTGCGCGCCTTGGCTCGCAAGCACAGGGTTGAGGGCGATGCGCTGCCGCAATTGCTGATTGATCTCGAAACGCGCCTATTGGCGATTAGCGATGGTGGGAAATCCTTGGGAGCGTTGGAGGCGAATGTGAAAGCCGCCCAGCAAACCTATGTGGACATCGCCGAAGCGTTGCGGCTCAAGCGGACCAAGGCGGCTAAGGCATTGGACAAGGCGGTGGCTGGGGAACTGGTGCCACTGAAACTGGATGCCGCGCGTTTTGAGACTTTGCTGGAACCATTGGAGGAAGACCGCTGGGGCCCCAACGGCATGGACAGGATCGAATTTCTGATCTCGACCAACCCCGGCGCGCCTCTCGCACCGCTCGGCAAAATTGCTTCGGGCGGCGAATTGTCGCGCTTCATATTGGCGCTGAAAGTCGCCTTGGCGGAAGAAGGCGGGGCAAAGACAATCATCTTTGACGAAGTCGATAGCGGTGTTGGCGGAGCAGTGGCTTCGGCCATTGGCGATCGCCTCTCGCGGCTGTCGGACAGCGCGCAATTGCTGGTGGTAACCCATAGCCCGCAAGTGGCATCCAAAGGCAATGCGCATATGCTGATCAACAAAAGTTCTAACGGCACTGTGTCACGGACGGATGTGAATGCGTTGGATAGTGAAGGCCGGCGACAAGAGATTGCGCGGATGTTGTCTGGCGCCGATGTGACGGATGAGGCGAGGGCGCAGGCGGATCGATTGTTGGAGGGGGTTTGATGCAGCGATATACCTTCGATATCACTAACCCATTGATATTTCTTGCTTTAATGGCAAGTGCTCTGCTCTTTGTTTTACTGTCTGTGGTAGCATTTTTCCTTCTCGGTTTCTTAGCCCTATTATTTTTTGCAGAACTGGATCCTACCAACCCATATCAAGTCGGTGCAATTTTCATCGTCTTCGGAATGGCATGCATCGCCGTATGGAATATTGTGGATTCAATAAAACTCATGGATGAGATGAACGCTCGGCGTCTAGGTTTTGTTGTTATTAGGTCGCTGATTGCACTTATTCCGGTTGGTTTGATTGCATTGATGTCACTCTTCTCATGATAGATAGGATACTCTCAGAAGCGGACGCCGCCAATGAATTGATGCGTCTGGCGAAGACCATCGCGAAGCATAACAAACTTTATCACGCCGATGACATGCCGGAAATTGCGGATGCAGAATATGATGCGTTGGTGCGGCGGAATAATGAGTTGGAAGAGGCGTTTCCGCATTTGGTGCGGGATGATAGTCCGAACAAGCTTGTTGGCGCAGCGGTTGCCAGTTCGCCGTTGTCGAAAGTGGCGCATGAACAGCGGATGATGAGCCTCGATAATGGCTTTTCGGATGAGGATATCGCCGAATGGCTGGCGCGGGTGCGGCGGTTTTTGAATTTGCCAGAGGGCGAACCGGTTGCTGTGACGGCAGAGGACAAGATTGACGGTCTGTCCTGCTCGCTGCGCTACGAAAGGGGCGCGCTGGTGCTCGCCGCGACGCGCGGTGATGGCCAGATTGGTGAGGATGTGACTGCCAATGTCCGGATGATTGCCGATATTCCTCAGGCACTCGCGGGCGAAGCGCCGGATGTCTTCGAAATTCGCGGCGAGGTCTATATGGCCAAAAGCGATTTTGATGGTCTCAACACCCGCCTGATGGATGAAGGTAAAGCCGATGCAGCGGCCAAAAACGTCGCCTTTGATCCAGAGAAAATCCGCCAATTTGCCAACCCGCGTAACGCGGCGGCAGGATCGTTGCGGCAGAAAGATGCACAGATTACCGCCAAAAGGCCGCTCCGTTTCTGGGCCCATGGCTGGGGGGTAGCAAGCGCTTTGCCCGGTGAAACCGCTTTTGACGTCATGACGGCAATCGCCTCCTGGGGCCTGCCGCTATCGCCGCTGGTCAAACGGTTTGAAACGCTGGAGCAGATGCTGGCTCATTACCGGCATATTGAAGCGGAACGCGCCGACTTGCCTTATGATATTGACGGGGTGGTCTATAAGGTTGATCGGCTCGATTGGCAGCAACGGCTTGGCTTTGTCGCAAAGGCACCGCGCTGGGCCTTGGCGCATAAATTCCCGGCGGAACAGGCGCAGACGACTTTGGAAAGCATCGATATACAGGTGGGTCGTACTGGCAAACTGACTCCGGTCGGGCGTCTCAAGCCAGTGACGGTAGGCGGCGTGGTCGTGTCCAATGTGACATTGCACAACCGTGATGAAATAGAGCGGCTCGGCGTGCGTCCCGGCGACCGCGTGCTGGTCCAGCGAGCGGGCGATGTCATCCCGCAAGTGGTGGAAAACCTAACCCGCGAGGAAGAGCGCGAACCTTACAAATTTCCCGACCATTGCCCGGAGTGCAATAGCGAGGCCGTGGCTGAAGAGGGTGAAGTCGATGTACGCTGCACTGGCGGTCTGATCTGTCCAGCCCAGCGGTTCCAGCGACTGGCCCATTTCGCGTCGCGTGCAGCATTGGATATTGATGGGCTGGGCGAAAAGAGCATTGCAGAGTTTATCGAGGCTGGTTTCCTCGAAAGTCCGGCAGACATATTCCGGCTGCACAAGCATCACGATGCCATTTTGGCGCGTGATGGCTGGCAGGAAAAGTCTGTGGATAATTTGTTGGCAGCTGTGGAAAAGAAACGCTCCGCCGATGCAGCGCGCATATTATTCGGTCTGGGCATAAGGCATATTGGCGCGGTTTCAGCGCGCGATCTGCTGAAGAAAGTGACAAGACTAGAAGCTGTCCGTTCGCTTGCAGAAGCCATTGAGACAGAGCGATCTGGCGTCGAAGAACTACCGGACGAAGAGGATAAGAAATATCGGCAGCGCATTGATAATGCGGTTTCGGAGGTCATTGCATTGGATGGAGTAGGGGCCGCCGTCGGGCATTCTCTCGCCGATTTTTTCCATGAACCGCATAATCGTGAAGTGTGGGAAGCTCTGATGGGTGAAGTCACGCCGCCGGATTATATCGTCGAGACCCGGGACAGTGCTGTGGCTGGCAAAACGATAGTCTTCACCGGCAAGCTGGAAACCATGAGCCGCGATGAAGCCAAAGCGCAGGCCGAGGTTTTGGGAGCGAAAGCTTCGGGCTCTGTCAGCGCAAAAACGGATTTGCTTGTCGCTGGCCCCGGTGCAGGATCAAAGATAAAGAAAGCCGCAGAACTGGGCATCGAAGTCATTGATGAAGCAGCATGGGCAGAGATTGTGAAATCGGCAGGATAAGTCGAAGATAGCGGAGTTAGACGTGGCAAAAAAGCAGGGAATATTGAAACAACTCGCCAAGGATTTGGAGGCACCGCCGGAGGTGCGCCGCTTTGGTAGTGGCTGGTTGGCTGGCTTTTTCGCAGTGCTTATGGCGATTACCGGTCTGGCTATGGTGATCGCATTGCGCTTCCCCGAGTGGTTCGCGACACCGGAACTGCAAGCGGTCAAGGATTGGACCGGCTTTCGTGGTGTGGTCCATATGCTACTGCTGGGCTCCTATGCACTCGCTTTGCTGAGCTTGCTATTGCGCCCGCGCAAGGCCTTGGGTTTTGTCGCGCTCGCAATCGGAATTACTGCTGCATTTCTTGGCGGCGCCAATGTCCAACCCGAAGATACCCAAAGCTGGGGTATATTTTTCGGTCTTGATTTCTTCGTCGTCAATTTGGTGGTCACCGGTCTGATGTTCGCGCCGTTGGAACGGATATTGCCGCATAAGCGCGCGCAACGCCTGTTCCGTATCGAATGGCGGGAGGATCTGTTTTACTATCTGGTAAGTTCGATGATGGTGCAGGCTTTGACCTTCCTCGCACTCGCGCCATCTAACGTGCTGGTTGAGAATACCAGCAGCTGGGATACGTTTCGCGCCGCCGTCGCATCAATCCCGTGGATTTTGCAGTTTGTGATCGTGCTGATCCTGACTGATCTGGTGCAATATTTCTTTCATCGTACTTTCCACCGTTGGCCTTTTTTGTGGGGCTTTCATGCGGTACACCATTCGGCCAAATCGATGGATTGGTTAGCTGGCGCACGGATGCATTTTATCGAAATCATCTTGTTGCGGGGAATTACCGCGTTGCCGATGATGACATTAGGTTTCAGCCCATCCGTGCTTCAGGCCTATATCGCTTTCGTCTATATCTACTCCTCGCTGCTACACGCAAATATCAAGGGTGATTTTAATTGGCTCGGCCATTGGATTGCAACCCCGCGTTTCCATCATTGGCATCACGGATTGGAACGGGAAGCGTTCGATGTGAATTTTGCTATCCATTTCCCATGGATCGACAAGCTATTCGGGACATTTTATCTGCCGCCGTCGAAATGGCCTGAAAATTACGGAATTCCAGAGGACGTACCGAAGGGGTATGTAAAGCAGTTCGCTTATCCGCTCACTCGCAAGAAGCCGGATTATTAAGTGCAATTTATAACTGAGTTATCGGCAAAACAATTGGGTTGAATAGTTAGGGCGACTGACGTTTCCCCCGATCCGTCAGCCGCCCTGGGTCCCCACCCTAAACTCGTCAATAGTCATGTTGGTTAGGTAACAATCAAGGCAGCTGACGGAATTTCCCCCGACCGTCAGCCGCCCTGATCCCCCACCCGAACTCTAAATCATGTCCTCGCCTCAGCTTCTTTGGCCGCCAGCTCTTTCACGCCATAACCGCCTTGCTTGTTCTCGGCGAAAAGCGGCCAGGCGAGTTGCTGCCCCACGGTTGCTGGTGCAAGATTTTCGACACCATAGCTGTCTGGATAGCGGCGAGTAATTTTTGCTGTTCCGAACAGGATGTCCCAAAAAAATAAGAGGTTACCGTAGTTTCCTTTATAGTTGGTCGCCCCATCTTCCATGTGCCGTCCGTGATGGGCATGGTGGGTCGCGGGTGTCGAGATTATTCTCTCCACCAGCCACATCACGGGGGATAGCCATTTGATTTTATAAAGCGGCTCGTCCCAGACAACATCGCTATGTGCAGCTATGATGACCGTCATTTTGACGATGATAAATCCGACATAGACCCAGCCAAGACCCAGATAGATAAGGATTCCCGAGAACCAAATGCTGGGCATTAAGAAGTAATAGAAAATGTTATTCCGGTACACCAAGCGGATGCTCATATATTTGGCATCGTGATGCGCGCGGTGGAGATTATAGAGGAACGGGATACGGTGTGAGAGGCGGTGCATCCAATATTGTGTCATATCATCAAAAATCAGAAACAAGGCGATCGCTGCCACTAACGGGATGCCAGCCAATGCGCCGGCCCATTGCGGGGCTGCTGTACCCATTATAAATTGAGCGGACAGGATGATGAAGGGTTGCGTAATCACCGTTAAAACTATCGAGCCTATAATTTCAACAATCGCATCTTTGCGAGTTTGATCAGGTTTGTTGAATAAATTTGTGCGAAATAGTTCCAGAAATCCAAAAAACAGGAATGTTCCAAGAATAGCGTAGATTTCCGGTCGCATTGCTATCCTTTCTATCCAAACATGACTTGCTCTGGAGCCATTTGTAACAGATAGCTGAGCTTTCAAATGCTAAGAGGTTTGCAATTGGGTAAATCGCGCCAAAATTCTAAATCAACTTTCGCCGCGGCGGGGTTTGTCTCGGTGCTGCCGGACGATGTGCGCCGCCGCTTGTTGGACCAAGGAAGTGTCCGTCGATTTGCAAAAGGTGAACTCATTCTGCAACGCGGCGATACGGCCCGGGAATTTTGGTTTATCGAAAGCGGCGTCGTGCAAATTGGTCGGTACTCGGTCGACGGAAAGCTGACTTTGTTCGCTTTGTTGGGGCCAGGAGAGAGTTTTGGGGAGCAGGGTTTTTTAGGCGAGTTCCCGCGCATGGTGGATGCGATTGCTGGCAATGAAACGCGGTTGATTGAGATAGGTGAGGCGGAATTGCTGGCGGCTATTGAATCCGATGCCAGTGTTGCACGTATCATGCTGAAAGCCATGGCGAATATGGTCCAGCAAGCCTTTGACCTTATTGATGCGGGACGAAATTTGTCTACGGTCGAGCGTGTCGTGCAGGCATTGCTTCAACTGCGCAGCGAAGAAGACAGCGATGTTGCGATACCAGTAACCCAGCAGGAATTGTCTGAACTGGTCGGGGTTTCTCGTATTTCACTCGGTAAAGCTCTTGGGAGGTTGGAGACTGCTGATGTTATAGAGCGTCGCTATGGAGGGATTATCGTGCAGGACTGGGACGCGCTTATTGCGTCGTGCGACTAGTTCTCCGGCTTCGCTTCCAGAAACCAGCGCATCACCCCGCCTTGAAATGGTGTCCAGATTCCCGTCCTGATGCCAGCCTGACGCAGCACATCGCCGGTCCAGCTGTTGCAGGTGTAGAAGGCACTATAGTGACCGCGGGCTTGGTAAAACAGATCATATTTTCCGTAACCCGAAGAGGGGATCGGCTGGCTCGCCTCATCCAGAAAAAAGCGGCCTTTGATAGCATGCACAATCTTGCGGTATTCCTCTTCACTGACTTTAAAACTGCGGCGATAATGGGGGTAAGTCTGTGGATAGTTCAGGTGATAAACGTGCAGCAAGACATCATCGCTACCGAATATAGCACTAGCGGCGTCTTTAAATCGCAGATCTTGCCAATGTTCTGCGTTGCGATAAACGCCTTCATGGCCCCAACCGACCAGAATATGGCTGCCATATTGTGTTGGATCATCGAGATGATTGGGTTTGATGAGTTCGCTCCAGTCATGCACATCGCTACGGATCGGCATGATGATTCCGGTATGCAACCCATTGGTTTCAATGAATAGTTCTATGCCATCATCTGGGCTTTTCCAAAATTGATTGGCGGGCAAGATGCTACCAAACAAGGCAGCGATCAGATACAGCATGATAACGGCCAAGAGGCTGGCTGTTATACGTTTGAGCCATTTCATCCGAAAAGTTGCCATTGAAACCTTTTCTACTGTAGGATGGCTCTATGTTAACAGCCCCCGATCCAGAGTCCCATGTCTATGACAAGCCGCCAGCGCACGCAAATGCGGACTGGACGATAGACCAGAACTGGTCTGCTTATAGTGCAGAAGACCATGCCACTTGGGACACGCTTTTCGCGCGTCAGCGGGAGATGTTGCCGGGCCGGGCCGCGCAGGCTTTTCTCGATGGAATTGATATCCTGCAACTGTCTAAGCCAGGCATTCCGGACTTCGAGGAACTCAACCGGATATTGATGGACGCGACCGGATGGCAGATCGTTGCCGTGCCGGGACTGGTGCCAGATGAAGTGTTTTTTGATCATCTCGCCAATCGCCGCTTTGTGTCGGGCAATTTTATCCGGCGACCCGATCAGCTTGATTATCTGCAAGAACCAGATATTTTCCATGATGTTTTCGGCCATGTACCAATGCTCGCGGATCAACGTTTTGCTGACTATATGGAAGCCTATGGACGAGGCGGCCTTCGGGCGCTGAAATTCGGCACCTTGAAACAACTGGCCCGGCTCTATTGGTATACGGTTGAATTCGGTCTCATTCAGGAGCCCGAAGGCTTGCGTATCTATGGCGCTGGTATTGTCTCCAGCTTTGGCGAAAGTGTTTTTGCGCTGGATGATGATAGTCCCAATCGCATCATGTTCGAACTGGAGCGCGTATTGCGCACTGAATATCGGATCGACGATTTCCAGCAGAACTACTTTGTCATTCCCAGTCTGGACGAGCTGTTACGCGTGACTGTCGAGACCAATTTCAAGCCGGTTTACGAGAAAATATCGGGCATGACTGATATAGCGATTGCTGATATTGTAGAGGGCGATGAAGTGCTGACGCGTGGAACGCAAGATCATCCCAGTGCGCAATCAGGCTCGGCGATCGTGATATAATATGTCTTCCCCCCCCCCTAGCAGGGAAGGGAATCTAACATTCGCCAAAATAGTCGGATGCCAGTGGGGACCGGATAGTCTTATGGGCTTTCGCAGGGCCATATTCTTGGGCTTTTACAAAGGTAAGGCAGGGCCATTCATTTTCGACCCGGACATCGCGTAAGCGGAAACCAGCCCTGATATAGGCATGTACGACGTCGGACTGTTGTGCTTTTAACAGGCCCGCCAAGATCAAGACCGTGTTTGGCGCTGCGGCATTAGCGATTTGCGGAGCGAGGGCGATGAGTGGCCCTGCCAATATATTGGCGATGATCAGGTCATAGGGAGCTCGTCGGCCAATCGCCGCATGGTCAAGGCCATTGCTGGCGAGTAATTTTATTGCATTTGGCATTGTCCCGATAGCAATGCCATTCACCGCAGCATTTTCTTCGCTGACTTGTATCGCGACGGGGTCGATATCACTGGCAATAATCTGAGCGATTGGCCACAAATTGCGGGCTGCAAAGGCGAGCAAGCCGGTACCGGTGCCGACATCGATAATATTGCGATATTGTTGGCCATTGCGTTTCAGTCGATCAAGGCTTTCCAGGCATCCTAATGTCGTTTCATGATGACCAGTACCAAAGGCTTGGCTGGCATCAATGCAGATATTAGTGACTTTCGGATCATCAAGCGGTTGGCTGTCTGACGTATGCACATAAAATCGTCCTGCGCGCAGGGGTTCCAAATCCCGCTGGCTCATGGTCACCCAATCGTCATCGGCTAGCTTCTCTACCACGGGTTCAGTCTTTGCTGCTTTCGCGGAGGGCGAGAGTTCCATTATGTTCTGGAGCATTTCGGTGTCTGGAGCCGCATTGCAATAGATGTCGATCATCCATGCTTCTGGATTGCTTTCGTCGACCTCTTGGGTGACTATTGTCGGCACAGTGTCGCTGGAACTGATGAATAGATTATCTTCGGAAAGCGTTTCTGCTTCAGCCCGGGTGCAGGGCAGGCTGATTTTCCAGCTATCAGTCAATGGATTAAGACCGGGTCAAAAATCCACTTAAGCATTGGCCGTCTCCAACGCTTCGTTGGCTTTTAGCCAAGCGGCTTCACTTTGCTCGAGTTCGTCCTGAATTGTGGACCGCAACTTCATCAATTCGGTCATCGTCAAATCAGCAAACTCTTGTTCCGCCGTCGCCGGATCAAACATCGCCTGATCAATGCCGGATAATTTTTTGCCAAGTGTCTCGATTTTCTTTTCGGCAGTGCCGGCTGCCTTACGCAATTCTGATTGCTGTTTGCGGCGTTCGGCGGCCAGACGGCGCTCTTCCTTGCGGTTACCACCACCGCCACCAGCGGTTGGTTTGGCTGCCTGGTTTTTGCCCAGTACAAAATCGGTATAATCGTTCAGTGTACCAGAAAACTCAGCTGCTTTGCCGCTATCGACCATGACCAGACGATCGGCGGTCAGTTCCAGCATGTGGCGATCATGGCTGACGAGAATGACGGCTCCGGTATATTCATTCAAAGCATGCACCAAGGCTTCGCGGGCATCGACATCAAGGTGGTTTGTCGGCTCATCTAAGATCAACAGATGCGGCGCATCTCGTGTGATCAAGGCCAAGGCCAGACGCGCGCGTTCGCCGCCAGACAGTTTGCCAACTTTCATTGTCGCTTTGTCACCGGAAAAACCGAACCGACCCAGTTGCGCGCGGACGGCGCCCGGTTTTGCGTCCTTCATCAGGCGCGTCATATGTTCCAGCGGGGTATCGGTCGTATCCAGCTCTTCGACTTGATATTGGGTGAAATAGCCGACCGTAAGCTTGCCCGACTTATTCATCGCGCCGGCTTTCGGTTCCAGCTGGCTGGCTAGCAAACGGGCGAGGGTGGTTTTGCCGTTGCCGTTGCGGCCAAGCAGAGCGGTGCGATCATCGGGATCGAGGCGCAGGTTCAGATCCGACAATATGATATTGTCGCCATAACCGACAGCAGCATCGTCCAAAGTGATCAGCGGCGGTTTGAGCTCCGCCGGGCTAGGAAAATGAAAGCTGAGCGATGGGTCTTCAATCGCAGCTGCAATCGGTTCCATACGGGAGAGCGCTTTGACGCGGCTTTGGGCTTGTTTTGCACTATGGGCTTTGGCGCCCCAGCGATCGACATAGGCCTGCAGTTTTTCTCGCTGCGCCAATTGTTTTTCACGGGAAGAAGCCATTTGTGCCTGACGCTCTGCACGCTGTTTCTCAAATGCATCATAGCCGCCGGGATAGAGCGTGGTCTTTCCGCCTTGGAGATGGAGGATATGATCGACGACATTGTTGAGCAAATCCCGCTCATGGCTGATCACCAAAATGGTGGCCTGATAGCTGGTCAGGAAATTTTCCAGCCACAAAGTCGCTTCAAGGTCAAGGTGATTGGAGGGCTCGTCGAGCAGCAGCAATTCGGGCTGCGAAAAGAGCAGCGCTGCGAGCGCGACACGCATACGCCAACCACCGGAAAAGCTATCCATCGGTTGTTGCTGTGCTTTTTCATCGAAACCCAGACCGATCAAGATTTTTGCGGCGCGGGCAGGGGCGCTATGCGCTTCGATCATATTCAGGCGCTCGTGGATTTCGCCAATCCGGTCCGGTTCGTCAGCGGTTTCCGCTTCTAATAACAGCGCCGCGCGTTCTGTGTCAGCGGCCAAAACGGTGTCCAGCGGGGTTTCTGCTCCGGCGGGCGCTTCCTGCGCAATATAGCCCATGCGGGCCCCTTTGGGTATGCCGACATTGCCGTCATCCGGTTCCAGCAGTCCAGCGACCACTTTCATCAAGGTGGATTTGCCGGCACCATTGCGGCCAATCATCCCCACACGCGCGCCAGGGGGCAGGGCGGCGGTTGCGCCGTCCAAAATGACCGTGCCGCCAAGGCGCACTGTAATATTGCTAAAATTGAGCATGGGCGCTCGTTAGCGGAGCTTTGAGGATTCGGCTAGTGAAAGGAAATAAGAGCCACGGAAGAGATTTGACGGCTGCTTGTTTATCCTCAACAATATTATTTTTATTGAAGATAAATAATATCCATGATAAATATTATCTACGAATCGGAGAAAAGTGATGAAACTTGGAGACGGCGTCGAAGCGGCCATTCATTGCACTACTTTGTTGGCTGGTGTCGGTCCGTCCGCTGTCATGCCGGCCAAGGCTTTGGCCGAGTTTCATGGTGTGTCGCCTAGCTATCTGGTCAAGCATCTTAAATTGATGGTCGGCGCGGGTATCTTGGAATCGGTGCCGGGCCCGTCGGGCGGCTATCGTCTGGCCCGCGCAGTTGATGCCATTAGCTTGCTCGACATTGTTTTGGCGGTTGAAGGGCCGGCACCTGCTTTTCGTTGCCAGGAAATCCGTCAAAAAGGACCATGCCTGGTCGAGGCATCCGCCTATGCGCGGCCTTGCGGTATCAACACCGCGATGCTGAAGGCCGAACAGGCTTATCGTGATGTTCTGGCCAAAACGCGGATCAGTGATCTCTTGCATGAATTTCTCGAAACCAGCGATCAGCGAATTGTTCAGCGTGGCCGTGATTTTGTGGAACAAAATATACGCGCTCAAAATTCTCAATCCTGAACCATAGAAAGGACTAAACAATGGAACCCCGCCTCAATTACTGGACGAAATCCCCCAATCTGATGGAGTCTTTTCTGACTTTGAACAATGCGATCGAAGCGAGTGGGTTGGAAAAAAACCTTATGCATCTGGTCAAATTACGGGCATCGCAAATTAACGGCTGTGCCTTTTGTATAGACATGCACACGCGTGAAGCGCGCCGGGATGGTGAAGCAGAGCAGCGACTATACCTAACATCAGCCTGGCATGAGAGTTTCCTGTTCACGCCCCGGGAAAAGGCTGCCCTGGCGTGGACAGAGGCGCTGACGAAGCTGGGTGACCATATCCCCAACGATGCTCTTTTTGATGCTACCCGGGCCGAGTTTTCGGAAGAAGAAACGGTGGTGTTAACCGCGCTGATCACGATGATTAATAGCTGGAACCGACTGTCTATAGCATTTCGCGCAGTGCATGCTGAACCGGATGCTAAAGCAGCTTAGGTCGGTTCTCAGCGTCGCGTAGCTAACCAGATAACGTGTTTGGCCCCTTTGCCATTGCTTCGGGCGCTAACAGTCTTCGTTTCGACCGCAAATTCCGATTGCTGCAACCGGCGGGTGAATGCTGGGTCGGCGGCGCTGGACCAGATGGCGAGGATGCCGCCGCTCCGCAGCGCTGATTTGGCTGTACTCAGCCCGCTGAAACCATAAAGCTGTTCATTATCATCTTGGGTCAGGCCATCGGGGCCATTGTCGACATCCAGTAAGATGGCATCATATTCATTGCTGGCATTGGCTATGATATCACTGACATCTCCAATAATCGTCTCCACACGCGGGTCGTCGAGGCAGTTGTCCGTCAGTTCCCGCATCGGTCCGCGTGCCCAGTCCAATATGGCCGGGATCAACTCGGCGACCACGATTGTGGCGTCGTCCGGCAGCTCGGCTTGTGCGGCTCGAAGGGTGAAGCCCATGCCATAACCACCGATTAAAATACGCGGATTTGGAGCGCGGAGCCGCTCGCAGCTCAGGGTCGCGAGCGCCTCTTCCGATCCGCTCAAGCGGCTGTTCATCAACTCAATGCGGCCCAGCATGATTGAAAATTCGTCGGCATGTTTTAGCGCGCGGCGGAAGAGACGCAGCTCACCGCCATGCTCATTACCACCGGGAATTTTGGCGGTGCCCAAAAGTTCCCGCGCGATCATCTGACAAAGCTCGCGCCATTGGCATCGAGCACGGCGCCGGTCATCGATGGCGGGGCATCGAGCGCGCAATATTTGGCTATCGAAGCAATTTCCGCTGGCTGAGCCACACGGCCGAGCGGAATGTCGCGCAGCAATTTATCGCCGCCGCGACTTTCCAGATATTCTTCCGCCATCCCGGTCATGGTGAAGCCCGGACAAATCGCAAAGGCTAGAATTTCTTCGCTGGCATATGACCGCGCGATCGTTTTGGTCATTGCGACCATAGCGCCTTTGGAGGCTGCATAATGCCAATGGTCCGGGCTATCCCCGCGATAGGCAGCTCGGCTTGCGATGTTCACAATCCGCCCATGGGCTTGGTGCTCTTGAAAATGGAGCACCGCCAATCGGCACAGTTGCGCTGCTGCAGTGAGGTTGATCTGCATCGTCCGCTCCCAGCTCTCCAGCCATTGCGGTTCAGCCTCGGTTATCGGGTTGGGGTCAAAAATGCCCGCATTGTTGATGAGAATATCAATGCGACCATCCAGTTGGTTTAAGCCATTCTGCCAAAGCCGAGACACGTTATCGGTGCTGTTAAAATCCGATTGTAACAGGTCATTGTCACCCGTCGTGCTTTGACCGACCGCTGCCACATTGGTCCCATCGAAGCTTTCTAATATCGCCTTGCCAATACCGCGGCCGGCGCCCGTCACTAATATATGCGTTTTTCTATCTGTCATGCGACATCGGAATAAGGCGCGGATCGACAAAGGTCCAACAAGAGATGCCGAATAGCTGATATTTTTAATAGCGCTTTTTGGATTTACACGCTTTCGGCGCGCCTTTGCATCCAAAAACCGGACATGTGGGGCAGAAAAACCCCGCTATCTTGTTTGCATGCGGCGACGTTTTCGCTAAAGCACTGGTTCGTTTACAAAGACTCCAGCGCGTTGCGGAGTCTCTGATCAGGGGACAAAAATTGGTTAAGCCAACGAACCGGCCATTATCGCCGCATTTGGGAATTTATAAATGGGGGCCCGCTATGCTGGTCTCTATTCTTCACCGGGCCACGGGTGATGCACTCGCCTTGCTGGGCGCGCCGATATTAGTGTGGTGGTTATACAGCATCTCTGCTGGACCGGAATCTTATGAATTCTTCGTCGGTATCATGACGACCATCCCCGGGTTCATTGTCATGATAGGTATGACTTTCGCCCTGTTCGAACATACATATTCCGGCCTGCGCCATTTTGTGCTTGATGCCGGGGCAGGTTATGAGCTCCAGACGAACAAGTTGTGGTCGGCTGCTGTGCCCGTATTGGCATTGCTTTCCACCGCTGCGCTCTGGTTTTTCATCTCTTCAAAGTTGATTGGATAAGACAATGGGATCAGGAACAAATATCGGTAAGGTTCGCGGTCTTGGTTCTGCCAATCACGGCGCCCATCACTGGCTCATTCAGCGGGTTACCGCTGTCGGTAATCTCGCTTTGATCGCATGGCTTCTCATCTCTTTGCTGAGACTGCCTAATTACGAACATGAACTGCTCATCGGCTGGCTGTCGTCGCCGCTCGTTGCGGTTCCGATGATGTTGATGCTGGTTAGCATCTTCTGGCATCTGCGGCTTGGTCTGCAGGTATTGATTGAGGATTATGTTCCCGATCATGGCCTGAAATTCGGCCTCATCATCTTGCTTAACTTTTTCGCCATTGGCGGAGCAGCGCTAGGAATTTTCGCTGTTGCCAAGGTCGCCTTTACCGGAGTGGTCGCTTAATGACTGACACAGATTCAAAGCCCGCATATAAGATTATTGATCACACGTTCGACACAGTCGTCGTAGGCGCCGGCGGGTCCGGTTTGCGCGCCACCATGGGTTCTGCCGAAGCCGGTTTGAAAACCGCTTGTATTACAAAGGTTTTTCCAACTCGTTCACATACGGTTGCGGCACAGGGTGGCATTGCCGCTTCGCTGGGTAACAACACGCCGGATCACTGGACGTGGCATATGTATGACACGGTCAAAGGCTCTGACTGGCTTGGTGATCAGGATGCGATTGAATATCTCGTCCGTGAAGCGCCTCAAGCGGTTTACGAACTGGAACATGCCGGTGTACCTTTCTCACGCAATGAAGATGGCACCATCTATCAACGCCCCTTTGGCGGCCATATGCAGAATATGGGCGACGGCCCACCGGTACAGCGGACCTGTGCAGCCGCTGACCGTACTGGTCACGCCATGCTGCACGCGCTCTATCAACAGAGCCTGAAATATGACGCGGACTTCTTCATTGAATATTTCGCGATCGATCTGATCATGGAAGACGGCGAATGCCGCGGCGTAATCGCTATCTGTCTGGAAGACGGTTCTATTCACCGTTTCCGCGCGCATGCGGTTGTGCTGGCCACTGGCGGCTCTGGCCGTTGTTATTACAGCGCAACATCGGCTCATGCGTGCACCGGTGATGGTGGCGGCATGGCGCTGCGCGCTGGTCTGCCTTTGCAGGATATGGAATTTGTTCAGTTTCACCCGACCGGCATTTACGGCGCGGGCGTACTGATTACCGAAGGCGCACGCGGGGAGGGCGGTTATCTGACCAACTCCGAAGGCGAGCGTTTCATGGAACGCTATGCACCAAGCGCAAAAGATCTCGCGTCTCGCGACGTGGTGTCTCGCTGCATGGCAACCGAAATTCGCGAAGGCCGCGGCGTCGGGCCAGAGAAAGATCATATCTATCTCCATCTCGACCATATCGCGCCTGATGTATTGGCGGAACGCCTGCCGGGCATTACCGAAACCGGTAAGATTTTCGCTGGTGTTGATCTCACGCGTCAGGCGCTGCCAGTGGTGCCGACGGTGCATTACAACATGGGCGGTATACCTTGTAACTATCATGGCGAAGTGGTGAACCCGACGAAGGATGATCCTGATGCTGTGGTGCCAGGACTCTATTCCGTGGGTGAAGCGGCTTGTGTTTCCGTACATGGTGCAAACCGTTTGGGTTCCAACTCCCTGATCGATCTTGTCGTCTTTGGCCGCGCAACTGGCCTGCGCTTGAAAGAAAAACTGAAACCGGGTACGTCACATAGACCATTACCGAAAGATTCAGCCGATCTGTCGCTGTCTCGCTTGGACCATTTCCGTTACGCGAAAGGTGGGACAACAACCGCTGCTCTGCGCATGGAAATGCAGAAGACCATGCAGAAAAACTGTGCTGTGTTCCGCGATGATGAATTGCTTGCCGAGGGTGTTAAAGAAATGCGCGCGGTAAATGCAAAAATGGCCGATGTCAGCGTCACTGACCGCTCGCTCATTTGGAATACCGATCTAATCGAAACGCTGGAGCTTGATAATCTCATGGCGCAGGCGGTCGTGACAATGGAAAGCGCTGCCAACCGCAAGGAAAGCCGCGGTGCCCATATGCAGGAAGATTATGAAGATCGTAATGACAAGGAATGGATGAAGCATACGGTTGCGACATTTGACGGCTGGGGCGGCCCCGATAAGGCTCGTGGCACCGGCAAAGTCGATATCAACTATCGCCCGGTCCATGACTTTACCCTGACAGACGAAGCGGAATATGTGAAGCCGAAGAAACGGGTTTACTAAACAGCTTCCAAGATATGTTCTGGCTGACTGATTACCGCTTCCGTCAATTTTAACGGAGGTTGCTACCAACTTATGTCCAATGAAGATCAGATTGAATATTGGAACGACAATGCCGGCCTGAAATGGGTGGAGCAACAAGATGTTATGGACGCGACTTTAGCTCCGGTAACGGACTTGTTGATGGCAGCAGCGGCAATTGTTCGTGGCGAACGCGTTTTGGATATTGGTTGCGGAACGGGTGAGACCTCTTTGATTGCAACGGATGCAGGCGCTGATGTCACTGGCGTTGATGTGTCCAAACCCATGCTTGATCTGGCTAAATCACGTGCCGATGGCCGTGCAGAGCTCATGTTGGCGGATGCATCTGAATATCAGGCCGATGAAGCTTTTGATCTTATCATATCGCGCTTTGGTGTGATGTTTTTTGAAGATCCGATAGCGGCTTTCACAAACATAAAAGCCAATTTGAAACCCGGTGGCCGAATGGTTTTTGCTTGTTGGAACCATCCAAAACTAAATCAGTGGGTGATGGTGCCGATGCAGGCGATCAAACCGTTATTGCCTGATGCACCGGAAACAGACCCGCATGCACCGGGCCCTTTTGCATTTGCCGACGCAGATCGGTTGAAAGGCATATTGAGTGAAGCGGGCTTTGACGACGTTTCGATGACATCTCATGCTATTGATTTTTCGCTGGCGGAATCGGGCGGCGTCGATGGCGCTGTGTATTTTTCGTCACAAATCGGACCGGCTTCCCGGGCGTTGGGAGAGGTTGATGACGAGCTGAAGGCCAAGATTTTAATCGCTTTGAAAGAAGCCCTTGCGCCTTATGATGATGGTGACGGCCGGGTTGCTTTGCCGGGTGGTATCTGGATTGTGCGGGCTAGTTGAGTAACGTGATCGGAAAAGCGTTTCATGGCATTTTTCCAGCAACTTTGGTTTACGGACGGGCAGGGGCTCTGCAACCTCTTTCCAGACCAATGCCTTTCAGGAAACCACGCCGAACGACACCGGCATAGGCGGCGGCATTATATTTGCGTTCGTCCCCAGCTGCACCGGATACTTCACGTACAATGCCTCGGAAGGGTATCAGTCCGCCTAGAAATCCGCCACCGACACGGCCAGCGGTTTCTTCTCGTTTTTCGGCTTTGGATTTATCAACTTTCTCATTTACATCAGCGGCTAGGACCGCGTTGAGCTCCTCAACTTCCTTGATGATCGCAGCACAGCGGCGCAGGCCATCGAGAGAGTAGGGATCATCCTGAATGGCGATAAGTTTGGCGGGGATTTTCGTTTTTTTCAGGCCGACATCTTTCACAGGTGTGGTTGCGGCGTCCTTTGCATGTTCCCCCGCCGTTTCGTCAGGGTCAGCTTTTTGCGCCTGTACCGGGGTGGCGAGAAAAAATGCCGTTGCGGTTGAGGTTATTGCTAATTTCACGAGGTTTCGCATCATCTATTCCCTGTTCGTCTTCAAGACCGGTACCGCAAATTGTCACGGTTCAATTGATCAACGGATGTCACGCCCATGAGTTTCATGTCCCGTTCAATCTCAGCTTGCAGCAAGCCGAGGCTGCGTTCAACCCCGGCTTGACCTGCGGCGGCTAACGCATAGAGATAAAGTCGCCCGCCGGAGCAGGCCTTTGCGCCGACGCTCAACGCCTTCAGCACATGACTGCCGCGGGTTATGCCACCGTCGCAAATCACATCAATCTTGTCGCCGACCGCATCGCAGATCTCGGCGAGTTGATCAAAGGGGGCCCGTGAACCGTCAAGTTGCCGGCCGCCATGATTGGACACCATGATTGCCGTTGCGCCAATATCTGCGGCGTGTTTGGCATCTTCGACGGACATGATCCCTTTCAGGCAAAATTCACCGCCCCAGTCTTTGCGAATGTCTTCCGCCATGCTCCAATCGAGTGATTGATCGAGCATAGTTGAGAAATATTCCGCCACCGACAGAGCGACATTTGTGCCCTCTGCGACATGATCTTTGAGATTCGACAGCTCAAAATTTTCTCGGAACATATAGTTGAGCGCCCAGGCTGGTTTGGTCGCATAGCTCAGGAAACTGGCAGGCGTAATCTTTGGTGGGCTGGTAAAGCCCGAACGCAGGCAGCGTTCGCGATTGCCGCCTACGATTGTGTCGACCGTCAGGGTGATGGCGTCGAACTTCGCCGCTTTGCAGCGCTCGACCATCGATGTGTTGAGGCCCTTGTCCTTGTGAACATAGAGCTGGAACATTTTGGGCGTGCTGATGCTCTCGCCAATTTCCTCGATGCTGACAGTGGCAAGGGAGGAAATACCAAAGAACGTTCCGAACTTCTCGGCTGCTCTGGCGACGCCGCGTTCACCTTGCCAGTGGAACAGACGTTGGAGGGCGGTCGGGGACAGAAACAAGGGCATAGTCAGTTTCTGACCCATGACCGTTGTGCTCATGTCGATATCCTCGACCCCGGCTAAGACATTGGGTATGAGGTCGCACGCTTCATAGGCTTCGGTATTGCGGCGGCGGGTGACTTCGTCGTCTGCGGCACCGTCAATATAGTCAAAGATTGGAAAAGGTAGGCGTTTTTTGGCCAAAGAACGGAAGTCGTTCACGTTATGGCAATCCGCAATTGTGGTAATTCGTCGCACGTAAGCCTCGATTCGTCGCTCGGATGGAAGGGCATGGGGTTTATGATTAGAGCAATGGCTGCGGCTTGCAAGAGTAGCGACCAGACAAATACAGGGATTTAGAGGGAAAATTCACCATGACTGAAACCGCCGAAGAAATTCAACCATCAGAGCAGCCGCAGCGACCCGAACGGTCACCGGGCGCCAAGTTCCTGTTGGTGTTGCTCACTGGGTTCCTGCTTGCGATACCCTTATTCGCGAGCTGGCTGCTGATTTATGACCGCCAGAACCAGAGCCAGCAGGCCGAGCAATCCATTGTTACGGGTTGGGGCGGCAAGCAGGTATTTGCTGGGCCGAAAATCGTTCTGCCTTACAAAGCAAAAGTGCAGGAATCGGTGGAGCAGGACGGCAAGACCGTTACCCGCACCAATGTTGTTACGCGCGAACTTTATATCTCGCCCGAAGTCATGACCTTTGATAGCGATATTCAAACTGAGGTCAAAAGCCGCTCCATCTATGAAGTTGTGATTTACAACACCAATGTGACAGGTTCTGCTTCCTTCAAATTGCCGGAGGATTTCAATCGTTCCGGTATCGATCCGGCAGATATTGATTTTGCCCGCGCTGAAATTCGTTTCGGCCTTTCTGATGCGAGAGGCTTGTCGGCCGACAACAAGCTGACCGTTGATGGTCAATCGCTGGTCCTGCAACCGGGTAAAGGTCTTGGCGAAACTGGCAATACCGGTTTCTTCTCATGGCTCGATGCCACTGCGCTGGCAGACGGCGAAATGGCAGTAAGTTTTGATGTGAAATTCCGCGGCACGGAAAGCCTGACAATGGTGCCGGATGCGGGTCAGACTAACTGGTCGGTGACATCAAAATGGCCACACCCGAGCTTTACCGGCGGTTTCCTACCTGACAATGAAGTCACGGAAACAGGATTTACCGCAAAATATGGTATCTCCAATCTGGCGCTCGGCAGCTCACTGACGTCTACACAGGCCGGACAGCAAGTCTATCCGCAAAACACCAACCGGTCTTTCGATTCGTACGGCGGCGGCGGGGGTGAGAATGCCTCCAGCGTGACCGTGAATCTAATCCAACCGGTTGATCTCTATGACCAGGTGAGTCGCGCAACCAAATATGGCTTCCTGTTTATTGGATTTACCTTTGTTGCATTCCTGTTGTTCGACCTGATCGGTGGCGTGCGAATATCGTCCGTCCAATATATATTGGTTGGGGTTGCGCTGGTGCTGTTCTTCATCCTGCTGCTCGCCTTTGCGGAAATTATCGGCTTTGCTTTGGCCTATATCGCGGCATCGGTGGCGACGATCGGATTGATCACGGCCTATGCCGCATCGGTCCTGTCCAGTTGGCGAAGGGCATCGATAATCGGAGGATTGCTCGCCGCGCTCTATGGCGTGATCTATATCCTGCTGAGCCTTGAGGCTTACTCGCTGCTCATCGGATCATTGCTGATCTTTACCGCTCTGGCCGGGGTGATGTTTGTCACCCGTCGGCTAGACTGGTCGCGTTCGTTGCAGAAAGGTTCTGCAACTTAAGCAAACGACCTAGCGAACCGCGCCGCGTGCGAATGTATCGCATGCGGCCGGATCGCCGGTTTGCATACCCTTTTTGAGCCACGCCATACGCTGCTCTGAACTACCATGGGTAAACATGCTTTCCACTGGACGCTGTCCGGCCCCGCGCATCAAAGTATCATCGCCAATAGCGTGTGCCGCGGTCAGGCCTTCTTCGACATCACCCGGTTCCATACGATTGGCATTTTGCGCGGCCCAGACGCCGGCATAGCAATCTGCTTGTAACTCCATCCGCACTTGAAGAGCATTGCCTTGCGCCTTGCTGGCTCGTCCCTGTTGCTGGCGTACCTGTTTGGAAACACCGCTTAAGGTTTGGATATGATGGCCGACTTCATGGGCGATGACATAGGCTTTGGCAAAATCGCCGCGCGCCCCCATTTTTGTTTCGAGATCATTGAAGAAGGATGTGTCGAGATAAATACCCTGATCGGCAGGGCAATAGAAAGGTCCTGCTGCGGAACTAGCGGAGCCACAGCCATTGGAGCTGACCCCGCCTTGATAGAAATTGATCGTGGTCGGCTGATATTGGGATCCGTTTGCCTGAAACAATTTTGACCATGTCTGCTCGGTCGAGGCCAACACTTGCCCAGCAAAAACTTCTTCCTGCGTGTCATAGGCAACCGCATCGCCAGAACCACCGGCTTGGGTTCCACCGCCGGTCAGCATGCTCGCTCCGCCGCCAAAATACATAAAGGCGAGCGCCGCACCACCAATTAGCAAGATTGTTCCGCAACCCATTTTGCGCCCCAACAACATCGGTAGGAAGCTCAGCAACAGGCCAAGACCGCCGCCTCCGCCTCCGCCACCAAATCCTCGGCGTCCGCCGCCACTGCCGTGGTCACGGACATTTTTGCTGGGATCCAGATCATCTAAACGCATGGGCTTCTTCTCCTGTTGCAGCTTAATTTGCCTGAATCGGCCAAAAGCGCAAGCATCGAACATTTCTTTTACAAAAAGCCGTTGCAGTCACACTCGACTCTTTTAAGGTCACCGAAAGGAGAAAATGGATGTTTCTAAAAGGCAAAACCGCGCTAATTACCGGGTCTACTTCTGGCATTGGCGGCGGATATGCAAAGGCGTTGGCCGCCGAGGGCGCAGCTGTAATGATCAACGGTTTCGGCGATCAAGGCGAAATTGAAACGCTGCGGCAAGAATTAGAAAACCTCAGTGGAACCAAGGCCGCTTACAGCAATGCCGATATGACTAAGCCTGAAGAAATCCGTCAGATGGCTGCAGATTGCGCCGAGCAATTGGGCGCCGTCGATATTCTCGTCAACAATGCCGGTATCCAGCATGTCGCGCCCGTCGATGAATTTCCCGAAGACAAGTGGGACGCGATTATGGATATCATCTGCAACAGTGCTTTCCATACCACCAAGGCGGTTTTGCCCGGTATGAAAGAGCGGGGTTGGGGGCGGATCATCAATACCGGTTCCATGCACAGCAAGGTGGCTAGCCCTTATAAGTCAGCCTATAATGCGGCCAAACATGCGATTGCGGGTTTTAGCAAAACGGTAGCGTTGGAAGTGGCGCAACAAGGGATCACGGTGAACACAATTTCACCCGGATATACTTGGACGCCGCTCATTGAAGGGCAAATCCCGAACACGATGAAGGTAAGGGGGCTTTCCCGCGAAGAAGTGATCAATGATGTTTTGCTGGCTGGACAGCCAAGTAAGGAATTTGTCCAGATTGAGCAGATTGCGGCCTTGGCGGTTTTTCTGTGTAAGGACGAAGCCAGCGCAATGACGGGCGCGAATATTTCAATTGATGGCGGCTGGACAGCACAATGATCTTCACGCCTTTCAGAGCCACGCTTTTGCTGGCGTCGGCGGGATTAGCCTCGATTGCTATTGCGCAAGATAGCTCTCATCCGGAATCGCAGTGGCGGGAGTTGGCAACGACTGCGGATCAGACGCGACTGGATGATTGGCAAAAAGCTTTGCAGGTGGGCCGCGAGGGCGCAGAGCAAGGGGGTGAGGGTAACAAGTTGACAGCCAGACGCCCCTTGTTCGAAGAGGCTGCGGCCTTACCGGACAGCAAAATTCCCGCTGGCCTTTATGCATGTTCGGTGACCAAACTTGATGGGAATGCGACGGGCGGACTGCCCTATATTGCCTATCCGGCTTTCCGGTGCCGCGTAACTGTCGATGGCGATCGGCGGCATTTTACCAAATTGACAGGCTCCCAGCGCACGGCCGGGTGGCTGTATGAAGTGGGTACGAGCCATTCAGTCTATTTGGGAACATCATTTTATGGTTACGAGGATAAAGCCATATCCTATGGAAAAACGAAAGAGCGCGACCAGGCCGCGGTGGTGCAACGTATAGGCCCGGAACATTGGCGGATGGTCTTTCCCTATCCCTATTATGAGTCAAAGGTTGACGTGATGGAACTGACACCAATCACCGAATAAATTTATGCCTTGCAAGCGTCGGTTTAGCGGTTAGGTTCCGGGCAATCACATAATAGATCGGGGATAGTGATGCTTAAATTTTCTAAAGTCGCTTTGGCGGCTACCGCCTCTGTTTTGTTTTGTACACCGGCGCATGCAGATGCGCTAAAAGACGCAATCCAGGCCGATTTGCCATCGTTGATGGAAATTTATCGCGATCTGCATGCTAATCCCGAACTAAGCGGTGAAGAAGTTAAAACCGCCGCCAAGCTGGCTGTTGAAGCGCGGCGTCTAGGCTTTGATGTTACGGAAAGAGTGGGAGGCACCGGCGTTGTAGCGGTGATGAAGAACGGCGCTGGTCCAACGGTTATGATCCGCGCAGACATGGACGGTCTGCCGCTGGTCGAGAAGACCGGATTGCCATTTGCGTCTAAGGTTATGGCGAAAACTCGCCAAGGCGTCGACACCGGTGTGATGCATGCCTGTGGCCATGACACCCACATGACAGGCTGGGTCGGTACGGCGCGACAACTTGTTGCGCGCAAGGCCGAATGGTCCGGCACATTGGTCATGATATTGCAACCCGCTGAAGAAACCGGCGAGGGTGCCAAGGCGATGTTGGAAGATGGTCTTTATACTCGTTTCCCGAAACCCGAATATGTACTGGCATTTCATGATGCAGCAGGCGCGCCAGCCGGTTTTATCGGCTATGCGCCCGGCTATGCATTAGCCAATGTCGATAGTGTCGACATTGAAGTCAAAGGTGTGGGCGGGCACGGAGCCTATCCGCACACGACCAAGGATCCTATTGTAGTTGCCTCACGTATCGTTGGTGCCCTGCAAACATTGGTGAGCCGCGAAATCGATCCGCAGGACCCTGCCGTTGTAACAGTGGGCAGCTTTCAGGCAGGCTTCAAACATAATATCATTCCCGACAAGGCGAACCTGTTGCTTACCGTGCGCAGCTATTCGGATGAAACGCGTGCGAAATTGCTCGATGGGATTAAACGGATTGCGAAAGGCGAGGCGGTGACAGCCGGTCTTCCGGAAGACAGAATGCCGGTCATTCGCGTGCGCGATGACGAGTTTACGCCGTCCACTTATAACAGCCCGGAATTTACCAGAGAAATGGCAAAGTTGTTTGAAGCACGCTTTGGCAAGGAACGAGTTGTGCAATCTAAACCGGTCATGGGCGGCGAGGATTTTAGCCGTTTTCGTCGTGCTGATGAATCGATTAAGAGCATGATTTTCTGGGTCGGTGGGGTTCCGATGGATGAATATCTTGCATCCAAGAAGGAAGGCACGAAATTGCCGTCGCTGCACAGTCCGCTTTGGGCGCCCGATGCGGAAAAAGTTGTTGCAACCGGTGCAGAGGCATTGACGGCGGCTGCGCTGAACCTGATGAAAAAGGGCAGCTAAGCCTATGCAGTCCGCAAAAGCCGTTAGTTTGGGTGTTTTTGCGGCTTTTGTGCTGATGGCCAATGTACAACCATCGGAAACCAATGACGCGATTGGCCCCTCTTATTTTGAAGGGCGTTGGGCCTTTGCAGAAGAAACTTGTGAACAGCCAAGCAACTGGACTCTGCTAGCTGGCGGCAACTTTATCTCGGAGGATTTGACTGGAACCTGGCAGTGGGGTGCGGGAGAGCTCACGCTTAGTTTGACTGATTTGGCGGTCGATGAGGAAACCGGAGAAGTAGGCGGGCGCTTCCAGATGGAGGGGCCTGTTTCGGTATCCGGGCCGGACCAATTTGTCTTCATGATTGAACCGGATCGCTACGTGATGAAACGTTGCGAATAGAAAAATTGCTTTATCGCTATTGCGAATAAATCGCATAACTGTAATCGATTTTATCGATGACGAATAATCAAAAAATTGAATAGAGAAGCTTGGCTTTTCAAACTACTCAGAGCCTTGGCCGATTCTTCTATCGGTGTCATCTAATCACATAATATATTCAAGGAGAAGTCCATGGGACTCGCAGGAAGCAAGACCGAACAGAATCTCAAAGATGCTTTTGCTGGCGAAAGCCAGGCCAATCGTCGCTATCTTTATTTCGCCCAGAAAGCGGATATTGAAGGCTATAACGATGTTGCAGCTGTATTCCGGTCAACCGCTGAAGGCGAAACCGGTCACGCCCATGGTCACCTCGAATTTCTTGAAGAAACTGGCGATCCAGCAACCGGCGAGCCTATTGGCAGCACGGAAGATAATCTGAAATCGGCTATCGCTGGCGAAACCCACGAATATACCGACATGTATCCCGGTATGGCCAAATCAGCCCGCGAAGAAGGCTTTGACGAAATTGCCGACTGGTTCGAAACGCTTGCCAAAGCGGAAAAAAGCCACGCTGGTAAATTCCAGAAGACTTTGGAATCAATGGACGCTTAAGTCACTGTAAAATAACAATAATAGTGCCGCGGCAGCGCCTTTCAATATAGGGTGTTCCGCGGCACTTTCGTAACTTTCCGCAGGATTGGACCATGTCATGAAAGAAGGCAGCCTAGGCGCACCAACGCGTCATCCCATAGCTTGGCAGGAAGAATCCTTTTACGATGAAGAAGCTTTAGACGGCGAACTCCGTCGCGTTTTCGATATCTGCCACGGCTGCCGCCGCTGCTTCAATCTCTGTGACAGCTTTCCACAACTCTTCGATATGATCGATGAAAGCCCGAATGAAGAAGTGGAAGATCTGAGCGCCGGTGACATGAAAAAGGTCGTCGACGCCTGTACGCTTTGCGACATGTGCTTCATGGTCAAATGTCCCTATGTTCCGCCCCATGAGTTTGATCTCGACTTCCCTCACTTGATGCTACGTCATCGCGCGATCGAACACCGCAAGGGCGAGACCGGTTTCGTTGACAAGGAGTTGGCGAAGATTGATCGCAATGCGAAAGTTGCAGGCGTGGTCTCTGGCGCCGCCAATTGGGCGACAAAGAAAGACAATGATTTAACGCGCGGCTTTTTGCAATCGATGGCCGGAATCGACAAGCGTGCTCATCTGCCTGAGTTTGAAGATGTGCCATTAACTCATAAACATCCAGGTAATGGGCCAACACCAAATGCGGATGCTCCGAGCTTTGGTAAAAAAGCCGCAATTTATGCAACATGCTACGGTAACTTCAATGATCAAACCTCCGGCAAGGCAGCACTTGATGTGCTTTCCCATAATGGCGTTCAGGCCCGCGTCGAATATCCCGGTTGTTGCGGGATGCCTAAGTTTGAAAATGGAGATCTTCCCGCTGTAGCGTCATCGGCAGAGCAAGTGGCCGCCCATTTCAGTCCCTTGATTGACGAGGGTTTTGATATTGTAGCGCTAACTCCAAGCTGCGCGCTTATGATGAAGTTTGAATGGCCGTTGATGCTGCCCGACAATGAGGCGGTAAAAAAATTGGCGCAGGCGACCCGCGATCTCAGCGAATATGTCGTCGAATTGTCCAAGGATAAAGGCATGATGCCGATCAAGCCGATGGCAGCGCAGATCGGAATTCACTTCGCCTGTCATAGTCGCGCCCAGAATATGGGGCCCAAAGCAATGGAGATGCTAAAACTTATCCCCGATGCTAAGCCTACAATTGCCGAACGCTGTTCTGGCCATGGTGGAAAATGGGGAATTTTCAAAGAAAATTTCGATAAAGCGGTGAAGGTTGGTCGTCCTGCAGCTCGCGCTCTCGCCAAAAATGATCCTGATTACATGGTAAGTGAATGTCCGCTTGCCGGACCACATTTGAAGCAGGTGATGGAAATGGGTGGTCAAGCAAAAGTTCCAGAACGTATCGGCCACCCGATTGAGTTGCTCGCCAAAGCCTACGGATTTTAAGGACGTAAAATATGCCCCGTGACGAACATGTTATAAATAAAGATGATATTATTTCGCTCAGTGATTATGAACTAATTCGCAATGAAAAACGGCAAGAAAGTATCTTGCGCAAAAAATTCCGGCGACTAGCGATTGGGCCTTACGCAACCATTCAGTTCGAAAGTTGGGACAGTATGTGGTTGCAAATCCAGGAAATGTTGCGAATTGAAAAAGGCGGCGATGAGCAACTGGTTGATGAATTGCACGCTTATAATCCAATGATACCCAATGGATCAGAGTTTACTGGTACGTTGATGTTCGAGATAGATGAAGAGGAGCGGCGAACCGCATTTCTGAAAACTCTAGGCGGGGTAGATCAGCACATTCATTTGGTTATCGGTGATCACAAGATCACGGCTGAGCCAGAGCAGGATATCGATCGTACGCGAGCCGATGGGAAAGCAAGTGCCGTACAATTCTTGCATTTCTCAATAACTGACGAGCAAGCAAAGATCTGGAAAAGTGGCGAAGGTCAGGTGATGATCCAAATAGATCATCCTAACTATGGCCATGCTGCTATCATCAGCGATGAATGTCGTCGGGATATGGCTAGGGATTTAGACTAATTTTTCTGCCGTCCGCCGGGAGGGGATAGGTCGATTGGATTTTCTCTGCTGCCAGGTTGGCCAGGCTTTGGAGTTTCAGAGTAAATCGCCGGATTTACAAAATTTGGTTTTCTCGAAATTTTAGCGACTTGGGGCGCTGCAGAACTATATTCGTCATTCTTCTCAGGGATTGTTTCATCGGTGTCAGAGTAAACCAATGGTTCTCCAAAAACAAATTCTTCTTCCTCGGCATCGCTATCAGCGTCCCAAGGAGCGGGTAAATTCTGTTGATATTTGGGCTTTGGCTCAGAAGCTTCCTGAATCGTTGACGGCTTTTGATTGTCGCTGTCTGCCGGCGTTATAAAATACAATAGGAAGCCTGTCGACGCGACAAAAAGAACTGCTTGCTTGATCATTTTAAATACCGAATTGCTATCAACTAGCCAGTATTCTTAGTGCCGTTGGATTAAAAATTGCTTACTTGTCATATTATGTGGTCGAATAAAAAATCCGTCGGAGCGGCAAGGCTCCGACGGATAGATTTTCCTCCCCAGGAAACTGTTTGTAAAGCGACCTATTCTCAGGCCCTATTTTTATCTTGGTACCGCATCTACCAACGTGAGAGCTATGGAAATTTACAAATATTTATGTAAATATGTAAGTTATTTCGATTTTTCGTTGTAAAATTGTAAATATCTTTACATAAAGTGCCGCTTATGGCGGATAGAAAAATTTTTGCAGGAGCATCAATCAAGCGTTTGCGGCGTGGTGCAGGCATGACCCAAGTTGCATTGGCTGACGCGCTCGATATTTCGGCCAGCTATCTGAATCTGATCGAGCGCAACCAACGACCGCTTAGTGCGCGGTTGATGTTGCTGCTTGCGGATCGTTTTGATTTTGATCCGCGTCAATTGGTTACCGATGAACCTGGCGGAGGGCTCGATGGAATCCGAAGGCGTCTTGCGGATTCCATGTTTGATGACCTGTCTATTGACCGGACTGAGCTGGACGACTGGTTAGCAATGGCACCGGGTACGGTAGAAGCTTTCGTGAGGGCTTTTGACGATCGATTGAGGGAGCAAGGCGTAAGCGAACTGAAAACGCTGGATTCAATTCAACTCGTTCGGAGAGAAATTGAGCGGTGGCGGAACCATTTCGCCGATCTCGATGCCATGGCAGAAGCGTTGGCCGATGAACTACGCCTAGGCACCGCAGATCTATATGGGGCCATCACGGAGCGCCTTCGCATAAAACACCAACTCTCCGTAAGAATTTTGCCAGAAACAGTAATGCCAAATTTGTTGAGGCGCCTGGATTTGCATGCGCGGCAGTTGCAATTGTCAGAAATGCTCGACCCGGCTTCTCGTACCTTCCAAGCAGCGATTTTGCTCGCCGAAATCGAAGCGCAATCCGAAATTAACGCGTTAATGGCGGGTGCTGACCTTCCCGATAAGGCAGCGAAACGCCTATATCATCGACACTTGTCGAGTTATTTCGCGGCGGCTTTGATAATGCCTTACGATCGGTTTCTAAGGGCATGCGAACAAACAGGTTATCAAATACAGTTGCTGCAACGGCGATTTGGTGCTGGTTTTGAGCAAGTTGCGCATCGTTTGACCACGTTACAGCGTGTGGGAGCCCGCGGTTTACCATTTTTTATGATAAAAATTGACCGATCGGGAATCGTCTCAAAGCGCTTTGCTGGAGCCAGCAATGCATCACTTGTTGAAAGCCTGCATCGTTGCCCATTGTGGAACATTCATAGAGCATTTGAACGACCGCTGGAGATACAATCTCAATTGGTGGCTTTGGAAGATGGATCAAACTGGTTTACTTTGTCTCGTGCGGTTCAGGGTGCTGGCTCTGGCGCCGGCGGTTTCGTGGCAGAATTTGCTATTAGTTTGGGGGTTTCAGCCGAGCTTGCCGCACCTTTGTTCGATGCCCGAGGCCTCGATTTGTCATCAGAAAGGGCTGATTTAATCGGCCTTGGTTGCCCAGCCTGTGCGCGGCCCCAATGTTCGCAGCGATCCGCTCCGCCTAAGAGCCGGGTACTACAGTTTGATGAGCGAGAAAGAGGGCTTTCCCCCTATGACTTTGTTGCGGACTAGACCCTATTCTGTCGGAAAACTGTACAATTTTGATGTAATCGCAGCATTTTTCTTGAAATAGGGTGTAAAATTAACCGACAGCTTACTAATTTTGTCTATCGCGAGCGAGCATAAACGAAAGTCTCCGCTCTAGATGATTAGGTTGTTTAAACATTATATCCCATATCCACTCCTTTTTCTGGGGCTATTGGATCTTTTTTTGCTGGTCGCTGCTGCAGAATTCAGCTGGATTTTTCGTGCAAACCAAATCGGAATGGCGGCGGGTTCGATTTTTGACCGCCCCACGCCAATCGTCAGCTTTGCGCTAGCCCTTGAAGTCGCACTAATTGCAGTTGGGGTTTACGGGACAGAAGCGCTTCAATCATTGAGATTTGCTGCAGCGCGCATATTGGTGGCTATTTCTCTAGGTGTCATTTTTTTATCGATCATGGCTTTTATATTACCTGGAATAACGCTTTGGCGTTCCAACTCTTTATACGCGATGGTCCTCTCGATTTTTCTTTTGATGATGGTTCGAATAATTTTAGTTAGGGTATTGGGCAGTGACGTCTTCAGGCGACGACTGTTAATTCTTGGCGCCGGCCCGCGTGCGAAGCGTATTGCAGAGCTATCAAACAAACCAGAAAGCGGATTCATTGTCGGTGGTTTTGTCGATATGAACGAAGGGCCCGCAGTAGTCAGTACTGCGGTCAAGCGGTGTGACATTTCAAACTTGCCACAGCATGTGATTGACCTGGAAGTTAGCGAAGTTGTTTTGGCACTCGAAGAGCGGCGCAACTCATTGCCTGTTGCCGATCTGCTGATCATCAAAACAACTGGTGTTCACGTAAATGATATGTCCAGCTTTCTTGAACGCGAAACAGGGCGAGTAGATCTTGATACCGTGAATCCGAGCTGGTTCATTTTTTCCGATGGCTTCTCTTCTGGTCGCCGAATTTCAACTGCTTTCAAACGTAGTTTTGACATTTTTCTGAGTTTGTTACTACTGCTGTTCACCGGCCCGATCATCCTGATTTTCGCGACCTTGATAATGTTGGAAAGCAAGGGTGGAGCATTTTTCAAGCAGGAAAGGGTTGGGCTATATGGACAGAAGTTCAGCATCTTAAAGCTACGCTCCATGCGTGCCGATGCTGAAATAGCTGGTCAAGCTGTTTGGGCGAGTGAAAATGATCCGCGCATAACAAATGTTGGGAATTTCATTCGTAAAGTGCGTATCGACGAATTGCCTCAGGCATGGAGCGTTTTGAAAGGCGAAATGAGCTTTGTTGGGCCACGCCCAGAGCGCCCTCAATTCGTCGATGATTTGCAAACTAAAATGCCATATTATGCGGAACGTCATATGGTGAAGCCTGGTATTACGGGCTGGGCGCAGATCAACTACCCCTACGGTGCGTCTATTGAAGATAGTCGGCACAAGCTGGAATATGATCTCTATTACGCTAAAAATTATACACCATTTCTGGACATATTGATATTGTTGCAAACTATTCGGGTTGTCCTTTGGCCTGAGGGCGTCCGCTGAGATGGTCTCGATATTGATACAGATTAGTACGTTTGGACACGGTCTGGCTGCAGCCTTGTTTGCCGCTCTGACCATCTGGCAATTCCAACGCAAGGCGGATCGCAGTAAGACCGAATTATCGCTTGTTATGGCCCTTGCCTTGACAAGTTTTTGGGCCTTAACAGTTTCCATTGAAGGCGCATTTTCAACGATTTCCAACTTTAGTGAATCCTTAAGAAACATGGGTTGGCTGCTCTTCATGTTTGTCCTGTTAAGAACGGGAGAGGGGCGCGACGAACCGACCGCCGTGAGAATAATCTATTTTTCTTTGGCATTAGTGTTGGTTGCACAAATAGTTGTGGACTCGCTGGTACCCGCTTTAGCTGGAAACCCGAGGCTCATGAGCATGGCAGCATATACTGCATTGCTTCTGCGTATGTTATTTGCTGTTGGCGCGCTTGTACTGGTGCACAATCTCTATTCTTTTGCAGCGCCTGAAACACGTTGGGGGATTAGGCTGCCCTTGGCATCCTTGGCTGCAATTTGGACTTACGATCTGAACCTTTTTACCATCACCTATTTGACGCAGCAATTCTCGGTGGAACTTACTGCAATGCGCGGGCCGGCAATGGTTTGTATCGCGCCGATTTTAGCTTTGGCCTCTATTCGTAATACTGAATGGTCTATCAGACTATCCCGAAGTGTTGCATTTAGCTCTTTGTCGCTGGTGGCCATTGGTGGATATCTTCTGATGATGATCATCATCGCTGCGGCGCTGCAAATCATTGGGGGTGATTATGCCCGATTGGCTCAAATCAGCTTCCTATTCGCTACATCAGTCGCAGCTTTGGTGCTTCTACCATCCGGGAAATTTCGTGCCTGGTTTAAAGTAAAAATGGCGAAAAATTTCTTTCAGCATCGATATGACTATCGGGCTGAGTGGATAAGGTTCACTGATACAATTGGACGCCCCGGGAGTGACAGTGCACCATTTCATGAGCGAGTTGTAAAGGCGATCGCGGATATTACCGATTCTCCGGCAGGAATATTGTTGATGCCAGATGATTCAGGTCGCTTGACGCTGCAGTCGCGTTGGAATTGGCAAACCATTCAAGTTCCGGCGCGTGCTTGTACTTCGCGCACTATCCCCTTTTTTGAAGAGACCGGGCACATCATTGAATTTGATGCTCTGCGAGCAGACCAGGTCGAGGAAATAGACCCGGGCGCAATTCCGGAATGGATGACCAACGACTCACACACATGGGCCGCCGTACCCTTGGTTCATTTCGATCGTTTAGCTGGGATCGTTTTGTTGGCCCGACCCCGGGTAAATAGAACGCTGGATTGGGAAGATCTGGACATGTTGCGTGTGGTTGGGCGGCAAGTGGCAAGTTATTTGTCAGAAGCACGGAGCCAAGAATCTCTTTCAGAAGCCCAGCGGTTTGATGAGTTTAACCGGCGAATGGCGTTCATTATGCACGATATAAAAAATCTTGTCAGTCAGTTGAGCTTACTTGCACGCAATGCAAAGCGGCATGCCGACAATCCGGAATTCCAAACTGATATGATCTCTACGTTGCAAGATTCAGCAGACAAAATGAACGGTTTGCTAGAGCGTTTGTCTCAGCACAATAAGGCTAAGCCAGAAGATCCTAGACCCGTTAAAGTGGCAGCATTGTTGCAGTCTATCATTGAGAAGAAGCGACTCTTACACGCGATTGAAAGCAATCAGATAGACGATCTGACCGCAATGGCCGATTCAACACGGGTCGATCAGATATTGGGTCATCTCATACAAAACGCGATTGATGCTAGCCCCGAAGGCCAGCCAATAATTCTGAATGCGCGCCGTCGCGATTTGAGTGTTGCAATTGAAGTGTTGGATAGCGGTAAAGGCATGTCGAGCGAATTTATCCGTAGCCAATTATTCAAACCCTTTGCGTCGAGTAAGGCCGGTGGGTTTGGCATTGGTGCGTTTGAAGCACGTTCATTGGCGATCGCGATGAACGGACGTTTAGAGGTTGAGAGCAAAGAGGGCGCAGGCAGTCGCTTTACATTGATATTGCCGCTTGCAAGCAAGTTGACCGACGATGAATCAGTAGATGAAAGGGCCGCGTAAAATGCCTGATAAAGGTGACAAACCGATGGAAAAACTTTTGATTGTGGAAGATGATCCAGGTCTGCAGAAACAGCTAAAGTGGGCCTATGAGGACTTTGAGGTCATAATCGCCGGTGATCGAGAAACCGCGATAAATATGCTTCGCGCTGAGGAACCGGATGTTGTGACGCTAGATCTGGGATTGCCGCCAGATCCCGATGGCACCACCGAGGGTTTTGCGACCATGGATGCTATTTTAAGCCTCAAGCCGGACACGAAAATTATTGTAGCTTCCGGTCATGGAGAAAAGGACAGCGCGCTACGTGCGATAGCTAGCGGCGCCTGGGACTTTTACCAGAAGCCCGTTGATATTGATGAGTTGGGCTTGATTGTTCGCCGTGCCTTTCATGTCCGTAAGCTGGAGATGGAAAACTCCACGCTTTCTGCAAAGCAAGACGATAGTCACCAAGTGCTGGGGCAAATCATTACCGGTGCCCCCGAAATGCTCAAAGTGGCTCAGATGATTGAACGCGTTTCCAATACCAATGCTTCTGTAATGCTGCTGGGTGCAAGCGGGACAGGTAAAGAGTTGTTGGCTAGAGGTTTGCATGATTCAAGCGATCGGAGAGAGCAAGCCTTTGTCGCGATCAACTGTGCCGCTATTCCTGAAAATCTGCTTGAATCGGAATTGTTCGGTCATGAAAAAGGCGCTTTTACAGGAGCAATTAAAACCACTGAAGGTAAGATCGAGCAGGCCAATGGCGGGACTTTGTTCTTAGATGAGGTAGGCGATATTCCGCTGCCGCTTCAAGTCAAATTACTCCGGTTTATTCAAGAGCGCGTTATTGAGCGCATCGGCGGTCGCAAGGCCATTGCGGTGGATACGCGGATAGTATGCGCTACGCATCAAAATCTCGATGAAATGATTGCCGACAACAGTTTCCGCGAAGACCTCTATTATAGGCTTGCAGAGATCGTTATAAAAATACCAGCATTGTCCGAGCGATCCGGTGATGCCAGTTTGTTAGCGCGTCATTTTCAAAAGAAATTTGCAGAAGAGATTAATCCTGCTGTCAAAGGTATCGCGCCTGATGCTCTGGCGGCCTTGGAAGCATGGAATTGGCCTGGAAACGTAAGGGAACTGGAAAATCGCATCAAGCGTGCAGTGATTATGGCCGATGGCAAATTGATTGCAGCCAAGGATCTGGATTTGGAAGCTAGCGAAAATGATTCGGTTGACTTGTTAAATCTGAAAGCTGCCCGTGAGTTGGCAGATAGGGCAGCAATTATTCGCGCTATATCGCAAACCGACGGCAATATTTCAAATGCAGCGAAGCTCTTAGGGATCAGCCGGCCAACACTTTATGATCTTTTAAAACAGTATAATTTGCAACAGGCCAGTTAGAATAATGCGGTCGCGGTTTTGGAATGTGTATATGCACAAACTAAGGCTTTTGGCCTCTGCAATGTTGCTTGGCATTTCGCTGATCGGTCTATCGTCAGTGATTCAAGCTGCTAGCGGCGGTAACGAAACCGCTCGAGAGGCTTTTGCAAAGGCGCAGGCATATCAATTGGCCGGCGACATAAGGTCGGCTCGTATCGAATTGTTGAATGCGATTAAGGCTGACCCGCAATGGATTGATGCGCGGATATTGCAAGCAAAGATTCTGCTCGAATTATTTGACGGTATCGGTGCTCAGGCAGAATTAACGCGTGCAGTTGATCTAGGACTAAACCCCTCTGAAGTCCGGCATCTCTATGGACATGCCTTTCAGCTTCAGGGGGATTGGAGCAAAGCAAAAGATCAGCTTTTCGCAAGTGATATTCCGGTCCAATATCATGCCTATACGGCTCGGATAACAGGCCGTGTAGGCCTACAAACTGGCGATAATGCTTTGGCAACTCGGGCGTTCGACCGGGCAATTGCGTTGGATCCAAAGGATCCAGATCTTTGGGTCGATATCGCTCGCTTTCGGGCCAGCTCTGGGGATCAGGCTGGTGCTATTGCAGCGGTTGATGAAGCGGTGGCATTGGAACCCAACAACATCCGCGCGCTGCAATATCGTGGAGAGCTATTGCGGTTTCAGTTCGGTCTTGGCGCAGCATTGCCATGGTTTGAGCGAGGATTGCAAATCGACCCTAACGATGTGTCATTGCTGACTGAATATGCCGTGACCTTGGGCGATATGGGCCGAATGACGGATATGTTGACCGTCGCGCGGAAAATTATCTCACTAGATGGCCGCAACGCGCGTGCCTTTTTCATGCAGGCTGTTTTGGCAGCACGGGCAGGGAAATATGATCTGGCACGCATATTAATGCAGAAAACTGGGGGTGAGCTTGATGACGTACCGGCGGTTTTGCTTGTGCAAGGGATAATCGAGCATGGCCAAGCCAATTACAACGCCGCGATCGACAAATTTACCCGATTGGTTTCCATGCAACCCAACAACAGGCAAGCGCAAAATTTACTGGCGCAATCGTTGTATCGAGCGGGCAAAGCCAGTGATGCCGTTGAAGCATTGCATCAGCAGGTAAATAGTAGTGGTGCTGATCCTTACGCGCTTTGGTTGACGGCGCGCGCACTCGAAGCGCTGGATCAGCGGCAAAGTGCAATTGGTGTCCTTAACCGAGCTGCTCGCCACAATATTGGTTCGAAAACCGCATTTGCGCTAGACGCTCCAATGGAGATCTTGCTGGCTGAGGCGAACCGCGAACCGCGTAATGCCCGCGTCGTAATACCTTATATCCGAGCTCTTTATGACAGAGGGAGCTTTGGTCAGGCTTTTACAAGGGCCAAGCAACTGCAAGCGGGAAATCCTGGAGCTAGTGATGCACATATCTTGGTTGCTGATACTGCGATGGCCCTTGGCGATTATGATGAAGTTCTGATTGCGTTGGAAGAGGCTCGAAAAATCCATTTTTCTGAATCGGTTATGCTCCGCATGATTGATGTTCTTCGAGCCAAGGGTGCGATGCAGCAATCGGGTGAAGTTTTGGCCCAATACCTAAATTATAACCCTAACAACGTCGCTGGCTTGAGATGGATGGCCTATGAACATCTTGAAACTCAAAGCTGGAAGGTGGCGAGGCGTATATTGGAAAACTTACGTCAACGGATTGGTAATAACGATGCTTTGATCATGGCTGGCCTCGCGCAGGCCTATACCGGGTTGGGGCAAACGGAAAAGGCTATCAATGCCGGGCGTATTGCATATCGCGTTCAGCCATCAAGTCCGGTAGTTTCTCATCTATACGGCCTTGCTATTTTGGCCGATGGAACACGTGGCAAAGATGCCATCGATTTGATTGAAAAAGCGGTGATCATCGCCCCGGAAAACGCTGCTTATCGCCGCAGCCTTGCCAAAGCAATTTCAGTTCATCAGCAAAACCGGAAGTCCGAAATACGCTGAAACCTATTCAGGCTTCATTCTCGAGTAGCTCGTCTAGTTTGATGTTCAACCGTTTCATTTGGCGTTCTACTGGAGGCCAGACATTTTTGATGAAGTCAGCGCGCTGAGCATCCCGCAATTTTGCTTTCGCACCGCCCGCAACGAACATCCCAACGCCGCGTTTAACTGTGACCAGGCCATCTTCCTGAAAACCTTGGTAGGCTTTTGCGACCGTCAGCGGGTTCGCGCCTTGCTCGACTGCAAAAGCACGGACAGAGGGCAACATATCGCCCTCTCCATATTCGCCATCAAGGATTGATTCGGAGATAATATCCCGCAATTTCAAATAGACAGGTTTGCTTGTGTTGTTCATACTGCATCACTGCCATAATACAGCGATGCAGGCAAGGCATAAGTCTGATTTATCTGATATTTAGTATGGTTTGAAACCAGTTAGCATTACTGTTCGATTTTCCATTTCGACAAAATGCTCGCAAGTTCAGGACGTGGACGTTCGGCAAGTTCACAATCTGTCGTGCCCGCGAATATGAAACCGGCAATGCGTTCAGAGGCTTCTCCAAACAGATCCCGGACATCGTCATTATAAGAGGGCCAGCCTGTAATCCAGCCACCGACAAAGTCGCGAGCGTGGATTGCATGGATGATGTTCATGCAAAAGGCACCGCAACTAAGTTCCTGTTCCCAAATCGGTATCTTCGTCGATGTAACGGGCGAGAAAAGTACGACCAATAGGGTAGGGGCTTGATGGGCCATTGCGTCTAAAGCTTCTAACTCGAGGCGTCCGGCATCTGGTTTTTCAGTTCTATATGCTTTGACTAGTTCGGTTGCTAGCCGCCCTCGCTGGTCGCTATCGACGCGAACCACACGCCATGGAGCAAGCTTACCATGATCCGGCGTTCGCAGCGCTGTTGCGACAATATCTTCAATCTGTTTATCACTCGGCCCGGGAGCAATCATATTGCGAGGGCGCCCGGAACGCCGGGAAGGCAAATAGCTGCTTAGGCTGGAAAGATCATTGAACATAATAGTCATCTCGTAATCGCGGTGGATGATTGCAAGCTGCTTTTTGGTCACAAACTGGTCACAAGCGCAACAATATGCTTCACACGCGACATTTTTTGATTAGGGTGCGGTTCAACGGAGCTGAGATATACAGCTTTTATAATTGCAAGGGAGGCCGATGTAATGGCTAGTAGTTATCAAGAATCTGGAGATGCAAGAGGAACATTCCTCGGCCATCCCAAAGGTCTGTTTGTTCTGTTTTTTGCCGAGATGTGGGAGCGTTTTTCCTATTACGGCATGCGGGCTCTTCTCATTTTTTATCTTGTTCAACACTGGATGTTTTCTGACAGCGAAGCATCGGTAATCTATGGGGCCTATACTGCTCTTGTATATATTACTCCGGTTGTCGGTGGCTATCTTGCCGATCGCTATTTAGGGCAACGCAAGGCCGTAGCCTTTGGGGCTTTGCTGCTAACCTTTGGCCATTTTCTGATGGCTTTTGAAGGTAGTGGTGGTCAAGATGATGCCGCACTTAATATTTTTTGGCTGGCGTTGGCTTTTATCATTGTTGGTTCTGGTTTCCTGAAAGCCAATATTTCTGTGATCGTCGGGCAGCTATATTCCCGGACTGATATTCGCCGGGACCCTGCTTATACAATTTTCTATATGGGCATTAATCTCGGTGCTGCACTAGGTGCGATCATTGCTGGTTGGTTGGGTCAAACCTATGGTTGGTCCTATGGTTTTGGTGCTGCAGGCATCGGCATGTTGCTCGGTTTGGTAGTATTTGTCTGGGGCAAGCCATTGCTGGTTGGTCGCGGTGAAGCTTCTGATCCAGCTCGTCTGGAACGCAAAGTAGGCGGCATTAAGTTTGAATGGGTGCTCTATATCTTGAGTTTTGCGACCGTTGGTCTGGTCTGGGTATTGATCCAGTATCAGGCTCTGGTTGGTTCCTTGCTGGGAATAGCAGGCGCTATATTGGTTCTTTATATCCTCTATACAGCGGTTGCTAAACTGGAGCCGGAAGACCGTGATCGCATTTTTGCTGCTATGTTCCTAATCTTTGGCTCGATCCTTTTCTGGGCGTTATTTGAGCAAGCGGGCTCTTCGCTGAACCTGTTTACCGACCGCAGTGTTGATCGGAACCTCTTTGGCATTGATGTTCCTGCATCGGTGTTTCAGTCGATTAATGCGATCTATATCGTGTTGCTGGCTCCGTTATTCGCCATTCTCTGGACGACTCTAGGACGGCGCGGACTAGAGCCATCGGCACCGGCGAAATTTGGATTGGGATTGATTCAACTGGGGGCAGGTTTCCTTGTTCTGGTCGCTGGTGCATTGGCGGCTGGTTCCGGCAATCTAACACCGGTCATTTTTATTTTCCTGATCTACCTGCTGCACACTACTGGTGAGCTTTGCTTATCGCCAGTGGGTCTCAGTGCCATGAATCGCTTGGCACCGTCGCATATGGCTAGCCTGATCATGGGTACTTGGTTCTTTGCGTCGGCCACCGGCAATTTTGCGGCTGGATTGATCGCCTCCGCCGTCGGCGCAGAAGGCGCTGGGCCTGACCGGGTTCTTGAAGTCTATTCTTCAGTAGGTTGGCTGGCCGTTGGTGTCGGGGTGGGCGTCATCGTCATCTCACCGTTGATCAAGAAGTTGATGCATCTTGATACGCTTAAGGACGATGGTGAGGGCGGCCATCTCGAAGGCGAGAGTGAAATTGGCGAACCCGCTGCTGCAGGTATTCATCCCACGACGAAATCTTGATTGGGTCAATTATAGCTTAGAGGTTGATTATGGAATTGAAGGATTTGCTGGCGGTTGTTGCTGCCGGAGCATTGGTCACGGGTTGCGCGGCCACTGCGGCTGAAACCGAAACAGCCAGTGCATCGACGAGCAGTTCGAACAAACGTTCAGCAAGTCCGGCCTTTCCTTCAACCTATAAAGCTTACGGCTCGGACAATATCGTCATTACTGGTGCGACGATATTTGATGGCGAAGGGCAGCGTTTCGACAATGGTGTGATCTTCATGTCGGCAGGTAAAATCGTGTCCGTTGGCGGTCCCGATACTGCGATACCAACAGACAGCACCATCATTGATGGGACTGGTAAATATGTGACGCCCGGTATCATCGATGTACATAGCCATTTGGGTGATTATCCAACGCCTAGCGTCGCTGCGCATAGTGATGGGAATGAGGCGACATCGCCGGTTACGCCCGAAGTCTGGGCAGAGCATAGTGTCTGGCCGCAGGACCCCGGTTTTTCTCGGGCAATGGCCAATGGCGGCATCACTTCGCTGCAAATCCTCCCTGGCTCGGCGAACCTGTTTGGCGGGCGGGCTGTGACGCTTAAAAATGTTCCTGCACGAACGGTGCAGGCGATGAAGTTTCCCGGTGCACCATATGGCATGAAAATGGCCTGTGGCGAGAATCCGAAGCGGGTCTATGGCGGCCGTAACCGTAAGCCTGCAACCCGTATGGGCAGTATCTCGCTGACCCGTCAGACCTGGATTAACGCGCAAGAATACCGGAAAAAAAGGAACGGCGCGAAGCCGCCCAAACGTGATCTTGCGATGGAAACCCTCGCTGGTGTTCTTGACGGCGACATATTGGTCCACAACCATTGTTACCGTGCCGATGAGCTCAACCAGATTATCGATATGTCGAAGGAATTCGGGTATAAAGTGACTGCCTTCCACCATGCTGTCGAAAGCTACAAAATCGCTGATATCCTTGCGAAAGAGGAGATTTGTTCGGCGATTTGGGCGGACTGGTGGGGCTTCAAGATGGAAGCTTATGACGCCATTCCCGAAAATGCTGCGTTGCTGCAACAGGCCGGAGCTTGTGTCATCATTCATTCCGATGACGAGAATCAGATCCAGCGGCTCAATCAGGAAGCTTCCAAGGCATTGGCCGATGGGCGGGCCATGGGCATAGAGATAAGCGACGCACAAGCGATCCAGTGGATTACCTATAACCCTGCCAAGGCGATGGGAATTGCCGACCAGACCGGCAGCTTGAAACCCGGTAAAATGGCTGATGTTGTCCTGTGGAACGATAATCCGCTGAGCGTTTACGCCCGTCCTGACAAGGTCTGGATTGATGGTGCGATGCTATTTGACGCCAGTGACGAACGCCGCAGGCCGGTTAGCGATTTTGAGCTTGGCCAGCCTGGTGAAGGAGACGTGAAATGAAGCGCTCTGTAATAACGCTCGTCTCCACGCTCGCTCTCATGGCTGTTCCTGTCGCAGCGGAAACTGTCGCCATTACGGGCGGCAAGGTGGTCGTCGGAGATGGCAGCGCGCCGATGGATGGCGCAACTGTTGTCATCCGTGATGGCCGTGTGGTCGCTGCTGGCACCAACGTCACTATACCCGCTAATGCACGTCGTATTGATGCGGCTGGTAAATGGGTCACGCCCGGTATATTCGCCGGCTTTAGTCGCGTTGGGCTCGTCGAAGTGGGAGCGGTTCGCGCAACCAACGATACCAATGCAACTGACTCTGTTTTCTCGGCTGCGCTTGATGTCCAATATGCCGTTAATCCTTTCGCTGCTGCGGTTGCGGTAAACCGGGCGGCTGGTGTAACCCGTGCCGTTGTTTCTCCGAGCACAGCCAAGTCGATTTTCGGTGGCTTTGGCGCGATCGTCGATTTGGGCGAGGACAGTAATCCCATCACTAAAGCGCGGGCTTTTCAATTTGTCGAACTGGGCGAAACCGGACACCGCCGGGCAGGGGGTAGCCGTTCTGCGGCCCATATCCTGTTCCGCGCAATGTTGAACGAAGCACGGACCTATTCCCGCAGTCCATCGCTGTTCGATAGCGACTTGATGAAGGCTTCGGACGCCAAGGCTTTGTTGCCGGTGATCAATGGCTCGACGCGCCTGTTGGTCCATGTCGAGAGCGCCAATGACATTCTGAAAGTACTCGATCTGCGCAAAGACTTTCCATCATTGAAACTGGTTTTGGTCGGAGCCAATGAAGGGTGGCGCGTTGCCAGCGAAATTGCGGCGGCCAAAGTTCCGGTGCTGGCATCAGCGCTGAGTGATTTACCCTATAGTTTTGAAGACCTGTCGGCGACGCAATCCAATATTGGCCGGATGAAACGGGCTGGCGTTAATGTCGCTATCGGTATGATCAATGACCGCGATGCGCATCAGCTCCGCTATTCGATGCAATATGCCGGCAATCTGGTTGCGCTGAACAAAGTGCCCCGCGCTACTGGTCTAAGCTGGGATGAAGCTTTCGCCGCAATTAGTTCCAAACCCGCCGAGATTATGGGCATGGGTGGTCAATTGGGTTCCTTGAAAGCGGGACGTAAGGGGGATGTGGTGATTTGGACTGGTGATCCGCTGGAGCTATCTACTCAGGTCGAGAGCGTCTTTATCGATGGTGTCGAGCAGTCGCTGTCCAATCGACAGGAACGGTTGCGGGAACGCTATCGGAATCCTGCACCTGGTGCCTTACCCAAGGCTTATGATCGTTAGCAGGTCCTGTTTGCTTGGATCAAAGTTCACACAAATCACAGGTTAGTTTGGCTTTTGGTTTGTGATTGAAACGCTATTGCTCAATCCCAAAGTTCACACATATCACACAGCTTGCTGTGCGTCGGAAGCATGGCGGCCTGCAACCAAAGTTCACAACATTCTCACACTGTTTTACCTGATTGAGAAAACACTATGATGTCCGCACCGCCGCGCATTGGGAAAATATTCAAAACTGAGAAAAAACAGCGACGTCTTATCATAGTGCGGGTCTTGTAGGAAAGCGCATAGGCGGCCTAGAGCCGAACCATCGACATCATCGCTTCTCCATAGCGCGGACCAGAGGTGCCACCGACAGGTGCTGCTTTTTCGAGTTCATTGAGATCGACATCGGTTAGAGCGACATCAACAGAGGCCATGCTGTCCTCTAAGGTAGCGCGGCGTTTGGAACCGGGTATAGGAACGATGAAGTCTCCTTGCGCCAACAGCCAGGCGAGTGCGATCTGCGCCGGCGAGCAGCCATGGCGCTCGGCAACCTGTTTGACGACCTCGACCATTTTCAGGTTCTGTCCGAAATTTTCTTCCGAATAACGCGGATCCCTCAGGCGATAATCATCTGCATCCAGATCATCGCGGCTAGTAATCTGTCCGGTCAGGAAGCCGCGCCCTAGTGGGCTGTATGGCACAAAGCCAATGTCGAGATCCTGACAGAGTGGCAGGATTTCTTCCTCAATACTGCGTTCCCACAGCGAATATTCTGATTGCAAGGCCGCAATGGGGTGAACTTTATGCGCGCGCTTGATCGTGTCTGCTCCGGCTTCCGATAGCCCCAGATAGCGAACCTTACCGGCTTGAACGAGTTCAGCCATCGCGCCAACCGTTTCCTCAATCGGCACATCGGGGTCAACACGGTGCTGGTAAAATAAATCGATCACCTCAACGCCCAAACGCTGCAAGGATGCGTCGCAAGCACGATGGACGTTTTTGGGCGAGGAGTCCGTGCCGATCTTTCCCGGATTAGTAAGGTCAAAGCCAAATTTAGTGGCGATGATCAAACGGTCGCGGCGTCCTCTGATCGCTTGACCCAGAAGCTCTTCATTCTTGTAAGGGCCATAGACTTCTGCGGTATCAAAAAAGGTCACACCCAATTCAATAGCGCGGTCGAGCGTCGCCAGACTTTCGGTCATATCCGCCTGGCCGTACATGCCGCTGCCAATGCCGAACATCGGCATACAGCCTAGGCCTAAGGCCGATACTTCCAGCTCTTTACCGAGTTTGCGATATTTCATTCTGCGTCTCCGACTCTTGGCTTTCCGCTTGGCGCTTCAGATACCCATATAGCTCTCGTTTGATCTCTGGTGCAAAGAGATAAAGGGCTATGACGTTGGGAATGGAGGCTAGAAAGAAGGCACTATCGACGAGATCAATGACCGTTGCTATTTCCAGCAACGCTCCAACGGGTAATATTCCGATATAGACGACTTTGTATATCATCGCCCGGATTGGTCCTTCGCCAAACAGATATTCATAAGCCTTTTGCCCGTAAAAGCCGACCGAGCATAAGGTACTATGCGCGAAGAGCAGCACCGCGATGGTCAACAGCCACGGGAACCAGTCTGAGATTTGTGCAAAAGCGGCGGCTGTTATCCGTATATCCTGATCGACACCTTGCCATGTGCCCGCAAGAACTATTGCAATAGCGCCGAGTGAACAGATGATAACGGTGTCCAGCATGGGTTCCAGCAAGGCAACGAGGCCTTCCGAAGCAGGTTCTTTCGTCCGCGCTTGGGAATGGGCGATAGCAGCTGAGCCGACACCTGCTTCTGAAGAATAAACGGCGCGTTGCATGCCGATAATGAAGGCGCCAATCAGACCTCCACCAGCGGCCTGTCCGGAAAAGGCATCGCTGACGATCAAAGCGATGGCGTCGGGAATTTGCGCGAAGTTGAATGCGATTATGGTCAAAACGCCGGACAAATAAACTATCGCCATCAGCGGAACCATTATGGATGTAACACGGCCCAGCCATTTGACACCGCCAATCACGACCAGCCCAACGAAAAAGGCCATAATGATACCGAATGTGAGGTTGTTATCGAAATTGGATCGGAACCCGGAAACTTCACTGACGGTGGCGAGGCTCTGGTTGACCTGTACCATGGGTATGGCAATGAACATGACTAGGACGGCGTAAATGCCACCAAGGACAAGTCCCAATTTTGGCCATCCCTTTTGTTTGAATCCGTTTTTCAGATTGTACATCGGTCCACCCCGCACAGCACCCGATGGATCGACTTCACGAAACATCAACGACAAGGTGACTTCCACACATTTCAGCGTCATCGCGAAAAACCCGATAATGAACATCCAGAATGCCGCTCCCGGTCCGCCAGTAGCAATAGCTATCGCTACTCCGGCGATATTTCCCAGACCCACAGTCCCAGAAAGCGCCGTCGTCAGTGCAGAAAACTGAGAAATTGTCCCGGGCGCATCCGGGTCATCATATTTGCCGCGGACAATCCGGATCGACAGCGGCAATGCGCGTATATTGATAAACCCCATCCATAGCGTAAAAAGCACCATTGGAATCGCAAGCCAAAGGACGATCCATGGGATTTCAGCGCCGAAAAATGGTATTTTTGAGAAAACGAACATTGCGACATTACCGATCAAGTCGCTTAAATAATCTATCATGTGCACTTAATCCCCCTTGGACTTCACTGTGCCTAGTGTAAGGTTCGATCCAAACCAAATTCTATTTATATGTGACCAGTTTTATTGATCGGTAGAGTATGACAAAAAAATTCTTTGGGACAGACGGGATTCGCGGACTAACCAACCAGCGTCCGATGACCGCTGAAATTGCGATGAAAGTCGGGCAGGCCGCTGGCCGCCATTTCCTGCGCGGCGATCACCGCCATCGGGTAGTGATTGGTAAGGATACGCGGCTTTCCGGCTATATGATGGAAAATGCGCTGGTCGCCGGTTTTACCAGCGTGGGTATGGACGTCGTGCAAGTTGGTCCGATGCCAACGCCAGCCGTGGCGCTGCTGACCCGTTCGATGCGCGCAGATCTTGGTGTGATGATTTCGGCGAGCCACAATCCTTATTATGACAATGGCATAAAGCTATTTGGTCCTGACGGTTTCAAACTGTCGGATGACGATGAGCTCAAAATCGAAGGTTATCTCTTGGAAGACGCCAAACTGGCTGCGGCAGAAGATATTGGCCGGGCGAAGCGCTTTGAAGATGCGCGCGGGCGTTATATCCATGCGATTAAAATGTCGCTGCCGGACCATATCCGCCTTGACGGACTGAAAATGGTGGTCGATTGCGCCAATGGTGCTGCTTATCAGGTAGCACCTTCGGCTTTCTGGGAATTGGGCGCAGAAGTGATTACGATTGGCGTCAATCCCGACGGCAAGAATATCAATCATAAATGCGGCTCGACCGATGTCGCGGCCTTGCAAGAAAGCGTTGTGGCTAGCGGCGCGCATGTCGGGATTGCGCTGGACGGCGATGCAGATCGCCTGATCGTGGTGGATGAGAAGGGCAAGATTGTCGACGGCGACCAGCTAATGGCGCTGATCGGGTCTAGCTGGAGCCGCAACGGCCTCTTGCGCGGTGACGGTATTGTCGCGACGGTCATGTCGAATCTGGGGCTAGAGCGCTTTTTGGCATCGCAAAAACTGGACCTTGTTCGCTCCAAAGTCGGTGATCGCTATGTGCTCGAAGAGATGAAAAAGGGCGGCTATAATGTCGGGGGAGAGCAATCGGGTCATATGATCATGCTCGATCATGGCACGACCGGTGATGGTACCATTGCCGGCTTGCAAGTTTTGCGGGAACTGGTGGAAAGCGGTAAGCCGGCTAGCGAGCTACTGCATTTGTTCGAACCGGTCCCACAATTGCTCAAAAATGTCCGTTATTCCAGCGGGGCACCCCTGGATGATGACAGCGTGAAGGCCGTCATTGCTGAGGCGGAGAAAGAGCTGAGTGGCACGGGACGGCTCGTCATTCGGGCATCCGGTACAGAGCCGCTGATCCGCGTAATGGCGGAGGGCGACAATAGCGATCAGGTCAATGCTGTGGTCGATCGCATCTGCAATGTGGTGGAAGAGGTCGCTGCCTGATGCTCGACATGCGCCCTGATTGCGAAAGCTGCGGCAGGGATCTACCTGCGGATCAGGGCGGCGCGCATATCTGTTCTTTCGAATGCACCTTTTGTGAGGCTTGCAATGCAGCAGCCCATAAAGGCACTTGCCCTAATTGTGGGGGTGAATTGGTACGAAGGCCAACGCGATCCGTAGAATTGCTCAAAAAATACCCGGCATCCATCGAACGCAAATTTAAGGGATCATAATGGGCGTGATTTTTCTAGCGATCATCATATTGGTGCTATTTATCCCAATCGCCATCGGATTGGCTATTTTTATCATTGCACCGGACTGGTTTCGCGCAAACCGGAACGCTGTGATTATCGGCATCGGTATTGCTGACTTTCTTTTGCTTGCGGCTATGGCATTGCTGTTGTTAGGCATATGACAGCCGTTTGCCCACGCGTACTTTCCATTGCCGGTTCGGACAGTGGCGGCGGCGCTGGAATTCAGGCAGATATACGGACAATTTCCAACCTCGGCGGACATGCCATGACGGCTGTTACTGCCGTTACAGCCCAAAATAGTGCTGGTGTGACGGCTGTTGAGCTCATGACACCAGATATGGTGGTTGCGCAAATCTGGGCGGTAATGGACGATTTCGGCGCTGATGCGATCAAGATCGGGATGCTAGGGTCGCCCGAAATTGCTTTGGCTGTTGCCGATTTCCTCAAATCCGTACGCAACAAGCCGATTATCTTTGATCCGGTCATGGTGGCAACCAGCGGCGCGACACTGGCAGATGATCGCACCATTGCAGCCTTTCAGAAGATTATTCCCCTGAGCAGCCTTATCACCCCCAATCTTGATGAAATGCAGCGCTTGGGTGGAGAGAATATTGCTTCAGAATATACTGTGCCGTTTCTGGTTAAGGGTGGTCATGGCGAGGACGAGACTTTGGTTGATCGTTTAATCGGCGCTGATGGCGAGCTGGAGCGTTGGGAAGGGAACCGGATCGCCACGCGGCATAGTCATGGGACAGGTTGCACCTTGTCTGCAGCAATTGCGACCTGTCTGGCAGGTGGGGACAGCTTGAGCGCCGCGATTGGCAAGGCGCGGGATTATGTCCGAGCAAGCCTAGCATCCGCGCCCGGCTTTGGATCTGGTCATGGTCCTATGGGCGTGCCCAAAGCATGACGGCCCAAATGATCGCGGGGATCGATGAAGCGGGTAGGGGGCCACTCGCGGGCCCTGTGGTTGCTGCGGCGGTGATATTGCCGGATGGGCATGGCATAACGGGGCTGGACGACAGCAAGAAACTGACCGCGAAAAAACGCGCTATTCTGGAAGTAGAAATACAAGATAAAACGATATATTATATAGCATTATGTAATGAATCTGAGATTGATTCTATAAATATTTTGCAGGCAACCATGCTCGCGATGACGCGGGCCGCAGAAGGGCTTCCGAACCAACCAGATCATATATTGGTTGACGGCAATCGCTTGCCAAAATGGGGCTATCAAGCCGAGGCTGTGATCGGCGGTGATGCTATCCATCCGTGCATTTCAGCCGCGTCCATCTTGGCCAAAGAATATCGGGATCGGATGATGATCGCGGCGGCCGAAAAATATCCCGAATATGGCTGGGAACGCAACAAAGGCTATGGCACGGCGGAGCATATGGCGGCGCTCAAGAAATATGGACCTACGCCCTTGCATCGCAAGAGCTTTGCGCCAGTAGCTCAGTTTGAATTGCTTTAGCTTAAGCCGTTTGTTTCGCGACTTTCTTCGATTTTTCCTGCACCCATTCGCCTTTTTCATCCTTGATGTAGCGCGGCGCCCATTTGACATTCCACACTAGGCCCATTTTTTCCCATAATCGAATGATGCCAGCACATAGGTCAAATTCCCACCATACTACACCGGAGGTAGCGGAACGGGGATGTTGGTGATGGTTATTGTGCCAACCGTCACCCATAGTCAGGATGTTGATAAGGAAGTTATTTTTGGCAGTGCCATGGCCATGAAACCGTTGTGATCCAAACAGATGGCAGATGCTGTTCACGCTCTGCAACACCGTCAGCACTGCAAAAATCCGCAATAGTCCCGCAATCAAGATCGTCCCGATAATTGCTTCCGGACCAGCAAAGGCCAAGGCCCATAGCGTCGGGAAGACAATCGCCGAGACAAAATACCAGAACCAGCGAGTGCGATGGGCGAACATAACGATTTCGTCATCGACCAATCCCTTGCCATAGATGCTGAGATCTGTCGTCGTTCGGTCAAACAACCATCCGACGTGGCTGTGATGGAATTTCATAAAGCCTTTTAGCGGCTTGCCATAACCGTCAAAATGGGGGCTATGCGCGTCGCCGACCTTGTCGGTCATGGCATGATGGCGGCGATGATTGGCTGCCCAATGCAATGCAGACCCTTGTGCTGCTGATTGGGTCAGAATCGCGATGAATATGCCCATTGGCTTGGATGTTTCGAAGGCACGGTGCGAGAAATAACGGTGATAGCCCACAATGCAGCCGACCATTGAGAGGAAGTAACCGACGAGAAAGGCGGACCATTCGACCCAGCCAGAACCATATGCAATGGCCCAATATATCGCGGCTATCGAACCGCCGATTTTGGTTGTCGAGAGTATGGCATGTTCGCGCAGCTTTGCACGGGCTGCTATGCCTCCTATTTTTGATCCAAAAACGGGGGTCTGTGGATCTATTTTATTGCCATAAAGGCTGCGCTCGTTGTCGCTCGATTTTGCGGTGAAAAGGCTCGCCTGATTATCAACCGCTTTGTTAGCTGCGATTTTCTTTTCATCGATATTGCTATTCATGGTGCGCCCCACATGATCGAACAAAAACAAACATATGTATTTGTGGAGCGATATAATCATATTTGGCGCTTTGCGGCAAACAAGTTAACCACTGCATGATCAATATTTTTGTTTAATCTCTGGGAAAGAAAGTAATTTTCTTTTTCTTTCAATTGATCGGCAGAGCGAGTCCTTTGGGACACACCACTAGGTGTTGAGTCCGTTGCACGGACCAAGACTCCATATCTGGTGGCGGACTCGTTTCGTTCTCTGTTTCAATCTTCCGTTAACCATAAAGATACGCCTTTAACCTAAGTTAACGGCCTTGACCGTGGCCTACGAAGGACTCACCCTAGGGGCCAATTCAGTCAAAAAGGCGAAAAATTCATGGGTATTCTTGAGCGTATCGACACGCCCAAAACAAAAGCGAAGGCAAAGACAGCAGCGCCAAAACAGCCTGCCGTCGAGCTGCCATTGAACCAGATTTTGAAGATGGATTGTGTCGAGGCGATGAAATCATTGCCTGATGAATCCGTTGATATGGTTTTTGCTGATCCGCCTTATAATCTGCAACTTGGCGGCGATCTGTTCCGGCCTGAGGGCGGGCAAGTGGATGCAGTTGATGATGCCTGGGACCAGTTTGACAGTTTCGCAGTCTATGACGCTTTTACAAAGGCGTGGCTCAAAGAAGCGCGACGTATCCTGAAGCCCAATGGTTCGCTGTGGGTGATTGGCAGCTATCATAATATTTTCCGCGTTGGGGCGTCGCTGCAGGATCTGGGCTATTGGATCCTCAACGATATCATCTGGCGCAAAGCCAACCCGATGCCTAATTTCAAGGGTACACGCTTTACCAATGCCCATGAAACGCTGATCTGGGCGTCTAAATCAGAAAAAGCCAAATATACGTTCAACTATCGCGCGATGAAAAATCTCAACGACGAGTTGCAGATGCGCAGTGACTGGGTCATGCCGATTTGCGGTGGTCAGGAACGCCTGAAACGCAATGGTGTCAAAGCGCATCCGACCCAAAAGCCAGAGGCTTTGCTGTACAGGGTGATGCTGGCGACCACAAACAAGGGCGATGTCGTGCTGGATCCGTTTTTTGGCACTGGTACCACGGGCGCGGTGGCCAAACGACTGGGTCGCAACTGGATTGGCTGCGAGAAAGAAGATAATTATTGCGAAGTGGCAGAAGAACGCATTGAAGCGGCGCTGCCATTGGATGAAAGCGAACTGAAAACCATGCAATCGCCCAAGGCGAAGCCGCGGGTTGCTTTCGGGACACTGGTCGAAACCGGTTATCTGAAGCCGGGTACGGAATTGTGCAGCAAGAACCGCAAGTTCAAAGCGAAAGTGCGGGCTGATGGTTCACTGCTTTGGAACGGACATGAGGGATCCATCCATAAAATCGGCGCCACTGTGCAGGATGCGCCCAGCTGCAATGGATGGACCTATTGGTATTATGATGATGGTAAAGAGCTGAGACAGGTGGATAATCTGCGTCAGACCTATTTGCTGGCGACAGAGCCTTAGGAGCGTTTCATGGTGGATGCTGTCGGACCCAATGCGAAACTCTATCTGAAACCCGTTGGGTTTCTCGACAGTCCACAATATTTTGACGATCAAAATAATCGCTTAAACAATAGCTTACTTTGGTTTTCTCAAGTCGAATATTCGATATTTGAGGAAGGCAAACCGGCAATTAGAAACCTGGTTCCGGTGGAACTATGGGATAAGATTGCATCGCGATTGCCCGAATCCTTGCAAGAACGGGCTGTCGCGTTGTTTGCAAATCTGACCAAAACCCACGCGCCACTGCTATGCGGAGAGCGGGTACTTCGCTTTGATCAACCCCATGTCATGGGTATCCTCAATATGACGCCGGATAGTTTTTCTGACGGTGGTAAACATGATGGTGACCCGCAAATCGCAGCGGATGTTGGCTTTGATATGGCGACGGCCGGTGCATCAATTCTCGACATCGGTGGAGAGTCCACACGGCCTGGTGCGGACACTGTCTGGGAGGGCGACGAGATTAAACGCGTCGTACCTGTACTTGAAAAGCTCACCCAATGTGGCGCTGTCCTATCCATCGATACGCGCAAGGCGGCAGTAATGGAGGCAGCGATTGCAGCGGGCGCGCACCTTATCAATGACGTGTCGGCCTTGTTACATGACAACCGGTCTTTGGAAGTTGCTGGCGTCTCCGGCAGACCGGTCGTGCTTATGCATGCACCATCCAGCGGTAAAGACCCGCATAAGGGTGAAGGTTACGGCGATGTTGTGACCGATACGTTCAATTGGCTGGAACAACGCATTGCCGATGTTGTGGAAGCTGGTTTTGAGCGTGAAAAAATAATCGTCGATCCCGGCTTGGGCTTCGGCAAGTCGCTTTCCGACAATTTGGCGCTAATGAATAATATTGCTCTATTCCATGCACTGGGCCAACCGTTGCTTATTGGCGCAAGCCGAAAACGGATGATTGGTGCGCTGTCGAAAGAAGCAACAGTCGACCAAAGGCTAGGCGGCTCAATAGCTTTCGCGCACCACGCGATCCAGCAAGGGGCACAGATAGTGCGGGTGCACGATGTACCCGAAACCGTGCAAGCGGCGCAGGTGTGGCGCGGAATGAGGGATGCCGGGGTCACGGCGCGGGTTTAGCAATGATACTAGCAGCTAGCTTACGTCTGCTTCATCCCGAGCGGACGTTTGGACTAATTGGTTGGAAGACTTCCTTCATAGACAGAAATATTATCAATTACTCTTACATCATAGTGATTTCGGTAAGCCGAGTGCCCCTGAAGGTAATTTGTCATAAGATTTGCTTTGAATGAGATTTTGAACGCTTGTGGCTCTTTAGTATAAGGATCGATGCCTAATTGCTCATAGATCATAACTTCAGATAGTTCGGGAACGACCAATGGTCGTGAATGTTGTTTTGGGTTGATTACTGTCCAATTGGAATCGGTCAAATAGAACTCGTTTAACTCGAAACCTCGACGCCATATGCCTTGGTATTCAAGCATGGGGCCCGTCCTCATACAATTCAGGCTGTCTGACGGCTTAATAAGCGGCAGACCCATTTCTCCATCCCATGTTAATCCCTCGCATTGAGAATGGTTCAAGAACCACGAGAGCAGTGCAAAACCAATTATTGCTCCCAATAGTAGCAGTGAAAAATATTTTGCTACTGATTTAGCTACATTGAACATCCGATTTTTCCTCTATTTGCGCCCAGCTTTTTATAGAATTCTAGAGCTACTAGATTTCTCCAACAAGCGCGATACTCACCGTTTGAGGGGTATGTCCGCTTTTGCGCCCAAAGCGGACATTAGCGCGGTGTCCGTTTTATCCCGAAAGCGGACGTTACGGCTGATCAACGAGAAGCACTCTTAAATCATTGACGTTGGTGCCCGAAGGTCCGGTCATCAGGAGAGCATCAGCCTCTTTGAAGGCGAGATAGCTATTGTCGTATTCGAGCAAATGGCGGGCCTGCTTGGCGCCGGCCATAAGATCCAAGATACCGGGCCATAAAAATGCTCCGGCATTGTCTTCCGATCCATCTATGCCATCGCTATCAGCAGCAAAGCCGCTGATCCCTGGTTCCCCTTCCAGCGCTAACGCGCAGGCAAGCAAATAAGCAGTACAACGACCGCCCCGTCCCCCCCGATTGCGAACCGTTACGGTGGCTTCACCTCCGGAAATCAGAGCAACCTTGCGGCCTTCCGCCTTGAGTTTCAGCGCTTGCTCAGCATGGGCATGACCCAGCGCCAAAGCATCTCCTTCCAACGCATCGCCGAGCAGAACCGGTTCATAGCCCAAAGCTTGAGACGCCTCTGCTGCAGCCGCACACATATCAGCCGGTCGCGCGCATAGCTCTGCGGTCGCGCGTTGCATTTTTGGATCACCAAATTTCGGCGTTTCCAGCGCGCCTGTCTCGAGCATTGATAGAATCGCTGGCGGCAGTGTGATTTGATATTTCTCGATAATCGCTAGCGATTCTGCGCAAGTTGAACTGTCGGCAACGGTCGGTCCGGAACCAATGAGTGCGATATCATCACCGGGAATATCGGAAATCGCGATCATATGGGTTGTAGCTGGCCACGCTCTAGCGGCCAATCGCCCTCCCTTTATCTCGGAGAGATGTTTGCGGACGATATTCATTTCACTTATCGGAGCACCGGAGTGGAGCAATGATCGGGTAACGGCCTGTTTTTCCACAAGGGATATCCCGTCAGCAGGCGCCGGAAGAAGCGCGCTGGCACCTCCAGACATCAGAACAAACAAGAGATCGTCTTTTCCTAGCCCCTCAACCGCCGCCAATACCATTTGCGTTGCTTGCAACCCCGCGGCATCCGGCACGGGATGGGATGCCTCGACAATGTGCAAATTATCTGGCGCGAACCCTGGCTGAGCATAGCCTTGTCGCGTGACGATCAGGCCTTCAGCGTCTTTTGGCAGGCGAGTATGAATCGCAGCGGCCATCTGTGTTGCTGCCTTGCCAACCGAAAGCAAATAGGTCCGCCCCGGAACCTCTGGCCATTCGACATTGCGCATAGCATTTTCTGGCAGAGCGGGTTGCAGTGCCTTCAGATAAAGGTCTTTTAAAAAAGCTTTTATTGAATCGGGATTTGCTGTTTTATGCACGGCACAATAAAGGCCCGATTGTCCTATCGGCGTCAAGCGGCTTTTCGGAGTGACGGACCACCATATGAATGATCGCGCTACTATCGACCATCTGTTGCACCGCCTGACTGCGCAACTGAAGCTGCTTTATCCCGAAAATGATTGCGATACGCTGGCGCAGCGTATCATAGACCTGTTTTGGTCCGACCAGGACAAGATGATAAAGCGGCAGGATATCGCCGACAAACATCTTTGGGATGAGAGCGATATTGCGCTTATCACCTATGGGAGTACGATCCAGTCAGAAGGGGAGCATAGCTTAAAAACGCTGCATCGCTTTTTGAAAAAGCATATCGGCCAAGCCATTGGCGCGGTGCATATTTTACCGTTTTTCCCTTATAGTTCAGACGATGGCTTTTCAGTGATCGACTATCTTCAGGTCGATGAAAATCTGGGTGATTGGTCGGACATAGAGGCCATTGCCGGGGATTATCGGTTAATGGGTGACCTTGTGATCAATCACGGGTCGAGCAAATCCCAATGGTTCCAGCAATTTCTGTCCGACGAAGCACCGGGCAAGGATTATTATTATACAGCCGATCCGGCCGCCGATTTGGGGCAGGTTGTTCGTCCACGGTCTCACCCTTTGCTAACGGCCTTTCGCACGGCGGCGGGCGATCGCCATGTCTGGAGCACATTTAGTCCCGATCAGCTTGATTTCGATTTTACCAACCCGGATGTGTTGCTTGAATTTATTAAAATCATCGCCGCCTATATCGATCACGGCGTTCGGATTTTTCGACTGGATGCGGTGGCATTTCTCTGGAAAAAAGCCGGTACGGCGTCGATCAATCTTGATGAGACCCATGAGATCATCCGGTTGCTAAGAACATTGATGGATCATCATGCCGAAACGCTGATCATCATTACCGAAACCAATATCCCCAATCATGAAAATTTGACCTATTTCGGCAATCAAAATGAAGCGCATGTCATCTATAATTTTTCATTGCCGCCGCTCCTTGTCCACGCCTTGTTGACCGGTAATGCGCTCTATCTGAAACGCTTGACGCGCAGCAATCCGCCGGCGCTGACCGGTTGCACCTATCTAAATTTCACCGCCAGTCATGATGGCATCGGATTGCGTCCGACCGAGGGTGTGTTACCGCAAGGCGAAGTCGATCAGATGATGGCGACGATTCAAGGCTTTGGCGGAAGACTCTCCATGCGACGCGGACCGGGCGGTACGGAAAAGCCTTATGAGATGAATATCTCTTATTTCGAGGCCATGCAGGGCACGTTGGAAGGGCCGGACGCGCATCAAATCGATCGTTTCATGGCCGCAATGGCGATCATGCTTGCGCTGGAAGGTATTCCTGCGTTCTATATTCATAGCCTGCTCGCAACGCCGAATGGATATGAGGAGGTCAACCGCACTGGCCACAACCGATCAATCAACCGCCGTCAGCTGGATTACGATGAGATAAACGGGAAACTCGCTGATCCAGAAACGGTCGAGGCGCAGGTTTTTACGCGCCTTCTAAACCTCATCGACATTCGAAAAAAGCAGCCTGCTTTCCATCCTAATGCGGTGCAGTTTACGTTGGCATTACCCGAGGGGTTATTCGGTATCTGGCGACAAAGCCAGGATAGAAAGCAAAGTATCTTTGCCGTCACCAATGTAACCAAAGAAATAAAATCGCTATCGCTTGCAGATATAAATTTGATTGCAGGAGACCTGTGGTGGGATTTAATTTCAGGCCAATCCATCACTGATATAGAAGGGGGCTTTTCATTGTCACCCTATCAAACCGTTTGGATCAGCAATGTGAAACAGAATTCCGCCTAATCCTGACTATCCAATCGCACCGCTTCCTGAAACCGGTCGGTAAAATCCGGGATGGCGCTATTGATCCGGTTCCAGTTGGCCATAAAGGGCGTTTCATTGGGCGATTCCAGAAACACTTCACCCGCCGTCATTATATTTTGCGCGAACAGCTCCACCGTCGTTTCTTCTTCGTGCCGGTCCAGTGTGAGACCGTTCATTACGGCGTCATTATAGAAGGTCTCGATCCGGTCCAACGCGATCCGGAAATAGGTCGCCTTGAGCGTACGAAACGTACCAGCCGAAAAAACCTGCCCATCGGTCGCGAGTTTGCGGAAGAGGGATTTGGTAATGTCGATACTCATTTTCGACAGACCACCGTTGGGATTGTCATGCGAAACCGATTGATGCTTGTGATCATAATTGTCCGCAATCTCGACCTGACATATCGACTGGGTCGAATGGTTCCTCCAAACTTCTGACAAGACACCGACTTCCAGACCCCAGTCGGATGGGATGCGGATGTTTTTGACAACCTGCCGCCCCATCGCAAATTCACCAGCAAGCGCGTAACGGAAGCTGTTCAGGTAGGTAATATAGTCATTGGGCTCACAGACTTTTTTTAGCGCAGCCAGCAACGGCCCGATCAATAATCGCACGACGCGACCGTTAAATTTCTCTTCGGTTGTTCGCGCATAATAGCCTTTGGAAAAGACGTAGGGGAAGGTGGGATTGGCGACCGGATACATAAGCCTTGCCAGCATCGCTCGATCATAGGTCAGGATATCGCAATCATGGAGACCGACCATCTGTGCATCGGTCGCTGACAGAAAATAACCGAAACAGAACCAGACGTTACGGCCTTTTCCCGGTTGCGCTGGTGACAGGCCGCGTTCTTTCAATTCTTCATCCAGCGCCGTCAATCGCGGACCACTATTCCACAAGATATGATGGCGTTGTGGCAGGCGCGAAAAATAGTGCTTCGCATGTTCAAATTGCTCTTTGTCCGCGCGGTCCAGACCGATGATTATATCGTCCAGATAAGGCACTTCACATAGTTCATCGACTATATTTTCCAGCGCGGGGCCCTCCAGCTCCGAAAACAAACTGGGCAGGACCAAAGCCATCGGATTGGCTTCTCGAAAGCCCATCAAATCGGCCTCCAGCGATTCGACCGAGCGATTGGACAAATTGTGAAGAGTGGAAATAGTACCGTTTTGATGAAAATCAGCCATGATTGCCCTTGTTTTGCGGAGCAACAAGCCTAATCAGCTTTCCGACAGGTTTAAACCCAATTCTGCCAAAATTTCTTGAATAGCGATGACCCAGCCCTCTGGACCGGGAACGGGGGCCGTGCGGACATGGGGCTTGGCCGTTTCAATTGTCACACCATCGGGATTGGGCATGATGACACCGAAATCCGCCGCCTCGATCATCGCAAGATCATTCGGGCCGTCACCAAGAGCAATGGAGATGATTTGAAAACCCGGTTTTCTGTCAACAAAAGCGCTTATAATCTTGGCCATCGCATGCTCTTTGGTTGCCTGACCCGTAAGATGATAAAACCGTCCGCCGCGTTGAACCTGAATATTCTCTTCGATCAGTATCTCCTGCACAGCCGACAATTCTGCATCTGATCCCGACCACAAGAAAGGTTCCGTCGCTTCACGGTCTTGAGCCCGCCGGGCATCGTCAACTACGAGGCCGGTTACGGCCATGACGTCTTCGACAGACATATCAGCAAAGCCGGTAATATGATGACGCAAAGACTGCGGGAGTTTCGCGACTTGCTCTAATATCGCACGGTATCTGATCCCTAACATGATACTGTGTGAGCGATCATCGTCGAACAGAGGAGAGCTTCCACACGCATGGATCACAGACCCATTTTCCGTGACGCTTAAATTATTCTGGAGCGGTATCGATTTCCGCAACCACAGCAATTCGGATTGCGTTTTGCTGGTTACCGGAATGATATCCGCCGTACCTTGGTCGTAGAGTCGTTTGATCAAACCGGCAGCAGGTTTGGCTGAATAGTTGTGATGATCCAATAAAGTTCCATCGAGATCGGTAAAAATCAAAATGTGGTTGGATGGTTTTGCCATAATCACGCGACAGCATAACATTGCAGCCGCAGCCCGAAAACGGTAATTCGACTAATGTCCGCTTTTGCGCCTATAACGAACTTTAGCATCATGTCCGAAAATTTGAGGCGTGCCGTTTGGCTCATGATAATTTAGCAAATGCCGAAGCCACGATTTCCGGATGAGTCATCATTCCCATTCGTCCAACCGGCACATCAATCCAGTCCCAGCCCGGTTGTTTGGCAGGCCCCCACATTTTAATTGAGGATGGCGCAAACTCCTGCTTCGTGCCGCGCAAATAGGTTCTGGGCAAATCTCTCCATCCGCCATTTTTCAAAACCAGTTCATCTGTCCATGCATCGGCGGGATGAGGTGTTAAGAGCTTTCGCAGTTTAGCTCGCAGCTTGGGGTATTCATTACCGACAAGCATTTTTATTGGGTAATCGTCCCAAAATACCATTTGATACCCATTTAAAAACCTAGAACGGCGCTCTCTGAACTTTTTGGTTTCCGATCCATCTGCATTCATTTCGACGGCAGTCATTCTTCCTTCATGCGGAATCAGCGCTTCAAAAAATCCTATATGCCTGATCTTTTCTTTTCGAACATCCGCGGCACCGGTAATAGCCATGCCAGAAAAGCTGTGCCCGATAAGGATGACATCACTCAATTCTTCATAGTCAATCACGCCTACGATATCATTTATGTGCGTTCCCAGTCCAATATCCGGATTTGTAAGATGATGTCGTTCGCCAACACCAGTCAATGTCGGGGTGAATACTCTATGACCCATTTTACGGAGTGCTTGGGCGACATCCTGCCATATCCAGCCACCGAGCCACGTGCCGTGAACAAGGATAAAAGTTTTTGATTCTGAAGGCGCAACAACAGCGTTGACTAACGAACTGGCGGCAAAAGGCGTAACAGCAGCCAAGTTCAGAAAGTTGCGTCGCTCCATATCACATTACCTTTGTTTGCTATGACTAAGAGAGTGAGAAGAACCCTTTTTGACAAAGCGGACGTTACCACACAACCAAAAAAGCCCCGTCGACTTGAGGGGTCGGACGGGGCGTTGGAACGGTGGGTCGCTATAACCATTCCAATAGCGCGGATAGCTTGACGCACTGAGTCTGCATTGTACGAAATGGACTCTTCGGTTTGGTTAGAACAAAAATTGCGACTTGGAATTGGATAGCCCTGTGGCAACTTTATCCCGAACGCGGATATAAGCTACTAGTCGAAATCCAGCTCGATCAGCTTACTTATGAGATCGTCATTTAGGTTCATTACAGCCTCCGCGACCCGACGGTTCCCTTTCGACACTGCTAATGCAGATATCGCCGATAGAAGTGTTGGTTCATCCCATTCTTCGTGGCCGTGTAGCGCAACACATTCCGTCAGTCGCGAAACGGCATCTTCATAGGCATCCGCCATATCGGCTGAAATGTCAGGGCCATTCCCGTTCGCTCGTGCAATCTCAATCGCTACAGGTAGCTGAAAGAAACCAAAATCTATTGGTTCCTTCACGTTGCAGGCGATCTCGATGATGTGCGGAAGTGCTGCGTAAGATGCATCATTATCATCACCTTGATGACATAGGCTGGACCAAAGGGTAAACTATGGTTCGCTGTCATATCCAGTGCTTGGACCCGTATTGCGAGCAAGTTCTCGGAGCAGTTCTGGAATGTTGGCCGCGCTTCCGTAAGCATGTGACAGCTGGTGCCAACGAGGATCGTCGAGATTTAACATAATTTATGCCTAAGTGGTATGACCTATGTCTGCAAGTAGAGGTTAGCTGTCGAACAATCCGGTATTTCCCAATGTCCCCTTTTGCGCCCAAAGCGGACACTGGCGTTGTGCCCGTTTCATCCCGAAACCGGGCATTGCGTAGCCACTTTCAGGTGATTGAGGCAAAAGCCTGATTTCCAATCGTTATTCTTTGTGATATTCGACAGGCTTGCCCGATATTCGAGCTTTGAATTCATGCCGTGCCGCGTCTATTCGTCACTGAAGCATGATCTTGTAGGAGGAAATAATGTCTGTCGTAACCACCGAAAAACATCAGAATATATTGGTCATCGTATCGAACAGTCCCCCCGTTAACGCGCTCGGCGCGGCGGTCCGGCAAGGATTGGTCGATGGCATCGAAGAGGCCTTGTCAGATGATGCAGTTGAGGCTGTGGTCATCCGGTGTGACGGGCGCACCTTCTTTGCTGGCGCGGATATTACGGAATTTGGCAAGCCGATGAAGGGACCCAATTTGGGCGAGGCGATTGATCGGTTGGAAGCCAGTAGCAAGCCAGTCGTTGCGGCGATCCATGGCACGGCCTTAGGCGGTGGCTGTGAGGTTGCTCTGGCTTGTCACTATCGGGTTGCGGTTCCATCAGCGAAAATGGGTCTGCCAGAGGTTAAGCTGGGTTTGATCCCCGGTGCCGCCGGAACCCAGCGCTTGCCGCGCGTGGTTGGCGCAGAGGCGGCTTTGCCAATGGTGGTTATCGGCAATCCGATTTCTGCGAAGAAGGCGCATGCTATTGGCTTGGTCGACAAGGTGGTTGGTGAAGACAGTCTGGCAGCCGACGCGATAGCCTTTGCCCGTGAACAAATTGGCAAGGAACCACCTCGGTCTTCCGAAGGCATGGCCAATCAAGATGGCGTCAAAAATCCTGCTATATTTGATGAATTCCGGCAGAAAAACGGGCGAAAAATTCGCGGGTTCGAAGCGCCAGAAGCAGGCATTCAAGCGGTGAAGGCGGCGGGTGAACTTTCTTATGCCGATGGCGTCGATAAAGAACGGGAATTGTTTACGAAGCTGATGACCGGCACCCAGTCGGCCGCCATGCGTCATTATTTCTTTGCCGAACGTGCGGCCAATAAGATTGATGGAATTGATCCTAAAATCGATCTGATTCCGATCAAGAAAGTTGGTATATTGGGGGCCGGGACGATGGGCGGCGGCATCGGCATGAACTTTCTGTCCGCTGGCATTCCCGTGACTATTGTCGAGTTGAAAGAAGAGGCGCTGGAACGCGGTGTTGGCGTGATCCGCAAAAATTATGAGAACACAGCGAAACGTGGTCGGATGACCGAAGAGCAGGTCGAGAGTGCGATGAGCATTTTGACGCCCAGCTTGTCCTATGACGATCTCGCCGATTGCGATCTGGTGATCGAAGCGGTGTTTGAGAATATGGACGTCAAAAAGGAAGTGTTCACCAAGCTGGACGGGATCGTGAAACAGGGCGCTATCCTCGCTAGTAACACCAGCTACCTCAATATTGACGAGATTGCCGCAGTGACCAAACGGCCCGAATATGTGCTGGGCCTGCACTTTTTCTCACCGGCCAATGTGATGAAATTGCTCGAAATCGTGCGCGGCGAGAAGACCGCTGACGACGTGTTGATGACGGCGATGAAGCTATCAAAGAAAATCGGCAAGGTCGCCGCCGTCTCTGGTGTTTGTCCCGGATTTATCGGCAACCGGATGCTCAGCCCGCGTCAGGATCAGGCCAATCAGATGATCATGGAAGGCGCCAATTATTGGGACGTAGATGACGTCTTGCTCGAATTTGGTTTTCCGATGGGGCCGTTTCAAATGTCCGATCTGGCTGGCGTCGATATCGGCTGGCATCGTGATCCCGAACGCATCGAAACAATGCGTGATGCTTTGTGTGCTGTTGGTCGTTGGGGACAGAAAGTCGGCAAAGGCTTTTATGACTATGATGCGGCGCGGCAACGCACGCCAGCTGATGAAGTCAAACAGATTATCGCTGAATTCGCGGCCAAGGCAGGAAAGGAGCAACGCGAAATTTCGAAGGATGAAATTCGCGAGCGGCTCCTTTATCCGATGGTCAATGAAGGTGCCAAAATCCTCGAAGAAGGCATGGCACAGCGCGCGAGTGATATCGATGTTGTCTGGATCAACGGCTATGGTTGGCCACTTTATACCGGCGGCCCGATGTTCTGGGCCGATACGGTTGGGCTCGGCAATGTCGTTGCCGGTCTGAAAAAACATAATCTACCGGTCGCAGACCTGCTTCAGGAAAAGGCCGCTGCAGGAGGCACGTTCAACGGATAGGTTCGCTTATATCAACTAGGAGAGAAAAATTTGTCAGCTGAAGCAATAGATCCACTGGAAAAGTGGACACCGCCTGCTGGATGGCCCGTACGATCACGCAAAGATGTGGACGCATTATTATGCGCGCCGGGGCAGCCGTTTGAAATGGAAATGGTCGATATCGATGGCGTATCGACCCGCGTCTGGAAAAATGCAATTCCGACGCTCGCGGCGATGGCGGAACATGCACGCGGTCATGGCGATAGCGAATTTCTGATATTTGAGGGCGAACGCGTTACCTATGCCAATTGGTATCGGGCCGTGGCTGCTCTGGCTATCGAGCTCCAGCAAATTGGCGTGTCAAAGGGCGATCGGGTTTCTTTGGCGATGCGCAATTTGCCCGAATGGCCGGTGATTTTCTTTGCCGCTGCCTCGATAGGTGCCATCGTGGTGCCGCTTAATGCATGGTGGACAGACCAAGAGCTGGTTTTCGGACTGGCAAATTCGGAGACCAGCGTTTTGCTATGCGATGCCGAACGATGGGACCGGATTTCGTCACATATGGCGGAGTTACCGGATTTGAAGCATGTCATTGTAGCGCGAAGCCAAAGCGCTTTGGAAAATCCGGCTCGCGCACTTGAAGAGATTATTGGCGTGCCGAATGACTATGCCGATCTTCCCGATCAGGACTTGCCAGCTGTCGACATTGCGTCGGATGATCCGGCCACGATTTTTTATACGAGCGGTACAACCGGGCAACCCAAGGGCGCGCTTGGAACGCATCGCAATCTAACGACCAATGCGATTTCCGTTGGCTATTCAGGAGCCGCTGCGGCTTTGCGCAGGGGCAATGAGCTTCCAGAACCGACGGTTCGGGTTGGCCTGACGGTTGTACCAATGTTTCATTGCACCGCCTGTTCAGCGATTATGATGCCCACGGTTCAAGGGGGACATAAAATGGTCTTCTTGCACAAGTGGGATACCGTAAAGGCAATGGAGATTATCCAGCAGGAAAAGGTCAATGCAACCGGCGGTGTGCCGTTTATTGCGTGGCAGCTGATCGAACATCCTGACCGGGAGCAATATGATCTGAGTTCCATTGACGCAATCAGCTATGGCGGCGCGCCGTCAGCGCCTGAATTGGCCCGGAAAATCTATGAAGTCTTTGGAGCGCTGCCCGGCAACGGTTGGGGCATGACCGAAACAACGGCGACGGTAACATCGCATAGCGCGGAAGATTATCTTAATCGCCCGACCAGTTGTGGTCCGCCGGTGGCAGCAGCAGACCTGAAAGTCATGAGCGAGGACGCCAGTCAGGAAATGCCGATTGGTGAAGTAGGCGAATTGTGGGCGCGGGGTCCGATGGTGGTGAAAGGCTATTGGAACCGTCCAGAAGCAACCGCCGAAACGTTCGTTGATGGATGGGTTCGGACCGGCGATCTGGCGCGATTGGATGATGAAGGTTTTTGTCATATTGTCGATCGTGCCAAAGATATGATCATTCGCGGGGGTGAGAATATCTATTCCTCCGAGGTTGAGAACGTTCTTTATGATCATCCGGCCGTGATGGACGCGGCCTTGATTGGCATTGACCACAAAACATTGGGTGAAGAACCGGCGGCGGTAGTACATCTGGTTCAGGGACAGACTGCCACTGAAGCAGAATTGCAATCATGGGTGCGAGAACGTCTGGCGAATTTCAAGGTACCGGTAAAAGTTCTGTTCAGTGCCGATAGCTTGCCGCGCAATGCCAATGGTAAGATATTGAAACGCGACCTGAAGTCTTTGTTTTAAGACTTCAGGCGTCTTTCGGTGTCAGGCGGATAAGCCCTTCTTGCACCGCAGAAGCCACCAGCTTGCCATCTTGTGTGTAGAGGGACCCGCGATTGAGGCCGCGCGTATGGCCGGTCCAATCGCTGTCCATCACATAGCAGATCCATTGATCCATCCGGAAGTCATCGTGGAACCACATGGCGTGATCGAGGCTGGTCGAGAATAGTCCTGGTGTTGTCCAATGCAGCCCATGGGGTATCATCGACGTGGAGAGTAATCCCATGTCGGAGGCAAAGGCCAGAGTGGCGCGATGGATCAGCGGATCATCCGGCAAGGGCGCAACCGTCTTGAACCATTGATATTGGCGCGCGTCCGCGCTTTTGCCTTCGGGGCGAAAGCTGCGCACATCAAAGGGCCGCGGCATGCTCATCCGTTCGATATGCTTATCCGATACCTGCGGGTTACGGGCAATTTGTTCCATCGCGCTCATACATTGTTCGGGTGGCATGACATCCGGCATGGATATCTGGTGATTCAATCCGTCAGCGGCTTTTTGAAAGGAGGCCGTCAGGTTGAATATGACTTTGTCATTCTGCCGGACGACAACCCTGCGATTGGAAATGCTGCGCCCGTCAAAGTCGCGATGCACCCGAAAATGCAGCGGCTTTGTTTCATCTCCGGCCCGCAAAAAATAGGAGTGAAGCGAATGGATATTTTTCTCGGCATCCACCGTGCGATCCGCCGCCACAATGGCTTGCGCAATGACTTGCCCGCCGAAAATGCGTTCCCGCGCCGATGAATTGAGCGCGGGAAACACAAATTCGCCCTCACCGTCCGCGGTCAGATTAAAGGTACGGAGCAATCCGGCTATCAGCCTTTCCGCAGACACGGAGGAGCGATTGGCCAAAGCTTCTGATAGCCGGCGTTCGATTTGTTCGTCCGTTAGTTGATCCAAAACTGCTTCTATTCCTTTAAATGCATGGGCTGCCGAATGTCTGGAGCGTTCAGGGGTAAATTTCGAACAGACCTGCTCCGCCCTGACCACCACCGATACACATGGTGACAACGCCCCATTTGGCGCCGCGACGGCGACCTTCCTGCAACAAATGCCCGGCACAGCGCGCGCCCGTCATGCCGAACGGGTGACCGATAGAGATGGAGCCGCCATTGACGTTATATTTTTCCGGATCAATGCCCAGACGATCGCGGCTGTAGAGACACTGGCTCGCAAAGGCTTCGTTGAGTTCCCAGATATCGATGTCATCTACGGTCAATCCCTGCCGTTCGAGAAGCTTGGGCACGGCAAAGACCGGACCAATGCCCATTTCATCCGGTTCACATCCAGCTACAGCCCAGGACACAAAACGGCCCAGAGGTTTGAGGCCCCGGCGCTCTGCCTCTTTGGCCTCCATCAACACGACAGCCGCCGCGCCATCGGACAATTGGCTGGCATTGCCGGCGGTGATATATTTGCCTTCACCCATGACCGGATTTAATTTGGCGAGGCCTTCCAAGTTGGTGGTGGGGCGATTACACTCATCGCGGTCGACTGTGTAATCGACGATGCTTTCTTCCTTGGTTTCCTTGTCGACGACCTTCATCTTGGTCTGCATCGGTACGATCTCGTCGGCAAAAAGTCCGGCTTCCTGCGCTGCTGCCATACGTTGCTGCGATTGCAGGGAATATTCGTCCTGATATTCGCGGCTGATATTATAACGCTCGGCAACGATATCGGCTGTGTCGATCATTGGCATGAAGATCGCGGGCGCAATTTTCAGGATTTCGTTGTCGATGCTGCCTTCCGGCGCGCGTTGCCCTTGCATCGAGATGCTCTCAACCCCGCCAGCCACGACACAATCCGCACCATCACCGCGAATATGGTTTGCTGCCATGGCAATGGCCTGCATGCCGGACGAACAGAACCGGTTGATCGTTGCGCCAGCCGTTGTTTTGGGAAGCCCGGCGAGAAGCGCTGCATTGCGTCCGATGTTAGGCGCCGCGTGGGCCACATTGCCCATCAAGCTATCATCAACAAAATCACTTTCAACGCCCGATTTGGCAACGGCATGTTTAATAGCATGTGCCGCCATCGTCATCGGCGGTGTGATATTGAAACCACCGCGACCGGCTTTGGCGAGCCCTGTGCGGGCATAGGATACGACGACTGCTTCACGCATGATTTAATCTCCCTTTGATGGTGCTGGCCTAAGTTTATTTAAAGCGGTGTCAAGATGTCAGTCGCTTGGTGAAGGTTAAGATCTCCATCGAAGTTAACCGCTAGGGGCTGTCCCATAGTTGCACCAAGTGTAGCAGCTATTTCTCAAGTGAGCCGAGGTGGTTGCTAAGATTCTGCACTCGCTATAAGATTTGACCGATATTGCTTTTGCCCATGGGATATCATGCCTTCTTCTAATAGCTCCTCTCTTGATCCCCTGACCATAAAGACCTGCTCCATTTGGCGGGCGCTGGAGATATTGGGGGATACCCCGATTTTGCTGATATTAGAATCGATCTGGATGGGTTCCACCCGGTTCACCCAGTTAAAGCAACGAACAGGCATTCAAAAAGCATTGCTGTCCAATCGCCTCAGTCGTCTAATTGAGACCGGCATATTGCGCAAAGACGCTGAGGCCGGATCATCGACGCATCGTCAATATGGATTGACCGAAAAAGGGGTGGATCTCTTTCCGACCGTTTTGACCCTCTATGTCTGGGAACGCAAATGGGGCACGGCCGATGTCCGCCGTAATCTTGAATTGCGTCACGAGAGCTGCGGCTCTGTCCTTAAGCCTGTGCCAGTCTGTAGTGCATGTAAGCAGGCTTTTGATTTGCGAGAAGTCTCCTTTGTTGAAGGGCCAGGCATCGGTCTGATGCCGGCCTCTTATAGTCGCCGGCGCAAGCAGGTGAGTTTCCAGTCTGATCAACCCTCTTTGCTGCGCGGATCGGTGGAAATATTGGGGGACCGCTGGTCAGCCCTGATCATGCGCGCGGTCTTTACTGGGCTGAACCGCTTTGATGCCATCGCCGCCGACACCGGCGCGGCACCCGCTATATTGTCGGACAGGCTGAAGGCTTTGGTCGAATCCGAAGTATTAAAACTGGTTCCGTATCAACAAAACCCGGTTCGCAATGACTATTTCCTGACCAAGAAAGGCTTCGATTATTATTCCGTCATCATGATGCTGATGTTGTGGGGTGATAAATATTATGGAGCGGCGGAAGGTCCTCCGGTGCTGTTGACGCACACCACATGCGGTAAGCCGCTAATCCCGGAAATTGCCTGCAGCCATTGCCAGCAAACGGCGCATCCCCAGTCGGTAACGATCACCGGACTGAAAAACTAACCTAACAAACAAGTGCTTAGCACGGCGCTTCTCAAACGGTTCCATTTCCGCTTGACCCGATGGCATCAATACGTGATAGCCGAGTGACTTCTATAACCATACCAATATTGGAGTCACCCAATTTGCCCCAACTCGTCAACCGCGTAAAAGCGACCCTTTCCGATAATGACCATCCTTATCTCAATGGGGCATGGACCCCGAATTTTGATGAATATGATGCCGACGATCTGATCGTTATTGGTGAGATTCCTGCGGATATTGATGGCGTGTATATTCGTAACACCGAAAACCCGGTGCATGATGCGATTGGCCGCTATCATCCCTTTGATGGCGATGGCATGCTCCACATGATGCACTTGTCAGGTGGCAAGGCGGAATATAAGAACCGCTTCATTCGCACCCGCGCCTTCGAAGCCGAAGCGGAAGCGGATCGGTCGCTCTGGATCGGCTGCATGGGAAATCCCAAAAAGTCGGAGCGCAGTGGCTGGGGCGCACACGGCCATATCAAGGATAGCTCGTCGACCGATGTTGTCGTCCATGCGGGCAATATCCTTTCGACCTTTTGGCAATGTGGTGAGGGTTATCGGCTCGACCCGCATACGCTAGACACTTTGGGGATAGAGGGCTGGGCGCCGATTGACGGTATATCGGCCCATCCCAAACTGGATCCGGCCACGGGTGAATTGCTGTTTTTCAACTATTCGACCCACGCGCCTTATATGCATTATGGCGTCGTCGGCGCTGACAATAAGCTCAAGCACTATATTCCTGTGGACTTGCCCGCACCGCGTCTGCCGCACGACATGTGCTTTTCGAAAAACTATTCGATCCTGAATGATTTTCCGATGTTCTGGCCGCAAGCGATGCTGGATAATGGTTTCTATATTCCGGTTTTCGACAAGACGATGAAATCGCGCTTCGCGGTGATCCCTCGCTTTGGAAGTCCGGAGGACATCAAGTGGTTCGAAGCCGAATCCACCTATGTGCTGCATTTCATGAATGCTTATGAAGAAGGCGATGAGTTGATCATGGACGGCTATTTTCAGGAAGACCCACGGCCCGATCCGTTGCAGTCGATGCCGGGTGAATATCAGGCGATGGGGGCCAATCTCGATCTGCATTCACTAAAAACCCATTTGCACCGCTGGCGGTTTAACCTCAGCACCGGTGAGACGCTCGAAGAACGGCTATATGACGACGAAATTGTTGAGTTTGGAACCATCAATCCTGCTTACGCCGGCGAGAAGCACCGTTACGTCTATAGTGTAACTGGCGAGGATGGTTATTTCCTGTTCACCGGCATGGTCAAACATGATCTCGAAACCGGTGCGACCCAGCATTATGAATTTGGCGAAGGCCGCTATGGTTCAGAGGCCCCTTTCATTGCGCGCAAAAATGCGACATCAGAGGATGATGGCTATTTGATTAGTTTCATTACCGATATGAATCTGGATCGTTCGGAATGTGTGATATTAGATGCCAAGAATATTGCGGCGGGGCCGGTTTGCCAAATCATCCTGCCGCATCGTATTTGCAGCGGTACCCATGCGGTTTGGGCGGATGCTGACGAGTTAAAATAGAGGAGACTGGCGTGTCACAGAATATCTACATATTGGGCGGCCATCAGACGGATTTCGCTCAAAACTGGACGCGCGAAGACCAGTCTCTATTTGATCTCTTCTCCACTACGGTGCTCACCGCGCTCGAAAAAACAGGGCTGGACCCCAAAGATATCGAAGTCGGCCATGTTGGTAATTTTGTGGCGGAGCTTTTTACCGGGCAGGGGATGCTCGGCGGCTTTTTCGGCCATGTGCACAAGGATTTTTCCGGCATGCCCGCCTCTCGCCACGAAGGCGCCTGCGCCTCCGGCTCGCTCGCCATATTGGGCGCGATGACGGATATCGAAAGCGGGCGCTATGATCTCGCCTGTGTCGCCGGGGTCGAACTGATGCGCAATGTTTCCGGGGCGCAGGCAGCGGATAATCTGGGCGCGGCCATTTTCGTTGGAGAAGAAGGGCAGAATGCTAAATATATCTGGCCGGCCATGTTCTCTGATCTCGCTGAAGAATATGACCGCCGCTATGGCCTGCGCCACGAGCACCTCATGGAGATTTCGAAAACCAATTTTGACAATGCGCGGCGCAATCCGAACGCGCAAAGCCGTGATTGGCAATTTGAGGATAAGAGCTTTACCGCCGACGATGAGTATAATCCGGTCATCGAAGGCTGGATGCGGCGGCAGGATTGCGGACAGGTTTCCGATGGCGCAGCGGTCGTCTTTCTGGCGTCCGAAGCGCGGGCCAAGGAATATGCGGATAGTCGCGCTATACCATTGGAAAGTTTGGCCCAGATTAAAGGATGGGGACACACCACCGCTCCCATGCTTATGCAAACGAAACTGGTTGATAGCGCCAATGACGACTATGTTTTGCCCTGGACCCGTAAAGCGATCACCGACGCCTATCGCCGCGCTGGTATTGAAGGACCGGACCAACTGGATGCGATTGAAACCCATGACTGTTTCTCGGTAACGGAATATATGGCGATCGAACATTTCGGTATAACGGCACCGGGCGAAGCCTGGAAAGCGATCGAGAATGGCGTCATCGGATTTGACGGAAGTTTGCCAATCAATCCATCAGGCGGCTTGATAGGTATGGGGCATCCTGTCGGCGCGACCGGCGTTCGCATGATGCTCGATGCCTCGAAGCAAGTGACTGGAAATGCAGGCGATTACCAAGTAGAAGGCGCTTCAACGGTCGGGACTTTCAATGTTGGAGGCTCTGGTACCACCAATTGCGCGTTCGTTGTAGGAGTCTAGTCATGAGCCCGAAACTATTTATCGCCCTGATTATAGCAGTACTAATCGGTGCATTGGTAGCTATTGCAGGCAGCCAGGGCGGGGTTACATTTGGCGCGATGCCGGTATTTTTGATCTGCGGCATCATGGCTTATGCGATTAACTGGCTGGCTTTCATTCCAGCCAATGCCGCGAAGACCGAGAAATATTATGATCTGACTGGTTCCTTCACCTATCTTTCGCTGATGATCGTGGCCGGCGTACTATCTGCGCCATTGGATGCGCGTTCGAGTATCATTGCTTTGATGGTCGTCATCTGGGCTTTGCGACTGGGTTCTTTCCTATTTCTGCGTATCCGTGATGATGGCGGTGACCAGCGATTTGACGAGATTAAAAAGTCACCAGCGCGCTTCTTTCTCACTTGGACGTTGCAAGGCATATGGGTTCTGCTGACGGCTGCAAGCGCTCTAGTCATCATCACCAACAGCACGCGCCTACCACTTGATATATTCGCCTTTGTCGGGATCGGAATGTGGATCGTGGGCTTTGCTGTCGAGGTTATTTCCGACAGACAGAAACGCGAATTCCGAAAAGTACCCGCCAATAAAGGACGCTTCATTTCCTCCGGTCTTTGGGCATGGTCCCGGCACCCCAATTATTTTGGTGAGATTTTATTGTGGACCGGCGTAACGGTTGCGTCTTTACCGGTACTAGGCGGTTGGCAATGGGTGACAATTATCTCGCCGATATTCGTAGCGTTCCTGATCATCCGCATCAGCGGCGTGCCCAAATTGGAAGCGCATGCGAAAAAGAAATGGGGCGACGAAAAAGAATATCAGGATTACGTCGCATCTGTTCCACTGCTCATCCCTCGGCCTCCCAAAGGTTAAATATCATCTAACAATGTAGTGATCCATGACGTTTGACTAAAAAGCGATCTAAGAGATCGGAATATATTTATTTAGCCAAAGACAGAGTAAACTGCGGCCTTCCAACTATCTTATATCCGAAAAAAATGCCCCGCCGACCTGAGGGGTCGGGCGGGGCGTTGGAACGATGGGTCGCAAATATCGTTCCGAAAAGGGAGTTATCCCAAAGCCTCCTGTTTGCATTGTAAGAAATAGACATGTTGCATTATTTAGACCGAAATTTCGTCGTAGCGCTGCAGCAATCCCCAATTGCGGGACTGTTGCGCGCGACTGCACTCGCAACCGGCGTCGAGAACCAGCGTTTAGCCATCAATAAAATGGCAATTTCAAGGATCTGAGAAGCTTCGACGGGCAACGCTATGCCAAGGTTTTAAATTCGCCTGCTTCAAATGCTTCTACCAGCTTAAACTTTTGAATTTTGCCTGAACCGGTGAGTGGCCATTCGGATATGCTGATCCAATATGCAGGCGTCTTCTGCGGCGATAGACGTTCGCGAATGAACGCCTTTAGATCGGCTGCTTGCAAGGTGGTGTCTGAACCATTGCGGAAATAACAGGCGACCTGTTCGCCCCATTTGTCGTCAGGGATGCCGACAACGGCGACTTCATCAATCGCCTCATGTTCCAGCATCGCATTTTCAATTTCTGCCGGGAACAAATTTTCGCCGCCACGAATGATCATCTCTTTGACACGTCCCGTAATCTTGACATAGCCGCGTGCATCCATGCGCCCGAGATCGCCGGTATGCAGCCAGCCATCGCCGTCGATGGCGGCGGAGGTGGCATCGGGATTGTCATTGTAACCAAGCATGACGCTATAGGCGCGGGCGCATATCTCGCCCTGCTCGCCAATGGGCAGCACACTGTTGGTTTTGGGGTCACGAATGGAGATTTCGGTGTGGGCAGCAGGCTGACCGATGGTTTCGGTCAGATCCTCCAGTGAATCCTCATGCCAAGCTTGCGTCAGCACGGGTGACGTTTCGGTTTGACCATATACAATTTGGATTGGTGCGCCGAATATCTCTTTGGCATCACGGCACAGCTGTGGCGCGACCATGGCGCCGCCGGACATCATCCGTTGCGTCGATGAAACGTCCCGGCCCGAGCGACGCACCTCGTCGATCAGGGCTACGAGCATGGTTGGAACACCCAGAATGAATGTGGCACGTTCACGCTCAATGACCTGTGCAACAATTGCTGGATCAAACATCGGTGCAAGCAACATTGTGCCGCATCTGCCAAAGCCGCCAAGAACAAGAATTGCGCAACCGGTTGTGTGAAAAAGCGGCATATTGTGAACAAAAATATCACCTTGCTCCAAGCCGGCCCGGGTCATTGTATCAACGCCATTGCGCACAAGACCATTGTGATGCAGCAGCGCGCCTTTTGGAAAGCCTGTCGTACCCGACGTATATTGCAGCTGCACTGCGTCTTCCGGTTTCGGATCGCGAAGAGCGCCGCTGCTCTCGCCAGCATAAAGCGCATCATGGTCGGTCAACAGGATGCGGTGCTTGATGGCCGGAATCTCATCGCATACTGCGTCAGCAATTTCCTGCATCGGATTTCCGCGAAAGTCCGCGACATAGTAAATGGCTTCGGAGCGCGACTGTTCGAGAACATATTTCAGTTCGCGTTTCTGATAGGCTGGATTAACCGTGACCAGCGTGATGCCTGCAAGGCCACAAGCCAGTTCCAAAAGTACCCATTCAGGCACGTTGTTGGCATATACCGCGACGCGAGCTCCTTCGGCATGGCGACTAGCCAACGCTCTGGCAAGCCGCTCGGAATCGGCCAAGAGTTCAGCATAGGTCCAACAGCGTGCAATCGCGCCATCATAAGTCAGTTCTTTAAGGGCAGGTTGATCCGGTGCACGCTCAGCTGATCGACGAAGCATGTCGCCGACTGTCATCGGTGACGGTTCCGGTCCACCCTGCGCTGGAAAATAGGACTCGGTAAGCGCAATTTTATACATGGACAGGCTCCTGACTAAATTTCAGGCTAACTGTTGTAAGAAAGCATGTCTAGCGTAAGCATAGGACATGTTTTCAAGGGAGCATGTGCCTTGGTATTTTTTATAAATGTAAATTCCCACTGGCAAAGGGCGCTTGACGTCCATAGGATTGACCGGAACAAAAGGGAATATGATGAAAACACGCTATTTGCTTGCTGCCTGCTCGCTTCTTTCCATCGCAACTATCGGACAAGCGGAAACTCCCAAGGAAGAGAGCAGGTTTACGTCAGAGCGTGTTTTTGATCTGGAATATGCCGATGATCCGCAAATTTCGCCTGATGGTGCGAGGATCGTTTATGCGCGAAAATCGATGGATAAGCGCAGCGATCGGACGGTTAGCGATCTTTGGGTTGTTAACACGCGCAACGGCAATCACCGGCCGCTAATTTCCGGTCAGGGTTCGAGCTCGTCGGTCCGTTGGTCGCCTAACGGAGATCGTTTGGTGTATCTCACTACAACCGATGGCAAACCGGATTTGCGGGTGCGATATATGGATAGCGGTGACAGCTTTTCGTTAGCGCAATTGGGTGCCAATCCTAGCGCACCAACATGGTCGCCGGATGGCAAGTCGATTGCTTTTTCTATGTTCATTCCGGATGATACAGCTTCCTTCGCCAAGCCGCCTAAAAGCCCAAAGGGCGCTGAATGGGCAAAACCGGTGCGGGTTTTTGATGATCTCGTCTTTCGCTTCGACGGTGCAGGCTATCTCCCCAAGGGGAAAAGCCATGTCTTCATATTAAGCGCAGAAGGCGGAACGCCGCGCCAGGTGACCAAAGGCAAAAATGGTTTCACTTCGCCCGAATGGCTTGGCAATGGCGCGCTTTTGGTCACGGGCAATGATGTGGACGATGCTCATCTCGATCCCATTGAAAGCGAGATTTACCGGATCAACCTGTCCGATCTTTCGATGTCGCCTCTGACGGAACGGGACGGCCCCGATTTTGCGCCACGCGTATCTCCCAAGGGATCGCAAATCGCCTATCTCGGCTATGATGATAAGCTAAAATCCTATCAGCACACGGAGCTTTACGTGATGGGTGCCGATGGATCTGATTTGCGCAACCTGACGGTCAATTTTGACCGTTCTATCGATTCCGTACAGTGGCGCGCCGATGGCAAAGCACTAATTGCGCAGGCCGAGGTTGATGGTTTGCTGACTCTCTTGTCGATCGATCTATCCGGAAATGTCAAAACCCTCGTGCGTGATGCTGGTGGGACTGCAATTGGGCGCCCCTATGCGTCCGGTAGTTTTTCGGTTGCGAAAAAAGCGGGCGGGAGTTCACCCGTTATTGCCTATACCAAAGCCAGCACCGATCGGCCGGCGGAAGTTGCGCTTTCCCGTGGCGGTAAAACGGGCCGTGTTCTCACCAATTTGAACGATGATGCTCTGGATCATATTCAACTCGCGCGGGTTGAAGAAATTGTCACCAAATCCACCCATGATGGTCGGGATATTCAGGCATGGGTTGCGCTGCCGCCTGGATTTCAAGCTGACGGATCCCATCCGATGATCCTCGAAATCCATGGTGGGCCTTATGCCATGTACGGTCCATTTTTTGCGGCCGAAATCCAACGCTTTGCGGCTGAAGGCTATGTCACTGTCTATGTAAATCCACGCGGATCCACGGGCTATGGCGAAGAGTTCGCACAGCTTATTGATCTCGATTATCCGGGAAAAGATCATGATGATCTGATGTCTGTGGTCGATGCGCTGGTCGCTAAAAATTATGTCAGCAAAGACCGGTTGTTCATAACCGGTGGCTCTGGTGGCGGCATATTGACGGCATGGGCGGTCGGGAAAACCGACCGTTTCGCTGCTGCGGCGTCCATAAAGCCGGTGATTAACTGGACGACCATGGCGCTGGCGGCGGATATTTCGAGATTTGTCAGTCGCCACTGGTTCCGTGCTCAACCTTGGGAACAGCCAGAGGAATATTGGCGGCGGTCCCCGCTATCCATTGTTAGCAATGCGAAGACCCCGACGATGCTGATGGTAGGAGAGGCCGACTGGCGCACACCAGCCTGGGAGGCCGAGCAATTTTATACGGCCTTGAAAGTCCAGAATGTGGATACTGTGCTGGTCAAGGTTCCCGGTGCTCCGCATTTGATTGCTGGCAGGCCCAGTAATCTAATTGCCAAGGTGGATAATATCATGGGCTGGTTCGCCAAATATGATCCGGCAAAGGCGAAGAAGCAGGATTAGTCCGCCAATTCCACCTGGCGCACATCATAGCCGACTTTGTTCAGATCAGCGATCAAGCCGTCCAGTTGCGCCTTATCTTTTGCCTCGCACTCGATATCGGTGATGAGACCTTTGGCGGGCAGGTTGGTGAACACGCGCTGGTGATAGACTTCGATGATGTTGACTTCATGATCGGCAAATTGCTTTACGACATTATAGAGCGCACCGGGCTGATCGCGCAGATGCAGCCGCAGGCGGGCGAGGCGGCCAGAGCGGGCCAGATCGCGCAGCAGCACGTTCGCTAAGAGCCGCGTGTCGATATTGCCGCCGCATAGCACCAGACCGACTTTCTCGCCGGCAAATTTTTCCTTGTTGGCAAGCAGGGCTGCGAGGCCCGCAGCACCAGCGCCTTCGACAACGGTCTTCTCGATCTGGAGCAATAGACTGACCGCGCCTTCCAGTTGCGCTTCGCCGACCAGCAGAATCTCATCAACATATTTCTGAATGATCGCAGCAGTAAATTCGGACGGATTGCGTACAGCAATGCCCTCGGCCAGCGTGTCACCGCCAGCCGTTACTTCCTTGCCGTTTAGCTTGCCATACATGCTAGGATAGAGCGCGGCTTGTACGCCGGTCATCTTGATGTCGGGGTTGATCGCGTGTGCGGCGGTCGCCATGCCGGAGAACAGCCCGCCGCCGCCAATGGGAATGATCAGGCGATTGAGATCGGGAACTGCTTCGAGCATCTCGATCGCGACAGTGCCTTGGCCCGCAGCAACACGCGGATCATCAAAGGCATGGATGTAGGTCAGGCCGCGCTGCTTCGCGAGTTCCAGTGCATGCGAATAGGCCTCATCATAGTTGCTGCCCGCCATGACGATTTCTGCGCCATGGCCGCGGGTTTGTTCCACTTTCACCATCGGTGTGGTGGTGGGCATCACGATGGTTGCGGGGATGTTCAGGTTCTTGGCATTGTAGGCGAGGCCTTGGGCATGGTTGCCTGCCGATGCTGCAATTACACCCGCCGCTCGCTTGTTCTCATCCATAAGAAGTAGCGCATTGAGCGCACCGCGTTCTTTATAAGCAGCGGTAAACTGAAGGTTTTCAAATTTTAGATAGACTTCTGCGCCTGCCATTTCGGACAGCGTAATGCTTTTCAGCGTCGGCGTCTGCACGATCCGGTCACCAATGCGCGCATGGGCGGCCTGGACATCGGCATAGTCGAAAGTAGGAAGCGGTGCGGTGTTTTCTTCTGTCATGATGCAAAGGCCCCTAACGCATCTGGTCATTCAGGGAAACAATGATTATGCGTGTAAGCCATGGCAAAAATTACATTTATCGGAATTGGCGTGATGGGCGGGCCGATGGCAGCGCATCTGGCCCGGGCTGGACATGATCTGACAGTCTATAATCGCACCAAATCAAAGGCGGAAAAATGGGTAGCGGACCATGGCGGGGCCTTTGCCGCTAGCCCTGCAGAAGCCGCCAAAGAGGCGCAGATTGTGATTAGTTGTGTTGGTAATGATGATGACCTGAGTGCGGTTACCATGGGCCGCGATGGTGCTTTTGGGGCGATGCAGAGCGGGAGTCTGTTCATAGATCACACAACGGTATCGGCACAAATTGCGCGGCAATTATCGGTTGAGGCCCAAGGACGCGGCATCCATGTCGTGGATGCGCCGGTGTCAGGCGGGCAGGCAGGCGCGGAAAATGGCAAACTGTCAATCATGTGTGGTGGCAGCAAAGAAGCTTTTGCTGCTGCCGAAATCATCATGGCTGTCTATGCATCGCGTATCGTGCATGTCGGCGGACCCGGGGCAGGGCAGACGACCAAGATGTGCAATCAGATTGCAATTGCCGGAATATTGGAGGGGTTATCCGAAGCTTTGCGCTTTGCTCAAGCCAGCAAGCTCGACCTCGATAAAGTCTATGAAGCGATTTCCGGCGGAGCGGCGCAAAGCTGGCAGATGGATAATCGCTGGGCCACGATGGCTAAGGATGAATATGATTTTGGCTTTGCGGTCGACTGGATGCGTAAAGACCTTGGACTGGCGCTGGAAGAAGCGCGAACCAACGGATCGACCTTGCCAGTAGCGGCATTAGTAGATCAATTTTATGCCGAAGTGCAGGCGGCCGGTGGTGGCCGGAATGATACAAGTTCGCTGGTGTCAAGAATAGCCAAGGGCAGGGCGTAGTTTTAGAGTTATTGGGTTTAGGGGATGGTGATGCGTATTTTTTCTATATTTAAGGCGGGTACAGCTTTAGCTGCGGCCGCTGCGGTTGCGGGCGTACCGGCACAGGCGGATAGCCTGATTGAAAATGTCAACGGCATGACCCTCAATGATGACGGCAAGGTCATTCGTTTTGCGGCTATGGTTATCGATGATGATGGTCGCGTTAAAGAATTGCTGGATCGAAAGGACAAGCGTCCCAAAGAAGTTGATTTCAAATTTGATGGTAGGGGAAAAACCCTGATCCCCGGATTTGTTGATGCGCATGGCCATGTCATGGGAATGGGGTTTGCGGCGCTGACCCTTGATCTGTCTAACACCAAGACGCTCGCCGAAGCGCAGGATGCGCTGCGGGAATATGCTGCAAAATATCCTGCTCGTCCTTGGATTATCGGTAGCGGTTGGAATCAGGAAATATGGGGGCTGGGCCGCTTTCCAACAGCTGCAGAGATCGACGCTATTATTCCCGACCGTCCGGTATTTCTCGAGCGTGTGGATGGCCACGCCGCTTGGGTCAACAGCGCCGGTATGAAAGCAGCCGGAGTAACAGCAGCGACCAAGGCGCCATCTGGTGGTGTAATACAGAAAGCGGGAGGGAAGCCGACCGGTATCTTCGTCGACAAGGCGCAGGATCTGTTTGCAAATAGCATTCCGGCACCGCGACCTGTGGAAAATGATCTGGCGCTGATGAAAGCACAGGAAATGTTGCTGTCGCAAGGTGTGACCACAATTGCTGACATGGGAACGACTATGCAGCAATGGCAGAGCTTTCGGCGGGCAGGGGATAAAGGGCAGTTGAAAGTCCGGATCATCTCTTATGCCGGCGAAATCGGGAATATGGTTGCGATTGGTGGGCCCGGGCCTTCGCCTTGGCTCTACGAGGATCATCTAAGGCTTGCGGGCGTGAAACTCTATATTGACGGTGCTTTGGGTTCACGCGGTGCATTGTTGAAGCGACCCTATACCGATAAACCGCGTGAAAAGGGGCTTGCGCTGTTGACGTCGGCGCAACTGAAAAACAAAATGAGCCGAGCGGCGATGGACGGATTCCAGACGGCAGTTCACGCGATTGGTGATCAAGCTAATGAAGAGCTTTTGTCTGCGATTGAAGAATTGCAATATACATTTAAAGGCGATCGACGTTGGCGGATAGAGCATGCCCAGATAGTCGATCCAGCGGACCTACCAAGAATAGCCAAGACGGGAACAATTGCTTCGATGCAACCCGTCCATCAAACGTCCGATCGATTGATGGCTGAGGCGCGGCTGGGTGCGGAACGCCTTGATGGCGCCTACGCATGGCGGTCGATACTCGAATCGGGCGCAAAATTGGCGTTTGGGACCGATGTTCCGGTGGAGTCCTCAAACCCCTTTCCAGGGATGGCCGTCGCAATAACGCGCGAAGATGCGAACGGTCAGCCTTTTGGCGGTTGGTTACCGAGCGAGAAATTATCTCGCGAGCAAGCGTGGAAAGCTTATACGATCGATGCCGCTTACGCTGCATTTGCAGAGGATCGGATCGGTAGTCTAACGAAAGGAAAACGCGCGGATTTCCTGATAATCGGTGCAGATATAATGCTTGCAACACCGCAAGCGATCAGGGATATCGTGGTCGAGCAGACGTGGGTGGCTGGGCGACCTGTGTATGTGACGAAAAAATAATAGCTTTCGAATTATCGCGCTATTCAATTGGCCCGTCGATATTTATGGTTTATTACTTGCGTTTGGTTCGATCTAAACCTAGTAAGCAATTAATAGCGTATGCAACCAATAAAGAGTCGCGCAACGTTGTTACCCTATCAGGGGGTTCTGAGCCGGCGTTCGGCTTGCCTTTGATATATGTAAATATTCTGATTGGAGTATATAATGAAGTTTAACAAATTGGCAGCTTCCGTAGCCGCCGTATCCCTCATGTCCGCCCCCGCAATGGCACAGGCTGTTCAGAGTACAGCTCCAGTTGCAGAACGCATCGGCGCTACTGCTGAAGCCGACGCTGAAAAGCTTGGTGGTAGTTCTGGTATCATCATTGGTGTTTTGGCTGCTGCTGCGGTTATCGCTGGCATCATCATCATTGCTGATGACGATGATGATCCAACAAGCCCTTGAGGCCTGACAAGATATTTTAAAAAACGGGGCGATTATCGTCCCGTTTTTTTTGTCTTTTTTGAATCGATTGCCAGTTAAAAACTACCTTTGATCGTCGGTAGTTTTACATCATGGTAAATTACCTTTTCATGTGCGTTGGCACGAGGCATATTAAAGTTACTGATTCTTAAACATGTAACGCAAGGCTCTCATCTGTGACTGCACCCGTTCGATTTCCAAGGTTTTTTGTAACAAACCCTAGCCCGTGCCCTTATCTACCGGGCAAAAGCGAGCGGAAGGTCTTTACGGAGTTAAGCGGACCACATACCGACGAGCTGAATGATGCTTTGGGACGGATCGGTTTTCGTCGCAGCCAAAATGTCGCATACCGGCCCAGCTGCCTCGAGTGCAAAGCATGTGTATCAGTCCGTGTAGTGGTTGATGAATTTCAACCCAATAGTACGCAGCGCAAATTGCTTCGGCGCAATCACGACCTTGTCGTAGAAGCGTGCGAACCATGGGCGACGGAAGAGCAATTCTCTTTGTTGCAGAAATATCTCTCCAAGCGGCATCCTGGTGGCGGCATGACGGAAATGGACGAGATGGACTATTCCGACATGATCGAACAATCACCGGTCAAAAGCTATGTCATTGAATATCGTGAGCCGGCTGTAGATGGCGTAAAAGGCCGTTTGGTTGGCGCTTGTTTGACGGATCAACAAGGCGACGGACTGTCGATGATTTACAGCTTCTTCGATGCGGACCATCCGAACCGCGCCGGTCTTGGTAACTTCATTATCATGGACCACATCTTGCGTGCGCGCAAAGCTGGTCTGCCATTTGTGTATCTTGGATATTGGGTGAATGGATCGAGCCGGATGGAATATAAGGTACGTTTTCAGCCACTGGAGCAATTGGGGCCAGATGGTTGGCGGCGTTTTGATCCGAAGGCATATCTGGAAAATTCTGCCTAACCCTATGGCCCTTGGCCAATGTTAGATAATGGACAATAGGTATAATGCAAGAAAGCCCGCCGATCATTTCTGATCGGCGGGCTTTCTTGATTTTGTTGCTGCTCAATCAATCGCAGTAGAGACAGCATTCCTGTTGGCATCCTTTAACTGGTGCCGGGGCATGTTGCTTTGGTTTGGGTTTCCAAACTCTTTTTGGAGCCGGCTTCCAGCGTTTCTTGGCGGGTTTGGCCTTGGTGTAGACAACTTCTTCGTCGATATAAGTCGTTGTGGTTGTCGTCGTTACCGGCGCCGATTGGATCACAACCGTGGTTATCATGGGCTGTGCCTGTGGGTAATAATAGGCCGGATAATAATATCCGCCCTGCCATCCGCTTGGATAGGCTTGTTGTGTCCGATATTGTGATCGTCGAGCCGGAGCGCGATAGCTGGCTCCTGGCGCCCGTGTATATTGTTCGCGCGCTTGATATTCTTGGCCGTATTTCTTGAGCAACTTACGGCAACGATCAGTACCTTGGTCAATCGCTGCGCCAGCCAAAGCGCCAACGCCGCCGCCAATCAGCGATCCGCCAAGACGATTGCCGCGCCCCGCGATCCGATTTCCAGCCAGTGCGCCGATGGCACCTCCGACAACAGCGCCGCCAATGCCACTGCTTTTCTTGCAGCGCTCAAGATAAGCGAGTTCGTCATTATAACCATTATTGCCTTCGCTATGATGGCGAGGCGCTTGATAGTCATTCGATCCTTGGTTGCCCCAATGTGGCCCGTTCGCGTAGCTCGCACCGACCTGGGAAGCATTGCCATCACCAATGAACGTGCCGGAATATTGGCCTTCGTAAACCTGACCTTCCGCATCACGATATGTCCCCTGCCAATCGCCTTGATAGCTGCCATCTTCGCGATAGGCTCCATTCCAGTCACCTTGATAGGTTGTTGATCCGCCATAAGCGCCTGATGGGGTAGCAACGACCTGATCATCATTCATGAGCACGCTGTTGTCATATGTGGCCTGACCAGCTTGATAGCCGTCGTTATAGCCCTGATTGTAACGATCCCAGTCGAGATTGTTGACGCTATCATACACCACACCGCGGCGGTCAGTTAGCACGGCATCATTATAGTAACGCGACCAGCCATAACCGGCTGTTGGCCGTCTCAAGCCGTAGTTGCCATAATTGGCAATAAAGAAACTGGGTTGAATGAAGGTGCGGGGTAGGCGGAAGCCACGGTGCGGGCGTTTATAGCCGCGCTGATTGCCAATGCGCCCCATGCGAACCTTAGCGCCATCCCGGAAATTTTGGCCATCGCGTACAGCATGACGCATCTGTTTGCCGCCCAATTTATGCGTGCCCATGCGGTTCATCATCTTTTTAGCGCCTTGCACGCCAGAGGCGAGCTCTGTTGCGGAGGCAAATGACATATCCACTGGTGCATTGGCTGCGGTGGTATTCGGCACCGAGTCGATGGCTGCAGAAGCCGCTGATGGCGTCATCGCCATAGCGCCAGCCAAGCCAGCAAATAAAAGGGTCTTCATGGTTAACAACTCCCTGTTTCGGAGCATATGATTGGCAAGCTCCGCCGTGTAATGGTTAACGATTAGTTACCATTTTGAGGGCTGTTTGGCCATTAGCAGCTTGTAAAATAGGGTTGTTTTGCAAGACTGTCTCGAAATGGGGCAATATGGTTTAGGCGCTGTTAACCAAGACTGTTAGCAACGGTATCGATCAATTTGATCATACCAGTTTCATCCTCGGCTGAAAATCGATCAGGCAGAGGGCTATCGAGATCCAATACCGCGATGACTTTTCCGTCTTTGTAAACTGGCACGACTAGCTCACTACGGCTGTCGGCATCACATGCTATATGGCCGGGGAAGGCATGGACGTCGGCGACCCGCTGAATCTGATTGGTGGCAGCTGCGGTCCCACACACACCTTTGCCCATTGCGATCCGGATACAGGCGCTTTTGCCCTGGAAGGGACCGAGAACCAGCTCATCTTCCATCACCCGATAGAAGCCTGCCCAATTGAGATCGGGAATATATTGCCAAATAAGTGCAGATATATTCGCCATGTTAGCAATGGCATCCGGCTCCCCATCGATCAGGGCGCGGGCAGCAGATATTAGGTCGCTATATAGAATATCTGTTGATTGGTCTTGGGTAATGGAAAAATCATGCATCACAGGTCGCTATCAGTTTGAGGGGGCGGCGTTCAAGTTGGATCCTAATTAAGCTTTTGATATAATGGATTAAATACTCGACATTACCAGCTAGTCAGAAAATACAAAAAACCTCGCGTTCTCCAGTCTATATACAGAATAGCCCAAAATGCTTTTCACTTTTTCTGCCGTAGAATAGATAAACGACGCAGGCCATGTCGAGCGGTCCGCATAAGACTATCAGAGTTTATAGGCTGTGGGAAAGGCCTAGCTGCCGATCCGGATTCAAAATGTTGATATCAAACTGATAGTAGCCTCTCGGGCAGCGGTTCGTTGTTAAACCAAGCGCGAACGGTTTCTGCAAAAAGTTGAGGATCTTCTCCACACCACCCATGACCCATTTCTGGAACCGTTATGGCACGACAATTTTGCATCTCTCCTTGAAACAGAGCCAGGTCATTGCATATGCTGTAATGCTCTTTTGCCCCGGCGGCGACCAAAGTCGGTGTCGCAATCGATGAAATTTGTTCTCTCGCATCAAATTCAATCGCTAGCCTTCCCACCTTGCGCATCGTTTTTGGACTGGCATTAGCGCGGCCTTCTTCGTCGGATGCCAAGCTATAATCGTCCAAACCCATCATTTTGACCATCTTTTCGCGGAACCACTGGAACTTCATCAGCGGCGAAGAGATGATCATTGCCAAAACCATGAGCTTTGGATGGGGCATATTGCCGGCGTGTACGCCGCTGATCATGGCGCGTCTTATCAAAGCGGGATGTCGGATAAGCAGGACGAGACTAATATAACCACCAAAGGACAGCCCAACCAAATCGACCGGTTGGTCGCCAAATGTTTCCTTGATCAGATGGGCGATGTCATCGGCTACCTGTTCCAGCGATAGCAACGAGCGCTCCCGGTTTTTGCCATGCCCCGGTAGATCGGGGATGATATTATGATATTCCGGCAACATATCAGCGATCTCCAACCACATTTGTCCGGTAAAACTTCCACCATGAAGCCAGACGACAGGAGGGCCTTTGATATTGCCGCGTTTTTCATAATATAACTTCATATTTTGTCTCCTAGAAAACCGGCAATTGTGGCGTAAAACCGGTCAGCATTTTCAATATGGAGGATGTGACCACCGGGCAGTTTCATCAGCCGCGAATTGGGAATGCCGTCATGCAGCAATTTTGCGCCTGCATGTGTCGCTTTGTTTCGTTCGCCAACAATGATCAGTGTTGGAGCCTGGATATTTGGTAAATGCGGACGACCATCATAGAGCATCGCGGCTTGCAGCCCATCCCGTATCCCTTGTAATGTCATTGATCCGGTTTGCTGACGCAGATGATGCTGGACGGATTCCGGTTCTGACAGCCCGGAAAGCCAGGCCAATCGTTTCGGGCTGATATGGCTCATGATGGCCTTGGCGATGCGTGCCAGAAAAATGCTAATCGGTGATTGCAAAACGGTTGGCACGGCTTCCGCAAGCACCAATCCGCGTGTCCGCTGCGGATGTCGAGCCGCCAATTCCAACGCAACCATGCCACCAAGAGAATGACCAACCAGTGCAAACCGGTTAGGTAACAAGGGCTCTATTCTGTCAGCATAACGTTCTACCGAGGGGTTCGCGATACACTCAGCCGTTTTGTGTCCGGGAAGGTCAGGCCTGATACCACCGATATCTGCCCGCCATGTGTCACTGGAAAGGCCCGCGCCATGCAGCCATATAATATCGTCAGCGCTTTGATCGCAATATTTGCCATCACCAGGATGGGCCATAGATGATCCGCTTTCGTCGTTATGAACCCTGCTAGGATGTCCGTAAGACGTTATAGATTTCTATAGGCGTTGCCAGAGATCAAGCCAAGTGGTGTCTAATCGGCCCGTCGCATTTTTTTGACTTATGTCCGACTAGGAGGTGCAACCAGGCGCGGATTTGCTTTGGTCGTATAGCCATCGAAGAATTTCAATTGCTCGCCATTTCCGAGATCGCCACCCGAACAATTCAACAATTTATTGATGCAGTTAGCCGTCCATTTGTCCATAATCTCGTCATCCCATGCGCCAAACCAGTCGGAGTGGAAGGTTGAGCCGGGTGTATGTGGCATCATTCCAGCCATGCGATCTGATGAAAAATGCCATGTTTCTGTCATGGGATCCAGATTGCCGGTGCGATCTAATGTGTCATCCGTTGTGTACCATGCGCCGAGGGTGAATGTTGGTACTACATAAGGATGTGTGTCGGGGCATTTTGCATAACCCCAATCTCCATACGAAGTCCGCGCCATGTGGGAACGGTGATCGGGACTATCGAGGTTGACGCCGTCCCAGCAAGACGGTGCAGATAATATAGCGCCTAATTGCGCGCCAGAAGGACAGTTGACGGCCACTTCTGGAATATTGGCATATTTTCCTGGTTTCGAACCTTCGCCTTGGCAGTTTAGATGAAAAGGCGATCCATTTGCCGGGTCTTGCATGTTATATCCAAAAACATAACGCAGGCCGCGGGGAAGGGCGACACAAGCTTTGCCCATACGCTGACATTCCGGATCATCATCCGGGCGGCGTTTATAATAGATGGAAACATAGTCAGGCATGACGACTTGGCCTTGGCCGTTCATCATCGACGGTATCCAGTAAGCTGAACGGTTCAAGATGTTGTTGCAAGTGCTCTCGCCTGATGTACGCAGCGATTCATATGTTGAATCGGCGTCGGCTTCGGTGTTGCCGAAGAACGTATGGAGATGGGACTTCCCGGGTTGGCCGGGATAGACGATTGGATCATTGTAGGCATTGTGGCTAGGCATGCACAAGAACCGAAATGCGCCTACCACGTCGGGTGCCGCACTAACGGGAACATCGCCATGGCCCCAGGACGGCTGAAGATAGTCTGCAACATTGAAATTACTGGGAATCGACGGCAGGCCTTCTAGTGAGCCGGCGGGGACGGGTGCTGGCGTGGGGGTTGGAGCCGGTGTGGGCGCTGGTGTCGGTGTCGGACTCGGTGCCGGTGCAGGGGTTGGCAATGGGGTATTTGAATTCGGCAAAGTCACGCTGCTCTCGCTGCTTCCTCCCGATTGAGACTTGCAGCCCGACAAGCCCGCAAGGGTTATTGCGAGGGCCAGAAATATTGGCTTCGATTGCCGCTGGGCAAATGTGCTTTTAAAATTGTTCATGATGGGAGGCATTAAGAGCCATCATTTAATCGGCGCTGTTGACCTATAGTTAACCGATATTAAGCATAAGGTGTAACGCCCTGTAAACACGATAGCTTTGGTAGAATTGAGATCAGTTGGTAGCCACGGACGTCGGTTGGTGTGGCTTCTATTAGTCCAGTGTTGGTTTTCCGCGCATCTTTTTGACGCCTGACTTCTTCTTTTTGGAATCGACCCTGCGCGCCTTGGCCGCGCGACTGGGCCGGGTCTTTATCCGATAGGCATCGCGTTGGTGTGCTTCGACCAACATGTCCTCAACCCGCTTGCGTGCTTCTGCGCGATTGGCTTCGCGGGTGCGATATTCGCGCACCGTGATAATCAATTCACCGCCGTTGGTCATTTTACGGCCAGCAAGCAAGCGCAATTTCTGGAAAGCAAATTGAGGTAGACGTAGCGCGTAGATGTTAACGCGCATCTGCACCGCGGTCTCGACCTTGTTGACATTCTGACCACCTGGTCCGGATGCGGCGAGGAAGGTTTCGTTTATCGCACTTTCTGGAATGTCAAAGGCCATGGTAGATCCTTAGTCGATTACGATCGAGCAGCATAGGGGGTGTCATCGCCATCATATGGGGTTGATCACGTGAGTTGAAATTCAATGATTTGCTTCGGAAAACATGTGTAAAACCATTCCGATAGTCATTTCCAAGCTATTTTCACGAGAAAATGTTAATTTTTTTTCAGCCTGTGCAAGAGTCATGAAACGACTCATTTCTGCGGCTTACAGAGTCACAGCTCCCTCGCGACTCGCGCTGAATCCTACATTAATTGAAAATTAACCTTTTGCGTTCATCTATCTTATGGTTAATAAATGATCGAGGGGCTTCGGGAATGTACCTGTCGCCGGTGCGTAAATTAAGAAAAGGGGCTGCCCAATGCGTGTGCTGCTGATTGAAGATGAGCCAACGACCGCAAAAGCAATTGAGCTGATGCTAACGACAGAAGGCTTTAATGTATACACAACGGATTTGGGTGAAGAAGGCCTCGATCTGGGTAAGCTCTATGATTATGACATTATATGTCTCGATCTGAACCTGCCTGACATGCATGGCTATGATGTGCTGAAAAAACTGCGCGTCGCCAAGGTGCAGACACCTGTTCTCATCCTTTCCGGTATCAGTGAAATGGACAGCAAAGTGCGTTCATTTGGTTTTGGTGCCGATGACTATGTGACCAAGCCTTTCCATCGTGAAGAGTTGGTTGCCCGTATTCACGCTGTTGTGCGCCGTTCTAAAGGCCACTCACAATCGGTAATTCGTACCGGCAAGCTTGCAGTGAACCTAGATGCCAAGACTGTTGAAGTTGATGGCAACCGTGTTCACTTGACCGGTAAAGAATATGCGATGCTTGAGCTACTCTCCCTGCGTAAAGGTACGACACTTACCAAGGAAATGTTCCTCAACCACCTTTACGGCGGCATGGACGAGCCGGAACTCAAAATTATCGACGTGTTTATTTGTAAGTTGCGTAAAAAGCTGGCTCTGGCTTGCGGTGGCGAAAATTACATCGAAACCGTTTGGGGCCGCGGCTATGTTCTTCGCGACATGGAAGAAGAAATCGTCGGACCTGAGGTTCAGGTCGCTTAAGACTTTTTAGCTCACTACCCAAAATTCTAGCGGCGGGACCCTCAACGGTTCCGCCGCTTTTTATTGTGGCTGATTATTCAGAGCGATGTATCGAGATACCAGCGCTGATCGCCCTCCAGCGCCAAAGCCGTCAGCTTCTCTGTATAATAGGCTCCCGTATCTATACCTATCCGGTTGCCCTTTTCGACCACGTTATCATTAATCGTATGTCCATATACGATCACTTTTTCAAATGGATCATCGATGGATAGAAATTCTTCCCGTATCCACCGTAAGTCCTTAGGATTCTGCTCTTCAAGAGACACTCCATGTCGTATTCCAGCGTGGACAAAAGCATAGTCGCCAACCACAATTTGATCCTCAAAGCCTTTGACAAAATCGATATGATGAGATGGGATCAAATCTGGCAATCGTTCGGCCAAGCCGGCACTGTCGAGATCCATATATTCCTTCATACTGATCTCATAACTGAGGATAGTTTCCTTGCCGCCGATGCGGTTGAAAAAGCGGGTTGCCTTTTCATCACCTGTTGCGGCTTTGAGATAAACCTCTTCATGATTACCCATCAAGAAGCGGACGTTGCCCAATTCCCGTTTGAGGTTCATGGCCGTTTCAATGACGCCGGCGCTGTCCGGACCACGATCGATTAAATCTCCGAGAAAAATAATTTCGCTCGCAATTTCGCCGCGTTTGAAATCATCATCGATGATTTTCTCAATCAGTTGTTGCAGCAAATCGTTGCGGCCGTGAACATCGCCAATGGCATAGATGCGCCGCCCTTCCGGTACTATGGCAGTGTCCAGAGGGCGAGCAGGTTCTTTCTTGCTAAACAGGCGCTTCAACATAGTGCCAACAAACTTCGTTTCATTTGCTAAAAATTCAAGAGGCAGGCGCTAATTTGGCGCCTACCTCTCTTCCTATATAATATTGTATCTGAATGGGTAATGTAGAGTATTAACTCTCTACTGTGAAGCTGAGGCCGGCATTGGCTTCGAGCCGCTTGGTCAGTTTCTTGCCCATCAATGCGCCCGGCGTCCAAATGCCGCCGCCATGTTTGTTGCCATCTTGCGCGATACATAAAGCCGATTCCGCAATCATCTTACATGTAGAGCCGTAGCCGGGGTCTTTATCGCCTTTCACACAAAGTGTAGCGGTTTCGCCATCGGCTGTTTCACCGAGAAACAGCACGTCATAAAAACCGGCTTCACGCTGTTCCTTCGTCGGGCCTTCACCTGGCTTTGGCGCATCATCGCCGCCGAGAGGATTGGCCTTGGCAAGCATTTCTGCCGCTTGTTTGCCCATTTCACCCGGGCTTGTGACGACCATTTCATCATATTTGAAATCTTCACCATAAGGAAATTCGAGCAGGAAATTGGTGCGATGTACGTTTTTGGTGTTGATTGGAGCCATAATGAAAGGCGCGACCCAGCTATCCAGCGTCTTATCTTTTTTAGGGATCATCATATTCGGCTGATCGGGTCCTTCAAAACCGGGTGTCAGTCCAAAGCTGCTTGCCAGTATTTTGACAAGGCCGGGGTTTTTGGCAATCGCCTTCATTGTTTCCTTCAGGCTTGCCGCTGTACCGCCAGAGAAGGTGCCTTCCATGGCGCGAACGCGTCCTTTGACACGCGTTGCGGGCTTGCCAAAGCGTTTCTGCATGTCTTTCTGCAATGCCAAAACACCAAGGTCGAAGGGGATGGAGTCAAAGCCGCAGGAAAAACAAATTTGCGCACCCGATTTTTCAGCAGCTTCCTGATGCTCTTCTATTTTCTCGCGCATCCAGCCAGGTTCGCCGCAAAGATCAACATAATGGGTGCCGTGTTTCACACAGGCTGTTACGAGCTCATTACCATAGAGTTGGTAGGGTCCAACGGTAGTCAAGATAACGGTCGCGCGGCTTGCCATCATATCGATAGAGGCGGGATCATCGGAATCTGCAACGACCAGGGGTGTGTCCTTTGGTGCACCAACGAGGTCACGGACTTGCTCGAGCTTTGCCATTGAACGTCCGGCCATAGCCCATTTGGGCGCATCTCCGCCAATGCCATATTGTTGGGACATATATTCGGCGACCAGACGGCCCGTATAACCGGTTGATCCGTAGATTATGACATCAAATTCGCGTGCGTCGGACATAAAGCCCCTCCTGATTTTTAGTTTTGTTTCGAAACGAGCTTATGACTTAGAGCTTTGGCAGAGTCACGCCTCTTTGCCCCATATATTTACCTGAACGCTCGGCATAGCTGGTCTCGCAAGGTTCATTGCCTTTGAGGAACAGAAACTGGCACGCGCCTTCATTGGCATAGATTTTTGCGGGCAGGGGGGTCGTGTTGGAAAATTCCAATGTGACATGTCCTTCCCAACCGGGTTCTAGCGGAGTTACATTTACGATAATCCCGCAACGCGCATAGGTAGACTTGCCTAAACAAATGACGAGCACATCGCGCGGGATACGAAAATATTCGACCGTACGTGCCAACGCAAAGCTGTTGGGGGGGATAATGCAGCAATCTGTCTTACGATCTACAAGACTACCGGCATCGAAATTTTTGGGATCAACAACAGCGCTGTTCACATTGGTAAAAATCTTGAACTCGTCGGCAACTCGTGCGTCATAGCCATAGGAAGACAAGCCATAGCTGATGCAGCCATCGCGCTTCTGACCCTCAACAAAAGGCTCTATCATATTACTATGCTTGGCTTCCTGTCGGATCCATCTATCGGAAAGTATGCTCATATCTCTCTTTCTTTAGCGGTTTAGCATCTCATGCCAGCAAGCTTAAGGCCGTACAACATTCCAGTTCACCGGACCGTCTATGCCGCTGATCCGCCGCATGTCTGATGCTCGCCACATAACCCATGGTTTTGTCGCATAGTCGGGTGGGAAGAAATTGCCTTCCAACCAGAATGTTCTGCTGATGCCGCTGCTGATATTATATTCTTCCTCAAACTTCTCGGAGACAATGATGATCGCCGGTTTACCGCTATGCCCTTCAATTTGATTGAGAAAAGTATTGAGCTCACTCAGTACCAAAGCGCGTCCGGGACGGTCTTTGCAGCCATTATCATAAGCCAGCCGGACTGCCGGGGGCAGGATATTTTCTTCCCGAGGAACCGTGGTTACAAACATGGTCGCTTGATCGCTCGCCAAGCGGCACAAGCTATATTCATGCACGGCACCATAGCGGATACCGGCATCGCGTGCGCCTTTGATATTGGTGGCGAAATTGGAATCGCGCTCCTCGGCGCCGTTGGTAGCGCGAACATAAGCGAAATCAACGCCTGTTGCGCCCGCTACATGCCAAGTGATTTTACCATGGCTGGCGTCTACCGAAATGCCTTGAACCGGATATTGATCCCGCGGAGGAGCCCAACCAATTGCTAGATTGCGCAGCACAAAGGCGATAACCAACAAAGCGATGATGATAAGCCCGAACCGCAGTAAGGATTTTTTTCTACTCTGGTCCGCCACTCTATTTCCCTAGCGCATTACTCGGCAGCACTGATTAGCCGAGAATCGATCAATTCTTGATATGCAATACACAGATCAAAGTGAAGAGGCGACGGGCGGTTTTAAAATCGACTTCGATTTTTCCTTCAAGTCGTTCGGTAAGTAATTCCGCACCATGGTCATGGACCCCGCGCCGGGCCATATCAATCGTCTCGATTTCCTGTGCCGTTGCTTTGCGAATGGCCTGATAATAGCTATCACAAATTGCGAAATAGTCCCGGATTGGGCGGCGAAACCGGCCCAATGCAAGGATCAGGGTTTCGAGTGGTTCGCTATTTTCGCGGGCAATGGAAATAACCAACCGGCCTTCCTGTACGCTAAGGTGCAAATTATAGGGGCCGACATAACCATCTTCATGCTCTCGCAGGGGCTTAAAGTGGTTTTCTTCGATCAGATCGAAGATCGCAATACGCCGTTCCTGCTCAATATCGGCATTGCGCCACAAGATGGTCGCTTCGTCGAGTTCAACATTTATGATGCGTGGATCGGACATTCAGGCTCTGTTGCCGCAGCACCGGGGTTAGGACAAGTTTTTTTGCAGTGCGTCACAAAAACAAAAGCATTTATCCACAAGACTGTCCCCGCCTGATTTGAATATTTGCCGGAACAGACTTGCCCTGAATCGTCTGAGCGTGAATGATAAGGGCATGGCCGAATTAGTTCGTTTTGATGCAGTAGAAGAAGAAACCCAGCGCCTGCCGCGCAATGTCGAGGCAGAGGCGACGTTTTTGGGCGCGTTGTTGATTGACAACCGCGTTGCCGAGGATGTGCAGATCAAGCTGCGCCCCGAGCATTTTTACGAACCGCTCCATGGCCGCATTTATGAGCAGGCGCTGAAATTGCTTGATCGCAATATGGTCGTCACGCCAGTTACGCTAAAGCCTTATTTTGAAGCTGATGAAGCAATGAAGGTGCTCGGCGGACCTTCCTATTTGGCCAAATTGACTGGCGATGGCGCAGGTCTGATTGGCGCGAGAGATTTTGCCGACCAGATTTATGATCTGGCCTTGTTGCGTGAACTGGTGAGCGTGGGCCGGACATTGGTCGATAGCGCGCTGGATACCAGCGAAACAGTTGATCCCAAGACTCAGATTGAGGATGCGGAGTCGGCGCTCTACCGGGTGTCCGAGGGTGAAGCGCAAGAGGGCGGAGTCAAATCCTTCCTGGCAGCGTCTACCGAGGCTCTTACCAATGTCGAACGCGCCTTTAACAGCGGCGGTAAAGTATCCGGCATCACCACTGGCCTGACCGATCTCAACGCCAAAATGGGTGGCCTGCACAAAAGTGATTTGCTGATATTGGCGGGGCGTCCCGGCATGGGTAAGACGTCGCTTGCGACCAATATCGCATTCAACGCTGCAAACCGGTACCGCCGCGATATACAGGACGGGATCGAACCGATAGATTCACTGGGCGCCAAGACCGTGTTTTTCAGTCTCGAGATGTCCGCTGATCAGCTCGCGACGAGGATATTGTCCGAGCAGGCAGAGATTAGTTCAGAGAAACTGCGGATGGGCGCGATTAGCCGTGACGAGATGCACCGACTGGCATTGGCATCGCGAGAACTGCAAGATTTGCCGCTTTTCATTGACGACACGCCTGCGCTGACCATTGCGGCTCTGCGAACCCGCGCACGGCGATTGCAACGGCGCAGCGATATCAGCTTGATCGTTGTCGACTATCTTCAGCTTCTGCAAGGCTCTGGCCGTGCCAATGACAACCGCGTGAACGAAATTTCAGAGATTAGTCGGGGCCTCAAAACCCTTGCGAAAGAGCTGAATTGTCCTGTGATCGCGCTGTCGCAGCTCAGTCGGCAAGTCGAAAGCCGCGAAGATAAACGCCCGCAGCTATCGGATCTGCGTGAATCCGGTTCGATCGAGCAAGACGCCGATATCGTGATGTTCATTTTTCGCGATGAATATTATCACCTTGCCGTGAAGCCCGATGATCCAGATGCTAATTCAACTGAGGAGCAAAAAGCGAAATATGCGGCATGGGAAACCGACCATCAAAGTAAGGTCGGTAAAGCTACCGTTATCGTCGCGAAAAACCGTCAGGGTAGCACCGGCAATATCCAGTTGAGCTTCTTGAGCGAGTTTACCAAATTTGGCGATTTGGCTTATGGAGATGGGCCGGAGGAATATTGAGCTGGAACATTTTCGGGCTATTACAGCGCTATGAAAGCTTTGCTCACTATCATGATATCATTCCTGGCTATTGCTGGAGCGGTGGAGACTGCAAACGCCAGGCCAATAGTGATCTTCGATGTGCCCATATCGATAGTGATACCCGATGGATATGTCGATGCCAGCGTCGAGAAGGGCCTACCTGAGAACAACGCGCTGTTTTTAACCGAGGCCATTGAGCCTTGGGAAGCGGCGGCTGAATTTGACGAAGCTATCTTCTTTTACGGCCTTGGTCTGAAGCCCTCGACCGAAACGATCAAACAACAGAAATTTGATGAAATTTTTCGTTTCTTCCGCAAACGAATTGATGCGCAGATAGCGGCGAAGTCTTTTGATATGCCAGAGGCATCGATTGATACAGATCTGATAGATTCCATTTATCGCGTTTCTTATGGCAATAACGCTCGTGCAATAGAAATCACCGATGACCGACAGGATAGCAAGGCGCTTTTGATTGATACAGGTTTCGAAATGCCCGGTGTTGCTATGTATCCGATTATCGAAGAAATCTCATTTATCCGGGTTAAGGATCGGATCGTTATCTTCCACGCTACGCGCGTCGATACCAGTCAATTAGATCAAAGCCCTGCGCTCGACAAAGATATCCGTGCCCGCTTGAAGATGGCGGGCGCCGAGGTTCGCAACGGGTTGGTGGGCGTCGATTAACTAGGGCAGCGTTCATCCAAATCGACTGATCACTCAATCTGCGGGGCGCGGTATCCGTTTGCCTTTGGTGCGGCTGGTCAGATGGAATTTTTGACAGCGGTCGCAGTGATAAGGGCGGAGGGGAAAGTCGGCACGCAGTGCGGCGACAAGCGCATCCTCTTCGGTTAGATAGCGCTTTTTCTTGGCACAGATACTTAGTCTGGTGCGCACTTATCGCTCTCCGACGGCGATGCTTCCGAACATCCTAGAAAATCGGATCGTTTGCGCCATCTTTGTCACTATCCGTAACTGGTAATGGCGTAACATCTTCATGGATGCCGCATTCGGTTTTATCCCAGCCGCGCCACCGGCCCGCACGAGGGTCTTCGCCGGGTTTGACTTTGGAGGTGCACGGCGCGCAACCGACCGATAGATAGCCTTGCTCTTCCAGCGGATGGCGGGGCAGGTCATGCTCTTCAAAATAAGCTTCAAGATCATCTTTGACCCAGTCACCGAGCGGATTGATCTTGAGACGGCCATCCTCGACTTCAAAGCGTGGCAGGTTCTGTCGGGTTACTGACTGGAACGCCTTGCGGCCCGAAATCCAGCTATTGAGATTGGATTTGGCGCGTGCCAAAGGTTCGACCTTGCGGATTTCGCAACATCCATCAGGATCAAAGGACCAGCGCAAGCCATTGTCGTCCTTTGCGGCAACAACAGCAAGGTTAGGCTGAACAACGTTAGCGTTTTTGATACCCAGAGCACGGATCAATTTGTCGCGATATTCCAGAGTTTCCGGAAACATTTTCAGCGTATCGACAAATGTCACAGGAATCGTAGAATCTGCCTCGGCAACAAGATGGAGCAGCACTGCGCTTTCGGTGCCAAAGGAAGAAACAACGGCTATTTCGCCGAGATTCCCCTCTTTGAATAACGCCTTGAGCATGGCCGACGCATGGACGCCTTCAAAACGCGCATTTAGTGCATCGGCATCCGCCTGTGTGAAGTCGGGACGGGCATCGATAATATCGATTTTACGAGCGGGTTCACCCATGACGAAGCTTCCAAATAGGTGCGCGGCTGTCGGTTGTGCCTTGATAGACCGCATCATAAAGTTCCAGCGCTTTGTCCATGACTTTAGGATCAATGGGAGCATCTGGTGCGAAGGCATCGAAGCCGCAGCGGCGCATATAGGCGATCTGATCGACCAGCACGTCGCCGCTGGCACGCAATTCGCCTGTGTAACCGGCCTCGCGCAATATCTGGGCTGCGGAATAGCCACGACCGTCGCCAAAGACCGGGAAGTCGACCTCAATAAGTGCTAAGCGATCCAGTAGCGGGAGGAGCAGTCGGGCATTTTCACCCGCTTCGATCCGCACAGCTGTAGCGTTGGATTGATCCAGAAATGCATCCAGCGAAACTGCTGGCTCTTCATGGATTTTATCATCGCGAAAACGAATTGCCTCAACCATAAATAGCCTCCTTGAAACGTGCCATGCCGACCCGGCGATAAGTGTCGATAAACCGCTCATCCTCCTGCCGTTCTTTCAGATATAGGTCGGTCACGGTTTCAATCGCGTCGATCACGCCATCTTCACTAAAACCGGGGCCCGTAATTTTGGCGAGGCTGGTGTCTTCGGCAGCAGAACCACCTAGCAGCAATTGGTAATTTTCAGTTCCTTTGCGATCGACGCCCAAGATGCCGATGTGACCTGCATGATGGTGTCCACAGGCATTGATGCAGCCCGAGATCTTGAGCTTCAACTCACCCAATTCGCGTTGACGACCAAGATCTGCAAAACGTTCGCTGATCTTTTGGGCCAGCGGGATCGAGCGTGCATTGGCGAGGCTGCAATAATCGAGACCGGGGCAGGCGATGCTATCCGTGATTAGGTCGAGATTAGCTGGTGCTAGGCCGGCTTCATCCAGCTTTTGCCAAAGAGCATAAAGATCGCTCTTCTTAACATGGGGCAGAACGATATTTTGGCTGTGCGTCACGCGCAGCTCGTCAAAACTATATTGCTCGGCCAGATCAGCCATCAGATCAATCTGTGCCGATGATGCATCGCCAGGAATGCCGCCTTGCGGCTTCAGGCTGATGATCGCAATCGAATAGCCGGCTTGCTTGTGTGCCACGGTATTCTGATCAACCCAGAGGTTGAAATCTGGATCAGACAGATCAAGATCATCGCTTGCACCAGCTTCAAAAGCGGGATCGGCAAAATATTCCGAAATTCGCGCCAACTCTTCAACTGGAGGATTGAGCCCAAGGGTCTTCATATGGGCGAATTCTTCTTCGACCTGACGGGTATATTCTTCCTTACCCAATTCATGGACAAGGATCTTGATCCGTGCCTTATATTTGTTATCGCGCCGTCCGTAGCGGTTATAAACCCGCAGGCACGCTTCGGCATAGCTGATCAGTTCATCCGCAGGCACAAAGTCCCGGATTTCCGGTCCGATCATCGGGGTCCGGCCCATGCCGCCGCCAACAAAGAATTTTGCGCCTAGTTCGCCGTCTTTGTGGACAAGCTGAATACCAATATCATGTAGGCGCATCGCTGCACGATCTTCGTCGCTAGCAATGACGGCAATCTTGAATTTGCGCGGCAGGTAAGAGAATTCCGGATGAAAGCTTGACCATTGGCGCAGGATTTCGGCCCAAGGGCGAGGATCAGCAATCTCATCAGCCGCTGCACCGGCATATTGATCAGAGGAGATGTTGCGGATGCAATTACCACTGGTCTGGATCGCGTGCATCTCGACCGAAGCAAGGTCGGCAAGAATATCTGGCGCGTCTTCCAGCTTGATCCAGTTATACTGTATATTCTGGCGCGTTGTGAAATGCCCGTAATCCCGGTCATATTTGCGCGCGATGTGGCCCAGCATACGCATTTGCTTGCCGTTGAGCGTGCCATAGGGAATGGCAACGCGTAGCATATAGGCGTGCAACTGCAGATAGAGCCCGTTCATCAGACGCAGCGGTTTAAACTGGTCTTCTGTCAATTCACCAGCAAGGCGGCGTTCTACCTGATCGCGAAATTCCGCAACCCGTGTGTCGACCATCTGTTGGTCGTATTTGTCATATTGATACATGCTTATATCACCCAGTTTCCAGCCTCGGGATCGGCTGGTTTTAGTGTTAAATCCGGTCTTACAGTTGGTCCAAGCGCTCGCACGCGATCTTTGATATGGGCAGGGCGAGGGCCGTCATCGGTCATCTCGGCTGCAATGGCATAGGGAACATTTACCCGGCGCGAGGCTTCTTCTTCCTGCAATATCGCTTCGAAATTCTCGCCGACATCAACAGCATCTTCGACATGGCGCGACCAGTCGCTTCCAGTCCACCAAGTCACATCACCTGTTTTCAAATCATTTCCGGTTAGTATATTCAAAATTCTACTCCCGCCATTTGGGCATATTCACGAAACTTATCTTCAGCATCACCATAGCGCGCGACTTCGCCTACCACCAAGAGGGCAGGGCTCTTAACGCTTTCTCTTTGCACAAGGTCTCCGAGATCAGTCAGCAAGGTTTGTAAAGCACGGAAATCATTGCGTGTGCCATTTTGCAAAACAGCGACCGGCAGGTCGGGCGATGCACCGTCAGCAATTAGTTTTTCAACAATAGCTTCTGCATTGGCTACACCCATATAGATGACAAGCGTGCGGCCTTTTCCAGCCAAACCTGACCAATTCTGATCGGATAGCCCTTTGCATTGTCCAGCGACAAACGAAACGGCGCTCGAAGCATCGCGATGGGTAAGGGGCATTTTTGCCTGAGCAGCGCAACCGAGAGCCGCGCTAATGCCAGGGACAACTTCAACTTGAATGCCAGCGTTAACACAGTCACTAGCTTCCTCGCCGCCGCGTCCGAAAATGAACGGATCGCCACCCTTTAAGCGGACGACTTTATGTCCCTTTTTGGCTTCGGCGATCAGTAACGCATTAATCTCATCCTGTGGCAGGCTATGACGAGAGCGCTGCTTGGCCACAGAGATTTTCACAGTTTCTGCGGGAGCCATTGCCAAAATATCATCGCTTACGAGTCCGTCATGAACAATAATATCTGCTTCGGACAGCAACCGAGCAGCGCGAAGTGTCAGCAGCTCTGGGTCTCCGGGACCGGCGCCGACCAGATAAACGATGCCGTGTCCATCCGAAGGATGCGCTAAAGGGCGTTCATAATTTTCCATGAGACGGATATGCGCGGTTAAGGCGTCGAGATCAAAGCAGAAGTTTTTTCAGCGACCTAAGATATACTATTCGCCGTAGCTTTCTCTATGACTAGTCTTCGTCTTTCAGGCCAATACCTATTGATGCCCGGGTCTGTTCAGCTTCCATCGAAACCACTGGATAAGCGCAATAGTCGGCGGCGTAATAGGCACTTGGGCGATGATTGCCCGAGAGTCCAACCCCGCCAAATGGTGCCTCCGAGGAAGCGCCAACTGTCATTTTGTTCCAATTAACGATACCGGCCCTGCTATTGGACCAGAATTGGTCATATTGCTGAGCGCTACCACCGATCAGAGCCGCTGAAAGGCCGTATCGGGTGTTATTGGCCTCGGCAATGGCGGTTTCAAAATCAGCCACGCGAATGACCTGCAATATCGGTCCGAATAGTTCGATATCAGGCCGTTCTTCCATATCCGTGACGTCGATAATTCCCGGCGTTAGGAAAGGGCGGCCATCAATTGGTCGCGCCATATGCTTGATGGGACGGCCACCGTGGCTCATTAGTGCGAGAAAGCTCTCGGTCAGGCCGTCGGCAACCTCATTGTCAATTACGGGTCCCATGAAAGGAGCAGGCTTGCTAAAGGGTTCGTCGATTATCAAGCGATCTGCGATCCTTTTCACTTCCTTGACAACGCGGTCGTAAAGCTCATCTTTCACGATCATCCGGCTTGCCGCTGAGCAACGCTGTCCCGCCGATAGAAATGCAGATTGTATAACAAGTACCGCAGCGCTGTAGATATCATCAGTGTCCCAGACAATGATCGGGTTATTGCCACCCATTTCTAGCGCCAAAATTTTATCGGGCCGTGATGCAAATTGCCGATTGAGGGCGACCCCCGTTTGGGCCGACCCGGTAAATAGAACGCCGTCAATATCGTCGTTGGCGGTCAGTTTTTTGCCGACGTCCGGGCCACCTTGCAGGATGTTTACAACGCCATCAGGAAGGCCGGATTTGGCGAAGGCATCAGCTAAAAATTGACCAACAGCCGGCGTTTTCTCGGAGGGTTTGAATATAACAACATTACCCGCGATCAGGGCCGGTATAATATGACCGTTTGGCAAATGGGCAGGGAAATTATAGGGCCCCAGTACGGCCAGGACGCCGTGGGGTTTATGTCGCATTGCCGCGCGCATGTTTGGCTGGCTAGGCAATTGTCGTTGCGACGTGCGTTCTGCATAGGCCCTAACGGAAATATCGATCTTTTTTATAACGGCTTCAACTTCGGTTCTCGATTCCCAGAGCGGCTTTCCCGTTTCGCGAGCGATCAATTCGGCCAGCTCTTCCGACTGGTTTCTTATGCGATTGGCATATCGGCGAACCGCTTCGATTCGTTTGGTGAGAGGTAAGGCGGCCCATGTCGGCCAGGCTTTTCGAGCCTTTGCTACAACAGCATCCGCATCGCCCGCATCGCCTGTCCATAAGATTGCGCCTGTCGCTGGTTCTATTGAGATAAGTTGTGTCAAAATCAATCCGTTACAATGTTTCGTTAGTCTGGCCTATTTAGGCAATTAGTCAGTTAAACTCTAACTAGCTGATACAGCTGAAAAATCCAGTAACTATAGAGCTATTTTCTTTCTCGCAGTACCTTACGGGAGGTTACGAAAGGTTACAAACCTCTGAGTGCCTGACCCATATTTCTTATTGCCTCAACCTTTCTAGTTAACGGCTGCCAATCATCATCCTGTGCAATGGCTTCCCAGATTGCTTCAACTTCTTCGATATGCATCGAACACGGGGCATCCGATTGCCAATAGTCGTGGTCTGACAGCCTAATCCGTGTTCGTTTTGCCATTTCCTTTTCAAAAGCCATGAATTCGTCCGATCGATAGGCCTCTTTTTTGTCTGTTATGCCCTGGCCCCAGTCGAAAAAGAACTGATCAATCGTCACTGATTTCAAGTTTAGCGCTTGCTCAGCCGCGACCACGAGCGGTTTGTCTTTGTCAAAGCCTTCAGATTTAACTCCCAACCGCCAGCAGAAATGTTCGGTAAATGCTTCGCCGTAGGATCTCGGAAAGCCTTCCAGCGTGGCGACCAATGGATCGCTATCGCAGATTAATCTTAGCGCGCTCGCCAATTGGGCTAGGTTCCAATGCAAAGCCTCCGGTTGTCGAGCAAAGCAATAGAGTCCTTCTTGATCAAAATAAGCGGCTGTGAACCCGGGTTCCCAATAGGGTGTGAACCGCCAAGGACCATAATCGAAGCTTTCGCCGGTTATGTTGATATTATCGGTATTAAGTACGCCGTGAACAAATCCTGCTGTCATATAGCTGGCGGCCAATTGGGCCGCCTTAGACGCTACATTCTGAAACAATTCAATGGCTGGAGTGTCAGTTTTTGCACCGCCGTAGAAATGGGTCAGACAATAGTCGACCAACGCATGCATGAGGTCTTCGTTTTGTTCCGCAGCGATCCGTTGAAAGGTCCCAAAACGGATATGGCTGTGGCTGAGTCGAGTCATGACAGCGGACCGGGTGGGTGATGGTTCGTCGCCACGTTCCAATTCTTCCCCAGTTTCAACAAGCGCAAAGGTTTTCGATGTTTCGACGCCAAGCGCTTCTAGCATTTCGGTTGCAAGGATTTCGCGAACGCCGCCTTTCAAGGTTAGCTTTCCGTCTCCCGTGCGGCTCCATGGTGTAACACCGGAACCCTTTGTGGCCAAATCCATCAACCGGTTGTCATGATCACGCAATTGGGCAAATAGAAATCCGCGGCCATCCCCGATTTCGGGATTATAGTTGCGAAACTGATGTCCGTGATAACGCAGGGCAAGAGGCGGATCGAGATTATCTGGCAAGGGTGCAAAGCGGCCAAAATGATTGAGCCACTCTTCTTCGCTCAGATCGGATAAGCCGATTGTCTGATCCCAGCGATCATTACGAAAGCGCAGAATATGTTTAGGAAATTGCGCCGCGCTAACGGGATCTCCGATCTTTTCACCCAGATCGGTTATTTTGATATCAGCCCGATAGGGTGATTTGGTGGGTTCGGCTTGCGGTTTATATGGCATTTCCCAATAGTGGGGCCTAATCAGGGACGCGGCAAGTCAGAACCGGGGGATGCATGACAAATAGTACCGAAGCGAAACTCTATGAGGATAGATATTGGCAATCCGACGACGGTTTGAAACTGCATTATCGCGATTATCCTTCCGATAATGCTAAAGCACCGATCGTCTGTGTGCCGGGGTTGACGCGTAACATTCGCGATTTCGAGCATCTGGGGAAATTGTTGATCGGGGAGCGCCGCGTTATCATGGTCAACCTGCGTGGGCGCGGTGAAAGCGAGTATGCAAAGGATAGCGCGACCTACAACCCGAAAACCTATGTAGATGATATTGTTCGGTTGATGGATGAAATCGATTTGCCGAAGGCGGTGTTCTTCGGAACATCGTTAGGCGGTATCATTACAATGATCATGGCGTCCTTGCATCCTGGCCGCGTTGCCGGCGCATTGTTGAATGACATTGGTCCCGAAATAGATCAGCGCGGTTTAGACAGAATAGGCGAATATGTAGGGCAGGGCCGAAGCTTTGAAACTTGGGCCCATGCTGCGCGCGACATGGCTGATGATGGTGGTGATATTTTTCCGGACTATACTCTGAAAGACTGGATAGCATTCGCCAAGAAAGTCTATCGGATGAACAGCTCCGGCCGGATAAAACTGGATTATGATATGAAAATTTCCGAGCCGTTTGAACGCAAGGGCGGTGGTAGCGATGCAATGTGGAAAATGCTGGAAGCCTTGAAGAACCTGCCCACGCTAATCTTGCGAGGCGAGTTGTCGGATTTGTTCAGTGACGCAACTGCCAAAAAAATGATGGGCATATTGCAGCAGGGCGAACTCGTAACGATTGCGCGGGTTGGACATGCACCCAGTTTGGAGGAACCAAGATCGCTTGACGCGATTGCCGCATTGCTTCAACGAGTCGATTGATTTTCTAACCTTTGAAAAACCCAATATAACCGATGAAATCTTCCAAAATTCTGCATTTGCACAGTACGTTCAACCTTGGCGGCAAAGAAGCACGAGCCGCTCGGCTGATGAACCATTTTGGCGCGCAAGCGGAACATACAATATTATCAGCTGAGCCGGAAAGCCTGTCTGCGCGTGATGCGATTGACGCCAAGATCAAGATCCATTTTCCCAAAGATGCACCTGCTCTCGCTGGGAAACCGTCGTTGAAGCGCTATCTTGAACTAGTGGACTATTTTCGGAATTTTGATTTGATCCTGTCCTATAATTGGGGATCGATGGATGGCGTTATGGCACGGACCCTGTTCTCTCGCGTAGAAGGTTTACCACCGCTGATTCACCATGAAGATGGATTCAATGAAGATGAGCGCAAGAAACTGAATTGGAAACGCAATATGTTTCGCAAATTCGCGCTTGGGGGAAGTCAGGCTTTGGTGGTCCCTTCTGAAAGATTGGAAAACATCGCCAAATCGGTTTGGAAGCAGCCGGTAGAGAAAATCCATCGTGTTCCTAACGGCATTGACGTGAAGCGTTTTGAAAAGAAACCACAGCGCGGTGCTCTACCTGGCTTCAAGAAGGGTAAGGATGATATTGTTGTTGGAACACTCGCCGGTTTGCGCGCTGTCAAAAACCTGCCGCATTTGGTGCGGACTTGCGCAGCAGCGGGCGACAATGTTCGGCTTATTATTGTTGGGGAGGGGCCGGAAAAGGCTGCGATTTTGGCAGAGGCTGAACGCTGTGGAATGGCGGATCGTTTGTTGATGCCAGGCTTTCTGCCAGAGCCTTCGCGTTATGTTGGCCTTTTCGATATTTTTGCACTGTCATCTGACAGTGAACAATTTCCGATATCCCTTATCGAAGCCATGGCAGCAGGGTGTCCAGTGGTGGCCACTGATGTCGGAGATGTCAAATCGATGGTATGTCAGGCAAATCAGGGGTTCATAAAGCCGGTAAATGATGAAGCCCAATACACTGAAGCGCTAACAACATTGGTTCAGCACGAGCAGCTTCGGCAGGATATCGGCGCACAAAACCGGATGAAGGCGCAAGCAGAATATAATGAAAGCAAGATGTTGGCACGCTATGCTTTGCTTTATGGTCATGCACTGGGCCGGCCGAGTTTAGTTTAGGGTATTTCAAAGAAAAATAACTTCGGTATTTTCGTATTTTTTTCGCACAATTTTGCTGTGCACCGTCTATAAGACGTGCTTGGGGCATTTAGGAGAGTAGAGTGTTTAAAGGGGTCAAGCCAATCCAGTATAACGGTCGTGAAGTATGGCCGTTGATCGAGGGTGGCAAAGGGGTTGCTGCAACCAACCACGCCAGTTCTGGTGCTTGGGCAGCGGCTGGCGGAATTGGCACTGTTTCTGCGGTTAATGCGGACAGCTATGACGGCGATGGCAATGTTATCCCACAAATTTACCACGGAAAAACCCGCGGCGCACGCCACGAAGAGCTCGTAAAATATGCGATAGACGGTGCGGTAACGCAGGTCACAAGGGCATTTGAAATGTCCAATGGCAAGGGCGCGATCAACATCAACGTCCTTTGGGAAATGGGTGGTGCGCAGCAAGTGCTCCACGGTGTGCTTGAGCAGACCAAAGGCATGGTGGCTGGTGTCACTTGCGGTGCTGGTATGCCCTATAAGCTTTCCGAAATTGCCCAGCAATATGGTGTGAACTATCTACCGATTATCAGCTCGGCTCGGGCTTTTCGAGCCCTGTGGAAGCGGGCTTATCATAAGGTCTCCGATCTTATGGCGGCGGTGGTCTATGAAGACCCATGGCTCGCTGGTGGGCATAACGGCCTCAGCAATGCGGAAGATCCCCGTAAGCCGGAAGACCCCTATCCGCGCGTCAAGGCCCTACGAGACACCATGCGCGGCGAAGGCATAGCTGACAGCGTGCCGATCATCATGGCTGGTGGCGTCTGGGCGTTGAAGGATTGGGACAACTGGATCGATAACGATGAACTCGGCCAGATTGCCTTCCAATTCGGCACGCGCCCTTTGTTGACCAAGGAAAGCCCGATTCCAGATAGCTGGAAGAATGAGCTGATCAAGATCAAGGAAGGCGATGTGCTGTTGCATAAGTTCTCGCCAACCGGTTTTTATTCTTCAGCCGTACGCAATGAATTCCTGCGTAGCCTAGAAGCACGTTCCGAACGTCAGATCCCTTATTCAACCGAGAAGGCAGGAGAGCATACGCATCAACTGGATGTCGGAGTAAAAGGTAAGAATTTCTGGGTGACACGCAATGATCTGCTCCGGGCCCGGGAATGGGACGGCCTTGGTTTTACCATGGCGCTCAAGACGCCTGACAACACTATTATCTTCTCCACGCCTGCAGAAGCCAAAGTCATCCGTAAAGACCAAGCAGATTGTATGGGCTGTCTATCGCATTGCGGTTTCTCTGCCTGGAAAGACCATGATAATTTCAGTACGGGCCGGCTTGCTGATCCGCGCAGCTTTTGCATTCAGAAATCTTTGCAGGAAATTGTTCACGGCTCACCGATCGAAGAGCATTTGATGTTTGCGGGGCATGGCGCCTATAATTTTGGCAAAGACCCGTTTTATTCCAATGGCTTCGTGCCGACGGTCAAGCAACTGGTAGATCGCATTCTCACAGGAGAATAGTTATGCTTTAGCGCCGTTAACCTTTTTGATACCTTTTTTCGTTTACACACGGAAACATGTAGGAGGGTAGGCATGGCGCTTAAGTCGACAAGATACCGTAAAGTTGAGCCAGCAGCGCTTAACCGCCGCGCGACGCCTCGTCATGAAGTCTCCATTTCCAGTGCCTCGTTGAAGCGCAAGGGCAATATGTCCATTGTCGCGACCTTGCTGGATATCTCCATCTATGGGTGCCGGCTCGAAGCGGATGCCGTCTTCAAAGAAGGCGAAAAAGTAACACTGACCGTTGACGAACATGCACCGGTGAAAGCCACTTTGGTCTGGCAGAAAACAAAGCAGGCAGGGTGCCGTTTTGCTGACTCGCTTGATACAGAAATGCTGCGGACTTTAACGCTGGCGTCTTAACTTCGACGGCAGGTTTTCGCTTCTCAAAGTTCACACACATCACACGCCCTATTTTCGCATTTTTTTGCGCAGAGATTCCTGTGAGATTCGCGGTGTAACATCCCGAAATAATTGATTTATGCTGTCAAGGAACTTGGCTAGTATATATCAATCAAGAGCGTTGTAGGAAAGAACGAGAACCATGGAAATTAAGCTGGATGATCTCACGGGACAGGCGGTTCGTTCGTTGCTGGCCGCTCATCTCTCCGGTATGCAAAGCAACTCTCCACTCGGTAGCGTCCATGCTCTTGATCTGTCAGGGCTAATGGTACCCAATGTTTCCGTATGGAGTGCATGGAATGACGATATGCTCATGGGTGTTGGCGCGCTGAAAGAGCTTTCCAGCACAGCTGGCGAGATTAAATCCATGCGCACGGATTCGAAACACCTTCGAAAGGGAGTCGGCCTGTCAATTCTCAACCACATAATTGCGGAAGCAAAACAGCGCGGATATAGACGGCTGAGCCTTGAAACCGGATCGGGAGATGAGTTTGAACCAGCTCTTCGCCTTTATCGTAAACGAGGTTTTGAAAACGGTGCAGCTTTTGGCGGCTATGTTGCGAGCGAATTTAATCAGTTTCTACATAAGACATTGTAGCAATCGGGAGTGTTAGCATGTTGGACCGGATAGCTTGGGTCATATTGGGCGTAATTCATCTCTCACCCTTCGTTGCCTTTTTTGTTCCGTCCCTGATTACCCGTCTCTATGGCGTTGCGCCTGATGATGCGAATTTCGCTTTGCTGCAACACCGCGCTGCTTTATTTGGAATTGTTGTTATTGCTTGTATCTGGGCAACTTTTGATCCCAGTATACGCAAACTAGCCGCAGTCGTGGCGGCGCTCTCCATGATCAGTTTTCTGGTAATTTATGGCATCCACGGTCAACCGGTCGCTCTGCGATCGATTGCGGTTGCAGATATGATTGGTCTCCCATTTCTGGCCTATGTTAGCTGGAAGGCTCTTTTTGCTAACTAGTGCAAGGCTTTGTCTTGTTAGCTAACGAAGATGGTTACAATATTTCAGATTGTTTGACAGCCATTGCATTTCTGGCAATAGCCACAGCATGTCATCGCCATCATTAGCACAGCGCATTATCGGCCGTCTGTTTCGTACAGGTTCGCCTACACTTCAAAGACATGTATCCGATATGGTTGCGCGATCTTCTGAAGAGATCACTTATAATCGTTTGGTTGAGAACGGCTTTAAACCAAAGGCGATCATTGATGTTGGTGCTTTTAAGGGCGACTGGACGCGGCTAGCGAGCAATATATTCGGATCCATGCCGATGTTGATGGTTGAGGCTCAACCTGCATTGCGAGCGGGACTGGATGAAGTGATCCACGAATTGCCGCATGTGAAATGCGAGTCAGCGGTACTGGGTGCAACAGCAGGCCAAAACGTAACATTTTACGAGATGGGTACGGGATCATCTTTCCTGCCCGAAGCCAGCGATGCACCGCGCAAGGAGTTAAAACTGAAAACGCGTACGCTGGATGATGTGGTCGACGAACATTTGGAGCCCGTCGATGATGTCTTCTTGAAAATTGATGTGCAGGGCGCAGAATTGCAAGTTCTCGAAGGCGCGAGCAAGTTGTTAGAGCGCACTGGACTAGTGCAGCTGGAAACCGCGATGCTGCAATATAACGAAGGCGCACCGCTATTGCCTGAAGTGGTTTCCTTTATGGCGGATCGTGGGTTTTTCCCAACAGAAGTCTCGGGTTTCAGCCGCCCACGTAATCACTTGGTGCAAATTGATTTGCTCTTTGCTCGAGCTGGATCGGCGCTTCGGCCAGAGTTTTTCAACTTTTAGTGATTGGTTTTCGTAACGATAGCGTCGTTGACCAAGTCCCAAGCAACTAATCTAGATCCCACGCCCGTTCGCCATGGCTGGCAATGTCCAGGCCATCGCGTTCATCGTCCTCATTGACCCGCATCGGTAGAATGAAGCTGATACCATAGCCGAGGATTGCCGTCGCGACCGCCGACCAAATAGCTACTGCGCCAACGCCAATAAGCTGAGCGACAAATTGGCTACCAAAGGCCATGTCATCCGCGTATCCTGTGCCGCCCATACTTTCGCTGATGAACAGCGCGAGCAGCAGCGAACCCAACATGCCGCCGACACCGTGAACCGCGAAAACGTCGAGACTATCGTCGATCTTGAAACTGTTCTTGACCAGTCCAACTGCAAAGAAGCAGACTAGACCGGCTGCTCCGCCGATGATCAGCGACGCGCCAGGGCCAACAAAACCAGCCGCTGGTGTAATCGTAGCGAGACCCGCGATGGCGCCCGTTGCAACGCCTACAGCGGTGGATTTGCCAACTTTGATGCGTTCAATCAATATCCACACCAGCGCCGCCATCGAGGCGGCTACATGAGTATTGATAATCGCGGACGATGCATCGTCGGTTGCAGTCAACGCAGAGCCGCCGTTAAAGCCGAACCAACCGACCCACAGCAAGCCAGCACCGGCAACCGTCAGGGCAGGACTATGCGGCAGCATAAGAGTTTTGGGCCATCCAATACGCTTGCCCATCATGATCGCAACCACCAGCGCAGAGACGCCAGCTGTAGTATGCACGACAATACCGCCTGCAAAATCAAGAACGCCCAGACCAGATAGCCAGCCACCGCCCCAGACCCAATGGGTCACCGGCGCGTAAACGACCAAAAGCCAAAGCGAACAAAAGGCTATCACCCAGCCAAAGCGAGCGCGGTCAACCCACGCACCGACCATCAGGGCAGGGGTGATAACCGCAAAGGTCATCTGGAACATCGCAAAGGCGGATTCAGGAATGGTGGTATCTTCCCGGACGTTACCAAGATTGCCAAACATCCAATTGATCCCATTGCCTAAAATACCATTGGTTACGGTTCCAAAAGCTAATGTATATCCGACCACAACCCACAAAACAGAAGCCACGGCAGCAACCGCCATGCACTGGACGAGCACGGACAAAAAGTTTTTGGAACGGACCAAGCCGCCGTAAAATAGCGCGAGACCGGGGAGGGTCATCAGCAGTACTAAGGCAGTTGATGTTAAAATCCATGCTGTGTCACCGGTATTCGCAACATCTGTGTTCGGATCGATCACATCCTGTGCAAAAGCAGGAACCGTGGCCAAAACCGCAACACTGATAGTGGCTAGAAACTTACTCAGATATTTCATCAAATCCCCCAAGGGCATAATTTTATTACGCATGCCCGCCTTACCGAATCATATTTTGCGGTTTTCTAGTCGAGAGCTGCTTGAGACTCAACCGGCAACGCACTGCTTATTTTTGGGTCGCTTATCCTCAAGGTTCATGATCAAGGCCTGTGGTCAGGCCCAGCCTTCCAGCACTTGATCCGGCGGTCGGTGGCCGTCAGACCACACGCGGATATTGGCGATAACGCGTTCACCGGATGCCTCGCGCCCTTCAAAGGTAGCGCTGCCCATATGCGGAAGCAGCACGACGTTTTTGAGCTTGAGCAAGCGCTCGTCCACCGCCGGCTCATGTGTGTAGACGTCAAGGCCTGCACCGCTGATCATCTCTTGTTGCAGTGCTTCGATCATGGCGTTTTCATCAATCAGATCACCGCGGGCGGTGTTGATCAAATAGGTGGAGGGCTTCATCATCGCTATCCGGTCCGCATTGATCAACTCATGGGTTTCCGGCGTATGTGGGCAATGGACGCTGATGATATCGCAAGTCTGGATCAGTTCATCCAAGTCTTCGATATAGCTAGCGTTGAACGATTCTTCGACCGCTGGCGGTAATTGCCGACGATTGTGATAGACAATCGACAATCCGAAACCGGAGGCGCGTCGGGCGACTGCCTGACCAATCCGACCCATGCCAATAATTCCAAGTTTCTTGCCGCCAATGCAATGTCCAAGCATGCCCGAGGGCTTCCATCCCTCCCATTCGCCGGAGCGCATTAATTTCTCGCCCTCTGCTAAACGACGCGGGACAGATAGGATCAATGCCATGGTCATATCGGCGGTATCTTCTGTGAAAACACCGGGCGTGTTGGTTACCAATATCTTCCTCGCGCGCGCGGCAGCGAGATCAATATGGTCAACACCTGCGCCAAAGCTTGCTATCATTTTTAGGCGATCTGGGGCGCCAGCAATCATCTCTGCATCAATATGATCCGTCACGGTCGGAACCAGAACGTCGCAGTCAGCCATCGCCGCGATCAAGTCATCGCGTGTAAAGGCACGATCGGTTAAATTGGGCACAACATCGAACAATTCACCCATCCGGTCATGAATCGCATCGGCCAGTTCGCGGGTGACGATAATGCGAGGTTTTGCGCGACGAGTTTTTTCGGTTTCGGTTGTTTCAGCCATAGGGCGATTGCTATGCCTGAAATTTACATTAGGTCAAGCAAGTGGCGCTTGATGCGCTCTGGGCTTTCTGTTTATGGCTATGGGTTATTGGGGGAATGAGTTAGTTTTGGCACATGCGTAAATTTATAACGAAAATACTGTCGGGGTTTTGGCTTTTGCTGATGACCTTTGCCTTTACATCGCCAGCAATGGCGCAGCAGGAACCACCTTATTGGGCATCCATTGATGAACCAGAAGCGCGGATGCGTACGGGACCAAGCACCGAATATCCGACAATGTGGATATATAAGCGAGAGCGCTTACCCATTAAGATTCTCGCGCGCTACAAGGCATGGCGCAAGGTTGAAGATCCAGATGGAGCGCAAGGATGGATGCATGCGCGGCTATTGAGTGCAACCCAGACCGCGGTCGTCCTCGGGGAAAAGGGTCAATCTCAGTCATTGCGATCCAATCCGCAATCCGATGCCAAGATTATCTGGCGGGTCGAGCCAGGCGTTGTCGGTAAAATTACGCAATGTGAAAATGGCTGGTGCTTATTCGACGTCACCGGACGGCGTGGATATATTGATCGGGATATGATCTGGGGTGACGAACCGCTGAAATAAAATATTGTCGGTCTTTTCTCAAATCAGTCTATGTTTCACGCCGTCGGTCATGGTTAATGACAACTGTCTCAAAATGAAACATCTGGAACCACCGAGGTAGAATTATCGAGCGTTCTCAAGCTAACGCAATGTCAATATTGGTAAATTTTGATAAAACTGGCGATTGCCCGATTGCTTAAAAGGTTAATATTGGCTTAAGACCGTGTTGGGTCGAAGGCGGGAATCATTCTCGCTGAACAACAAGGCGTAAGCCGGATAACATGCGGGCTCGATCTTTAGCATTCGTTGGATGTTGTTGATTGTTACAGTTTTTACTGTTTCGGGCTGGTTTCGCATGAAAATTTGGGGGTAAGTATGAACAAGAGTAAAAAGATACTAACAATGTCGGCTATGGCTTTGGCCGCAGCGACATTGTCAGCAACGACTGCGTCAGCAGAAGTGCTGATTTTCAATGCCAGCAACTATCAAGCTGGCAACAACAAGCATGGTCTTTGGACGAACAACACCAATAGTGGTGCAGATCGCTTTTATGCTTTTCAACCCGATATGATTTTTACGGTTGATACAGATACAGGGACTGGTTCACTAACCGGGACTGCGATTAACGGCGCGAACAATGTTGCTGAAATTAATTTAAGACTTGGCGGTTTTCTGGAAACAACTCTGGGGTCGGCCTTTACTTATAAGCAGCAAGGCGGCCTGGCATATGATCCGGTGACCGACACACAGGATGTGGACTTCTTCACATCTGCGAGCGGGTCGATCGAGATTGACGGCTATTCTTACATGCTGCGCGCTAACCCATTTGCGGGCGGTCATGCCTTCCAATATGGACAGGGCGCAAACGCTAAAAATGGCGCTTTTGGTGGATCATCATGGCTATTGGTTGAAGGCGAAAATGGTGAGCAACCTCGGCATTGGGACGTGAACTTCAATCTGTCTGCTGTGCCAGAGCCTGCAACCTGGGCGTTCATGATCTTTGGCTTTGGCGCTGTCGGTGGTGCGTTGCGCCGCAAGAAGAACCGTCAGACGGTCAGCTTCGCATAAATTCAATTTCAGAGACTAAAAAAGGGGCGGGAAAGCAATGCTTTTCCGCCCCTTTTTGCTTAGCTTGAGTGGAGTTTAGTCGGCGAGTTCTATTGCCACCGCCGTCGCTTCACCACCGCCGATGCACAAAGCGGCTACACCTTTCTTCAGGCCTTGCTTTTTGAGGGCGGCGACCAGTGTGACCATGATCCGCGCGCCACTAGCACCAATCGGGTGCCCCAACGCTGTCGCGCCACCGTTAATATTCAGCTTGTCTCGCGAGATGCCGATATCTTGCATTGCAAACATGGCAACACAGGCAAAGGCTTCGTTCACTTCCCAAAGATCAACATCGTCCACACTCCAACCGGTTTTTTCCAGTAGTTTTTGGATTGCTGCCACGGGAGCTGTCGTAAACTTTGCTGGCGCATGTGCATGGGCGGCGTGACCGACAATATGCGCAACCGGTTTCAGGCCCTTGGCCTCGGCCACGCTGGCACGACTTAACACCATCGCCGCTGCGCCGTCAGATATAGAGGAAGCATTGGCGGCTGTAATAGTACCATCCTTTGCAAAAGCCGCCCGGAGCTGAGGGATTTTGTCAGGATTGCCCTTTAACGGCTGTTCATCCTTATCGACAGTGACACTGCCTTTGCGGGTCTTGACCTCCACGGCAACAACCTCATCTTCAAAAGCATCGCCTTCGACAGCCGTTTTGGCGCGCGCGAGTGACTCAATCGCATATTCATCCTGTGCTTCGCGCGTAAGTTGATATTCGCCAGCGGTTTCCTCTGCAAAGCTACCCATTGCTCGGCCTTTATCATAGGCATCTTCCAGCCCATCAAGGAACATATGGTCGATAACTTGCGCATGGCCCAACCTAGCACCGCCGCGCATTTTGGGCAGCAGGTAAGGCGCGTTGGTCATGCTTTCCATACCGCCGGTCACAATCATGTCCACCGAGCCAGCGGCCAGAGCTTCTGCGCCCATGATCGCGGTTTGCATACCTGATCCACACATTTTGTTGACGGTTGTAGCTTCTACCGATTCCGGCAGGCCGCCCAGTATCGCTGCCTGACGGGCAGGGGCTTGGCCTTGCCCGGCGGAGAGGACGTTGCCCATGTAGATGCGCTCGACATCCGCGCCATCAATGCCTGCCCGTTCGACAGCAGCACGAACGGCAACTGCGCCCAAATCCGGAGCGCTAACGTCGCCTAAAGCGCCTTGCATGCCGCCCATCGGCGTGCGGGCGTATGATAGAATGACAACGGGATCAGATTGAGACATTTAGGCTACCTTTCAAACTATTGCGTCGCTGCATTGGCAGCATATTTCAATTGTCTCTGACATAGGCGCGGCTTTGCGCTTTTTCAATCGCGGCATTGAACAACCGGCCATGTCATGCCAATCGGTGATTTCGCGATTTACCGGAGCCGATAGTGCCAGTCTTTGCCTTCCCTGTTGCAGGAGCCATAATCGGCCTCATTATCGGTAGCTTTCTGGCGACCATTATCATTCGTTGGCCGCAAGGACATTCGGTTATGTCGGGCCGGTCGCGATGCGATCATTGCCATCAGACCTTGCGTGCCGTCGATCTGATTCCGATTTTTAGCTATGTTTTGCGCGCGGGAAAATGTTCCGCATGTGGCGGGAAAATAAAATCCGATCATCTTGTAATTGAACTCAGTGCTAGCCTGATCGGTGGACTGGCATTGTTCGTTGACCCAGGGTTGGGTGGGCTTTTTGGTGCGATATTTGGCTGGTTATTGCTCACTTTAGCGGCGCTGGATGCGCAGTATCACTGGTTGCCCGATCGGCTGACGCTAATTTTGGCGGTAAGCGGGCTGGCCGCTTCATCCCTTGGCAATGATCCTGATCTGCTAAACCGTATCATTGGAGGAATTGCTGGCTTTGGTTCACTTTTCCTTATCGGTTGGGGCTATCGCTGTTTGCGGGAGAGAGAGGGGCTGGGTGGTGGCGATCCAAAACTCTTAGGCGCGATTGGCTGCTGGCTTGGTTGGTCAGCGCTACCATTGGTCATGTTAGGTGCCGGTCTCGTTGGATTGCTGGCCGTTTTGACCATGCGCTGGCACGGGCAGGCCGTGACGGCGGATAGCGCTTTGCCATTGGGCAGTTTCATGGCGGTTTCTGCCTTTCCTTTATGGATCATCCAAACCGCAACCGAAACAAATCTGTTTTAGACAAATGGTCAGCATAAAGATGGTTGCCAGCGCAAATCCTCTCCGCTAACAGGGCGTCGATTTTGCAAATGCCAGTCTACGGCAATGCTTATCAGCCCCTGTGGTGGAATTGGTAGACGCGCTGCACTCAAAATGCAGTTCCGCAAGGAGTGCCCGTTCGAGTCGGGCCAGGGGCACCACTACAGTCATTTTGATCACACTGTTGCTTTGCAGCAACGATTTCGGTCGACTCTGCACAATAATGATAGGCGCAGGGCTGTAAAGTCACGTAAATGGTAGACTAACAGGACAATTTCTATCAGTGCAGCGAGCAGTTGGAGGACAACTTTAGTTCGTTAGACCCCGGAAAAAGGGGGCGCTCAGGAGTATATTATGAACATCACCAAATTTTTGACTGCTACCGCTATCGGTGGCCTAATGTCGACTGTGCCTGCTTATGCGCAGGATGTACAGGAAGACGAAGCGATTGATGATAATGTCATCATCGTGACCGCGACAAAACGCGAGCAGACACTACAAGAAATTCCCGTAGCTGTATCAGTGACCAGCGCAGAAGATATTGCGAAAGCGCAAGTTCGCGATTTGAGCGACCTTCAGACCATTGCGCCGACGCTTCGTGTTAATCAGTTGCAGAGCTCAGCCAACACCAACTTCATTATTCGCGGTTTCGGTAACGGCGCGAACAATGCCGGTATCGAACCATCTGTTGGTGTGTTTATTGACGGCGTTTATCGTTCGCGTTCAGCGGCCGCCATCGGCGATCTTCCAAACTTGCAGCGCGTTGAAGTTCTGCGTGGACCGCAATCGACACTATTTGGTAAAAATGCCTCTGCTGGTGTCATCAGTATCATTACTCAGAAACCACAATTCCAGTTCGGTGGTTCTGCTGAACTAAGTTACGGCAACTTTAATGCCATCATCGCGAAGGCTGATGTTACTGGCCCGATCACCGATAGCATTGCATTTAGCCTCGCAGCCAATCTTAACAAGCGGGATGGTTATGCTGATGATCTCAATCTAGGCACCGACGTCAACGAACGTAACCGTTATGGTTTTCGTGGCCAGTTGTTGATCGAACCATCTGACGACCTGTCAATTCGACTCATTGGCGACTATGATAAAATTGACGAAGATTGCTGCGTTGCAGGTAACCTTGTCAACGGTCCAACCGGCGCGATCGTAAACGCCTTGGCCGGCGGTATTGGTATCGATGCAGAAAATCCTTTCTCTTATGATGTCTATACCAACCTGCCATCTGAAAACTTGATTGAGAATTACGGCGTCTCTGCACAGATTGATTATGACCTTGGCGCTGTTAGCCTGACTTCCATCACTGCCTATCGCGGAGTCGATAGTTTTAGCAATCAGGATTCTGATTTTACGGCAGCCGATTTGCTCAGTCAGAACATCAACGATACCGAAATCCGGACGTTCACTCAGGAATTTCGTGTAGCGTCTGATTTTGATGGCCCGCTCAACTTCCTATTAGGCGGTTATTATTTCAATGAAGATATCGATATCGCTAACGACATTGAATTTGGTGATGATTTCCGTGCCTATGGTGACGCACTCATCGGTGCCGCGACCGGCGGAGCGCTGAGCTTTGCTGCATTGGAAGGCGCATTTGGCGCTGCTGATGGCATAAACTATGCAAATCAGTTTTTCGCAAGCGGTACCGGTTATGACGAAGTCTATACTTTCTCAAACGAAGCTTTCTCTATCTTTGGTACGGTTGATTTCGAACTTTTCGAAGGCATGGTTTTTACCGGCGGTTTGAACTACACAAATGATCGCAAAATTTTCTCGAACAATGTTATTGCGACAGAGACATATGCTTCGATCGATTTTGACGCGGCACAATATGCGCCGTTCCGCCAAGCTCTGTTGCAAGGCGCAGGCGTAGATGCAGCTACAGCAGCATTTTTGGCGGCTAACCCAACGATTACCCTGCCAGATGGTTCAAGTGCAAACCCGCTTGACGGATTGCGCGGCTTCCAATTTCAGCCACCTTTGGTCAATTTGCCAAACTCGGTTGAAGATGGTCGGACCAAAGATGACAAGCTTACCTATACCGCGCGTTTGGCGTATGAAGTTGCGCCAAGTCTGAATGTCTATGCGAGCTATGCAACGGGTTTCAAGGCCAGCTCCATCAACCTGTCTCGCGATAGCCGTCCATTTGCGGCCGATGCTGCGGCGCTGGGTGCTGCTGGATTGCTGCAACCAAATCAGGCTTTCGGAACGCGTTTTGCTGAGCCTGAAAATGCTACTGTCTATGAAATCGGTATCAAAGGCCAATGGGATCAAGCTGCGTTTAACTTGACCTTCTTTCGTCAGTCTATCGAAGGGTTCCAATCCAACACCTTCAATGGCACCGGTTTTGAGCTCGACAATGCGGGTAAACAAACCACCGATGGTATCGAATTTGATGGTTTTGTAACTCCGATAGACGGCCTGAAATTCAGTGTCGCCATGGTGTATCTGGATCCAGTATATGACGACTTCATCACTGCCGCTGGTCTTGACTTGTCGGGAACGACACCATCGACCATTCCGGCATTGTCGACAACACTGGGCGTCGATTATGATATCGAACTTAGCGATGTCTTGGGTCTGAACCTTCGTGCTGATTATCACTATGAGTCAAAGGTCAACCTGTTTGACGATAATCCGAACGATCCAGCAGCGATTAATTTCACTCGTGAAGTTAATGCTCTGAACGCATCAGCGACGTTGACTTACAACGAAGATCTGAAGTTCACGATCTGGGGTCGTAACCTTACCGGTGCAGAATATCTCACCACGGCATTCCCGGCAGTTGGTCAGGGCGGAAGCTTTACCGGCTATCCTAACCAGCCGCGGACCTATGGTGTGTCGGCACGTTATAAATTCTAGTCGAAGCTAGCTCCGACTAAATATGAACCCCGCCGGGAAACTGGCGGGGTTTTTTTGTGCCTAATTTCCGTCCATTTCAGTAACAAAGGTGCAAAAATGTAATGCTCGGGTGCATTTTTATCATTTCCGTCTGGACTTAATCGATCGATTAGTTGAAGATCAGCACATCTGGGGGGATGAGCAAAAGCTTCACTCTCCAGCAAAATGGTTCGGGATTGGGAGAGAATGATGCGTAAATCGTTACTATTAGCCGCCACAGCTATATCTGCAGTGGCTTCGCCAGCATGGGCGCAAGCCGACAACGACGTTGATGACAATGTGATCATCGTAACCGCGCAACGCCAAGCGCAAAGCCTTCAAGAAGTGCCGATTGCTGTTTCAGCCTTTGATTCGAAGGCACTGGAAGCGCAACAGATTGAGAACGCTTCGGATCTCCAGCTAACGCTTCCCAACGTATCCTTCACAAAAAGTAACTTTACCGCGTCGAGTTTTACGATCCGCGGTATCGGTGACCTTTGCGTCGGAGTGTCATGTGATTCTGCGACAGCGATTCACTTGAACGATTCTCCGCTTTTCAACACGCGCTTGTTCGAAACGGAGTATTTCGATCTGGAACGGGTTGAAGTTTTGCGCGGTCCGCAAGGAACGCTTTTCGGCCGGAATGCAACTTCTGGCGTGGTCAATGTTGTGACCGCCAAGCCCGACCTTAGCGGCTTTGGTGCATCGGTCGATGGTGAATATGGCAATTTCAACTCGGTCAAGGTCAAGGGCATGATCAACGTGCCACTTGGGGAAACACTGGGCGTTCGGGTTGCAGGTTTCTATCTCAACCGTGATGGCTATACCGAGAATTTGTTCGACAATAGCCGGATTGATGGTCGCGACATGTTTGCGGTCCGTGGGTCGATTAAGTGGGAGCCAACGCCCGATACGACGATTGATCTGATGGCCTATTATTTCCGCGAGGATGATGATCGTGCCCGTATCCAGAAGCAGCTCTGTCAACGTGATCCTACCGGTGTGCTGGGTTGTCTCAACTCGCGCCGGGACTTTGGCAAGGTCAATACCAATGCAACCTTCACCGGGACGCTCGGTTCGGCCGAGTTTTTCGCTATTAACGGCTTACCTGCTGCATTGGGACTGAACAGTCTTTATGGTCCCGATGGGCATGCGGGCTTCGTTGAACCCAATGACGTTCGCCAAGTACGGACGGATTTCACGCCGGAATATTTCACCGATGAGTTGCAGTTGCAGGCGCATATCGAGCATAATTTTGGCCCGATTAGTGTGGCTGTCACCGGCACCTATCAGGAAACGGAAGTCGACTCTAGGCAGGACTACAATACCTCGGTCCTAACGCGGACAGATATTGATTCCGCTCTGGCGACATTCAATGCACTGTCTGCCGGTGGCGCTGGACCATTGGGTGCATTTCAGCCGGTTCTTGATGCGGTGACCTCGGGTACTCAGCTATGTACTTCGGATACCGATCCAACCGGTCTGGGCAGTTTCGGCGGCAATCGTATCTGTGCAGATACGCCGATCTCACTCGACCGATCTGATCAGGACAATACGTCATGGTCTATTGAGGGTGTTGTCAGTTCCGATCTTGATGGTCCGTTTAATTTCCTTCTTGGTGGTATCTATGCGGAGAATGATCTTGGGCAAAATAGCTATTATGTGAACACCTTTGCGATTGACTACATCTCTGGTGTGCTCGGGGGCGGTGCCGGTTATCTCGGTACCCCGTTCTTTCGGAATAATACCCAGGACTTCAGGTTGAAATCCTACGGTATTTTTGGCGAGGCCTATTTTGATCTCACCGACACGCTGAAGATAACCGGCGGTTTGCGCTACAATAACGACAAGAAGTCGATCACGGCGCGCTCAACACTCGCCAGTTTCCTGGTGCCATTTGGTCAGACAGGGAATGCCTTTGATTCTCCATTCGTCGGGGCATTTGATGCGGATCCAGGAACAGCTGGTAATCAGTTGGTCCAGTCAAGGAGCGTCGCATTTGACGAGATTACAGGAAGGGCAGTGATAGACTGGCAGGTCTCACCGGATAACCTGGTCTACGCTTCCTATTCTCGCGGCTATAAGTCCGGGGGGATCAATCCGCCGTTGCAGCCGATTTTCGCGGTACCAGAGTCTTTTGGGCCTGAGCAGATCGATGCATTTGAAATCGGTTCGAAAAATACTATCGGCGGCGGTGTATTGCAGCTCAATGCCACCGCTTTTTATTACAAGTATAAAGGCCTGCAGCTGAGCCGGATTATCGCTCGTACATCGGTCAATGACACGATTGATGCTGACATTTACGGCGTTGAGATTGAAGCCGTCGTGCGGCCCGATCCAGACTGGCTGATCAACATGGGCTTCAGTTATCTAAACACCAAAGTGAAGGGCGATCAGTTCTTCTCCAACCCGCGTGACCCCGGTGGCGGCCGCGCCGATGCCGTGATCATCAAGGATATAACCAACGGTGCAAACTGTGCCGTGGTGCCCGGCACGGTTGGTAATGCCGCTGGTTCAAACGCTTTTGTCGATGCGATCAACGGCGGTCTTGGTCTCCAGCCAACAACGGCCTTCCCGGCAGATGGCGGAATCGCTTCAACCGGTGCGTTTGGCATATGTGGTGTGCTGGAAGCGCAGGCTGCAGCGATTGGTGCCGGTTTTGATGCTGCGGGTATTCAGGTTCTGAGCCCCGGCGTTCAGGTTAACCTACGCGGCAATGATTTGCCCCAGGCTCCGAATGTGAAAGTCTCGGCGGGTGTTCAATATACGCATAACTTTGACAGTGGCTGGAACCTCGTTCCGCGCCTTGATATTGCTTATACCGGCGATCAGACAGGCAGTGTCTTCAACGGTAATGTCAACAAGATTGAAGGCTTCACACAGGCCAACGCATCACTCCAATTAAACGGTGATGATGACAAATGGTATGTGCGTGCTTTCATTCAGAACATCTTCGACAGCAACTCCACAACGGGTCTTTACCTGACCGATGCGTCTTCAGGCCTGTTCACGAACATCTTTACACTGGACCCTCGCCGTTATGGCATTGGTGCTGGCATCAAATTCTAAAAGAGATCGTCGCGTGAAAAACGAGCCCTGCCAGGAAACTGGCGGGGCTTTTTTGTTGGGGAGGTGAGGGTGGCGCACGCCTATCCTTAGCTAGTCGAAGGATTCTGTGGGTATGGGTTCGCGCGGCTCGCGGGATCATTGGTGGCTGTTGCTGTTGTGTCCAGCCACCCTCCTTTGCAGTCGGGATTTTTTCGGGCAATCATCCGCCGGATGATTGCTCTTACCGAAAAAATGGTGCCGAATATCCGACTCGAACGGATGACCTACCGCTTACAAGGCGGTTGCTCTACCAGCTGAGCTAATTCGGCGCTGGTTTAGTGGCTTTAGCCAATAACGAGCGCTCTTTGCTTCAAAAAACACCAAAGGTCCAGCCCTCTTTTTGCGCTATTTCATCCGTGAGCTTTGGCGGATGCCACAAGCGGCTGTCTGTACTCGCATTCTTCATCCAGGCCGCGGTGATCAGCGCATCTGTGCTGTGATCGTCATATTGCGATAATATTGCGGGCAGGGGCGTGTTCAACGTCTGAAGAGCTGTTTCAAGGCCGTTCCGGTCCCTGACTTTGCTTTTGCCCCTTGGTAAGCCGGCAGCAAGAGCCGCGATGGTTGTATAGATTTCAACTATCATCGGTCCGCTGTCGGGAATGGGATCGAATGGCCAAACCGGGATAGCGCCGTTCAGTTGGTGTAACATCCGCATACCGGTTAGGCTCGATTTTCCAACTTGCGCCGCTCCGACCAGATTGAAACAGCTGGCGCTATTGGCCTGACCGGTTTCGCGTTGGTATTTCTCGACCATACGCAAACGGCCTGTACTTCCAGTAAACAGGTCTCCGACATGATCGCGGCTATGACGAAAATGGCGCGAAGCTTCAGGGTGATCAAGAAAGGATAGAACGTTTAGATAGGGGTCCGCGTTAGACAAGCGGTCGACGAATTGCCACAATGCGGTTGCATGGGATGGACTGTCTTTCCATTCGGGAAAATAGCTCAGTACATCATGATAGGGCAGAGACATCGACAGATCGAAGCCGATCAACATATCCTGTTTTGCAACAGCTATCTGTAGCAACCAATCGCCCACATCCGCTCGGGACCATCTGGGATCAGGAGTGAGCAGGGTAGGAGGCCCGTCTGGTCCGATAGTTGCCACCGCAATTCCATTGGGGCGCTCGGTTTTGGCACCGGACCAGTCAACGCAAGTGAAATGAGTGAAGCGGCGCATGGACAACCCTTAACGTATCCATCAACTGAAAGAAAAGAGCCAAAAGAAAAGGGCAGGCCCAACGGACCCGCCCTCAGTCTTTCAAACGCTTGTCAGCTTATTTTTTTGCAGCCGGTTTCCGTGCGACAGGGGTTTTAGGCTTGCTAGCACGCAAGTCCTCCAGCGTCTTCGCCGCAGCGTCGCGTCCGCCGAGTCCAAAGGCCAAGGCTGCCGCAACTCCGCCACCGATTACCAAGGCACCGAAGGCCATGTTGATGATCGAATCTGCGAGGCCCATGTATTTCAGACCCATTGCAACGAACAGAACGATGGTCGCATATTTGACAATCTGACCACCCATTCCGCCTTCTGATGCACCGCTAACAACCTTCGACAGGATGTTAGCGATCATGAAGCCGAGGCCGATGATCACGCCGCCAAAGATTACCTTGCCGCCCAGTCCCAACACTTCATTCAGGATATTGGTAAGTTCAGGAAATTGCAGCATCCGTGTAGCAGCGATTGCAGCGAACAGCATGATCGCAATGATTACAACTTTGGAAACCACCGAAGAAATCGTCGTTTTCTCGGGCAGAATTCCAAGAGCATCAACCGACCGGTCAACACCCAGACCCGGAAGGACTTCCTCGATCAGTCCGCCAACCCAGCGCGCGATCATATAAGCGATGCCAAGCAAGATGGCGGCTCCAATGACCAGAGGGATAGAGGTAAAGATCGTATCAAGCAGTGCTGTTGCAGGACTAGTGATCGCCGACATTTGCAATGCATCAAGCGCCAATATGGCGATTGGAATCAGGATCAGTACATAGACAACTGTGCCGATAGTTTTGCTGATTGTACTGTTACCAGTAACTTCTTCAGCGCCAGCCTTATTCGCCCATTTATCCAAGTTGACGGTCATCATAGCAGTTTCGACGATTTGCTTGACGATTTTCGCAACAATCGAACCGACAAAGAAAATGATGCCAGCACCAACAATATTGGGGATGAAGCCCATTACATTGTCCAGTAACGTTTCGAGCGGTGCGATGACGTTATTAAGGCCGAATGTCTGAAGAACAGCAATAAGACCGAACAACCAAATCAAAAGCGAAACGATTTTGCCGAGAGACATTCCAATGGATTCACCGGAACCCGTGTCGCGTTGTAGAAGGCTGATATTATCAACCAACTTTGCGAAAGCCCATTTTGCTGCTTTTGCGACAACCCAAGTAACCAGGAGAATTATTAGCGCAATGCCAATCTTTTCTCCCCATGCCATCATGAGCTCAGTATCGAGCGCATAGTTACCTATTCTCAATCCATCCATTGTTATTCCCCTATTGTGAAAATTGTAGTTCGGAGGGGACGTTAACACGTTCACTATGTGAGATATAGTGTTGAGTAGCCTTTAGCCGGCGGGATTATGTAATCATATGTAACACGGTGGCTCAGCGCGTCATTTCAATGATCGCTCTACCGATAACAGCCCGTTGTTCGAGGGCGCGCAGTGCATCGGCAACATCTTCCAGTGCGAAACTGTGAGAGATATGCGGACGCATCACGCCTTGTTCTGCCAGGTTGCGGAGTGCGTGCTCACTGCGCTTAGCGAGTTCCGGGTCGCGTCGACCGCTCTCTCCCGCGCGCAGTCCTATGAGGCTGTACCCTTTTATCAAAGCATGATTGGCCGGGAAGGAAGGGATTTCTCCGCTGGCAAAGCCGACGATAAGATAGCGCCCGCCCCAGCTGATCGAGCGCGTGGCGGTTATCGCCAAGTCGCCGCCGACGGGGTCAAACACGACATCGACACCTTTTCCATCCGTCAGGGCTTTTACCTTGGCGGCTAGGTCTGGATCTGCAGGGTCTAAGCTATAGTCTGCACCGGCTTCTTCTATGGCCTTGCGCTTTTTGTCGCTGGACCCGGTCGCTATGATTGTCGCGCCTTTATATTTGGCAAGCTTAATCGCCGCCATGCCAACGCCGCCACTGGCTCCAAGGATCAGGATGCTTTCTCCTTTGTCCAGTGCTGCCTTGTCATTTAGCGCATGCCACGCTGTGATCGCGGCACTGTACCAGCAAGCGCCTTCTGCAAAAGATAATGCCGCCGGTAGGGGTTTAATCGCCATGCCGGGCAGAATGATTTGTTCTGCAAAGCCATTTCCTTTGCTTCCGCCCATTACGCGATCACCCACGGCGAGCCCTTTGATATCAGTGCCGGTTTCAATCACGACGCCTGCTACCTCCAACCCTGGAACAAAAGGCGGATCGGGTCGAAATTGATATTTGCCATAGGTCATAAGCAAATCGGGGAAGTTAAGGCCGGCCGCTTTGACGTCAATGCGTACCTCACTGGCTTTCAGATACATTGCTTGCTTTTCTTCCACACGGATAGAATCCGGGCCGGTTAGTGCGGTGCAAACTGCGGCGTGGTAGCTGTTAGTCATTGGCGGAGGGCTGTCACGATATCGCGGGTGAATGCGGCAATATCGAAACGATTGTCACGCGTATCATAGCCCCGCCTTACAATCACTAAATCGCGCGAGGGGATGATGACGAGATATTGGCCGCGATTGCCGAAAGCGGCAAAGGCATCCGATGGTACACCCTTCGTTTTGTTCATCAGCCAGAAGGTCGCGCCATAGCCAAATTCCCGATCCGGTTGAGGTCCCGATGGCGTGCTGACATATTCGCGCCAGTTTGCCGGAAGCAAGCGCTCTCCGTTCCAGACACCATTGTTGAGGTAGAGCATGCCCAAACGGCCAAGGTCTCGAGCAGATGTCCAGACCTGACTGGAGAGGATGTAATTGTCCTGCCAGTCGGTTTCCGCATAGGTTCGGGTCATGCCGATTTTCTGGAAAAATTCATAAGGTTGAAACGGACCTGATCGTGCGGCGTGAACGGCCAGCAGCGTGTCATTATTGGCATAACGGAAGCGTGTGCCGGGTTTGTAGAGCAAGGGCCAGTTGACCGCCCGTTGCGTGACGGTCGCGCCGCCCATATAAATTGGATCGGTCCGGTTGCCAGCCGTATCGCTGGTTAAGCCGCTGGACATGCGCATCAATTGATCTAGCGTAATCTTCCTGCGGGGATCAAAGGCGCTCGCCCATTCAATGATTTTTGCTGGCGCCGCTACGTCTGAATGACCCTCATATACACTGCGCCCGATAAGCGTTCCGGCTATGGACTTTGCAACTGACCATGTGCGTTGAGAGGTGTGCATGTCGTGGCCGTCTTTATATCGCTCAATCAGTATTTTACTGCCGTTTATGATCACAACTGCGCTTGTTTTACCTCCATATGTTGTGTTTTCGGAAGCAGACAGGACGACATTTTTGAGATTCTCGAACGGCTTGGTTAATGCCACTTTTGCGCCGCGATCTCCCATAGGCCAAGCCAGATCGTCTTGATACTCCCGCAATTTGGCGGCTTGGCCGAACTTTATGCCGGCAAAACGAATGGGCATTGCCGTGCACCCTGTGCGGCCGTTCCAGATGGCGGTACGTGGCGGTGCGTCGTCTGCATAGGAAACCCGTACTTGTCGTTCCACTTCTTCGATATCAACCGTTAGAGTGGGGACAATCTTGGCGATCCGGTCATAGATACCAGTCAGCTCATCCGCTTCAATATCGGTTAGACTCTTCCCGCCATTCCAAAGCCCAGAGCAAATAAATTGCGCTTTATAGCCCGCCGCCAGCGCTTTATCATATTCACTCGGTTCTTTCAGGTCTTGTGCCAAAGCCAGTGGTGAAATTGTCATCAAGGACACAAATAGCCCCGCAGAAATGCTAAGTCTTATGCTTGTCATTCATTTGCTCCAATCGGCATTCAAATAGTCCGTGATCGCTGCCAACGGCTGTATATGACTAGGAAATTTCTGCGTTCCAAATTCTTTATCTGGCTCACAAGCAAAACGGAAAATGCTTACGTAACCCGAATTGGCAAAAGGTAATATCCATTCCGCAGTTTCTAGAGACATGGTCCTTAATGTCATGAGTTCATTATCTTTGTTAAATTCGGCAACTTCCATCACGGCGTAAATATGCTGGTTGCAATCAATTATGATATGCGAACGCAAATCTTTGATGTCATTTTCCGAAGTCTCTTTATCTGTAGGCATGATGATCTGTGAAATCGAAACGGAGGTAAATCCATTTTCTTTCTTGATACTGGCCTTGTCAGCAAAAAATATATCGCTGCGATAGTCTGGTGCTTCATCTTCGATAATTTCATCAACCAGATACCAGTTGTGCAGGGCATTTGATTTGGTTTTCGCACTTACCGGACAAGCGGTAAGTGATGCCGTTATCAAGAATATGGGTACTGTCAGACTTCTAGCTGTTTTTATCACGCCGCAACGTCTCCCAATAGTCTAACCGTTCTCTTATCTTATGCTCAAAGCCTCGGTTGACTGGTTCGTAAAATTTTTCTGGCTTCATTTCTTCTGGCCAATAATTGTCACCGGAAAAGCCTTCATCGCTCTCATGATCATAACTATATCCCTCACCATAACCGATTTCCTTCATCAGTTTGGTCGGCGCGTTAAGAATATTCTGCGGCGGCATGAGGGATCCGGTCTGTTTTGCGGACTTCCATGCGGCTTTCTGGGCCTTGTAAGCTGCATTGGATTTTGGAGCCGTGGCGCAATAGAGGCAGGCTTGCGCGATCGCTATTTCGCCTTCTGGACTGCCCAGAAAATCATAAGCGTCTTTTGCAGCCAGCGCTTGCACCAATGCTTGCGGATCCGCCAAGCCAATATCCTCGCTTGCAAAGCGGACTATACGTCTCAAGAGATAAAGCGGCTCTTCACCCGCAACCATCATACGCGCAAGATAATAGAGCGAGGCCTGAGGATCAGATCCGCGTAGCGATTTATGCAGGGCCGATATTAGATTATAATGACCCTCGCGGTCCTTGTCATAGACCGCCATCCGCCGGTGGAGCAATTTAGCAAGTGCCGCGGAATCAAGTGGTTCAGCGATACCCAACGAGAATAAGGTTTCGGCCTGATTGAGCAAAAAACGTCCATCGCCATCAGCGCTGGCGATTAGTGCTTGTCTCGCACTCTCGGTCACGGGCAGAGAATTTCCGGCCAAGGTCTCCGCCTTAGTCAAAAGCTCATCCAGTGCAGCGCTATCCAGCCGATTCAGAATCAATACCTGTGTCCGGCTAAGCAGGGCTGCATTGAGCTCAAATGATGGGTTTTCTGTGGTTGCACCAACCAATATCACCGTACCTTTTTCTACATATGGCAGAAAGCTGTCTTGTTGAGAGCGATTGAAGCGGTGGATCTCATCAACGAACAACAAGGTTTGTTTGCCAGTGCGTTGAAATTGCTCGGCCTCAGCAAAGACTTTTTTCAGGTCCGCAACACCAGAAAACACAGCGGATATTGCTTTGAAATGCAGATCAGTTTCATTCGCGAGCAACCGCGCTAAACTCGTCTTCCCGGTTCCCGGTGGTCCCCAAAATATGATGGAAGACAGTTTTCCAGCTACGACCATGCGTTTTAGCGCGCCATCCTCTCCTGCCAAATGGTCTTGTCCAACCACCTCGTCGAGATTTCTAGGCCGGAGTTGCTCGGCTAGCGGCGCATTGGCGGAAAGCTCAGCTCTTCCTGCAGATGCGTCATCGGTTGTGAAGAAATCATCCATCACCCATCGTTATGGCATTTTCTGGACCGAAAACCAGCATGTTCCTTTGTCCAGACCAAAATTTTGTGGTCGGCAGTTGTCATGATATAGCGCCTTGGTAGAAGAGGGAGGAATTTATGTCAGAGACCGTTGAAAATACGCGAGGAATGGGCGTTAGACCAGCTACGCCTTGGCACCTTTGGGTGGTTGGGATTGTCGCTACAATATGGAATTCCGGAGGTGCTCTGGATTACACAATGACCCAGACGGGAAATGAATCGTACATGAGCGGCTTTACTCCGGAACAGCTTGACTATTTTTATGCATTTCCAGCGTGGGCTGATGGAGTTTGGGCTTTGGGTGTTTGGGGCGCACTTGTCGGTTCTTTGCTGTTGTTGCTCCGCAGCCGCCATGCGGTGATCGCTTTTGCAATATCTTTGGTGGGATTGGCTGGCTCGTCAATTTATCAGATGTTGGCAGATGTGCCAGCGAGTCTAAGCACTCCGGGAATATGGATTTTTACGGCTGTTATCTGGTTGTCGATCATTTTGCTGATCTGGTATGCACGGAAGATGACTACGAAGGGTGTGCTACGCTAAGGGGGCCTAGCGAACCGCGGCTTGTTTGATCGGGCTGTGACCTGACTGGCGCTGTCGGATGAGGCGAATATAGGTTTCAGCGACCGCATTGTTGATCTGATCCCAACTAAACTCGTCAGCGCGGTTTTCGCCAGCAGCACCATGCGCTTTGCGGATGACTGCATCCTGGCAATAGAGCTGCAAAACATCTGCAAAATCACGAATTGCACCGGGAGTAACCAACCGTCCGGATTCTTTGTCTTTGACTAGGCTTTGGCTGCCGGTCGCTTTTGCCGCGACAACGGGAAGCCCACAGGCCATTGCTTCGAGCGTTACATTACCAAATGTTTCGGTCACTGACGGATTAAAGAGCATATCCATGCTGGCAACGGCACGGCCGAGATCATGACCTTGCTGGAAGCCTGCAAAAACCGCATCTTCCATTCGTTCTTCAAACCATTGCTTCGCAGGGCCTTCGCCAATGATGATAACGCGGTGCTTGATCCGGCGCCGTTTCAACTCATCAATAGTATCAGAAAAGACATCGAGCCCCTTTTCCATCACCAATCGGCCGAGAAAACCTATAACCGGCTCGCCGTCGGCGATGCCAAAGGATTGCCGCCATGTTAGATCTCGTTTTGACGGGTTAAACACAGTTTTGTCGACGCCGCGCGACCAAATACCAACATCATAGTTCATCCGCTGTTGCCGGAGTACCTGAGCCATAGATTCTGACGGCGCGACCAACGCGTCGCAGCGGCGGTAGAGTCGGCGTAACATTGCCTCAATCACTGGCTCCAGAAACGCGAGATTATAGTATCGGGGATAGGTTTCAAACCGTGTATGAACCGATGCGAGTACTGGGACGCCGTTTTTTCGCGCCCAACCCACCATTTTATGCCCGACTCGGTCGGGGCTCGAAATTTGGATGATATTGGGATTGAAGTTAGCGAGATCGCGTTTTGCGCTGGCAGAAATATGGGTTGGAAAGCGATATTCGCCGCGTCCCGGAAACGCAACGGATGGCACACTTATCAAATCACCAGTTGGTTCAAATGCTGGAGTATCCGTGGTGGGCGAATAGACGCGTACCGCAGCACCCTTACGCAAAAGATATTCCGCTAGCCGGTTTAACGCTTGATTGGCGCCATCGCGCACGAAATTATAATTGCCACTATATAGGGCAATACGAAGGTCGCTTATTTCCATCTGCGCCTTGAAGCATAATCAACGGGAAATTGCTAATATGAACTTGTGCAGCTAACCAAGGTAAATGATTGAAACGACGCTTGATAACCTGCTGATCGGGACACCTAAGCCATTTCGTGAGGATGGTGAAATGAGTGCTATTGTTAAACAGTGCGTTTCCGAACCCATTCAGCTTGGCTTTTTGGGTCTGGATGGCAATCAGGTTGCTGATCCATTGCATCATGGCGGGCGTGATAAAGCCGTGCATCTTTATCCCACAGAACATTATGACTTCTGGAAAGACAAATATCCGGACGTTGATTTCCTGAATCGACCGGGGGCCTTTGGCGAAAACCTGAGCTGCGCCGGTTTGACAGAGGATAAGCTATGTTTGGGTGATATTTTTCGGCTTGGTGAAGCTTTGATCGAATGTAGTCATGCTCGCCAGCCATGCTGGAAACTCAATCATCATTTCGGGAAGCCTGATGTGTTGAAGACCGTGGTCAAGACATCCAAATCAGGCAGTTATTTCAGAGTGTTGGAGCCCGGTGTAGTGAAGGCTGGTGATAGATTGGTCCAGCAGGACAAACCCCATTCCGACTGGCCCCTAGAGCGCCTGTTCGGTCTCGTGATCGGCGGCAAGCATAAAGGGCAAAGCGCCGAGCTATTGGTGTTATCCAAGATGCCGGTTCTGGCAGAAACTTGGCGCATGCGTGCGGCCCAACTGGCCGCAGTTTAGCCTTATTGATGCGTGGCAGCCAAGCCAGTATTATGCGGTAAAAGGCGCAGTCTGGTCACCCTTCGATCATCAGCTTCCAATATTTCCAATTGCCAGCCGCTTGGGTGTTTCAGCATTTCGCCCGTTTTCGGAATGTGACCAGCCAAAACAAAGGCCAGACCACCGATCGTATCGACATCTTCGTCAATCTCGGCCAGCGCGGGATCAATTGCCTCACCAACATCATCCAGCTCGGCCCGCGCGTCTGCTTCCCAAATACCGCCATCGAGCGGTTTCAGCATCTGCACGGGCTCTTCATCATGCTCGTCTTCGATATCGCCAACAATTTCTTCAACAATATCTTCAATCGTGACCAGCCCTTCCGTACCATTATATTCATCAAATATAATGGCGAGATGGATCCGGGTGGCTCGCATTTCCGCAAGCAAATCCAGTACACCCATCGACTCTGGAACAAATCTGGGTTGGCGCAGATAAGGGGTGATATCCGTAGGCGGGGTGCCACCTTTTGCGACCAGCGCAAATATATCCTTGATATGGATCATACCGATGATTGTATCGAGATTATCGCGATATACAGGAATACGGCTGTGGCCGTGCTCGGAAAATATCTCGACTATTTCGCTAAACGGGGCGCTTTCTTCAATCGCAACAATATCGGCGCGAGGAACGGCTATATCATCGACCCGATGATCACCAAATTCGAGCAAGTTCCGCAACATTTCAAGCTCAACGGGCGAAATGTCCGGGTCGCCATTTTTGTCTGTTTCGCCATCGCTTTCATGTTCATCAATGACTTCTTCGAGTTGCGCGCGTAGTGAATTATCTTCCGCTTCCCCAAAAACCATGGCTTTCAGGCTGCGCCATATTTGCCCGGGTTCTTCATCCTCATTGCGGGGGTGCGACGAAGGCCTCCCGCCGTTACCATTATGTTTGTTATCTTCTGACATTTGTTTTGTTTTGGTCACTCATCATATCTGTTGTTCGGTATAAGGGTTGGCAATCCCTAAATTTTTTAGCGCTTTGACTTCCAATGCTTCCATAATCAAAGCATCATTTTCTGTTTCATGATCATAGCCTAATAAATGTAAAATACCATGGATCAACAAGTGGGATGCATGGTCCTCCATGGCAATAGATTTCTGTCCTGCTTCGCTAGCGCAAACATCATATGCCATGATGATATCACCAAGAAGTACCTCGCCATCGTCGCTGTTTGACAAGGATTGTAAAAGATCCCGCGGCACGAGAGGGAATGAAAGCACATTGGTGGCTTTGTCTTTGCCACGATAGGCGGAATTGAGTTGTTGCACTTCGTCGTTGTTGGAGAGCTTAATACTTATCTCTAAAGCAAATTTTTTCTGTGCCAACGCGCCATAAGGCGAAACGGAGAGCGCTGCATCTGCCGCCTTTTCGCTCCGTTTTTGCCAGTCAATCTTGTCGTGCCAGTCCGGACCCTTGTTAAGTTCAATCTGCAGCATCTTTGCCTTCATAGGCTTCGACTATCTTGCCGACCAGTGGATGACGAACGACATCGGCGGCACCGAATTTCACAGTGCTGACGCTATCAACACCGTCGAGCTTTCTCACTGCATCGGCCAAACCGGATGTCGCTCCGCTTGGTAGGTCGACTTGTTTGGGGTCGCCGCAAATTACCATTCGGCTGTTCATGCCAAAACGCGTGAGGAACATCTTCATTTGGGCCGCGGTGGTATTCTGCGCTTCATCCAAAATCACGAAAGCATCCGCCAAAGTCCGGCCACGCATAAACGCTATGGGCGCAATTTCAATCTCACCGCTCTCGATCCGCCGTTCGACTTGCTCTGCAGGCAAAGTGTCATAAAGTGCATCGTAAAGCGGGCGCAGGAAGGGATCGACCTTTTCCTTCATGTCGCCTGGCAGAAAGCCTATTTTCTCGCCTGCCTCCACTGCGGGGCGCGACAAGATCAGTCGATCCACTGATCCGGTAATTAGCTGCGAAACAGCCTGCGCTACAGCGAGATAAGTCTTGCCCGTACCCGCTGGGCCCAAAGCAAAAATCATGTCGTCCCGGGCGAGTTTTTCCATATAGTCTGCTTGTCGGACAGAGCGCGGAAAAATTGTCTTTTTCCGGGTTTTAATCATCACTTTGGGCGGTGCCGAGATATCGGCCTTGACCGTTTTTTGCATTTCTTGCGATTTCGCTGATTTAGAAACTCTAGGATCGGCAACCATGCCAATAATCGCTTCCACGGCTGCGGCGTCGATTTCCTGACCTTCTTCTAACCTGTTATAGATACCGGTTAGAACATCACGCGCTTGCGTGGCCGCTTCCTCTTCGCCTTCGATTTTCAGCTTGGTGCCACGGGCCGCGATATAGACACCCAATCGATTTTCGATCGCGACTATATTACGATCATATTCACCAAAAAGCTCGCCCAATATCTGGGGATCATCAAATTCTACGTCTAGCGTTACCAGCTTGCTTTTGTCTTCGGCAATGCTCTTTTTGGTCATTAAGCAGCTTCTCTCTGTGTCATCTTGCCCTGTAGGCTGTTAGGCCCCGCACTTTCTATTGTCACATCAACCATATCGCCGATGGTAAGTTCCGGCGCAATGATATGGACGGATTGGAGCCAAGGTGTTTTACCCACGAGTTGTCCATCGAGCTTGCCCTTGCGTTCCAGTAAAATATCTGTCTGTCGGCCGAGTGCTTGTTTGTTAAAATCATATTGTTGTTCGTTCAGCAAGGCTTGCAGTCGCTGGAGCCGTTCATCCATGATTTCCGGCACTATCTGTTCGTCCATGACAGCCGCCGGCGTACCTGGCCGCGGTGAATATTTGAACGAATAAGCTTGCGAATATTTGGCTTCGCGAATGACCGACAATGTGTCTTCAAAATCAGCGTCGGTCTCACCGGGGAAGCCGACAATAAAGTCGCCGGAAATGGCAATATCCGGTCTGACTTTGCGTATACGCGACAATATATCGAGATAGCTTTCGGTTGTGTGCGAGCGATTCATAGCCTTGAGGATACGGTCACTGCCGGACTGTACCGGAAGATGCAGATAGGGCATTAATGCTGGTATCTCGCCATGAGCAGCGATCAATGCGTCAGTCATGTCATTTGGGTGGCTCGTTGTATATCGGATGCGCTCTAGACCATCGATACGGTCCAATGCACGGATCAAGCCGTCGAGGCCTTGAGGTTGACCCTTGTCATCTTCGCTGGTCCAAGCGTTAACGTTCTGACCAAGCAAGGTAATTTCCTTGACGCCACCATCAACCAACGCCTGCGCTTCGGTGATCAAATCTGCCCAAGGACGTGAGATTTCTGCTCCACGTGTATAAGGAACCACACAATAGGTGCAAAATTTATCGCAACCCTCTTGCACCGTTAAGAAGGCACTTGGTCGGGCTTGTTTCTTGCGGGTTGGCAAAACATCGAATTTCGACGCGACAGGCATATCCGTGTCTAGCGCTTTCTTTCCCGTCTTGGCGCGGCTAATAAGTTCGGGCAGTCTGTGATATGCCTGCGGTCCCACAACAATATCCACGCTTGGTGCGCGCCTAGAAATTTCTTTGCCTTCGGCCTGTGCGACACAACCAGCGACCGCGATCATTGGACTCTTACCGTCCTTGCCACGCAAACGGCCGATGTCGGAATAGACTTTCTCGGCAGCTTTTTCGCGAATGTGACAGGTGTTCAGGACGACTAGGTCCGCATCCTCACCATCGACAGCGCTAGACATGCCCTGATCAACAAGCATTTCAGACATGCGTTCGCCATCATAGACGTTCATTTGACAGCCATAAGACTTGACGCGGAATTTTTTGGGATCGGATCGATTCATAACCGCTGCCTATACAACGGGCTCTCCAGACAGGGAAGCGGAAAGCGCCTTGGCAATCCGTCGTTCTGCCTCTGCGCAGATCGCTTTGCGATCTCCAAATTGCGCAGGATCAAACGGTTCAAGAAAGTGCAGGGTGGTCGGGATAATACCTAGTCTTGCAAATAGGCGCTTCGCATTGTCGACAGCCGGTTCATCACCAACCCATGCGATATCTTTGCTGACATTCCCAAAATCCAATAGTACAGGCTGGATCATGGTTGGTTTCGGGGGCGGCGCCATGGCCTGAAACAAAGACGGTTTAAAGGGTAGCAAACTGTGTCCGTCTGTCGTTGTACCCTCGGGAAACACCGTAATCGGGTATTTTTCCTCGATAGCTTCGCGAATAATACCAATTTGATCACCAACCTGCATCCGGTCGGTCCGAGAGACGAAAATTGTTTTGTTGATCCGGCAAAGCCATCCGATAATGGGCCAGCTTGCAATGCCATCCTGCGCCACAAATGTGCAGCCAGTAACTCCAGCGATTACCGGAATATCGAACCAACTTACATGATTGGAGACATAGAAAACATCGTGTTTCAGCCTGTTTCCCTTGGTCTTTATCACCGCACCACAATTGGTTGCGACCAACCATAGGAAGAACCGCGGCCAAGGAGAAGGTAAACGGAATAACCGCCAGATATAATGCATTGGGAGGCAAACGAACAAGCTGAGCAAAATGCCCAACACACGTAATCCGATAAGCAGTGCCCCCACTACTGAAATTGAAAGCTGACCGGCGTCAGCTTTTTCGGTCAGAGGATACGCCATAGAGTTCCATGCGATGATCGACCAATCTGTAGCCCAGTTTCTCAGCAATTTGTTTTTGCAGGGCTTCAAGCTCGGGATCAACAAATTCAATCACTTTGCCTGTTTCAACATCGATCAGATGATCATGGTGCGCTTCTGGAACCGCTTCATAACGCGCGCGGCCATCGCCAAAATCATGTCGATCAAGGATTCCAGCTTCTTCAAATAGACGAACAGTTCGGTAAACAGTGGCAATAGAAATGCGTGAATCAACCGAAGAGGCTCGCTCGTGAAGAGTTTCCACATCTGGATGATCCTCCGCGTCAGATATCACACGTGCAATAACACGGCGCTGGTCCGTTATTCGCAGACCTTTTTCTGCGCATAATTTTTCAAGGTCAATTTTATCCGGCATTTGCTCCATCCCGATTGTTGGATAATACCCTATTATCCGCCGACAATAAAGCAAAGGGAAAACTGCGATATTATTCGCAATTTCCCCATTGATTAAATCTAACGAAAAGCGTTGTTTATTTCTTTTTCTTTTTCTTGCCCAAACCAATCGCCTTGGCCAATTCTCGGCGCTTTTCGGCATAATTGGGGGCAACCATCGGATAGTTGCTCGGTAGTCCCCATTTTACGCGATATTCGTCTGGTGTCATGCCATAATGGGTCATTAAGTGCCGTTTCAGCATTTTCAATTTCTTACCATCTTCCAGGCAGACTACAAAATCGGGCTTAATCGATGATTTAATTGGTACGGCGGGATCTGGGCGAGCTTGCTCAGCGGCTTTTCCGGACAGACTGAACAGCGCGCCATGTACATTATTGATGATTAGCGGCAAGTCTGAAACAGCAACGCTGTTATTGCTAACATGCGCGGCAACAATATCCGAAGTGAGCGCAATCAACGTCTCATTCAGAGCAATATTTTCCTCTGTCATATATACCTCTTAGTGCGACCATTTTATGGTATTGAGCAATTTTTTGCTACGAGGTTTGTTGCACGGTCAAGTCGGGTTTTCAACGATCATACTATATAGTGTGTTGAATTTGCGTTGCTTTCACCATCACAAAGATTTTTTGTAGGTAATGGCATCAAACTTTTCTTTGTTGTGACCTGTATAATAGGCAGGGCGAAGTCCAATCTTCTCAAATCCAAGTTTTTGATAGAGGCTTTGGGCAGGATTGTTAGAACGTACTTCCAAGAACACAGCTATAGTTCCACTATTTTCAGCATCTGAGATAAGTCTTTTCAGAATTGCGAGGCCGATACCCTTGTTTTGATAATCCGGATCGACTGCAATCATCAACAGTTCTTGTTCGCCAGCGACAACTCTACTGATTGCAAAGCCGCAGGGCCGTTCATCACTAGCCGCAATCATCAATAGGGTGCCCGGCAAGGACAGCATGGATCGGCATTGATGCTCGTTCCAAGCTTCTCCGTAAACGCTAGAAAATGACTTTCCCATAATCTGCATCACGACCCGCAGCTTGTCATATCCAGCATATTCCAGCTCTATCGTTTCACTCCGATTCACTGGGATTGCTTCATTTTCGAGATCGGGTGTGAGTTCAGACATAGTTTAGGCCCGATGAGCCGGTTGAGCATCTGGAGCACGGCCATAAATAGGCGAAACGTCCAAAAATTTCTCATCGCTGGTTAACAGCGCAGATTGGGTGGCGTCTGGTAAGATACTAGAATATGAAACGCCGGTAGTTAAATCGGCTAGAGGTTTCGCTGCGGAGCCTGCAAAATAATTCGCTTTCGCATGATGTAATGCGGCCTGTGGAGAGAGCGAAAGGAGATCATCCAGAGCGCTGCCGTCGGCGGCAAAATTTTGCACAAAATATTCGCCATGTCCGCCGACCATAACAACAAAAACTGGGGAAACGTCTTTCATATCAGCTAAAGCCTGCGCAGCCACGAGATGTAGACATTGATATCCGGATATTTCAGCATGCCAAGCCATCGCTAGGGCTTTTGCGGCAGACAGGCCGATGCGAACGCCGGTAAAGCTGCCAGGCCCGCAATTCACCAAGATCTTATCTGCCCGCCCTTTGTCGGGCATTTTCGCTATCATCGGTACCAGCTTCTCAGCATGGCCACGGCCAATTTCCTCATAGGCACTTGCGATGGATTTTCCGCTGTCGAAAAGTGCCACTGAACAGGCTGTCGTTGCAGTATCGATTGCGAGAGTACGGTTGCCCATCAATCTGGCGCTAACCGTCAGACGATCGCATTGAATTTGTCGAAATCAGGGCGCGGGCTGCGGTCAAAAATCGTCGACGGATCGCCATAACCAAGAGTAGAGATGAAGTTTGATTTCACACTAGGCTGATCGCTGAAAAAGACTTTGTCGACAGCGGCATTGTCAAATCCTGACATCGGACCGGTGTCGAGGCCTAGAGCGCGAGCGGCCAGAATGAAATAACCTCCTTGTAGTGAACTATTGCGCATCGCATGAACTTTGCGGCCGTCAGCATCCGCGGCAAACCAGCTTTTTGCATCGTCATGGGGAAATAGTTCGGGCAGATGTTCGTGAAAATCCTGATCCATTCCAATGACGACAGAGGCTGGTGCTTTTAGAATTTTGTCCTTGTTGCCGGGGCTTGAACAGTCAGCAAGGCGTTGTTTTGCATCGTCACTGTGGCACCAGACCATCCGAGCGGGCAGCATATTAGCGCTGGTTGGCCCCATTTTCATGAGGTCCCAAATGGCGTGAAGCTGTTCTGCAGTGACGGGCTTGTCATGATAGCCGTTATAAGTGCGCGCTGTTCGGAAAAGTTGATCCAGTGCAGCATCATCAAGTGGCTGATTCATAAGGTCCCCGTTTATTTGTTTTGGCTTTTAGCTTGATTATGCGGCTCTAACTTCAACCACTTCCGGTACATAATGTTTAAGCAACGATTCAATGCCTTGCTTCAATGTTGCAGAAGATGATGGACATCCAGCACAGGCGCCTTGCATTTTAAGAAACACAACACCCTGATTGAAACCGCGATAAACGATATCGCCGCCATCATTGGCGACAGCAGGGCGAACGCGCGTTTCAATCAATTCCTTGATCTGTGCAACAATATCAGCATCTTCTGGATCATCATTCACTTCTTCTTCGGGCGGAATATGGATTTCTCCAGCTGATCCGGGCTTGAATAACGGCAGGTCGGCAGAGAAATGATCGAGCAATATACTCAGTACCTGGGGTTTAACATCGGTCCACTCCGATCCAGGGCCAGCAGTAACAGAAACAAAGTCCGAACCGAAAAAGACTCCGGTCACGTCTCCCAGCGTAAATAGTGCCTCGGCAAGGGGAGAAATATCGGCATCTTCCGGTGACGCAAAATCTCTGGTCCCGTCAGTCATAACGGTTTGGCCCATTAAGAATTTGAGCGTAGACGGGTTCGGGGTTTTCTCGGTTTCTATCAACATAATTGATATGTGGGAGCATTTGTCCGGGCTATCAAGGTTAAATTGCCTCGCAGCCATGGAAACATGCAGCCTTATTGATAAGTTTTTTGCATGGCTCTCACCGGCTTTATTCACTGGCCAGTAAGATAGGCCCTGCTTATAACTCGTCACATGAACAAACATACCCGCGCATTTGGCCGCATTTTTACAACATTCACTCTTTTTGCTGCATTGGCGATCCCATCTCAAGTCGCGGTGCAGGCCCAAGAAGCAAAGGCAGAGGTTAGTGCCGAAAAGCCTTGGCTGTACAAGGGCAGTGATGTTCCCATTGACAAGAGCTGGACCTTTGGGATGCTCGACAATGGGTTGCGCTATGCCGTGAAAAACAACGGTGTCCCGCCAGGGCAGGTGTCCATTCGAGTCCGGTTAGATGTTGGTTCCTTGATGGAGGAGGATCATGAGCAGGGTTTTGCTCATTTCATGGAGCATTTGTCATTCCGTGGTTCAACCTATGTACCCGACGGAGAAGCGAAGCGTGTTTGGCAGCGTTTGGGCGCCACTTTTGGTAGCGATAGCAATGCCGAAACGACTCCTACACAAACCGTTTACAAGCTTGATCTGCCCAATGCTAATCCCACCAGTCTAGATGAAAGCATCAAGATTATTTCAGGTATGATCAGCGCGCCAGGTCTCAATACCATATCGGTTAATTCTGAACGTCCGGTTGTTTTGGCAGAATTGCAAGAAAGGCAGGGGCCTCAGACCAAAGTCCAGGACGCCACGCGAGAGCTATTTTTTGCTGGTCAGCGGCTCGCGAGTAGGGCGCCGATTGGCACGCCCGAAGCGCTGGCAGCGGCAACTCCGCAGATGCTGCAGTTATTTCATCAGCGTTGGTATCGGCCTGAAAATACGGTGATTGTCATTGCCGGTGACGGAGAGCCAGCTGAATTTGAAGCGCTGATCAAAAAGCATTTCTCCAAGTGGAAAGGCGCCGGAGAAGCTGGCGTTGCGCCGGATTTCGGTGACCCTACCGACAGCGGCGATAGCAGCCGGTTGGTTATCGAACCCACGTTGCCTCGCTATATTTCGATGCTTGTGGTTCGGCCTTGGGAACAAGTTGACGATACTATTGCTTATAATCAGCAGCTGTTGATTGACCTGTTAGCTCTTCAAATGATCAACCGCAGGTTAGAATCGCGGGCAAGGGGAGGGGGAAGCTATCTTCAAGCTAGCGTTAATCAAGAGGATGTCAGCCGATCGGTTGATGGAACGTTTATAAACATAGTTCCGCTGGGCGAAGATTGGGCCGCTGCTCTTAAAGATGTGCGCGGCGTAATTGCGGACGCCACAACACAGGCGCCGTCGGAAGAGGATATTGCCAGAGAAATAGCTGAATTTGACGCGGCTCTAGCAATAGGGACTGAAGGCTATGCAACAGAAGCGGCAAGGAAGCAGGCCGACGATATCGTCAATGCAGTGGATATTCGTGAAACCGTCGCCACACCACAAACCGCGCTGGATGTCTTCCGAGCAATGCGTAATCTCTACACACCCGAGCGTTTGCTGGAATCTACACAAAAACTATTCGATGGAACGGCAACACGGGCATTATTGACCTCACCAACCGTCGTGGATGATGGTAAAGCCAAGATTGCTGCCGCGTTGAGTGAAGAAGTTGTTGCAGATAGCAACGCGCGCGTGAAGCAAGCCAATCTCGGTTTCGATGCCCTGCCGCGGATCGGTCGCGCTGGCAAAGTAAAATCGACCGAAAAAATTTCCCGGTTTGATATTGAGAAACTCATTCTTTCCAATGGCGTGCGCGTATTGCTGTTCCCCAATAAGGCGGAACGGAACAAAATAATGGTCAATGCCCGTTTCGGCAGAGGCTATAGCGGCCTTGATGCCAGCGAAGAGAACTTAGCTTGGACCGGTGGGATGGCTTTAATGGCGAGCGGCATCGGTAAGCTCGGGCAAGAAGAGCTGGACAAGATCACGACTGGACGGCGTATTGGTCTTGGCTTCGAAATTGATGATGATGCTTATGAAATCAAGGCAGATACCAGAGCGGCCGACCTGAAAGACCAACTTCATTTGATAGCAGCCAAGCTGCAACGCCCTCGCTGGGACGAAGCTCCCGTCATTCGCGGACGGGCAGCATCATTGATCGGCTATGATAGCTTCGCCGCCTCTCCCCAAGCCGTATTACAGCGGGATCTGGAGTGGCTGGTTCGGGGTAAGGACCCTCGTTGGAAAACGCCAAATAAGGACGATTTTAATGCCTTAACGCCTAAGGATTTTAAGAAATTCTGGAAACCGATATTGGCAAGCGGGCCCGTTGAGTTGATGCTTTTCGGTGATTTTGACCGTGATGAGGCCGTTGAAGCAATATTGAAAACTTTCGGCGCGCTTAAAAGGCGAAAACTTGATAAAATGCCCGATGATGTGACGTCGCCTATGTTCCCGAAGTCTAAGGCCGCACCCGAAATACTGGTGCATAAGGGAGATGCCGAGCGAGCTGCTGCATTGATTGCATGGCCGACTGGTGGCGGACTGGATAATATTAGAGAAAGCAGAAGGCTGGAGGTCCTGGTATCCATTTTTAATGATCGGATGTTTGAGATATTGCGGTCGCAGGAAGGCGCAAGCTATAGCCCTCAAGTGATAAATAGCTGGCCCGTGGCGTTTCAATCTGGTGGCTATATTAGTGCATCCAGCCAGCTGACACCAAGCAATGTTGACAGGTTTTACGGTGTGGCAGAGTTGATTGCGAAGGATTTACGGGAAAACCCGGTGAGTCCAGATGAATTGAAGAGAATCGTCGAGCCACTTCGGCAGCTTATTTCGCGTGCTAGCAGCGGAAACAGCTTCTGGATGAGTCAATTGGAAGGCGCGAGCTATAATCCCAAGAAGTTTACGGTTCTAAGAACACTATTGAGTGATTATACTGTGATTACGCCTGCAGAGGTTCAGCAACTCGCGCAAAAATATCTAAAAGATTCGACGGAGTGGAAGTTGTTGGTTTTGCCAGAAGGTAATAAAAAAGCCGCAATCAAAAATGACCCGGCTTCTCCAGTTAATTCGCGATAAACCAGATTTAGATTGCGTCCACGATCGCCAGCAGCTGATCGTTAGTCGGACGCTTCTTAAAGTCGCCTGATATCGATTTGGCGATGATTTTTCCATCTTTGCCAATGACAATTACGGAAGCATAGGGAACACCAACGGCTTTCCCTTCGGTATATTGTGGATCGCGGATATCGAACGCATCGATAGCGGCAGAGTTTCCATCAGACAGCATGGTATATTCAAGCATCTGATTCTTCGAAAAACGATCCTGACTTTCTACGCTGTCATAGCTCACACCATATAGATTATAGCCTCGCTCTTTGAGGTCGCTCACAACCGCGTTGACGCCTTTCAACTGTGTTTGGCAGAACGGGCACCATTCGACTGACCGCGTGAAGATCAACACAGCGGGACCATCTTCCAAAATAGTCGCTAGCGTTTTATCACCCACATCAGTTTGGAAATTTGCGGTCAGCGGCGCCATGGTTCCCACAGCTAGACCAGCGTCTATCGTCGGTATCTCGGCAACTTCTTCTGTCGCTACCGGTTCCGCAGCTTCACTTATCTCGTTGTCGTCCGCTGGCGGTGACGCGGTTTCAGAGCAGGCTGCAAATATAAGGGCTGGGGCTAAGGCAAATAGTGAGGCGATCCGTTTCAAATTAAGCACTCCTGATAAGTTGTCTGGGGTATTCGATCGGCAATGCTGAAAGGTTACATATAATATTATTTCTGTGGTGGAAAGCGATCAAAGCCTGGCATTTCGTGGGCAACCCGTTCCCAGCCGATCTGTTCAGCTAGCTGGATGTTCATTTCCGGAATATAAGCGTCAGGCGTATCCAGTGTAGCGGTTTGAACATCGACCATTCCAGGCAGAATATTCGCATTTTTATAAGCTATTCCGGTCCCGCAGTTGGCGCAGAACAGGCGTTCTGCACCGCCCTGACCTTGAACTGTTTTAAGTTCGCCGTTGCTTATAGAAAACTCATCTTGACCCAGCATGATCCAGGCGACGGAGGCTGCGCCACTGCTTTTTTGGCAGTCACGACAATGGCAGATAGATTGATTGACTGGTTCGCCCGAAATTTCAAAGCGCACTGATCCGCAATAACATCCACCTTCAGCCATTTCATCCTCCATCACATTGAAATATGGGCTTTGTTATAGCACATATTTCGATAAATCTGTGTCTTTGGCAACATCAGAAAGCTGATTGTCGACATAGGTGCCGTCAACTATAATAGTTTCACCCTTGCGATCCTCAGCATCAAAGCTGATATCTTCAAGTAGTTTTTCCATCACTGTCTGCAATCGCCGTGCACCGATATTTTCGACGGTTTCATTCACGTTAGCGGCTATTTGCGCCAGCTTTTCAATCGCATCCTGTGTGATTTCGATCGTGACTTCTTCCGTACCCAATAGCGCAATATATTGCTTGGGGAGATTGGCTTTCGTCTCGGTTAGAATCCGTACGAAATCCTTTTCCGTTAACGCACGCAGCTCGACACGGATTGGCAGCCGGCCTTGCAGCTCCGGTAGCATATCGCTGGGTTTGGAGATTGAGAAGGCTCCGGATGCGATGAATAATATATGGTCGGTCTTCATCGGACCATATTTCGTGGCAACGGTTGTACCTTCGATCAGCGGCAATAGATCGCGTTGCACGCCTTCACGGCTAACCGATCCGCCACGCACATCACTAACTGCAATTTTGTCAATCTCATCCAGAAAGACAATGCCGTTGGACTCGGCATCAGTGATAGCGGCCCGGGCGATATCGTCATCATCGAGACGCTTGTCCGACTCTTCCTCGATCAATTTATCCCATGCATCCGCTACCCGCATTTTCCGCCGTTTCATGGCGTTTTGACCAAATGCCTTGCCCATCATGTCTGACAAATTGATCATGCCGACTTGACCAGACATGCCGGGAATATCCATGGGTGCGCTAGGCGTATCCTCAACTTCGATTTCGATTTCGGTGTCGTTCATATGATCATCGACAACCCGCTGACGGAAACTTTCCCGTGTCGCTTCACTGGCATTTTCACCGCATAGCACGTCGAGTAGGCGCTTCATCGCCGCATCCGTAGCAGCATCGCTGACTGCTGACCGGCGGCGTTCACGTTCAAGGCGAACGGCCTCTTCAGCAAGATCGCGAGCAATTTGCTCCACGTCCCGTCCGACATAGCCGACTTCGGTAAATTTAGTTGCTTCGATCTTGATAAAGGGAGCATCTGCCAGTTTGGCGAGGCGACGCGATATTTCTGTTTTACCGCAACCGGTCGGCCCTATCATCAGGATATTTTTTGGTGTCACTTCTTCACGCAATTCAGCGGGAAGCTTCTGGCGTCGCCAGCGATTGCGCAAAGCGACAGCTACGGCGCGTTTGGCGTCATTCTGACCTACAATATGTTCGTCCAGTGCCTTAACAATGGCCTTGGGAGTAAGATTATCTAGCATGTTTAACCTTTAATGGAGTCTGATTTGAATCGGTTGGAAAGTCGGGTTCCGCGCACGGTTTGCGCCACTAGGTTTCGCTATCTAGTGTTTCCACCGTGACTTGGTCATTGGTATAAACACATAGCTCTGCGGCTATTGTCATCGCTTTCCGTGAGAGAGCCTCGGCATCTTTTTCATAGTCGATGAGCGCTCTAGCGGCTGAAAGTGCGAAATTACCTCCCGAACCAATGGCTGCAATGCCTTGAGTGGGCTCCAAGACGTCGCCGTTGCCCGTCAATATCAAAGTGACTTCTTTGTCAGCTACAATCATCAAGGCTTCCAGATTGCGGAGATATTTGTCTGTGCGCCAGTCTTTGGCTAACTCCACTGCAGCCCGCATGAGCTGGCCATTGTGGCGTTCCAGCTTTGCTTCGAGACGTTCAAACAGGGTGAAAGCATCGGCGGTGGCACCTGCAAATCCGCCGATCACGGATCCGTCATGCAATTGCCGAACCTTCCGCGCATTGGGTTTCATGACCGTCTGACCCATGGAAACTTGTCCATCGCCGATCACGATAACCTTGCCATTTTTGCGAACGGATAGGATTGTAGTGCCATGCCATTGTTGCATGCCATGCTGCTGATTTTCTGTCATAAACCGGATATGGGAAATCTGGTTACCAAGTGCAACCGCTCTATGCCGCTTTATGGTCTTGACGCCATTTCATTCCGATATGCAGACAAAAAAATGGCGACCAAAAGGCCGCCATTTTAAATTAGCTTAGCGCCTGAATTCAGGGGCTTGTTGGATCGTCGTCGCTTCCGTCAGCAGCGATGACAATGCCACCGATTACTGCAGCAGCAGCGAGAACAGCAATGATGATGCCCGATCCGCCAGCAAGTTTTTCTTCTTTGTCTGCAGATGCGTCAGCACGAACAGCTTCAGAAACTTTAGAAACTGGCTGTGCAGCCTGTGCGAACACAGGTGTAGCAACCAAAGCGGAGGCTGCTACTGCAGCCATACCAATTTTACCGAAACGCATATTTTGCTCCTTCAGGGTTTTCGCATTTCACTCAATACGGAAAGTCCAGTGCCATAACAATTGTTTGAAATCAACAACATTTAGGCGTGTGGTGCCGATTGTTGAGCATTGTTGCAAAGATCACACAATCCCGTTTTCGATCCATTTCGGACTAATATCCGGTATCGTTTAGCAGCTGGAATAACTGTGCCATCTTATAACAATATAATCCCGACGTAAGTTTAGCGTAGATTTTATAACTAACAATTTGTTAACGTTTTTTCATGAAACAAAAACGAACTAGAAATCTCGTACTGCACAATGAGGGTGCCAAGCATCCTTTTCGGGTCTCTTTGCCTTTGGAAGTTCTTAAAGTTGTTCAAGACGACGTTATCGCGGTGGAAGCTGTGGCGCCGCCCAAAAAATGGTTGAACGAAGATGCAAGCTTGTTCGTACTGAGCTTTTCAGCCTTTTTCACGGCATTTTATCTGTTCATATTCTAAAGAATATTGCGACCTAGTTTAATCGCAAGCGAGATGAAGCTGCCAACCCAGCCATGAAGCTACCAAACACATGGCGGCGACAAGTAGCAATTGCTCTGTCGTCGATACACCGAGCATGCTTAACCCCAATGCCGCCAGAGCCCCGAGTACCATGCACCCGGAATTGACCACGTTGTTGGCAGCAATGGTTCGCGCTGTTTCGCTAATATCCACGGTCGTGGTGAGAAAGGCATAAAGCGGGACAACGAACATGCCGCCAAAAACTGAAACACCGGCCAATGTCCCTAAAAGCGCCCAAGCACCGTCATGCTGCATGAAGGTTTGGAACGTATAGAGCTCGCCGTTCGGTAGGCCTTCCCAACCGCGCGCTATGAAAAATAGGATCAATACGAATACACCCATCGCTATGACACTGATCGGCGCATAGCGAGCAGATACCTGGCTTTTTAGAAGACGATTTATCAGGATTGATCCGATCGCAATGCCGATGGAAAAGACGCCGAGGAAGAGACTGGCTACAGCAGGCGTTGCTGTTAGCACGTTCTCGACCAGCGGCGGAAATTGGATGATCAGCACCGAACCGATGGTCCAGAAAAAGCTGATGGCCACAATGGCGAGGAACAATCGTCTAATGTGAAGTGTTGCAGAGATTAGCTTTATTGATGAGCGAATAAAGTTGAAATCAATTTTTTCGACTTCTTTCTGAGGTGGTGCGCTTGGAAGAAACTGCGCGCCGACGCGTCCGACCAAAGCTACAAAAAATACCGAAATAACAGCTATCTCTACGCCATTTCCGTTTCTATCGATGATGATGCCGCCCAATATCGTTCCTGCCAATATCGCGATGTAGGTGCCGGCCTCTACCAACCCAGTCCCGGCAAGAACTTCATCCTTTTCAAGATGCTGTGGTAAAATGGCATATTTTATCGGACCAAAGAACGTTGATTGTAAGCCAAGCAGAAATAGCGCTGTGAGCATGATCGGAATGGATTGAAACCAAAGTCCGATCCCGCCGATGATAGCTATCGCTATCTCCAACGTTTTTACGAGCCTTGTTATTCTTGCCTTGTCATAGTTGTCTGCCAGCTGTCCTGCGAGTGATGAAAACAGAAAAAACGGTAGAATGAAAATCCCTGATGCCAGAGCGTTAAACTGAAAATCCTGTGCTGGATCCTTATAAATTCCATAGGTTACCAATATCACCATCGAGAATTTGAACAGATTGTCGTTAAAAGCGCCAAGCAGTTGAGTGATAAAAAGTGGCCAAAAACGACGTTTGGCCAATAGACGAAGAGCTGATGACATGTTGGGGTTTTCCTGTTGTTGAACGCTGTCAGACAGGGGATGAATTCCGTCCACACCCTAGCGATGTTAATCGATTGCGCAAGGCGCTGAATCTTCAAAAGTTTCATCATTAGTGGCAGGATAACAAGGATAGGATTTAACTTTTTGCGAAATCTCGTTATGGCTGCGGATAATATGCTGAATCTTCCAAATATTTTGACGCTTTCGCGGATATTCACAGTACCTTTTCTGGTAGCGCTATTATGGTGGCCGGACTGGAAGCTGGGATATCTGCTGGCAACCGTGCTCTACACCTTGATGGCTATTACCGACTATTTCGATGGCTATCTTGCTCGTTCGCAAGGGACAGTCTCGAAGCTTGGTATATTTCTTGACCCGATTGCCGACAAAATTATGGTGGCGTCTGTTATTCTTATACTTTGTGCCACTGGCGACATAAAGGGCTATAGTGTTATTGCAGCTCTTATTATCTTGCTGCGAGAGATAGCGGTCTCTGGATTGCGCGAGTTTCTTGCTGGTCTCCAAGTTAGTGTGCCCGTTTCTCAGCTGGCAAAATGGAAGACAACATTCCAGCTGATTTCACTGGGCGCATTGATACTGGCTGGCGGCTTGCCACAATTTGAGTTCATCCAGATGGTTGGTATTTGGACGCTCTGGGCCGCTGCAATTTTGACGCTTATCACTGGCTGGGATTATCTTCGGGTTGGTCTCAAGCACATGGATTAGGTTATCGCTACCATGTCGCATCAACTTAACGTCGTTTATTTTTCTTGGGTCAAAGAACGGATTGGTCGTGATCAAGATATAATTGATTGTCCGGAAAATGCTGAAACCGTCGCCCAAATTCTTGAGTTTCTTCAAAGCAAAGATGCGGTCTATCAAGAGGTTTTTGCCGATCTGAAAAAGCTTCGTTTCGCTTTAGATCAGGATTTTGTCGGACTGGAAACCCTTCTGGGTTCAGCAAAGGAACTAGCGATATTTCCGCCGGTCACAGGCGGATGATTTCCATAGCAGTTCAAGAAAATGATTTTGAATCCGGTACGGAAATCAATCGACTGTCAGCGATGGGCGGCGGCGCAATATCCAGTTTTGTCGGGCAAGTGAGAGGCGACGGGAAGTTGCGTGCGCTGGAACTTGAGCATTATCCGGCGATGACAGAAAAAGCCCTGCGCAAAATTGCCGTTAAAGCATCAGAGCAATGGGCGTTGCATGGCATTACGATCATCCACAGGGTCGGGCGACTACAAGTGGGAGAGCAAATTGTATTGGTCTGCACCTGTTCTGATCATCGGCAGGCTGCGATTGAAGCCTGCTCTTATATCATGGACCAATTGAAAACAGTCGCGCCGTTCTGGAAAAAAGAAATACTGCAAGATGGCACCGAAAATTGGGTTGAAGAACGTCAATCTGATTTAGACGCGGCACAATATTGGAAGAATTAAGCTGCGCTTTCTTTTACCCAGCTTTGTCCTTGCCGCATAATCTCGGCTAAGAGCTTGAACTCTTCCCGGCGCGGGCTGTTTTTACGCCAGACAAGCGCAATGTCGCGAAATGCGCGATCAGATTTGATGGGACGTGCGATAATATCGGTATGAGCCAAAATGCCGCTATCGATTGCCATTTTGGGCAATAATGTCAGTCCAAGTGCATTGTCGACCATCTGGACCAGCGTGTGGAGCGAGGTGCCCATCATTCGGGCCGAAGCCCTCAATTCAGGGCGATTGCAAGCCGCGAGCGCATGATCCTTCAAACAATGGCCATCTTCGAGCAGCAACAAACGGTTTTCGTCAATATTGGCTGGATCCACCAATTTGGGAGGATCCCGGGGGTCATCTTTTGGAAAGGCGATGAAAATTTCATCGTTAAACAAAACTTCGGATTCTATGTCACCGCAAGGGAAGGGCAGAGCGAGCAAGACGCAGTCCACCTTGCCATGGCTGAGCGAGTCGCAAGCCGCATGGCTGGTTTCTTCTTTTAGATAGAGCTTAAGCTCTGGTCGTTCTTGGCGTAGGCGGGGCAGGAGTCTGGGCAATAAAAAGGGAGCGATCGTTGGAATGACGCTCATTCGAACATCGCCGACTAGCGGTTGGCCAGCAGAGCGCGCCATATCAGAGAGTTCCTCGGCTTCACGAAGAATGCGATGTGCTTTCTCGACCATTTGTTTGCCAAGTTCCGTAAAGCGCACGACACGGCGGGTTCGTTCCACCAACATCACATCAAGCAACGTCTCTAGCTCCTTAATACCTGCGGACAATGTTGATTGTGTCACGTAGCAAGCTTCTGCAGCCCGCCCGAAATGGCCATGTTCTTCGAGCGCCACCAGATATTGCAGCTGTTTGAGCGTAGGTAGATAGTTTGACATCATTTGGTCCTTCGATGAATAGGCTCTCGGTAATTCAATATGGTGATAAATACGAGTGCAAAAGGACAGGTTTCAAATGAGTTGCAAGAAAGGACTGGAAATTTTGCTCTTCGAACCTTAGTTTGTAAATTGTAAAATCTCCGGAGGAAAATATGTTTCGGGACTTAGGTGAATATTTGGACTCCATAAAAGCGCGTGACCCTGCACCTCGTTCACGGTGGGAAGTGCTTCTCTATCCGGGAGTCTTGGCCGTTGGCTTGCATCGTGTGGCCCACTGGTTGTTTAAGGGCGAGCTCTTTTTCTTCGCCCGGTTCGTGAATCATTTTTCCCGTCTGTTTACGGCAATTGATATTCATCCAGGCGCCAAGATTGGCCGTCATTTATTTATAGATCACGGATTCTCGGTTATTGGTGAGACTGCTGAAATTGGCGATAATGTAACGATTTATCAGTGCGTGACGCTGGGTGGAACGAACCCGACCAACGGAGTAGGCGGAAAGCGTCATCCGACTATAGAGAATGACGCTATTTTGGGTTCTGGTGCGCAGATATTGGGACCGATTATCGTCGGTAAAAGATCACGCATTGGTGCAAATGCGGTTGTAACACAGGATGTTCCCGAAGGCGCAACGATGGTTGGCGTTCGAGCCCGTCCGACGCTGGTTCAAGTAGAGCAATATCAAGAAGAATTCACTCCCTATGGTACGCCGTGCAGCGAGGTTTTCGACCCTTCGACGCAGAAGTTGGAAATTTTGCAATGTGAAATGGAGCAATTGCAAAAGCGCATCGCTGCCTATGCAGAGGGGCGTGACAAGGCCGATGACAGCGACGCGGAAAGCAAACGAGATAGCGCCTGATGCGCTCTGAAGATTCCAACGTTTCTTCGTTCCCCCATAGGCATACATCGGTCGCGCAAGTAGGTTTTGAGCGAAAAGAAATCGAGCGTATTCTCAACTTATATGGGCGAATGGTCGCCGCTGGACATTGGCGCGATTATGCTATGGATATGAGCAAGGATGCTGCTATTTTTGCTGCTTTTCGTCGGACGTCTGAAAGGCCGCAAATGCGGATTGAGAAACGTCCGGCCGATCGCAACAAGCAAGGTATGTGGACGTTGCATGGTGAGCATGGACAGATATTGAAGCGCGGTCATGATCTTGCCGGGGTACTTGCCCCAATGGAACGCAAGTTGCTGAAATTGGTCTCAGATTAAGACGTTTTAGTTCCATAAACTGCAAAAAAGATGTTCGTAAAAAAACTGCAATAAAACTGACGTTTTCTCGAAACGTAACCATCATACAGCGGTAACCAACACGCTATCAATTGGTTAGGGATTCGATACATGACACTCAAAACTCTCCTCATTGGCGGTGCCGCTATCGTTGCACTGGTTCCAGCTCAGGCATATGCCGCTCCCATTTCGAGCGAAGAAGCGGCTGCACTTATAGAACGGCTCAATCAACTCGAACAGGAAGTCGTGAGCTTGCGTAAGCAGCTTGGAAATGTTGAAACGGTGCAGCAACAACAAGGCGAGCAGGTTGCCAAGGTCGAAAAGGTGACGCAGGTAAAAGAAAAAACCAGCATCAAGTTTAAGGGTGCCCCAGAACTAAAGACCGACGATGGCTGGAGCTTTAAACCACGTGGTCGTATCCTTTATGATTTCAATAATTTGTCATCTGTACCGTCAACAATTGATATTGCCGGAGAGGGCTTTTCCAATGAAGCGCGTCGTGTACGGCTTGGTGTTCAGGGTAAAATTCCGGGTGGTTTTGGATATAAGCTTGAGGCGGACCTTTTAGATGGCGTGGAGCTAACGGATGCTTATCTGGACTATAAAAGTGGCGGACTAACGGTAACCGTTGGACAACATAATAATTTTCAGTCGCTCGAAGAAATATCAAGTAGTAATGATACCAGCTTTATCGAACGTTCAGCCTTTACAGATGCTTTTGGTTTTCAACGTAAAGTCGGCGTTTCGGCGGCTTACAAGACTGGCGATGTGTTGCTACAGGGCGGTGTATTTACCGACAACATAGATGATCTGAGCGACGGTAATGATAGCATTAGTATTGACGGTCGCGTTGTTTTTGCACCGAAATTGGGCGATGCTCAACTTCACCTCGGCGGCTCTGTTCACTGGACTGATCTTGGGGATACAATAGATTCAGTTCGGTACCGCCAACGGCCTTTGATCCACAGCGTTGGAACACGCTTTATCAATACCGATAACATTGCTGCCGACGAGCAACTGACTTATGGCCTTGAAGCAGCGGTAATCTCTGGACGTTTCCATGCGGCAGCCGAAACTCATTGGGCAAAAGTCAGTCGACCGGGATTGGCTAATCCCACATTCTTTGGTGGCTCGATCGAAGCTGGGCTATTCCTGACAGATGACAAGCGCGAATATAAGGGTGGTGTATTTAAAGGCGTGAAGGTTAAAAATCCGATCGGTTCCGGAGGCTCTGGTGCCTGGCAGGTGAATGTACGCTATGATCGCCTTGACCTTACTGACGCCGGAATCATTGGTGGAACGCAGGACGGCTATATGGCTTCATTGATCTGGACGCCGGTCGACTATGTCCGCTTCCTCGTGAATTACGGCCATCTGTCTTATGGTAATGCGCTTGGTATCGTGACGGGAGCCCCCGATGATTATTCGGTCGATGTGATTGGAGCGCGGGCGCAAATTGCTTTTTAGCAACTCCGCATAAGGCAAATAGAAAAGGCCGGTTTTGACCGGCCTTTTTGTATCAAAATTAGAGGGAAATCTAAGCTAAGCTGCTTCCGTATCCAGGGCATATCCAGCAGAGCGAACGGTTCGGATGACGTCCGGGCGCTCGTTTGCGTTCAGAGCTTTGCGGAGGCGCCGGATATGCACGTCGACCGTGCGGAGCTCTATATCGCTATCCTGTCCCCAGACGCTGTCGAGTAAGCGCTCGCGGGAGAAAACCCAATTGGGGTGCTCCAAAAAATGTCGCAGCAGACGAAATTCAGTAGGCCCCAAAGGAATTGTATCGCCATCGCGCTTCACTTTATGGCCAACGGTGTCCATTTCCAGATCGCCAAAAGCTAGTTTTTCGCCGGCTAGGGCAGGGCGCACCCGGCGCAGCACGGCTTTAACTCGGGCAATTAACTCGCGCGGACTGAACGGTTTTGTAATATAATCATCGGCACCGGTTTCTAGGCCACGAATCTTGTCTTCTTCCTCGCCACGTGCAGTGAGCATGATGATTGGAATATTAGCGGTTTCTGAGGATCGGCGCAGGCGGCGGCAAACTTCAATGCCGGATAGATTTTCAATCATCCAATCCAACAATATAACATCGGGCCGGTTTTCCTTGACCAGCAGTAAGGCTTCTTCGCCATCAGCTGTGTGAATGACGTCATATTCTTCTTTTTTGAAGTTCCATGACAATAGCTCCGCTAGAGCCGCATCATCTTCTACCAGTAACAGTTTTGCGTTGGACATATTGCTATCTCCCGGTTGTAGGCTCTTCTAAAAGATCAGTAGGGTTTTCGCCGCGATCGCGTTCGGGCATCGGTTCACCCTTGGCAGCAAAATAGACCATTTCCGCAACATTTGTTGCGTGATCGCCAATGCGTTCGAGATTTTTGGCGATGAAAAGCAGGTGAGCCGCTTCCCCAATATCCTTGGGATTTTCGATCATATAGGTGATTACTGACCGGAAAATGCTGGTGTAAAAATCATCAACAATCTGGTCCCGTTCGCTGACTTCCAACGCAAGGTCAGCGTCGCGTCGTGCAAAGGCTTCCAGAGCGTCACGTACCAGCTCTGAAGCAATGTTTGACATAGATGGTAACAGTGAGGCTGGCCCCAATTTATGAGTGCTGGCAATGACCGGGACACGTTTCGCGATATTCTTGGCATAGTCACCGATGCGCTCAACAACGCCAGATATCTTGAATGTCGCGATGAGTTCGCGGAGATCGTCGGCCATAGGCGCTCGTAGAGCTATGGTCTGAAATGTCAGTTCATCAATGCGTTTTTCAAGCTCATCAATTAACTTATCTTCTGCGACGACTTCTTCAGCCAATTTCAAATCATGTTTCTCAAGTGCACGCATGGCTTTAGCTATAGCCTGTTCGCTGCGACCACCAATTTCTGCAACCATTCCGCGCAGCTCGTTAATGTCAGTATCAAAGGCTTTTACGGTATGTTCTGTTCCGGTATTGGCCATCTATCGGGTTCCTTCCCTTTTCGATCCGCTTAACCGTAGCGTCCGGTTATATAGTCCCGCGTCTTTTCCTGTGTTGGATTGGTAAATATGTCTGATGTTACGCCATATTCCACCAGTGTTCCCAAATGGAAAAAGGCGGTACGTTGCGACACACGGGCAGCTTGCTGCATATTATGCGTCACGATAACGATGGCATATTTGCCGCGGAGCTCGTGAATGAGTTCTTCAATTTTTGCTGTCGCGATCGGATCAAGCGCTGAGCAAGGTTCGTCCATCAAGATTACTTCAGGATCGACAGCAATAGCTCTTGCGATACAAAGCCTTTGTTGCTGACCACCGGATAAAGCGGTTCCGCTGTCCTGCAAACGATCTTGTACTTCGCCCCACAAGCCTGCCCGTTGGAGAGAAGTCTCAACAATATTATCTAGTTCGTCTTTGCTGGTTGCCAGTCCGTGAATACGCGGGCCGTAAGCGATATTGTCATAAATCGATTTGGGAAAGGGATTGGGTTTTTGAAACACCATGCCGACGCGGGCGCGCAGTTGCACGACATCCATTTTTGGCGCGTAAATATCTTCGCCTTCCAGCGTAATATCACCGGTGACCTTAGCGATAGGAATAGTGTCATTCATCCGGTTTAAACAGCGAAGGAAGGTTGATTTGCCGCAGCCAGAAGGACCGATGAAAGCGGTGACATTATCCATTGTTACATCGATGGAGACGCCGTTAATCGCCTGTTTTTCACCATAGAAAACATCCACATTTCGAGTGGTCATTTTCAATGGCCCATCGCCAGCGGAAATGGCTGGAACTGTGGATTCTGTCATAGTCGAACTTTCACTGGTACTGGCGCTGTCTACTAAATCTGTCATATCATTATCTACCAGCGGGTTTCAAAACGATTGCGTAAATATATCGCAAGAGCGTTCATGGTGAGTAGGAACAAGAGTAATACGATAATCGCGGCCGAGGTTTTTTCTACAAAACCGCGATTCACTTCATCGGACCACAAGAAAATTTGCACCGGAAGAACAGTGGATGGTTCAACTATGCCGCCGGGTGGGGTCGCGATAAAGGCGCGCATCCCTATCATCAGCAAAGGTGCAGTTTCCCCCAAAGCGCGAGCCATGCCGATAATGGTACCGGTGAGAATACCAGGCAGGGCAAGCGGCAGAACGTGATGGAACACAACCTGCATTTGGCTCGCACCGATGCCCAATGCCGCCTCACGAATAGATGGAGGCACGGCTTTGACAGCATTGCGTCCGGAAATAACGATCACTGGCATGGTCATAAGGGCGAGCGTTAGACCGCCGACCAACGCCGCCGATCGCGGTAGGCCAAAGAGATTGAGAAATACAGCCAAACCAAGCAGACCAAAGATGATCGATGGAACCGCTGCGAGATTATTGATCGAAACCTCAATCAAGTCAGTGTAGCGGTTTTTTGGGGCATATTCTTCAAGATAGAGGGCAGAAAGTACGCCAATGGGAAAGGCGATCATCAATGTGATAAACATAGTGATCAACGAGCCTTTCAGCGCTCCCCAAATCCCGACTTGCATCGGATCGGTTGCATCCGAATTAAACAGGAAGTTACTGTTAAAGCCAGTGCTCAGTTTATCACCCAATTCTGCAACTTTCTTTTCAGCAAAAGCGTTGCCGTCACCTTTATAGGCAACGTCAATCTCTGATTCCACAGGCAGATAGAGTGTGGTTTTTGTTTCGATAACATCCGGGTCACTCATTATTGCTGTACTGACCGCCTGCCAGCCTCCAGCTGAAAATAACTCTCTGCCTTTCTCCCCATATTGGATTTCAACGCTGGCATTCACAATATCGCGGACACCCAATGTTCGAAGATTGGCTTTGCCATTCGCGCCTTCAAACTGGCTTGCCGAAGCACCGCCAGTCATCGCTGGAAAATCGATCTCGACAGGAAGCTCGGTCTGGGTAAAGCCACGTAGACCGTTTCCGACCATCACGATCAGCAGGAAAGCTAGAAATCCAGCCGATAACATTATGGCGCCAAGGCCCAGCGCCTTAAACCGACGCTCGGCAGAATAGCGCTTGCGAATACGCTTCTGCATCGCGTCGCCTTGCCAATCGGTCGGATTGCGCGCTTCTACAATGGCAGCGGTGCTATTCATAAGCTTCCCGATATTTTTTCACGACCCTGAGTGCGATCAAATTAAGTAATAGCGTGACGATGAACAGCACCAACCCAAGCGCGAAGGCAGCTAGCGTTTTGGGACTATCAAATTCTTGATCACCAGTAAGTAACTGAACGATCTGGGTCGTTACTGTGGTCACACTGGAAAATGGATTAGCAGTCATATTAGCGGCTAAACCGGCGGCCATCACAACGATCATTGTCTCGCCGATCGCTCGACTTACCGCCAACAGTACACCGCCGACGACGCCTGGAAGCGCTGCCGGGATCAGCACTTTTTTGATGGTTTCACTTTTAGTTGCTCCCATGGCGAGCGAACCGTCGCGCATCGCACTTGGGACAGCCGCTATGCTGTCATCGGCCATCGAAGACACGAACGGGATAATCATGATACCCATAACCACGCCAGCGGCTAAGGCCGATTCTGAAGAGGCGCCGGAAATCCCGATGGAAACAGCAAAGTCCCTTAAGGCTGGCGCAACGGTTAGTGCCGCGAAATAGCCGTAAACAACTGTGGGAACGCCTGCGAGAACCTCTAATATGGGCTTCATCCAGGCGCGGAAATTGGGAGGTGCATATTGGGTTAGATAGATCGCGCTCATCAAACCCAATGGGATGGCGACAATCATAGCGATAATTGCGCCAATGAATACAGTGCCCCAGAATAACGGAATGGCACCAAATCCTGTTTCACCGCGCGGACCGGCCACCGCTTTGGGGTTCCATTCCGTGCCAAACAAAAAGTCTATCGGCGATACCATCGAAAAGAATCGCGCTGACTCAAAGATCAGTGATGCAAATATGCCGACGGTTGTGATGGTCGCGATGAGCGATGCAAGAAGCAGCGCCATCATGGTGATGCGCTCTATCTTTGTTCGTGCCCTCAGCTCCGGTTTCAATCTCAGCCAGGAATAAGCGCCGCCCGCAAATACCAACAAAAGTGCCGCAATTGCGCCAAGTGTCTGATAGTAGGATATGGCCGTCTTATAGGGCTCAACCATTGATTTGGAGAGCGGATTAAATGCTTTGACCTGTTGGCCTGAGGCAATTGAACGGGCTTCAGCTAATATAGATCCGCGTGCAAAAGCGTCCTGGGGTAGTTGTTCTGCAGCTGGGCTGGCAAGCGCGGCATCGGTGATTAGTGCCGGGCTAGAGAAACTCCAGATAACTAGAAATAAAAGGGCAGGGCCGATTGCCCAAAGGGCGACATACCAGCCATGATAAGCAGGGAGAGAATGTACTTCTCCCCTTTTTGTGCTGCTCGTGGAAAAACGACTCGCTTTAACGCGGCCAAAAAACCAAGCAATGCCACCAAGAACGATGATCAGCAGGAAGAGAATAGAGCCTGTCACGGTAAAATAACTGATCCTTGGTTAGAAATATATGCAGCGGAATGCGGACTGCTTAAGATAGCAGCCCGCATTCCGAAAGTTATTTATTTCAGTTCAGTACCAGTCAAAGTCGGCAAACTTTTTGCTGTGTCTGCCATTTGTGTACGAATATCGTCAGGTGATGCGATGAGGCCAGCTTTCACAAGATAGCCATCTTTTCCGCCTGCTCCCACGAATTCAGTTAGATATTCCTGAAGTCCAGGAATAACGCCAACATGCTGTTTCTTGGCGTAAATATAAAGCGGACGCGCTCCAGGATACTCACCGGATGCAATCGCATCATATTTTGGCTCAACACCGGAAACTGCAACGCCGCGAACCGAGTCGGTATTTTCTTCTAGGAAGCTGTAACCGAAAATGCCCACACTATTAGGATTGGCTTTCAGTTTCTGGACGATCAAATTGTCATTTTCACCCGCATCAATATAGGCGCCGTCGGCACGAACATCGTGACAGATAGCATCATATTCATCTTCGTCGGTATCTTTCAACGCTTTGGTGGCGGCGTCTGTTTTACAGCCTACCTCCATAATCAGTTCCGTAAGTGCATCGCGTGTACCTGAAGTCGAAGGCGGGCCATAAACGCTGATCGAGATGTCAGGCAGCGAAGAATCGATGTCAGACCAGTTTTTCGTTTCATTCTTTTTACCAAATGGACGCTCTGCGATGGCCTCGTAAATTTGTGTTGGCGTCAATTTGATCGATGGCCCTTCATTGGCTTGCGCGATCGCGATTCCGTCAATACCGATCTGAACTTCAACGACATCAGTAACGCCATTTCCTTTACACATTTCAAATTCGGACGCCTTCATCCGCCGTGAAGCATTGACGATATCGGCAGTGTTTGCGCCAACGCCGGCACAGAATAGCTTCATTCCGCCACCAGTACCGGTTGATTCCAGAATGGGTGAAGTATTCGAGCCATCAGAGCTAAACTGTTCTGCAACCGCTTTGGCAAATGGGAAAACAGTTGAGGAGCCGACTATTCTGATTTCGCTGCGAGTTCCACCTTGTCCGCCAGAAGCCTGATCCTGACAAGCGGCTAATGCGAGAGTGGACACCGCCAAAAGAGCGATTTTCTTAAACATTATACTGTCCCCGTTTTTTATGGAGTGGTGAAAAATTGGCCAAGAATCGGATTTGATTTCTAGCCGATTTGCTGTGTTTAAAAGTCGGCAATGTCCTAATGATTACATATTTATGACAGAAATATTACACCGGGCGGATTTGAACTGCCGTCCTATGATTTGATGACGGGTAGAAAAATTGCCACCGTCGTGCCGACCCCTTGTCCGCTGGTGACTTCCATTCGCCCCCCGTGGCGCTCTGTAATATGTTTGACGATAGCTAGCCCTAACCCAGTTCCGCCGATCGATTTGCTTCTACCTTTGTCGACACGGTAAAAACGTTCGGTCAATCTTGGTATGTGTTCGGCTGCTATGCCATCGCCCTGATCTGTGACGGCCAGCCGTAGCATGGATCCGTTCCGATTTGGCTCGATCGCGACGGAGATAGGGGTGCCGCGCCGCCCATATTTGTAGGCGTTACTGACTAGATTGTGGAGCAGTTGAGACAACTGTGCATAATCGCCTTGGACCGGTGGTAAATTATTCGGCAGCGAAACGACAAAATCATGATCTTTCTTATTGCGGCCGTTGAGGAATACGGCTTTCACCTCGGCCACCAAATCGGCAAGATCAACCGGCTCAGCAGGCAGTTGGTATTTTTCTGCTTCAATACGAGATAGCGACATCAAGTCTTCGACCAGGCGCTGCATTCGGTCGGCTTCTTGATACATGATGTTCAGGAAACGGGCGCGTGTGTCTTCGTCTTTCCCCGCTTCAGGGTTTTCGAGTGTCTCGATAAAGCCTTTGATGGCTGCGAGGGGCGTCCGCAACTCGTGACTCGCATTGGCAACGAAATCAGTGCGCATACGTTCAGCGGCATAGCGGCTGCTCTGATCGGAGAGCTGAACGAGTTTTAATCCGTCCCCCAGTGCGTGAATTCGCAATTCCCAGCGTTGATCCGCGCTACCGACCCCAACTAATAGAATTGGTTCCCCCGAGTGTTCGGCGTTGGGATTGGCAAGCCGGTCAGCGGCTGCCGGATGGCGGATGGCGACTCGAACATCTTCGCCGATAATATGATTGCCGAGAAAATTCTTCGCCGCGGGATTGGCTGCCGCTACCTTGGCATTGCGAATAAGCAAAATCGGATCGGTGATCGGATCTATTACGTCCTGATAAGCCTCGGCTCTTCCTTGATATAAAATCCTTTTTTTCTGGCGTTCCAGCGCGGAGAAATCAGGTTGCGGCGTTGCGGCGTCTTCGAGCGCAATGATTGCCAAAGCGACGACACCAAAAGCAGACATGATGATAATTTTCATCAATGCAGGAGAGGTTTGCGTGGCCAGAACCGATCCTCCAATGATGAGAAGGATAGCAAAAATCAGGCGAAAAGGAGAAATTGTGTTCATATTTGCCGTTGCGATAAAATTCGGTCGCTTTGTTTAGGCGGGTTTTTGCAAAAACAACAATGGCTATGTCAAAATTCTGAGCGTGGATGTCGGCTCGAATATTCTTTTTACAGGATTACCCGTTAAGCATCTCAGTCGAAATGTCCCGTTTATGGACGACGAATTGCAAGCGTGACTGTTTACTCGCATTTAATCGTTTTTCCCTTTAAGGGCGGAATTCAGAGGATATTTTACGCCATGCCGGACAATGCAAATCAGAATTATATGCCTTTAGAATCTAAAAAAGAATCCGACAATGGCGCCATTGTAACCCGTCGCCGTGCGTTGATGATGGGCGCTGTAACAGCTTCTGCTATTGTCAGCATCAAACCAGCTTTGGCGCAAACTGCCGGTTCTGTTCTCAATTGTGAGATTCCAGTGCCTGGCAATCACGCTGCGGGCGGCTTTATTGGTCCCGACGGCAAAATTGTATCACCTGATACGCCGGGCGCATTCCCGCCAGCGGGCCGTAATTTTACTGGCGAAGAAGTAAAACGCGCGATGAATGGCCGTTCTTTGCCTGGTACATCATACGACCAATCCAAAGCTTATGTGAATTATATCCGCCGGCTGCAGTCTGGACAAAGTGGCTTTACTTGCTACGCCTCCCTGCAAATGCCGCGATAAGCGGTGCTTTGATTTTCGGCTTCAAAGCCAACGCTTATTAACATATTCATGCTACCAGACAGGCCTGTTTTGAATGACTTGCCTTGATCAGGAATAGTGTAACCGAAAATGAGCCAGCTTTATCGTGCCGCAGCCCCTGATGGGCTAATCCAGTTTCCGCTGGACAGTATGACTCTGATTTTCCAGAAATCATCAGGGATCACGCATATGGTTGCTGATCCGGTACCAGCGATAATCGAGGTAATGGCTGAGGATATATTGACTGCTGATGATGTCGCACAGCGGCTCTCTGCCAGCTATGATCTGGAAGATACTGCTGATGCCGCTGATATCGTGCTGGCGAGGCTGGTTGAGCTGTGCTCGCTTGGTCTCGTGGAACAGGTGTAGGTCAGGTGGCACGGCTCCATCACCTTTATCTGACCGTCGGCCCGGCACGCTTCCGGGTTGCTTCAACTTGGCGGCAACCTCTGGATCAATTGGCTGCGCTGTATAAGGACTATCCTGCATCGCAAGATGGTTATGCGGATTTTACGGTCCGCTTGGAGCCTGAGAAGCCATGGCGGCGCTATATCCGGCCATCGGTCCATATTTCAGGTGACTATTGGCTGCCCGATGCTGCGCCATTGCCGCTGAACCAAAGCCTGTTGGCGGCTGAAATGGGTATGAACCTGCAAATGGCTCTAGGCTGGCGGCGGCACCTTTTATTGCATGCCAGCAGCGTCGAAAAAGATGGCAAGGCCTTGCTGATGACCGGACTGTCTGGTTCGGGGAAATCGACATTATCCGCCATGCTCGCGGAAAAAGGCTGGCGATTCATGGGCGATGAATTTGCATTGCTTAACCCGGATACCGGCATGGTGCACAGCTTCCCGCGCCTTATCAGTCTGAAAAATGAGGCAATTGCAGCTATGCAAGCGATTGTGCCTGATAACCGGTTTGGTCCTTTGATGAAGGATACGCCAAAAGGCGATATTCGCCATATCGTTCCGCCGCTGGATTCTGTGAACAAGATGGCAGACCCTGCGAAGCCAGCCTTGCTGCTATTTCCGCGTTTCGGCTATGATCCCGCACTGCGCGATATGGGTAAGAGCGAGATTTTCGTGCGTCTTACTCAGGCTTCGACCAACTATGTCGCTCTGGGTGAAGTGGGCTTTCGTGCGCTAACAATGTTTGTTGATACGGTGCCGGTTAAGGCAATAGACTATCAATCAGCGGATCAGGCCGAAGAGCTGATTGATGGTCTCTGGGGCGAGCTGTCATGATGCACAATGCTCAATCTTTGGTGGATGCTCTTCGAGAGCCGGATACGGTTCTTGCGCTTGACGGGGCAAAGTGGGCGGATCTCATCAGTATTGCCCGGGCAGAGTCACTTGTCGGCAGTTTGGCCCATCGTTTGGCAGATATTGAGGTGCCGAAGCAGGTTGAACCAATTCTGAGGGATGCGATTCAAGCCACTGACCTTGCTCGACAACAGGCGCTTTGGGAGGCGGATAGCGCGCGCCGTGCCCTCGCACCACTAAACTGTAAGACGGTGCTGATGAAGGGCACCGCTTATGTCGCAGCGAATCTCGACGTGGGTATCGGACGGAGCATTGGCGATCTCGATATCATGGCCGCACGGGATCAGTTGCCCGCTGTCGAAGAGCTATTGCTTGACGCCGGTTGGGAATGGGTGAAGCAGGACTCTTATGACGATCAATATTACCGCGATCATATGCATGAGCTGCCGCCGCTGATTCATCGCGAACGCGACCGGATGATCGATGTGCATCATACAATTTTGCCATTGACCGCACGGCCAACGCCTAATGCGGTCGAGATATTGAATGCGGCAATTAAGCTGGATTCCGAACTCTACGTGATGGCGCCTGCTGATATGCTGCTCCACTCGGTTGCGCATCTTTTTGCTGATGGTGACTTGGCGGGGGGATTGCGCAACTTGTGGGATATTGATCGGCTGGTGCAGCAATTTGCTAACGAAGATAAAGAGTTCTGGACGGAATTGGCCACACGCGCGAAATTACATCAACTGGAACGGCATCTTGAGCGCGCACTGCGACTGGCCGCTCGGCTATATGGCACGCCCGTTTGTGAAGATCGCGCGGGTAAGACTAGATTTGCCGATTTTCTATACGTTCGCCGCCTGTTAGCGAGAGACGGATGGGGTCGGGAAAATCGAAAGTTCACACGGCAAGCCTTCTATATCCGTTCCCATTGGTTAAGAATGCCGCCGCTTATGCTCGCTCGACATTTATGGACAAAGTGGCGCAAGGGCTGATGGTTATTGCCCTAATGTGATCAATGTCGGAACAAGTTCGTCATAATGATCGATAACGGCATCAGCGCCGAGCTCTTCAACAGGCTGATGCAAAAAGCCGAAACTTACCGCAACATTAGCGATTCCGGCATTTCGCGCCGCTTTGATATCGAAAATACTATCGCCAACAAAGGCGGAGGGTGTATGATCCACCACGCCACCACAGCGCCGGATCATCTCGTCAATCGGATCGCGTTTGGGTTTGCTGCGCCCTTTGCCCATTGTATCGCCACCGATGACAGTTACAAAGCGATCAATCATGCCGACATTGTTCAGCAGTTTAACCGCGAGACTTTCAAATTTGTTGGTGACGACCGCTAGCTTAATGTCCTGATCCTGCAGCAAATCCATAGCATCGAGCAATCCAGCAAAGGCCGGTGCATTGTTACCCAAATTGGCTTCATAATGGTCAATCAGCACTGGCATCAGGCTTTTGACTAACTCTTTATCGCTGCCACCAGACTGCTCCAGCGCCATTTCCAGCATGTGCCGCGCACCCATGCCAACCAGTGATCGAATAGATTGCGAGTCAACAGTGGGTCGGTTCGCGCTTTCCAGCGCATGATTGAGCGATGCAGCCAGTTCCATGCTGGTGTCCAGCAAAGTGCCGTCGAGGTCGAAGCCAATAATATTGAAAGGAATTTTTGCCATAGGGCTGCCATAGAACCGATCTTGCTGGCATAAGCAAGTCCATCATGGCATGGCCAAAATCCAGTTTGCCGAACATATATCCGGAGTTTTTGCATGAGTGACCGTCCCCTAGCAGCCATTATATTAGCCGCCGGACAAGGCACGCGGATGAAGTCCGAAACGCATAAGGTGCTGCACCCGATTGCTGGAAAGCCGATGCTCCATCATTTGCTCGATACAGTTGATTCCATCGGCGTTGAGCGCACTGTTGTGGTCGTTGGCGCGCGGCGAGAGCAGATTGAAGCCAGCGTTGAAGGCCGCAACATTGCGGTTGCCGTGCAGGACGACCAGCTGGGAACGGGCCATGCGGTCGCTCAGGCGCATGATGCGCTCAAAGGCTTCGCGGGTGATGTGTTGATCCTTTACGGCGATGTCCCGATGGTTAGCGCTCAGACGATGCAGGAGATGATCTTTCGTTTGAATAACGGCACAGAACCGCGCGCGGTTGTGTTAGGTTTTCGCCCGGATGACGCCGGTGCATATGGCCGGATTATCGCTGATGATCAGGGCGAAATCGAGAAAATGGTCGAGTTTAAGGACGCCAATGATCAGGAGCGCGCTATAAACCTGTGTAACAGTGGCCTCATGGCGGCACGCTCGACCGATTTGTTCATTTTGCTCGATCAGATCAGCAACGATAACGCGGCAGGCGAATATTATCTGCCCGATATCGTCATGTTGCCGGGTCAGAAAAGCGCTGTGATCGAAGTTGACGATCCAGCCGAGGTTGCCGGCGTGAATAGCAGGGCCGAACTCGCAGCTGTCGAAAGTGAATGGCAGGCTCGCCGCCGGGAAAAAGTTATGGCAGATGGTGTCAGCTTGATTGCGCCAGAAACTGTTTGGTTTTCATATGATACAGATATCTCTTCAGACGTAGTGATAGAACCAAATGTGATTTTTGGTCCCAATGTTTCAGTTGCATCCGGCGCGACCATCTATGGTCATAGCCATATCGAGGGCGCGCAAATTGGCGCCAACACCAAAGTCGGCCCGTTCGCGCGGCTACGCCCCGGTGCGGTGATGGAAGAAGGCTCCAAGGTCGGCAATTTTGTCGAGATGAAGAAAACTACGCTCGGTAAGGGTGCCAAGGCCAATCACCTGACCTATCTCGGCGACGCCGAAGTGGGCGAGGGCGCAAATATCGGCGCAGGTACGATTACCTGCAATTATGATGGTTTCTTTAAATATAAGACGGTGATCGGGAAGGGCGCGTTTATTGGGTCGAATAGCGCGTTAGTGGCGCCTGTGACGATTGGTGATGGCTCTATTGTGGGGGCCGGCGCAACGTTGACGAAAGATGTTGCCGCTGATGATCTGGCACTAGTAAGGTCGGATCAAAAGGAAAAAAGTGGTTGGGCCAAGCGCTTTCGGGAGGTGATGGTCGCTAAGAAGAAGACTGAAAAATAGGCGGGCATGAAATATCGCTCGGAGCTGCTTGATTTACTTATAAATGACCCGCTTCGGTGGTCCTTGATGCAAGATGTTCGAAGTTTAGATTTGCCCGATTGTTGGATCGGAGCTGGTTTTGTTCGCAACGCTGTATGGGATTATCTTCACCATATGCCGATCAGTTCACCGAAAACGGATATAGATGTAATCTGGTTTGACTCTTTGATTACAGACACCAGCGAAGACCAAAATTTAGAAGCGATCTTACGGGACAAAAATTCCGATTTTTGCTGGTCAGTTAAGAATCAAGCAAGAATGCATATAAGGAACGGCGATCGCCCTTATAATTCGTCCACTGATGCTCTTATGCATTGGCCGGAAATAGCGACTGCGGTCGCGGTTCGTGTAACCGCTGAAGATAGTTTGGAAATCGTAGCGCCTTTTGGATTGTCAGATCTTTATGAACTTCGTTTGGCGCCAACGCCTCATTTCCTGAAAAATAAAATAGAAGTTTTCAACAGAAGGGTTGCGAGCAAGAGATGGTTGGAAAGATACCCGCTTTTATCGATAGCTAGTTGACAAGATATCACGATATGATATCAGTATATCATGACTCGTATCCTCGCTGACTTACCTGAAGAAGATGTTGAATGGCTCGACGCGCTTGCGGTGGAGCAGGGTAAGTCGCGTGCGGCTTTGCTCCGCGAAGCGGTTGAGGCTTACAGGGCGCGGGAAAGTCAGGACGGTATCGCTAAATATTTTGGTCTTTGGGCGCGCCATGGCTCGCAAGTCGATGGTCTGGACTATGAACGCAAAGTCAGCAGCGACTGGGATGGCGCACCGGAATGATCGAAGCTTTTTTTGATACTAGCATCGTGGTGGATGCGCTCCAAAATGAACCGCGTGCGGGCGTCGAGTTACAGCGAACGAGTCGCCCGTGGATCAGCCGGATTAGCTGGATCGAAATTATGGCGAGTGCGCCGGAGGCGGCTTTGGCGGAGACCGAGGCTTTTTTGAGGCTATTTGCGATTAGTGAGCTCGATGAAGAAATTTCTCGCCGTGCCGCCTTGATGCGCCAACAGCGCCCGTCGCTGAGCTTTCCCCATGCGATTATTTGGGCCTCGGCCCAAGTATCTGGTCGCATTCTCGTTACTCGCAATATAAAGGATTTTCCGTCAGAGATGCCGGGTATCCGAATTCCTTATACACTTTAGAAGAAAGCCTGAAACACGATGTGCGGAATTATTGGAATTGTTGGCAAGGAAGCTGTTTCGGATCGTCTCGTCGATGGTCTGAAGCGTATGGAATATCGCGGCTATGACAGTGCAGGCGTCTGTACGGTTGAGGGCGATCAACTGATCCGCCGCCGTGCAGAGGGCAAGCTTGCCAATCTGGTAACGGTTCTAAAAAGCGATGATGCAGCCGGTAACATCGGGATTGCCCATACCCGCTGGGCTACCCATGGCGCGCCAACCACCAATAACGCGCATCCCCATGCCACTGGGGAAGTGGCGCTGGTGCACAATGGGATAATCGAAAACTTCAAAACCCTGCGGGAAGAATTGAGTGCGCGCGGTCGTTCGTTCGAGAGTGAAACAGATACCGAAGTGGTCGCGCATCTGCTTAGCGAGCAGGTTGAAGATGGAAAATCACCGGAAGAGGCTGTCCAAGCGGTGTTACCAGCATTGCGTGGTGCTTTTGCTCTGGCAATAGCATTTCGCGAGCAGCCGGACCTGTTAATCGGGGCGCGGTTGGGGTCGCCCTTGGTGGTCGGCTATGGTGATGGTGAGACATATCTCGGTTCTGATGCATTGGCTCTCGCGCCGTTGACCCAGAAAATTGCTTATCTGGAAGAAGGCGATTGGGTGGTCATCACTCGTGATGGAGCCGCGATTTATGACAGCGCTAACAATCCTGTAGAACGCGAAATCACGACATCTGGTGTGTCTGCTGCAGCCATTGAAAAGGGCAATTATCGCCATTTCATGCAGAAGGAAATTTTTGAACAACCCACCGTGGTCGCCCAAACACTTCAAAGCTATATACGTCCACTGGAACAGCAAGTCGCGCTGCCGCAAATGGATTTTGATCTGCGCGACATCAAGCGCATCACAATCGTGGCCTGCGGGACGTCTTATTATGCTGGTATGGTAGCCAAATATTGGTGTGAGACTTTTGCCCGCGTACCGGTTGATTTGGATTTTGCATCCGAATTTCGGTATCGCGATCCGGTGTTGGAGCCAGGCGGCCTGGCGCTGTTTATTTCTCAATCCGGTGAAACGGCCGATACATTAGCGGCGTTGCGTCACTCAAAGGAAAACGGCCAGAAAATCGCCGTGGTGGTCAACGTACCGACAAGCAGCATGGCGCGCGAAGCTGATCTGTTATTGCCGACCCATGCGGGCCCAGAAATTGGAGTGGCATCGACTAAGGCGTTTTCCTGTCAGCTAGCCGTTTTGGCTGCGTTGGCCGCGCATCTGGCTGTGGTTAAGGGTGAGATGACGCGCGAGGAAGAACGCGAAGTTGTCAAACATTTGACGGAAGCTCCAGCCGCACTGAACGCCGCACTGGCCCATGATGAGGATATTGCCGACATGGCGCATCTGATCGCACCAGCGCGCGACGTGCTCTATCTGGGGCGCGGTCCCGATTATCCGCTGGCGCTAGAAGGTGCCCTCAAACTTAAGGAAATCAGTTATATTCATGCGGAAGGCTATGCCTCTGGTGAGATGAAACATGGTCCAATCGCCTTGATCGACGAGGCCGTACCAGTGATTGTTATCGCGCCCTCAGGACCGCTTTTCGAGAAGACAGTCTCTAACATGCAGGAAGTGCGCGCACGCGGCGGCAAGGTTGTGCTGATCTCAGATGCCGATGGGCTTGCTGAAGCTGGAGAAGGCTGCATGGCGACGATTGAGATGCCAAAGGTCCATCCGCTCATTGCTCCGCTCGTCTATGCGGTGCCTGTGCAGTTGCTTGCCTATCATGTGGCAGTGGCAAAAGGCACGGATGTTGATCAGCCTCGCAATCTCGCGAAATCGGTAACTGTGGAGTAGAATATGGTCAATCCTTCCATCGTCTCTGTAGAGAGCGCCAGCGGTAAGTTTCAGCAGACGGTTCGGGTAGGGAAGCATGTTTTTCTTGCTGATGAACCTGAGTCATTTGGTGGAGATGATACAGGTCCGTCACCTTATGATCTGTTGCTCGCTGCATTGGGTACCTGCACCTCGATGACGATGAAAATGTACGCCGACCGCAAAGGTATTCCTTTGGAAGGAGTGCATATCGAACTGGAGCATAGCCGTGATCACGTAGAAGATTGCGCGACCTGTAACAATGATGACAATCGAATTGATGTGATTGATCGAACCATCACTTTGCATGGAAATTTGTCTGATGAGCAACGGCAAAAGCTGATGGAAATTGCGGGCAAATGCCCTGTGCACAGAACGCTGGAGAATCGCATCGACATTCATGAAACGTTGGTGGAGTCATGATTGACGTTGCTGGCGGATGCCATTGCGGAGCCGTTAGATTCGTTGCGCAAGCCGAGGCGCAGCCGGAGATGCTCGATTGCAATTGCTCGATTTGTGCGCGCACCGGTTTCCTCCACCTGTTCATACTGCATGATCAGTTCGATCTGCTGAAAGGTGGAGACGCGCTGACCAGCTATAAATTTGGCAGCAAGCAAGCCGATCATCTTTTCTGCAAGCATTGCGGGGTCAAAAGCTTCTATCAGCCGCGGTCCCATCCTGAGAGTTGGAGCGTCAACTATAACTGTCTGGACGCAGGCCATAGTCTGCAACCCAATATCACGAAATTTGATGGACAGAATTGGGAAGCCTCCAAAGCCAAGCTTTGAATCAAAAATGGCTCGCCAGTTTCCCGGCGAGCCAACTTTAGGTTTGCGACCCGTTCGTTTATTTACGCTAGGTCGAAGCGATCGGCGTTCATGACCTTGGTCCAAGCAGCAACGAAGTCTTTGACAAACTTCTCTTCATGCCCGCTTTCTGCATAAACTTCAGCAACTGCCCGAAGTTGGGAGTTGGATCCGAAGACCAAGTCGGCCCGGGTTCCGGTCCAGCGCTGTTCGCCGCTGCTCCGGTCTTTGCCGACAAATTCTTCTTCGTCACTGCCATCAACAGCTTCCCAGACGGTGTTCATGTCGAGCATGTTCACGAAGAAATCGTTGGTCAACTGGCCGGGACGATCCGTCAGAACGCCATGAGCACTGTTGCCGCTATTGGCACCAAGTGCACGTAATCCACCCACTAGGACTGTCATTTCCGGTACACTAAGATTCAGCAACGACGCACGGTCGAGCATCAGCTCTTCGGTCCGAACGCTATGTTTGGTCGAGAGATAATTCCGGAATGCATCCGCTTTGGGCTCAAGTGGCTCAAAGCTCTCTGCATCGGTCATCTCTTCGCTCGCATCGCCTCGTCCGCTGGCGAATGGAACTTCAACATTGAAGCCAGCGTCCTTGGCCGCTTTCTCTACCGCAGCGGTTCCGCCCAGAACGATTAAGTCGGCGATGCTGACATTGCGTGCACCCTTAATCTCTTCCAGTTTGGAAATAACCTTGCCGAGTTCAGCAGGATCATTGGCCGCCCAGTCTTTCTGCGGAGCCAAGCGAACATGTGCGCCATTGGCACCGCCGCGATAATCGGAGCCGCGAAAGGTAGAAGCCGAAGCCCAAGCCGCTTTGACCAGTTCGCTGACCGTTAGGCCGCTGATCAATATGGCCTGTTTCAATTCAGCGACATCGCTATCGCTGATAGATTGACCAGCTGGGATCGGATCTTGCCAGATCAAATCTTCTGCAGGCACTTCTGGGCCATGATAGCGGATTTTTGGACCCATATCACGGTGGCAAAGTTTGAACCAAGCACGGGAAAAGGCATCATCCAACGCCGCTTGATCATTGCGGAAGCGTTCTGAAATTTTCCGATATTCCGGATCAATTTTCAATGCCATGTCCGCTGTGGTCATCATGGTTGGAACCTTTTTGGAAGAATCAGCCGGATGCGGCGCCATGTCTTCTTCCTTCTGGCCGATCGGCTGCCATTGCTGCGCGCCAGCTGGGCTCTTCACCAACTCATATTCATAGTCGAGCAGCAGACGGAAATAATTGCCATTCCATTCGGTAGGTGTGGAAGACCAAGCGCCTTCAATTCCGGAAGTGATGGCATCACCGCCCACGCCTGATGCGTGAGTGCTTAGCCAGCCGAGACCCTGTGCCGTAATATCGCCGCCTTCTGGAGACACGCCAACTAAGTTAGCATCGCCAGCACCATGCGCTTTGCCAAACGCGTGGCCGCCTGCGGTCAGGGCTACTGTTTCTTCGTCGTTCATGGCCATCCGCGCAAAAGTTTCGCGCATATCTCGAGCCGAAAGAGATGGGTCGGGGTTTCCACCCGGACCTTCTGGATTAACATAGATCAGGCCCATTTGGATCGCCGCCAACGGATTTTCCAGCTCCATGTCTTTGTCGGGATTGATGCGCGTTTCTGCGCCTTCATCGACCATTATGTCTTCGTTGCCCCAGTAAATGTCACGCTGAGGCTCAAACGTATCGGTACGACCGCCGCCAAAACCAAAGACCGGACCGCCCATAGATTCGATGGCGACGTTACCGGTAAGGATGAACAAATCAGCCCAGCTTATTTTCGCGCCGTATTTTTGCTTTATCGGCCATAGCAGGCGACGCGCCTTATCAAGGTTGCCGTTGTCAGGCCATGAATTCAGCGGAGCAAAACGCTGTTGTCCTTCACCGGCGCCACCGCGACCATCAGCGGTCCGATAGGTGCCAGCTGCATGCCATGCCATCCGGATAAAGAAAGGGCCATAATTGCCATAATCTGCTGGCCACCATGGCTGACTGTCGGTCATCAGGTCGGTCAGGTCTTTCTTGAGCCCTGCATAATCGATTGATTTGAACGCTTCGACATAATCAAAATCATCACCCATTGGATCAGGCGACGTCCCGCCTTGGCTGAGAATATTGAGTTGTAGCTGGTTTGGCCACCAATCCTGGTTCTGACGTCCGAGCAATGAGCGTACTCCGCCATCAAAGCCCATTGGGCAACCTTCGATTTTGGCTCCGGGTGTTTTCATATCCATGTTGATCTCTCCTTGTTAAATGCTGAGGGCACATTTCGTTGAATGATGATCTCTTATAATACAGATCGTTCGGTCCGCTAAATCAATTAAAACATTCTGTTTGATTGTTTCAGTCGATTAAACCAATTGCCAGTCAAAGATCGCTAGCGACCTTTTGCAATGATTGACCGTTATCCTGTTCATGCATATAAGAAGATCAAGTTGAAGAAGGCGGCCAATCGGGTCGCCTTTTCTGTTTTTTCTGCGACTATTTTTTGGAAGGAAAGTAAGATGACGATTACCCCGCTCATGCCCGTATATCCTCGGTGTGGTTTTCGTCCTGTGCGAGGCGAGGGTGCCTGGCTGATTTCCGAAGATGGCAGCCGCGCGCTTGATTTTGCCACTGGCATTGCGGTGAATCTTTTGGGCCATGGCCACCCGCATTTGACCAAGGCGATACAAGAGCAAGCAGCGACGCTGATGCATGTGTCAAACCTTTATGGGAGTCCGCAAGGCGAGAAACTGGCGCAAAGGCTGGTTGATACAACATTTGCCGATACAGTATTCTTCACCAATAGCGGGGCCGAGGCGGTTGAATGCGCGATTAAAGCCGCGCGGGTCTATCACCAATCACAGGGCAGTGATCGGTTTGAAATAATCACTTTCAAGAACGCTTTTCATGGCCGGACGATGGCGACTATTTCCGCCTCGAATCAAGAGAAGATGCACCATGGTTTTTCTCCGCTTCTTAGCGGCTTCAAATATGTTGATTTCGATGATTTAGAAGGAGCGGAGGCTGCGATCGGTCCTAAGACTGCCGCGTTCTTGGTAGAGCCCATTCAAGGCGAAGGCGGCGTACGTCCGGCATCCGAAGCCTTTATGAAGGGCCTTCGTGCTTTGGCTGATAAACACGGCATATTATTGGTCCTCGACGAAGTGCAATGTGGTGTTGCGCGGACCGGAGCGCTTTATGCACACGAGCTATACGGTATAACACCGGACATCATGGCGAGCGCAAAGGGCATTGGCGGCGGTTTTCCTTTTGGCGCTTGTTTAGCGACAGAAGAAGCCGCGCGGGGCATGGTTCCTGGCACGCATGGTTCGACCTATGGCGGCAACCCATTGGCGATGGCAGCTGGTAATGCAGTTTGGGATGTGGTCGCAAATGATGAATTTCTCGAGCATGTTCGCGATATTGGCGGAAAACTCCGTTCTGCGATTGAGCAGTTTATTGGTAATTATCCTGCGTTGTTTACGGGCGTTCGTGGCCATGGCTTGATGCTGGGTGTCACCATGACTCAGGAAACACGATCCTTCGTTGCGCATTTGCGCGATAATCATGGTCTGCTGACGGTTGCGGCGGGTGACAATACCCTACGGATATTGCCGCCGCTCAACATTGACGAAGGTCATATTGCGACGTTTATCGAAAAACTGTCAGCCGGTGCGGCTGACTATCAGGCGCCTGTCTCATGACTCGGCATTTCTTGAATTTAGCGGATGCGGGCGGCGATGTGCTCGCCGCCATGATCAACGAAGCTATGGATCGCAAGGAAGCTCGCAAAAACTGGCCCAAGGGCAAGGTAGATGCAGACGCGCCGCTTGCGAATCACGTTTTGGCCATGATCTTTGAAAAGAGTAGTACAAGGACGCGTGTATCTTTTGATATCGCTATCCGCCAATTGGGTGGGACCAGCATCGTGATGGATAGCGGGTCGATGCAGTTGGGACGCGGCGAGACTGTTGCTGATACAGCCAAAGTGTTGTCGCGCATGTGTGATGCGATCATGATCCGTACCGACGATCATGCCAAAATCGAAGAACTAGCAGCCAATGCCAGTGTGCCGGTGATAAATGGTCTGACCGACCTGTCGCACCCGTGTCAAATCGTCGCTGATCTGCTGACTCTGGTCGAACATGGTAAGGCGCTGCCGGGGCTGGAAGTGGCGTGGTTGGGCGATAGCAACAATGTTCTAAACAGCATCGTTGAGGCCGCAGGCTTGATGAAGTTTAACGTACGGATCGGTTGCCCGGAAGGCTATGATCCGGACCAGAGCTTCATTGCGGCGGCGCGGGCGGCTGGAGCCAACATCAACGTTTTCCGTGATGCGATGGAAGCGGCGGCTGGCGCTGATGTAATTGTCGCCGATACGTGGGTATCGATGGGACAATCACATGCCGAGGCCAAGATCGATGCGATGATGCCGTTCCAGGTCAATGATGTGATTATGGAAAAAGCCAAAGCGGATGCTGTATTTTTGCACTGCCTTCCAGCCCATCGCGGGGAAGAGGTTATGCCTTCAGTCATCGATGGCCCACAGTCATTGGTTTGGGATGAAGCAGAAAATCGTATTCACGCGCAAAAATCCGTTCTGCGCTGGGCCTTCGGTCAAATCTGATGGCTGAAAATTCAGATATCCCGACGCTGATTGATAAAAACCTGTCCTTTTCGATTCCGGCGAAACATTGCCGAGGTAGGGCGGTGAGACTTGGTCCCGTGCTTGACGATATATTGTCTGCTCATAATTATCCGCAGCAAGTAAAATCCTTGCTGGCCGAGGCCGTGTGTCTAACATCTTTGCTGGGCGCTCTTCTAAAAGAAGAAGATGCGCAACTAACATTGCAGGCACAGACAGAAAGCGGCGTCATCAGTCTGCTAGCTTGCGACTATAAAGATGGCGACGTTCGCGGCTATGTTCAGTTTGATGCCGAACGGCTTGCCAGCCAGCCGCTAGAACCCAGCCTAATGGCCTTGTTCGGCAAGGGCTATTTGGCGATTACCTTTGATCATCCCCAACCGCGCGGACGTTCGCAGGGTATTGTACCGCTGGAAGGCTCCAGCTTAGCTGAGGCTGTACAAAATTACTTCATGCAGTCCGAACAAATACCGACTGTCATTCGCGTTGCGCTTGAGACAGAGGGCGATAGAACGACAGCAGGCGGCTTGTTGGTCCAACATCTTCCGGATGGGGAAGAAGGCAAAGAACGGCTGCACGTTCGCATGAACCACCCGGAATGGGAGCATGTGGCGATCATGGGAGCCAGTGTTCAGACCGAAGAGCTTATTGATGCTAGTCTTCCGTTGGAGGATTTGCTGTGGCGTCTATTTAGCGAGAGCGACGAAGTGAGGGTTTTGAGCGGTAAACCGCTCGTTAAGGGTTGCCGCTGTAATGAAGATCATATCCGGGACGTGATCGCACGATTCCCAAAAGAAGATAAGGAGGATATGGTCAGCGAGGATGGAACAATCTCTATCGATTGTGCGTTTTGTAGCAAGAAGTTCATTATTTCGAGTGCAAGTCTAAATAATTGAATTTGCAGCTAGATTTCTAGGTTTTTTCCAAAATCTGTCCAAATCATACAATTAATCGCCGCAATTGGGCGCGATAATCGCCATAATCTTACACTAGCTAAACAATGAAGCGGATTTTCCGTTTTTATTGGAAAAGAAAGGGATCAGGGAATGAAGGGCATCACACTGATAAAGACTATCAGCGCATCGACTGCTGCGTTTCTGGCATTTTCTGTTTCAGCGCCGGCTCAGGCTCCTGAATTAGCGCTTCTCGATGGCCTGCAAAAGGGCGAATGGACACTAAAAGCCCGTGGTTCCGCTGAAGCTGGCAGGAAAGTCTGCCTCGGCGATCCAGGAATATTACTACAAATTCAGCATCGCGGAACGACCTGTTCGCGCTATGTTATTCAAGATACGCCGAATAGTGTCCGTGTTAGCTATAAATGTGGCAGCTCTGATCATGGGGTGACGACAATCAAGCGAGAATCTAGTGGATTGGTGCAGGTTCAGTCACAGGGCATAGAGGGTAACGCCCCATTTTCCTTCAATGTTGAGGGTCGCAGAACGGGTGCCTGCTGAGTTTAGGCTTTTGAAGTCGGACCGTTAACCAGATATTTACCATGTTTCTGCTAAGCCGTAACAATCATGCTTAGGCATGATTTTCTCCCTCTTGGCTTGAACTAGAAGCCTAACTGGGCCGCGCTTCGATAAAGCTGCGGCCCTATTTTTTCGCACTTGCCGTCAAATGCTTGCCAGAATGCTTGCCAGAATACTTGATTGTCACCGCGAAGAGGATTAGCGGAGCGGGCATGTCTCAAGATCACAAAAAGGCTATTGTCCTGCTGTCCGGCGGTCTCGACTCCATGGTATCTGCCGCGATGGCGCGGGAGCAGGGCTATGATATCGTCGCGCTGACCATTGATTATAATCAGCGGCACAAAATTGAGCTCCAATCTGCGGTGCAGATCGCGGCGAAGCTCGACGTTGCCGAACATATCATCCTGCCGCTTGACCTCAGCCGCTTTGGCGGTTCTGCTTTGACCGATGATATTGATGTACCAAAATCCGGTGTCACCAATGATATCCCTGTGACCTATGTGCCCGCGCGCAATTTGATCTTTCTTTCGTTGACGCTTGGTTTGGCTGAAGCTCGCGATGCTCGGGACATTTTCATCGGCGTCAATGCGCTAGACTATTCAGGTTATCCCGATTGTCGCCCTGAGTTTATCGAAGGGTTTGAGAGGCTCGCTGACCTCGCAACAAAAGCGGGTGATCAGGGCAGTGGCTTCACGATACAGACACCTCTGCAATATATGACCAAAGCGGATATCGCCAAGGAAGCACGGCGGCTGGATATCGATCCGGCGCTAAGCTGGTCTTGCTATGATCCGGCAGAAGGCAATTTGCATTGCGGATTCTGTGATAGTTGCCGTTTGCGTCAAAAGGGTTTTGAGGAAGCGGGAATAGTTGATCCAACCCGCTATGCGCTCATTCCATGAGCTACGCCGTTAAGGAAATGTTCCTGACCCTACAGGGGGAGGGGGTGCATGCCGGACGCCGGGCCGTATTCTGTCGCTTTACTGGATGCAACCTTTGGTCAGGCCTCGAAAAAGATCGCGGAACAGCCGTTTGCCAATTTTGCGATACAGATTTTGTCGGGATGGACGGCGACGGCGGCGGACGTTTTAAAGACTCTGCTGCGCTTGCTGCAGTGATATCTTCAATATGGGGTGAGGGCGAAGATGATCGTTTTGTAGTGCTCACGGGCGGCGAACCGATGTTACAGGTCGATGATGCTTTGATCGACGCACTTCATTCCACCGGATTTGAAATTGCTATTGAATCCAACGGTACGCTCGCGGTTCCCCGTTCAATAGACTGGATTTGTATCAGCCCTAAAGCGGGCAGCGAAACGATACAGCGCTCCGGCGATGAATTGAAACTTGTCTGGCCGCAATCGGGTAGCGACTGGGAAGCGATGCAGGATTGGGATTTCGCCAATCATTTGCTGCAACCCATGGATGCGCGTGCGGATGATGCCGCTAGTGAAGCCAATCTGCAGGCGGCGATTGCCTTCGTGCAGGCCCATCCCAAATGGCGGCTATCTCTGCAAACCCATAAGATATTGGGTCTAGCTTAGGCTTCTACTCTTCAGATTCGGACGATTCTTCGCTGTCTTCGTCGCTGCTTTCGCCTTCAGCCAACTCGTCACCGGTTGCCTGCGCGTCTACATCGACCATGTCATCACTGATCGTGCCGTCAATTACATCAACTTCGTCCATGCGCGTTTCAGTAACCGTATCGGCCTCTGGTGCCTCCGGATCGCCAGAACATGCCGCTAGGGATGTCATTGCGATGACCAATGCTGAGGCTTTAACTAGTTTAATCATTGTTTTTCCTAACTTGATTTGACGGTGACCATATCGCCTCACGGTTATTTATCAATTGCGGTAAGAAAAGCCGGTGCAGTTTTTTTCAATGCCAAGTCAAAATCTTCCAAGGTGGCGGTTATGCCCAGCTGTCGTAAACTGGTCACGGGATATTCACTTATCCCGCAGGGGACAATGCCACCAAAATGGCTGAGATCAGGATCGATGTTCACTGAAAAACCGTGCATTGTTACCCATTTACGGATGCGAATGCCAATCGCACCGATCTTTGCTTCCTGGCCTTGCGGTGTGTCGCACCAAATTCCGACACGCCCTTCAACTGCCCGGGCACTAATGCCAAATTCCGCTAGCGCCTCGATCACCCAATCTTCCAGCGCATGCACGTAGTTGCGGACGTCTGCTTGCCGCTTTTTCAGATTGAGCATCACATAGCCAACTCTTTGGCCCGGGCCATGATAGGTATGCCGTCCGCCCCGGCCGGTTGTATAAACCGGGAAATCCTGACTCAGCAATTCGGCAGGATCTGAGCTGGTTCCGGCAGTATAAAGTGGTGGATGTTCCAGCAACCAGATGAGTTCGGGTTGACGGCCAAGATAAATAGCAGCGTTGCGCTCTTCCATTTCCGACAAGGCGTCGGGATAGGCGATCTGCTTATCGCTGATGCGCCATTCAATGTCGGACAAGTTGGTCATAAAATTTCCGTGCACAATTGACGCACCGGTGGCAAGGGTGCGTTTAACGAAATTCAAACCTGAGGGTTAAGCCAATGAAGCTGAATTACATGCAGTGCTGGAACGGTGCTATGGCATTGTTACGTGATCACAAGGAAGCCATTCTGGCGATAGCTGGTGTTTTTGTGTTCCTGCCAACATTGTTGATGGCCCAATTTGTCGGGCAACCCGTTCTGACTGGTACAGAAGATTTGAATGCGATTACTGCGGCATATTCGACATTTTTTAGCGAGAATGCAGTGCCTATCATTTCGTCGAATCTGTTGATCAGTTTTGGCGGGTTCGTTATCTTTTTTATCATTGCGCCTTCGCATAGTGGCACAGTGGCAGATGATTTGAGTAAAGCTATGCGGCTATTCCTGATATTCTTGCTGGCCAATATTCTAACGGGCCTCGCAACATTTGCTGGCTTTCTATTGCTTGTTGTTCCTGGGCTTTATGTCGCTTGCCGTTTGGTATTGGTGCCGATCATAATCGCTGACCGCGGAGAGAAAAACCCTATCGAAGTCTTGAAAAAAAGCTGGGACCACACAAAAGGCAATGGCTTTTCTATTCTTTTGTTGATCCTTATCATCGCGATAATCGGGGCGATCACGGTTGGCGTTGTTCAGATGCTTATCGGCGTTGTAACCGGACTTGCGACAGGTGGTGAAGGCTGGCCGTTGATTGAAAACCTCGTTTCAGCGCTTGGCGGCGCTGCTCTGCAGGTTTTGTTCACGGTAGTAATCGGATCTATCTACTATCAATTGACTGGCAAAGGCTCTGACGTCGGTGAGGTTTTTAACTGATAATTGGAATATGCGGACCTGCATCCATCGGCAATACGCCTGTTAACCGTTGGTCAGGACCAATCCCTATCTCGCGCTTATAGGCGACAAATCCGGAATTTAGATAAAAGCTCATCGCACGTGGCGAATCCAATGTGCAGGTATGCAGCCAAACCCGTTTGATCCCTTCACGCCACGCCTTGGTTAACGTCTCTGCCATGAGCCAGCGGCCATGGCCTTGACCATTTAGCTCGGGTATCAGACCGAAAAACCCGATTTCGCATTGGCCAGCCTCACGGAAATCCAGCTCGATAAAACCAACGTGCCGTCCGTCCTTCTGAACCAGAAAAATCTCTACATCGGGATGTCGGATAGCAGCGGTAAGTTCCGCGGTGCTCATCAATAATCGCGATTGCCAAAGCCATGGTTCGCCCACTTTACGGAACAGCGTCAGATATGCGTCCGGGTCTGGCTGTTTCCATATCTTAATCGAAAGGGACGAATCCGTCCGCGTAATCACCGGCTTTGCAATCATTTCCAAATGAGTCACAATATCTGCCAAGTGGCCATCGGGGACGGGGATCATCGTCAAAGAATTAGCTCCACTTCGCTTCGGGAGGCAGGCTCATCAATATGGCATCGACATTGCCACCAGTTTTCAATCCAAATGTTGTACCACGGTCATAGACCAGATTAAACTCGGCATAGCGACCCCGCCAGATCAATTGTTGCTCTTTTTCATCATTTGTCCAAGCCAATCCCATACGTCGCCGCACCAATTTGGGGAAGATATCCAGAAACGCGCGGCCTACGTCTTGTGTGAAGTCAAAGTGCTTGTTGAAGTCATCATCTGATTCGAGTTCAAGATGATCGTAAAATATCCCACCAACACCGCGATGGACTTGCCGATGGGGGATATAGAAATAGTCATCCGCCCATTTTTTAAATTTGGCATGATAGTCTGGATCATGGGAGGCGCAGGCTTGTTCCAACCTTGCATGAAAATCTGCGGTATCCTCGTCATAAGGGATGGGTGGATTTAGATCAGCACCGCCACCAAACCAGCGCTTCGTTGTGCACAGAAATCGCGTGTTCATATGAACGGCTGGCACATGCGGGTTAGCCATATGGGCCACAAGGCTGATGCCGGTAGCGAAGAAATGAGGATTATCCGATGCTCCGTGGATGGATTTGGCAAACTCCTCGCTAAACGTCCCATCAACGGTTGATATATTGACGCCTGCTTTTTCAAAAACCTTGCCTTTGATAACCCCGCGAACGCCGCCGCCGCCTGGACTGCCATCCGGGTTTTCCCGATCCCAGGGCAGATAGTCAAAACGCGCATCGCTACCTGCTTCGACTTCGATCGCTTCAAACTCAGCGCAGATATCGTCGCGCAGTTTTGTGAACCATGTCTGTGCTTGCAATTGCTGATCATCCAGTGGTTGGTCATTTTTTCGGATTGGAGGCTGTTCCGTCATTTGGAAAATTGTCCCGTTTGTTTGAGCGCTTCGCCGAGCGCCATGCCTGCAGAAACGGCAAGGTTCAATGAACGCATGCCATTTTTCATCTTTATGGTGATTCGTTCGTCGGCGCGTTGATTTACATCATAAGGAACGCCCGTGCTTTCTGATCCAAAAAGCAAGATATCGTCTGGTTTGAAGCTAAACTCATGATAAGCCTCATCTACTTTGCTGGTAAGTAATACTATTCTTGCCAAGTGTGAATCGGCAAATGCAAGGAACGCATCCCAATCGGCATGTCGCGTGAAATCAACATGATCAAAATAGTCCATTCCAGCGCGTTTCAGGCTACGATCGCTAAACGGAAAACCACATGGTTCGATGATATCAACCGCTACATCAAAACACGCGCATGTCCTTAGAATCGTTCCTAAATTTCCGGCGATATCGGGTTGGTAAAGGGCTACTCTCATGATGAGACCAGCATGAGGTTATTTATAATGTGCGGTCAATCAAAAATTGACTGTTGGCAAACCATAGTCTTCGCGGCTATCAGGCGCGCAAATCGCTGCCGGATGAAACTGATTGAGGGATTAGCTTCGTTATGGCAGACAGGGATACTAAACAAACTTAAGGGCATGTTTGCATGGCTAGTGTTGATACCGCGGTTGAACCCAATGATTCGGCTGTTTCGGAACCTGAAATCGGTGGCGTGCGTCGCCGCGACTTCATCAATATCGCTGCAGTGAGCTTCGGCGGGGTCGGAGTTGTTGCAACAGTCTTTCCGCTAGTAAATCAGATGAACCCTAGCGCAGACGTTTTGGCGCTGTCGTCGATTGAAGTGGATATCTCAGCCATTGAGCGAGGACAGGCGATTAAAACCAGCTGGCGCAAACAGCCAATATTCATTCGTAACCTGACCGCTCCTGAAATTGAAGCGGCAAATAAAGTGGATGTGTCCGGTCTTCGTGATCCGGAGACACTGGCTGAACGGACACAGGCTGGCAAAGAAAACTGGCTGATTACATTGGGTGTTTGTACCCATCTGGGTTGCGTCCCGCTTGGCGCTGCACAGGGCGAAGTTAAAGGTGAATTTGGCGGCTATTTCTGCCCATGTCATGGTTCGCACTATGACACAGCAGGCCGCACTCGCAAAGGGCCGGCGCCAACCAATTTGGAAGTACCGGAATATAGTTTCCTAACAGATACCGTCGTGAAAATCGGCTAGGGGCAAGAAAAATGAGTTTTCCTTGGGCACAGCAATATAAGCCAGCCACCGAATTCGGGCAGTGGATGGATGATAGACTACCAATAGGTCGTCTGGTCTATAACAGCCTTGGCGCTGGTTATCCGACTCCACGCAACCTGAACTATATGTGGAACTTCGGTTCTCTTGCTGGGGTTTTCCTGGTGGTGCAGATTGTTACTGGCATCATATTGGCAATGCATTATGCGGCCAATGCGGACATCGCTTTTGATTCTGTCGAGCACATCATGCGTGACGTAAATAGTGGTTGGATGATCCGCTATGCGCATGCGAATGGTGCGAGCTTCTTCTTCATTGCCATTTATCTTCATATCGGTCGCGGCCTTTATTACGGCTCTTATAAAGCGCCGCGTGAGATGATCTGGCTGCTTGGCGTGGTTATCTATCTACTCGCGATGGCAACAGCTTTCATGGGTTATGTGCTTCCTTGGGGGCAAATGAGTTTCTGGGGTGCTAAAGTTATTACGGGCCTGTTTGAGGCTATACCGCTGGTCGGGAAGCCAATACAGGAATTGCTACTCGGTGGTTTTGCGCCGGATAATGCTGCTCTCAACCGTTTCTTCTCGCTTCACTATCTGCTGCCATTTGTAATCGCTGGTGTAATTATCATGCATATCTGGGCGCTTCACATTCCGGGTTCGAGCAACCCAACTGGTGTTAGCGTCAAGGGCAAACAGGACACAGTGCCTTTCCATCCTTTCTATACAGCGAAAGATGGCTGGTTCGTTGGCCTCGCCTTGATTTTCTTCACTGCGATGATGTTCTTCATGCCGAACGCTTTGGGCCATGCGGATAACTATATACCGGCGAACCCGCTTTCGACGCCTGCACATATTGTTCCGGAATGGTATTTCTGGCCATGGTACGCAATTTTGCGGGCCTTCACCTTCGACTTCCTGTTTGTTCCCGCTAAGTTATTGGGTGTGCTCGCGATGTTCTCAGCCATATTGGTCTGGTTCTTCTTGCCTTGGCTGGATCGCTCACCAGTGAGGTCGGGGGACTATCGTCCGCGCTTCAAGAAGTTCTTTTGGTTTGGCTTGATCCCGTGCATCGCCATTCTGGGATATTGCGGTGGCGCACCTGCGGAAGAGCCATTTGTGATGTTGAGTCAGCTTGCGACAGCATATTATTTTGCGCACTTCCTGATCGTATTGCCATTGCTTTCTCGGATTGAGAAACCCGAACCGTTGCCAAATTCGATTACCGAAGCGGTGACCGGCAAACCACTACAACAAGCCAGCTAAGAAACAGGGATCTGAGTAATGGTAAGATTTTTTGGAATATTGATCGGTTTGTTCTTTGCTGGAATGATGGTCTATTCATTTGGCCGCGGCGCGGTGGAATACATCTCCAACCCGCCCGTTAAAGCGGTAGAATATCAGTTTCATGAGGAACCAAAAGACGTCTCCTTTAAAAGTGATGGTCCTTTTGGAAAATTTGACAATCAACAGCTTCAGCGTGGTTTTCAGGTTTATAAAGAAGTTTGCGCGGCCTGCCACGGTATCCGTCTGGTTGCCTTTCGTAACCTTGCGGAGCTTGGCTATTCAGAAGATGAAGTGAAAGCGATTGCCGCGAATTGGCCGATTGAAACACCAGATATCGATCCCAATACCGGTGAAGCATCAACTCGTCCGTCAATTCCTGCTGACAAGTTTCCAAAACCTTTCGCAAATAATGTCGCAGCGGCTGCAGCGAACAACAACGCTATTCCACCCGACCTTTCGCTTATCACTAAGGCGCGCGAAGGCGGTGCTCCATATGTTTATTCGCTGCTATCTGGTTACACAGATGCACCGGCGGAACTGCCAGAAGCCAATCGTCCCGGCACTGGCTTGCACTATAATCCGTATTTTGCGAATTTGAACCTTGCGATGGCACCACCAATTACTGGCGATGATCAGGTGACATATTCGGATGGTACGAAAGCAACCGTTTCACAAATGGCACAGGATGTTTCCGCATTTCTGATTTGGACCGCAGAGCCTTCTTTGATCAAACAAAAGCAAACGGGTTGGGCTGTTCTGGCCTTCCTGCTGATTGCTACTATTCTTGCGTTCTTGTCCTACAAGTCAATTTGGGCTGACGTGAAAGCCGAGAAGAAGAAAAAAGAAGCTTAAGCTTCCCTTAGAAAGATACAAAAGACCCGCCCAATGGTGGGTCTTTTTTTGTCTTTTGGGGAGGCTTTAGGACATGAAAGGTCGTCTGCCAGCAATCTCTTGCCGACAGTGTCAATTTTACGACCTAATTTTGAGGTGAATGATTGATCAATTCGGCTGAACTAGGTTCGGTTGCTGCAGAAATCCTGTCATTACTCGGCTTCTCGATACTAACCGAAGCGACAAGCCATAGCGCCGCCCAAATGGCCGACACCACTGTCGCAATTAGAGCTATTCTTCCAATACGGCTTAAGCCAACCCTATATCCGTCCACAGTTAATTTCCCACCCCTGAGAAGATAACTCTAGTCGTATATAATAATTCGATCCAAGTCTATAAGTGGAGTCTTCAGCGAGACCGTGGCGATAAACGCGGCATTGCCTTTACAAGATCGTAAAGACACTATTGAAGAAGGTTGATAGTGGTAATGTCTGGACTGTTTTTTCAAACAGGGCGCTGAATAAATAACCTGACGTCAGCAGAAAACGGAGCAATTGTTTCAGTGAGCAAGAACTCCTTGAACGGCATTCTTCCAGCCTGAAAGACGAGCGTCTCGTTGAGATGGTTTTATCGTCGCAAGACTGGTTTCCAATCCCGATATCATGATAGCGGCTTCCTTGAGTGAGCCATGGATTCCACAGCCTACGGAAGCTAGCATCGCCGCGCCCAATGCTGTGGTTTCAAAAAATTCTGGTCGTTCAACTGGGATATCCAATATGTCAGCTAGATCTTGCACCAACCAGTCATTGGCAACCATCCCACCGTCAATACGAAGGCTTTGCCAATCCGTACCGTCCGCTAAAAATGCCGTCTTTAAGTCATGGCACTGATAGGACATTGCTTCCAATGCGGCTCGAACTATATGCGCCTTTGTTGTAGAGAAGCTCAGGCCGGATATCGTACCGGTGGCATCGGCTTGCCAGTAAGGGGCTCCTAGACCAGAGAGGGCAGGGACCAGATAAACGCCGCCATTATCATCAACCGATCGCGCAAGATCCTCGCTTTCGCCAGCAAATTTCAACAGGCCGACATCATCGCGTAGCCATTGCATTAGGCTGCCGGCTACAAAAACAGAGCCTTCCAATGCATAAACACGCTTCCCGTTCAATTGATACAATACCGTGGAGAGCAGGCGATGAGATGACACTGGCGGGGTATCTCCGCTGTTTGTTAGGATGAAAGCTCCGGTGCCAAAGGTCGCTTTCGTTTGACCGACTTCAAGACAGGCTTGGCCAATGGTTGCCGCCTGTTGATCTCCGGCAGAGCCGCATATTGCTATCGGTGCGCCAAACAGAGATGCTGATGTCTTGGCCAAATCGCCAGCACAATCGACAATATCCGGAAGAGTTTTTCGGGGAATATCGAATAATCCCAGCAACTCATCATCCCAATCCGTACTATCCAATGCCATTAACATGGTACGACTAGCGTTACTGGCATCGGTAATGTGCTGACCACCGGTAAGGCGGAAGATGAGATAGGATTCGATGGTTCCGAAAGCTAGATTATCCCCAGCAGCGCCCACTTCTGGCCAATTTTTTAGCATCCAACCTATTTTGCTGCCGGAGAAATAGGGGTCGAGTAGCAATCCGGTCTTGGCCTGAACCATGGGCTCCAAACTTTTGGCTTTTAACTCGTCACATATTGATGCTGTTCGCCGGTCTTGCCAAACGATCGCCTTGCTGAGTGGCTCGCCGGTACGTTTGTCCCAGGCCACGACAGTTTCACGCTGATTGGTGATCCCGATGGCCGCAATTTTTTCTGCGCCACCAGCCTGATCAATCATCTTCTGGCAACTGCGGAGCGTTTTGTCCCAAATTTCAGCGGCATCATGCTCCACAAGTCCGGGCGCAGGATAATATTGCTCCAATTCTTCCTGCTGTGATCCATGAAGTTTTCCATCGGCGCCAAAAAGCATTGCCCGCGTCGATGTGGTACCTTCATCGATAACCAAAATCTGTTGTGCTACCATTGAAACCCGCTCCTGTTACTTTACAGGCACGCTAAATTGTCACCTCCAAAACGCAAGCAAAAGCAAGAATGAAGGGCAGTTTGAAGAAAAGTTTAGCGCTATCGCGGTCCTCCAACAGTATATCTAAACTTCGTGGCTCAAGAATGACGTTTTTGCTAAACTTAGACGACGGTAATGATTTTTATCAACAAACGCCCAAAATTATATTGCACTGCAACATTGAACATCTGGCCAGAAGCTTTATGAGGCGGTTTATGTATGATCTGGCAATTATTGGCGGCGGCATAAACGGTGTCGGTATCGCGCGGGATGCGGTGGGCAGAGGACTAAAAGTCCTACTGGTTGAACGCGACGATTTGGCAGGACACACCTCGTCCGCCAGCACCAAGTTGGTCCATGGTGGCCTGCGTTATCTGGAACATTATGAGTTTAGTTTGGTGCGTAAAGCGCTACAGGAACGTGAAGTTTTGCTGCGTAACGCACCGCATATCATCTGGCCGATGCGGTTCGTTTTACCGGTTGATGAAGGAATGCGTCCGGCCTGGTTTTTGCGTCTGGGTTTGTTTCTATATGATCATCTCGGGTCCCGTTCGCTGTTGCCGGGTACGAAGAGCCTCAATCTGTCCAAGGACTTTCGTGGGAAACCGCTGAAAAAGCGATTGAAAAAGGGTTTCGCCTATTCCGATTGCTGGGTCGAGGATGCTCGGTTGGTGTCCCTGATCGCACGTGACGCCAAAGAGCGCGGCGCGGATATTCGGGTACAGACCGAATGTGTCGGAATAGAACGTAGCGCTGATCATTGGGCTTTGAAGTTGAGCGGGCAAGACGGCGAAATAACAGAACAGGCCAAAGTGTTGATTAATGCCGCTGGTCCTTGGGTTGATCCGGTCACAGCGCTTTACGATCAAAGCAGCAATGCCGCGAAATTACGCCTAGTAAAAGGCAGTCATATTGTCGTCGCTCGCAAGTTTGAAGGCGATCATAGTTATATTTTCCAGAATAAGGATGGCCGGATCATTTTCGCGATTCCTTATGAAGGCGATCACACATTAATTGGTACAACGGATCAGCCGTGGAGCTATGATGAAGGTCCGGCGAAGATTAGCGACGGCGAAATTGATTATCTTTGCGCTGCGGCTAGCGAATATTTTGCCAAACCCGTCACGCGCGACGATGTTCAGTGGACCTATTCCGGCGTGCGACCTTTATTTGATGATCACAGCCAGTCTGCATCTACGGTCACCCGCGATTATGTGTTTGATTACAATGATGATGGCGGTGCGCCGGTATTGTCGGTCTTTGGCGGAAAAATAACTACCTATCGCGTATTGGCACGGCAGGCGATGAAGACCCTCAAAGCGGCTTTGCACGTCGAGACCGATGACTGGACCAAAGACACGCCATTACCTGGCGGCGATTTTCCGGCAGATGGGTTTGATGCTTTGGTTGCACAATATGAGCAGCGTTGGGCCTTTATTGATAATGATTTGATGGTCAGGTTAGTGCGGGCGTACGGCACTGATGCAGGGGCCATGCTTGCTGATGTTAGCGATCAGACTGATTTGGGCCGTAATTTTGGCGCTGGTCTTTATGAGATTGAGTTGCGTTGGTTGATCGAGCATGAATTTGTGACTGCCGCAGAAGACGTGCTGTGGCGCCGGTCCAAGCTTGGACTGCATATGGGCGAAGCCGAGAAAGCATCGGTTGCGGATTGGTTTTCCGAGCAGGATGTAAAAACAAAAACGGTCAACGCCGTTTCCTGATTGACGCGCCGTCATAGCGATGGCAATAGCGGCGCTTGGAAATAGGCGGGTGTAGCTCAATGGTAGAGCAGAAGCCTTCCAAGCTTACGACGAGGGTTCGATTCCCTTCACCCGCTCCACCGCAGAAAACTGCTAATTATTGGATATTTTTCCCAAGCGTTTTGGGCGCATAGTGGGGGTAACCTTTACCCCCAAAAACCATGTATAGTGTTGATTTTTGGTTCTTTTCGATCAGTGCCTCATCATAAGCTTACCAAGCTTATGACTACCCCAAGAAGGCAAGTGGCAAAAATTGAGATTTTAGCGTCCTTTTAACAATGATTGAGTTCTTGCCCGATTTAACTGGCACGAAGCTAGGGCGCTCTTATTGGACGCCATCTGGTGTGTCTGCGATATCACGAAAGCGGAGTATTAGTTTGGTCAGCGTTCATAATTAGCTATAGATGAAGTATGACAGAAGAAGAATTCAGCCAGATACTCGACCAAACATTTTGGAAATATTCTCTCGCAAGAACCCAAAAGATAAAAGATGTTAATCGGAAATTCGTCCACTACACATCGTTTGACGCTGCCATCTCGATTATTGGGAAAAAGGAAATATGGCTTAGAAATGCGCGCGTAATGAATGATTATTCAGAGATTGCGCATGGAGAATCCTGCATCCGTTTTTGTCTCATAGACAATCAAGAGTTGGCAACACGCACTAAAGCAGTGTTGGAAGGTATAGTGGCTGGCTTATATGATCGGGCAGTGCATTGGTTTTTTGAACGGATGCAGCACCGCTTAAGATACACTTATTTGCTTTCGATCTCTGAACATGGGCCACTTCACATTGGCCCCGGAACCGTCGATGAAGAATCGGAATTTGGACGACTGTCTATGTGGCGGGCTTATGGTTCTTCAGGCGGCGTGGCATTGATATTCAATCAAGACCCTATAATGGATCCGCGCGACGCCCTACCGGCATTTGTCAGTCCAGTATTTTACGGAAATCCAGACGAGTTCTCAGTCCATTATTCTAACATGCTGAACCAATTGGAAGCAAACACCGAAGCGCTCAAACAGGTTGATCCAGAATTGATATGGGAAAATATGGCAACATTTCTTCATTTCTCGATTCTGTCATGCAAACATCCCGGATTTAAAGAAGAACGGGAGTGGCGGATAACATATAGCCCTGAACCGGGAACAGAAGGTATCAGCGATGAGGAATTTAATAATAACAATCTGATCCAGAGAGAATTTCGTTCCGTCGATGGAATCCCACAAAGAATCTATAAGATACCACTTAAAAAATATGGAGAGGAAGCCGATCAAGATATTTCGCTGTCGCGTATTCTCAATAAATTGGTTATAGGGCCGACAGCCTTTCCGGCAGTGGTAAACGATGCTTTGGTTTTTGAGATGCTGAAATCTGGGTTTTCCGCGGAGCAAATCAAGATCGCAGTATCACAAATTCCGATGCGATTATAAATCTCTTCACACTGAAAGCCGTGCACCTGTGATTTCAATAGCAGAGTTTAAGCGTGGCTTCGCGCAACGCTTTATCGTTACAGGATTGACGTCCGCTTTTGCGCCCATAGTGGATTTTCAAAGATGATTTAGCGATATGTGAATGTCAGTTCTGCAATCTCCTAAATTACTGATAAATAGGTATATTATGGATAGAGGCAGTGGGAGTAAAATGGGGGTAATGGAAAAAGAATATCCTTACTTTTCAATCATTCACAAGGTTTCTATAGAACCTTTTTAGGTCAAAAAATGGCAGAAAACTGCGGTATGGACGGCCCTTCCAAGCTTACGACGAGGGTTCGATTCCCTTCACCCGCTCCAATTTCACTTCACATCCCCCCAAAGCCTCGCAAACTTTCAATAAAATGAACGGTTTGCTGCAAATGATACAATTTGCGACAATTTTATCCTGTTCTGACAAACTTGGGGGACATATCACCCTTAGAAGAATATTCATGGCGGCCACAGAGGATCGCCTCCCTGAATGACTAGATAAGGATGAATATAATGAAAAAGACAATTTTGATTTCGAGTGCGGCGGCTCTTTTGATTACCGGTGGTATTGCCATCGCAGCGCCAGGTGGCGGCAAGGGCATGATGCGGGCCGATGCCAACAATGACAATCAGATCACGCGCGCCGAAATGACCGCCTCATTAGAAGAACGCTGGACGAAAATGGACGTCAACCAGGACGGGCAGATTTCTAAAGCCGATCGGGACGCCCGCAAAGCACAACGTTTTACCGAAATGGACACCAATGGTGACGGCGGTGTTTCCCAAGCTGAAATGGAAGCGCATCGCGCGAACCGTAAAGCCGAACGCTTTGCCCGGGCCGATGTAGACGGCAACGGCACTTTGAGCCAGGAAGAAATGCAGAGCATGCGCGGTAAACGCGGCGGCAAAGGCATGGGAAAACGTGGCGGTAAAGGCAAGCGCGGCGGCATGATGAAGCGCGCTGACACCAATGGTGATCAGATGATTAGTAAAGCCGAATTTCAAGCAGCGGCTCTAGCGCGCTTTGAGAAAGCAGATGCCAATGGCGATGGTACAGTCACCGCCGAAGAACGTAAGGCAGCTCGCGATGCGCGTCGCGGTGAACGGAATAAAAGAGGCGGTTAATCCCTGAACCACTCTTTTTTGTGAACGGGTCACCGGCTATCTCCCTCCCTTGAAAGCCCGGTGATCCGTTCCTTTTTTTTACACCCATGCTAGGTAAGCACAATGTCAGGACAAACTCACATATTATTGGTTGATGACGAGGCGTCTTTGCGCGAACCATTGGCCGAATATCTGACCAAACAAGGCTTTCGTGTCCAGCAAGCAAGTGATGCCAGTCAAGCGCGTTCAGTGATGAATGCGTTTAATTTTGATATCATATTGCTTGATATCATGATGCCGGGTGAGGATGGTTTGAGCTTCTGCCGCCATGTGCGCGAAAAAACCGAAACGCCGGTCATTTTTATCAGCGCCAAAGGGGAAGAGCTGGAGCGCATTGTCGGGCTGGAACTGGGCGCAGACGATTATGTCACGAAGCCGTTTAGTCCGCGCGAATTGGTCGCACGGATCAAGGTCGTGTTGCGGCGAACAAATAATGGCAATGGCATCAGTCCTGGAAGCGGTTCGATCTACCAATTCTCCGGTTGGACGCTTAAAACCGATCAGCGCAGCTTGATCGACGGGGAGGGAGTTGCTGTTCCGCTCTCCAGCGGTGAGTACCAGATGCTTCTTGCTCTGCTCTCCCGTGCTGGCCAAGTGCTCAATCGAGATCAGCTACTCGACATCACCCAAGGACGTGAGGCACATGCCTTTGACCGCGCTGTCGACAATCAGGTAAGCCGTTTGCGCCGCAAAATTGAAGCTGATCCCAAAAACCCTGAAATAATCAAAACCGTTTGGGGCGGCGGTTATGTGCTGGCCGGGGACGTCAAAACGCTATGAAGCGGTTGCTCCCTAAAAGTCTAATCGGTCAGCTTTTGGCGTTGGTCGCGATCACATTGCTGATTGCGCAAACGATCAATATCGTGCTGCTCTATCGCGGTGCGCAAAATCAGAAAATGATAGAAGCCTCAGTCTCTGCTGTCGGTAGAATTTCGGGCGAAGTTGAACGAATAAACGAACGCGGTTTTCGTGAGCGTCGATTTCGGAAAGATGGCAGCCCACGCAAGCGCAGGAACTGGCCCTCAATTACCGCCAAAAGCTCCATAGATACCGGACAGCAGCGATTGCCAGCGGTGGAAGAGCGCGCAGCCCAGGCCTTTGAAAATATGGGAATTGATTTACAGGCGGTGGAAGTTGCGCTGGTGGATAAGTTACCAGCCAACATGACCAATAGCGTAGTAGGCTTAGGTCGCGAACGGCGAAGGCTTCGGGCTATTGGGTATCGCGGTCCCCCTAATCGGGTTGATGGATATATCATCATGTCCGCACAAGTAGCTGACGGGCAATGGCTGAACATTGCATCGGCGATACGAAACCGCAATCCTCGACTTATCCAGACCCTGTTGGCTCAGACTGCTGTTATATACTTGATATTGCTAATCCCGCTTATCTGGTTGGGACGGAACATATCCCGCCCGTTGAAGGCACTTACCAAAGCAGCTGAAAATTTCAGGCCGGGATCAAGCGAACCGATTGAAGAAAGCGGGCCTCCTGACACGAAGCAGCTCATCGCAGCGTTTAACGATATGAACGGGCGTGTTGGCGCGTTGATCGATGAAAAAGACGTGATGCTGGGCGCGATTGGTCATGACCTCCGTACTCCTCTGGCCGCCTTGCGCGTGCGCATTGAAAGCGTTGACGATGATAATGAACGCGAACGAATGATTGCCGGCATAGACGATATGGACCGGACGCTGGACGATATATTGTCGCTGGCGCGGCTAGGCCGAGCGGATGAAACGGCTGAGCCTACGGATATTAGCGCCCTGATAGAAACAGTGGCTGACGAATATTCCGATATGGGCGAGCAGGTTTCCTTTACCCGCAGCGGCCGCATAACGGCCAACATTCGCGCCACGTTAATCCGCCGCGCACTGCGGAACCTGATCGGTAATGCCGTGAAATATGGCAAGCGGGCAGCAATTACTGTGGATAAAACCGACGATAAGCTGTTGATTCATGTTGATGATGAAGGCCCTGGCATTGCGGAGGATCAATTTGAAGCCATGTTCGAACCCTTTGTCCGCGCGGAGAAATCGCGTAATCGCGAAACCGGTGGATCAGGGCTGGGCCTTACACTGGCCCGCGCGATTGTCCGCGATCACGGCGGCGATGTGGAGCTGAAAAACCGAGAAGAAGGCGGATTGCGAGCATCGTTGATGCTCAATCTAATATAGGTTCTGCCTGCCAACCCAAAGTTATTGAAATTCTGCGGTTGCGAGGATCATAGATGTCATGCGGCGTATAGGGTTCCCGGTCGGCGACACCCTCTATCCTGAAAAAGGCAACGGGGCGTATCCCGTTTTCTTGAAGCTCCTTGCGGGTTGCTTCGGCTCGAGCTGTTGAGAGCATCCAGTTGTTCATGGTGCGTCCAGAAGAAAAGGGCAGGGCATCGGTATGACCTCTTACCATCAACGGGTTAGGCGCCGGCTTAATGGCCTGCGCGACTTCACGCAGTAATTGCCGAGCGCGAGGCAATAAAGTGTCCGTAGCAAGAGCGAACATAGAAAAATCTGCTTTATCGATGAGCTCTATACGCAACCCTTCTCGCGTCTCAGTAAAGCGGACATTCTTATATAGCTCCCTGAGGTTTTCACTATCACGGAGTTGCTGTTCAATCCGGCGCTTTATCTCTTCAAACTGTGCTCGATCTTCTTGGATAATGTTTCCGGTGTCGACATTATTGTCATTAGTACTGTGCTGAGGAATGCTTAATGTGCGTTCGCCAACTTGCCGTGCGCGGCTGCGATAATCTTCGTCTGACAGGATCGTATCTCCTCCGAACATGCCTTGAGCGCCCGCACTATTGTTGCGCATTTGAATCAATGTCGGTGTAAAATATTCGGCCAAAGCTTCTCGTTCTTGGTCATCGGTTGCACCGAGCAGCCACAGCAGAAGAAAGAAGGCCATCATGGCTGTGACGAAATCAGCATAGGCAACTTTCCATGCACCTGCCGGGCGTGAGTGGCCTGTTTCCGCCATAATTTTTTTGACAATTATGGGTCTGAGTTCTTCTCTATTTTTGCCGCGGGCCATCGCTAGTTTCCACGTATGCCATCAAACACGTCTACAAAAGCGGGCTGGTTGGTGCGTATCAGCCCGGATCGTGCGGCTTCGATAACCAGGGGTTGCGGGTGGCCATGCAGGGAAGCGACGATAATCTGTTTAACAATATGATATATGGCATTATCGCTTTCGATCACTTGACGCGAGCGTCCGGCCATGGGGCCAACAAAACCATAAGATAATAACACACCGAGAAATGTGCCGACTAATGCGGACCCAATCATCGCCCCCAATATTTCAGGCGGTTGATCGATGGCTCCCATGGTTTTGACGACACCCAAAACAGCCGCGACGATTCCTAGTGCAGGCAAGGCATCGGCAAGATTTTGGAGTTTATCTGCGGGAGCGATAGCCTCATCATGTGTGGTTTTGAGGCTGTTGTCCATGACGTCCTCAACTGCATAGGGGTCGAGCTTACCGGAGGAAACTACAACCAATCGAAGCGTGTCGCAGATCAGGAAAATCAAATTTTCATCTTCCAGCAGCTTGGGGTATTCGGCGAAGATAATTGAGTTGTGCGGATCTTCAATATGCTTTTCAAGCACTAACGGGCTGTCGGAGCGCAGTATTTTCATCAGTTTTGAGACGAGGAAAATGCAATCGAGGAAGTCGACTTTGCTATATTTGGGTCCTTTGAAAACACGCGTAACGCCGCCAAACAGTTGTTTCAAGCCATCAGCGTTGTTACCGACGATCAGGCCGCCAACAGCTGCGCCGCCGATAATGCCCATCTCAATGGGTAGAGCTTGGATCACCGCATTGATATTTCCGCCGGACAGCGTGAATATACCAAAGACCATGACGAGTAGGATGACGATACCGATCGCTGCAAACATATTTGTTTCCTGCCACTTAGATTTGGTGGGAATTTAGGCCACGCGGCCATCCGTCCTTGTCCATAAAACGGATTGAAACCGCTTGCTTTTAGCGAAGTTGATCAAAGAGGCTTGTTTGTTCGATCCGTGCATAAGCGGCTTGTGCAGCCTCAAGACTGATGAGCATTTTTTGCACTTCGGTTATCGCTAAAGTGAGATCAGTCTCCTCAAGCGTGGCCCGATATTCGCTCACATCAATCTGTCGATCTTCTAACCGGGCTGCTCCCTGTTTGAGTTTGTCATTCTCAATACCATGTTTCCCCAATATATTGGCAGTAGCGGAAATTTGTATCTCAAGCGGATTCAGCAATGCGCTGCGCTGAGCGGCCGTGCCAGTTCGAATGGTGGTTGCTATCGTCCCTATCAGCGGTGCCAATGCATTAAAGTCTGTTCTGGAGGGCGCTGGCGTCACGACTGCATTATCATCAATGGGGATTTCTAGTGGAGGTCCACCGCTGAAAAGAGGACGCCCGAAAGCATTTGCCTGCACTAACAAACCTGAAATCGTATCGCCAATACTCTCAATTTCTTGCGCTATAGTCTCTCGATCCGCTATTGAGATCGTTTCGCTACTGGCTTGAACCAGAAGCTCCTTTGCGCGGATTAACCGGGTGCTGACGTCGTTCATTGCACCATCAGCCTGTGCAGCAATAGACAAGCCGCGATCTATGTTGCGCAGCCATGCATCCATGTTGGCTTGGACTTTTGCGATATTTGAAATTTGCGACCAAGCTGCGGGATCTTCCGAAGCCCGATCTATCCGCCTCCTGGTCGAGATTTGCTGCTGACGATCAGCTATAAGCTGTGCGAGCTGATTTTGCAGGTCTATGGCATGGGACGGACGAGAGCGATTGACGGATTGCATCAGAAATTCCTTCCGGATCTAGAATAAGGCAAGAATGCTTTGGATGTTTTCGCGCGCAACCTGAATGACACGGGCAGAGGCATTATAGGCTTCCTGATAACGGAGCAGGTCAGCAGCTTCTCTATCAAGGTCAACCGAAGACAAGTTATCACGCGCTTCGCGAGCAGCTTCATATTGTGCCTTCGCTGCTGCATTTTCGCTCTGCGCTGATGCAGTGACTATGGCTTGGGCACCGACGATATTTGTCCAGACTTGCTCGACTCCGGTTGCTCCCCTCAGAGCAGAAAAATTGATGATGTTACCATTGGAAGCGCCACCGGGTGATGCGAGCGCAAGATCCGCTGGATCGCGCGTTGCCATAGTCAATGCAGCAGCGCCGCCAGTTGCGTTGAGAAGAGGTGAGCCGGCGGTTCCTGCATTGGTTTCGCCAGCAGTTTGCCAAGCATTAATATCAGTAGCAAATTGGGTGGCAAGATTGTCAAGCTCGGCGCGCCGTTGAACCGTCGTCGCTGCACTTGATATAAGCGCTGAAAGCGATCCCCGAGAGGGCGCGGCTACCGGATTTCCGTTGGCAATAAAATCTATGCTGCCGTTCGCTCCGTTTACAATGGACAGGCTGTTTGTTTGACCGACATCAACCAGTGATTGGCCATCAAAGCTGATGTTAGCAACGCCCTTATCGACAAAACTGATTGTGACATCCACGCGTTCGCTAAGCACGGCAAGAGCCGCATCACGTTGATCCAATAAGGCGGCCTGTTTCGGCGATCCGTCGGCTGCAATACGCAGGGCAAGGTTGATTTTTGCGAGATCATCCAAAGTCTGATTGAATGTGTTGACTTCTTGCTCCGCTGCTCCGGTTATTTGGCTGGAAAGATTGCCAAGATCATTAGCGGTGCGATTAATCGCTGTAACGGAGGCATCAATTTCACTGATGAATTGGTTGCGCAATACAGCGTTAAATGGTGCGCTGGCGAGTTCTTCGGCAATGGCGAATAATTTGGTTATTTTTGCACCAATTCCTTGTTCTGTATCGCCAAGGGCTGTTTCGGCACCCTTCATCCATCGTGACCTTGTTTCGGCCCCATATAAGGCTGCTCCCATCAGTCGAACATTTGCTTCGAGAAAGGGATCTGTGGCTCTTGAAATGCCGCCAATCTCGACGCCACCGAAACCCAATTGTTGAATGAAATAGGGATTGATGCCAGTCGTCGTCAGCTCGTTTAGTCGCAGATCACGACGGACATAATTGGGGTTTTCAGCGTTACTAATATTGATTGAAATAGTCGACAGTGAGCGTTGGTAAGCCCGGATTCCTGACGTACCGATTGAATACATGTCCATCATATCTTATCCTTCCATTGTGAAACCAGAAGATCCGCAATGCCCAGACCATTGTGCTGGACCATCTGATCGGCGATTTGGTCATCCATCAAAGTGCGAAATTGATCGGACCCGCTGTTGCCCAATAAATCTTCGCCGAGGCTGGCCGAGCGCATTGCACCGATCATGTTGCGTACAAAAATGGCCTCGAAAGCCTGAGCGGCTTGCTCCAGTTTCTGCTCATCCGTAGGCGTGCTTGGACGAGTTATATTCTGACTAGGGGCTATGACCGGTATCATTGGATGAGAAGCTCCGCCTTCATCGCGCCCGCTTGTTTCAACGCTTCCAATATGGCCACCAAGTCTCCGGGCGTTGCTCCGATTGCGTTTATTGTTTCGACAATTTCGGACAGCGAAGCCCCGCGATCGAATGCAAACATCGGTGCGTTCTTGTCTTCGATATCAATTTCACTATTCGGTTCCACCGCCGTTTCGCCGCGGCTAAAGGGCGCCGGTTGGACGACCAGTGGGCTTTCCTGAATCTTGACAGTAAGCTTTCCATGACTAACCGCTGCTGGAGTGATACGCACCATATCGTTGATCACTACGGTACCAGTGCGCGCATTGACGATAACGCGCGCTGCGCTCTTCGCGGGACTGACTTCGATATTTTCGATTAGTCCCATTTGCACGATGCGCCGGGTTGCGCCGGGTTCGGAGCGAATTTGAATGGATACTGCATCAATCGCTTCGGCCATTTTACTGGCTGTCTTGCGGTTTATGGCATCAGCAACACGCAGGGCAGTGGTAAGGTCCGGTTCTGCAAGGTTGAACGTAAGATGAGGCGCATTAGCAAAACCCGTCGTCACACTTCTCTCGACCGTCGCACCGCCGGGTATGCGTCCGGCACTAGGCGTATTGACCAAAGTTCGCGAACCATCATTGGCATCAACACCCAGCCCGCCAACAGCTAAGTTACCCTGTGCCATCGCATAGATTTGACCATCGGCGCCAAGCAACGGCATCATAATGAGCGTGCCACCGCGCAGCGACTTTGCTTTGCCGAGCGCCGATACGGTGATATCCAGTCTCTGTCCTGGTTTAGCAAACGGTGGCAGCTCCGCAGTCACAATAACGGCTGCCGCATTTTTCAGGGATGGATTAATAGCCGGCGGCAATGTCAACCCAAATCTTGAAACTGTTCCTTTGATACCTTGGGTGGCATATTCCAGGCTATCATCACCCGTACCGGCCAAACCAACAACGATCCCATAGCCGGTCAACTGATTGGTTCTCAGGCCTTCAAAATGTCCGATATCCTTGATGCGTGTTGCATGAACCGGTGCGGTCCATAGCAAAGCCGCACCGATTGCAATTCCAACGAACAATTTGGCATGCCAGAAAAATAGGGAAAGCTTCATGGCCATGAACCGATCTAAAAGGGTGAGATTGCGGAGAAGAATTTCTGCAACCAGCCCTGTTTGCTAGCGCGGGCAATTTCACCTGAACCGGAATAAGCGATTCTGGCATCGGCGACACGCGACGATAATATGCGATTGTCCGTGCTGATGTCAGCAGCCCGCACAATACCAGTCATCTGGATATATTCCTCACCACGGTTCAGATTTAACAATTTCTCACCCTTCACTTTCATGGTGCCGTTGGGATAGATTTCCGCAATTGTGACACTGATTTCTCCGAACAGGCTGTTGGCTTGAGCAGCCCGTCCCGATCCAGAGAACGACTGATCGCCGCCAATATTTACGTCGCTTGATTCAAAAACTGCGAGCGGACCAGTCGTTGGTGGGGTGAGGCCAAATTCGCCGCTTCTATTCGTGGCGGCGCTATTGCTTTTGATTGCTGATGTTCGTTCGACGAGCTGGATGGTCAAGACATCACCAATCTGCGATGCACGGGCACCGCTGGTCAGTGGGGCATATCCGTTTGCGGCCTGAAATATAGCACCATTGCTGGGTATTGAAGCCACTGCTAATGGCGCAATTGTGGGTGAGAAGCCGGGCCGCGGTCCATCGTCAGTTCCCGCAAAGCAACCCGATAAAGCCATGGCGGCAGCTATAATGAAAAAGCCTTTCATATCCGATCGGGTCACAATTGTTGGTTCACAAATTGCAGCATTTCATCGGTGGCAGAGATCATTTTGCTGTTCACTTCGTAGGCGCGCTGGGTCTCGATCATATCGACTAGCTCTTCGACGATGTTGACGTTAGATTGCTCCAGAAAACCGGACCGTAAACTACCGCGACCTTCTTCGTTGGCTGCGCCTGCTTGTGGTTCGCCACTGGCTTCGGTTTCGGCCAATAGATTGTCACCCATCGGATTGAGACCAGCGGGATTGACAAAAGACACCGTTTCTATCTGACCCAGTTCGGTAATTTCAGTGTCGCCGGCTAGGGCGGCAGAGACGGTGCCATCACTACCTATGGTTATACCAGTGGCGCCTTCCGGTATCTGAATTTCGGGGATGAGAGGAAGTCCGCCTGCTGTAACAATAATGCCTTCGGATGTTCGGCTGAAATTGCCAGCTCTGGTATAACCAATTTCCCCGTCCGGCATTTCCACTTGAAAATAACCGGGGCCTTCAATGGCTATGTCGAGCGTATTACCTGTCGTTTGTAGCGTGCCTTGTGTTTCTATCCGCGCGGTCCCTTGAACGGCAACGCCCGTACCGAGTGACAATCCGATGGCATATCGGTTCTGTGCATCTACCGGAGCGCCAGGCGTGATGTTGTGTTGATAAACCAATGTTTCAAAGCTGGCACGTTGCCGCTTGAAACCATTGGTGTTCACGTTCGCGAGGTTATTGGCGATCACGCGCATTTTTACATTTTGCGCGTCCAATCCGGTGCGCGCGACTTGCAGGGCTCCGTTACTCATCTTCCGTTCCTTTCTAACTGTTCGGCAGTTGCATCAGGCTCGCGCCGCTACTGTCGATATCTTTGGCTGTGGAGAGAAATTTGACCTGCGTTTCCCAAGCCCGGCTCGCTTCGATCATATCGACCAAGGATGCAGTCATATTGACGTTGGATCCTTCCAGCGCTCCGGACGTAAGATTGGCGTCGGCATCGATGGGCAGGGCGCCGCCGCCCCGAACCCGAAACAGATTGTCATGCCCTTTGACGATGTCACTGCCGGTGAACGATACGAGCGCTACCCGATCAATCTGTTGCATCTCGCCATCAATATCACCTTGTGGTAGAATCCAGACACCGCCATCCTTTGCGATGCTGATCTTGTCGGAGGGTGGAATAATCAGCGGACCAGCTTCACCCATTACAGGATCGCCTGCACCGGTGGTGACTAACCCAGTTTCACTCAACTGCAGATCACCACGTCTGGTATAAGCCGGTTCTCCATTGCCACTCTGAACCGACAGCATAGCATCCCCGCCCATTGCAATATCGAGGGGCCGACCGGTATTGGTAACAGACGCTGACGTGAGATCAGCAGCCAATACCCGCTCATAGGCGATGGCCCGGCTGTCAAATTCGGCGCTGCTTAGATGTCTGGCTTTTGCATTGATAATTTCGGCCCGAAAGCCAGTAGTTCCAGCATTAGCCATGTTATTGGCAATGGCTGTTTGACGCGCCATTATTCCTTGCATCGCGGTCAGGCTGCCATGGATCATTTTGTCCATTTTCAAACTCTCCGGATTTTATCAGACCTGCAGGTTGATGATGGTTTGGGTTAGCGTATTGGCTGTTTCAATCGCTTGTGCGTTGGCCTGGAAATTACGCTGTGCGCCGATTAGGGAGACAAGTTCTTCAGTAAGATCGATATTGGCACGTTCCAGAAGGCCAGAGCGAACCTCACCGATTGGCCCCTGACCAGCGCCGTTGATTTGCGGATCACCGCTTTCGCCAGTCGCTTGCCAATGTGCATCTCCAATTGGCCTTAAGCCACTGGAACTGGTGAACGAAGCCATAGCCATAGACCCGAGGTTGAGTGTGTTGCCGTTTGCAAATGTCGCCGTAACCAAGCCACTATTTGCGATCGAGATATTGGCAAGTACTGCCGTCGGATCAGCTGGATCAAATTCGGGGATTTCGAAGTCAATCATACTACCGATCGCAGTGGAGGTGATATTGCCATTGGCATCAACGGGCAATAGCTGTACCTTGCTGCCCAACGTGTCGACAACTTCTCGATCGGCGTTAACGTCGAAAACGCCATTGCGGGTGAAACTCGTTTCCGAACGCGGGGGTTGACCGCGAACGACGAAGAAGCCTTCTCCTGCAACGGCAACATCTAATGTTCTGCCAGTTGATTCCAAAGTGCCTTGCGAAAATTGTTGGGTAATGCCGTTCAGTCTTACACCTTGGCCCGCCACTGTTTTTGTGGATTGTGTTGGTGAAGCTGCGAACAGGTCGCCAAATACCGCGCGACTTCGTTTAAAGCCGACCGATCCAGCGTTGGATACATTGTTGGAAATGGTCGACAGATCTGTTTGGGAAGCCTTAAGACCAGATAGGGATGTATAAAATGACATGAGAATTCTCCATGATTTGAGGGCGTAATTTAACGGAGGCGGATTGCTTCTGAGAGCCAGAACTCTCCGCGGGGAGTTATCAAGCGGGCGTTGGAACCATCTGTTGGAGACTGGACGGCCTCGACCTTGGCCCATGAAGAAAGCCCTGCAACAACGCCGCCATTCACGCGTACCTTGAGTTGGCCGTGGTCCAGTGGCTGGCCAGTGCCGTCGAGAGCATCCCAATCGAAGGCAATCGATCCGGCTTTCTGTTCACCCAATTCGATGGCTTGGACAATTTCGCCGCGATCATTCAAAAAGTCGATGGAAAGATTCTTAGCGGGTGCTGCGAGATAAAACTCACCGGCATATTGGCCTGCTTCATTCGGTACGGCGATATTGCCGGGAACTAATACGTTTCTTCCCAACCAGCTTGATGCATCGCCGATACGATTATTCTCATATAATTTCTTCAGCGACCCATTCATTTCTTCAATGCCAGCCACGGTCGAGAATTGTGCCATTTGCGCTACCATATCGTTGCTATCTAGAGGCTTGAAAGGGTCCTGCATTTTTAGCTGCGCCGTCATCAGGCGAAGGAACGCGGCTTGATCAAGGTTGCTACTTGAAAAACCCGTCGCGGCAGTGCCTGCACTGGTTGGTGATATATCTGAAATGGTCGTCATTATTTGCCCATCCTTATGGTTTCCAAAATTAGTGATTTCGCGGTTTGCAGTACCTGCACGTTGTTCTGATATTGGCGAGCGGCTTCGATCATCTCGATCATTTCGGTGGCTTCATCGACGCCGGCTTCCCAGACATAACCATCTGGGTCAGCTAGTGGATTTGTTGGGTCATGACGTTTCTTGGGCTGAGTGTCAGATTGGACGATCTGTTCGACATCGACCGTGGCCATGTCTGGACCATCAACATGAGTTCGGAAAACAGGCTTGAGCGCTCGAAATGCGTCTGCCTCGCTGTTCGCAACGGAACGGGCGTTTGCCATGTTCGAGGCGGTTGTGTTGAGCCGGGTTAACTGCGCAGCCATGGCCCGCCCAGAAACATCAAATATGGTGATTGGATTAGTCATCTATTCACCCTTCATCGCGCGACGAAGCGTGCCGAGGCGGCCATCGAGAAAAGATAAAGTAGTGCGATATTGCACAGCGTTTTCCGCGAAGAGCGTTTGTTCGGTTGACAGTTCAACCGTGTTGCCATCCATGGCAGGCTGTAGAGGGATGCGATAACCGATATGGCTCGTCGCGCTGTCGCTTAGTGTGGTTCCATCAACAACCGATGCGATGGCCTTGTCAAAGTCCAGATCGCGGGCCTTGAAATGAGGCGTAGCTGCATTGGCGATATTGGATGCCAGCATATTGAGTCGCTGCGATCGCAGCGCCAGCGCATCCCCGTAAATACCGAATATCTTGTCCATGACTGGAACCGATGCTCCCTTTGTTCAAGGTTAAACGAGTGCCTGCGCAATCCGTTTTGAAAGGCAGAGCGTGTTTGTCCAAGTCACTCAGCAAAGGGTGTGCCAAAGTCCTAATGTCCAGCATTTCTGCCTTTCTTCCGATACGATCAGTTCAATGCGTCAAATTATTGCGACATTTTTTTGTCAGTTTGCGCCATTTATTTGGCACTGCCATATTCTATGAAGCCGGAGTTTGACGTGGAGTCGTTGATCGCCCTTATTGATCCGCTTGCTCTAGCTCTGGTTTGGATAGGGTCGATTGCCGTGGTAGGCCTGCAAGAGGGACGAGCGGGTTTGCTTCAAAGCTTTTCGGCTTGGCAAGCCCTTGTTCGTTCTGACCCCGCTAGCGATGCACTATCGGCGCGACAGGCATTTCGCCGAGTGGAATCCATTGTTGATACAAAGGGTCTGCAATGCATTGATCGCGTCGAAGCGGATAACAGCTTTGTTGCGCATGCCGTTGCCTATCTTGCAAGCGAGCAGGACGTCGGGCGGTTCGCCGCCTGGGCCGAACTTAATCTGGGTGACCGCGAAAGGCGCCATAACAATATTGTTCGTTTCTGGATGGCGGTTGCGGATGTGTCTCCAGCGATTGGAATGGTGGGGACTATTTTTGGCCTTGTGCGTCTGTTTTCCGATCTTGATAACGCAGCAAATATGGGTTCGGCGATGGCGTTAGCATTGCTGACAACGCTCTATGGGTTGCTACTATCCAATGTTATTGCTGCACCGATATCTTATCGTTTCCAACGGCTTTCATCGGAAGAGTTGAAATGGCAGAGGGTTACAACGGACAAGCTAATTGCACTCGCACTTCGAAACGAAAAGCAAGCATGCTCGTAAACCGTGCCAATCGATGGTGCCTTGCTTTTGCTGACCTAAGCCTATTGATGCTTGGCTTTGTAGTTTTATCCTTTAGCCGCCCATCAACCGTCACAGATGTTGCTTCGATCGCAGCACCGTCGAAGAAGTACGAATGGCCTACTGCATCGCTTTTTGAACCCAGCGAAGCGATGCTCACTATGACGGGGAAAGAAAAGGCCAAGGTGGTTGCCAATTCTATCGATGAGCGCTCTGATCGGATAACATTGTCGATCAACGGTGACGCTCAGGCATCGGCAAGGCTTGACGCATGGGAATTATCTGCGGCGCGCATGGCTTCTTTTGCACGTGCATTAAAGGATAATGGTGTAGAAGATTTTGCAATCACATTTGGCGAACAGAACCAAATCGATAATCATGCGCCGCAACAACTAATCGTTTCCGTCGGATATGATCTCCCGAATATTACAGCTGCGGATGGCACGGGGTTTGCTTCTCAATAAGCATCAACAAAGGAGAAGTGATTGTGTCGATTGTGAAACAAATAGTCTTGGCTGGGAGCGCATTGATTGGGATTTCGGGTGCGCCGGTTCATGGGAAAACGATAGAACCCCTAACGGCACTTGAACAGCAGTTGGCGTTATTTCTAGGTAAACAGGAAGGCGAAGTTGGTGGCGCTCGAAGCAATATTGATCCGCGGTTGAGATTAACGAAATGCACCCAACCACCTATGTTCGAAATGCGGAGTAAAAACCTGGTCATCATAAAATGTGAACCGCTTAACTGGCGTATTCCGATAGCGCTCGTGCAGCCTGTGGTTAGCAGTCAGGCCTCTTCAAGACGGCAGATGATCGTAAGGCGCGGACAACCGGTATTGCTGATCATAGAGAAAAACGGGTTCATGATTTCTCGGCAGATGCATGCTGACCGAAACGGCGAAATCGGCGATATTATCCCCGTCCGAGCGGCACGAAGATCATCTCCGATATTAGTCGAAATAACAGGGCAGGGTCGAGTTTCCCTCCCATCTTATCAGGCAGACTAAATCTAAGCGCCGCGCGCCCGTATTAGAAGGCAAGCATGCCACACAGGAGACTGTCATGATAGACAAGATAAACTCGGGACGGAGCCCGTCAGCTAGCACGGGACGCATCGATATTGTTCGGCCATTGAGCAAATCTAACAATCCAGTAAGTTCCAGCATAAAAGAAGCAGCTGGATCTTTAGCCGGGACCGTTAAACATATGGCGCAACAAGGCGCACCGATTGATAATGATCATGTCCACTTCATTCGAAATGCGATAGCGGATGGCCAATACCCCGTTGATGCTATGTTGATCGCTGACAAGATGATTGTATTTGATCGGTCTGGCACCGACGTTTCATAATCATGCTATTGTTGGATCGTCTCGAACAAGCTTTTAACGACTTGAATGATGCCCTGGACGGGCAAGACCCGGAGTCGATCATCGCAGCCGCTGCGGCCATTCGGCCTTTGGTGTCCGAGATAGAAAAAACGGGCGTTTGGCATGACAATGATGCGGTCAAAAACAGATTGATTGCCCTGTCAAAACTTATTGATGCTGCTCGGTTCCGGGTCAATAAATTGACGAATTTAAACGAACAGCGCGCCAATAATCTGTCGCTTGCTTTGGGCGTGGGTATATCATCAACCTACGATAGGTTGTTGTAATCCACTCTTTTTAAAGCACATTAATTGTATTTTCAAGGCTAGCTGATCGATTGGCATAAGCTTTGCTGATCTCAAATTGAACAATATTTGGGATCATTCATGCGGCCAAGTCGATCAACATGTTTCGTTAGTGAAACTGTACCATGCTAACATTTCTGTCATCACGGCAGCGCTGGTTAGGCGATACAGCGAAGGCGGGCATATTACCTGTAGCTACGTTGTTGCTGGTAATTTTCATGGTCTTGCCGGTACCGGCTACCGTCCTTGATATCGGCTTCATAGCGAATATCACCATTGCGCTTGCGGTTTTGATGGTGGCACTAAACGTGGCCAAACCTTTGGATTTTTCCAGCTTTCCGACGGTTCTTCTATTTGCAACCTTGTTGCGGCTTGCCTTGAATGTAGCATCAACTCGTGTGGTGTTAGTGGAAGGACATGCCGGCCCCCATGCTGCAGGTCAGGTGATCGAGGCGTTCGGAAATTTTCTCATCGGCGGTGATTATGTTGTTGGCATATTCGTGTTCGCTATCCTGATGATCATCAATCTGGTGGTGATAACGAAGGGGGCAGGGCGCGTTTCTGAAGTGACCGCTCGTTTCACTCTTGATGCGTTGCCTGGCAAGCAAATGGCGATTGATGCAGATTTGAATGCGGGCCTTCTATCTCCAGAGGAAGCCAAGGAACGGCGTCAAGAAGTGGCAACGGAATCCGATTTCTACGGATCAATGGATGGTGCCTCCAAATTCGTAAAAGGTGATGCGGTGGCCGGCGTGCTCATCCTTATTATCAATATTATTGGCGGAATGATCTTGGGAATCTTTAGCCACGATATGGACGTTGGTGATGCAGCCCAGACTTATGTTTTGCTAGCGGTCGGTGATGCGTTGGTCGCACAGGTTCCGGCTTTGCTGCTGTCGATTGCGGCTGCTGCGATTGTTACCAGGGTTGCGTCCCCGATGGATTTGCCAGGGCAGATCGGAAGCCAGTTTGCCAATTCCAAGGCTTGGGTTCCCGTGGTTGCGATACTCGCCGTCATGGGATTGTTACCAGGCATGCCCCACTTTATCATCCTGCCGATTGCGGGAATATCCGGATTTATGGCTTGGCGCATGTTGAGAAAGGCAAAGTCGACCAATTCACCCGAACCGCAACTACAAACGCCCGAGCAGAAAAACCATATTGCCTGGAGCGATGTCACCGACGGAGCGGTTCTTAACATAGAAATTGGTTATGGGTTGGTGCCGCTAGTTGACGATCGCAAAGGTGCGCCATTGATGCAACGATTGACCGGAATTAGGCGGCAGCTCTCGCGCGAACTAGGTTTCGTTGTTCCGCTTGTCCGAGTCAAAGATAATATGGCGCTTTCGCCGAACGCCTATCGTATCCAGATTAGCGGTGTGACGTTGGGTGAGGATCAGGCTTGGCCGGACGATCTGTTGGCGCTCGATAGCGGCGAGATCAATGAGGTTGTTGATGGACAGGCATGCAAAGACCCAACTTTTGGTTTAGAATCTTTATGGATTTCTCCAGAAAAGCGCAGCGAAGCGGTTGTGTCTGGATATACGGTTGTTGATGCTTCCACTGTCATTGCGACCCATTTTAATCATCTGGTCGGGCTCAATGCCTCTGAGCTATTTGGGATGGATGAAGCGCAAGGCTTGCTGGATAACCTGAAAGAAATGGCCCCACAACTTGTTGAAGGACTGACGCCAAAGCCGCTGAGTCTGTTCCAAATCGCCGCTATCTGTCGCTCCCTGTTGAGCGAAGGCGTCCCGCTCAAAGACTTTCGCCGCCTCAGTGAAGCAATGATCCACGCTGCGACGGATGATGCAGCTAGTGACGCACCGTCACTCGACAATATCGTTGATGGTGTGCGGAAGCGTATTGGATCGCTAATCATTCAGTCACTGGTTCCGATCAAATTGCCTTTGCCAGTGATCACGCTCGACGCAGAATTGGAGATTTTGTTAGCGCAAGCGATCGAAAACGGCGGCTCTGCTTCCCATCCGATCGAGCCCGGCCTTGTACAAAAAATAGTGGGTGCCGTTGAAGTTGCAGCCCGCCCGATCATGGCGGAAGCCCGGCGTTTTGCAATCGTGACCTCACCGATCGCGCGCAGAACCTTGCTGAAAATACTAAGGCCCAGCTTTCCCGGAACGCCCGTTTTATCCTTTGAAGAACTGCCAGATGACAAGGCGATCGAAGTCATTGCGGTTGTCGGTGGTCGGCCCAAAGAATTACCGACTTCAGAACAAAAAAATACCAAAAATGTTGATCATAAAAAGGACACAGCGTGACATATCTTGATCCCAAGCTTGCCGACCTGACCTATGGCCCAAGCCCCACCGCGCAAAACCAAGAGCAGCTGATCAATAGTCACCAGCCGCTCGTCCGCAAACTCGCCTGGCACATCCATTCCCGGGTTTCGACAACCATCGAAGTGGAAGACTTGCTGCAAATTGGAATGGTGGCATTGGTCGAAGCGGCTCAAGGATATGAGGATCGCGGTCTGGGTTTTACCAACTATGCAAAACTGCGTGTCCGTGGTGCGATGATTGATCAGTTGCGCAAGCAGAGCAATATCAGCAGGTCGGCGATGCAATTTCAGAAAAAACTGCGCGAAGTGAAAGAGGCGCTCGCCCAAAAACTGGGACATGCTCCTAATCAAGTTACTCTCGCGGCGGCCATGGATATGGACTTGGAGAGCTTTCGTGTTGCGATAGACAATGCCGAAGCAGTGGATCTACAGTCGATGGACGAGGTTTACTCTGATCAGAATATCTGGTTCTCTGATTCATCGGAAAAGGCTGATGATAGGATGGAACGGCACCAGCGGCAGCGGATGATTGCAGATGCAATTGGATCTCTGCCGGAACGCGATGGCCTGATATTGCAATTATACTTTATTGAGGAAATGAATCTGGAAGAGATTGGGCAGACGTTGGATATTGGTGCTTCGCGCGTGTGCCAGATTAAAAAGGCCGCGCTAGAAAAACTGCATCAAATCCTTGCGTATTATGAATAGTATCTGTTGGCGAGATCGCGTTTTCAACCCTACGCAATGTACAATTGGTGATGCGGTTCTGAGCCCAATAATGGTGCAAATTGTTGTAGTGAGTTAAATAGTCCCCGACGCTCATAGTGGGGTTTAATAAGCGTCGGGGACCGTAAGATCAGTTAAGCGGACCAGTGACTTAACGGATCAAACTAAGCACGCCTTGCTGCGACTGATTGGCTTGAGCGAGCATCGCCGTCGATGCCTGGCTCAATATTTGGGCCTTGGCGAGGGCGGTTGTTTCACCGGAAAAGTCGACATCTTCAATCCGTGACCGGGACTCCGTGATATTGGCCAAGCGATCGTTGAGGTTCGACACCGTTGCTTGCAGACGGTTTTGTGAAGCACCAAGAGAAGCCTGCGCCGTGGTCACTGAATCCATAGCGGTGCCGAGTGCGGTCAGTGCGGCATTCGCGCCGGCAACCGTGCTAATATCCAGTGCGTCGACAGCCAAGGTTGTCGTTGTAACATCAGTGAGCGCGATGGATACTACTTCCGCAGCATTAGTTCCGGTTTGGATATCCAAGCTGACGTTGGTGCCATCGAGTAGTGCAACATTGTTGAACGTGGTGCGTGATGCGACATCGTCAATCTGTGCAATAAGAGCGGCAACTTCAACTTGCAGATTGACGCGATCGGTATTTGCTAGGGTGCCGTTGGCAGACTGAACCGACAGTTCGCGCATACGTTGCAGCATATTGTTGATTTCATTCATGCCACCTTCTGCTGTTTGAGCCAACGAGATACCATCATTGGCGTTGCGGACAGCCATGTTGAGGCCACGGATTTCTGATGTCATCCGTGTAGCAACGGCCAGGCCGGCAGCATCATCGCTAGCGCTATTGATACGACGACCCGTGGACAGGCGCTCTATGGATTTGGCGAGACTCATTTCCGCACTATTGGCGGCATAGTTTGTGCGTAGAGCCGCAACATTGGTTCCGATAATTGTCATGTATTTTCCTTTCAATGACGGGCTGGTCGCTGAGTTTATCGATGAGCGACGGCCTCATGTAGAAAGAACGGATAGCGATAGAATAGGTTTAACAGTCTCAAAACGCGTCATGAAAATAGCGGTTTGTCAGTAGTTTGACGGAGCGGAGTCAGAAATTTGGCTCCACCTCAAAGCTAGGCTCTAAAGTAGTTGAAAAGACGGAGAAATATTTTCCCTTAGAAATTGGCACAGCGTTTGCGAAGCCATGGTCAGCCGCATTTCATAATTTCAGATGCGGTATTTTAGGACCAGATATTGGGGAAGATGATGACTGTATTAAATCTATATGATGGTGCGTTTGCGGACCGGATGCCGATCAAAAATTGGCAGTGCAGTCCGCAAAAAACCATTTGTCAGATTGTAAGGCTCGCGCACAAAATAAGTTCCCACATGAGTTTGCGTTCCTTTCTTGAGACATTAGGCCGCAACCATCGGCACAGTCCTTCCTCTCTTGATACTGGCTCTCTCGAACTGGTCCGGGCGAGCCATGGCCTACCGCTGCGTATCGCTTATCTGGCGCCAAAATGCCCCTTGGTGTCAACGCGATACGTAGCGGACTTGGCGGAAGGACTCTAATCCATGAAAACGATAGAAACTTCAGGCCTTATGGCGATGCGTCAGGATGTTATTGCCCAGAATGATGCATTGAAAAAAACCGCTTTAGCGGGCGTGACTGGCGGAGTGACAAATTCACAGCCCGCCTTTGGTGCAGCGATGAACGCAGCCTTTAATCAAGTTAACAACATGCAGCATGCTGCAGGCGACATTACCCAAGATTACACCATGGGCAAGACAACCGATATTGCTGGTGTGATGATGGCGCGACAGAAATCATCACTCGGATTTGAGCTGACGCTGCAAGTCCGGAACAAGCTGCTGAAAGCCTATCAAGACATTATGAGCATGCCGGTGTGATATGAACGAACTTAGTCTCAACACCGATCAACAGGTCGACAAACTGGCTCAAGATTTGACGCCGCTCTGGCAACCGAATGGTGCTGCAAGTGATGCCAACTGGCGTGATCGTTTCCAGGCATTTGCCAAACAGCCGGCCATAACAAATGCTCTGCCGTGGCTGGGATTACTTGCCGTGGCCGTATTGGCTGCCACCTTTTGGCTGGCTCTGCGTGAACCACCGCAAAGAGATCTGTTCCGCGGGCTTCCTGAATCCGACAAAGCTGCGGTCGCAGAAGCGCTCCAGCAATCAAACATCCGCTTTAATATTGATCAATCAAACGGTAGCTTGACGGTGTCGCAGGATGACTATCATCGGGCCAAGCTAGCATTGGCGGCACAAAACTTGCCCAAAACGGCGCCTGACGGAGACAGTTTGATTTCATCGATGCCGATGGGCGCAAGTCGAGCGGTGGAAAACGAAAAGCTACGTGCTGCTCGCGAACTTGATCTGGCGCGCACTATCGAGGCGATGGATGATATCTCTTCGGCGCGGGTACATCTCGCAGTTGAGGCGGCCAGCATATTTGTGCGGGATCGTTCGGAGCCCTCTGCGTCTGTTATGCTAACATTCGTCGGCGGAAACCGGCTTAGTGAAGCTAAGGTTCAGTCGATTGTTTATTTGGTTGCCAGTTCTGTTCCTGGATTGTCAGTAGATGCCGTCAGTGTAGTCGATCAAAACGGTCGCCTGATGTCGCGCCATGGATCGAGCAGCGCATCGGATCAAGCCGAGCAGCATCTGATAGTACAGGGCCAAGTCGAAGAACGTTATCGCCGCACGATCACGTCATTGCTGACCCCCATGATTGGTGCAGATAATTTCACTACCGAAGTTACTGCAGAAATGGATTTTTCCGAAAATCAAGCGACCCGTGAGAGCTTTCCGCCAGAAGATGCGCGTGTACGAACGGAACAAGGAAGCTGGTCCAATGAGCCGGGAGCGCGAGCGAGCTATGGAATTCCCGGCGCGCTTGCCAATCGGCCGCCAGAAGAGCCGGAACTGACAGATGAGTTTCAAGGCGATGACGGCGCGGCAGAGGAAGAGGAAACGAGCCGCACATCCGAAAAATTTGCTCGCCAATTTGAACTAGGCCGCGAAGTGTCCGTGACCAAACAGGCTGCAGGGTCATTGAAGCGCTTGTCTGTCGCAGTAGCGCTCCGCTCGCCGATCGGGAAAAATCAACGCTCGGCGCAAGAACTAGCCGCTGTAGAAGCCTTGGTTAAAGGGGCTATCGGCTTTCAGGCGGAGCGCGGCGATCTAGTAGCTATAGAAGCCCGAGCCTTTCTGCCTGTGGAAGAAACAGTGGAAAACTGGTGGGAAGCCAGTTGGGTTTCTCTGCTCGTTCGGAATGTTTCGGCATTGCTGGTCGCACTGGCATTGATCTTTGGTCTTGGACGGCCACTACTGAAGAAAATCCGCACCAACCGGCCAATCCTATCCGATGCGGAGCAATTACAACTGGCATCCGATATCGATCAGGAATTGAACCGCGAGAGCGGTGCCGCGAATAAGCCGGTTGATCCAGTATCGCTCGATATGATCAGCTCTGCTGATGGCTATGCCGAGCGCGCTGCTCTGATTCAGAATTTTGTTCGTCAAAATCCCGATCATGCGGCGCTGACGGTGCAGGATTTGCTGGTGCAAGAGCGCGCCAACGATAACGTGCAAAAGGACACGGCCAATGGCTGATCCAGTTAGTAACAATATGGCGCCGGCGCGTAATCTGCCTGTAGCGGAAATTGCAACCGATCCCGATTGGTCAGGCAGTGAGATAGCCGCGATATTGCTAATGACCTTTGGAGAGGATGAAGCCGCGGACATATTGTCGCGTCTCAGACCAGGTGAGGTTCAGAGCCTTGGCAGAGCCATGCTCGCAATTAGTAAGGTCGGTGAAGATGACGTGAATTTCGTATTTGATCGCTTTGTTCAACAAGCGCGCAGTCGCACGGCCATCGGCTATCGCGCGCATAAGCAGATTACATCGATCATGGGCAAAGCATTTGGTCCCGGTCGAGCAGCCAACATGTTGAGCCGTATAGCCCCCCATCAATCGCGCTCGGATCTCAACCACTTGCACGGCCAGTTAGACTGGATGACGGCCGATGATATTGCCAGCATGATAGAGGATGAGCACCCGCAAATGATGGCTGTCATCCTGTCTTTTCTGGAACCCGAAACGGCAGGCGATGTGCTGCAACAACTCGCCGATGAGATCCAGGATGATGTTGTGTTCAGGGTTGCGGATATGGGTTCCATAGGCGCACAGGCGATTGCCGATATCGAGGCCTTGATAGCCCGGCAATCACAAAAGCCGGCGACGACAACCAGTCAGAAATCTGGCGGCACCAGCGAGGCTGCTGCGATCATGAACAATGTAGAAAAACAGGCGGAACAGCGGATCATCAAAGCGCTGCTTAAAAGGGACAAGGTCCTCGCCCGCAAAATTGAAGAGGAAATGTTTGTCTTCGGCGATTTGATTGATCTGGATGACAAAAACCTCGGAATGGTGTTGCGATCGGTCGAAAATGCAGTCCTTACTCTGGCCATCAAGGGTGCCGATTCCGATCTCGCTGCAAAAATGTTTAGCTGCATGTCAAAGCGCGCTGCTCAATCGATAGAAGATGAAATTGCAGAAATGGGGCCGGTCTCAAAGGGTGAGGTTAGCGCGGCTCAAAAGCAGATCGTGGCTCAGACTCTCATGCTCGCCGAAGATGGAACGATTATCATAGGGGGGCAGAATGATGAATTTGTCTGACAATGATTTCACTTCGGTAAAGCATAGCCCAGACTTTATTATGACCGGCTCTTTGCAAATGCGCGAAACAGCCTTCCATCCGAAATATGACTGGCGTTTGGATTGCGGAAGTGAGCCTCCCGAGAAAGACCGCATCGAAGAAGAAACCGAGCCATCAGATGATGGACTAAACAAAGAAATCGCGGATGCATACGCACAAGGATATTTGAATGGACAGCAGGCGGCTATGGTCCGGGATGATCAGGACGATCATGCTAGGGATTTGTTGGCTGCGGCGATCAATCGCCTGAAAATTGTTGATGAAGCGAAGCTTGCGCAACAGTTTTGGGAAGTCATTCTCTCACTGTTTGAGCAAGCTGTTGGTCACGCCAATATAGATCGAGAATTTATGGAGCAGCGATGTGATGAGGCTGTTGCATTGATCAATGAAAATATCGGCGAACCGTGCCTCCATGTTGCGGCAAGCGATGCGGATATTTTGCAAGACTATGATTGCGAGATCCCGATCAAGGTCGACCCGGTGTTGCTGCCGGGATCGGTTCGTCTGACTCATGCAGCCGGACAAATTATATCCGGCACAATTACAATTAGCGAAGAGATTGAAACCAGGCTTGGTTCGCCGGATGGTGACACGTGTTAAATCTGGATTACGATCGGCTCTCAAGGCTTTTGCTGGAAAGCGGTGCAATTTCACCAGCGCCAGTAAAATGGGGGAAAGTGAAGGCTTGTTCCGGCGGTTTGTTGCACGCGAGCGGATTTGATTATCCCATCGGTTTTGGCGCGCAGATTCAGTCTGAGAACGGGCGCACGATTGGCGCTGAAATTGTTGGCTTTGATGGGCATGTGACAACGCTGGCACCGTTTGATCAGCATGTCGAAATCTGTGTCGATGCGCGCGTTCGTCCGACCCAGCAAGCGGCACAGGTGGCGGTCGGTTCCCAGTTGATGGGACGTATCATTGACCCGTTAGGAAGCCCGCTGGATGGCATGGGACCAATCCAAACCGAAGCGCAATGGCCGCTTATGGGCAAGCCATCCAACATCCTCAATCGCGGTAGCATAACCCAGCCATTGGATGTCGGTGTCCAGGCTATAAATGCGCTATTACCAGTCGGGTGTGGCCAACGCCTAGCGCTGATCGCAGGGTCTGGCGTGGGGAAGACAGTGTTGATGCGTCAGCTGACATCCAGAACGCAAGTCGATGTTATTGTGGTCGGCCTAATCGGCGAACGCGCTCGCGAGGTTAGTGATTTTGTCTCTGCGAGCCGGGATAGCGGGATCGCTAGTAAGACCGTTATCCTAGCTGTCCCAGCCGACCATTCACCGATATTGCGGATCAAAGCGGCGCAGCGTGCTGCGGCCATCGCCGAATATTTCCGGGCGGAGGGCAAGAGCGTTTTGCTGGTGATCGACAGCTTGACCCGTATTGCTCATGCCCAACGAGAAATCGGTTTGGCCGCTGGTGAACCACCCACCATGAAAGGCTATCCGCCCAGCGCAATCGCACTCATTCCGCAATTGTTGGAACGCGCCGGATGCGATGTCGAGACAGGTGGTTTCGTAACAGCGTTTTATACCGTTCTTGCTGATGGTGATGATCTCGACGATCCGATTGTTGATGCTGCCCGCGCCATTGCGGATGGGCATATTATCCTGTCGCGCGAATTGGCCGAGCAAGGCGTATTCCCCGCCATCGATATCGGCAAGTCGATCAGCCGGGTTGCGCAGGATATAATCGGAAAAGAACATAGCTCGGCTTTGCGAACCTTTCGCTCTTTGTGGAACCGTTATGCCGAAAACCGTGATCTAATAACGATGGGAGCCTACCGAGCTGGCAGTGATAGCTTGCTGGATGATGCGATCTCCAGGCGTCCTGACCAGCTGTCTTTTTTGCAACAAACCATCGACGTCAAATCCAGCCTTAAAAGTTCAGTGGCCAGACTTGTCGAGAGTTTCGGTTTATGAAAAATATGCGGGCAAAAAAGCGGTTACTCAGTGTTTGCCGGATGCAAGCCAAATTGAGCCAATGGGATTTGATCCATGCGGAAAGTCAAGCCGTGCGACTGGAAATATCGCATGCTCAAATATTAGCGATAGCGGATGACATGCTCGGCACGATTGATAGTCGTCAATCTGCCATGCTCGCCGGCAGGTTGGAATTTGGTCACCGGTTGATCGCGTTGAGCAGCGTCCAGAAATTGAAGATGGCCGAGGCGCAAAACATCGCAAAGGCGCTGCGGTCGTCGGTGCATTCTTCCACCCTTCGAGAAGAGCGCGCGGAGCAAAAATTTAGGAGCGCCAGAAATTTCCATGACCAACAAGTGCTGGAAAAGCAGACTTACCGGATCGGGAAACATCGCATCTTACCCAATGGATTGAAGAGAGGATTGTCATCATGAATGGCCCATTTCGATTGCTAGAAAATTTCCATTCAAAAGTCGCTGGCGCTTCATTGCAGCAACCGTTTGACGTGATTGAAGGGCATGAATTTGCGCTCCGTTTTGTTGATGCTTCGCTCGCGATTGATGCTGATGCTCTGGACCGTGAACCGCCGACGGAGACACCATTTGAAAAAGAAGAGCCTGATATGTTGTCGCCAGGCCAGTCTGAACATCCGGAGCCTGAGGTTGGTATGAACGAGCCGGTAATCATCGCTTTCGGACAAGGGGAAAATGGTTCCCCGGCTCCGTTTTCAAAGGGTCAGAACATCCCCGATGAAATATTGAGTCCTTCAGAGGCAAAAGCTAGTTATCTTGAACGCGGGCGAAATCAAATTGAACCCGATATGCCGAAAGGAATATTGCGGATCGGGCAGAGTCGTGATGAGCAACCGACGGCAAAGTTGCTTGTTCCTACTCGGACAATGAATGATCAGAAAATAGAAACAGATTTTCCGTTTTTTGAAAATGCTATTCCAAGGGATCAAAAGTCACTCTTAGACAATCACTCGATCAAATCAGTTGGTGAAGAATCAGCGATGAAAATGGATGCGCTAGGCGATGCTTCCGCATCAGTGTTTCGAGCTGTTTTGCCGATCAACCAGACGTTATCACCAATGGCTTCTTTGTCGCCGACTGACATTGCTTCCGTTGCTCCAACGGTAAGCAGGCCAACAGCTGCAACTGCTCCGCCGCTACCAACTTTGGATACCATGATCGATGATCAGTGGGTTGCAAGATTGGGTCAGGAAATCGGCAAACTGACAGGTGAAAAGACGAGCCTTAGTTTTCAGTTGAAACCCCAAAATCTTGGTAAATTGCATGTGCAGATAATGTCCGATGCAGCAGGAAATATTGTGCGTGTTGATACAGATAGTGAAATTGCCAAACAACTCATCTTGGGCGCGCAAGGGCGACTGGAACAGGACATCCGCCTCAACGGCTCGAAGCTAGTGCGTGTCGATGTGACCCATCAGGAGCAATCAGGGCATCAGAGTCAGGACGCGCAGGGTCGAGGGCCGACGACTGAGCGGGGCGAATATTTGTCACCTGACGAATCTCTCGCGGATCCCTCTTTGCCTGCAACAACGAGACCTGATGGACCTTCTTCCCATCTCGGTGCGCGATACGCCTGATCACCTGAAAACAAAATTTCGGAGAATATATATGGCTGATACGATTGAAAAAAGGTTGGAAAACCCGGTCCGGGGCAGGCGGCTTAGAAAAGTCATTTTGGGAACCCTATTCGTAGTTCTTCTCGGCAGCGGCGGAATGGCCGCCGGATATTTGCTCGCCAATGGCGGCGCGGGGCGACAACAGGGTGTCGAGAAACCGGAACTTGTGTCAAAGGATGAAGGTAAAGTAGCCATCACTTTATCTGATCTCAAAGGCGACAAACGCACACCCAATTTTTCCGAAAGCGCGTTCAAGGCAACCTATTATCCAATTGATGGGCCGTTCACATCCAACCTGAGAAACAGCAATAATTTTGCACAGCTCTCTATCTCGATCGCGACCTATTATGACGAGCGAGTACTAGAGAATATTAAGGAGCACGAAACAGCTATTCGATCCTCTATCCTTATGACATTGGCGGAACAGGAATCGGCAACGCTCAGTACCCTCCAAGGTAAGGAAATATTGCAAGGGTTGTTGACGAGTGCGATCAACGAAGTGCTGGAAGAGAAGACCGGTTTCGGAGGCGTCAACAATGTTTATTTTACCAGCTTCGTGGTGCAGTAATGACGGTTGCTGTTACTCATATATTTGCAAAGAAATCAAACCATAGCTTGACTGATATGGCGCCGTTGCGTCGAATATCGGATAAATATGAAAGCGGGCTCACTTCAGCTATCGAACAAGTGGTTGGCGAGAAGGTTGATGTCATCGCTCAGGATATCCGCTTCCTGCCTTATGGCGACTGGTCGGGTGGATTGGACAGTTTATCCAGCCTATCGATTTTTCGACTTTTGCCCTTACGTGGTCCGCTGATCCTTCGCTTCGAAGAGGCCATGATCAACAGCCTGGTTGAGCTTTATTTCGGCGGCACTCTTGGCCCGCCGGTGACGCGTAAAAAAGACTGTTTTCGGGAGGCTGAATTGCAATTGATTGCGCGGCTTCAAGGTGCATTGATTCAGCAACTGGGGGATTGTTTCGCCGATCATGGGGTGATGAAACATGCGCTGCTGCATCACGAAACCCGTCCGTTGCATGTCACAGTCTGCAAGCGAGATGAGCAGGTCATGTGCCAGTCGTTCAAAATATCAATTGAACCGGATATTTCGTGGCAGATTGATGTAATCTATTCCGCAGACGCGGCTGAAAGCGCTATCGAGCTTATCCAGAACAAAAGCACTGAACAGTCCGAGGCGTCGGACCCCCATTGGCAGCAGCAATGGTATAACGGGCTGCAAAATATACATTTGCCGCTGCGCACCATTTTGGCGCAACCGGTGATGCAATTACCAGAACTTTTCGAGCTGAAGCCGGGTGACATTATTCCGATAGCACCGCGCGTAAAGCCGCCGCTATTTGTTGCCAATCATAAATTTGCAATCGGCACATTGGGTGAGAAAAACGGCTGTGCCGCATTCAAAATTGAACATATAGAAAAAGGAGATGCACGATGAGTGGTCCGAAAGAAACGTCTGCGGCCAAGAAAGTCATAGACGCGGAAAAAGCACCATGGGCCGAGAATGAAAACTTTCGGTTGCTCGCCGATATTCCAGTAAGATTATCCGTCGAAGTCGGATCGATATCCAAACGACTTGCCGAGATCATGGCCTTTAAGGAAGGTGAAGTTGTGGAGCTGGACCGGCAATCCGATGACTTGCTCGACATCATGATCAATGGGACATTGGTCGCGAAGGGAGAGGTGGTAACCATTGATGGACGCTTTGGCGTCCGCATCGCCGAATTGGCCAACGAAGGCCTAAGCTTTCCGGCAGTGGAGAGACGCTGATGATGGCTGCCTATATCATCAAGCTGCTGGTTCTTTTGCCGGTCATGGGCGGGCTGATATTCGCGGCCTTGTGGCTGTATCGTAAATATCAACCTGCGCTGATGAGCGTTCAAAAAGATCGCCGCGTCAAGATTCTCGAAACACTTCCTATGGGTGGATTCACAAAATTGGCGGTGATAGAATTTGAAGGTCAAACGCTTTTGATATCCGTCAACCGAAACCAGGTTCATCGACTTGCCGTCAGCGTTGATGAATCATGAAGAGGCTTTTGGTAATCGCGTTTGCTCTAATGGGTTTTGCAGACCCCGCGCTAGCGCAGGACGGTCTGTCAGAGGGATTGGGGCGGGCGCTGGAGGATATTTCTGGTGATGGTCGACCGCTGACACTCTCTCTCCAAATATTGCTGCTGATGAGCCTGCTGACGGTATTGCCATCCATCGTTCTGATGATGAGCAGCTTCACCCGGATCATCATTGTTTTGTCGATCCTGCGGCAGGCGCTGGGATTGCAGCAAACTCCACCCAACCAGGTCTTGGTCGGACTGGCCTTATTCCTGTCGCTGTTTGTCATGCGTCCGGTCATCGATACGATCAATGTCGATGCCTATTCCCCCTATGGCGAGGGTGAGATATCCATTGAAGAAGCGATTAGCCGGTCGGGTGATGCCTTGCATGGATTCATGATCAAGCAGGCGCGGCAGTCGGATTTGAAATTATTTATGGAATTGGCAGGCACGCCGCCGGTCGCTGAGCCGGAGGATATTCCGTTTTCGATTTTGCTGCCAGCCTTTGTCACCAGTGAACTCAAGACCGCTTTTCAAATCGGCTTTCTCATATTTCTACCGTTCTTGATCATCGACCTTTTGGTTGCATCGACGTTGATGGCGTTAGGGATGATGATGTTGTCTCCGACTATCATTTCGATGCCGTTCAAGCTTTTGCTTTTCGTACTCGTTGATGGATGGGCACTTACGATGGGCACGCTAGCCGGTTCTTTTGCAATTTAGGGAAGGCTTAGAACATGTCAGACAGTGGTGATTTTTTCATTGGCATGGCGCAGCAAACGCTTTGGATTACCGCGTTGGCAGCCGCCCCGATATTGGTTCCGGCGCTACTCGGCGGTCTATTGCTGGGGATGATCCAAGCCGCGACATCGGTCAACGAAGCCACGCTTAGCTTCGTGCCCAAATTGTTGATTGTTGCGATCATGCTGAGCATTTTCGGCGGATCTATCATGTATTTGATCGTCGATTTTACTGTTGATGTATATGATCGGATACCGGCCCTGCTGGTTTGATAGTCTGAAATGATTGCCCCCGGATTTGCAGGAATGGAAGACCAGCTCTGGTTGTGGCTTTTTGCTATGATCAGACCCGGCGCTGCCTTTTTTGCGGCACCAGTTACAGGCGCGAAAGTGGTGCCAATCCAGTTGCGCTTGATTATCGCTTTGGCGGTTGGGATGGCGGCAACCGGCGGGTCTGATATCAAGCTTCCTGAAGATGGCCTGATCAGTATCTCCGGCCTTGCCTTGATTGCCGGTGAGATCATCATCGGCCTCGCCATCGGTTTCACTATCCAGATAGGATATGCCGCCGCTTTTGTTGCGGGCGAGACCATCAGCAACGCCATGGGTTTGGGTTTCGCATCCATGTCTGATCCGCAAACCGGGCAATCCACACCGGTCATCGGCCAGTTTCTGTCGATCATTGCGACACTCATTTTTCTGGCGATGGACGGCCATTTGATCCTCGCTTCGATCATCGTACGCAGTTATGAATTCGTGCCGCCCGGTAGCGAGCTGTTGTCAGCGGATGCCGCGCTGAGACTGGCCCATTTCGGTGGGTCATTATTTGTCGCAGGACTGGCCATTGCTTTCCCCGTCGGATCGGCGTTGCTGCTGGTGCAGATCATTCTTGGATTGTTAGCGCGCTCGGCTCCGTCGATGAACCTGTTTGCAGTAGGCCTGCCCGCGACACTCACATTGGGATTAGTCATGCTCGCCATGGCAGCGCCCTTGATGATCGACGGCGTTGGGCAAGCGCTCATCCAGTCGCTCGAATATAGTGATACGCTAGCGAGGGGCGGCTGATGGCGGATGGACCGCCGGGCGGCGGCGAGAAAACCGAGGCGCCAACCCCTAAGCGGCTTCAGGATAGCGCGAAAAAAGGTGATGTCTTGCAATCCAAGGAACTGGGCGGGGCAATGGTTGTTGTGGCCGGCGCGCTTGGCTTTGCGGCATTAGGCAGTTTAATAATGGATGCGATTGCCGAGATGCTGACCAGTGGTTTGACCATCGAAAGAGCCGATATCGAGAATTTCAATCCCAGCGAGCAAACCTATCGTCATATCCGCAAGATATTGTTTCCATTTCTCGGTTTGTTTGGAATGACTATGCTGGCGGCCATAGCGACGCCGATATTGCTCGGTTCGCTCGGTTTTCGCTGGTCGGCGATGAAACCGAAAGGGGAGAAGCTTAATCCCATCAATGGCCTGAAGCGAATGTTCGGAACGCGCGGTCTGATCGAGCTGGGTAAATCCTTGGCGAAGGTCCTGCTGTTGGGATGTATCGGGCTTTGGCTAGTCTATGCCAATCTGCCCTATATGTTTGCGTTGGGCCCTCAGGATATGCGCAGCGCTGTCGGGCAATTTGGAGATTTATTTGTCCTCATCATGCTAGTGATGGCAGTTGGATTTTTTGCGATCGCGGGCATAGATGTGCCGGCACAAATGTTTCAGCGCAGCAAACGGCTTCGCATGACGAAGCAAGAGGTCAAGGATGAGCACAAGGATATTGAGGGTGCGCCAGAGGTAAAATGGGCGCAGCGTAAAAGGCAACAGGAGAGCCTGTCACAATCCGTCCGCAAAGCGATGGAAGAAGCAACTGTTGTACTTAATAATCCTGCCCATTTTTCGGTCGTACTGCGCTATCGCCCGGGCATGGATGCTGTGCCAATCATGTTGGCAAAAGGTAAAGGTGAGACGGCGGACGCCATTCGTCAATTGGCCGAAGAACGAGCGGTGCCGATGTTGCAGTTTCCGATGCTGACCCGTGCCATTTATTTCACTACACCGGTTGGTGGTTTGATTGACGAGCGGCTTTATGTTGCGGTCGCCACAGTACTGGCTTTCTTGTTTAGGCTTGATGCGCAAATTGCAGAAGCGCTGGAGCAGCCGCATGTTGATCTGCCGGATGAACTGCGGTTCGATAGTGACGGCAATTGCCACAATTAATCTAAAGCTATTCAGGCGCTCGTCGTTTTGAGACCTATGTTTGATTCAATATCCAATTTCATCGGTTCCGGCACAGGCGTGAATAGCCAGCAACTCATCGCGGATCTATTGGCCGCTTCCCGCGAGCCGAAAGAAGCCATATTGCGAAGCCGCGAACAGACAAACAGTCTAAGAATTTCAGCCTTGGCATCGGCATCCTCATCGCTCGATACCTTTGCTACCGCGCTTTCCGATTTGCTCGATGGACGAGCCTTTGCGGGCAGTCTTGTTTCCAGCAATCCAGCGCTTGCCACCGTTGGTTTTATAGACGATGTGCGTCCCCAAGGCTTACCCGCAACGCTCGAAATAGCTCAGCTGGCATCGTCACGGCGGCTTGCCTCCGGCGTCGTCGCTGACAGCAATGTTTCATTGGGTGCAGGAGCTATGACGATCAGCACCGGCAGTGGTAATTTTAATGTCACATTGACCAATGGTACCGACAGCTTGTCTGATCTTGCGGAAGCCATAAATCAGTCGGGGTCTGGCGTAACAGCGTCCATCATTACCGATGATACGGGTGCGCGGCTTGTGCTGGAAGGGCAGGAGGGCGCCAGCAACATGTTTACCCTCAGCGGAGACTTTGCCGACTATAACTATCCTCCCGGCGGGGCTGGAATGACGCTAGTAAGTGAAGCGGCTGATGCCCTGATAAAAATTGATGGTGTGGATTTGCGCTTTGGCAGCAACACGATCGAGAATGCGATTCAGGGTGTGTCCATAAACCTCAATGCCGCCGCACCTGGAACGCCACTTACCATCAGCGGCGATCAACCGACAAAGACCATATCGGCTTTGGTTGGAGAATTTGTCGATGCCTATAATCAGTTGCGAACCGCACTGAATGCGGCAACCGCACCCGGTGGAGCAGGGGGCTCCGCCGGCCCTTTGTCCGGCGACACAGGGGTGCGTGAAATGATGCGGGCTTTGGCCCAGATTGGCGCAACCGCGTTGGTTGATAACGGTCCCTATCGCGCCCTTTCTGATATCGGTATCAAGACCAATCGCGACGGGACGCTGTCTATCGATAAAGATCGACTTGACGACGTTCTTGCTGACAACCCGGAAGCGGTATCCAATATGCTTGATCCGCTAAAAGCCGATAGCAATAATCCTGGAGTCGCCGGTATATTGCAGTCGATAAGAGATCGCTTGCAAGGGAATGACGGTGCGCTGGAAGCAAGTCAGAACCGGTATAAGCAGATTAAGACCAACTTGCTGGAAGCGCGCGAAAAACTAGATCAAGACAGCACGCAATATGAAACACAGCTGCGGCGAACCTTTGCCAATATGGATCGCCAGCTCGCGGTCTTGCAAGCGACACAAAGCTATCTCACCCAGCAAATCGCAGTTTGGAATGGAGATAATAATTAACCTTCCATCATGAGGTACAGACTATGAATTTGATGCGTTCAGTGCAGTCCGGCTACGCTGTTGCCGGAAAAAATACGCGGGTTTTGACCGCCAATGCGCACGAGTTAATTGCGATATTATTTGAAGAGCTGCTCAACCTGCTCGACGAAATTCAGATCATCCATAAACGCAGCGAAACAGGTGATATTGCGGATCAACAGGTTATGGCCTTGTCGATTGTGGATTCGTTGATCGCCAGTCTGGATATGGAGAAAGGTGGCGAACTAGCGCAAAATTTGAAGCAGACCTATGGTCAGGTTCGCACTTTAATTGCCGCGAAAGACCCCACTACCCAGCTAGAAAATAACCGGGCAGCGCATAAAACCATGTCGGAAATTTACGCGGCATGGGCGCATATAGGGTAGGTGCTAATTTCCGCTCGAAACCATTTTTCGCCAGAGCCGATAGCCTTTATAAACCAGAAAAAGGCACAGAATCAGCAACAGCGACGCAATGATCAACGCCGCGATCGGATTGGTGAACGCAAGGATCAGCAATCCTCCTGTCGCAATATCTTCGCCCGTGGATACTACCGCATTGCTGACGGGTTCCGGGCTCGTATTCACAATCGCACGTGCGCCCGCTTTCGCGCCATGGCTCATCAACGCTGCGCCGCCGCCGAGCAGGAAGATGATGACCTGCCAGGCCGGATCTCTGGAATCGACTACGGCAAGCGCGAGTAGCGCGCCGCCTAGCGGACGGATGACCGTGTGGATCGTATCCCAAATGCTATCGAGCCATAATATCTTGTCCGCAAAAAATTCTGCCAAGGCGCCAAGCGCGCTGATGCCAAGCACCCATGGATTGGCGAGCGCGTCCAGCATCTGTAAATTTTCGGGCAGGCTTATCCATTGCAGCCGCATCGCGAGGCCGGTCACAAAGACGGTGAGATAGAGCCGCCAGCCGGATAAAAGGCTGACGCTGCCAGCTAAACCCAAGATTTCAATAATGCCCATAAGACGGTGATTGCCACGAACAGTGCTGCTTGGCAAATCGCAGCATGAACAACATGCATCGCGCAATGGCTTTACATTGCATGAGCCATGCTGTTCATATGATGGTATGACAGAAAATAATAAGCCGAACAGCATTGATGCCCTGACGGGAAAACCGATGCCAAAACCCATTCCCGCCTCAACATTGGTTATTTTTCGAGATCAACCCGGTAGCGCCGCTCCGGAATTATTGATGGTGGAGCGTTCGGCGAAAATGGCTTTCGCGGCAGGGGCAGCGGTGTTTCCCGGTGGCCGTGTGGACGATGCTGACTATGATTTTGCCAAGATGCTCGGCCATGATGATCTCGACGAATATGCTGGCCGTATTGCCGCTATCCGTGAGTCGATTGAGGAAACCGGCATAGCTGTGGCGGTCGAAGGCGACCTTGCCGCTAGCCGTGTTATCGAGGCCCGTGCAGCGCTCCATGACGGCACCATATTGTCGGATATATGCGGTCAGTTCGACTGGCAGCTCAGCCTTGAAAAACTGGTGCCCTTCACCCGCTGGTGCCCGCCCTTTGCGGAAAAGCGCGTGTTCGATACACGCTTCTATATGATCTCCCACGATGATCACGCGGCAGAAGCGACAGTTGACGAGACCGAAAATTACAATCTGTTCTGGAGCAGCGCGCAAGGCGTGCTGGAAAAGGCGGACGCCGGAGAGGTGAAAATCATCTTCCCGACCAAGCGTAATCTGGAACGGCTCGCCCAATTTGGCTCTTTTGCAGAAGCGGCCGAGCATAGCAGCCAGCACCCGGTAACAATGGTATCGCCGACGATCGAGAAGCGCGACGACGGCGTGCATCTGTGCATACCCGAGGGGATCGGCTATCCGATCACCTCAGAGCCAATGGACGCAGTCCAGCGTGGTTTTAACAAGTAGCGGAGAAGGATTGGCGCGCCCGACAGGAGTCGAACCTGTGGCCTCAAGATTAGAAGTCTCGCGCTCTATCCAGCTGAGCTACGGGCGCGCGCCTTAGGAAATCCCACTTAATCGCAGTTTTCTGCGGCCTAGCGCGTAAACAGGATCGGATAGGATGTCAACCATCTGATGATAACTTCCAGCGTTCGCTTTGGGCGCAAAAGCGGACGTTAACCTGTCTGGTATCATGCAAAATAGACTGGTCTTCTGATTCTAAAAGCCATTTATTGAAGAGCAGCAATTGTTCCGGCCGCTAAGCTGGAGAGCAGCGCTATCCCCAATATTCGCATCGTTAGACTAGATTTTTTTTGACGTCGTTCGATTTCGACATAATCCTTATTATGATCCTGCGTGAGCATGAATGTTGGCTTATCAATCAACCAGGGCATAACCTTGTTTAGGCCGCGTTGAATCATGAACGTCAATATCCATTTTCGAAACCGCCAAGGCATGTGATTATATTGATAAGGAGCAACGGTCTGCACAAGGCGAACCAAAGATTCATTGTTGGGAATACGCACTTTCTCGTAATTTTTACAAAGCTGCTCAATATTGCCCCCGTCAGCAATAATTTGATCAAGGATAAAAAGATCTTCTAAAGCCGAATTGACACCAAGCCCAAGGTCCGGCGGGAATGCATGGGCTGCGTCGCCGATCAGCAGACAATGCATAGCATCATAGCCGTCGCCAAGTTTGGCATGGACATTCTTGGCATGTTGCGGCGCGGGAAATTGTCCAGCTTCAAGCATTGCAAAATCCTCTGCTTCCTCAAGCGAGACAATCTCCGATATGTCTAGCTGTGGGAAAGAATCCTGCAAATATTTGATTAAATCATTGGCGTTATCGATCTTCCATAAATTATGATCGGCCTCTCTAATGATGTTTACACTTCGCGGATGGTTCGGATCGGTAACCGGAAATGCAAATAACGCGAATGCATCACGCCGGTCCTTATGCCGCGACAAAATCGAATAGGTCATGCAATGATCGTCGACTGCGCCAATTTTTCCTTTAACCGGAAAACAGGCCGGAAGGTTCAGCACCTTGTAAGTCAATCCGGTACTGGCAGATGGATATTGGATCATTTTAAACTGATCAGGTGCCATCCCAGGCCATCGTTTCAATGATCGGCGGACCTGCGAGTTCAACCCATCGCAGGCGAGCAAAAGGTCCGGTTTAAAAATATGCTCGTTGCTACCCTCGTCGGTAATTGTAATTTGAGGGACTCCACCTGGTCCCTGCTCAATATTTTGGAAGCTATGGCCATACAAAAGACGGATGCGGCCGTCATTGCGCTCTTCGATAGCTCGGTACATCATTTCTAAAAAATTTCGGCGTGTCATCCAATAAGAGGTCTGACGTTCAGGATCAATTATCGGTGGTGTTGCCACCACATCATCACCATCAGCTTTGATCGTGGTCAAAGTGAAACTGCGGTTGGCAACTCCATATGTGCCAAGCATGTCCGCAATGCCGAGCCGCTTTAGCAGTTTTTGCCCACGCGGATCGATTTGATAGTTAAAGGCTTTATTTTTTTCAAAATCACCGGGGGTGAGTCGCCTTTCGACTAGGATAATGTCATCCCATCCAAGGTCAGCGAACAATAATGCCGCAGCAAGGCCGCTTGGGCCGCCGCCGCTAATCACGATCTGTCGCTTTTTCTTTACCATATCTGCTGGTTATAGCTTCACTTTACCAAATATACCCGATGTAACTTTGTTGACCGCCTATCGAATATTTACAGTTGGTAAGGATATGACTCCTGTGCTGAATCTACCATATCAACCAATGTCAGCTTTCGGGATATAGCGGGCACAACGCTAGCGTCCGCTTTAGGCGCAAAAGCGGACATTAGATCTTGTTCTTTCATATGAGCCATATTGACAATATATTGTCATATTGACTATATGGCTCATATGAAAAAACGAACCGCAAATGGACAAGCGCTCACCGAGCTGATTTTGGAAATATTCCGCGTCAACGGAGAATTGCTCAGCGCTGGCAACCGGATCACAAAGCCGTTTGGCCTGACCAGTGCACGATGGCAGATTATGGGCGCAATAGACGAGGAGGGGCAGCCGCTGACAGTTTCGCAAATCGCGAGACGGATGGGACTGGCCAGGCAGGGCGTTCAACGCATCATCAATGATCTCGAGGAACTCGATCTGATCACTAGTGCAGTGAATATCGACCACAAACGTGCGCCGATTTTTTCACTGAGCGATGAAGGTGAAAAGGTGATTACCAAAATCAATGCAGCACAAACTTCATGGGCAAATTCTCTTTCAAGTGACTTGTCGGTTCGGCAACTGACGGACATCCAAACAACTCTTCAAACTATTCGAGAAAAATCTGAAATTCTCGACTGAAATGGAAAAGGAAACTAAAAGATGCCAAATGTAAAAGAGCTTAACGATACCGTTAGTCTGATGGATCAGATGCAAACCAATGAAGATGGTTCGATTGTCCTCATAAATGTTTTCACCATTGATCCGGCGGACGAAAACGCGCTCATCGAAGCTTGGTCGCATGATGCAGAGTTTATGAAAGCTCAACCGGGGTATATTTCCACCCAGATGCATAAGGGCATCGGCAGCAGTCCAACTTTTATCAACTATGCCATTTGGGACAGTGTTGAGAGCTTTCGCAATGCCTTCATCAATCCTGAATTTCAGGAGCGCATAGGACGGTACCCAGACAGTGCAACAGTATCGCCTCATCTATTTAAAAAGATGACAATCCCCGGACACTGCGTTGCATAGCTAGGATACCATCATGAAAACGCGCATTCACGCCTTTGCTGGAATTATTGGGTTTCTAATCATTTTGACCTTCTGGACGTCAACGGTGATCTCCGAGCTATTCGGCAGCTATGAGACCATATCCTCGGTCAAACAGACAGTCCTTTATGGGATGGCTCTACTGATACCCGCTCTCATGATAACCGGCGGGTCAGGCATGTCATTGGGGGCTAAGCGTAAAGACCCAAAAACGATGGCCAAGAAGAAAAGGATGCCCTTTGTTGCAGCTAACGGCCTGTTGATACTGGTGCCGTCGGCCTTTTTCTTGGCCTCTAAGGCTGCAGCTGGATCGTTTGACGGTTGGTTCTACACCATCCAGACCATCGAACTGGTTGCCGGTGCTACAAACCTTATTCTTATGGGCCTGAATATCCGCGACGGACTTATGATGACAGGTAGGATACGTCGAAAAAGAAAGTGAGAAAGTCACATCTTGCTGATGAATTCTAACGCCCGCTTTCGGGATATTGCGGACGTTAGGCATTCAGCGACTACCGATATCCACTCTTTCCTACAAATAACCAGATAGGTTATATCAGCGTTTTCTCCCTCAACAAAGGAAATGCATATGACTGATCAAGCTAATCAATCTCAATTTACTGACATTCCACCTGCTGCCGATCTGGCGCATCCCAAGGAGCGCCATGATGGCTGGTCGCCGGATAAGCAGGTGACATTTCTTGAAGCGCTAGCGCGGACCGGGAACGTGCGGGCGGCGGCTACCTATGCGGGGTTGTCGCGGGAAAGCGCATATAAATTGCGGCGGCGGGCAGATGGGCGGGCCTTTGCCCGGGCGTGGGATGCGGCGATTATCCATGCGCGGGATATATTTCAGGATGCACTGCTTGATAAGGGGCTGAATGGCTGGAGCGAGGCGGTTTGGCATCAAGGGGAGGAAGTGGGGACGAGGGAACGGTGGAGCGCGCCTTTGTTTCTTGCGGCGCTTTCGCGGCTAGATAAGATGGCGGATGGTTTGGATGTGAAAGGCAATCCTGCGCGGGCAGCAGCAGAGAATTTCGATGCGCTGCTCGAAGGTATCGGACAGGGCAGTGATTGCGCTGAGCTGGTTGATGAAATTGATGGGACTGGCCGGACGGCAAGCGCGCCTAAAAACCATCGTTCCGGTAGCGACTTGCTTGCGGCAATCAGCTTCCATTCCGAGCGCGAACGGATTGGCGCGATGGCGCCAGAGAATATTGATGTTTCTGACCTCGACATTGCTGAACGGGAGGAGTGGGATGATCTCCAATGGGAACGCGCGGATCGCAGCGGGTTGCTAGAGCGCAGTGGGATATTTGATGACGAGGCAGAAGTTGTGTGATTTGTTTGAACTTTGGGAAGGGGATGGAGAAATGACCGTGTGAGAATTGTGTGAACTTTGGGGGGAAGAGATACGTCTTGTCTGGCGGTTTGTGCTCCGGGCGCAGACCCGGACCCTAGAGTAGACGGGCGTAACAGCCATCCTAGGCTCCGCATCAAGTGCGGCGCCTGAGGTAAACAAAAAACACACACAAACAAAAAACTATCTCCACCAACAGCGATTCTTCTCGCTTGGGTACTTGCCGAGTGCCGCCTTGCATCCTTATGTGGGAGGAAACGAATCTAGGATAGAAATATGACCGAAACACATCGTACTAAAATGCTGATCTTGGGCTCTGGTCCTGCTGGGCTGAGCGCCGCTATTTATGGCGCGCGGGCGGGGTTGGAGCCGATTGTGGTTCAGGGTCTGCAGCCCGGCGGTCAGCTGACCATAACAACGGATGTGGAGAATTACCCCGGCTTCCGCGATGTGGTTCAAGGTCCATGGCTGATGGAAGAAATGCAGGCTCAGGCGGATAAAGTCGGCACGCGAACGATGTTCGATATCATTACTGAAGTTGATGTGTCGCAGCGCCCTTTCCGGATGACCGGCGACGGCGGGACGGTTTATGAAGGTGATACGTTGGTGATTGCGACTGGCGCGCAAGCCAAATGGTTGGGCGTTCCGGGCGAAGAAGAGCTTGGCGGCAAGGGCGTTTCGGCCTGTGCGACGTGCGATGGCTTTTTCTATCGCGGCAAAAAAGTGATTGTTATCGGCGGAGGCAATACAGCCGTTGAAGAAGCCCTATATATGACCAATCATAGCGATGATGTAACATTGATTCATCGCCGCGATAGCTTGCGGTCGGAAAAGATTTTGCAGGATCGGCTCTTTGCCAACCCGAAAATCACCGTGCTGTGGAACAAGACGGTCGAGAAATTTGTCGGCGGTGGTGATCCTGCCGGTCTGGTTGGCGTGGATCTGATCGATACGCAGACTGGCGAGCAAACCCATATGGCGGCAGATGGGGCCTTTGTAGCCATTGGCCACGCGCCTGCGACAGAGATATTCAAGGATCATCTCGATCTGATCGACGGCGGATATATTGAGGTTGAGCCGGGTACCCCGAAGACTAAGATTCCGGGCCTATTTGCTTGTGGTGATGTGATGGATCATGTCTATCGGCAGGCTGTGACGGCAGCCGGTACCGGTTGTATGGCGGCTTTGGACGCAGAACGTTTCTTGGCGGAAGAAGAATTCGAGCTTTTGGCAGCTGAATAGGTCCGGCTAACAAGTCAGGCGTTTTCGAGGGCTTCCAAAAGCTGGTTTTCTAACCATAGCTTGGAATTGTCATCGGCAAAGCTGTGTGATGCGCTGTCCAATGTTTTTGTCGTGATATTGGGTTTTACTCTGGCGGCGGCAAAATCTTTGCTACTCCAAGCGGCTAGGAAAGCACGAGCTGTCGTATCGCGGTTAGCGAGCAAAATTCGGGTGGGAACGCCCAATCGGATTAGCCCATCCCTGAGTAGGATCGATAAGGCTGTATTCTCTTGTTTTTGAGTCGCTTGTTTTAGACCGCTGGCAAGCTTTCTTAAATCGATTTTGCCTGTGATAAGGTCGATAATCGACGTTGGGTTTTTTATACGCTCCCAATAGCGTGACCGTATCGCAGAAGGCGGCGGGGCAGTGGGTGCTTCGGAAGTGTTATCAGTTTCTTCGATCACCCACGGGTTGGCGAGGATGACCATATCAACGGCGATATTTGAACCAAATATTGCCAGCGCGGATGCCGCATCGCAGTTACCAAAGGCGACGACTTTCTCGATTTGAGGATTGATTTTATGAAACTGTTCAATGGCGGAGCTAATATCGTCTTGTGTTTCCAAAAAACCCCGGTTTGTACCGCTGCTATCGCCTATACCCCGGCGGTCATAGCGAAAGACCGGATAGCCTTTTTTTGCGATTTTCTGAGCCAATCTTGCCATCCCGGCATGCGCACCAGAACGGATTTCATTACCGCCGCTGACGATGATCAGGCCGGTCGTCAAGGAACCTTCATCAAGTGTTCCAGCGAGCGTTTGTTCTTCGCATTCAAACGGATGAAAGGATCGCGTCATTCTGAAATCCATAACGCAAGATCATCCGCAATGGCGGCTGAGAGCAACAGGTCATCGTCAGGTTCTGCCCGTAACCAAAGCGCGGAACCGGGCAGTTTTGTATCAGCGGCTCGGGTGCTGCTTTCCAATTGCGTCGTTCGCACGGCACGCACTGGCGAGGGGAATGCTTCTTCCAGTTGTGAAAACAGCGCAGACCCAATGTTGTTACCCGCCAAATTGACTTGGCCTTGGCCGGCCTCTGCAGTCAATTGTGCCATGTTTGTTGATAGCCCCGCCTCTTTATCGGAGGCAATGCGCGTGCGCATCATGGTTTTCATCAGCATTTGGCCTTTAACGGGGGAAAACCGCCACAGTTTTACATCCTCGACAAAATCATCGATTAAGCATCCTCCGCGGAAGGAGGCGACATATGGGGCGACTGAAAGCTCGGAAGTGCAGGCAAAAAGGGCTTGGCGCCATATCATGAGGCTGGCGCGTTCTTGTGGGAAGAGGCTTTCGTTGGTCCCAGGAAGGTCGGGTAAGGCGCTGCCAATGCCCTTGGCATCCAGTAGCCGCATTACGTCGAGCAGCATCCGCCGCATCCGGTTCATTTCATCGAATAGGGGAGGGATAAGGAGGATGGTTTTGGGATGGTGAGAACCCACCTTCAGGCAAAGTTCGTCATTTCCCTCAAACTGGTAATGCGCATATTCGAGCGCTGCGCTCACTCAGCTGCTTTCATCTCGGCAAAGGCCACGAGATTACCGAACGTCTCAAACATCTCGCCATCAACTTCATCATCCTCAATCATGATATCGAGGCGATCTTCAAGCTCGGTCAACAAGCCGGCAACAGCCATGCTGTCCAGTTCCGGTAAAGCGCCGAAAAGCTCGGTATCTGCAGTAAACGCGCTGACTTGATCAGCGTCCAATCCCAATATGTCTTGCATGACGGCACGCACGGCGGCCTCTGGTGTCAAATCAAGATTTTCCGACATTAATATACCCCCGATTCCCGGATAACGGCGCTTCCCTAAAGCGATCAGCGCTTTCCTACAAGGGCTGACATCTGGTACCGCAGAATGGATAGCCATGAAAGGGGGTTGTTGGGCCAAAACATATCCAGACGATATCTCGTGCGAACATCTTCCATCCATTCGCGTTTATAAGGATCATTGCCGGTACCGAAATCAATCAGTTTAACGCCATCAACGTCAATGGCATGCTGAAACATCGCTACCGATAGCAATGTTCCGGGCGATGATTTGGTTGCATCTTCGACATGGGCGAGCTTGTGGATCAGCGCCTCACCGTTTTCGACCGTCCAGAACTGCGCCGCGACCGGTTTACCGTCAATGTAAGCGAGACCGAGGCGGAGACATCCGGCATTGGCTTCTTGTTGGGCAATATTCTTCAGGAATTCTGGATTGCCTTCCTCTGGTTTCCAACTGTTGCTGTAAACGTCGCAATAATCGGTCCAATGTTCGTCGGCAAATTCTGTCTCGATCCGGATGGAAACGATGTTTTTCTTGGCCTTGCGGCGAACAGTATTGCGCAATTGTCCGGGCCGAGACGCCCAATATTGGTCGAATGTGCGACCCTGAACGGATAGTATATGATTGTCATCGGCTTTGGACTTAAACACCAGCCAGCCGGCTTGCTCAAAGGCGCGTTCGGTCAGGCTTGCTGCATGGTCTTCTTCCGGAACCGGAGAAATTTCTATGCGATGGCATTGCGACGAGAGTTTTTTGGCGACGCTCGCCAACAGTGCTAATTTGGTGACTTCGTCATAATCGTCGGTAAAAATGGGGCGATAGGTAAAATTATACCAATTGGCGAGGGCGGTGTAGTTGCCATATCCCTTTTTCATCAGGAACAACCAAGCCTGCGCGTCGTTTTCAGCACTTTGAACAATCAGGGGTTGGTTGCCGGGGAGGCAAAGCTCATGCAGCTGTTTCAACCAGTCCAGCCGGTCAAACAGCGACTTTTGACCGGTCCGGCCAAGTTTTTCACCAGCCACGGCTTGCGCCGATAGGAAATTATCGTGATATTCACTGTTCATCGTTACCGTCATGTCTGTCACAATTTTGTACTTTTTCCCATAGGCTCAAGCATTTGAACACTCAATTTACAAACGCGGCATTTCCTTTGGATCGTCTTGCCATGGGTAAAAACCCTGATGCGACGGCATTGGTCACGCGCTCGGGGACTCTTAGCTACAAGATGTTAAATCATCGTGTGGGTTCGCTCGCGCGGTGGTTATTGGGTCAAGGCCTGAATAAGGGCGACCGGGTAGGGACATGGCTGCCAAAGACCGAATTAGCCTGTATTATGCCTTTGGCAGCGGTCCGGGCGGGATTGGTCCATGTGCCGATCAATCCGGTTCTGAAGCCGCCGCAGGTGCACCATATTGTTGCTGATAGCGGTGCCAAACTTCTTATTACCAACGCCGGACGCATAAAGTCATTAGCAGGCACGCCTCTGAATGAGACTTGTGCGATTTGGGAGGATACAGATGCTTCCAGCGACATGGAGCAAATCGAGGCTCCATTGGACCCTAGCGAGATTTCCGAGAATACCGATGCTTTAGCGGCGATCTTATATACGAGCGGATCAACCGGACAGCCCAAGGGCGTTATGCTGAGCAACGCCAATCTCAGCCTTGGTGCGATTAGTGTCTCGCAATATTTGAAGTTAGAGATGGATGATCGCACGTTATGCGTTCTTCCGCTCAGTTTTGACTACGGGCAGAATCAGTTGCTTTCGACTTGGTATGCTGGCGGTTGCGCCTATCCGCTGGACTATCTGACACCACGTGATGTGATTAAGGCATGTGCTCGTGAACAGATAACGACTTTGGCCGCGGTACCGCCACTCTGGGTGCAATTGGTCGATCAGGATTGGGCAATTGAAGCGACTGTATCAATGCGGCGATTGACCAATAGCGGCGGGGCTTTGACGCCACCTTTGGTGAAGCAGTTGCGGTCCAATTTTGGTAACCAGACAGATATATATGCGATGTATGGGCTGACCGAAGCATTTCGTTCCACCTATCTTGATCCCGCGTTAATTGATGACAATCCAACCAGCATGGGAACCGCTATTCCATTTGCTGAAATCATGGTGGTGGGCTCAGACGGCCAAATTGCCGCGATCGGCGAAGAAGGCGAATTGGTACATGCCGGACCGTTGGTGGCCCAAGGTTATTGGCAAGATGAAGAACGAACCGTTGAGCGTTTTAAACCGGCGCCGTCAGCATCAGAATATGGCGGGATAGCCGTTTGGTCGGGAGACACGGTTCGTCGGAATGAGGATGGTTTGCTCTATTTCGTCGGACGGACTGACAATATGATCAAGAGTTCAGGCAATCGGATCAGTCCTACCGAAGTCGAGGAAGTCGCTGTGGAATCAGGCATTGTTGCGGAAGCTGTGGCTGTAGGGGTGGCTGATGAGCGGTTGGGGCATGCTATTTGTCTTTATATTCGCCCGGCGGAAGTCCAAGAACATCAGGACGTTGAGAAGGAATTGCGCAAATTCCTCAAGCGGAATTTACCCAATTTTATGTACCCTCGTGATATTATTATCCTCAAAGAGTTCCCCAAAAACCCCAATGGTAAGATAGATCGTAACGCTTTGGCAAAGAATGAGAAACTATGAGTAAAGTCAAACCTATTGGTCCGATACCCAGCGGTTATGACAGCCTAGGTGGAGAGCTAGCGATTAGCGGTGCAAAAGCCAGCGCGTTGGTCGCCAAACATGGTTCGCCCTTATTCGTTTATTCCAAACGTCTGCTAAGTTCGCGGATTGAGGCATTGCGGGCTGCGATGCCGGAACAATTGCATATTCATTATGCTATGAAAGCCAATCCCTATGCTCCGTTGCTTTCGCATATGGTCGAGCTCGTTGACGGGATTGATATTGCCTCAGGCGGTGAATTGGCCATGGCGTTGAATGCCGGGGCAGCCGATAAGAAGATTAGCTTTGCTGGCCCCGGTAAACGTGATGAGGAATTACTGGCAGCCATTGAGGCCGGTGTTACGATCAACATTGAGTCGCCCACCGAGTGCGATCGCGCACTGGCGATTGGAACGGAAACTAGATTGCAGCCTCGGCTTGCCGTCCGGGTAAATCCCGACTTTGATCTCAAAGGCTCCGGCATGAAAATGGGCGGGGGTGCTAAGCAATTTGGTATGGATGTCGATCTTGTCGCACCAACTGTACTAAAAATACTGGCTTCCGAAGCGCATTGGCGGGGCTTTCATATTTTTGCTGGATCACAGGCTTTGAAAGCAGATGCTATAATTGAAACCCAAGCGCAGACCATTGCGCTGGCTGCTCGACTGGCCGAAGAAATCGGACATGTCCCAGAGCATGTCAATCTTGGCGGCGGCTTTGGCATACCTTATTTTCCCAAAGATCAAGCTGTGGACATTACGAAAATTGGTGCTGCTATGAACCAACAGTTGTCCAATCTGCCAGCGATATTGTCGGGAACCCAATTCGCTCTGGAACTCGGGCGCTATCTCGTTGGAGAGGCCGGTGTTTATTTGACTAAAATTGTCGATCGGAAAGAAAGCCAAGGCGAGACATTTCTCGTTACCGATGGCGGACTGCATCATCAACTGGCGGCTAGTGGCAATTTCGGGACGGTTATCCGGCGGAACTATCCCGCGGCGATTGCCACTCAATACGACAAGAGCTCCAATGAGGTTGTGTCTATAGTGGGCTGTCTCTGCACACCGCTCGATTTGCTTAGCGATCGCGCAGAAATGCCAACCGCACAGGTTGGCGATATTGTCGTAATATTCTGTGCCGGTGCTTATGGCGCAACGGCCAGCCCGGCAAACTTTCTAGGGCAGGGGTCGGCGAACGAAATACTGGTTGGTTGAGTCCATCAGACTCCACAATCCCATGAAAACAGCCGAATATTAACCCTAATTTCTGTCAATCCTAACGCTATCTTCACTATTTTCGCCGATAGCTTCCCCATGATTATGCGTGATCGGCCTGTTTCCTCGTGGAATCGGTTGGTCGCCAACGGCTGTTTACGAGGAATTGAAAATGACTGCTGCATTCAAAAATATGAAGCTATCAAAATATATGATCGGCGCGGGTTTGGTTTCCCTGGCGGTTGCCGGATGTTCTGGCGCGTCTTCAGGCCCGCAGTTGCCGCCAGCTTCCTTTGTATCGATGCAAGAAGGCCCCGGTGAAGAATATGTCATTGGACCGCTCGATGAACTCACGATCTTTGTTTGGCGCAACCCTGAATTGGGCGCGAAGGTGCAAGTTCGCCCCGATGGCCGAATCACAACGCCGCTGATTACCGATATGCCAGCCGTGGGAAAAACTCCCGCTATGCTAGCTCAAGATCTGAAACTGCAACTGTCGGAATATATCAATGAGCCGCTGGTGTCAGTTATCGTCAATAATTTTTCTGGCACGTTTTCCCAGCAAATCCGGGTTGTAGGTGCGACGGAAAAGCCAGCCTCAATTCCATACCGCGCCAATATGACATTGCTCGATGCAATGATCGCAGTGGGTGGCCTTTCCGAATTTGCATCCGGCAATAAGGCGCGCCTCGTTCGCTATAATCGCGGGACAGGCAAGCAACAAGAATATGCGTTGCGCATCGGTGATTTACTCGATCGCGGTCAAGCCAAAGCCAATGTGATGCTTCGTCCTGGTGATGTGATCATCATACCAAAGAGCATGTTTTAGTCGCGTTTGTCGCAAACTTATAGGAATCGAAAAGACCCATGAACGGCCTTTATGATGAAATTCGCATAGCATTGCACAGCGTCTGGAACAGGCGCTGGCTTGCATTGGCGGTCGCCTGGGGCATTTGCCTATTGGGTTGGCTGATCGTTGCGTTGATCCCGAATAGTTATGAATCCAAAGCTCGCGTATTTGTGGAAATGCAATCAATCCTGTCGGACAAAGTCGGGATTGAATCGCGTGACCGAAAAAGAAATATGGACCGGGTTCAGGAAACACTGGCTTCGACAATCAATTTGGAAAAAGTTGTCCGCGGGACGGATCTAAACCTCTCTGTCGCTAGTGATCGTGAATTGGCGGGCAAGGTCGAGATGCTGCGCAAGAGCATCGAAATCAAATCGGAAAAAGATAACCTTTTTGAAATCACTGCCACTGCATCAGCCAGCAATTTTTCGGATGCGGAAAATGCTGTATTGTCGCGCAAAATTGTCCAAAAAATGATTGATATTTTTGTTGAAGAAAATCTATCAGGCGACCGAGATGAAACAAGCCAGACGCTGAAATTTCTGGATGCCCAGCTGGCAAGTCGCGAAAAAAACTTGCAGGAAGCCGAGCAAAAGCGGGTGCAATTTGAGACTGAAAATCTGGGTTTATTGCCCGGTGTGGGTTCGATCAGCCAGCGTATTGAAGCTTCTCGCGCAGAGTTGAGCCAGATTGAATCGCAACTCGGTTCAGCGTCCAGCTCTCTCGCGGCATTAAATGGTCAGCTATCGGGCACACCGCCAACCATTGCTACCCCGGGAGTCGGTGGCAGCTCAAGCGGCGGAGCGCGTGGACAGCTATCGCAAGCGCAGGGACAATTGGCATCGGCGCGCGCACGTGGATGGACAGATAGTCATCCTGATATCATCGCCATGAAAAGTCAGATTGCGGCTTTGCGCTCGCAAGTTGCTTCTCAACCTAAAGGCTCTGGCGGTTCCGTTTATCGGACGCCTAATCCAGCGTATAGTTCTCTGCAGAGCATGCGTGCCGAGCGGCAAGCTTCGGTTGCGGCGCTGCAAGCCCGAAAAAACGCGATCCAGGCGGATATGGCGCAGCTGGCTTCTAAGCAATCCTTGGAACCAGGCGTTGCCGCTGAAATGGCGCGAATTAATCGCGACTATGATGTGCTGAAAAGTCAATATGACAAAATGCTGCAAGACCGTGAGCAGATTAAGCTTCGCGGACAGGTTGAATCGCAAACGGATTCGGTGAAATTCAAGGTTATTGACCCTCCTTCCAGCCCGCGTTCACCCGCGGCGCCTAATAGGCCGTTGTTGCTTGCCATGGTTTTGTTTGTCGGCATTGGTGGAGGCGTTGGTTCTGCCTTTGCATTGGGTCAGCTACGAACCAGCTATCCCACATCCGCCCGACTTGAAAAAGCAAGCGGACTGCCCGTTATCGGATCTGTCTCACAAATATTAACCAATAGCCAACGGGTAATCCGTCAGAAAAAGATGCGGCTATTTTACAGCGCCGGTGGTGCCTTATTTGGTGTGTTTGGTTTGTTGATGGTCGTGGAATTTATCCAGCGCGGCATGGTCGCTTGAGGAGAGAAAATGAACAAATACAATCCTCTCAATAAATCTAACTCTCTGCTGGAACGCGCAGCACAGGTCTATGACTATGTGCCGTCGAAAACAGGCGGGCCTGTCCAGAATTACGGGCCGGAGATTTTACCGCCTGAAGTCGTGGGTTCAAAAAAGGTTGTTTCGGCGGCCCCCAAACGAGTGCCTGCGCATGACGGGCCGCGGGTCATTGTTGATCGTGATAAGCTGCGGGAAGCGGGTTTTGTTGTTCCTGACGGCCCTGTAAGTGGCATTTCCGAGGAGTTTCGGATTATCAAGCGCCATTTGCTGATGGCGGCCAAGGGAACCTCAAAGCATTCTGCCTTGCTCCATGGCGAGCGCATTTTAATTTGTTCTGCGCATCCGAATGAAGGAAAGACCTTTTGTGCGTTGAATCTAGCGCTGTCGATTGCGGCAGAGAAGGATAATGAGGTTCTCCTTGTTGATGCCGACTTTGCAAAGCCAAGTATTTTGTCGAGCCTGGGTCTAGAAGGTAATAAAGGCCTGATGGATGCACTTGCCGATCCAAAATTGCCGGTCGAACAGTGCATCATTTATACAGACATAGATGGTCTAGCGATATTACCTGCTGGTGATCAAACCAATGCCGATACCGAATATCTGGCATCCTCTCGAACAGAGCAGGTGCTTAACCAGCTAACCCAGCATAATCCCAACCGGATCGTTATTTTTGACTCACCACCTGCATTGTCCGCATCACCCGCATCAGTGCTCGCAACGCATGTCGGACAGGTGGTGATGGTCGTAAAGGCCGATGAAACAACTGAAACTGCATTAAAAGACGCACTTAGCCTGATGGCTGGCTGCGACAATATCCAATTACTCCTGAACGGCACGAAATTCTCGCCGACCGGGCGGAGCTTTGGGTCCTATTATGGGTATGGAGAGTAACCGTGACCAGCCGTAAAACTATGTGTATATTAAAAATCGGAGCGGTTTTATCACCGTTGGCAATGATTGCCGTGCAGCCAGCGCACGCCCGCGATCGCAATGTTGAGGTAACGCCTTATTTGGAAGTGCAGCAGGTATTAGTTGCAGACCTGAAAGATGGTTCTGATGTATTGACCTATACCACGGTTGCTGCTGGTCTCGAGACATCGATTCAAACCCGTCAGGCAGAAGCGCAAGTGAACCTGCGCTATGAGCGCCGTTTCTTCTATCAGGATAACATCGGCGACGATGACATTTTAAGCGGTTTAGCGCGCGGTAGCGTGCAGGTTGTACCCAACGTATTAGCGATTGAAGCTGGCGGGATTGCTACCCGCAGCCGTATTGATATTCGAGGCGAAGCGCCGTCCAACACCGTTGGTAATATCGACAACGTCACACAGGTTTATTCAGTTTACGCTGGGCCATCCTTGTCGACCAATATTGGTGCGTTGAATGTAAATGCCAATTACCGTGTTGGCTATACGAAGGTCGAAAGCGAAGACACTGGCATATTACCTCCCGGCCAGTTGCCAATAGACATTTTCGACGACAGCGTAAGCCATTCGGCTAGTGCGAGCGTTGGTATGAGCCCGGGTGATTTGCCCTTTGGTTGGTCTGTTGGCGCGGGCTATGAAAGGGAAGACGCCGGTCAACTGGATCAGCGGTTTGAGGGTAAATATGTCCGAGCTGATGTAACAGTACCATTAACACCGACCGTCGCTCTTGTGGGCGGTATCGGCTATGAGGATATCGAAATCTCGGAACGCGATGCACTGCGAGATGTGAATGGCGATCCAGTAATAGACAATGATGGCCGTTTGGTTACCGATGAAGCATCTCCCCGCTTACTATCCTATGATGAGGACGGTTTAATCTGGGATGCTGGAGTATTATGGCGTCCTAGTCGGCGGACATCTCTCGAAGCCCGTGTTGGTCGCCGTTACGGCAGTACAACATATTCTGGGAGTCTTGGTTATCAACCAAACGAGAACACATCGTTGAATGTATCAGTTTATGATACGGTATCGGGCTTCGGTAATTTGTTGAATGATAATCTGGCATCCTTGGGGACCAGTTTCTCGAGTAGCCGCAATCCATTGAGCGGGGAGCTGAACGGTTGTGCCTTTGGCCAAACGAGTAGCCTTTGTCTCAACGATGCCTTGCAATCTGCTGCGTCTTCATCATTCCGCGCACGCGGTGTAAATGCACAACTGGCTTATGGTTATAATGGATGGAATGCTTCGGTAGCCGCCGGCTATTCACGCCGTAAGTTCTTTGCGTCGCAACTAGGTGGCCTATCCAACGTCGATGGTTTGGTGGATGAAAACTATTATGCCAATCTTTCAATCGGTCGCCAGATTGACGCGCGTTCGAGTTTCGGCACGAACGTCTATGCCAACCTTTTAGATAGCGGTTTTGCTGGTGCGCCCAATGTCCTCGCACTTGGTGCTAACGCTGCTTACTTTAGGCAGATTATACCTGGCCTCACCGGGACGGCAGCCGTTGGCCTGGACAGCTTTCAACAAGATGGCTTTGACAGCGAACTTACGGCCTCTGCATTGCTTGGACTACAATATGAATTTTAATAGGATCACCGAAAGAGTGGGTGGGAGATACCAATATGTATGAAACATTTTATGGACTGAAAAGTCGGCCATTTCAGCTGACCCCGGATCCACATTATTATTTTGAGAGCCTGACCCACCGGAAGGCATTGTCTTATCTTGGCTATGGCCTTGCCCAGGGCGAGGGCTTCATTGTCATTACTGGCGATGTTGGCGCTGGTAAGACGACACTTGTGAGCCACCTAATGGCGACGATTGATCGGGAGCGTTTGACTGCTGCCAACGTCGTGACAACTGCGCTCGATAGCAAAGATATTGTTCGCGTTGTGGCCGATAATTTCGAAATCGATACAGACAATATGGATAAGGCGCAGCTGCTCAGCGCGTTCGAAGAATTTTTACACAGCGAAGCGCGATCCGGACGTCGGTGTTTGCTGATTGTCGATGAATCACAAAACCTGCCGACTGGTGCTTTGGAAGAGTTGCGGATGCTCTCCAATTTCCAGCTTGGCGGTCAAGCTTTGCTCCAGATATTTCTGCTGGGTCAGCCAGAATTTCGGGACACACTACAGCAATCAGACCGATTGGAACAATTGCGTCAGCGAGTGATTGCACATCACCATCTCGAACCGATGGAAGCGCATGAAATTGAACCCTATATCACCCATCGTTTGTCAAAAAGCGGTTGGTCCGGACGGCCGAAAATAACATCGGATGTATTTAGTCTGTTGTTCAGCGAAACAGCTGGTGTGCCGCGCAAGATCAACACATTGATGAGCCGTGTTCTGCTTATGGGCGCGGTTGAGCAGGCCGAGCTGATCGATCAGGCCTTAGTTGGCCGTGTCTTAGCGGATTTGAACGGTGAAGAGGTGGATATTGTTGAACCTGGAGAATCGATTGATCCGGTAACAGTTAAAAGTCCGCTGTGGGAGAAACCAGCACGTTCAACTCAAACTGAAACGGACGAAGAGGCTGCGCCTGTTTTTGAGACGGTGGAGCCGCAGGTTGCTATGTCCATTCCTTCTCCTGTTGCCGAACAGCCAGTCGCTCCCGTTAAAGTTGAGCATGAGCCTGTATCCCTGCAAAGCGTTGACAGTATTTCGGAACTGCCGCCAGTACAGCCCGAAGAACCGTTGATCAATTCCGAACCTGCCGTAGATGATGCAGTTTTAGCTCGTATTGACGCTATTTCAGACAAGCTGTCTGCAATGGAAAACCGAATGGGTAGTCAGGAAGAAAATCTGCACCGCATCTTGACGATGCTCGTGGATTGGGTCGAAAGCGATATCCGGAGCAAGGAAAGCTATGTCAATGCAGGACGCGCTGCCTGAACCCATAAACAGGGCAAGAAAAGCAAATGCTTTGCTCAACGCTATGTCTGTGGACATTGAGGACTGGTTTCAGGTTGGTGCCTTTGAAACGGTAATTGATCGTGCCGATTGGGATAGCCTGGAGCACCGTGTCGAACAGAACAGCAATGCCGTTCTGGACCTGTTTGATGAAGTTGGGATCAAGGCAACTTTTTTTACACTAGGCTGGGTAGCGGAACGCTATCCGGCACTGATAAAGCGCATTGCTGCAGCAGGTCATGAGGTGGCCAGCCACGGCTATGATCACGCGCGCGTTTTTACATTGACGCCAGATCAGTTCCGCAACGACTTAGAATATAGCCGTAAAATTCTGGAAGATAGCTCTGGGCAAGCGGTAACGGGCTACCGCGCACCGAGCTTCTCGATAGATCAACGTACTCCTTGGGCGCATGAAATATTGGCGGAACAGGGTTATCGGTATTCGTCTAGCGTAGCGCCGATCAATCATGACCATTATGGTTGGACCGGATCACCCCGCTTTGCATGGAAGCCCGTCGCAGGGTCTGACTTGATCGAACTGCCTGTCACAACTGTGAAAGTCGGAAGCCACATATTGGCATCGGGTGGCGGTGGGTTTTTCCGGCTGCTGCCTTATGCACTGTATGATTGGGCCATTCGGAAAATGCACAAGGATGATGGCCGTGGCGCGATATTCTATTTCCATCCTTGGGAAATAGATCCGCAGCAACCGCGCGTTGATAATGCCCCGCTTAAATCAAAGCTGCGCCATTACACTAAGCTCCATGCGATGCGTTCGAAATTGGTTCTTGTAGGAACGGACCATATATGGGGAAGGGTGGATGAATTGGCTGCTCTGGAAGCGGAGTTGGCGCAATGAACATGCCTTTCTCTCCGAAAGCTATAGTCCTTCGTACATTGGATATCGAAGATCAAAATAAATTGGCGCGGATCGATAAATTTGTCGATGATCATGCGGAAGGTACCGCTTTTCATCGGCCCGCCTGGATAGTAGCGGTTGCAAAGGCTTGCGGTCATGAGTGGCGCTATATGCTTGCTGAAAATATCGACGGGGAATTGCAGGCCATATTGCCTCTTAACCTTATCCATTCCGCATTGTTTGGGCGTGCACTGGTTTCATCGGGATTTGCAGTCGGAGGCGGTATATTAAGCCTGAATGATCACGCAACACAAATGCTGGCTGATGCGGTATGGGAGTTTGCCGAGACACATAGTTTTCCTTCTGTTGAGTTGCGGGGTGGCTCAGCACCATGCAACAAATGGCAAAATAAAGAAGGCATTTACGCTGGTTTTGTGACGGACTTGGCGGATGACGATGAGAGTCAATTGCTGGCTATTCCGCGTAAGCAGCGGGCAGAGGTCCGTAAGGGACTGAAAAACGAGCTTGCTGTTCGTATAGGGACGAATGAACAAGACCGTAAGGATCACTATAACGTTTATGCGGAAAGCGTTCGTAATCTCGGTACGCCAGTATTTCCAAGAGCTTTGTTTGACCAGGTCATGGACGCTTTTGGCGCAAATGCAGATATTCTTACCGTATCAAGCGACGGTAAGCCTGTCGCTAGTGTATTGAGTCTTTATCACAAAGGAACCGTCATGCCTTATTGGGGTGGAGGGAGTTTTGACGCAAGGCGCCTGCGGGCTAATGATGTTATGTATTATGCGCTGATGAACCACGCCCGTGAACGAGGTTGCAGGTATTTTGATTTCGGTCGCTCCAAAGTTGGTACTGGCGCTTATTCGTTTAAGAAAAACTGGGGCTTTGAGCCCGCCCCGTTATCCTATGCCATTCGCACGGTAGACGGTGAAGAGGCGCGAGATGTAAATCCGATGAGCCCAAAATATCGTTTGCAAGTTGCCCTTTGGCAAAAATTACCGCTTTCTTTTGCCAACCGTCTGGGGCCGATTATTGCCAAAGGCTTAGGTTAATGGGCGAGATACTGTTCCTGACCCACCGGGTCCCTTGGCCACCAAACCGTGGCGACAAAATCCGCTCGCATCATATTTTACGCAAGCTTATGGAATATGCGCCTGTCCATTTGGCGTGTTTTGCTGACGATAATGCGGAATCTTTAGAAGATAGCGATATTAGGGCGTCATTGGCGTCTATGCAGATCGTCCAGCGAAATAAATCCAATTGGCGGGCAGGAATTGAGGCTCTTGCTTCCGGCAGGCCGGTATCGCTGACATCTTTTGATAGCTCTGAAATACGGGACTATGTTGGAGATATTTTGAGAACCAGACCTATTGATTGCATTTTTGTGTTTTCGGGACAGATGGCCCAATTTATTCCAGAGGATTTTTCCGGTCGGTTGGTTATGGATTTTGCCGATGTCGATAGCGCTAAATTTGAAAGCTATGCGAAGGAAGGCTCTGGCCCGATGGCTTGGATCAATCGGCGTGAAGGAGAATTGCTTCGGGCTTTTGAAAAACGGATTGGTATTGTCGCTGACCATTCGCTTTTCGTTAGCGAAGCCGAAGCCCAGTTGTTCCGGCAACGCTCGGGTTTGGACGACCAAAAAGTCAAAGCCTTGGGTAACGGGATAGACTTAGGTTTTTATGATCCCACCAAGGTTGTTGCGATAACGCGGGATAAGACCGGTCCGTTGATTATTTTCACCGGACAGATGGATTATCGTCCCAATGTTGAGGCTGTAGTCAGTTTATCAAGGGAAGCGATGCCTCAAATCTTGAAACAGCACCCTGATGCGCAGTTTGCAATTGTGGGACGTGCGCCCACTACCGATGTTTCTAGACTGGACGGGTTGAATGGTACGATTGTTACTGGCAGTGTTGATGATATCCGGTGTTGGTTGAAGGCTGCTGATATTGTTGTTGCTCCTCTTCGCATTGCTCGAGGAATTCAGAATAAGGTTTTGGAAGCGATGGCAATGGGCAAGCCAGTTGTTGCTTCCGCTGCAGCAGCGCAAGGCATAGAAGCTGAAAACGGTCAGCATTTTTGTGTCGCCGACGATGTGCAGCATGAGGCAATGCTGGTATCCGATCTATTGTCGGACTCCAAGAAGGCTAAGGCGCTCGGTAATAGGGCGTGTGCATTAATTCGCTCTAACTACAGTTGGGAAACCCAGCTTACAGATTTAGCTGCTCTATGCGGTATAGATGTGCCGGAATTGGCCGAGGCAGCGGAATGACCAGCGCCGCCGTCGAACAATCATTGAGTAAGCCAGTAAGTAAGGCTGGCATGACCCGGTGGACACAGCATATGCGCCTGCTGGGTTTAGCAGTTGCTGCGATATTGATCCTGTTTTGGCGTGATGGCGTCGCGATGCTTGACGCATGGTGGAATGTTTCGACCTATAATCATTGCCTGTTGATAGTTCCTATCATCATCTGGCTGGTGCAGCAGCGGCGAGAGGAACTCGCGAAAATAACGCCAACGATTTGGGCGCCCGGACTATTGTGGATGACCGCGGCTTCTGTCGGCTGGTTGCTGGGTGAAGCGGCTGGTGTTTCCTTTGCTCGACAACTTGGCTTGTTGATGATGTTGCAAGGAGCAGTCATCACACTGCTGGGCGCAAAAGTCATGCGGGGCCTCATCTTCCCCTTGTGTTACAGCTTCTTTCTAGTTCCTTTTGGTGAGGAATTTGTTCCATTCCTTCAAACCATCACCGCAAAAATGTCGATGGTTTTTCTTAGTTGGGCAGACATCCCTGCCTTTATCGACGGTGTCTTTATCTCGACGCCAACCGGTTATTTTGAAGTAGCAGAAGCCTGTTCTGGCGTAAAATTTTTGATCGCGATGGTCGCTTATGGCGCATTGGTTACCAATCTCTGTTTTCAAAGCTGGAAGCGGCGTGCGCTGTTCTTGATCGCTGCGGTCGCAGTCCCGATTCTTGCCAATGGCATACGTGCATTTGGTACGATTTATATTGCGCACCACACCACTACCGATTTTGCTTCTGGCTTTGACCATATTTTCTACGGCTGGTTTTTCTTTGCCTTTGTACTAGCTTTAGTGATGGTTATCGGCTGGCCATTTTTTGATCGCAAGATTGACGAGCCGATGATTGATGGTGACGTGATTGAACAACGTGCATCGGTCCAATCAAAACTGACACGCAAGGCAGCAATGATCATCATGGCGGCCATGATCACAGCACCGGTGCTGTGGACTTTCACTCTTGCCGCGCAAAACTCTCCGGTACCAGATAAGATTGCACTGCCTACTGTCGCAGGATGGGAACGGGTGGATTATCGGCCAGTATATGACTGGCAACCGCGGTTTGATGGTGCCAACCACCGATTGCTGGGCCGTTATAGCAATCCGCTAAACGGCGCACAAGTTGACCTCGCCATTGCCGTTTATGACCGTCAGGAAGATGGCCGTGAGATTGTCGGATATGGGCAGGGCGCTTTCGATCCGGGTAGCGAATGGTCATGGAGCCGTAATCTGCCTGCTCCGGATTCTGGTAAGGCCATTCAGATAACAGCACCGGGTCCGGTAGTGCGTAATGTGCAGTCGTTCTATCGCGTCGGGAATAAACTTACCGGCAGCGGATCGACGGTGAAGATCGAAACGCTGAAATCCAAACTGCTTGGTGGCAACCAGCAAGCCGTGGCCGTCTTAATTTCGGCTGAGAAAGTCGATGAGGACGGGCCGACGGCTTCGATGGATGCGTTTCGCAAAGCGCTGGGACCGATTGATAAATTGGCTGACGAAATGGCGGGTCTGCGCTAGGGCGCTATTCATGTGTGGCATCGCGGGTATATTTCATTTGGAGACGGCCAAGCCGGTTGATCCAGCGCGTCTGCGCAAGATGACCGACAGCCTGACACATAGGGGACCAGATGGTTCGGGTATCTGGACCGCGCCGGGCGTCGGTCTGGGCCATCGCCGCTTGTCGATTATCGATCTGGAAGGTGGCGCGCAGCCGATGCTGACAGCTGACGAAGCACAGGTTATCAGCTACAATGGCGAGATTTATAATTTTCAGGATGTTCGGGTGGAGCTGGAATCGCTGGGTCATCAATTTGCGACCAACGGCGATACCGAAGTCATTCTCTATGCGTGGCGGCAATGGGGTGTAGATTGTCTGAAGCGGTTGAACGGCATGTTTGCCTTTGCGATATTTGACCAGCGCACCAAGCAATTGTTTCTGGCGCGAGACAGGTTGGGCGTAAAGCCGCTTTTCTATGCGCCGGTGTCTGATGGGAGCATCTTGTTCGGGTCTGAACTCAAGGCATTGCTGGCCAACCCCTTGCTGCGCCGCGAGCCGGAAATCCGGGCAGTCGATGACTATCTTGCTTTCGGTTATGTACCGGACCAGACTTCGCTGTTGAAGGGCGTAAAGAAGCTTCCTGCCGGCCATTATCTGTTGCTCGATCAAGGCAAGTCAGAACCTGCGCCGACCCAATATTGGGATATGGATTTCAGTCAGCGCAGCAAGGCATCCGCCGCGACGTTGGAAGAAGAATTGGTCGCATTGATGAAGGATGCCGTCGGCCTGCGGATGATTGCAGACGTGCCATTGGGTGCGTTCCTGTCTGGCGGTGTCGATAGCAGCGCGGTTGTCGCGCTGATGTCGGAAAAGAGCCGAAAGCCGGTCAAAACTTGCTCCATCGGCTTTGATCAGGCGTCGCTGGATGAGACAAGCTATGCCAAGCAGGTTGCCGATCGGTTTCGAACCGATCATCGCTCGCGCACCGTGGCTGCCGATGACTTCGGGTTGATCGACACGCTGGCGGATCATTTTGATGAACCCTTTGCCGACGCATCAGCATTGCCAACCTTTCGGGTTGCGGAATTGGCTCGCGAAAATGTTACAGTGGCTCTGTCTGGCGACGGCGCTGACGAAGCACTGGCTGGCTATCGCCGTCATGTTTTCCACCATGCTGAGGAGCGGGTGAGGGGCCTTTTACCGCAATCTATTCGCGGACCTGCTTTGGGATGGCTTGGTAAAATCTATCCCAAGGCCGATTGGGCGCCACGCCCGCTGCGGGCCAAGTCGACGCTGCTGTCGCTCGCGCGCACCGGACCGGAAGGCTATGCCGAAGCGGTTGGTGTAACAACACCCGCCGGGCGTCATGCGATCTATTCTGATGCAATGACGAAGCAACTAGGTGGGTATCAGGCGGAATCGCGGATGATCGATTTGATGGAGCATGCACCGGCACGCAACGGTCTCGATCAGGCGCAATATGCCGATATGAAGATGTGGTTGCCCGGCGATATCCTGACCAAAGTCGACCGGACCAGCATGGCGGTGAGTCTAGAAGCGCGTGAGCCCTTGCTCGATTACAAGCTAATGGAATTTGCCGCACAGCTGCCGACCAACTTGCGGGTGCGCGGCGGTACTGGCAAATATCTGCTGAAAAAGTCGATGGAACGCTATTTGCCGCAAGACATACTCTATCGCCCTAAAATGGGCTTTGTGACACCGATTGCCAAGTGGTTTCGCGGACCACTGGCTGAAGAGGCGAGAAATATCTCAGGCGCTGGTGCATTGGCTCGAATGGGCTGGTTTGACCAAATAGCGCTCCGCAAAATGGCTGATGACCACATAGCCGGGAAAGCCGATAACAGTCGCCTATTGTGGCAATTGCTGATGCTAGACAAATCTTTGCAGCGTTTATTTGGTCTCTGATTTCTCCTTTGGTTGGGGATAAAATGCATCGACAAAATAGAGCCCATCGGGCGGCGCGTTAAACCCCAGAGCATCGCGGTCTTTGGCCAGCAGCGCTTTGCGCAAATCGGCGCGCGTCCATTTGCCATCGCCAACTAATTTTAAACAACCGACCATCGACCGGACCTGATGATGCAAGAAAGATCGCGCAGCCACCTCCACCTCTATCTCTTCGCCAAAGCGGGTGACCGCGATGCTGTCTAAGGTCTTGACCGGACTTTGCGCCTGACAATGGGCGGATCGGAATGTCGTGAAATCATGCTGTCCCACCAGCTCTTGCGCCGCCTCATGCATTAATCCCGCATCCAGCGGTCGGGCTACCTGCCAGCTTTGGCCCCTATCGAGCGTCAGCGGCGCGCGACGGTTGGTAATCTTGTAAACATAGCGCCGCCCGATACAGGCGAAGCGCGCATGCCATTCATCATCGACAATGTCGCAGGCAAGCACCGCGACAGGATGGGGACGCAGCCCGGCGTTGAGGCCTTCCATCAACCGGAACGGCGTCAACCTTGTCTCCAGATCAAAATGGGCCCGCATGCCCAGCGCATGGACACCGGCGTCTGTGCGGCCAGCGGCAAAGACGCGGATGTCTTGTTGCGTGATCTTTTTTATAGCTTCCTCAACGGCTTGCTGAACGCTGGGGCCATGGTCCTGATGCTGCCAGCCCATGAACGGACGGCCATCATATTCGAGGGTGAGCGCGAAGCGGGTCATTGGAGCGATGTGCCCACAGGGATTTGCGTACCGTTTAGGAACTCTGCAAGTGTCAGTTTCGGACGGCCTGCCTTTTGAATGAGTGTTGGTTTGATCGCCCCGTCGTTACAGGCGATTGTCATATCGTCATCCAGCACTGTGCCCGCTGAACCGGACGCGTCCATTAGCTCCGCAGCATGGATGCGATAGCGGTTCCCACCAAATTCAAAAAATGCGCCTGGCGCGGGATTAAATGCGCGGATTTGCTGCAGCACCGCCGTAGCGGACTGATCAAAGTTGACATGGGCTTCTTCCTTGGTGATCTTCTTGGCATAGGTTGCGAGTGCATCATCCTGAACCTCTGGCGGATAATCTTCCGGAGAAGCGAGATATCGCACCATCAGATCAGCCCCGGTTTGCGCCAGCTCTTCGGTAAGTTCGCCAGCGGTTTTTTCCGCAACCGGCGTGCTGGATTTCAGCAGCATCGGGCCGGTATCTAATCCGGCTTCCATCTGCATGATGGTAATACCGGTTTCCGCATCACCCGCCAAAATGGCGCGCTGCACCGGAGCAGCGCCACGCCAGCGTGGTAACAGCGAACCGTGGATATTCAGGCATCCCATTTTGGGCGCGTCCAATATGGCTTGCGGCAGGATCAAGCCATAGGCAGCAACGACTGCTGCATCGAGATCAAGCGCCGCAAATTCCGCTTGCGCCTCTTCGTTCTTCAAGGAAACCGGCACGCGGACTTCTAGGCCCAATTCCTCCGCGACCTGCTGAACCGGTGAGGGAGTTAGTTTCTTTCCCCGCCCGGCGCGTCGCGGTGGTTGTGAATAGACGGCAGCAATGTCGTGTCCCGCCGCATGCAAAGCGCGTAGGGCGGGGACTGCAAAATCTGGTGTCCCCATGAATGCCAGGCGCAGTTTTGTAGGGGTTTTGGTGGTCATAATTGCACCTGGTGCGTCATACTGCCGGCTCCAAAGTTCACACAATTCACAGAGTGCTTTTTCCCAGCTTCCAGTTTTTGTGCTCCGCACTTGATACGGAGCCCAGGGCAGAAGGGCGCGACAGCCATCCTAGGCTCCGTATCAAGTGCGGAGCACAAGTTGTCATTTCTTGTTGTGCAATCCCGCCTTTCAAAGTTCACACAAATCACAGAGGTAATCCTCCGACCGCGCGAGCCTTTGGCCGCTCCAAAGTTCACACAATTCTCACCCCCCTGATCCGGCTTGGGCGATAAAGTGAATTCGTTTCGTAACGTCTTGAATGTCGCGAATTTAACGGGTTTGTGAGTCATGCTGTCTCCCTAACCAAACTCGTCGGTGTAGGACAGCATGATTTTATATTGGCAGCGCGCGCATCATGGCCCTAAAGGTCAAATCATGGCATCGCAGGAAATCGAAAATCTGGTTCAGGCTCTGTCCAAACTGCCGGGCCTTGGCCCGCGTTCGGCGCGGCGTGCGGTGCTATATCTGTTGAAGCGCCCTGAAACAACCATGAAACCGATATTGGCGGCGATGGAGCGCGTGGATGCCAATCTCGTCACCTGCGGCATCTGCGGCAATGTCGATACGCAGGACCCCTGCCAGATTTGCAGCGATCCGCGGCGCGATCCAAAATCACTATGCGTGGTCGAGGAAGTGTCGGATCTATGGGCGCTCGATAAATCGCGGCTCTTTCCCGGCAAATTCCATGTTCTGGGCGGACGGCTGTCGGCACTGGACGGCGTGCGACCCGAAGATATCGCGATCGACAAGCTGATCAAGCGCGTCGAGCAGGGCGGCATTGATGAAGTTGTGCTCGCGATGAACGCGACATTGGAAGGCCAAACAACCGCTCACTATATTGCCGAGCGACTAGAGACCTATCCGCTGCGCCTTAGCCAGCTTTCCCACGGCATACCGGTTGGCGGAGAGCTGGATTATCTTGACGAAGGGACATTGGCTCAGGCGTTGCGATCTAGAAGGCCGATCAATCAGGATTGATACAGCATCGAATCCGAATCTTAAAAATGTCATTTGAACAGGCAATTGCCTGCTATTGTTGTGGCTTGTCGGTAACAATCAGCTAGTAGGTTGACCTGTCATTTTGATTCTATACGGACAAAACGAAGCAATTACGGGGATTCCAAATAATAATTAAACACCTAATTAAACGCTCTTGACGTAACGACTGTCTTAAGAGCACAGTGCACAACATAATAATAAGAAGTTGGTCCTCCCCATAATATAAGAAGAGACTGACAACCAGGAGAGAGCATGATGAGGAAATCTATTTTACGCAATAAATGCGCCCTAGGCGCCTTGACACTGGCGATGACGATGACCCCCGGTCTGGTTCATGCGCAGGATGTTCAGGAAGACGACGACGCTGAAAATGTGATCGTCGTTACGGGGTCCTACATTCGTGGTACGCCCGAAGATGCCGCTGTTCCCGTGGATGTTTACACGAGCGCTGATCTTGCACAAAATGGTGTGTCTTCACCGCTTGAGTTTATCAAAGACCTTCCCGAGGTTGGTAGCGTTCTTGGCGATTCCAACCAGTTTTCTACTGCCGCTCAGGCTAACCAAGGCTTTGGTTCGGTAAACCTTCGTAACCTGGGACCAACGCGCACGTTGGTTTTATTCAATGGTAGGCGGACCTTGACTGCGCCGGGTGCTGTTGGCGGCGGTTTCGGTGATACAAACGCGATTCCACTTTTCGCTCTCGACCGCGTTGAAATTCTGAAAGATGGCGCGGCGGCGACCTATGGTTCTGATGCTATCGCTGGTGTGGCAAACTTTGTTACCAAAACCGGTTTTGAAGGCGTTGAGCTGCAAGGCGACTATGATTTCATCAAAGGCTCGGACGGTAACTATACCGCTTCGATATTGGTCGGACAGAATTTCGGTGATCTGAATATCATGGCTGGCTTTGGCTGGCAGCATCGCTCCGAACTGGAGTCGACGGATCGCTCCTATGGATTTCAGCCTTATGAAGTAAATCCATCTGCATGGTCAGCACTAGCGACGCCAGGATTTTTTATTGTACCAGGCGTAGGCGCACGACCTGATGTGGGTTGTGCCGAAACAGGTGGTACCCCTGATGGGATATGTCGCTTTAGCTTCATTCCCTTTGATAATTTGATCGAGGAAGAGGACCGTTATCAGGGCTATATCCAAGCGGATATCGACCTGTCCGACACGTTCCGTTTTCATGGCGAATTTACTTACGCGCAAACTGACCTTGATGGAATTGGCACATCACCAGGCTATCCGCCGCTTCAAGGTCCAGGCGGCGCGCGATTAGGCGGCGGCTTTACCGTCTCACCGGATAACCCCGGTGCAGCCGTTTTTGCTGATCAAATTGGCCTTACGGCTCCGATCGCTGGGCCCATTGGTATATTTCTATGGCGACCTTTTGGTAATCTAGGAAACCCAACCGATCCTGGCAGAGGCTCTGGGCGCCAAACAGCGAACAACAAAGCTTTCCGTTTGTCTGGTACGCTGGAAAAAGATTTTTCCGACACAGTGCGCGGTCAATTGTCTGTGACCTGGGCAAATTATGAGCGTCGACGCAGTTCACCGGGCGTTGTCGGTTCGCGTTTGCAGGACGCCTTGAATGGTTTGGGCGGTGCCGATTGTGATCCGGCTACCGGCACACCGGGCGTTGGTGGATGTCAGTGGTTTAACCCTTTCATCAATGCTGGGCCTGGGCATCCTTCCTTGGATTTGACAAATCCATTTTATGTTCCTGGAAACGAGAACTCGATTGACCTGATTAACTTTTTGCAGGTTCCAAACGGGGTTGAGGAAACCGAAGATTCACTGGTTGTAGATCTTATCTTCTCCGGTGAAATGAATATTGATCTGGGCGGCGGCAACATTGGTTGGGCGGCAGGTGCGCAATATCGCAAAGTTGATTTTCTTTCTCGTCCGCTTGGCGTTGAATCCAATCTGGATATTAACCCCTGCGTGATTTTGGGCGATCAAAGCTGTATCGGCGGCGCACTAGAGGGTGCCGGTTCTTTCATCTTCCTCGGCGGTTCTAGGCCGGAACGCCTGGATCAAGACGTGAAGGCTATCTTTGTCGAAGTGGCTGTTCCGGTCACTGACACATTGGAAATTACGGCAGCGGCTCGTTTTGAAGATTATGGTGGATCTATTGGTTCGACATTTAATCCCAAAGGCGCGGTACGTTGGGAACCAACCGATTGGCTGGTATTGCGCGGATCCGTGGGAACGACCTTCCGCGGACCTTTGGCTGCGCAAGTATCCAACAACGCTGTGACATCGCTTGCGGCAATCGGCGCGGCAAACGGCAACTTCAAGGCTGTTGATATTGCCGGTAACCCAACCGATTTGGGTCCGGAGAAAGCATTTAGCTATAACCTCGGTGCTGTCGTCGATTTCAGCGGCTTTACGTTTTCGGTGGATTATTGGAGTTTCGATTTCAAAGACGAAATTACAACCACGGATGCGCAGGCGATTGCTAATAGCGTCGTACCGACTGCAGGCGGTCTCGCTGATTGTTCCAATCCGTTCGCGTCTCTCATCACATTTGATGGCGGCGCCTGTGTCCAGGGTACCACAAACGGCACCAACATCTCGCGTATTTTGACGCAGTGGGTCAACGGTCCGAAAACAAAAACATCTGGACTGGATTTTGCGGCAAGCTACACCACTGATATCGGACCGGGAGTCTATTCCATCGGAGTGAATGCAAGTCATATCTTGAAATATGACATTGGTGATTTTAACTTGAACGGGACGTTGTTGCGTGATGGTTTCGGAGCAGTCGGGTTAGCCAATCTAGACCGCAATCCAGGTACTATTTCCCCATGGCGCGCCAATGCATTCATCAACTACAATGTTGCTGGGCTTAACCTCCGTTATGGTGCTACCTATATCGCTGGTGTTCGTGACGAAAGATGTGATGGATTGGAATTTTGTGCCACCACCAATTTCGGCGGCACAAATTTTGGTCGGAATATTCAGAATTATACCCAGCATGACTTCCATGCTGCTTACGACTTGCCAATCAGTGCCTTTGAAGCACAGCTGCAATTTTCGATCGAAAATTTCACGAATGAAGAAGCCTCATCGGCGCGTTTGCCACTGGGTTATAACCCATTCGTCGGTAATACTCTGGGACGTGTTTTCCGTCTTGGTGCCAAAGTCGGGTTCTAATTCTCGAACATAGAAAATTTAAAGGGCTCGCCACAGTTTGGCGGGCCCTTTTTCTTTGAACGCCAACCCGTTCGGTCACAGGTTGACGAATCTCGGCATAATCCCTAAATTTGCGACATGGCAATTTTACCGATCCTTGAAGTTCCTGATCCGCGTCTGAAAACTGTTTCAGAGCCGGTCACAGAGTTTGACGATGCGCTTAAAACGCTCATCACAGATATGTTTGAAACCATGTATGACGCGCCGGGCATTGGCCTTGCCGCAATCCAGGTGGGTGTGCCCAAGCGGATATTGGTGATCGACCTGCAAGAGCCGGAGGAACATGATCACGAGCATGGTGAGCATTGTGACCACGATCATGAGGTAGTGCGTGATCCCAAGGTGTTCATTAATCCCGAAATTCTTGACCCTTCGGCGGATTTAAACGTCTATAGCGAAGGCTGTCTGTCGGTGCCGGAGCAATATGCCGATGTCGAACGCCCCGCAGCGATCACCGCGCGCTGGCAGGATGAAACCGGCAAGCAATATGAAGAACAGATGGACGGCCTGCTCGCCACTTGTTTGCAGCATGAGATGGATCATCTCGAAGGCATATTGTTTATTGACCATCTTTCCCGCCTGAAACGGCAGATGGTTCTCAAGAAGCTTGCCAAGCAGCGCAAAGAAGCCGCTTAAACTGCTCTGACAGGCTTGCTTATAATGGCTATCCGGCCTAGGTTCTTGTTTCGTTCCAACTGAAAGGGCCTGTTTTGGACGCTATTGTCGCTCTCCTTATTGCTATTGTAACTCTCATCATCGGTTTGGGGGCAGGTTGGTTCGTCGGTGGACGCGCTGCAACGGCGTCGACCAAGGCGGCTGAGGAAACAGCAACTTCCCTGCGGAACATGCTGAACGGCGTGCAGACAGAGCGGGATACGGCAAGGTCCGAACGCGATTCCATCCGTGATGATAGAGATCAGGCGCGGCAAAATCTTGCGTCTTTGGAAGCCGACGCGCGCAATCATGAGAAACAATTACAACAATTGGTCGAAGCGAAAGAATCGCTGACGGCGCAATTTTCCGAAGTCGGTGCGAAAATGCTGGAAACGGCGCAGCGCCAGTTTCTCGAGCGCGCCGATCAACGTTTTGATCAGGCGAATGAAAAAGGCGGCGAGAAAATCGCGAAACTGCTCCAACCGGTGCATCAACGGCTCGCTACCTATGAAGAATCGATCAAGAAAATCGAGAAAGAGCGGACTGAATCCTACGCCGGAATAACGGCGACGATCGAGCAAGTGCGTCAGGGGCAGGACAGGGTGCAGCAGGAAGCGGCTCGGCTCGTCAACAGCTTGCGCAATGCGCCGAAATCGCGCGGTCGCTGGGGGGAACAACAACTTAAGAATGTCCTCGAAACTTGTGGTTTATCTGAACATACGGATTTCGTGACCGAACAGAGCGTTGATACCGAAGACGGCCGTTTGCGTCCCGATGCGGTGATCAGTGTGCCTGGCGGTCGCAAGCTGGTGATCGATGCCAAAGTCTCGCTCAATGACTATCAGGATGCGTTTGAAGCCGAGGATGAAGATGCGCGCAGTTTTGCCATGGCGCGTCATTGCAACTCGATGAAAGCGCATATCGATGGTCTGTCAAAAAAAGCCTATTGGGATCAATTTGAAGATGCGCCCGATTATGTGATTATGTTTGTCCCCGGCGAGCATTTTCTGTCCGCTGCTCTGGAGCATGAACCGACCCTTTGGGATCATGCTTTCGAGAAAAAAGTATTACTCGCCACGCCGACAAATTTGGTAGCGATTGCGCGAACCGTTGCTGGTGTCTGGCGGCAAGAGAAAATGGCAGCAGAAGCCAAGCAAATCGGGCAATTGGGTAAGGAAATGTATGATCGGCTTGCGGTTGCGGGAGAGCATCTCAAGCGCATGGGCTCCGGTCTTGGTAGTGCCGTTGGTAATTATAATAAATTTGTTGGCAGTTTCGAACGTAATGTCATGGCAACGGGGCGTAAATTTGCCGAGCTGAACGTTGAGACCGGTAAAAAAGATCTTGAGCCTGTTGCAGAAATTGAAGCTCTACCGCGCTATGCCACAGAAGAAGAATCTTCGCTGATAGAGGATGATCGTGAAATCAAAGACGAAGCTGCCGAGTAACTTTCTCGATGAAGAAGGTGACTGGCTAGGCTGCTTCCGGGTCTGATAATATCTCGCCACCACAGCCGGTATGATAGCCGCTGCCACTGACGGAAACTGTAACGGTATCGGCATATTTTCGATCGCTCATCCCGTCATTACATTCTTCGTCTGATGTTATGGTGATCGTAATATTATTCAGGTCGCTAAAGCCCTTTATTTCCCAGCCAGTTGCTGTCGCCTTCATCCTCTGAATCGGCAGGGTAAAATCATTATTGCCATCTTGTGACGTATGAACAATCTCATCATTCTGGATTTCAGCGGTCCAGCCCGGTTCAGTGCCATAGGCTTTATATTCGGTCAGTTTTTCTTGAACTTCTGGTTCTTTTTGAGTCTCGTTACCGCAAGCCACCAATAGAAGTGGCAGAATTGGCATAACCAATAGTGCATTTTTCATGTTTCTCTCTCCCGGAAACAAGATAACATATTCGCCGATTTTACCTAATAGTGATTATTTGCGGCGCTGGTTGAGCACTTCATAGGCCATGACGGCACTGGCAACGGCGGCATTCAGACTGTCGGCTTTGCCCATCATAGGCATTTTAACCAGCACATCACAGGCGGCTTCATAGTCCTGTGGTAGCCCTTGTGCTTCATTCCCGACGAGCAAGAATGTCGGTGTCTCATACCGAATCGCTTGATAATCCTTGTCCGTATTCAAACTGGTTCCCACTAGCTGCCCTGTACTGGAGCGGAGCCAGTCGATAAAATCGGCCCAAGATGCTTGTGAAATTTGCTGGGTAAAAATAGCGCCCATGCTAGCGCGCACAGCTTCGACAGAAAACGGATCAACACAGTCGTCGATCAATATCAACCCACCAGCGCCAACAGCATCACCCGTACGCAATATCGTCCCCAAATTACCGGGATCGCGCAGCGCCTGCGCGACTAGCCATATATCCGATACATTGCGGTCTAGTTCAGCAAGAGGGGTAGGGTGATCTTCGTAAATGCCGATAATCGATTGCGGATTGGATTTGCCGGACAATTTAGCGATAATCGCTTCACTTGTTTCAATCACTTCGCCGCCAGCATCGAAGGTCGCTGCCTCTATTTTCTGGGCGAGTGGGTGAAGCTCTGTATCTTCAACGACTACCAACAGTTTTGGCGTCTTTCCGGCATCCAGCGCTTCGGTCAGGATGCGCAGACCTTCAGCGAGAAAATGGCCTTCGCGCTTACGATATTTCTTTTCGCGCAGGCTTTTTAACCGCTTGATTGTCGGGTTGGAAAAACCGGTAATTTGGCGTCTTTCAGGCGAGGACACGGTTATCAATCCTCACCAAAACCATCGACGACCAGTCCAGCGAGTTTCTCAAGCGCTGTTTCAGCTTGATGGCCCTCAACGATAATCTCGACACTATCACCCTTGGCTGCGCCTAGCATCATCAAGCCCATGATTGACGTTCCTGTAACTTCTGTGCCGTCCTTGCCGACTTTGACCGACAGGCCTTCAGGTAATTTGCTAACATAGGTGACAAATTTCGCACTGGCTCTGGCATGGAGCCCACGATTGTTAGTGATGGCGACGGTTTTGCGATGCTCGCTCACGCATCGCTTCCCAATATTTCAGAGGCAACGCTTATATATTTTTGACCGGCTTCTTTGGCAGCTGCAACAGCATCGGCAACGTCCATGCATTTGCGTGCACCATCCAAACGGATGAGCATGGGCAGGTTAACGCCCGCAATGACCTCAACCTTGCCTTTATTCATCAACGAAATGGCAAGATTTGAAGGTGTGCCGCCAAATAAGTCAGTGAGAACTATGACGCCTTTGCCATTCTCCACTTTTTCGATGGACTCTGCAATTTCTTGACGTCGTTGCTCCATATCGTCGTGTGGGCCTATGCAAACCGACAAAATCGCTTTTTGCGGCCCGACAACATGTTCCATTGCGGTGATAAATTCGACGGCCAGACGACCGTGGGTAACAAGAACCAAACCGATCATTGCGATTAAATACCCTTATTCCCGTTCAGATTCTGCATCGTTTCCAGCGCTTCCATTGGTCGTGACGCTAGATTGCGATGCGAGACATTGGGCGAAAAGCCTTGGGCATGCAAGCTTTTGCGTAGGGCTTCTGCAATGTGTACCGATCTGTGACGCCCGCCAGTGCAACCGATACCGATATTCACATAGGCTTTTCCCGCCTTAATATATTTTGGCAGCAGAAATGTGATCATATCGCTAAATTTTTGCAGAGCCTCGGCATAGGCGGGATCTTTTGAAATATAATCTCCTACCTCCGCGTCTAATCCTGTCAGCTGTTTTAGGTCAGGATCCCAGAAAGGATTCGATAAAAACCGAACGTCAAATAACAGATCAATATTATTGGGTAGTCCGCGCGAAAAGCCAAAGCTGGTTATCGTAACTGTCGTAACTTTAGTATCCTGCAATGTGAAATGCTCACGCATTTGAGCTTGCAGATCATTGGCCGACAGATTGCTAGTATCGATAACATGGTCCGCCCAGCGTCGAAACGGTTCAAACTGGCTTCGTTCAAGCGCAATGCCTTCCTTTGCCGGTCGGTCGAGCGCCAGCGGATGACGTCGCCGCGTCTCGGAATAGCGTCGTTCCAGTTCTCCGCCTGCACAATCGAGATAGAGCGTCGAAATCTGGTAATTAGCATCTTCCTGCAATTTTTTGATGCGGTTGATCAACTTATCAGGCTCGAAACCGCGGGTCCGGCTGTCAAAACCCAAAGCAAGCGGTGGATCTGCATCCCCGCGTGAACTGGATGGCGGCGTATTTAGCAATCCTTCGACAAGTCGGATGGGGAAATTATCGACGGTTTCCCAGCCAATATCCTCCAGCGTCTTAAGGGCAGTGGATTTTCCCGCACCCGATAGGCCAGTGATAAGGAGAACATGTTTGCCTTCGCGCATTTTATTCTCCTCGCCGTGTTTGCAAGAGCCGGTTGAGCGCCATTTCGACCTTGATTGGAGCGCTGGATTCAGAGGGATTTAGGGTAATAGTTGGAATGGCCATGTTCATGATCGTTTCTATTTGGCTGTCCAATGGAAAGCGTTCGGTCTTTGATTTCAATATCACCTGCAGCTTTAGCGGAACATTTGAAACATGTTTACAATCAAAAATACCTAGTGATCTTACTTCAATTTTGCCTGCGATTTTAGCCGGAGCGTTCAGAACTATTCGGTTATCATCATTGTGCAGTTCAACATAGTCATCGCTGATCAATATCGCACCACGATCCATCAAGCGCAGGGCGAGGTCGGATTTTCCTGCACCTGACGGACCCGATAGCATGACGCCAGCCTCTTGGATTGCGACACAGCTGGCATGAAGCGTTTCGTGGTTCTTTTTTGCCATCATGTTACCGGTGCCTTGGGTAGGCGTATCTCGAAACATGCGCCTTTTTGGCCATCCGGCCTGTCGATTACCTCGATTGTGCCCTCATGTCCCTCGATGATCGTTTTCGCGATAGCGAGGCCAAGGCCACTATGTTTGCCGAAAGCCTCTCCCGGGGGGCGATCCGAGTGAAAACGTTTGAATATATTCAAACGTTGTTCCTTGGTAATCCCAGGGCCAGCATCAGAGACCTGAATCACCACTTTGTCCGCATCGGGCGTTGCAAGAATTTCGATCAAACCATCTTCCGGTGAGAAGGAAACCGCGTTGTCGAGTATATTGCTGAAAACGCGCTCTAATCGGTCGTCGTCTCCCATAATAGTGGCGACACCGCGGCCTGGTCGGGCAAAGGCGATTTTTACGCTTTCATTGGTATCGCGCTGTTCCCGGGCGGCGAGCAGCTGATCCAGCATTTTGCCAATATCAACTTTTTCAAATTTCGTTCTGGCGAGTTCGGCATCGACGCGGGATGCTTCGGAGATATCATTGATCAACCGGTCTATCCGTCGAACATCATCATTGGCAATGTCCAAAAGCTGTCTCCGCAAGTCGGGATCATCGACCCGGTCGATACCTTCCAGCGCAGAACGCAGTGATGCCAACGGGTTTTTGATTTCATGACTGACATCGGCGGCAAAGGCTTCGGTAGCATCAATCCGATAGCGCAGCGCAGCGCTCATATCGGCCAATGCGCGGGCGAGCTGTCCGATTTCATCGCGCCGGCCTGGCATGCGCGGGACGGTTATCTCGGGGGCCCGCCCCAATCGAACGCGGACGGCCGCGCGGGCTAATTTCCTGATCGGGCGCACAATGGTTCGAGCGAGGAATAGAGATAGCAGCACGGATACGATGGCCGTCAGGAATATCACGAGCACGACATTGGAACGTTCAGCGCGAACTATACGCGTGATATCGCGGGCATTGCTGGTCAGCAGCAGGACTTGACCATTGCTGGGTAGGCTTGATGCAACAATGATTACCGGCGTGCGATCTGGCGCATATCGAACGGCGCTATTAGATTTTTCGCCCACCGATAGTAATTTTAACTCTGGCCAGGATGAGACTCTATCATTTTCCGGTTCTGCAAATGCTGTGATGGGGCTGCTAAGCACTATAAACTCAATCGATTGATCGAGCGTTCTAGCGACATCTTTCTGCCAGGTTTGTGTTTCCGGGTCCCTGAATTGATAGGTGGGTTCGGCGAGATCGAAACTGTCTACAATTTTTGCGCCGCTAGCATCATAAATCCGCAACCGACTTTTCAGAGCAATGGCAAAATTGATGATCAGATTTTCGCGATTTTCGGGTGTTTGCAGATTGAGTGCTTCAGAGATAATATGTGTTTGTAAGCGCGCTTGACTCAGCCGTTCGTGGGTCAGTTCGTCGCGGTAGTTATCGAGATAAAATAAACTGCCCGCCAAAAGGGCGATCGCGACAATATTGACCGCCAATATTCGGGAGGTTAGCGACAACCGTGCAGACCATCGCAGGGATAGCTCCGGATCGTCGATCTTCTTTATAGGCTTATTCGTTGTAGCGATAACCGGCTCCATAGAGCGTATCGATGGCATCAAAATCTGAATCGACTTCGCGGAATTTACGGCGGAGACGTTTGATATGGCTGTCGATGGTCCGGTCATCGACATAGACGTCATCCTGATAGGCTGCATCCATTAGCTGGTTGCGGCTCTTGACCACACCCGGTCGGTTGGCGAGAGTTTCCAAGATCATGAATTCGGTAACAGTCAGCGTCACATTTTCGCCATTCCAATTTACCAGGTGCCGCGCCGGGTCCATTTCTAATCCGCCGCGTACAAGCGGTTCCAGTCCCTCGGTATCAGCCTCTTCGTCTGACAATTTAACCAGTTCTGCCCGCCGCAATATCGATTTAACACGGGCAATAAGAAGGCGTTGTGAAAAAGGTTTCTTGATATAATCATCCGCACCCATTGCGAGACCGAGTGCTTCGTCCAGCTCTTCGTCTTTTGACGTCAGGAATATTACCGGCAAATTGCTTTTCTCACGCACACGGCGAAGCAGCTCTAGCCCATCCATTTTCGGCATTTTAATATCGAAGATGCCGAGATCCGGTGGATTGTCGATGATTGCTTGAAGAGCCGCTTCGCTGTCGGAATAGACACGTGTTACAAAGCCTTCTGCCTGCATCGCGATAGATACAGAGGTTAATATGTTCCGGTCATCATCGACAAGGGCTATATTTGCGGCCATTAAATGGGTTTATCCCGTGATCAATTATAAAGTTCAACTCTAAATCGACCTAATTGAAGCTAGGCGTTGGCACAAGGACGCATGTGTAAGTGTTCAGCACTGTCAAAATGGCCATCGTTGTCATTAATCCCAGATCGAAACAGGTGGTTTGGCTAGCCAATCTGGTAATTTGACCGACTCGTGATGGTGAGTTAAGCGCCTTCTCAAACCTGCCGAATCCGGCAATTATCCATTCCTAATTCAAGCCTAGGGGAATATTCGTGCCAAAAGTTTCGTCCATAACATTAAATGATCAGGGCTTTGCCACAGCGGCAGAGCAGCACTGGAACTTGGGCGCGCCCGCATTGGTTGAGGCTGCGGTATCGCGTGGTGAGGGGCATCTTGCAAAAGATGGCCCGTTGGTCGTCGAAACCGGCAAGCATACCGGTCGTTCTGCCAACGATAAATTTATCGTCCGCGATGGTGAGACGGAAGACAGTGTTTGGTGGGGCAAGACAAATGTCAGCATGACACCTGATCATTTCGCTGCGCTGAAAGAAGATTTTCTGAAAGCTGTCGCTGAAAAAGAAACCCTGTTCGTGCAAGATCTCTTCGGTGGCTCACAGCCAGAACATCGCGTGAATGTCCGCGTGATCAACGAACTGGCATGGCACAATCTTTTCATTCGTACGATGTTGGTTCGGCCGACCGGCGAAGAACTGGCCGGATTTGATCCGGAATATACTATTATTGATTTGCCTAGCTTCAAGGCTGACCCAGATCGTCACGGCACGCGCAGTGAAACTGTTATTGCGGTAAACCTGACTGAGAAGCTCATTCTGATTGGCGGCACCGCCTATGCCGGTGAGATGAAGAAATCCGTATTCGGACTGCTCAACTATCTGTTGCCGCTCGATTCAGTGATGCCGATGCACTGTTCTTCTAATATGGGTCCAGAAGGTGATACGGCTATTTTCTTTGGCCTGTCAGGTACCGGCAAGACGACCTTGTCCGCCGACGCTAGCCGTACCTTGATCGGTGATGATGAGCATGGTTGGTCCGATACTGCCGTATTCAACTTTGAAGGCGGTTGTTACGCCAAGATGATACGCCTGTCGGAGGAAGCAGAGCCGGAAATTTATGCAACCACACGCCGTTTTGGTACGGTGCTGGAAAATGTCGTGATGGACCCGGAAACCCGGGAACTGGATTTCGATGATAACAGCAAAGCGGAAAATACCCGCGGGGCTTATCCGATCGATTATATTCCCAACACTTCTGAAAAGAACATGGGGCCTGTACCCAAGAATATCATCATGCTGACAGCCGATGCTTTTGGTGTGTTGCCTCCAATCTCTCGCCTGACACCAGAGCAGGCCATGTATCACTTCTTGTCTGGCTATACGGCTAAGGTGGCCGGCACAGAAATTGGTGTGACGGAACCAGAGGCTACTTTCTCAACCTGTTTTGGCGCACCATTCATGCCCCGCCACCCATCAGTATATGGCAACCTCTTGAAAGAACGCATCGCCAAGGGCGGTGTTCGTTGCTGGCTTGTCAATACGGGCTGGACCGGCGGCAAATATGGCGAAGGCAATCGTATGCCAATCAAGGCAACGCGTGCTTTGTTGAATGCGGCGCTTGATGGCAGCCTGAACGATGGTGAATTCCGTACAGATAGTAATTTCGGCTTTGAAGTGCCGGTATCTGTGCCCGGTGTTGATACAGCTATCCTTGATCCACGTTCAACTTGGTCTGATGCTGCTGCTTATGATCAAACAGCCCAGAAACTGGTCAAATTGTTCATCGACAATTTTGAACAATTTGCTGAGCATGTCGATCAAAATGTTCGGGAAGCGGCACCAACTGCCGCCTGAGCAAAGGCTCTTTGTTAATTTAATTGTCGCGGCCCTGCCGCGACAATTTTGATATCGACAATTCCAAGATCCTCACTTGGGTTTAGCGTTAGCGTCTCGTCCGGAACAAAGCCTTGTGCTTCTGTTTGCGATTCTATCTTGCCGTTAGTAGCGATATCGTGCGCAATACGGACGAGCCTCTTGATCACTTGGTTCGGCGGATAATTCGCTGGTGCGCTGAGCCTAATTTCCTGTCCGCTAAAATAGGATAGTCCATAAGTGTGGAACGTTCCTTTGGGGTTTTCCGAGATTGCTATCTGGATCAGCACAGGGAATGGGCCACCGGTGATATATTGATGGCTCGCTTCAGAAAAATATTCAAATCCGATGTGCAGTTTAGCAGGCTGCCAAATGACGCTGGTTGCATTGAAAGCTTCGCCGATAACCCGCGCCAGTTCCAGGACCGTGCGATTGACGGTGCTGTCGTGTCTTGCGTTTGCGATATGGTCGCTCAGTGCTATTCCGATGGCCGGCATTGGACTTTCCGGAGCACTGCAAAAAATATGATTTAGCTTTTTAACCGCAAAAAGCCCAAAAACATCCTTCGCCACATGATGGGTTAAAGTGAAACTCATACCGCCTACAACTGCTTCGGTAACGTCGAGGTCGGGATATTTCGAATGATTAAGTCTGACTCGCGAGGCAATCTCGTCTGGCAGTGATAAGTTGGACAGACGGAAGGTGTCCGCTACAGGAACCATAAGCAATAAAGGTGGATTTTGCTGTACCATCGCCGTTTTTCTACCATTCCCCGCAAAGCTTGATGTTCTTTTTATGTTCTTCGTTACATATGTCCATAGCATAATAACGGCGCTAGTCGATATTGGTCCACAATGGATCGAAAGTCATCATCGCTTGATATCAAAGCGTTATGGCTGCAATATTCCTTTGAAGGAGCGGATATTTGGCTGATTGGGTATTGTCGATATTAATGCTGGCTGGGGCTGGTCTGCTTGCCGGCGGGGTGTATTTGATCCGCACAGGAAAGAACAAAAAGCAAGGCATATTGATGCTCGTCGCATCAGCGGTCATGTTTGCCAATGTCGGCATTTGGACAATACCAACCGCTGATTCTTCGCCGGAATTAGGGAACGCGTTTCCCGATAAACCAAATTAGGCCTACTTAATGGGCGAATCCGGCGCGAGACGCATGTCGAGATAATTGTCGACCGAACCCATTAGCAATTCCATTTCATTTTCATAAAAATGGTTTGCGCGAGGGATTTCATCATGATGGATGGTGATATGTTTCTGTGTCCGCAATTTGTCGACCAGTTTCTGGACAGCGCTTGGCGTCACAACTTCATCATTCACGCCTTGGATGATAATGCCGGATGAGGGGCAAGGGGCGAGGAAGTTGAAATCATACATGTTTGCCGGCGGAGAAACGGAGATAAATCCGCGTACTTCCGGGCGGCGCATCAAGAGCTGCATACCGATCCAGGCACCAAAGCTATATCCCGCAATCCACGTTGTCTGCGCTTCGGGATGGATGCTCTGGACCCAATCCAGTGCAGAAGCAGCATCGGACAGCTCACCAATGCCATTGTCAAACGTACCTTGTGATCGGCCAACACCTCGGAAATTGAACCGTAGAGTCGCAAAGCCGCGCCGCACGAAAGTTTTATACATTGCCTGCGTGATGCGATCATTCATTGTGCCCCCAGCTTGCGGGTGGGGATGAAGGATCATGGCCACGGGTGCACGATCTCGCGGTCCTGGGCTAAAACGGCCTTCGAGGCGTCCTTCGGGTCCGGTAAAAATTACGTCAGGCATGGCTTTTTCAATTCTATGATCAAGATTACGATTTGAATGGCGACAAAAGGCAGATAAGCTTTTGCGCTGAATGAAGCGCCTATATAGAGAGAGTCCAGTAATCCGCAACTCTATCCAGCAACTGTCAAAGAGTAACGTCCGTATTTATGTCTGAAAAGAAACGTATCTACCTCGATTATGCTGCAACTACGCCGATGCTAGACGTCGCGCAGCAGGCCTGTCTAGAAGGGTTTGCGCATTGGGCAAACCCGTCCTCGCCCCATGCAGACGGACGCGCAGCTGGATCGATGCTCGAAAACGCACGGAAGCGATTAAAAGTTGCGCTGAATTGGGATGGAGAAGTCTTGTTCACCAGTGGGGCCAGTGAAGCCATTGCTATGGCGCTCAAACAATCGAAGCCGGTGCGGCAACTGGTATCTCCGATTGAGCATGATGTCGTTTTGCGTTTTTCTGAAGGCGCAACTGCGGTTCCGGTCGATCTAAACGGTTTGGTGGTGCCCATGCGGCTCAATCACATGCTGAAGGGCGAAAAAGAACAAGCTTTGGTGGTTGTGCAGTCGGTTAATAATGAAACTGGCGTAATGCAGGATATGGAGGCACTGGCAAAGGTCACGCGAGATAGAGGCGCGATCTTGCTGGCGGATTGTTCGCAGTCTGCTGGGAAAATGCCGCTCCCCGATGCGGATATGATCATAATAGCGGGGCATAAATTTGGCGGACCGCCGGGCGTTGGAGCCTTATTGATCAAGGATTTGAACCTGCTGCATGCCCATGGCGGGCAGGAACAGGGCTATCGCTCCGGTACCCAGAACCTCCCCTATATCATGGCGATGGTGGCAGCATTGGAGGCACCGGCCAATTGGGCCGGGCGAGCCACTGAACTGCGTGCGCATCTCGACAATGCGATCAAAACCGAGGGTGGGGCGATAATTGCTGAAAATGCGTCACGCATTGCGACCATTGGCAGCTATCATATGCCCGGTGTCGCCGCGAACACCCAGTTGATACGATTTGATATGGCTGGTTTTTCGGTATCAGCGGGCAGCGCCTGTTCTTCCGGTACGCTTAAACCTAGTCATGTTCTTGAAGCGATGGGACTCGATGAAAATATGGCGCGCGAAGTCATTCGTGTCAGCATCGGCCGTGACACTACCCGCGCGCATATTTATGACTTTATCGAGCAGTGGAAGTCTATTTTCAACGCTGCCCGGGCAGCATAGCCCGATGGCCAAAGATCCAATCTATCTTGATAATCAAGCGACAACACCGCTGGCTGCGGAAGTGTTTGACACGATGGTGCCCTGGTTACGTGACCATTTCGGAAATCCGCATAGCGCCCATATATTAGGTCGCAAAGCCGCTGCCGTTGTAGAGGTCGCTAGAGAACAGGTGGCTGGACCGTTGCCTAAAGGCGGAAGTGTCCTGTTCACGGGCAGTGCGACCGAAGCCATTAATCTTGGCTTTGGTGCCGTTCGTGCTCTGAAAACCGAAGGAAAAAACAAGATTATCGTATTGGATAGCGAGCATGCCGCCGTCCGCGATACTGCGCTATCCTATGAAAAACATGGCTTTATGGTTGAGAAGCATCCGATCAGTTCTGACGGCGTTGTTTCACTAGAGCAATTGGCTGAATCGATTGACGATAAAACAGCACTTGTCGCGGCGATGCTCGTAAATAACGAAATCGGCGTTATTCAGCCGATCGAGGAAATTGTGGATCTCGCCCACAAAAAGGGCGCGTTGATGTTGTGCGATGTTGTTCAAGGCTATGGGCGGGTCGATATTCCAAACAATGTCGATATGGCTGCGATATCGGCGCATAAGATATACGGCCCCAAAGGGATTGGGGCTTTTTGGCTGCGGGATGGGATTGGCGTACCGCCCATGATCCATGGTGGCGGCCAAGAGCAGGGCATCCGTTCCGGCACCTTGTCACCGGCCTTATGTGCTGGGTTTGGCCGCGCTGCCGAGCTTTGCCTAAAAAATCGTGACACCGATGCAGCCCATATTCAGATACTAGCCAATAAAGCGCAAAGCTGTTTTGCAGACTGGACGATCAACGGTGCGATGGATCAACGCTATATGGGCAATCTAAATATCCGCCGCGATGGCGTGGATGTGGCGCGTTTGATGTCTGATGTGCGCGGCGTGGCGTTTTCAGCCGGATCGGCCTGTGCCAGTGGTTCGGGCAGGCCCAGTCATGTTTTGGCGGCGCTTGGTCTTGAACCAGCGGAGATTAAATCCTCCATTCGTTTGGGGTTTGGCCGTTATAATAGCTTGGAAGATATTGAAATGGCATCAAAATATATCAACGAAGCGGTCGAGGCACAGCTTGCATGAGTGACATAAAGGTGAATTTCGTCAGCGCAGATGGCGAACAGACCGTGACGGCAAAAGCATCTGATGGTGATGATCTGCTGACCATCGCTCAGGTTAATGATCAGCCTTTGGAAGGCACATGCGAGGGACAGATGGCTTGTTCGACCTGCCACGTCATCGTTGCCGCCGAAGATTTTGACAAATTGCCCGAGGCGACAGAGATGGAGGAAGATATGCTCGATCTCGCCGCCGGTGCACGGCGGACCAGCCGCTTAGCCTGTCAGATTACCCTGACGCCGGAACTGGACGGCCTCACGGTGCACATCCCGTCTGAAAGCCGCAATATGCAAGGAGTATAAGGATGGTCGATCGCCGAACTTTCCTGCTGTCATCTGGTTTTATGCTGCTTGGTGGTTGTATGGAGCGACCCTTTGTCAGCAGTGAAAATGCTTCAAGACCAGTAGTTTCGAATGTCCATGCGATTGCAAAAATAGAAGAACGTATTGGGGGACGCTTCGGCGTCGCCTTGGCTTCTCCTGACGGTGATTTGATTTTAGCGCATCGGGGCGGCGAACGCTTTGCTATGTGTTCCACTTTCAAAGCGCCTTTGGCATCGATGCTGTTTGCCGCTCATCGGGCCGGAACGGTCGATATGTTCAAGAAATTTGATCTGAAAGAAGCGGATCGCATTCCTTATATGCCGTTTGTTGAGAAGAAGCTTGCCGCGAAGGAAGCCGTCTCGCTTCATGAACTCGCAGGGGCAGCGGTGATGACAAGCGACAATGCGGCCGCAAATCTCATTCTAACGGCCACTGGCGGACCCGAAGCGTTCACAAAATTTGTGCGGGCAAACGGCGATAGCGTCACACGTCTGGACCGGATGGAACCGGAATTGAACGAAAACCTTCCCGGCGACCCGCGTGATACAACCACGCCTGAAGCGATGGCCAAGTTAATGCATAAGCTGGCCATAGACGCAGGTTCGTTGGATATAGACAAGCTGACTTTACGAAAATGGATGGAAGACAGCAAAACGGGAGCAACCCGCATTCGTGCAGGCTTGCCGAAGGGTTGGTGGGTCGGGAATAAAACCGGCACAGCTTCAGGCGGAATAGCGCGCAACGATATTGCCATTTTTAGACCGTCGACTGCCGAACTTTCGTTGGAACCGTTCACACTCACCGTTTATATTGATCGACCAACGGCAACTCCTGAGCAAGTCGACGCAGCGATGGCCGAAGTTACCCGGATAGTTGTCCGGTTGATTTTTGGCGCAGATTAAAAACTCAGCGCAAAAGCACACTTGAAATATGTCCGACTCCTCGCCATATGCGCAGCGGGAGTCGGGTGGACGTAGTGTTCGCCAACCCGGTCAGATCCGGAAGGAAGCAGCCGTAACGATTTTTCTACGGGTCGCCCGGCTTCTACTCACAAAATTTACACAGGCTTTTTGATCGAACCGAGGTTTAGGCTTCGACAAGCTGGCAGCTAGCGCCTAAACCTGACCTATGTCCGATTCACCCGACATATTTGCTGCTGGCGGCGTCGAAGCTCCGATTGATCCGGCACCGGCTGCAGCCCAGCCTTACCGTGTTCTTGCGCGTAAATATCGGCCGTCCAGCTTTGCCGAACTGATCGGGCAGGATGCAATGGTTCAGACGCTGGGCAACGCGATTAAGCGTGACCGTCTGGCACATGCCTTCCTGATGACCGGTGTGCGCGGTGTCGGTAAAACATCGACAGCGCGTTTGATAGCCAAGGCGCTGAATTGTATCGGAGAGGATGGGCAGGGCGGCCCAACCATTGATCCGTGCGGGAAATGTGAGCCATGCCGCTCTATTGCTGATGGCAGTTTTATCGACGTTATCGAAATGGATGCTGCGAGCCATACGGGTGTCGACGATGTTCGCGAGATTATCGAAGCTGTGCGCTATTCCTCGGTTTCAGCGCGCTACAAAATATATATTATCGACGAAGTCCACATGCTGTCGAAAAATGCTTTCAATGCGTTGTTGAAGACACTGGAAGAACCGCCAGCCCATGTGAAATTCATCTTCGCAACTACCGAGGTCAATAAAGTGCCAATTACGGTGCTTTCCCGTTGCCAGCGCTTTGATCTGAAACGAATCAAGGCGGAGCAATTATCCACCCATTTCGGCAATATCGTCGAAAAAGAGGGTGTCGAAGCAGAGCAGGATGCACTCGATTTAATCGCTCAGGCTGCAGAAGGGTCCGTTCGCGATGGTCTCTCCATTCTTGATCAGGCAATTGCCCATGCAGATATGGAAGGTGGCGGTGACGTCAAGGCGTCACAGATTCGCGAGATGCTCGGGCTATCTGATCGCAGCGCGGTGCGGCGATTGTTTGGATTGTTGCTAGGTGGGGATTCTCAAGCGCTGCTCGATGCGATTGACGAGCAATATCGCGTTGGTGTGGAGCCATTATCCTTGATGAATGGGTTGCTGTCGCTGTGCCATCAGGTGACCTTATATAAAGTCGGGCGCGCTAATGATCCGACTCTATCGGAAGAAGCCAAGGCACAGCTAGGTACTTGGTCTGAGAAATTATCCTACCCAGTTCTCCACCGGTTATGGCAACTTCTTCTCAAAGGCTATGAAGAAGTGCAGCAAGCCCATATGCCGCGTGAGGCCTGTGATATGGCTCTTTTGAGGGTGCTGTGTGCGGCCGATATGCCCGACCCCGGCGAATTGGCAAAGATGCTCCAGCAAGGCAGCGCCCCTGCTGTTCCGCAGACTATGGAAGCGGCTCCAGCACCCATAGCCTCAGCACCCATAATCCCAACACCCAAGGCACCGCCAGTCCACGAAGCACCGTCGGCCCCGGTGGCGAATAGTCCCGCTCCATTGACAGATGTTCCTGTCCCGGCAATCGAACCGCAACAAATTGGGATTCAAGAAGAGCAATCCGCGACAGAGAATAAGCTGCCGACGGACTTCGAATCGGTCATCAAGATTATCGGCGGCGTATCACCTGTATTGGAAAGCATATTAATAGCGGATATGCGTATCATCAGCTTCTCGGCACCGGTTATCGAGTATCAATCCGCGCGTCCCATTGCAGCGTCAGACCTTAAAAAAATTACTGACGCTTTAAATGACGCAACCGGAACGATCTGGACGTTTCAAGAGGGGCAGGGTGAGGCACAGCCGAGCATTTCAGAGCAGATCCAGCTTGATAAGGATGCTGCTACGCAGGCAATTTTGGATACGCCGTTCGTGAAAGCCGCATTTGAGGCTTTTCCGGATGCGGAACTACTCGAAAATGATATAAGTCAGACCCAGACTGATTCCGGGCCTGAATCAAGGAGCTCACAAGCATGAAATCTATGGAAGAAATGATCCAAGCTGCACAGGAAGCGGCGCAAACGGTTCAAGCCCAGATGGAGGAAGCCCAGGCCAAACTCGACAGCATCGAGGTTGAAGGCAAGTCTGGTGGTGGTCTTGTATCGGTCAAAGCAACCGCAAAAGGTCGTATTTTGGGGGTCAGCATTGATGATAACCTGATGAAGGCCGAGGAAAAAGGTATTTTGGAAGACCTGGTCGCCGCTGCCTTTAACGACGCTCGCGACAAGGCGGATGCCGTCAGCAACGAAGAAATGGGTAAAATGACCGGTGGAATGGGTTTGCCAGCAGGGTTTAAGCTACCCTTTTAGCGGTATTGCTCATTTCACGCACAGGTGTCTAATGGTGGTTGAAGTCATCTTAGCGCGCCCCATATAGGCTGATAGCCGCCGAAACCGTCACCGAAACCGGCGCAATAGTTTGGAGTATTAATGTCCCAGTCCGAGTCCACATCTGCCTCTAGTCCCGAAGCCAAGGCGCTGCCCTTGCTGCCGTTGCGGGATATTGTAGTGTTTCCCAGCATGATCGTGCCTCTTTTTGTCGGGCGCGATAAATCGGTTGTGGCTTTGGAAAAGGCGATGGACAGCGACAAGGAAATCTTCCTGGTTGCCCAACTGGATCCGGCGGAAGACGATCCGGGCCGCGATCAGCTTTATGATCTTGGCGTCGTTGCGACTGTGTTACAGTTGCTAAAATTGCCCGATGGCACAGTCCGCGTGCTGGTTGAGGGTAAACAGCGCGCGACGCATGTTTCTTTGGACGAGCAAGACGATGGATTTGTCTTGGCTAACGTGAATTTGATTGCTGAAGATTCTGTTGACGGACCAGAGGCGACCGCGCTGATGCGCTCTGTGGTTGAGCAATTTGAAAATTACTCGAAACTCAACAAAAAAATGCCTGCGGAAACCGTGGTGCAACTTGGTGAGATTGACGAAGCCTCGCGTCTGGCAGATGCCGTTGCGGCCAATATCAACGTCAAAGTGGCGGATAAGCAGAGTCTTTTAATCGAAAGCGACCCAATTAAACGCCTCGAGATGGCCTTTGCCTTCATGGAAGGTGAGCTTGGTGTTCTTCAGGTCGAAAAGAAAATTCGTGGCCGCGTAAAGCGTCAGATGGAGAAAACCCAGCGCGAATATTATCTGAATGAACAGATGAAGGCGATCCAGCGTGAATTAGGCGATGGTGAAGACGGCGAAGGCGATGAAATGTCTGCGCTGGGCAAGAAAATCGAGGAGATGAAGCTCTCCAAGGAAGCCAAGGCCAAGGCCAATGCGGAATACAAAAAGCTTAAGGGCATGCAGCCAATGTCGGCTGAGGCCACTGTTGTTCGCAACTATCTCGATGTGTTGTTAGGACTGCCATGGGGCAAAAAATCCCGATTGAAGAAAGATATCAAGCAAGCCGAAACGGTCCTCGACGATGATCATTTTGCTCTGGAAAAAGTGAAAGAACGGATTCTTGAATATCTTGCCGTGCAAACACGAACGAACAAGCTGAAAGGCCCGATCCTTTGCCTCGTTGGCCCTCCCGGTGTTGGTAAAACTTCGCTGGGCCGCTCCATAGCGAGGGCTACTGGACGCGAATTTGTCCGTCAGTCGTTGGGCGGCGTTCGGGATGAAGCCGAAATTCGTGGGCATCGCCGGACCTATATTGGTTCGCTACCCGGTAAAATTGTGTCGAACTTGAAAAAGGCGGGTACGTCCAACCCACTTTTCCTGCTCGACGAGATCGATAAGCTAGGCCAAGATTTCCGCGGCGATCCTGCCTCAGCCTTGCTAGAAGTGTTGGATCCGGAACAGAATGACAAGTTCCAGGACCATTATCTCGAAATTGATATCGACTTGTCGGACATCATGTTTGTGACGACAGCTAATTCGCTCAATCTTCCACAACCATTGCTCGACCGGATGGAGATCATCCGGCTCGAAGGTTACACCGAGGATGAAAAGGTAGAGATTGCCAAACGCCACCTTACCGAGAAGCAAATAGATGCGCATGGCTTGAAAAAAGGTGAGTTTGTTCTGCATGACGACGCACTGCGCGACCTGATCCGCTATTATACGCGTGAAGCAGGTGTAAGGACCTTGGAACGTGAAATTGCCAAACTCGCACGTAAAGCGCTGCGTCGGATATTAGAGGGCGAATATAAGAGCGTCGAAATTACAACTGATAATCTTTCCGAATATGCCGGTGTTCGTAAATATCGTCATGGCGTCGGTGAGGAAGAAAACCAAGTTGGAGCTGTGACCGGTCTGGCCTGGACGGAAGTTGGCGGCGAATTGCTAACTATCGAATCTGTCACGGTTTCGGGCAAAGGCCAGATTAAGACAACCGGTAAACTGGGCGAAGTGATGACCGAGTCGGTGCAGGCCGCTTTGTCATTTGTGAAGTCCCGCGCGCCATCATATGGGATCAAGCCCAGTCTTTTTGGCAGAAAAGATATCCATATCCACTTGCCGGAAGGGGCGGTACCAAAAGATGGTCCATCAGCCGGCGTCGGCATTGTAACCGCCATCGTGTCCACATTAACTGGCATAACAGTTCGCCGCGATGTCGCTATGACTGGCGAAGTAACCCTGCGCGGGCGTGTATTGCCGATCGGCGGGCTAAAGGAAAAATTGCTCGCTGCCTTACGTGGCGGTATCACGACGGTATTGATTCCAGCGGAAAATGAGAAAGATCTGGTGGAAATTCCAGACAACATCACCTCATCGCTAAAGATCATACCAGTTAAACATGCGGATGAAGTACTTGCTCTAGCACTCACTGAAAAGATTCAGCCGATTGAATGGAGTGATGCAGATGAATTGGCGAGCCATGCTGCTGCTCCGCGTGCTGATGATAGTGGGTCTACCGCAAGACACTAGCTACAGATCAGCGCGATTCGGTGCCGGTTTTTCTTCCTAAGACAAATGACAGTTGGCGAAAAAAGGGCCGAAAATGTCCGATTTTGGATCAAATTTAACCATTTGGCATAAATATTACATCTTTGACCCAAAAATTGGCGGTTTTCCTTTGACTCAAGGGGGCTTCTTGTAGTTACTGGCCCCAGACAAAGTCGCGATTCAATCAAGAGTTGCTTTTAGAAAAGGGGGGATACCCATTATGAATAAACAGGATCTTATCAGTAGCGTTGCAGATCACAGTGGTCTCAGCAAGAGCGATGCCGGCAAAGCCGTTGACGCAGTTTTCGATTCTATCACAGGTTCACTGAAGAGCGGCAATGAAGTCCGTCTCGTCGGTTTTGGAACATTTTCTACATCAAAGCGTAAAGCTTCTACAGGCCGTAACCCACGTACGGGTGAGCCAATGCAGATTCCTGCATCTACACAAGCTAAATTCAAAGCCGGCAAGGGCTTGAAAGACGCCGTTAACAAATAAGTAATTGGGGGGAGTGCCTGGGCGCTTCCCCTTTTTTTCGCACTTTGTTTGAAAAATTCAGGCGGGTTCCTTTTGGACCCGCCTTTTTTCATGGGTTAAGAATGCGCTGATGCCAGATGATCAGCTGTTTGGTAAAAACCTGTTCTATGCTTGCGAGAGCTATACTAGCTTTATCCTGACCGTTACAGCTGTGTCGGATCACCCTTGGCTCGCGTTAGGGGTTTTTGTGGAAAATAATCCGCCGGATTGTTTTTGAATCCATGAAAATGGTAGACGCTGCAGGGATCGAACCTGCGACAAGCTGATTAAGAGTCAGCTGCTCTACCAACTGAGCTAAGCGTCCATATTCTTGATATGTTTCTATATAGTCGACGCGCTCGGAAGAACAACCGTCTGATGGACTATCTTGACTTTATCCAAATGTTCCGCCGCGGCGGCCCGGATGCCTGTCGATTGCCATTAAAATTCCTATACAGATCATGATGGTCATCATGGATGATCCGCCATGGCTCAAAAAGGGTAATGGAATTCCAACCACTGGCGCAAGGCCCATGACCATCATCAGGTTGATGGCGACGTAGAAGAATATCGTCGTCGAAAGGCCTGCGGCTGCAAGCTGTGAAAAGCGTGTCTTGGCTCTCATGGCAACACCAAGGCCCCAGCGAAATAGCAGGAAGAAACCGAACAAGACGGCTACACCGCCCATCAGGCCCCATTCCTCAGCCATCGTCGCAAATACAAAGTCAGTGTGTCCTTCAGGCAGATAGTCGAGATGGCTTTGGGTGCCATTTAGGAAGCCCTTCCCAAATATCCCACCCGAACCGATTGCGATTTTTGACTGGCTGATATGGTAACCCGCACCCAAGGGATCGTTTTCTGGGTTAAGGAAAGTGGTAACGCGGCGCTGTTGATAGTCCTCAAGCCCAAAGAAAAAGGCAATGGGGGTGATGACAGCAATCGCAGCCGCCCCGCCGATAAACAATCGCATTGGCAGCCCAGCGAGGAAGGCCACGGTCATGGCTCCAGCCAGCACGGTAATTGTTGTGCCGAGATCCGGTTGCAGCAGAATTAATGCGCAAGGAAATGCGAGTAACATCAGCAACGGCCATATAGCTCCCCAAGTTCGGATTTGGCCTGCTGGCAAAAGGTCGTAAAAGCGGGCCACTGCCAGAATGATAGCAGGTTTCATAAGCTCGGATGGCTGGATGCGAATAAAGCCAAGGTTAAGCCATCTTTGGCTGCCGCCACCGACTGCGCCGATTAGTTCAACGCCGAGAAGCATGATGACCACAACAATGTAAACAGGGAAGGCAATGGCTTTCCAGAAATTCTCTTTAAGTCGAGAAAAAACGATCGCCATGCCGAGAAAAACCATGAAACGGACCATGTGCAGACCTGCCCAGGGGGTAACGCTCCCGCCGGCCGCGGAATAGAGCACAACAAAACCAAAACCTGCCATAACCAAAAGCAGTAATATTGTTTTCCAAGGAAGTTGTGCAATGGGCGCGGGAATGAAATCGTTCAATGCCTATTGTCCTACTTCGGCAGCAGAATCCTCGCCGTTCGCTTCGGTTTGAGGCGGGGCTACGCGTCCTTCGGCAATTGCCTTTTCCAGCTCCTTCTGCGCGCGGTAAGCGGCGAGTTGGCGATCCATACGTTCGGAGATCGTTCCGCCCCAGCTTTCCTCCATCGCCACCAGCTTCTTCATTGCCTTTTCGCGATCATAAAGAAAAGTCATGACGTCGCGTGCTACTGGATAAGCGGATGACGAGCCGCCCCCGTGTTGAATCACGACAGACGCGGCATAGCGCGGATTTTCAACGGGTGCGAAGCAAACAAACAGGCCATGATCGCGGAATTTCCAAGGCACGTCTCGGCCTCCACGGCCATATTTTAGGCTGACGACCTGAGCGGTGCCGGTTTTACCGCCCAACTTTATGTTATCGAGCGGTAGTCGCGCGCGCCTTGCGGTGCCGGCGCCGTTTACAACTTCACTCATCGCTTCGCGCACAAAGGAAAGATGCTCCGGAGAAATATCCAATGGCGATGCGGCGGGCCGATCTTGTTCGAGCAGCAGTTTAGCCTCCAGATTCCTTCCTGACGCCATGCGGGCAGCCATCACACACAGCTGCAAGGGATTGGACAGGAAAAATCCCTGTCCAATAGCACTATTCACTGTATCAAAATTTTCCCATTCACGGTCATGGCGCTTTTTGATCCATTGTGTGTCCGGCACCGTGCCGTAGCTTTGCGAGGCAACCGGCAAATCATATTTAGCGCCCAATCCCAGTTCACGCGCCATCAGCGCGATCGCGTCATATCCTATACGCAGAGCCATCTTGTAGAAATATGTATCACAGCTTTGGGCATTCGCCCGCTTCATGTTCACGGTGCCATGGGTGCTGTGGCAATTGAAGAACCGATTGCCTACCCGCAATCCGCCGGGGCAGCTAACGGTTTCTTCCGGATCAATACCACCGCGCAGGAGCGCAAGCGACACCATCGGCTTGATCGTAGAGCCGGGCGGGAATAATCCTTTTAGAGATTTATCGCGTAGCGGAACATGATCATCGTCTCGTAACATCCCATATTCTGTTTGGCCAATGCCATCGGAAAAACTGTTGGGATCAAAAGACGGCATTGACGTCATCGCCAAAATGTCACCAGTTTTGCAATCCATCACGACAACAGAACCAGATTCAGGACCGAGGCGGCGCGCTGCATATTCCTGCAAATCAATATCGAGTGTCATTTGCATGGCTTTGCCGGGAATATCCGGGCGGCTATCAAGCTCGCGAACGATTTTGCCGCGAGCTGTGACTTCCACACGCTTTGCACCAGGCTTGCCCTGCAGGCGATCCTCGAACGTCTTCTCCAGTCCGTCCTTGCCGATCTTATATCCCGGCGTGACCAAGATAGGATCGGGATTTTCTTTGTAGTCTTCGGCAGATGCGATGCCAACGTAACCGACGAGATGCCCGACGGCTGCTCCTGTTGGATAGAAGCGAGAGAACCCTTGTCGTGGCGATACGCCCGGTAAATCGGGAAGGCGAACGCTAACGGCGGCAAAACTCTCCCAATCTAATCCGGTGGCAACCTGAACGGGTTGGAAGCTCGTTGCCTGCTCGAGTTCCTTGTTTATCCGGTCTATTTCCTCCTGATCGAGCGATAATAGCCGGGCCAATGTTGCAACGGTTTTGTCCTTGTCCTGCATCCGGTCAGGAATGAGGTCGACCCGGAAATCTGTTTTATTATTGGCAATGGGCTTACCGTTCCGATCAATCAGCCAACCGCGTCTCGGAGGTACTAGCGTCAAGTTGACGCGGTTACTTTCCGATAAAAGCTGATAGCGTTCATTTTCGGCTACCGAGATGTAAGCCATCCTTCCGGCAAGCAGAACTCCGATACTAGCCTGCAATCCCCCTATGACTGTCGCACGCCGGGTAAAGGTTAAAGCCTGTACGGCTCCGCTAATGGTTTTGCCGCCGCCAATGCTCATCGGGCCACTCGCCAATTATCAATTGCTCCGATCAAGCGGGTCATGAAAGGATAAAGCAGGATTGAGAGTAATATCTGCGGCACTAATATTTCGAGCCTGAGTAAATTGCTTTGAAAGTCGATGATCAGCATACCGCATATTAGCACAAAAATAATCGAAAGGGAGGCTATAAGCCAGTCCTGCCAATAATCTCTGCCAACGCCTCTACGGTCGAGCGTTTCCAGCGCAATAAACACCAGCGACCATAAAAATGCGGCACTGCCAAATGGTTGACCGCTGAATATGTCATCTATCATGCCCAGCGGGAACCCGGCCCATACCGGCCAATAGCCGGGACGGATCAAGCGCCAGGAAAGCAATATCAATAGCCCCAAAGGCGGCAGGATAGGATAGTCGGTGATCAGTGGTAGTGCCGTAACCATTGAACCCAATATGACCGTGATTGACGGAATGAATTTTATGCGAAATTGCGAAGGTTGCCGATTGATACGAGAACGATAGGGTTTCGCCATTATTCTCCGCCTTCGGAAGCGGTTTCGGCCTCATCAACTTTTTCCTGTTTGATGGCGGCGACAGTCTCGGCCTGAAACATAGGTTGCACGATGACATGGCTGACTTTTGCAGAATTTGCCAATATTCGAGCGATGGCTCCCGTGTCGGTTTTACGAATGACAACAGCTACGGGAATTCCAGGAGCATATAGGCCGCCGCTGCCCGATGTGATCAGTAGATCTCCGCCATTAAAAGGGTTGGTGCCCAAATTTATCGGGCGCACATCAACAGTTCCGTCCCCGCGACCAGTTGCGAAAGCTGGAAGTTCGTCACTGGCTCTTTTTACTGGCATCACATTCTGCCCATCGGAGACAAGGAGTATCCGGGCAGTTGTCGGGCCGGCTTCCAAGACACGTCCAACCAAACCTTCGGGAGCTCGCACCGGTTGACCAATTAAGATGCCATCCGTGGTTCCCAACCCTAGGGTGGCCATGCGTCGGGAACTAGAAGATGTGGAGCTTATTAGACGCGCCATGCCGATGGCGTCAGGGACTTCTTTATCCAGATCGAGCAACCGCTTCAGTCGCTCATTTTCCTGCTTCAGGGAGCGAGCTTCCAATATTTCGATACGGCTTTTCTCAAGCTCGCGCTTCATATCGGCGTTTTTTGACGCGGCGTTGAAATAGGCTGAGATATTCTCGCCGGCATTGCCTGTGGCTCCGCCTACTTCTGACAGGGTTCTGCTGACAGGCGCCGTTGCTTCTGCGCCGATGGTGCGAAGGACTGCAAAGCCCTGTGGATCGAAAATAGAGATAAGCAGCAAGAGGAGCCCGACAACAGCTCCTAATATGCCCAGTAAATAGCTGGCGAATATGCTATATTGCGCCCGCTTGGAAAATCCTGGGCGCCGGTTATTTGGCGGCGCCATTACTGCTTATCCTTCCGCTTTCAACATTCCAGTCTTATGATCCATCAAGCTGTTGTAAGCACGCCGCGGAACATATCATCTTCCATCGCCCGGCCCGTTCCAATAGCAACACAGGCGAGAGGGTCTTCCGCCACTGTTACCGGTAAACCAGTCTCGTCGCTCAAGGCTTCGTCCAATCCAGCGATCAACGCACCACCGCCGGTAAGAACAATACCTTGGTCGACAATATCCGCAGCCAATTCAGGGGCCGTGTTCTCGAGAGCGATGCGTACGCCTTCGATGATTGTGCCAATCGGTTCGCTCAATGCTTCGGCGATCTGGCCTTGGTTGATGGAAATCTCTTTCGGCACACCGTTGACGAGGTCACGTCCTTTGATATGGATCGTGTGGCCAACGCCATCAGCCGGGGCTTGCGCCACGCCAAAGTCTTTCTTGATCCGCTCAGCAGTTGTTTCGCCGATCAACAGATTGTGGTGACGACGGACATAAGAAACAATCGCTTCATCCATTTTGTCTCCGCCGGTGCGAACGGATGTTGTGTAGGCCAGGCCACGCAAAGACAAGACAGCGACTTCGGTCGTTCCACCGCCCACGTCGACAACCATAGAGCCAATGGGCTCTGTCACCGGCATATCGGCACCAATGGCAGCGGCCATCGGCTCTTCGATCAAGAACACCTGACTGGCTCCGGCATTGGAAGCGGCATCGCGAATGGCGCGGCGCTCAACCGAGGTGGAACCCGATGGCACACAGATCACAATTTCCGGATAGCTGAACAGCTTGCTCTTGCCGTTTACTTTCTGGATGAAGTGCTTGATCATCTGCTCGGCCACATCAATGTCAGCAATAACGCCGTCGCGCAAAGGACGAATCGCCTCGATGCTATCGGGCGTTTTACCCATCATCATTTTGGCGTCGTTACCGACGGCTTTGACTTTCTTGATGCCGTTGACTGTTTCTATGGCAACAACCGATGGTTCGTTGAGGACGATTCCCTGACCGCGTACATAAACAACCGTATTGGCTGTCCCCAGATCGATTGCCATGTCTTGAGACCTGAACTTGAACAGATTAAATGCCATTTTTTTCCCGTGTTTTCTTATATTTGCAGCGAACGCTGTTCCCTAAAACTATAGCGACATTTTGGCTGAACGGGGGATGAAGTTAACCATTTGCATCGTCCAGCAAAACACCTCGAAAAACTAAGTCGCAATCAAGGGTCGCTTGGCATGATCGCTTGGGCTAGGAACGCCGATATGTCAATAAGAAGACTCCCAAATAGCCTCATCAATCGGATCGCAGCCGGTGAAGTTGTCGAGCGTCCGGCTAGCGCGTTAAAGGAGCTGGTTGAGAATGCCATTGATGCGGGCTCCAGCCAGATTAATATTCGTTTGGAACAAGGTGGCCTCGATCTGATCGAAGTTGCTGACAATGGATGCGGCATGACCCGCGATGATATGGCCTTGGCGCTGGAGCGTCATGCCACGTCCAAGCTGCCAGATGAAGCGATCGAGATGGTCGCGACATTGGGTTTTCGCGGGGAAGCGCTGCCTTCGATAGCGAGTGTAGCGCGACTCACTATAGAAAGCCGGGTTGAAGGCGAGGATGGTTGGACGCGAATTGTTAATCACGGCGAAGTGGAAGCGGACGAGCCAGCGGCCATCCCGCCTGGCACCAAAGTGCGGGTGGAACAGCTCTTTGCCAAAGTACCAGCCCGCCGGAAATTCTTGCGCACGCCGCGCAGTGAATATGCCGCGTGCGTTGATGTGGTGCGGCGGCTCGCCATGGCCCGGCCTGATATCGGGTTCACGCTGACTCATGAAAATCGCAAGGCGATTGCGGTGCAGGGCGGCGAAAGCGGTCCGGATCGTGTGGCAGCGCTCACCAACAAGGAATTGCGCGCCAACAGCGTGGCGGTCGATCTGGCGCGGGAAGAAGTGCGGCTTTCCGGCGTCGCTGGCTTGCCAACCTATAATCGCGGTGTGGCCGATCATCAGTTCCTTTTCGTCAATGGCCGCCCCGTGAAAGACCGCCTTTTGGTTGGTGCTGTGCGCGGGGCCTATGCGGAAATGCTGGCGCGGGATCGTCATCCTATTGTGGCCCTGTTTATTGATATGCCGCCGGAGCTTGTGGACGTGAACGTGCATCCGGCCAAAACCGAGGTTCGTTTCCGTGAACCAGCAATGATCCGCGGCATGATTGTCAGCGGCTTGCGGCGAGCTTTGGACGAAGGTGGTTTTCGCGCGGTCCAGCGTCCGGCGGAATCGGCCCTGGCCAATTGGCAGACGGAACCGCAGGCGCCTGACCCACAAACAAGTATCTTTACTCCACAGGGACCCATTGGGGGCAGGGCAACGATCCAATCGCAGCCTTATCCATCCGCGGTGCAGGATAATAGCAGCGCTTTCAGTACGTTGAATCCTGACGAGCTGGCCCCGCTTATGGGGCGTGCCGAAGAAGCCGCGCAGCCTGTGCCCGAAGCTGTCAGCCACCCGCTCGGTATCGCCCGTGGGCAGGTGTCAAAAACCTATATCGTAGCCGAAGCAGAGGATGGACTGGTCATTGTTGATCAGCATGCCGCTCATGAGCGTTTGGTGCTGGAACGGATGCGCAAAGCTGTGGAAGGAGGAACTGTCGCTTCGCAGGCCTTGCTGATGGCCGAAGTCGTGGAGCTGGATGAGAATGCCTGTGACCGACTGGAAGCACGCATGGTGGAACTGTCAGAATTTGGTTTGGAACTCGAGCGTTTCGGTCCTTCAGCCATGCTGGTGCGAGCCACTCCGGCCATGCTGGGTTCGGGTGATGTCAAAGGCTTGATTACCGATCTGGCGGATGAACTCGGCGCATATGACGAGGCTTTGTCCTTGAAAGAGCGGATTGACCATGTCGCCTCGACCATGGCTTGTCACGGGTCTGTAAGGGCAGGGCGCGTGCTCAACGTCGCTGAAATGAACGCGCTTCTTCGCGAAATGGAAGTGACCCCGCATTCAGGGCAGTGCAATCATGGCCGCCCGACTTGGGTCAAACTGGCGCACGGGGATATTGAAAAACTCTTTGGGAGAAAGTGATGCGTTCAATTGCCTTATCTACCTTGGCGTTGCTGGCAACAGCTTGTGTCTCGAGCGAAAGCAACAGTCCCAGTTTTCCAGTTGATCCAGAAGGCGGCATTGGTGACGGTATAAGTAGGCCGATGCTGGAGCCCATAAAAAAAGATCAATTCAAGCGCCCACGGCGGGTATTCGAAGCACCCGTAGCTTGCATCTTTATAGCGCAGGGCAATAGCGATCCGTTGCTTCTCGTAACGTCCCGACAAACCGATGGTGCCGCTGGCAAAGCTGCTATTCGGATTAACAATATGATTGTTGAGCTAGCAGATGACGCCGGCGACTTAGGCCGGATTAAGGCAGGCGGTTCTTTTAGCAGTGAAGCCATTCAGATCACCATCGAACGGCGCGGCGAAGAAACCAGACATAAGACGCAGGACACTTTTTTCTGGCCGGCGATATTGAAAATTTCTCAGGACGAAGGTGGGTCAAACATATATGAAGGCCATTATGAATGCGCCGCTGGTGATGCTGCCACCTAATCCCCGCGCACCTGAATTAAACCGGTGCTCTCCATTGTCATAACTTGTTCGTCATTCTGGTTAAACACGGTGATCTTGCCCTTCATAATCCCCATTTCCGGGCGGCTTTCAGACCGTCGCTTCTCCAACGTAACATGCTCGCAGCGCAGCGTATCTCCCGGATAGACCGGCTTTAGCCAGCGCAGGTTCTCGACGCCGGGTGATCCAAGGCCCGCCTGTTTGTTGGCGTTCATATGATCAACCATCATCCGCATCATCATCGCCGCGCTATGCCAGCCGCTGGCGGACAGGCGACCGAAATGGGTTTTTGCAGCCGCTTCTTCGTCGAGATGAAAAGCCTGTGGGTCATATTTGGACGCGAAGTCGATCACTTCGTCGCGGGTCACCTCATAGGATCCATATTTCTGAACGACGTTGATTTGGATATCTTCATAGTAGAGCATGGGCGACTTTCTGATGGAACCATAGTCCTATGACAAGGATTCAGGGCTTGAGCGCCTGTTTAAATGGAGAGATATCACCATCACTTGGATTGGGTTTAACGCTAACCAGGTGCGCGATCAGCGAATAGATATCCACATTGTCAAATGTTTCAATCTTGCCGTTGCCTGCAATATCGGGACCGCTGGCCAGGAAAAAGGCGATCATATCCGGGTGAAGATGGTTATATCCGTGGCCGCCGCCAATCCCAGTCATCCATTCTGGCTTGTCCTGATAAACCACCCATCCCGTTGTGGGCAGGCAGATAATCGACGGCACCCGGGCGTTCTTGCCATATTGCAGGCGGTCAGGGATGTCGGCTTTACCCCAACATTCCATATTGTCATGGGGCTTAAGGAAAGCGGCATTGACCATGCTCATATCATCAGCAAGTGGCTCAATGCCTGCATAATTGCCATCAACAACCAGCCGATATTTATCGCGTGGCAGGATATTGTCGAGATAGATGACGCGGTCGGGATGGGTTTCGGCCATGCCGTGATCTGATGTGATGACGAAATTGACCGGCTGATCTAGGGCTGCAATCTGTTTCGTCAAACTACCTATATTCTTGTCGACTGCGCTGATCGCTGCATGGAGCTTTTCACTAGGTGCGGGGCCATAAAAATGCCCGGCTGTATCGACAGTATCAAAATAGAGCGTGATCAGCTGTGGACGCGTTGCTGCCGGTCGCCGCATCCAGTCAGCAACAGCATTGACGCGGCGGTCGTTGGAAAGGGCTTGTGAAAAGGGCCACCAATCACTGGGGCGGGTGCCATCCATCTCGACTTCTGATCCTGGCCAGAACATGGTTGCTGTTCTCACACCTTGCTTTTCAGCCGTTATCCAGATGGGTTCAGCTTGATCCCACCAAAAGGGATCTTTATTGGCCATCGTAAATCGTTGTCCGGGGCGAGCGATGTCTTCCATACTGTTGCCAACGATACCGTGATTATCAGGCGTTTTACCCGTGACCAATGTCCAATGATTGGGGAAGGTTTTGGTCGGAAAGCTGGACCGCATGTCGGCATATATGCCGGATGCTGCCAGCGCACTGAGATTTGGAGTGATGCCGCGATCGAGATAATCGGGTCGAAATCCATCTATGGATATCAATATCGTAACGGGCTCACGGGTTTCGCGAGCTGTGTCGCTAGCAGCGGGTGCGAATACCGCTTGCGAAGTTGCACATCCAGCGAGCAAAGCACACGCAGCAGCAACCTGTAATATATTCCGAATCATCACTTTCCCCTTAGACTGGATGCAGTCTAACGGGCTTTTATGACAAGTCAGACATTGAATTTGAAATTCATGATATCGCCATCCTGTGCGACGTAATCCTTACCTTCTTGGCGCAACTTGCCTGCATCGCGCGCCGCGCTTTCTCCGCCGAGTGAGACATAATCGTCGAATGCAATGGTTTCGGCACGAATGAAGCCGCGTTCGAAGTCAGTGTGGATTTCGCCAGCGGCTTGTGGAGCCTTGGCCCCTTTATGCACTGTCCAGGCACGCGCTTCTTTCGGACCAGCGGTGAAGAAGGTTTGTAAGCTGAGCAATTGATATCCGGCGCGGATGACGCGCGCGAGGCCGGATTCTTCGAGGCCGAGTTCCGCCAGATATTCGGTCCGCTCTTCCGCTTCCATGCCAACCAATTCGGATTCTATGGCGGCAGATACAATCACAGCTTCTGCGCCATCTGCCTTCGCTTTTTCAAAAACGGTGGCGCTCATCGCATTGCCAGCGGCAGCATCGCCTTCATCTACATTGCAGACGTATAATATAGGTTTGGCGGTAATTAGCTGTGATTGATCAAAAATGCGCTGTTCTTCATCATCTTTGGGTTCGGTCAGGCGTGCTGGCTTGCCCTCGCGGAGCAATTCCAGTGTTTGGCCAAGTACGCTAGCCGCGATCTTGGCTTCTTTGTCGCCGCTGGTTGCTTTCTTTTCGAATGCGGGAACCCGTTTTTCCAAGCTTTCCAGATCGGAAAGCAGCAATTCGGTTTCGACCACCTCGGCATCAGAAAGGGGATCGATTTTATTCGCTACATGCTGGATATCATCATCTTCAAAGCAGCGTAACACATGCACAATCGCATCGACTTCGCGGATATTGCCGAGGAACTGGTTGCCCAAGCCTTCACCTTGCGATGCGCCTTTGACCAGTCCGGCAATATCGACGAACGCAAGCTGTGTTTCAATGATCTTCGCGCTGCCAGCAATTTTGGCAATTTGGTCTAGCCGCGGATCCGGAACAGCGACCTGACCGACATTGGGTTCAATCGTACAAAACGGATAGTTAGCCGCTTGGGCGGCCTGTGTTTCGGTCAGTGCATTGAACAGCGTTGATTTTCCAACGTTGGGAAGACCAACGATACCGCATTTGAAACCCATTTTGACACTCCGTGGAATTAAGCGTGCTCGATAGCGGGCCTCCTTTGTTATTACCAGTAGCAACATGCAATGAAGATTGCATTCGTTCGTAAATCGGTGCAGGTTAATAGAAATTAACGATAAAATAACGGGGAGATTGGATATGAAGGCACGAGTTTTAGGTGCGATAGCGGGTGGTCTAGTTCTGGCGACAGCGATGCCAGCGCAAGCGGAGCGTGATACCGAACGTTTTACCTCTCTGACGGTATTTGGCGATAGCCTTGTTGATGCTGGGAATATTTTTACTGCCACTGGTGGTGCCATTCCTTCAGCTGCGAACGGCTATTTCAACGGTCGCTTTACTAATGGCTATGACTACACAGACCTGCTCAGTATTGAGCTTTTTGGTGCACCCACGGTTGCTTCCTTGCAAGGCGGAACCAATTTTGCATTTGGTGCTGCCCGGGCTTCGAACACGAACCCACAGGTTCCTGATTTCGGTGAGCAGCTTGGTCTCTATGCTGGCTATTTGGCAGCGGGTAATGAAGTCGATAGGAACGGCCTATATATCCTGAACTTTGGCGGTAATGATCTTTTCAATGCGCCGGATGACCCCGCCGATGCTGATATTTTCATTCGTCAAGCCGCGCAAGATTATGCTGCGGGTGTTCAGGCTTTGAACGATATTGGCGTAAGAAATGTCTTGTTGACAGGGTTTCCTGTCGCTGGACCATTGGGGTTCAGTGCTGAGGGATATTTGACACAGGAATTAGCAGCGTTGAGCCTTACGGCTGACACGACTTTCCTACGTTACAGCTATTTTGATTTTTTTGATCGTGTACTAACCGATCCTGGAGCGCTTGGTTTGCCGACACAGAGGCTGGACATCACTTGCCAAGCCGCCGGACCGGCAGCGATTGCAAATGGCTGTGATGGTATATTTTCGTTTGACGGAATTCATTTTTCAGCACCGATTCATGAAGCCTTGGCCCGGGATATTGATAGCCAGTTTAACGTGCTGGGTTCTGTACCAGAGCCGACAACTTGGGCGATGATGATATTGGGTTTCTTCATGACAGGGACCGCTATACGCCGACGCCAGAAAATTCGGGTCAGCTACAGCTAAGCAGGCAAATTATTTAGTGTCAGTCGTCCTGCAGCCGCAGGGCGACTTCGCTAAGAAACCGGGCATCATTATCTTTAGCCAACCAATCGGCCTCTGATGCGATAGCGCCCAGCATTCCGGCGAGGGGGTCTATTTCCGCTTTGGTATAATTGCCAAGAACATGGCCGTGCACGCGGGCCTTATGGCCGGGGTGGCCGATGCCAATCCGTACACGGCGGAAATCCGGGCCGATATGAGCTACGAGGGATTTGATACCATTATGGCCGGCGGTTCCGCCGCCACGTTTGACTTTGATCTTGAACGGTTCGAGATCGAGCTCGTCATAGAAGACAGTCACATCCTCTGGTTCCAGCTTATAGAAACGCATCGCTTCGCCAACGCTGCGTCCGCTTTCGTTCATGAACGTTGCGGGCTTAAGCAATAATAGTTTTTCGGAACCGAGTCGTCCTTCGATGGCCCAACCCTGAAACTTTTGTTTGGGAGCAGGAAAGCCATGCACTTCTTCCAAGGCGTCAATCACCATGAAACCGACATTGTGGCGGTGGAGCGCATATTGCACACCCGGATTGCCAAGGCCGACCCATAGTTTCATTTCTTGGTTTCCTTAAAGTCCAGATACAAAAAACCGCCCATACATCGACAAGCGCAGTATGAACGGTTTTTCGTTACATTGTTTTATGCAGTGAGGTCTAGCCGTCTGACTTGTCACCTTCAGCGTCGCCGCCTTCGCCGTCAGTTGCTTCGCCTTCTTCGCCTTCTTCACCCTCTTCGCCTTCGCCTTCTTCGGCTTCGTCGTCAGAAGATTTCAGTGCGGATGGAGCGGTTACACCAGCAATGGTGAAGTCGCGATCAGTGATCGAGCTTTCGGAACCATCGGGTAGAGTAACGTTGGAAATGTGAATTGAATCACCAATTTCCAGACCAGTCACATCAACTTCGATCTGATCGGGGATCTTGTCTGCGTCACACATCAGGTCAAGTTCAAAGCGAACAACGTTCAATACGCCGCCACGTTTCAGACCAGGTGACTCTTCTTCATTCACGAATACAACAGGGATATTGACCTGTACCTTCGCGCCTTTGGCAAGGCGGAAAAAGTCAACATGCAGAGCACGATCAGAAACAGGATCAAAAGCAACATCTTTTGGTAGGGTACGGGTTACTTCACCGTTCACATCCACCATGACCAGAGAGTTCATGAAAACGCCGGTGCCGAGCAACTTGTTCAGCGCGCGTTCTTCCAAATGAATTGTCACAGGTTCTTTTTTATCGCCATAAATAACGGCAGGTATGCGGCCTTCGCGACGTAGTGCGCGGGAGGCTCCCTTGCCAGCCCGCTCGCGAGGCTCGGCTGATAGTGTCAGCTGATCACTCATAATGTTGCTCCAAAAATAATGTTTTTACGATTTTTCCGCCACGCCTCCAGGGTGCTCATGGTCGGAAAGAGGGCGCTATAAGCAGGGAGCAGGGGAAAAGCAAGGAAATTTGGCTGTCTGATTCCGTGTCGCGGCTATTACCGGAAAAACCCGATTTGATTGCTGGTCGCGAGCAAGGTTCCGCTGGCTGACCATAGTTCCACACGGGAATCACATTTGCTATTTTTTACCACGGCTCCAGTTACGCGCATGATCAGATAGTCCGATCCTGCCGCGGCTATATCGTCTTCGCTAGCGAACAGATAAGTGGACATGGCAACGGTCGATCCCGGATGAAATTCTTCGCTGAGAAAAAAAGTCCGCGGCATGGGCACATCGCAAATGGAGACAATGCTGATCCGGTCAAGCGGTCTGCCGTCTTCTTCCTTGATCCAGACTATCGTTTCCGGCGTGTCGTTCACCTGAAAAGGAACGCCTTTCGCAATATGTTGATCATAGGTGCTGATCCATTGCGGCGCCTGACCCGGCACCGGTTCGAGCTTGGGATTGTCTTCAGGGGCAGAGACTTTAGGCATTTCGATTTGATAGTTGAGTTCCGTTGGCCGCCTGTTGCTGGTGACAATATCAGCCACGATAGCCAGATTGCCAGCCTGGGAGAGTTCGACCCGCCAAAACTGGGTAGAAGCACCCGATTTGAGCAGCTTTGAATCCACGCTGACTTCACCGGGGCCTACCCCGACGATATAGGCGGTTTGCAGGGAAACAATAGGACTGGTGCGATCGGGATGATCTTCCACGGCTCTCGCCATGATCGCAGCTACCCAGCCGCCAAAGGCTGCACCTGTCGGATTGCGATAAACATCACTGGCTTCGATAGTATATTGCCCGTTGCCGCACGGTATGAGTGCAGTCTCGCGATCAAACAGAAATGTCATGAAGTTGCCCTGAAATCTATATTATTGAATTTTTTCGATTTTATACCCGCGCTTTTCTAGCATGGCTTGAACGGAATCGGGTCCTACCAAATGTGCAGCGCCAACGGCGACGAACGACAGGCCGGGGCTTTGCAGTTTTTTGTCTAACTGTTCCGTCCAATCCTGATTGCGCGCGACTAGAAGCTTTTCGCGGGTTTTAGGGTCTTCCAATATTCCGCCGCTGGAAAGTTCCACGATCATATCCGTGTCACCCGAAATCCAGGCATTGAACAGTTTCTCAAAGGAGCTCTTGGTATCGGCTGCTTCCTCGACAACGCTGGTTAGCATGTCGCGCTGTTGGGATTCTGGCAATGTATCAAAATAACCCAGTTGCTGCTCGATAGTTTCCAAGCCTTCGACAGGTTTCTTAAACTCACCAAATTGGGCCACCAGCTTTTTCTCAACACCTTCGCTAGGATCGAGCCCTAGATTATTGGTTTGCGCCGATGCTAAAGATAAAGCCGCGGCCCAGCTTTCCATGCGATTGAGCGCAAATTCAGGTATATTGCTCTTGTCGATAACCGCATCAAGATCACCACGTAGCGATGGTTTAACTCGCTTTTCAATTTCTGGCTGACCAGGCGAAATGGCGAGTTTTGCGAATATCTTGGCCGCATTTTGTGTGTCTTCGAGGCCAAGCACTTCGATAACCAACTTGTCAGAGCTTTTTAACGCCTCTTCAAGGAGGGGAGTACGCCAGTTCACATCTTTTGGTAATATGTGAATGGTGCCAAATAAATAGGCCTCACCAACCTGCTCAGGCTCGGTCCCCGTAACTTTCCAAAGAGCTGGCTTGCCGTCCTTTAGCGTGCCTAATTGCATGGGTTCTGGGGCGTTAGAGCAGGCCGTCAAGCAGACAGTCGCGATCAGCGTCAATAAGGTTTGAATATATTTCATTTACGATAGGTGGTTATCGTCGACAGAAATTGAAAGATGCCACGTCAGATAGCCTCTGAAAATAGCTCTAATATTTGATCCGCTCGACACGAAATCCGCGTTTCTTAAGTTGGACCTGCAAGCTGGCGTCTCCGGCCAAATGTCCCGCACCTACTGCCATGAAAACTGTTCCCGGCTGATCCATACGGTCATCAACCCAAACAGCCCAATTGGCATTTCGATCGGAAAGAAGTGTCTCATAAAGGATTTTCTCTTCCAAGCCAGCATTCATGAGTTCTGCCAAAGCGTCGATATTGGCATTGGCCCAATGCGCCACCATATTTTCCATACCATCAGCCATATCGCCGATGGACGCGACATTGAAGTTCAGGAAACGAATTTGGACATCTTCCGGAAGGTTATCGAAGAAACCCAATTGCTGCCGAGGCGTTTCAAGGCCGATGATTTTCAAATTCTTGGCCTTGGCGTTAGATATGAGTGATTTTTCGACGCCGCTATTTGTATCATAGCCATTTTTCATCAACGGAACGAGAGACATGCTAACACTGGCAAACCAGGGGTCGAGTGGATCAAAAGCGTTTAGTGGCAGTTCTAGTGAAGTCATGGCGGCTTCATATTCTGTGCGGTCTTCCGCATTAAGTTTGTCGCGCAGCGGAACGCCAGTTGTGTCAATTGCGAGTTCACTCACGATTTTCATCATCTCGGCGGGCTCCGGCTCGATCATCTCGATGACCAATTCATCCGAAGCCTCAAACGAATCTTTTACGGCTTCGTCAAACCAAGTGAGACCGGGCTTCAGAATATGAACCGTGCCAAACAGATAGATTGTTGTATCTTCATCCTTAAGCACCCAGAGAGCCGGGTCCGGATCGTCCGGTATCGTGGCAATTTCAGCAGCTGCGGGCGCAGTCTCGCTGGCTGACTGCGGGGGTGTAGCTTGGCAAGCCGCCAATCCCAAAATGAGAGGCAAGGATAATAGGGGAGAAAACCAGCGGCGCATCATGGGTATTATTCCAGTATCTTTGTGAGTTCGGAAATCTGTTAGATTGTCCGTGTTAATCGAGCAATTGTTACTGAAATCCTAGCAATATTTCACTTTCCGAACAAAAAACTACAGCTGCTGGTGGCAAGTCGGTTATCACTCTGCTAATTGCTTAGTTAAATTAGGAGATTATCGATGAGCCAAGTCCATGCCCGCACCTGCCATATTTGTGAAGCCAATTGCGGTGTTTTGGTTGAGGTCGAAGGGCGTGAAATCCTGTCGATTAAGGGTAACCCTGATCATGTCTTAAGCCGCGGACATATCTGCCCAAAGGCAACAGCTATAGCCGACCTGCAGGATGATCCTGACCGGTTGCACAAGCCGCAGAAAAAAGTGAATGGCCAGTGGCAGGAAATTGGCTGGGAAACGGCGTTTCAGGAAATCGCCGTTAAGCTGAAAGACTTGAAGGAAGCTGCTGCCAAGCCTGCTATGTATATGGGTAACCCGAGCGCGCATGATTATGGCATTTCGACGCAAGTCAGCACGTTGCGCCGTGCCATGGGTCTGAAAAATATCTATTCCGCTTCGACACTGGACCAAATCCCGCATCATGTCGTCCAATATCATATGTATGGGCATGTCAGCCTTGCCGCCGTGCCGGATATTGATCGCTGCCAATATCTGGTTATCGTTGGCGGTAATCCGGCCGCTTCCAATGGTAGCATCTGGACTGTACCGGACTTCAAGAAACGCGTGAAGGAAATGCAGGCGCGTGATGGCAAGCTGATCGTGATTGATCCTCGCCGGACCGAGACCGCGAAACTGGCGGACGCACATCATTTCGTGAAACCTGGAACGGACACGGCATTGTTCATCGGTATATTGAAAGCGGTCTTTGACGACGGGCACGCCGATGTTTCTCGCCTCGAAGCCATTATGGATGACAGTTGGGATAACATCGAGCCAGCTATTGCCGGCTTTGATATGGAACAGCTGTCCGCTCATTGTGGTATTTCGGTCGACGATATGCGGGAAATGGCCGCGCAATTGGGCGCCGATCAACCGGCCGCAATTTATGGGCGCATGGGTGTTTCGGTTTGCGAGTTTGGAACACTCAACCAATGGCTGATTCAGGTCATTAACATCGCGACGGGCAATTTGGACCGCGAAGGCGGTACGATGGTGCCAGAGCCTGCGCTGGATACAATTAACCTGGTGGGCAGGGGCTCTGTGCGCAAGATCGACACCATACGTGGTGAAATGCCGGTAGTCATGGGTGAGTTACCGACTATTACGCTGGCGGACGAATTGCTGCGTGAGGATGAAGAGCGGATCCGGTCGTTGTTCGTTATTACGGGCAATCCTGTGCTTTCCTCGCCTGATGGAGCCAAGCTGGATCGCGCGTTGGAGAAACTTGACCTGATGGTCTCGTTTGACATGTACGTCACCGAAACCAGTCGCCATGCCGACTATATTCTTCCGCCATGCGGGCCGCTGGAAAAGGACCATTATCCGTTCTTCTTTGGACCGCTGGCAATCCGCAACTACGCGAGCTACTCGCCTGCGATTTTCGACATTCAGGATGGCGAGAAAGCTGATTGGGAAATTATTGCAGAGCTGGCGCGCGAGATATTGGCAACCGACGGTCAGGATGTGCCCAATATCCGGGAGCCGCGGGACGTGCTCGACAATATGTTGCAAAGCTCGCCTGCTGGCCTGACCTTGGCCGAGGTCGAGGCCGCACCGAACGGGATTGATCTGGGGCCGTTGCGTTCTTGCTTGGCGGACCGTTTGCTGACGGAAGACAAAGAAATTCAATGTGCGCATCCTGATTTTCTCGCCGAGTTACAGCGTTTTGGCGGTTCACTTGATGACATGCGTTCGGATATGCTGCGCCTTATCGGCCGCCGCCATGTGCGGAGCAATAATAGCTGGCTTCATAACAGCAAGCGCCTGCTCAAAGGGCCGGACCGCTGCACCTTGATGATCCATCCCGATGATGCCGCCAAGCGCGGTCTGTCTGATGGCGACATGGCGGTAGTCGAAAGCCGTGTGAACAATGTCGAAATCGTTGTGGCTGTCACGGATGACGTCATGCCCGGCGTGGTGTCTATCCCGCATGGCTTCGGTCATGGCCGTGAAGGGGTGGGCTTGTCTGTCGCAGCCTCAAAACCGGGGGTCTCGATCAATGATTTGACTGATCCGACCCGTTTCGACCCGTTGTCCGGCAACGCCGTATTGAACGCTACGCCAGTCACTGTGGAGCGAGCAGTCGAGATGGTGGCCGCTGAGTGATTGGGTCAAATGGTGGCCTCAACAAGAGCATGAGCGCCGTTTGGCAGTCACGATAAGGCTATCTAAGGCATGCGTTCGAGCTGATAGCCCCTTTTCTCCAGCGCGGTTCGCAGATTGTTTTCGCCGTATAGATATTCCTGACTGACGATAACAAGACTGGCCCCTTCATCCTCCAGCATTGCGCCGATTTTGCCCGACCAGTTTTTCAATCGGTTCTGGCGAATATGCTCGTAAAGGTCGCTGAGACCTTCTGTCTTGACCGGCGGGGCTTCTGGCGGCTCGCCTTTGGCCCAAGCAACTCCTTGATGCTCTTGCGCAGTCAATGGTCCAACTCGGCCGTAAGGACCACGTTTTCTGTTTCTATATCGCTGAGATTTTTCCACCGTCAATTCCGCTCGGGTAAAAGCGTTGAGCCACTTTCGTTGCTTCTTCTCATCGATATCGTTTAGTAGATCAATCAGGTGTGACGGCTCTTCCAGCCCATCGACCTTGAGGTCGCGATCTTTAACTGCATTGGTTATTTTATAGTCGAGATACTGATTATTGCGCCCGGGCTGAAACATCCGGTCGGTGTCGGCAATAAGGGTAACGAGCAGCCACGTCGGCATGAAATCACCAATAACCAAAAAGTCGCTCTTCAAATCCCCTTTAATTCTTTCAAACAAGCCAGGATCAAAGCGATCTTCCACTAGGTCGCGATCATGGCGGATGAGTTTGCGAAAAGCTTCGCGTTCATTCTGCCGTCGCGTTTCCCGGTCTCTTTTATCGTAATAAACGGTTTCGAAATATACCTTGTCTGCGCTTTCGAAAGCGGTTGCAATGGCTTGGCTCTGCCACTTTATTCGACTCGAAAAACCTTCAATTCCGGCGAATATATAGATGGTTGAATCCGCATCGCTCATTTTCCAAAGCGCCGGGCTGGGGGTAAACTCAAAGACTGCCTTATAGGCGGCTTCGCGTTCTTTACGCTCTTTTTCAGCTTGTTTAACGGCTTCTGAGTTGCTGTGAGACGGTGTTGGTGTCGCATCTCTGGCGGCTTCGGCAACTGCGGCTTCGGCTGCCGCTGTTGCTGCTTCTATAGCTTCTTCGACGGCAGTTTTTTGTGCAGACGCGGGGCTGGCGAGCGGGATAGAGGCGGTTAGGGCGCAAAGAGCAACAAACCGAGACGACGCAAAAATGGATTTAATCATTTGAAATCGTTGAAATATATTGACTGAATGCAGGATTAACATCGTCGTGCCAAATACGTCATATGGCCGCATTAAAGGATATGGGTTCTTGACCCGTGCGACACCATAAGCCAAAGCGTGGCCGACCCTATTGCACACCCTATTTTATTGGCGAAGAAAGCTATCACCTTGACCGACCAGAAGCCTCTCAGCTTCCAGCAGATCATCCTGAAACTCCATGATTATTGGAGCAATCAGGGATGTGCGATCTTGCAGCCGTACGACATGGAAATGGGTGCGGGGACCTTTCATCCCGCAACCACCCTAAAGGCGCTTGGTCCGGACCCATGGAATGCTGCTTTTGCGCAGCCTTGCCGCCGGCCTACGGACGGCCGCTATGGGGAAAATCCCAACCGGTTGCAGCATTATTATCAATATCAGGTGATCCTGAAACCCTCGCCGCCGGATATCCAGCAGTTGTATCTCGACAGCCTGACCGCGATCGGCATTGATCCGATGCTCCACGACATTCGCTTTGTCGAGGATGACTGGGAAAGCCCGACACTGGGCGCCTGGGGTCTGGGCTGGGAAGTCTGGTGCGACGGCATGGAGGTGACGCAGTTCACCTATTTCCAGCAAATGGGCGGTTTTGACTGCAAGCCGGTGGCTGGCGAATTGACTTACGGGTTGGAACGGCTCGCCATGTATATTCAAGGCGTCGATAATATCTATGATCTGGATTATAACGGTGCTGGAGTCACTTACGGCGATATCTTCCTAGATAATGAGAAGCAGATGTCGGAGTGGAATTTCGAGGTCGCCAATACCGAAACGCTGTTTGACCTGTTCAACAAGGCGGTGGGCGAATGCGAAAATTGCCTCGAGGCAAAACTGCCTATTCCGGCCTATGAGCAAGCGATCAAGGCGAGCCATGTATTCAACCTCTTGCAAGCACGCGGCGTGATCTCTGTGCAGGAACGCGCCAGCTATATGGGCCGCGTCCGGGATCTCGCGAAGGGTAGCTGTGAAGCCTATATGACGAAGAACGCCGAAGACTGGAAGTTGCGTCATCCGAAATGGAGCGCGGCATAATGGCTGATTTCCTGCTCGAACTGCTCTCCGAAGAAATTCCCGCTCGTATGCAGGCCAAGGCGCGTGCGGACCTCGAACGCTTGTTCGTCGCGCAATTGAGTGATGCTGGCCTGAAAGCTGGCGATGTCACCGTCTATTCGACACCAAGGCGGCTTGCGCTGATCGCAAACGACCTGCCGGATCAGACTGAGGCGGTTAGCGAAGAAGCCAAGGGGCCACCGGAAGGCGCGCCCGATCAGGCGGTTGATGGGTTCTGCCGCAAAAATGGCGTGATCCGCGATCAGCTGGAAGTCCGTGACGTCAAGGGCCGGGCGACCTATTTTGCGGTGATCAACAAGCCGGGCCGAGCGACCAGTGATGTGCTGGCCGAAGCCATTCCGGCGATCATCAAAGCCTTCCCATGGCCAAAATCCATGCGTTGGGGCGATGCTAGTGCTTCGACGGAAAGCCTGCGTTGGGTGCGGCCTTTGTCAGGCATTGTCGCGATATTGGGTGATGATCTGGTCGCCTGTGAAATTGACGGCGTGACGTCAGGTTATGAAACCGTCGGCCACCGCTTTCACCATGAGGGCCCAGAAAAAAGAGGCATAACCATCGGCAATGCGGGTGATTATGCTGAAAAACTGCGCGCCTGCCATGTCTTGGTAGATCAGGCCGAACGCGAAACCATCGTACGCGAGGGCGCAGCCAAGGCGGCATCAGATGGCGGTCTGGAACTGGTTGCCGACGAAGGTCTGGTGATTGAAAATGCGGGCCTGACCGAATGGCCTGTGCCCTTGCTGGGCGGCTTTGATCCCGCCTTTCTGGATGTGCCGGAAGAGGTCATCCAACTCACCGCCCGGGTGAACCAGAAATATTTTATCTGCCGCGACAAAAACGGCAAATTGGCACCGAATTTCATCTGCACCGCCAATATTGACGCCAGCGATGGCGGCAAGGCGATTGTTGCGGGTAATGAAAAAGTGCTGGCGGCAAGGCTGTCCGACGCCAAATTCTTCTGGGAACTTGACCAGAAGACACCGTTGGAAGATCATGCCAAGAAATTGAGCAACATTGTGTTCCATGAAAAACTGGGAACGGTTGCCGACAAGGTAGAGCGTGTGGCCAAGTTGGCCGAGTGGTTGGTTTCTTTAGAAGGGAATGGTTTTTACCAGTCCAGCCCCGGCGATACACTTCATGGTGAAGTGTCTGAGGCCGCACGTCTCTGCAAAGCCGATCTCGTCACCGAAATGGTGGGCGAGTTTCCCGACCTGCAAGGTCTGATGGGCGGCTATTATGCAGAGAAACAAGGCAAGTCCGAGGCCGTCGCGAACGCGATCCGCGATCATTATAAGCCGGTCGGGCAGGGCGACGAGGTGCCGACGGATCCGGTGACGGTAGCGGTGAGTTTGGCGGATAAGCTGGATACGCTGGTAACATTTTTCTCTGCAAACATGGCGCCAACAGGATCAAAAGACCCTTTTGCATTGAGGCGAGCAACACTAGCTGTAATTAATCTTTTGACTAAAAACTCAATACGAATTCCTTTGTCAGAGGCTCTCATAGTTCCATTGACGAAAATGCTTGAGGGCGGAGGCGACGCAAAGACAGTTTACACGTTCAACAAGGGCGATAAATCGGACAATCGCTATGTTTGGATAGATGAACTTTTGGTTGGATCGTCCAATGAGGGTGTTGCATTTCGACCAAGCTATGATGCAACATTGGACCAGCAACGGTTCAAGCATTTGTTGTTGCCATCTTCATTTGTAGGAGATTTATTCGATTTCTTCGCCGAACGCCTAAAAGTCCAACAACGCGAAGCTGGCGTCCGTCACGACCTAATCGACGCTGTATTCGCGCTTGGTGGAGAGGATGATCTGGTCCGCCTGCTGGCGCGGGTGAAAGCCTTGCAAGCTTTCGTCGAGACGCCAGACGGAGAAAACCTACTCGCCGGCTACAAGCGCGCCTCGAACATCTTGAAGAAAGAAACCACTGCGGGTGTAGACCCAGAGCAGAGCAACTCAAAATCCCTTTCCTACACGCCCGAAAAAGCCGAAAAGGCGCTCATCGATGCGCTGGATGCGGCGCAGCCGAATGTGACTGCTGCCATTGCGGCGGAAGAGTTTGAAAAAGCCATGACCGCGCTGGCGGATCTGCGCGCGCCGATTGACCAGTTTTTCGAGGATGTGACGGTGAATGACAGCGATGCGGATAAACGGGAGGCGCGGCTTGCTCTGCTGGCCCGTTTCCGCGCAGCCGTCCATCAGGTCGCCGATTTTTCGAAGATTGAGGGATGACGTGATTGCTAGTCGAGCCTGTGTGAATTGTGTGAACTTTGAAACTGCGCAAGCAGATCACATGATGATTCAGAAGGATGTCATGATTGGCGAAATACACCCTGTGATGTGTGTGAACTTTGGGCCGATAAATTTCGGAGATAGAACATAATATGACTCAATATGTATATCGTTTCGGTGGTGGTATAGACGCCGACGGCGCGCCAACCGACAGCACCGAAGCCCGCAACCTTTTGGGCGGCAAGGGCGCTAATCTGGCCGAGATGGCCAATATCGGCCTGCCAGTGCCTCCCGGCTTTACGATTTCCACCGAAATGTGCACCCGCTTCATGCAGGATAATGGGGCTTATCCCGACAGCCTGACCGGTGAAGTGGCGCAGGGCGTGGCGCATATTGAAGCGATTACCGGTAAAAAATTCGGCGACGCGGCTGATCCGCTGCTCGTTTCCGTTCGGTCTGGCGCGCGCGCGTCGATGCCGGGCATGATGGATACCGTGCTTAATCTCGGCCTGAACGATGAGACTGTGGAAGGCCTTGCTAAAACCTCTGGAGACGAGCGTTTTGCCTGGGACAGCTATCGCCGCTTCATTCAAATGTATTCGGACGTGGTGCTGGAACTGGATCACGATGCTTTTGAGGAAGCGCTAGAAATAGCTAAAGAAGATAACGGTTTCTTCACCGATACTGAGATGGAGTCTCAGCATTGGAAGGCGCTCGTGGCCGAATATAAGGGCCTTGTTGAAGAGCAATGGGGCAAGCCATTTCCTCAGGATGTGAATGACCAACTCTGGGGAGCGGTGAGCGCGGTTTTCGGCAGCTGGCAGGCAGATCGGGCCAAAGTCTATCGCCGCCTAAACGATATTCCCGCTGAATGGGGCACGGCCGTCAACGTGCAAGCGATGGTGTTTGGCAATATGGGCGAAACATCGGCAACCGGTGTGGCCTTTACCCGTAACCCATCCACTGGTGACAGCGCCTATTATGGCGAATGGCTGATCAATGCGCAGGGCGAAGATGTGGTGGCCGGTATCCGTACCCCGCAATATCTCTCAAAAGCCGCGCGTGAGGAAGCCAATGCCAAGCCGCTCTCCATGGAAGAGGCAATGGCCGAGACCTATGGCGAGCTGACCAATGTGTTTGATCTGCTAGAGCGCCATTATCGCGACATGCAGGATATTGAGTTTACTGTAGAGCGCGGAAAACTGTGGATGCTGCAAACCCGTTCTGGCAAGCGGACGGCCAAGGCGGCGCTGAAAATCGCCGTAGATATGGCGAATGACGGCCTGATTACCGAGGAAGAAGCGGTTGCGCGGGTCGATCCCATGGCTTTGGACCAGTTGCTCCATCCAACGCTAGATCCCGATGCCATGCGCGACGTGCTGACCACCGGTCTGCCTGCGTCGCCCGGGGCTGCTTGCGGAATTATCGTATTCGACTCCGATACGGCTGAACGCCGCACAGAAATGGGCGATGAGGTGATTTTGGTGCGGGTGGAAACCTCGCCAGAGGATATTCACGGCATGCACGCCGCCAAAGGCATTTTAACCGCACGTGGCGGTATGACGTCACATGCTGCGGTTGTGGCGCGCGGCATGGGGCGTCCCTGTGTGTCCGGCGCGGGCAGCCTGAGCATCAATAATGAGACAAAACTGCTAAAAATCGGGGATCGTGAGCTGAAAGAAGGCGATGTTTTGACCATCGACGGAAGCAATGGTCAGGTTATGGCCGGGCGCGTGAAAACGATCCAACCAGAGCTGGTTGGTGATTTTGGCGTGTTGATGGAGTGGGCCGATAAAGTCCGCCGTCTGGGCGTTCGTACTAACGCGGAAACGCCTCAGGATTGCAGGGTTGCACGCGATTTTGGTGCAGAAGGCATTGGTCTTTGCCGGACCGAGCATATGTTCTTCGAAACCTCGCGAATTACGGCCGTCCGTCAGATGATCCTGGCGGCCAATGAAGCGGGCAGGCGGGAAGCGCTGGACAAGCTATTGCCCGAACAACGCGAGGATTTTCGCCAGATTTTCGAAGTGATGGTAGGCTTGCCGGTAACTATCCGCTTGCTTGACCCGCCATTACATGAATTTTTGCCACATCATCAGGCGGAATTTGAAGAAGTGGCCGCTGCGGCTGACGTTGGCGTGGAAACGTTGAAACAACGCGCCAATGAACTGCATGAGTTTAACCCGATGCTGGGTCATCGCGGATGCCGTCTTGGCGTCACCTACCCTGAAATCTATGAAATGCAGGCGCGGGCAATTTTTGAAGCCGCCTGTGAAATCGCAGAAGCCAGCGGCGAAGCGCCTATTCCAGAGGTAATGATCCCGCTCGTGGCCACCGCGCGCGAGCTAGAATTGATGAAAGACGCCGTCGACCGCATGGCCGAAGAAGTTTTCGCCGAGAAAGGCCGCCGGATTGAATATCTCGTTGGCACGATGATCGAATTACCACGCGCTGCTTTGATGGCCGGAAAAATTGCGAACCACGGCGAGTTTTTCAGCTTTGGAACCAATGACTTAACGCAAACTACATTGGGTGTGTCACGTGATGACGCCGGTCGTTTCCTGACCCAATATGTCGATAAAGGCATTTTCCCACGCGATCCGTTTGTCAGCCTCGATATTGAAGGCGTTGGCCAGTTAATTGAACTAGCGGCAGAACGGGGCAGGGCCACGCGACCAGACATTAAACTGGGCATTTGCGGCGAGCATGGTGGCGATCCTGCCTCCATTGCGTTCTGCGAAAAAACAGGCCTAGATTATGTTAGCGCGTCACCTTATCGTGTGCCCATCGCGCGACTGGCAGCAGCTCAAGCTGCGCTAGCGGAGCGGAAAAACTAGGGGGTAGGGCAGCAATCCGGTACTGGCTAGCATTTTGCACAATCCTGTTTCTCGCTGTTTCGGGAGCAGCGGAAGCTAAGAAAGTTGCGCTTGTCGTCGGCAATTCCAACTATGCGAACACTAGCCCGCTAGCCAATCCAGTCAGTGACGCAAAGCTGATAGCTGCATCCGCCAAACTGGCGGGTTTCGATGATGTTACGGTTGCGATTGACCTGTCGACCAGTGATTTTCAGCTTACGCTTCGCGACTTTCGTGCGAAAGCTAATGGGGCGGATGTTGCAATGGTCTATTATGCCGGTCACGGCATTGAAGGACAGGGCAAGAACTGGCTGATACCGGTCAATGCGGAGCTTAAATCGAGCTTAGACCTACCTTATGAGGCACTCAATTTGGATCGGGTGATGGAATCGCTCTCCGGCGCGCAGATGCGGATGGTTGTCCTAGATGCGTGTCGTAATAACCCCTTCGCAAGGTCATGGAAATCGGGCACGCGCGCCGTGAACCGCGGTCTGGCTGGCATTGAAGCCGATGATGTTCTGGTAATTTATGCCGCGGCGCCGGGCCAAACCGCGATGGATGGTGATGGAGAAAACTCCCCCTTTGCCGCATCTTTCGCCAATCGCCTGCCTCAAGCAGGTCTGCCGGTGCAGCTACTCGGCGGTATGGTACGGGACGATGTTCTTATGGCGACTGGAGGTGAGCAGCGGCCCTTTGTTAGTGCTAGCATCACCGGAACGCCGGTTTATCTGGTCGACGCTGTTGCTGGTGACGATAGGCTGGTTCCTTTGCAAACGCCGGCGATTGCTGCGCTGGACGAGTCAGCCTTGGACGCGCTAGCTTGGCAGGGAGCAATGAAAGCCGATACGCCTACTGCTTATCGCAGCTATCTCGATCAATTCCCGGGTGGGAAATTCGCTAGTCTGGCTAGCGAGAATATCGCCAGCCAGTCAAATCCAGCAGATGCAGATGGAATTGCGCAAAATCCAGCTGGATTGATCGATGCCGTGCTGCCCTACCGTTATGATGTCGCAGAAACAGAAGCGTTGCCGATCGATGGGATATGGATGATTTCGTCAATTAAAAAACGCATCCGGATTAAAAAAGGACGGGCCTTTGCGCTTGATGGCTGGACCCATGCATTGATATTGAAGGTAATGCCGGATATGGTGGTTTTACGCGATTTCCAGCGTATAGCGCCTGGGGAATATGAAGCTGATGATTTGCCACTTGGATCCAAGGCAAAAATGACATTGCAGGCTGATGGAAATCTAAAGGTCAGGAATAACATCTTTCCGATAGCGATTAAATATACCCTTATCAGAGAAACTTTAGACAGCGCAGAAGCAATGAACGATGAGCTGACTTTGCTGCCTTCAGAAAAATGATAAAAACGGCTTGCCAGAGGGGGAATCTCCCCCTATCTGACAGCCTCTAATGCGCGCCCATAGCTCAGCTGGATAGAGTACTTGACTACGAATCAAGGGGTCGGGAGTTCGAATCTTCCTGGGCGCGCCACTTTCCTCACATTTTTTATCATACGGCCTTAGGTGCACTTGCGCTGCTGTGCGGTGAAGCCTAACTTATTGGCATTGTGTATCCATTTCACGTTTAAAGGATTGCCTGTTGGCTGACTATTCTGACACTTTTGAAGATGCTCTTGCTGCCCGTGAAGCTGCCAAAATTCCTGTGCCGGACGAGGTTCAGAATGCAGTTAAAACGCTGTTGCGCTGGTCTGGTGAGGATCCAGAACGGGAAGGCCTTCTTGATACGCCCAAGCGCGTGGCGCGTGCATGGAAAGAATATTGTGAGGGATATCAGGAAAACCCTGCAATTCATCTCGCACGGACTTTCGAAGAAGTTGGCGGCTATGATGAACTGGTATTGCTCAAAGACATTCCGTTTCATTCCCATTGCGAGCATCATATGGCGCCGATAATCGGCAAGGCCAGTATCGCCTATATGCCAACCGACAGGGTTGTCGGTATCTCCAAACTCGCCCGCGTGCTGCATGGTTTTTCGAGGCGCTTGCAAGTGCAGGAGCGGCTGACCGCGGAAGTGGCGGAATGTATCTGGGACAATTTAAAACCTCATGGCGTAGCCGTCGTGATCGAAGCCAGTCATAGCTGCATGACAGCGCGCGGTGTGCGTACTCCGGGTGTCGGCATGACGACCAGTCGTTTGTTAGGCTGCTTCCTTGATGATGCGCGTAGCCGCAAGGAAGTGATGAGTTTGATGGGTTATTAAGTCCCTTAATCCATCCACATGCGCATCAAATTATATTGTAACGCTTGCATGCGGGTATAGTTTTCATGCTTCATGTTCAAACCTTCTAAAGCCGCAACTTCATTCAGCTCATAAAGCAGGTTACGTTTCATAACGTCAGAAACCTTGCTTTGAATGAAGGTGATCGCGACCATCCGTTCGCCGTCGGAAATCGCTTCGACTTCATGGAGAGTATGGGATGGATAAACGATCGCGGTCCCGGCTAATCCTTTGAAGCGCATACTGGCTTCGCCTTGTGTGACGCGCAGCGCGCCGCCTTTATAATCATCTGGGTCGTTTAAAAATATCGTACAACTGATATCCGACCGGAGCGGTCCATCCGGTAGTGGAATAATGGCGCTGTCAGCATGAAGGCCGTAATGCATTCCCGGTTGATAGCGAGTAATGAGAGGCGGGGCGACTTTCTCTGGGAAAGCGAAGTCGGTAAACTCAGGGTTAGACATCAACGCATCATAAAGAATTTTGGATGTCTTATTATAGGCGTCGAGATCGTGGAGCTGAAGATTGTTTTTCACTTTTGAATGGGGATTGCTGATTTTTCCATCAACAAATTGGCCGCTATTGGAGATTCTTTTGATTTCGTTCACTTGACTTTGATCTAGCAATTTGAGCTGTTTGAACATTATCTTCTCGTTTCAATCCATTGCATGGCTTCTGCCACCAGAGGGAAGTCACCTGCAATATTTTCGGTCCATCTAATTGCCGCTGCAATATCGACTGCATTGTCTCGTGTTGCTTCTAGCAATAATTGCTGTCGCAAATTCGGACTATAGTCATGTTCTGGCGCTTTGGAATAGGAAGACATGATCGGGCCTGATAACAGCTCAGTTGTTTTTTGCGTCGATAGCTTGTGCGAGAAATGCCCAGCTGCTCTTGATAAGTATTCTTCAGGATTAGAGAGAAATGATTCAAAATCCATCCATAATATATTGGTGGATGGCTTGTTCTTTTGCGCTCTGAAAAGCGTAACCAGTTCGCACAACCAGCTCATCGCGACGCGCTGGGCAAGTGATAGCTCCCAAAGTCGGGCGGGTGCTTTACCGAGATGCTGGGTTAGTCGTTTTAATCGATTACCGGCCATCATGTGCATCTCTTGCACCGAGGTTTCTCCGGCTAATATAGTCGGGATATAGCGATCAAGCGGAGCGTAAAGGAAAAGTGCATCTACCGGGCCGACCAATAATTGGGGAGCTAGTTCGCTGACGAAGCTACTGGCTTTGATCATGACCTTTTGGTCGGGGTGAAACGATCGGGATAACCAGCGAACTGTCTCGTCAAGGCGGCGCTGATAGGTTTCCGGAGACCAAGGACTCTCTGGCTCGTCCTGGATCTGCGAGATTTCAGTTAAGGTCCGCAGCAATTGCGGTTCTCTTAGCGCCAATACGGTGTCGATTTCCCCCAGTAACCTCGAAAGCAAAGTCGATCCCACATGACCGATGTGGAAAATATATTGTGGTGTTGGCCTATCCTCCAGAGTCAGTTCGGACAATTGAGACCAGGGTACCAATTGTCGCCGTAACTGCGGTGTGAAAATCCGTTGATCGAGAAAACTGGCCTTGCGATAATCGTCTTCGGTCAAATGCGACAACAGCACTTGGTCCGTCGGTAAATCGACCAGATGGGGCAGGAGCCGCGCATCCTGGGTGAACTGATTTTGCCAGCTATCGGTCAATATACCCTCATATAAACGAAAAAGCCCGGATTTGGATTGTTACCATGTAACGCACCAGCTCCGGGCTTTTCAATCACTTGCGGACAATCATTCTTTGTCTTCGGTGCTTTCTTCTGTTTCTTCAGCAGCTTCCTCGGAAGCCGCTTCTTCAGAAGCTTCTTCTTTGTCAGATGCTTCTTCTTCACCGTCATCTTCGCTTTCAGGCGCCAAAGCTGCAGCAGCCAATTCGGCCTGCTCATCTTCAAACATCTGGGCGATGACGTCGATGCCATCTTTCTGCAGTTCCGCTTCGTCATCAGAGCGGGCCACATTGACCTGCACATTGACAGAAACTTCTGGGTGCAAACGGACGCGAACATCGAAAACACCAAGCGTTTTGATTGGTTTCTCGAGTATCACCATGCTTTTCTCAACCGTGGCACCATCGGCAGCCAGAGTTTCAACAATATCGCGAACCGAAACCGAACCGTAAAGCTGGCCGCTGGCAGAAGACGCACGGATCAAAACAATCTGTTTGCCATCAATACCGCCAGATGCTTTTTCCGCTTCTGAGCGTTTCGCTTCATTGTCTGATTCAATCTGCGCGCGATTGGCTTCGAAAACCTTCTTGTTGGCTTCGTTGGCGCGCAGGGCCTTTTTGTTGGGCAACAAGAAGTTACGGGCATAGCCGTTCTTCACAGTGACAACATCACCGATGCTGCCCAGTTTTTCGACTCGTTCGAGCAAAATAATATCCATTGGTCTTGCTCCTATTTCACGAGATAAGGCAGCAGGCCGAGATGGCGAGCGCGTTTGATGGCTTTGGACAATTCGCGCTGCTTCTTAGCGGAAACTGCGGTGATACGACTAGGTACGATCTTGCCACGCTCGGAAATATATCCCTGCAGCATTTTCACATCTTTATAGTCAATTGGTTGCGCGTTTTTGCCGGAAAAGGGGCAGCTTTTGCGGCGACGGAAAAATGGACGTCCCATGATTATTACTCCTTATCTAGCTTAACTATCGTCGCGGTCGCGACGAGGTGGGCGATCACCACCGCCACGGCGGGTGTCACGTTCAGGCTTACGCATCATGACTGATGGGCCTTCTTCATGCTCGTCCACGCGGATGGTGAGAAAACGGATAACGTCTTCATTGATACGGGTCTGACGCTCAAGTTCAGCAATTACGTTGGTTGGTGCGTCGAGACGCAGCATCACGTAATGCGCTTTGCGGTTTTTTTGAACCTTATAGGCCAGCGTACGCAGGCCCCAGGTTTCGGTCAAAACGACTTTGCCTTCATTGGCTTCAACAATTTTTGTAGCTTCCTGAGCGAGACTATCGACTTGAGATTGGCTCAAATCCTGACGCGCGAGGAAGACATGCTCATACATTGGCATGCAGTATTTCCTTCATATTACCGATCGCTGACGCCGCACCATGCAGACACGCCCCTCCGGCTTTCTTTGTTTTTCCAGGTGATTCGAACAGTCGAATAAAGCGGAAGCGGCGTCCATGGCGGATTTGCGGGAGGAATGCAAGTGTTGTGGTGGGAGTCTTTATAGAATCTCAAGTGCTGAGCGACGACATGCGTCGCCTTGGCTACGCGCCATATATGATAGGCTCGCTTATTCGAGGAAAGCCAAACAGGCGGATGTCCGCGCCAAGGTTTCCAGTAACACCACTTGCTTATCCGGCGACCAGCAATACCCCGATATTTTTCGGCGTCATTTTTTGAATTTTTGCAAAATTGGAAATATCTCAGTTGCATTTTGCAAAGCAATCGCATTCCGCAAATTTTATTCCTGATGCCTATCACGCGGTTAACTCAATAACTCCCCGATATTCATCGAAAAAAATATTCTGGCATTGAAGTTGCTCAGAAGCAGTAACCTTAATTGACTGGAGAAAAAAGCAATGCCAAACACATATTTTTCTAACAATTTCAGCACCATTGAGGAGAGTAGTGTTACAAAGCGCTACAAGTACAAGATTGGCAATGAGGTTCTAGACCGTATTAAAGCGGAAAAAATGAGGACGGGAACGGGGGCAAGGGGGCTGTTGCACGCAATGCATCACATTTACCCGCCTGAGCTATCCGGCGATATGATCAATAATTGGATATCGGGCCGGACCAAAAAGGCATATTGGGAACATGTGAATTGGGTATTGGAACGATATGCAATTTTGCCAACAAAGCATCGGAAAACCACTTGAGTAGCTTGCACGATATCACTGAGAATGCCGGGTCGCCTGTCTTAAAGTTCAGCCTATAAAATATAGAACTAGATATTTAGGATAAGCAATCGATCACTTCTTACCACGCCTTGGATTAAATAATGTAAGCTTTTGCACCCATAGCGGACACTAATGCTTCACTTGATAAACTTGAACATATGCCCGCCAATTTTCCGCATCTGGATTTCTTCCGATCCCTCGGTAATCCTGTAACGGCGGTGGTGGCGATAGATATGTTCGAAAGGCTTGTGGCGGGAATAGCCCATGCCGCCGTGGACCTGCATGGCTCGGTCTGCGGCGTCGCAGCAGAGGCGGTTGGCTCGGTAGTTACACATGGACACCTGAGCCGAAAGATATTTGGCGACATCCACCTTGGCCATCCCGTCCATTTGGGATGCCGTTTTGTAGATGAGCTGGCGTAGCATGGCTGCCTCTGTATGGAGCTCTACCAAGGGAAATTGGATCGCCTGATTGACTGCCAGCGGCTTCCCGAACGGTTTGCGCTCTCCGGCATATTTCACCGATTGATCGATACAATATTGCGCGGCACCCAGTGATGAGGCGGCTTGGCGGATCCGGTTTTCATGCACAAAATGCTGGGCGGCGGCGAGACCCATGTCGAGATCACCCAATATCTGGTCTGCAGGAATCCAGACGTTGGTAAAACTGCATTTCGGATGATCGGTGGGCATGTTGAATGTCCACATATATTCGCCAATTTCAAAACCCTCGGCGTCGGTTGGGACGATGAAACAACCTATGCCTTGCGCATCACCATCTTTGCCGCGGTGGCGGGCAAAGGTCATGACATGACTGGCGACATGCAGACCGGTGGTCCACATTTTGTTGCCGTTGATCAGCCAGCCGTCCACGCCGTCACGCTGTTCAGCGACAGCGGTCGTGTCCATCCAAGTGGCATCCGAACCATGATCTTCCTCGGTCAGACCAAAACACCACTTCATCTCGCCCTTGAGCATTGCAGGAATGCATTCTTGTTTTTGCTTATCCGTTCCGAAATCCCGGAGCATCAATGGCTGGACGAGATTACCGACGATCGAATTTTCATTTTGCAGGTCATTGTGGAGACCTAGCCCCTTGTGCGCGAGATGCTCACGGATCCGTGCCATACCAAGATTAGAGCCATCCTGTCCGCCAAAATCCTTGGGCAAGGCATAACGAAAATGTCCGGCGGCATCGGCGGTACGGCGCATTTCGTCGAGCAGATCCTCCCATTCCTTGGTCGGCAGGCCCTGATTATCCCAATCTGTCCGGCTGTCTTCCCGACGATGATCGAAAAAGCGGATATTGTCATCACGTCGCTCAATCGGTTTAATTTCTGCTTCAATAAAATCATCGAGAACGGAGAGATAGTCTTCTATTTCCTGCGGAATATCAAAGCTCATATCATGGTCTCCATTTGTTGAGCGCGACCTCTAGGCCGGCATATTTAGGTTGATCGATGGATAGGCGTTCGAGAGCAGAGAGCCGAAAATGGTCCCAAAGACCGGGATACTCTGCATTTATGCGTCCTTCTGAAAGAGCGGCGCAAAGCTGTCCATGGTCTAATCCGATAGCCTTTAGTCGTGCGTCTGAGGCGGCCTGAAAGTTTTGCCCATGGCGAGCATGTCGCTGCGCGATGCCAAGCGCGTTGCCAGCCACTCTGGACTGAAACATGTCATGGCCTTTTAGATCGGGCTGAACCTTTTCTTTATTCCACTCGCCAAGAGCGGTTAGTAGCTCGTCGTAGCTGATTTCGCCGCAGTCTTCCGGCAATGTAGGAGACTGCCAATCGATTGGGGTGCACAATTTCGATGGTAATATTCCTTCAAACAACAGCGCAAGATCAATTTCAACTTCTGAAACGCGGCGGCCAATGACAGTGCGCTCCAGCGAGCGATCACCGTTGCTACGCCAGATTTCACCCATCAACAAACAGCTAACTCCCCACCAAAGGGTCGAGTAAATCAGCCAGTAGCGAAAACGTTCCGGATCGACCGTCTCACCGCCGTGGCTCGCATAGGCAGCGAGGAAAGCTTCCGCTGTATCAAAGCCACCTGCGACTTTTTCATAATGACCGAAGCGCCAGCTTGGCGTGCATAGATAAGCCAGATCCTGTATCGGATCACCCAGGCGCGTTAGCTCCCAGTCGAGCACGGCTGACAGGCCTGATGATGTGATCATCAGGTTGCCCATACGGAAATCGCCATGGACGATTTTTCTGACATCACTTGCCGGTGCGTTTGATTGGAGCCAATGAAAAGCATATTCGAAGATTGGGATTGCGCCACCGATTTCGTCATAGCGTTCTCGCTGCTGATCGATAAGTTGTGCTGGAGACAAATATTCAAGCGGTTCCGGCAAGTTTTCGGGCACCATGTTGTGAATACGCCACAACTCCAATGCGCATTGTTCGGTCAATCTACTTTCGGCTTCGGCGAATTCGGGTTTTCCAAGAATTTTGTGCGGCAGTGTTTCACCTTCGGCCTTGTCCATTATAAAGCCTTCGCCAAGGCCATCTTCAGGTTTTAACCGCGCCCGGACGATTGGCGCTGTGACTTCCGATTGAACAGCCAGATCAATTATATCGGCTTGTGTCGCCAAAGAGATTCCGCGCATTCCTTCCTCGTCGCGTGAAATGCCCTTTGGCAAGCGGCGCAGGACAAATGCTTCATCATCAAAGGTGAAGGACCAGCTTTCCATGCTAGCACCGCCAGACAGTCGTCGAACGTCGGCAAGCAACCCGACACTACGGAAGGTTTTGGCGCAAAAATCAGCCAGTTTTTGTTTAAAGTCAGGGCTCTCCATTTGCATGGACCTAATTGGTCAATTGAAACTTGGCAATCGCAATAGTGCTAGCGATTTACGCTGTGATACTTGCATGCTGAGCCATTCCCTCTTACCTGCGGCTAAAGCAAATTAACAAAATTGATAAGGGGCAAGCATGAGGGCGTTTATTTTTCCGGGACAGGGCAGTCAGGCCGTTGGTATGGGCAAAGCCTTAGCCGAAGCCAGCAATACGGCCCGCGAAGTTTTTCAGGAAGTCGACCATGCGCTGGAACAGGATCTGTTCAAACTGATGTGCGAAGGCCCAGAAGACGAGTTGACCCTGACGGAAAATGCGCAACCGGCGATCATGGCTAATGCGATTGCGACATTGCGCGTTATGGAAAAAGAAGGCGGCAAATCACTTGCCGATCTATGTTCTTACGTCGCTGGTCATAGTTTAGGTGAATATACCGCGCTCTGTGCTTCAGGTGCTTTGAACCTGTCGACAACGGCGGAGTTACTGAAATTGCGTGGTCAATCCATGCAGAAAGCGGTTCCAGTTGGTGAGGGCGGTATGGCCGCCTTGCTGGGTGCAGATATAAAGAAGGCCGCTGGCTTGGCAAAAGCCGCGGCGCAAGGTGAAATATGTACTGTTGCCAATGATAATGATCCGACTCAAGTTGTCATTTCCGGTCATATGGGTGCGATTGAACGCGCCATCGCGCTGGTGAAAGAGCATGAGATCAAACGCGGAGTATTACTGCCTGTATCAGCGCCTTTCCATTGCTCGCTTATGCAGCCAGCAGCGGAAGCGATGGAAGAGGCTCTTGCTGAAGCCAGTATTTTGCCTCCAGTTGTTCCGGTTTTTGCCAATGTTACAGCCGATGCCGTAAGTGATACCGACGAAATTCGCAGTTTGCTGGTCGAACAAGTGACCGGGACAGTTCGCTGGCGCGAGTCTGTTTTGAACCTATCTGAGGCCGGAGTAGAACAGTTTGTCGAATTGGGCGGCAAAGTACTCGGCGGCATGGTAAAGCGGATTAGCAAAGAAGTCGAAACGACTAGCTTGATCACCATGGACGATATTGAAGCTTTTCTGGCTTCGGTTTAAACGCCCTTTCTGATATTTTTGCCGACATGATAGATAGGAACAAACATGTTTGATCTCAAAGGAATGACAGCGCTGGTAACCGGCGCATCTGGCGGTATCGGTTCAGCCATTGCCAAATCGTTGGCTGAGCGTGGGGCGACGATAGCGTTATCGGGTACGCGCAAACTGACATTGATGGAGCTGATTCCGGAACTGAAAGGTGAGGGTCATGTTGTTATTCCTTGCAATCTTTCTGATGCCGAAGAAGTAAACGCGCTGGTTCCCTCGGTGATTGAAAAGCTCGGTAAGATCGACATTTTGGTGAATAACGCCGGGATCACTCGCGACGGTTTGGTGATGCGTATGTCGGATGAAGACTGGTCCGATGTTTTGAACGTCAATCTGGAATCTGCTTTTCGGCTCGCTCGTGCAGCAGCACGTCCGATGATGAAAGCCCGCCATGGCCGGATTATTTCGATCACTTCCGTTGTCGGCGCGACCGGCAATCCGGGACAGGTCAATTATGTTGCGTCCAAGGCTGGCCTAGTTGGTATGTCGAAAGCGTTGGCACAGGAGCTGGCCTCGCGCGGCATCACTGTGAACTGTGTATCGCCAGGCTTTATAGCATCCCCGATGACGGATGCGCTAACCGATGCGCAGAAAGACGACATAAATCGTAAAATTCCTGCCGGGAAAATGGGTGCTGGGGAAGATATTGGTGCCGCTGTGGCTTATCTGGCAAGTAACGAAGCAGCCTATGTGACCGGCCAGACGCTGCACGTAAATGGCGGCATGGCGATGATTAGCTAACGGGCATTCGAGATGTTCTCTGTTTTATTATCGCTGGCAATGGCTGCAAGTTCCCAACCATCCCTGCCGACGGAGGGATTGCTGACCATTGAAAATCTCGATTGTGTGAGCAAAAAAGTCTCAGCCGATCAGGCGCAGGCTTATTATGCCATGGCGCGCAAAGGAAGCGAAGTAGAGGCGTTTCAATCAGCAGGCGCGTTAACTGAAAGCTGTCAGACCCTGCATGGCTGGACCGATGTTCAAACGCGTAGCGCATTTCGAGTGTCATTGATGGACGGTTGGCTTTTGCAAGAAGGACTAATCGAAACAATTCGGAATTTGGGAGATTTCAAGCCATTTCTCGACCAATATTATCGTGATAACGTGAAGCCAACGGGTAGATATATGCTGGAAGATGTCTTCCTATCTGGCAAAATGGATGAGGATTTGACCGCCGCCGGCTATCCGGAAGATAAGAAATTGCGCGAACTGGCTTATAATTACTGGGAATGGCGCGGTGCCCTATACGGTATCGAGGAAGATTTTCGGAATGGCGAACTGCGACAATAACTGACAATGTCAGGCCTACATTCACAAAGCTGCTCTTGCCCTCTTGCAAGCGGCGCGGCATGCCACTAGGACAAAATAGAAATTAATAAAACGAAGAAGGAACTCTCATGAGTGAGACTGCAGACCGCGTAAAAAAGATTGTTGTTGAGCATCTTGGTGTAGAAGCTGACAAAGTGACCGAAGAAGCGGCATTCATCGATGATCTGGGCGCAGACAGCCTTGATATTGTTGAGCTTGTGATGGCTTTTGAAGAAGAATTCAGCGTCGAAATCCCTGACGATGCGGCTGAAAAAATCGCAACCGTCAAAGACGCGATCGATTTCATCGACAAAAACAAGGGCTAATTGATTTTAGAATGTAGCCAATAGTTTTGGCTGACATTCTGGGGCCAATGATCGCTAAATAATACCAAAGCGGCTCACCGGCCTGGGAAGCATTTCCTGAACCGGTGGCCGCTTTTGAATTGGGGCTTAGGCAAGCCTGATAAAAGGAGCATAGCATGCGTCGTGTTGTAGTGACCGGACTGGGTTTGGTAACACCTCTTGGTGGAGATGTGGAAACGACTTGGAGCAATATATTAGCTTCAAAATCCGGTGCTGGAAAGATCACGCGCTTTGATGCCTCCGATCAAAAATGTCACATCGCCTGTGAGGTAAAGCCCGCCGATCACGAATATGGATTTGATCCAAGCAAACGGGTTGATCACAAGGTCCAGCGTCAAGTTGATCCGTTCATTGTCTACGGCATTGATGCCGCCGGACAGGCATTGGAAGATGCTGGCCTGACGGAAATGACTGACGAAGAAAAGCTGCGTGTGGGTTGCTCCATTGGTTCAGGCATTGGCGGATTACCGGGGATTGAAAAAGAATCTCTGGTTCTTCACGAGCGTGGACCGGCCCGGGTTAGTCCGCATTTTGTCCATGGCCGCCTGATCAACCTGATCTCGGGTCAGGTTTCGATCAAATATGGATTGATGGGTCCTAATCACGCGGTTGTGACTGCTTGTTCCACGGGTGCGCACAGCATTGGCGATGCGGCGCGGATGATTGCACTGGATGATGCCGATGTCATGCTGGCTGGCGGAGCAGAGGCAACGATTTGCCCAATAGGCATTGCTGGCTTTGCTCAAGCGAAGGCGCTCTCCACGAACAATGACAATCCGGAAGCAGCGTCACGCCCTTATGACAAAAACCGCGATGGTTTTGTGATGGGTGAGGGTGCAGGTGTTGTGGTTCTTGAAGAATATGAGCGCGCCAAAGCGCGCGGTGCGACCATCTATGCGGAAGTTGTAGGCTATGGCCTTTCCGGAGATGCTCACCACGTGACCGCACCTCACCCCGATGGTGTCGGTGCCTATCGCTCAATGGAAATGGCGCTGAAACGCTCAGGCCTCAGTACGGCAGACATAGATTATGTGAATGCCCATGGTACATCAACAATGGCCGATGTCCTTGAACTGGCAGCAGTGCGCCGTTTGTTCGGTGATGATATTGCTAACATGTCCATGAGTTCAACCAAATCTGCGATCGGCCATTTGCTGGGCGGAGCAGGAGCTGTGGAAGCGATTTTCTGTATTTTGGCCCTTCGCGATCAGATTGTTCCACCGACATTGAATCTCGATGATCCGGAAGATAGCTGTGAAGGCGTTGATCTGGTGCCACATGTCGCCAAAAAGCGCGAAGTGAAAGCCGTGCTGAGCAATAGCTTCGGTTTCGGTGGCACCAATGCCAGTATCATCATGAAGGCGGTATAGCGTTATCATGCGGCGCTTCGGTTGCCTGATCCTCATAATAGCAGCGGTTATTGTCGGCCTTGTGGCGACTAATTTTATCTATGGATGGAATGCCAGTGGACCGTTGGAAACTGAGCAGCAAATAATCGTCAAGTCAGGCTCAAGCCTTGGCATGGCGGCCAAATCTCTCGAAGACGATGGCGTAATCGAATCTGCTGATGCGTTTCTAACTCGGGCTAGAGTTTTTGGTGGATCAGAACCGATCAAGGCGGGGGAATTCATCATTCCTGCAGGCGCAAGCAACGCGACAATATTGAACATATTGCAGGGCGGGAAAACAGTCCAACGGCTGATAACTATTCCAGAAGGAACGCCATCAATCATCGTCCACGAAAAATTGATGGCCGAAAAGCTTCTAACTGGAGAGGTCCCGATACCAACTGAAGGCTCAATATTACCGGACAGCTATAGTTTTGAACGCGGCGAAGCGCGGTCTGCAGTGGTGGCGCGCATGCAAAAGGCGATGAAAGATACCATTGCTGAGCTATGGCCAAAGAAAACTGCGGCTAGCGTTGTGAAAACTCCGGAAGAGGCGATCATATTGGCGGCGATTGTCGAAAAAGAAACAGCTCTGGCTCGCGAGCGGCGGACTGTCGCTGCGGTATATAGTAACCGGGTTACACGCAATATGATGTTGCAGGCTGATCCGACGATTATCTATCCGATTACAAAGGGCAAGCCGTTGGGACGCCGCATAAGACAATCCGAAATTGCCGCGGTAAACGACTATAATACATATTCGATGGTTGGGTTGCCCAAAGGCCCCATTGCCAATCCTGGTCGTGCGTCGATTGAAGCCGTGCTCAACCCGGCCAAAAGTGATTTTCTGTTCTTTGTGGCAGACGGCAAAGGCGGGCATGTCTTTGCCAAAACACTAGCTGAGCACAATGCCAATGTCGAAAAATGGTTCGCCATCCGCCGTGAACGCGGTGAGATGTAAGGAAATATTATGGCTGGTTTTTTAGCTAATAGTTTGATGCTCTCGATGCTAGTGCTTTCAGGCCCTCAATCTGGTAAAGATGCTGGAGAAGCAGCAGAAACAGTGCAAACTGTTCCGGAAGGGCAAATGGTTGCCCTCAGAGGAAAGCTGCTAGGACGCTATAATCTGCGCGGCGTAATGGAAACCGCTTCCGGCCTCGAATTGTCGGACGACGGCAGTTTCAGGTGGTATCTGGTGGTTGGTGGCCTCGATGCCTTTTCCGGAGGCAGTTGGGAATATGGTGATGATCAAGTCACATTGGTCTTTGATCCTCCTGCAGAAGGCGCGCGCTATGATCCCATTGGCACTGTGGTCATGCAAATTGATGGGGAAAATCTTTTGCCGCCACGAAATTTTGGCGGTGGCGCTTATGTTAAGGTACAGCCCCGTCCAGAGAACAAATAGTTCGGTTCACCCTTCCGGGCTGTAAACATCCGCAACGACCATGATAAGCCCCGCGTCGACTATTTTCTGATCATCTTGACCGCCTGTTGGCATTACCACCATTCTCATTTCAGACATTCCATCGTCTAACGGTTCTCGCCAAGATGTTGTGTAAAGTGGCGAAAATACTTCCGGCAAGCTGTTTTCTGTCATGCCCACGGCGTCAGCGCGCTTGGTCAGTCGTTTTAGAAAACCCGCCCGTTTCACTCCGAGCATCATGGGTTTGTCAGAAGGTCGGGACGTAAGAAGGATGCAATAACGGTCCTGGTTATCCTCACCCCAAGCGACGACATAGCGATCGGAAAAAAGGTGATAAACCGGCCCACTTTTAGTATAGCGCGCGCGCAGCGTATCTTTGCCTTTGGTGGTGATTGGCAATAGTGACAAATCTCTAAACGGCACTATATCCTTTTTGATAAAGCCGATGCAATCGTCGAAAATAATCCGCATGACCAACGGCTCATGATCTTCGATGATTTGTGGTTCGGATGCGAAAGCCGAGGGAGCAGACAGAAGTAACGCCAACAGGGATAATCCTGCCCACTTTGCTTTTTGCATATCAATTTCACTCCATGCCCGGTAGCGAGCAAATCATAGTGCTGATCAGTAGTTAAACCGAGTAGCCAAGCTATCCCGTGCTTCCTGATATTCAGAAATCAGGATATCGACCATGTCCTGAACCGAGCGCACTTCGTCGATGGCGCCAATGCCTTGGCCGCTGCCCCAGATGTCTTTCCATGCTTTTTTGTCGGTATTGCCGCCAGAACCGAAGTTCATGGTCTTATAGTCGCCCTGTGGTAGATCATCTGGATCAAGACCGGCACTTTCAATGGAACCACGCAGATAGTTTCCGCTAACACCGGTGAACAGATCAGAATAAACGATATCCTTGGCGCGGCCTTCGACAATCCCGTCTTTATAGCCTTGGTCCGCATTGGCTTCCTTGGTCGCAATAAATGCAGAACCCATATAGCCGAAATCAGCACCCATGGCTTGCGCGCCCAAGATGGATGCGCCGCAACCGATAGAACCAGATAGCGCGACGGGACCGTCGAACCATTGGCGAATTTCCTGCATCAATGCGAACGGTGAGATCACACCGGCATGGCCGCCAGCGCCAGCAGCGACAGGGATTAGGCCGTCCGCACCTTTTTCAATCGCTTTGTGAGCAAAACGGTCGTTGATAATATCGTGCATCGTGATCCCGCCCCAACCGTGAACAGCGGTGTTGAGGTCTTCGATCGCACCCAATGACGTGATGATCAGTGGTACTTTCCACTTTTCGCAGGTCGCCATATCCTGATCGAGGCGATCATTAGACTTGTGGACGATCTGGTTCACCGCAAAAGGCGCTGCCGGTTTGTCCGGATTATCCCGGTTCCAAGCGGCCAGTTCTTCGGTAATCTGATGCATCCACTCATCAAGCAGTGTCTGTGGTCGAGCGTTGAGGGCAGGGAAGGAACCGACGATGCCAGCCTTACATTGCGCTATGACTAATTCTGGACCTGAAACGATGAATAGCGGGGAACCGATGAGCGGTAGGCGAAGATTGTCGAACAATGCAGGTAAAGTCATAAATTCCCCATTCTAAAAAGGTGATAACCCGCCATAGCCTAAGCACAGGTGGATTCCACTGTTATTTTAATCGATTGCTTAATCTGGTCGCTAAATTCGATTTACCGCGCTGAGCAAGGCTTCAACTGAAGCCCGAGAGACATCACTATTGATTCCGACCCCATAAAATTCCTGACCATCACCAGTCTTGCATTCAACATAGGCAGCAGCCTTTGCATCTTTGCCCGAACCAAGCGCATGTTCCTGATAATCTATAATCTCCAACGTGATGCCAAGAGATGAGGCAAGGGCATCGACAACACTCGATATCAGGCCATTACCCCGGCCGCTGACTGAATTTTCGCCTTCAGGACCCTTCACTTTACCAACAAATATACGGTCGCCGCCAGTTTGGCTTTCCTGATAATCGATCAGGCTATATTGCCCGCCGCCGTCAAGGTGATAGCGTTTTTGGAAAGCATCCCAGATATCTTCGGAAGATAGTTCTCGGCTTGTCTGGTCCGCTAGCTCTTGGACGGTCCGGCTGAAATTGGCTTGCAAGCGCTTGGGCAGTTTCAGCCCCTGGTCCTGTTCCAATATCCATGCAATCCCGCCTTTACCAGACTGGCTGTTGACGCGGATGACAGCTTCGTAATCTCGGCCAATGTCACGAGGATCAATCGGCAGATAAGGCACGTTCCACAGTTCATCATTTCGCTGCTCTTGCGCGGTAAAGCCCTTTTTGATTGCGTCCTGATGAGACCCGGAAAAAGCAGTGAAGACCAGCTCTCCGGCATAAGGATGGCGCTCCGGCACCGGGAGTTGATTGCAATATTCCACTGTTTTGACAATTTCATCCATGTTGGAAAAATCAATCTCTGGATCAACGCCTTGCGTGTACATATTGAGGCCAAGCGTCACCAGATCGACGTTGCCGGTGCGCTCGCCATTGCCGAATAGACAGCCCTCGACCCTGTCCGCACCCGCCATTAAGCCGAGCTCCGATGCAGCGATTCCCGAGCCGCGATCATTGTGCGTATGAAGGCTGATCACAACATGCTCGCGATTGCTAATATGTTTGCACATCCATTCCACTTGGTCGGCATAGACATTCGGTGTAGACGCTTCGACCGTTGCAGGCAGATTTAAGATCAGCGGTTTTTCGGCAGTCGGTTCCAAAATTTCCATCACAACTTCGCAAACTTCAAGACTGAAATCGATTTCAGCGGTGGAGAAGGTTTCCGGAGAATATTCGAAATGCCAGTCAGTATCTGGATATTTCTCTGCTTGTTCGCGAAGAATAGTCGCACCTTCTTTGGCAATGTCCTTCACGCCTTCTTTGCCCACCTTGAAGACCACATCACGCCATGCCGGCGATACCGCGTTATAGAGATGGACGATGGCCTGCTTGGCGCCTTCCAGGCTAGCAAAGCTTGTTTCTATTAGATCGCGGCGCGACTGGGTCAGGACCTGCACCATGACGTCATCGGGAATGCTGCCCGATTTGACCAGACCGCTAATGAAATCAAAGTCGGTCGCTCCTGCTGACGGGAAGCCGACTTCTATTTCCTTGATTCCGATCTTTATAAGAAGATCAAAGAAACGTTGTTTTTTCTGCGCATCCATCGGATCGATGAGTGCCTGATTGCCGTCACGCAGGTCGGTTGAAAGCCAGCGAGGTGCTTTATCAATCACACGGGAAGGCCATTGGCGGTCCGGCAATTCAATCTGGCCGAAGGGACGATATTTTTGAGATGGTATTGGATGCATGGACGTTACTCTTATGCTGCAAGCGATTTCGCGCAAGGACGAAATTGCTAATTAATTTCAATTTTTTGGAAAAATAATCCCTTAGGCGGGGCCGCTGCATCAAGCAGCAGCGCAGCTACGCCTAAGGGCGCATAAGTCGGTGAAGCTCTAGGTTTGAGACACTTGCCATGGCGATGTTCATATCTGTTGCGGTGCAAAAATCAACCATGCTGGTGATTTTATTTTGCATTGGGTGAAACCTTTTCGCGCGGTCTTGCGAAACCATCAACGAGCATGACGGCTCAACGAAATTATTTTTTACACTGAATCACATGAACTTAAATCTTACCAAGGAACTGAAAATGAAAAATTTTATCATGCCATTGGCCCTTGCACTTGCAGCGACCACCGGAACCTTCGCCCTTCCAATTGATGCGGCCATTGCCGGTCCAACCTATACCGGCGTTAAAGGTGGAAACACTGCCGTTGGTGGTTACGATGTTACCTCTTACTTCACTGGAAACGGTGTTCCTGTCAAAGGAAGCAAGGCTCATAAAGTAACGTATAAAGGTGCTGCATATTTTTTCAGCAACGCCGCTAACGCTAAAAAATTTAAAGAGAAGCCAGCTCAGTTTGCACCGCAATATGGTGGCCACTGTGCATGGGCCCTGTCTCGTGGTTCTTTAGCACCGGGCGATCCACTGGTCTACAAACTGGTCAATGGAAAACTCTATTTCAACGTCAACAAACAGGTTCAGAAAACCTGGCTGACGGACATTGCCGGGTTCATCAAAAAGGCCGACATCCAATGGCCAAAATTCCCGGATAACGCCAAATTTGGCGGTTAATCCGACACCTTATTCGTCACGTGTATTTTTAACTTAAACACTATTATCAAAGGAAACTATCATGAATAACCAACGTAAACTCTCCGCAATGCTCTCCGTGATGGGCGGCCTTGCCCTCGCAACACCTTCCGCTGCGCTGGCTACTTGCACCGCAGCGCCAGCAACACAATCAGCTTGCAGCGCCTGTTCAGCCTCTGCTTGTGCGGCCGCTTGCGGAGCTTGCGCAGCGGCATCTTGTGCTGCGGCTTGTGGCGCTTGTGCTGCAGCTACTTGCGCGGCTGATTGCAGTGCCGCTGCCCCGGCAGCTTGCGCAGCACAACCAGCAGCCTGTGGCGCCTGTGCACCAGAATAAGATCGCAAATTAACTACGGCCATTCAGACACTTGGCCAGGGAGGGGTTTTCAATTAGAAAGCCCCTCCCAACTTATTTGTGGAAAGAGGATGTGCTAATGAGAAAGACTTTAATCCCTGCCATTTTAATGGCGGCCCTCCCTATAGCCTGTTCCGGACAAGGTTCTGGTGACGAAGCGTCCGGTACCGAGGCAAGCAATACATCGGGAGATATGATGCCGGGCACTGAAATGCCGATGTCCGATTTCGCCGAAGTTACGGATGATATGACTGGTCCGGTCTTTATTAATCCAGATGGTCCCGCTGGTGTTGCCGTTAGTGGATATGACACCGTCAGCTATTTTGAAGGTGATGGTACGCCCGTTAAAGGCTCCGAAGAATTTGGCGTGACCTATAATGACGTCGACTATCATTTCTCGAGCGCTGAAAATGCCGCTAAGTTTGAAGCAGAACCTGGAAAATATGCTCCACAATATGGCGGCCATTGCGCATGGGCAATGTCGCGCGGTCGATTGGCATCTGGCGATCCAATCTACTATAAAGTGGTTGATGGTAAGCTATATCTGAACTTCAACAAGCAAGTGCAGGAAATGTGGTTGAAAGATATTCCCGGTTTTATCGAGAAAGCCGACGCTGCATGGCCTTCCGTTCCAGAAGGCGCCACATTCGATAATCAGTAAAATCAAAAAAGGCGGCAGTAATATCTCTGCCGCCTTTTTACTTTTGATAGCGCAAAATTAACGGTTGCCCCTTAACCTGACGCACCTTGGGTTTTAATAGGGTAGTTCATGTTCAGGCTCGTTTACATTAGCACACCAAAGCGAGATATCAGCCGAGCAGATGTCGCGAGCATTTTGCGGGCAGGCCGCAAGAATAATGTAGAAAACGGAATTACGGGTCTATTGATCCAAGACGGACGGCGTTTTCTTCAATATCTTGAAGGTGACGAGGATAAAGTGCAGCAAACATTTGCTCGCATATCGAATGACAAACGTCATTCTGCGATCATTCCACTGAAAAGCGGATACATCTTTCGTCGGCAATTTCCAAAATGGGAAATGGCCTCGCGATATGTTGATGCAGATTCCAGTCTGCTCTCAGCGGTCAAAGACCTCGTAACCGACTGTGACCGCGATGTGGCCAGTGAGTTAATGAGCTTTGCCGAAGCTCGAGACCGCGCCGCATAGCTTTTGATAAGCTAACACGGGCGCGGCCATTATTACAGCAGACCTAATTTTTTGCTTTATCGACCAATTGGTTGGCGCCAATCCATGGCATCATAGCGCGAAGTTCGGCACCCGTTTTCTCGATCGGATGCGCTTCGGCCTGTTTTCTGGCTGCTTTTAACTCTGGTTGACCAGCACGGTTGTCGAGCACGAAGTCTTTGACGAAACGACCGGATTGAATATCGGCCAATACCCGCTTCATTTCCGCCTTTGTTTCATCGGTGATGATCCGTGGTCCAGTTGTGATATCGCCATATTCTGCGGTGTTGGAGATTGAATAGCGCATATTTGCAATTCCGCCTTCATAGAGCAGATCAACGATCAGCTTGGTTTCATGCAAACATTCGAAATAAGCCATTTCAGGCGCGTAACCAGCTTCGGTTAGCGTTTCGAAACCGGCTTGGATCAAATGGGTGATACCGCCGCAAAGCACAGCTTGTTCACCAAAGAGATCGGTTTCGCATTCTTCGCGGAAATTGGTTTCGATAATGCCGGAACGACCGCCACCGACGCCCGATGCATAGGCAAGGGCAACGTCATGGGCATTGCCGCTTTTGTCGGCATGGATTGCTACAAGGCAAGGAACGCCGCCGCCGCGTTGGTATTCGCTGCGTACCGTATGACCAGGACCTTTTGGTGCGATCATGATGACGTCAAGATCTTCGCGTGGCTCGATCAGGCCAAAGTGAACATTGAGGCCATGTGCGAAGGCGAGGGCAGCACCCGGTTTCATATTCTCATGATAATCCGCGGCATAGATGGCGGCTTGATGCTCATCCGGCGCAAGGACCATAACAATATCGGCCCACGCAGCCGCTTCTGCATTGCTGAGCACCTTGAAATCAGCGCTTTCGGCTTTTTTCGCGGTCGCAGAACCAGCGCGAAGCGCGATGGCTACGTCTTTGACACCACTGTCCCGAAGGTTCTGCGCATGGGCATGGCCCTGGCTGCCATAGCCAACAATCGCGATTTTCTTGTCTTTGATGAGGCCGAGATTGGCATCTGCGTCATAATAGACTTTCATTTTTCTTCCTTATATTCAAATGATTAGAGCTGTCAGTGTGGTGTTTTTGATGCGGGGCACTATGATCCTGTTAGGATGGAGAGCAGCGTGCCGCTCATGCCGAATCTGGTCCACGGCCAATAGCAACAACGCCAGTTCGGCCTACTTCAACCAAGCCAACTTCGCGCATCAGGCCGACAAATGTCTGAATTTTGTCCGGCGCGCCGGTAATCTCAAACACAAAACTTTCGGTGGTCGCATCAACAACACGTGCGCGATAGACGTCGGCTAAGCGCATCGCTTCAATACGGTTCTCGCCCTTGCCAGCAACTTTGACCAAGGCCAGTTCGCGTTGCACATGGGGACCGGCTTCGGTCAGATCACGGACGCTGTGGACGGGCACCAGCCGGTCGAGTTGAGCGATAATCTGTTCAATCACATGGGGTGGGCCGTTGGTGGCAATGGTAATCCTGCTAATCGCATGGTCAGCGCTGATATCAGCCACAGTCAGGCTTTCGATATTATAGCCGCGTGCGGTGAACATACCTGCGATCCGCGCCAAAATGCCGGCTTCATTATCGACCAGAACCGCGAGAACGTGGCGTTCGACTTGCTCTTCTTTGATATGCATTAAACAAGCGCCTTTGCGTTATCATCCATTGTGCCTTTGACGTCTTCCGGTGTTAGCAGCATTTCGGTATGCGACGCGCCGGACGGGATCATTGGAAAGCAATTGGCGAGTTTAGCCACGCGGCAATCCACCAAAACCGGACCATCAGTTTCGATCATTTTTGTAATGCCCGCTTCTAATTCAGCTGGTTCATCGATCAATATGCCGGTCCAGCCATAGCTTTCAGCAAGCTTAATAAAATCTGGTAGACTATCGCTATAACTATTTGAATATCGGCTTTCATAGGTCAGTTCCTGCCATTGCCGGACCATGCCCATATATTCATTGTTGACGATGAAAATCTTGACGGGCAGGCGATATTGACTGGCCGTCGCTAACTCCTGAATATTCATCTGGATAGATGCTTCGCCAGCAATATCGATAACCAGCGCATCGGGATCGCCCAGTTGCGCGCCGATGGCGGCGGGTAGACCATAGCCCATGGTACCAAGGCCGCCGCTGGTCAGCCATTTATTAGGTTTCTCAAAATCAAAATGCTGCGCCGCCCACATCTGGTGCTGGCCGACCTCGGTGGTGATGATCGGGTCGCGTTCATGCGTTGCTTCCCATAGCTTGCGAATGGCCAATTGTGGCATGATCTCGGTTTTACTTTCCGGGAAGGCAAGGCAATCGGTTGCGCGCCAGCCTTTGATGCGTGACCACCATTCTTCATAGTCGGGGGCATTGAACTTGCGGCCCTTTAACACAGCAAGCAGCTGTTCCATCACCCGGCCTACATCCCCGATAACTGGCAAATCGACACGGACCGTTTTATTGACCGATGATCGATCAATATCGACATGAATTTTCTTACTGTTGGGTGAAAAGGCATCAAGCCGGCCTGTAATACGGTCGTCAAAGCGCGCTCCAAGGCAGACGACCAAGTCTGCCCGGTTCATAGCCATATTGGCTTCATAGGTGCCATGCATGCCCAGCATACCAAGCCATTGGTCGGAAGAAGCTGGAAAGGCGCCCAAACCCATCAGGGTGGATGTAACCGGTGCACCGAGTAATTCCGCCAGTTGGCGTAATGTTTCACTGGCCTTCGGGCCGCTATTGATGATGCCGCCACCCGTATAGAGAATAGGAGCCTTGGCCTGCATGATCATCTCGGCAGCTTCGTTAATGGCTTTGAAGTCGCCGTCAACTTGCGGCTGATAGCGGGAGTTTTTCAATCCGTTATGTGAACTAAATTCGGCCGCAGCGACTTGAACATTTTTGGGAATATCCACGACAACCGGTCCCGGACGACCTTGAGTTGCGATATGGAAGGCTTCGGTTAGAACACCAGCAAGCTCAGATGGCTGCTTCACGAGATAATTATGCTTGGTACAGTGACGGGTAATACCAACCGTGTCTGCTTCCTGAAATGCGTCAGAACCAATTAAATTTGTCGCAACCTGTCCGGTAATAACAACCATGGGGATTGAATCCATCAATGCGTCCGTAATACCGGTCACGGCATTGGTCGCGCCGGGCCCTGAAGTTACAAGAACGACGCCAGGCTTACCAGTGGCGCGCGCATAGCCTTCTGCGGCATGGGTGGCCGCCTGTTCGTGGCGAACGAGAATATGTTTGATCTTCGGATGATCATAAAGCGCATCGTAAATCGGCAGTACTGCACCACCCGGATAACCGAATACGGTATCGACACCCAGATCAAGCAGGGTTTGAACCAATATTTCTGCACCGCTTTTCTCGGCCACTTTAAGCTCCATCATCATAGTTAAACCCGCAAAGGGCGGGCGTTTGATAGGCGATGCTGCACTGCAAGGCAATGCGTAAGACCGACCTGAACTGGGCGGCGCTACATATTTATATATAATGTGTCAAGGTTATTTATTGTAATAATCTAACAATAATATGAAGATTATCGTTATTTATTATCTCTTCATAGCGTGACCAATTATCAGGACACTGATTGCGGAACCATGTGAATTGGCGCTTGGCATATTGGCGAGTAGCCGCTGACGCTTGAGCCTGTGCGTCCTCCAGCGTTTTCTTGCCCTGTATCCAAGCACCTATTTCTCGGACGCCTATTGCCCGCATAACGGGACAATCTGCGGGTAATTTTCTTTCCAAAAGCCTCGAAACTTCGTCGCTTGCACCGCTGTTGAGCATGATCTGGAATCGACGATCACAACGCTCATACAGCCAGTCACGCGGTGGCAGCAAAATTAATGGATGTAGGACAATGTCCTCGGCGATGCCGCCCGTCATATGCGCATGCCAGTGATCCAATGGTTTGCCAGTCGACCGGGCAACTTCCAACGCACGTTTGATCCGGGTCGAATCTCTCGCATTTAATCGCGCTGCAGAAGCCGGATCTTCTTTGCATAGGGCTTCATAAGCATCATCGACATCCATAGCTCGAATCTCTGCGCGTATCGCGGGATCAATCTCGGGTATCGGAGCAATGCCGTCGAGCAATGTGCGAACATAGAGGCCGGTTCCACCCACTAATATCGGCAAGATATCACTATCATGGGCGGCGGCAATTTCCGCCTTGGCGTCGCTGGCCCAACGTGCGGCAGAGCACGGTTCTGCGCCGTCTATATAACCATAGAGACGATGGCTTATGCCATCCATTTCTGTCTCGCTGGGCCGGGCACTCAATATTTGAAGGTCTGAATATACCTGAGCACTGTCTGCATTGATGATTACAGAGGGTTGCTTTTTGGCGAGCTCCAGTGCCAATGCGGATTTACCACTGGCCGTAGGGCCGATGATCAAGGCCACGTCTTTTGTTTTGTTCGGAGAATTTATGCTCATTGCCACGCTAATAGCAGCAGATCAGCTGGAAAAGGGAGAGCTAAGTTCGGCTGCTGATAGATTAGCGGATGCTGGCGGTCAGATCGAACGCATTGGCGACATTGTTGACGGCAAGGCGGCAGACATATTCTTTGACGGCGATTTGGTAGCGGCGCGACAAGCCTTCCTGGATGAAAGCGCTGCGATAGATTTTGTGTTCCAACCAGAAGAGAATCGCGAGAAAAAGCTGCTGATATCAGACATGGACAGCACCATGATCACGGTAGAGTGTATCGATGAACTCGCCGGCTATGCCGGTATCAAAGACCAAATTGCTGAGATTACCGAACAGGCGATGCTGGGGGAGCTTGATTTTGAGGAAGCGCTGCGGGGCAGGGTGGCCTTGCTTGCGGACCTGGAACTCTCGGCGATTGACCGGTGTCTAGATGAAAAGGTCGAAATCATGCCGGGCGCAAAAACTCTGGTGCAAACCATGGCCTTGCGCGGCGCGAAGACGATTTTAGTGTCTGGTGGTTTCACCAGATTCGCAGATCCAGTGGCGAAAGCGATAGGATTTGACAGCGCAAAGGCTAATATATTGGCAGAAGCGGACGGACAATTGACTGGAAAATTAGACGGTCCGGTTGTGGATGCGCAACGTAAAGCCGAATTGCTTAGACATAGCGCTAAATCGTCTGGACTCTCGCTCGACCAATGTATGGCTGTGGGTGACGGCGCCAATGATATTCCAATGATTGCAATCGCGGGAATGGGCGTAGCCTATCATGCTAAACCAAAGGCCGCTGCTGCCGCTGATGCGGCGATCAGATATAATGATCTGACTGCCTTGTTGTATATACAGGGCGTAGCTTCTGAAAACTGGGCGACAAGCTAAACTGCCCGAGTAAACGAAATTATCGCGACTTTACGATACAGTCATTGCCAGAAGCTTTGACGGTGCTGCACAACTTGCTAGCCTGAGCTTTGGTAGCGAATGGACCGGTTTGCAATCGCGTCACGGAACCGGCTGCGACCAGATAGGGTTGCATACCGTTCAAGGCTGGAACCCGTTTTTCTAAATTGTTCCAAAGCGACTTGGCCTTGTTCTGGTTGCCAAAAGCGCCCAATTGAACACGCCAATTGCCCGAAGCTGCCGTACGCACTGGCGCTGGGGCAGGGGCGGTTTTTACCACTGGGGGCGCTGCAACCACAGCAGGAGCTGACTTGACGACCGGTGGAGCAACCGGTTTTGGTGTCGGAACCGGTGTTACCGCCTTTGAGGCAGGTAATTGTGCTGTTTGGATCGCTCCGGAAGATGGGGCTGGGCGCAAACCACCGACTTGTGCAGTGCGAACGCGCTTTTCATTTTCTTCCATTTGGCCTGCTAAGGCAATGGCGCTGCGGCGTTGATCAAGCGGAATATACTTATCCATTTGCGCCATATTGGATGTCGCCTGTGGCAAGCCAGCGGCCGATGCGCGCGTCATCAAGGCATAGGCCTTGATCCAGTCTTTCTCGACAAAATCGCCATTGAAATGGCCAGTGCCTAAGACATATTGCGCGCGTGGCTCGCCGCGATTGGCCGATGCTTGCAAATAGGGCAAGGCCTCTTTCTGGCGCTTTTTCTGAAATAGGATCAGTCCGTAATTGTCATTGGCCTGCAGGTGTCCCTGATCGGCTGCCATCTTATAATAGCGTTCCGCTTGCGCCAAATCCGCGGGCACACCGCGACCAAGCTTATAGGCCTGCGCCATATTAAACTGCGCGTCTGCGTCTCCGGCAGCGGCAGGCCCACGCCATTCTGATACGGCTGCTTTATAATCTCCACGACCCCAAGCATCCACGCCTGCCTTTACATCGGCTAGCGCGGGTGATGTGAATCCTAAAATCGCTGATACCAACAAAAGTTGGCGTGCTATTTTTGAATGTCTCATGGTTTGGCCCTTAGTCTGCTAAAATTGGTAAAAGCATCTTATGCGTAATTTCGTCTTAACGCCAATTTGCAAATTATTCGTAACTATAGCCGATATTTGTGAGCATCGACCGAACCTAATTTCTAACGCCGTGTAAAATAAATTCATGCCGTCAAAAAACATCACATGTTTGTTAACCCTATTTTAGCCCTGTTCTGTCAGAGAAGGCGGTGAATGAAATTCAGACGTCCTGATTAACCCGTGATGAGACTAAGGGGAATAGAGTGCGAGTTCTAGCAATGGCATCCCAAAAAGGTGGCTCCGGCAAAACAACTTTGTCGGGTCATTTGGCCGTACAAGCACAACTGGCCGGTGCCGGTCCAGTTGTCCTGATCGATATTGATCCTCAAGGCTCTTTAGCTGATTGGTGGAACGAACGCGAAGCAGAACTGCCTGCTTTTGCGCAAACAACAGTCTCTCGTTTAGCGGCGGATCTGGCCATTTTGCGGCAGCAAGGTTTTAAGCTAGCTGTTATCGATACGCCGCCCGCTATTACAATGGCGATCCAGTCGGTTATTTCGGTTGCCGAGCTTATTGTTATTCCAACACGCCCAAGTCCGCATGATCTACGTGCTGTGGGTGCGACTGTAGATCTGTGCGAGCGTGCAGGTAAACCGCTGTTGTTTGTTGTTAATGGCGCTACACCAAAAGCCAAAATCACTTCGGAAGCTGCTGTGGCATTGTCGCAGCATGGTACCGTTGCCCCTATTACGGTCCATCACCGGACGGATTTCGCCGGCTCTATGATTGACGGGCGTACCGTTATGGAAGTTGATCCTCAGGGTCGTTCTTCTCAAGAAATCCAACAACTCTGGGGCTATATTTCCGATCGGTTGGAGAAGAATTTCCGCCGCACAGTATTTTCGTCACCTGCCATAGCACCGACTGCCAATGTTGGCGTTCCGCGACCTGGAAGCAATTTTGGTCGCCGGGTCATTGGGTCTTAATGGGAGGAGCAGAGAATATGAGTGAACCTAAACCATTAGCATCCCTGTCATCCTCTCTTCTGGCGCGTAAAGGCGGAGCAAAACCCGCTATGCGACGTCAAGGTATGGCATTTCCAGCCGAGCAAGATCACGAAACTGAAGATCTGGGCTGGAATGATATGGGATATGATACCAATCCTGATCATGAGACAGCTCAAGCGGACACGCAGGGACCTGTTGAAGCAGATCAGTATCATTATAATCCATTAGCAGGTGCGATTCCTGACGTTGTTCCTGCGGTTAAGAAACAGCAGGAAGAAATTGCCGCCAAATTGAGCCAGCATCCTAAGCGTGAAAAAGAAGTCGTGGTTGAGCCAGAGCCAGAACCAGCACAAAAGGCACAGACGGTTGTAGCAGAACCACCCGTTGTAACAGAACCGACGGTTCCAGTTCCACTTTCCATATCACGCGAAGTAGCGCCTGTAGTTGAGAATTCAAGCATTGGCGTTGCACCACCACCACGCCGCAAAAAAACGGCTGAAGTCAAACAACCCGCTAAGACGCGTCGTCCAGCACAAAAGTCACGGACACGTAAAGCCAAGGCCGCGTTTACCTTACGTTTGGACGCTGACAGGCACTTAAAACTGCGATTGGCGACGGCCGTGAAGAATGTTTCGGCACAGCAGTTGGTAACCAAAGCCGTGGACGAATATTTGAGGTCTATCCCCGAACTTGAAGACTTAGCAGAACGCATTCCGTCACGCGGCGCTGCATAAACTTACGATATTGAATTTAATTGCGAGGGCATTGATATGAAACGCGATATGATACTGAAATTGGCCGCATCGACTATGATCATTTCTACAACCTTAACTGGCTGTGGTCCTTTTGGAGGAGGTTCGGTCGCATCTTCTTCGAGCAAACCTGCTACGGTCAAAGACGGCGCAAAATACGCCAAAAAGGCTGAAAAAGCACTTGCGAAAGGTAAAATCGAAAACGCGATTGTTTATGCCGAACGTTCTGTTGCAGGTGTTGGCAACGACCCTGAAACACGGGCGTTGCTTGGTCAGTCTTACTTAGCCGCTGGCCGGTTTTATTCGGCAGAGCGCAGTTTTATTGACGCTATGGAGCTCGGTAAAAACGATGCGCGCACCGTATTGAGCCTGAGCTTGGCGCAATTGGGCCAAGGCAAAGCGAATAAAGCGAAGCAGCTTATTGAAGCCAATCGTCAATTTATTCCAACCGCTGATTATGGTCTGGCATTAGCACTGACCGGAGATTCCAAAGCCGCTATTGATGTTCTGGAGAATGCGATCCGTTCTAACAGCGCCTCTGGCCGCACCCGTCAAAACTTGGGTCTGGCTTATGCTTTGGATGGCCGTTGGAAAGAAGCGAAGTTGATGGCGATGCAGGATATAAGTCCTGCAACTGTAGACAATCGCATCATGCAATGGGCACAAATGGCTCGTCCAGGTGCTTATGAAGTGCGTGTAGCTTCGTTGCTGAACGTAAAACCAATTGCCAATGACCCGGGTCAACCGGTTGGTTTGGCGCTGAACGCAGCTCCATCAATGCCAGCTGTTGCAAGTCCAGCAGAAGATTATAGCCGCGAAGTTGCTAGCTTTGACCGTGATACCCCGCTCCCAGCGGTCGGCCCTGCACCGGTTGCTGATTCCGAAGTGGATTTCATGGCGAAAGAAAACAACGTCAAGGTGATCAAGGTCGCTGTTCCGGCAAGCAAGCCAGCAGTAAAGAAACCAGCTGCAAAACCTGCACCTGAAGCACCGAAAAAGACCTTCATCGTTGAAGCGTCCGAAACACCTGTGCCAGCAGCAAAGGCCGTTCCAGTGAAAAGCGCTGCGGTCCAAGCGATCTCAGCTGTAAAGCCGATCATGCAGAAAGTGGCATTCACGCCGCGCGCACGGTCTATGTCGAACGGCAAGCATTTGGTACAGCTCGGTGTCTTTTCTTCACCTGAGAATGTGAAGCGCGCTTGGGGTATACTATCCTCGCAGAATACAGATCTGGCATCCTTCCAATATGCAAGTTCTGCTATCGAGCGGAACGGTAAAACGCTTTATCGGTTAGCCGCTATGGGCTTTGGCAACGAAGAGTCTGCTAAAGATATGTGCGCCGGCATAAAAGCGAAAGGCGGAGCCTGCATCGTACGTAACGTCAAAGCAGTACGTCCAACGCAAATGGTAAGCAACGCACCGCGGGAACTCGCTGCGCGCTAAAACCTATACAATTTACTAAAATATGGGGCGGGAAAGCTAAAGGGCTTTTCCGCCCTTATATATGGCGCGTACCCTGCCTTGAACCGGTAGTTTGTCAAACGGTGTGTTGCCGGCGGCGGCTGTCATCTTGCGAGTATCCACCTGCCATGGAGCTTCAAGATCGATTAAAATGAGATCGGCTTCAAATCCTTTTGTAATTTGACCGGCTTCTAAACCCAATATTCGCGCAGGAGTTGCGGATAGTAATTCGAACAATCGGGATAAATTAATTAGTCCGTCTCGAACGAGATTAAGCGATAGAGCCAATAATGTCTCTGCTCCGGCCATACCCGATTCTGCTTCGGCGAAGGGCAAGCGCTTGTCTTCCGGACCGCGCGGGTCATGACCCGACGATATCACATCAATAGTACCATCTTTTATGGCCTCAAGGCATGCCAAACGGTCTTCTTCGCTTCTAAGGGGGGGTGATAGCTTCGCAAAGGTTCGGAAATCGCTGATCGCAATATCAGACAGAAAGAGGTGGGCAGGCGTAACCCCGCACGTAACTGGCAATCGGTCTGATTTTGCCTGACGAATCAGATCCAGACCTTGCGCAGTAGTCACTTGTCGAAAATGGACGTGCGCGCCACTTTCGCGCACCAGCGCGATATCGCGAGCGATTGCCAATGCTTCTGCTGACGCTGGAGCGCTAGATAGACCCAAACGTGTGGCTGTTTCACCGGCGGTCGCAACTGCACCTCGCGTGAGGCCGCTATCTTCGCTGTGCACTATTACAGGCATATCCAGAGACCGGCAGTAGTGGAGCAACTTCAGCATGATACCACTATCGGCAATCCAGTTTCTTCCGGTCGCGACAGCCCGCGCGCCTGCTTGCTTCATCAAGCCGATTTCTGCCAACTCGGTGCCACCGAGTCCTTTCGTCGCAGCGGCAAGGGGATGGGACCACAAGTCAGGTTTTCCCTCCGACGCGTTATGTTTGATCATTGCCGGCAGATCGAGCACGGGAGACTGATCTGGCATCAATGCCGCGCGGGTAACCCCGCCATAGTGAAAAGCGGGCTTGTCTATTGCAAAAACACCAAGATCGATGATGCCAGGAGCCAATATGGCGCCTTTGCAGTCAATATTCTTCTGATCCTGGGACGGCGCTTGGTCACTGATACTGGCAATGCGATCACCGTCGGTGACTACGTTTAGGGGGCGCGTTGCCTTCTCTCCAGGAATCAAAACCTGTGCATTGGAGAAAATTTGTTTCATGACCAGCCCTTCACGCCACGAGATCTTCGGGTCAGAACGTCTAGGCATGCCATTCGGACGGCGACCCCCATTTCAACTTGTTCGGTAATGGTCGATCGATCGGGATCGTCGGCTATATCACTGCTAATCTCGACGCCGCGATTCATAGGTCCGGGGTGCATCACCAATGCATCAGGTTTTGCCACAGCAAGGCGTTCTCTGGTCAAACCATAAAGGTGATGAAATTCTCTTGGGCTGGGAATAAAATCACCGTTCATACGTTCGCTTTGAAGCCGGAGCATCATCACAACATCTGCACCTTCAAGAGCTTGATCGAAATTTGAAAAAGCTTCAACATTCATGCGATCGAGAGCTGTTGGCAAAAGCGAGGTTGGCGCGCACACTCTTACCTTTGCGCCCAAGGTCGTCAGGCAATAGATATTAGAGCGGGCCACGCGGCTATGCATAACATCACCGCAAATAGTCACGGTCAGGCCGCTAATATCCCCTTTGCGGCGCTGGATAGTAAGCGCGTCGAGCAGGGCTTGTGTGGGATGCTCATGACTACCATCGCCAGCATTGAGGACAGGGCAGTCCACTTTGTCAGCAATCAGCTGCACCGCGCCAGAGCTGGCATGGCGAATCACGATAGCATCGGCACGCATCGCATTGAGCGTTACCGCTGTATCAATCAAAGTTTCGCCCTTTTTAACGCTGGATTGCGCTGCATGCATATTGACCACATCCGCGCCCATTCTTTTGCCGGCAATCTCGAAAGACAGCAGCGTGCGCGTACTATTCTCGAAAAAAGCATTGATGACCGTCAGGCCGTCAAGCCGGCCTGAATGTTTGATCGATTTACGATTGAGATCGACCCATTGTTCAGCCTCTTTCAGGAGAAATAATATCTCCCAGGGCTGTAATCCCGCGATACCCAATAGATGGCGATGAGGAAAAGCGTCCGACCCTGCTGGAAACTGATGCCCGGCGGTCTGCCCTGTGGTTGGTGGTGAACCTGTTTGATCAATTGTCATTAAAGCCAGCCCTATAGAGGCATCACTCTATCGCGGCAAGCCCGTCAATCGCTCCTTGCAGAATATAAGCGGCGGCCATTTGATCGACCACTTCGCTGCGCCGTTTGCGACTGACGTCAGCAGCGATTAGATCGCGTGTGACCGCCTGGGTGCTCCAGCGCTCGTCCCACAGCAAAATCGGCAGGCCGACGGGGCGCAAATTTTGCGCGAAGGATTTGGCTGCCTGCGTCTGTTTGCTTTGACTTCCGTCAAGATTGAGCGGCAGGCCAACAACAAATCCTGTAACATATTGATCGGTGATGATTGCCTTGATTCTCTCCAGATCTTTTGAAAACTTGCGTCGTTCGATTGTTTCTGCGGCAGTCGCAATCATCCATTGGGCATCACATAGCGCCATGCCAACGGTCTTGGTGCCGACATCAAGGCCGAGCAAGCGCCCGCCGTTGGGCAGGGCTGCACGAAAGGCCGTCCGGTCGTCTGTCATTAACGGGAGAGAAATGCAGTCATCCTTTTCATCACGTCCGCCCGAACATTACGCCAGAACAGGCTGTAATCATAGACGTGATAATTGTTGCCGGGAAGGGTGTAAGGACCCAAGTCAGGCGGATCTCCGATTAGCAGAAACCCACGATCATCGCAGCGCGCCGGCACAGCACCCTCAACCAGCGTAGCATCGCTGAGTTCATCATTGGGAACCAAGGTGCCTAGATTAAGTTCTGCCGCCGATTCGGAATTGATATCGCCGTTAATCGGATTGGTGCACAGTAACTGCGTATCTTTGCGCGGCTCGCCGTTGAATCCGATGGTTGTATCATAAACTTCGATGATACGGCCATAATCTGCGGGCTCCGCAAAGCTCTCCCAACTCAACAGGCAATTGGTTTGGTCCGCTGCCTCGCAGACATCGAGGCCCAAGGCGGGAACATCGGCTTCTATCGAAACAGGCCAACCAACGACATAGGCAGCGACAATCCGGTTGGCCAATGGCGTTCCTGCAACCCGGTCCTTTAGCAGATTGGTCAGATGCAAGCTGCCCTGACTATGTCCTGCCAATATGATCGGGCGATCGTCAGGTACTTCGCGAATGAAATAGTCGAACGCTATCAGGACATCCTGATAGGCAGCATCCAATGCTTGTTGTCCTTCTTTCTTCTCGGTGAGAAAGGCGCCCAGTGTGGCCTGACGGTAACGTGGGGCCCATACATCACCTGCTTTGTTAAAGGCACTTGCTTGTCCGCGCAGGAAAATTTTCGTCCTATCCTCTGTTTCTTTGTGCCCCAGAGGTGCGTTCCATTTATCCTTGTCGATAAATGAAGTCGGGTGGACAAAGAATATCGCGGCCCGTTGATCTGCTTTGGGGTTGTTTCCTTTGGGCTCATAGCCCTGCGGCAACCACAATGCCGGATTTCCTTTTTTAATCTCAGGGCGCGCATACCACATTGAAATATCAGCATAAATGCTGTCTTCGAGAACGTCCTGTGCCTGAAATTCAGTGTCCGGAACAAACACGACTTCGGCCAATTCTTCTCCATAGATGTTCAGGACAAATGCGCCCGCAATGAACAATACGACCATGGCTGCTACGAAATAGAGAAACTTACGTGCCAAATATTTTGCTCCAATTTGGGTTATAGCCGCTCATTCAACTTGAAGCGGCCTCGCGCCAATGCTAGCGGCGCGAAGTAGAGAATTTTCATATCCCTTACCCGATAAAAGATGAACTCATAAAGAATGAAACATGTCAGTCGATAAAGAAACCGTCAAAAAGATCGCAAGCCTGTCTCGGATCGCCGTAACTGAGGCAGAAGCCGACGCATTGGTGCCAGAGCTCAACAACATCCTGGGATGGGTAGAACAATTGAGCGAAGTGGATTGTTCCAACGTCGAGCCCATGACAGCGGTGATCCCCAACAAGCTGCGTTTGCGCGACGATGTCGTGACCGATGGCAATGTCCGTGACAAGGTGCTCGCTAACGCGCCGGTGGCCGATCATGGCTTTTTTGCTGTGCCGAAGGTGATTGAATAATGGCTGAGATTTTTGAACTAGGCATATCTGGCATCCGCAGCGGTATCGCATCTGGCGACTTTTCCGCCAAGGAAGTAGCCGAGACGTTTATCGCGCGGGTTAGCGCTGCGAAATCACTAAATGCTGTTCTGGTGGAGACGCCGGATCACGCGCTGGCGGCGGCGGAAGCCACCGACAAAGCGAAAGCAGCAGGTGAAACGCTTGGCAAAATGGCTGGCGTGCCAATTGGTATGAAAGATCTGTTTTGTACCGAAGGTGTTGCGACAACAGCAGGCAGTCTCATTCTGGAAGGTTTCACACCACAATATGAGTCTACAGTGTCGTCTAATCTGTTCAAGGCTGGCGCTGGTATGCTCGGCAAGTTGAATATGGATCAGTTTGCAATGGGCTCGTCCAATGAGACCAGTGCTTTTGGCAACGTAATTTCGCCGTGGCGTCGCAACGATGGCGGAAACACCGATTTGGCGCCCGGTGGTTCTTCTGGAGGCAGCGCAGCGGTTGTTGCTGGCCGTATCGCGCCAGCTGCGACGGGCACAGACACTGGCGGCTCTATCCGTCAACCTGCCGCGTTCGTGGGCATTACCGGATTTAAACCAACTTACGGCCGTTGCTCACGCTGGGGCACGATTGCTTTTGCCAGTTCGCTCGATCAGGCAGGCCCTATGGCTCATGATGTGCGCGATTGCGCGATCATGCTTGAAGCTATGTCCGGCTTTGATCCCAAAGACTCGACCTCGCTCGATTTGCCGGTTCCCGAATGGGAAGCAGGCCTGAAGAGCGATTTGGCCGGCAAACGCATTGGTATACCGAAGGAATATCGCGTCGATAATATGCCGCCAGAAATTGAAGCTCTGTGGCAGCAAGGCATAGAGTGGCTAAAAGATGCTGGCGCGAAAATCGTCGAAGTGTCGTTGCCGCATACGAAATATGCGCTTCCCGCTTATTATATCATCGCACCAGCAGAGGCATCGTCAAACCTCGCGCGTTATGATGGTGTGCGTTACGGGATGCGCGATCTGCCAGATGGGGCGGGGCTGCAGGACATGTATGCTGCAACCCGCGAATCCGGCTTTGGCCCCGAGGTAAAGCGCAGGATCATGATCGGCACTTACGTACTGTCCGCCGGCTATTATGACGCCTATTACACACAAGCGCAGAAAGTACGGACGTTGATTTCACAGGATTTCGACAAGGCTTGGGAAAGCTGTGACCTCTTACTGACGCCAACCGCACCGAGTGCAGCCTTTGGATTGGGCGAGAAAAGCGACGATCCACTGGCTATGTATCTGAACGATGTGTTCACCGTGCCAAGTAGCTTGGCTGGATTACCCGCCATCTCGGTACCGGCAGGATTGGACGGGCAGGGGCTTCCCTTGGGATTACAGGTAATTGGCAAGGCGTTGGACGAGCAGAGCGTTTTTAATGCAGGTCTGGCCTTGGAAGAACGAGCCGGATTTGTTGCCAAACCGGAGCAGTGGTGGTGATTTGCAGGGAATATTTGAGTTTGTTTTAGAAATGACATTCCGCATAATTGCGGAGTTTGTGCTTGAAGGATTTATTCGAACGATATTTGGCAAAGGGAAAGGCGGCTATCGCGTTTCAGCAAAACGCCAAGCGCGTTACGACAATGCAATAAAACGAGCCGAGGTGCTCCGTAAGCGAAGAATCGATCGGAAGAACAGGAAGCGTAAGTAGAATGACGGAATCAACATATCGTATCCAGGGTGGAACCGGTGAGTGGGAGGTTGTCATCGGCCTCGAAGTCCATGCGCAAATAACCACCAACGCTAAGCTCTTTTCGGGCGCTTCGACAGAATTTGGTGCGGAACCCAACACACAGGTCAGTCTTGTGGACGCGGCCATGCCCGGAATGTTACCGGTATTGAACAAGGAATGTGTCCGTCAAGCGGTGCGTACCGGCCTTGCCATCAATGCGCAGATCAACAAATATTCGCGTTTTGATCGCAAAAACTATTTCTATGCTGATTTGCCGCAGGGTTATCAGATTTCTCAGCTGTATCATCCGATTGTGGGTGAAGGGAAAATCGAGATATCCCTCGATGAGAAAGATCCCGATGCCCATGGCAAGACCATTGGCGTTGAACGTATCCATATTGAGCAGGATGCCGGCAAGTTGATGCATGATCAGCATCCAACGATGAGCTATGTCGATCTCAACCGCTGCGGTGTGGCGTTGATGGAAATTGTGTCCATGCCGGATATGACTTCGCCTAAAGAAGCAGCAGCCTATGTCCGTAAGTTAAGATCAGTTCTTCGCTATGTCGGCAGCTGTGACGGTAATATGGAACAGGGCTCCATGCGCGCCGATGTGAATGTTTCCGTTCGCAAGCCGGGCGATGAACTGGGCACGCGGACAGAAACCAAAAACGTGAATTCTCTGCGCTATATTCAGCAAGTGATTGAATATGAGGCCCAGCGGCAGGTCGATGTAATCGAAAGCGGCGGCGATATTGTTCAGGAAACCCGCTTATTTGACCCGGATAAGAACGAGACGCGTTCCATGCGGTCTAAAGAAGATGCGCATGATTACCGTTATTTCCCTGATCCGGATCTACTGCCGTTGGAACTTGAAGATGATTATATCTTCGATTGTAAGGCAAGCCTGCCAGAGCTGCCGGACGAAAAACGGGCGCGTTACAAAAATGTTTTGGGCCTCAGTGCCTATAATGCGGCGGTTCTGACGGCAGAGCATGAAACCGCCATCTGGTTCGAAGAATTGCTCGAAACCACCGATGAACCAGAGAAGATCGCCAGTTCCGCCGCCAATTGGCTAACATCGGAGCTTTTTGGTGCCCTCAATAAAATGGGTTTATCGATCGAGAAAAGCCCCGTCTCGCCGCAGCAAGCGGCTGAGCTTCTGGGTTTGATCGCAGACGGTACGATCTCCGGTAAAATCGCCAAACAGGTATTCGAAATCATGCTCGAAACCGGCGATGGTGCAACTAAAATTGTCGAGGAAAAGGGCTTGAAACAGGAGTCCGACACTGGCGCGATCGAGAAAGTCATCGCTGACGTCATGGCGGCAAATGAAGATAAGGTCGCTCAATATCGCGGTGGTAAGGACAAATTGTTCGGTTTCTTCGTCGGTCAAACGATGAAAGCGATGCAAGGCAAAGCCAATCCGCAGGTAGTCAACGAGCTGCTTAAAAAGACGCTGGGTGACGCCGGGTAAATTAGCGACGCAAACGCGCAAAGCGGGCTTGCCCTTTGGGCATTGATCCGCTAGGCGCACGCGTCAATCAAAATTCGATATAGTTTGACGGTGTAACTCGTGCGGGCGTGGCGGAATTGGTAGACGCGCCAGATTTAGGTTCTGGTATCTTAGGGTGTGGGGGTTCGAGTCCCTTCGCCCGCACCAAAACACCGAAAACAAGTCGAAATAGAAATTATGAAGGCATTAAAGGGTAATCATGCAGATTGTTGAAACGCTGAACGAAGGTCTGAAACGGGCCTATGACATCAAAATCACCGCGAAGGACATTGAAACCCGGGTCGATAATGAGGTCAAGAAACTGGCTCCGCAGGTCAATATGCCCGGTTTCCGCAAAGGCAAGGTTCCAGTTAACCTGGTACGTAAGATGCACAATGACGCATTGTTGCAAGATGCCCTAAGCAGCACCGTTCAGGAAAGCGTTGAAAAAACTATCGCTGACAACAAACTGCGTCCAGCTATGCAACCTAGTGTTACGCTGGCTGACGGTTATGAAGCTGGCAAGGATGCTGCGGTTAAGGTTGAACTCGAGATTCTTCCTGAAGTCCCCACGCCGTCGGTTGACGATATCAAGCTGGAACGTCTGCAGGTAGAAGCAGACAAGAAAACAGTTGAAGAATCACTGCAGAAATTTGCCGAGAGCCAAAAGCAGTTTGAAACGGCTGCAAAGAGCCACAAAGCAAAAATCGGTGACCAGTGCCTGATCGACTTTGAAGGCAAAGTAGACGGCGTGCCATTTGATGGTGGCAAAGGTGAGGGCATGGCGATTGAGCTTGGCTCTGGCCGCTTGATCCCTGGATTTGAAGATCAACTCGTTGGCAAGAAAGCCAATGACGAAGTGCTCGTGAAAGTTACTTTCCCTGAAGATTATAATGTTGATACCCTGAAAGGCAAAGACGCGACATTTGATGTGGTTGTTGGCGAAGTTCAAACGGCGAAAGCCGCAAAAGCCGACGACGAAATGGCTAAGTCCATGGGTCTTGAAGGTCTTGAGCAACTTACTGAGTTGTTGAAAGGCCAGATTGAGCAAGAGCTTAATGGCCTGACCCGCACCCATATGAAGCGCAAATTGCTTGACCAATTGGCTGCATCTCACGATTTTGAAGTGCCACCAACCATGGTTGAAGCTGAATTCAACCAGATTTGGCAGCAGCTGGAACAGGAAGCCGCTCAGGAAGAAGATCCAGAAGCTGCGAAGAAAGAGATGGAAGACGAGAAGGACGAGTATCGCGAGATTGCCGTCCGCCGGGTTCGCCTTGGTCTGCTCCTTTCCGAAATTGGCCAAGCCAACGGTGTGGAAGTCAGCCAGCAGGAAATGTCCATGTTGATCCAGCAGGCTGCCCAGCAATATCGCGAAGAAGACCGTCAGCGGTTCGTGGAATATATCCAGCAAGACCAGATGGCTGCTGCCCAGCTTCGTGCACCAATGTACGAAGACAAGGTCGTCGACTTCCTGTTCGAAAAAGCGGAAATTACCGACAAGAAGGTAACCCGTGACGAGTTGGAAGCCGCAATTGAAGCGGAAGACGAATCAGAAGCCAAGCCAGCCAAGAAAAAGGCTCCGGCAAAGAAAGCTGCTGCTAAAAAGCCCGCTGCCAAGAAACCGGCAGCCAAGAAGCCTGCAGCAAAAAAACCAGCGGCAAAAGCCGAGCCAGCGAAAAAAGCTGCTGCAAAGGCACCGGCCAAAAAGGCGCCGGCTAAAAAGCCCGCTGCAAAGAAACCAGCAGCTAAAAAGCCAGCAGCTAAAAAATAGTCTTATCTAGGTTATGATACGGGCCGGACATGCTTGGCATGATCCGGCCCGTTTCGTTTTAGTGGCTCTTAGAAGCTAACTTCGCTCGCCTTTTTGATGACGGTGCCGAGAATGCCATAATCTTTGGCTTCGTCCGTCGACATCCAGTAATCGCGATCGATATCCTTAAGCACGCGGTCGATTTTTTGACCCGTTGCTTCGGCTATTTTCTGGGCGATTCGTTCCCGCATTTTGACGATTTCTTCGGCTTGAATCGCGATATCTGAAGCTTTGCCGCCCGCTCCACCAGAGGGTTGATGGATAAGAAAGCGCGTATTTGGCAAGCAAAACCGCTGTTTCGCGGGAACACCAAGGAAGATATGAGTCGCTATGCTGGCCACCCAACCCGTTCCAATCGCGGCAACTGGGGCGCTGATATAGTCAATAAGGTCATGAATGGTATCGCCCGATTCGACGTGACCGCCAGGGGAGTTGATGAGCAGACGGATCGGTTCATCGCTGACATGATCCAGATATAACATCTGTGCTGAAACCCTTTCGGCCAGCTTTTGATCAACACCACCAAAGATCATCACCGTTCGTGTTTCCAGCAGCCGTTTCATCATGAAGGCCATGGGATCCGCCGCTCCATTTTCTTCTTCAGCTTGAAAATGGGGGATAGACGGTGAAAATGTGGACATAAACTTCTCCTGCAAAACTTGTTTATTGTGATCTTTATTGCTCATAGCCTTGGGTTAATTGATGCGCAACGGCATCAAATTGCCGATTTGGACTTGAAAAAATACTTAACCGACTTGAACATTGCGGAAGATACACCGATGTAGGGCTCAATGGATGGGGAGTCCATTAAACGGCAGCTCCTTTTCCTACACTGAATTTTCACAGAAGGCTCCAAAATACTATGCATGATCCGATCGTCGACGCCCTTGTTCCCGTCGTTATTGAGCAATCCAACCGCGGAGAGCGTAGCTTTGACATTTTCTCACGGTTGCTGCGGGAGCGCATTGTTTTCGTAACCGGGCCGGTAGAGGATGGGATGGCTTCGATCATTACAGCGCAATTGCTGTTTCTGGAGTCGGAAAATCCGAAGAAAGACATTTATCTCTACATCAACTCCCCCGGCGGAGTCGTAACTGCTGGCATGGCGATCCACGATACTATGCAATATATCCGACCTCGCGTTGGTACGGTCTGTGTTGGTCAGGCTGCTTCTATGGGCAGTTTCCTGCTAGCATCCGGTGAACCGGGCATGCGTATGGCTACAACCAATGCCCGCATCATGGTGCACCAACCTTCTGGTGGCGCACAAGGCATGGCATCTGATATTGAAATTCAGGCCAAAGAAATTCTTCGTATCCGAAGCCGGATGAATGAGCTTTATGCCAAATATACAGGCAAGCCGATCAAAGAGATCGAGAAGGCCATGGACCGCGATACGTTTCTTGAGGCTGATGAGGCCAAAGCTTTTGGCCTTGTCGACGAAGTTTATGACAAACGGCCAAAGCCTGCAGAAGATGATAAATAAGGCATTATCGCGGCCCTAAACGAAAATTAAGCTGCTTTTGATAGACTTACCATACGCCATATATGACGCTGAAAAAAGCGGTGGCATTTTGTATTTTGAGGGTTAGATTACAATATCTAGCCTAGTTTTAAGGACTTTATATGACGAAATTGACGGGATCTGATTCGAAGAGCACGCTTTACTGCTCGTTCTGCGGAAAATCCCAACATGAAGTCCGCAAGCTGATTGCTGGACCAACCGTGTTCATTTGCGATGAATGTGTTGAGCTTTGCAATGACATTATTCGTGAAGAAACCAAAGGCGCGATTACCGGCAAAAAAGACGGTGAAGTGCCAACACCACAGGAAATCTGTGACGTATTGAATGATTATGTAATTGGTCAGGATCGGGCGAAGCGTGTTTTGTCAGTTGCGGTACACAATCACTATAAGCGTCTGAACCATGCCGCGAAATCCGGTGAAATTGAGTTGGCCAAATCCAACATCCTGCTCGTGGGACCAACTGGCTGCGGTAAAACGCTTTTGGCTCAGACTTTAGCCAAAACCTTCGATGTGCCGTTTACAATGGCTGATGCCACGACATTGACTGAAGCTGGCTATGTGGGTGAAGATGTCGAGAATATCATCCTCAAACTGCTCCAATCGTCTGACTATAATGTCGAGAAGGCACAGCGCGGCATCGTTTATATCGATGAGATCGACAAAATTAGCCGCAAAGCGGAAAATCCATCCATTACCCGTGACGTATCGGGTGAAGGCGTTCAGCAGGCCTTGTTGAAGCTTATGGAGGGCACAACCGCCAGTGTTCCACCGCAGGGTGGCCGTAAGCATCCACAGCAGGAATTTCTGCAAGTCGATACAACCAACATCCTATTCATTTGCGGCGGCGCGTTTGCTGGTCTTGAAAAGATTATTGGTGATCGATTGGAAGCAAAATCCATTGGCTTCGGAGCCCATGTATCTGCTCCCGAAGAACGCAGAATTGGTAAAACGCTGCAGCAGGGCGAACCGGAAGATTTGCTGAAATTCGGCCTTATCCCAGAATTTGTCGGTCGTTTGCCGGTTATAGCGACGCTCGAAGACCTTGATATCGACGCGTTGGTTACGATTTTGCAGGAACCGAAAAATGCGTTGGTCAAACAATATGCAAAATTGTTCGAACTGGAGGATGTCGCTCTGACGTTCACAGAGGACGCTTTGATTGCAATCGGTAAGAAAGCGATCGAACGGAAAACCGGCGCCCGTGGCCTGCGGTCTATCGTTGAGAATATCTTGCTCGACACCATGTTCGATCTTCCCGATCTGGAAGGCGTTGACGAGATTGTTATCGACAAAGACGTTGTTGCCGGAACGAAAGAACCGGTGAAGGTGATTGCGAAGAGCAGCAAAGCCAAGAAAGAAGACGCGGCTTAAGCTATTTTAGTGCATTTCGATTTAGTGGCTAGACGTTGTCTGGCGCTATTTAGGTGTCCGCAATATCCCGTGATACTTGGCATCATTGGGCACTCTAAATCTTTATGGCGGTCTATAATCCTGCGAAAATTGAGTAGTATGAACGTACTGATTTAATGCGCTGGTCCGAAAACTTCACAGAGTAGGATATGTGACCGCCGTTTTCGGAGGTGATTGCAACAGACCATTCATCTTGTCCCCTGAGATATTGGCGCATATCTTGAGAAACACGAGAATTTTCTGTGAGGTAAAACCTTGTTCTATATTCAGGCGCTGCCATTGGTAATATAAACGGAGACCGTTGAGTTGATAGCGCGTCAATTGCCGAGCGCTTTGACTGGTTGATCGTAAATGGTCCGACAGTTCCGGTGCTATATTCTTGGGAAAACCCGAATAACCCATCATCTATTGAAAATAGTGCGGCGATATCAGCTCGGGAGCGTCCAACATGCCTACTCATCATATGGATGACGATAACTGTGAATATCAAAACGAGAATGCCCAAGATTAAATATGTTCGCTTCATATAGAGAGGCTAACACACATTAAAACGCAAATCTAACGTCCGCTTTTGCACCTAAAGTAGGCATTAACCCAAACCAATTGAGCTAATTATAAACGCAACCATCCAAACCTTCACGCTTCACCACATTAATCCTTGCAGCAATCGTATTGCCATAGCGCCGCGTAAAGCCGCTGGCTCCTGTTACGGCTCGTTTCTTTGGTAAGGGTAGGGCAGCGGCAATGCGTGCCGCTTCGATCTTCGTCAGTTCCGAGGCGTCCTTCTTAAAATAGCGTTGTGCCCCGGCCTGCGCGCCATAAGTCCCAATGCCGGTCTCCGCGACGTTGAGATAGACTTCCATGATCCGTTTCTTGCCCCAGATTTTCTCGATCAGAAACGTAAAATAAGCCTCCAGTCCTTTACGGAAATAACCGCCGCCTTGCCAAAGGAATACGTTTTTTGCGGTTTGTTGGGATATTGTTGAACCACCGCGTATGCGGCCGCCTTTGGCATTGCGTTTAATCGCTGAGCGGATGGCCTCGCGATCAAAGCCGTCATGGCTGCAGAATTTGCTGTCTTCGGCAGCGATTACGGCGCGCGCGAGGTTAGGGGAGATGGATTCAAGCGATTCCCAATCTTTGGTGATGCTATTGTCGTCCATGATCATCGTAGCGGTGATCGGTGGCGGTACGAATGCCATGAGTCCAACCCACGCAACGGTGATCAGCAGGAAATAGAATATCAGCTTGAAAAACAGCTTTATGAGGCGTGAGGGCAGGCCCTTTGTTTTTCGGTGTGATTTTGCCGGCATTGTCATGAGATAATCAAAAAGCGCCCCGAAAACAAATGCTGTTTCGAGGCGCTAAATTCTTTAGAATGTTTAAGAAGTTGAAGAATCAACCCGCTGTAAGCAGTTGTTTTTCTCCAGCAATGCGAAGCATCGCCTTTTGCAGTTTCTCAAACGCACGGACTTCAATCTGACGAATCCGCTCACGGCTGACTTCGTAGACCTTGCTCAGGTCTTCCAGCGTCTTTGGATCTTCTGACAAACGCCGTTCAGCAAGAATATGCTGTTCGCGTTCGTTGAGCGATCCCATTGCTTCGGTCAGCATATCGTGACGGAAATCGGCTTCCTGTGCATCAGCAATCTGCTGATCATGCAGCGGGCCGTCATCTTCGAGTGTATCCTGCCATTGGCCGCCATCGCCATCTTCTGACAATGGCACGTTCAGCGAGGCATCTCCGCCCATCGACATACGGCGGTTCATATTGACCACTTCATGCTCGGCAACACCTAGGTCGGTGGAAATCTTGTTCACGTCTTCGGGTGACAAATCGCCATCTTCAAACGCTTCGAGATTGTTTTTCATCCGGCGCAGGTTGAAGAAAAGCTTCTTCTGTGCGGCGGTTGTACCCATTTTCACGAGGCTCCAGCTGCGCAATACATATTCCTGTATCGACGCGCGGATCCACCACATGGCATAGGTTGCCAGGCGGAAACCTCTATCGGGTTCAAATTTCTTCACGCCCTGCATCAGGCCGACATTGCCTTCGGAAATCAGATCCGAGACGGGCAGGCCATAGCCGCGAAAGCCCATGGCAATTTTGGCCACGAGTCGCAGGTGAGACGTTACTAGCTGAGCAGCCGCTTCCTGATCTTTATGTTCAGAATAGCGTTTCGCCAGCATATATTCTTGTTCAGGTTTCAATAACGGAAATTTGCGGACTTCCGATAGGTATCGATTCAGGCTCGCATCCCCCCCTAAAGCAGGGATTTTTGCCGGAACATTGCTTCCATTAGCCATTTTAGTTCCTTCTCTGGTTTGCCGCAGGGCCTCATCAAGCACCCGTTGGTCTCATTCCATATAGTATCTTATATCTATACACGCAACTTACTGAATAGTTCCTGCATATCGGGTGGAAAGTTACAGTTAAATAACAATTTTTTTCCCGTTATGGGGTGAACAAATCCAAGAATAGCAGCATGTAGCGCCTGCCGGCAAAATCGAATATCTTTTCTGCCGGAAAGCAATGATTTTCGACGAGTACCATATAGCGGATCACCGATAAGACTATACCCGATATGGGACATATGGACCCGCACCTGATGAGTGCGTCCAGTTTCCAGCGTACATTCAACCAAAGTGGCGCCATTTAGCGCTTCTTTGGTCGTATAATGGGTCATCGCTGGCTTGCCTTTATCATCACCGACCACGGCCATCTTTTTGCGATCAACGTTACTGCGCCCGATATTGCCTTCAATTGTCGCAGAATGAGGATTCGGACGACCATTGCAAATCGCGAGATAGCGCCGTTCAATGTCATGGGCGGCAAATAACGCGCTTAATCCTTGATGGGCTTTGTCCGTTTTGGCCGCGACCATCAATCCGGAAGTATCCTTATCTATTCGGTGAACAATACCGGGGCGGGTCACGCCGCCAATGCCGGATAACTGGCCTTTGCAATGATGCAACAGGGCGTTGACCAGCGTTCCATCGGGATGGCCCGCAGCGGGATGCACCACCAAACCTGCCGGTTTGTTCACGACAATCAAGTGATCATCTTCAAACACTACGTCGAGTGGTATATCCTGCGGTTGGGCAGGGCCTTCTATAGGTGCTGGTACGGTCAGTGCGAAATTCTTGCCCGCGCATTTTTTTGATGCAGGATCGGTGCAAGTGGATCCGTCGATTAGCAAATGGCCGCTTGTAATCAAATTCTTGATCCGCTCTCGCGACAGATCATCGAGAAAGCCCGCAAGCGCTGCATCGAGTCGCTTTTTTTTCTCGGTTTCGGGCACTATGCCGGATTTTATGGATTGCCCCGCTGTCATCGCCTAGATGTGGGCTATGACACTGGTCTTATCAAGCGCGATATTGGATGAATTGCAGCAACTGGCCCATCAATCGGCGCCAGAGGAAGCTTGCGGTCTTCTATTTGGTAATAATGGGACAGTTTCTGGCTTTTTGGCGACGAAAAATATCGCGAGAAATCCCTTACGCCATTTTGAAATCAATCCCGCTGACCTAATCGGAGCCGAGCGAGCGATGCGCGACGGTGGTCCCGAAATTATAGGTTATTATCATTCGCATCCATCTGGCAGCGTATCTCCTTCCAAAACAGATGCCGCCATGGCAGCATCAGATGATCGGATCTGGCTTATAATCAACGGTCAGGAAGCCGCAGCATGGCAAGCCGTTGCAAATGGCGAAATATATGGTCGGTTTGATCCAATCACCCTTGATTGCCAAAGCACAAACGGCCAAACAGCGGACAATTGATTTTTCACAAGTTAAGGGCCCATTCCCATGTCTCAATCCGGTGTCGATCTTGCTGCGTTGCTTTGTTCGAAATTATGCCATGATCTGCTCAGCCCGGTTGGTGCGATTAACAATGGTTTGGAATTGCTTGAAGATGAGACTGATCCAGAAATGCGCGAGCGCTGCATGGATTTGCTCGCCGACAGCGCAAGGGCCTCAGCGGATAAGCTGAAGTATTTTCGTCTGGCCTTTGGCGCAGCTGGCGGATTTGGCGATGAAGTTGATCCTGCCGAAGCCAAGCAACTGGTTGAAAGCCTGGTCGGCGATCAGGGGAAGATCACTTTAGGTTGGGCGGTTCAGAGCGAAACATTGCCGAAAAAAGCGATCAAGATATTACTCAACCTCGCCTTGATTGCCCGAGAGGCGCTGGTACGCGGTGGAAAATTGGATGTTGGAGCGGAACAAGGCGACAATGGCATCGAAGTCGTGATTCGCGCCGAGGGCGCCAAAATTGCTTTGGATGACGGTATCCGTGCGGCTCTGGAGGGCAGTTTGCCCCAGTCAGAATTAACCGCTCGGACCGCTGCAGCTTGGATGTCTCGTGAACTATCTATTGAAAATGGCGGCGATTTACGAGTGTCTCCACCGTCTGATACAGAACTTTTACTGGGCGCAATTGTCGCCTGATCAAGGATAGAAGGAGAGGGCACTGCCGTGGACATGATCTGGACGCCTTCCCCCAATTTCGACGAGCGCAAGCTGCCGGTCAGCATATTGGTCATGCATTATACTGGCATGAAGGATGCGGCCTCAGCGATAAATTGGCTCGCCAATCCCGAGGCAAAAGTTTCCGCCCATTATGTTGTTACCGAAGACGGTCAAGTTGTCAGCATGGTCAAGGAAGAGCAGCGCGCTTGGCATGCCGGGCGCGGCCAATGGCGTGGTATTGGAGATGTTAATAGTGCCAGTATCGGAATTGAGATTGTCAATCCGGGTCACGAGTGGGGCTATGTTCCGTTTCCCGAAGAACAGATGGATGCGGTGACACGGTTGGCGCATGATATCGTCAAACGGCATGATATAGTGCCATCTAATGTCATTGGACATAGCGATCTTGCGCCAGCACGAAAGCAGGACCCCGGCGAATTATTCGATTGGGATCGGCTCGCGAAACACGGTATTGCATTAAAAAAACCGCCTTTAAACCTTGGCGATCCGCCTTGGACGGATGGCGGTTTCATGCTGGCTCTTGAACGATTTGGCTATGACATTACCGCCGAGACAGACGCAGTCGTTGCGTTTCAGCGGCGGTTCCGTCCCGATAACATAGATGGCGTGATCGACGGTGAATGCCGCGCGATATTATTGTCTTTAATGCTCGACAGAGAGCGCGGAATCTCTAAATAGAGCGCACCAGAGGGTCGGCCAGTCGCGGGAATATGCAAATATTTTCGAGGAAAGTCCGGGCTCCACGATTTAAAGGTGCCGGATAACGTCCGGCGGGCAGGGGAGAGATCGCCTGTTCAGGGACAGTGCAACAGAAAGCAGGTCGCGACGGCTTCGGCCCCGTGACGTTGAAAGGGTGCGGTAAGAGCGCACCGCGGGTCTGGCAACAGCCCCGGCACGGCAAACCCCACCTGGAGCAAAACCAAATAGGGGCGGCATATGGCTATTTCGGCCTGCAGCCCGGGTTGGTCGCTAGAGCGGCGCAGCAATGCATCGCCGAGATGAATGACTGGCTATTCTTCGCAAGAAGATGGACAGAACCCGGCTTACAGACCCTCTGGTATTCTCGGCCAAAACGCCATTTTGAATCAGTAGTACATCTTCGAAACCAATGACCGCTATATCCCGAAAGCGGACATTAGAATTTGATCCAAAAATCAACTTTCTTGTGTCTTCATTGCCTACCATAAAAAATAACCACAAATGACTAGAAACAGGGGAATACATGTCTGCAGGAAAGAGGATTTGTTGAGTTCGTTGTTGGAAAGAGGCTCATTAGTCTTGGCATCTATGACAGGCTTCCCAAAAGCATAGTGCGATAATAGCATGGTGACTGTAATTATTAGACCCAATGATCCAACTGCCATCATAAAACCGGCGATTATTGGAACAAAGCTTGAGAGAAAAAATTCAACCATAAGTCATAATAATCCATCTAGATATGATTGCCAATCTTAGCAATTGGGGTGGAAGCTGAATGGCAGCCGCTGCTTTCTTACAGTCCGTTTTTGCGCCCAAAACAGACATTAGCGCTGTGTCCGCAATATCCCGAAAGCGGACATTAGCTTTAATACTCTTAGGAAGCGATCTTAAGTCAAAACTTCCTTTTGCGTGGGATAGGACTATTGGATTAACACCTTAAGGCCGCAACAACATGGCCATCCAGCGCCGAAAAAGGAACAATAATGATACCCTTCGTCACCTTAACGGACAAACGCGGCAATGAAATCTCGGTGAATCCTGAAATCGTTCAATTTGTGCGGTTGGTCGACAATTTAGATGACGAATGCCTGATCGTATTTGGCAAGGACCAACTGCTACGCGTTCGTGGTTCTTTGGAAGAAGTCACCGACATATTGCGGGACGGGTGACGGCGATACTCGCTGCAAACTACATCAATTTCTGCGTATTTCTAGCGTCCGCTTTTGCCCTACCCTAGCGGACGCCGGGAACTGTTATTTCAAACAGAAAGGCGGCTTGTCCAAACTTGCGCGATTGCAGAGATATTGGATGAGCAACGAAAATTAAGCGATCCAACTGACTATTGGGTGTAACCAAATTGAATCTTCCTACGAAGCAGATGTTATCTGGGTGTTGTTTAGCGGGGAAGAGGTTTAAAATGCACAAAATGGATGAGTTACCTGAAGCCGTCCAATCGCTGCGGGATATATTGCATCAACTGGACGAGTGGGAGTTAAGGCTTCCGGCAATTAAGATTAATGAAGCTATAGAAGCCTTGATACAATCCGACCAACAGGCTGATCGGTGACAATTGACCGATGTTAACCCAGTATCTGATGCTGCGTTGATAATTATTTCCCAATCCGATGTCCGCTTTTGCGCCCATAGCGGACATCATAAAATTACCGCTGGCAGTGATCCCGTAGCCTTGCTAAAAGTCGCAAATGCCAAAAGCAAAACGATCCGACAATTGGGGGTTTCCCCGCTGGGGCAGCTATGAAAGCTCTCGTGAAGCGCAGCAGGTCAAGCTGTGCGACCGCCATGGTTGTAACGAGGCCGGTAATTGCCCTGCGCCCAAGTCACCAAATAGCCCGGAAAAATGGTTTTTCTGCCAAACTCACGCAGCCGAATATAACCGCGGTTGGGATTATTTCGAAGGCTTGGACAAAGAAGAACGTAAAAAGCGTGAAGCCGACGAACAGCGCGATGCCAATGCTTATCAGGAAGCGAAACATTATAGCTGGATGGGATCAGGCGATGGCAGCCGCTCTCGCGATGAAATGACCGCGCTGGAAATTTTTGACCTGACACCCGATGTTGATTTCGAAGCGGTGAAAAAAGCCTGGCGCGCTATGGCCAAGGAATTTCATCCTGACGTTAATCCGGGTGATGAAGAGGCTGCGAAAAAGTTTCAAGCAGCGCAGGCGGCTTTTGATGTCTTGAAAATTGCCGAAGAACGGCGGGTCTGGAAGCCGGTTTAAGGTTCCTCAGATATCTCGGTATTTTTGTTCATCCGGCTTTGTAATTCGGTGATCTCTTCTATCGTATATCCGCCAGAAACCTGTGCCGTTCGCCCGTATATATACTCATTTAATACGGGCGTACTCAACAGCTTATCTTCGAAGCAAAAGGCAAATTTCTTCCCAATGCGGCCTTTCTGAACGGCGGCAAATTTGTCGTAACCGGTCTCAGAAAATTCGATGTTTAATACAGGTTCGTTCGAATATGAACCAAAGCCTATCCCGGCATATTTGATATCTGAAGCGACAAGCCGAAGCTCGAAATTCCGAACGGGTTGCGCCGAACAGTCATGCTCATAACCGGGTTCTTCTACTTCAACATCTGAAGCATCTGGTCCTGCCATAAGGAGCAATGCAGTCCAAATCATGACTTATATCGTTCCGCCGTTTCATTGATCAGTGCGATCATGTTCGGTATGCCTTGGGTGCGATTAGAACTGAGCTGGTTTTTCAAATCAAACGGAGCCAGTTTTTCCGCAATATCTGTTTTAAGAACAGCATCAATCCCTTGATCCTGAACGGTTTCGAGGACCAGTGCGATAATACCCTTAGTAATGGCGGCATTGCTGTCGGCGAGAAAATGCAACCGGCCATCGTCTAATATAGTGGGATATACCCAAACGGAGGCAGAGCATCCGCGCACTAAAGTTGCATCGGTTTTGAGGGCGTCTGGCATTGTTTCCAGCTCTTTGCCCAAATCAATCAAAAGCCGGTATCTGTCATCGGCTTCGAGAAATTCATATTCTTCAACAAGATCGTCTATTTTGCTCATCCTCGCCCGCTAGCAGGGCAAAGGATTCGCGTCATCCCTTTTTGCGCCCTTTCAGGCGGGATTATTAAAGCTCTACTCCAGCGGCAATTGCTTCCAACTTGCGGATGCGCTCTTTAAGGTCCGCTACTTCGATCCTTGACGATGCGCTAGGCGGATTTTCTGCGCGATGCTGATCCAATTCCTTGGTCTTCAAAGCAATCCAATCACGCCAACCACGCAAGGCGATAAGGGAGACCGCCGTTAGGCCAATTAGAGTAAATGCAGCAGTCATCAGGTAAAAACTGGGTTCTGGCATGATGCTATCCTTCTTCTCTTCCTGCTTCTTATTCGGGAACTGGTTCAGTTATCCCGCAATTTCTCAATTTCATTTTCGAGATCGCGTGCGCCGCGATCATCAGTGGCGATTTTTTCCAGAACGGCGACGCGTTCTTTTAGATATTTGACTTCATCACGAAGGCGTCCGGCGTCGGGATCGACCAAAGTCACAGGGTTGCCGTCTTCGTCCGACGCAATGCCATGTTTGGCCTGAACGCGGGTGTTGACCACTTTGCCAACCGTGATGACGATGATGATGGCAACAACCATTTCAAATGGATTCATTTATTCTTTTCCCTCCAATTATGTATTTCTAGATGTCTTTCAGCTTCGCTATTTCACTCTCAAGTTCGCGTGCACCACGTTCATCGGTTACGATTTTTTCCAATGTCGCTACGCGTTCTTTCAGATATTTCATGTCCTCATTCATCCGCCGGCCGTCTTCGTTTTGAGGGACGTTTTTGCCGAGCAGCAGCAATTCTTTCTGTTTGTCGACCATCTTGCTTTGGTGCCGTGTCCATATCCACAGACCACCTAGTCCGAATGGTGCAAGGGGAATCAAATAACCAAGCCAATCCATCAGTTTAATTCCTTTGTTTCTGGTTCGTCGCGAAGGTCTTCGATCTGCCCAGCTAAGTCGGCCCCTTTGTCGGTAATAATGCGTTCCAACACCCGGACGCGTTTCTCCAACCGCTCTGTATGTGCTCCATATTGTGCTGCTTTTTCGGCAGTCATCTGCGTCTGCACTTTCAACTGCTCTTGCTTATATTTGATCCATGGCTTTACAAAGACGCCGCCAATAACCGCTAATACGCCGCAAGAAATTCCGAGGATCGGGATTATTAGCGGGTTGAGTTCCATATCGATATCTCCGATCAGTTTGCGCGCTTGTCGCGCAGGGATTCAATTTCATTGGTAAGGCGGTGGCTATCGTCAGTCACAATGCGTTCGACATTCGCCAGTCGGTCTTTCATCGATCCAACTTCAGCGCGAAGTTCAGCATTTTCTGTGGTCAGCAATTTTACCCGTTCGACAGCTTCCTGATCCGTCTTAGGATGAAGCGCTTTGCCCCAGCTGCTTTCTAAGGGATATCCGTTTTTGATCCGCATCCAGGTGGTGACTACCCAACCGCCAACTGCAAAGGCGGCAATAACGGCTGCATAAGGTAGAATTTCCAAAACAAACGCTGCTTTATCCGGTTCCATATTTTCGTCCTTAATCTCTCAGGGCTTCAATTTCTTCAGCGGTGCGTTTTGCAGGATCGGTAGCGATCCGTTCCAGCACTGCGAGCCGTTCTTGCAAGCGATCGATTTTTCCAACCAATTCTTCGTTTTCGCTGGATAGAAGCTCAATTTTACGTTCGGCCTTGGGATCACCTTTTTCGGTCGTACCACCCCATTCATTTTCTAGCGGATAGCCATGTTTGGCTCTGATCCAGTTGTTAATGATATAGCCAGCATAGCAAACTGCGATGATAGCGATAACAAATCCCGGTCCACCCCAATTCATAACTAATCTCCTTCAGTATCTCTTATCTTTAGCGCAGTTTCTCAATTTCATTGGAAAGCGCGCTGTTGTTGCTGGTGTAATACATTTCCATATCAGCGAGTCGGCGGTCAATTTCGCGAAATCTCGATCTGACATCTCGTGTGGCCCTCCGAGGTGATTGACGAACACCCTGCCAAAATTCTCGCTCCGACGCATCGCCATAAAGTTCGATCGGTTTTGGGTCGAATGATTTTGCTGCGATCCAGTAAGCGATAAATGTGATTGGAAAAGGAACTGCAAAAGTTGCGAATACAGCGGCTACTCTGACCCAAAACAATTTCATTCCTGTGTAATCGGCTATCCCTGCGCAAACACCACTCCATTTAGCGCGTTGTTTATCAAGATAAAATCTGGTGCGGGTCGAAGACATGATTAGCGCCTTTCTTTCAAAAGATTGTCAAAATTTTCAAGCGTTGGTTTGGGCTCAGTCGTCGCATCTGATAAAGCTGACTGGCGCCAATTCGGATTGTCTGCTGCCATAATCCGTTCGATTGTTTCCATACGGTCATCCAGCTTGCGGGCCATGATGCGCAGCTCATCCAGCAAGGATTCATCTTCATTGGTGATGGTTGCTGCGGTTTTCCATTTGGTAACATAGTGAAAAATCAACCATGGCAATCCAATAAACAGTGTACCCATCACTATGGGAATGATGATCAGTTCTTCTTGCATTATTTGTCACCTTTTTTCATGGCCGCCTTCATGGCTTCCAGTTCATCATCTACCTTGTCGCTGCTTTCGAGTGCTGCAATCTGGCTTTCCAGGGTTTCCGGTTCACCGCCCATGGTTAGGGCATCGGCACGGCCTTCTGCATGATCAACCTGGCGTTCGAGATATTCAAATTTTGAAAATGCATCATGAACTTTGTCGCCATTATACATTTCGCGAATTTTATACCGGTTTTCGGCGCTCTCAAGGCGGTTGACCAAGCTACTCTGGCGAGAGCGGGCTTCCTGCAATTTCTTTTGCAGTTTCGAGATGTCACCTTCAGAAGCGCGCAATGCATCGTCCAATACTTGGATTTCGACGGTTAGCTGTTCCGCCATGTCTGACGCCTTCCGTTTTTCGATCAGTGCTGCCTTAGCGAGATCTTCGCGATCCTTGGAAAGCGCCAGTTGCGCTTTTTCATTCCAGTCTTCGGTCAGCTGGTTGAGCTTATCAATATGCCGGCGCATTTCCTTTTGATCAGCAATCGTGCGAGCAGCAGAGGCGCGAACTTCGACGAGGGTTTCTTCCATTTCCAGGATGATCATGCGGATCAGTTTTGACGGGTCCTCCGCTTTGTCCAGCATGTCTGTGACATTGGCGGCGATGATATCGCGTGTTCTTGAAAAAATACCCATTGTTAAACTCCGGTAGTTGCTAGCGTTGTGCCTGGAATGGTTCGAACGTTCAGGCTGGTCTTCAATAAATTCTACGTCTTCAATCTGGAAAGGTGGCCGGGACCTTACTTCGGCAAGGGGGAATGAAGGGGTCCCGGCCATTTCGCCTGTCACGCTTTATAGCTGACAGTAGGGGAAATTGTACCATCTTCTGAGATGGTCGGGCCTTGCGCTTCGGCAGGGCCAACGGCGCTGATCAAAATCGTCAGACTAAACAGCAGGACGGAAATAACCGCAGAAACATCGGTTCTGCTTAAATTTGCGAATTTGCCTGTTTTCGTGGTTGCTGACATTTTGTCCTCCGTTTGGTCGATTTCTAGTCCCTTGCAGGTTCGAAACTAACATTGCAGGAGGCGTGCCAGTTTTATAACCTATTGAAAAATAGAGATATTACAATTTAATGCAAAAATGAACATGGTATTAATTGCTATTTAATAGGAATTCACACTATATATTGGTCATGGATCGCGAAAATAAATTTATCGGTGAGTCCGGGGCTTTCCTCGATGCGGTAGAAAAAGCGAGCCGTGCGGCCGCTTTGGACCGTCCCGTTCTTGTTATAGGGGAGCGCGGCACAGGTAAAGAGCTGATCGCAGAACGGCTCCACCGCCTAAGCCCGCGGTGGGATGGCCCACTCATTACATTAAACTGTGCAGCGATGCCGGAAACACTGATTGAAGCGGAGTTATTCGGTCATGAGGCAGGCGCCTTTACCGGTGCGACGAAAAACCGGGTAGGGCGGTTTGAAGAAGCTGATGGTGGCACCTTGTTCCTCGATGAACTGGGAACTTTGTCCTCAGCGGCACAGGAACGATTACTTCGTGCGGTCGAATATGGCGAAATTACCCGCATTGGCTCTTCCCGCCCACAGCGCGTTGATGTGCGCATCGTCGCCGCGACAAATGCTGACCTTCCGAAAATGGCCGATGAAGGGACTTTCCGAGCCGATTTGTTAGATCGCTTATCGTTCGAGGTCGTAACTCTCCCACCGCTGCGATATCGCGAGGGTGATATTCCCGTGCTGGCCGATTATTTCGGACGGCGTATGGCGGCCGAGCTGGAGTGGGAGCAATGGCCGGGCTTTGGACAATTGGCATCCGAAGCGCTGCAACGGCATCAATGGCCGGGAAATGTCCGCGAACTGCGCAATGTGATCGAACGAGCCGTCTATCAGTGGAGCGATTATTCGCGTCCCGTGGATCATATTGTCTTCGACCCATTTGAATCGCCTTGGAAACCGCAAGTCCGGCCATCGCGACAAACCCAATCGGTCGAGCCTGATAGTGCACCCGAGCAAGTAGCCGTCACCCCTGCACCCGCACCTGTTGTAACCGAACCGGCCTTTGGGGCCGTTGATGACATGAAAGAGGCGGTCGAGGCATTTGAGAAACGCATATTGGAATCGGCATTGGCAAAATCGCGCTATAACCAGCGACAAACTGCCAAGGCGCTCAATCTAACCTATGACCAGTTGCGCCATTCGCTAAAGCGTCACGATCTCTTGGGATAGCTTTTGTTAGTATTATCACCCTAGCACATAGGTTCGGTTTCTCTTGAACCATGTGGTGCAGTGGTTACCTAAATAGCTATAACATTGGGATGAGAGGGCAAGATATGAGCGAGCGCGAGGCGAAAGCGGCGAAACGGACTTTATGGTCCAGGGCTGAGGAAATGGCCCTCAAAGCGCCGCCAGAACGCAATCGTTATGTCGATTTCCTGCGCGCTTTTTCCATTCTCGCCGTTGTTATTGGCCACTGGTTGGTAGCAGCACCTTATATCGAAGACGGCGCAGTGCAAGGCGGTCATCTGCTTGGCATATTGCCGTGGACGCAATGGTTGACCTGGGGCTTTCAGGTGATGCCGATCTTCTTTCTCGTCGGCGGTTTTTCTCATGCTTTATCATGGTCAGCAAACCAGCGGAATGAAGGCAGCTATTCTGGCTGGTTTACAGGACGTTTGCGCCGTCTCATCAATCCTGTCTTGCCATTATTTTTGATCTGGACGTTATTCGCGTTGTTCGGAACCGCTATGGGTGTTGATCGCAAAATTGTAGAGCTTGCCACGCAATTGGCCTTGATTCCGGTCTGGTTTCTGGCCGTCTACCTGATGGTTGGTGCGGTGGTACCGATTACACATGAAGCGTGGAAGCGTTTTGGTATGGCTTCGTTTTGGGGGTTGGTCGCGGGTGCGGTAGCGATCGACGCGGCAACTTTTATTTTAAAAATACCGCATGTGAATTTTGTGAACTTTGCCTTTATCTGGCTTGCCGTACACCAGTTGGGATATGCTTGGAGCGAAGGCTATTTTTCAAAACAAACGCGCGCGCTGACTTGGGGCATTAGCGGTCTTGTTGCGCTGGGGCTTTTAGTTGGCTTTGGCCCTTATCCGGTTGCGATGATCGGTGTGCCGGGAGAAGCGGTTAGCAATAGCATGCCGCCGACCATAGCTTTGTTAGCTCTTGGTATTGCGCAAACCGGTTTTGCTCTGGCGCTGGAACCAGCCGCACGACGCATGCTCGACAATATCAAGATCTGGACGGGTGTGGTTCTTCTCAACGGAATGATTATGACAACCTATCTTTGGCACCTGACCGCTTTTGTTTTGGTGATGGTTGCAGCTTGGTTGCTTGGCGGGATTGGTTTGGAAGTGGCGCCCGGGAGTGGGGCATGGTGGTTGGCCCGTCCGATTTGGTTCATACTCTATATAGCGGCGCTGTTACCGCTGATCATGATTTTTGCGAAATATGAGCAAGCAGGAACCGGCGGGCAGGGTGTTCGAGCAGATCTCCCACATTGGCGGTTGATTGTCGGGTTGCTATTCGTTTGTGCCGGTCTGGCTGCGACGGCAGCCATCAGCATTGCTAGCCCACTAGGTGTCACTGGCGTCCGTCTGTGGGTTGTAGCCATGCCGTTTATAGGTGCAGCCTTTATTGGCTTTGGGCCTGCACATAAGCTCGCGCGGAGGCTCCGTTAGCTTCGGTAAGGCAATAAAAAAGAGGGCCGTTAAGCCCTCTTTTTCTTTGTTGAATAGATTGTGCCTTAGCCGTGGTTGGCATTCACCATCGTGTAGAACATCGGTAATGACAGCAATGTGTTGGTACGTGAGGCCATCATGGCTAGTTTTGCAGCAGCAGCTTTTGCCTCATCGGTCGCCTCGACAATGCCGAGAACTTTCTTCTGGTTGGGCCAAATGATGAACCAGACATTGGCTGCCATCACGATAGCGATCCACATGCCAACGCCAATCATTGTAAATGGAGCCTGCAAAATCATCGCCTGATGTACATAACCGCTTAGATAAGCCACCAACAGGCCGGTGATGACGGTGAACAAAGCAGCCCAGCGGAAATAGAACAAAGCGCTAGGTGCGATATGTTTTGTCACTGCTGGCTTCGCTTCAGCCGGAATGTTCGGCATTTGTGGCACTTGCACAAAGTTGAAATAATAGAGCAAACCAATCCAGAGAACGCCAAAGAACAGGTGGAGCCAACGCATGATACTATTGGCATCAACAAGGCCCTGATGCAGGCCGAACATCGTCAATAATGCGAGTATTAACCCTCCAAACATTACCAAATTCAAATTTCCAAAAAACTTCGCCATTGTTATCTTCCCCCAAAAATAAGTTGTAACGTGCGGTAATATTATGCCTTTGCGCCATTTTTGTCACGGAAAAACGCTGTAATCTGGACATACGCTCTAATGGGTAGTTGCTGAGACATCCTTTTGTCACCATATGCGCTGTCTGAAAGTCATTATAACCATGGAGAAAACCCTCAATGTCCTTTGAACTTCCCTCGCTTCCTTATTCTAAAACATCTTTCGGTGAGCTCATCTCTGAAGCCACCTTTAATTTCCACCACGGCAAGCATCACAACGCCTATGTGACCAAAACCAACGACGCGATCGCTGGTACGGATCATGAGGGCAAGAAACTGTCCGACATTATCAAAGCGTCTGATGGCGGATTGTTTAACAACGCTGCTCAAGTATGGAACCACAGCTTTTACTGGTTGTGCCTTAGTCCTGAAAAGAAAGACATGCCGGCTGAATTAAAAAGCCGCATAGAAGCGGATTTTGGTTCGGTTGAAGAATTTAAAGAAAAATTCAAAGCCGAAGCGACCGGTCACTTTGCCAGCGGTTGGGCTTGGTTGGTGCTAAACGGCGACAAGTTGGAAATCACATCCCTGCATGATGCCGACAGTCCGGTTGCCCATGGCATGAAGCCATTGCTGACCATCGATGTCTGGGAGCATGCTTATTATCTCGATTATCAGAATGCGCGGCCAGATTATGTTTCCGCTTTGCTGGATAGCGCGATTGACTGGGACTTTGTTGCTCAAAACCTTGATGGCGAAGGTGTAAGCCGCGCTGACCAGGGCTAAGCGCCTTACTCCTAAGAGTTAAATGCCGCGCTCCATTTTCGATGGGGCGCGGTTTTTATTTGGGGGAAACTTCTTCTGCTTCTTCGTCCTGGCCAAGGTCTAGGCCGTGCCGCATCAGCATTGGGACGTTTGCGATTGCGAAGATGAACGACAATATGGTGATGCCCCAGACTTTCAGCGTCAGCCATAGGTCAAAGGTCAAGGTCATCCGCATGGCTTCATTGAGCAAAGCCATAGCAACAAAGAAGATCGCCCAATTGCGCGACAATTTCAGCCAGCCTTCGTCTGATAAACCTTCATATGCGGCCTGCAGAAGATATTTCAGCATAGCCTTACCGCGCAATAGTCCAACACCCAAGATCACCGCAAACCCGGTATAGATAATCGTCGGTTTGATCTGGATGAAGCGCGGGTCGTTGAAATAGATGGTGAGCGCGCCAAAGCCGATCACAAGAACAGCAGATAGCCAGAGCATCGGAGAGATTTTCCCGATTTTCCATTTGGATATTACCACGGCAATCAGAATGGCAGCCATGAAGGCGGCCGTCCCGGCTATGATGCCGAGGAACTTATAAGCCAAGAAAAAGACCAGCAATGGTCCGAAATCAAGCGCGAAGCCCAAGCCCTTGTTTTCCTTTTTCGGTTCTACATTGATGACATCATCACTCATTCTTCAATTCCTGCTATGGCTGCGGCCAGATCATTGGCGTCAAAGGGACGTAAATCTTCCATCGTCTCTCCTACACCGATTGCATGAATAGGCATTGCAAATTGCTTGGCAGCCGCGACAAGAACGCCGCCGCGCGCCGTGCCATCCAACTTTGTCATGATTAAGCCCGTAACCTTTGCCACTTCCTTAAACACTTCGATTTGAGACAAGGCGTTTTGTCCGGTCGTCGCATCCAATACGAGAACCACATCATGCGGCGCTTCTGGATTCAGTCGACCCAGCACGCGCCGGATCTTGTCGAGTTCATCCATAAGTTCGGTACGGTTTTGTAGCCGTCCGGCTGTATCGACAATTAACACATCAATGCCGGTGGCCGTCGCCTGTTTAACACCTTCATAGACGATACTAGCGCTGTCACCGCCTTCTTTACCGCTGATGATAGGAACACCAAGCCGCTCGGCCCAGACTTTTAACTGTCCGATTGCCGCTGCGCGGAACGTATCACCAGCAGCCAGCATCACGCCATAATCTTGTTCCAGAAACAAATGCGCTAGCTTGGCAATGGTTGTCGTTTTGCCCGAGCCATTGACGCCAATTACAAGAATTACCTGCGGGCGAGGGAAGGCGTCAATCTCCAAAGGAACCGCCACCGGTTCCAATATGCCGGCAATTTCAGACTGGATGATTTCCCGGACAGCATCTTCGCTAAGGCCTTTTTCAAACCTCTCCTTGGAGAGCTTTTCGCGGATCGAGGCCGCAGTTGCCGGGCCAAGGTCCGACATGATCAAAGCATCTTCGATATCATCGAGTGTCGCGTCGTCCAGTTTTGCCTTGGTGACAAGCCCTGTAAGGTTTTCGGTAAGCTTCCCTGATGTCTTGCTGAAGCCGCCAAACAGACGATCCTTCCAGCCCGGTTTTTCACTCATACTATTTTTCTTCCGATCAGTTTTTGGCCATCGGAGGAGATGACTTCAACAGGGATGATCTGGCCTTCTGGCATGGTTTCTTCAAAACTAATATGGGCAAAATTCTCGGCATATCCAGCTTTGCCGTTCAACTCGCACAAGATATTTTGTTGGGTACCAACCAGATTGTCGCGCCAGAATTGTGCCTTTGCGGCCAGCTTCTGTCTTAACAGCTTGGCGCGTTGCTTTATAATCGAGCCGTTAACTTGCGGCATATTAGCTGCTGGCGTGCCTTCCCGCTGTGAATAGGGGAATATATGGCCGTGGATGATGTCGCATTGATCGACAATATCCATGCTATTGGCAAACATCTCGTCGGTTTCTGTCGGGAATCCGGCGATGATATCGGCACCGATCGCGATTTCAGGACGTTTCTCTTTGAGCCGCGTTACCAATTCTATCGCTTGTTCCCGACTATGCCGACGCTTCATCCGTTTAAGGATCATATTATCACCAGATTGAAGTGACAGATGTACATGCGGCATCATCCGCTGTTCGCCGGTTAGGATATCAAAAAGCCGCTCGTCAATCTCAACGCCATCGACAGAAGATAGTCTCAACCGTTTCAAGTCAGGAACATGTTTCAACACACGCTCAACCAGTTGGCCCAAGCTTGGATTACCAGGCAGATCGGGACCATAGCTGGTGACATCAACGCCGGTTAGGACAACCTCGTTAAAACCTTTGTCAACCAACGCCTGAACCTGCTCGACAACTTGGCCGGCCGGAACAGAGCGACTGTTGCCGCGGCCATAGGGAATGATACAAAATGTGCAGCGATGGTCGCAGCCATTTTGCACCTCGACAAAGGCCCGGGAACGCTCGGCAAAAGCGCTGACCATATGCGGGGCTGTTTCTCTGACCTGCATGATGTCGGACACGCGGATGTCTGGCTTGTTGGTTTCAAGCCCGAATTTGAAATTATCGGCGTCATATTTGTCGAAATTACCGACCACTCCGGATGTTTCCGGCATGGTATCGAACATGGCGGGATCGATTTGCGCGGCACAGCCGGTTACCACGACCTTCTTATCGGGATTGTCCCGCTTTGCTCGCCGGATCGCCTGACGAGTCTGGCGCACGGCTTCATTGGTCACAGCACAGCTGTTGACGATTACCAGTTGATCCGCGTCCACTTTCGACGCTGCAATGCTTTGTCTGATCGCTTCACTCTCTGCGATATTCAGGCGGCATCCCATGCTGATAATATCTGGGCCGCTCATTCAAAATCGTCCCAGTTTGTTTCGCCGGAAAACACATAAGTGGTCGGGCCTTGCATCATGATCGGGCTATCAGGCTGCCAAGATAGAATCAGTTTTCCGCCCGGCAGATGAACGTTGACTGGGCTCTGGACCAATCCTCGCTTGATTGCTGCCACAGCGGTTGCGCAAGCACCCGTGCCGCAAGCGTGCGTCAAACCGACGCCGCGTTCCCAAACCCTTAAGTGGATGTCGCCATCTTTAACATGCGCGACGTTTACATTCACGCGTGCTGGGAAAAGTGGATCTACTTCAATCAATGGTCCTAAGCGATCGAGTTCGACGGCTTCGCTATCGGGAACAAAGAAAATCACATGAGGATTACCAACATTAACAGCTGCGGGGTCTTGCAGGTCTTCCCAGCCTACGGGCATATGCTGGCTGTCCATAGCATAGGCGAGGGGGATGGCGTTCCATTCAAAACGCGGTTCGCCCATATCGACAATAGCGCCTTCTTCTGTAACATGACCAGAAATCATACCACCATCGGTTTCAATCGATGTGCCGTCGCCCAGCAACTTGACGACGCAGCGCGTGGCGTTGCCGCAAGCTTCAACTTCACCGCCATCGGCATTGTAGATTTGCATGCGGACATCGGCTTTGTCGGATGGCCTCAGGATAATCAGTTGATCGCATCCTATGCCGCTGTGCCGGTTAGCAATTGCAGCAGCTTTCCCACTCGGCATTGTCCAACTATCAGATATTTCAGGCGCACGCGCATCGATTATGACAAAGTCATTGCCCAATCCATGCATTTTGTGAAATTGCCCGCGTGTCATATTGGGCGATTTAGGGGCGCGCGCTTAGCAAGTCCAGCATTTCGAACGCGGGTAAGAGATCATCCACTACTGATACTGGAATTTCCTGAGCTTAACCGGCTTTTCGCTGTGTTTCTGCCAGTGGTATAATCTTTTCCTCAGTGGCTTCTTCAACGCTAGCCTCAGGTTGCTGAGGCAGCAAATTGCGCTCAGTCAATAATTTAACAGCCTGCTGGGTGGACAGCGGGCGACCGTAATGCCAGCCCTGACCTTTGGAACAACCGATATTGCGCAGTTCATCTTCAATCGCTTTATCTTCAATGCCTTCAGCAGTGATAGGCATACCAAGGCTCTCGCCAAGGCCGGTAATGGCTTTTACAATGGCAGCGCTTTCGGAGTTTTCCAGAATCGACGTCACAAAGCTGCGGTCAATCTTAATCCGGTCAAACGGCAGAGCGCGAAGGTGAGCTAGCGAACTATAACCAGTGCCGAAATCATCAAGCGCGATGCGGATACCCTGGTTTTTCAAACTTCCTACAATCGACTGGGCGAGGCTAAGATTCTCGAACAACGAGCTTTCGGTAATCTCGATTTCCAGACGGCTCGGCGGAAAGCCGGTTTCTACCAGTAGTTTAACGATTTTCTGGGCGAGCCAAGGATCAAGCAGCTGGATGGGAGAAATGTTTACCGAAACGGACAAACTTGGATCCCAAAGTTTTGCACTTTCAAAGCATTGGCGCATGACGCTGAGCGACAAGTCGCCGATCATGCCAGTTTCTTCTGCGATAGGAATGAACACTTCTGGTGAAACAAGGCCTTGCGTAGGTGACTCCCAGCGGGCGAGCATCTCAAAGCCGGTTAGCTTTCCGGTCGCAAGATCAATCTGTTGTTCATAATAAGGAACAAATTCACCTGCCGGAATGCCTTTGCGCATACCGGATTCAATGGTGTTGCGTGTCTGAAGCTCTTGCTCCATCGAAACATCAAACCAGCAGAAACGATTCCGACCCTGTTTTTTCGCGCTATACATAGCGATGTCGGCACGTTTCATGAGAACATCGACGCTTTCGGTTTCATAATCAAAACGCGAGAGACCTATTGATGTCGTTACCACCAGATGATTGCCATTTTCGACAATTGGTATGGCAATACCTTCAATCAAGTCGTCAGCAATACGATCAACTAGCTCCGGTTGGTCCGGGTCAAAGACAAATGCGCAAGCAAACTCATCACCACCAAGGCGCGCTAACAAATTATTTGGCGGTATAACCTTGGAAATTCGGTTAGCGACTTCTTTCAATACGATGTCACCAGCGCTATGGCCGTGGACATCATTTACGGTTTTGAAATTGTCGAGGTCGAGCATCAAGAAAGCCGTGCTCTTGTTCTTGCGCTGAGCCGTCGCGATCATGTCCGATGTTTCTTTGGTCAAGGTGCGACGATTTAGAAAGCCCGTAAGAGGGTCTGTTACTGCAAGGGAATGCGCGCGCTCTTCTGCTGCTGCACGTTCGGTCACTTCTTCTGATAGATCGCGATAGCGCCGCCAGCCAAATAATATGAGTGCAATGTTGAGTAGAAATGCAGAGACAAGCATTTTGTCGCTGCCGCCACCATATCCCGATAGAGAAGCAATCGCTTCGGTGATAACGGTGCTGCCAGTCCCGACGAACATAAGAATTGCAAAGATGACGATTAAGCTCGTTACGACATCACGCCGAGCGGATACCGCATGCTTGTTGTTCGACTTTACGTTAATTTCTTCCGACATAATTTGCCCCATGACGGTTACCCCACAAAATTCAACGTTCCTATTGGCTTAACAATCCTCAATTTCTGGTTAAGATTGTTGAATTTAGGGGATTTATGGGGTTGCGAGGAAATGTTGGATAGACTAAGGAACTGCCAATTCCGAGGCGAATAGCGTTGGTATTTCAGTTTCGAGTTCAAAAAACTCACACGTCGGTTAGCGAGGTTTCGCCCACCGGCGTTTTTTGCGTTGCCCGGTTTTTGGGTCTGTTTTAGGCTGATTTCAGCCAGTTTGAGAGAAAGGAAGACGCCATGTTTGACAAGTTAAGCGACCGGCTCGGCGGCGTCTTTGACAAGCTGCGTGGTCGCGGCGCGCTGAAAGAAGAAGATGTTCGCGGTGCGATGCGGGAAGTGCGCATTGCTTTGCTGGAGGCCGATGTTGCGCTTCCGGTTGTAAAGGATTTCGTTGAGAAGGTTACCGAGCAAGCGGTTGGCCAGTCCGTTCTCAAGTCGATCACACCGGGCCAGCAAGTCGTAAAGATCGTCAATGACGGCATTGCAGACATGCTGGGGGCGGAAGTCAGCGGCCTTAACCTGGCCGTTACACCTCCAGCGATCATCATGATGGTGGGTCTGCAAGGTTCTGGTAAAACGACTACGACTGCCAAGATCGCGAAACGGCTAAAAGACAAAGAGAATAAGAAGGTCATGATGGCCTCGCTCGATGTCAATCGTCCGGCGGCGCAAGAACAATTGGCCGTTCTGGGCGAGCAGATCAGTGCCGCGACATTGCCGATTGTTGAAGGCCAACAGCCGGTTGAGATTGCAAAACGTGCTTTGCAGGCCGCGAAGTTACAGGGTTTCGACGTTCTAATGCTCGATACCGCAGGCCGTCTGCACGTCGATCAGCAATTGATGGACGAGATGAAGGCTGTTGCCGATGTCTCGAAACCACAGGAAACATTGCTAGTTGTAGATGCTCTGACCGGTCAGGATGCGGTCAATGTTGCGTCTAATTTCTCCGAGCAGGTTGATCTTAGCGGTGTGATCCTCACTCGTATGGACGGTGATGCACGCGGTGGTGCGGCACTTTCGATGCGGGCTGTCACCGGCAAGCCGATAAAATTTGTCGGTATCGGCGAGAAAATTGACGCGCTGGAAGAATTTCACCCCGAGCGCGTTGCGGGCCGTATCCTTGGCATGGGCGACGTTGTTAGCTTGGTTGAAAAAGCTGCAGAATCTGTCGACAAGGAAGAGTCCGAAGCGCTGGCCGAGAAGATGGCCAAGGGGCAATTCGATCTGAACGACTTGCGCTCTCAACTGCGCCAGATGACCAAAATGGGCGGCCTTGGTGCGCTAGCCTCGATGATGCCGGGGATGAAAAAAGCCAAGGCAGCCATGGCTGGCGGCGCGATGGACGACAAGGTTCTGGTGCGCATGGACGCGATTATCGGGTCTATGACCAAACAAGAGCGGGTTCGCCCGGGCTTGCTCAATGCCAAACGGAAAGTGCGTGTCGCAAAAGGCTCTGGCACAACCGTGCAGGATGTGAACAAGCTCCTGAAAATGCATCAGGAAATGTCCAAGGCGATGAAGAAGATCAAGAAAATGGGGGGTTTGAAAGGGCTGGCATCCATGTTCGGCGGAGGCGGCGGCGCTGCTGGCGCGGGCATGGGCGGTCAAAATGGCGGTATGGGCGGAATGCCTGGGCTGCCGGATATGTCCCCTGGCGGACTACCACCGGACTTAGCGAATTTGTTGAATAAGAAGAAATAGTTTTAGAAATTAAGTTTATTATATTGTTTTAGAAAGGTTTATTTATGTCAGTAGCAATGAGAATGGCCCGCGGTGGCTCCAAGAAACGTCCCTATTATAAAATCGTGATCGCGGATATCCGCGCTCCACGGGACGGCAAGTTTATCGAGCGTATCGGTAGCTATAACCCGCTACTCGCCAAAGATGACGAAAAGCGCGTTATTTTGGATCTGGATCGTGCGAAACATTGGTTGAGCGTTGGTGCCCAGCCTTCCGATCGTGTTTCTCGTTTCCTGGATGCCGCCGGTTTGATGAAGCGCGAAGCGCGTAACAACCCGAATAAAGCCAAGCCAGGCGAGAAAGCCACTGAGCGTTTGGAAGAAAAAGCTGAAAAAGCTGCTGCTGCAGAAGAAGCGGCGAAAGAAGCGGCTGCTGCCCCTGCAGAAGAAGCTCCAGCTGAAGAAGCCGCAGCGGAAACACCAGCAGAAGAAACACCGGCTGCTGAAGAAGCTGCTGCTGAAGCGCCAGCTGAAGAAGTTAAGGCCGAAGAAGCACCTGCAGAAGAAGCGAAAGCTGAAGAAGCACCTGCTGAAGACAAGGCTGCCGAAGAAAAGTCCGAGGGTTAATCCTTGGTCGACGTTGATCCGGACACGTCTGTCCCCCTTGCTGTCATTATAGGCGCGCATGGGGTGACCGGCGAGGTCCGGCTCAAACTTTTCTGTGAGAGTCTGGATAGTCTCAAGCAGCATAAGAATTTCAACGGCGGGAAGCTAACGCTGAAATCCGTCAAACCCCATAAAATGGGCGCAATTGCGCGGATTTCCGAGATTACCGACCGCAATGGCGCAGAAGCTGCTCGCGGCACGGAACTCAGTGTTCCACGCTCTGCTTTGCCGGATCTCGATGAGGACGAATTCTACCATATCGATATTATTGGCCTGCGCTGTGTCTCCGACAATGGCGAAGAACTGGGCAAAATTTTTGCCATTTATGAATTTGGTGCAGGTGATGTCATCGAAATCGAGCGCGCCAGTGGCAAGAAATTTATGGTGCCGGTAGGTGCTATTGATATGCGCAATGATCCGGCCATTGTTTTGGCGGATTTTGTCGAACCATGACCGGTCCGATATTCTTTATCGCTTTACTTGTTATCGTAGTTGCCTTGCCGGCTTTTGCAGGTTGGAAATTCAAGCGGAAATCGGATCAATTTGTCCGTATGGCCAGTACGATACTGGCAGGACAAGTCATCCTGACGCCTGGAATATTATGGCTCGCCTATTCCGAAGATCGCAATTTTGGTGATAATCCGCTGAAAGCTGTAATCATATATGCTGCCATGGGTTTGATGATTTCCATTATGACTTTTGTGATCATGGAGATCCGGAAAACGAGTCAGGATAAATGATTATTAAGGCTGAGTTTTTGGAGCGATGACCTACATCTATCTCGAAGATATTTTAATAGCCTCATTCGCTGTTGTAAACTCGCTACTAATTGCATCCGGGACCGCCGCATGGATAAACCTAAAGTACACAGACAAATCCAGCATATTTATCAAATTAGTGGCGAGTTGCTTTGGGATAATTCCTTACATCGGATTATTCCTTATTGAGCTAGCGGATCTTCAACAATGCCTAACAAGTGGCGGTGTGAACTCTCATTCTTTCTGCGCTTTCCCAGTTGGTACACTTAGGTGGAAAGTTGTGATTTTCGCTATTCCAATTGGATTCCCGATGGCATGGATAATGGCGCACTTGGCTCTGAGGCACCAAAACAAATGACCTTTTCAGCCCAAATCCTCACCCTCTACCCGGATATGTTCCCAGGGCCGCTTGGTGCGTCGCTGGCGGGCAGGGCGCTCGAAGAAGGCAAATGGTCCTGCAATGCTATTCAGATGCGCGACTTCGCAACAGACAAGCATAAATCCGTCGATGACACGCCTGCAGGCGGAGGCGCTGGCATGGTTTTGCGCGCTGACGTCATGGCGTCAGCAGTCGATCATGCTCTGGAACAGCAACCAGACGCGCCTATCCTAGCGATGACACCGCGCGGAAAACCGCTGACACAGGCGCGTGTGCGGGATATTTCCGCTGGTCCGGGCGTCACGATTCTCTGCGGTCGTTTCGAAGGATTTGACGAACGGATTTTCGACGCACGGCCGATTGAACAAGTCTCCATTGGCGATTATATTCTCTCTGGCGGAGAAATGGGCGCTTTGGTGCTTTTAGACGCTTGCATTCGCCTGCTTCCCGGGGTAATGGGCGCGTCTTCTAGCGGAGATGACGAGAGTTTCGAAACCGGACTTTTGGAATATCCGCAGTTTACCCGACCTCAGAAATGGGAAGGGCGTATTATCCCTGAAGTCTTGCGATCGGGGGATCATGCGAAAATAGCTGCTTGGCGGAAACAAAGGGCAGAGGAAGATACACGGCTAAGGCGGCCCGATTTATGGGAGCATCACAGGGATGCTCCGGATCAGTCGCCCTCTGGTGCGCAAGGACAGAAAAAGGAAGATCGGTCATGAACCTGATCCAGACACTTGAGAAAGAAGCTGTAGAAGCATTTGCAGCCTCTAAAGAAATACCGGAATTTCGCGCAGGCGATACTCTGAAAATCGGTGTTCGCGTCGTCGAAGGCGAGCGCGTTCGTACCCAGAATTTTGAAGGTGTGTGCATCGCACGTACCAATCGCGGCATGGGCTCCAACTTCACCGTAAGAAAGATTTCTTTTGGCGAAGGCGTTGAGCGTGTGTTCCCGCTTTACTCACCGAATATTGAATCGATCACGGTGGTTCGTCGCGGTGTCGTTCGTCGTGCGAAACTTTACTATCTGCGCGGCCGTACAGGTAAACGGGCTCGTATTGCGGAACGCCGCTTGAACCAGCCTGCCAAAGGCGCTGAAGCGAAATAGGATTAGCTTCATAACAAATTCAGGCAGCCGGTTCTCCCCACAAGGATAACCGGCTGTTTTCATATTCAGCACAGGAAAAGTTTCATGGGTTACAAAGTTGCAGTTGTTGGCGCGACCGGAAATGTCGGGCGCGAAATGCTGACCATCCTTGCCGAGCGCGAATTTCCAATAGATGAGATCGCAGCTGTGGCTTCTTCGCGGTCGCATGGGACCGAAGTCGAGCTGGGCGATACCGGCAAGATGCTGAAGGTTCAGAATATCGAACATTTCGATTTCGCCGGATGGGACATGGCGCTTTTCGCAGCTGGTTCCGGCCCGACCAAGGAATATGCGCCTAAAGCCGCCGCTGCTGGCTGCGTAGTGATCGATAACAGCTCGCTTTACCGGATGGACCCCGATGTGCCGTTGATCGTTCCTGAAGTGAACCCGGATGCGATTGCAGGTTATAAAGCCCGCAATATCATCGCCAATCCCAATTGCTCGACTGCGCAGATGGTCGTGGCGCTAAAGCCGCTGCATGATGCTGCGACAATCAAGCGGGTTGTCGTATCGACTTATCAATCAGTTTCCGGTGCCGGTAAGAGCGGTATGGACGAGCTGTTCGAACAATCTCGCGCAATCTTCGTCGGTGATCCCAAGGAAAATCAGGTCTTTACCAAGCAGATTGCTTTCAACGTGATCCCGCATATTGATGTTTTCCTCGACGATGGCTCGACCAAGGAAGAGTGGAAAATGGTCGTTGAGACCAAGAAAATACTCGATCCCAAAATCAAGCTTACGGCCACTTGCGTACGCGTGCCCGTCTTTGTTGGTCATAGCGAAGCCATCCACATCGAATTCGAGAATGAGATTTCTGCCAAGAAAGCACAGGAAATCCTTCGCGAAGCTCCGGGCATCATGCTCGTCGATAAGCGTGAAGATGGTGGCTACACCACGCCAGTGGAGAGCGCCGGCGACAGCGCAACCTACGTTAGCCGCGTCCGCGAAGACCCGACGGTTGAAAACGGCCTGATCATCTGGTGCGTGTCGGACAACCTGCGCAAAGGCGCGGCGCTCAACGCGGTGCAGATTGCGGAATTGCTGGGGCGGAAGCATTTGCAAAAGGGGTGAGCCAACGGATAAACTCCATTGGTCGCACCCATATTGAAAATGTAACAAAACTTCTTCAACCGCAGGGTGAGTGAAGGAGTTTACTATGTTTGATGCGTTTATGACGTTGATCCGTGGCAGTTGCCTTTTTGTCCTCGCCTTTCACTTTTCCCAGCCCCTTCACGCGACGAATATCTCAAAACCCGTTTCCGAAGATTGGATATTCATCGGCGGCGATAATCCCGTGGATCATCTTGATTTGTTGAAGCGCTCCGATATTGCAGGCGTACAAGTCATTCATAGCTGGAAGTCGCTCGAACCTGAAAAGGATCGCTATGATTTTTCCCGCATTGATCGCGATTTGGCGCTGCTCGAACCATTGGGCAAAAAGCTATTCCTGCAAATACAGGATCGCTTCTTCTTTCCAACCCATCGCCATATTCCCGATTATGTCTTGGCTGACCCCATATATAGCGGCGGCCTTGTGAGGCAGGATGACAATGCTGGCGAAGGTAAAGAAAAGGGCTCTGGCTGGGTGACTATCCAGTGGGATCCTGATGTACGGGCGCGATTCCAGAAACTTCTAATGGCACTCGGTAAGAAATATGATGGCAAGGTTTTTGGGATTAATCTGCCGGAAACGGCGATTGAGGTGCAGGACAATCCGGATAATCAGGACTTTACCTGCGATTCCTATTTCGATGCTGAAATAGAAAACCTCGGGATCGCCAAACAAGCATTCCCAACATCCCATGTCGTACAATATGTCAATTTCTGGCCATGTGAGTGGAATAATGATCGCAAATATATGGAACGCACTTTTGAATTTGCCAAAAAGAACGGCATTGGATTGGGCGGTCCAGATATCGTTCCCTATCGCCGCGGTCAGATGAAAAACTCTTATCCGTTTCTCAATAAATATCAGGACGATCTACCTTTAATCGCTATGGCGGTACAAGGCCCGACGCTTACCTATACCAACCCCAAAACCGGCAATAAATTTACCCGCGCGGAGTTTCAGGACTATGCGGCGGACTATCTTGGTGTCGATATCATTTTCTGGACGGTGGAATCGTCTTGGCTGAAGGAAAAGCGTTAAACTGTTCTTGGCTTGCTATCCGTAATCCTGCCAACCATAAGAACGTCAAATAGGCGCAATATGGAGATTGGATTATGACATTGCAGGCAGACGTATATTGGTCGTTCCGATCCCCTTATAGTTATCTCGCTACGCGTCGATATGTCGCGCTGACACAGGAATATGATCTTCAGATCAATCAGCGCTTTGTTTATCCGCTGGCGATACGGGAACCTGATTTCTTCGAGAAAAACCATCCCAATTGGCTGGGCTATGTGTTCAAGGATATCTTCCGGGTGGCGCAGTTTATGGATATTCCCATGGCGCCGCCTAATCCCGATCCGATTGTGCAGGATATTGCAACCCGCAAAATTTCCGATGATCAACCGCATATCTTTCTGCTGACCCGTATGGGGCAGGCGGCGGCGCGGCGCGGAAAAGGACTGGAATTTGCTGACGAAGTGTCGCGCCTGATCTGGGGCGGTGTACAGGGCTGGAATGAAGGCGATCATCTGGAGCAGGCGGCTAAGCGTGCCGGATTGGATCTGGCGGAAATCAAAACAGAAGCAGAGGCACAGCCTGAGCAACTGGATGAAGAAGTAGCAGGCAACCAGAAAGCCTTGGAAGCCTCCGGTCATTGGGGTGTCCCGACTTTGGTGTTTGAGGGCGAACCATTTTTTGGACAGGATCGGATTGATCTGGCTGTGTGGCGGATGAAGCAAAAGGGCTTGGTGAAACGCTAGAATATTAGGGTTTCCTACATTTGATGCAGGCGCTAGGTTTCGGCTATGTCGATGTGACAATCATTCACACTTTACATGGCTGTATCAATTCCAACAGCTTAAGCAAGAAACGACAGAATTTAAGGCTTCCTTGGTGTGAAGTTAGTGAAGTTAGGAATTGGTTAGATCGCTAATGGAGGAGGGCTGCATGAGTGAAACTTTTACTGGCGGCTGCCAATGTGGCGCCGTGCGCTACACATTTAGCGGCCCTGTTCCTCCTGCCTACGCTTGTCATTGCGGAGAGTGCAAGAAACAGAGCGCAAGCGCCTTTTCCATGTCGATTCCCTTTGCCTTTCAAGATTTAACCGTGACCGGAACGCCAACGCATTTCGAAACAATCGCGCATAGCGGAAAGCGAAAATATAACTATTTCTGTGGAGATTGTGGCACACGGCTTTGGCACAGCGGGACGAACCCACCGACTGCCATCACTTTGAAGGTCGGAACATTGGATCACGCTATGGATATTGCACCGGTCGGGCATTTATGGATATCGAAAAAGCAAGCCGGCATCACGCTCGATCCGGCGAGCGATCAACATCAGACACAGCCGGACGATGTGTTCGCTTGGCGCAATAATTTGGGACAGTAATAATGGAAGTAACGACTTGGGATTTGACATCCTTTGATGGTGTGAAGCTGAAAATTCACGAAATGGGAGAAGGACAAGCGGTGATCCTGCTCCATGGCCTGTTCTCCAATGCTGAAACCAATTGGATAAAATTCGGTCACGCTACAACCTTGGCCAATGCGGGCTATCGCGTGATAATGCCAGACCTGCGCGCCCATGGAGAGAGCGAGGCCCCACATGATGCGTCCGCTTATCCGCAGGACGTGTTGATCAAGGACGCCTTGGCACTTATCGACCATCTGGATCTGCAGAGCTATGATCTTGCTGGATTTTCGCTGGGCGCACGGACGACGGCCAAATTACTCACCGCTGATATAGCACCTGGAAAAGCGATCCTTGCAGGCATGGGACTGGAAGGTTTGGCAGGTTGGGACCGGCGTCAGGGCTTTTTCCTGAAAGCTATAGAGTTACGCGATACGGCGAAACGTGGAGAACCACATTGGATGGCGATTCAGTTTATGAAGAGTCAGAAGATTGACACGGTTGCTGCTGCGCATTTGCTGAAAACTTTTTCCGATATGGAACCGGAAGCCATAGAAACAATCACAACGCGGACATTAGTTCTGTGCGGATCAGATGATCGTGACAATGGCGATCCGGTAGCGCTTGCAGAACTGTTACCGGACGGTCATCATGTGGCAGTACCGGGAACTCATATGAGCAGCGTTACGAAACCCGAGATGGGGCAAGAAATGCTACGTTTTCTGAACGCTTAATAAGGGGAAGGTTGATGCCTAATTACATAAGTTGGCGCAATTTTTGGATATTTTGGCTGTGCGGTCTAGGCCTTTTCCTTTTCAATGTAGCAACCAGCGGACCGCTAATGACAGATGTCGCGCCGACTGGAATATTGGATCATCAAAGCGCAGGAACGGCCGAACGGGTCGACGCTATTCAGCAAAGTTGGGCAGCGGCAGGACAGATGAACTATGCCAAATGGTCGATGATCACCGACCTCGTCTTTATCGGACTCTATTCGATCGGAGGCATATTGGGTGGACGGCTGATTTGGCAGGAGGCGCGTTCTCCATCGCTCAAGAAACTCGGACTCTTCATGGTCCTGATCTACTTTCTATTCGGGCTATTCGACTATATTGAAACGATCAGTCAAATCACGCAAGTGTTGCAGAATGAGGGCAGCGATATGTTGGCTGGAATAGCCGCAATTGCGCGGCCACCCAAAATACTAACCTGGATCATCGGGACTGTGGGGATAATCGTCGCATTGATTTGGCGCAGCCGCGAAAGACGCGCTTGACGGCCACGCAATAAAGTTTCAATTCATACTAAAATATAACAGAGGATAGACTTATGAAAATAGCTGGGAAAACCACTGCTTCGATCATTGCTCTTGCCGCGATCGCGCTCAGCACCCCTGCTCATGCGAAACATCATGAAGGTGATGAAATGCAGGACAAGGCCAATCCTACGGCCGAAGATGCGAAGATGTTTATCGATAAAACCGAAAAAGAAATGTTCGATTTTTCGGTCGATGCGGGACGGATCTATTGGATTAATGCCACTTACATCAACGAGGACACGGATGCTCTGGCCGCAAAGGTCGGTGCCGAAGGGACCACGATGTCCGTACAGGCTGCCATTGATGCTGCCAAATATAAGGATGTGCAGGGTCTGGATGCAGTGACAACGCGCAAGCTTGATAAACTGCGCGGTGGTATCGTGCTTCCGGCACCGACCACAGAGGGCGCGTCGACAGAATTAAACACCATCGCGACAAAGCTCAACTCTGCCTATGGCAAAGGCAAGGGGATGTTGAACGGCAAAGAGATAAACGGCTCCGACATTGAAGCCGCCATGGGCACAAACCGAAACCCGGATGAATTGTCTGAAATGTGGGCAAGCTGGCACAGCAATGTCGGCGGGCCGATGAAAGATGATTATGCCCGGATGGTCGAAATCGCCAACGAAGGGGCGAAAGAATTGGGCTTTGCCGATGTCGGCGCAATGTGGCGCTCTGGCTATGATATGCCTGCCGATGATTTTGCCAAGCTGACTGACAAACTCTGGGGTCAGGTAAAGCCGCTGTATGACGAATTGCATTGCTATACGCGGGATAAGCTCAACGAGAAATATGGCGATGACGTACAGGCCAAGACGGGCCCTATTCGTGCTGATTTGCTCGGCAACATGTGGGCACAGGAATGGGGTAATATCTATGAAATCGTAGCGCCCGAAGGGGCAGGCGATATTGGTTTTGATACCACTGAATTGCTGACCTCCAAAGGCTATGATGCGATGAAGATGGTCAAGGCCGGAGAGCAGTTTTTCTCCTCCCTCGGCTTCGAACCACTGCCTGACACGTTCTACACCAGGTCACAATTTACCAAGCCCGCAGACCGCGAAGTGGTTTGTCATGCCAGTGCCTGGGATATCGACAATGTCGACGATATCCGCATCAAAATGTGCATCAAGGTCAATGGCGATGATTTTGTAACCATCCACCATGAACTGGGTCACAATTATTATCAGCGTGCCTATAACAAGCAGAGCTATCTTCATCTCGACGGCGCCAATGATGGTTTCCATGAAGCCATTGGTGATATGATCGCGCTGTCGATCACACCGGAATATATGGTGCAGGTCGGTTTGCTGGACGCGGACAAAGTGCCAAGCGCAGATAAGGATGTCGGCCTGTTGCTGCGTCAGGCGATGGACAAGGTTGCGTTCCTGCCCTTTGGCTTGCTGGTCGACAAATGGCGCTGGCAAGTTTTTTCCGGTGATATCACGCCAGAGCAATATACACCCGCCTGGCATGACCTGAAATTGCAATATCAAGGTATCACGCCGCCGGTTGATCGGCCCGCCGAAGCTTTTGACCCAGGCGCAAAATATCATATCCCGGGCAATACACCTTATTCGCGCTATTTCCTTGCGCGGATCCTGCAATTCCAATTCTACAAAGCCGCCTGCGATGCCGCCGGTTGGGAAGGTCCGCTGCATCGCTGCTCGTTCTATGGAAACAAAGAAGTCGGTGCGAAGCTGAACGCGATGCTGGAACTCGGAGCGTCCAAGCCGTGGCCCGACGCTCTGGAAGCCTTTACCGGCACGCGCGAAATGGATGGGTCAGCAATGATCAGCTATTTTGCGCCGTTGATGGATTGGTTGAAGGAAGAGAATAAAGGCAAATCCTGCGGATGGTAGACATTAAAAAACCGGCGGAAAATCAAAACTCCGCCGGTTTTTAGATTGTTTCTGCAGGCTTAAAGCTGGTCGAGCATATAATCGGCAGCGCTGACTTTGAAATCGCCAGGTGCTTCGACATTCAACTCTTCGACTACGCCATCATTGATGATCATGGAGAAACGCTGACCACGGGTTCCAAGACCGAAACCGGAACCATCCATTTCAAGACCGCAAGCTTTAGCAAAGTCGCCATTGCCGTCAGCCAGCATGGTGACATCTTCTGAACCGGAATCTCTGTTCCAGGCGCCCAAAACAAATGCATCATTGACTGCGGTACAGGCGATTTCGTCAACGCCTTTGGCTTTAAGGTCGGCGGCTTTTTCAACATAGCCGGGCAAATGCTTAGCGGAGCAAGTTGGTGTGTAAGCACCGGGAACGGAGAAAAGGGCAACTTTCTTGCCAGCGAAATAATCAGAGGAGCTGACTTGCTCAGGGCCGTTATCTGTCGCTTTTACAAGGTTTACCTCGGGAATTTTATCGCCTTTGTTGATCATGTTGTCGTTCCTTTTAGGGTTTTATTGGAATATCTTTATGTCCTATACATTTGTGGTGACAGGATCATGAAATTGCAAGCAATGTAATGATAATGCTAGTTTTATCGAATTTGCGATGTGCATCAGGACATAAGGTGCTTATGTTGTCATGATGGATGCTCCTCTATATTTCTCTGGCCAGTTTTTACTCGCAACACCGGGCATGGCTGATCCTCGTTTTGCTCGTTCAATCATAGCGATTTGCTCTCATGACGAACACGGCGCGCTGGGCATCAATATCGGAGAAACATCATCCGATATCAGCTTTCACGGTATATTGGAGCAATTCGATATAGCGCCAGAGACGTTAGCGGACCGCAATGTTTTTGTTGGCGGACCAGTGGAGATGCAGCGGGGTTTCATTCTTCACAGTCTGGATTTCAATTTATCAGACACGCTTCAGGTTGGTGATCGCTGGGGACTAAGCAGTTCCGTAGATATTTTGGGAGCAATCGCCAAAGACCGCGGTCCCAAAAAATGGATTGCCGCGCTTGGTTATTCGGGTTGGGGGGCAGGGCAACTGGAATATGAGCTGACCCAAAACGGATGGTCAGTGACGCAAGGCAAACCAGATTGGCTTTACGAAACCAACGCAAAAGATAAATGGGAAATGGCTTGGGAGGCTCAAGGGATCGACCCGAATATGTTGTCTGGCCAATTTGGTAGCGCATAAAATAGCGAGAGCCATATTATTGTTATAGAAATGGTCAAATTATTGGCATAAAATTACGAATATAAAGACATCTTTATATTTGCTTCTGAAGCGCGGAAACGCTAGAGAACGCGCAACTGTCGCACCGGGTTTCCAGTGCGGCACTTTGTCTTTCAAGGAGAATGAATGTGGCTACCGCAGCAGATACAGCAAACCAGGATTATATCATCAAGGACATCTCCCTTGCCGATTTTGGTCGTAAGGAAATTGAGATTGCCGAAACCGAAATGCCTGGTTTGATGGCGCTGCGCGACGAATTTGGCGCTGAAAAGCCTCTTAAAGGCGCGCGGATTACCGGCTCTTTGCATATGACAATCCAAACAGCAGTTTTGATTGAAACACTTTTGGCTCTGGGCGCGACCGTTCGTTGGGCTTCTTGCAATATTTATTCGACGCAAGACCATGCTGCTGCTGCAATTGCTGCCGGTGGAACACCAGTATTCGCTATCAAGGGCGAAACACTGGAAGAATATTGGGCTTATGTTGAGCGTATCTTCGATTGGGGTCAGGATGAAACCTGTAACCTCATTCTTGATGATGGCGGCGACGCGACCATGTTTGCGCTTTGGGGCGCACGTGTTGAAGCAGGCGAAGAACTGTTCAAGCCTGAAAACGAAGAAGAAGAAGTCTTTGTTGCCACGCTGACTCGCTTTCTAGCTGAACGTCCGGGCTATCTGACCAAAACCGTTGAGAATATTAAGGGTGTGTCAGAAGAAACAACAACTGGCGTTCACCGTCTTTACGAATTGGCGAAACAGGGCAAGCTTCCTTTCCCTGCGATCAACGTGAATGACAGCGTTACCAAATCTAAATTTGACAACCTCTATGGCTGTAAAGAGTCATTGGTTGATGCCATCCGCCGCGCCACCGACGTGATGTTGGCCGGTAAAGTCGCTTGTGTCGCTGGTTTTGGCGATGTTGGTAAAGGCTCTGCACAATCGCTTCGCAACGGCGGCGCGCGTGTTTTGGTTACAGAAATCGATCCAATTTGCGCTTTGCAGGCTTCTATGGAGGGCTTTGAAGTTGTCACAATGGAAGAAGCCACGCAACGGGCTGATATCTTCGTGACCACAACTGGTAACAAGGACGTTATCACTGTCGATCACATGCGGGATATGAAAGACCGTGCGATTGTTTGTAACATCGGGCACTTTGATAGCGAAATCCAGATTTCTGCATTGAAGAACATGAAATGGACGGAAATCAAACCGCAAGTTGATGAGGTCGAATTTGCAGATGGCAAGAAACTGATCATTCTTGCTCAGGGCCGTTTGGTAAATTTGGGTTGTGCCACTGGCCACCCAAGCTTTGTGATGTCAGCGAGTTTCACCAATCAGGTGATGGCGCAGATCGAGCTCTGGTTGCGGCCTGAGCAGTATAAGAACGACGTTTACGTGTTGCCGAAGCATCTCGATGAAAAGGTTGCTGAACTGCATCTTGCGAAACTGGGCGTTAAGCTCACCAAGCTAACGACCGAGCAGGCCGACTACATCGGCGTTACAGCTGAAGGCCCATTCAAGCCTGATCACTATCGTTATTGATCAAGTCACTGACGTTATCAAAGAAATTACCGGATGGGCCTTAATTGGCTCATCCGGCCTTTCTCAAACTTAGCGCGCAGTAAAGCGTGTTTTGTTTTTGCTCGGTTTCTTTGGAAAGCTGGGCCATTTATTTTGTGACAATGTACGAAGGCTAGCCGATTTGATTCCGGCTTGCTGTTCATACATCCAGTAGTTGCGCAGGATGATCGAGACATAGCCACGGGTTTCGACATAAGGAATGCTCTCCATATAGAGCAATGGATCATCATTATCCTTGATTTCGTTGTTCCAGCGCTGAACCGATCCTGGACCGGCGTTATAAGCTGCAGCTACCTTGGGTAGTTTGCCGCCCGTAATCGATGAATCACTAAGATATTCGAGGTAGGATTGACCATATTCCAGATTGGTCGACGGTTTGAATAACTGGGCCTTCTGAAATGTCTTACCATTTGCGCGCGCAATATCACCAGCTGTACCAGGACGAACCTGCATTAAACCAACAGCGTTAGCCGGACTGACAGCCTTGCTACGAAAGGCTGACTCTTGCAGCGTGTGTGCATAAACCAAAGCAGGATCGACCCGCCATCCGCCGTCAGGCTGCCATTTGGGAGCAGGGAAACGCGCTTGTGCGTCAGGTTTAAACCCGCGAGGAGCATGATGGGCCAGCCATAATTGGGTACGTGGCAAATTTAACTCACGCGCCAATTTTAAGAGAATGGCGTGATCGTTGGAATTCCCGATCGTGGCCTGATGCCGCAAGACTTCATCGGCAAGGCCTTCTTCTCCAATTTCAACCAAAGCGATGGCCGCTTTAACATTATCATGCTTTTTTAATGACTTCCAATCACCTTTTGCAAACCGTGCGCTGGTCTTCACGTTCGCGATATCCATTCCCAAAGTCTGTGCAGAAAGCAGACCGTAAAAACTATCACTGCGCTTTGCAGCTGTCTGGAGTTTACCTTGTGCTTTTTGCGGTTGACCGCAAACAATATCGGAGCGCGCACCCCAATAGAGACCGGCAGCCTGCAAGTCAGAATTGGCCGCACGCCTACCAACATTGTCAAAGGCTGTGCTAGCGGCATTACAATCGTTCAATCGCCACGAAGACAATCCGGCAACCCAATCAGCATGAGCAACCCAGGGGCCGCTTCCTTTTTGGGCTTTTTGCGCCATACGCTGCGCTGATTTATCATCATTCTCGATATAATATGACCATGCAACCCGCTGTTCGAGTTCAGTCCTTGCTTCGGAAGATAAGACGCTATCCGACTCAAAAAGAAGTGCTTCAGCAGATTGCGGGCTGTCATTCTTGATGAAAGCCAAGATACGACCGCGAATGGCATTCGCCGCATTATCTGACTTTATCGAATTGGGTTTCTTCCGGATTGGCAAACCAGGGACATAAGACAGACTGCGCCGTTGCGGCAGGTTGGGGAGCAATTGCGCGCCCCGCTTTTTTGCTAGGCGCCCAAGTTGAGCGGCCTGTGGGATATGAGGTGCTTCATTGACCAATATTAGAAGTGGCGCCAGTTCCGCACGAGGGGAACTGGCATCGAGGAAAAATTCCGCCTGTGCTATAGATTTTAGTGGCCCGTTCGGCGCTTTTGTTATTAAGTTCTGAGCTTTATCCCATTGCTTGCCGTTCATCGCTTTAAAGATTGCGCGATATTGCTCTGAATGGCTGCGCTTCAATTGTGATGGAATATCTTTGGCAATTGACGAGCTTTTGAACAATACTGCTCCACCTTCTTCGGCCAATGTCGGCGATATCGGTAAAGCGACGGTTGCCGCGGTCAAAGCAAGCTTCAATTTGAAAGAAAACTGATTATTCATATACTCTGGATCCTTGTGAGCCACTGCAAGTCTTTCCACGCTTCCGCCTTGAATTCTGGTCTTTCGAGCAAAATCCGCGGATGAAAAGTCGCGATCGCATCCGTTTTGGATGATTTGTGGTTAACAAACTGTTTATTTTTACGTGCTTTCAGCAAATTTTGATCAAAAAACAAGTTAGATGGCGTGTCGCCAAAGATGATGATCTTCTTTGGCTGAACCAATCCGATATGGTGAATTATCCGTTTTCTGAAGATGTCGCGATGTTCTGGTGCTATACGCCCATCAAAAGAACGCCCTAAAGATATAGAGGCAAAGTAAGCTCTTTCCGAATCGCACCCTATCGCTTTCAGCATATTCGCCAACAACGCCTGACTTTTTGAAGAAAAAAGAGAATTTTCGGCCAGTCCACCTTGTTCTGGCATTCCGACAATAATCATGATTTCAGGTGTAATGACGCCGGATGGCAATACATGGTTCTGTGACCATTGCGCTTCAATCAAGTTTTTCGAGTTAGACAACCAAGCGATATAATCATTGTGCTCTTCTGGGAAATCTTCGCTGATATTTTGAGGAGAGGAGGATTCATTTACGAAATCAGGCTTAGTTTCCGTAGGGGCATCAATACGAACAGGCTGGGGTGCAGGGGCTTTGTGCGCTGGAGCAGTATCGGCCAATAGCGACGCTGGCTCGTCGTTATAATGCAAGTCAACACCTGCCAGGCTCCACCAGTCGCGAAGGCTTTCTATCTGCTGGGCAGACGTGTTTTCAGGATGTGCAGATGCAGAAAAATTCATCTATGTATAGAGTCATGAGTTGACGAATTGGTCAATTGGCGGGCAAGCATGTTTATGTCCAAAGGGTTGCCGTTTGCGGTAGGGCGATTGTAAGATAACTTTATAGAGACGATTACGGGAAATATGCAATGAGTGAACGAGAATCTATGCCTTATGACGTGGTCATTGTTGGCGGCGGGCCAGCAGGACTTAGCGCGGCTATCCGGTTCAAGCAAATGGCTGATGAAGCTGGCAAAGATCTTTCAGTTTGCATTTTAGAAAAAGGTTCTGAGATCGGTGCTCACATATTGTCTGGCGCGGTCGTTGATCCCAAGGCTTTGGATGAGTTGCTGCCCAATTGGCGCGAGGAAGATTGTCCAATGGCTGCCGTGCCCGTCACGGATAATCAGCATTGGGTTCTGACCAAAAATAAGAAATTTTCCATTCCGCACATTCTGACACCGCCGTTCATGCATAATAAGGGAACCTACACAGGATCACTCGGAAACCTTTGCCGCTGGCTTGGCGAGCGCGCCGAAAACATGGGCGTGGACATTTTTCCCGGTTTTGCGGCTGCGGAGATACTCTACAATGATGATGGCTCGGTTAAAGGCGTCGCCACCGGCGACATGGGTGTGGCCCGCGACGGAAGTCATAAGCCTGATTATCAGCCGGGATTGGAGCTTCATGCAAAATATACCTTCTTTGCAGAGGGTGTACGTGGACATCTAACAAAAATTCTTAAGGATAAGTTCGCGCTGGATGCGGACAGTGAACCGCAAATTTATGGGCTTGGTATAAAAGAGCTGTGGGACATTGAGCCTGATAAACACGTTCCTGGCCGTGTCATTCACAGTCAGGGCTGGCCGCTGGGTGAAGGTTCCAACGGGGGTGGGTTTCTATACCATCAGGCTGACAACCAAGTGGCTCTGGGTTTTGTAACCTGGCTCAACTATGAAAACCCCTATCTGTCTCCGTTTGAGGAAATGCAGCGATGGAAGCAGCATCCTGAAATTCGCAAGATTCTGGAAGGCGGAAAGCGCATTTCATATGGCGCTCGGGCGATTAATGACGGTGGTTTCCAATCTGTCCCGAAACTATTCTTCCCCGGCGGCGCGCTGATTGGCTGTTCTGCCGGCTTTGTGAATGTTCCTCGGATCAAGGGCACGCATACCGCCATGAAAACCGGTATGATGGCGGCGGAGGCGGCTTTTGAAGCAATTGTCGCTGATCGACAAAGCGATGAACTGACTGCTTATGGTACCGCTTATGAGAATAGCTGGGTCCGTGAAGAATTGCGGGTCGTCCGTAATGTTTTGCCAGCCGCTGAAAAATATGGCGACTTTTTGGGATCGATTATTGCCGGTATCAACATGTGGGCGGAAAATTTCAAAATCAAAATGCCGTTTACAATGAAGCATCATCCCGATCATACTCGCTTGAAAAGAGCAGAGCATTCTACCCCGATCGAATATCCTAAACCGGACGGAGTTATCAGCTTTGATCGCTTGTCCTCCGTATTCTTGTCCAACACCAATCATGAAGAAGATCAGCCGGTTCATCTGCAATTGAAAGATGCGTCGATCCCGGTGGATGTCAATCTGCCTGATTTTGCAGGACCATCGCAGCGTTACTGCCCAGCAGGGGTTTACGAGTTTATAGAAGACGACGAGGGTAATCCGAAATTTCAAATCAACGCGCAGAATTGTGTCCATTGCAAGACATGTGATATCAAAGATCCGAACCAGAATATAAACTGGGTCGTACCAGAAGGCGGTGGAGGCCCCAATTACCCCAATATGTAAGATATCGGCTCTTGGCCTACTTGTTGCTGCATTGGCTGGCGGAACGGCCCATGCAAAGCGCAGCAATGGCGCTGACGGACTGAACCAATATGTTGAGGCGCGGTTAGCGGAATCAGTTTATGAACCTGCTGTCGCTGCCGCAATCTATGCAGATACGCTCAAAGAACAGCCCGACAACCTTCTCGTAGCTAGCAAAGCCTATGTGAAAGCTGTTGAAGCGGGGGATTTTGATCTTGCTTTAAAAGCAATCCGCAGTCTCGACTTACGCGGTGAGATTGATGCCGAAATGCCGCTGTTGCTCTTTGCGGACGCTTTTGCCCAGAATGATTTCAAGACCGCTGCGACAGCCACTGTCGAATTGGAGGCTTTAGGGAATTTTGGCTTTTTGTCGCCATTACTCAACGCATGGCTCGCTACGGCAGCAGGGAAAAGCCCATTGGTTGAGCTGGCGATCGCCAAGAAAAGTAAAACGGCTTCCTATTATCATCAGGAACAATTGATATTACACAGTTTAGCGCGTGGAAAAGATGCTGATGTTAGCCAGTTGATTGATGGGTTGGTAAAAGAAAATGAAGCGCGAATGGCACCTGTTCGTGTCATTGCTGCACGGCATTTTTTGGCCAAAAGAGATGTAGAACGGGCGACCCAGATATTGTCGAGAGAACGAACTGGGCCAGAAGCAAAAATGCTTCGGGATATCCGTTCGGGCAACATCAAAAAGCTAGCAGAGAAGGTTGATGCGAAAGTCGGTATTGGCTTTCTCTTTCAGCGATTAGCATCAGATCTGAGGGCTCAGCGGGCTTATTTTCTTGCGCTTGTGTGTGCCCAGGGCGCCGCACGCGCTAATCCTGATAGTGATTATGGACACCTTATCTTGGGCGAGGCTTATGGTGATAGTCAGAACAACATATCCGCTCGGTCTGAATACCGAAAGATAGCATATGACAGTGCTTATGCGCTGCAGGCGATTAGTATGGAAATTGCCAGTTATGTTGACGAAAAAGATTATGCCGGTGGCAAGGATAGGTTAGATGAGATTATTGCTCGGGACCCCGGTGCTCCTGAGTTAAAGATGTTGATGGGACAATTGTTGCAACTGAGCGGCGATCATAAGTCCGCTGCTGCAATTATTGAACAGGCTATAGACTTGGCAGAGAAACGCAATTTCGCCAAGCCCCTGTTAGCAAACTATTGGTTGTCATTGGGTGCTGCGCAAGAACAAGCAGGGCTCTGGCCTGCGGGTTTGGAATCTTTGAAGAAAGCAAACGACCTGCAGCCCAATTCGGCGAGCATATTAAATTATCTTGGCTATGCCCAATTGGAGCGGCGGGAGAATACGGCTGCTGCTATAGATGCTATTCGAAAAGCACATAAGATACGGTCCTCTTCTCCAGCCATTACAGATTCGCTGGGATGGGCCTATTACATTATTGGCGAGCACGATAAGGCGGTCAACTATCTGGAGCGCGCACGCGCAGGTGAGCCCCAAGATCCGACGATTAACGAACATCTGGGGGATGCCTATTGGGCCGTTGGCAGAAAATATGAGGCCCGCTATGCTTGGAAGTCAGCGAAATTATTTGCTGATGTAGAGGATATGCAGCGCTTAGCCGCTAAAATTGATCTGGGACTGCAAGCCGAACTCGTTTCTCCCTAATGACTGCAAACAGTCCAGCCATTGAAAATAGTGAAATTGCCTGCGCAAAGATCAATCTGGCGTTGCATGTTCGACGACGTTTGTCAGATGGCTATCATGAAATTGAGACTATATTTGCGTTTCTGGATTGCGGGGATGTTGTTTCGGTTAGCGCCGGGCAGGATATTACACTTTCAATCAATGGAGAGTTTTCCGACGGCCTGAGTAATAGCGATAATCTAATTCTGGACGCTGCGCTTTTGCTGTCATCCCATGCCGAGGTTGATGCAGGTGCTAAAATAGCGCTGGAGAAACGCCTGCCAGTGGCTTCGGGCATTGGCGGCGGCTCTGCTGATGCTGCGGCCACATTGCGTTTGTTAAACCGTTTTTGGGACACAGGGCTTTCGCTGTCGGAACTCGCAAAGCTTTCAGAACCATTGGGCGCCGATATTCCGGCTTGCGTGATCAACCAAACATCTCGCGGGAAAGGCATTGGCCAGGATCTGGAGGAGATAGGCAATGGGTCACTGGAAGGTCATCATGTCTTGCTAGTAAATCCGCTGGTTCAAATATCGACTGCGTCTGTGTTTGGGAATTGGGACGGCGTCGACCGAGGGGGCTTGCTCGGTCAGGATCTGATCGAAGCGGCCGTGACCGGGCGTAATGATTTGCAAAAGCCGGCACAAAATATCGCGCCCAGCATAGGGTATGTGTTATCGGAACTGGACAAAACTGATGCGGTTATTTCCAGAATGTCGGGATCGGGCGCGACTTGCTTCGGGCTTTATCAAACAAAGCAACAGGCTTATTCAGCCAAGAAAAGCATTGCCCAAGCATTGCCGGGTTTTTGGACTATGGTGGGAGAATTGAAATGACCGAACCCTATATAATATGTGGAATACCACAGGAACGTGGAGTTCTGATTGTGGTGGATCATGCATCCAATCATGTCCCATCTGACATTGATCTTGGCATTAACCCAGCGCTTCTTGAAGAACATATTGCTTATGACATCGGTGTTGCCAACGTGGCGCGTTACATGTCCGAAACGCCCGGTTATCTCAGCATTCTGGGCACGGTGTCACGCCTTGTCACTGATCTTAATCGCTTTCCCGATGAAGAAGGCGTTATTCCCAAACAAAGCGACGGCGTGGAAATTTCAGGCAATGCTATCACTCAAGCAGAGAAAGAGGATCGTCTCGATCGCTTCTTCCACCCTTATCATGATCGTGTTGCTGGCCTTATTCGGGATCTCGATCCTGTTTTAACACTGTTTCTGCACAGCTTCACGCCAAGGCTTCGAACCAATAATACGGAAGACCGGCCTTGGGAAATTGGCGTATTGTATAATGAATATGAAGGGGCATCGCGCCTTGCAATTCAATTTCTTGAGCAAGAAGAATTGGTGGTTGGTGACCAGCAACCTTATTCCGGAAAAGACCTCCATGCGACTATGAAACGACAAGCGGAAGATATCGGAAAAGCCTATACGGAAATTGAAATTCGTCAGGATATGGTTGCAGAAGAAACCGGACAACGGCGTTTTGCTGAAATATTGTTACGAACATGCGATAAAATGCGAACAGGGCTTGCGTGATCGCTGCTATTCTGGATAGACGAACCGCGATTAGATATAGCCCTTTTTAGGACAATTAGATGACCCGGACATTCGATAAATCCAATCTACCAAGCCGTCATGTTAGTGTTGGCCCGGAACGCGCACCGCAGCGCAGTTATTATTATGCCATGGGCATGACCGAAGAAGATATTGCCAAACCGTTTGTCGGTATTGCCTCTGCCGGCAATGACAGTGCGCCTTGCAACACGTTGCTCGATGGGCAAGCCGATATGGCGCGGCAAGGTGTCATCGAAGGAGGCGGCACTCCACGCCGTTTCAATACCATCACCGTGACTGACGGTATCGCTATGGGGCATCAGGGGATGAAATCGTCTCTGGTATCACGTGAAGTAATTGCTGACTCAGTTGAGGTAAGCGTGCGTGGTCATTGTTACGATGCATTGGTCACCTATGCGGGTTGTGACAAAAGCCTGCCCGGGATGATGATGGCCATGTTGCGGCTCAATGTGCCTTCTATTTTCGTCTATGGCGGTTCGATTTTACCGGGCCGTTTCCACAACGAAGACGTGACGGTTGTCGATGTCTTTGAAGCTGTGGGCCAACATAGCGCCGGAAACTGCCCGCTGCAGGAACTGATTGAACTCGAAAAAGTCGCTTGTCCCGGACATGGCGCGTGCGGCGGCCAATTTACAGCCAACACCATGGCCTGCGTGGCTGAGGCGATAGGATTATCGTTGCCCAACAGCAATATGGCCCCGGCTCCTTATGAAACCCGCGATGCCATGGCGGTCGCTGCAGGACGCCAGGTAATGGACCTGATCGATTGGAATCTTCGTCCACGCGACATTTGTACCAAAGAAGCCTTTATAAATGCGGCCCGTATCGTGGCGGCAACAGGTGGATCAACCAATGCCGCGCTCCATCTGCCAGCCATGGCAAGTGAGGCGGGTATCGATTTTGATCTGTTTGATGTGGCGGAAGCCTTTAAATCAACGCCATATCTGGCCGACCTGAAACCGGGCGGTAAATATGTGGCGAGAGATATGCATGATGCTGGCGGTGTCTATATGCTTATGAAAACCATGATGGACAATGATCTCCTTAACGGGGATTGCATGACGGTCACAGGCAAGACACTTGGTGAAAATATCGACGAAATTACATGGAATAGCGACCAGAAGGTTATTTATGATGTGAAGAATGCCATTACAGCAACAGGTGGTGTGGTCGGCCTGAAAGGCTCGTTGGCTCCGGAAGGTGCGATTGTGAAGGTCGCTGGAATGGCGCGACTGCAATTTCGTGGGCCAGCTCAAATATTCGAATGTGAAGAAGATGCCTTTACCGCTGTTGAAAAGCGCGAGATCAAAGAAGGTTCAGTTGTCGTCATTCGTAATGAGGGACCCAAAGGTGGTCCAGGCATGCGCGAAATGCTTGCGACAACTGCGGCACTTTACGGTCAAGGCATGGGCGAAAAGGTTGCTCTTATCACTGATGGACGTTTCTCAGGTGCCACGCGCGGTTTCTGTATCGGTCATGTTGGACCGGAAGCAGCTGATGGCGGTCCTATTGGCTTGGTTGAAGAGGGGGACATGATCAATATTGATGCCGAAACCGGCGTTATCGACCTTGAAGTTGATGAAAAAGCGCTGGAAGAGCGTCGTTCACGATTCACTCCGCATGTGAATGATTATGGGTCAGGTGCATTATGGCGCTATGCCCAGAATGTTGGTCCGGCCTATAAAGGCGCGGTAACTCATCCTGGAGCAAAAGCAGAAAAGCATGTTTATGCGGATATTTAGTACCTGTGCGACCTTGTTGCTGGTTACCGCCTGCGGAATGCCGGACAATGGGGTCTTGGCCGAAGCAGAGGAAAGCGCAGCTTCGCAAGCAGCAGATGATGGCAGAATAGAATGTGCGATCAATGGTGACAGTAATTTCTCTAATGGCTGTCGAAGCGAACGCCTATCTGGTGAAAATGGAGTGACTCTGATTGTTAGGCATCCCGACGGCGGTTTTCGTCGGTTCAACGTTCTAACTGACGGCCGCGGACTGGAAGCTGCGGATGGCTCTGAGCAAGCCAAAATTGAAATTGTCGAAGATGATAAGATATTGGTAAGTGTCGGGTCTGACAAATATCTGATGTCAGCTCGAATGAAAACTGCTGAGACGGTCGAGGCTGATGGCCTAGCTGATGAACCGGCACTGCAAGCCGGAAATTAGGGATGGCGATGCTCAATGATGGGCATATCCTTACAGCAGCGGCAATGCAGGCAGCCGAGCGGCATTTAATAGAAAATGGAACATCAGTGGTCGAGCTGATGCATCGAGCTGGAACCGGAGCCGCGGATTATATCTGGCGATCTGGTCCTCATCTACCCACGCTTGTACTTTGTGGTCCCGGCAATAATGGTGGCGATGGTTATGTCATCGCGCAAACTCTTTTGGAGAAGGGCGCGGAAGTCAAAATTGCAGCTACTGCAGAGCCAGCAACTGAAGCGGCAAAAAATGCCAAGTCATTATGGCAGGGCCAGACGCTGGCATATGCCGAGGCAGCGCCAGAGATGCAGTTTGTAGACTGCTTGTTTGGTACCGGATTGACACGACCCGTTGCTGGGGATCTGTTGAAACACTATCAACGATTGTTCGATGGCGCGCCCAGGAGGGTCGCGATCGATTTGCCCAGCGGCATCGAAACCGACACCGGCGCGATGTTGAACCCTGTGTCGGAATATGATCTGACCATTGCGCTCGGGGCTTTTAAACCAGCCCATTATTTGACTCCAGCCTCTGCACTTATGGGCGATTTGGTTGGAATAGATATTGGCGTTCGCGCTGCTTCGCAGGTAAGATTGCTTGAACGACCATCAATAGAAGTTCCAAAGAAACTAGATCATAAATATACCAGAGGATTGGTCGCTATCGTTGCCGGCGATATGCACGGAGCAGCACGGCTCACGGCGATGGCAGCACAGCAATCTGGCGCTGGTTATGTGAAAATATTTGCTGGATCAGCATTATCATCACCTAATCAAAGCATCGTAGTCGAATCCCATAGCGAACTGAATCAACTCCGCGCCCAATTGTTCGATGAAAGAATAAGTGTCATCGTGATCGGGCCAGGTTTGGGACGTAATGCGCATGCAGCAAAACTATTGGATTTGATTCTGGATGTAGAAAAACCGGTTTTGCTGGATGCCGATGCTTTGATATTATTGAGCAAGACAGCCGTCCATCGCCTGAAAGGTCGAGCATCGCCCGTGATGCTAACACCTCATAGCGGAGAATTCGCAGCGATATCGGTCCACAGTGATGGGTCTAAGATCGATGTAACCGCGAAGCTGGCAGCCGATAGTGATGCGGTTGTCGTGCATAAGGGCAACGACAGCGTGATAGCCAATCCCGCAGGAGATGTGGCGCTGGCACAATCATCATCGAGTTGGTTGTCGACTGCAGGAACAGGGGACGTTCTGGCTGGTATTGTTTCCGCTCGTTTCGCCAACGAAAAAGACGCTTTTCTGGCTGCAAAACAGGGCCAATGGTTGCATGGCCGCGCCGCAAAACTAGCTGGCCCCAGCTTCTCGCCCGAGATACTGATTGATCATATCTCGAAAGCATTACAAGAGTGCCTATGAGCACTGAAACTGATCCCAATATAATATTGCGAGTGGCTGCCAAAGGCGACGGTATCACCGCAGATGGCCGCCATATAGCTTTCTCAGCACCGCTTGATCGGCTGAATGAAGATGGGGGACTGACAAAGGGGCCGCATCATGCCGAGCCACCGTGCCAGCATTTTAAGGAATGCGGTGGCTGCAGTCTCCAACAATTGGATGACGAGAGCTATGCTCAATTTGTGATCGATCGTATCGCCTATGCGCTTGAAGGGCAGGGGCTAAGCGCCGGGACATTACATCCGCCGCAGATTTCTAAACCAAAAAGCCGTATTCGTGCCAGCTTGCGTGGTGCGATGATGGGCAAAGTATTTAAACTCGGTTTTAGCGGGGCGGGTAGCCACAGGATTATTGATCTTCAACAATGTGAAATCATGCGGCCTGAACTTTTCGCTGTCATAGCTCCGCTAAGAGCGTTCTTGAAGTCGGTTGCTAGGCGCAAACATGATATGAATATCGAGATGAGCTTGGCGGACCAAGGCGTAGATCTCTGCATCAAAAATTATGAACCCGAGAGTTTGGAGCAAAGAGAGGCTTTGGCCGACTTTGCCAAAGCCAATGGTTTGGCGCGACTGTCTGTTGATAATGGCTATGGACCGGAAACGCAGTGGGAACCTGATCCCGTTACTGTCACCTTTGGTGGGTTATCGGTTGCGCTACCACATAACAGCTTCTTGCAGCCGACGAGTGATGGAAAAACCGCTCTGGTTTCAGCAATGCTAGAAACTGTTGGTGACGCCAAATTGGTGGCCGATCTATTTGCCGGTCTTGGCACTTTCACATTTGCTCTGGAAGACAATAGAAAGGTCTATGCTGCAGAAGGCTCTCGTGACGCGATAGGGGCTTTGAAAATGGCTGCCAATCTGTCCGGTCGTCAGATATTTACCGAACATCGTGACCTGTTTCGGCGGCCACTTAGTTCGGAAGAACTGAACCGTTTTGGTGCGGTAATATTGGATCCACCCCGTGCTGGTGCTCGCGATCAAATTGCTCAAATCGCGCAATCTGAAGTTCCTAAAGTTTGTTACATAAGTTGTAATCCGGCTAGTTTTGCTCGTGATGCAAAGCAGCTTTGCGATGCGGGGTACAAACTTGATGCCCTTTGGCCGGTGGGACAGTTCCTTTGGTCAACCCATGTGGAATTGGTCTCGAGCTTCTCAAAAGAATAGCATGTTCTTCTTACTCGCCAGACCAGTTCACGCCCGCTTTTGATCGCGTATCAACTGTCAGGTCAAACACATCTGCTCGGGAATAATGGCCATCTACGTCGAGCGCGGCCTTTGCTTCCTTGCCGCTATCAAGATTGATCTCGGCCGACAGGATAGTTTCCCTTTCACCGGCTTGGGCTAGAATGGAGGCATCAGGGCTGACAATGATACTCTCACCAAATTGAAGTTGCGTGTCGGGAATTTCCTTGAACAACGCTAGCGCCTCGTCGTTGCCACCGACCAGTTTCAAACCTTCGAGTAAATCATCCCGGTGCAATAGGGTGCCGGCAGCAAGCACGTGGCATCCTCCTTCAAACGCATAATGGCGCGAAGCAATCTGATAGGTTTCGCGCACGGTCGGCCAGGCCGCAACATGAACATCTTCGCGCAAATTATGCATCGCCGCTCGTGCCAGAGGCATCCAATGTTCCCAGCAGATCAGGTTGCCTGCTCGCCCCCAATCGGCCTGATGCACATCGATGGTCGAACCATCTCCGCGGTTCCAGATCAATCGCTCGCCGTGCGTCGGGACCAGCTTGCGATGATTAAGCACCGGCATGTCCGGACGAAACATCATCTGATTATTATAGAGACTGGAGCGGAGCCGTTCATGCACGCCGATAGAAATGCACAGCTTTCTCGCATCCGCCAATTCCTGCAACGGCGCTAGTCTTGGATCATTCTCGATGATCGCTTGATCCATCAAGATGCGGTGCAGGGCCTTGCTACCACGGTGATCCCACAATGCCGCGCCCGGCGCTTCATCTAGCCAGATTGGGTAGCCGCCCAGAAACGTCTCGCCAAAGCCTATGAGCCGCGCACCCTCATCGCTTGCTTTGCTGGCCAGTGTTACCGCTTGCGCAATGCCCTTGTCGATGCATAGGGGAACCGGTGCCGCCTGAACTATTGCGACATTCAAAAGATTAGACATGGGGAGGGCCGTTTCTGGTTAGTGGAACACCGCAATTGCTGCGTGAATTGCCAGAGCGATAATACACAGGCTGGACAATGCAAACACCAAAAAGCGGTACATGATCTTGTTGATCGTCGCTTGGATCATGCTGTGAAAAACGCGCAAGCCGACATAAATCCATGCGATGACGAGGTTGAGGCCTTCGCCTTGCCCGACCAGCGCCAAAACAAAACACACCGCGTAAAACAACGTTGGTTCGGTCAACAGATGATTATAATTATGCGCCTTCCACTGTACTTCCGGTGGCAAAAGCGCGTCCAGTCCTCCAGCAGTCGACTCCCGGCTCAGCTTGTCAGGATCGACTTTGGCCTTGCTCATTGCTGGAAGGCGCGTGGCATACATCCACAGCCACATAATCATGGTCCATAGGATAAGCGCCACAACAGGCTGTAATATAGGACTGTTTTCCATTATAATTCCCCCTTGATAAAATCAGAATAAAGTCGTGAGCAAAGCGTTGACAGCCATGATCAGCAAACAAATTGTCGATGCCAGAAACAGGATGAATCGCACATTCACGAGATTGACTGTCGCTTGCCAGATGCTGTGAATGATGCGCAGCACAACATAAGCCCAGGCCAACCAGAGGTTAATTCCGGTTCCTGCCCCGGCAACGGCCAGTATGACAACAGTGGCATAGAACAGGGTCGGCTGTTCCATCAAATGCGTGTAATTATGAGACTTCCAAGCGACTTTATCCGGCATTGCCGGATCAACGTCAGGCCCCCGTCCACCAGGCTTTGCGGTAATATCGATACCCAATTTCTTGGCTGCTGGGAGCCGCGTACCAGCCATCCAGAAAAGCATGACGATCGACCAGATAACCAACAGAGCAGCTGGTGCTAATATTGCAGTGTTCATGATATCCTCCCAAATACTGGGCGGAACCTGCGTTACATATTGTAAATTGTCAAATGCAACTGAATTGAGCCGTTATGCGCCGGGGAAAGATACCACATTCTCACGGTCCGTGCGGTCGAGATTATCGCCGACATAGACACTCGCCATGGGCTCATCAGCGACATCGTAATCGTCAATCGATCCATAGCCGTTAAACTTCGTCCGCATCGCCGATCCATAAGCGCCCAACATGCCGATTTCGATGTAGTCGCCGGCTTTCACATCTTCCGGCAGAACAAATGGACCAGCCATGTGATCCATATCGTCGCACGTCGGGCCGTAGAAACTATATTCGGTCGCAGCGGTATCATTCGCGACATTGCCAAGCAATTGTACAGGGAAACGCCAGCCAATATGAGCAGCATCAAACAAAGTGCCATAAGCACCATCATTTATATAAAGCTCATTCCCGCGGCGCTGTTCAACTTTCACAATCAGCGAGTTATATTCCGCCGCCAGCGCGCGACCCGGCTCACACCATAGTTCAGCTGAATAGCTGATTGGCAGATCTTCAAACGTCCGGTCAATCGCGCTAAAATAATGGTTTAGTGATGGCGGTGCCATATCGGGGTAGATGGATGGAAATCCACCGCCGACATTGACAATATCGACTGTGACGGACGCATCGACAATGGCGGTACGAACCCGTTCTAGCGCATGAACATAGGCCAGCGGCGTCATCGCCTGACTACCGACATGGAAACAAATACCCAGTTCATCGGATGCCTGACGGGCGCGTTGAAGAAGTTCGGTAGATTGGTCTACCTCAATGCCAAATTTCGATGCCAGGCTGATTTGCGCAAATTCAGACGCAACTTTGATGCGGACACAAAGCGTCAAATCTTCCGCGTTCTCTGTCGCCCGTTCGATCTTCTCTAGCTCTTCCATAGTATCGAGCGAAAACACACGGACGCCATGATCGATATAGGCTTCCCGAATGATCGCTTCCGATTTAATCGGATGCATGAAACAAAGCACTGCGTCAGGCAAAGTGCTACGAACAAGGCGCACTTCATCAATCGACGCAACGTCATAATGCGTCACGCCTTCACTGAACAACAATCGCAAAAGCGCAGGTGAGGGATTTGCCTTAACCGCGTAAAGCGACTTGCCGGGAAATTGCTCGACAAAGTAACGCGCTGCGCGCCGGGCGGCGTGCGGGCGGTTCAGTAAAACTGGAATGTCGGGGCAAAGAGCCTTCGTCAGCTCCTGCGCATCATGGAAATTGTGCAACTCAAGGGACCCCCTAGATTTTAAGATCGATTGAGCTGCCTTGCGGAATCACTATATTTTATAGTGATCGGCCATGGGGCAGCGACGGCGGCTATATGGCCGCTTTTGCAATCTGTAAAGTGTCTATGGCCTATAAATATGGCACAAATACGAAATGTTATTGCGACGCAGCAATTAGTTCGTAATTTTTAGCTCAACCGATCGCGAAATTCGGTCCATTCAAACTGCTTCACGCAACGCAAATCATCCGTATCGCTGTTCCACAGCCAAATGGAGGGTAGCGGTACACCATTAAACGTATTGGTCTTCACCATCGAATAATGCGCCTGATCGAGAAAGGCGATGCGCTGGCCGATATGCGGTGCTTCCGACAATCTATAATCACCGATAATATCGCCTGCGAGGCAGCTAGGGCCGCCGAGTCTTATCACTTCCCCTTCGGAACGTTCACCAAGAATCGCCGGGCGATAAGGTGCTTCGATAACATCGGGCATATGACAGGTGGCCGAAATGTCGGTTATCCCAATCGGCATATTATTTTCGAAAACGTCCAATATTTCGCCGACCAATATGCCAGCATCAAGCGCAACCGCTTCGCCGGGTTCGAGATAAATCTCGCAACCGGACTTCGCCTTCAGATTGGTTAGAAACTCAACCAGCGCTTCGCGATCATAATCATCCCGAGTGATATGATGACCACCGCCCAGATTGATCCACTGTAGTTGGCTGTAGTGCGGAGCGATGACAGGTTCGATCTTTTCCCATGTTGCTTGCAAAGCATCAAAACCCTGTTCGCAAAGATTGTGGAAATGGATGCCCGACAGCCTGTTGAAATGCACCGGTTGCAATTGCGAAACCGGAAACCCCAATCGACTGCACGGCTGACTAGGGTCATATTTCTCTGTTTCGCCTAAGGCGATTTCCGGATTGATGCGCAGACCGATATCGCAATCTGACTGGCTGAGCAGATTTCTCCAGCGGTTGATTTGTTCGGGATTGTTGAAGGTGACATGATCGGACAAGCGAGCAATATCTCGTAAATCATCTTCTTTATAGGCTGGCGAATAGGCGCTTATCGAGCCACTATATTGTTCGTCAGCAAGCTTTACTTCCCATAGTCCCGATGTGCAAAACCCATCGAGATATTTGTTGATCAACGGTGCTAGCGACCACATCGAAAAGGCCTTAAGTGCAAGCAGCACTTTCGCACCGGACCGCGCCTTTACATCCGCCAATATCTCAAGGTTCCGACGAACCGCAGTTTCATCCACCACAAAGGCAGGCGAGGGGACCCGCTTCAGATCAAAATGCGCAAATGCGCCGGGATCGCCTGCTTTGGTTTCCATTTAAAAGGCTAAGGGAGCTTCAAGCTCTTCAAGTGTCCACGGCAAGCCGTGTTCATTCAACATCTCCATAAACGGATCAGGATCAAATTCTTCCATATTGAAGACACCGTCACCAGACCATTTGCCAGACAGCATCAGCGCTGACCCAATCATCGCCGGCACGCCGGTGGTATAGCTGACACCCTGATTACCGGTTTCTTCAAACGCGGCCTCATGGCTGCATATATTTTTCACATAGAGCGTTTTCAGGACACCGTCTTTTTCACCGGTCGCGATCACGCCGATATTGGTGTTGCCTTTGGTTGTTTCGCCAAGGCTTGCTGGCTCCGGCAATACGGCTTTCAAAAATTGAAGTGGAATAATCTTGCGCCCTTCATAGATCACCGGATCAATCCGGGTCATGCCGACATTTTGCAGCACTTCGAGATGGGTGAGATAGGCATCGCCAAAGGTCATCCAGAACCGGATGCGCTGGATCTCGGGGATATGGGTTTTGAGCGATTCAATTTCCTCATGATACATAAGGTACATGTTTTTCTGGCCGACAGCCTCGAAATCAAACTCCTGCTTGTGGGACAGTGCCGGCGTTTCCACCCATTCTCCATTTTCCCAATGGCGGGCAGGGGCGGTCACTTCGCGGATATTTATCTCGGGATTAAAATTGGTCGCGAAATGCTGGCCATGATCGCCGCCATTGCAATCCAATATATCGACCGTGTCGATCCGGTCGAAATGATGCTTCTTGAGCCATGAAGTGAAGATGGACGTCACACCGGGATCAAAGCCGGAGCCGAGCAGCGCCATGATGCCGGCCTCTTTGAATCGGTCTTGATAATCCCACTGCCATTTATATTCGAACTTTGCTTCATCGCGCGGTTCATAATTGGCGGTATCGAGATAATTGGTTTTGGTCGACAGACAGGCGTCCATAATCGGCAAGTCCTGGTAAGGTAGCGCCAGATTAACGACTAGCTCAGGTTGCACTTTCTCGATCAACGCAGCCATTGCTGGCACATCATCCGCATCAATTTGCGCTGTTTCTATTGCTACGCCGGTACGCTGTTTGACGGAAGCGGCAATGGCTTCACATTTGGAAACGGTACGGCTGGCCAACATGATTTCTGAAAACGGGCCTGTTTTAGCGGAAATTAGCTGCGCCATCTTATGGACAGCTACCGAACTGACACCGCCTGCACCGATCACCAAAACCTTGCTCATATTGCTCGCTCATTTCACTAGATGAATCCAGTAACCGCATATAGAAGGACCGTATGACAGAGCAATTACTTTTGGACCCGAAACGCAAACCAAGTGCAGCAGGTGTCGAACGCGCCGCAGACAAAGTCGCGAAAATACTGCCCCGAACGCCGTTGTTGCCGCTAACGGTCGATGGCAAGACGATTTGGTGCAAAGCGGAATGCTTGCAGCCCATAGGCGCTTTCAAGATACGTGGCGGATGGCATCGCTTGACTGACCTTAGCGAAGATCAGCGCAAACATGGTGTAGTGGCTTTCTCGAGTGGAAATCATGCCCAGGGTGTGGCTTGGGCTGCCAAACGCTTAGGCGTGCCGGCCATCATTATTATGCCAGCGGATGCGCCATTGGCAAAGTTGGAGAATACCAAAAAGCTTGGTGCTGAGGTTATCACCTATGACCGTTTGGCCGATTCACGGGAAGATTTGGCTGCCGAAATCGCTGGCAAAAGCGGCGCTGTCGTTGTCCCCAGCTTTGACGATCCGTGGATTATAGAAGGACAGGGAAGCACTGGCATAGAAATCCGCGAACAGATGATTGCGCAGGCGGGTTCCGCTCCAGATCACCTGGTTGCGTGTTGTGGCGGCGGTGGATTGGCGTCAGGCATGTCCTTGGTCAATCCCGATGCGGAAATTACTGTCGTGGAACCAGAGGGCTGGGATGATATGAAACGGTCTCTAGAAGGTGGCACAATTGTTCCGGTGCAGGATGATCCGCCTGCGACCGAGTGCGATGCATTGCAGACATTAATCGTTTCACCGTTGACGTTCGACATATTGAAAGCCCGAAACGCCAATGGCGTGGCTGTTACCAAAGCGGAAGTTCATGATGCGATGCGGATTGCATTTGAACAATTACGTCTGGTAGTTGAACCCGGCGGCGCGGTGGCATTGGCAGCGATATTATCCGGAAAAGCACCGATAAAAGGCAATACAGCGATCACTATCTCAGGCGGAAATGTTGATCGCGACCGTTTTGCAAAAATAATAGGTGCTTGAATATCCATCAAATTACCATAACCTTTGTGGCATAGTTTATGGTTTCATCTAGCAAAATTGATCGCGCGCGGGCGCAACTTTCCTATCTTCTAGGTCAAGTGGCCGATGGAGATCGGAAAGCTTTTCAGGATATATATAATCTCACCTCGGCGAAACTTTTTGGGGTTTGCCTCCGTATCTTAAATGATCGCCAAGCATCTGAAGATGCGTTGCAAGAGGCCTATGTTAAGATCTGGCGCTCGGCAGGGCGGTTTGATGCAAAGCGGGCTAGCCCGATAACATGGCTGGCGACCATTGCCCGCAACACCGCGATTGATCGCAAGCGATCAGGCGGTAATCGGATAATGGTCTCAGATGATGCCATTGCAGAAATGGCATCTGACGAACGTAGCGCGTTGGAAAACCTGGAAGCACAAGAGGATACAAATGTTTTGAATAAATGTCTGGATAGTTTGGAAGCACGGCAACGAAATGTTATCCGCACAGCTTTCTTTGAAGGGCATAGCTATAACGAATTGGCGCAGAAACTGGATAAACCGCTCGGGACAGTTAAAAGCTGGGTTCGCCGCGGACTGAAACGGTTGAAGGATTGTATGGACGATGGTTGATGACACAGGCCCAATGAAAGATGACGAGGCGCCCGATGATGAGACTCTCGCGGCGGAGTTGGTGCTCGGACTGCTCGACGGCGAAGAGAAGGCAGTAGCGCTTCGTAAACAATTGTCCGATCCGAAATTTGCACATGCCGTTGATGCTTGGAACCATCGGGTTGATCCCCTTTTTCAAGAATTTCAGGAAGTCGAGCCAGCTGGATCCGTCTGGGACGGCATTGAAAGCCGTTTGGATAACGGGCCATCAGGCGGAACGGTTGTCCAAATGAAACGCTGGCGCATGGGCGCCATTGCCTCGGGCGCACTGGCGGCATGCTTGGCACTGGCATTGATTGTCGGCCCAACACCCTCTGTGTCGCCTTCTGAGACCCCGTCAGTAGCGGTTGCGCAACTTACCGGAGACATTGAGGGACTAGTCCTCGCAGTGTCCTATAACCCCGCAACCGCCGAAATGCGGATTGATGTAAATGGTATGCCCGAAACTGATACCGCCCCGGAAATCTGGATTGTCGGCCAAGACGGCGTTTTCCGCTCCCTAGGACAAATCGGTCGCGACGGGATCAGCGAGATGACAGTTCCAAATGACCACCGTGAATTAATCAACTCTACGGCAACCTTGCAACTGACGATGGAACCTCCATCCGATACCCCACATGCCAAACCCACCGGAGAATCGGTCGCCAGCGGCAAAGTCACAATTATTTGAACCAACCTGCATCCGTTACCAATCTTGCCCCGTAACTCCTTCCATATCCAGTTTCGGATATGAAATTTTTAGGAGTTATCCCCAATGAAAAATATTCGTTTTTCCAAAGTCGCTGTTACACTCTTTGGTTCGCTCGCTTTGGTGAGTGGTGGCAGCGCTGTTGCCATGAAACATCACGCTGAAATGTCTTCGCAAAATATCGTTGAGAAAGCAGCCAGTACTGACGACTTCTCAACTCTAGTCGCAGCGGTGACTGCCGCTGACCTAGCTGCTACTCTTTCTGGCGATGGCCCTTTTACCGTATTCGCACCGCTTAATTCTGCTTTTGCAAAACTGCCCGCTGGCACGGTTGATACGTTGGTTCAGCCAGAGAATAAGGAAACCCTAACATCAATCCTGACTTACCATGTGGTCGCCGGGCGTCTGAAAGCTGACTATCTTGTCGGCTTGGTGAAACAGTCGAAAAGCGGCACCGCGAACATCAAAACCATCCAGGGCGGGATATTAAAAGCGACTATGGGAACTGATGGCTCGCTGATGCTAACAGATGCCAAAGGCGGCACATCCAAAGTCGTAATGGCCGACGTAAATCAATCCAACGGTGTGATCCATGCGATCGACACTGTTGTTATGCCTTAATAAAAGAAATTCCAATCCCCCTCGACCTGCAGTGCTTCGGTGCTGCAGGTTTTTTTTGGGCTAAGTGATCATATTCTTTAAAGTTGCGACATGATCCGCTTCTGCAGCAGGCTTGTCCGTTCTGATCCTCGAAATTCTCGGAAAACGCATGGCGACCCCTGATTTATGGCGTTTGCTCTGATGGATCGAGTCAAATGCTACTTCCAAGACCATGGTCTTTTCAACTTCACGAACCGGTCCAAAGCGGTTTAGCGTATTTTGCCGCACAAATCGGTCGAGCATTTTTAGCTCCGCATCGGTAAAGCCTGAATAGGCTTTGCCAACAGGATAAAGCTCCCCATTTTCTGTCCAGCACCCAAAAGTATAATCAGAATAGAAGGACGACCTTTTGCCCGATCCGCGCTGGGCATACATCATCACGCAATCGGCGACGAGAGGATCGCGCTTCCACTTATACCAGAGGCCAGTTTTGCGGCCCGATATGTAGGGACTATCGCGCAGCTTTAGCATCACGCCTTCGATTGCCGCGTCCCTTGCACCATCGCGAATTTCGTTCAGATGATCAAAGTCGCGTGCTTCTAATATAGCCGATATATCAAACCGTTCAGCGTCTAATTTGGGAACAAATGATTCCAGTTTGTCGCGGCGATAAGCCCAAGTTTGCTCTCGCAAATCCGCTTCATCATCAAATAAAATATCATATAAGCGAACAAATGCAGGATATTCCGCCAGCATCTTCGTCGAAACTTTTTTACGGCCCAATCTTTGTTGCAGAGCGTTAAAACTGGCCGCTTCACCGCCCTGAAATTCGCCGCGCACCAATAGTTCGCCATCGACCACACCGATTGATTTAAAAGCGTCTGCGACATCGGGGAAAGCTGGCGTAATATCATCCCCACCACGACTAAAGAGCTTGGTTTCCCGACCTGTTCCGACGACCTGAACGCGGATACCGTCCCATTTCCACTCCGCAACATAGTCCGCCATGTCGAGCTTTTTGTCCTCTAAGGGATGAGCGAGCATGAATGGTCTAAAAAACGGGACACCAGTTAAATCCGGACGATCCGCTTTTCCTTCCCCCCAAGCGAATAATTCCGAATAAGGAGGTTCTAAAGCATGCCAAACTTCTTCGATTTCTTCGACAACCATATCAAACGCAAGCGCAAAGGCTATTTTGCCTAACCGTGCGGAAACGCCGACACGCATCCCGCCGGTTGCAAGTTTTAGCAAGGCATAGCGCTCGTTCGACCCCATTCGATCCATGAGATTCGCTAATAGCTTTGGCGCATCGGACCGGCTGACAGCGGCGAGTTCATCTACGATTTGCCCAACTGAAGGTATTTCTGTGAGCTCTCCTTCCGGATTGTCAGGCCAGATGAGCGCCACTGTTTCCGCTGTATCGCCTACAAAATCACGGCTCAGTTTGAAGAGAGTTTCATCAACGCGCTCCATCGCCATATTGCGCACAGCGGAAGCTTTTACGGTCGGAAAATCGAGTTGCCCGGTTAATGCTGCCAATACCCATCCGCGATCGGGATCAGGCGCATGTTTCAGATAGTCACTGATTAGCCGCAATTTACCGTTGCGGGATCGGGTGTAGATCAGGTTATCGAGGAGATCAGAAAAGGCCCGCATCGCTCAGTCATCTTCCTCTTCACGACCAACCATCTCCAAAGCTCTCGCCTTCATTTGATTGAGCGCGCACCAATGCACAAGCGCATCTTCGCGCCCATGGGTTACCCATGTTTCTGAAGGAGAGACGTCTTTGATAGTTTGCGTCAATTCATCCCAATCCGCATGATCAGACATGATGAGCGGAAGTTCGACATTGCGTTGGCGAGCTCGTTGTCTGACGCGCATCCAGCCAGACGCCATAGCGGTGACCGGATCAGGCAGCCTTCTGCTCCAACGATCATTCAGCGCAGAGGGCGGCGCTAAAATAATTTGCCCGAGCATGGCTTCCTTTTCAGTATCCATAACAGGTCTGATATCGCCAAGATCAACACCTAGCTCCTGATAAAGATGACACATTTTTTCTAGGGCTCCATGTAGAAAGATCGGATCATCATATCCCGCCTTTCTAAGTTCACCGATGACCCGTTGCGCTTTGCCCAATGCGTAAGCGCCTACCAAAATGCAGCGATCGGAATTGGCTTCTTTTGCAGATAGTAATTTCTGGATTTCATCGGCCGTATCGGGATGTTTAAAAACCGGTAATCCGAACGTGGCCTCGGTTATGAAGATATCACAAGATATGACTTCAAAGGGGGCGCAGGTCGGGTCCGTCCTGCGTTTGTAATCGCCCGTAGCGACAACACGCTCACCTTGATACTCCATCAAAATTTGCGCCGAACCCAAAACATGTCCGGCAGAATGATAGCTGATTTTTACGCCGCCAAGTTCAAATCCATCTCCGTAAGGCACTGCACATCCAGAATTGGTACCATAACGCAAACCCATGATGGCGAGAGTTTCGGGAGTGGCCCAAACCTTTTCATGACCACCCCGTGCATGATCAGCATGTCCATGCGTAACCAATGCGCGAGATACTGCTCGAGAAGGATCTATCCAAGCATCGGCTGGTTTTATATAGATACCGTGCGGATGAGGTTCTATCCAATGGGCTGCGTTGGTCATGCCCGTCTATAACGTTGAATTTAGTATAATTTCCAGCGAAACGCGATTAGGCCGCTAATTGCAATGCCATCCGGCTCCAGATTTCAACCAAAGCCTTGGTGAGATCAGCCATCATTTCTTCGGTATGAACGGGGCCAGGAGTAAAGCGTAACCGCTCCAGACCACGGGGAACCGTGGGATAATTGATGGGTTGTACGTAGACCCCATATTCGGCCAACAAGATATCGCTTATCTTCTTCGCTTTAATCGGATCGCCAACGAGCAATGGTACGATATGGGTAGTCGAGCCCATGACAGGTAGTCCAGCGTTTGAGAACATATCTTTCAATGTCTGTGCCGCAGCTTGCTGACCTTCTCGCTCGGCATTTGACTGTTTCAGGTGCCGGACGCTTGCCAATGCCCCAGCAACAAGGACCGGAGACAAGCTAGTGGTAAAGATAAAGCCAGGTGCGTAAGATCGGATAACATCGATAATTTTCTGATCGGCAGTAATGTAACCGCCCATAACGCCAACGGCTTTCGCCAAAGTGCCTTCAATAATCGTGATACGGTCTGCTGCGCCATCGCGTTCTGAAATTCCGCCTCCATGTTCTCCATACATGCCAACAGCATGTACTTCGTCACAATAGGTGAGGGCGTTATATTTATCAGCAAGATCGCAAATAGCATGCAGCGGAGCCACATCACCATCCATTGAGTAAATACTCTCGAAAGCAATCAATTTTGGAGCATCAGGGTCTGCAGCGGCGAGAAGTTCTTCGAGATGTTCGAGATCATTGTGCCGGAAAACACGTTTCTCGCAGCCGCTATTTTTTATGCCTGCAATCATAGAAGCGTGGTTCAATTCATCCGAAAAGATCATGCAGCCAGGCAATATCTTCGTCAGCGTAGACAATGTCGCTTCGTTTGAAACATAACCCGATGTGAAAAGCAATGCGCCGGATTTTCCATGCAAATCGGCAAGTTCGCTTTCCAACTGAACATGATAGTGGGTATTGCCACCAATGTTTCGCGTCCCGCCAGAACCAGCCCCTACATCATGCAAAGCTTCTTCCATTGCGGCGATTACATCAGGATGCTGACCCATCGCGAGATAGTCATTGGAACACCAGACCGTTACCGGCTTTGGTCCGTTATGATGTGCGAAACAGCGGGCATTGGGAAAGGTTCCCTTGTTCCGCAATATATCGATAAAAACGCGGTAGCGGCCTTCGCTATGAAGACGGTCAATCGCTTGAGAAAAAACCTTATCGTAGTCCACTTTACACCATTCCCTGTGTCAATCTCTCACCAAGCGATCCCTTTAGAATGGCCACTAACGACCTTTTTCCGGAAATTCCAGCGCGAACCATTCGCAATAAGCCATTATGCTATAACGCCTCCCAATTGGTTAGGCCAAATTCTTTCAGGGTCGAGTGATAAGGAGAGAGCTGATCAAGCGCTCCAGTTGTAACAAAAAGACCGGATTCAGGCGTTTCTGGCCACATTATGTCACTTGTAAGATCTACAATCCGTCTGGCAATCCCTTGCGATCCATCAATAAATTGAATGTCTCTCACAAAAGATTTTTGCAACTCCTCTTGCACCAAAGGAAAATGCGTGCAGGCTAAAATTACAGTGTCAATCTCTTCGCCATGCTTTTGTTCTGACAGTCCAGCCACCGCCGCATCGATGATTTCGGGATCAGGTTTCTCACCGCGCAACTTGCTTTCAGCGGCATGGACAAGGTCGGGAGCACCAAAGCGCAGCAATTTTTTATCTGCGGCAAATTCGGAAGACAATCGGTCCACATAAGGTTGTCTAATGGTAGCTCGTGTACCTAGGAGGCCAATAACGCCCGTTTTTGTAATCAGGCTTGCGGGTTTTACAGCCGGTACAGTTCCGACAACAGGTATGTCCAATACTGATCGGACTACATCTAAGGCGATCGTCGAAGCTGTATTACATGCGATGGTGACTAATTGTGGTTTGAAGCGTTCGACAAGACGCCCCAACAACAGAGGAATTCGAGTGGATAGCTCTTCTTCAGATTTCATACCATAAGGCATGCCGGCATAGTCAGCTGCATAAATAACAGGTGCAGTCGGAAGCAATTTCTGCGCCTCCCTTAAGATAGAAAGCCCCCCCATACCGGTATCGAAGAACAATAGGGGGGCAGTTGTTTTTAATGTTTCGACTGTCATCGCTGCCCCTTAAACATAGTTAATTCAAGACATCAACTGCCTCGACTGATCCTACAACTGGTTGATCTTACCTGTTTTTACAACGCAAAAGCCTTGCCCAAATGCTTTCTTGCGGATAGCTCCCAGAAATCAAAGGGGATTTGGTAATATGCAATCCATGTGGATTGAACCAATTTTAACTGTTTTTCTAGGCTATATGCTAGGATCAATACCCTTTGGCTTATTACTAACACGGTTAACGGGCGGTGGTGACCTTAGGGAAATAGGGTCTGGGAATATTGGGGCTACCAATGTTTTGCGGACTGGCAATAAGGCGATTGCGGCGCTGACGTTATTATTGGATGTTGGCAAAGGTGCCGCGGCGGTAGTTATTGCTTCGAATTTCGATAGCGGATTTGGCGTGTTGGCTGGAATGGGCGCATTTTTGGGGCATCTTTATCCGGTTTGGCTTAAGTTCAAAGGCGGCAAAGGGGTTGCTACTTTGCTCGGTATTGTTGCCGCCTTGGCCCCTATATTGGGCATAGTGTTTGCAGTCACATGGCTGGCTGGCTTATTAATATTACGATATTCATCAGTTAGCGGCATGCTTGCATCTATTTCTGTACCAATCACGGCAGTTATAGTTGGTCAATATTCTTGGGTACCTATGTTTATTGGTTTTGCTTTGCTTGTAATCTGGAAACATCGCGCTAATGTTGAGCGACTTATGGCAGGCGAAGAGCCCAAAGTCGGAGCCTCCTGATTCCCCCTATCCGTTAAACGGTACGCAGCATGAAAGACAATTTTGATCGGCTTCGGCTGATTCGATCCGCTAATATCGGCCCGGTAAGCTATGTTCAGCTTATCCGTCGCTATGGCTCAGCAGCCAAAGCGCTGGAGATGCTTCCAGAGTTGGCCGCCAAGGGCGGAGGCAGGATACCGCGCCTATCAGACAAAGACGCTATTGCCCGGGAAATGGCCCACACCCAAAAGCTCGGCGCGCACTATATTTTTCTCGGCGATCCCGATTACCCCTATCTGCTAGCAGAACTCAGCAACGCACCGCCGGCCCTAATCTACCGCGGTAATTTGTCATTGCTCAGCCACCCGACGGTTGCCATTGTTGGCGCCCGCAACGCCTCTGCGGCCGCTTGCCGGTTCGCAAGGAACCTCGCCAACAGCCTGATGACGCAGGGAATATCGGTTGTTTCCGGTCTGGCAAGAGGCATAGATACCGCCGTGCATCAGGGATCGGTCAACAAATCTGCCATCGCGGTTATCGCTGGCGGAATAGACATAAACTATCCTCCTGAGAACGAAAACCTCCAGAACCAGATAGCGTGCGATGGCCTGTTATTGGCCGAACAACCGCCCGGAACTGAACCAAAAGCCCGCCATTTCCCCTATCGCAACCGCATAATCGCCGGTCTTGCTCAAGGTACAGTGGTCATAGAGGCCGCCCCCAAATCAGGGTCACTGATTACCGCACGTCTGGCAGCAGAGGCTGGACGCCAAGTCATGGCCGTACCGGGTTCCCCGCTTGATCCCCGTTCCCGAGGCTGCAACGGCTTGATCCGCGAGGGCGCGACCTTGATCCAGTCGGCCGACGATGTTCTAGAACTCATCCGTCACTTTGATGACCGCGCCGCTGGCGCGAACATTCCCGATGACCTGTTTGAAACACAAGATGATCAAAATAAACTGCGGGAAACACCTACGGAAGAGATTGATGACGCCATTCGCCAATCTTTAATCGACTTGCTGAGCATGACGCCGGTATCAGTTGATGAGCTGATCCGGCAATCCCGCCTGTCCGCTGCATCAGTGCAAATGATCCTGCTGGAACTGGAACTTGCAGGTCGATTGACACGCCACGCCGGAGCCCGCGTAAGTTTGCCCAGTTGAAATCCTATAAAATTAAGCTAAACGGCAATTTCGTTTATCAAGTGCTTGACGAACGTCCAATCTGTGTTCCAGCCTCGCGTGTGTACGTGAGACAAATGAAAATCGGAAATTATGCAATTAGTAATCGTTGAGTCACCCGCCAAAGCGAAAACAATCGAAAATTATCTGGGATCAGATTTCAAGGTGCTGGCCTCTTACGGCCATATCCGTGATCTCCCGCCCAAAGATGGTTCGGTTGATCCTGACGATGGCTTTGCCATGCTGTGGCAGCCCTATGCGGACAAGACTAAGCAATTGAAGGCGATTACGGACCTTTCGAAAAAAGCCACGCGCCTCATACTCGCGACCGACCCTGACCGGGAAGGGGAAGCCATTAGCTGGCATGTGCAGGAAGTTTTGCGCAAAAAGAAAGCGCTGCCTGAAAAAGTGGACCGGGTAACCTTTAACGCAATTACCAAGTCAGCCGTCACCGAAGCAATGGCTAGCCCGCGCGCTTTGGATGACGATTTGATTGATGCCTATCGTGCGCGGCGTGCACTGGATTATCTGGTGGGCTTCACGCTTTCACCTGTATTGTGGCGCAAGCTACCCGGTGCGAAATCCGCTGGCCGTGTCCAATCTGTGTCTTTGCGCTTGATTGTTGAGCGTGAACGTGAAATCGAAGCGTTTAACCCGGAAGAATATTGGTCCATCGCAGCGCAGATGGAGCAGGGCGGACAAGCGTTTCAAGCCCGTATGACTATCCATCAGGGCAAAAAACTGGGCAAGATGGACTTATCCAATGAAGCGGAGGCCATGGCGGCTAAAACAGCGGTGGAAAACGGCTTGTTCACCATTGAAACGGTCGAAACAAAACCGCTTACCCGCAATCCTCCACCGCCTTTTACAACCTCTACATTGCAGCAGGAAGCAGCCCGTAAACTCGGCTATTCAGCCAGTCACACCATGCGTATCGCGCAGCAACTTTATGAAGATGGCGGCATTACTTACATGCGTACTGACGGCGTTCAGATGGATGGCAGTGCCATTTCCGCTGCGCGCAAGGCGATTTCCGATCGTTATGACGCGAGCTATGTGCCGGACAGCCCGCGCATCTATAAATCCAAAGCCAAAAATGCGCAGGAGGCTCATGAAGCCATCCGCCCGACCAGCTTTACCCGTGACACCATGGGTAGCGGTGATCATGCCAAGCTCTACAGCCTGATCCTGAAACGCGCCATGGCCAGCCAAATGGCAGCGGCACGTTTGGAACGCACCACCGTCGAAATGCTTGATGGTACGGGCCAAACCGGCCTGCGCGCCACCGGCCAGGTCGTCAAATTCCCCGGATTTATGGCGCTTTATGAAGAAGGGCGCGACGACAGCAAAGACGAAAATGGCGGTTTGCTGCCCGCCATGGCGAAGGGCGATAGCCCGGCGAAGAAATCTGTCGAAGCCAACCAGCATTTCACGCAACCGCCACCACGTTATAGTGAAGCTAGCTTGGTCAAGAAAATGGAAGAACTCGGCATTGGCCGGCCTTCGACTTATGCCTCGATCATCAAAACGCTCAAAGACCGCGCCTATGTCCGTACCGAAGGAAATCGTTTCTTTGCAGAGGATAGCGGCCGTCTTTTAACAAGCTTTCTAGAACGGTTTTTCGAACGCTATGTCGCTTATGAATATACGGCAGGTCTCGAAGAAGAGCTGGATGATGTCAGCGGCGGCCGTGCGGAATGGCAGAAAATCCTTGAAGCCTTCTGGCATGATTTCAAGCCTAAGACCGCTGAAGTCATGGAAAAACTGCCATCAGAAGTAACAGCAGAGCTCGACAAATTTCTGGCCCCCTACTTATTCCCTGAAAATGAAGACGGCAGCGATCCGCGGCTGTGTCCGCGTTGTAACGAAGGCAAGCTGGCCCTACGCGGCGGCCGTTTTGGTGCCTTTGTCGCTTGTTCCAATTATCCCGAGTGCAAGTTTACCCGACGCTTTGGTCAAGGTGGTGGCGCCAATGCCGATGCGGACGAAGGTCCAGAAGATTTGGGTATAGATCCGGATACGGACGAAAAAGTTTCGAAAATGATTGGGCGCTTTGGTCCCTATGTCCAGCGTGGCGAGGGTAAGGAAGCCAAGCGGTCTTCCATCCCGAAAGATGTGCCCGCAGAAGATTTTGGTTTGGAATGGGCGTTGAAATTGCTCTCCCTCCCACGCGAAGTGGGAAAACACCCGGAATCCGGTAAAGAAGTAAACGCGCAAATCGGTCGTTATGGTCCTTATCTGAGCCATGACGGCAAATCTGCGCGTCTTGAAAACACCATGGAAGTGTTTGAGATCGGCATGAACGCAGCCGTCGCGAAACTCGCCGATGCCGCAAAAAATGGTAAAGGTGGCCGCAGGGGCGCTGAACCGTTGAAGATCATGGGCAAACACCCGCGCACCGAGGAAGAAATCAAGCTGATGGATGGCCGCTACGGGCCCTATGTCACCGATGGCACGACCAACGCATCCCTGCCGAAGACGTTGGACAAGGATCAACTCACATTGGAAGAAGCGGCGCAGTTGATTGATGATCGTGCGGCCAAAGGTCCGGCGAAGAAACGGAAAAAGAAGGCGGCGCCAAAGAAGAAGGCTGCAGCTAAGAAAAAGCCGGCGGCAAAGAAGAAACCTGTGGCCAAAAAGAAGGCGCCTGCGAAGGCTAAGGCCGAGTAGGTTTTTCTCTCCCTATGCACTTGAAGCGTCTTAATAACTGCTGAGCTAGTGTCCGCTTTGGATACAAAAGCTGGCGCAGCAATTTGCGATCGATGGATCACTTATGCTTAGATTGTTTTTCAGCTCTATTGGCGTTGTTGGAAAATTTGTTCAGCGATCATAGTAGCCCCAGCGACCGAAATATGATTTTGATCAAAATAGAGTGATTGCCCCTGCAAAATGGCGAAACAGGATTGGTGATCGCAAAAAAGATCGCTTGGATTGACTACTTTAACCTCTTTGGGGATATCTCTCAGATTGTAGGTCACAAACTTATGCTGCTGTTTCCACCTTGCTGAAGAAACACCTTCAACATTAGCATTTCTATTTTCCGGCACCAATCTAATCAATTGGTTGACGTCCGTACGCAACGCGGGGGCTTGCAAAACAAGATAAACATTTTTGCCACCGTCAACCAAGGCTTTTAGAACCTTAATATACGATTCCCAAGCGATATCCCTCTCTCTTCCGGTTGGGATATTGGACATTTTATAAGTTACAACGACGTTTTTCAGTTCGCTGGTTTCGAGGATGTATCGGATAGAATCTTTGGTCCATCGCGTGCAAAGATCATCACTATTCTTCTTTGCATAAGCAGGATTACAGCCTGAGCGTGACAAATGCCTAAGTCCTATATTGGATGGCTTAAGGGTTTCTGCCAGAGCATAAGCCAGCTCCACAGCGTGAGAATCTCCAAATACTACCCAGCTTATCTTGCCTTCGTGGTAGATACAGGACTTTGAGGGCGCCACATATTCCCACATTTCGACATGGCAATCTTCACGCAGCGGGCTGGCAATTGCCGTTTCGGTACTCAGTTTTTGCATCCCGGTATATCGATTGGGATACCCTTGGGATATTGAGCCGACGAGACCAAAGCCCAGAAAAATGGCGGATCCAAGAGCTGCTAAGCCAAAAATTGCTTTGCGATCAAAAGTCTTTTTATTTCGGAACGGCGCTTCAACAAACCGCCAGCTAAGATAGGCGAGCAGGAAAGCTGTGATACATAAAAACAAGATCAACGCTAGCGAAAGATCAGTCGCGTTCCGATATCTTGCAAATGCCAATAGCGGTTGATGCCATAAATATGCGCTATAGCTTATCAAACCAATCCCTACGAAAAGCCTATTGCTCAATAACCGTCCCGCGAATGTGCCTTGTGCGGTAAAAATAATGATCAAAAAGGTGCCGAGAGTAGGTGCCAGCGTATAAAGGCTTGGAAAGGGTGTTGTTTCGTCAAATAACAATATCGAACCTGCAATAAGTATGAGGCCAATTACACCAAGCAACTCGTTGGCTAACTTTGGAATAGAAACGACCAAACCACGATTGAAATAGAAGGCTGCAAATGCGCCCATCATCAGTTCCCACACGCGCGTTGGCGGTAAGTAAAATGCTGCTGATGCAGACATTAAGCTGTCGGATGCTTGTGCTATCGTTAGGCTGACCACAAAAATCAGACCGAGCAGGCCAAGAATGATCCGTTTTCCAAATCGCCACGCGACAATAAGAAGCAATGGAAACGCAATATAATATTGCTCTTCCACAGCAAGGCTCCAAGTGTGGAGTAAAGGTTTAAGCTCTGCTGTAGTGTCGAAATATCCGCTTTCCCGCCAGAATAATATATTGGATGAAAAGCCAATGGTGGCGGCCACGCTTTCTCCAAAAGCGGCCATATCGCGGGGGGTAAGCCATATCCAAGCAAAGGGAATACAGACGGCTAACACAAGAAATAACGCTGGTAATATCCGGCGTGCACGCCGTTCATAAAAATTCAGAAGACTAAACGACCCTTTGTCCATCTCGGACAATATTATAGAGGTTATCAAATAGCCGCTTATGACAAAGAATATGTCTACTCCAACATAGCCGCCACTAAAGACAGAGAAGCCTGCATGGAACAAAACAACCGGGACGACTGCAAATGCGCGCAAGCCATCAATTTCAGCACGATACTCCAAGTAGTTATCCCTGTTGACCTGCCAAAAATTCTAATGCATCTCGGGTAGATTATAAACAATTAGTACGCAACCCAATGTCCGCTTTCGGGATAAAGCAGCCATAAGCGTAACCGCCGCGCCTACTTAACCCAATCCAGCCCCATATCCTGATACAGGCTCTTATCCTCGTCCCAATTCGCGCTGACTTTGACGTGGAGATAGAGATGGACGGTCTTGCCCAAAATCTCGGATAGCTCTGCCCGCGCCTTTGCGCCGATATCCTTGATCTGATGTCCGCCTTTGCCGAGGATAATGGCACGCTGGGTGGGTTTTTCGACTAGGATCTGCTGGTGGATTTCCAACGAACCGTCTGGGCGTTCCTTATATTGCTCCATCGCGATGGCGGTCGCATAGGGCAGTTCGGCATGGAGCTGGCGGAAAACCTGCTCCCGCGTGATCTCAGCGGCCAAAATCCGCTCGCTGGCGTCGGAAACCTGATCTTCCGGAAAATGCCACGGCCCTTCAGGCATCGCGGCCACCAGATAGGCCCGCAGTTCGTCCAGTCCGTCGCCGGTTTTGGCACTGACGAAAAATGTTTCGTCAAAGACAGAGAGATCATTCAGCTTTGCCGCGTGATTGAGCAATTTGTCTTTCGCCGCGATATCGACTTTGTTGAGCACGAGGATGATTTTTTCCTCGCGGTGCTTCACCCGTTCTACGATTGATGTAACCTTGGGGCCAAGACCCGCGCGGGCATCGACAAGGAACACAATGATATCTGCATCTTCCGCGCCATCCCAGGCAGCGGAGACCATAGCGCGATCAAGCCGTCGGCGCGGTTCGAAGATGCCCGGCGTATCGACGAGGAGCAGCTGCGCCTCATCCTCAATCGCAATGCCCAAGAGCCGCGTCCGCGTAGTTTGCGGCTTGGAACTGGTAATCGCAACCTTCTGCCCCACCAGAGCATTTATCAGCGTAGATTTGCCCGCATTAGGCGCGCCAATCAGCGCCACGACACCGCATTTTGGAAGAGCGGATGTTTCGGTCATGTATATTTTTCCAAAAAGAGTTTCGCGGCGGTTGTTTCGGCGGTTTGAATGGAGGAGGCGGTTGCTTCCACTTCTCCAACCTTGTTGATGACCGCTTTGACTGTAAAGCGTAGGTCATGATGCGGACCGATTTTTTCGACCAACTCGTAAACCGGCATTTTGCGGTTATGTGCAGCGGCCCATTCCTGCAGCGCAGATTTAGGATGCCGGATATCCTTGGCCATCCCAGAAATGCGCGTTCCCCAATATTTGAGGATAAAGTCTTTCGCCGCATCCATGCCATGATCGAGATAGACCGCACCGATGAGTGACTCCATGACGTCACCAAGCACTTTCGCGCTCTGCCGCGCCCCATCATCTCGTGCTTGTTTCCCGAGCAAAAGGTGATCCGAGATGCCCATATCCAAAGCAATCTCTCCACAGACTTTACCGGACACTAGGCCGTTCAGGCGCTGCGACAATTGCCCTTCGGGTTCATTGGGAAACTGCTCATAAAGCTGCGATGCGATGGTTAAGCCGAGGACGCGATCACCTAGAAATTCTAAGCGTTGATAGTCTTCGTCGCCAAAGCTGCCATGCGTGAAAGCGCGGATATAATATGTTTCATCATCCGGCTCTATTCCGGTGCGCTCCATAATCCAATCCAGAAATGCCGGTTTATTCAAAGCTCTCTCCAATGCGATCCCAACGCGCGGCGCTGAACCATGTCCATGGTTTGATCCATTCTGCTGAACCGTCCGTTGAGAATACAGATACAAGCGCTCGTCCTACCAGATTTTTCTCTGGAACCATACCAATGGCTTGTCCTTCAACGGCAGGGAAACGGCTATCTGCGCTGCGATCACGATTGTCACCCATAAGGAACATATGACCATCTGGTACGACAAAGCTCTCCGTATCGTCGCCTGCAGAACCCTCTGTTACATCCAAAACGCGGAAACTCCTGCCATTGGGCAGGGTCTCTTCATATTGCGGATAGCGACATATGCGGGAGCCGTTCTCATTGGTAGTTTCGAAATAGTCTGCGTAGCAAGGGCTGTTAGGTGAAACGAGATGTGAATAGTCCTCAATCTTCTTGCGGGCTACCTCCGTGCCGTTGATGGAAACCACACCGTTTGTAACTTGAATAATGTCGCCTGACAGTCCGATAACTCGCTTGATATAGTCATCGTTGCCGCTTGGCGGTGCTTTGAAGACTACCACGTCGCCAGGTTCGGGCGTATTGGCTAATATCCGGCCCGGTATGACCGGTACGCTAAACGGCATGCTATATTTGGAATAACCATAAGGCCATTTTGCGACCAACAGATAATCACCAACCATCAACCTTGGCTGCATGGATTCGGATGGGATGTTGAAAGGCGAAACGATAAAGCTGCGCAGAATAATGACAAACAGAGCTAGTTTTACCAGAAATGTAAGGAATTCGCGCGTTTCGGACGGCTGAGCGGTTTTATCTTTCATCGCGCCCCTTTGCTTATAATGATGCCTGCGGTCAAGAGACAGTATGGTTCGACAAACTCCCGTGATTTGATCTTGTTCATAAGGGCGACGCAAGATAGAGCTAGAGCCTAAATACGGGGCGTGAAGGTCTTTAGAAATAACAAGAAAGAATGTGCTTTGGATCATTGGAACGCGATTGAAACCCAACCTATATCAACATTGACAGCCCTGTTCGAAAATAGCGCAGATCGGGTCGAACGATTTAGCCACGAACAATCTGGCATCTATTTCGATTTTTCCAAGACGCATTTGGACAGCGCCTTACTAGAAAATTTCCAACAACTTGCAGCCGATAAAGGCTTGTCCGAGCAAATCGAAGCACTGATGAATGGCGTCGCCATCAATATAAGCGAAGGTCGCGCTGCGGAGCATACCGCCGAGCGTGGCATCGGTGCGGAGACCAGCGTTGAAAATGCCGGATTGCTTAGGAACCGGATGCTGGGCTTGATCGAAGCCATTGAAGCGAGCGCGTTCGGTGATATCGAACATATTATTCATCTGGGTATTGGCGGTTCGGCATTGGGACCGGAATTGCTGCTCGAAGCGCTCAAGCTCGGTGATGAAAAATATCAAACAGCCATTATCTCCAATATTGATGGCTGTGCTTTGGAGCCCGTGTTGGAACGCTTTGATGCCCACAAAACGCTGTTAGTCATTGCTTCGAAAAGCTTCACCACTGCTGAAACATTTCTTAATGCCCGGTCAGTCACCGATTGGATGACGGAACAAGGCGTTGTCGATCCTTTCGGAAAAATTATAGCTCTAACGGCTATGCCAGATAAGGCCGTCGAATGGGGCGTTGATGAAAACCGTGTTCTTCCGTTCTCAGATACAGTTGGTGGGCGTTATTCACTTTGGTCCTCGATCGGGTTTAGCGTGGCACTAACACTCGGCATCGATGTTTTCGACGACCTGCTGGCTGGTGCGGCGGAAATGGATCGGCATTTCAAAGACACATCTTTCGACCGGAATATCCCGGTGATCGCTGCCTTTTGTGACCAATATTACAGTCAGGTCCGGAACTGCGAGACTCGAGCCGTCTTCGCCTATGACGAACGACTGAAACTATTGCCCGACTATCTTCAGCAACTTGAAATGGAGAGTAATGGCAAATCGGTAACAGCGGATGGCAAACCACTCGACCGTCATAGCAGTCCGATCGTCTGGGGCGGGGTCGGGACCGATGCACAGCATGCCGTTTTTCAGTTGCTGCATCAGGGTACGCATTTAGTGCCGGTTGAATTTCTTGCCGTCATCGAACCGGGTCACTCATTAGCATCCGAACATCATCACGGCTTACTGCTAAACTGTTTTGCCCAGGGAGCCGCGTTGATGACCGGCAAAAAATCCGATGATCCTAATCGAAATTATCCAGGCAACAGACCGAGCGTGACGCTGTTATTGGATGACCTTGATGGCAAAACTTTAGGGGCCCTTATAGCCTTTTACGAGCACCGTACCTTCGCGAATGCCGTGCTTTTGGGCATTAATCCGTACGACCAGTTCGGCGTAGAACTGGGTAAGGAAATGGCCAATGCGCTTTTAGCCGGTGATGGTAACCAAATGGACTCTTCGACCGAAACACTAAAAAACCGGGCATTTCCTGCCTGAGTGATCAAGGAACTTATAATGTCAGAATATGATTATGACCTGTTTGTCATTGGCGCAGGATCAGGTGGAACACGAGCCGCGCGCGTATCGGCTTCCTATGGCGCCAAAGTCGCTGTTGCCGAAGAATATCGCGTTGGCGGTACCTGTGTCATTCGCGGCTGCGTGCCCAAAAAGATGCTGGTTTACGGTTCACATTTTTCGGAAGATCTCGAAGACGGCAAGAATTTTGGTTGGACTTGGGAAAACGCCAAGTTCGATTGGACCAAGCTGCGCGATCATATCCTGTCAGACGTTGATAGGCTCAATAACGCTTATACCGAAACGCTGAAAAACCATGATGTTGAAATCATTCTAGAGCGCGCTGAGATTGTCGGTCCGCATGAGGTGAAGCTCGCGAGCGGCAAGACCGTCACCGCCAAATATATATTGATCGCGGTGGGTGCCTGGCCGGTTAAACCTGATTTTCCTGGCAGTGAACTAGCGCAAACATCCAATGAAATGTTCCATCTGGAAAAATTACCCAAGAAAGTCATCATTGCCGGTGGCGGCTATATTGCCAATGAATTTGCCGGCATCTTTAACGGATTGGGCAGCGAAGTTACCGTCGTCAATCGCTCGGACGTCATATTGCGTGGTTATGATGAAAGCCTGCGTGATCGGTTGCTCCAAATCTCTCTGGCCAAAGGCATAAGTTACAAATTCAACTGCACGTTCGACAAAATCGAACAGCGCGATGATGGTGGTTTCGATGTCTATATGGATGGCAAAGATGCGGTGCAGGCTGATGTCGTGCTTATTGCTACTGGCCGAAGCCCGAAGATCCAAGGGCTTGGTCTGGAAAATGCCGGTGTGGAAACCAATGAAAAGGGTGCAATTAAGGTCGACGAATATAGCCAGACCAATGTTGACAGCATTTATGCTGTTGGCGATGTCACCGACCGCGTTCAGCTAACCCCAGTTGCCATCCGTGAAGGACAGGCGTTTGCTGATACAGTGTTTAACAATGATCCTAAAACGGTCGATTACAGCTGCATCCCATCAGCTGTTTTCTCACAGCCACCCATCGCTTCGGTGGGCTTGACCGAAGGAGAAGCACGGACGCAATATGGCAATATCAAAGTCTATTCGTCGGATTTTCGAGCGATGCGCAATGCCTTCGCCGATCGCCCCGAGCGCAGCCTGTATAAAATGATCGTTGAAGCAACCAGTGAAAAGATACTCGGCCTGCATATGATCGGACCGGATGCACCTGAAATTTTGCAAGCCGCCGCAATCGCTGTCAAAGCAGGACTAACTAAGCAAGCATTTGACGATACTGTAGCATTGCACCCTAGCATGGCCGAGGAATTGGTATTGTTCAAATAGGATGACGCTACGGAACGGGCCGTTTCAAAAGTAACTTAATCGATCGATTAATTTGATATTGACGATTGCCTAACCGGCTGTGCATTGACTAGGGCATATAGCACCTAGTGATTCACAGTCGGGGGATGAATGTCAGACATTATCGCACAATTGGAAGCCAAGCGCGCAGAAGCCATGCTTGGTGGCGGACAGAAACGGATTGATAGTCAGCACGCTAAAGGCAAGCTGACCGCACGTGAGCGGATTGAGATACTTCTCGATGAAGGTTCGTTTGAAGAAATCGATATGTATGTCGAACATAATTGTGTCGATTTCGGTATGGAAGAAACCAAAATTGCTGGTGATGGCGTTGTTACCGGTTCTGGTACGATCAATGGTCGCTTGATTTTTGTTTTCTCTCAGGATTTTACCGTTTTCGGCGGATCGCTCTCTGAGCGCCATGCTGAAAAGATCTGCAAGGTCTTGGAAAATGCGATGAAGGTGGGCGCGCCGGTCATTGGCATCAATGACAGCGGCGGAGCTCGTATTCAGGAAGGCGTAGCATCTCTCGGCGGCTATGCTGATGTGTTCCAGCGCAATGTTCTCGCCAGCGGCGTGGTTCCGCAGCTTAGCTTGATTATGGGCCCTTGTGCGGGCGGAGCGGTTTATTCGCCAGCGATGACGGACTTCATCTTCATGGTGAAGGACAGCAGCTATATGTTTGTCACAGGTCCGGACGTTGTGAAAACGGTTACCAACGAGATTGTTACGCAGGAAGAATTAGGCGGGGCAGTCACCCACACGACCAAAACTAGCGTTGCTGACGTTGCTTACGAAAATGATATTGAAGCGTTGCTCGCGGCGCGTGATTTCATTGACTATATGCCGCTGAGCAACCGTGAAGAAGTGCCCGAACGGCCAACTGCTGATCCTTGGGATCGGCTTGAGGACAGCCTCGATACCCTGATCCCGGCCAATGCCAACCAACCTTATGATATGCATGAGGTTATTCAAAAAATGGTCGATGAAGGCGAGTTTTTCGAAATTCAGCCAGCGCATGCGGGCAATATCATTTGCGGCTTTGGCCGGATGGAAGGCTCTACAATTGGCGTTGTTGCCAATCAACCGATGGTCCTCGCTGGTTGCCTCGATATCAATGCTTCTAAAAAAGCTGCGCGCTTTGTGCGTTATTGCGATGCGTTTAATATTCCAATTGTTACTTTGGTGGATGTTCCCGGTTTTCTGCCTGGTACATCACAAGAGCATAATGGTATTATCAAACATGGCGCAAAGCTGCTCTTCGCCTATGCAGAAGCTACGGTACCGAAAATCACGATTATCACCCGTAAAGCCTATGGCGGTGCCTATGACGTCATGGCGTCCAAGCATCTGCGCGGCGATCTGAACTATGCGTGGCCGACAGCCGAAATCGCTGTGATGGGTGCAAAAGGAGCAGTTGAGATCATCTTCCGCGGTAAAACCGAGGAAGAAATTGCTGAGCATACCGCAGAATATGAAGCGCGCTTCGCCAACCCGTTTATCGCGGCGCAAAAGGGTTTTGTTGATGAGGTGATCATGCCGCATTCGACGCGGCGCAGAGTGGCGCTGGGGTTACGGAAACTGCGAAACAAGCAGCTTGAGAATCCGTGGAAAAAACATGACAACATTCCGTTGTAGGCGATAGAAAATGCCAACAGGATTAGTAGCCCTTCTCGACGACGTCGCAGCCATTGCGAAAGTCGCCGCCGCATCCATTGATGATATAGGTGCTGCTGCAGCGCGGGCTGGTGCGAAATCGGCAGGCGTGGTGATTGATGATGCAGCAGTCACGCCGACCTATGTGACCGGTTTCCATCCCTCCCGCGAGCTTCCGATGATCTGGAACATTGCCAAGGGATCGATCAAGAACAAGCTGCTATTCCTGCTCCCCGCCGCTGTCCTGCTGGGCCAGTTTGCGCCGTTTCTGATACCCTTCATTCTCATTTTGGGTGGTTTGTTCTTATGCTATGAAGCGGCAGAAAAGGTGCTGGAATGGCTGCATATAGATGAGAGTACCAAACATGACCAACCCGCGATCATCGAAGGCGAGGGCCGCGAAGAAGAAATGACTGCCGGCGCGATCCGCACGGATTTCATCCTCTCCGCCGAAATCATGGCCATTGCCCTGTCCGAAGTCACCGAGGAAGTTTGGTGGCAGCAGGGAATCATTTTAGCGCTCATTGGCGTGGTGATTACCGTGGTGGTCTACGGAGCGGTCGCGATTATCGTAAAAATGGATGATGTTGGCCTGCACCTGGCTACCGAAAAGGAAGGTGCGTTGGCGTCGTTCGGTAAAGGACTGGTCGCGTTTATGCCGAAATTGCTCACTGCAATCTCGATCATCGGAACATTGGCCATGGCATGGGTTGGCGGAGGATTGCTGGTGCACAATATCGCTGCGGTTGGCTGGCACGGGCCCGAGCATCTAATCGATATAATTTCGCATCCGCTGGTTGGCCTGTTTCCCGAAAACGCCCAGCTATTTGCCAGCGGGATCAGCTTTGCGATATTATCCGGCTTGCTCGGTGTTGCAATCGGCGCAGTGATCGCGCCACTGGTCCACAAAATTATTCCGGATGGAGAGGCGCATTAAATGAAGCTCGGCAGATTTAATCATATTGGTATCGTGACGCCGTCAATACCCGATAGCATCGCCCATTGGCGCGATGTCATGGGGGCGACAAAAATCCACGATCCTTTTGATTTGCCTGCACAGGGCGTCAAAGTGTGCTTTGTCGATACGCCTGGTGCAGGCGGCTCCGAAGGCACGCAGATTGAGTTGATCGAACCATTGGGCGAAGACAGTCCAATCCATGGTTTCCTCGCCAAAAATCCACTTGGCGGCCAACATCATGTCTGCTTCGAGGTGCCTGATATTCACGCCGCTAAAGCGGAATTTGAGCAAATGGGTAAACGCGTTTTAGGAGAACCCCGCATCGGCGCGCATGGAACACTTATCTTTTTTGTGCATCCCAAGGACATGGGCGGGATGCTAACCGAGATTATGGAAACACCAAAGGATCATTGATCCGGCGATTCACAATATAAAATAACGTCAAGCCGGAACATTCCGAACAGACGACATTCAGAGGGATAGACTATGGAATTCGAAAACATCAAACTAGAGATTGCCGATCAGGTAGCAACGATCACACTGAACCAGCCAACCCGCCTAAACGCTTGTTCCCTGGACATGGCCGATGACATCTATCTGGCGCTAGACAAGCTAGAAGATGCGCGCGCTGTCATCATTACTGGCGAAGGGCGTGCCTTTTGTGCAGGGGCTGACCTGCAAGCCAAAGGCGGCGATAGCGCGCTATCTGGAGGACAGGGATCATATGCCGCGCTCAACAAACATTACAATCCGCTGATGCTGAAGCTGTCAAAGCTGAATATTCCCACGATTACTGCCGTCAACGGTCCAGCAGCCGGCGTCGGTTGTTCCATCGCCTTGGCGAGTGACTTTGCTATTGCCGGTAAATCTGCTTATTTTCTTCAGGCTTTCGTGAATATCGGGCTTGTGCCTGATGGCGGTGCGAGCTGGATGCTGACCCGTTTGGTAGGCAAGGCGCGGGCAACCGAGATGATGATGCTCGGCGAAAAAATTCCCGGCGAAAAGGCCGCAGATTGGGGATTGGTCTATAAATGCGTAGACGATGCTGCTTTGATGGATGAAGCGAACGCATTGGCCAAACGGCTTGCTGGTGGTCCAACCGTCGCTTTAGGTGTCATGCGCCAAAATCTGGCTGCAGCGCTCGAAAGTGACTATAGTTCAGCCCTGCTAAAAGAAGCAGAAGGCCAACGACTGGCCGGTGACAGCAAAGACGCCCGCGAAGGTGCGATATCCTTCCTACAGAAACGGAAAGCCGAATTTAAGGGCGAATAATGACTGATAAACCGACGATAGAAGACTGGAACGCACTCGCTGACAAAGAGGTCAAAGGGCGCGACCTGACTTGGGAAACGCCAGAGGGTATTGCCGTCAAACCGCTATATACTGCGGACGATGCTGGCGATCCTGGTCTTCCTGGTTTCGGGCCTTTTACACGCGGTGTGAAAGCCAGCATGTATGCGGGGCGTCCTTGGACCATCCGTCAATATGCCGGTTTTTCAACCGCTGAGGAATCCAACGCCTTCTATCGCCGCAATCTGGCTGCGGGTCAGAAAGGTCTGTCGGTTGCTTTCGACCTCGCAACCCATCGCGGTTATGACAGTGATCATCCGCGTGTCGTCGGCGATGTCGGCAAGGCTGGCGTGGCGATTGACAGTATCGAGGATATGAAAATCCTGTTCGATGGTATTCCGCTTGATACTATGTCGGTGTCCATGACGATGAACGGCGCGGTGATCCCATGTCTCGCTTTCTATATTGTCGCAGCGGAAGAGCAGGGCGTGTCACAGGACAAGCTCGCCGGCACGATCCAGAACGACATTCTCAAAGAGTTCATGGTGCGCAACACCTATATTTATCCGCCAGCGCCATCGATGCGAATTATCTCTGACATTATTGCCTATACGTCGGAGCATATGCCAAAATTCAACAGCATTTCGATCAGCGGCTATCATATGCATGAAGCCGGCGCGACAGCGGTGCAGGAACTGGCCTTCACCATTGCCGATGGCCGCGAATATGCCAAACAGGCGATGGCGACGGGCCTTGATATTGATGCTTTTGCTGGACGGCTAAGCTTCTTCTTTGGCATTGGCATGAACTTCTTCATGGAAGTCGCCAAATTACGCGCTGCGCGGACGTTGTGGCATCGCGTGATGACGGGGCTCGGTGCACAATCCGAACGCTCCAAAATGTTGCGTACTCATTGCCAGACATCCGGCGTTTCGCTGACTGAGCAGGATCCTTATAATAACGTTATTCGCACAACCATTGAAGCCATGGCCGCGACATTAGGCGGCACCCAATCGCTCCACACCAATGCGCTAGATGAAGCGATTGCACTACCTACTGACTTTTCGGCCCGCATCGCTCGGAATACCCAGATTGTTTTGCAGGAAGAAGCAGGCATCACCAAAGTCGTCGATCCACTCGGCGGCAGCTATTATGTTGAGGCCTTAACCGATGAACTCGTCGAAAAAGCCTGGGAGATTATCGAACGGGTCGAGAGCGAAGGCGGCATGGCAAAGGCAGTTGCAGATGGCTGGCCCAAGGGAATGATCGAAGAAGCCGCCGCCGGTCGCCAAGCGCGGGTTGACAAAGGTGACGACGTCATCGTTGGCGTGAACAAATATACGCTCGAGGACGAAGATCAGCTCGAAACGTTGGACATTGACAATGACAAAGTGCGTCATGGTCAAATTGCACGCCTCGACAAGATGCGTAAAGAGCGTGATGAAGATGCCTGTCAGGCTGCACTCGAAGCGATCACAGCTGGCGCCAAGGGAGACGGTAATATGCTTGCCCTCGCCGTTGATGCCGCGCGGAAACGCGCTTCTCTCGGTGAAATATCCGACGCGATGGAAGCGGCTTTTGGCCGTTATGCAACAAAACCGACACCCGTAAAGGGCATTTACGGCGCGGCCTATGAAGGTGATCCGCAATATGCCTTAGTCGTCGACGGTGTCGATGCTGTCTCACAGCGTCTTGGGCGTAAACCAAAAATCCTTGTCGCCAAAATGGGGCAGGATGGCCATGACCGTGGTGCAAACGTGGTCTCGAGCGCCTTTACCGACATGGGCTTCGATGTGATATCCGGGCCGCTATTTCAAACGCCGGGAGAGACACGCGATCTGGCTCTTTCAGAAAATGTTGATGCCGTCGGCGCTTCCAGTCTGGCCGCTGGCCACAAGACGCTTATCCCGGAACTGGTGCAGATGTTGCGAGATTCGGGACGCAGCGATATCAAGGTTTTTGCGGGCGGGGTTATCCCTCCGCAGGACTATGAATTCCTCCGTAAATCGGGTGTTGTCGGAATCTATGGACCGGGAAGCAATATTGTGGAATGTGCCGCAGATATATTGCGCCTGTTAGGCCATAACATGCCACCCGAGACCGAGGAAGCCGCTGAATGAACGACCCCGAGACAATGTCCCCCGAAAACGAAAATATTGTAAGACAAGACTGGTCGCGTGAAGAAATTGCCGACCTGTTCAACCTTCCCTTTGACGAACTGCTATTCCGGGCCGCCACAGTCCATCGGCAGCATCACACCCCCGGTCAGGTTCAACTGTCCACATTGCTGTCGATCAAAACTGGCGGATGTCCTGAAGATTGCGGCTATTGTAACCAGTCCGCTCATGCTGAAAGCGGTTTAAAGGCAGAAAAGCTGCTTGATGTGCGCTCGGTGCTCCAGACTGCAGCCCAAGCAAAAGATCGCGGCTCATCGCGTTTCTGCATGGGTGCAGCATGGCGCAACCCCAAAGACCGTGACATGCCCGCGATTATCGAAATGGTCAAAGGTGTCCGGCAAATGGGCATGGAAACCTGCATGACGCTGGGCATGTTGAGCAAAAAACAGTCCGACATGCTTTCGGAAGCGGGCCTGGATTATTATAATCATAATATCGATAGCTCTCCGGAATATTACGAGAAGGTCATTACGACACGTACATTCGATGATCGGCTTGAAACGCTTGAAAATGTGCGTACCAGCGGGATCAATGTTTGCTCTGGCGGCATTGTCGGCATGGGCGAGACCCGCGAAGACCGGGTTGGTTTTGTTCATGCGTTGGCGACCTTGCCAAAGCATCCGGAGAGCGTTCCGGTGAATGCGCTGGTTCCGGTTAAAGGTACAGTGCTTGGCGATATGCTGGCCGATACACCGCTAGCAAAAATTGATGATATCGAGTTTGTTCGCACGATTGCAGTGGCGCGGATTACCATGCCCGCGTCGATGGTGCGCTTGTCCGCTGGACGAGAATCCATGTCGGAAAGCACGCAGGCGCTGTGCTTCATGGCAGGGGCGAACAGCATCTTTACCGGAGATAAATTGCTGACAACGGGCAATGCCGGTGATGATGCGGATGAAGCGATGTTTGAGAAATTAGGGCTGGTTCCGATGGAAGCGGAACCGAGGGAAGTCACTTTAGAGGCGGCTGAGTGAACTCAAATAACGCCATAAGCTTGATCAAAAATATATTGGGATCGGCTTTCGGTTTCGTCGTTTGCTTGGTTATGGGTCTTGTTTTTCTTGGCCTGGCAATCAGGGTTGCTCTGTCATTTTCAGGAGACTCTCTATTTCCCCTCCTTTTTGTTGGAATTGTTCTAACTCTGATTTTCGCTGTTTCTGTTTATAATTCAATCCAGGACGAATAATGTTCAAAAAAATACTGATCGCAAACCGCGGCGAAATTGCTTGTCGGGTCATTCGTACGGCACAAAAAATGGGCATCAAAACGGTAGCCGTCTACTCCGATGCCGATGCCCGGGCACCGCATGTGCGCATGGCTGATGAGGCGGTCCATATCGGTCCGTCGCCTGCTGCCGAATCCTATCTGATCGCGGACAAGATTATCGCGGCCTGCAAGGAAACCGGCGCAGAAGCCGTGCATCCGGGCTATGGTTTTCTGTCCGAACGGACCAGTTTCCCAGAGCAATTGGCCGAAAATGAGATTGCCTTTATTGGGCCGCCACCCAATGCCATCGCGGCGATGGGCGACAAGATTGAGTCCAAGAAGTTGGCCGAAAAGGCGGGCGTTAGCGTTGTTCCCGGGCATATTGGTGAAATTGACGACACCGAACACGCGGTCGAAATCGCAGGCGGCATTGGCTATCCAGTGATGATGAAAGCCAGTGCTGGCGGCGGCGGTAAAGGCATGCGTCTCGCTTGGTCCGAGAAAGATGTACGCGAAGGCTTTGAAGCCACGAAGCGCGAAGGCCTTGCCAGCTTTGGCGATGATCGAGTGTTTATCGAGAAATTTATCGAGCAGCCGCGCCATATCGAAATTCAGATTCTCGGCGATAAGCACGGCAATGTGATCTATCTTGGCGAGCGCGAGTGTTCGATCCAGCGGCGACATCAGAAAGTTGTTGAAGAAGCGCCTTCACCCTTTGTCGATCCCGAAATGCGGAAGAAAATGGGCGAACAGGCTGTCGCTTTGTCGCAGGCTGTGGATTATCACAGTGCCGGTACTGTCGAGCTAATCGTCGGCGCTGATAAGAGCTTCTATTTTCTCGAAATGAATACCCGGCTGCAGGTTGAGCATCCCGTGACCGAATATATCACGGGCCTTGATCTGGTAGAACAGATGATCCGTGTCGCTTATGGCGAGAAATTGCCACTGACGCAGGACGAGGTGACCCTAACCGGTTGGGCCGTTGAAAACCGTGTCTATGCCGAAGATCCTTATCGCGGCTTCCTCCCCTCGACGGGCCGTCTGGTGAAATATAATCCGCCAGAGGCCGAAGACGGTATCCGCGTGGACGATGGCGTGGCCGAGGGCGGCGAAGTGTCTATCTTCTACGATCCGATGATTGCCAAGCTGATCACTTATGGTGAAACCCGTATCGAAGCAATTGATCGCCAGATTGATGCATTGAACCGGTTCGAAATTGAAGGTCCTGGCCATAATATCGATTTTCTATCAGCCCTTATGCAACACGAACGGTTTCGCGGCGGGAATATCACCACCAATTTCATTGCCGAAGAATATCCTGACGGTTTCCAGGGCGCACCGGCGTCGGAAGAATTGCTCTGCAATCTCGCCGCCATCGCGGCTTTTGCAGCGACCGCCCATGCGGATCGTGCCCGTCGGATCGACAATCAATTAGGCCAACGGTTGCAGCCACCATCCGATTGGGAAGTCCAAATAGGCGATAGCGTGCAACAGGTCTTCGTGTCTGAAGATGGTATTTTGGTGGGCGACAAGCAAGTCGACCTCTCGGTTGCCTATACGCCGGGCGATAGCCTGATATTGGCGACAATTGGCGAGGAACCATTTTCTGTAAAAATTTCCAAAACCGCCAATGGTTTTGCGCTCAATACGCACGGCGCGACCCATAAGGTTCAAGTCCTGCCCAGCCATATCGCGCAGCATGCCGTGCATATGATCGAGAAAATTCCACCGGATCTGTCAAAATATCTGCTCTGCCCGATGCCGGGCTTGCTCGTAGCGCTCCACGTCAAGGAAGGTGATAAGGTTGAAGAGGGTCAACCTTTGGCAGTTGTTGAAGCAATGAAAATGGAAAATATCCTGCGCGCACAAAAGAATGCAGTTGTGAAATCGGTTTCTGCTGAGCAAGGTGACAGTCTAGCCGTCGACGCGATTATATTAGAGCTGGAATAGAAGTTAAATTCGTCATGCTGAACTTGATTCAGCATCTGCTGAGATACTGAAACAAAATCAGGATGACGAGTTGTTGGGGAGAGAAGACATGGCCAGTGAGGCAATTGCAGCCGGACAACGCGAGCCGACACAAAAAGAAATTCGTATGGTCATCGGCGCATCATCTGCCGGAACGATTTTCGAATGGTATGATTTCTTCATATACGGCACGCTGTTTTACATCATCGGCCCAACTTTCTTTCCTAGCGGGAATGAAACCCTCGAAATTCTTATGGTTTGGGCAACTTTTGCAATCGGCTTTGGCTTTCGCCCCGTTGGCGCGGTCCTTTTTGGTTTCCTTGGGGATCGCTTGGGGCGCAAATATACCTTTCTTGTCACTGTGACCCTGATGGGCATAGCAACGGCGGGCGTAGGCTTGATCCCAAGCGCTGAAACAATAGGCCTCGCAGCACCGGCGATCGTTATTTTCCTCCGCATTTTGCAGGGGCTTGCCTTGGGCGGCGAATATGGCGGAGCGGCGATATATGTGGCCGAACACGCTCCGAAGGAAAAACGCGGATATTATACCAGCTATATTCAGGCGAGCGTGGCCGGCGGTTTTGTGCTTTCCATAGGTGTTGTGCTTGCCTGCCGCTTCCTGATCCCGGAACAAGCATTTAATGACTGGGGCTGGCGTATACCTTTTCTGCTATCCATCATCTTGCTGGGCATATCCCTTTGGATGCGGCTGAAGCTCAATGAAAGTCCGGTTTTTGTGGCCATGAAAGAAGCCGGGGAAACTGCAAAAAATCCCTTTAAAGAAAGCTTCACCTATCCCGGGAACAAAAAGCGGATTTTCGTCGCTCTTTTCGGAATTACCGGCATATTGACGACCATTTGGTACACTGCTTTTTTCTCTGGCATGTCTTTCCTTCGCGGACCGATGAACGTCGACAATTTGACTGTGGACCTCATCCTGTTTTTTGCCGGTCTGATCTCTATGTCATTCTATTTGATTGTGGGTAAATGGTCTGACAGGGTTGGACGGAAAAAGCCTATATTGATCGGAGCTCTTCTTACCTTGCTACTGCTCTTTCCCGCTTTCTGGGGACTGGGTCATTTTGCTAACTCAGGGCTATCCGCTGCCTCAGAAGCAACTCCTGTCCGCGTAGAAGGTCAGGCTTGCGTTACCGACCCGTTTGCAGAGCTTTTCAGCCGAGAACAAAGTGATTGTGGCAAGTTATTGGAAACGCTGACCGCTGCTGGTGTTGCTTATGACGTCTCTGATACGGATGACTTAAAACTGTTCGCAGGTGATCAGGAAATTGCGGTTGATCAGCAGTGGCTATCAGATGGAAATGTAAGGCGCGAAGGCATTCGGGCTGAACTTGGTAAATCCGGCTTTGATTTCAGCAAGCAACAGCTGGGAGCCTCCAGCATATTGGGAATTGTTGTAATCCTGTTGGTATTGGGCGCGCTCAGTGCGCTGACATATGGATCGGTAGCAGCTCTCTTGTCGGAGATGTTCCCGCCGAAAATCCGCTACAGTTCCATGTCCATCCCTTATCATATCGGAGCGGGATATCTGGGCGGCTTTTTACCGTTGATTGCTGGCTATATTGTTGCACGATCAGGCGATGTCTATTCTGGACTTTGGTACACTTGGGTGGTCGTTGCATTTGGCGTGGTTGTGGCATGGTGGGGCATCCCCGATGATCCAGAAGCGGCACTCGACGAAGCGGAATAAACTGACTATCGCCGCAGCATGAGCGTTACAACAATCGATATCCCATCAACGGCGAGGCTGCGTCTTAATAGCGAAGCGTTGTTGGCCAATTGGCGAACCCTTGATGATATGAGCGGTAGCGCTAGTGCCGGAGCAGCAATAAAAGCCAATGGTTATGGGTTGGGCTCGGCGGAAGTCGTCCAACGTCTACAATCTGCTGGATGCCGCGATTTCTATGTAGCTAGTTGGCAGGAAGCTAAAGATATCGAGGCTCATGTCGAAGCCGATAGCAGTATCTCTGTTCTTAATGGCGCGCGCGCCGAAGATATGCCGTTTGCCGTAACATCGGCTGCGAAACCTGTTTTGAACAGCATGGAGCAAGTGCTCCGGTGGCAAGAAACCTCGCGTCCATGCGATATTATGATCAATAGCGGAATGAACCGTCTCGGGATCGAGGTAACCGATTTAGAGCAATTTGACTGGGGTAGTCACGATATTGATATTGTGATGAGTCATTTGGCTTCTGCGGACGAAGATGGTCCCCAAAATGCAGAACAGCTCGCTGAATTTGTCGGTGCGCTACAATATGTCTCCGGAAAACGTAATAGTTTGAGCAACAGCGCTGGCATTGCCTTGGGACAGGCCTATCATTTCGATTGCACCCGTCCAGGTCTGTCACTTTATGGCGGTAAACAAAGACCCGAATATTCGGGATTAATCCAGCAAGTCGTATTCCCCGAAGCTCAGATATTGCAGGTCCGACAACTGAAGGCCGGGGATAAAGTAGGCTATAATGCGAAATATACCGCTGAACGAGATCATCCGATAGCGATATTGGCGATGGGCTATGCGGACGGATATTTGCGTGGTTTTTCGAATAGAGGCGTATTTTTGAGCGGCCAGACGAAACTGCCGGTTATCGGCCGTATATCGATGGACTTGATTGCAATCGATATTTCCGATGCGCCTGATCTCGCGGAATCAGACTGGGTATCTGCAGAATATGATTTGCCTATCGCGTCAGACCAGTCCGGGCTTTCCCAATATGAATTGATCACTGGCCTCGGCCATCGCTATTCCCACTATTGGGTCTAAACTGAGCAACTGCCATATCGCAGCTGCACATGCTGTAACTCCCTAATTTCCGCGCTAGTTGCATTATAACAAACTCCGACAACGGCTTTGGTTGCGGCGATGCACAATTTTGTCTAATGCGGACTTAATACTAAGTATTTTGAAGGCATGTCGCCGTAATATTACAAAAATAAAGCGATATGGTTCACAGGAGATAACATGGCGAAGACGAAAAAGGGCGATCAGGATGGCCCGATCACCATCAAAAAATATGCCAATCGGCGGCTCTATAATACCCAGACGTCCAATTATATAACGCTCGATTTCTTGGCCGAAATGACACGCAACGATATTGATTTTGTTGTAGTTGATGCCAAAACTGGCAATGACATTACGCATAATGTGCTGACGCAGATCATCGTCGACGAAGAAAGCAGCGGGCAAAATATGCTTCCGGTCAATTTCTTGCGACAGCTTATCTCCATGTACGGAAACAGTATGCAATCGCTAATGCCATCCTATCTAGAAGCGTCGATGGATAACTTCCGCAAAAATCAGAAACAGTTTCAGGAAGCTGTTGAGGGCGCGTTGAACAAAAATCCATTGGGTCAAATGGCCGTTAAAAATCAGAAACAGTTTCAGGAAGCGGTAGAAAATGCCCTGAAATCAAGCCCTTTGGCTAGTGTAGTGGAAAAAGCCCTAAGTCCTCTGGGCCTAGGCGATAAGACAGCCTCTAACGATGAAGCCGAAGAGGAAGAAATGTCCGAAAAAGACATTGAGATTATGGAACTCAAACAGCAACTTGCCGACATTCAATCAAAGATCAATAATCTCGACGACTGATTATTGCCGTTGATAAAGCTGACTTTTAAAATTTTCCGACTGGAACCCAATACGTGAAGAAAAATGCACTATCCGTGACCAGAGAAGCTGACTTTTCAGCCTGGTATCAACAGCTCATTGCCGAAGCCGACTTGGCGGAAGAATCCGGAGTACGCGGCTGTATGGTCATGCGGCCGTGGGGCTATGGTATTTGGGAACGGGTGCAGTTTCTGATGGACCAGCGGATCAAGGCGTCGGGTCATGAGAACTGCTACTTCCCGCTCTTCATTCCGCTGAACTATTTTTCCAAAGAAGCTGAACATGTCGACGGTTTTGCCAAGGAAATGGCAGTTGTTACGCATCACCGGTTGATGAAAGATGATGCTGGCGGCCTTGTGGTCGATCCCGAAGCAAAACTGGAAGAACCGTTGGTCGTTCGGCCAACTTCCGAAACAGTTATTGGCACCTCATTTTCTAAATGGGTGCAAAGCTGGCGTGATTTGCCGGTGATGATCAACCAATGGGCCAATGTTGTGCGCTGGGAAATGCGTACGCGGATGTTCCTGCGCACCAGCGAGTTTCTTTGGCAAGAAGGGCATACGGCTCACGCAACCCGCGATGAGGCTATGGAAGAAACGCTCGATATTTTGGAATTATATCGCAGTTTCTCCGAAGATGTTTTGGCCATGCCTGTTGTGGCTGGTGAAAAACCGGAAAATGAGCGTTTCCCTGGTGCGGATGCGACCTACTCCATCGAAGCAATGATGCAGGATGGCAAAGCTCTGCAAGCCGGCACGTCACATTTCTTGGGTCAAACTTTTTCCAAGGCTCAGAATATCCGTTATCAGGATAAAGAAGGGCAGTTTCAGTTCGCTTATACCACGAGCTGGGGCACTTCTACGCGATTGATCGGCGGCGTGATCATGACCCATGGCGACGATGACGGCCTGCGCGTACCGCCACTAATTGCACCTTATCAGGTCGTGATCATACCGATGTTGCGCGACAAGCCGGAAGACGAAGAAGTATTGAACTTCTGCACCGCGCTGACCAAGCAGATTGCAGCGTTGCGGGCTTTTGATGAAACTGTTCGGGTCAAACTTGATAAAAGTGGAATGAAAGCATCCAATAAGCGCTGGGCCTGGGTCAAAAAGGGCGCGCCGCTCATATTGGAAATTGGTCCTCGCGATGTCGCGGAAGGCAATGTTTCTGCCCTTCGCCGCAATGCGCTTTACAAAGACAATGGGAAACTCGATTCCCAAATTCTTGCGAAAGACACTTTTGCCGCCCAAGTTCCTGCCTTGTTGGAGGAAATCCAAGCCAAATTGCATGGTGAAGCCAAGCAGCGATTGGATTCCAATATTACGCGCGGACTGACAGACTTTGCCGACGTTCAGAAATTCTACAAAGAAAATAAGAAATATCCCGGTTGGCTCGAAGTTCAGTGGTGTAGAGCCACGGGCGAGGAGCTGGACCAGATCGAAGACCGTTTGAAAAAACTAAAGCTGACGTTCCGCAACGTTCCGCAAGAAGCCGCTGCGGTTGATGGCAATTGCATATTTACTGGGAAACCAGCGGTAGAGCGGATTCTCATCGGCAAAGCTTATTAATGGCCAAACCGTATAAAGCCCATAAGCCGAAACAGGTTCCTTCACGCGCACAGATATTGGAATTTATCCAAAAATCAGACCAACCCACTGGCAAACGTGAAATCGCGAAAGCCTTTCAGTTGCGAGGGTCGGACAAGATAGCCCTAAAGGCTTTGCTAAAAGATATGGCCGATGAAGGCCTAATCGACAGCACACCGGGGCGTGCTTTTCACAAAATGGGCGGTGTTCCAAAGGTTACAGTGCTCAAAATTGTTGAGATTGACGGCAATGAAGCGATCGGAATACCCGATCGCTGGGAAGCGGACGCGCCTGCACTGCGCCTCCGCATAAAAGAACGGGGTCGCCGTGCCGCTTTGGCTGTTGGGGACCGGATATTGGCGCGCACCGAAGAACGCGGGCAGGGCCATATTGCCTATATGATGAAGAAAATCGCCCAGAGCAGTGAAATGTTGCTGGGTGTTGTCGAGAAGGATGAGCGGGATCGGTTCTGGCTCAAACCAGTCGACCGGAAAATCAGGCGCAGTACAGCCATCTCCGATCTTGGTGAAGCCGAAGTCGGTAATTTGGTGCTCGCAGAACCGGTTGGTCGCGGCACGCAAATTAAGGCGCAGGTAAAAGAGGTCCTCGGCGATCCTTTTGCCCCAAAATCGTTCAGCCTTATAGCCATTCACAAGTTTGAAATTCCGTTAGAATTTCCATCTGATGTTGTATCCGAAGCAGAGCAGGCGACAAAACTAAAGCTCAGCACGCAGGACCGAGAAGATCTTACCGATTTACCGATTGTTGCAATTGATCCTGCCGATGCCCGCGATCATGATGATGCTATTTGGGCAGCTCCGGATGATGATGCAGATAATGCCGGCGGTTTCAAAGCCATAATCGCGATTGCCGATGTGTCTTTCTATGTGCGCAGCGGCAGCAAACTCGACCGTGAAGCTTACAAACGCGGCAATAGCGTCTATTTCCCGGATCGGGTGGTGCCGATGCTGCCTGAAGCGCTGTCTACGGATGTTTGTTCACTCAAACAGGATGTCGACCGTGCAGCACTGGCTTGCCATCTGAAAATTGATGCAAACGGCAAAGTTGTTTCCTCGCGCTTCACTCGCGCGATTGTTCGTCTTACCGGCAATATCGCATATGAGGACGCACAGGCGGCGATAAATGGTGACCTGGACCACCCGATGAAACTATCGGCTCTGGAGCCTCTTTGGGCTTGCTGGAAACTGCTTGCAAAGGCCCGTGATGGCCGAGAGCCGCTAAACCTTGATTTGCCTGAAAAGCGGGTTGTTTTGGATGATCAGGGACGAATTGCTGAAATCGCAGTGCGGGAACGGCTTGATGCGCATCGACTAGTCGAAGATTACATGATTGCAGCTAATGTCGCAGCAGCAAAAATGCTCGAGTCCAAGAAATCACCGCTAATTTATCGCGTCCATGAAACGCCTTCTCGCGAAAAGCTGATTGCGCTGAAAGACTATTTGAAGAGCTTTGACGTTAGTTTTGCCATGGGGCAGGTGATCAAGCCTTCAGTGTTCAACCGTCTGATCGAACAAGTTGGCGAAGCGGAAATTTTGCCGCTGGTCATGGAGCAGATATTGCGCAGCCAGACACAGGCTTATTACGGTGCCACCAATATGGGTCACTTTGGTCTGTCGCTTGGCAGCTACGCCCATTTTACCAGCCCGATCCGTCGTTATGCTGATCTTATCGTCCATCGGGCTCTGGTTAGTGGCTGCAAACTCGAACAGCCTCAGCCAGAGAATGACAATATTCCGGCGCTAAGCGGACTGAGCAAAGATATGGCCGACAAGCTCGACATGATTTCTGAGAAAATCAGTCAGTTGGAGCGTCGCGCCATGAAGGCCGAGTGGGAAACAGTGGATCGTTACATCTCTGCCCATTTGTCTGATCAAGTGGGTCAGGTGCTAAGATGCCGGATTACCGGTGTTCAGAATTTCGGGTTTTTCGCAACGGTCGAAGAATTGGGCGGAGATGGTCTTGTCCCCGTGCGTACTTTGGGCACCGAGCGGTTTGACTATGATGAGCAGAAGCAGCAACTTGAAGGCATGGATAGCGGTATCGTCTATAATATCGGTCAGAAACTGGATTTGCGTTTAGTAGAAGCTAATGCAGCGACCGGAAGCCTGCTCTTTGAATTGGCCGAGGGCGCTAACCATATGACCGGGCGCTACGAACCGCGCCGCAATGGCAAGGGGCCAGGCGGAAAAGCAAAGACGCATCGTAAAGGAAAACGCGGTCGTCCGGCTAATATTAAACATCGCGGCCGATAGTTATTCTTAATTGTAACCAGAACGACGTTGGGTTTGAATAGGGTATATCCAAACCACAAAGGAACTCTTCCATGTCCAAGCTTATACCCACGCAAACTGTTCCCGACTTTACCGTAGCCATGACCGATGGCGGCCAATTTCAACTCAGCCAACGCGCGGGTGATAATTTCACTTTACTATTATTCTATCGCGGATTGCATTGCCCGATCTGCAAAGGACAATTGCGCGACCTTCAGAGCAAATTGGGCGATTTTGCGGAACGCGGCGTTACCGCGGTAGCAATCAGCATGGATGATCAAGACCGTGCTCAAAAATCTGCTGCAGACTGGGGCATTGACGAACTCATGCTCGGCTATGGGCTGAGCGAAGCAGCGGCACGGGAACTGGGTCTCTATATTTCCGCTGGCCGTCCTGACAGCCCGGAACCTGCGATATTTTCAGAACCGGCACTCTTTCTAGTGCGTCCTGATCAAACACTCTATTTCGTGAGCGTCCAAAGCATGCCGTTCACACGGCCGCCGCTGGATCAACTAATGATGGGCATCGACTATGCGTTGGCCAATGACTATCCGGCGCGCGGTGAGCTAGGCTAAGTGCTAACTTAACCGATCAATCTCTTCCTTGCTCAGTGATCCAGGTACAACCATCACCGGGCAGGGAAGGCTGCCCGCCTCTGTAGCCGCGAAATGCGTGACCAAGGGGCCGGGAACGCCATGGGCTGCTGCGCCTAGAACCAGAGCGGCCAGGCCGTCGATCTCGTCCATCATTTTGCGAATACCCTTGGGGCCTTTGCCTTCTTTGACCGTGATCGATGGGCGGATGCCAGTTTCTTCAAACAGGTTGCCAGCTGCACTGGACACTAGCGCCTCGGCGCGGTTCTTTGCTTCTTCTTCAAGCGTAGCTTGAACGCCGCCCCAAGCAACAAAGCCTTCGCTCGCAACCAAGGCGAGAATATGCAACGCGCCGTTTGTCTTCATGGCACGGCGCGAAGCAAAGCGCAGCGCAATGCTAGCTTCCTCAGTTTCGTCAATAACTACCAGGTAAGTACGCATCAATAATCCCCAATCGTCTGCGTAAATTTCACTATTAAAACCATGCTTGCGATAAAAGCCTGTGATATGCAAGATTTACACTGCTTGCGCTTTGCTGTCATTTGCGCATAAACGCTTCAACATTGATATAGAATAAGGGTTTTCTCTCCATGCCGATCAACCTTCAAATGCCCGCTTTGTCTCCGACAATGGAAGAGGGGACTTTGGCCAAATGGCTTGTCAAAGAGGGGGATGATGTCGCTTCGGGAGACTTACTAGCGGAGATTGAGACCGACAAGGCAACGATGGAATTTGAAGCGGTGGATGAAGGCACAATCGCCAAAATCATGGTCGCCGAAGGTACCGAAAATGTCAAAGTCGGTGAGGTGATCGCGATTTTGGCTGAAGAGGGTGAAGATGTTTCGGCGGCTTCCAAAGGAAGTGCAAGCGTTCCGACAAAAGTAAAACCGGAACCAACTGCAGAGAAACCTGCAGAAAAGCCGGTAGAGAAGGCAGCGCCCACCAAGGCAGCGGCAGAAGCGCCTAAGGCTGCCCCACCTGCTTCAGATGGAAATCGTATCAAGGTCAGCCCGCTGGCCCGACGTCTGGCGGAGCAAAAAGGCGTTGATCTGGGCGGCGTGAGCGGTTCTGGCCCCGGTGGACGGATCATCAAAGCCGATATTGATGCAGCGGAAGGCGGAACGACCAAGGCGGCAACAGCCCCCGCAGTTGCACCGCAAGCCGCTCCAGCTCCGGCGCCATCACCGGCGGCGAATGATTTCGATATTCCGCATACAACGGAAAAGCTGTCCGGCATGCGCAAGACCATCGCGCGCCGCCTGACCGAGGCAAAGCAAACCATACCGCATATCTATCTCACCGTGGATATCCAGCTCGACAAACTGCTCAAGCTGCGCAGTGAATTGAACGCCACGCTCGAACCGCGCGGCGTGAAGCTGTCGGTCAATGATTTGCTGATCAAAGCACAAGCGGTTTCGTTGATGCAGGTGCCGAAATGCAATGTCTCGATTGACGGCGATCAACTGAAGACATTTGAACGCGCCGATATCTCGGTCGCGGTCAGCATTCCCGGCGGCCTGATCACGCCGATTATTACCAGCGCCGATACCAAGTCGCTTAGCACCATCTCCGCCGAGATGAAGGATCTCGCTGGCCGCGCCAAGGACGGCAAGCTCAAGATGCACGAATATCAAGGCGGCACGGCCAGCATTTCCAATATGGGCATGTTTGGCATCAAGAATTTCGACGCGGTGATCAACCCGCCGCAAGCGATGATCATGGCGATTGGGGCAGGGCAGAAACGCCCGCATGTGATTGATGACAGCCTACAAATCGCAACGATCATGAGTGCGACCGGCAGTTTCGACCATCGCGCCATTGACGGGGCGGATGGCGCGCAATTGATGCAGGTGTTTAAAGAGCTGGTGGAGAACCCGTTGGGGATGTTGGCTTGATTGCATTTTTTCGACGGCTAGCAATAACTATTGGTGAGATTATGCTGAGCTGGGCCATGGTTACAATGTTGTGGTACGCGGTTAGCGCTCTTGCGAAAGGTGACACTTTTGAAAATGCTATCGTTGGTGCGTTCTGGGGGGCGGTTTGGTTTGGATTGTTGATAGTGCCTGTACTGCTTACCCTTTCTATCCCAATCTCTTTCGTGACAGACGTGAGTCGTAAGCCAGCAGTCAGATTTTGCTCCTATGGATTTATCATATTCTCGAGCTTTGCGTTCTTACTTATGGCAATTGAAGCCGAGAAACACTCATATGACAAGCCGATATATAACACATTTGCGTATGTCGGGTTTCTTTGGACAGCACTAGACTTGTTCATTGTGCCAATATTCAGAGACATATTTCGGAAACAAATAATCACAGGAAAGACATGACTGAAAAACCCTACGACCTCATCATCCTCGGCTCCGGCCCCGGCGGCTATGTCGCGGCTATCCGCGCGTCCCAACTCGGCCTGAAAACCGCCATCGTGGAACGCGAAAATTTGGGCGGTATCTGCCTCAACTGGGGTTGCATACCGACCAAGGCGTTGCTGCGCTCGGCGGAAGTGTTTCACAATATGAAACATGCGGCGGATTATGGTCTGGCGGCAGAGAATATCAGCGCTGATCTCGATGCGGTGGTCAAGCGCTCCCGCGGGGTGGCGAGCCAGCTTAACAAGGGCGTTACAGGCCTGATGAAGAAGAATAAGATCGACGTCATCATGGGCGACGGCAAGATTGTGGAAAAGGGCAAGGTCTTGGTCAAGACCGACAAGGGCGACGAAGAACTCACCGCCAAGAATATCATCATCGCCACCGGTGCTCGCGCCCGTGATCTGCCTTTCGCCAAGGCCGATGGCAAGCGCATCTGGACCTATCGCCACGCCATGACGCCGCCGGAAATGCCCAAGAAACTGCTGGTAATCGGCTCCGGCGCGATCGGGATCGAGTTTGCCAGCTTCTATAACGACATGGGCGCGGACGTGACCGTGGTCGAGATGATGGATCGCGTCGTTCCGGTAGAAGATGAGGAAATCTCGAAATTCCTCGAAAAGTCGCTGAAGAAGCAGGGCATGACCATCATGACCGGCGCTGGCGTCAAGAGCATCGAGACTTCAGCCAAGGGCGTCAAGGCGGAGATTGAAGACAGCAAGGGCAAGAAAGCCAGCCATGACTTCAGCCATGTCATTGTCGCCGTGGGCATCCAGCCAAATGTCGAAACGGTCGGTCTGGACGAGCTTGGCATCGAACCGGACGAGCGCTTCCATATCAAGACGGACGCGATGTGCCGAACCAATGTCGAAGGCATATATGCCATTGGTGACGTCACCGGCGGACCGTGGCTCGCGCACAAAGCCAGTCATGAAGGCGTTATCGCGGTCGAAGCGATAGCGGGCGGCCATCCGCACGCCATGGATGTGAACAACATCCCTGGCTGTACCTATTGCCACCCACAGATTGCGAGCGTTGGCTTGACCGAGGCTAAGGCCAAGGCGGCGGGTCATGACGTCAAGGTCGGGAACTTCCCATTCATTGGCAACGGCAAAGCCATTGCGCTGGGCGAGACAGAAGGCTTTATCAAGACGGTGTTTGACGCAAAAACCGGAGAATTGCTGGGCGCACATATGATTGGTGCGGAAGTCACCGAGCTGATCCAAGGCTATACGGTTGGCAAGACGCTGGAGACGACCGAAGCGGAATTGATGAACACCGTCTTCCCGCATCCGACGTTGAGCGAGATGATGCATGAAAGCGTGTTAGACGCATATGAGCGGGTTCTGCATATGTGAGTGGCTTAGGTGCTTGTGCCCCTGCGTAGGCAGGGGCTCATCTCCGAACGTTGTGTCTTTATTATAGGGTGGGAGATGGACTCCTGCCTGCGCAGGAGTACGAGGGGAATTTCTATGAATCCAGTCAAATGCTTATTGGCTCTACCTCTTATCATTTCTACGCCGATTCATGCCGAGATGATTGTCTATACTGCCGATCGGATGCTGGATGTGGAACGCGGCAGGATAATACCCAATCCCTCCATCCTCGTTATCGATGGTAAAATTGCTCGCGTCGAGAACCAGAGAAACCTGATTAAACCAGCGGATGCAAAAACCGTTGCACTGGGTGATGTGACAATCCTGCCCGGCCTGATTGACATGCACGTCCATCTCGACGCCAACCCGCTTTATGGTGGTTATAGCAGTCTGCAATTCACCGATCAGTTTTTCACGGTACAGGGCGTTGCCAATGCTCGGAATATGCTGGAAGCCGGTTTTACTAGCGTTCGCAATGTCGGCTCCGATAACTATTCTGATATTGCCTATAAACAGGCGATTGACGAGGGATTAATTGCTGGACCGCGCATCACACCTGCAGGCTATTCGTTAGGCGCCACTGGCGGTCATTGTGACCAGACGTTCCTGCCACCTTCGTTCAAGGCCAAATCGCCTGCGGTGGGTGATGGGCCGACCGAATTGCGCAAAAAAGTTCGTGAACAACGCAAATATGGCGCTCAGGTAATCAAAGTCTGTGCGACGGGTGGCGTTTTCTCCCGCAACACCGAGCCGGGTCAGCAGCAATTGTCGCTCGAGGAACTCAGCGCAATTGTCGATGAAGCCAAGCTCTGGGGCCTGAAAACAGCGGCCCATGCCCATGGCGCTGCCGGGATCAAGACGGCTATTCGCGCCGGTTTTACGACCATCGAACATGCTAGCCTGGTCGATAATGAGGGTATCGACCTCGCTCGCAAGAATGGCACCTATTTCGGTATGGATATTTTCAACACCGAATATACCCAGTCAGAAGGCAAGAAAAACGGGGTGTTAGAGGAAAACCTTCTCAAAGATCGTCAGATTGCTCAACTGCAACGCGACAACTTCCGCGCAGCACATCAAGCGGGCGTAAAAATGGTATTCAGTTCAGACGCAGGCGTCATGCCGCATGGCATGGCGGGCGGGCAGTTCAAAATCATGGTCGACTACGGCATGACGCCGCTTCAAGCCATCAGAACGGCAACAATCAATGCCGCCGATGCGCTTGGGAAGGCTGATCAAGTGGGGCGGATAAAGGCAGGATATCATGCAGATTTTATCGCCGTTGATGGCGATCCGCTCGTCAATGTGCGAGAATTGGAAGATGTCGATATCGTCGTCAAAGGCGGTAAACTCGTAAAGGGACAGTAAGATGGCCAAGGGCACCCATGATTATGTCGAGGATCCGCGTAACGAGACCATCCTGATTAACGTCAATGGTGTCATCACACCGCGGGCCGAAGCCATGGTGTCGGTGTTCGACAGCGGCTTCATGCTCGGCGACGGCGTCTGGGAAGGGCTGCGTGTACATAAAGGCCGGATTGCGTTTCTGGACGCCCATATGGACCGCCTGTTTGAGGGCGCCAAGGCGATTGCGATGGACATCGGGATCAGCCGTGAAGACTTGATTGCTAGGCTTTACGAGACGATTGAAGCCAATGGCATGACTGGATGTCATATTCGTCTGATGGTGACCCGGGGCATACGCTCGACCCCATATCAGGATCCGCGTGTGATCATCTCACCTGCAACCATAGTAATCATTCCGGAATATAAGGAAGCGCTGCCCAGCACCGTGGAAAACGGAATCCGCCTGTTCACGGTCCATGTCAGGCGCGGCGATCCAGCGGTGCAGGATCCCAAACTTAACTCCCATAGCAAACTCAATTGCATAACCGCCTGTATCCAAGCAACGCAGGCCGGAGCGGATGAGGCGCTCATGCTCGATCCGCAGGGTTTTGTAGCAACCTGCAACAGCACGCATTTCTTCATTGTCCGCAAAGGCGAAGTGTGGACCAGTAGCGGTGATTATTGCCTCGGTGGGATTACACGGAGCAACGTTATAAAACTGTGCCGGGAGAATGATATCCCAGTGTTTGAGAAGAATTTCTCGCTTACTGACGTCTATGGCGCTGATGAAGCCTTTGTTACGGGTACATTCGCCGGTGTTGTACCAGCAACCGAGGTCGATGGCCGCGAGCTTAGCAAGGGCAGGGGTCCCATGGTCGAGCGCCTCCAATCGCTCTACAAGACATTGATTGAAAGCGATACGGCGGCATGACGTCAGAGCACGTACGCATCGCGATGTGGTCGGGGCCCCGTAATATCTCGACCGCAATGATGCGCAGCTTTGGAAGTCGCGCAGATTGTGCAGTCACTGATGAACCTTTCTACGGCGCTTTCCTGAAAAAGACCGGAATAAGGCAACCAATGGCGGATGATATCATTGCTTCGATGGATACTGAGTGGACCTCTGTCGCGCAGGTTATGAGAGGGGCAATACCCGGAGGGAAGACGCTCTGGTATCAGAAGCATATGCCCCACCATATGGTCGACAAGGTGTCTATCTCCGACTTCCCTGACCATCGACACGCTTTCCTGATCCGTGATCCGGATCATGTGGTTGCAAGCTATGCAGCTAAAAGGGTCGAAGTTACACCTGATGATCTAGGATATCAGCGGCAAATGGAGTATCTTGATCATGTCGCACAGATAAGCGGAATGGAACCGATTGTTTTGGATAGCGCTGATATTCTGAAGGATCCCGAACAACATCTCAAAAGCCTGTGTAAAGCACTTGATATAAGCTGGGATCCGGCGATGCTCGGTTGGAAAACTGGTGTCCGGGATACCGACGGGGTGTGGGCTTCTCATTGGTATAACCGCGTTGTTGGCACAACAACCTTCGCCGCAGCGACGAATAAGCAACCGAGGCTAACCGACCATCAACAGAGGACCGCCGATCGCTGCCGAAAATTTTACAACCAATTGTTAGATTATCGCCTCAATATTCTCTGATGCTGACTGGAACTGATAGTTTTCTTTAGTTTTCATGGCACCAATCGCAGAAAATATGATATATTGCCGTATAGATTTTTAGGAGGCTTCTATGTTAAATTTACTCTCTATCGCCCTCTTAAGTGCCGCCACTGCTGGTGCAGCTGATGCGGAAACTTCCAGGGTGAGCTATTCCAATTGCCTGACCGACTTTTCAATTACCCATCTCGATCAGAAAACCGAACGTCGCCCATTTAGAAAAGCGGCTGCAGAGGCTTGCCCAGATGAACGCAGTGCCATGATAGCCGCGATCAAGAAAGACGAGATCGAATTTGATAGCTCGGAAGATGAAGCCATTCTGTTCGCAACAGAAGAGGCAGATGGCGTTCTGTCAGCCTTTACGGAAGCCTATGCCGGCTATTTAAGCTCAAACACAAGGCCTGTTAAAGAATAAGGCAACAACCGCTCTCACCAGATATGCGGAGCAAAGCTCATTATCGTGTTTGTAATGTTGATGCGCGTCAAGTCGATGTCGCCAGGGCAGGTGCTTCGCTCTCGCCATCCTCTTTTTGCTGACGGAGTTTAGCTACTAAAACGGCTCGTTTAGCAGCTTTCCGCTGCATGATTAAGCCAGCCAGCAATCCGATTGAGATAGCCAGCAGATATTGGATCACCCAAGTCACCATCACCCATTCGTAAAAGCTGTGTAACGCAACTATAGTGAGCGTGACGCCGATACCGACAGCTAAATCACCTTTGGGGTCGCCACGATTGCTCCAGGCAAATTTGAAAGCTGCGAAAATGGGAACAAATATAAAAAGTACAAAACAAAAGAATCCAATGAATCCGGTCTCGGCCGCCACTAACAAATATGTATTATGCACAGGTGCGGAACGGCTGCCCCTATTCCAGATCACACCAGCTTTTTGTGAATATCCCTCGGTATTGGCGATAACGACATATTGATTAGCGCCGATCCCCATCGGATGATCTGAGAAGATCATTTTTGCTGCTCGTTCAAAGGCTTGCCGTTCTTCGTTACTGCCTTCGCTAGAAGTAATCGCAAAGCGTTGCTGCAGCGACGCAATCGCTACCGGGGTTGCAAGGGCAAGGACCACCAATCCTATGACAGCAACTTTAGTTTTTCGCGCAGAAGGTTTCCGAGCCATCGACAGAAATATAAGAAGAATTACGCCAATTCCAGCAAGACCAATGGTCGCGCGGGACGCGCCAAAAGCAACTACAATCAATCCGGCTATCACGCCAATCAACGGTAGTTTTGCCTTTTTCGTCGCCATAAGCATCGCTAAAGAAGGATAGAGTGCAAAATGTGTGGCAACGCCCAAGAGGTTTTGATGCCCCATAGTTCCACTGGCCTGAACCACACCGGACAGCTTCTGACTAATAGAGAAACCTGCCTGCAAGGTTACCCCACAAACCAAACCGGCGATGATCATCTTTTGACCATCCTCCGACATACAAGCGTTTGCAGCGGCCCAAAATACCAACAACACCATACCCAACTGCCAAGCGTAGAAAAATGAAGCCTGCGGATTGTTTGAAAAGAGAATCGATAAAGAGGCAGCGCCGATATAAGCGATGATGATTCCAGTGAACGGAAAGAATAAGGGCGATCTCCGGCTTCTGATTACAACGGCCAATGCCAAAGCGTCCAGAAGAGTGATTACCACGCCTTTGGTCTGACCCGGCCAAGTCGCCCAGCTTATAATGGCTCCGTCCAAATTCCATGCCGATATCACGAACGGCAGAAAGCCAATCGCAAAATAGAGATATCGACGATATCTCGCATTCTGTTGAAGCAGAACCAAAAATATCGGAACGGAAAATATGATCACTGCCAACGCAACGAATCTCATGATCTATTTTTTCCTCTGCAAACCGGCAATTTACTGTTTCCACTCTTATCAAACAAATCAGTTAACGAATATTCCAAAAAAATCCATCTCACTTTTGCACCGGTCTAACGTCGTAAATCAAAATTACTGCAAATTCGAAGCAGTTAACCCTGATTTCAAATTTACAGCTCTGTGAATGATATTTGATTTCTTTCGTAACAACTTAGTAGATTTTGTTATCTTTCTTCTATGCCGATGTAACATGATTGTGGTGTGTCCCGAAATGGCACAGCACCAAAGCTGTTATGCCCGATTTCGACCAGAAGAGACTGTTTTTAAGCGATAAATAATGACGGTAAGCAGCGATTTGGTAGCCTATGCAACCATGTTGTAATAAATTCCGACAGTTAAAAAGTAAATTACAACTTCAAAAAAATCCCATTGACTCTGTCCTTTAGAATGGGAATTAACCTTTTATTAACGCCTATTCTGGCGGGACTATAAGGGGAAGAAATATGAAATCAGCAAAGCTACTACTTGCTGGCGCTGCACTTTTTGCACTGCCACTCTCAACTGCACCTGCTAGTGCACTTACAATCGTATTAAACAACGGCGGCGGTGTGGAAAGCAATACCCAAGCTTTTGCAGGCTTTACTGCAGCTGCACGCTACTGGGAAAGCGTTTTTACGAACGATGTTACCATCAATATCAATGTTGGCTTCCAAGCTTTGGCCCCTAATGTTTTGGCTCAGGCAGGCAGCAGCAGCGCCGGTGTTGAAGTAGAGCAGTTTATAAACGCTCTTCAATCGACCGGAACAACCAGTTTGGACTCTCAAGCGGTATTCCCTAACTTGGTGGCTTCGCAATTTGACAATGACGATGGCAGTGATGTTCTTGGAGTTAACGCTCTAATTTCTGCACCAAATGCCAATGGCGGCGGCGTCGCAGTTCCATTGAGCCGGACCCTTGATGCTGACGGCAGTGCCAACAATGTGGTGTTGGATGCTAATACAGCCACTTTGAAAGCAGTTGGTCTTCTGGGCAATGATGGTTCATCAGATGCAAGCATCACCTTCAGCAACGAGTTTGATTTTGACTTTGATCCAACAGACGGCATTGCAGCCGGTGCGTTTGATTTTGTCGGTATCGCTATTCATGAAATTGGTCATGCGCTTGGTTTTACTTCTGGTGTAGATACTTATGACTTCGTGGGCGGCAATCCTGACATCCCATTTGGTGATGGTACATTTGCTGATTTGGATCTCAATCCTTTCCGGATTGCAAGCCCGCTCGATCTGTTCCGTTACAGCGAACTCAGCGCTCAACTCGGTGTCGTTGACTGGGCTGTCGGCGGTGAAGATGGCGAAGCGCCATTTTTCTCTCTGGATGGCGGCGCAACCAATTTGTTTGGTGACGCATTTTTCTCCACGGGCTCGTTCTTGGGTGATGGCCGTCAAGCCAGCCACTGGAGAGACGTTGGTCCTGGAGAAGTTCAGCGTGGTATCCTGGATCCTACTCTTGCACGTGGCGAGAATAGCATCATTACAGCCCTTGACCTTGCCGCATTTGACGCAACAGGTTGGAATGTGAACTTTGACGTGTTGGCTAATTCTGACTACGCGTTCAACACTAACAATATCAATGTTGCCGCTGTTCCTGAGCCTGCAACCTGGGCATTCATGATCTTCGGATTTGGTATGGTCGGTAGCGCGCTGCGCCGTCGTCGCAAATCTGTAGCAGAACTACCTGCTATCGCTTAACTCGCGACCACTATTAAAACAGAAACCCGCTAGCGCAAGCTGGCGGGTTTTTTGTTGGTAACGATATGTTCTAAAAATCATGTCATTGCACTTTATAGTGAATTTCTTTTTTTGTTATGTATCGCGGGTCAACATGCGATAGGGCATCGAGCATGAACGGACAGTCGAGAACAAACGGATGAAACTGATTTCTCGTCAAATGCTGTCCCAGATCACCTGGGTTGCCGGCTCTTATGGAGCCTCGCAAGGGCTCCGCCTTTTTACGAATGTTATTCTTGCCCGGCTGCTGGCTCCACAGCTTTTCGGTGTGATGCTTATCATCAATACACTCCGCACCGGGATCGAACTATTGTCCGACGTCGGAATCGGTCAAAATATCGTAAGCAATCGCGAGGGCGGAAAACCTGATTTTTTCAATACTGCTTGGACCATTCAGATTATACGCGGCATATTGCTTTTCGCCATTGCCCTGTTACTGGCCCACCCCATTGCAGAATTTTATGATAGCAAAGAACTAATTGAAATCATTCCTATTATTTCAGTAGTGTTTCTGCTTACGGGTATTCAATCGCCATCGCGCTTCATCTTGCAAAAACGGCAAGCGGTGAAAACAATCGCGTTATTCGATATTTTCATAGCTGCTGTCTCCGCCGTTGTTCACATCGCATTGGCGCTATATTCTCCTACTATCTGGGCGCTGGTAGCTGGATTGATTATTGCGACATCTGTTTCAACTACAGCCAGCTTCTTCTTGATTGATTTTCGGATGCATCGGGTAAAAATATCCCGTGAGCATGTCAGGTCGATCATTTCGTTCGGGAAATGGGTATTTGCCTCTTCTGTCGTCTTTTTCCTGGCCATGAATTTTGATCGTCTCTATTTCGCAAAAGAAATCCCGTTCGCGATTTTGGGTATTTACGGAATAGCGCGGACGTTTTCTGATATGATTGGCATGCTCGTTCAACGCGTCGGAAACATGATGATCTTTCCGAAGGTCGCTGCATTTGCAAAAGAACGATCAGAACTGCGCCCTGCAATTGCTGGATTACGCCTGAAAGCGTTATCTATAACGGCATTGGGACTATCAGTGGTGGTTGCACTTTCCGACCTAGTCATCCTCATACTCTATGATGATCGCTATATTGCGGCCGCTTTTATGCTGCCCATTTTGATGGCAGGGGCTTGGTTTTCAATCCTCTCCACTATGGGTGAATCCTTCATGCTGGGAATAGGAAAGTCGGTTCATAGCGCTCAAGCAAATATGGCCAAATTGTTGTGGCTGGTCACTGCCGTTCCTTTGGCACTAACATATTCTGGCTTTGCTGCCGCTCTTTGTGCCATCGCGGTTGCCGATCTGTTTCGATATGTTTCTTTGTCCTTTTCACAATGGAAAGAAGGTCTTTCCTTTCTCAAACAAGACTTTGCACTGCTCGCTCTTTTCGCACTTCTGGTAATGGTTTGGCGCTTTATATTCGTGCAATTGGGGATAGTTGCAGATTTTAGCACATGGTTGGAATACGGGAGTATCATCAATGGGTGATCAAAAACTATCAACTGCAGAAAACCATGATGCTTCAGCGCAATCCGAAATGACGAGCAGGGTGGGTGTAGTCGCAATTGGACGGAATGAAGGACAACGCCTGATCCAATGCCTTGATTCACTCGCCCCTTCAGGCTTGCAAGTAATTTATGTAGATTCCGCTTCAACAGATGGGAGTGTCGCTGCGGCCCAGTCTCGCGGAGCCCATGTTCTTGACCTTGATCTGACCATACCATTTACCGCTGCTCGAGCCCGAAATGAGGGCTTTGCTCAACTTATGTCGATTGCCCCTGATATTGAGTATGTCCAGTTTGTTGACGGCGATTGTCAGATTGAGGAAGGCTGGATCGAGGCTGCGATCAACTTTCTTGATCAGAATTCTAAAGTGGCGGTCGTATGCGGCCGGCGGAGAGAACGGTTTCCTGACGCATCCCTCTACAACAAGGTTTGTGATCAAGAGTGGAATACCGCCATCGGCGAAAGCTATGCATGCGGTGGGGACGCGCTGATGCGAGTGGAGGATCTGATCGTCGTTGATGGATATAATGAACGCTTGATCGCAGGTGAAGAGCCTGAACTATGCAGCCGGATGCGAGCAAAAGAAATGCGAATTTGGCGTATCGATCAACCCATGACAATCCATGATGCTGCTATGCATAGTTTTCGACAATATTGGCTGCGCGCTGTCCGGAGTGGTTTTGGTTATGCGCAGGTTTGGTGGACAACACGACAAGTAGGCCAAGCGCTTTACGGTCGCGAACTTGCTCGGGCTTTTTTTTGGACCATATTTTTGCCGCTCCTGATCGTTGTTGGAACTTTCTTCAATCCTCTTTGTTTGCTTCTTCTTCCATGCATATATGCGGCACAAATTTCTCGAATGGCTCTAAGGCAAGGAGCCCATGAAAGTTTCTCATGGAAGCTCGCTGCGCTTAATATGGGAGGGAAGTTTGGTGAAACATTAGGCATTTTTAGGTTCATCAGCCGAGTTCTAAGGGGCCAACAGGGTGGTGCAATTTTGTACAAATGAACCGCCGCTTCAACGAAGAGGCCAATGAAGCCGAAATTTAGCATAGAAATTGCGATATATTCTTTACCCCAAACATTTGTAAATGCGATAGAAGTCCAACTTTCATACCCACAGAAACGGCAACCATGATTTTTGAGCAGTTTGACAGCATCCGCATTATCAATTTACCTCATCGTACAGACCGTCGTGAGGAGATGGAGGGAGAGTTGCGGCGTTTGGGACTGCTTGACGACCCACGTGTTGCATTTTTTAATGCCTTCCAATTTGACGATGCTGGGCCATTTTCTTCGCCCGGCGCCCGTGGCGTTTTTCAAAGTCATCTGACTATATTGGAAGAAGCCGCCAGTAACGGCCACCGGGTGCTCATCCTTGAAGATGATTGTGATTTCCTTCCCGATGCGATCTCCTATGCGCCGAAGGAACCGTGGTCTATCTTTTACGGTGGCTATGAAGCCAGCGACCCCAGCAATCTTCTGACCAGCGACATAATTGGCGCTCACATGATGGGATTTTCGTCGGAAACAGCGGCTCATTTGGCCGATTATCTCAACAACCTTAGCTATGAGGGTATTCACCCGCCGATTGATGGTGCTTATATTTGGTATCGACGTGCTTTTCCAGAAGTTGTCACTCTGTTTGCTGAACCAGCTCTGGGTAACCAACGGCCTTCACGAACCGACATTGCCGAGCTTCGCTTTTTTGATAAGATACCAATAATCCGGGAGTTTGTTGGCATAGCCCGTAAAGTGAAACGCGCATTTAGCAGATAATTCTGCCGAAATGTCAGTAAGACGTGTCTACGTTATGCTTCTTGCAAGCCAGATCAATATAAGAGCCTAGGGCAGGGGGCTTATCGAACAACCCTACCAGTCGGCTATGCCACATATGTACGGCAACCGTATCGTCTGCGAGCATAGCTTCAACGACTTCAGCCGGTTCATATAAATCCCGCGCATCTTTCCAACGTACCGGATAAAAGACACTCGGCGGTTTTGCATATTGCTCCAGCTTGTTTTTTTGGATCACATGAGTGACCAGACCAGAGGAATAGGTACCCCATGGCATTTCATCCAGCCCAATCGGACCTTTTGTTAGTCTTTGCCAGTAAAAGGCTAGTGACCTTTTAGGACCGAACCAGGGAGGACGCTTATTGGCTTGTGGTATCGAGTTCAGGTCAGAAACCATCGCTGAGCCAGCTGGAGCCAAGAGCACTGCATTGTTAACCCAGCCCTCATATTCCCAACAGAAAACATGATCTTCCTGAAACTCCAAAGGCTTCAAAAAGTAGAAGTCCATATCGACCCAATAACCAAGCCCTTTGGCTAATAATTCATAACGCCAGAAATTAGCTCCCAGTGCCACAGAGCCGGTATCGGCATAGGTCAGCAACCGATCGCGCGGCATGACATCTGCGGCATCACGCAGCTCGACGCCATCTGGAACACCTTCAAGCTTGTCTGGTTCATAGGACCAAAGCGTAAATTCATGCCCGACAGCCAGCGCGGACTGCAAGCACAGACGCTCTAGATAGCTGAGTTTATTTCCTACCCATAAGGAATTGAGTTGTTCTAATGCCAAAATAACACTCCATTATCGTCCGAGCATGACACCGAACTTTTATTGGACCCGCACATCACAAACGATACGCGTAGACTGTTTTATTTAATCGGAATAATATTTGCTATATTCAGAGCCGCCATATCCATAACCATAAGGATCAATGAGGCCGCCGACATAGCGATTGAGAACAGTACCAAGACACGGTGTCGGCTTTAGCAAAGCAACCGTATTGTTCATTTGTTTCTTGGTCGTAATACCCTGTTCGATGATAAGCATATAGGCATCAAGATACTCTGCAATCATGATGGTATCATCATTTGCGAAAGCCGGTGGCAGGTCACAAATAACAATGACATCATCGGGCAGGCTTTTGATTGCGACCATAAGCGCTTCGAACCGTTTGGTCGCGAGCAATTCGGCCGAATTAGTTTTGACGCGATAGCATGGGAACAAGACCAAGTTACTATCGCCAACACGACGGCCTACAGATTGCAAATCGTCTGTTTTACCAGCAAGATATTCACCAAGTCCGGTTTCGCCTTCCATGCCCAAGGCCTCTGCCAACGAACCACGACGTAGATCGAAATCGAACAGATAGATTGTTTTGTCAGAGAGGCGCGAGAGAGCGGCGGCCAAATTCATCGACAAAAATGATTTACCAGCAGCCGGTGTCGCCGATGTCGTGCCAAATAGATTCCAACTATTCGCTTCGAGCGCCTTCACCACTTGCGATCGCAATAGATTGAATGGCCGGGAACGGATATCATTTCCATCAAAGCCCACAATATGATTGGCCTCCAGCGTAGCCTCGTCGGGCGTCAACACTTCAAGTTGCGATGGTATTGGAATCACAACGGAACTTGAAAGACCGGATGTTTTTTTAGTAGTGTTCAGCACAGAGCATTGTCCAGAATATGAGAAATTATGGTTGTTTAAAACTCTTCAGCATCACTTTCGCGACGTCGAAAAGGCCAAAAACTAAGACCAGATTTTTCTCCGTTAATCTCTTTGATCGTTGGAACGACTACCATGGGAGCGACACCCAAGGCGTTCGATATGGTTTTTGGATCGCGAATAGGTTGCAAAAATAATTCTGTTCCAAATACAAGCAAAAAGCCAAGAGCTAGTCCGGCACCAAGTCCACCGCCTGAAAGCAATAACCAATCAGGAGAAGACGGTTTATCCGGAATAACTGGAGGATCGATGACAGAAAGTCGTTCACCCATTTGTTCGTTTTCGGCCTTTACACCAGCCTGTGCAGCCAATAACCGGCTCGACACGCCTTCATATTGCTTGTTCAAACCGTTTAATCTTTGCTGCAATTGTTCAATCTGCTGTAAGACCAAAGGGGCTCGTGATTGAGCATTTAGCGATGCTGACATTCGAGCGTTTTCTCTAGATTTAGCAGCACGCAGAGTCGCAATTTGAGTATTGTTAAACGCAATTGATTGATTGATTGTATCGACTGGCAGTTTGGAAATATTCTGATCAGCAAGCGTTTTGGCCTCGGCTAATCTTTGCTTAGCGATCACGACATCAGGATGATTATCTGAATAAACTGCCTTCGCACTCGCCAATTGTTGTTCAGCCGCCGAAACGATAGGATCGCGATTGGATGATTTCAAAGCATCCTCACGCTGCGAGATGAGTTGAGAATTCTCTCGTTGAAGAGCTCCGATCTGAACGTCATAGCCACCACCGCCGCCGCCAAACATCATCCCGCTGTTACCTAACACATCGCCGTTTTGAGCTTTTATCGTGGCGATTTGCCCTTCGAGAGTTTGTATCTGCACATCCAAACCCGCAGCTTGGTCCATCAAAAATTCTTCGGTGCTGCTGGCCTGTTCGGAGTTAACCGTCGAATCCAGTTGTAATATCTGCTCGGTCAAATCTTGAGCTACGCTTTGCGCTTTTACTGGGTCTGAATATTCATAGCCCAGCGCGAAGGCAATTGTAGCGCTTTGACCATTGCCCATGCGTTGAACTTCCGCGGTCATCGGATTGATTTCGACGGAATCCCGCATATTTTCAACTACTTCAGACAGGGGATCACTACCCCGCTCAGAACTATAAAGCTCATATCTGTTTATGAGCTCAATCAAACCGGGGCGACTGAGTACTTGTTGACGTATCCGAGCAATGCGGCGGTCAATAATGTCGCTGGCTCCATCACCGGCTACGTCATCAGGCAATTGCGAGGATTGTACCAGCAAGATAGCTTGCGACCGGTAAACCGTAGGAAGCAGAAAATAAGTCGCGATCCCAGCTGCGACACAAAGCAAAAACGGTATTATAAACAGCCATTTACGCTGCCATATAATAACTGGGATCTGGGACAGAAAATTGCCGCCTTCAGATTCTTGCTCTTCTAAACTATCTAGATTCATCGATTATTGCCAAATGTTATTCGGATTCCAACACTAACTTGAGTGTTCGCCTTACGGTTTATAGAATTTTGATAAGAGTCGGAATAGCCAAATGAAACAAATCCGGTAAACCGTTCACGAAACTTATGATCAAAGGTCACAGAGCTACGAAGATAGTCCAAGTTTTCTGATGTTCCGAGAATAGAATTGGATGACCGTGAATAGCTTCCATTCAAACTAATACTGTCGTCGCGATTGAGCTGTTGACTATAACCAATGTTGAATGATGTCTGTGAACGCACTCCATCGAAGGAAGTAGGTAAGGTTTGACGGCTTGCGCCAAAACAAAGATTGTTATTTTCGTTGCTACGGCAAAGATTAAAAGAAGCCGATAAATCTGAGGATTTGGTGGTCCCTATGATGTTCTTCGAACGTGCGAAAGAAACGCCCGCAGAAGCTGTTATATTAAAATCTTGAGAAATCTGGTGAGAAATATTTACAGAAGGCGTTATGATGGTGGAGTCACCGGATCGTTGCCCCAAATAATTCACTTGGCTAAAACCGACGGACGCGCCGATCGATGTTCTATCAGACAAAACCCTCGAATAACCAATGTTTTGGTTAAAGGCATTAAACTCATCTTGGACAGCAGAGTCAGCAAGACGGATTGCGGTGGCACCGACATCTACACTTACACTATCCAGTTCAGAGAAACTGTGGGAAATACCCAATCCAGTCTGGAAGCTGTGTCGCCGTTGGTTAAGACCATTAAGAGCAATATCATCAGCGACAATAGGTAGAAAATTATCATCGATGACGTCGGGTGGATTGAAGAAGGCATCGTTCACCCCGATGATACTGCCACTATATCCCAAACGACCGCGCAATTCTGTCCGTTCCGAAAGGGCATGATCAACACTACCGCTCAAGCCGAAACTATTGTTTGTCCGAAAATCTCTCTCATATTCTTCAATCCGGGCAAAACCGCGCAGATTGAATGTGGTTGTTGATTCAGTAATAATAAGCTTCGGTGCAACACTAATAGAAGCACTTGCCGTTGATTGCACCGGACCATTTTCCAGGTAAGGATTGGTTGACGCACCAACACCAACAGAAAGATCGGTAATAAATTCCGTCTCTGCCATTGCCGGAGTTGCGCAAAGCATTGTTCCCGCCAGCAGGCTTAGCTGGCTCGTATTATAGGTCGATCTATGCAAGTTTTTACTCCCCCGAGTGATTCTTTTAAGGTACAATGACCGTATCGCCAGATTGAATATTTGGTATCGCACGCTTGGAGACGGCGGATGCTGCGCCACTCCGCTTAAACAATCCGCCCAAGCTTGCTCGTATGGTTGTTAATCCGGTTGGCGTTTTACGGACGATTGATATGCCACCAAGATCAGCAAATTGACTGGGTCCACCTGCCAAACTCAACGCTTCAAGAAGATTTACGTATCGTCCAGGTGTAAAACTGCCGGGAGAGTTTACGCGGCCCATAACAGAAAACTGCATACCTGACGGTGAACTGACTGACACTGTGACTTGAGGCACCTGACCACGATATTGATTCTCTAGACCTTTGCTGACCACCGCCTCTATCTCATAAGGCAACTTACCTTCCGCTTCTACTCTTCCAACTAACGGAAAAGAAAACGTGCCATCCGGCAATATACGTATCCGTCGTTGAAGACGCTCTTCGCCCCACACATATACTTCGATATCGTCTCCAGCATTAATTCTGTAGGCCGCCTGAGTTGAATTAGTAGCAACAGCGCCATTTGTTTCTGGCACAGGAGATTGCGCATTGGCCGGAATTGCTAAGAGCGCAAAAATCACGGCCATTAATATTTTCTTCATTGATACTACTCATCCATCATTTCAACTTCACACGGGCATGCTATATAGCCTAAAGCCATAGCTTGCCACCGCAAAACTCAAGATTTACTCTCGTAAAATCCTTCTTAACCACGAATTATGTTAGTTTATCGAACCATTTGCCTCTTTGAACTGTGACATTTTATTATCATGAAACGAAACATTTTATTGTTAACGCTACCGATTCGAAACATTAAAACGATCGTTTTGGTTGGATTTCTCTCCTTCATGGTAAGTGGATGTGATTCTGCTGCCGAAAATGCCGCGAAAGCAGGTCTAGAGGCTCAACAATTTCTTGATCAACGAAATTTTTATGAAGCACGGAAAGCTATAACCAAGGCTATTGTCGCACGGGATGACGATCCTAAACTGCATATTCTCAAAGGCCGTATCGAGCTTGGCTCTGGACGACCCACAGATGCCTTTTTAGCCTATACTGATGCTCTTTCGTTAGAATCTACCAATCCCGAGGCCTTGCAGGCTGTTTCACAACTTGGACTGCAAACCGGCCACTTACGGGAGGCCGAGCGTGCAGCCGACACAATGTTGTCCTTTTCGCCGGAACTACCAGAAGCGTTATTGACCAAAGGCTTGATTGCGCTTGTTCGGCGTAAGCACAAAGAGGCGCTAGAAATTGCAGAGCGCATTCTTGTCGCTCGACCTGGCTATGAAGCGGGAATGATATTAAAGGCAAGAACCTTAGCTTTAACGGGAGATACTTCTGCTGCTTTGGAGTTGTTAGAAGATTCTTCTCCTGAAAGAAACTATACCGAAGGTGTCGATTTGACGCTGATCGAACTTTTCCGTGAGACTAGCAATCTCCCGGAAATTAAAGCCACCTTCGAAAGGCTGATCAAGCGCAGGCCAGAGGATGTGGCGCTGAAAATTGATTATGCCAATACGCTTTATAAGTCGGGAGAAGCCACTCAAGCCCGCAGATTAATTGATGGGATGCTGCGCAAAGGCCTTACTTTAGACAGAGCGCTGACGATGATCACAGACTTGTGGTTGGAATATGAAACAGCACCTATCGACGAAAACCTGTTCGCATTTCTGGAGAAGGAAGGAACGCTTGAATCCCGTTTGGCAATCGCCCGTTATCTTCTTTCGACCGGAAAACCAGCTGATGCGCGCCGGATCATGCTCTCGGTTTCTACCCGCATCTCACCTGAAGCAACCGCAGTCTACGCCCGAACTATCAACGCAACGGGACAAACCAAAGAAGCCGATAGAATTGCATCAGCCATCCTCGTTGATGATGAAACGAACGCGGATGCCTTGTTAGTTCGCGTAAAACAAACATTGGCCCGCAAGGATTTTGCAAAGGCCATTAACGATGCTCAGATCATTGTCAGGGATAATCCCAAATTTCGCGCCGGCTATTTGAGCCTTATCGAAGTATATGCCGCAAAAAATGATAAAAATGGCGCAAAACGGGTGTTTGGAGACGCTGCTAAACAGCTTCCGCAAGACCCTATTCTCTTTACTGCCTATACCCAATTCCTGTTGAACAATGGCGATAGTGTAAGAGCCGTATCTGCTGCTAGAACGTTTGCCCGTAACGCCCCGGCATCTGTAAGGGCTTGGCGGCTATATCAAAAAACATGCGCAGAATCTGGACTGGAACGATGCAAAGTTGACGCGATTGCCGGCGAGAAGGCCGCTAACGACATTTTTGCAGTAGATCTTCCCCTAGGCGCTCCACCAACGCGTGGACTCTTCGGGCGTTTGGAATAATGTCCGAAATCACAGAACGGCCTTCCGGTAAAATCAAACCTCCATCGCCCGAGACAACGATAGCCTTTCTGGGTATCGAAATTGTACCGTTGGATTTGCCACAAGCGCTGGATGCCATCGGCCAAATGGCTAAAAAAGAACAGTTTTCTTATGTGGTTACACCTAATGTCGACCATATCGTGAACCTGTACCCCGAGATATCCGAACCCCGCAGCGATGCTTTTCGAGCCGCCTATGATGCAGCATCTTTAACATTGTGCGACAGCCGTGTCGTTCGCGCTTTAGCGCGCATTGCCGGCATTGAGTTGACTGTGGTACCCGGAAGTGACCTGACCGCATCCCTTTTCCAGACCAAGTTGGGGCAGGGAGACAGAGTGGCAATTATTGGCGGCGACGAAAACTTACTCGATGATCTTTCGCGGCTATTCCCAGCTCCCACTTATACCCAGCATATCCCGCCTATGGGCGTCCTAAACAATCCGGAAGCCATGACCGATATTGTCGATTTTATCGAAGATACCAAGGCGCATTATGTGTTGTTTGCCATTGGCGCACCGCAAAGCGAGATCATAGCGCATCAATGCCGACAATCAGGTAAATGTACTGGCGTAGGTTTATGTATCGGAGCTTCACTTGAATTCATAACATCAGCCAAAAAACGTGCGCCAGTCTGGATGCAAAAAGCCGGCCTGGAATGGTCCTTCAGGCTGTTTAGCGAACCCTCTCGACTGTGGCGTCGCTATCTAATCGAGGGACCCAAAATATTTAAAATCTTTCTAGAACATACTAAGTCTGGCAAGCCCTGATCGATCAAAAGCGGTTCTTATTTGATGTTTCCTGACCCTTTTAACTAAGTAGTTTCCGACGGCTATTCATCATTCTTAGGATCCGTGAATATGTCTTCACCAGACCGCCGTGTCCTGATCCAACGGGTTTCACTGCCACGCAGAAAATTCAAATAGACCGGGACTTTCCAAAGGATGTAAATCGGTATTCTTATCAAAGCGCCGAAGGTTAAAATCCTCCGTCCTTCCATGATCCAAGCCCCAATCGTCATGAATATTGCTGCAACTACCGTCGTCAACAACAACATGAAGGGCAGGGGTGTACTACCTAAATAGGTCGCAAAAGCCAGCAAGAACAAAGCACCCATTCCCGTCGCCATCAGTAGAGCCAAAGGCGGTACCAGTAGATGTAATCCAAGAAAAAATTGTGATGCTGAAAACTTACCAAACCCAGAAGCTATAAGTGGAATTGCATGGTGCCGGGCCGTGGTCAGGAACCCATGTTCCCACCGCGTTCGCTGTACCAACGTATCTTCCTTCGCTGCCGCTTCACTAGAAACGCCGGCATCCTCTAGGAAAAACGGCGGATGCCCTTGCTTGGTAATGGTTATACCGAGCCCCAAATCTTCAGCAAGATCACTATTTGCAAGCGGAGCGTTCGCAAATATCTGCCATGGGAAAGCCATTCCCGTACCGGTTAACAAAGCAGCGCCGCCAAGCCTTGTCATTCCCCGTTGACGGACTAGGTTTTTCACAATCATGGCGAAATTAGATATTTGCACAACAGGCGACACGTCCGACGCGCTGTGGATAAGATTGGTGGCTTGAACGGGAACAGATTTACTTATGACGGCCGAAGCCAACTTGGCCGCACTCTTCTTGTCCAGAGCACAATCTGCATCGAGAACAATCACGCAATCTGGCGGACTTTCTGACAATATATCGCGACCGAAAGCCAAGGCATATCCTTTGCCGCGTTGAGTTGCATTGCTGCGTTCTACCACTTCAGCACCGGCGGTTCGCGCCAGTACAGCCGTGTTGTCACTGCAATTATCGGCTACGACGAGAATACGGGTTCCTGCAGGGATATCGTCGAGCAATCCCTCAATAGTCTGTGTTATAATTGATGCCTCATTATGGGCGGGAATCAATATTGCTATATTGAGGTCTTTCGCTAGCGCGGATTGACTGACGCTATTCCGGTCACTGCTGCGAAAAAGACCAAAGCTCAATTCTAAGACATAAATGGTGAATAAAAATGCTAGTGGCAGAGCCAAAAGCCAAGAGACAAGAGACAACCCGCTTTCCCAAACAATCATGAACTTCCACCACTCTCCTTTGGAAAGCCTGTCTCCACTCCATGATCGTGAACGTGCAAACCGGGGTCAGGTGGGGGATCAAATATTCTGGGCATACTTTTGTGATTATAACCATTGATCGGTTTCAACTGCTTACCATTTCCTAGTTCACCGCCCGAGCAATTGAGCATTCTATTGATGCAATGTGCTGTCCAGAGAGCCAATGCCTCGTCATCCCAAGCGCCAAACCAATCGGTATGAAAGGTCGATCCCGGTTTTGCCGGTTTCATTCCCGGCATGTAGTCCGAAGACAGATGCCAACTGGGGCTCTTTGCATCCCATTCTCCGGAGCGATCTAATGTGTCATCCGTTTCATACCAAGCGCCTAAAGTAAATCTCGGCATCCGAAACGGATGAGATTTTGGGCACAATGGTCTTCCGTCATTTGCATAGCTGGCATAGGCAACATGTGAGCGATGGTCTTCGCTATCAAGATTGCGGCCATCCCAACAATTTGGTGCATTGATAATGGCCCCGATTTTAGAGCCATTTGGGCAATTTTGCGCAGCTGTTACAATATCGGGATATTTGCCAGGCTTGGCTCCTGGTCCGTCACAATTAAAGTATCCATTTCCAGTTTTTTCTCCCGTTTTATTCAGCATATCGTGACCAAAGATGAAACGAAGCCCTCTAGGGATACCAATACATTTCTTTATAGGTTTATCGCCTCGAGCGATGCAATTCTGCGAGTTATCGGGAAGACGTTTATAATATATACTAACGTATATTGGCTTTACGACTTTTCCCCGTCCATTCATCATTGCTGGCATCCAGTAAGCAGAGCGGTTTAGCCTATTGTTACAAGTGCTGTCTCCCGTTTTGCGAAGGCTTTCGTAATTGGAATGCGCATCTGCCGCTGTGTTGCCAAAAAATTGGTGTAGATGAGATTTACCCGGCTCTCCTGGATATACGATTGGATCATCATAGCTTAGTTGACCGGCGCTACACAAAAAGCGAAAGGCCCCGACAACATCAGGGGCAGCGCTCGGTGGAATTTTACCGTGCCCCCACCCCGGGACATAATCCGGTGCCACATCGAAGTTGCTGGGGATGGATGGAAGCTCCACACCATCAGGCATAGCATCAGGCTCCGCAAGTGCTGAGCCACAGCTGAAAATAGTGACCAAGGTAAGAGCAGTCCTTAAAAATTGCATGATGGAGGGTATGTCTTTCATAACGATAGTTTTAATCAGCATATCTGTGTAACAAGTTCGCGATCTGGCGTCACGATGATTATCCACTCTATGAAACCAGAATTTTCCAAGTTTTTGGCACTTACTGATTAAATATATCATCACTATTGCTAGCTAAGGTAGCCGCATGTATCGAACAGCGCATTGATTTTACCGGAGATATTGGCATGAGCCGCGATTATTTTTTACAAAAACGAGTATTGGTTACCGGCGGCTGCGGCTTTCTTGGTTCACATCTTGTCGATCGGCTGATCGAGCAGGGACACGAAGTCTTATGCGTCGATAATCTGTTTACGGGATCGAAAAGCAATATCGCTCATTTGCTGCAGCATCCCCGTTTTGAATTTATGCGCCATGACGTTTGCTTGCCGTTGTTCGTTGAGGTTGACGAAATCTACAACCTTGCCTGTCCTGCCTCTCCGATTCACTATCAACATGATCCTGTGCAGACCACCAAGGTTTCCGTGCATGGAGCCATTAACATGCTGGGCCTTGCTAAACGTTTGAAATGCAGGATTCTGCAAGCATCTACCAGTGAAGTATATGGAGATCCCGTCGTGCATCCGCAGACCGAAGATTACTGGGGCAATGTGAACCCGATCGGTATTCGTTCCTGCTATGATGAAGGCAAACGCTGCGCCGAAACCTTGTTTTTCGACTATAATCGGCAACATGGTATCGAGATAAAAGTTGCCCGAATATTCAACACTTATGGCCCGCGCATGCACCCTTCTGACGGCCGGGTCGTATCCAATTTCATAATGCAAGCCATTAAAGGCGAGGATATTACCATCTTCGGCAATGGCAGCCAGACACGCAGTTTCTGTTATGTTGATGATCTGGTCGATGGCCTGATGAAACTGATGAACAGTCGCGAGGGTTTTACCGGACCGGTAAACATTGGTAATCCCAACGAATTTTCTATCCGCGAGCTGGCAGAACTAGTTGTAGAGATGACGGATTCCGGTTCAAAAATAATCGATCTGCCATTGCCACAAGATGATCCAAAACAGCGCCAGCCTAATATTGGTTTAGCAAGATCTGAACTCGGTTGGGAACCATCAATCGAGTTGAAAGAAGGTCTGGAAAAAACAATCGCCTATTTTGAAAGTCTCGACAAAATACCTGCTCAGGTCTGATTGCGCTTCAGTACCGTCAGATACTCACGATATTGGCGAGCAATATTGGACCAAGCGAAGCTGTTAGCTCGAGTTGATACCGATGCGGGAGCTGCCTCTCGCGTTGCCAATGCATCGGTGAGGGCTTGCGTTACCGATGGAATATCCTGCGTATCAACCAAAAACTCTTCATCGCCAACGATCCAGCGCAGGCGAGGCGTATCGTGACCAACAATCGGTAAGCCGCAAGCCATGGCTTCGGGGAATACATTTCCGAAGGACTCCAGCAACGACATATGCAAGAAAACATCTGCTGATTGATAGAGTGTCGGCATTTGATCAGCTGTGACAGTGAGTTGCGTGAAACGTTCAGGCAACAGCTCTTCTGCCAAGGCTTTCACTTCTTCACGCATCGGCCCATCACCAGCGACCACAAGATGGGTATCGCCCATCGGCGCCGCAGCTCTGATGCCATCCATCACTCGTTTTGTGGGAATAAGCGCGCTCACCATCAATATGATTTTACGATCTGTAGGAAAGCCTAATGCGGCTCTGTCGCCCGATCCCAACTTGAAACGATCAATTGATATGCCATTGGGGATCAGAGCACAATTCCATTGGTCCTTGTTAGTCTCGTAATAATCCGGGTTTGTGCAGACTAGCCCGTCGCAGGAAAAGAAACGATATTCTGCGTCGTTGGAAACCGCGGGCCATTCCCCATTCTGGGTAATAAACAGATTTAATGGCTTCTTACCTCCCCAAACCGGGCGACGCAGAACCATATTCGTGAAGGGAAAAGAACAAGTCAGTACAGCATCAAAGTCCGATGGCTTGTATCGCAAGGCCAAGTTGGCCGCAAAAGTGGCTTCTTCATATACTGTTTCGCTACGAAAGAGCGGAATGGAAGGAAATTTTTCAAAGTTTTCGCGACGGATTGAACTGGCATGTATGAACTTATAGGGGTCATCAGGCCGTGATTGTCCGGAGCCGATGACCGTTACATCATCGCCCGTTTTCGCTAGCTCTGCAGCGACTGACAAGAGAGCAATTTCTGCACCGCGTTCATATTTGTGAAAGCCCGGTAGAGCGAACAACAATCTCATTTTAGCTAAATCCCCGATATTTCACGCTTCGTTACCGCAATGGTAGATGAAATCAAATGCGTTAATTATCTTTCAGTGCCGCGTTCGCCGGACGAAAAATATCCCACATGTCCAGCATCGCCGATATCAGGACAACGAAGGCCAAAGACGCCCACATCCAACCGATAAGCATTACACCTCCAAAAATTTGATAGAGCAGGGCATCGACATGGTGAAATGAGATGATTTCCAATATGAACAATGAGATTAAAACCACGGTAGCCACTGTAGCCGCTACGTGATTTTTGGCCTGCAACCTCGCTTCATTTGCTAACGCGCGATAAATTACCAATAACAGCAGCCCAAACGCCAGCGATGTTACCACCAATGCCCATTGGATCATTGCACGGTCACCATATATGCCCGCTGACTGCATGACGTCATTAACTATCGTGCGAAGTTGGTGACGCCATCCCCTTGATATCTCTAGCAAAAATAGAAAATACATGACTGCTAGTAGCCTCCATTTAGTCCAAGTGGCAAAGTGTCCAGCTAACATGCAACTCAAAACGGCACTAAGAAATGCCAATAATCCGACGGCCTGAGTTGGGTTTTCGAATAGCGACATTTTAACTCAATAGCCTATAGTGAACGCCACGAGAAAATGGGCAGGAACGATTTGATGAGCGCAATATCAGCGACCTATATTGCATTCCTCATATTGGGAATAGCGACATTCGCTGTCCTGAAGCCACGAAAAGCCGTGGCGATAGTCTATATCTGCGGCCTCTTGTTCTTACCAGTCTCCTACTACCCATCATTGCCAACTGAAATTTCAGATACTGCAACGTTCTCTTCCTATCAAATCATGACTTCGGCCCTACCGGCTGACAGCCTTATCAACAAAGCGTTGATAGCGGCAATAACGGCATTAATCGGTGCGATGATATTCGATCATCGGAAACTAATAAAGTTCCGCCCAACAATCATTGACCTGCCCATGACTTGTTGGTGCTTTTGGCCACTAATCCAATCCTTTTTTGGCGATGCCAATCCAGCGGGTTGGATATCAAGCCTTTACATCTTCAGCATTTGGGGAGCGCCTTGGTTTCTTGGACGCATATATTTTCATGAACGGGCAGGGCGCCTAGAACTGGCAGATATAGTGGTAGGAGCCACATTATTGCTCCTGCCCATCACCCTTATCGAAGGAATTTCGGGGCAACGTGTGTATGAGTGGATATTTGGCATACATCCCTTTGCCAATGTCGGAGCAGAACGGTATTTTGGATATCGACCGCTCGCCATGTTCGAAGACGGGAACCAATATGGATTATGGCTATGTTGTGCGGCACTATTGGCCGTCTGGCGTCTGAAAACGCTATCTCAGGATGATAGCAAATTATTACGTACGGTCGTGGCAGTTATATTATGCCTGATGGCAATAGCTGCCCAATCTGTTGGTGCTTTAATGTTAATATTCGCCGGTATGACGGTACTCCATTCGGAGAGACTGTTAAGCTATTCCCGGAAAATAGCATTGCCGGCATTGATCGTGATGTCTCTTGGACTAGGAGTGTATGTCAGTGGTGCCATCCCACTTAGATCGCTCGCAAAAGAAACTGTTGTCGGTCAGATCACCTTGGAAGCCTTGCGCAAGTCGGGGCGCAATTCTTTCTCATGGAGAATATCCCAAGATCAACATTCCATACTTCGGATTCAAGAAGATTTAGTGGTCGGATCCGGCCATTGGGATTGGTGGCGAGAACTCGGCCGACGTCCATGGGGATTGCTATTGTTACTCGTGGGTCAATTTGGTCTAATTGGACTAGTACTGGCGCTGGGCTCACCATTTGGCGCGATCTTGTCGAGATCGCGCATGAACCGGTCTCGCGAAACAGGAAAGACGGAGCCAAATAAGCCACAAAGCAGCTCTTCTTCAGCTCTCGCCTTCACTGTTATAATAGCTGTCACGCTAATTGATGCACTGATGAATGCATTTATTTTCCTTCCGGCGGTGATGTTTTCCGGAAGTCTTTCACGTCATTTTGATATAAAAAAGTCTAACCCGCTGGGACTTCAACAGCTTCCTTAATAACATCCGGCGTTTCTGTAACACCACCCTTGTCTGCAGCTGGCGCAAAGCCATCCTGATATGTAATTTCAGACTTTGCTTTGGCTTCAGTCAATCGTTGCTTCATAATCTTTGCCATCTCTTCATTCCGAATGGCCTTAACTGCAACAGGGCCAGCTTGTTCGGCATTAAAGGGGACTTTTTGTTGCGCCTTGATCACGTTCGCAGTCACAGTCGCACCAGTTGGGATCACAAATGGCTCACCCGGGGCAAGCGAAACAATCTGTGCCATCATTGCGGGTGGTACCTGAACTGAATCCATTTGGGCGGATTTTCGAGCAAATTGGATGCCCATCTCGGTCAATATCCGTTCAACATCAGCAAGTGTATTCGCTACCTCCAACTGCTTCAGATCACCAAGGTTGGCGGGAGCTGGAAAAATAACCTGATCAACAGCGTAAACTGTACGATTTGCAAAAGTAAATGGATTGGCTTCTGTATAGCGGTCTATTGCGGCTTGGTCCGGAACCTTGATAGTGGTGCCAGCTTTGTCAGCATACATGCGAACCAACAAAGCTTCGCTAAGCTGGCGTTCACGGATGAGATATGATGGGTCTTGGTCGATACCACTTTCCTTGGCTGCTTGGGCCAATAACCGGCGATCAACTATCTGCTGCAGCGCTTGCTGTTTGAGTATATCCTTATCCGCGCCTTCAGGAATATTTGCTTCGCTCAACGCTGCGTTGATTTCCTGGAGTGTCACCTCTTCACCATTCACAACCGCGGCCACCTGACCTTCGGCTGTTTTTTCACAACCGCTCAGCATTACGGCGCCTGCGGTAAGGCACATTAGAGCGCGTTTTTTAACAGATATAATGTTCAACATGGTTACTTCTCCTGGAGTTTTGTCCAGTAAAAAGACAAAACGAATCATTGGCTTGTTAGACGACCCATAAAAATATACAGCAGCTTGCATAGCAACGGAGGGTTGAATTGGAAACCATTTACGATTGGCTTACAGTCGCAATTTTTGGCGGTTTGATTGTATTATTTCTGGACCGTTCGGTCGAGGATGATCCACCTGATCATCTGTGGCAATATCTTGTTGCCTCTGTCGGCTGTGCAGGCGCGAACTATCTTGGCAACGAGGGTTACCAGTTAGCAGCTGTCGCGGTGATCGCAACGGTCATAACCTTCATTATGATGGTGTTAAAACCTTTTGATAAGTTCAATCAGCCGAAAGAGTAAGCTATCCTTCGCTGGGAATTAAACTGCTAAGCCTTGCTTTTTATACCGCTCAGCAATGATCTTCCCTGATCATTCATACTCTGGTTCAATTGAGCCGCAAATTTTAACAGATGTGGCATTGCCTCGTCTATCGTTGGCGCGATTAGCGACGCCCTGACCAAAACCCCATCGGGAATTACTCCGTCGAGATTGGCCCGAATAACCGCCAGCCTTTGCTCGGCCCAAGTCAATGGAAACTGGTTTCCGATACGGGTCCAATAGAGCACATGCTCTGTCCGGTCACGACCAGTGGCTGTGAAGACATTTGCTGATATATTTCCGCCCAAACCATTTTCGATTGCCATAGGACGCGTGGGAGTCAGGCTATATCCGCCAGCGGGATAGCAAATCTCGGGACGATGAACTTGCAACACGCCGTCTTGTGTATTGCTGTAGGCCGTTAGAAACATGATCGCCGGGTCTTCTGGAGCGGAATATACACGGGTAACAAGGTTGTCATATAGGCGATCAGAGAGAGCGTCAGGTGGTGGGAGTATGACGCCGCTTGATGTTTTAAACTGCCAGGACCCTATTGTCTCAGGGATCAACTTTTCGAAATTTTCTTTTTTCACCACCGGAAATATCACTTGCGGGGTGCGAACATAAGCAACACCGGCAGCTACGCAAAAAGCACCACCCATGATCAAATGACGGCGATTAACCAAAGAAGTCTTTTCCGATGTTTCATCAGTTGCATTAGTTTTTGTCTGTATTTCTGCGGTCATGCCGGATTATCCCTATTTTGAAAGCGACGCCATAATGGTTCCAACACACTGTCGATCGCAAAAATCGTAAGCACAGCTATCATGAACATGGTGATCCCAGCAAAATTGTGCATGAATCCCTGGGCTGCAGACTCTCCGTAATAAAATGTCAACAAAATCAATATGATAACTCGAATGAAATTAGCAATAATCGCTACAGGGATAATCATCGAACTCAGGAGCAGCGAATAGCGCCAGTTTGCTTGATGGCGAACATATATATAAAATAACGATATCGCTGATAGCGAGACCAAAGAGTTAAGTCCCGAACAGGCCGCAGCAACCAGCAGTTGATACTGTCCAATTTGGATCATCACGCCTGCACCCCCAATTGGATATCCCAAAATATGAAGGAAACTGATAGCCGCCTGCGAAATCAAAATCTTTAGCGGCTGGGTAATAAGCGCTATGAGCGTATCAGGTGGCGGAAACACGAACAGCATATAGAATAGAGGAAACCACATCAGTTTCATGGCTGCGCGACCGACCAGACTGTAAAGTGCGATCAGCACCAAACTATACATTAGATAGCCTTCAATCTCTACAATTTGCGTAATTCTGGCGAATAGGAAAAGTGGCAAACATACACCCGCAAGTATTAATATCGGCAATGTCGGAGCCGGTTTCATAACCGGTTGTGCTACCAACCATCGTCTGCGCAGCAGCCATAGACCTGTAAACAATACGATAGGGCCATGTGCCCCTGTCTCTTGCGACCAGCTCTCTTTCGACACGAACATCATCGTAGGAATAATGATCGCCGCCAATCCCAAGGCCAGCAAGATTCTGGAAGGATTCATATGGGGCATGGAAAACCGGGCGGTTGTACTACTCATGTTTTTTAATCTCTGACGCTGTTACCGTATAAATCTTAGTGAAACTGAACCACTCGAGCAATAATTTAGAAAACCAAACAAATGGCTATAATATCCTAACCGTTGCATGGGTTACCCTATATCCAGACAAAATATTGAAAACTTTACTTCTTTGTAAGATCAGCCCGTATCATATTCTATAAGCTGTTTCCAGAAATACAGGCGTGTACAATTGCCGCAGACGTTTCTGTGCTGATTCGATACAATTAGGAAGGTAATTGTTTACGATGGATATTATCGTTCGGTACGGTTAAAATCAGTCAAATGTTGTAAATCAATTATAGCCTGTTTGTTTTCGGCATAATTCGGGTGTAGTTGCCCGCCATAGATTATTGTTGGAGGCTATGCGCGATTGATTTCGCTGATCGTTAGAGCAAATGAAACTACCGGATATAGACCAAAAAACTGAAGATGATGGTCGTCCAGGCCGAAACTGGAGAAGACGCTGGCGAACGTTGATGTTGTTTGTCGTACTTTTTTGCGTGATACCCGTAGCAGGCCTTTTTCTTTCTTCTACGTCCATCTTTAATCAAGAAAGCGCCTCATCAAATTCAGTTGCTTCAGTTGCTCTTGATCAACAATCAGGGGAAGCTGTTTCTGCTCTGCCGGGTTTGCCGGATGGTGTTCCCGACATCGCAGACGGACTGAACCTTAGTCTAAGCAGCGAAGATGCAATAAGATTGAATAATGCTGTGCCGGATTCAAAGGGCGAAATCGTTTCAGCACGACCGTTTGTTGTTCCTGCTACTGTCAAATCGCAACTTTCACGCAGCACAGCCATTAACTGCCTGACTTCGGCAATTTATTATGAAGCAGCGACCGAAGCAGAACGCGGTCAACGAGCCGTGGCGCAAGTTGTGTTGAACCGTGTCAGGCATCCGGCTTATCCGAACAATATATGCGGCGTTGTTTTTCAAGGATCAGAACGTTCCACAGGTTGCCAATTTTCCTTCACCTGCGACGGATCACTTGGCCGCAAGCCCGCACCGGCAATATGGAAAAGGGCTCAGGGATTTGCAGCGGATGCAATATCGGGAACGGTTGAGAAAAGCGTTGGAACAGCGACGCACTATCACACTATCTGGATAGTGCCGTATTGGGCAAAAAGTCTCGACAAGGTAAAAACCGTCGGCTCACATATTTTTTACCGCTGGACTGGCTATTGGGGCAAGCGCAATGCGTTTTCGCAGCAATATGCCGGCGAGGATCTATCAGAAGCGACTGACGAAGAAGGTGAAGGTGACGCCATGTTAGAACTGGTTCTGGACGAACAAGTTTCAGATGAACAAGCAAGCTTTGTCCCGGAATTAGATCCAATCATTGCTCCAAAATTTGAGCCGACACCCAACGTGGCAACCATCATGCCTGAAACTGCTATTACTGCAGATGATAATCAAAGTTCGCTCGCTGCGGACAATAACAACGGCACTCTCTTACTAGACTAACATCATTCCACGTGACACTGCCACGTAGGGCTTATAAGTGTTTCAGCTTGAGTAGGCGGAACATCTCAACTAATCTTTTTACAACAGCATGGTTTTGTTCAATTCCTGTAAAAACGGCAGAAAACCCTAGACTTAACCGTCCAGGGTAGATATCTGCTCATTTTTCAAGGGTTCGTGGTATGACACAAAATACAAGTTCTGGAATGCTTGCGACAATTCGCAGCAATCTCATACCTGTCGCTATTGTTTTTGCCTTGTTCATTTTCTTGTTTCTGTTGCCGCAATCCGTATTTTATCGTGGGCTAGTATCAATATTAGCCGAGTGGCAATTTTCATGGTTTGGAAATTATCTTCCGATTTTGACCGTTATCTTGCCGGTGCTATTACTAACGTTGTTATTGCTCCTGATCCTTTGGTTGATATTTCGTTTTCGAAGTAGAGATAACGAGGATGAGCCCGAGTTATCGATAGCGGAACAAGCAAAGAAAGCGCTAAGTAAAGCTCGCGTGGCAATGCTAAGCTTCTTTGCTCTTGCTGCCCTTTCATTATTTGCGGTGGTTGTGACGTTGATTTTGATGATCGCATTGCCGAACGAGAGCGGCAAAGTTCAAAATATTAATGTTGGAAGCATTCCATTTACGGAACCTAAAGAGGGTAGGGCCGAACTAAACGGTACGCTTGATTGGCAAAAATTGGCTACCATCAAACGTAACTTAGTTTTCGCCAGCCAACGCACATATTTCATACCAATTGTCAGTCAAATAGCTGATCGAAAATCCACTCGGTATTTTGTACAAGTGTTTAGGCCTGAATTCGTCTTACCGAGAAATATAATGCCTGGCCGCATGCCGGAACGCGATCATCTATTGGAGCGAGGATTGATCATACCAACCAAGGATGGCCCAAGCAATTCTGTCAACGGAGTCTTGCGGCAAGATGGCTTGCCGGAAGAAATTGTTTTGCTTTATGAAAAAGCTGGCTTGGCAGTCCATCCTGACCACTATGTACTCTACCGCAATACATCTGATATGCGTTGGCCATATTGGGGAGCTGCTTGGGCATTCTTATTGTTCGGCATTTGTGCCCTGTTGATCGGCCTCTTCCAGAAGCGCCAACATAAACGCTTGAAAAACGGTATCGACGGCTCTTAACATTTATTAATGGGCCGTTTACCGTCTCATTGAAGAGTTCTCACATAGCTGTTCCGCTATTGCGGATTGATGTTCACGCAACCTATCAGCATGCTTTTGAGCAGTTTGACACTTTGCGGAGCTGTGCTTGCTGCAATACAGGTAGCATTTTTTTCAGTAACATCGCCGGTGTCCGCCTTTACAGCATCGGTAGAATTGGAATCTCCGCAGATTGGCAACGGTGGCGAATTCGATAAATACCTTGTAACACGCGCAACAGACGGGCTGTTCTATATTGACGGATCCATCAACGATGTTCCAATAAAATTTGCAATTGATACAGGAGCATCCGTTGTGGTTCTTAACTCGGTCGATGCTGAACGGGTTAACTTGAAGTCCCAGCGACCATCCACGCATCGCATTCGAACGGCAGCTGGGTATAGCTCAATGAGATGGTCACAAGCTGACGCACTTACAATTGCCGGGAAAAAGCTTGGAAAAATAGATGTGGCTATTATGGAAAGTGGCCCGAAAGTTTCACTACTCGGATTAAATGCTATCTCGCGTCTCAGAGCAGTGACGATTAAGCAGGATCAACTTATCATTGAGTAGGAAATCCAGCGTTGCAGCGGCAAACGCTTAAATAGCAGCGATTTTCCGCCGACCACGACGCAGGGCTGAACCGATTAGAGCAAATCCAAAGATAAACATCGCCCAGGTCATAGGCTCCGGCACAGCAGACATAACCGGAGGTTCAACCGGAGGATCGTCGACAGGGGGATCATCCGCTGGAGGATCAACAACAGGATCGGGATTTAAAGTGCCAGGATTACCAACACCGCCGCCGCCACCAATTCCACCAGGATTACGAGGCGTATTTCGTGGAGAGGTTCCCGCACCACCTGGACCAGGGTTTAATATACTTCCAGGAACAGTTTGAGCTTCAGCCAACTCTGTTGGCAAGTCACCAAATTCCGGAACAGCGGCAACTGGATTATTTTCGCCAGTTGCTTGCCGGGCAACGTCTCGAGGATCAGACGGTATAAAACGAGATCTACGACGGCGTTCTGGGGTATTATTATCATAGCCCAGCAATCGATTTAACAAGGCGTCCGCCCCACCAATAGTAAGATAAGTAACGGGCAATTTTTCTGGGACTGCCGTGAACACAAAGGGCGTCTCAGTTTCAGGCACCCACATGGCCCGATCATTATAAGGGAATAGCGACGCCAAACCGACCGCAGAACCAAATAATATAATTGCCGCACGACGCCGGCGATTAGCAGAAGCTATCAATCCGTTCAGATTTTCCGACAAAATTCAATTCCCTGAGGTGACAAGCCGTGACGGCTTTTTTATGATTAACACTTGGTTTATTAGTCAATTTTTTTCGAATTTGCAATGTCATTTACCAATATCGGCGGTTTCAAATGTACTTTGTTGTAAATTCATTGCCAGAGCGATCGGCTCTAGGCCGACATCAATCGAAAACCGCATAATTTAGAACAATAACCTCACTTTCTAGCATCGAAATGAGGCAAATTATCTTAGCAAAGCAATATTTCCAAAAGGAGTGACATCAATTTTTTCCGTGCATTAACGATTCGGAAACCAATTTCGGCGCACACTTCATCCCGGAGATTTCATATGCATGCGCGTAAAATTCGATATGACGACTCATTCATTGCTGAAGAACAGCAAATTGATGCGGTCGAAGCGGTACGAGATAATGATGCAAGCTCACTTTCCGCGAGCTATGTTCCATCTCCAGCGCGGCAATTACAGCAACAATTGGAAGAGCAATTCAGTGCTTCCGCTACGGTTAAGCCCAGTAAAAAATATAGCGGACTGACAAGTCTATCCATTATCATCGGTAGCTGTTCAATCCTGTGGCTCAGCATGATTACTCTCGGGCTATTTGCTTTCCAATAGATCGTTCTGAATCTTACATTGGTGACCTCGAACATCATGACCTAGGTCACATAAATTTACCAAATTGTATAAAAATGCAAAATAAATTTGCATGTCGTAGTGCTTTAGATCAGTATTGATTCAAGAGAGGCTTAAAATCTGCATTTAGCTTCTCTAGAACGGGCCGGTTCTTCAGCCGATATAAAACGCACAACGCGTGTATGGGCAACCTTGATTGACCGACCTATCATCGAGAGGTCGCGCAATTATGGCAGTATCAATACAACCGTGTGATAATGATATCTCTGATAAGGAAACTGTTCCAAATCGGGAAACCAAAGCGGACAAGATTCTGATGGCCCTGTCACGCTATGTCGGTTATCTGGGGCTTTTGGCCGCCCTAACAGGCTTGACTTGGCTGATTTTCTTATAAAAATCTAAATATATCATATAATTAGAGGATTTAGGTTAACAAACCATTAGTTTGTGGCCTTCTGTCTCATTTTGCTCTATCCAAAAATGGGTTGCACAATTATGTATAGATAGATGGTGCGTTAGTTGGACGAGAGTTACCCTTTTTCAGGACAGCGATTAGACAATGGAACAACGGAACGTTGGTCCCTTAAATCTGTTCGCGTTAGCCTATATGTTCTTTTGCAATTTTTCGACGTGATCGCAATTGTCGTTGGCTTTTTTCTGGCCAGCTTTCTGCGAGAGGACAAATGGCTTTCACCGCAGGGCTACCACATTGTTTTGCTGGTCGTTCCTATTTTCATGATGTTTGCTTTTACGCGAGATTCATATTCTATCGATTCATTGAGAAGTCTTTCCGAAAGCGTTCGAAGACCTTTTTCCGCACTATTTGCTACGGCATTGGTTGTGATGATGTTCACATTTTTCTCACAGACAGGAACCGACATTTCCCGACTTGCGTTTGCTTTTGCATTTGCTGCGAGCGCAACGTTGATGGCTATCGGACGATTTATAGTCAATCAGATAGTCTGGTGGAAACTTCGCGGCATTGTCATAGATCAGTTGCTGATACTTGATGGCGTGCCGCCAATTGCCTTTGAAAAAGGTATGTATTGCGTAGATGCTAAAGCGGAAAATCTATATCCAGATCCTATGGACCCCCATATGCTCTCGCATTTATCGGAGGTTGTAAAAGGATATGATCGCATAATCGTAGCATGCACACGCGAACGCAGATCCGATTGGTCTCTATTTCTTAAAGGCTCCGATGTTACAGGCGAACTGCTGGTTAGCGGAGCGAATAACCTTGGCGCTATTGGTCTTGGTGATTTTGATGGTAATGATACGCTGGTTGTATCTCGGGGTACGCTAAGCCTTGTCAATCGATTGAAAAAACGTGCGTTCGATCTTGCAATCACCATTCCGTTGCTAATCTTTTTGGCACCACTACTCGTAATTGTTGCCATCGCTATCAAACTGGATAGTCCAGGGCCGATCCTTTTTCGCCAGCCACGAGTAGGGCAAGGGAACCGTATTTTTAATATCTACAAATTTCGTAGTATGCGGACCGAAAATGGGGATAGTAACGGCGATCAGTCCACCCAGATCAATGATCAAAGGATCACAAGGGTAGGCAATTTTATTCGCAAAACGAGCATCGATGAATTGCCCCAGCTGGTAAATGTATTGCAGAGCGAAATGAGCGTTGTTGGGCCACGTCCCCATGCTTTGGGTTCTTTAGCTGGAGACAAACTCTTTTGGGAGATCAACCAGCGCTATTGGCTTCGACATGCTCTAAAACCTGGAATTACCGGCCTGGCTCAAATCAGAGGCTTCCGCGGCGCTACCGATCATCAGGAAGACCTTGAAGCGAGGCTTCAATCTGACCTGGAATATCTGGAAGGTTGGCGGATGTGGCGCGACGTCACAATCTTACTCGGAACGGCAAAAGTGTTGGTCCATCCGAATGCTTACTAATTAATGGTTCTTTGATTGCTTCAATTTGGTCTTGCAATTCGAAACTGACTTACCCGTTCAGACCACCCCGTTAGCACTCTCGTCATCGGTGCTTCTATCTTCAGATGGAACCAATGAGATAAGCAAATCGCAACTATGGTGAAAATCACAGTCATGACTAGAATTGGAATGAACGAAAGTCCCGCTGTTTTTGATGCTGCTATTAACAGGGTGATTATCAATATGTGCGCGAGATACAGCGTGTAGGAACTATCGCCCAGAGGGGATAAATTCTTCACAAACTGCGGCATATGATATTGCTCCATAACTACCACACCCAATATCAGGAAAGCGCTAGGAATACCCCAAATAATGACACTGGGGAGGCTTTCAAAACCAATCGCTATGCCCGCTCCAAACAAGCCTAACGAGGAAATGGTAGCACACGTGCCAAGCCATCTTGGTAACTTCCAATTTATCGTAAAATACGCAATCCACGCACCGAACAGAAACTCAATCAATAGACTGCTGGTCAACATCTCAAGAGGTTGCTGAAATGGACCTGCCACCATACCGAAAACTATCATCAGAAAGAAAAATGCCGATAATAGGAATATTCCTCGCAAAAGCCCGATCAGCATGGCGACACCAAATATCAAATAAAAATACATTTCAAATGACAAGGTCCATGCGGGCCCGATAATTAACGGTGCGTTGCCTGGAATAAGCAATAATGCAGCTATCAATTCATAAAAAGAAAAATCATAACCATCGCCGATAATCGAATTAACCAGTACGTAGAGCGCAGCCAATAACCAGTAGATTGGATAGATTCTGATAATCCGTTTTTTGAAGAAGCGCGGGGCATCAAAACTCTTGCCCGGTTGGGAATTAGTCAAAACCATGATGTAGCCGCTGATGACAAAGAATATATGCACCCCAACGGCACCGAAACCGAAAAGATAGAGTTCGTAATCATCGGCAGGAGAGGGGTTCAATCGGTTTGAGATTGCGAGATGAGCGTGAAATAAAACAACGAGGCTAGCCGCGATAAATCGCAAAAATTGGATAGAATGAATTTTGCGCTTTCCGTCTTGCATTTAATTTCCCCGCTAAGCGCCCTGAATCGACCAACCCAATATTGGTTGAAACCCCAATTGCTCTAAGCTTTAATGTTAAACACCTGCAAGTCCAGAGTCATACACGTGCCATTTTGGACGTTGTAGTTCATTGGTTTTCCGTTGTCGTCGAGATCTGAATGGGTCTGATAGGTTATCACTAGAAGCCTCTTGGGCCTGTTGTAATCGCAGTTACTGCAATAATAGCGTGACTGCTGGCGTATATATTAGTTATTCCTTATCCCTGCACCGACCGAACTATATCAATTCCAATCAATGAAAGGCCTAGCGGATCGATTAGGGCTTGCGTCGGCTAGGCCCGCTATGTAATGCCGCGCTTCACATTGAGGTGCGGTGGCAGAGTGGTCGATTGCTCCAGTCTTGAAAACTGGCGGGCCAGCAATGGTCCCGAGGGTTCGAATCCCTCCCGCACCTCCACTCTCTCCAAAAAATGAATTCTCCTTAATTGCTCAAAAGCACATAACTTTGGAATCAGAAAAACATCCCGAATTGGCATCTAACGTCAATTTTCTCGGTTCGAGCCGAGAGTCTAACAGCATCCTCCCGTGCAAATCAAAACCGCAGCAATATCAAAAACGCGAGCGAAATAGATAATTCTGTTATATATAGCGCCAATCGACAGATAATCAGATAACTGGTTTCTGATCTGAGATATTTAGGGATTCCCCTGAGATTGAGTTTGTGCGACAACATATTGAAGAAGGGAAGTTTTTCATGCGTTTCACCACTGCGATTGCTATTAGCGCTCTTGCATTTTTTACGATACCGTCCAGCCTCAGCGATAATAGCGCCACGGCACAGTCAGCGACGGGTTTTGACAATTACATGCAGGAGGTTGGCCGAAAGGCGGTGCAACAGGGAGTTAGCCAAAGGACTTTAGATAGAGTTTTGCCAAGCCTTTCCTATAATCCTCGGGTAATTCAGTTGGATCAAGCGCAGCCCGGTGGCCGACCTAATAGCGCCATTCCCCCGTTTGCTCCTTACAAACGACGCCATGTGGATGCCGCAAGGATCAACGGCGGAAAGGCGAAATATCGTCAGCTCATTTCAAAACTCGCTGACGTAGAGCGTGAAACCGGCGTCCCAGGTCCAATGATCATGGCCATTTACGGCCACGAGACGAACTATGGCAGAATAACCGGTAACTTTGATATTCCTAGAGCGCTCGCAACCTTGGCTTATGAAGGGCGGCGACGCACCTTGTTCGAGGCAGAGTTTTTGGCTGTCTTGAAGATGATTGATGGCGGTGTTCCCCAATCCGCCATGAAAGGTAGTTGGGCAGGGGCCATGGGCAAGCCGCAATTCTTGCCATCCGTGTATCTCAAGCTCGCCAAAGATGGCAGCGGCGATGGTTATGCTGACATCTGGAATAGCGAATATGATGCGGTTGCATCAATCGCCAACTACTTCGTCAATGCTGGCTGGCGGCGCGGCGACCCTTGGGGGATCGCTGTTCGGGTTCCGGCATCGCTCAACCGCTCAGCTATCGCAAATAAAACCAAAGCCGTGCGTTGCCCGCGCGTTCATGAGCGCCATAGTCAGTGGAAAACTATGGCAGAATGGCGGACTCTTGGCGTTGCTCCTGCGACCGGACGGAGGCTGAGAGATGAGACAATGGCGACGTTGCTTGAGCCAGATGGCGCTGGAAAAACTGCATATTTACTAACCGGCAATTACCGTGTGATATTAGACTATAATTGTTCAAATTTTTACGCGTTATCAGTGGGGTTATTGGCAGATGAAATTCGCAGTTAAACTGTTTCAAGTTGGAGTAGTTACCGCGCTTCTTACAAGTTGCGGGACGATTGATGGCGTCAATGATAATGCCGATAACCGCATTACGCGGTCTCCATCGCAGCCTAACATTGCAGGTGTATCAGACTTTCCAATAAAAGTCGGAAACCCCTATAAGGTTGGTGGCAAAACCTATACGCCCGAAGATGTCGCGAGCTATGATGAAGTAGGTTACGCAAGTTGGTACGGGCAAGAGCTTGCCGGGAATGAAACTGCCAATGGCGAGCTTTTCAATCCTGACGGGATAAGTGCTGCGCATAAAACGCTACCCCTGCCGAGCTATGTAGAGGTTACAGCCTTAGATACCGGAAAAACAATCCTAGTCCGGATCAATGACCGTGGCCCTTTTGCGAATGATCGCTTGATCGATCTATCGCATGGCGCTGCCAAGCAACTTGGCATTGATCGCCAAGGCGTTGCTGGTGTGCGTGTCCGGAAAGTAAACCCCAACGAACAGGAACGAGCAGAGCTTCGCAAAGGTAACCCGGCGACCCAGCGTATCGACACACCGGATTCATTGCTTTCCATCCTTCGAAAAAACCTCGCCAAACTGCCAATAGCCAAGCCACCGGTGCAGCAAGCATCTGCTCCTATTGCAACGCCACAGGTAAACCGCAGCGGTGTTGGCGCATCCTATGTTCCGACATCTGAAAGCGCGCCAATATCATCTGGCGATAGGGATGGTAAGTTCATCGTCGAACAGGCGGGGCGATCCCCTGTTCCGTCCAAAAAGGTACCCAAAACCAACGTAACTACCAAATCAGACCGATATGTTGTGCAGGTTGCCGCCTTCTCGAGTAAAAACCGTGCAGATACGATGGCACGCAAAATCGGCGCTAAAGTTTTTGCCGATGGAACGCAAAATATATGGAGGGTTCGTTACGGACCTTATGGCAATGAAGCTGAGGCAAAAGCGGGACTCGCACAGGCGCAAAAGCGCGGCTATAACGGAGCAAGAATCCTGCGCGCAAATTAGTCTGGTGCAGGATGTCACATCTGATTTGAAACCGGGATATTAATGATCAAAATTTTTTGGGCTTCATTGCCGCTTATTGCCATTTCTTCCGCTGTCTTCGCGGTACCTAAATATGAAACGGAAGCGCCTATTGCCTATATGACAGATCTGTCATCCGGCGCGATATTGTTTGAGAAAAATGCTGATAAGCAAATTCCGCCGGCATCCATGGCTAAAATGATGACCGTCTATGTGGCGTTTGATCAGATTTCTAAAGAGAAACTAAAGCTCGATCAAAAGATCGATATCCAGCGCGCGACTTGGCAAAAATGGCAAGGGCAGGGGTCCACCATGTTTCTCGGCGTGAATGACCAACCAACAATTAAAGATCTGCTGCACGGCGTCATTACATTGTCTGGAAATGATGCCAGCGTGGTCCTCTCCGAAGCAATCGCCGGCACGGAAGAAAATTTCGCCGATTTGATGACCAAGACCGCAAAGCGCATCGGTATGAAAAATAGCCGGTTTGGCAACAGCACCGGATGGCCTGACGAAGGCAAAACCATGGTTACTGCCCGCGACCTCGGTACTTTGGGAAAACGCCTTTCCGACGACTTTCCAAAGCTTTACAAGGATTTCTTTGGACTGACTGAATTTACGTGGGGCAAAACAAATAGTGGTGACCCGATAACGCAGCCTAACCGCAACCCTCTACTCGGTAAGATCGCCGGGGCGGATGGACTGAAAACCGGTCACACCGAAGAAGCCGGCTTTGGTTTTACAGGCTCTGCCGAACAAGACGGGCGACGGATTATTTCGGTTCTGGCTGGTTTGAATAGCTATGGCGGAAGAAGTAGCGAGTCAGTGAAATTCATGAATTGGGGCTTTAACGCTTGGGAAACCAAGGCCCTCTTTAAGAAAGGCGCCAAAGTCCAAAGCGCTGAAGTTCAATTGGGAAATTCGTCCTCGGTTGATTTAGTTGCTCCAAAGGATCTTTTTGCTACCTTGCCTAAAGGCTCCGACAGCAAGCTGTCGATGAAGGTTCGCTACAACGGACCAATCAAAGCGCCCATCGCAAAAGATCAGCAGATAGCGACCTTGATCGTTTCCACGGGAGACGCAGGCACCCAATCTATGCCGCTGGTTGCAGCAGAAGCGATTGATGAGGCCGGCTTTTTTGGACGCGCCTGGGCCGGATTAAAATCATTGCTTGGCCTTGGATAATAGACATGGCTGGACGTTTCATAAGCCTAGAAGGCGGAGAGGGGACTGGTAAGTCCACGCAGGCGAAAGCTTTGGTTCGTGCGATAGAAAGTAAGGGTATCACGGTGCACCTCACTCGTGAACCGGGCGGAACGCCTGGCGCTGAGGTTATCCGAAACCTGCTATTAACCGGCCAAGAAGATAAGTGGAGCATGCGGACAGAAGCCTTGCTGTTTGCTGCAGCACGGGCCGAACATTGCCACTCATTGATTAAGCCTGCGCTTGAAAGAGACGAATGGATTATCAGTGATAGGTTCATCGACAGCAGCCGCGCCTATCAAAGTGTTAGTGGGTTGTTGAGCGACCAAGATATAATGGCTCTGCATAAAGTTGGCAGTGGTGGACTTATGCCTGATCGCACATTCGTCCTTGATCTACCCGAAGAAGTCGCTGCCCGCCGCGCAGATGCTCGTGATCGAGGTGATAGTGATAGGATTGGCAGTCGGGACAGCGACTATCACCGCTCCGTAATGACCAATTTTCGACAATATGCAGACGACGAACCCAATCGCGTCAAACTGATTGATGCAGCACAGTCGCCAGCGGATGTTACAGCAAATTTGCTGCATAATCTGGCCGACCTGTTAGGTTAACGGCATGACGTCATTTTTAGGCCATGACAAAGCGCAGCGGATATTCTGCCAGTCGTTCGACAAAGGAACGCTGCATCATGCATGGATATTAGCAGGACCGAAAGGCCTTGGAAAAGCTGGCTTTGCAAAACAAGCTGCTCAATTTTTATTGGACTCATCTGTACAACCAACAGTGACCAACGATGGTTTTATCCTTGATGACTTCAGTCAAAGCGCAAAACTGCTAACCGCTGGCTCTCATCCGGATTTCAGGCTCGTTCAGCGTGGTGGAAAAACGGACAAAGAAGACAAAAAAGCGCGGGAAGAGGGTATAGATTCGCTTGAAGAGCATGAACTAAAGCGCAACATCTCAATCGCTCAGATTCGAAATCTCCAACCGCTTTTTGCGACCCAAGCTTCTATATCGCGCTATCGCGTAGTCGTCATAGACGCGATTGATGATCTGGAACGCGGCGGCGCGAATGCACTGCTTAAAAACCTTGAAGAACCGCCAAAAGACACAGTTTTCTTATTGGTAAGCCATGCACCCGAACGCTTGCTTCCAACGATCCGATCCCGTTGCCAGATATTACGTTTTGATCCTCTAAAAGATGATCAAATGCGAACGGCTCTTTCGGCCCTTGCTCCGAAATTGGATCAAACAGAGATCAATGCACTAATCGCTGCCGGGGAGGGGGCTCCTGGAAAATCTCTACAATATATCGATGCCGACCTTGCGGAGTTGGAAAGCCTAGCACGTGATATCATGAAGACGGGCGATAAGAATAACCAAATTAAGAGTGACTTAGCGCGTAAATTATCATTGAAGGCAGCTACACCACGATATCAGGCCTTTTTGTCCCGTGCCCCCAGCTTGATGGCTCAGCATATCAAGACTGCTGGAACCAACTCCGCAGGCCATCCTTCAACCAAGGCAATTGATACATGGCGAGACGCAAGCAATTTGGCCGCTATTGCTGTTCCCAAAGCCCTTGATAATCAGGCCGTGATTTTTCGCCTGGGGAGCTTGATGGGATCGCTTGCCGAACCCGACAGGCGCGCATAAAGAGATGTAATATTCGGTAGTTTTTGCCGGGATTCGAGAAAGCAATTCATGTCCAAGCCCTTTTATATTACCACGGCTATCAGCTATCCCAATGGCCCACCGCATATAGGTCATGCTTATGAAGCCATTGCGACGGATGCAATTGCCCGGTTCCAGCGGCTTTCTGGGCGCGATGTGCGCTTTCAGACGGGAACTGACGAGCATGGCTTGAAAATGGCGCAAGCTGCCACAGCAAAAGGGATCACACCTCAAGAGCTAGCCGATGCAATGGCTAATCAATTCATTGTGATGTGCGATAAACTTGATGTTTCATATGACCGCTTTATTCGTACGACAGAAGCTGAACACCACAAAGCCAGCCAAGCTATTTGGCAAGCGATGGAAGCTAAGGGTGACCTCTATCTCGACAAATATGAGGGCTGGTACTCCGTTAGAGACGAAGCCTATTATGACGAAAATGAACTGATAGAGGCTGAAGGCGAGGGGGGAACCAAAGAAAAACTGTCTCCTCAAGGCACACCTGTTGAATGGACTGTAGAAGAAAGCTGGTTCTTTCGACTCTCCAACTATCAAGAACCCTTGTTAAAGCTCTTCAAGGATAACCCGGAGTTTCTTAAACCTGACAGCCGGCGCAATGAGATGGTCAAGTTTATCGAGGGTGGTTTAAACGATCTCTCCATTTCTCGGACCAGCTTCGATTGGGGTGTAAAAGTACCAGATAGTGAAAATCACGTAATGTATGTTTGGGTCGATGCTTTAACCAACTATCTCACAGGACTGGGCTATCCTCAACAAACCGATCTTTATCCAAAGTACTGGAGTGAAGGTGGCGATATTGCGCATATTATCGGCAAAGATATTGTGCGCTTCCATACCATTTATTGGCCAGCCTTTCTGATGAGCGCAAATTTACCGTTGCCCAAACAAGTGTTCGGGCATGGCTTCTTGCTCAATCGCGGTGAGAAAATGTCCAAATCGGTAGGCAATGTTGTCGATCCGATAGCACTGGCCGATGCCTTCGGTGTTGACCAGTTGCGCTACTTCCTCTTGTCAGAGGTTATTTTCGGAAAAGACGGAAGCTATTCTGCCGAGATGATCGTCACGAAGACCAATGCCGACCTAGCCAACAATTTCGGTAATCTGGCACAGCGTAGCTTGTCTATGATTGCAAAAAATTGTGACGGTAAAGTCCCCTCAGCAGGGCCGAAATCCGCGGCGGAAGAACAGCTTGTTAGTGACTTGAAATCTTGTTTCACAAATATGAATGCGCTGATGAACAACGGCGAATATCCAATCCACGCAGCTATCGACCTTCTGCGTGAACGGCTCAGTGCGACCAACCAATATTTCGCCGATCAGGCCCCTTGGGCATTGCGTAAAACCGATCCAGCGCGGGCGGATACGGTGCTTTACTATACGGCAGAATCCATTCGTCAGCTTGCCATTATGTTACGCTGGGTTATTCCAGAAAGCTGTGACAAAATGCTAGATTTATTGGCACAAGACTCTGCAAAACGAGAGTTTAGTGACATCGCTAGTGCAATAGAAGTTGGATTAACGCTTCCAGCTCCAAGCGGCATTTTCCCGCGTTTGGAGATGCCCTCGACCGAAGCTAAGGGGTAAGTAGATGCTCGTCGATAGTCACTGTCATCTCAACTATAAGGGTTTGGTCGAAGAGCAGGGCGATGTCCTTGAACGTGCGCGTAAAAGCGGTGTAACGGCAATGCTAAACATCTCGACCCGCGAAAGCGAATGGCGTGATATTGTTGCGACCGCAGAACGCGAAAGCGATGTCTGGTCGAGCATAGGTATCCATCCCCACGAAGCAGATGCTCACCCCGACATTGATTTAGCGAAACTCGTCGAGGAGGCACAACACGCACGCGTGGTAGCCATCGGAGAAACCGGCCTCGACTATTATTATGATCATAGTGACCGTGATCGCCAGAGGCAGAGCTTTCGTACGCATATTCACGCTGCGCGAGAAACCGGTTTACCAATTATCGTACACACTCGTGATGCTGAAGATGATACGGCTTCGATCATGGCTGAAGAAATGGAGCAGGGCGCTTTTACTGGCGTTATCCACTGCTTCACCGCTAGCGAAGACTTCGCCCATAAAGCGCTGAATTTGGGACTTTATATCTCCATCTCAGGTATCGTAACATTTAAAAATGCCAAGGATCTGCAGTCTACCGCAGCGAAACTGCCAATAGATCGCCTATTGGTGGAAACCGACGCCCCATTTCTCGCGCCCGTTCCCCATCGCGGCAAAACCGGCGAGCCGGCCTTTGTAGCCGATACCGCGAAGTTTCTCGCCGAACTAAGGGGTGAGGATTATTCTGAGCTTTGCGAGACAACAGCTAAGAATTTCTACCGCTTGTTCAACAAGGCGCACCCCTAAACTTGTCGATGAAGCTCACCATTTTAGGTTGTGGTACATCCTCAGGTGTACCGCGGATCGGTAATGATTGGGGTGATTGCGATCCCAATGAACCGAAAAACCGGCGGAGCAGGGTGTCTATCATCGTGGAAAGTCCCACAACCCGCATTCTTGTCGACACCTCGCCGGATTTGCGTAATCAATTTTTGGCTTGTGAAATTGACGCTATCGACCATGTTATTTGGACTCACGATCATGCCGATCATTGTCATGGCATAGATGACTTACGTCAGGTTTTTCAGAAGAAGCGTGAACCCATTCCGGCATATGCCCGACCATTTGCTATAGAAAGTCTGAAACAACGCTTCGCCTATGCATTTAGCGGACATGAATATTATCCTTCCATCTGCGACGGCCGTGTACTGGAAAAGGAAACAAAAATTGGTGATATGGTCGTTAAAACCGTCGATATGCCTCACGGCGGCATAACGTCCGCCGGATTGCGGTTCGAGCATGGTGGAAAGTCTATTTCTTATGCCACCGACTTTGGTGAAGTAACTGATGAGATGCGAACGGTATTTAAGAATACCGATATATTTGTCGTGGATGCGTTGCGTGCAAAACCACACCCGACCCATGCCCATCTCAATATGACACTTGATTTCATTCAGTCGACAAAGCCAGGACTAAGCTTGCTCACGCATATGGACAAGTCGATGGATTATGACCATCTTTGTTCCATATTACCAAAAGATATTCAGCCTGCTTATGATGGTTTTATGATAGAGACTTAGAAGTGACCGAAGATCAAAATATCAACCTTGTTTTTGCTATCGGCGCATTAGTGCTGGTGGCTAGCGCGCTGTTCTCGCGGCGCATCGGCTTAGGCGAGATAGTTCGATCAGTGTTAAGCTGGGTTGCCATATTTGCGATATTCATCGTCATGTTTTCTTATCAGCATGAAATCGTCGGCGTCTGGAACAAGGTCACTGGAGAAGTAACGGGAGCAAACGACCAACAAATCGTGGGCAACACATTGCAAATACGCCAGTCACCGGACGGACATTATTGGGCAGACGCAGAAGTAAATGGGATGCCGGTCCGGTTCTTGATCGATAGCGGAGCTACGACGACTGCAATGACATTGAAAACAGCACAAGCGGCAAATGTCGATATCAACGAAGGTGGTTTCCCAACATATTTGAATACGGCCAATGGAACCGTCGAAGCGCAACGTGGAACCATTCAATCCTTGCGTGTCGGGCCAATGGTTGCGTTGGAACTGCCGGTCGTGGTCGCAGAGGCATTTGGTGACTCAAACGTACTTGGGATGAATTTTCTTTCTGAAATGAAGAGTTGGCGGGTAGAACAGGGTGAAATGATCCTAGAACCGCCAGCACGAACACAGCAGAAATAATTTAACATAATATATATTATCAAACTATTTGATATAGAAACGGATAGCTCATTGATTGCCCCCCTACTCGAAATCATGCGGCGTTTGCGCGATCCTAAGACTGGATGCGAATGGGATAGCGTACAAACCTTTGAAACCATCGCACCTTATACTATCGAAGAAGCTTATGAAGTTGCCGATGCAATTCAGCGCAAAGATATGGACGCCTTGAAAGATGAACTGGGCGACCTTCTGCTACAGGTTGTTTTCCACAGCCAGATCGCATCTGATGAAGGCCATTTCTCATTTGATGCTGTGGTAGGTGCGGTTTGCGAAAAAATGATCAGACGCCATCCGCATATTTTTAGTGAAGCCAAAGACACACCTGGCTGGGAACAGATAAAAGCTGAAGAGCGAGCGGAAACAGGAAATTCAAGTGCTTTGGACGGCGTGGCATTGGCCCTGCCCGCACTGTTACGCGCGCAAAAAATACAAAAACGTGCGGCACGAGTTGGTTTTGATTGGCCCGATAAAGCACCGGTTAAAGCAAAACTGCTAGAAGAACTCGATGAAGTAGAGCAGGCTGAAAACAAAGACCATATCCATGAAGAAATTGGCGACCTACTATTTTCGGCGGTTAATCTGGCGCGTCACTATGGAGTCGATGCCGAACAGGCACTTTCCGATGCTACAAGAAAATTCTCTTTACGATTCAATAAGGTAGAAGGTTCTGTGTCGGGAGAAATGCAAGAGATGTCTATCGATGAGTTGGAAGAAGCATGGCAAAGGGCTAAGGCCTCAACCTAAAGTGCGTGAAACCGCCCCCAATTCCGATTGGACATTTGGACATCTAATACCAAATCATCATTTGCTTGTTCTGATTCCAGAACCCGGCCATTTTCATGCAGCCACGCTAAGCGCTTCCCGTCAGATACCGACAGAGTGACGGTCTCAACGTTATGATTGCGTGACAGATTATCTGTCACCATTTCTATAAGAGCTTCGATACCCTGCCCGGTAACTGCTGATATCAGGCAGATGTTGTCTGGAACATGCTCGGGTAATTTCATAGCATCGGGATCATCAGAGTTGATCAGATCGATCTTGTTCCAAGCTTCGATGATGGGTGCCCCCTCCCCGTCTTGCAGCTCGACTCCTAGTTCGAGCAATATTTGCTCTACGTCACCAGCCTGCCCGTCGCTCGAGTTATGAGAGATATCCCTTACATGGATAATCACATCCGCGGCCGTTACTTCTTCTAACGTTGCCCTAAAAGCAGCGACCAATTGCGTGGGTAGATCAGATACGAAGCCCACCGTGTCAGACATTATTGCTTTATCGTAACCTGGCAGAGAAAATTGGCGCATTGTCGGATCAAGAGTTGCGAATAACAAATCCTCAGCGAATACATCTGCTCCCGTTAAACGATTGAAAAGCGTTGATTTTCCAGCATTAGTATAGCCTACAAGGGCGATAACCGGCCATGGCGCTTTCTGACGGCGCGACCGATGCAGCGTTCGGGTTTTACGCAAATGAGAGAGGTCCTTGCGCAATTTAGCCATACGATCACGAATCATGCGGCGATCGGATTCAATTTGTGTCTCGCCCGGACCACCCAAGAAGCCGAAGCCACCACGCTGCCGTTCCAAGTGAGTCCAGCTACGGACCAGGCGGCCGGCTTGATAGTCTAGATGAGCCAATTCAACCTGCAGGCGCCCTTCGGCAGTCGCTGCTCTGGCGCCAAAAATCTCCAAAATAAGGCCGGTGCGATCGATGACCTTGACCTTTAATTCCTCTTCCAAATTACGCTGCTGAATCGCACTTAAAGTGCCGTCAACGATCAATATATTGGCGTCTTCTTGAGCCAATATAGTTTTAATTTGCCCAACTTGGCCGGAACCAAATAATGTTCCCGGCTTGGGTGCACGAACCGAGAAATATCGTGCTGACGTTGTCTCGATGCCAATCGCGAGAGCGAGACCAACGGCTTCTTCTAATCGATATTCCAATGCATCTTGATTCAATGCCCCTAAATCAGGGTGGACAACGACAGCTAGATCTTTGGTCCCATCCAGTTCGTTTTTTTCAAATGGTATCAATGGGAACCTTCATCTGTATTATAGTCGGCCAAATTGATAGCACCGCTAGGCTGAATAGTCGATATCGCATGCTTGTAAACGAGCTGGGCCAAGCCTTCTCGCTCCAGCAATACACAAAAAAGGTCGTACGCTGCTACCTCGCCCTGAAGCATCACGCCGTTGACTAGGAACATCGTAACGGGATCGCTACTATCCCGAACCGCTGTTAGAAAAACTTCCTGCAGCACGCCATTTTTAGTTTTGGCGCGCTCCATTAAATCAGCAAATGCCTGCATATCAAGGCTCTGAGATGGCATGATCGTAGAAATGGCGTGCTTGTAGACCAACTGCGACTGGCCATCCCGGCGCAGCAAAACAGAGAAATTGTCGAACCATGTAACAATGCCCTGAAGCTTCACGCCTTTGACTAGGAACATCGTTACAGGCATTTTTGATTTGCGGAGAGAGTTTAAGAAGAGGTCTTGCAAATTATTTGATTTATCGGTCATTTTTGACTCCGGTTTTTGGCGGCGTAAAGACCGCAGACAGGGTTTTAGTTTGCGGCCTACGATAAGTGGGGGAACCGCATAATCAACATATATGGATTTGATGTTGAAGCTACAACAGCAATCGGACAATCCGTTATTCTACACTCTGCTTCTTTTTGGCCGCAAGTCCCAGAATTTTAAGCTTCCTATGTAATGCAGACCGTTCCATCCCTATAAAGTTGGCCGTTTTTGATATATTTCCGGAAAATCGTCTGATCTGGACTTTGAGATATTCACGCTCGAAACTTTCACGCGCTTCCCGCAGCGGAGATCCCATCAATGATGCAACTCCTTGATCCAAATCATCATCATTGCCCAATATCTCTGGCGGCAGCATCTCTATTTCGATTTTAGTGAAATTATCTTTCGGCGCCAATATGATCGTCCGCTCAATAACATTACGCAATTGACGAACATTGCCAGGCCAATCACAAGCTTGCAGCGCCGCCATCGCTTCATTAGAGATTTCTGGTGAATTCAGCCGCTGATCGGCGGCGAAGCGAGCTGAATAATGCTCTACCAATGTAGGGATATCTTCCCGGCGCTGGTTAAGCGGTGGCAATTCGACAGGCACGACATTCAACCGGTAGAAAAGGTCTTCCCGAAAGCGTTTTTCCTGAATCTCTTCGTCAAGATTTCGAGAAGTTGCCGATACCACACGAACATCTACCTTTACCCGTTGCGTCCCGCCCAGACGAACGAAACTCTGCTCGGTTAACACTCGCAGAATCTTGCCTTGTGTGTCCAAAGGCATGTCAGCCACTTCATCAATGAACAACGTCCCGCCATGCGCTTCTTCCAGGAGTCCTATTTTTTCGACCGCACCATTTTTCTCTGTTCCGAACAATTCTTCTTCGACACTTTCGGGAGAAAGCCGGGCAGCGCTTATCGTAACAAATGGCGCGTTGGCGCGAGGGCTCCAATTGTGCATCAGGCGTCCGGCAACTTCCTTGCCAACACCTGCAGGCCCGGAAATGAGCAGGCGGCTGCCAGTGCCAGCAACTCGTTTCAAGGTCGCGCGCACAGCATTGACCGCAGCGCTATTGCCAGTGAGTTCATCAGCAAATCCGACCCGCGCTTTCAAAATCTCGTTCTCTCGGCGTAAACTCTCCGTCTCCGTGGCTCTCGCCACTAAATGCATCAGATGTTCGGCTTCAAAGGGTTTTTCGATGAAATCAACAGCGCCTTGGGAAATCGCCGCAACTGCGGTATCTATATTACCATGCCCAGAAATCACTATGACTGGTAATTTGGCGTCAATTTTCTTGATTTCAGTCAACAGCTCGAGCCCATCCAGACGCGACCCCCTCAACCAGACATCGAGCAATACGAGAGACGGTTTGCGTTCCTTAACCGCCGCCAGCGCTGAATCACTATCGCCAGCTACTCTAGTTTCGTAACCGTCATCCTCTAGAACACCGGATATTAACTCACGAATATCGGGTTCGTCATCAACAATTAGAATATCTAATGCCATATCTTCGACCTTTAAATTGGGGGTAACTTATCTGTTTGCGGACGTTTACTATCTTCGCTTTCGGCCGCTATACCGAAGCGCTGTTCAGGCTGATCTCTATTCGAGCTATCTTGTGAGAAGCTGTCCTGCAAACGCTCAAGTTTCTTAGGATTTAACTTTATTATTACGCGCGTACCGCCCCCCTCCTCTGGCGAACAGGAGTCGGTAAATGCGATCGTGCCAAAATGCTCTTCGACAATTTTTTTCACGATTGCCAATCCCAGACCGGTTCCCTTGTCCCGGGTGGTCATATAGGGTTCGACAATGCGTTCCCGGTCAGCGGGAAGGCCAATCCCATTATCGTCTAGTTGAATTTCAATATCGTCTTCATGTCGAACGACAGCGATGTTTATCTCACCGTCCTCGAAAGCAAAGTCCGGACCGACTTCTGCTTTTTGTTCAACGGCTTCGATAGCATTTTTGACGATGTTCGTAAGCGCCTGCCCAAGCTGCCTACGATCGCAAACCAAAGATGTTAGCGGGTCATCCGCTTCAAATCGAAACTGGATTCTGGGATGAGCAACTTCTTGCAGGAACATTGCTTGTTTTACGATATCTATCAGATTTTCTTCACGGAAAACCGGTTTAGGCATGCGCGCAAAAGACGAGAATTCATCTACAATATTCCGCAAATCTCCGACTTGCCGTACAATTGTGCCTGTTAGTTGAGAGAATATTGTCGCACCTTCGACAATATTCTTGCCAAAGCGTCGTTGTAACCGTTCAGCCGCAAGTTGAATGGGCGTAAGCGGGTTTTTAATTTCATGAGCAATTCTGCGGGCCACATCCGACCAAGCAGCGCGGCGCTGATCCAGAAGTCTTTGCGTAATATCTTCAAAGGTAATCACATGGCCCGAAGATCCACTAACGATTTTTACCTCTAACGTCCGAATTTCACTACCCGATGAAAACTGGATAATCGTGTTTTCCACGCCTTCGTCAATCAACGCAGTAAACTCCGGCGCGACGTCAGACATCTGCGATTCCAATAGATTCTCATTCTGCCTCGCAAGCAAAGCCTGCGCACGTGAATTAAAAAGACTAATACGCCCCGACTTATCCAGGCTGATAATACCCGCAGTCACTGATTCCAGGACGGTTTCGATAAAGGCTCGGCGACTACCCAGTTGTTCATTGGCTGTCAGCAATGCCGTTGTCTGAGTTTCCAGACGCTCGGTCATGCGATTAAACGCTCGGCCCAACGTCCCGATTTCATCCTTCGCTACGGGTGTTGGCACACGCGTCGCTAAGTCCCCTTCCGTTACTCTCTTCGCAGCATGAACAAGGTCGCCAACTGGCCTTACCATGCGATCAGCAACCGCCAAAGCGATCCACAACGCTAACCCGACAATAAACAACGACACCACAAACAGAGCGATATTAAACTGCAATTGAAGGCTTCGAGAACGGGTAAATAGATTGTCGTAGTCCTCCAGAACTGATTGTGCCCGCTCCCATTGACTAAGCGCCAGCATATCTGAATCGCGCGCAGCATAGAGGAACACACGTGACTCCAAATCCAGCGCCGTTACCGCTTCGATCTTATTCGCCTTTGCCGTAACCACATAATTTTGACCTTCGAGCAACTGATTAAGCACATCCTCCGAAATTTTAGTGTTTTGATCTCCATCCTCAGGGTTCACAGCAGCGGCAGTTCGAGCGACATCGTCCTGACCATATTGGATGATCGCAGATTCATTTAACTTTCGGGTGAGAACTTGAAAGGAATAATTTTCTGCAAATTCAGGGTGATTAATACCCTTTTCAGATAGAAAGCTGCGCAAGTCGCTTGCCATCGTTATAGTTTCTTCTCCGACATCTTTGCGGTTCTGGTCATAATAGCCACGCGCAAGGCTATTAGCGTTTTCAAGCATCCCGCGAGCGCGGTCGGAAAACCAAAATTCAACGCCATATTGGAACAGCAAAGATGCAAAAATTACCACCAGCAGCATCGGGATGCTAGCCACCAGTGAAAATAGTGCGACAAGCCGCACATGCAGACGGCCACTGCTGCCTACCGCTGATTTTGCTGCCCTGCCCTTGGCCATGCGGCGTCCAAGCAAAACCAGTAGAATAATTGCAGGGATGAGATTTGCTACGAGCAATGCCGCCGTCAACGGAGGAGATATAAAGTCGGTCCGGCCCGACTGAGAACTTAAAAGAGCATAGCTACCCGCTGCCATAGCGAGAAAGAGAAAAATAACCCCCCACTCTACCCTCTGCATCGCCTTATTGTCTTCAGAGAGAAGCGATAGCCTTCGCAGCCAAGCTGGTGATCGTTTTTTAAGAGAGGCCTGCGTAGCGTTCATTGTGCCCTTGATACAACAGATTCGTTGTAAAAACACCACTAATGACGCAAAAATGTCACGCTTTAGCGTATGGAAGAGTCAGCTTATCGCGATCCAGCTGGATCGATATCATATTCGGTCAGCTTTTTCCGTAATGTATTACGATTGATGCCGAGCATATTAGCCGCTTTGATTTGATTGCCATTTGCTTTGCGTAAAACCTCTTCAAGCATGGGGCGTTCGAATTTTTCTAAGGCTCTAACATACAAAGAACTTCCTTGCGCTTTATCGAGTATCAAATTCCCGACAATTGACTTCACACGATCAGAAAAACCGGATTCTGAGCTCTGGTCTTGTTCGTCGCCCTGCTCAGACTGCAACATCTGCCGTATAGCGGATTCAGACAATTCTTCTTCCCTGGCGGTAACGACAAGTCGGTAGATCAGATTTTTCAATTCTCTGACATTCCCTCGCCAACCATGGCGGGAGAGCAATTCCATACCGTCTTTTGTCAGAGCTTTCATTGGCAAGCCCTCGGAAACTGCAAGATTGAGGAAATGGTTGGCCAGTGCGGGAACGTCGCTGGCTCGATCCCTCAGCGGCGGCAATTCTATAGGAACGACATTGATCCGGTAATAAAGGTCTTCCCGGAATTTACCCTCTTCAATCAGGTTCACGAAATCCTGATTGGTCGCTGCAATAATCCGGACATCAAGCTTGATCAGCCCTTTACCACCCACCCGATTAATCTCGCCAGATTGCAGGGCACGTAGCAATCTGGTTTGGGCATGCATTGGCATATCGCCAATTTCATCCAAGAAAAGCGTTCCACCCTGTGCTTGTTCAAACTTACCAGCAGCGCTGTTCACGGCGCCAGTAAACGCGCCTTTTTCATGACCGAACAACTCGGCCTCGATTAAATCGGTAGGAATAGCGGCCATATTAACAGCTATAAATGGCCCCGTTTTTCGATGCCCCAAAGTATGAATAGCCTCAGCAACCAATTCTTTGCCGGTTCCAGACTCACCCAAGATGAGTACGGAAAGATCGTTGCGCAAAAGTCTAGCAATCATTCGGTAAACCTCTTGCATTGCTGGACTGCGTCCAACCAATGGAAGATTGTCTTCTTCTAGGTTTTCTGTCGACAATCCAGCGCTGCGGGGCTTCATCGCCTGTTGCACAACTTCAACCAATTCATCGAGATCAAAAGGTTTGGGAAAATATTCAAACGCACCTGTTTCAGATGCACGGACTGCCGTGTTCAGCGTATTTTGCGCGGAAATAACAATGATCGGTAATTCGGGGTCTCGCACCTTCACAGCATCCAGCGTCGCGATCCCGTCTTCTTCACCCAAACCGACGTCCGTAATTAACAAGTCATATTTACCGCTAGCCAGAAGTGCATCACGATCCCCAACGGATTTGCAGCTATCTACCGCCATGCCCTCCGCTTTTAAAGCAGTCGAAATAATATGACTGACCGATGGATCGTCTTCGACCAACAAAACGGTTTGCTTATCCATCGAACTATCCTCGTTCTGCTATAGGTAAAAACAGTATGAACTGGGTAAAATTCGAACCACCGGAACGTTCATATCGAACCCGTCCGTTCATATCGTTCATCAATTTTCTGACTAGCGCGAGACCAAGCCCCTGCCCCTCTCGCTTCGTTGATACAAAAGGAGAAAAAATATCCTGCTCTAGTTCTGGGGGAACTCCGGGACCATTATCCCTGATAATAATTTCAACAGGTAATCGGACGATTTGATCAGAACCATGGACGGAAAGCGATGCACCGAAACTATAGCGGGTCAGGACCTGAATTTCAGGATTCTCACGTTTCTTGGTGGCATCCACTGCATTCGACAACAGATTTGTCAAAACCTGCATCATCGCGTCAGGATCGACCAAAACCTCTGGTAATGAAGGGTCGAATTGATCCTGTATTTTTAAATCACCATTATGTGCGGTTTCGATCGACTTTCTGGCACGATCAATAAGCGAGTGTACATTTGCAGACTCTACTTTGGCCGGTTGTTTGGTCGAAAGACTCTGCATTCGATCAAGCAATTTTGCAATCCGCTCAACCTCACCCTTGATCATATGAGTCAGAGGCCTTTGATCCTCTGACAGCGAACGATCAAGCAACTGTGCTGCACCTTTGATTGCGGCAAGCGGGTTTTTGATTTCATGCCCCAAGATATCTGGAGCGCGCACTGAAAATTGATCTTGCTCGCCGGGCCTTTGTTCAACAACCGGGCCATCTGCTGGAAGCGGTGCTATCGATACTATACGCCAACGTTGATCTGCAGGAATCGTGTGGATATCAAAATTCACTAGTCCGGCTTCTCGCCCCTTCAACCTAACAGGAACACGTCTCGCGGCTACGTTTGCGTCCTTGTTAAGAAGGGCGCTAGACAAGCGTTTATCTTGAAACTGAATTTGATCTGCGACATGCGCGCCAATCAAATGCCTAGCGCTTTGACCGAGAAAATTCTCCGCTACCGGATTCACTTTGGCTATCTTATGTTCATCATCAATAATCAGCAGTGCATCTGGCAAACCAGCAAATATCTGTTCTGCCGAAGGCAAGTCGTTCATCAGGCAGCAGCTTTGTCTAACCAAGGAGCGTAGAAGCCTTGCAACATAGCGAGAACCTTGGATGCATCAGCTTCCTTGTTTGCTTGATTGCGGAAATCAGCAGATCCCGGCAAGCCCTTAGTGTACCAACCAATATGCTTGCGTGCGACTTTGACGCCGATATCTTCACCATAAAGGTCGAGCATCGCCCGATAATGTTCTTCCAGAACCGCATATTGCGCTTGCAGGTCAGGATCAGGCAATGTTGTACCATACTCAAACCAGTGCATGACCTGCCCAAGTAGCCAAGGCTTGCCATATGCGCCACGCCCGATCATCAAGCCGTCAGCTCCACTTTCATCCAAAGCGCGCTCACAATCGTCAATGGTACAGATATCGCCATTCACGATTACGGGAACAGAAACGGCATCTTTTACCTGCCTTACGAATGTCCAATCGGCGCTGCCTTTATACATTTGGCAACGGGTCCGACCATGAACGGTGATCATTTTTGCGCCAAGATCTTCTGCGATATGAGCGAGTTCTGGAGCATTAAGGCTGTTGTGGTCCCAGCCCATTCGCATTTTCACAGTCACCGGGACATTTACGGCTTTTACAGTCGCCTTGATAAGAGCGGCGGCCAGCGGCAAATCACGCATTAGTGCAGAACCCGCATCGCCATTCACAACCTTTTTTACCGGGCACCCCATGTTAATGTCGATAATCTGCGCACCACGGTCTTCATTCAACTTCGCCGCTTCAGCCATAGCGTCCGGTGAACATCCTGCCAGCTGCATCGACACTGGTTCTTCAGTTGGATCCCAAGCGCATTTCTGTAAAGACTGACGCGTTTCTCGGATCATCGCCTGACTAGCGATCATCTCGGTCACGTTTAAACCAGATCCGAAACGCCGCACCAACTTGCGAAACGGCAAGTCGGTCACACCAGTCATCGGCGCCAGCAATACCGGGCTTTTGATCGCTATTTTATCAATCAATATGGGTTTTAATTTCATTTCTTATGCCTAAATTTTAAGCAGCCTTTATCGTCAAAGCGGCTGGCAGGCAAGAACGGACTGGGCTAGGTCCCTCCCAATGATCGATTCTGTTTCACTTAAACCTCGAAATCATGCTTTGATTGTCGCCGCTGGCCAAGGCGAACGGTCTGGTCTGGGGCTACCCAAGCAATATGCTCTTATGAATGGGCTGCCGATGGTACGCCATAGTGTAGCGCAATTTCTCAACCATCCGAATATAGCCAAACTTTGGGTGGTCATCCGATCTGGTCAGGAAGATCAACTACACAATGCGTTGGCCGGATTGAAGGGCTATCAAGTTGTTCTTGGCGGAGATACACGCCAAGAAAGTGTAAAAAAAGGATTGTCGGCCATTGCTGCTGCAGGAGGCTCAGAGAATGTCCTTGTTCATGATGCTGCTAGACCTTTTTTATCCAATGTAATAATCAATCGGCTGCTCGCATCAGTCGATCAAGAAGATGCTGCGATTCCAGTTCTGCCCACGATTGATACGACAATAAATGTTGTGGATGGATATTCAGCAGATACCTTGGATCGTGACACACTATGGCGTGTACAGACTCCGCAGGCATTTGATTTCGGCAAATTAATGCGTGCACATGAACTTTGGCCAGACGATATTAATGCTTCCGACGATGCTCAAATCTTTAGGGCAGCAGGCTATAAAATCGCTGTCGTAGAAGGAGATGAAACCTTAAAGAAATACACGACCGCAGCCGACTTTGCTAAACCATCGAGACACAATATGACGCAGATACGTACCGGTATGGGTTTTGATGTCCATCAGTTAGTCGCTGGTGAAGAGCTTTGGCTCGGCGGTCTAAAAATCAACCATCACAAAGGCCTTTCCGGACATAGCGATGCCGACGTGCTGCTACATGCCTTGACCGATGCACTGCTTGGTGCTGCTGGAGCAGGTGACATTGGTGATCATTTCCCTCCATCAGATCCCAAATGGCGCGGTGCATCATCTGATAAATTTGTCGAATTCGCAGTATCGGTCATCAAACAGAAAGGTGGCAGCATCAATAATGTAGATATGACTGTGATATGCGAGGAACCGAAAATCAAACCGCATCGCGAAGCAATGCGGCAGAATATATCCAATATGCTAGACCTGTCGATCGATCAGGTGAGCGTTAAGGCAACCACTACGGAAAAATTAGGCTTTACTGGCCGCGGAGAAGGCATTGCAGCGCAGGCAGTTGCAACAATATCAATGGAGTAAAAGTAATGTTGAGAAGAATATCGACCGTTTCAGCGGCTATGGCCTTACTAAGCGCAACCACTTTGCAGGCTGCTGAAACAGAACAATGCATGCCTCCAGAAACAGCTGAATCTTTGATTACGTACGTTCTGCCCGTCGCTCTTGACGCGGCCAGAACCAAATGTGCCAGCAGCTTACCTGCAACAGCAGCTCTACTCCAAGTCGATTCAGAACAAATGCAACGGTATGTAGCAGATTCCCAGAATGCATGGCCGAAAGCTAGCACAGCAGTCCGATCGCTCGTCGGACAGGATTTCCCGGAAAATATCGAAGCAGATGCTTTTCGTCCGTTTATCGATGCAATGATTCCGGCGATGCTAACGAAAGAGATCAAGGAAAAAGACTGTCCTTCGATTGACAAAGTCTATGGACTATTGGAGCCCATGCCTACTTCTAACATTGCTAGCCTAACCGTTATGCTCGTTCAGCTGGGAAATAACGATCAAGACGATGGCAAAAAAAGCGCCTTCAACATTTGCAAAGCGGCTACTGAATAGGCTAGCGGGGCTCCATGCAAAATCTACTGCCCAAAGAACTCGTCAATTTGGCGGAACAAGTCATTGATACCAATCGTAAATCTGGTCGACGAATCGCGGTAGCAGAGAGTTGCACCGGTGGTCTGGTCGCGGCAGCGCTCACAGAAATTGCCGGCAGCAGCGACGTTTTTGAATGCGGTTTCAACACCTATTCAAACCAGGCGAAACAAAAAATGCTGGATGTCAGTGACGACATGCTGGAAACATTTGGCGCGGTATCTATCGCTGTAGCCTGGGGCATGGCCCAGGGTGCTTTGGAAAAATCAGAGTGTGATGTGGCGGTGGCCATTACGGGTGTTGCCGGTCCTGGCGGCGGAACTGAAAAGAAACCTGTAGGCACAGTGGTCTTTGCCAAAGCCGAAAAAGGCAAGAGCATTGATGATGTCGTCGCCGATCGCCATGATTTTGGTGCCGATAAAAGCCGAGCGGATATTCGGCTTCAAGCTGCGCTGGTTGCGCTTGAATTGTTGCTTCCCGGCACATCTGAATAATTGCTGCCATAGATATCACCGGCGCGCTCAACAAAGGCGCTGGTCATTTTGTGCAAAGCCTTGGCAAACATCTGCCCGGCAAGCTTTTCGAACATCCGGTTCTTAAAGGTGAATTCCACATAGAAATCGACGTAACTGCCGCCGCCTTCCCTTTCGCGAAACACCCATTCGTTGTGCAGTTGCTTCAATGGCCCATCAAGATAATCGACATCAATAGTCCGTTCGGCTGCATTTTTTAGAACGCGCGATGCAAATTGCTCGCGCAATCCTTTAAAACCAACGATTACATCGGCAATCATCTCGGTATCGCTATTGGACCTGATTCGCGTTCCAACAACCCAAGGAAGAAATTCTTCATAGCGCCCGACATCCGCCACTAGTGCATACATTTGCGCGGCGCTGTGAGGCAGTTCGCGCGTTTCCCTATGCGCCGGCACGGGCTAGTTTTTCTTCACGCGCCTGACGCATTTTCGCAAAATCATCTCCTGCATGATAGCTGGAACGCGTTAGCGGGCTGGAAGCGACCAGCAAGAAGCCCTTTGCTCGAGCAATGGACGCATATGCATCGAACGCTTGTGGTTTGATAAACTCATCAACCTTCACATGTTTCGGTGTGGGTTGCAGATATTGGCCCATGGTCAGGAAGTCGATATCGGCGGATCGCATATCATCCATCACCTGATGTACTTCAAGCCGCTGCTCACTGAGGCCAAGCATGATACCGGACTTTGTAAAGATCGAAGGATCAAGCCGCTTCACCTGTTCCAAAAGACGCAGAGACGCATAATAGCGCGCGCCTGGACGAATATTGGGATAGAGCCGCGGCACTGTCTCCAGATTGTGGTTGTACACATCTGGGCGTGCAGCGACGATCGCTTCAACCGCGGCGTCTGCCTTGTTTCGGAAATCCGGGGTCAAAATCTCGATCGTCGTATTCGGAGTGGTCCGGCGCAAGGCCTCGATAACCTTAACAAACTGGCTGGCACCGCCATCGGGCAGATCATCGCGGTCCACCGAAGTGATCACAATATGCTCGAGGCCCAATTTGGCGGCGGCGTCTGCCGTGTGCTGGGGCTCCAAAGCATCGACTGGCATCGGCATACCGGTTTTGACGTTACAAAAAGCGCAGGCCCGGGTGCATACATCACCCAAGATCATCACCGTGGCGTGCTTCTTCGTCCAGCATTCGCCAATATTGGGGCACGCCGCCTCTTCACAAACCGTATTGAGTTTATGTTCCCGCATTAACTTGCGGGTTTCTTCAAAGCCTTTGCCCATCGGTGCTTTAACGCGAATCCAATCGGGTTTGCGCTGACGTATATGTTTGCCAGACGGCGGTGTTATTTTAGTAATTTCGTTCATTTCTATCAGATAGCGATGACAGGCGCGCTTGCCAACCGCGATATGGGTGCTAATCCCTAATATCACTTGAATAGATAGTGGGCCTCCATGATCATCGACACACTAACTTCCCCCGTCATCCTGTTTTTCATTTTAGGCTTTCTGGCTGCTGCCATTCGCTCTGATCTCGCCATCCCGGAAGCCTTTGCCAAAGCTATGTCGATCTACCTTATGGCGGCAATTGGCCTGAAAGGTGGCGTTGAGGTTGCATCGACTGGTTTTTCTGTCAATCTGGGAGCAGCAGCGGTCGCAGGGGTGTTGCTTGGCTTCACTCTCCCTATTCTGGCTTTTTTCCTGCTTCGGTCTTTCGCAAAACTGGGCGCGATAGATGCGGGCGCCGTGGCAGCCCACTATGGCTCGGTCAGTGTCGTAACCTTTGTCACCGCGATCGAATTGCTAACAGCTCAGGGAATCAGGCCCGATGGCTTCATGGTTGGCGTCATGGCGCTAATGGAGATGCCAGCGATCATTACCGGACTGCTTCTAGCCAGGGCCTTTTCAAAAAAACTTCGAGTCGAAAACGAAGCGGATGCAGGCCCAGGGACCAATTTGATGCATGAGGTGCTCACCAATGGTTCAGTAGTGCTATTGCTCGGTGCCTTTATCATTGGTTTCATTGCCGGCGCAGAGGGATTCGCTCCAATCAAGCCGTTGTTTGATGTCGGATTCAAAGGCGTCCTTTGCCTCTTCCTCCTCGACATGGGATTAATTGCGGCTCGGCGGTTGCTGGAAACTCGCAAAATTACGATCCCGCTGGCGGCATTGGGAATATTGCTACCGATCATTAACGGTACCATAGGAACTGTGATCGGAACCTTGATCGGCCTTGATCCCGGATCGTCCGCCATATTGGGTGTATTGTGTGCCAGCGCCTCCTATATCGCGGTGCCAGCGGCGATGCGCCTCGCCCTGCCCCAAGCTGATCCGGGTATATATCTGGCTATGTCGCTCGGTATCACCTTTCCATTCAACATTCTGTTCGGTATCTCTCTATTTGCCGCAATCGCAAAGTTTCTGGGGTAAAATATGGTCGCCACTGTCCAACGCAAACGCATCGAAATATTGGTTGATACACCGCTGGTTCCAAAGATAATCGGCTATGCAAAGCAGGTCGATATTTCCGGCTGGAGCGTCATCAAAATCGCTTCCGGAGGCGGACGAGATGGTCGCTGGCAACATGACGAGATTACCGGCGCGGCTGCAAAATCAATTATTCTGATGATTGCCAACCAAGAAAAGGCTGGACAGTTGACGGACGCGCTGGCTCCGCTACTGGACAGCCATAGCTTGTTACTGACCATCGCAAATGTGGAGGTCGTTCGGGGGGATCGTTTTTAATGCAAGAATTTCACGCGCTACTAGACGGATATAAACGCTTTAGAGAAGAAGCATATCCGAAACAACGGGCCCGCTACGACGCGTTGTCCAAAGACGGCCAAGCACCTCCTATAATGGTCATTTCTTGCTGTGACAGCCGCGTTGACCCCGCAACTATTTTCGATACCAGTCCGGGCCAGATGTTCGCGCTACGCAACGTCGCCAATCTCGTTCCACCCTATGATGATACCGGCGGAATGCATGGGGCATCAGCGGCTATAGAATTTGGTGTCACGGGCCTCAATGTCAAACATATCGTCGTCCTCGGCCATGGCCAATGCGGAGGAATTAGCGCGGCGTTGCAAGGCGGTGAACTCAGCGAATCCGGCCATAGTTTCATCGATGAATGGATGTCCATCATCACGGAAGCGCGAGACAATGTGGTGGCTGCTGCACCATCAAACCCACAAAGAGAACTGGAGCTCGAAGCGATCAAAATCAGCTTAGACAATCTGCGAAGCTTTCCATTTATAGCTGAGCTTGAAGCGCGGGGAGAAATAATGCTCCACGGTGCTTGGTATGCCATTGGTGAAGCGACATTGTTCACTCTTGATGAAACGACTGGTCAATTTGAAGCAGTCGAATGACCCGCGAACCTGAACAGCCCTTTCTCAATGACTTACAGCTTTCTTTGGAGCAGACGTGGCAGCTGCTAATTGACGGATCTCAGAATCGTAAATCTCCTTTGCATACGCCAACAGTGGCAACGATCCGTGACGATGGCATACCCAGCCAACGAATCATGGTGTTACGAGAAGCGCGGCGTGACAGTCGTACGCTTCGGTTCAACACGGACAACCGGGCTTCTAAGGTCGCTGACATTGGTAATAGTGGGGCGATTTCGATCCTCTGCTATCATCCAGCAGCCAAAGTCCAATTGCGCTTATCTGGCCGCGGAAGGGTCGAACAGGACAGTGCGGCCTGCGATGCAGCATGGGATGAGGCGACGCTCTATGGCAAACGATGCTATTTGGCCGATCCTGCCCCTGGCAGTTCAGTTGACGCCCCCACGTCCGGGCTGGATCCAGATGTTGAAGGTCGCAAACCGGAAGGCTTCGAAGTAGCTCCTGCCCGCGAAAATTTTGCTATATTATTTGCAGATATCGAGCAGATCGAATGGCTCTATCTTGCTCATACGGGACATCGGCGCGCGCTATTCTCATGGGATCATAGTGTCAAAGACTGGAGCTGCCAATGGCTTGTACCCTAACGGGGTAATCCGGTTCAGCTTATTTCCACTTGAACCCGCCCTTCGCTAGGTTCATCACAACAATCATGACAAAAACACATAATGATAACATCGCTTTGCTGATTGATGCTGATAATGCCAGTCATGCAGGATTGGACCCGGTGTTGACTGCATTGGCCGAGCTCGGAACGGTCAATATTCGGCGCGCTTATGGTAATTGGAACAAACAGTCGCTTAAGGGCTGGTCTAACATATTGCATAAATATGGGATCGAACCGCAACAACAATTTGATATTACCAAGGGTAAAAATGCCACGGATATGAAGATGACCATTGACGCGATGGATCTGCTCTTCCGCGGTAATGTAACTGGCTTTGGGATTATGAGCAGCGACAGCGATTTCATGCCCCTCGCCATGCGGATCCGACAGGACGGCCTTCCTGTCTACGGCTTCGGTAGCTTCAAGACACCAGAAGGGTTCCGACAGGCTTGCAGCCGTTTTATCGATGTCGATGCGCTTATCAAAGCCGAAACAACCGATAATAATGGTAAGGTGGATGATGAACTTCTTAAGCTTTTAATCGATGCCTATATGGCCAGCTCCAGAGACGAGAAAGGTTTTGCAAGCCTCAGCGAAGTCGGCAAAATAGCTGGAAATCGATCAAGCTTTGATGTCCGAAACTACGGCTTCACTAAGTTGGTCGACATGTTTGACGCCGTATCAATTTTTGATATCCAACGCCGCGAAGGAGGCGGTGTTTGGGTGAGGCGGTTGCGGTAAAACTTATGGAAACCGGAACACTAATCTCACTCGCTCTATATTTCGTCGGAATGATCGCCATCGGTTTCTACGCTTGGCGCAAATCAACCGATAGCAGCGAAGGCTATCTACTCGGCGGGCGTAAGCTCAGCCCAGCGGTCGCGGCGCTGTCCGCTGGCGCCTCGGATATGTCGGGCTGGCTGCTGCTTGGCCTGCCCGGAGCCCTTTATGCGGCGGGACTAGTCGAAGTTTGGATCGGAATCGGGCTTTTTGTTGGCGCGCTAGTCAACTGGATCGTTGTTGCGCCCCGCCTGCGCGAACAGACCGAAAAGCTCGGAAACGCCCTCACCATCCCCGAATTTCTCGCTAACCGCTTTCCCGACAAAGCACTGGCGCTTCGAGTTACATCAGCGATCATCATCGTCCTGTTTTTCGCGGTCTATACAGCCGCTGGATTAGTCGGCGGTGGCAAGCTATTCGAGACCAGTTTTGCAGGTTTTTTAGATCAGACAGCGATGAGCGACTATATGCTCGGCATATGGATCACAGCAGGCGTCGTGCTCGCTTATACAATGGTCGGCGGGTTTCTTGCGGTCAGCCTAACCGATTTTGTTCAAGGCTGCATCATGGTGGTTGCCTTGGTGCTGATGCCCATAGTCGTGTTGACCAATGGCGGCGGGATCAGTGCGGTCTCGACACAGCTTACCGCGATTGATCCCAGTTACTTGAGCCTGACCGCAGGACTGTCCCTTGTCGGCTTCCTTTCCGCCGTAACCTGGGGACTAGGCTATTTTGGGCAGCCGCATATCATTGTCCGGTTTATGGCAATCCGGTCGGTTGCCGAAGTACCCAAGGCGCGTAATATCGGAATGAGTTGGATGGGCGTGGCACTGCTTGGCGCGATTGGCGTCGGCATCACAGGCCGCGCCTATGTCGAGATGAACGGATTGGTTCTGGATGATCCCGAAACCATCTTCATTCTGCTCGCCAACACCTTGTTTCACCCGTTGATCACCGGCTTCCTCCTCGCCGCCCTACTAGCAGCGATCATGAGCACGATCAGCTCGCAATTACTGGTATCGTCCAGCTCCTTGACCGAGGATTTCTATCGGCTGTTTCTGCGTAAACAGGCCAGCGAGAGGGAAACGGTCAATATCGGACGTCTTTTTGTGGCGCTCGTCGCATTGCTCGCGATTGTGATCGCAAGTGATCCCGATAGTCAGGTTCTTGGGTTGGTGAGTAATGCTTGGGCTGGATTTGGTGCTGCGTTCGGGCCATTGATATTGCTATCGCTGACATGGAAACGGATGACCGGCGCGGGCGCAGTTGCAGGACTGGTGACTGGGGCCACCGTGGTAATCGTCTGGATTGCGCTGGGCTGGAACGCCGCGGTTATGGGCGGACCGGGTGTTTACGAGATTATACCGGGATTTGTGATGGCAATCGTAGCTATTGTTGCTGTTAGCAAACTCTCAAATCGTCAGACAGTTAGTGCTTAAACGCCCTGAGATTTTCTAATTAGATATCATCGCTATCACAGGGAAAACTCGCGCTGAAAAGCTATTTCCATTTAACCAGTTTCAGTCCGGTCAACATCCCGTTAGCTTCTCTGGCTTCCCGAATTTCGGTAAAGTCAGGCTTGCCTTGCAGGGCCCCCATGTTGATTTTCATATCGAGAAGAGCAATTTCTCCTTCAGCCAGATTTAGCTCATGCGAAACCGCAGCGGATTTACTGCCGCTCGACATTTGCGCTGTGACTTCATGTGCGCCCGGCTCAACTTCTGCCATCAAGAAATATTTGCTGCGTATCTGGCTGTTAAACTGATCACCGATGGTGATGTTCATGCCCTGTTGCCCCGCAACAAAACCCTTACGCATCACATAAATGCGGGCTTTCCCGGTTGCAGGGATCATTTTCATGGCGTCAGCCGTTTCCGCTGGATCAGCCTTTTCGCCTGACTTATTGCGCATCAGAACCACAACCACAAAGATAGCCAGCGGGATCAACAGCCAAGCAAAACCGGAAAATTGCAAACCCAAAAACAAGCCGATGATAATAGCGCCGGCGAAAATTGCGATATTTAGCGGTGTCATTTTCATGGTCTAGATCCCCGATTCCGATAGTTTCATTATATTCTATAGCAACTTAACGAGTCAGTTTCTTATAAGCAACACGGGTTGGCCGATCCGCTGCATCGCCAAGGCGGCGGCGCTTGTCTTCCTCATAGCTTTCGAAATTGCCTTCAAACCACTCGACATGGCTATCGCCTTCAAAAGCCAAAATATGGGTTGCGAGCCGATCAAGGAAAAAGCGGTCATGCGAGATGACCACGGCGCAACCAGCGAAGCTTTCCAGCGCATCTTCCAGCGCACGCAGCGTTTCGACGTCAAGATCATTGGTGGGCTCATCGAGCAGCAAGACATTGCCGCCTTCTTTGAGCATTTTGGCAAGGTGGACGCGGTTGCGTTCACCGCCAGATAGCTGACCGACTTTCTTCTGTTGATCTGTACCCTTGAAGTTAAAGGCTCCGACATAGGCCCGGGTCTGCACTTCGTTTTTGCCGAAAGTGAAGAAATCATGGCCACCGGAAATTTCTTCCCAGATATTTTTCGAAGCATCGAGCGTGTCACGGCTTTGATCGACATAGCCAAGTTTCACCGTTTCGCCGAGTTCAAGAGAACCACTATCGGGCGTTTCCTGCCCCGTGATGATCCGGAACAGCGTTGTCTTACCCGCGCCATTGGGGCCGATAATGCCGACAATACCACCAGGTGGCAGTGAAAATTCGAGATTTTCGAACAGCAGCTTGTCACCATAGGCTTTCGTCAGACCCTTGGCTTCGATAACCTTGGAACCCAAGCGTTCCGGCGTCTGGATCAAAATCTGCGCCTTGCCCATTTGACGGGTTTCCTGCGCGGCCACCAGATCATCAAAGGACTTTATACGCGCTTTGGATTTGGTTTGCCGTGCCTTAGGCGACTGACGCATCCATTGTAGCTCGCTCTCAATAGCTTTCTGGCGGCTTTTGTCTTCACGCTCTTCTTGGGCCATCCGCTTGGCTTTCGCGTCAAGCCAGTTAGAATAATTGCCTTCAAACGGTAATCCCCTGCCCCGGTCAATCTCAAGCACCCAGTTCACTACGTTATCTAGGAAATAACGATCATGGGTGACAAGAATGACGTTTCCGGCATAATCGATCAAATGCTTTTCCAGCCAAGCGACGCTTTCTGCATCAAGGTGGTTGGTTGGCTCATCAAGCATTAAAATTTCAGGCTTGTCGAGCAACAAGCGGCACAGAGCGACCCGGCGCTTCTCACCACCGGAAAGATCGGTTACCGGACTATCACCAGGGGGACAGCGCAACGCTTCCATCGCGATTTCCAACTGGTTGTCGAGCGTCCAGCCGTCCACTGCATCGATTTTTTCTTGTAGCGTACCCATTTCTTCCATCAGCGCATCGAAATCGGCGTCTTCTGGCGGATCACCCATAATGGTCGATATCTCATTAAAACGCTCGACCAAATCAGCCACCGGACGCACGCCGTCCATGACATTTTCTTTGACCGTCTTGGTTTCATCAAGATCGGGTTCCTGAGCAAGATAACCCACTCGAATATTCTCGCCTGCCCAGGCTTCACCCTGAAATTCGTCGTCCTGACCCGCCATGATTTTCATAAGAGTGGATTTACCAGCACCGTTTTTACCGATGATGGCAATTTTTGTACCCGGTAGGAATTGCAGGTGAATATTGTCGAGAACCGGCTTTGGTGCTCCGGGGAAGGTCTTGGTTAGACCTTTCATGACATAGCTATATTGGACGGCCATCTGGCGGTATCCTTTGACTTCAATGTGGTTAGATTTGAGCATCGCCTAGCGAAATGAACGCCAACTCGCAAGAGAGCATTGGCAAACGGCAAAAGGCAAGTTAGGCAGTCGTCTATGATAAAAACTTCTTCTATGCTCGTCAGCGTATCAGCGCTTCTTTTCTCAACAGGTGCTTTTGCGGATTCTCATGATCCAGCTACCATCCAGGCCAAGGCGCTGAAAGATAGTCTCGCCTATGAAATAACCGAAGGACTGACGACAGAAGTTGGGCCGCGGCAGGCTGGAACAGAAGCTGAAGCCCGTGCCCGTGACTGGTCGGTTAAAAAGCTGAAAGCTCTGGGTTTCCAGAACGTCCGCAACGAACCATTCATGATGCCAACCTGGGTCCGTGGCGCAGAAACTGCTGAAGTGACAAGCCCCTATCCTCAAAAATTTCATGTGGCAGCTTTGGGCAACAGCGCGAGCACTGGTGAGGCCGGGATCGAAGCAGAAGTTGCTTATTTCGACTCCCTCGCTGCCATGCAAGCGGTGCCAGACGGCAGCCTAACTGGTAAGATCGCGTTTGTGACTCATGACATGCATCGTACTCAGGATGGGTCAGGCTATGGCGCTTTTGGTCCTGTCCGCTGGATCGGCCCCAATGTTGCCTCAAAGAAAGGCGCGGCGGCTTATGTGATCAAGTCCATTGGCACAGATTATCACCGCAACCCGCACACCGGAAACACGAATTTCGCTGAAGGTGTGAAACCAATACCTGCTGGCGCGCTGTCGCTTCCTGATGCGGACAATCTTGAACGGATGATCAAACTCGGCAAACCTGTTACGATGAAACTGGTCATGACACCGCAGAATATCGGCCAGCAAGAATCGGGTAACGTCATTGCGGAAGTAACTGGGCGTGAGCCGTCCAAGGGCATGATCCTGATCGCTTGTCATCTCGACAGCTGGGATCTCTCAACCGGGGCATTCGACGACGCCGCAGGGTGCGGCATTGTGACTGCCGCGGCTAAACATATCATGGATCATGGCAAACCCTTGCGTACGATCAGAATCTTATGGGCAGGAGCAGAAGAAGTCGGCCTTTGGGGTGGCAAAGCTTATGCAAAAGCGCATACCGGCAGCAACCACGCCATAGCGATGGAATCAGATTTCGGTGCCGACAATGTCTGGCGCGTTGAGTTTAACTTGCCAGACGGTGCCGAAAACGTAAAAAAACAGATCTCACAAGCGCTGTTGCCGCTGGGCATAGGTGCTAACGGTCCTCCGGCAACTGGCGGGGCCGATGTACGCGATATTATCGCTAGCAACAATCTCGCGGTGATTGACCTTCAGCAAGATGGTTCGCGCTACTTCGATCTCCATCACACGCCGGATGATACCTTGGATAAAGTTGATCCAAAACAAGTGCGTCAAAATGTCGCGGCGTGGAGCACGGTATTATCGATTATTGCCAATAGCGAAGTCGATTTCACCATGCCGGCCAAAGAATAGCCCATGCGCGCTACTGGCCTCCTAGCGCTTAGCGTCCTTGTTCTTAGTGCGTGCTCTGACGCACCATTGGAAGATCAAGGTGAGGAAGAAGTTGCTGCGATCGAAAAACAGATAGAAGGCGATGCTAAATCGCTGGAAGCGGCGGCTGATGAGGCTGTCAAAGAATTGAAATCAGAAATTGAGACTGATCTATCGGCCGATGGAGTAGCAAGCTCGGAAATATCCTCTACTCAAAATAGTCAATAAAGCATGCTTGCCTAACCACGCCATAAGACTCCATGACATGGTTAAAAAATTGCTCTCTTCATTAACTATATCTCGCTATCTCAGTTTAGCGCCCATCTACTATGTTGCTTATACCGGCCATAAACCGGTGCCAGTTGCTGACCCTCTTTTCAGCAATTTGTGGAGAGCAATTATGATTTACGGCGATTCGATGCATATCGATGCACAGGTTAAACAAAGCAATTCCGGCACCATCCCGTGCGTGGTAACAACGATTTCTGATACAATTATCAAAATCGAATGTGCAGCGCAGCTGAATCCCGATATCGCGCTTACGTTAAAAATCCCGAGTATGAATATTTTAACTGCCAATCTGCTTTGGAAAAAAAATGACGAATATGGATGTCAAATCGATTATACATTCCATCCGGCTGTTATCAAAAGCATGATGGAACGACTTGATCGCAAACGGCTTGTCGCACAGGCTTGTTAAAAAAAGTTTCGATATACTAGCGATCTCTGCGTCGCCTAGCTTTCCGTTCCTTTCGGAAAATTGCGATGCCTACGATCAAAATAACAGCCATAACCGCTATCATCACATAGCCAATCATGTGATTCATCGACATTCTTAGCCTCCAAAGTGGCCCCCACACCTATTTACATCCAAAATGGATATAGTCACATGCAAAATTGATATAAGTACCAGAATGGTTTTGTTAACAATTAGCGGGCGTGTTTTGTGCAATCTATGAAGTCCAAGGACGAGCGGGATATCATGACCCGGATAGAACCAATATAAACGGTTACAAAAACGCGAGCCCCCTCCAGGTAACCGAAACAGAAATCTCAAAAGCATCCACCCAGCGCCTAGACAAATCTATTACGAATAGCTGCTGGTACTCTCCATCTCGAATGAAACGATTTTCCAACACCAAACAAATTTCTGGCTACATCAAACTCTTGACGATTTCCGATTTGTTTAAACTGTATTTCTACATTGGTGGCAACTGTATCTAGGTCCAAACCCATTGAACTGGAAGCAAGTCGGGCATTCAGATTCACAGATTTGTTACTGTTCTAGAAGTTCAAGCCGACTTTGACGTTCATATGCGGGTTTTTGTTATCGCTGTTACTACGATCGCGATTGACTGGTAGCGCCGCTTCCAGTTCGAAATCAAATGGTCCAACGGCTCCGCGTACGCCGGGACCGGCGGAAATTAGTGTGCCTTCGCTGCTATCGCTGGCTAGATCGTTGACATAGCCCATGTCGGCGAACACGTAGATTTGTAGTCTCTTCAGCCAGGATAACTGCGACTTTACGTTATATCGCAATTCAGCGAGACTATAGAAGCCTTCGTCGCCTGACAGTTCACTGAAATCATAACCGCGCACGCGATAGGCACCGCCGATGCTTAGTTCCTGCGCAGCGAGCAAGGGGCGGTTGGCGATTTGGCCGCGAGCGGCAAGATATATACTAAGGTTTTTGGTTAATCCGGTTCTGAAATCTGCCCAATATTCTCCTTTGGTGAACACACCATCTCCATCGCGTCGTGATGCCAATGGATTACCCAATCGGGTAGCGTCGAAAATGTCGAACCCCTGAACAATGGAGGCACCGGCCCGCACCCTGCCACCGGCAAACGGAAATTCACCCCGAACGCCCAATGATACCGTGACTTCTGTGTCTTCGCGGATCAGGGCGTTCATATCGTCGCGGTTGATCGACAGATAAGCGGCTTCTGTCTCGATCCACAGGCTGCCGGACGTAGCCCGGACTAGAGGATAGCTGGCAAATAGCGCAATGTAACGGCTTTCTCCGGAAATATCGGAGCCCCCAGCATTGCCGCCTGGTGCGGTGTCACCCACTGAACCGGCAATGCCTGCCTTTAGCCCATTTGTGCCGAGAGCAGCTTCGTAATAGCCGCTGACAGAGAGTATCTCTTTAGGTTCAATTGGATTGGTTCGTATGGCCACACCCAGGGCATCTGAATCATGGATTGCCGCCCGCAGATCGCCGGAGAGTCGTGCCCTTACCGGGCCAAAACTATCGCTTCCGTAATTATCGGCCTGTATACGCACACGATTACCACGTTCACGAACCGTGACTTGCAGGATATTGAGACCGTCTTCTTGCAGGAAATCTGTAGACCGCACGCGGATGTCGGGAATATCCCCGGCCAGCAGTAACTTACGTTCAATCTCTGGCTTGTGAGCGACTTTGCCTTCTAGCGAAGACAGCATTTTTCGCAAATGCTGATTGTCCGAGCCAATAATCCGTACCGCATCAACCATGCCTTCGATCAGTTTGATTTCCAGCACACCCATTTGCACCGACTGTTCGGGTACGTAGGCCGAGGCGAATATATAGCCTTCTTCCCGAGCAATATCAGCTATTTGCTGGGTCAACGAGGCAAGGTCATCTTCGGTTGCCTCTTGACCGATGAAGGCTTCAACGACAGATGAAAAGACTTCGATATCGAGCGCATTGGTTCCCACAACACCGATAGCGCCGATCCGAAAATTCGCCGATTTCTCATTGACCAGCTGTGTCTCATCAGGCGCCTGAAGTTGAGGAGCTGCAAAATCGGGGATCTCTGATGGTTGCCTAATTGGACGAGATACCGAGCGTTCCGAAACATCGGGCTCTGGAAACCCGACTGTCCACACACCAGCTTCTAAAGCCGCCATTTGGCTGTCTTGCGCCATAGCAACCTGCTGCCCCAATGCAGGAACAGACAATATTAAAAAGAGAAAAGCTGATCTAATACGCGACAAACTAGCACCAATATCCATAAATTTGGTCGGCATAATGACATAGCTGGATGGTGTTAAATGTTGGTTATCAACGGTGGGAATTAATTTTTTTTTAACTAGCTACGTTTTTCTTATCTTCAAAATCGTCTCCTAAACAGCAAGGCTCATTTTAGTGAAAAGTTGTTGTTATGACCTATCCGATTACCAAATCACTCGTTATCGCGGCATTGTTGTCGAGCGGTGCAGCCTATGCCGGTACGCCCGGCTGGCAGGTATCCGAGATTAGCGGAAATGTGACGATCGCGCGTAAAGGGGTTGTCAAGATTGCGCAGCGCCAGACCAAATTATCTCCCGGTGATGTGATCAAAACCGGCCCAAAGGGGCGCGCTGTATTACTGCGTGGCGGTGAATATCTAGTCGTATCGCCAGCCAGTCATATCGAAATTGCGGAGCCGGCGAAAAGCGGCAAAATCACGCAAATTATAGAATATCTCGGCAATGTCCTGTTCCGCATCGACAAAAAGGAAACACCACATTTCGGAGTCAAAACACCTTATATGGCAGCTGTTGTCAAAGGAACGACCTTTAGCGTTTCGGTAAGTGCTGACGGTGCCGCTGTGCAAGTTACAGAAGGCGCCGTGGAAGTGTCGACACTGGACGATGGTGCAAGTGAATTGGTGACGCCTGGTGTAATCGGCATGATCAATGCTAATGATCCATTCAGCCTAGTTGTTATTGATGGCGAGCGGCGCGTGATTGAATCTCCCAACAAACCGGCGGCGGCTGGCGACGGGAATGTTACAACTTCATCTAAACAATCACCCACATCGCCGTCCATCGCGGCAATAGCAACGCCATCGTCCAATCTGTCGGGCGTGGTTTCTGTGCAGATTGGTGAGGAAGGTATTGAGCTGGCGGAATTGACCAACGGCCTTATTCGCGGAGACGTTAATTATAATCGGTTTGTCCTTGTCGAAAATGCAGAAGAGTCGGTGGGTGCGTTTGAAGATGCGGGCGATAATATCGGCGGGGAAGAGGAAACGATAAGCAACAATAGCGATATTGGCGATGATCAAGGTGGCGAAGCTGCGAGTGAGGATAATAAAGCCGACGGTACTGAGAATGGTGAAGAGGGCCAAGCTGGCGCGGATCAAGGCAGCAATACTGACGATGTTAGTGGCAGCCAGAGCGACGATGACTCAGGTGACGAAAATGCTCCAGAAGCCGATACAATTGTCGATATCCCATTGATCAATGAGAGTGATGATGACCAAGGCGACGATGCTCAAGGCGACGATGCTCAAGGCGACGATGATCAAGATGATGACGATCAAGATGATGACGATCAAGATGATGACGATCAGGACGATGACGATCAGGACGATGACGATCAGGACGATGACGATGATGATGACGGCTTTGACGATAGTAACCTCGGCAAAGGCGGTGGCAAAGGTAAAGGCAAAAGCAAGGACGATTGATTTTTTGCCAGTCTGAGATGGTCTGAAATCCCGAAATGTCTTTATTAACCGACTGTTTTCGTGCGCCACTCTAAAGATTAACGTAAAATACAGGCATCTCATCTACAAACGCGTAATGGCTGTTTCGTGGAGATATTGTTGAAAGCCGTTCTTGCTTCTTTTGGCGCTCATACTTCGTGGCGCATTTTTCTGGTTTGGGCATTCGCGCTTTTGGCGGCGCTCGTTTTGCCGGTTATCGGCGTTGGCGGTGAAGTTGAACGGCAGTTCCAAAATTTCCGCGCCGACCTGCTAGAGAAACCTGCATCCGGTGAAATAGCCATTGTCGAAATCGACGCTAAATCGATTCAAGGGCTAGACCGTTGGCCTTGGCCGCGTGAATATTATGCTGAATTGGTCGATAAACTCTCTGCAGCTGGCGTTGAGCAGATTGCTTTTGATGTCGATTTCTCTTCGCATTCCACGATTGAGCAGGACAATATTTTCGCAACCGCGCTCAAAAATTCCAAGGCAGCGATTATTTTACCGACCTTCAAGCAGGAGCAAACCTCAGCAGAAAATATCTATGTTGAGAGCCTACCTATACTGGCCTTTCGCGAAAACGCCTTTCTTGCCTCGGTTAACGTTCATCCTGATGAAAACGGACAGTTGAACGATTATAGTTATGGAACGGTCACGGATAATACGGTCCGGCCATCGCTCGCCAGCATGATGGCCGAAAGCTCCGGTCATATTAATCGAAAGTTTTCAATCGATCAGTCAATCGATCCAGCAACTATTCCCCGCTATAGCTTTATCGACATATTGCAGTCTGAGCGTTCCAACTGGGGCCTGAAGGGCAAGAAAGTCATCATCGGCGCGACGGCCATCGAGTTGGGTGATCGTTATCCAATCAGCCGCTATGGGATGGTATCTGGCGTTGTGATTCAGGCCATGGCTGCCGAAACGCTTTTGCAAGGGTCTAACATGGCAGACATCGGATATCTGCCTTCTCTGGTATTTGCTGCCGTCCTGCTACTGATCTATTTATGGCGAAATCCTGTCGGTGACAAGAGCACTGTGCCTGTCGTCCTTTCAATTGGTTTTTCGCTTTTTTTGTTGATCTTGTTATCGGAATATCTCGGTATTTTTACCTTTTCTAATACCCCAGCTCTGTTTTTTCTGGGTGTCTTCTTGGTGATAGAGAAATTCTTGAAAACCAATTTTGCTCTGAACCGTAGTCAATTTTCCAATGCTGACAGCGCTCTGCCTAACGAGGCAGCTTTGTCACAATTTCTCGCTGGCCGCAAATCCAGGTACATAGCGGTTGCGCGGCTTTCCGATTTTCGTGAATTGCTCGTCGTTACAAACAAGGATATGCGCTTCGATCTTTTTAACAACCTTGCCGATCGATTGAAATTTTTGGCTGAAGATGAGCGTATTTTTCATCTCGACACCGATATGGTTGGCTGGGTCGTAAAAGAAGAATATATTGGCGAATTGACCGGCCATTTCGATACTGCCGTGGCGTTGTTCCATTCTCCGGTCATGGCGGGGGATACTAAAATCAAACTTAACGCCTCTTTTGGCATTAGCGGCGAATCAATTGATCAGGCGAAAATTGCTACCGAACAGGCGATCACCAAAGGAAAGCGTTGGTCTTTGCATGACGTAGAAGCCGCGAGCGCGATCGGGCAGAAACAGAACCTACTTGTTGAATTGGAGCAGGCCATTGAAAACAGGAATATCTGGACAGTCTATCAGCCAAAATGGAACCTGCTGGAGGATAGATTAGACGGCGTTGAAGCACTGGTCCGTTGGGAGCATCCGGAAAGAGGAATGATCAGTCCTGAAATTTTCATTCCGATATTGGAAAAAGCAGATCGTATTGACGGGCTTACACGCTATGTTTTGCAAAATGCGTTGGATGATTTGTCGCTGTGGAATAAACAGCGACCAGGTTTAAGTTGCTCGATCAATATCTCCGCCCAGCTGCTTGGCGACAGCGGGTTTATTGACACGGCAATTGCAATGGTCAGAGCGGCCGATATCCAAAACGGCAACGTGATATTTGAAGTCACTGAAACTGCCGCTCTAGCAGATTTGCAGATTTCTATCCTGGCGCTTGAGCGTATCCGCAAGGCTGGTATTTTGGTTTCGATCGATGACTATGGCACAGGCCAATCGACGCTGAGCTATTTGCAACGCCTGCCGATTGATGAAATCAAAATTGATCAAAGCTTCGTCAAGACGATGATGAACGATGGAGCCAGCCGCCTTATGGTCAAATCGACCATTGAACTTGCGAAGGCGCTGAATCTAAAGGTTGTAGCAGAGGGCATTGAAGACCAGCCATGCATGGATATGCTTAGCAAGCTCAAATGCGATATTGGGCAAGGTTGGTACATCTCAAAACCTGTCTCTTCGGATGATTTCATTACAGAGTGGCTGAACCCGACCAACTCCAGAAAAACTGCTTAGGTCTAAGAGGTGGAATCTATTGGAGTCTAACTTTGGGATGTTAGGGACATGATGCTAATTTCCACAACGATTTCAAACGCTAACATTAGAGAGTATTTTTCACACTTTCGATTCCGTTACGAGTTAATCATTCTTGGTTCGAACAAAGATACCAGAACACCCAATACTTATTGCGCATTCAATCTGCTACCTTTGCAACTATTCTCGCTGAGTAACCTCCGAGGACGGAAGAATATAAGCAGACACAGCTTTCTTTGATTTGAATATCTGTGCAGCCACGGCTTTGATATCCTCAATTCTCATATTTCGTAAAATATTTTCACGGAGCCGGTGTCTCGTCAACCCACTAGAATCAGTCTGGGCATCCCCCAATATACTTAGCCAATAGCTGTTATTTTCCAGTGTGCTGTCAATGTCATCAACAATGGGTTTTAGTGCCCGTCCGAAGATATCTCGATCAATTATTCCTTCGGAAAGACTCTGTCCAACGGACAATACAGCCTGATGCACAGCGTCAACGTTTTCTGGTGCTGCGGTCACACTGGCAAATATATAGCCATAGTCTTCGAACAAATCATTGGCGAATATACCAGCGCCCGGGGAATAGGTCAGTCCCATATCTTCCCGAAGAACATTCGATAACCGGTTACGCAATATGCTGCGTAACACCTGCATCCGCAGCGGGTCTTTGGGGTCAGAGGCATCCGGGGCTGGCCAATATACACGAACCATAGCCTGATCAGAATTGCCTTGATGATAATATGTAAACGGTTCAGCCGGCTGCGATGGAAAATCCAGATCACGCATATTCGGGAATTCGTCTTTACTATCAGCACGTTCTGGCAAAGCGCCAAATGTCCGGGCGACCTCGGCGATGGCCGTCGCTCTATCGATGTCCCCCACGATGGTAATTTCTATCAAGCCGTTTTGCAGCTGTGGGTCAATCCAGTCCCGGACATCCTGAATTTCGGGAGATAAAAAGGCCTCCAGATCAGAAAAGCCATAACGGGCATCACCAGATCGTATCATCCGCGGCAATTCCTTTTCAGCGACGGTCATCGGTGTTGCTTTGTGGGTCGGATACCAGGCTTTCATTCCCTTATGATAGCGCTCGGCGACCTCCTCCCGATAAGAAGGCGCGGTTACATGCGCCGTCATCAAGTTTAGTTGGTTGCTGAAATCTTCCCGATCAGTGCGACCGATAACTTCCAGAGCATTACTGTCGGGACGCAACCGGACACGAGTTCCAACATTTTTGCCAGCAAACAGCGTTCGCAGCTCGTTCGCACTATGCCCCAATACTCCGCTGTCAGAGATCAGGTTTTCCGCGAGCCTTCGCAATCCTTCGCTTTTCTCAGGCATAGAAAGAAATCCACTACCCACCCTAACCCGGATAGCAATCGTATCAGCATCAAAATCAGTCTGTTTGAAATTCAATCGTACATTATTGGTAAACCTGACCGTGTAGGCATCCGCATCCGCCAGATAGGATTCTTTTTCAACGCGACCGGGAGCTCCAAAGTCGGTATAGGCGAATTCTTTCGTTTGCTTGATATCTGGTGCCGAAACAGCAATTTTACGAGATGCCAGAAATGCTGATTCTATCTCCGCTTCGGGGTTAGTAAGCTTCTGACTAGTTGCTAAATATAGCATCGGCTTTTCAAATCCCGTCCAACGTTCCCGGAACACGCGCTCAACCTCGTCTAACGACAATTCTGCAACATATTCCTCAAAGCGAGCTAGAATATCTTCAGGCGCGGTAAAAACACGTTCTTTGGCGAAACTGTCGACCAATTCTTTGGCATAATTATATTCGAGCCGTGCGTAGGTCTTGCGTGTACTCTTTCGGTCTACCGCAATCTCCAGAGACTTGCGCCGCCTTGCAATAACTTCATCCAGCTCCGCCTGTGAAAAACCATAGGCCAACGCGCGCCGGATTTCCTGATCCCCCGCAGCCAATGCTTCTTTCCAGTTTTCCGGCCCGCTGCGCAGACGGATGATCCATGCATCGACAGTGTCTTCAGGCGCATAGCGACTGATCGATCCATTCAGGAAATCTGCCTCTCCTGAATCTACCATGCGATCCAACCGACGATTCAGAATCTGTGCCCCCAGAGCTTTCAATAATCCTTGTTTTCGCCTGGCCTTGCTATCTGGCCATTCCTTGTGAGGATGCATCGAGCCCAGTGACACAAAAGTCAGGATTTCGTCATGATGGTGATAGCCAATTTTCCCTGGAACAATATCAGCGGGTGGAACCTTCGCCTGCGGAAGCGGTTTGGTAACTGGCCGCCAATCGCTGAAATAGGCCTTGATCTTTGCGATAGCCAAATCAGTTTCGATATCCCCGATAAAGGCGATGAAGGTGTTTTCCGGGCGATAATAGCCGCGATAATATTTGACAAATTCTGACCGCGGCATTGTAGCGATGGTTTCATCTATTCCGATCGGCAAACGATCGGTAAGCCCGCTACCTTTCGTCAGAAACCCCATGCTGGCGACCAGCGCCCTGAAATTCACCGAATCACGGCTGCGTTTTTCTGACGCAATTACGCCGCGCTCCCGTTCAATGGCCTCTTTATCAAGTGTCAGATTTTCGGCTGTTTCACGCATCAGAAAAAACGCTTCGTTCAGGATTTCCTCTCCGACCGTCGGCAAATTAAGCTTGTAGGTTGTCTGACTGAAACCGGTGCTAGCATTAGTATCAGCGCCGAACGCCAGACCATAACGCTCCAGCCGCTTAATCATTTCCCCCTCAGCGACGTTTTTCGAACCGTTAAAGGCCATATGTTCAAGGAAGTGAGCGATGCCCCTCTGCTCTTCGGTCTCGTTAAGCGAGCCAGTGGCAATCCGCATTCTGACCGCAGCGACGCCGCTCGGTGTGCTGTTTTTCATGACTGCATAGCGCAATCCATTTTCAAGTGTTCCGTAAACTACCCGCGGATCCGGCTTGAGATCGCTTCCGTCATGCGCAAAGCCACCCTTGCTCTCATCGCTCTTGGCCAATGCCGGGGTCACCATGAATAATGAAAAGGCTGCAATTAGCGCAGAAGCAAGTCGCAATGGGGGTGTCTGTCGCATGACAAGGTCTCCAGAGAATCAGGGGAAATCTATCTGATCTTGTTAAAGGCTTCACTATATTAGACGCAGTAGAACGCCAATCCCTCAACAAATAATCGAATATTTGTGGTTCGTTTTTATGCGATCATTCAGATAATTGGAATAGAACTGTTCAGCATGGCAAGTAACCAAGGGGCGCCTTGCAGCTCTTTTTCCTGAGGCCAATACGGAGTTTGGGGTGGGAACGATCGCCCCCAGGAAAAAGACAAGGGAAGTGAATGACTGCTAGAATTTGCCGCGTATACCCATGGTGACAGTGCGCCCGCCGTTGAATTGGAGGGCGGTCGGGAAAAAGAAGTTTGCATCACCGCGACCTGGCGTTGGAGCAATCGCTGAACGAATATCCGCTTTGCGTTTCCCTCGAAGGAGATCATCGCCTTCCAGGAACACCGTCCAATTCCCGCCCAGCCTGTCGAAATTGTAAGACATACGGAGATCCAGCGTCGAAAAAGCAGGTATGGTAGTATTCAAATCAGTAATTGCATATCTGGTCACCGTCTGCGTTTGGCGCGTATAAATCATTCGCGCCTCAAACCCATCGCGTGCGTAGTCGAGAGACAGATTATAGACCCAGGCTGCCTGATCTGCCAACGGCCGATCAAGGCTAGTCTGTCCGACATTTCCATCAGCATCAAAACTTTGCACCAGCGTCGGAAAATCGCCTTTCGTATAAGTCAAATTGCCGAGTACGCCAAAATCGCTCAGGAATCCCGGAAGAAAATTCAGTTGTCGGATTGCTTCCAACTCAAATCCATATATTTTCCCGCCTTCTCCGTTTTCAGGTCGGTTCAACCTGAATACCGTATTTGGCTGAAACTCAAAGAGGTCCGGGCGCGCGTCTACCAGAGGTGCAAGTTCTGACAACACGCGCTCTCGTATTCCATCCGTCGGCGTTCCTTGAAAAAAGACGTTGGTGAAGTTGTTACTTATTTTTTTGTAGAAAAAGCCCGCGCGCAGTAAACCAGGGCTATCATCGAAATAATAAGCCACATCAAAATCGAAATTGTCCGTCGTCGAAGGTTTCAAATCGGGATTCGCTTCACTTATCGTCACCGAAGGATCTCCAAAAGGAGGGTTTTCACGCAAATCAATGCCGATGGTATTTGTTCGCCTGATCAGACGAATATCCGGGTTTACAGTGGAACGGAAATAGCCAAATCGGGCCACCAGATTGTCGATGGGGCGATAATTAACAAGAATGCTAGGCGTCCATGTCGTCTGGCTTCCCGAATTATCGACAAAATTGACCAACCCAAAATCCAGGAAAGTTGCTCTGGGTTCGCGTTGGAACCCGGGTAGATCGAGAGTGATCGAAGGTGCGCTGAGAGTCGTGCCAGACCGGAAAGTCCGTTCCCAACGTACCCCTCCGGTCGCATCGAAGTTTCCAAATTCAACTTTGGCTTGAATATAGCCTGCGATTCGATCTTCAACCGTCTTAGCAGGTATCAGTCCACCAACGTCTTGAATTGGGTCCAGCGTCGTCGCATCAGTAAAACGGAAACGCTCCTCATTGAAGGGAGTACTGGGATCATCTTCCGTCAATCCAGCGAGCCCATCAAACAGCGCTTCGACGGAACCGGTGTTAAATGTTGGGAATAATATACCATCCTGCCCGATATCTGCCAGTGAAACGACATTCACAAAGCCTGATCCAATGTCATTCGTGGACGTATTTCGCCCAAAAATACGAGCATAGTTGATGTCGCGCCTGAGCGTCCCGACCGTGGCGGTAGCAAATCTTTCATCCGCGCTTTGTCTTTCACTCCGATCATATTTAAAGCCGGCTTCAAGATAATTAAGAAAACTTGTGTCGAAATCATATCGCAAGCTGCCCTCGGCAAAATAGGCTTCGGTAGGGCTATCAGTGCTTGTCCGATTGGCAGAAGAGATAGCGTAGTTAGCCGGGTCAGAAAAGTAGGCCTGCCCATCAGCATTAAGCAGCGAAACCGGAATTCCATTTGAGGTCGTAGTAAAGGCACCAGCGACAATCCGCGGCGTCATGGCTGCATCATCATCAGGATTTGTGACTATAGAGTCCGGGATCAGAATTCCGGTAAGATCTCTGTTGATGTTACCATTTAGACTGACATTGACGTTGCTCGATTTTGATGTGGTTTTATTATACCCTGCCTTATATTTGATCGTCCATCGGTCAAGTAAAGTATCGCCTCGCAGACTGATCGAGTTACTAACCAGTTCCTGATCCCTTTTGTTCAAACCTATGAAGGGGAGAAACCCGGTAAAAGCAGTGCGGCGGCGAACTTCACCACCCAATTCCGGGATGGGCAATATCGTGGATGCGGTAAGGAACCGGTTGACCGTACGCGATGTGTCGGTCAAGAAATCCCGCTGATTACGCTGGAGGTCCAAACGCAGTTTTGTATGCGATTCGATGTCCCATGCGAGGTTGATGGATGCGAGTAGATTTTCCTCGTCTCTTTCACGCGTGGTATAGGTCGCGCCTGTCAACAGCCTATCACTGAATTCTTCATCATAGGGAAATTGCGCTGGCGGGGGGACACGGCCTGCGCTCGGGAAACCGTCCGGTATCACGAAAGGTGCAGAACCCGCGATCGCGATGTCATAGTTTCGCCGATTGGTTTTGCGAAAAGTTACCGTGCCGGCAATACCGAAATTATCAGTTATTTTCTTCGCTATCGTCCCGTTAATCTGATATTCTTCACCGAAGTCTCTATCAAATCCAGTCTCGCCTTCAATTCCGAAATTGATTGCAAAATCACCATAATCCAGGCCTGATTTGGTCTCAATTTCCACCAACCCGCCGGAACCTGTAGCTTCCATACTAGGCAGAAGTGATTTTTGAATTCTGACTTCTGAGATATTTTCAGCGAGAAAACCGCTGAGGTCGATGGTCCGTTCAAATCCAGTACCTTGCAATTCCAGTCCGTTGAGTTGAACATTGATCGCCTCGGAGCTGAAACCGCGAACTGTAATCCTTGACCCCTCTCCAGTCTCTCCGTCTCGCCCAAAAGCCACACCCGACACCCGCCGCAGAGCTTCCGAAACCGTTTCAGCGGGAAATCCACCGAGAAGGTCCGACGAAACGATTGTTGCATTGTTATCGGCATTTTTCTGTTTGTTGAGCGCCTGTTGAATAGAACTGCGGTAGCCGAAAACCACAATATCCTGATTGGCTTCGCCAATTTGCACATTGGCTTGCTGGCGCGATCTGGGGGACACCGATACGATCGCAGTCTTTACTTGCTCACCAAGATATTCCACCCGAACGACCTGCTTCCCGCGCGGAACCGCGGGAAAATAATATTGGCCCCGATCATCCGTCACAGCTTCCAGATTGGTACCGTCGATGCGCACCAATGCCCCGCGAAGGGCAACGCCAGTGCTCCGATTGATAACCGTACCCGAAACTATACCCGTCGCATCATCATCCGAAGACCCGTCATCCTGCACAACAGCCGATGTGGATGCGGCCTGAACTACCGCAGGCACAGCGGTTGCCGGCGTTACACGCCACGTCTTTTTTCTGAAACTAAGTGCGACGACATTGGGTTGAATCTCACGAAAGGAAATTGAGGTTCCGCGAAGCAACAGTCGCAAGGCCTGGGTTGGGGTTAATCTACCGGAGACCGCGCTGGCCCGTTTGCTTGCAACCATGCTGGGCGGATAGACGAGGTTTTTTCCCGTCTGCAGCGCATAGTCTTTCAATGCTGAGGACAAGGACTGGTCTGGCATGTTGAAGGACATGGCCTGTTCCTGGGCATGGGCCGACCCGACAATTGCAATATTGGCGGCGCCGGCAAGAATTGCTGCCTGGAGCAGTTTGAACGAACGAGATTGCATTATGATCCCCTGTCTTATCTTTCCCTGCCGGCCGTCAGTCATTCGCTGACTGGCCTAACAAGAAGTAAGACGCGGGAGTGTTCACTTCCCTCAAAAATATTTTTTAATTGAGAGGATATGCTCGCTTTATTTGGGGTGAAGTTGGTAAGGGAACACTAGTTTTTTTGTAGCAAGAGACTATTCTTTCCAACTCAATATTATATCGCCCTCATCAGACTGCGCACTGTTTGCGACCGGGAAAGAAGCTTCCAGGGCAGCGGCGAAACTATCCACGGAACCGACCTGGAAAATACCGCTGACCCGCATATCGGACAGCGTTGGATCACCCACGACCAGCTTGCGCGTGGAATAGCGGTTTACTTCTTGTACAATCATTCCAAGCGGTTCGTTGTCGAAAATTAACCTGCCATCTTTCCAACTGGTCACTGTATCGGTGTTGATCATATTGACCCTAAACGGTTGATCGCCCAGTGCCACTAGCTGTTCGCCCGGGCGCAATTGCTTCTTGCTGACAGCACCTGGGGTAGAGTCACCGCTGCCCTGCTCATCAACTGTCACAATCCCTTCTATCAGCGTTACACGTATTTCATCGTCAGCCCGCCGGACAGCAAAGCTAGTGCCAATAGCGGTGATCAGCTTTCCATCTGCCTCCACCACAAATGGCCGATTGGCATCTTTGGCGACATCAAATAACACTTCCCCGCGCAGCAAGATCAGATCACGCCTCTCGTCACTGAAATTTATCTGGATCAGGCTATCTGTATTGAGTTCAACCACGGACCCGTCCGGCAAGTTGACGGTAGATCGTTGGCCGATAGCTGTTTTGTAGATGGGCGATGATTGGGGTTCAGCCTGCGCCAGCTGTTCAACCGGATCATTGCTATCAGAACTGTTCCAATGTTCGAACGGTTTCAACATTACCATCGAGACCACCAAAACCAAAAGAGTGGCAGCGATCGCGCCATATTTTAGCCAGTCATTGTTATTGGCTGCTGCCGGCATAGCCAAAGCGGTTTGCCGCATCGCAAGAATGTCATCATCAACCGCGCTATCTTGCATCGCTGTCCAGACTTCTTCCTGAAGCGCATAGGCTTCGGCATGGCGTGGCGACTCTTCCAGCCAGACTTTAAACCGTCGCTGATCTCCTTTACTCGCATTATCGGCACGCAAACGAGCAAACCAATATGCAGCCTGTTCTTCGACGCTGTTATTCGCGTTCAGCGCGCTCATGCTATGAGGATCATTCATTCTGATGACCCCAAACGATGTGTAAGATGTTTAATGGCATCCATCATATGCTTTTCAACCGAACTCATCGATATACCCAATTGCTGCGCGATTTCGCGATATTTAAACTCTTCAAACCTATGCAGCAGGAAAACTGTCCGCGTGCGTTCTGGCAATTCGTTTAATGCGTTTTTCAGCGCTACTACTTTCTCTTTACCTAACAAGACGCGCTCGGGAGAAAGTTCCTCAAAAGCATTTTCATTTTGATCGGATAAATGCTTGGTAAATGCCCTCTTGGTTGCTTCACGCCGCGCTTTGTCACGTAACAAATTGGCGGCGATCTGGAAAATAAACGCCTCAGGCCGTTCCAGATCAGCATTGTTTGCACGAGAAGTCAGTCGGTAAAAAACATCCTGAACCAAATCTTCCACTTCATTCTGATTATATACTCTTTTTCGGAAATATTTTTCTAGTGGAAGTCGAAACTGAGCAAAAAGTTCTTCCAAATGCAGATGGTGCGATTGTCCATCTACACTATCGCTAGCCATCTCAGATCCGGCAGAATATCGAGGTTTTTTGTTTTTTTCTGATGCCAATTTTATCTCAATCGAATCCTCTAATTTGTCACGATAAAGAGGGTGTTGGCAACATTTGTCAACGCATGCTCAAATTGTGGCCTCGTATGTCAAAGGCGTAATTATGACTCATCTGCATGGATTTTCCATTGATTGCAGCACGAAATGAACTGGTATCGGAGGAGAGACTCGAGAACCCCGACACATGGATTATTATTTCATTGCTCGGCATAAATTAAATGCCACGGATGCTGCTACAAAAAGTGCGACAATACACCTGCACCAAACCCAACAAAATCAACCATCTAGAAAAATGGTCGGGGAGACAGGATTCGAACCTGCGACCCCCTGGTCCCAAACCAGGTGCGCTACCAGCCTGCGCCACTCCCCGACGCGCGCCTCCCCTAAGCTGTGGTTTAGGGAAAAGCAAAGAGTTTTTACGTCTTTTTTAGCCTAGCGTAAATAAGGGCGACTTGTCGCCCTACTTCACGAAAGGTTGGTGGGCCCGGAGGGATTCGAACCCCCGACCTAGCCGTTATGAGCGGCCAGCTCTAACCAACTGAGCTACAGGCCCTAAAACAACCGCATTTCAAGAAATACCGCTCTTCAAGGTTCGCTGCGATAGCGGAAGCATTGCTGATTTGGCAAGCAGCTAAAAGAAATAAATCTTCAAGCGCCAGACACTATCATAATCAATTGCCGATTCTGGACCTAATTGCGGTCCAGAGCCGCTCCTGACATTATTTCATCAATGCCAATTGGAGACACATCTTGCTCAAGCAAATGTTCAATAACTTCTCGCCACCAATCATAGAAACGGTCCAGATCCGCGCTGGTTTGCACGTAGGGCGTGTGACCTGGAGACAAGGATGGCGAATGAAACGAGAATACTAATAATTTCAGTTGGTCGTCCAGCGCAATATCAATGGCCTCTTTTGCCTCTCGCGCAGACACTCCTTCTGGTGTCAGCGGAATGCGTTCGAGCATTTTTGATTTTGACAGTAGCGCTCTTAACATGTCCGATCGATTGAATATCGGCGACAGAAAATCGCCCTGTTTTCTCAAAAGCCCCGAAAAAACTGTTGTTAACGGCAGTTCAAGAAGTCGGCGTTCTTGATCTAGCCAAAGCGGCTCAGGACCAATGTGGGCGAAATCAGGTCCTGATTCACTGCTATAGTCAAAGCGAGAGCGCACACTGCTATCGATGGAAAAGCCATGTTCCGACAGTATGTCTATGCTATTTGGGCCGACACCATATCGTCCAGCCCTATAGATGATTGGTCGCTTGCCAGTTTTTTCTGCGATAATATCGCGCAGCTTGAGGATTTTTTTCTCTTCAAGTTCTTTAGGAAGGTTTCCTGCAAAGCTATTATAATTATTCACTTCCTCTTCAAATGGAGGATTAATCCAAGGATGCATGTGAACACCGACTGACGCAGCATCACTCTTAACAACAGTTTTCAGGAAACTAGCTGCATCATCATTTTCGGCAATCGAGTAGTCGACGAAATATACTGGTTTAACGCTATATTTTTCGACGAATGATTGAAAACGTTCAAGCTTGCTAACAGAGACATTTGTATGCCCACTGCGTTTGAAGGGCCCGTCCCAATCAAACTCCTCTTCGGTGTCCACACTGATCAGAAATCGGCGCCCGAGGTTATCAGGCCATGCCATGTGGCGGTTAGCTCTAAAGCTGTCAGTGGCTTGTTTTACCTTCGAAAACACAGCGGCCCCGCTTTTTCAATCAACCGTTCTAGCTCCGGTTATTCTATTTCCGTTTCTCTAAGCCCAATTTCGCTAGTCGCAGCGGCAGGCAGGGTCAAGCCTATCGTATCATCTGAAATTGTCAGAACACCATTGGCCGATTTTGCCAAATTACGAACCAACCGGAGGGAAAAACCGAGCCCCAAAAGCGGAGCATCGCTGCTATCCCCTTCAATTCCTTGTGAAGGATCCAGCAATTGCTCCTCAGAGATACCCTTGATTTTAGAAGGCCTAGAAAGACTAAAATAATTTACCGGCTGCCCCCCAATTTGTGTACGCAAATCAGCGTTTAATTCCTCGCCGTTTTCACAGGCGATAATGGCTGCGGATAGGAGCCTTGCAAATATACGTTCAACCGATTCGCTATCTAAAGCGAAGGGCCTTAGAGGTTCCGCTTTATTTATATGCAGATTAACCGATTTACTATCCGTTAGACTCTGCAAACGCTGCGAAAGGCGCTCCAGCAACCAATCCGGTTCGGTTAATCCAGACACACTCTCCATTTGCCCTGCATCTATTTTTGCGGCGATATCAATATCCTCGAAACCGGTAAGCAAGCGCTGCGCTTCATCTGTGATACTGCGAGACAAAGTTCGATATTCAAAGGAAGCCGGTCCAAATAGCTGCTGCTCGATTATTTCACTAAAACCGATGATCGCGTTGAGTGGTGTCCTTAATTCATGAATTAACTGCTGCAATTGCTCGCGCCGTTCTACATCAAGGTCATTATGACCCGCATCCTCTGCGGCATTTGGCCGCTTCATAACACCGCGATAGCCTTTGAAACGCCCGGTCTCTTCTCCAAAATAAGGAATTGCTGACATGCGCCAATCGCCCGAAACAATCGGTGCACCGCAAAGCCGCATTCGGGCATTCTCTAGCGGCATTCTCTGACGAAATGCCGCAGCCCCATATGCGTCCGGCCCGGGTCCATCATCAAAAGTAGGTTCCGAGATCGTAACACCGACGATAGCGCCTTTTGGTGGGCCCTCTGCCCATATGATCGTGCCGCTATCATCGGTTTCAAAATTAATTGCATCGATAGCATCAACGAAATAGCTGCGATGCTCCAAATCCTGAATTGGCGTATCAGTAGATCTTTTCTTCTGATAATCAGCTATTTTCGCCACCAGAGCGCTGATTTGCGAGGATTCTTCTGTTTTCGATTCGGGGGATTTTTCGATTACATCTTCGCTAATGTTATCGTTATCGTTATCCAGAACCAGTTCCGACATATCAAGGCTCAACAGCTCACTGCTTAAAGGTCTGAGTTCCGATCGCATTTTGAGAGCATCTTGTCCGCGGAGCGATAATTGTGGGATTACATCGATCCACTCTTCATCCGTTAAATCAGCAGCGCTAACGGCCGCATCGCATATTGGATCACTATCAGCACATAAATAGACCAATAGAGGCGCAGACCGCAATCGTCCGTACAACGCCTTCACGGCAGCAACACGGTCTTCTTCTTTAACACGATCATGCAGGTCTCGTAGCCGGGTCAACCCAGATTGCACATCTTCATTAACCAGTTTCCCTGGTTTTTGCGCCATAAGATCAGCCACCTGACGCCATTGTAACGCAGCAGCAGCCCCTTCCGGGAAGCCGCCCTTCAGTACAGTTTTCAGGCGATCATCGTAGCGCAATTATTGTCCCGTTTTCTTGAATTTGTGAAAAAGTTAACAAGTTGATAACGGTAATATTTCAAAACAGTAACCCCTGAAAACATCGCGTCACAATGTGGGACAAGTGAGCAAGCATTGCGTGATGTGCTAATTATATTATACCAGCATAATGATTCGCGAACGGAAATTGCAAATACTATGGCTGACATAAATTTGGACGAAATTGACTTACAGATTCTGGAACGACTTCAGAATGAAGGACGCATTACAAATGTGGAGCTAGCACAAAGCGTGGGGTTAACCGCCCCGCCCTGCTTACGTCGCATGCGGGCTTTGGAAGATAGCGGGATAATAACTGACTATCATGCAGCAATTGATCCGGCGAAAATGGGTTTCACCATTACGGTGTTTGCAATGGTTAGCTTGAAAAGCCAGGCAGAATCGGACCTTCAGGCATTTGAGGAGCATGTTGAGCAACTCCCAGAGGTACGAGAATGCTATATGCTCAATGGTGAGATTGACTTCATGTTAAAGGTGGTCGCAAAGGATTTGCAAGAATTCCAGAAGTTTCTGACGAGCAACCTCACCTCTGCTCCCAACGTCGCCAGCGTTAAAACATCTCTTACTATTCGATCTGCCAAAAACCTCCCTGGCGTTCCCATAAAAGAATAGCGACTATTGCATCACGCATAAAAAAGGGCGCCAGAAGCGCCCTTTTCAGAATTTGAAGACTAAACCTTAGCTTGCGGCTGGGGCTGGGGCTGGGGCTGGCTGTGGAGCAGCAGTTCCTGCTGCCTTTTGATCGATCCACAAGGACCAAAAATTAGCGATACTCTTACGTGAGCCGGTTACGCTGTCGAAAGCCTGTTTCGCTCCGCTCCAGTTGCTTTGTCCGACATGTGCAATACCTAAGCCAATTTGTGCACGCGCCACATCGACACTGCCCTTGCTAATCGCAGACTGATAAAGAGCAGCCGCCTTGGCATAATCTCCATAGCCGAGAAGTGCGTCGGCAGTTGCCAATGCTATTTTACCGTTAGCAGACCTGTTGGCGTCCCGTTCAGAAGCACCAAGGCTTGCCTTATCCGCAGCAACCGAGCCACGAGCAGCGGCAAGCGTCTCTCTCACATAACTGCTCGATGACGGTACATCGCCGTTGGCCAATCCTTCTTCCAAAAGCGATACCACTTCTCCAGGCAATCTACGTGGATCAGCGGCATCGGCATATTCAAAATAATCCCGCTCGCTCTCCATTGCATCGGCTTTGCGCATCAAACGCATGAGCTCAAGATTTTCCTGATTCGACAATTTGGGAGTAGCAGAGTCTCTGTAAACCGACAAAGCCGCGCGCCAGTTCTCACCGGTTGGGTAAGCTTCTACCAGTTTATAGGTCCAATTTCCCGCGGCTCCGTTGACATTATTTTTCATCGCAATGCCTGCGCCGCGACGATACCAATCTTCTGGAGCTTTTTTCCCGGCAGTTTTTTCAGCCGCAAGCGCGCGATCAAGCGCCGCAAGGCCTTCTTGAAACTTATTCTCTTTAAAATAAGCTTCCGAGATCAACGCACCCACGTTATTTTGGCGATATCCGGCGTCAAATGCCTGCTGCAGCCTTTGCTGAGCTTCAGAATAGCGACCGGCACCATAAGCAAAATTGCCCGAATAGAATAGAAAAGCAGGCTGCTGTTCCGCAGAAGTTTTTCCGCTGGCGAGCGCAGCATTAATACCCTGTTCCTGAAGACCAGTATCTTTCAGGGATGAGCCCAGTTGAATAGCAAGCTGTCCAGCGACAAATTGATCATCCGGAGCCAATGTTTCAGCCAAAAGGGCTTCAACAAGCGGCTTAGCCGTTGCAGGAGTCTCGCTGCCCATGGCTTCCTGGATAGCAGCAACTTTGGGTCGAATCTCTTTACTGATCTTTATTTCTGATTCTTTGCTCTTTTTCTTCTTTTTCTGAGCATGCGCCTCTTGCGGCACAGCCGATATAGCTAATGTTCCAGCAGCAGCCAGAGCGACAGCCATAGAAAAATGAGATAGAAAACGCATAAAATTCCTCCGAATAAAAACTTTGTTGTTACCGAACCGATGTAAGGGCCCCGAATATGGTTGCACCATAAACTGTCTTGGCTTTATTACCAAGTTTCACTCGCTTTTATAGGGTTAATCCGCTGAATAGACGTTGAACGGTGGCTCTCAAACCGGCGGCTGTGCGTCAGAAAAATGTATATGGATGTAAAATCCCAGATTGAAGAGGTTAGTTTAACGTGATCGCCATTATCTCTCCCGCCAAGTCATTAGACTTTGACAGCGACCTCCCCGCACACAAAGCCTCAGAAAATCGCTTTCCAGAAGAAACGGCACGATTGGCGGGAGCCATCTCAAATCTGTCGAAAAAGAAGCTCCAATCTATCATGCCGGTTTCCGACAATCTTATCGAACTCAACTACAGTCGCTACGGCCAGTTTTTTGATCAACCGGAACGGGCCGCAATCTTTGCTTACAATGGCGATGTTTACACCGGTTTTGAAGCACAGAGCCTCAGCAATGAAGGGCTGGACTTTGCTCAAGGCCACTTGCGTATCTTATCGGGACTATATGGTCTCTTGCGTCCTTTTGACCCAATCAGACCCCATCGACTCGAGATGGGAACAAAATGGGCCCCGCGCTACAAAAAGCTGACCGATTTCTGGAAAGACAAAATAGCAACTGAACTCGCCATGGACTTGAATTCAACAAGCGAGCGCGTGATAGTGAATTTGGCAAGCAACGAATATTGGGCGGCAGTTAAGCCATATGCTGACAAACTGAATGCCAGGATTATCGAAGTCGACTTTCGCAAAAATGGCCCTGATGGACCAAAATTCATCAGTTTTGAAGCCAAGCGTGCGCGTGGCATGATGGCCCGCTATATCTGCGAAAACCATCTACAGGGTGCCGAAGAATTGAAAAACTTTGATAGTGACGGCTATCGATATGATGCCGAATCTAGCACCGAGGATAGCCTGCGCTTCGTGCGTTCATGACTCAAAAGACAGCGGTAGTAATCGGCGCGTCTGGCGGCATTGGAGCCGCCACGGCGGATATGCTCGAGCAAGAAGACGAATATGATCGGGTTATTCGCTTTTCACGGGCAAGCGATAGTCCTGTAACACTCGACCTGACAGCTGAGAATTCTATCGCATCGGCAGCCGACTGGCTCAAAGAACTGAATATCAAGCCCAGTCTGGTTTTCGTCGCCACAGGAATGTTGCACAGCGATCAAAAAGGCCCAGAGAAGAGCATGCGAGAGCTCGATGCCGACTGGATGCTGCAAACATACCAAATCAACGCCATAGGCCCCGCCCTCGTTGCCAAGCATTTCCTGCCATTAATGCCAAAGGAAGAGATTATTAAGTTTGCAGCTTTATCGGCGCGCGTCGGCAGCGTATCAGATAATCGGCTAGGCGGTTGGTATGGCTATCGCGCTGCGAAAGCGGCGCTTAATATGACTATCCGTAATTTATCGATCGAATGGACCCGTAAGAACAAGCGGAGCATCATCGTTGCTCTACACCCTGGCACGGTCGACACGGGTCTCAGCAAGCCATTTCAGAGCAATGTTCCACCCGGAAAACTCTTTGATTCAGAGCGTGCCGCTTTGCAGTTACTCGATGTTCTCGATGGCCTTAAACCAGTCGACAGCGGTAAGATTTTTGCGTGGGACAGCGAAGAAATCAAACCCTGAAGTTTGATGCTGATTTTTAATGTAAATTAAGCTTGAAAAGCTGGCTTTTGCTGGCCGCCTCCCCTAAAAGAATTGCAATAAAAATCCTTGGCAAAAAACCTATGAAAAAGGCCCGTTTGTGAACGAACAAACCACTGCACCAGAACCGTCTGATATTGAACCAATTGATATCGTCGATGAAATGAAATCAAGCTACATGGATTATGCCATGTCAGTGATCGTCAGCCGCGCATTGCCTGATGTTCGCGATGGCCTGAAACCGGTCCATCGCCGGATCCTATTTTCTTCGCAAGAAGGCGGTTTTGTTGCAGGACGCCCTTATCGTAAATGCGCCAAGATTGTCGGCGATGTTATGGGTAATTATCACCCCCATGGTGACAGCGCGATTTACATGGCTTTAGCGCGGATGACGCAAGACTGGTCCATGCGCGTACCGCTCATTGATGGTCAGGGTAATTTTGGCTCGATGGACCCGGATATGCCGGCGTCCATGCGGTATACAGAGGCACGGCTGAACAAGGTTGCGAATAGCCTGCTCAACGATCTCGACAAAGACACAGTCGATTTTGTCGATAATTATGATGGCAGTCGCCGGGAACCGTCGGTTCTTCCCGCACGTTTCCCTAATCTGCTGGTCAACGGCGCGGGCGGTATTGCCGTCGGCATGGCTACCAATATTCCGCCACATAATCTTGGCGAAGTGATCACAGCCTGCCTCGCGTATATGGACAATTCGGCAATCACAGTGGATGAACTGATCGAAATTGTTCCCGGCCCGGATTTTCCAACGGCTCCGCTGATATTGGGTCAATCAGGCGCGAAATCAGCCTATAAGGAAGGTCGCGGTTCAATTATGATGCGGGCGCGCCATGAAATTGAAGAAGGTCGCGGCGATAAACGCTCAATTGTCCTTACCTCTATTCCTTTTCAGGTCGGCAAGTCCGGTCTCGTCGAGAAAATTGCGGAAGCGGCCAAAGACAAGCGGATTGAAGGCGTTTCTGACATTCGTGATGAATCAAGCCGTGCCGGTGTTCGCGTTGTAATCGAATTAAAACGCGATGCCACAGCAGATGTCGTCCTAAACCAACTCTGGCGCTTCACCCCTGCCCAATCCAGTTTTCCGGCGAATATGCTAGCGATTATGGGTGGGCGACCCGAAGTCCTGAATTTGCGCGATATTATCGAGGCGTTTGTTAAGTTTCGCGAAGAAGTCATCACGCGCCGGACTAAATTCGAATTGAACAAAGCCCGCGAACGCGCGCATATCTTGCTTGGTCTCGTCGTAGCGGTGACCAATATGGACGAAGTAGTGCGGATCATCCGCGGATCATCAACTCCGGTGGAAGCGCGCGAATCCTTGCTCGCACGCGAGTGGCCAATTGCCGAGATCGCTGGTTACATCAAGTTGGTGGAAGCCATAGAAACCGACATAGAAGGCGATATTTACAAGCTTTCCGCCATTCAAGTAAAAGCGATATTGGATCTGCGCCTGCAGAAACTGACTGCTCTTGGCCGGGAAGAAATTGGTGATGAGTTAAAAGAACTTGCGGTTGCTATTGAAGAATATCTCTCAATATTGGCGGATCGCGCCAAGCTGTATGCGGTGATGCGCGAAGAGTTGGAAACGGTGCGCGATGAATTTGCGACACCGCGGGTCAGTGAAATTACTGCCGCTTGGGATGGTCTGGAAGACGAAGACCTGATGGAACGCTCTGAAATGGTCGTGACCGTCACTCATGGTGGTTATATTAAACGGACGCCGCTAGATACGTTCCGTTCGCAGCGCCGCGGCGGCAAAGGCCGGGCCGGTATGGCGACCAAGGACGAGGACGCGATTACCGAATTATTCGTCACATCGACACATACGCCGGTCTTGTTCTTCTCAACCCACGGCAAGGTTTATCGCCTGAAAGTCTGGAAACTGCCGGAAGGCGGACCACAAACCAAGGGCCGCCCCATGGTGAACCTCTTGCCTTTGGCCGAAGGGGAAGCAATTTCAACAGTATTGCCGTTGCCAGAAGACGAAGCGGAATGGGCGAAGCTCCACGTGATGTTTGCGACTGCTAAGGGCGGTGTGCGGCGGAACAGCATGGACAGCTTCACCAATGTGCCATCCAACGGCAAATTCGCGATGAAATTTGACGAGGATAGCGATGATCGCTTGATCGGTGTCGAATTGCTGACCGATAATGATGACGTCTTGCTAGCGACCAAAAACGGCAAGGCAATCCGCTTTGCCGGGGATGCCGTGCGGTCATTCCAAAGCCGTACATCGACCGGTGTGCGCGGGATTGCGCTAAAGGGCGATGATGAAGTTATCTCGCTGTCGGTTCTGCGCGGGTTTGACGCCTCAACCGAGGAACGCGATGCATATCTGAAAGCCGCGCCGTGGAAAGACAACGAAAACACCTCAGAACTCTCACCGGAACGCCTGGCCGAATTTGCCGAAACCGAAGATTTCATCCTGACCGTATGCGCCAATGGCTATGGCAAACGCTCCAGCGCTTATGAATATCGCCAGTCTGGTCGCGGTGGTCAGGGCATACTTAATATCGACAATATCAAGCGCAACGGCACGGTCATCGCCAGCTTTGAAGCCAAGAATGAAGAGCAGATCATGCTCGTCACAGACCAAGCCAAGCTGATCCGCATGAAAGTCGCGGATATGCGGGTGATTGGGCGTAATAGCTCAGGGGTGAAACTATTTGATGTGTCGCCGGGTGAAACCGTTGTTGGCGCGGCCAAAATTGATGAAGAAGACGAGCCGGAAAACGAAGCAGAAGAGCTGGTTGCTGAGGAATTAACAGCAGATGCTTCTGCAGAAACGGCCACGGAACCGGAAGCCGGGGATGATCCTGAAACATGACCTCAAGCGCGCCAGTCTTTTTGGTTAAAGACGGCGCGCTGAGCTGGCCTGAAGTCGCGCCTATGCGCGAACGAATTTATCCACCTGAAAAACTAATCAATACCCCAATGCACGGCATTGAATGGGCGCATGCGCAACGGCGTGTGCTTCTCTATGTCGATGATATATTATGCGCCGTGGCCGGGATCCATGAACGCGAAGTGCTTTGCAACGGCCAAAAACTTAGGGTTGCGGGGATTGGCGGCGTCATGACTAAACCAGAATTGCAAGGCCAAGGCTATGGCAAACAGGTCATGCTCCATCTCATGACGTTTTTGCGCAACGAGGCACGATGTGCATTTGGTCTTTTGTTTTGCGAAGATCATAATGTTGGTTTTTACAGTAAATTGGGATGGGTCCTATTTGAAGGCGATATGGTTGTCGAACAACACGGCAAGACCGGTCCGTTTTCCTTTCGGAACGTCATGGTGCTACCATTGAACGAATCCGCCAGAATATCAGGTGACATAGACTTATGCGGCCTGCCATGGTGATTTTCAGGCTTGCCTAACAACCAGAAAGATTATCTCATGTCGATCAACGTTATTCCATCAGGCCAAGCCTGCGGCGCTGCAATAACCGGTGTTGATCTGTCGAAACCCCTTACCGATGCACAAGTGGCTGAAATTCGGGCCGCATGGCTTGAGCATCACGTCCTATCCTTTCCCGGACAGGATATTTCCGATGATGATCTAGAACGGTTCACGCTCTATTTCGGCGGATTTGGTCATGATCCGTTTTTTGATCCGATTGAGGGTCGCGAGCATATCGCCGCAATCAGGCGCGATGCTAATGAAAAATCACCGCTTTTTGCCGAAAATTGGCACAGTGACTGGAGTTTTCAGGAACATCCGCCCGCTGGCACATGCCTGCGGAGCATTACTATACCACCAACTGGCGGTGACACTCTATTCGCCAACCAACATGCAGCGCTTGACGTCATGCCGTCAGACATGCGCGCCAAACTGGAAGGCAAAGTTGCGATCCACAGCGCAAAACTCGCCTATGCGCCCGATGGCGCTTATGGCGAGAAAGATGAAGATCGCAGTATGGCGATCCGTCCAGACGAATCAGCACGCGACACGAGGCTCCATCCGCTGATCCGAGCGCATCCGGAAACAAGTAGGCTCGGGCTATTCAGTTGCATGGGCTATATTATCGGTTTTGAAGGCATGACTCAGGAAGAAGCCCTGCCCTTGCTGCAGGAATTATATGCGTGGCAAAGCCGTGACGAATTTGTGTATCGCCACAAATGGGAGCCCAATATGCTGGTAATGTGGGACAATCGATCGGTGCTGCATTGCGCCACCGGCGGTTATGAAGGGCATGACAGGCTGCTCCATCGCACAACGATTGCGGCTTATGGGCATTAAGGGTTGGGGACGTGCATCTCTTTGCGCAATGTCCGCACAACACCGGTCACAATCAGAAACTGTCCAACATAGTAAAGTGGCCATATCGTCCAAGATGGGATGACAGATTCTTGCAAAAAACCCCTTTCAGCAAAGATAAACAAGTCAGAAACAACAAATAACAGCGCGCCGATACCAACCCGATAGCGCGGAAAACTGCTGGTCCAAGCCATCGCCGCCATGATCGCAAGAAACAAGCTGTAAGCCGCTAGGCCCAGGGCTTCCGTCCGCTCAAATGGCAGCGACCACGCGATAAACATCGTTATCGGTACCAGCAGAATCGCAAATAATTTCTGACTATATGCCGTCTTCTCCCGCCGATGCCGGGCATATAGCCAGATCGCGATGCAATGACCTACAATGAAGGCCCCTGCCCCCGCCATGAGGTCAATTTCAATCAGTATATCCCCCAAAGCGCCAAAAGCCATGACGGCAGCAATCAGTTTTCCTTCAAAATTATGCGATCGGCGGAGCGCATATACAGCAAGGAAACTGACGGCAGCGCCTTTCCAGAACATAAGATACATGCCTGGAAAATCACTATCCTTCACGAAGAAATAGCTGATCCCGAATAACAGGCTAAGCAGCAAATAAGGCCGAGACTCGATGATCGCGCGTTTCATTCCATCGGCTTATCATGCTCTCTCCCTCTCTGCCAGATTGACTTTTACTCCATCCCGCAACACAGAGACGCCATGACACAGGTACATATTATTGGCGGCGGTCTCGCCGGATCAGAAGCAGCATGGCAATTGGCGCAGGCGGGCATAAAAGTGCGCCTGTCCGAAATGCGAGGATCTGGTGAAATGACACCAGCACACCAGACGGATGGACTGGCCGAACTCGTCTGTTCGAACAGTTTTCGCTCGGATGATGCAGAGAAAAATGCGGTAGGCTTGCTTCACGCAGAAATGCGGGATCTGGGTTCGATCATCATGGGCGAAGGCGATAAACACCGGCTTCCCGCTGGATCTGCTCTGGCCGTAGACCGCGATCATTTTTCTAATGGCGTCACTAATGCACTGAGCGAACACCCCAATATCGAAATCATCCGAGAGCGGATTGATCAGCTGCCCGAAGAAGGTCTGACAATTGTGGCCACCGGCCCGCTAACCGCCATGACGCTGGCCGAGAGCATTGGCGCGGCCACCGGTGAAGACTCCCTGGCCTTTTTCGACGCCATTGCGCCAATTGCTTATAAAGACAGCATCAATATGGACATCGCTTGGATGCAGTCACGCTGGGACAAAGTCGGCCCGGAAGGCGATGGCAAAGACTATATTAATTGCCCGATGGACCGCGATCAATATGAAGCGTTCATCCAAGGCCTGCTCGACGGCGAGAAAACCGACTTTAAGGAATGGGAAAAAAACACCCCCTATTTCGAAGGTTGTATGCCCATTGAAGTCATGGCGTCACGTGGCCCTGAAACCTTACGTTTTGGGCCTATGAAGCCGGTTGGCCTAACAAATGCTCATACAGGTGAGAGTGCCTATGCCGTCGTGCAACTGCGTCAGGATAATGCGCTCGGTACGTTGTGGAATATGGTCGGATTTCAGACAAAGTTGAAATATGGCGCGCAGGCCGATCTGTTGCGCTCAATCCCGGGTCTTGAAAATGCGGAATTCGCCCGGATGGGCGGGTTGCATCGCAACACCTTTATCAACGCACCCAAACTGCTCGATAAAGAAATGCGCCTGAAAAAAGCACCCCATATTCGCTTTGCTGGCCAGATCACCGGCTGCGAGGGTTATGTTGAAAGCGCAGCAGTTGGCCTGATGGTCGGGCGCATGATGGCGGCGGAAATTAAAGGCGAAGCATTTCCCTATCCACCACAAACAACCGCTTTCGGAGCTTTGCTGTCCCACATTACTGGCGGCGCTGATGCCCGGGACTATCAACCGATGAATGTCAATTTCGGTCTGTTCCCTCCTTTTGAGCAACGCATCAAAAAGAAAGAGCGGAAAGAGGCTTATACCGTTCGGGCGCGTAAAGATTTTGCTGAGTGGCAGCAATCATCGATGAGTGAACCACAGGCAGCCTAGCATTTGCAACGCTGAGGAGTCGTTCTTTTGGGCCGCGTGGTGCGGAACTCGGCCCGGGTCAATTGGCCATCGCTATCTTTGTCGGCTCGGGCAAATCGGTCACTTGTCGTCGCGGCCCATTCCTCAAAGGTCAGCAAATTATTGCCGTCCTTATCAAGCGCTTTAAACGCTTTCGTACGACTGCTCATCAATTCAAGTCTGGTAATTATCTCATCGCGATTGCGGTCATAGCGATTAAACCGCCGCTCTTCCCGCGATGCTTTATAAGCTTTTGGAGGAGTTGGTGGGGCGGGGCCCAATATAGGAGCACTCTCATCGGCTTCCGGCAAACCTTCTGGCTCTCTTATTTCTGGTGGAGGCGGCGCATCAGGGATCACAACCTCCTGGCTGCTGGCACCGATCCACAAGAATAATCCAGCAGTCATCAACAACATCATGCTCGCGGCGCCAGCGACATATCGTTTCATGTGCCGCTTGTTCCTTCTCGCTGTTTCCTATGGTGTTAACAGCCGGTTACGCCGTGCCAAATGATTTTACTCGCGACCCTTGGCCGATAAAGATCGGCTGTTAACGACCCTTTTGTGGCATCGCTTTGAGCCAATTTACAGAAAATTGAGAGTGGTCGTCCGCTACTGTCAAAACGAACTGATAGTGCTGCATCAAAAAGCTTCTGGCATCTTTTAAAAGCCTGCTCTCGCATAGCAGGATCGCTGCAGTGGCGCGCAAAATCCCATAGTGCCCAGCCCTGCGCTGCTATTTTTTGATCATCAGTCAACTCGACATTGCTCCCGAGCGCAAAACCAAAAGCCCCTTCTCCGCGCTTGCTTGCATATTGGTCAAATTGACGATCATCCCACGGGAAGTCGTCCAATAAAAACGCCCATCCTTCTAAAAGATTTAATAAAGGCGCCAAATCAGCGCCTTGCTGTTCTGCTTCATTAATCAGCGCAACCAAAGGTTCACCGTTAGGACGCTCTTGCTCCGGCTTGGTTAAAATATCCCGCCACCAGGTTAACCGCATTTGTCCAATCAATGTTTCCGAGGTGGAACGGATAACCTCGGAAAATCTCGAATCGAGTGCAAAAGCAAGAGCATAGCGAGAGCGATTCTCGCGTTTTGCATAAGCCAAGACCAACCGTCGCAACGGATCCAGTTGTAAAAAAGCGTCACTCATCAAAAGGCCGTCGCCAGTTTCCTACCGAAAATCAAGGTAAACATCTGTTTAACCATAGGCCTTGGTCAGCCGCTAACCCTTTTCTTCGTATCAGACACGCTGAATTCAAATCCAACTGCGTCAAATTGTAACGCACAGATCAGAGGCCAGGGCATGGTTACGAAGAATGAGATGAAATCGCAGAAGTCATTTTTGCAAAGGTTGCGGTCGGATACCACCGGTAATACGATGGCGATGGCAGCAGCTGCGTTGTTTCCGATCGCCGGTCTGATTGGTGGTGGTGTTGATATTGGTCGCGGGTACATGGCCAAAGCACGCTTGCAGCAAGCCTGCGATGCTGGTGCTCTTGCCGGTCGCCGTTCGATGACGGGTGATACTATGTCCGCTTCTGACAAAGCCCAAGCGCGAACACTTTTCGATTTCAACTTTCCTGAAGGAACTTTTGGTACGGACCCGTTTCAACAGGTAGGTGGTCAAGACAATCCTCGCTTCGTTGACGGTGCTGATCCGCGAACAGTTTACGGTTATGCCGAGACAACAATCCCGACTACTTTGATGAAAATTTTTGGCAATGATACCATGACGGTCAAAGCAAGCTGCACCAGTCAGCTCGACGTCGGTAATGTTGACATTATGATGGTGCTCGATGTCACCGGATCAATGGGCGGATCTCGTATCCAAGGACTCAGAGAAGCCGTCGAAGATTTTTATACTACACTTGGACCCGGCGGCGCGGATGGCTCGTCTTTAAACCAGATTCGCTATGGTTTTGTGCCCTATAGTGCCAACGTCAATGTTGGTGAACTTTTGTATAATGAGGACCCGACATGGCTTGTCGGCGGCACAGGCGATGAAGCGGACGACCGCTGGAGCTATCAAACCCGCCGCTCAACTTGGGAAATTTCAACACCGGAACTTGGCGATCCAAAAAGTTCCGACGAAGTTGAAACTTTTGAAACGTGGACGTTTCTAGACGGACCAGAGTGTGTCAGTGGCTATGGTAACAATGAAGGTGTTCCTGGATGGTTTAATCCCGCCAACTCGAACAACCCGATAGTAACATCAACCGACAACGGCGTTGAAACAACCATTGTTACCACCGAATATGATTATGAAAGCTGGAATGGAAGCACAGATGCCCCACCAGCTGGTGCTGTTGGTAGTAGCTTTTGGGAGGATTGTGTCCGCAAAGTAACAACCACAACGGACGTCTATGATACGCCTGTTCCTGAAACGGTCGATGTTTGGGAGACTGGTGCAGATAATTTTGCAGGCTGGGAATATGGCCGCTTTTCGCATGACGTTAGCGCTTATGTCGCATCAATTGATCCGTCTAATCCAGAGGCGCAACGCCCCACTTGGAATGGATTGCGAACCGACCGGTGGGACGGCTGTATAGAGGAGCGGGATACCGATTCGTCTATTGATGCTGCCACTACCGCAATTCCGGCTGGGGCTCTTGATCTCGATATTGATACAATTCCATCAGACACAGCATCGCGCTGGCGCCCTCATTGGCCTGAAATCAAGTATGAAGGCGTGAATAATTTAGCCTCGTCAGCTGCATGCCCTTCGGCTAAATCAAGAAGACTGGCCGAATATGCCTCTTTTGATGACGGCACGGCGAATGATCTCCAAAGCTATGTGGATAGTTTCGTGGCCAGCGGTACAACCAACCATACCATTGGTATGATATGGGGTGCCCGGTTGCTATCTGCAGAGGGACTATTCTCTGCGGTCAACTCCAATTCCGGCAACGGATTTCCAATTGGCCGTCATCTTGTCTTCATGACCGATGGTACGTTAAATGTGAAAGAAGATGCCTATAACGTCTATGGCTTAAATATCCTGGATGGCCGCGTTGGACCGACGACATTATCAGAAACGGAAATAGAAGCCCGTCAGGCGCAACGTTTCCAGCTGATGTGTGATGCTGTGAAACTCAAAAATACAACAGTTTGGGTGGTACAATTTGGAGTGACCAGTGTCACGACCAACATGGCGAACTGTGCGACCAGCCCAGATCATGCAGCGGCGGCAAGCGACAATGCTGCGCTGAAAGCGGCATTCAGCAACATCGCGCAGACCATTGGTGGATTGAGGTTGTCACAATGATAAAACTAACGAAACTCATCCGCAGGCTTCGTAACAATGAGAAAGGTGCGACGCTAATGGAGTTCGGCTTGGTAGTCGGGCCGCTGATGATGATATTATTGGGCATCATGGATCTCGGCTATCGCGGTTATCTTGATACGCTATCCAAATCGAAACTGCATGAGATTGCGCGTGAAGCAACAACGGGCGGATTGTCCGTTGCACAGGTTACTACAGCCGTGGAAGATGGCTTGGAACCACTCCTCGTCAACGGCGCGACTGTTGATGTCGAAGTCGTTAGTTACTTTGATTTCACCAATGTCGGCAAACCGGAAAAAATAACGATCGACAATAATAGCGATGGCTCGCTCGACAGCGGTGATTGTTACCTGGATGGCAATGGCAACGACACGTTTGATGTCGATTACGGTAGAAGCGGCACCGGTGGACCAGATGATATTGTAAATTATACAATTACGGTCACTTCACCAAGGTTGTTTCCGTTGGCAAAATTAATCGGCGGTGATCCAGAGATAGTCGTCACGAACAGCACCGCGCTCCGCAACCAGCCCTTTGGTGCCCAAAATACAATTCCGGAGATTTGTGAGCCATGATACATCATAAAATCGCGCCGATATCAGCGCTGCGCAACCTTGGAAAAAAGTTAACAAATCACCCGCTTGTCGAAGACAAAAGCGGTGTTGCCCTCATTGAATTCGCATTTACCGCGCCAATTATGCTGACAGTCGGGCTCACGGGTATGGAGACAGCCAATCTTGCAGTAGCTCATTTGCAAGTCAGCCAAGTCGCCATGCTGGTCGCCGATAACGCATCGCGTGTTAGAGAATCGATTGACGAAGCTGATATTCGTGAAATTTTTACCGGTGCCGATCTGACCGGAAGAGCCATCGACTTTTCTCCCAATGCACGGATTATTTTGTCTAATCTTGAGCATAATGGAGAGTCTGGATCAGATGAAGGACAATGGATTCGATGGCAGCGTTGCTATGGCGGGAATACAAACTATTCTTCATCCTATGGCGATGAGGGCGACGGCGAGGACGATTCTTCGCTATCTGCTGGCGTCGGTCCAGCAGGTAACAAAATTGCAGCCACGCCCGCAGCAGGAATCAATTTTGTGGAAGTTGTATATGATTACAAACCGCTGATTTCTGATCGTTTCTTCGGCAATATCATTATCCGCTATGAGAGCGCCTTTGTCGCACGCGAACGGGATGATCACGCGTTGAGAAACGCCAGTTCAATTTCGAGTTCTGACCTTTGGACATGTAACCGCTACGCAGTTGTCTCTTAAGCTTACCGGTAACAGACCTTCTTCGCCGCTGCGATGATACGTTCACTGTCAATCAGTGCCGCTTTTTCCAGATTGGCTGCATAAGGTAGCGGGACATCTTCGTTGGTGACCCGCACGACTGGCGCGTCGAGATCGTCAAAGCCCTGTTCCATGCAAACCGCCACGATCTCGCTGGCTATCGAACAAGTAGGCCAGCCTTCCTCGGCGACCACCAATCGGTTGGTTTTCTTCAAACTGTTCAGAACCGTTTCGGTATCGAGTGGCCGCAGTGTCCGTAGATCGATGACTTCAGCATCAATCCCTTCCTCCGCCAACCTATCTGCAGCTTCCAACGACATTCCGACGCCAATCGAATAGCTCACGATCGTCACGTCGGCGCCTTCACGCATGATCCGCGCTTTCCCGATGGGCAGCGTATAATCGTCGATATCCGGGATTTCGAACGACCGGCCATAGATCAGTTCGTTTTCCAAGAAGACCACAGGGTCTGGACATTGGATGGCCGCTTTCAACAAGCCTTTGGCGTCCGCGGCATCATAAGGCGCAATAACAATCAAGCCGGGAACACTGGCATACCAAGGTCCATAATTTTGACTATGTTGTGCGCCCACACGGGATGCCGCGCCATTGGGACCGCGAAACACGATCGGGCACCGCATCTGGCCCCCCGACATATAGTTGGTTTTCGCCGCTGAGTTAATAATATGGTCAATCGCCTGCATCGCGAAATTAAAGGTCATGAATTCGACCACGGGTTTCAATCCACCCATAGCGGCACCAGCACCGATGCCAGCAAAACCATGTTCGGTAATCGGTGTGTCAATGACACGCTTTCCACCAAATTCAGCAAGCAACCCTTGAGTTACTTTATAGGCCCCCTGATATTCCGCGACCTCTTCACCCATTACAAAGACGCGATCATCCTTGCGCATTTCCTCTGCCATCGCATCACGTAGGGCTTCACGGACAGTGATGTTGGTCATGGTCGTACCTTGCGGAACCGAGGGATCTTCGGCGCGAGAGACCGGAGCGGCTGAAGCGACTGGAGCGACTTCTGCTACTTCGGGCGTTGGCTCTGGTACAGCTGCTTTATGGACCGGTGCCGGCTTCGCAGCGGCTTCCTCTTCATCCTCTCCAGTCATTTCGGCAATCACCGCTCCAACAGCTACATTATCAGTGCCTTCGTCTATCAATATTTTGGAAATCACGCCCTCATCGACCGCTTCAAATTCCATGGTCGCCTTATCGGTTTCAATCTCCGCTAATATGTCACCGGAGCGAACTTCATCGCCCTCTTTGACTAGCCATTTGGCAAGAGTGCCTTCTTCCATGGTGGGCGACAATGCCGGCATTTTTAGTTCGATTGCCATCAATATTGCTCCACCAATACGTCAGTATAAAGTTCAGCGGCTTCTGGTTCGGGAGATTCTTCGGCGAAATCAGCGGCCTCCATCACTGTTTTGCGAACCTTTTTATCCAGTGTTTTGAGGTCTTCCTCTTTCACGCCTTGCTTCACCAGCATGGCTTTCAATCGCTCAATCGGGTCAGACTTTTCACGGACATCCTGCACCTCGTCGCGGCTACGATATTTAGCGGGATCGGACATGGAATGACCGCGATAGCGATAGGTCTTGAGTTCCATCAACACCGGGCCCTTTCCGGCCCGAACATATTTCAAGGCTTCTTCAACGGCGCCGCGCACCGCCAAGACATCCATCCCGTCGACCTGCATACCTGGGATACGGAAACTCTCGCCACGGCGGTAAAGCTGGTCTTCGGAGGAAGAGCGATTGACACTTGTGCCCATTGCATATTGGTTATTCTCAATCACGAAAATGACTGGCAACTTCCAAAGTTCCGCCATGTTGAAGCTTTCGTAAACCTGCCCTTGATTGGACGCGCCATCTCCGAAATAGGCGAGACAGACACCACCATCTTCCTTATATTTGTGGCCGAAGGCGAGACCTGTACCGAGCGACACTTGCGCACCAACAATACCGTGACCACCATAAAAGCCATGCTCGACAGAGAACATGTGCATCGAGCCACCCTTGCCTTTCGATATGCCGGAAGCCCGACCCGTCAGTTCCGCCATGACAATGTTGGGATCGATGCCACAAGCAAGCATATGGCCATGGTCCCGGTAACCGGTAATCACGCTATCCTTGCCAGGTTGAATCGCAGATTGCAGTCCGGTGACCACAGCTTCCTGACCGATATAGAGATGACAAAAACCGCCGATCAGGCCCAATCCATAAAGCTGCCCTGCCTTTTCCTCGAAACGCCGAATGAGCAGCATCTGCTCATAAAATTCCATCAGCTCTGATTTGCTGGCCTTATACAGCGGTGTTTTCAACACTGCTGCTCGACTAGCTGTCTTTGCCGGAGCTTTTTTGGGCGCGGCTTTTGCTGGCGCCTTGGATTTCGATGGGGCTTTCTGGGGAGTTTTTGCCACGCTTGTCTTTTCCTGTTTTTCAGATGTGCAATACCATAAACAGATAGGGCCAAATTCCCAAGCCTAATACGTTGGAAAACACACAAAAAACCAGATTGGTTCGATAAGTCTATTTTAGCGGAACGATAATCTCATCAGGGTGCACAAAATTCCCCTCTTTCCGAAGCAATTCGCCAACCAGATCAGGATCAGCGCCATTAGGGTCAAGCAACCTAACTCGGTTCTTCAATGCATCCCGCTCCACTTCGAGAGCCGCAAGCTCTACCTGTCGTTCTTGCAGCGACGTGCTATATTCGCCCCAAGCCAAAACACCGGTGGGTCCAAGCACTGCGTAACCCGCAATTGCGAGCAATGTCAGTAGCGCAAAGCCGGGGCCCAGCGCCGCTTTGATCAATCCACCAATTTTCTCTTTCTGGGCCATATTCTCTCTTGAATCAGAATATTGATTCGCTGGCAAGCGCGTTAACACTTTTATTTCATGTAGGCTGCAAGAAGCCGCTGAAGCGCCTTGTATGAAGGCTCGTTATTGCAGGAACCATTTTAAGAAAAAATCGATCGTCCAGCATAATGTGCCACCGTGTCCAGCTCTTCTTCAATCCTGATCAACTGGTTATATTTAGCGAGCCGGTCAGACCGGGCGAGGCTACCAGTTTTGATTTGACCGCAATTTGTAGCCACCGCAAGATCAGCAATAGTAGCATCTTCCGTTTCACCGGAACGGTGCGACATAACGGCCGTATAAGAAGCATTATGGGCCATACGAACAGCTTCTAGCGTTTCGGACAATGTCCCTATCTGATTTACCTTCACCAGCAGACTATTGGCAAGGCCGTCCTTAATTCCTTGTGACAGGCGTACCGGATTGGTCACGAACAAATCATCGCCAACCAGTTGCACCGTATCGCCCACAGCATCGGTCAGCAACTTCCAACCTTCAAAATCATCCTCCGCCATGCCGTCTTCGACCGACTTAATCGGATAGTCCTTACAAAGCTCAGCCAGATAATCAGACATTTCAGCAGGTGATAAAATCTTGCCCTCGCCTGAAATATGATATTGGCCATCTTTGAAAAATTCAGTCGCGGCACAATCAAGTGCCAACACGACTTCATCTCCAGCCTTGAAGCCAGCTTTCTCAATCGATGCCATCACGAAATCAAGCGCGTCGCGTGTTGATCCCAAATTGGGTGCGAAGCCGCCTTCATCACCCACTGCCGTGGCAAGACCTTTTTCAGACAAGCCAGCTTTTAAGGTATGGAAGATTTCAGAACCCCAGCGCACGGCCTCGGCAATACTACTAGCGCCTACTGGCATCACCATGAATTCCTGAAAGTCGATCGGATTGTCGGCATGTTCGCCGCCATTGATAATGTTCATCATCGGTACTGGCAGCACCCGAGCCGAAACACCGCCAACATAACGATATAGGGGCAATCCACGCGCATCGGCTGCAGCCTTGGCGGCAGCTAGGCTGACACCCAACAAGGCGTTCGCACCCAGGCGGCTTTTGTTTTCGGTGCCATCGAGCGCGATCATCATCGCATCTACTTCTTCTTGATCTTCCGCATCAATACCAAGCAAGGCTTCACTCAACTCGCCATTAACCGCCTCGATTGCTTTCAAAACGCCTTTGCCAAGATATTTACTCTTGTCACCATCACGTAACTCGACCGCTTCGTAGGCACCGGTCGAAGCGCCAGACGGCACTGCCGCACGACCAAAACTACCATCTTCCAGTAAAATATCGACCTCAACTGTCGGGTTGCCCCGGCTGTCCAAAATCTGGCGAGCGTGAAGATCTATAATAGCGGTCATTTTCGAGAAGACTCCTGCGGAAGTTTGCGTATCGCAAAGCCCTTATCGATATGATAGGCCTGTGGCAATCATCAGCTGCATAGAAGGTGGCTGCAATCAGGTAATTTGCCCTTGAATCATAAGGATTAGATACCATTTGATGTTAAGGGAAAGACCGATTGGCATGATTGTCAGTCACGCTAACTTGGCAAGGGTTTTGAGGAAGGAATTTTAAACATGGCCGCCGATCAGGAAAAGAAACCAGCTGCTCGCAAAACACCAGCCAAGAAAACGGCTGCAAAAAAGCCAGCGACAAAACGCACCGCAGCAAAGAAGTCTACACCCGCCAAAGGGGTTAATGTTAAAAAGGCGACGAAGGCTAAACCGGCGGCCCCATTGAAAGGTGGCGCAACACGCGCAGCATCTTCAAAATCCGGTACGGATGCCACGGCTGATCTGAAGGATCGCGCTATCAACAAGGCTCGTTCAACGGCCAATGATGGCAAAGCCAAAGCCGGTGAAGCGATTGGTACCTTAAGCGAGATGATTGAAAATAGCGCCAAGACCATCGATGAAAATGTTGGTGAGAAATATGGCGACTATGCGCGTTCTGCCGCCGATGCGGTCTCCTCCTTCGCTGAGAAGGTCAACGCAAAAGATGTCGATACAATGGTCGAAGATGCGCGCGAATTCGTACGCAAAAAGCCGGCTGTTGCCATCGGGGCCGCGGCGGTGGTTGGCCTGATGATTTCTCGCTTAATCAAGTCAGGGATGGATGATCGCAGTTAGAGCGTGTATCGCCAAATCAGCTTGATCATGATGGGTGATGGATGTTGGACAATAAGACTGTGATCGCCGAGGATCAGCCTTCACCTGAAGATAGTGGTGCTGAACCAACAGGTGCGGCTGCATCTGACGGCAAGGCGATAAAATTACAGATCAGCGATCTGATTGATGATGTCCGCACTCTGGCTGAAGCTGAACTTGAATATTATCGGGTGAAATTATCCGTCAATATGGCAGCGACCAAGACTGTTTTGCTTCTGTTCAGCGTCGCTATCATAGTGGGAATTACTGCCGCTGTGGCCCTAATATTGGGAATATTGTTGATATTATCGCATTATTGGGGACCAGTGGCGGCAACGGGCCTGTTGACCGGAAGCGCATTGCTTGTGACAATAGTCCTGCTGAACATGGCAATAAAACGGGCGCGCAAATTACCTCTGGATGAAAATGATCAATGACCCAAAAAAATGACGATATATTCAAGCTGCGCAATCTAGCGATAGAGAAAGAACAAGCGCGAGAGAATGTGAAAGACGATATCTCCGAAACCAAAGAACGGTTGCGCCCTTCCAACCTGATCCAGGAAGCGAAAGACAAAGCAATAGAACGGGTTCAGAAAACTGGAGAAAGCGCCTTGCAGGGTGTGAAGGACAACCCCGGAAAGGTTGCCTCTATTGCGGCTGCGGCAGCTGTATTGGCACTGCGCAAACCTGTGACAAACTATCTCGCCAATCGCAATGCCGATAATGACGGTGATAATAAAAATGACCCTGAGGAATGAGCCATGAGTAAACTATCCGATAATATTGAGAAAGCCCGCACGGCTTCCCGGGAACGGCTCGAGATCGCCAAAGAAAAAGCAGGCGAAGGCACTGGCATTGCATTGGAAAAAATGTCCGAGAGTAAACGACGTGCCACAGCCTTATTAGGCGATGGCAAAGCGAAAGCAGCGGACGGTGTGGCTGCCACCAAGCAGATGGCCAAAACGGCCGCCAGCAAATCGGAAGAAACAATTACCAAAAGTCCGCTCGCAGTCGTAGCCGGTGGCTTGGCGCTTGGCGCCTTGGTCGGCGCGTTGCTCCCAAAGAGTAAGGCGGAAACCAAATATGTCGGCGGTGCCGGTAAAAAGATCAATGAGACAGCCAAAAAAGCTTATGGCGCGGCCAAGGAAGCCGGGCAAGAGCAGATAGAAAATCTCGGCCTCGACAAAGACAGTGTTCAGGATCAAATCAAAGATCTGCTTGGCAAAGCCGCCGAAGCTGCTAAGAGCGCCGCCGAAGCCGCAGGTGATGCGGTGAAATCTGACAAATCAGGCAAGTAATCGAAAGAATGGGGCACGTATGAGCGAGCGCAGCAAAATGCATCTGGTAATGGGCGGACGAGTCAAGGATCCGCGCGGACTGGACTATGAAAATCTAAACCAGATTGATCTCGTAGGTGTTTATAATAGCTACGAAGAAGCAGAAGATGTCTGGCGCGCTAATGCTCAGCGTACCGTCGACGATGCCGAGATGAAATATGTCATCGTGCATTTGCACAAAATACTAGAACCAGAGCTGCCTGCTGAAGATTGATTTAGGCGATTAGGCGTTCTTGAAACGCCATTGCAGCAATGGTCGAGTCAGAATCAGGCCAGCGACGAACCCGCCAATATGTGCAAAAATCGCGATGCCGTTAAGGCTCCCGCGCGTTGCAATACCTATCATCAGCTGGATTCCAATCCAGGCGAGAGTCAGCCAAGCGATCCGCACAACATGGCCTGGAAACGGTCCAACTGGCTTGACTTCGTTACGGGCGAAAAGCAGCGCATAAGCTCCTAATATTGCAGATATCGCTCCGCTCGCTCCCACTACAGGAATGACGGATTGGCCGTTAAACGCAAATTCTGCCAAAGAAGCGGCATAAGCGCCAGCCACATAAAGCACCGCCATCAATTGCGGTCCGAGCGCCTGTTCAACAAATCGCCCGCAGAACATTAACATCAACATGTTGAACGCGATGTGCATCAATCCACCGTGCAAAAAGGCCGACGACATGGGCGTCAACCAAGCGGGCACCAATGTTCCGATTTCTTCCAGCGCGGGATATCCCTCGCCCAATCGGATCGGGAAAAAACCCCCGCGCAGGACTGCTTCATCCTGCCATCCGGAAATCCATAGCAACAGAAAGATCACGACATTTACGATGATCAACCCGTTGGTCAGTTTTCCATTCGGCAAGTTCATATCAGATCAGATAAACTCGATTTTTTCGAGGAGATAAAATTTGTCGCCCGATGGCACAGTGACTTCAATCTCTTCGCCGACGCTACGACCAATGAACGCGCGGCCGATAGGGCTGTTATAGCTGATCTTGCCAACTTTCGCATCCGCTTCGGCTTGACCCACCAATTGATATTTCAATGGCTTGTCATCTTCGTCGAGCAAGGTCAGCGTTGCGCCAAACACAGCCTTGTCGCCTGACAAGGTCTTGGGATCGATAACCTGAGCCCGGCTCAGCTTGTCCTCGATATCAGCGAGAGTCGCTTCAACCTGTCCCTGGCGCTCTTTCGCAGCGTGATATTCGGCATTTTCCGACAGATCACCATGGGCACGCGCTTCTTCAATCGCATCCACGATCAGCGGCCGCTCTTCTTTGAGCGCCTTTAGTTCGGCTTCCAACATGGCATGGCCCTCGGCCAGCATCGGTACTTTTTCTACAGCCATTTTTGGCCTTTCTTCGTCAATTCACCGCAGTTTTTAGAGCTGCAGTGTCAAAAATAGTTTCCCGGCGCCCCTCCCTGTGAAGGCTCGCCCGCAGTGTGACAGATTGTCGGGGATTAAGTCTGCGAAGTCTTATAATAAGACTGAAGCGCTCGAACTTCAAGAGTCTCGTCACGCATGGCCGCAATTGCCTCCATCGCCGCGACACTAGCCGTCGCTGTTGTATAGTAAGGAATCTTCCCGTTGAGCGCTCCTGCCCGGATGGATTTGGAGTCTTTCAGCGACTGCCAACCTTCGGTCGTGTTAAAAATCAGATCAACGTCACTGTCGATAATCCGGTCGACAATATGCGGCCGCCCCTCGGCCACTTTGTTGACTTTCTCAACCTTTATGCCTTGTTCGCTGAGATAATCAGCGGTCCCGCTGGTTGCGATAATCTTGAAACCGAGTTTCTCGGCCAATCGCGCCGCTGGTTCAATGACCTTCTTGTCCGTCTCTTTCACCGAAACAAATAACGTCCCGCCATCCGGCAAATGGTTGTTTGCGCCCAGTTGCGCCTTGCCGAAGGCAATGGCAAAGCTTTTATCAATCCCCATAACTTCGCCAGTAGACTTCATTTCCGGCGACAATATGGGATCGATGCCGGGGAAACGGTTAAACGGGAATACCGCCTCTTTCACAGCAATATAATCAATATGCCTATCAATCGATGGCAAGTTTTTCAGCTTCTCACCGGCCATGACCCGCGAAGCAATCTTGGCAATTGGTACGCCGATGGCCTTCGCCACAAACGGCACGGTCCGGCTCGCCCGCGGATTCACTTCGATCAGATAGACTTCGCCATCTTTCACCGCGAATTGAATGTTCATCAAGCCGCGTACTTTCAGACCAAAGGCCAAAGCCTCTGCCTGCCGCTCCATTTCCGCAATAATCTCGTCGCTGAGGTTATAAGGCGGAATGGTGCAAGCGCTATCGCCGCTATGCACACCAGCTTCTTCAATATGCTGCAGCACGCCGCAGACAACGACTTCGTCGCCATCACAAATTGCATCAACATCGACTTCCACCGCATCACGCAGATATTGGTCGACCAACACCGGACTATCGCCAGAAACCTGCACCGCTGTGTTGATATAATCTTCGAGCTGTGCCGGACCGTCGACAATTTCCATCGCGCGGCCACCGAGTACGAAACTTGGACGGATCAGCACTGGATAACCAATGCGTTCCGCGATTTTCACCGCTTCCTCTTCGGTCCGTGCCATCCCGTTTTCGGGCTGTTTGAGCTTCAGATCATTGACCAGCTTCGCAAACCGCTCACGGTCTTCGGCCAGATCAATCGCATCCGGCGTCGTTCCGAGGATCGGAATCCCCGCATCTTCGAGCGCAGAAGCCAGTTTTAGCGGCGTTTGCCCGCCAAACTGGACAATTACACCGACCAATTCGCCTTTGCTCTGCTCGACGTGCAGGATTTCCAGCACATCTTCGGCAGTCAGAGGTTCAAAATAGAGCCGGTCCGACGTATCATAATCGGTCGAAACCGTTTCAGGATTGCAATTGACCATGATGGTTTCAAAACCGGCGTCCGCCAGCGCAAAACAGGCGTGACAACAGCAATAATCAAACTCAATCCCCTGCCCGATCCGGTTCGGTCCACCGCCTAAAATCACGACTTTCCGCCGATCAGAAGGCTGTGCTTCATTTTCCGGTTCCCCGAAAATCGGGGCTTCATAGGTCGAGTACATATAGGGCGTCTTGGCCTCAAACTCCGCTGCGCAGGTATCAATCCGCTTGAAAACGGGCCGCACGCCCAGCTTGTGGCGTAGCTCGCGGACTTCCTTCTCGGTCGTCGCACCAGCCATGGCGGCAACGGCGTCATGAACCAGCCCATGTCCGCCAGCAACAGCGCGCCCTGCCCCGCCAGCCACATGCACCGCATCAACCGCCAGCTTGGCAAGCCGTTCATCAGAAAAGCCCATGGATTTCAGCTTGCGAAGCGCCTCTGGGCCATTGGGCAAGCCATTGTCCAAAATATCCTGCTCCGCGTCGATAATTTCGCGAATACGCGCCAGAAACCAAGGGTCAAACCGGGCAATGTCGAAAATTTCCGCATCGCTAAAACCTTCGCGCATCGCTTGGGCTGCCACCAGCAGCCGATCCGGGGTGGCCCGCGCCAGTTCCGCAGCAATCTCGTCGCGCGACGCCCCGATCAACTCCTGCACCCTGTTAAAGCCATCCAATCCGGTTTCGAGCCCCCGCAAAGCCTTTTGCAGCGATTCGTGAATATTACGGCCTATCGCCATGACTTCACCGACAGATTTCATAGCGGTGGAGAGCAATGGTTCTGCGCCCTTGAATTTTTCAAAGGCAAAGCGCGGAATTTTAGTAACGACATAGTCGATGGTCGGCTCAAAACTCGCCGGTGTTGCGCCGGTAATATCGTTATCAATCTCGTCGAGCGTATAACCAACCGCCAGCTTCGCCGCGACCTTCGCAATCGGAAAACCAGTCGCCTTGGACGCCAGCGCCGAAGACCGCGAAACCCGCGGGTTCATCTCAATCACAACAAGCCGCCCATCCTTCGGATTGACTGCGAACTGTACGTTGGAACCGCCTGTTTCGACTCCTATTTCTCGCAAAACTGCCAAAGAGGCGTTGCGCATGATCTGATATTCTTTGTCCGTCAGCGTCAGCGCCGGAGCCACCGTGATCGAGTCCCCGGTATGCACACCCATTGGATCAACATTTTCGATAGAACAGATGATGATGCAGTTATCCGCTTTGTCGCGCACAACCTCCATCTCATATTCTTTCCAGCCTATGAGCGATTCATCGATCAGCACTTCATTGGTTGGAGAGGCTTCCAAAGATGTTCTGATAAAGTGAATAAACTCTTCGCGGTTATAAGCCACACCGCCGCCGGTGCCGCCCATGGTAAAGCTGGGCCGCATAATCGCGGGCAATCCGATATCTTCGAGAATTTCCAGCGCCTGCTCTTCGCTATGCGCAACCGCAGAACGAGGGCTTTCCAACCCGATCTTGTCCATTGCGGCTTTAAACTTCTCGCGATCTTCCGCCTTATCGATGGCTTCGGCATCCGCGCCGATCATCTGAACACCATATTTTTCGAGTACGCCCATTTTATTGAGCGTCAGCGCCGTGTTCAGCGCCGTCTGTCCGCCCATGGTCGGCAACACCGCATCCGGGCGCTCTTTGGCAATGATCTTCTCGACAATTTCCGGTGTAATCGGCTCGACATAAGTCGCGTCCGCCATGTCCGGATCGGTCATGATCGTCGCCGGATTGGAGTTGACCAGGATGATCCGATAGCCCTCCTCTTTCAGCGCCTTACAGGCCTGAGTCCCCGAATAATCAAATTCGCAGGCCTGTCCGATAACAATCGGGCCAGCGCCAATGATCAGGATGGATTTTATATCAGTTCTTTTTGGCATTTATTTAGCATTCTCATCGGGATCATTTGATAATTTTGGTTGGTCCTTCTCAGGTACAAGCTCTTTTGGATCCGGCGGTTCGGGCAACCCTGCCGCCTGATTTTGCGCCTCAAGTGCGGCCGCTATCCGCACCCACGCAACTTGTGCTTGAATTGTCAGATCATCTCTATCCCCGTATCCTTGTGAAGTATAATGGCGGAATTGAATGTCACTTTCGGAAAGGTCATAATTCAGTTCTTTCGATATTTCATGGATCAACTTTGTCTGGCTGATCGTCATATTCTGATTGTGTCGTTCTCGATTTTCTTCACTTGGACGAGTATGAACAACCTCCATATAACTCTCCCAAGATTTGATGATTGATCGATTTCCGTGAAATTCCAGCGGGATTAGATTTATTGCTTCTGAGTATGTTGGGTTGGCAGGCATATGCCTAGTTGAAATAAGTGTCCGTAAAACAAAGATTTGACGGTCAATTCGCTCTTTTCTTGCCTGATACCAAAGCGTTATTCCAACGGCCGAAACTGGTCCAGCGAATAACCCAACGACAGTCACGATCTCATATAACGTCATGACATTCCGCTCACAAATTTCCCGAACAGGTGAAAGCTGTTCTGCCGGAGGAGATTGGCTTCGAAGTGGTATTGGACGCCAAAGGCGCGTTTGCCGTTAATCCGCTTCATATCTAATCCACCCTCCACGATCACGCCGGATTCTCATCAGAAATCGGCCCATTCTCATTGCAGGCAAAACAACCCCAACCATCATGGTCAATGTCATAATCCTGCTCAATCTCAAGGCATTTGCGCGTCAGCTCTCTTATGGTTTCCTGCCGCGTATCGGCGTCAATTTGCAGTTCTATCTGCCACTCGCCTTCGTCGTTTTCGACCAAAGCTGAGTGAAAACCGAGCTTCTTGGCATCATTTTTCAGCTTGTTCAGGTTCGAAACTTCACCGACAAATTGCACATTAATCTCTCTGACCACATGCGCGAGATCGCCGCCTACCGCCATATTTTCGAGAATCTCGTCATCGGTCGCCCATTCCTGAGCCAGATATTCAGGATCAATATTGCTCATCGCTGCGCTTCCTTGTCGTTCATCGCGTCTTTCAGCATCAGTTCGACCGGATTGTCGAGCAGCATCTGAATATGGTTAGATGTCAGCCGGGCCATACAAAACAGGCCGTTGGATTCAGCGGATGGTGCGGATTCTGTGCGGCTCGCAATGGCGCAGGTTTTTTCCGCATAGCTTTTAAACGCCAATTGGGCCTGTTGCACCCGATGGGAATCGATTTCCCGCGCATCTAGCTCCGCATAGATATTGATTAGCACGCCATCCATGCGGGTCATTTGCAGGGTCAGCGCCATCGTGTCGCAATCCGTCCGCTGGCCGCCCGGCCAACCGGAAAAATCAATCTGATCGTAGCAACTATCAATATCTTTTTTCGCCGGCCATTTACCATAAGGCGCAAGCGTCCAGTCGACACCATAGGTTCTGGCGGCGCGCAGGGCGCAGGTAAATTTCTCGCCAAGCGCTGGGCTGGGCAATATCCATAAATAGCTGCCAGAGCCGTCTGCTGCTTTGTCGAACCGCACGACCGTGTCGTCCAACTTGCACTGTTTGCGAATAATCCCGGCATAGCGCTCACCCGCGGATTGATATTCATTCGCGTTGGCGGGCGCGGCATTAATAGCGAACAATAGTATGGCAGCGATAAGTGCTGATAAAACCTGTATCTTGCCAGTCTGCGCGCAAAGAGCGTCAATATTCATAGCAAATACCGCCGTGGCGCAACGCTATCGACGATACAGCTGATCGCTGTAGGAGAGCCCTCCCCGCTGGATACGCGGAGAGGGCTCTTCCTGGATAAATTAGGCTGCTTTATTCGGCCGTGGGCGCTTCCTCGGATTCCGGCAACCCGGCTTTGAGCATATCGCCAACCATTTCGCTGGTGCATGCTTGCAGGCTGCCCATCATTGCTTTTTCCGCATCCGCTGTATTCGCATCCTCGGGAATATCCTTGGTCATGCAGGTGCAGAGTTTTTCGGGGTCTACAGAGCCGGGAAAGCTGTCGGCTTGTTTCATACATTCCGTCATCGCTTGCTCTTTGACCGGAGTGCAGGCCGCGAATAGTATCGTGGCCGAAATTACGAGGAATTTCCGCATTATGTTTTTCCTTAATAATTGCGTAGATCTCATCACATGGAAAATGTGAATAGAACGGCACGAACCCTGCCCGATCCCCTTCGCAATTTTTAAGGTGGTTTGTCACTGTTTCGATTTTACTTTCGCGGCCAATTTTGAAATTTAATGTCCAATTGAATTATTTTGATTCACATCTGCGAGCGTCAGAGCATCTCGACGAATTTTCTGAACAGGTAGAAACTATCCTGCGGTCCCGGGCTGGCTTCAGGATGGTATTGCACGCCAAATGCGCGCTTTTCCTTGAACGATACACCGCAGTTGCTTCCATCAAACAGGCTAGTATGGGTTGCCTCGAGGGTGTCCGGCAGCGTTTCGCCATCCACCGCAAAGCCATGGTTCATGCTGGTGATCTCGACCGTGCCGTCCTCATGTCGCTGAACCGGATGATTGGCACCACGATGGCCCTGAAACATTTTGACGGTTGTTGCGCCAGCGGCCAGAGCCAACATCTGATGCCCCAGACAAATACCGAATATCGGCACATCCTTGTCCAGTAGCGCTTGAATCACCGGCACAGCATATTCACCGGTTGCCGCCGGATCGCCGGGACCATTGGATAAAAACACCCCCGCAGGCTCCAGCGCCATGATATCATCAAGCGAAGTTTGCGCAGGAACAACAGTGACTTTTGCGCCAGCATTCACAAGGTTTCTGAAGATGTTCCGCTTCGCACCAAAGTCGATCGCCACAACATGCGGTCTTGTCTCCATTCCCTCCAACGGCGCATAACCATCGCCCAGTCGCCAGATGCCGCTATCCCAGATTTTGGTCTGATGCCCGGTCACTTCCACCGCAAGATCCATGCCTTCAAGACCCGCCCAGTCGCGGGCTTTAGCGAGCAGTTCATCAATATCAAATTGGCCATCCGGATCATGCGCAATCACGGCATTAGGTGCGCCAGCTTCCCTGATCCGGCGCGTCAACGCGCGTGTATCGACGCCGGACAGACCTATCCGGCCCTGGTCTGCCATCCACTGATCAAACGGCTTGTTGTTCCGAAAGCTACTCGGCTCCGTCACATCTTCGCGTACAATACAGCCCAGAGCATGCGGCGCATCCGCCTCTACATCCTCATCATTAGTGCCGACATTGCCTATATGCGGAAAGGTGAACGTAACAATCTGACCAGCATAGCTGGGATCTGTCATTACCTCTTGATAGCCGGTCATAGCGGTATTGAAACAGACTTCACCGACTGCAGAACCTGTTGCGCCAAAGCCCCTTCCCCAAACTATAGTGCCATCGGCCAAAACCAATATCCCAGTGGCACCCTTGGGAGCGGCGGGGATGTTGGTGTCGGCCATGGGCATTGTCCTTTTAAACGGCGGAAGCTTTATGCTCCTGCGCTTCAAGCAAATTTCGCCGTGACTAGGGGACGAAAAATAACGCTACAATCTATGAAAAAAAATAAGTTGCGGCTATATTGATAGCTTATTCCAAAAATATGGGGAACGCTATGATTCGCGATGACGTGAAAGCGGTACAAATTGCGGCAATGAAGGCTGGCGACAAAGATCGCACGGCGGCGACGCGCGCTATATTAGCGAAAATCAAGGATAAAGATATCGAGCTTCGTACTAAGGATAGCAAGCTTGATGATGATGTCATGGTGACTGATGTGTTGCAAAAAATGGCTAAACAACGTCGCGAATCAATCGAGATGTTTGAATCCGGTGGTCGCGATGAACTCGCCGAGGGTGAGAAGAGCGAGCTCTCCGTAATCGAGGAATTTTTGCCTGCCCAGCTGAGCGAATCCGATACGGCAGCATTGATTAATGGCATCAAGGAGGAGCTTGGCGCGGAATCAATGAAAGATATGGGTCGTGTGATGGCGGAACTGAAATCCCGTCACGGCACCGAAATCGACATGAGCAAGGCCAGTGGCCTAGTGAAGGCAGCACTGAGCTGATCCAAAGCCTATGACCCTTTCACCGCAATGGCTTGATGAACTGCGTAGCCGGACCACTTTGTCCACGCTGATCGGTCGGACGGTGAAGGTACAAAAGGCCGGACGCGAGTTTAAGGCCTGCTGTCCGTTTCACAACGAAAAGACGCCAAGCTTTACGATCAACGACGAAAAAGGCTTTTACCATTGCTTTGGTTGTGGAGCTCATGGAGACGCAATACGCTGGATGACCGACCAACGTGGACTAGGCTTTATGGATGCGGTCAAGGATTTGGCGGCAGAGGCCCAGATGGAGGTCCCTGCCCCTGATCCACGGGCGGCGCAGCGACAAGAAGCTCGTGCGACCCTGCATGACGTCATGACAGCAGCGCAGGATTGGTTTGTCACTCAATTTAATGGAATCGAGGGAACTGCGGCGCGCGAATATCTTAAGAACCGCGGAATTTCGGAGAATATTATCCGAGAATTCGGCTTTGGCTTTGCTCCCGACTCGCGCGGACGACTGAAAGACGCCCTGTCTGTTCACGGCATGGATCAACTGGTCGAGGCGGGCTTGCTGATTAAAGTCGATGACAAAGAACCCTATGACCGTTTTCGCGGACGATTGATGATACCGATCCGCGATCCGCGCGGACGTGTCATTGCTTTCGGTGGTCGAATATTGGGTGATGGCGAACCCAAATATCTCAACTCACCGGACACTCCGCTCTTCGACAAGGGCCGCACGCTCTATAATCTCGACAAAGCATCTCCGGCATCGCGCCAGACAGGCCGGATTTTGGTCGTCGAAGGCTATATGGACGCCATAGCTTTGGCGCAGGCCGGGTTTGAGGATGTCGTCGCTCCATTGGGCACTGCGCTGACAGAACATCAAATCGAACGCATTTGGAAAATGGTGGAAGCCCCTATCCTTTGCCTTGATGGCGATAGTGCGGGACAAAAGGCGGCCATGCGGGCCGCTTTGCGCGCCCTCCCCATCCTGCGACCGTCACATAGCCTGAATTTCATCTCTTTGCCGGCGGGACAAGATCCTGACGACCTTATCCGTTCTGATGGACCGCAGGCTTTTGGTAATTTGATCGACAAACCGCAAATGCTGAGTGACAAAATCTGGCAGGTTGAATTTGAAGCAGAACCCCTCAACACACCGGAAGCCAAGGCAGGCCTGAAAAAACGCCTGTCTGATCATGTTCGGGATATTGCCGATCAGGATATTGCGCAACATTATCGCCAGGATTTTCAGTTACGCTATGAAACTGCTTTTTTTGCCAAGCGGGAAAACGAACGGTCCGGTAAGACATTTCAGCGGTCAAAAAGTAAATTCAATTCGAATTTTGTCTCGTTCACACCGATGGCCGATACGAAGTCCGTTTTAATCGATGGATATGATCTGCGGATTGCAAAGGGAATCTTGGGTGGCCTCATTCGTCACCCTTCCCAGATTTCCAAGCATTTCGAAGAGTTAACGGTGCTCAGGCTCGCCGATTCGCAAATGCAGTTGCTGCTGTCCGAACTGGTCAGTGTCGCAATGCGTAAAGAAATGCTTGATATGCAGGGCCTTCTTACCATATTGGAACAGACAGATTGTTATAATGCTGCAAAAGGGCTGTTACGGGCCGATGCGCTGAATTTCACTTTCAACCGCAAACTGCCAGATCCTGCTCCGTCGGACTTTATCGAACGGGCGCAGAATGATTTGGCAGAAGCGATTAAGGTAATAACAGCGCGACCGGGACTGGAAGCAGCTTTGGCGGAAGCAACACGGCGGGTGCAAGATAATCTTGATGAAGAAAGCTATGCGGAACAGCAACGATTGCGGCAAGCAAAGCAGGAATTTCATGAACGATTGGTTGAACTCACTCAAATTGACGACATCGTGTGAATTGTGTGAACTTTGAGATTAGTTTTTAATTAGGGGCCTTGAGATTTGGCAAGTAAAGCAAAGAAATCACCGGCAGCCGAAGATGCGCCGCTTATCGAAATGAACGATTCAGCTGTGAAAAAGCTGCTCGCGAAAGCGAAAAAACGCGGCTATCTTACGTATGATGAGCTAAACGAGGCCCTGCCGCAGGATCAAATGTCTAGCGAGCAGATCGAAGATGTCATGTCATCTATCTCTGATATGGGCGTGAAGATCGTCGAAAATGATGATGAAGCGGCCGAAGAAATGGGTGGTGACGAAGTCGAATCCATCGACGGCACAGAAAAAGACAAAAAAACGACGGCTGCCGCGGCTCCCAAAAAAGCAACCGGTGATCGTACCGATGACCCCGTGCGGATGTACCTGCGTGAAATGGGAGCTGTTGAGCTGCTCAGCCGCGAAGGCGAAATTGCCATTGCGAAGCGTATTGAAGCGGGTCGTGATACGATGATCTGGGGCCTTTGCGAAAGTCCAACGACATTCAACGCTATTATCGAATGGTCAACCGCTCTCAATGATGGCGAGATGCAATTGCGCGAAATTCTGGATCTTGACGCCATGTTGTCAAAAGATCCGGTGCCTGAAAACCTCGAAGATGAAGACGATGATGACGGCGAGATAAGCGAGAAAACCGCTGGACCGTCTTTCAAAGATGATGACGAAGTCGAAGACGAACCCGAAGCCGCTGAAGGTGAAGGCGATGATGAAGATGAGCTAACCGAACGTCGTACAAAGCGTGTCGTTGAAGAAGAGGAAGAAGATAACACCCTTTCTCTCGCTCAGATGGAAGAAGCACTCAAACCAGAAGCCCTTGAAAAATTTGCAACCATCACATCGGTCTTCAAGAAATTCTCGAAATTACAGAATACCCGTATGGAAGCATTCTCTGTTGGCGATGATTTTCCTGCAGCGTCAGAGAAGAAATATCATAACCTACGCGAAGAACTCACCGCTTTGGTTGAAAGCGTCCAATTCCATGCAAATAAGATCGAGTTTCTGGTTGATCAGCTTTATTCGTTTAATCGTCGCCTGACTGCCCTTGGTGGTCAAATGCTTCGCTTGGCGGAACGGCATAAAGTACCCCGCCGGGCGTTTTTGGAAGGCTATGTCGGCCACGAATTGGACGACGGTTGGCTTGCGAGCATGGCCAAAACCGATAAGAAATGGGCGGCTTTCGCAGAGAAAGAAGCCGATCCGGTCGAACGTATTCGGGCAGAGATTTCCGATATTTCTGCCGCAACCGGAACTTCATTGGATGAGTTCCGGCGAATCGTAAACATGGTTCAAAAAGGTGAACGCGAAGCGCGGATCGCCAAAAAGGAAATGGTGGAAGCCAATTTGCGGCTCGTTATTTCCATTGCAAAAAAATATACCAATCGCGGCCTGCAATTTCTCGATCTGATTCAAGAAGGCAATATTGGCCTGATGAAAGCAGTTGATAAGTTTGAATATCGCCGCGGATATAAGTTTTCAACCTATGCAACCTGGTGGATTAGGCAGGCCATAACACGCTCCATCGCCGATCAGGCGCGGACGATTCGTATTCCGGTCCACATGATCGAGACCATCAACAAGCTGGTTCGCACATCGCGCCAGTTCCTGCATGAACAGGGCCGTGAACCCACACCTGAAGAAATGGCAGAACGCCTTTCCATGCCGCTTGAAAAAGTTCGTAAAGTGATGAAGATCGCTAAAGAACCTATTAGCCTTGAAACACCAATTGGGGATGAAGAAGATTCTCATCTTGGTGATTTTATTGAAGATAAAAATGCTATCATCCCCGTAGATGCAGCTATTCAGGCAAATCTGAAAGAAACTGTGACTCGCGTGCTAGCCAGCCTTACGCCGCGAGAAGAGCGGGTTTTGCGGATGCGTTTTGGCATCGGCATGAATACCGATCACACGTTGGAAGAAGTTGGTCAGCAATTTAGTGTTACCCGCGAACGTATCAGGCAAATTGAAGCAAAAGCGCTACGAAAATTGAAACATCCAAGCCGCAGTCGAAAAATGCGCAGTTTCCTCGACCAGTAAAGCAAGGCTTTTTGCGATTTTGGCAACTATGGTTTGCACTTAACTAACACGACGTAAACCGGACCTTTAGGTTTACGTTCTATATCCAAAGTTCAACGAAGTTTGCTCGGCCTTAAAAAGTCGGACAAACCAATCTGAACTCTTATGTGATGTGAGCGCAATGCAAGAAATCAGCTATATTCCATCCGCGCGACCATCTTTGATGAGTCACACAACAGAACACGGCTCGGCTTCCGCTGCCTATGTTCAAACGATCAACAATGATTTTTCAACGCTCAGCGGTAGCGACATAGCTGATATTGCGCATTTTTTGTGCGTACTTCACGGTCGCCATCCCGGTGTTGTGGACCATGCAGCTACCAAGACTGCAGATGTTGTTGCACGCGAATGGCTGGTGGAAGCTATGGACGGCTTCACTGCAGAACGGGCTTTTTTGACTCGACTTACGGTTGCCGCGGGTCCGATATCGGGCGTTCGAAGAGAAGACCAAAGTAATGCCACTGTCTTGGCACAGCGCAAAGCGCTAGAGATGTTGTCACAGTCAGATCGCAATGGTTGCGCGCTTGGAGCTTCTTTTGCTCTCGTTCTAGATTGGCAAGCAATTCGGCCATTGCTCGAGAAAATTGCCGTCAAGCTTGGTGTGGAACCGCGCGCTTTGGTATTACCATCGTCTGAAGCAACATCTATTCTCAATGCTGAATTGTCACAATCAACTGCCGTTGAACGGGCCATTAACTTTGGTGTGGATCAAATTTTAACCCAACATCGCGGCCTGTGGCAGCTATTGGATGCCCGAAGAAATGCACGCGACATAGATTGAGTATCCGCGCCGCTGGATCATTCAATTAACTAAATGATTAACTTGCCACAAAACCACCTTTTCCCTATCGCTAGGCCATTGACGTTTACGGCAAGGGATTATGGAATATGCGTTTTGACGGTACCAAAGATTATGTTGCAACCGATGATTTGAAGGTTGCGGTCAACGCTGCCGTGACTCTTCGCAGGCCTCTGTTGGTCAAGGGTGAACCCGGCACTGGTAAGACCGTACTGGCATATGAGATTGCCAAGGCTATGGGAGCGCCGCTGATTGAGTGGAATGTCAAATCTACTACTAAAGCCCATCAGGGCCTGTATGAATATGACGCCGTTGCCAGGCTTCGCGATGGCCAGCTCGGTGATGAGCGCGTGCATGATATTTCTAACTACATCCGCAAAGGCAAGCTTTGGGAAGCTTTCACCTCTCCTGAACTACCTGTTCTCTTGATTGATGAGATAGACAAAGCAGATATCGAATTTCCAAACGATTTGCTACAAGAACTCGACCGCATGGAATTTCATGTTTACGAGACCAAAGAGACAATCAAAGCGGCAGAACGCCCAATTGTTATCATCACGTCCAATAACGAAAAAGAACTGCCGGACGCCTTTCTGCGCCGCTGTTTCTTTCACTACATCAAATTCCCGGACCGTGAGACAATGCAGGAAATTATCAACGTCCATTTCCCCGATATTCAAGGGATTTTGGTCAAAAAGGCGATGGATATTTTTTATGATGTCCGCGATGTGCCTGGACTCAAAAAGAAACCGAGCACCTCGGAGTTGCTCGATTGGCTGAAGCTGCTGTTGGCGGAAGACATGCCACTCGATGTTTTGCAATCGAAAGACCCCAGCAAAGCGATACCGCCATTACATGGCGCCTTGCTGAAAAACGAGCAGGATGTGATGCTGTTCGAGCGCCTGGCATTTATGGCTAAACGCGAAGCACGTTAAACGGAGCGACAGCGAATGTTTTTCAACTTCATGGACGAACTGCGAGCAGCCGGGATTACCGCATCGCTCAAGGAACATCTGGTGCTTTTAGAGGCGCTAGACAAGGAAGTAATCCAACGTAGCCCCGAAGAATTCTATTTTCTATCCCGAGCAACTTTTGTTAAAGATGAAGGACTTCTAGATCGCTTCGATCAAGTTTTCTCAAAAGTCTTCAAAGGTATTGAAACCAGCTATGGTACGCAGGAAGAGGAAATCCCGCTCGACTGGTTGAAGGCTGTTGCCGAAAAATATCTAACCGAAGAAGAGATGGCTGAAGTCAAAAAGCTTGGCAGTTGGGACGAGATTATGGAGACGCTGAAAGAGCGTCTCGCCGAACAAGAAAAACGCCATGAAGGTGGCAGCAAATGGATCGGTACTGGCGGTACTTCTCCCTATGGGAATAGTGGTTACAATCCCGAAGGTGTGCGTATTGGCGGCGAAGGCGGACAAAAAAAAGCGGTGAAAGTTTGGGACAAGCGAGAATTCCAGAATCTTGACCACACCAAACAGCTTGGCACACGTAACATTAAAGTGGCTTTACGCCGCCTGCGCCGATTTGCTCGAGAAGGTTCTGCTGACGAGTTGGATATTAATCGCACCATCGACGGCACGGCCAAGCAAGGCTGGCTCGACATTCATATGCGTCCAGAGCGGCACAATGCAGTAAAATTGCTTTTATTTCTTGATGTTGGTGGATCCATGGATCCATTTGTAAAACTGTGCGAAGAACTATTCTCCGCTGCCACCACCGAGTTTAAAAATCTCGAATTCTTCTACTTTCACAACTGCCTATATGAGGGCGTATGGAAAGATAATAGTCGGCGCTTTTCTGAACGAACCAATACGTGGGATATTCTCCACAAATATGGCCATGACTATAAATTAATTTTCGTCGGTGATGCGTCTATGAGCCCTTATGAAATAACTCACCCAGGCGGTTCTGTTGAGCATTTTAACGAAGAAGCTGGCGTAACTTGGCTCAATCGGATGACCAATACTTATCCGGCGACCGCTTGGCTAAACCCAGTTCCTGAAAAACAATGGGGTTATTCGCAGAGTGTCAAAATCGTCAAGGAATTGATGAATGATCGGATGTATCCATTGACGCTCGAAGGATTAAGCGACGCGATGAAAGAATTGACCCGAAAACACGGTTAGGCGGGATTCAGGTCTCGACGACTAACAATGTTGTATCTTGATATTTTTCAGCGTTTGCATCGAAAACTTCATAAGGTTCAAATTGCCGTTCCTCAACGGTGACATCTTTCAATCCCGAGAGTTTGAAAGTCCCTAGCTTTACCTCTCTTGGAGGCTGACCATCCCGTTCCAAGGTCACGGCATCAACATGCATTTCATCATGACGTGTGTACAGGATATGCGGCGCAAGCGTGACCTGCATCCGATTGTAGGTCGCCGTTATACATTTTTTCAATGCAACGCCTTCGAAAAATTCTTTACTGGGTAACATTCGTACAAAATATCAAAAAAGACAAATGACGCAAGAGCTATGTTGCGTCGCAGCATTTTTTAGAACTTTACCAGTAGCGGCCTCCCTACTTCTCCATATCTTCTGACTATTCTAAAGTGAAGCTGGAGGCGGCTGATGCTCAAGCTATTTTTACTCGCTACGATGCCTTTAATCACTGCTGCTGGTCCGATTCAAGCTTCACCGCTTAAATCGAAATGTACAGATCATGTGGAAAATATTGACCTGGAAAAAACGACTAAACCCATCATGCGTACGCTCGGCAGCGAACCACCGGCAGCTCAAATCGCTGCGGTCGAACGACGAATCGATAATTGCCCGGTACTGGTGGTTATAAATCCTCAATTGATTGGTGAACCTCGTTGGACAGCACCATCAGAACCACCGTCTGCGAAAAAACACCAAATTCTCGCTGATTGAGCTCTAATAAATCAGAAAATCTTTCAGCATTTGGCCCCACATTCGTTCGCCAGGTGCGGTTATCGCTTCCAGGTCATTTGCTATTGTCGATGGACTCTCAATCCATTCCCGCAATCCTGGACCGCCGTTAATAACGTCAAACGCCAGTTTGCCTTCTTCATATTCATAAGCGAAATCGCGCCATAGCTCATAACCAAAATGTAGTTTGTTGATTGCCTTGAGCGCTAAAGCTTGAAGGCGCCAGGGACGAAATGCCCCATGGTCATATGATGGACCTTCGACATGAATCTGAACACCGTTACAAAGCATTCCGACATGTTTGTGAAAAGTTGGCTCAAACCAGCATTCCCGTAAGGTACAACCTTTCAGCCATTGCGGGGCCTTACGCTGCATTTCAGCAATAATTGCCTTCGCGTCAATGTCAGGTGCACCAAATAGTTCGAGCGGCCTAGTAGTTCCACGCCCTTCCGACAATGTAGTGCCCTCCAACATCACGGTACCGGCATAGGCCCGCGCCATCGATAGGTTAGGAGCATTGGGACTTGGATTGATCCAAACACGATCCGTTGGCCAACCAAAGCCGAGGCCTTCGGGTTGCCATCCCTGCATTTCAATCACGTGATACTCCACGTCCAGATTGAAATAACTGACAAACCAACGCCCCATTTCACCCATAGTCAGGCCATGACGCATCGGCATAGGTGCAGCCCCAACAAAACTCTCCCAACCTTCTTCCAGCATCATGCCTTCGATCGGCCGGCCCGCTGGATTCGGACGATCAAGCACCCATACGGCTTTGTCATGCTCAGCTGCTGCTTCCAAGATATAGCGCAGCGTCGTAATGAACGTGTATATTCGACACCCCAAATCCTGTAGATCAATCAGGATAACGTCAAAGCTATCCATCATTTTCTTGGTCGGCCTGCGCACTTCGCCGTAGAGGCTGAATATCGGAATACCCAGGATCGGATCATCATAATCGGGGGACTCGATCATATTATCCTGTTTGTCTCCGCGAAGACCATGTTGCGGCCCAAATGCTGAACTCAGCTCTATGCCATCGCATTGCGCCAGCGCATCCAACGAATGGGTAAGATTTTCCGTCACTGAGGCCGGATGCGCCAATAGCGCGACCCGTTTTCCAGCTAGCGGTGCACGCAATTCTGGTTCAGCCAGAAGCCTATCAATTCCAAATTTCATAATTTACCTGCTGCCTTCAGTTGATGCGTAAAGCAATCTTTGTGGTGAAAATCCGGTTTCCCGGGCGGATGTGATAAAGCCCAAAAGGATTTTGGGCCGCTGTTTTCGGAAACTACCGCCGAAAAGGAGGCGTTTAAAGCGGCTTCTCCCCACATATCAGGTAATCCCAGCATCACTTCCATAGCGACATGAGAATCGCTAACATCGAGAGAAATCTGAGGTGATTTCTGTAGTTGAAGTTTACGCATGCCTTCACGATAGTCAGAAAATTGATACGCGGCCCAACAACTTGATGGCGAAAAATTGAATTCACAATATTTGTTTGCGCTCGCTTCTTGAAGAAACAGCTCAAAACAAGTTGTTTTCCATAATCCATCAGTATGCTTTGGCTCGGTCGTAGCGGGTAGATCCAGATCATGTCGCAATACGTCCGCATGATATCGCATCCACAAACTACCGTGCGCTTGCCACTCGTACGTCAAAGAAATATCTGTGACCTTAGATACCGGCGTTAACGGATGGCATTGCAGGTTCAAACGCATATTGCGACTTTACTCTGCTGCATGTATCGACCCACTCCATGACCAACTATCAATCTGATCTCCTCCGCTTAATGAATGATCGCGGCTATATCCACCAATTAACTGATGCTGATGGATTGGATCAGTTAGCAGCTAAAACAATTATACCGGGTTATGTCGGTTTTGATGCAACGGCTACGTCACTGCATGTCGGCAACTTAGTGCAAATCATGCTTTTGCGGCGTTTGCAGCAAGCTGGACATAAACCAATTGTCGTGATGGGCGGTGGAACCACAAAGGTCGGCGATCCTTCTGGTAAAGACGAAGTTCGCAAACTGCTCGACGATGATGGCATAAACGCAAATATTGCATCCATAAGATCTTCTTTTGAGCGGTTCCTGACCTTTGGCGATGGACCAACCGACGCGATCATGGTCAACAACGCCGACTGGCTGGATAGTTTGGAATATATCCCGTTTCTTCGTGATGTTGGTCGTCATTTCACTATCAACCGAATGCTGACATTCGATTCGGTAAAGTTGCGTCTTGAACGAGAACAACCCCTCACCTTTCTCGAATTCAATTACATGATCCTGCAAGCCTATGATTTTCTTGAGCTATCGCGTCAGCACGCCTGCCGCTTGCAGTTGGGTGGTTCGGATCAATGGGGAAATATCGTCAATGGTATTGAACTTGGTCGCCGGATCGATGGCGCACAGCTTTTCGGCCTGACCACCCCCCTGATTACAAAGGCTGATGGATCAAAAATGGGCAAGTCTGTCGACGGTGCTATTTGGTTGAATAAAGATCGCCTAAGTCCTTATGATTACTGGCAGTTCTGGCGCAATACGGATGATCGTGATGTGGGTAGATTCATGCGTTTGTTTACCGATATTGATACCGATGAGATCGCGCGATTAGAATCGCTCGAAGGCGCGGAGATTAACGAGGCCAAGAAAATCCTCGCCGATGCAGCAACGGCAATGGCTCATGGTGATGACGCAGCGAAAAATGCGGCAAGCACTGCCCAAAAGACTTTTGAGCAAGGCCAGTCGGGTGGGGACTTACCGGTCTTGGAGGTTGCCGAAGAACAAATTTCAATGCTCAACGCCTTAGTCGATATCGGTTTTTGCGCTTCCAAAGGGGAAGCCAAACGGATGATCGCCGGCGGTGGCGCACGGATTGATGACGAACCGGTCAAGGATGCTGGCGCGATGATTTCCATCTCAGATACTGATATAAAAATATCCGCTGGTAAGAAAAAACACGGCCTATTGAGGCGTGCAGCGTAAAATCTCGAGCATATTTACGCCGGTTTACCATTTGTTCGGAAAACGAAGTTAATGAAGAGTTTCATCAACTGACGGAGCGTCTTTAATGCCAACCCCATCTAACCCGAAAACTCCAGAAATGCGTCGTGCGACGCGTTTTCCTGTTGATTTTGAGACGATTTGCGAAACTCGCAAAGATGGTGAATTTACAGTTAAACTCAGCAACATTTCTGCTCATGGGTGTCAGTTTATACACGAGGTCGAACTGAATAAGGGGGACCGCGTTGTGGTACGCTTACCCGTTGCGGGTCGCATTGAAGCGTTTTTGGTCTGGTCGCATAGCGGACGATCTGGTTTTGAATTTGAGCGTGTCATTCGCGAACCAGATTTCGTGGCACTGATTGAGCAAATCGGCGAAGCAGAAACAAAATAAATCTATCCACTGCGCAGCAGGCTAACTCCCCAGTCTCGTTCAAAAAGATACAACGCGATCCGGGCGGCTTGGCCGCGTGGACTATTTAGCCCTCCGTCGCGGTCCAACAACAAACGCGCATCATCGGTGGCTGCTGTGATCAGGTTAGATATCTGCTCCGGTGACGCAATCCGGAATCCGGCGTCTCCGGACTGACGGGTACCAAGCAATTCCCCCGCGCCGCGCAACCGCAAGTCTTCTTCAGCAATTTTGAAACCATCGTTCGTTTCTCGCAGCAAGGAAAGACGCGCACGCGCCGTCTCGCTGAGCGTATCGCCACGCAACAACAGGCAATTGGATTTAACATCCCCCCTGCCCACGCGCCCACGAAGTTGATGGAGTTGCGCCAATCCAAAGCGATCGGCTGCCTCTATGATCATCAAACTCGCATTGGGTACATCAACGCCGACTTCGATCACAGTTGTTGCCACCAACAATTGGATATCGCCTTGCTGGAAGCGTTCCATCACCGCATCTTTTTCAGGCCCCTTCATCCGTCCGTGTACTAAGCCGACTTTATCTCCGAATCGCGTTTTTAGAAGCGCCGCTCGTGCTTCGGCCGCTGCCAGATCGCTTTTTTCACTCTCCTCCACCAACGGACAAACCCAATAGGCTTGACCATTGGCCGACATGTGCCGAGCAAGACCATCAACAATCTCTGGCAATCGAGCATCTGAAATCACACGAGTTTCGATCGTCTGTCGCCCTGGCGGTAGTTCGTCTATACGCGAAACGTCCATCTCGCCATATTGACTGAGGGTTAATGTCCGCGGAATCGGGGTAGCGGTCATTGCAAGCAGGTGCGGCGTATGCTCTGCTTTCTGAGTGAGCATCAAGCGCTGAGAAACGCCAAATTTATGCTGCTCATCGATGACAGCCATGGCCAACTTCCGATACTGCACTTTCTCTTGAAAAATCGCGTGTGTACCAACCAAAATATCGATCGAACCATCAGCGAGCCCCATCAAAGTAGATTCCCGGGTCTTGCCCTTGTCTCGCCCAGTCAGGATGGCAAGGTTCACCGGCAAGCCAGTCAACAGCTTTTGTAGACCTTCAAAATGCTGTCGAGCCAAAATCTCGGTGGGCGCCAGCAGCGCTCCTTGATACCCCGCCTCGACCGCACTGAGCAGCGCGATCAAGGCCACTAGCGTTTTTCCTGACCCAACATCACCTTGTAGCAGCCGCAGCATAGGAGATGCCTGGGCCAAATCGCCTTCAATCTCTGAAATACAGCGTTTTTGTGCTCCAGTAAGCTCGAAAGGCAGCTTGATTTGATCTCGCAAATGCCCATCACCCTGGATTGAAACGCCCTGTTTGCGCCGATTACTGGCACGCACCAGCATGAATGCCAGTTGATTCGCGAAAATCTCATCATAGGCCAGTCGATCTGATTGATCGGCATCCTCGTGGCTGTGCAAGGATACGATATCCTTTCGCCAATCATTCCATTTTTTGGACTCCAGCAGGCTGGATTCAATCCACTCAGGTAATTCCGGCGCCAGACCAACCGCTTGCGTCACCAATTGCCCCATCCGCTTATTACCCAAGCCGTCAGCCAATGGATAAATTGGCTCCACTAGCGCGATGTCCTTCTCTTCCGCCAATTCCAGCACATCTGGATGCAGCATCTGCAACTCGTCACCGTAGCGTTCCAACTTACCGGAGATGATTTTACTCTCGCCCAAAGGTAGCAGCTTCTTCGGCCAACCGGTATTTCTGCCAAAAAATGTCAGACTGATAAAATTGCCCTGCGCATCGGTCGCCTGCACGCGGAACGGACTACGGGGACCGCCGCTACGATAATCTGCGGGGGTCAATTCAGCGATAATTGTCAGGCCGACATCGGCCTCATCCAACTCCTGCACGCGCTTACGCCGCATCCAGTAACTGGGCTTATGATAGAGTAAATCTTTCACCCGAATCAGGCGCAGCTTCTCCAGCGGCTTGGCAAGTGCCTTGCCAACGCCTTTAAGCGACTGTGTTTCGCCAAATAATGGATTGAGTATCTCGGGCCGCATGTCTATCCGCCTATATACGCAAGCAGGCCCGATATACCAGAAGGAGTCCGCACATCATTGCGTAAACAACATATCTTGGATCAGGAGCAGACATGGAACGCGACGTCAGGCTGAAACGACTGCATTTTCGCAGCTGGCATCGCGGAACACGCGAGGCTGACAATATGATTGGCGGCTTTTTCGACAAATGGGGTCAGAGCTGGTCGGACGAGGAAATCGCTTGGTTTGAGCGGCTACTCGAAGAAGAGGATGTCGATATCATGGCTTGGGCCATTGGTAAGCAGCCTGCCCCTGCCCCATTTCAAACCAATCAAATGGTCGCCATGCAAAAGCTCGACTATTTCGATTTCACCAAGTGATGCTCTTCGCATTCGAACTGAAACAGAAAATTTAAGTGTCCTATTTAGATAAATTATTTTCCTCCAACAGTGGATTGACTCTGGCTGGAGTGACAGCGGGCTATCGGCCATATTGTTTGGCGGATATAGCGGTTCAATCGGGGCAACGGACCGTGTTCATAGCAACCGACGACGCCGCGATGAGCGCAGTTGCTGAAGCAACGCGATATTTTCAGCCGGAATTGGAAATCATCGAGTTTCCCGCATGGGACTGCCTACCCTATGATCTTGCCTCACCAGCACTTCATACAACATCAGAACGGTTGGCAGCTTTGTCACGTCTCGCACTGCCAGCCTCTGGCGGGCAATTGGTTGTTACGACTATAAATGCTGTGACGCAGCGCGTTCTGGAACCCGCCAGAGTGAAGGAGCTGGTTACGAGATTGGCTCCCGGCACCATAGTAGAGCAAGAAAAATTGATATCTTTTCTCTATGCCAACGGTTTCGTTCGTGTTGATACGGTAGCAGATAGCGGCGAATTTGCTGCACGTGGTGGACTGATCGATCTTTTTCCGCCAGGCGTTGATATGCCGCTTCGCATTGACCTATTCGGTGATGAAATAGAGAGTTTGCGTCAGTTTGATCCCGCCGACCAAAGAACGATTGGGAAAGTAGAAGGATTCGATCTTTTACCGGTTTCAGAGGTTTTGCTGGACGAAATCAGCATCACCCGCTTTCGCACGCGCTATCGAGAACTATTCGGTGCGGTCTCGACCAGCGACCCCATCTATCAATCCATATCCGAAGGCCGCAGGCTCTCAGGAATGGAACATTGGTTGCCGCTCATCGAAGAGCGCTTGGTCAGCTTTTTCGATTATCTATCGGATGATACACTGGTTATCCGTGACGCTGCCGTGACTCCCGCAGCAGATGCTCAATTTGCTTCTATTGCGGATTATTACAAGAACCGCCAAGAAGCAGACAAGGCCAACCTGTCGAGCTATCGACCGTTAAACCCGGAGATGCTCTATCTGGATCCATCGGAATGGCGAATACAGCAGTCAGATAGTCCAATCCACATCATCAGTGAATTTGACGAACCAGAATCGTCCACCGTACTCTCCTTGTCCGTATCGTCTCCGCGCGATTTTTCTCCTGAACGCGCACGGAACGAAAACATATACAAGGCCCTAGCAGCCCATCTTAATACGTTAACAAAGACAGGCACTACCGCGGTATTGGCGAGCTATAGCAATGGCTCCCGCGCAAGACTGTTTGACTTGCTTCAGGATCACGGCGTCAACGCTGCAACAATTTGCGATGATTGGAAATCGAGCAGAACAGCCGGCGCATCAGTTGCTCTGACCGTTTTACCTTTAGCCTCCGGATTCCGTACCGACGATATCGCTCTACTCACTGAGCAGGATATTTTCGGTGACCGACTGGTACGCAAATCAAAAAGGCGCAAGAGCGGTGACGCCTTCATTGAGGAACTATCCGCACTTAGCCAGGGCGACCTAGTCGTGCATCTAGAACACGGCATCGGGCTATATGAAGGCATTGTTTCTATTCCGGTTGGTGAAAGCCCGCATGACTGTGTCGCCCTAAAATATGCTGGCGGAGACAAGCTGTTCGTTCCGGTTGAGAATATCGACGTGCTTAGTCGCTATGGCGAAGGCGGAGAGACGGTAGTTCTTGACCGATTGGGCGGTGAAGGCTGGCAAAGGCGCAAGTCGAAACTTAAAGAACGTATAAGAGCTATTGCGCATGAGTTGTTGAAAACTGCGGCCGCGCGGGCCTTGCAACCCGCCACTCCAGCGCGAATTGAAACCAATGAAATGGCAGGATTCGTCGATCGCTTTCCCTATCAGGAAACAGACGATCAGCAGCAAGCAATTGAAGAAGTACTCGGTGATATGGCGTCTGGCAAAGCCATGGACCGACTTGTCTGCGGTGATGTTGGTTTCGGCAAAACGGAAGTTGCGATGCGCGCTGCCTTTGCCGCTGCCATGGCGGGCATGCAGGTCGCTATAATTGCGCCAACCACCCTACTCGCTCGCCAACATTTCACCAATTTTGAAGAACGTTTCCGACCTTTCCCAGTAAACCTCGGCCGACTGTCGCGCCTCGTACCAGCTGCCGAAGCAAAGAAGACCAAAGAAGGTCTAACCAATGGCAAGATCGACATTGTTATCGGGACGCACGCGTTAATTGCCAAATCAATCGAATTTCAACGGCTTGGCTTAATCATTGTTGATGAAGAGCAAAAATTTGGTGTTACGCATAAAGAGCGGCTCAAAGCGATGAAGGCGGATGTTCATGTGCTGACGCTAACCGCGACGCCCATTCCGCGAACTTTGCAGATGGCAATGACGGGATTGCGTGAGTTATCCGTGATCCAAACACCGCCTGTCGATCGTCTAGCTGTCCGTACTTATGTGATGCCATGGGATCCAGTTCCCTTGCGTGAAGCGCTAATGCGGGAACATTATCGCGGCGGCCAGAGCTTTATCGTCGTTCCTCGCATCGCTGATCTGCCGGAAATTCAGGAATTTCTGAAAGAATATGCACCAGAGATTAGTTTCGTCGTCGCCCATGGACAAATGCCTCCAGCTCAAGTCGAAGAACGCATGTCGGCCTTTTACGACAAGAAATATGATGTGCTCCTGGCAACGACTATTGTTGAAAGCGGCCTTGACATTCCAAGCGCCAATACGTTGATCATTCATCGCGCTGATCGGTTTGGGCTCGCCCAACTCTATCAATTGCGCGGTCGGGTCGGACGTTCGAAAACCCGCGCTTATGCGTATATGGTGACGCCGAAAGATCGGATCATAACTGAAAAAGCTGAAAAACGGCTGAAAATCTTGGGTGATCTGGATAGTCTTGGGGCTGGCTTTGAGCTGGCAAGCCACGATCTAGACATTCGCGGTGCAGGAAATTTGCTCGGCGATGAACAATCGGGTCATATTCGCGAGGTTGGTTTTGAACTTTACCAGTCGATGTTGGAAGACGCGATTCTAGAAGCTAAGGCCAAAGGCGCGGGACTGGATGCCGTTACCGAGAGCTTCTCGCCGCAGATCACTGTCGATGCACCTATCTTGATACCAGAGAATTACGTGCCAGATCTATCACTCCGTATGGGGCTCTATCGGCGCATGAACGGACTTCAAACTCATCAAGAAATTCAGTCCTTTGCAGCTGAAATGATTGACCGGTTCGGAGAATTGCCAGTTGAAACCGATAACCTGCTCAAGCTCATGGAAATCAAAATGAACTGCGTCAAAGCTCATATCGCGAAGATTGAAATGGGTCCGCGCGGAGCGTTAGTAAGCTTCCACCAGGACAAGTTCCCGAATGTTCCCGGCCTGCTCGCATATGCTGAACGCTTGAAAGGAACAGCGAAGATCAGGCCGGATAACAAGCTGTTTATTGAGCGGCGCTGGCGTGATCCGCGATCACGACTTCACGGCCTAACGCAATTGAGCAATGGATTATCAAAATTGGCTCAGCAGAAACAAAGCTGACGCGATTCTCATCAATTGCTCAGCAATGCGTATATTTCGAACTCCTCGGCTGAAATTGGTCCAGATCTCAGAAAACCTTGAAAAAGCTGACAGCCTTGCTCCGCAAGCGTAGTCAGTTGAGCTTCCGTCTCGACACCTTCGGCAATGACGGACAGGCCCAGACTACGGCCCATTTCGATGATGGATTTGACGACCACCTGATCTTTTGTCGAGCCGCTGATATCGCCAGTCAACCCACTATCAATCTTAATATAGTCGAGGGGTAAATTTTTAAGATAGGCCAAACTGCTATAGCCTGTTCCAAAATCATCAATCGCTATGCGCAATCCCTGCTCTCTCAACGCAGAAAGACGCTGTGCGGCACTTTTGAGGTCACCAATTAGCTCGCTTTCGGTAATTTCCAAAGTTGTTCGTTTGGCTTCAAAACCGGCGTTTTCAATAGCTTGCATCATGCCTTCAACAAAATCAGCATTGGCAAGATCGCCAGCGGTAACGTTGATAGATAGCCGCAAGAAGGAGAGGCTTTCGGGCCAATGGCCGGCGATTTTAAAGGCAAGCTTATGAATATGCGATGACAATAGCTCCATCAAACCAGCGCGCTCCGCTACCGAAAATAGCGTAGCGGCACCCAGAAAACCCAGCGTCGGATGGTTCCAGCGCGCCAAGGCTTCGGCGCCTACCAACTGCCCTGTTTCCACCTTTATCTGAGGTTGCAGCGCGATCGTTATATCACCACGCTCTAAAGCGTGGGCCAAATCTGATTCTAGTTGTTGTTCCACGAGGATGTTTTCCTCGGAGGAATTGCTCACTATCAATGGTAATGCGTCGGATGCCATTGCTTCGGCCAAAGCAAGTGTCGCCCGCCTGATTAACACGGCCTCATCCGAAGAATCGCTTGCAATTGCTACCCCTGCCCGTGCCACTAATCCGATATTTCGCGCTTCAACAGAAATAGGCTCAAAGACCTTGCTCAGCAATTCTTCGGCATAGTTGGTATATTCTAGTGCGACATCGCTCAAGTCACTCAACAGCTCCATCACCACAACAAAATTTTGCCCGTCCATCCTGGCCACCAGGCACTTGTCGATGGAAAAACCGAGGGTTTCTGAGATCAGTCGTTGACCGATGCGACGCATGATTTCATCACCAACGCTGCGGCCGTAGGCCGCGTTGATTGTCGCGAAATTCTTTACGCCAAACATAATAAGGCCCAGATTACGGCCAGTTGCAAGGCGGCTACGCATCCAATTCCTAGCGGATGAACCATTTCGCAGGCCTGATACCATATCGCGTCCAGTCCAACCAATGTCTGTTTCATTATCTGTGACACGCTCCAAGCGGCCATGTATCCGCTCTCCAGAATCATACAGATGATGGATAATTTTATCGCCATTCCTGAAGTGCGCCACAGCGGCCTGAGTAGCCCCGGTACGCAAACGTCCCATGGCTCCGCGGACACGCATTCGGTCTTCGTCCGACAAAACTCGATAAATTCCGGTCACTGGATAGGTATTAAAACTAACTTCAGGAAAACTTGATTCCAATTTCTGACTATACCAATTTTGGCTAATGCCGAGCTTTGAAAACGACCATTGTTCATCAACTTGCGTCAGTAGTCTGTTAAAATCATGGGTAGCTTCCGTTCCACCACGAATATTTTCAACATAGCGATAGGCAAAATTTATTGCTTGATCGAGATTGGCATTCGGGTTGGCAATATCCAAAAAATGGGTCGCGCCGGCGCGATGACATTTTTCAGCAATATCATCCTGCTCCCCTTCATCTGCTAATGCGAGAATGGCAATGCCGTTATTTTCATCTAGGCCAGCCAAATCAACAATTGCAGCTAGCCCATCATCGATTGCTGCACGCAAATCAACAACTGCAATTAAGGCATTGGAGGAAAGAAATCGGCCTCTCAAACCTTCTTTACGGCGAGCAGAACTAACCTGCCATCCTCCCGCGGAAACTTTCGCAGCCAGAGGATCCCGGTCGTGGAAGGACAATAGAAACAGATTTTTCACAGCTGCTAAACCCGATATTGTTTGCGACTTTTGAATATTTTTGGTTTCCTGTTTCCCAATTTTGACCCCCGCTGGCCAATTGCAAAAATTCCTATCCTTTTCCATAGCGCCTAAATCTTTATAGGCCGTTGCTTGCATCTGAACAAAACGCTACGATTTTGACCAGTAATCTATTGGAATTTGGTAATGTTGGACGGATTTGGCCGCAAAATTGATTATCTACGTATATCGGTGACTGATCGATGCAATTTTCGTTGCCAATATTGCATGTCGGAAAACATGACTTTCATGCCAAAGGCCGAATTGCTTACACTCGAGGAAATAACGCTGATCGCCGAGCGTTTCATCGGTCATGGCGTCAAAAAGATTCGCCTTACTGGCGGCGAACCCTTGGTCAGACGAGATATGAGTGATGTGATCCAAAGGCTTGGACGCAAGGTTAAATCTGGCGAATTAGAAGAATTGACGCTGACCACCAACGGAACGTTGCTGAGTGAATATGCAGACCATTTGGCCGAGAATAATGTGCGGCGCATCAATGTGAGCATGGATACGCTAGATCCAGCAGACTTCAAAGAAATAACCCGTGGCGGAAAAGTCGAGCAAGTACTAACAGGAATAAAGGCCGCAAAGCAGGCTGGGATTCAGATAAAAATCAATATGGTGGCCCTGCGCGGATTCAATCAGGACGCGCTGTTACCAATGGCAGATTATTGCGCCAGAAATGGTCACGACCTCACAATCATCGAAACGATGCCGTTGGGTGATGTTGGCGCTGATAGAAAATTGGAACATATTCCCGCAGAGGAATTTGTCGCGCCGCTATTGGAGCAATATTCATCTAGTTCTATTGCCCATAAAAGCGCCGGTCCCGCCCGTTATATGGCTGTCGAGCCACTAGGCCTCCGACTTGGACTGATAACTCCACTTAGCCAAAACTTCTGCGACAATTGCAATCGGCTACGTCTTACAACCGATGGCAAGATATTTATGTGCCTTGGTCACAACGCACATGTTGATTTACGCGCCGCCGTGCGCAATGAAGGAATTGAGGCTGTTGATCGGTTGCTTCAAAAAGCTTTGAAGCTCAAACCGTTACGACATGATTTTAATGCGCAATTAAATGGGTCCGCAGACATATTGGAGCGTCACATGAACGTTACGGGCGGATGAGTGAAGTGAAATGGGCATTAGTAGTGTCCCCGACCCCGCAAGCACAGGAAGCGGGAGAAAAACTCAAACCGTTGATGGATTGGGTGCCAATCGAAGAAGCTGATCAAGCAGTTGTCTTGGGCGGTGACGGGTTCATGCTGCAAACTCTGCATCAAATGCTTAACCGACGTAAAATCATGCCCGTCTATGGGATGAATCTTGGCACGGTTGGGTTTCTGATGAACAACTGGCATGAAGATGATCTGGTCCGCCGTATTGAAGGCGCAAGACCATTCAAAGTACGCCCTCTTAAAATGGAAGTCGAAACTATTTCAGGCGCCAGTTTTGTACTACCGGCAATTAATGAAGTATCTCTGCTGAGAGAAACCCGACAGACTGCAAAGCTCGAAATTGAAGTTAACAACCGAATCATGCTCGAAGAACTTGTATGTGATGGCGTGTTAATTGCTACGCCCGCAGGTTCGACTGCGTATAATTTATCCGCCAATGGTCCGATATTGCCTCTTGGATCAAATCTATTGGCATTAACTCCGATTAGCCCCTTCCGTCCTCGGCGTTGGAAAGGTGCTATTTTACCAGACAAAATGCCGATCAGTATCAAAGTCCTTAATGCTGAAAAACGGCCTGTCAGCGCGGTTGGAGACCAACAGGAAGTCCGTGATGTCGCCAAGGTAACAGTATCCATTGACCGCAACCAGACGCTCTCGATGCTATTTGATCCCGAACATGCATTGGACGATCGGATAGCTATGGAACAATTTGTTGTTTGATGGCTTGCGGCGAGCAAATGACATTGTTATAGGCGCGCTTCACAAAGAAAGTCTCGATCGAAAATCGAGCCTGTTCCCCGATAGCTCAGCGGTAGAGCGTTCGACTGTTAATCGAAATGTCGTAGGTTCGAATCCTACTCGGGGAGCCATTTTTATCTGATAATCTCCAATAGTGCCTCGTCGATGTGGCGGATTTTTAGATATCCGTCGATCAGAATTGCTGCCACAAGATGCGGATCGCGACATAGAGGATCAGCAAGGCAGTTAGCCGCTTGATCCAAAGTTCTGGCAGGGCTTTGCTAGCCAGAAAGCTTCCAATTTGTCCACCGATCAATACACCAAGGAATAACGGCCAATACGGCAAAAGCACTACACTACCCTGTTCCCATGGTGATTTCATCAATTGTCCGGCCAAACCGCTCACAGAATTGACGAGAATGAAAACACTTGCAGTTGCGGCTATCCGGCGGCTGTCGGACCAATTGGTCAATAATAAAATCGGAGCCAAGAAAATACCACCACCGATACCGACCATTCCCGAGAGGAAGCCAATGGCTCCACCGGTAAATGGGGTAAACCAGCTTTTCTGTGGCCATTGCAATTGATGCGCATGTTTACGCTCTCGAAATAATGGTTCGATGACCAACAGAAGGCTAGCGATAGCTAACGAGATCCCCAACAGAACGAGAAAGCTATCACGATCAATTATGATTCGTCCTCCGATCCACGCTGCAGGTACAGATAGGATCAAGATTGGCCATATTTTCTGCCAAGGGATCAAGCCGCGTTTCTGAAACCGCAATGTTCCACCGATAACAACTATGATATTGCACAACAGCGCAATGATCGGCAGTGCTCGATAATCGAAATCGACTAACGCCAACAGCGCAATATAAGTCGAACCGCCGCCGAAGCCGACTGACGCATAAAGCGCAGCGGTGAAAAGAAAGAGCAGCGCGAGACCGGCAGTACCAAAAGCCATGTCAGGTCTCGCCCAGCGTGCGGCTCACAATATCAATATTTGCCGTGACAATGTTTATATTTACGGCCCGAACCGCAAGGGCATGGGGCGTTACGACTGACACCTTCAAAATTGACACCATCGGGAGCCGCGCCGCCGGATTGGCGTGGCGGCAGCGTGGAAGAAACCGTGCCCAATGTGCCACCATCAATGTCATCGCTGTTATCTTCACCGGTAAGCGGATCAATATGCGTGGTCAGAAAATCTGGTAACTCTGGCAATTCCGGCACTTCAATTTCTTCCTGACGATGGAACTGACTAACTGCGATAGTCTTGGTTACACTTTCACGAATGACTTCCAGCATGCGCTCAAACAGACCGAAGGCTTCTTTCTTGTACTCATCAAGCGGCTTCTTCTGCGCGTAGGCACGCAAAAAAACGACCTGACGCAACGCGTCCAATGTCGCGAGATGCTCTTTCCAATGATGGTCGAGCGATTCCAGCAAAATTGATTTTTCAATTTGCACCCAAATCTCTGGATCAATCTGATCTACCTTTGCATTGAAATCAGCGTCGGCCATTTCGGCAATCCGTGTCTCTATAATTTCTGGTTCAACAGCATCTTCTTGCAACCATGCGTCAATATCAGGCGTGAGACCGAAAACTTCTTCGACGCGTGTTTTTAGCGTTTCGATCTCCCATTGCTCAGGATAGCTTCCTGGTGGGCAACTGTCGGCAACTATGGCGTTGACCGTTTCAAGGCGCATATCTTCTACAACATCGCCAACCGTTGATGCATCCATGATTTCAGCGCGTTGCTCGTAAATTACTTTTCGCTGGTCATTCATCACGTCATCATATTCAACGACCTGTTTCCGGGCCTCATAGTTGCGCGCTTCAACCTTCTTCTGCGCAGTTTCAATAGCTTTCGACAGCCACTTACCGCCAATAGCTTCGCCATCTTCAAGGTTTTTGTTCATCATCTTGGCGAACATGGTTTCCGTACCGAAAATCCGCAGAAGGTCATCTTCCAAGCAGAGATAGAAACGGCTGAGACCGGGATCGCCCTGACGGCCGGAACGGCCGCGTAGCTGGTTATCAATACGCCGGCTTTCATGGCGCTCCGTACCCAAAACGAACAAACCGCCCGCCGCACGTACTTCTTCGCGCAGTGCCCGAACTTCTTCCTCGATCTTGGCAATGGCTTTTTCGCGCTCAGGCCCCTCTTCCACATCTGCGAGTTCCTGCTCGATGCGGAAATCGATATTGCCGCCAAGCTGAATATCGGTACCACGACCCGCCATATTAGTGGCGATCGTTACCGCTCCGGGGCTACCGGCTTGCGCAACAATCTGTGCTTCTTGCTCATGAAAACGGGCGTTGAGCACATTATGCGTCACATCTTCTTTCTGGAGGAAATCTGACAAAAGTTCGGACTTTTCGATCGAAACGGTACCCACCAAAACAGGTTGGCCATTGTCGCTATGCTCTTTAATTTTTTTGGCGATCGCAGCAAATTTATCGAGTGTATTTTTATAAAACTCGTCATTTTCATCCATCCGCTGGATCGGTTTATTCGTCGGAATAGTCACGACGTTCATTTTATAGATTTCAAAAAACTCTGCTGCTTCAGTTGCAGCTGTACCGGTCATGCCTGACAATTTGGGGTACATGCGGAAATAATTCTGGAACGTTATCGAAGCCATTGTCTGATTTTCTGGCTCAATCTGAACGCCCTCTTTGGCTTCCACGGCCTGATGAAGACCGTTGGACCAACGCCGCCCCTCCATCATACGTCCGGTAAATTCGTCAATGATGACAATCTTACCGTCGTTGACGATATAATCCGTGTCGCGCTTTCGCATGACATTGGCCATTAAAGCTTGATTCAGATGGTGAACAACCTGCGTATTCTCGTAATCATAGAGGTTGTCCCCCTCAAGCAGTCCGGCCTCTTCTAACAACCTTTCCGCTTTTTCTGTCCCGTCTTCGGTTAACGAAATACTGCGGGCTTTCTCGTCCTTCTCATAATCTTCGTCGGTAATATGCTGAACAACCTCGTTCACCGAAATATACAGATCAGATTTATCGTCGGTTGGGCCAGAAATAATCAATGGCGTACGCGCCTCATCGATCAAAATCGAATCTACTTCATCGACGATCGCGAAGTTAAATGGTCGCTGAACCATTTGTCCTCGATCATGCTTCATATTGTCGCGCAGATAATCGAACCCAAATTCATTATTCGTACCGTAGGTGATATCTGCCGCATACGCCTCTCGCCGCTGTTCTTCGCTGATATTGGGAATGATTGTGCCAAGGCTCATGCCAAGGAAATTATAGACCTGGCTCATCCACTCACCATCACGGCGGGCTAGATAGTCGTTCACTGTGACAACATGAACGCCCTTGCCTTCAATAGCGTTGAGATAACATGCCAGCGTCGCGACCAGAGTTTTACCTTCACCGGTGCGCATTTCGGAAATCTCGCCCCGATGCAATACGATACCGCCGACCATTTGTACGTCATAGTGCCGCTGACCCAAGGTCCGTTTTGCTGCTTCGCGTACAACCGCGAAAGCCTCTGGCAAAATATCATCCAGCGTTTCGCCATTGGCGACCCGTTCGCGGAAATATGGCGTCTTAGCCGCCAGTTCCTCGTCCGTAAGCGGTTCAATTTCTGGTTCAAAAGCGTTTATCTTATCAACCACTTTCATAATGGTTTTTACATAACGGTCGTTGGATGACCCGAAGAAGGATTTGGCAAAGCCGCCGATCATGATGATTTCCGATATTTAATTAGATATTGGGCGTATCAAAAAGCCCAGTTCTGTCTGCATTTAGGGATGATTAGGGACAAATCAACGCGGTGACTGTCCAAGAGGCAGCTAAGGCGCGCCTTCTTCATGCTCCAACTTATCACCAGTCGTTGAAGCTATTGGCAATACCGTCCAAATTAGATTGGTATCACGTACGCCGTTAACGGCCGCGACAAAAGGTTGTTCGCTAAATATCAATGCCCGTGTAGCATCATCCCAGTCCGCAGATTTGGAGAGCTCAGCCTCGGAAGCCGCTTCATTGCCAGCTGTTTCTGTCGCCATAGCAGCAGCCGGCGTATTAACGCCCACTGCATTGAAAAGCAGCAACATAAAACTTGCAATATAGACGTTCATCAATAAGCCTTGTCCGGAGCTAATCGCTTTAGCAAACCAATAGATAAAGGCAAGTTAAGTGTCAGAAACTATATCACCTCTTGCCCCCACTCACATACCTGAGCTTCCTGAAATTTCTGGCGTTACCCGTCGCATCGCTGAAGCACGGTATAAAAAATGGGATCGTTGTGATCTAACTTATATTGAACTCGCAGAAGGAACAACGGTTGCGGGCGTCCTGACTCAAAGCAAATGCCCCTCCACTGAGGTGGAATGGTGCCGCAAAGCATTGCCAGTCGGCAAAGCGAGAGCTTTGGTGGTCAACGCTGGCAATGCCAATGCCTTCACCGGCGCGCGCGGGATGGAAGCTGTCCAAAGGATATTGTCCCTAGCGAGCGATCATCTAGAATGTAGCGAGGAAGAGATATTCGTTTCCTCCACTGGCGTAATTGGCGAACCTTTGCCCAAGGATAGGGCTGAAGCCGGTTTAAATGCTGCCTTCATTGCCGAACCCTGCAGTTGGACAGAAGCTGCGGCCACGATCATGACCACCGATACTTTTCCGAAAATGGCGACGACGAGCGCTATTATCGGTGGGAAGACTGTCCATCTAAATGGAATCATCAAAGGGTCTGGCATGATTGCGCCGGATATGGCGACGATGCTTGGATATGTTTTTACCGATGCGACAGTCGATGCTGGCTTGCTGCAAGAAATGCTGAACGCGGCAACGGTAAAAAGCTTCAATTGTATCACGGTTGATAGCGACACTTCGACCAGTGACACGGTTCTGGCCTTTGCCACAGGACAGCATGACGCCCCTGCCCTCAAGTCTTTTGACGATCCCGGAGCCGATGCGTTTCAAGCCGCGTTGAATGACTTGTGCATGCAAATGGCGCATCTGGTCGTCCGTGACGGCGAAGGTGCTAGCAAATTTATCGAGATTACAGTGACGGGCGCTGAATCCGATGAAAGTGCGAAACAGATTGCGTTATCCGTTGCCAATTCGCCGCTGGTCAAAACGGCCATTGCTGGTGAAGATGCAAATTGGGGCCGCGTTGTCATGGCGGTAGGCAAAGCCGGTGAACCGGCGGATCGCGACAAGCTGTCCATCGGATTTGGTGGTGTGACAGTGGCGCGTGATGGTTTGGTTGTTCCCGACTATGATGAAGCACCAGTCGCGGCACATCTGAAAGGCGACGTAATTGACGTCAGCGTTGATGTTGGCATGGGTAACGGCAAGGCCACGGTCTGGACTTGCGACCTCACCCATGGATATATTTCGATAAATGCCGACTACAGGAGCTGAAATGACCGAAGTCATATTGCATCATTACGAGAATTCGCCCTTTGGACAGGCTATGCGGCTGGCTCTGGGCTTGAAAGGCATAAGCTGGAAATCTGTTCAACAGCCCGACATTGCACCCAAGTCAGACTTATCGGCTTTAACCGGAGGTTATGAACGCATCCCTGTGCTGCAAATTGGTTCGGATGTCTATTGTGATACAGCCGTGATCGTTGATGCCTTGGAGACGCTTAAACCAGAACCCAGTCTTTATCCCGAACCGCTAGGTTTTGCAGGGCGCATCATCGCTTTGTGGTCTGGCGGACTTTGGTTCATGCCAGCTGTAGGTGTTGCTCTGGGCACCAATCCCGCCATCGTCAGCGATGAATTTTGGGAAGATCGCGCCAAGCGCTTTGGAATGGATCGACAGAAATTCCTACCGATGGTGCCGCACCTCACCGGACAATTTGAGGCCGGAGCAGCTTTGGTTAGAGATTCTTTATCCGATGGGCGCAGCTATATTTCTGGCGATAGCCCCGGTCATGCGGACCTGATGTTGTACATGAATATCCGCTTTGCCAGCTTTGCCGGTCGTAAACCTTCCGAATTTGGGGCCAATGTTGCCGCCTGGTATGACCGTATCGATGCCATTGGCTATGGAACGTTCGAAGAATGGACCGGCGAACAGGCTATATCTTACGCACGAGACACAAGCCCAGCAGGCGATTGCGCCGTTAATGACGGTTACGGCTTTACGCATGGAGACAAGGTTTCAATTAGAACCGAAAGCCCCGATCCAGCTGCCGTCACTGGTATATTAATCGGCCTTAATGATCGTCAGATAAGTATCAAACGTGAGGATGAACAGGTTGGCGAAGTGCATATACATTTCCCACGCCTGGGTCAGATATTGTCACCGGCATGAACCATTCCAAACTCGATCTATCGGTACAGAACATCCTGCGGCATGTCGCTAAGGAAGTCGTACTGCCACATTACCAGAACCTCCAAGCATCTGACATTCAGGAGAAATCACCCGGAGACCTTGTGACAGTGGCTGACAAGCTTAGCGAAGAAATGCTGAGCGAAAAACTTGGCGCCCTAACCCCTGGCGCCGCGATAGTTGGCGAAGAGGCAAGTGCTGCGGATCCATCCGTCATGGACCATCTGGCTGACGATCAGACATGGATTATCGATCCTATCGATGGGACCGGAAATTTCGCCGCTGCAAAACCTCCCTTCGGAATGATTGTGGCTTTGTCGGAAGCGAATGAAACGATTGCTGGCTGGCTCTACGATCCATTAGCCGATCGCATCTGCTACGCTGCTAAAGGTCAAGGTGCTTTTCTAAACGGCGAAAAACTATCTGTTCCTGTCAATCCCAAAAGCAAGCCGGTGGCAGCCATGGCGACTGGCTTCATGACGTCAGAGCAGCGCGAACAACTTCTTCGTGCTGCCGAAGAACATTATCAAATCGTCGATATTCCGCGCTGTGCCGCGGAGCAATATCCTCGATTGGCACTTGGCACCAACCACATCTCGACATTTGAGCGCAGCCTGCCATGGGATCATGCCGCAGGCATATTGTTCCTCAATGAAGCAGGTGGAAAAGCGGGGCGCTGGAATGGTGATGCATATCGGCCTGCAGATCGAAAAACCGGACTACTCGGGGCCTCATCACCCAAGTTATGGGATGAGGCCGCCGAGCTATTAGGTGCTGTTTTCAGCGATTAAGCTGGCAGGCTTTCTTCAAGCCAAGACTTTAACTGGCTCTTCGGAGCCGCACCGACTTTTGTTTCAACCGGCTCACCATTGTTGAACAAGATCATGGTTGGAATGCCGCGAACGCCATATTTACCAGGCGCATCCGGGCTGTCATCAATGTTGAGCTTGGCAATGGTTACTTGCTCACCCAATTCATCGCTGATTTCTTCCAGCGCGGGGCCAATCATTTTACAAGGGCCGCACCATTCTGCCCAAAAATCGACAAGCACAGGGCCGTCTGCTTTCAGGACATCTTGTTCAAAACTCTCGTCGGTAATTGCTTTGGTACCCATAAGGAATCTCCTTTGCTTGTTTAATCTCTATTTAGGCGCGCGTGCACCATTGCTCAAGTATTTGCCCGAAAAGGATTTTCATGGGCGCTCCAAGTCTGGCTTGTTGGTCAGTTTATCCCGCCCGATAAGATCGCTGGAAAGCTCCAATAATATGGGTTCCTGTGTGTAGAGCAAAGCCGCCCTAACCGGTCGATCGGGAAAGATTTTCTCCAATGCAGCAACATAAGCAGCCATTTGACGCAAATAAGCACGCGGCGCTTGGTCAGCTTCTTTCGGCACAGCACGGCCGGTTTTGAAATCAACGACCGTGATCAGATCATCAGTAACCAACAATCGATCCACTGTCCCGGAAACAACATGCTGATCAACAACCGCAGCAATTGGCGCTTCAGCAAAACTATCCGGCGAGAACAGCGCAGACCAATCTGGATTGTCTAGTACTGCTCGCACAGTATCAACGAGCGCTCGGCGTTGCTCCGCGTCAGATATCTGTTTTTGCTTCTCCAACCAGCGATCCGCCACATCTACCCGGTTTTCAGGCGCAATATCAGGCAGTCGTTCGAACAGACTGTGGAGCAGCTTTCCGCGTTCAGCGGCATCCCGCATGATCTGGACGGGTGGTGGATTGGTTGCGTCATCGGGGCCAAGATCAGAAGGAGTCAATGGGCGCGGAGGGCGTGCTTCTTTGGGTGCCGGGGCGAATAGCCATTCGGGCAACACCTCCGTTTCCATCCTGACGGGGTCTTTACGTTGTTCGGCAAAGTTGATGGCATTATCTATTTCGGTAAGGCCTTCATAACTCTGTTCAGCGATCCAACGGAGGCTATCCGTCCATTCTGTATCGAGACATGCCAGCCCCTCTTCTACCTTTGCATACCAGCTGCGCTCCGGTACTTCTCCACGCGCTTTGGGACCCAATATCCCCGTAACTACAAGATGTTCTTCGGCCCTCGTCATAGCCACATATAGCAATCGCCAATGCTCTTCCATCTCGCGTGCATCCGCAACCGTCGCGTAGGCATCCAGCAGTCCAACCCGCTCAGCCTTACGGATTGAGACAATCGGATATTCCGGCTCACCTTTCGGTCTGTCGGGATCGGGAATATCAAAACCACCGCTTTTCTTGTTGGCTGGATCAAAAGTCGCATTGGCGAGAATGACCAGCGGCGCTTGCAAGCCCTTGGCTCCATGAACCGTCATCAATCGTACTTCATTGCCCCCCTCCATCTGGTCCCGCTTGATCTCAACATCGCCGCGATCAAACCAGTCCAGAAAGCCTTGTAGGGTCGGAATATGATCTTGTTCAAAGGCCAGAGCGGTGTTGAGAAGCTCTTCCAAAGGGTCGAGCGCTGAATGACTGAGCCGTGCGATCAGTTTTTTGCGCCCCTCCATCGGTCCAGAAGCAATCATTTCCATAAACTGATAGGGCGTATTGAAATCCGCCATATTGAGCAGTTTTCTTAAGGGTTCTATATGGTCCGCTATAGCATCCTGTGACCGCAGATATTCCCACAGACTTTTGTCTTTGTGGCTGTCTCCGCGATAACCACGGGCCAGTAAATCTTGTTGCGTCCAACCCAAAAGCGGTGAAACCAACAATGACGCCAAGTTCAAATCATCATTTGGCTGCAATACAAAGCGGATGGTCGCGAGCATATCCTGCACGACCAAAGGCTGGTTCAATCTTATCCGGTCAATACCAGCAACTGGGACATTTTCCGCAAATAAGCGCGCGACGATCAGCGCACTGAGATCATCGCGTTTGCTGACCAGAATCATGATATCCTTGGGTTCCAGCGGGCGCTTTTGCTGACTCAACCAAAGCGGATTTTCAGGTGAGAGCCATTCTTTGATCTGAATCGCAAGTCTCTGTGCAAAAACGCGTTTCTCATCGCTGAGCCAATTTTCTTCTTCATTAGCATTGCTAACCGCGCCATGAGCGACAGGCTTCCACAGCCTGACGCTGCCAGACTGGCCTTCATAATGGCTCTCATGCGGAGGAATAGCTTGATCGAGCCCCAATTGTTTCTCGCCAATTTTTTCGAGAACCTTGTCGACAACCTCAAGAACGGGAGGTGTCGAACGAAAGCTGCGGTCGAGTGACAGATCGCTAAAGGCGCGACCCGACGATTCCGCCCGAGCAAAGAAGTCATCCCGTGCGCTGACATAATTATGCGGGCTAGTACCCTGAAAACCAAAAATCGCCTGCTTGAAGTCACCAACCGTAAACAAGGTACGGACTTTATCAGCACTAGCGCCCAGTCCTGCGAAAAACTCTCCCGCGAGTGCACGGACGATATCCCATTGGGCCAAATTGGTATCTTGTGCTTCGTCGACCAATATGTGGTCAGTGCGTTGGTCGAGCTTGTAGCGGATCCATTCCGCCATATTGCCCTGATTCAGCAATTTCGCTGTCATGCGGATCATGTCATCAAAATCAACCACACCATTAAGTTTCTTGGCATCCTTAAAGCGATGGTAAAACGCGCGACCGGCATTTAACGCACCTGCAAACAAGTCGGCATAGTCAAACAGCGCTTTGGTCTCGATCAACTGGCGGCAATGATCGTACATTGCGATGCTCAGTTCCTCATATTGCGGTGCAACTTTAGCCAGTCCCTTAGCAACAGACCGCCATTCGCCGTCGGCCTTCGCCCATATTTTATGTAGTTCCGGTAAAGACGCCGCGCGCTGCGCGATGTCAGCCGCGATCCAGTTTTGTATCTGGGCAATGTAGCCGGTCGCCGTTTTCGTACCCCATGCCCCCAGAGCATCGATCATTTGCTGTAATGCAGTGCTATCAAATATATCATCGCCACACTGTTGCTCAAGCCAGCTTTGAGCATCACCCTCGATGGGCAGGTTCAGCAATCGCCGAACAAAAGGCAGCACGGCGCTGGGCAGGCTTTCCATCGCCTCTGCCTTGGATGCGCATTTGAGAAGATATTTCTCGGCTTCTTCCTCACCCATCCTTATGCTCAATGCCTGGATAGCCTGAATAATTGCCAGATTTCCGGCAGCTTCCTCATCCAGCAACAAATCGCCCAATGCCTGCCGCGCCAAAATCTTTTGGTCGCGCTCTTCAATCGGTTTGAACAACGCCGGGATCGCCGCTTCTTCAGGGAAACTCGCCAGCAAGGCCTGACAAAAACTGTGGATCGTCATGATCCTAAGACCACCGCCGCGCGCATCTAATACGCGCGCGAACAGGGTCCGGGCATATTCCCGGGTTTCGGGACCAACCGGCGCGCCAATAGCCGATAGATCAGCGGCTAACGTTGCATCATCAAGCCTGACCCAGCTTGCTAGCTGCCGATGAATACGGTCTGCCATTTCCGCCGCGCCTGCCTTCGTAAAGGTCAGGCACAATATATGCTCCGGATCAACATTTTCGCGGAGCAAAAGCCGGAATACCCGAGCTGTTAGAACCTGAGTCTTGCCAGTGCCGGCAGACGCGCTCAGCCAGATATTTTCATCGGGCTGCACCGCATCATTTTGCTTGTCAGCAAGGGGATGCAGAACGGGATGACCGGTGGAGGTTTTACTCATGCTCGCCCTCTTCTGCTGCTAAAGCAGACCGGCCATACCATTCCTCAAGCCGCATCAACTGATCATAGTCGGCATAAGGCGCATATTCAGGATGCAGTTTGGCAGTCATAGGCTCATCACCCAAAATATAGCTGTTTACAGCGTTGGTGAATGCCGCCACCGCATGATCGACAACTTCGTCAGTCTCGATCCTATCGGGACTACGCGGGTTTGTTGGTGTTGCAATATAGCCAAAGCTGTCTTTTCCGCCCTGTTTCGCTAGTGACCAATATTCGAACCCGCTTGCCTTGCCGGATAGCCCACCAAAATCGCCGCGTTCGGCAATAGCTCCCAGTAATCCAAGCTGAAGCGAGAACCCCTCTTTAACGGCCTTGTTAGATGGCGGGCCACCGGTTTTATAATCGATGATGCCCAGCCCGCCATCCGGCATCCGGTCAATCCTGTCGGCTACGCCAAACAAATCAATGCCCGCAATTTTTGCAGCACCCGTTTGTTCCGATTTCAACGGCGTCCGCTGTTTCTCGCCTTGATGCACAACGGTTTCCGCGATCCACAGCAAGCCTTCCATCAGGCGCGGCGCCCATAAAGTGCGCATCAGTGGATGAGACGAACGTTCGTTCAAAAATGCCATCGCACGCCGTTTCAGAGCTTCGGGATCATAGTCATCTTCTTTCGCCCAACGATCCAAAATATCGTGGATGATCGAACCGCGCCAAGCCGGACTTGGTTCGGCATCAATCATATCAAGCGATCCGAAACCCATGATCTTTAAGGCATAAAAAGCGAAGGGATCGGCAATCAGCCGGTCAACATTGGTCACGGACAGTTTTACCAGACGCTGCTGCGCACTCGGTTCCGGTGCAGGCTGTTCGATCCGGACTAATTCGTCGGGTTGGTCAATGCCCCTAGCGAACTGCTGCGCAACAGGATGCTCTTTCAGATTATCCCCACACATGGCTTTGAGCCGGAGCAGGAAACGGGAGGCGATAGAAGGGCCCGAGCCATCCCGCTGCGCCCGCGTGAGAACCACATTTTGTGCGCCCATGGCCCCCACCAGATCATGCGCAGATAGACCAATTTGTCGTTCCTGCGCTGGCAATCCAAGAGATTTGCGCACCATCGGGGCGAGCCAAGGGTCAGGCGTGATGGCTTGCGGCCAGCTGCCCTCGTTAAGACCGCAACAAATGACGAGTTCCGCCTGTTGCAGACGTGCTTCCAACAGACCGTAGAGCGCAATTCGCGGATGCCCGCCATAAGGGGGGCGGACCGGCATGTTTGATAGAAACGTTTCGAAATAACCCGCAATCTCTGGTGACTGAATTTTCATCGGGCCTAGTGCCGCGCGGTCTTCCATGTCGGACAGGAAATCGGCCAATTGGCGCCCTGCCGGTCCCGACCATAGCTGTCCGTTGGTAAGCCGATCAGCCAGCTGCCGAATTTCTGCCAGAATAGCGGTCCAGTTCATAGCGCCGCTTAACGCCTCTGCCGCCGCTTCGAAAACAGTGCGCGTTTCCTGCCACCAGGGATTGAGTTCTTCTCGCAAAGCCTTGGTTCTGCGGTCTTCGCTTTGAAACAAACTATCGATGCCCGGCAATCCCGGTGCTGGCCGAGGGCCGCGCATGAGCAGGTCGAGTTTGCGTACCTGTGCAAGCCATTCCAATCGTCCCTCACCTGCCTTGACCAACGGGTGCTTCACTAGTGCTAAGAATTCGGCAGGTGGAAATCCATCCGTGACGGCTGACAACAACGCGAGGAAAAACACCCCCTCCGGCTTTTTGGACAAAGGTTGACCTGCCGTATCGTCGGCCGTAATTGTCCAGCGTTCCAGATGCGCGGATATGCGGCCGGCCAATGCACGGTCTGGCGTGATAATCGCAACGCGGCGTTCCGGTGTTTCCAGCGCTTCCCGGGCTAATAGAGCAACGATCTGCGCTTCTTCCGCGCTATTGCGCGCTTCGACCATCTGTACCCCGGCCAAGCTGCGCTCGTTCGCGTCCAGTGATTGCCAGCGCGACGTCAATTTGGGGATAGCAAAAGCGTTGCTCAGCGCCCGGCTCCGTTTCGCTGCTGCGCCGCTGGTTCCCGTCCGCGGCCAGCGCAATATTTCTCCGCGTGCAATAGACATGCGCTCCAGCAGCAATTTCATATGATATTGCGGATGTGTTTCCTGCGCGCGTTGAACGCGGCCAGTAGCTTCATCCGGCGCAAACGGCCCCAGCATGTCCCATTCTTCGTCTGCCATGACCATATCCAGATCAGGCAGCACAACCATCCCGTCGGGAAGAAAAGCTATCGCGCGCAAAAAGCGAGCAATGGCCGGGGCAGAGGTAGTAATACCGGCGGCCACGACGAAATGCTTAGGCGGCTTGGCTTTCCAGGTTTTCACGCTTTGATCGAAAAGAGCATTGCGGCGAGCGGCTTCATCAACCAGCCCCATATCAGCCAGCTTCTCTTTCCATTTCTCAGCAATAGCCCGGAAAAAACCCAATGATTGCTGCCAATGTCCGGAAAGCTCTGGCTCTACTTCTATATCAAATAGCTGCTTCAGCGAGATTTCTTCGACCGTCAATTGATCCAATGTTCGTGCAAATTCGCGGGCCAGCCGCAATGCTTCTTTCGACAATATCGCATTGGCCATCGCCGCGCTTTCGACTTCGATCAGCCGCGCAAGCATCAACAAGCGATCAAGTGGATCGATGGCAGAAGGGATGTCCAGTGCCAGTGCGCCACTATCCAACGCCACACCGATGGACTCGTCTAGCTCTAGATCCCCGATCACCGCCATTTGCGGCAACAGCAGGCCATTTTCGCTCAACCGGACGAAGGCATCATGGACCGCACGGCGCGCGCGGTTGTTGGGTAAAATGATGAGCCCTCGGGCCAAAGCCAAAGGATCTTTCGCAAAACGGTCAATCAACCCTTGTGCCAGCGCGTCCGCAAAACCGCCATGAGCGGCAATATTGTAGATTGCGGGCGCTGACCGCTTTGTCATGCTGACCTATACACGGGCGAGTGCTGCCTCGGTTGGAGCAATCGCTTCGGGCGATCCTACCTCGAACCAATCCCCTTCGTGCACGAGGCCAAAGAGCCGCCCCTCCTCTATCGCCCGGCTCCACAAAATATTTGTCGAGAATGGCCCTTCAGGTGCATCTCGAAGCAGCCGTTTGGAGAGGAGCTGAATACCGGTATAAATGAAAGGCGCTTGGCGATCCGGCAAGCGCCGCGAAACCCGGCCATGGTCATCAAGCTTGAAGTCGCCGGCACCTTTGTAGTTATGCGCCGATGTTTGGGGGACCAGTAGCAAAAGTGCATCCATTTCCGCGTCGTCCCAGCGTTCTTCCAGTCGTTGCAGACTGTTGGTTGGGCCATCTGTCCAAAGATTGTCGCTGTTAATCGAGAAAAACCGATCCTCGTCGATAAGCGGTTCGGCCTGCACCATACCGCCGCCAGTTTCCATCAGTTGCGCGCGTTCGTCCGAAATTCTGATATCAAACGGGTAATTAACAGATTTAAGGTGCGCTTCCAAAGCATCTGGCAAATAATGCGCGTTGACGACGACTTTCATCACCCCCGCTTCCCACAGCTTGTCGAGACAATGATCAATCATCGCTTTACCGGCTACTTTGACCAACGGCTTGGGGCGGGTAGCGGTTAAAGGGCGCATACGTTTGCCAAGACCAGCCGCCATCACCATTGCGGTTTCGACCTTGCTCATGCCTGCGTCGCCACTATTGGCTTGCTACGGACGGCAGCAGGAACATTTTGATCGAACCAAGCCGCCACAGGACCGAGAGTTGGATGTGCCAAATCCTTTTCCAACAACCGCCACATCCGCGGCAAGAAATCAAGATAGCGCGCCTTACCATCGCGAACGCAAAGCCGGGTAAAGATGCCGATGATCTTCGTATTCCGCTGCGCGCCCAGAATAGCATAATGACTGCGAAACTGATCTGCGTCCTCAGTTGCCCGACCATCCAGATAATATTGTAGCATCACTTCTTCCAAATCATCAGAAACATCGCGACGAGCATCCTGCAACATCGACACGAGATCATAGGCAGCGTGACCGGCAAGCGCATCTTGAAAATCGAGAAGTCCCAGACGGTCATCATCAAGCAGCATAATATTTTCAGCATGATAATCGCGCAGCACGGTCACCGGCGACGTTTGTGAAGCGATAACTGGCCGCAAAACCGATTGCCATGCTTCAACAAAGCCGGTTTTATCGACATCGAGCGACTGCGCAGGACAATACCATTCAGGTAACAGGTTCACTTCCCTGAGATATTGCGTCCAGTCATAATGCGGCAAATCGGCAGCGGGCTTTTGATGCAACGCCTTTATCAAATCTATCGTCTGCCGATAGATCGCCTCTTCATCTTCCGGGTGATGGTCCAGATGCTCCCGCATCCGGTGATCGCCAAAATCTTCAAGCAAGACCAAACCATGATCCAGATCTTCACCAAAAATCTCTGGCGCTGCAAAATCCTGCGCTTTTAGATGGCGTGCGATTTGGATGAATGGGCGCGGATCTTCATGTGGTGGCGGCGCGTCCATCAATATTGCTTTGCGATCCCCCGCAATAACGCGAAAATACCGTCGAAAAGACGCATCCCCTGCCACTGGTAAAATCTCTGCGCCGGTCCAGCCATGCGCATTTAAAAAATCCTGCGCCGCTGCGGGTGGTGTCATATTATTGGCCATCTATCTTTCCAAGCGTTGCCAGCCGTCCAAGTCAACTGGCGAGTATTATCATTTTGTATTTCTAACGTAATTTGCAGACCATCGGTCCAAAAACTATCCGGCATGCGGTCCGGCCATTCTGCAATGATCGCGCCTTCCATAAGGATATCATCTAGTCCCAATTCCTGAACCTCACTCGGTTCCTCAATGCGATAAAAGTCGACATGGGCGACTGGCAGCCGAACTTCCGGTGGTTCATATTGCTGCACAATGGCAAAGGTCGGGCTTGGTACATCATCCTCAAACCCCAAACCCCGCAAGAGGCCTCGTGCTAGGGTGGTTTTCCCCGCGCCCAATGTCCCGGTCAACGCAATTTTGTCACCTGGCAGCAAGGCATCAGCAAGCTGTTTGCCCAAGGCCATAGTCGCTCGTTCACCATCTAGTATCACAGTATAATTTCCTACTGCCGCGGAAGATGAAGGGTTACCAGCGTGCCTTGCCCCGGCTCAGAGGTAAGCGTCAATTCGCCACCATGCGCTAGCAATAACTGCCGAGCGAGTGGAAGACCAAGGCCGCCAACATTCTCGCCTGTTTTCTTGCGAGACCGCGCGAAACTATCGAACGCTTTGGATTGCTGGCCCGCGCTCATGCCCGGACCATTATCCGAAATGTGGATAATGGCCTGCTTCACATTCCCGCTGCCATTGATCAACAAACGCCCGTTTTCGCTTGTATAGCGGATACCATTGTCAATGATCTGGGCGATCGCCTGAGACAGGCGCTTCTTGTCCGCCAAGGCAGAACCAAGCGTGTCTTCAAGCTGCAATTCCAATTCGATGTTTTTTGCCTTGGCATCATCAGTAAATTGCCCTGCGACATCTTCGACCAGCTTGTTGAGATTCACCTTTTCTTTGGCAATCGGCAAGGCCCCTGCCTCGCTCTGACTAAGGTCGAGAACATTGTCGATCTGCATACCCAAACGTTTCACGGATTGCAGAATCGCTCGGGCATATTCGTGACCCTGCTCTGTCAAAGGCCCGGCCACTTCGTTATCCAACAATTCTGCAAAGCCACCGATAGACGTCAGTGGTGTGCGGAATTCATAACTCATGTTCGACAGGAACGAGGCTTTGATCGAATCCGCTTCCACCAACGCTTCATTGCGTTCGCGCAGTGCCAGTTCGATCTTCCGGCTGTCCGATATGTCCAGCATGGTGAATAATGCATTGCCATCGGGCAGCGGTATGGCGGCAAATTCAAATCGGCGACCATCAGCAAAGGACATTTGACCGCTTTGCTGTTCCCGTTCAGACGTCGCAGCACGTACCATAGCGCGAACTTCCGAAATCCGGGCTGGCTGTTTCAACTGCACCGCCATTTTCTGCATCAGGCTATCGACCCTAGGATGTTTGCCCAGTTCCTCTTCAGTTAGGTTCCAAATACTGGCAAACTGATGGTTCCAGATGTTGAGTTTCCCGTCCGCCGCAAAAACCGCGATAGATTCGAACAAATTATCGAAAGTAGCCGTACGCACGCGCAGCAACGTGTCCCGCGCGCTCGCTAATTGGACCTGTTCAGTACGATCCTCGATAATCATCAACAGGCCGCCATCGGGTGTGGGGTTGGCAATAACTCTTAAATGCGTGCCGTCTGCCAGCAGCCAGTTTTCCTCGATCGAGCCCGTCGATTTAAACCATGCTGTGCGCTCCTCCCGCCATTCGGGAAAATCGCGTACTTCGGGAATACGATTCATCTCGCGCATCCGGTCGAGCACGCGAGGAAATTCGGGGCGTTCTGCTATCCATTGCTGACGCATGGAAAAGATACGCTGGAACGGCAAATTGCAAAATTGCAAAGACTTATCGGGATCAAACTGCACCACGGCGGCTGAAATCTTGTCGAGCATATCCCGCTGGGATTCATTGAACCGCCGCTGTTCTTTGCGCGAATCGATCAGTTCCTGAATATCAATCGCATAACCTGCAATACCAGACTTACCCAGTGGTACATCGACCACCTGAGTGGTTCGCCGCTGGCCACCTATGGTAGTCGCGACCACGCGTTCATAGGGCTCGCCCTTTTCTTTGGCCTGCGCCGCTGCGTCTTTTGGACTGATACCATTTATGGTCTCTATCAGTTCAATACCTTCTTCAACCACCTGAGCGCCATCATCAGCGTCTACCGCCCTTACATAGGCACTATTCACCAAAGTCAGTTTCAAATCGCGGGAGCGATGCCACATCGGCATCGGTGCTGCCTCAATCAACGCCGAAAGCGCATCAAATGCAGCATGGGCCTCTTCATTTTCGGCTCGCAATTGTTCAATCTGGGTCTGGCTATCGGTCGCATCAAATATCCATAAAAGGGCGCTGCCATTGGGCGCAATTTTCTGATCGGCCAATCCGCCGCGGATCAACAATGCCTTGTCCGATCCAGCGATCTTGATCGCCCGGGTAAAGCTACCACCTGACTTTTGCGCAAGGTTCACGTCCTGCGTCAGCCCTTCGAGATCCGCTCGGCTCATCCCCGCATCATTGCTATGGAGTTCCGAAATATGGGCTGGCAGGTAATCAAAGCCCAGCCAATGCATCAATCTCTGTGATGCCTCGAGCTTACCATCTGACCGGACCAGCAGCGGGAGCGCCGGAGATGTTTCAAGCAATCGCCCTAAACGGCCCGATTGCCGCATCGTCGCCGCTGCCTGTTTCTTCATTGCCAGACCGGTCCACACCGCCCACGCAGACACAGCCAGCCAGGCGGCGAGAATCAGGCCCAATATGACAGCGGTTAAGTCCGGAACGTTTGACATTAATACAAGCGATTAGACGGTTAGAGCACCCGGGAAAACCCCCTATTCTTTATGGCTTATAAAAGTCGGATAATATGGGTTATAAAGCAGCTGAAAAACCATCGGAGAAAACCCATGCCAATAGACGAAAGCCGGACGTTTAAACCGATTAACATCGCCCTTTTGACGGTGTCCGATACCCGTTCTCTAAAAGAAGACACATCCGGTGATATTCTGGCAGAGCGCATCGCTGACAAAGGCCACACTCTGATCTACCGCAGCTTGATCCGCGATGATAAATCCAAGATTATCGCGCAATTGCACCAGTGGATTGATGAGGAAACCGTCGATGTCATTATTACTACCGGCGGCACTGGCCTGACCGGGCGCGACATTACACCGGAAGCGCTTGATGCAGTGAAGGATAAGGATATCCCGGGCTTTGGCGAATTGTTCCGTTGGCTAAGCTACGACAAAATTGGGACGTCCACTGTCCAATCGCGAGCCTGCGCTGTAGTGTCGAGGGGTACATATATTTTCGCGCTACCGGGCTCCAACGGTGCGGTCAAAGATGGTTGGGATGGCATATTGGATACCCAACTCGATAGTCGCCATCGCCCCTGCAATTTTGTTGAGCTAATACCGAGGTTGCTCGAGAAATAGAAGTTTGTTCTATTTTTGTTCTCATGCTATATTGCATTTATGGAACAGGATAAAAGGCCAGCCCTGCCCGCTCAAAAAGGGCGCGGCGCAGTTACCAACAATGAAAGCCACCGATTTAACTTGCCCAGCCGTGAAGCCGATGGCGATTGGCTAGATGACCGCGAGGCACTGGGGGACGCGCCATCTAAGCTGCGCACCCAAGTTACGATCGAAGCACCAAAGTCTATATTAAGCTTCAACAAATCCCCGGATATCCCGTTTGACCGTTCGATAAACGCTTATCGCGGATGTGAACATGGCTGCGTCTATTGTTATGCGCGCCCTACCCATGCCTATCACGACCTGTCGCCTGGCCTCGATTTTGAAACAAAACTATTTGCTAAGCCCAATGCCGCGCAATTGCTCAGGGAGACGCTGGCTAAGCCGACATATCGACCCGCGCCGATTGCCATTGGGACAAATACCGATCCCTATCAACCGATTGAAAAACCTTATCGAATTACCCGCGCGATATTGGAAGTGATGCTGGAAACCAAACACCCTGTGGGGATCACCACCAAATCCGACAGAGTGATTGATGATAGCGAGATTTTGGCCGCGCTGGCTGTGCTCGATCTGACCGCCGTTGCCATTTCAGTCACTACCCTCGACCCCCGCACCGCAAGACTGCTCGAGCCACGGGCACCGTCGCCGACCAAAAGACTATCGGCCATTAGCCATTTGCGCGCCCTCCATATTCCCGTGCACGTCAACATAGCACCTGTCATTCCAGCCATTACCGATCACGAAATCGAAGCCATTGTCGCGGCCGCAGCAGACCAAGGTGCGCAAAGCGTTTCCGTCATTCCGGTGCGCCTGCCCCATGAGGTGGCGCCCTTGTTTGAACAATGGCTCGAAGCCCATTTCCCGGAGCGCAAACAAAAGGTCATGGGCATCATAGCCTCGCTGCGCGGCGGCAAGAAAAATGACCCGGACTTCCATAGCCGGATGAAAGGGAAAGGCCCTTGGGCAGAGTTGCTCCACCATCGCGTCGCCATTGCAGCGCGCAAAAGCGGTCTGGGGAAAGCAAAATTCGCGCTGAGAACAGATTTGTTCCAGCGGCCGATAGTCAAAGGCAGTCAGATGGAGCTGTTTTAAGTCTCTATTGCCCTTCTGGTTTCAAATGCTTTGCAAACCAGCGATCCATTTCCTGACGCACTCTTTGCTGATGCTCGATCAAGCTATGCGATCCTCCATCAATCAACAGCAGCTCGTAGGAGCGATTGAGCGCATCAAGCTTACGCGCCATAGCTATGGAATTCCATGCTTCCACGCGCTCGTCGGCGGTACCATGAAGCAAATAAATAGGGGTTTTAGGAGATAATTTCTCTGGCCAGAATAATGGCGATAGCGATTTCAAGGCTGCATCCTTGTCAACCGCATAGGCTTCAACCACGTCGGGATAGACAAATTCATCGAACTCCGCACGGCGTTTGGAGTTTAAGTGATCAGCGCGTGCGCCGACAAAAAATGCTGCATCTATCATATCAGTCACAGCCAGAACGCGATAACCAAGCCCGCCGCCGCGGGAGAAGCCCCATAGCCCGATCTTGTCGCCATCGGCTTCGGGCAATCGCTGCGCCATCTTTATCAGGTTCATGAGATCGGCACGATCGCCCACGCCCAAATTGGGCTGGCCTTCACTGCCGCCTTCTCCGCGAAAAGTCGATGCGAGAACGATATATCCTTGCTCCGCTAGACGATGGAATTCCAGAATCTCGAAAAACGTAATCTTGCCCCATTGCGCAACGCCACCATGGGCAAAAACGATGATAGGCAGCGGCTTGGTGACGCGGGTCGGACGAACCAAGATCGATTTTATGCGCAAACCATCGCTCAAATATTCAATCCGCTCCGCCTGAACAGTCTGATGGCTGGCGTAACGTTGGAAATCCTGCTGTGAGACGAGTTGCCGCATTGGATCCGCATGCCACGCTGGATCCGGCGCTTTATCGGAGAAAGCCAGCCATTTGTCATAAGTCGCAAAAGGGAAATCATATGCTTCGCGCGACACTATTGTGCCGTCTTCTTGAACTGCAGACTGCGCAGGAGATATTGTCATGATTATGGACAACAGGATTATCGCGAAGGTCTGCGACAAGTTTGATAGCATATGTCAAATCCTCAATTATATGAAATGATATATCGTAACTATTCTAGCAAACTCATCCGATCAATGCTTATGAACGTCAACTGGTCTTAAAAAACAACAGCCAGACTCGAATAGAACTGATACGAACAATCGCATCATCAACGCGAAAAACCGGCTCTCATTTGCAGCGGGATTTATAAACTATCGCTCCGCACCGCTCGGATATAGAGTAGAGCACAGATGCAAGCCTCCGAACAAAAGTGAAAATGTTCATAAACAACGATGAAAAGCAACTATGACGAAAAAGCAAAATGTCACTTACGCAAGCTATCTTGCGCTCGACACCCTCCTTTCCGCGCAACATCCGCAGTCGGATCTGGATGATGAGATGCTGTTCGTCATCATCCATCAAACAAAAGAACTCTGGCTGAAACAGATTATTCGCGAATTGAAACTGGCCATAACGCAAATTTCCAATGATGCCTTGATTCCGGCCTATAAGGCGCTGGCCCGGGTCAGCCGCATACAGGCGGTCATGACGTTGAGCTGGGATGTACTCTCTACCATGACGCCAAGCGACTATAGCCGGTTCCGCCATGTTTTGGGTGCAAGCTCGGGCTTTCAGTCCGATCAGTTTCGAACCGTTGAATATCTACTGGGCCTGAAAGACAAAGCCTTTCTCAAATATCAGGATGACCGACCTGAAGCACAGGCGGCCATGCAAGCGGCGTTAGAAGGTCCAAGCCTTTGGGACCATGCCATTGCGGCTCTCGCCCGCGCCGGCTTTGCCATTTCGTCCGACCTGCTCGAGCGCGATTTCAGCCAATCCCATATCTCATCCCCCGAAGTCGAGGCGGCGTTCCTCGAAGTTTATCGCGATACCGAACGTTATTGGGAGCTCTATCAACTGGCGGAGAAGCTCGTCGATCTTGATGACGCGATGGCAACCTGGCGGCACAAGCATGTTTTGACGGTGGAACGAATCATTGGCGGCAAGATGGGAACCGGAGGAACAGCTGGCGTCTCTTATCTGCAATCTACCCTGCCCAAGCGCGCTTTTCCCGAACTCTGGTCTCTGCGCACTGCTCTATGAAATGGAAACCCCTCTTTTCAAGAGCCTTGGCTGCCAATTCCGAGCGGTTGCATTTCGCGGCCCATAGCCATCATCTTTGGCCGGATGCCGCTTATGAAGGCCATATGGCGGCCTGCGATGATGCGATGGCGCTGGCGGATCACAAATGGGAAAAGATAATGGGTCCCGTTTGGGCGGAGGCACAAAGCTATATTGCCTCTGAACTCAAATTACCCGATCCAAAGACTATCGCTTTTGCGCCCAATACCCATGATTTTTTGGTCCGTATCCTATCCGCCATTCCTACCCATCCGGTTCGCGTGTTAACAACAGATGGTGAATTTCACAGCTTTCGTCGGCAGATGGACCGCTGGGCAGAAGATAATAAAGTCATTGTCGAGGCTGTATCCGCGGATGCTCTCGTTGAAAAAGCGATGGCCGGTGATCATGATATCATTTTCGCAAGCCAAGTCCTGTTTAACTCCGGCACAGTTTTAAACGGAATTGACCAACTGGCAAAGCTGGCGCGACCTGAAGGGCCATGGGTTGTAATTGATGGTTATCATGGTTTCATGGCGCTAGAGACCGATCTGTCGACGGTCGCGGATGATATCTTCTATATGTCCGGGGGTTATAAATATGCGATGGCCGGAGAAGGTGTTTGCTTTCTTCACGCCCCGCCCGGATATGCACCACGACCGCCAATAACCGGCTGGTATGCAGCTTTTGACGATCTGGCGCTCCCGCCGGGGGAAACCGGCTATGCCCCCGACGGACGCCGGTTTCTGGGCAGTACATTTGACCCCTCTGGCCTCTATCGATTCAATGGCGTGCAGGCAATGTTGGCTGATGCGAAGCTATCCACCAACATAATTTCCAAACATGTTCTGGCATTGCAAAGCCATTTTATCGATCAAGCCCCAGTCCCGGACATGGAGTTGCTCAACCCTCTCGATGGCAATCCACACGCTCGATTTTTGGCCTATAGAGGCGAGAAGGCGCCATTGCTCTATACGGCACTGGCTGACCGCAACATAGTCACCGATGTTCGAGGCGATGTTCTGCGCATAGGTTTTGCGGCATATCATGACCGAAGCGATGTTGATCGCTTGGTTGGATTCATGCGAGAGGTTTTGTAAAAATTTGTATCGGCGGACGGACAAAGGCTGTTCCAAATTGAAACAACTGTAACATCTTTGCACAGCCCATTTACTTTCCGTCGAAATATGGTTTAGGGGCTATTAAGTATTTACAGCGAAAGCGTGTTTTGCACATTTATTCGAACAAACTGAGGTCAATTTTAATATGAAAAAATCGCTATTGGCATTGTCTGCCATCGCATTGAGCTTTGCGCCTGCAAATGCAGCGCTGGTAATTAGTCAGGGCGCCATTGGGGTTATCGATTCCAATGATACCGTCATCTGCGATGGCGTAACGGATTGCAACGGGGCTCTAACTGGGAATTTTATCAACTTCTTCTCAAGTATTCCTGGCCAAGCTGCAGCACTGCCTGGAAACAACACGTCTCAGATAGCAGTACGCGGTAGTGATCTTTCTGCCATTCTCGCCGTCGACAGCTTGGTATCGAGCTTCTCTTTCGATTGGGGAAGTGTTGACACATATAATAGCATCAACATTTTCACGAGCACTGGAAATTTCACTGTCAATGGAAGCGACTTGCCGCCGGCAAACGGAAACCAGAACAGTTTCGGAACGAACTTCCGTTTCACAGCGCAATTTGATGCACCGACCTTCCTAGAGGACATTGAATTCGTGAGTACACGTAACTCGTTTGAGTTTGACAATGTCTCAATTGCAGCTGTTCCAGAGCCTGCCACATGGGCGTTCATGATCTTTGGCTTTGGTGCCATTGGTGGTGCCCTAAGATCAAATGGCCGCCGCCAGCGCAAAGCTAATCTGAAAGTCAGCTACGCTTAAGCACAAATATTAGCTTATAAAGGCCTCGTCAGAGTAATCTGACGGGGCCTTTTTGTTTGTCCACTAGTGGACACAATGGATGCAAAATCCAACATTAGTTATTTCCATTACAGATGCGATTGCGTGGACAGGTTCAACAATAGTCGCCTAAGAGATCCTATATCTCGATGAAGGAGTAGCTATGAGCGAATGGGTTTTGGGTATTATTGGCGGTTCCGGTCTTTATCAACTGGACGCGTTGCAGAATGCCGAATGGGTTTCGCTAAACACACCCTGGGGCGCCCCGTCCGACGATCTGCTGGTCGGCCATATCGACAACGTCAAATGTGTCTTTTTACCCCGCCATGGTCGCGGACATCGTCTCGGACCAAGCCAATTGAATTTCCGCGCCAATATTGATGCGATGAAACAAATGGGAGTGACGGATCTTATCTCCATCTCAGCCGTTGGATCGCTAGCCGAAGACTTGCCACCCGGACAATTTGTTGCTGTGGACCAGTTTATTGATCGCACTTTTGCCCGAGAAAAGAGCTTTTTTGGTAATGGCTTGGTTGCCCATGTTTCGGTCGCTGACCCTGTCTGTTTACGTTTATCTACATTTGCTGCTGAAGCTGCGCGCAAGGCTGGCGCCGATGTTCGCGAGGGTGGTACCTATATCGCAATGGAGGGCCCGCAATTTTCTTCGCGCGCGGAGAGCCATCTCTATCGTCAATGGGGCGCCCATGTCATCGGTATGACCGCCATGCCAGAAGCGAAATTGGCGCGGGAAGCAGAACTACCTTATGCGCTGATTGGTATGGTCACCGACTATGACTGTTGGCGGGAGAATGAGGCGCCGGTGGAGGTAGATGCTATAATCGCACAAATGCATAATAATGCCGCCAAAGCGCGAGATTTGGTCGCGCACTTAGCAAATAGTTTGCCGACCAAACGAGAATCCAGTCCGATTGACACTGTGCTCGACTTTGCTCTGATTACCGATCCGTCAGTGCGTGATCCGGAATTGGTGGCAAAGCTGCAAAATGTCGCGGGACGGGCGCTAGGCTGAACAGCTAGCACCACCGAGGACGCAGAAGCGCGCGCAATGCGGATGATTGAGTTTTACAGTCTGAGAAGCCTCGGCGAGCGTCGCTCCCATATCGAATTGCGGATCATAGGGTAATAGGGTGCAAGCTGCCACGCGCGGTGTGGTTTCGCCTTTGCGTTTTACTACCATCCGGCTTGACGCGCACATGATGCTCGTAGGCGCCACATCCAATATACCCCAACAGGCTGTCGAAATTTCGGCGATATCCGCTTTTTCATCCATTTCCGGAAACAAGACCAAAACCCCTGGATCATTTGCGTCTATTGGAAGATCATGCGCAGCAAAAAGGGCGGCATATCCAATTCGAGCGGTGACCTCATTCTCGCCGGCCAATTGCCGTCCGGCAATTGTGATGCGAAAATCATTCGAAGCTAACCAGACAAGGCCGTCTATCGCCTTGTTCCAGCTATTGGCTCCGCGTTCTGCCTCATGCACTTTTTGCGTAAAATGATCGAGACTTACCCTTAGCGTCAACTTGTTGCGGTGAGGCAGCGCTAGCAACTGCTGCTCAAACCGCCGCATCGGTCGCATGGCATTGGACAACATCAGCACTTCAAAGCCGCGTTCCAAACAGAGCTCGAGAATCGGGATCATATCGCCATTCATAAATGGCTCGCCCCCAGTGAAGGCAATCTCTCGTGTCGGAAGCTTACTATCCGCTATCTCATCCAGATAGGAACGCACTTCATCGACCGAGATATAGATCAAAGCATCATTGGTTGGAGAACTTTCAATATAACAGCTTTTGCAGGCAAGATTACAAAGCGTACCGGTATTGAACCACAAGGTTTCAAGGCCTATCATTGCTACAGAGGCACGAGGCTCTCCCTTTGCTGTTAACAGTGGATTCTTAAACTTGTCATGTGCGAGCGGCCGGGTTTCGGCAATTGTGAAAGGAGATGCTGTTGTCATGCCTATTGTTTCGCTCGGTTAAACCGCTTGGTTACATATCTGTGAATAAAAGCAAATGATTATCTGACTTTACCCAGTAAGACAGGCTTTCTGCGCATTTCAATCTAGCGAATATCGGGATAATGTTCTGAAAGTCTTTTGCGCGCACCCATAACCCACATCATCCCGACTTTTACATAGATCCAATTTGCCCGCAATCGTCCCCATGCAGCAATGCGCCGATCCGACGTCCAGACCCAGCGCGGGATCATCCGCGTGTTACCAAAACGCGCCAATTTAATGCACAGGTCTGCTTCTTCCATAACCACAATATCTTCATCACAGCCACCGATTGCGAGAAACTGGTCTCGCCGAAAAAACATCGCATGATCACCGAATAACAACCTTACACCTTTGAAAAATAGCCAAGGCCGCATCAGCAATGGGATGTACCAAGTCTTTATCCAATTATGGGCTGTCGATCCCCATCTTGTCCCGCCTGGCCCGGCGATGCGCGGTGTGAAACTGGCCAATGCCAGTTTAGGATCTGCCATAGCTTTGCGGATTTCCTCCACAGCATCCACCGGTAAGATAGAGTCTGCGTGCAGCACACAGATAATATCACCGGTGGCCTGTGAAACGCCAAAATTTAACTGCGCACCTCGCCCTCGCTTTGGTGATAACAGAACCTTTAGCCCGCTCCCTGCTGCCAGCTGCTTGGTTCCGTCCTCGCTCCCGCCATCGACCAGCAGGACTTCATTAGCCGGTGGATCTAAAGCTAGGATGCACGCAAAAGTTTGCGGCAATATCTGCTCTTCGTTCAAAGTTGGTATGAGGATCGTGACTTTACTCATAGTTGGTCCATAGCCTCGTTCAGGCCGTCAACCAAGGCCACCGAGCAAGGTCCTCGGGTGTATCGCAGTCACTCAACGTTTCCAGGTTTTTACAGGTCAAACCATGCTCGGTGATGCGCTGCAGGGTTTCCGATAAAACCTGATCTGTGCTCCACGGCATATCTTCAAACAGGAACGGATAGGAACCGTTCACGCCAATGCAATAATAGCCACCATCTTCTGCTGGACCAATAACCACATCATGATCCTGCAATGCGGTGATAGCCTGTTCTATATGGCAATCCTTCAAGTCCGGCGTATCGGAACCAAAAAATAGAACGGGCGCAGGTTGCAATGCGGCAACCAAGCGGTCGGTCAGATCCCCGTACGGTTGTTCAACAAAAATCAGATTATCACCTAACCATTGTTCAAACGCGACTTTGTCAGCTCCCGTATAGTGAATCTCGATTTGGCAGTTGCTCGATTTCAATGTTGCGACAGTACGCTCCGTCAAAATCTTGTGGACCGCGGCAGCTCCATCTGCGCCGATGTCCGGGATGAGGCGGGTCTTAGCCTTCCCGGCGACTGGAAAGCGTGTGAATAAAACCGCTCTGCACGGGCATTGTTCCATGAAATTATACGCTTTCTAAACTGGATAAGATCGTAAAACCCTTTCCCACACAACAAAGCTCGAACCATATCAGCTAATGGCTCTCTGAAACCCAAACCCAGTGCCCAAAAATTTTCAATAAGATACTCGTGCTTTTTTAAGGTGATTCAATGGACAGCGCACTAGTCTAAAGCTAATTTAATGCGCCAAATTCAGGCCTCGGCGAGGCTCTTTAGCTTATAATCCTTATATTCATCGCGCAGCGCCCGTTTGAGGATTTTGCCGGTCGCAGTATGTGGCAATTCATCGATGAATTTGACTTCATCCGGCAGCCACCATTTGGCGACCTTGTCGCCCAGATAGGTGATGACATCTTCTTGCGTCACCTGCGCATCCGGTTTCTTGACGACCAATAGCAATGGCCGCTCATCCCATTTGGGGTGATAGACGCCCACAGCCGCCGCTTCGGCAACACCAGGACACCCAACCGCGGCATTTTCCAGTTCGATGGAGCTAATCCACTCGCCGCCTGACTTGATAACGTCCTTAGCCCGATCGGTTATCTGCATGGTGCCATCAGGATGGAGCACAGCAACATCGCCGGTATCAAACCAGAGATCCTCTTCGACAGCATCTTCGTCGGCCCGGAAATAGCGCTGAATGATCCAGGGCCCGCGAATTTCCAGAGTTCCGCTCGACTCGCCATCGCGCGGCAGAACTTTGCCCTCGTCATCAACCACACGCAATTCCACACCGAAGGGCGGGCGACCTTGCTTGCAAATAACGTCGACCTGCTCATCAAAATTCAGATCATCCCAATTGGCGGGCAGCGATCCAGCAGTGCCGATGGGCGAGGTTTCGGTCATGCCCCAGGCATGGGCCACCCGCATGCCGTTCTTCATCAGCCGCTCGATCATCGACCGTGGGCAGGCAGAACCACCAATGGTAATAACCTGCAAATCGCCGTAATCGCCGCCATTGGCATCCATGTCAGCAAACATGGAAAGCCAGACCGTTGGCACGCCCGCGCTATGTGTCACGCCTTCTTCGCGGATTAACTTCCACAGGACTGGCGCTTCATTGCTGGCCGAGAAGACCATTTTCGCACCAACAGCGGCGCAAGCAAAGGGCAGGCCCCATGCATTGGCGTGGAACATCGGCACGACCGGCAACATCACGGAACGGGTCGCAAGGTCCATAATGTCCGGCTGCACTTCGGTTAGCGCGTGGAGGACGTTGGAACGATGTTCATAAAGAACACCCTTGGGATTGCCGGTAGTGCCGCTGGTGTAGCAGAGGCCGCAAGGATCATTCTCGTCCACATCGACCCAGTCAAAATTGCCGTCTTCCGCATCAACCAGTTCACGGAATGTCGGATAGTCGCCCTTCTCTCCGTCAAACTGGATATAATGTTCGACCGTTTTAAGCTGCGGCTTCAGCATTTCAATAATCGGCGTAAACATCTTGTCGAACAACAAAATCCGGTCTTCAGCATGGTTGAGGATGTAAACCAACTGCTCTTCAAACAGGCGCGGGTTCACGGTGTGGAGAATGCCGCCAATACCGGCGGAGCCATACCAACTAATGAGATGGTGAGCGTGATTCATCGCAATAGTCGCGATCCGGTCGCCCTTTTTCATGCCAAGCCGTTGCAACGCCTGTGAGAATTTGCGCGCTTCCTGGCCAATTTCGCCCCAATTGCTGCGCGTTAGCGAGCCATCAGCCCAATAACTGACAATCTCTCGCGTGGTATGTTCCCGCGCTGCGTGGTCAATCAAATTGGTAATTTTGAGCGCACTACCCTGCATAGCTCCAGCCATTAATCTCTCCATTTATTGTTTGATTGTTTTTCGGCTGAAACGGCTCAGCTTACAAGCCTTAAATTGGGTCTGCGGTGGCGGACAGGCCGTGAACCTGTAGCGGGGCCTAGGCGGATGTTATCAAGCCCCGCTATGTGGCTGAGCGTCTCGGCCACTTGCGCATCGAGCTGAAAAGAACGACCGAGGCAGACATGCGCAACTTCGCCGTCAAAGCTAGGCACAGTGACGATCAGTTCACTCTTGCCACCAGCGAGAGGCGCTAAGAAATTCTTTAGCTCCTGGAGCCCGTCTTGATTGAGAACATCCAGCTCCATCCGGGTGCGGGTCGTTTTCTCAAGGCCGTCCATGGATTGCGCCCGCCGAATGGCGACACGCGGGCTTTCATCGTCGGAACGTTGGTCGAGCTCTACATTCAGCAAAGCACAACTGCCTTCCTTGGCCATCTCTGCCAACAGCTCGCATTGATCTTCTTCAAAACAACTGCCCGAAAACTGTCCACTGCTGTCTGAAAGGTCCGCCAGCACAAACCGATTGCCGCGCTTACTCTCTCGCCAACGCACCCCTTCAACCAGAGCCGCCATGACCGCTGGCTTGCGCTGCCCTTCCGCTATGGGTCCCTCTTCGCACAAGGCCGCATAAGTCATAGCGCCATGAGACGATGTGACAGCCTGAAATTGCGTGACAGGATGGGAAGCGAAGTAAAAGCCATAAGCATCGCGCTCGCGCAACATGATCTCGCTCAGGTTCCAATTGCTATTGGCAGGCAAGCGGATGGCTTGCATGTCTCCCGATCCGCCTTCGCCAAAAAGGCCACCCTGCCCGCTAGTCCGCGCTTCTGCGGCGCTGCTGGCAACGGACAGTAACATGTCCGCCCCTTCATAGACAGCAGCGCGGTTGGGTTCCATTTCATCGAATGCCCCTGCGGCAGAAAGGCTTTCAATCTGCCTTTTATTCATCCCTGATGGATCAACTCGGTTCGCAAAATCGTCCATTGACTGGAACGGTCCGCTCTCTTCGCGCTCGACAACCAATGACTGCATGGCCTTTTCGCCAACATTTTTGAGCCCCGCCAAAGCATAGCGCACCGCAAGCAAAGCGCCTTCTTGCTCTTCAACCGCAAAAGATGGCCGGCTTTTGTTGATTGAAGGCGGCAATATCGTCACGCCGAGCCGCTTCATATCATCGACAAAGATACTGAGCTTGTCGCTTTGATGCATATCGAAGCACATTGAAGCCGCAAAAAATTCATGTGGATAATGCGCTTTGAGCCAAGCCGTCTGATAGGCAAGCAAGGCATAAGCCGCCGCGTGGCTTTTGTTAAAGCCATAGCCAGCAAATTTATCGATCAGGTCAAATAGTTCATTCGCCTGTGGGCCCTCAACACCATTTTTAGCGGCGCCTTCGACAAAGATACTGCGCTGCGTATCCATTTCCGATTGGATCTTCTTACCCATAGCACGACGCAACATGTCGGCTTCGCCGAGAGAATAGCCCGCAATAATCTGGGCAGCCTGCATCACCTGCTCCTGATAGACAATGATACCGTAAGTCTCTTTCAGGATATCTTCGAGTAGTGGGTGAGGATAGGCCAGTTCCGCCCGACCGTTCTTACGATCACCAAATAAGGGAATATTATCCATCGGACCTGGCCGATAAAGCGATACCAGCGCGATAATGTCACCAAAATTGGTTGGCTTCACCGCCGCAAGCGTCCGGCGCATCCCCTCGGATTCTAACTGGAATACGCCGACCGTGTCGCCACGTTGCAGCAATTCGAACACCTTCGGATCATCCCAAGCAAGTGCGTCGAGATCCACTTCGATATTGCGTTCAGCGAGCAGTTCCACCGCTTTCTTCAGAACAGAAAGTGTCTTTAAACCCAAAAAGTCGAACTTCACCAGACCAGCCTGCTCGACAAATTTCATATCAAATTGGGTTACCGGCAGATCTGATCGTGGATCACGGTACAGCGGCACCAACTGGTCCAGTGGTCTATCGCCAATAACTACGCCAGCAGCATGGGTTGAGCTATGGCGCGGCAAGCCTTCCAGTTTCATCGCAAGGTCAAACAGGCGCTTCACGTCAGCTTGTTTATAATCCTGCGCTAACTCAGAAATACCGTTGAGGGCCCGTTTCAAATCCCACGGATCCGTCGGATGATTGGGCACCAATTTGGTCAATCGATCCACTTGGCCATAAGGCATTTGCAAGACGCGACCAACATCACGCAACACCGCTCGTGCTTTCAGCTTACCGAAAGTAATTATCTGTGCGACCTGCCCCGTGCCATATTTATCCTGCACATAGCGGATCACTTCACCCCGACGGGTTTCGCAGAAATCGATATCGAAATCTGGCATCGACACGCGTTCCGGATTGAGGAACCGCTCAAAAAGCAGGCCCAGCTTGATCGGGTCGAGATCGGTAATTGTCAGCGCCCAGGCGACAACCGAACCAGCGCCGGAGCCGCGTCCCGGTCCCACTGGTATATCTTGATCCTTTGCCCATTTGATAAAGTCGGCAACAATCAAGAAATAGCCAGGAAAACCCATATTGACGATCACGTCGATTTCAAAATCGAGCCGATCAAAATATTCCTTACGCTCTACTCCTTCCACATCACCAACATGGGCAAGACGTTTTTCGAGTCCAGCAGTAGCATCCCTCCGTAATTGTTCGACTTCTCCCGCTAAATCGCCCGCTAAGCTTGGCAAGATAGGATCACGGCGCGGCGGTGAATAAGCACATCGCTTTGCAATCACCAACGTATTTTCGAGCGCTTCGGGCAAGTCAGAGAATAAATCCTCCATGACCATGGCGCTCTTGATCCATAGATGTGGTGAGGGTTTGTCACGGTCATCATTTTCGACATAGGCAGACGCCGCAATGCATGTCATCGCGTCGTGCGCTTCGTGAAAATCGGGCTCAGCAAAACAGCTAGGATTTGTTGCTACGAGAGGGATATTACGATCAATAGCCAGTGAAATCAGGCCAGCTTCAGCAGCGCTTTCAACCGGATCGTCCCGACGAGAAAGCTCGATATAAAGTCGATCGGGGAAATATTGCTGAAGCAGCGACAAGTAAGATTCTGCTTCCGATTGCTGCTCTTCCGCAAGCAACCGCGTCACTGCACCCTCTCCTCCGCCGGTTAGTGCCAACAGGCCGGCGTTATGCTGTTCCAGCATTTCTAACGGAATATGAGCATCTAGATCCGCGGGGCGGTCCAAATGAGAGGCTGATACCAACCGGCAAAGATTTTGATAACCGTCTTCATCCTGGGCATATAGTGCTACCCAATCGAGCACCGGCTTGTCACTTCCGGTGCTACCAGGTCGCGCAACCCTCAGAAAACAACCCGTAATAGGTTGAACGCCATTGGCACGACAACCATCATCAAATGCCATCGAAGCAAATAGTCCGATGCGATCTGTGAGCGCTATTGCCGGAAAACCACGCTCCTTGGCCACAGCACCGATCGCCTTTGGCTCCATCGCACCGTCCAAAATGGTATATGCTGAAAAAGAGCGCAGATGAACGAAAGGAATCTGTGACATACTCAAACCCTAGCGCGATCAAAATGTTTTGACCACGATCAGATCTCGCGAACGCAACCTATCGACCTGTTTTCCACAACTAGTTGAGAATTTTGCTAAAGCAGTGCTTCGATCTCGCTCTTTAGTTGTTCCGGTTTAACGGCCGGTCCATGTCGAGCGACTACTTTGCCTTCGCGATCGACGAGAAATTTCGTAAAATTCCATTTGATTCGCGATCCCAAAAGACCGGATTTTTCAGACTTTAGGTGTTTCCACAGCGGATCAGCATCATTGCCGTTGACGTCGACCTTACCCATCAAGGGAAAGCTGACATCATAGTTCAGTGTACAGAAATTCTTGATTTCTTCAGCATCTCCCGGCTCTTGATTGCCAAATTGATTACATGGAAAAGCCAGGATTTCCAAACCCTTGTCAGCATAGTCTTTGTGGAGTTTCTCTAATCCCTCATATTGCGGCGTGAAGCCACATTTTGATGCTGTGTTGACGATAAGCAGAACCTTGCCCTTATGTTTGGAAAGGTCCGACAGCGATCCATCTGCTTGTTTAATTTCAAATTCCGTAATTTGCATAGATGCACCCCATTCTTTGCAATTTTATTCCCCGATGATGAGCATCAGATCGATATTCTATCGTTAAATGTCAAAGCCAATCTGATTTCACCTTGAAAACGCTAGCTTAATATTCCGTCATGGAGCCTTACAACGCGGTCCATTTTGGCGGCTAACCGCTCATTATGGGTTGCGATCAAGGCCGCACTACCTTCTTCTCGGACCAAAGCCATGAGTTCAGCAAGTACTATATCGGCAGTTGTTTCGTCGAGATTGCCAGTGGGCTCATCTGCCAACACCAGCTTTGGTGCATTTGCAAGCGCTCGCGCGACGGCAACACGCTGTTGTTCGCCACCGGACAATTTACTCGGTTTATGATCCAATCGCTCACCCAGCCCCAGACTGCGGAGTAGGGATTCTGCCCGCTCTTCAGCATCTACTTGAGATGTTCCAGCGATAAGCTGCGGCATTACCACATTCTCTTCTGCCGAAAAATCAGGAAGCAAATGGTGAAACTGATAAACAAAACCCAGTAATTCGCGACGGATCCTTGTGTGACCGCTCGCTGACATTTGAGCCGTCTCTTCATCAGCAAGCTTGATGGAACCGTCAAAGCCACCCTCAAGAAGCCCAACCGCCTGCAATAAGGTCGACTTGCCTGAACCTGACGGCCCAAGCAATGCTACTATTTCGTTGGATCGAATGTCTAGATCGACGCCCTTTAACACATCAATCTGCACGCCGCCCTGACTAAAGCTCCGCTTTACGTTGCGCAGTTCTACGACCTTATTTTGGATATCATTCATAGCGAAGCACCTGCACTGGATCCGTGCTTGCAGCTTTAAAAGCCGGATATAGGGTCGCTAGGAAGCTGAAGAGCAGCGCAAGCATTGCTATTCCAAACACCTCCATCGGATCTGTTCTGGCTGGTAATTCAGTCAAGAAACGTATCGAAGGATCCCAAAGGTTTTGACCCGTAATAATCTGTACGAAGTTGATCACGTTCTGCCTGAAATAAATCGCGATCAAACCCAATATTATCCCAGCCGCGATCCCCAATGCTCCAATTGAGGTCCCGACGGTAACAAATATTCTGGTCAATGAAGCTCGTGAGGCCCCCATAGTTCGTAATATTGCAATATCTCGAGTTTTGGCTCGTACCAGCATGATCAGTGACGAAAGAATGTTGAAAACCGCTACCAATATGATGATCGACAAAATTACGAACATCACGACCCGCTCAACCTGAAGCGTCTCAAAAAGAGAAGCATTCATAGTCTTCCAATCCGTAATCTCGGCACGCCCATCAATTTTCGGATATAAAGGTGCGATTATTTGATTCACATTTTGCGCATCGTTTGTCTGTATCTCAATCATTCCGATCTGATCGCCTAATAGCATCAATGTCTGGGCATCCTCCATCGGCATGATCACGAAGGCTTTATCGTAATCGTAAACCCCTACTTCAAATACAGCTGCGACCTCGTAGGATATTTCGCGAGGGACTGTTCCGAAGGGTGTAGAACGGCCTTGTGGGTTCATTAGAGTTATTCGGCTTCCCAGCTGGGCGCCAAGCGTTTGTGCAAGCCTACTGCCAATAGCTACACGGCCGCTGTCAGGTTCCAGCGCAGCTAAATCTCCGGCCACCGTTTTTCCATCTAGCGTATCATTGGTCAATATATCTTGAGTCAACATTCCGCGTACCAATACGGCCTCTACACGGCCGTTATATATACCCGCCAAAGGCATCTCAATCAAAGGCGATGCAGACACGACCCCTTCGGTACTTCGTGTTTCTTCCAACAAATCGCGCCAATCAGGTAACCGTCCGCCATAGCCTTGGATCACGGCATGGCCATTTAACCCAACAATCTTGTCGAACAATTCGGCTCGAAAACCATTCATTACACTCATCACAACGATGAGAGCGGCAACACCCAGCATCACAGCAACCAGACTGATGCTGGCCACCAAGAAAATAAACCCTTCCCCCTTACCGGGTAGAAGATAGCGTTTGGCAATGACCCATTCATAACGGGATAGAAGCATAGGAGTTTGATCTTCCTGAAAAACTATTGTGGCTTTACGGTCGCGAAGCGGCGCAGGCAAGAGTGATGCTGGCTAAAATGCTGTTGCCATTATGACACAAGCCTGAACCAATATTGCACATTTGTGAAAATTTGCATGACAATAGCGGACATGACGATCAGAGATAGTAACAGAATCAATTACCGCTTAATGGTCATGGTTCAGGGATCCTTTCTGGTTCCGTCGGATGTTGGGGGACAAACGGCGTTGAATAAGACAGGAAAACAGGGGGACGATATTATCGTCACCATTTTCGCCCGGAGTCAGAAATGGCTCCGGGCGTTTTTGTTTACGGGTCAGTTTCTTGACCACAACGCCTCTTGAAATCCCAAAATCTGATAATATCTTTGTTAGGCGAGATGCCACTTTGGATTTTGCAATACAGAACCGGACGCCATTTTGGGTCCAACATTTTAATTGCTCAAATGAGGATAAAGATATGAACCGTTTTGATTTTACCCCCTATCGCCGCTCAACCGTTGGTTTTGATCGGCTTTTTGACTTGCTCGAGAATAATGCTCGGGCACAGCAATCTGAAAATTACCCCCCATTTAACATCGAACGCAGTGGCGAAGACCATTACCGGATCACACTTGCGGTCGCCGGTTTTAAAGATGATGAAATTGAAATCACTGCTCAGCAAAATCTGCTGCTGGTAGCTGGTAACAAGGGTGCCGATGAAAATGAAGGAAAACAATTTCTGCACATGGGAATCGCGAACCGTAATTTTGAACGCCGCTTCGAGCTTGCCGATTTCGTCCGGGTCGACAACGCAGTATTGAGCGATGGTCTACTTGCAATTGATTTAGTTCGCGAAATTCCTGACGCTATGAAACCTCAGAAAATTGCCATCAATGCTGGCGATAATGTCACCAAAATTGATCACAAATCTAACAAGTCTGATGATAAGGCTGCTTAAGCCTCAATCTTAACTCCAATTGAAGGCAGCTAATTGGATTTGGCTGCCTTTTTTTGAATCTAATCATATAAAAACAAAAAAATGGGGCAGCCGGATGAGGATCCGACTGCCCCTGACACCCGCGTGGTGTCACTCTTGACGAAATTAGCCCGGGTCGCAAATGGCCAACTTCATTCAAGAATCTGCATTGGCAATGTTGGAAAGAGTAGCGTGATTCAATATCCGCACTTTCCCGCTTTCAACCGAAACTATGCCATCTTCTGACCAGGTTGAAAGTTGCCGATTAATATGTTCGCGCGACATCCCGGCAAAATTGCCAAGCTCGCTTTGACTTAGATCCAGTTTTAAACGCCCCTCTTCTGCGCCAACAACTGATAATCTCAATAGATAGCGCGCTAGCCGAGGCCCTGATGTATAGGCCCGGTCTCCCTCGATCATGGTATTTGCCGTCCGAATGCGGTTTGCCATGACTTTAAGAAGCCGTAATGCCATATTTTTATGGTTTTTCAAAATTTCTTCAAAAGCTATCCGCGTAATGGTCAATGCTGTGATCGGTTCAATTGCAGTGACACTGGCAGTTCTTTCACCACCATCAAGCAGCGCAATCTCGCCCAAAACCTGTCCCGGCTCAGCATAATCCAATACGATTTCATGTCCATTGCTGGCGATCATACTGGTCCGCGCATTGCCCGACAATAATATCAGTAATGAGTTTCCAGGATCGCCCTGCATGATCAATTCATCCCCTTTTGCATATTCCACGAAATGCCCGCGCAATATCAAATCCGCCAGTTCCGCCTCGTCACAATCAGCGAACAAACTATGCTCTGCCAATATGCCTGCAAGTTCTTCGGCTTTCACTTTACTCGTCCCATTCCAAGTCACTTGCATTTGTTAACCGGTTGATAACCAATTCTCATTGCTTGGATGTGACAATAGTCACTTGCTGTAAAAAGGATTGGATAAATTAGACAAGTCGGCTTTGTTTTACCGCAGCAGCGATAAAAGAAGCAAAAAGTGGATGTGGATCAAAAGGTTTGCTCTTTAGTTCCGGGTGGTACTGCACTCCGACAAACCAGCTATGATCGGGACGCTCGACAATCTCTGGAAGCTCGCCATCCGGCGACATTCCAGAGAATATCAGCCCAGTTTGCTCCAGCTGTTCCACATAACCTTTATTGACTTCGTACCGATGGCGATGCCGTTCGTTGATCACATCAGAGCCATAAATTTCGCTGACTTTAGAACCTTGCTGCAATCGAGCTTCATAGGCGCCAAGTCGCATAGTTCCGCCCAAATCACCACCTGATTCGCGCTTTTGCAGCCCCTCTTCCGTCATCCACTCGGTAATCAGTCCAACAATAGGCTCCGCAGTTTCGCCAAATTCAGTAGTTGAGGCCGCATCAATTCCGGCTTGATTACGCGCTGCTTCTACACAAGCCATTTGCATACCCAGACAAATACCAAAAAACGGAACATCATGTTCTCGTGCGAATCGCACCGAACCGATTTTACCTTCGCTGCCCCGTTCTCCAAAGCCGCCTGGTACAAGAATCGCGTGTAACGGTTCCAAATTAGCGGCTAGATCGCTGTCGTCTTCGAACAATTCGGCATCAAGCCACCGGACCTGTACTTTTACCCGATTCGCAAGACCGCCATGGAAAAGCGCTTCTTGAAGCGACTTATATGCATCCTGTAAGCCGACATATTTACCAACGACACCAACGATAACTTCGCCTTCGGGGTTTTCTATCCGCTCCATTACATCGTTCCAGCGGGTCAAATCCGGATCCGGCGCATTGATAATCCCAAACGCATTCAAGACTTCGCGATCAAGGCCTTCTTCATGATATTGCAAAGGCACATTGTAGATACTGCTAGCATCAAGAGCAGGGATCACTGCTTCTTTGCGAACATTGCAGAATTGCGCGATTTTCGCGCGCTCACTATCTGGCAATTCATGTTCACAACGGCAAAGTAGTATATCCGGCTGTATCCCCAAAGATGTCAATTCCCGCACACTATGCTGCGTTGGCTTGGTCTTTAGCTCACCTGCGGCCGCAATATAGGGCACCAGCGTCACATGGACTGAAATCGCATTGGCGCGTCCAACTTTGTTGCGCAACTGTCGAATCGCTTCGATAAAGGGCAAACTTTCAATATCACCGACCGTGCCGCCAATTTCGCAGAGCACAAAGTCGATCCCGTCGAGCTTATCCTGCGCAAATTCCTGTATAGCGTCAGTAACGTGAGGAATCACCTGCACTGTAGCGCCGAGATAATCGCCGCGCCGTTCCTTGGTGATAATCGACTGATAGATTCGCCCGGACGTCACATTATCGGATTGCAGTGACGGAACACCGGTAAACCGTTCATAATGACCTAAGTCCAGATCGGTCTCAGCGCCATCGTCAGTGACATAAACTTCACCGTGCTGATAAGGGGACATCGTGCCCGGATCAACGTTCAGATAAGGGTCTAACTTACGGATTCGTACCGAATATCCGCGTGCTTGAAGAAGCGCGCCGAGGCTCGCTGCCATGAGACCTTTGCCAAGTGAGGAGACCACACCGCCGGTTATAAAAATATATCGCGCCATGGGAGGAAAGGCTTAAGGCGTGTCCTACCGAAATGGCAAGCGTGCGAATCCGAAAAAACGATATTTATTTTCAATCGCTACTAAATTTTACGAATGGACGCTCTCGACGAGCAGACAATCAATTATTGATCGAGAGGAACTGCACCATCAGCAGCTGCCGGCGCTGCATCGTTCGTTCCCTCAGCCTGTGCCGCAGCAGCAGCCAGTGGGTCATCACCAACCAAAGGCACCGCATCCGTTGGTTCGGCAGGTGCCACAGGAATGCTGGTATCGCGTTCCAGCGTCTGATCAATGGTCGAAGGCTGACCTTCCGAAGCCGCCAAAAAAGCCAAAGAAATGGACAAAGCGACAAATAAAACGGCCAATACGGTGGTTGTCCGAGTCAGCAAATCCGCTGCACCACGCGCGGACATCATGCCGGATGGACTACCACCGACACCCAACCCGCCGCCTTCGGACCGCTGCATCAATATAACGCCAACAAGGGCGGCTGCGACAATCGCCTGAACAACGGTGAGAAATAGAAACATGACTAGGTCCGAACGTAATGGTTTAACTGTGAGCAGCGCACATAGCGATTGGGCGGCGCGAGTTCAAGCGGTGAAAGATCATGGCGCCCACTTATACAGACACATGTCACGCCTCTCCTAATCCGTGCGGATTGAACCCGTCGAAGCCCCTGCCGGGAGCCGATCACATCTGCGACCCTTTGGCAACGCCCGCAAGCCTGAGACAAATGCACATAGAGAATCTATTCCTCCGCAAAGTTCACACAAATCACACCTGCTTTCCGCCTCCGAACAACGGGCCAAAGTTCACACAAGCCACACGCCAGTTCGCCGTCTGCTTCATCATGAATTTCATTCCAAAGTTCACACAAATCACATCTATTCTATTTTCTACTAACCAACTGTTTTAAATAGATTTATACTCAAACAGATCATGCTTTTAGTTTGCAAAAATACGAATTCAAGAACGATGCTATTCTTAATATCTATGAAGCATAATGTAGGAAAGGCACTAAGCGTATACCTCGGTGATTTCACCTGAATCAGGACGCCGCATAAATTCATTCAATGCCGGCTATTTAAATATCCTGCCTATTTATAAACAGCCCGCCAATCACCAAAATCACGGACACGTTTGCGCCATGTGCTGTAGCTGCCCGTTTTCAGATTGGATCGCATAATCGCTTTCACCTAATCTGGGCTGACCCTGTGTAATTTGCGGATCGTCTCAAACGGCACATGATCGCTCAGCGCCATTTCGATAATTTCACTTACGATCTCTTCTGGTTGTTCCGGCGCTTGTGCTATTAGATCGCAGCAGCTGCCTTGATAATCGGTCCAAATTTCTCAGCAGTCAGACTGGCACCACCCACAAGCCCGCCATCGACATTCGGCACCGAAAGCAACTCTGCCGCATTGCCTCCATTCATTGAACCGCCGTAGAGTATCCGTACGGCATCAGCCCCCTCGCCCGTCAGTTCAACTAACTTGCCCCGAATGGCTGCATGCATTTCTTCGACATCTGAGGCTTCCGGAACCCGTCCTGTGCCGATGGCCCAGACGGGCTCATAAGCGATGGTGAGCCATGTTGCAGCGGCATTATCAGGAAACGATCCCTCCAACTGGCCGCAAACGACATCGACAGCTTTCCCGGCATCGCGTTCTTCCTCGGTTTCACCCACGCAGATAATCGCACCCAGTCCAGCAGTGTGAATGGCTTCTGCCTTGGCTTTTATTTCTGAGTCGACTTCATGTTGGTCTGCACGGCGTTCACTATGCCCTAAAATCGACATTTTCGCGCCTGCTTCGCGGATCATGGCGGCGGACAAACAACCGGTATGCGCACCTTTCGCTGCAAAGTGGCAATCTTGTGCGCCGATCGTAAATCCAGGAACATTGCCAGCGGCTTGTGCAATCAGGGTCACGGGCGGACATATAGCGACATCAACCTGGCTATTCTGCTCCGCAATAGCAGCTATTTCAACAATATCGGACAGTTGCTCACGCAAACCGTTCATCTTCCAATTGCCCACAATATATTTCCGATTGGCCATAGTCGCTCCATCCCCTGCTATTATCTCTTATATGTGCTGCCTTCCCGCTAACAAATAACTGCACATCTGCCAAACGGGTTTATGTGGAACAGCTTTTCATTTGCCTGCGCCCTTTTGCTTGAACGAAAAACGCAAGCCGACTAAAGCATCGGAAAGTAAACCTACCCTAACAGAATGCAATATTCTTATGATTACATTTTTCCGCAATATCTTTTCGTCGAAAATCGGCTTGTTCCTGACGATGTGTTTTGTCGCTTTGATTGCAATTGCCTTTGCGTCGGCGGATGTAACCGGTTCGGGTGCCTTTGGTGGCGTGACTGGATCTGGGACAGCGGCACAGGTCGGTGATTCAAAATTAACAACGTCCGAGCTCAGCCAATCCGTGAACAATGCCTTTCGCGCCGAGCAACGGGAAAATACAGGACTAGACCTCAAATCCTATATTGAGGGTGGCGGCTTTGACGGAATTTTGGACCGGCTAATCAATAGCTTTTCGATTTCCGCATTCGGCAATAAATACGGTATGACGGCAGGCAAGCGACTAGTCGACAGTGAGATCGCTGACATACCATCCTTTCAGGGTGCCGATGGACAATTTAGCGAAGAAAATTTCCGCCGCGCGTTGCAGCAACAAGGGATTAAAGAACAACAGCTGCGCGATGACTTCACGCGTAACTTACTGGCCGATCAGTTACTTCCGGTTGCAGGATTTGGTGCATCGGTTCCGCAAAAACTTGTGACGCCTTACGCCTCTCTGCTTTTAGAAGCGCGCGAAGGTGAAATTGCGATTGTTCCATCCGCCGCTTTCATTGAAAATATAACACCGGCAGATGCGGCCGTGTCCGCATTTTATAGTAAAAATGGCTCTCGCTATACGATTCCGGAACGTCGCACGATCAGCTATTCGATCTTCTCAAAAGATCGCTTTAATGATAAAGTTCAACCGACCGAGAAGGAAATTCAGGGTCAGTATAATCTCGACAAGGCCAACTATGCCGCGAGCGAAACTCGAAACATCGATCAAGTAATTTTGCCAACACAGGCCGCTGCAAAGGCGCTTGCGGACAAAATATCAGGTGGCGAGACTATTGGAGCGGCAGCGCAATCTGTTGGCCTTTCGGTCGCTGAAGTCGGATCGGTCAACAAATCTGAGATAGCGGGCACGGCTTCTCAAGCTGTTGCTGACGCTGTTTTTTCCGCGGCATCAGGCGGCGTTTCTACACCAGCCCAAAGCGCTCTCGGTTGGCATATTGCCAAGATTAACGATGTCACAAAAGTCCCTGCCCAGACGCTAGAACAAGTCCGGGCAGAAATTGTTGCCGAACTCAGCCGCGAGAAGGTTGATGTGGCAATGGCTGAACTCACCGTGACGATGGAAGACGAGTTTGCCAGTGGCTCAACCCTAGCCGATGTGGCAACGGCAGAAGGGCTCAAAATTGAATCCACACCAGCACTGTTGGCCAACGGCCAGAACCCCGAAGATCAGAATTATCGACCGATACCTGAAATGCAGCGCATTCTTCCCGTCGCATTCTCACTAGAAGAAGATTCAGATCCACAAGTGGTCGAGATTATTCCAGGCCAGCAATATGCCATTCTCAATGTCACAAATATAACCGAAGCGGCGCCCCCGCCATTAAACGCGATCAAACCTATCGTAACGCGAGATTACATGTTGGATGAAGGCTCGAAAAAAGCGAAGGTAGTTGCCGATCAAATTGCGAAACAAGTGAGCAGTGGCGCCACACTTTCCAAAGCCATTTCTGATGCTAAGGTTAAATTGCCGAACATTGAAAACGTCAAAATGACCCGCGCTGATCTCGCAAGACAGAGCCAACAGGGGCAGGTTCCGCCGCCGCTAACCTTGATGTTCAGCATGGCGGAAAACACGGCAAAATCACTCAAGGCACAGCAAAATCAAGGCTGGTTCGTCGTCAATCTCAACAAGATAGACCGCGGTGATGCATCCCAGCGCGCCGATTTGCTCAACGCCACGCGGACACAGTTTAAGCAGGTATTTGGCAATGAATATACCGAACAATTCATCAACGCGATGAAGGCCGATGTCGGTGTCGAGAGAAATGATGAAGCCCTGACCGCGCTGAGAAACCAATTGACGGGTCGTAACTAGATGCCGCCTTTTCGCCTGTCTTTCGACTGATGCCAAAAAGCTTTGGCATTGAAGCTGCACAAAAAGCATTAGCAACAGACAAGCCCGCGCTGGTCTGGCGCAAACAGGTTGCGGACACTGAAACGCCAGTATCTGCGGCGCTGAAACTGATGGAAGCCGAGCGTGGTGATTTCCTGCTCGAATCTGTCGAAGGTGGCGAAACCCGTGGGCGGCATAGTCTGATCGGACTTGCTCCTGACCTCGTTTTTCGTGCTGATGGTGAACAAGCGTCGATAAACGCTAACTGGTTGACCGATCGTGAAACCTTTGAGCCGGAACAATTAGGCAGTCTTGATGCTCTGCGTAAATTGGTCAAACGGTGCCAAATGGATGTACCAGAAGGCCTACCGCGGGCACTGGCCTGTCTAGTAGGGTATTTCGGCTATGAAACCATTGGCCTTGTAGAGAAACTGCCAAAAGCACCGCAGTCCGAACTAGACTTGCCAGACATGCTATTCGTCCGTCCAACAGTGATAGTGATCTTTGACCGACTAGCCGATGAGATGTTTCTTGTCGCGCCCGTCTGGCCAGAAACAGCTGGTGATGCGGATAACAAAATCGCCAGCGCCGAAGAACGACTGGATGAAGTGGAGCGGCAGATTGCGGCACCAGTGCCGGTTTTAGCTACTGAAATCCCTGATTTTAATCCCGACGATTTGACTTTTGAGCCGAAACTAAAGCCAGAGCGATATAAAGACATGGTGCTCAGCGCCAAAGATTATATTGAAGCTGGTGACATTTTTCAGGTGGTTTTGGCGCAACGGTTCACAGCACCCTTCGCGTTACCTCCAGTGGAACTATACCGCGCTCTGCGCCGGATAAACCCCTCGCCTTTCTTGTTCTTCCTCGATTTGCCAGGTTTTGCCCTTATCGGTTCGAGTCCTGAAATATTGGTGCGCACTCGTGATGGTGAAGTCACTATTCGCCCGATTGCCGGCACCCGGCCTCGCGGAGCCAATGCTGCTGAAGACAAGGCCAATCGTGATAGTCTGCTCGCCGATCCAAAGGAACGGGCGGAACATCTGATGCTGCTTGATCTTGGCCGCAACGATATCGGTCGGGTCAGCGCAGCCCATAGCGTTGAGGTAACTGACAGCTATACGGTCGAGTTTTACAGCCATGTCATGCACATCGTCTCCAACGTGGTTGGAGAACTCGCGCCAGAGAAGGATGCTCTCGACGCTCTGTTTGCAGGATTTCCAGCGGGCACAGTAAGCGGCGCTCCCAAAGTCCGCGCCTGTCAGATTATCGCCGAACTGGAACCAGAAACTCGTGGTGCCTATGCTGGCGGCGTTGGCTATTTCTCGCCCGATGGAAGTATGGACAGCTGCATCGTACTACGTACCGGTATTGTCAAAGACGGGACGCTCCATGTCCAGGCAGGTGCTGGCATCGTCGCGGATAGTGACCCAACTTATGAACTACGCGAATGTGAAGCAAAGTCGGGCGCCTTGTTAGCAGCAGCGAAAGAAGCGGTACGACGTGCACAGGATGTGGGCTTTGGGCAGTAGCCCTCAAAAACTTCCTTATCCTGGCACAACCGCAAATCAACACTGAAGTTTAAGAGAATAATCAGATCGCAAGCTGCCTGAACTGCTCTCTTACCATCGTGAACATGCCATCCATCGCATTTGCTATAGCCGGATCCGTATCCGACAATGTACCTCCGTCTACCGGCGGCTCTGGAGCATATTCAGCCTGCAGACGCAGTGCTTCAGCATATTTTTTCCCGCGCAAAGCGGCGACAATTGACAGACCGAAATCAATACCTGCCGAGATGCCTGCGCCAGTGATCAGATTACCATCCACTACCACTCGCTTGTCGACCGCGATGGCTCCAAAATCTGGAAGTACTGCATGCGCGGCCCAATGAGACGTGGCACGCTTGCCTTTCAACAGCCCCGCTTTGCCCAATATCATCGAACCGGTGCAGACACTGGTGATGTAGCGCGCTTTCTTGGCTTGTTCCGCTATCCATTGCATCGACCGCTCATCAGCCATGACACTTGCCGTTCCAACGGTTCCGCCGGGGACGAACATAATATCAAGCGGGCCATCAATATCCTCCAGCTTAGCGGTTGGCGCAATCGCTAGCTGTAGGTCAGAGGCCACTGGGTCTAGATTATTCTGTGTCGTGACCAAATCAACCTTTGCCCCCATCATGCAAGCGAAGAAAAAATGCGGGCCGACCAGGTCCAATGCGGTAAAACCCGGGTAAAGCAGCATGGCAATCTTTTCATCGCCGTGCATCTTTATTCCATTGATACCCATCAGCTCGATATGTGCTGCCTCGGATTCTTTCCGCGCTGCGGCAAGGGCGGGTGATATTTCACCAGCTGCGATTTGCGCGGCGGCGCGCTCCAACGCCAGAAATGGTGCGGCGAACAAAGCTGAACCGGCGCCAAGAAGAAGGGAACGTCTTTCTAATGTCATAGGATATCTCCAAAAGTAGCTGCTAAGTTAGTGAGGGGTGCGGCAGGTTAAAACTCAAAGCCGAGAGTGATAAATGCTGAACGAGGATTGCCGGATCTAACAACCGATTGCGCCAGATATTGATAAGGCACGAAATATTGTTCATCCAAAATATTGTCGATCCGCAGACCGATCCGTGCCGTACCAATATCGTAACTCGCCTGCACATCGAACACGATGTAACCATCACTACGCACGCTATTAGGCAGAATGAGTTCCGCACTGCTTGCAGCGGTTAGGCCAGCCCCGACGGCCAAGCCATCCAACGTCTCTCCATCGAAACGATAGCGCGCGGCAAATCGTCCAGCATGTTCCGGGACACGGGGCAGTTCATCTCCGGTTGGGATTATCGTATCGAAGGTTACCCGCGCGTTGGTATAAGCATAATTAGCAAGGAACGACCAATTGCTGTTTGGTTCCCAAATCAGATCTAATTCAACTCCCTCGCTACGCTGTTCACCGGTTTGGATCGATGAAAAAAAGGTCGTCGGATCGGGCGTCGGTACGTTAGATCGAGTAGAATCAAACCATGCCAATGTTCCACTCAAACCAATAGGCGCAAACCCCATTTTGATACCTGCTTCATAATTGCGCGCCCGTTCGGGCTTGGGAACAGCATCAGGATTATTGAAGAAGAGCGACAGGCGCGATCCTTCGGCATAGCCCGCGAAAATTGCCAATCCATCCGCTATATCAAAGGTTGCGCCTATACGTGGATCCCATTCCCGATAGGTATCACGATTACTATTGCCACCCAGCAGTTCACGGAGCGTGAGCTCAGAATATCTTATGCTCGCCAATATGTGCAGACGATCAAATAATGTTAGCTGATCCTGCGCATAAAAGGCCGTTGTTCGATATTCATTGTTCACAAAATTGGTCAGCGTTGGGATGGCCCCAAAATCAAGATCGCTGTTTGGATCAGCGAAATCGAAAATGCCGAGCGGCACCAGATTGAAGCCTGAAGCCGCAGCATAGTCGGTAGCATCATATTGCGCACCGATCAGCACTGTATGATTGATTGGGCCTGTATCAAGTACTGCCGTGACGCTGGCATCCATGGTCCATTCATCGACCGCAGCGGTTAACTGCGCACTGATTATCGGAAACTTGCTACCCATAGCTGGAAACAAAGAAGTCAGTGTCGTCGTTGCAAATTCCTGAAAATCATTTTCATAGCGACGCGCACGAAAATCAAATGTTAGGCTGTCATTGATTGGCTGCGATAGGGAAAAATCAGCGCTGAGATTTTCGACAATAGTCGGCGGCGCATTAGTCGCACCAGAGAAGCGAAACGGATCAACGCCTGCAATATCTATCACGGATGCGGGGAGCCCAACATATTCCAACTGCTCTATCCGGCTATGGGTAAAGCGTGCGATGATCTCGGTATCCGTAGGCAACTCGGCACGGACAGACGCGTTCACATAAATACGCTCGATATCAACGGCATCAATCGCGTCACCAGCATCTTGATACTCCGCGATCAAGCGAACCGACAGATTATCATCCAGCTGCAGGTTCGCATCACCGCCAATTTGCAGTATATCAAAGCTACCGGCGCGGCCGCGCAACGAAAACTTTGTTCCCGACTCTGCGGTCTTATTAACAATATTGATCAGACCGCCAACCGGCGCTCCGGTGCCGCCGCCAAACAACGCAGAGCTTGCACCTTTGGCCACCTCGATACGCTCCACCGCGATCAGGCTTGCTGGATCAGCGACCGCTGTGTCAGCATAGCCAATCAGGCCGTCGGTAAATATCTCTGCCTCAAAACCGCGAACAATCGGATTGGCGAGCACCAGTTCCGACGACAAGGACGGGATCACACCTGAAATATTGCGCAAGGCTTCATCAATTGTATTAAGCTCCTGTTCCCTGATCAGCGTATCGGTCAGCACCTGTATCGATTGTGGCACTTCCATTAGAGGAACCGGCGTGCGGGTTACGCTGGCAGCGTCAATTGCATAAGCTGCGCGGCGTGCTGTGACGATAATCGTATTCGATGGAGTCCAAGAATGTGCCGACGTAGGCTGATCTACTGGACTTTCTATAGTCTGCGCAGCAACGGGCCCGGAGATAAACGCAGCAGCACATAACGGCGCCGACCGCACTAAAGAGCGATTCTTCATTTCTGATTTGCTTTCCAAATTGAGTCAATCGTGGCGTGCCGCTTGGACGTGCCGATTATGATTCAAACGGAAATGGGAGGACCCCTAAGAGGTGGCCGCAAACGGACAGAATGCTCTAAGAGAATAGCGGTTTTGGCTACAAGCCCCACCAGCATAATGAAGCTAAGCGCCAAGGAGAGTTGAAGGGGATCAGTGGCCGTCATTGTGGATTGTGAGACGCTGCTAGAAGAGCAAGCCTCTGAGGTCATATTCGACCCGCTATCATGTTCATTGCCGCCAACGTTCATCGGAATTTCGATGGTCTGTTGCCCATCCCCAACACCGTTGCACATCTTGACTGTAATCGTCTCGCTATCAGCGCTGATCATATACCCGTTTGGGACCAACGCTTTCATCGCCAGTACCAGCGTGAACAGAACCGCAAACCAGCTACTGCGAGTTTGTAAAAGATGACGGATCAGCTTCATGCAAGCGCGTTACTGTTGTTTACATGTAAATACAAGTCGAGTGGCATTGAAGGTTTTCCAAATACAACGCTAACGATCGCTATGGGCGCAAAAGCAGACACGTGTCCCGTCGTATGATTTTTCTCATTCTTAACCAATATTTTCTGATTTGAATTTAGAAAATATTCTTATGTTTCAGAGACCTCACCTAATGAACCATTTAAAGGAAACTCTTTCTGATTTAAAACATCGCCCTGTTCTTTATGACCTGCTGCCACTGGTCATCATTTTCCTAGTGGTAAAATTGGTTGTGTTTCTGTTCGAGCGGATTGTTAGCTTCTCGGGCGGCGGATTGCGCGCTCCTTATCAAGTGTCCGGCGAAAGTTTGAATGGTCTGGGACTAAGCGGTCCGGTGGGACAAAACGATATCGTTGAAGCTATTTCGGCCCAGCGCATAGACTTCGACACAGCCATTTTTAGCGCTTGGACGGAAAATTTACCTTTACCGGAATGGGTATTTTTTGTCAGTTTTATCTGTGCATGGATGACACCCAGCCTATATTTTGTAATCACCATTTTGCAAAAAGGTGGGCTAACCGCTCGGCGACGCACAATTGCAATAGGTATAACTTCTATATCTGGCCCGATCGCCGCTATTGGAATGTTGGCTGGAGGATACTCTGTTATTAGGCCAGATCAATTTGCCGGAGCCTTTGGGGGAGCAATCATTTATGGAGCATTTCTGCTGCATCTTTTCACGGACCCAAAAACCAGACAAAGAAAATGGTGGCCCCGTATATTCGGTGCATTTGTGTTCGTTCATCTGGTTGTCATAAATTTGATATCCACCGGCACGTTTTTTAGCAAAAGCGACCCTAATATTGAAAAGTTGAACGGAATTATTTCAAATGCCTATCTTTCCGGATGGATCGAAGAAGCTCATTTTCTGCTTGTTAGTGATGCTTCGCTAATAGGTCCGGTTTCCATTGGTTTGCTGACGCCGTTGATCGCTTACGAGTTCATCAAAGACAAGGTTATTAAGCGTTCTCCATCACTTCATATGGTGCTCGTTGTTTTCTACTTGGCTCTCGTCGGTTGTATTGCGTCCATTTTGCTCGGTATGATTGTCTTAACACCATCGACGATGACATTTGGTATTCTTTCTACAATATGGCTCGGCATGAGTATTGCTGGACAGTTGGAAAAAACCCTTGACCAAAAGAACGAGACCAAAAAATATCTGGATAGAATAGAGAATTGGGCGAGCGTTCGCTTAAACTAAAACTACCAAATTATGCTGCCAGTTGTCATCGGTTTATGCTGATCTTGCGCTTCTTTGATCCGCATTAGCAGTCTGGAGCAAGCTTGGCAGTTTTGAATATAGCAATCATACGGCCAATGTCCGCTATGGGCGCAAAAGCGGACACTAGGAATGCACAAAAAAAGGGGCGTTGGGAGAACGCCCCTTTTCCCTTCGCGCGAAAGCTCGGTCTACATTTCGAAGCCCAGTGTAATGCCCCAACGGCGTGGCGGGCTGATGTTGTGGAAAGCAAACAGGGTGCCAACGGGCGTGTAGGAGACTTCGTATAATTCCTTGTTCAGGTTTTTAACAAAGACCGACACATAAAATTGGTCGCCGGGCACATCCCATTTTATGCTGGCATCGATTACGTCATAAGACGGAATACGGCCATCCAATGCGCCGGTGACCAGCAAGTTTTGCTTACCCACATGCGTCCAGTCGCCGCGGAAGGTGAGCAGTCCAGCATCACCCAGATTTGCCGCATAGCTAATCCCGCCGCCGAGTGTCCATTTTGGCGCTCTCGATATTTCTAGATTTGAATTATCGGTGATAACGGTATCGCCATTCAAATCCGCTTGATATTCATCATAGCTGGCGTTGTTATAGCCAACCGAAAAATCAAGGTTTAAGCCATTGACCGGAACAGCAGATACTTCCAGTTCAACACCCTTAACGGTCGCACTAGCAGCATTGTCCGTCACAGTTTCCTGATTATTGCCGCCGGTTTGGCCTTGAAGACTTCTGATAACGGTGCGCTGCAGATCTTTATATTTGTTATAATAGACCGCTACGTTTGTCCGAAGACGATTGTCAAACCAGTCTGCTTTCATGCCTCCTTCAAAGGCATCAACGCTTTCCTCATCAAATGGTCCCAAGGCACCCGGTGTACCACCACGACCATTAAAGCCGCCGCTTTTGAAACCTTTTGAGTATTTCGCATAGAATAAGATGTCGTCACTTGCCTGATAATCAACGCCGACTGCTGGACCAAAGTTTGACCATTTTTCATCTAGCTCAAACACCGGACCAAGATTGGGGAATGGCGTGAACAATGTAGCGAAGAAATCCTTTTTCTCAGTGGTATAGCGACCACCCAATGAGATCCGAAGCTCAGGCGTTACGTTATATTCTGCCTGCCCAAAGATCGCGAAATTCCTATGGGTCTGTCCGGTAATTGCGTTGTTACGCGCAGTAACGGGTCCGTTGAGAACGTTGAGGAATGTGTCCCTCCGCAAGAAATATTTCTGTCTGAAATAATATAAACCAGCAATAATATTCAGATCATCTGTGACGTCAGCATTATATCTAAGCTCGCTCGAATATTGCTCATGCGGTTGATCGCGCAACGTTTCGAAAAATCCAGCGGTGGTGCCGTCCGTGTCGTTATTGTTAATATCCTTGGTTGTCTCGCGGTAGTTTGAAACGGATGTCAGTGTACCCGGACCAATTTGCCAATTTGCCTCGGCTGTGACGCCCCACACATCGATATCGCTTCGTCCGGGAACGTTGAAAGCAAAGGCGCGCACATTCTCATCCCGTCCGAATGACGGTACATCATAGAATATTTGCAGCAGATTATTGGGCGGCGAAACATTGATGGAAGGCAGATTTTCACTGCGCTCCCGGCTATATTCGCCGATGATCGTCAATTCGAAATTATCGGTTGGTGTAAAAAGCAGGGAAGGCCGGAACGTAAAGGTGTTGCTTTCACCAGCCGAAGTCGAACTGCGCCTTCCAGGAATACCGGAAAAAGTATTTGTGTAAAAGCCGTCGAGATGCTGAGAGAATGCAGCGACCTTAAAGGCCAATACATCCTCGATCAGCGGAGCCTCAGCTGCAAACCTGATGTCTCTTTGCCCATAGTCGCCAAGCGTGACCGCCCCGCGAAGGCCAAATTCACCGGTTGGACGTTTGGTGCGGTAATTGACTGCGCCACCCGTCGTATTCCGGCCAAATAAAGTGCCTTGTGGACCGCGTAAAATTTCAACTTGCTCAACATCGAAAAGATCAAGCGAGCTGTTTGCCGTCCGCGGAATATAGACACCATCGACATAGATGCCGACAGAAGGGTCAACGGTAGAGTCGGGATCACCATTGCCGATACCGCGAATAAAAACCGATACCGAACTGCCAAAGTTACCGATGGTGTTGATGGTCACATTGGGTGCTCGGCCGCTCAGGTCGGAAAGGTCGGTGGCGTTGATCCGCTCCAAACGTTCACCGCCAAGAGCAGTGACCGCTACCGGCGCTTCTTGCAGCCGTTCGGTTTTCTTGCGGGCCGTCACCACGATATCTTCGTTACCGGAGCTTATTCTTTGTGATGTGTCATCAGCTTGCGCCATCGCTGGTGCAGCAAAACTGCCCATCAAGCTCAAAGCCGTACCATATGCCAAATACCGTTTAAACGTCGCACGCGATGTACCCATTATATTCCTCCCCAATGTCGGCCTATTGATTTTGGCCGTGTTCTATTTATTAAATGAATATATATTTATTTAAATATGCAGCCCACGATCAAAACTGACAGGGCCGAGATGGGGTGCGAAAACTGCTATCGATGGAAAGCAGCAAGGGGGAATGATGCGAGTTCGGAAAACCATTGGATATTCTATGCTTTGGGGCATTGCAGCGGCTGCAATGACGGTCTCTGGCTGTTCCCAAAAATCAGAAGAGGGAAGCCAAAATGCTGCCTCTGTTGCAGTGACCGAATATCCCGAGCAAGTCTATTGGGGAGACCTGCATCTCCACACGCTCTATTCCTTCGACAGCTACAATTTTGGTAACAAAACGCTGGGGCCGGATGAAGCCTATCGCTTTGCCCAGGGCGAAGAGGTTGATGCCCATGGCGGCAAGCGAGCAAAGCTGGAGCAACCGCTTGATTTCCTGATGGTCGCCGATCATGCGGAGTTTACCGGCGTATTTCTTGGTTTGGAAAAAGGCAATCCGGATATTGTGGATACGCCTTTGGGAAAAGCCTGGGCTGCCATGAACGAGGCTGGTGATACTATAGGACCGATGAATGAAGTTGTCGCGTCGCTGCAAGAAGGAAAGGCCAAGCGACAACCGCCAGAAAAATTCAGAAGAACAATTTGGTCCGAGCTTGTGGAGGCAGCCGAACGCCATAATAAGCCCGGTAAATTTACGACTTTCGCAGGCTATGAATGGACCTCCATGCCCGGTGGTGGCAATCAGCACCGCGTTGTTGTTTTTAAGGATGACAAAGACAAGACGTTGCAAACCCTCCCGTTTTCGGCAGCGGACAGCAACAATCCAATGGATTTATGGCGTTATCTGGCTGGCTATGAAGAACAAACCGGCGGCGAAGTGATGGCCATTGCCCATAATGGCAACATATCCAACGGCAACATGTTCGGCGACGTACAAAGCGACGGCACGCCGTTTAATCAGGAATATGTCAATCTACGCGCGCGCTGGGAACCGCTTTATGAAACAACCCAGGTAAAAGGCGACGGAGAATCCCATCCCCTGCTATCGCCCACCGATGAATTTGCGGATTTCGAAAGCTGGGATGAAAACAACATCTCCATGGTGGCTAAGCCAACCGAGCCGGCAACGTTACGGAAATGGCTTGCCGGTGAATATGCCCGAGAAGGTTTGAAGCAGGGCTTGGATCTGCAGGAACGCTTTGGCGTCAATCCCTATCAATATGGCCTGATCGGAAGCACCGATGCCCATACTGGCCTTGCGACGTCGGATGACAATAATTTTTGGGGCAAATTTGTAGAATCCGAACCGAGTAAAGAACGCATCAATAGCAAAATGGGCGGACGTCTCTGGGAAAACTGGCGGCTGACAAGCTCTGGCTATATCGGCGCTTGGGCGAAAGCGAACACAAGAGAAGAGCTATTCGCGGCATTCAAGCGCAAAGAAGTGTATGCGACGACAGGCCCCCGCATGGCCGTACGCTTTTTCGGGGGATGGGACTATCAGGCGTCTGATATGGAGCAATCCGATTATGCCCGCATCGGCTATGCCAAAGGCGTCCCAATGGGCGGTATGTTGACGGGCAGCGGTAGTGCGCCGCGTTTTATGGTGACGGCCTTAAAAGACCCCAATGGTGCGAATCTTGATCGCGTCCAAGTCATCAAGGGCTGGCGTAGCAGTGATGGCAAACTGCATGAGAAAATCTACGAGGTTGTCTTCTCGGGTGACCGCAAAATTGACCCAGCTACGGGCAAAATTCCTGCCGTCGGTAATACGGTCAATATGAATGATGCGACCTATACCAATGATATTGGCGAAGCATTTCTTTCAACCATGTGGGTGGACCCGGACTTTAATCCTAATGTGGCCGCATTTTACTATGTCCGGGTATTAGAGATTCCGACCCCGCGTTGGACGCTCTATGATGCAGTACAGTTCAAGGTGAAGCCGCCAAAGAATGCAGAATTGATTACGCAGCAACGCGCCTATAGCTCGCCTATTTGGTACCAACCGTCATAGCGTTTTTTGCGCTTACCTGCAGTCCATGTTGACCAATGCAGTCATAATTGCGAACGGTAACCTAATGACAACAAGTCCGGATAATTCAGCGCCATCTGTAAAAAGAGGACGTCCATTTGGAAGCAGCGCAAAAGCGACGCGTGAGCGCCTGCTGAAGGCGGCCGAGAAGCACTTCAATCAGCAGGCCTACTCAGATGTGAGTATGGCAAAAGTCGCTAAATCCGCAGGAGTAACGGGTGCGGCCATCTATAATTATTTCGATTCGAAGGATGATCTGTTTGAGGCAACAGTGACAAATCGCATTCGAACCTACAATCAAGCCATAAATGAGGCAGTCGCTGGATCCGGTTCGTGGAAGGACAAATTTAACAGATTGCTGGACGCCGTTACGCCCTTGCAAGGAAACTCCTCGGGCTTTCCGATGATTGGGGTTGTTGTGATAAACAGGTTGCAGCAGGAGCCAGAAAAGTTTCAAGAAATCCGTGATCTACGTGAGGATTCTGCAAAGGTATTTCGCGCGTTGGTAGTAGAAGGAATAGATTGCGGCGATCTACCAAAAGATACCGACATTGCCATAACCGGTGATCTGTTAATGGCCATCACGGCAGGCGCAATAAACACAGTCTCCTTCTATCATCCCTCACTGGATGATATGAGTCCAATCATTACTTCGGTTAAAGCGCTGCTGGGCACTAGAAGCTAATTCCGAGCGATATTTTTAAGAGTTCCTAGTGTCCGCTTTCGGGATATTGCGGACACACTTTACCTCGGTGCGTTGGCGGCACAATTTTCCCCACCATATTTCTGATTGCGCCTAATTTACTCCAACATCTTAGGCGCTTCTTTCTGAAGCTTTTCCTTAATTTTGTTAGCAAACATCGCGAGCAACGGTGGCAGATCGAAAATGGCATAAACCTCGTCTTCGCGAACCTGCATTTCGCCGCCGATCCGTTGGCCCATGGCTTCCAATGTACAATGCATCGTGTCACCTTCCCAATGATGGTCCGTCATAGTCGCGCCGGGAACAGACTCACTCAACGTATGAACGCCGTTGCCTATCCGGCTGCGGGCTTCTGTCAGTCCTAGTTTGTGCGGAATATTAACGGTTACCGGTGCGCCCATAGTGCAATCTCCCCTTCCCCATCAATATCACCCCAATTGCCTCCGTCAAACGATCTGCGCGATATGCGGCAGAAAAACTTGGCCTGTCGTGTTTTTATCATTAGGCAGCTTTGCATGATCTTGGTTATCGATAATTATGACAGCTTCACGTTCAATCTGGTCCATTACCTCATGGAACTTGGGGCAGAAGTTCGTGTTGAGCGTAACGATGCGATAAGCGCCAGCGAAGCGCTAGCGACTGGGGCGGATGCATTTCTGATTTCGCCGGGCCCCTGCACACCCAATGAAGCGGGCATATCTCTTGATCTGGTGGCGGCGTGTGCTGATGCCGAAAAACCGCTGCTTGGTGTGTGCCTTGGCCATCAAAGCATTGGTCAGCATTTCGGCGGCAAAGTTGTACGCGGCGGGTTGATGCATGGCAAAACTTCGCCGGTTACCCATGATAATAGCGGCGTGTTTCAAACTATTCCATCACCCTATATCGCAACCCGTTATCACTCGCTGATTGTCGAGGATATTCCTGATTGTTTGCCAATAAATGCCACCGCCGCAGATGGCTCTGTGATGGGATACCGGCATGAAAGTCTACCGATTCATGGTGTGCAGTTTCACCCGGAAAGCATCGCCACCGAATATGGCCATGAACTACTCGCCAATTTTATGCGTCTGGCTGGGCTAATGCCAAAGCAAATAGCATGACTGAGAAACTGATCTTTACACCTAGCGAGGAAGACCTGCGCGCCGCTTATGGACTGCACATGAAACAACTTGGTTTCAAACGGATCGGCTATTTTCTTCTTTTCGGATTGGTCCTTGGCATTGCTTTAGCTGCATTTGGTGGCTTTGATCATGTGCCTCAAGCCCTAGGACTAATTACCGGGATGACGCTATGGGCCGGCCTTCTTGCCCTGATCATGACCGTCTTTTTTCCGATCTGGTGGGTACCGAGGCTTGCCAGGAAAATCTACAAACAACAAAAAGACTTGCGTCTGGAAACCACCACCTGGTGGGATGATGAAAAACTCTATTCGGGCAATGCGCAAGGCCACGCCCATTTGAACTTCGCGGATATGGCCAAATGGCGGACTGATGACAAAATCATTTTGCTTTATCGCTCCGATCAATTGTTCAATTTTCTACCTGTTAGAATATTCAAGGATCCGGCTCATAAAGATGGTTTGATCCGGCGGCTGCGCGATGCTGGCGTACCCGGAGAGGAAAAATCATGATGGCCCTGCCCAATCCAGCGACACCGCTTTCCGAAACAGATGCGCGCGCGGCTTTTGCAGCGATATTGGATGGCAAAGTGGATGGCGATATCATTAGCAGTTTTCTGATCGCGCTTGCCGACCGCGGGGAAACAGCGACCGAAATTGCCGCCGCTGTTCAAGAAATGCGCGAGCGCATGGTCGCCGTCGATGCGCCTGCTGGTGCAATTGACGTGTGCGGCACCGGCGGTGATGGCAGTCACAGCCTGAATATTTCTACCGCCACTGCCTTGGTCGTTGCTGCCTGCGATGTGCCAATGGCCAAACATGGTAACCGCGCGGCGTCCAGCAAATCGGGAGCCGCAGACACATTGGAAGCTTTGGGCCTTGATCTGGCCAAGGCAGCGACCGGCGGCGAGCAATCCTTGCGCGAAATAGGGATCGCTTTTTTCTTTGCTCCCAATCATCATCCAGCGCTTGGTCCGCTGGCGCCCATTCGCAAAGCTATTGGTCATCGGACAATCTTTAATCTGCTCGGCCCGCTGTGCAATCCCGCTCGGGTTAAGCGACAGCTTATCGGTGTTGCCTCCCCTGACTTGGTGGAAACCTATGCCGAAGCAGCGGCGCAGCTAGGCTATGAGAAAATCATGATTGTCTCGGGAGAAGAAGGTCTTGATGAATTGAGTATTTCCGGTCCTTCCAAGCTGGCAATCGTCGAAGGCCAGTCGATTACGCACAGCCGGATTACGCCCGAAGATCTTGGACTGACACGCCATGGCGCCGAAGCTATTAAAGGCAGCGATGCCAATTATAATGCTGCAGCTCTGCAAGCTTTGTTGCTGGGCAAGCCATCGGCATATCGCGATGCTGTGGTGTTGAATAGCGCCGCCGCATTGATGGTCGCGGGCGAAGCCGATAGCTGGGAAACAGGAGCCGAAGAAGCGGCCGAAGCCCTCGACAAAGGGCTCGCAAATGCCTTGCTAAACTGCTGGATCGCCAATCAATGAGGTGCGACCAATGAACAAACTCACCGAAATATGCGAAGCAAAACGCGACCATGTGCGCAATCGCCGGGCGAATATTTCTTCTTCGGCTATGCATGACCAGATCCGCCATCAGCCCGTGCCACGCGGTTTTATTAAAGCGATTGAGGAAAAGTCCGTAAATGGCTTTGCTTTGATTGCAGAAATTAAAAAAGCGAGCCCCTCCAAGGGACTTATCCGTGAAGATTTTGACCCCCCAAACCATGCTCGCGCTTATGAAGCAGGTGGCGCCGCCTGCCTGTCGGTTTTGACTGATATGCCTTATTTTCAGGGTGCAGACGAATATCTTGTTGCGGCTCAGACCGCCTGTGCCCTGCCCTGCTTGCGTAAGGATTTCATGATCGACCCGTGGCAAGTGGAAGAATCGCGTGCGCTGGGCGCCGACGCGATTTTGATCATCATGGCCGCACTTAATGATGCAACGGCTCAAGAGATCGAGAGCGCTGCTCTAGAACTGGGGATGGACGCTCTGATTGAGGTGCATGACGAGGAAGAGCTGGAACGGGCTTTGCGTCTAAAATCCAGGCTTTTAGGTATTAATAATCGCAATCTAAAAACCTTCGAAACCAGTCTGGAACAAACCGAACGCCTGTCCCTACTGGTTCCCGATGACCGGATCATGGTATCGGAAAGCGGTATTTTCACTCATGAAGATTGCCAGCAACTATCCCGTTCTGGTGCACGCGCATTTCTAGTCGGGGAGTCGCTAATGAAACAGGATGATGTGGAGGCAGCCACTCAACTGCTCTTGACAGGCAGCGAGGCATAAATGAGCAAACTGACGCATATTGATGGCGATGGTGCGGCCCATATGGTCGACGTATCTGCCAAGAATGACACGATCCGCGAAGCCCATGCCGAAGGCGTCATCCGAATGAATGCCGAAGTGCTGGAGGCCATCAAGGCCAATGCGATGAAAAAGGGAGATGTGCTGGCTACCGCGCGGATTGCCGGGATTATGGCGGCGAAGAAAACGAGTGACCTCATACCGCTTTGTCATCCTCTGGCGCTTAGCAAGGTTGCCGTTGATTTTGAATTTCTCGATGACGGAATCAGAGCCAAAGCCATGGCTCGATTAACAGGCAAAACCGGTGTCGAAATGGAGGCACTGACCGCAGTATCGACCGCACTTTTGACCGTTTATGATATGTCCAAAGCCATGCAAAAGGACATGATCATCAGTGATATCCGCCTTTTGTCCAAATCTGGCGGCAAATCAGGAGACTGGACCGCCGAATGAAATCCTTGCTGCCCTTGGAAGAAGCGCAACAGCGCCTGATTGGCATGGCACAGCGATTGCCATCAGAAACGGTTCCAGTGGGAGAAGCGCTCGGCCGCTATCTTGCCGAAGATCTCATCGCAAAACGTAGGCAGCCTGCAGCTGATATGTCGGCAATGGATGGCTATGCCATTTCATTTGAAGATCGGAATGGTCCTTGGGAACTAGTGGGAGAATGCAAGGCTGGAAGCCCCCCTTGCTCGGCAATTCAACCAGGTCAGACAGCGCGTATTTTTACCGGAGCCTTGCTGCCAGAAGACGCCGATACCGTTGTAATGCAGGAAAATGTCAAAGCAGACGACAGGATGATCCACCTGATCGAAGACCCGTCTCCGATCAAAGGCCGTCATGTGCGGCATGCTGGCGGAGACTTTAAGATCGGCGACATCGCATTGAAAGCTGGCACGCAACTTAACGCTGCTGCCTTGGGCCATGCAGTCATCGCTGGCGCTGGTATGCTGGCCGTTGGCCGACGCCCCAGAATAGCGATCCTTTCCACAGGTGATGAACTGGTAGCACCGGGCGCTGACACACTGCCGCATCAGATACCCGCTAGTAATGATGTCATGATAACCGCCATGTTGGATCAGCTACCTGCCCAATCCCGTTCGATCAGCCGCATAAAAGATGATATGGAAAGCCTATGTGCTGCGCTGGAAAACGCGCAGAATTGCGATATCATTGTCACCATTGGTGGTGCTTCCGTGGGTGATCATGATCTGGTCGCACCTGCATTCAAACGGCTGGGCGGCGAGACCGATTTCTGGAAGATAGCTATGAAGCCTGGCAAACCGCTCATGGCCGGAAAGCTTGGTAACAGTCTTGTCGTTGCCCTGCCCGGCAATCCCGGCTCCGCCTTTGTAACTGCGACCCTTTTCCTGATACCTCTCATCCGCTATCTAGCCGGTGCGGCGAATTACATGCCAGTGATGCAAAGCGCGATCACGAATAACCCATTGCCCGCGACGCACCAACGAGCAGAATTCCTGAGAGCAAAAGTAGATAGTTCGGGCATTACCGCCTTTGATAGTCAGGATAGTGCCAAGCTTTCAATACTAGCGGCAGCCAATGCTCTTCTCTATCGCCCGGCCCAAAGCCCCGAGCAGCAGAAAGGCGCGAAAGTTTCTTATATCGAAATTTGAATTATGCTTGACTTGGCACCATTTGTTTCATAATTGTTCTTTATTCGTTCCCGATAAGGACATGAAATATGCTCACACCGAAACAACATGAACTGCTGTGTTTCATCCACAATAGCTTGGAAGAATCTGGCGTATCTCCGTCTTTTGAAGAAATGAAGGACGCGTTGGGATTGAAATCCAAATCCGGTGTCCATCGGTTGATCAGCGCTTTGGAAGAACGTGGATTTTTGCGGCGACTTCCCAATCGTGCTCGGGCTTTGGAAGTTACGAAGCTTCCGGAAGGCGGCAATTTGAAACCGGCTCCATCCAATGTCGTAAATATCATGCCCGACACAGTTCGCTCTGCTCCGTTGAAAGAGATTCCGGTTGCTTCCAATGATGTTATCGAAATCCCGCTTCACGGCAAGATTGCAGCGGGCGTTCCGATTGAGGCGCTTGAGGGCCAATCTGCCCTCAGTGTTCCGGCGGCCCTGCTAGGTTCTGGGGAACATTACGCGCTGGAAGTATCCGGCGATTCAATGATCGAAGCCGGTATATTGGACGGCGACTATGCGTTGATCCAGCGCACAGAAACTGCGCGTAATGGTGAAATTGTTGTGGCACTGGTCCATGATGAAGAAGCCACGCTCAAATATCTGTTTAAAGATAATGGGCAGGTTCGTCTTGACCCGGCGAACCCTGATTATGAACCGCAGGTATTTGGTGCGGGGGAAGTCCGGATACAAGGTAAAATGGCTGGTTTATTGCGGCGCTATAACTAGGCCCTGACTAGCCCTATTGGGCATCGGCTTTTTTCGAACCGGTTTGTCTGGATCCTTAAAACGAGTCCATGAATGACGCCCTGTATGTTTTTCTGTGGTCGTGACTTGTTGGCTTTCAAGATCAATCGTCATGCCGCCAACCTGCTGTAAAAACGTGCGATCTGCTCTTATCCAGCGCGGCTGGCAGCTTGCCGGAAGCCGGCGTTCACTGATAACAATATCTGCCCGTCGACAGGCAGCGGACAACGCCAAGGCCGGAATATAGTGAGTACTGCGTGTCGCCAAAATGTGCCAATGTCTATCCGAAGCCTCTATTGTTATAGAGCAGCTATCTGCATTACACTGGGCATTGGGCCAATCATCCAATGCCCGAGCCTCACCATCCACACCGGCATTTTCCAACAATATATCACGCACGAAACCGCTTTTGCTGGTCCGCAACATTGCAAGTTCTCCCGCCTGATTGCGAATACCGACATGCCGTCCATCACTTGCAATATAGATATCCGGCGGACGGTTCGTAGCGACAATCAGCGCCCCACAACATATCGGTACCAGTCCCCAAATCCGCCAACGCTGGGTCCACAGCGCCAACCACAATCCGCCTGAAATCAACAGACCAAAAGCGATCAATGGCATTGTTGGCAGCATCGTGACTGATCCTGGGCTGCTGGATACATAATGGGCTAGGATCAAAAGGCTGTTGAGCGCCTTTTCACAAATCCACCAGATGGGAGCGCCCAATCCGACCGTATCGAGCAGCAAAGCCACGGCTTCGAGCGGCATAATGACGAATGTCGTGAGCGGAATTGCTACAATATTAGCCAATGCACCGTAAATTCCTGCTTTATGAAAATGAAACAGCGCGATCGGCATTAATGCCAATTCCACGACAAGTCCCGTAAGAAAAAGAGCCAGTATCCCGCGACCAAAACGCTTCCAGATGCCTTCATCCCTTCTTGCAAAAAGAGACTGGACCTTGGGATGTGTATGGAGTGCAATAATCGCTGTCACAGCCGCAAAACTCAATTGAAAACTCGGGCCAACCAACGACTCCGGCCAAAAAACAAGCACCAACAAAGCGCCTGCAGCCACCATCCGAAGGGTAATAGCACTACGCCCAATGATGAGGGCTGTTAGCACAAGTAGAGCCGCAATACAGGCGCGGATTGTTGGCACCTGCGCACCGGTTAGTAATGTGTAGCTGAGTGCAGCCACCGCCGCACAACTCGCGGCGACCAGCGGTAATCGTAGGCGCAAAGCCAAGGGTGGAAACAATGCTAATATCCGTATCACCAGTAAATAAACCGCACCAACAACCGCCGTCACATGCAATCCGCTGATCGACAAAAGATGGGCAAGCCCGCTACGGCGCATCGCCTCTGCATCTTCATCCTTAATCGCTCCACGATCGCCAGTTGCAAGCGTCGCACCAATGGCTCCTGCTCCACCTTTCATCTGCAACTGAACATGGTTCGAGAGCCGTTGGCGATATTCGGGCATTGCAGAATATGGCCCCCATAGCGGTTCTGCCGCCTCGACGACCTTTATATCACCCAATATTTGCCCAGTCGCGCCCAGTCCCATGAACCAGGCCCGACGGGAAAAATCATAGGCACCCGGCAGGGACGCCATAGCTGGGGGCATCAACCTGGCCCGCAACTGAATGACAGCGCCGGCCTGCAAATCCATGGCCGCTTTGTCGATTGGCACATTCACCCGCACACGGGGCGGCAAATCCTGTTTTTCATGGGTATCAAGAGTGAGGCGAACCATGTCACGCGCGCTCACCACTTCTATCTTTTCTATCTCTGCATAGAAGGACGCAACGGTAGGACGTTCCAATACCGGCGTGGCCACAGACCAAGATCGTAGCCATATTATTGCACAGCCTACGCCAAGTAATAGAAGGAACCAGAAGACTGCCGAACCAAGCCGTGTCCCCTGTCCTATCAATTTGACAAAAACAGCCAAACCAGCACAGAGCGCAATAAATGCGGTCCAAAAGTGAGAATCAGCTAATAAAAACCAGCTCGCGATTCCTGCTCCGATACCGACGGGGACCCAAAGCGGTAGCTGGTCACGCTCTTTTTCCAGTTGGAATTCGAACTGTATGAAAATTTGCGAATTTCTAACATATTCAGGCAATTGTCGTGCGCGAAACAGCATGCTAAGGGCCTTGCCAACTGCATCAGCAATGGTGACCTTTTTAAAATTTTCATGCGCCACGTCAGAGCTATTTGGATCAAAGCTACTCGGCATCGCATCGGCCTAACACAGGATGAAATCAAGCGTGACTCTTAAAGAAACCGACCCCGTCGTCACACGTTTTGCCCCCTCACCCACAGGTTTTTTGCATATCGGTGGGGCACGCACAGCGATGTTCAATTGGCTGTTTGCGAGGCATCATGGCGGCAAAGCGCTGCTGCGGATCGAAGATACCGACAAAGCGCGTTCGACCCAAGAAGCGATTGATGCCATTTCGGAAGGGCTTGAATGGCTCGGGCTGGATTGGGATGACGAACCTGTTTTCCAATCCGAACGTGCCGCGCGTCATGCGGAAGTGGCACATGAGCTGCTCGCCGCTGGAAATGCCTATAAGTGCTTTGCCACGCCTGAAGAATTGACGGCCATGCGCGAACAACAAAAGGCTGAGAAAAAGCCAATGCGCTATGACGGGCGCTGGCGCGATCGCGATCCGTCCGAAGCATCCGAAGGTGCCCCCTATGTGATCCGGCTAAAAACCGAAACCGACGGCAAAATGACAATATCCGATGCAGTTCAAGGCGACGTGTCTGTTCAAAATAGCGAAATTGATGATTTCATCCTGCTGCGCTCCGACGGCTCGCCTACTTATATGCTAGCGGTTGTGGTCGATGATCACGACATGGGCGTCACCCATTTAATCCGCGGCGATGACCATCTCAACAATGCGTTCCGGCAACTCGCCATGATCCGCGCCATGGGATGGAAAGAGCCTGTTTATGCGCATATTCCCCTGATCCACGGCAATGACGGCGCGAAGCTTTCCAAGCGCCATGGTGCACTGGGTGTCGAGGCCTATCGCGATATGGGTATCATGTCGGACGCTATGTTTAACTACCTGCTCCGTTTGGGCTGGGGCCATGGGGATGACGAGATTATTTCGCGCGAACAGGCAATTGAATGGTTCGGACTATCCGGCGTTGGCAAATCACCATCGCGCTTTGATGCTAGGAAGCTTCAAAACCTGAATGGCCAATATATTCGCGAGGCCGATGACAGCGTACTTGAGACGCTGACTGTACCTTGGATTGAAGAAGAACTAGGAACGAAACTGGCTCCCACGGACAGCGATTTACTCGTCCAAGCGATGCCAGTTTTGAAAAGCCGGGCAAAAAACCTTATCGAATTGGCTAATAATAGCCTTTTTCTCTATAAAAAACGACCACTTGACCTCGACGAGAAGGCACAATCTCTGCTAGATGCTGACGCACGGCAACTGCTTGAATCGATTCATTCTACCTTGACTGACCTTGACGATTGGACGCTTGAGGCAACAGAGGACAGAGTGAAGGCTATAGCAGAAGCCGCCGAATTGGGGTTAGGAAAGCTTGCACAACCTATGCGAGCTGCCTTAACCGGCAGTACCAGTTCACCCGGAATTTTTGACGTGCTGATACTCTTAGGCAAGAAAGAGTCATTGGATCGTCTTGCAGATCAAATAAAATAACCTGAGTTTTTCAGGAGCAGAAAGGACAATATTGTGGGCAACAATAGCGCATCATTCGGCCTCGGCGGCGAAAATTACGAATTCCCCGTCATGCAGGGTACCGAAGGACCGGACGTCATCGATATTCGGAAATTATACGGGCAAACTGGTGCGTTCACCTATGATCCCGGCTTTAAATCAACAGCCAGCTGCGAGTCAGAATTAACCTTCATCGATGGCGGCGAAGGCGTATTGCTGCATCGTGGTTATCCAATTGGTCAACTGGCTGAAAAAAGCACATTTATGGAAGTATCCCATTTGCTGCTTCGCGGAGAGCTTCCGACAGCCGACGAATATGCCGATTTCACAAATACAATTACCCGTCACACAATGTTGCACGATCAATTTGCTACCTTTTATAATGGTTTCCGCCGGGACGCGCACCCGATGGCGATCATGTGCGGCGTCGTCGGTGCTCTATCCGCTTTCTATCATGATAGCACCGATATCAGCGATCCCGAGCAACGGATGATCGCAAGCCACAGACTGATTGCAAAAATGCCCACCATCGCAGCCATGGCTTATAAATATTCTGTCGGCCAACCCTTTATGCATCCAGACAACAGCCTGTCTTATACAGGAAATTTTCTGCGCATGACCTTTGGCGTTCCAGCTGAGCCTTATGAAGTGAACCCGGTCATAGAACAGGCAATGGACAGAATTTTCATCCTTCATGCCGATCATGAGCAAAATGCTTCGACGTCGACGGTGCGACTTGCTGGTTCTTCCGGTGCCAATCCTTTCGCTTGCATAGCGGCGGGCATTGCCTGCTTGTGGGGTCCAGCGCATGGCGGAGCCAATGAGGCGGCGCTCAACATGCTCCACGAAATCGGGCACCCTGATCGCATCCCTGAATATATTGCACGCGCAAAAGACAAAAATGACCCGTTCCGTCTCATGGGCTTTGGTCATCGCGTCTATAAAAATCACGACCCTCGCGCGACAGTCATGCAGAAAACAGTTCGCGAAGTATTTGATGCATTAAAAGTTTCGGATCCGGTTTTCGAGGTTGCTTTGCAACTGGAAGAAATGGCGCTCAACGATCCTTATTTCATTGAGAAGAAACTGTTCCCGAATGTGGATTTCTATTCCGGCATCATTCTTTCAGCCATCGGATTCCCCACTTCTATGTTTACCGCACTCTTCGCACTCGCTCGGACAGTTGGCTGGGTGGCTCAGTGGAACGAAATGATCTCTGATCCTGGTCAGGTTATCGGGCGTCCGCGTCAGCTTTACACTGGCCCGACTCATCGTGATTATGTGGAAATCGGCGACCGTTAACTCGGAAAATAGTGATATAAAAAAGGGGGCGTTGTTGCTCCCTTTTTTGTGCCTAAATGAGGCGAGTTGGTAGACTCAATTTAAACGTAGAGCCTTTGCGAAGAACGCTATCCACCGTCAGGCTACCGTCCATTGCATTCGCCAGACGACGGGAAATAAACAACCCCAAGCCGCTACCACCATCGCCCGAGCGGCCCAATCTTTCAAACTTTTCAAAGATACGCTGATGATCTTCTTCGGCAATACCGTCCCCTTGATCGCGAACAGTTACCGATGAAGTTTCTCCATCATTTATCACCTGCAATTTTATCACCGAACCATCGGGTGAATAGCGGATCGCATTGCCGATAAGGTTGACCAATATCTGCAAAACTCTGCGAAACTCGCCTTTTACCGGCATTTCTAAATCTTTGTCGGGAAGGTCAATTCGAATTTGGTGATCCGCTGCTTTGACCGCAAGCAATCCTGCAGCACGATGCGCGAGATCAACCAGATCAATATCATCAACGGCAACTGAAAAACTCGTCCGCTGGATCGCTTCCAGATCAGATAGGTCGTTGACTAGATCCATCAAATGGCGGCCAGCAGAGGCGATGTCTTTTGCATAGTCGGAATAATCACCGCGCAGCGGTCCTTCCAAACGGCTGCCGATTGTTTCAGCGTTAGCAATGATCTTGCCCAAAGGCTGACGCAAGGCCGGCCCCAGTTGTGAACCAAACAAGGAATCGCTAATGAGATCGCCCTGACCAAAGCCCATTCCGGCATCATCGCGACTTTCATCAGCGACCTGTGTGTCGTCTAGTTCAAGCGAGAAACGATAGCCCGAGAAAAGCCCTTCGTTATCTATCAGGGGTTGCCCCGAAAGAGTGTAGAACGATTTCTTTCCATGCCGCTGACGTACATGTTGGCCACGCACTGGTTGACGCTCTGAAATGGATTCGACCAATACACTTTGTTTTGATGGCTCGACAAAGTCGAGGACATCCAAAAGGGAATGACCAATGTAATTTTCGACAGCGTCGAGATCACCGGGTAACGATAAAGCCATGATCCGCAAGGAAGCATCAGTACGGATAGCACCTCGCCCGTTCAATCGGTCAAAATCACGGCGTCGCCCTGGCTCTTCGCGGTTCGTAGAAGGCGCTGGTGACTCCTTCCAGTCAATGATGTTGATTGTAATAGCTCCGTCCTGCGATCCACGGTGAAGTCGGATTTCGACCCACATATTGATTAAATTATCTTCATCAGCAGCCTGGACCGACCGCGACAAGTTCATGTCCAACTGACGGCTCAATCTGCAAAGACTCAAAAGTTGGGGAACGGCAAGCGGACCGCCTTCATATCCACCGCAATGCAAATGCAAACGAAGCAAAGGTGGATCGGCCGAAACCAAACGGCCATCGGCATCCAATTGCCCGCGCACGGGTTCAGCCAGATTGCCAGAGGCTGTCATTAAGCGGGCATACCCGCAAGATGAGCATTTAATCGAAGTTGCGCATCCTGATAAAGCATATTGGTCGACCAACTGGAAACAAGTTCAAGTGCCTGTGCTTTGTCTATCTCACCATAGGAAGCGCGCGTTAGCGATTGTCCACCACCGTCAAGTGCACTGAAAATCGACAATGCTTGGTCCTCCGGAATGTCGACGGCTCGCATAGTCAGAACAAGCCGCACCATATTGGGTTCGGCTGTAAACAGAACGAGCTGATCATCGGATAATCCCGAGCGTCGCGCCAAACGGGACAGAAATAAATCGATTCCGTCGTGCATAGGGTGCAAATTCTGTTCGCTGCCAGCGGCTTGATCGATTAGTTGTGCCAGTCTCGCTGATCGATTTTGCGTGCCGACTCCCTCGTCATGTTCGCCCAGCAGCTTTTCTGCAGCCTTTTTGAGTTCTGGCCCCTCATCGCCCGACAATTTCTGCAAAGCAGCTACGATCGGCCACGTCATCGCGAATAATATCTCGGCCGGTAAATTTGTTATATGCGCTTGAAAGGAACCAGGTCCGGCATTGTCGCGACTTTGAGCGACTAGCAATGCCATGGCAGCATCGGCAATCGACGCATCTTCATCATCAAGATACCGAGTTAAAACCGATTCAAGATCAGCTTGCGACATTTTCTGCAATAGACGCGAACCCAGTTCAACACGCTGAACGGAAGTAAAAACATTATCGAGCAGCGCCTTACCTTCCAACAATCCTGCATTTTGGAGCAATGCATAGCTGTGAACTCTGCCGCTATTTCCAATTTCGATAATTGTATCCTGCTGCATACCAAAGTCTTTGGCCGCGATCATGCAAATTTCAGTCTCGATTTCCTGTACAATGGCACGGAGATATTGGCGGCCATTAGACAGCATCCGATCGGACAGAATAACCTCAGATTTCGGGAATAAAGCTGACGCGAGATCATAAGATATATACGCGCTGGATGAGCCTATCTCAGCAGCTTGCTGGACAAGGTCAATACCTGGATTCCGATCCATTGAAAAATCTCGCTTCGCCATAGAGTTAGCCCTACGCTAATGTGGTTAAAATCTCGCTAAGTGCAATATCCACTATTTGGCAGGGTCATCCTGTGATTCTTTGGTGCCACGAGCATTCTGCGCAATCATGAGATAAGCCAGGCACATTAGGGCAGAAAGATAGAGACCAGTCGAAAAAAGACCAAAAGTAGCCGCCGCCGACAACACTAATAAAATCAATGGAGTATCAGGCATGATTCCTCTCAATCTGCTGTTGTCCGATAGAGTGTTAGCAAGCCACAAATTACCGACCAGCAAGAGCAATATGGTTATATCTGCTGCCAATGACTCTGGCTTCGCATGATGGACTACCGCAACTGTCAAGACGGCCGCTGCGAGCAAGCGAAAACACAGATCAACTAAATGAGCTCTTTGGTCTTGTACCGAAAAAATCGAGATTCGTTGGTGAACTACCAGCGTAACAGATGCGATGAACAGTAAACTCAGTGATGGAGCTGGCCAGCCCAGTAGCCCCAACACAACAGCAACAGTTGCAGCGGCGAGGCTGGCGAAACCACTATAGCTTTTTGAGCTAGGAGATTTCCAAAGAAACGGCATCAACTTGCGCATCAGTGGCCAAGTTACGAACTTTTCAAAAAAATTCTGTTTTGGAAAATCAATCTCGCCGAGTTGCCTCTTGGCAAAAGATTCAGTCTCTTCCAAATTCAGCAATTGCGGCACAGCGTCTGCTTGCATCTCCGGATCAGAAACCAGTTCTCTTTTACATTCTGCCTGTACAGCGGTTCGCAGCAATGCCGATCCAATATCCCAGTCATCAGGAATTTCGGCTATTTCTGCAAATCGTTCCGTTTTCAACATGGCGATACCGAGCCATCTATGAGTCAGGTCAATACGCTCAAAATTTTCGTAATTGTCGGCGTTGGAGACAACATAAATCAACTCGTCGGATTGTCCGTGTAGCTTCTGTTCAATCGAATGATTCGGGAAAATGCCCTCGCCAAGGAAGATCAAATCATCGCCTTGCGACATATATTGCTGCAAATCCATGGCCGTTCGGGCAATATCAGCTTGGATATCATGTTTTTTCAGATCGTCGGCATATTGCAATAGTTCACTATGCATCGTTGGGCTCAAGAAAATGATTTTTTCTGCGCCCATCTGCCTGACTGATTGCACTTGCATTGAAAGGACGTTGCTATCGAAAAGAGGCAATAGGCCCACGGGGACATTTCCCGCAGAATTATCGGCAGATAACGAAATTAGTGCAAGTCTCAATAAAACATCCCAAATAGCTAGTCGAACGACCTTAGCTTCATATAGGATTTACGGCAGCAGCATCAAAGCGATATCTGCTGACAGTCTATCGCTGGCAATTGATCTGCTTAGTCGCGATGGGTTTCGATAGCCGCAATCGCATTTTCAAGCCTTCTCAGCACAGTGGGCTCACCGGGAGCCGCATTTGCTGCTTCTTCAGCTAAGTTTAGCACATGGGTTGCGCCGAAACTGGCTGCTAAGCCTTTCAAGCGCCAAGCGGCATATTGCCAATTGGCGTCACAACGCGCCCGATGCAGCAAATCAACTTGCCGCTTCGCGCTATCCAAAAAGGCTGTGCGTAGCTCGGCGATAAGTGACTGATCGTCACCAACAGCTGCGGCCAATGCCGCGTCGAGCGCTCCGTAATCAAATGACATGAGGCGTTTCTAAGACGCTATGGTTAACTTATGGTTTCTCCGAACGGTTTTTAATGGTAAATGCGACTCATGACAGGTGGATCAAAAATTATCGGAATCAGGCGTGACCGGGGCACGGAGCCTCACATGGAGCATGTCGAAATTGACGAAACAGATGGCAGCGAAGCCCTCGAGCTCAGCGACGAAGATCGCGCGAGTGCTGAGGAAATCGATGTGGATCAACAGGTTGATGAGTCCAGCGGCGATGATGACTGGAGTCACTATGGTGACGAGGATGTCATTTCTCCATCGAAAGCGCCCTATATAGCGCCGACGCTATTGGGACTTTCCATAGCAGTTTGGACCGGCTTGTTCCTTTGGGTCAATCGCGACATATTTGCCACGATTCCTTCTATGAAGGGCGGAATCGATCTTTTCTCGCAATATTGCATGCCAGTGGCAACGTTGGCCGTCTTATATATGCTGTACATGCGCAACAGCACCCGGGAAGCGAAACGCTTTGACGATGTGGGTTCATCATTGCGGGCAGAATCCGAGCAATTGGAGTATCGCTTGAAGACAGTGAATAACGAACTGGCAATGGCGCGAGAATTTCTAGCCGGCGAAACCAGAGAGCTGGAAACATTGGGAAGCCAGTCTTCCGAAAAATTGAACAAAGCAGCGAGCAACATAAAAACTGCTCTGAGTGACGGCCTTTCCAAGATGAAGAAATTGGATGATGTCGGCGGCGCAGCTTATAAAAACCTCGAGCAGCTGCGTGAGCATCTGCCGGTAGTGATCAATACCGCCAAGGACGTAACCAACCAGATCGGAAATTCAGGCAGGTCTGCGCAGGCAGAAATTGCTGCTATGGTTACCACGCTGACGCGTGTTGGAGATGTTGGCACTGCGGCGAAGAAAAGTCTCGATGAGCTGACTCAGCGATCGGAAGAATCGTTGGAGAATCTTGCGACAACTGCGGAAGACATCAAAAAGAAATTCACCACGCAGTTGGCTGAGGCCGAAACCGGAACCAATCGTATCGCAAGCGTATTGAAGAACACGTCGGCCGAAGTGATCGAAGCGCTGCATGAAGCACGCACCGGACTGGCAACAGAAACTTCGGAAAGCTCACAGGCAATCAAGGCTGATCTTACGGCATTGGAAGAGACTCTTGCCACGGTTGGCAAGGCCGCTGATGACGAAGAAACTCGTCTGAAAGAGTTGGTAGCTGAGCTAGATCAGAACATAATCCAGATCTCTACCAAAGTCGAAACACTGGATAACGAAAGCGGCGAGAAAACCGCTAAGCTTGCCTTTGCAATGACCGCGCTCGAACAGAATAGCGCCGCACTGCAAAAATCCATCGAGGAAGGCCATGGTACAGCCGATGGAATGATAGAGCGGATAGAGAAGCTTCTGGTCGCACTCGATAGCAGCGCTCGAGAGCTTGATGAGACGCTACCAGCAGCCTTTGATCGGATGAACGAAAAAACAGACGGTAGCTTTGCTTCATTCAGCCGGATGTCTGAGGAAGCAGCAAAAGTCGGCACTGTGGCAGAAGAAGTCACCGCGAAGATTGAAAAATCTGATGAAGCGATTGAAGAGCAGCGCGTGAAACTTGCGAAACTAAGCCATGATGGCGAGGTCGCTACCGACAATGTTCTTGGTAAAATAGAAGGTCTTGCGAAAGAACTGCAAGACGTGCGGGATCAAAATGAAGCTCTCGCCGAAAGCGCTGGAGAGAAATTGATCAGTGCCCTGCTCCGCGTGAAGGATACTGCGAGACAAGCGTCTGAGCATTCCCGCAAGGCACTGGAGAACTCTATTTCCGGCTCTGCGGAAGCGTTTGAGAAAGTCAGCGAAGATGCCTTGAACAAAATCATCGACGAGAAGATTACGTCTATTGCACCCAAGTTGGAAAAAGCGGTATCCAATGCCGTCGCGACAACTGAGTCAACTGCAGGCCATCTGACCAATCAGCTCAATTCCATTGAAGAAATGACAGTTAAGCTTGAGCAACGCATTCTGTTTGCCAAAGAAAAGGCAGAACAGAGCAGCGAAGAGAATTTCACTCGCCGTGTTGCATCACTGACTGAATCACTAAACTCCACTGCGATCGATGTTACCAAATTACTATCTAATGAGGTGACCGATACAGAGTGGGCAGCATATCTGAAAGGCGATCGCGGCATCTTTACACGCCGTGCCGTGCGCTTGCTCGATGCCGGGGAGGTTCGTGAGATATTGTCAGAATATGACAATAACACCGAATTCCGCGAGCATGTAAATCGTTACATCCATGATTTCGAAACCATGCTCCGTGGCGTCCTCGCGACACGCGATGGCAGTGCTGTAAGCGTTACCTTGCTATCGTCTGACATTGGTAAGCTCTACGTCGCATTGGCGCAGGCAATCGAACGGCTTCGCAGCTAACTGCAACTGCAAGCTATCTACCGAGACGTTCTCTACTACCAAAAAAATCGATGTCTTCGACCGTTATCCATTGATTCGTATAGTTGAAATAGAACAGCAGAAACGCCAACGTCGCGAGCAAGGTCGTATATGATAGCACCTTGCCTGGCCTGAAATTTACCGGCGCGCCATCAGCTTGGCCCTTGATCATATCGGCACCAGTTTCCGCATGACTACGAATACCTATTGGTAGCACGATGAATGCAGAAATCACCCAAAACAGTACATATATGGCAAGAATAGATGTCCAGTCCATAGCTTCAGGCCTCTACCACCAATACAGCAACGATCGGCTTTTTCCCGGTCCATTCGGTGGCGCTGCGCCGGACCATCAGCCGGACATCTTCGGAAAATTTGTTGATATCGCCAACCGGTTTTTTGAAGGTTTTTTTGATCTTTGCGCAAATATCATCGAGAAATTCTTCCTCATCTTCCTCCAACGGAACACCGGATAAGCGCAGCAAAGGTTGGCCGGATATTCTGCCTTTGGTATCAAGGCCTATGGCCACCGAGATCATACCATTATACGCAATTTTCCGTCGCTCGTTAAGCGTCTTACCATCGGCGGGAATGATTACATCACCGTCAACAACGAGCCGTCCAGTCCGTTCTTGACCCACGGTTTTCGGCCCATTCGGTGAGAGACGAACGACGTCGCCATTCTGCTGGAACATCGTTTGGGGAACACCTTGTTCCTCCGCGAAGCGCGCCTGCTCCTTCATATGTCGAATTTCGCCATGGACGGGCACCAATATCTCTGGACGAATCCATTTATACATTTCGGCTAATTCAGGCCGACCAGGATGTCCCGAAACATGGATATGTTCCTGCCGATCAGTGATCATTACGATCCCCTTGGCAGCAAGCTGATTTTGGATGCGGCCAATGGCGATTTCGTTGCCCGGTATCTGCTTCGAAGAGAATAAAACGTTGTCGCCCTCTGTCAGTTTAATCTTGTGAGTATCGCCAGCAATACGGCCCAATGCTGCCCGCGCCTCTCCCTGCCCGCCAGTTGCAATGATCATAATCTCGTCGCGTGGAATATTCATCGCATCGTCAAAACTGACCGTCTCGGGAAAGCCTTTCAGATAGCCGTTTTCGCGAGAGTTTTCGATCATCCGATCAAGCGATCTCCCGGCAACACATAATTGCCTTCCAGATTGCTTCGCCACCTCACCAAGCGTTTGAAGCCGCGCTGCGTTAGACGCAAATGTCGTTACCAATACCCGATTATCAAGGCCCTCAACGACACGTATCAAATTGCGATACACATCGCCTTCGGAACCAGAAGCCGAGTCATTAAACACATTGGTAGAATCGCAGACCATCGCCAATATGCCTTCATCACCAACAGCAGTGAACTGCTCCGGCGTTGACGGCACACCCAACATCGGTTCATCATCCAATTTCCAGTCGCCTGTGTGGAAGATTTTGCCATAAGGCGTGTCGATCAACAGCGCATTGCCTTCTGCAATACTGTGCGCAATTGGTAAGTAACGGAATCCGAACGGTCCTAGGTCAAAGCTGCCCTCATTTGGAATGATGTTCAACTCGACATCATTTTCCAGACCAGCTTCTTCCAATTTCCGCCTTATCAGTCCCGCCGTAAACGGTGTCGCATAGAGTGGAACATCTAATTCACCAGCAAAGTAAGGTATCGCGCCGATATGATCTTCATGGCCATGAGTCAGGACAATCCCGAGTAAGTTCTTCGATTGTTTTTCAATGAACTCCAGATCAGGCAGAATGAGGTCAATACCGGGATAGCCGGGGTCAGCGAAGGTCATGCCGAGGTCAACCATGACCCACTTGCCATCGCAACCATATAGATTGACGTTCATGCCAATCTCCGCTGACCCGCCAAGAGCCAGGAAGAGAAGTTCGTTTTTTGGTTTTATCATTAGGTGTTGGTTGCTCTCTGGTAGAGGATTAATAGTCCGCGCAGTGTAAGATCGGACTCTAGATGATCAAATACGTCTGTATGTTCATCAAATAACACGGCAAGGCCACCGGTGGCGATAACTTTGGTCGGCCGCCCTATTTGCAATTTGGTGCGTTTAACCAGTCCCTCAATCATTCCGACATAGCCCCAAAATATGCCAATCAGCATCTGGCTCTCGGTCGTGCGTCCAATAACATTCTCATCATCTGGCGCCTCTAGCGCAATGCGTGGCAATTGGGCGGTCTTGCCGACCAATGCATCGAGCGACAGGTTGATGCCGGGCGCAATCACACCGCCTTTATAAGCGCCATCATAGTCTGCGACATCGAAAGTCGTGGCTGTGCCGAAATCGATTATCACGATGTCCTGCTTATAAGTTTCGTGTGCAGCTATGATATTCAGGACGCGGTCAGCTCCCACCGTATCGGGTTGTGCTACATCCAGTGCTACGCCCCATTCCGCGTCTCCGCGGCCGGCTACTAAAGGTGTCACGCCAAAATATTTCTCTGACAACACAGTCAGGTTATGCAATGCGCGCGGAACCACCGTGCCAATAATTACCGCCTCAACGTCATCCAGGCCCAGATCGTTTAATTCCAGCAACTGCCGCAACCATACGACATATTCATCAGCCGTGCGGCGGGGATCAGTAGCGATCCGCCAACGAGCCTTGATTTCAGAGCCATCGAAAAGTGCAAATACGACATTGGTATTGCCGGCATCTATAGCGAGTAGCATGGTTGACCCTTTCTTCTATCCGACATCGACATCGCCGGCATGTATCTCGATAAGCGTTCCGTCGGGCTTTCTCAAGCGCAGTGCGCCGACATCCGAAAGACCCGCATATTCACCTTCTATGCGTTCCCCATTTGCATCACTGGTCGACAAGCCGGTGCCCAATGGGTGCGCTCGCTGCTGCCATTCACTCAAAATCGCGGCCAGACCCATCTGTCGCCAGTCATTCAGCGTATCGGCAAAACATCGCGCTAGTGACTCCAGAAACTCTGCTGCAGTAAGATCAGCTTTGCTTCCTGCCTGATGTAGACTGGTAACGATACGTCCGTCCACCTCCGGCGCGATCGCAACGTTCACTCCAATCCCCACGACCACTGCATCGCCAGAGCGTTCTAACAGGATACCGCAGATTTTTAGGCCAGAGACCAATATATCATTCGGCCATTTCAACCAGACATCCTCATGTGAAAGATGCGCACTGATCGCTTTATGCACTGCAACTGCGGCTACAAAAGACAATGTTGAAAGCGCTGGGTCTTCGCGGTGACACGTTACTATAGTGCTGCAATAGAGATTGCCTTCCGGGCTTTCCCATTTACGACCTAATCGCCCAACACCACCACTTTGCTTTTCTGCACGGAGCCAGAGTCCTTCCTCGGCACCGTTTAGAGCGCGCGCTTTCATATCCGCATTGGTCGATGCAGTTTCAGCTATTGTTTCTATATTGAGGGTCAGAATAAGGCCTGGGCCGCCGTCGCTGTAACCGGAGCCAACAGCGGAATTGCTAGATAGCCCAGCGGTGAAACAGCCAGAGCCATTAGCGCAATCAACCCATTTTCAGTTTTATGTCCGGTCTGAACAATTTGGCCAGCTGGATCATCGAAATAGATGATCTTGACGACTTTGATGTAATAGAAAGCGCCAATAACCGATGCCGCAATACCAATCACCGCAAGCGGCAACATACCTGCAGCAACAGCAGCATCAAAGACGAGGAACTTACCCCAGAAACCAAATAGCGGTGGAATACCAGCAAGCGAGAACATGAATACAGCAAATGCAGCCGCTAAGCCCGGACGAGTTTGTGACAAGCCGGCAAGGCTGGATAATGATTCAAGTGGTTTGCCTTCAGCATCCCGCATTTCCATAACGCAGATAAAGCTGCCCAGCGTCATCGCCAGGTAAATGACCAGATAGAAAAGCATCGCGGAGATGCCCTGCTCTGTACCGGCAGCAAGACCGATGAGCAGGAAGCCGACATTGTTGATCGAGCTAAAGGCCAGCAGACGTTTAATATTCTGTTGCCCGATGGCCGCGACGGCGCCCAGTACGATGGATGCCAAGGCCACAAAGACAATGATCTGCTGCCATGTTGAAGTCTGGCTACCAAAGGCATCAATAATCACCCGAACGGTGAGCGCTATAGCCGCCACTTTGGGCGCGCTTGCAAAAAAGGCGGTAACCGGTGTTGGGGCACCCTCATAAACATCAGGCGTCCACATATGGAAAGGTACGGCACTGATCTTAAATGCCAGACCTGCAAGGACCAAAACCACGCCGATTAGCGGTCCGGTGGCAAGCTGGCCGGTTAGCGTATCGCTAATGACCGAGAAGCTGGTGGATCCTGCGAAGCCATAAACCAGTGACATACCAAAGAGCAGCATACCACTCGCCAAAGCGCCCAATACGAAATATTTCAGGCCTGCCTCGGAAGAGCGGACATCGTTGCGGATGAAGCTCGCCAATACATAGGCAGACAAGCTGTTTAGTTCGAGACCGATATAGAGCGTCATCAGATCGACGGCGGACACCATCATCCCCATGCCGATGGTAGCAAACAGGATCAGTACCGGATATTCCGGACGATAGGCACCGCTATCCTTGAAGAAACGCGGAGCGACCATCAAGGAGACAATGGCGGCAAAATAGATCAGCAGCTTCGCAAAACTGCCAAAACCATCCATGCGGTATAGCCCGTAAAACGCATCACCGCCCAATTCATAGGACGGGTTAGTCAGAAACTCAAACGCACAAGCAGACGCGCCGAATAGCGCTGCGACAGAGAGTATCGTCACAAATCGCGCCGATTTAACGCCGCCAAAGGCCGCGACAAGCAGCAAAATTAGACTGCTGACTGTCAGGATGATTTCGGGCAGTGTAAATATCAGTGAACGACCATAATCCATTAGTGCGACTCCCCGTGACCGGTGTCGGTCTCATGATCTTTTGTAGCCGCCTTAGCCTGCCCCATTTTCAAATGCGCGTCCCCCTCTGGCGCAGCCCGATCAATCCGGGCGACGATCGCCCCGACATCACCGCGGATCGGTGCCATGAAACTTTCCGGATATACACCCATCCACATAACCGCAGCAGCGATCGGGGCCAGCAATGCCATTTCACGTGCCGAAAGATCCGGCATCGCTCTGACATCATCATGAACCAGTTCACCAAAAGCGACCCGGCGATAGAGATAGAGCATATAGCCCGCCCCCAATATGATGCCAGTTGTGCAAACGAGCGTAACCCAGCTGCTAACCTCATAAATCCCGATCAGAGCGAGAAATTCGCCAACGAATCCGCTGGTGCCCGGCAACCCGATGGAAGCCATTGTGAACAATAGGAATAAGACAGCATATTTCGGCATGTTGATCGCCAGCCCGCCATAGCGCGAAATTTCTCGCGTATGCAGCCGGTCGTAAATTACGCCAACGCAGAGGAACAAGGCGCCGGACACCAAGCCGTGGCTCAGCATCACAATGATCGCGCCCTCAATACCCTGACGGTTAAACGCGAACAGGCCGACTGTCACAATCGCCATATGGGCAACCGAACTATAGGCGATAAGCTTCTTCATATCCTGCTGCACCAAGGCCACAAGCGAGGTGTAAATCACCGCTACCATCGACAGTCCAAGGATTAACCAGATAAACTGCTCGGACGCTTCCGGGAACATCGGGATGGAGAAACGCAGGAAGCCATAGCCACCCATTTTCAGGAGCACCCCGGCCAAAATCACAGAACCGGCTGTTGGTGCTTGAACGTGAGCATCGGGGAGCCAAGTATGCACCGGCCACATCGGCATTTTTACTGCAAAGCTAGCGAAAAACGCGAGCCAGAGCCAAGTCTGTGCCTCAGGCGCAAAGTCATAGTTGAGCAAAGTCGGTATATCGCTGGTTCCGGCATCCTGCACCATCCACAACATCGCGATCAGCATCACAACCGAGCCAAGCAAAGTGTAGAGGAAGAATTTATAACTCGCATAAATCCGGTTCGCACCGCCCCAGATGCCGATGATCAAATACATCGGGATCAGGCCCGCTTCAAACAAGATGTAGAATAGGAAGATGTCCTGCGCCGCAAAGACACCGATCATCAGAACTTCCATGAACAGGAAGGCCGCCATATATTCGCCAACGCGGTCCTTTATCGACTCCCAGCTCGCACCGATACAAATCGGCATCAGGAACACCGTCAGCATTATAAGCATCATCGAAATGCCATCTATGCCCAGCGCCCAAGCAAAGTTGCCGAAAAACTCGACGCGCTCGACATATTGCCATTGCGGGCCGCCAATATCATAATTGGCCCAAAGCACTACACCGAGAGCAAACAGAACCAACGTTGTGACAAGCGCCAGCAACCGAGCAGCATGTGCGCCAACAAACAAACAAATGATAGCGGCCAGCATCGGCAGGCCCATCATCAACGACAGGATTGGGAAATCAAGCTGGTTCATCAGTTCGCTCCCCGCACGATAAGCCACGTCACCGCGGCCGCCAATCCGAGCAGCATGATGAGCGCATAGCTATAAAGATACCCTGTCTGGAACCGTTTCGCGAGGCCAGCACCGCTCGCCACGACAGCAGCAACTCCATTAGGACCAAAGCGATCAATCGTGCCTTCATCGCCTGCTTTCCAGAAAAACCTTCCAAACCAAAAGGCCGGACGAACAAAGATCAGATCATATAGCTCGTCAAAATACCATTTGTTGAAGAAGAAATTATAGACCGGCTGGAAGGTCGCTGCCAAACGCGCTGGACGATCTTTCCCACGGAAGTACATCAGATATGCGATCAGCAATCCAGTCAACATTGCAACGGTTGACGCTAGCTTCACCCAAAGCGGTACTTCATGAATGGCATGCATTAGATGACGATCGAACGCCAAGCTGCCCGCCCAGAAGCGGAATCCTTCGGTCGCATCGATAAATTGATTGTGGAACAGAAAGCCCGCCGCAATTGCGCCGAAAGCGAGGACTCCGAGAGGGATAAGCATAGATACAGGACTTTCATGCGGATGATAGCCACCTGTAGAATCTTCGGCCGTTTCCGGAGTCTTGTGAACACTGAGCTGAATATGTTCGGACTGAATCCAGCGCGGTGTTCCCCAGAAGGTCAGGAACATCAAACGCCAGCTGTAAAAGCTCGTTAACAAGGCGGCGAGCACACCGATCGCAAAAGCAAATTGCCCAGTGCCCGTACCGCTCGCGAAAGCAGCCTCAATAATAGCATCCTTGGAATAGAAACCCGCAAAACCGCCAAGCCCAACAATACCAACACCAGTAATTGCCAAAGTACCCGCCATCATCGCCCAGAAGGTCAGCGGAATTTCTTTCCGCAGGCCGCCATAATAGCGCATGTCCTGTTCATGATGCATCGCGTGGATCACCGAGCCAGCGCCAAGGAATAACAACGCTTTGAAGAAGGCATGAGTAAACAGATGGAACATCGCAGCGCTATAAGCTCCCACGCCAGCGGCAAAGAACATATAGCCCAGTTGCGAACAGGTTGAATAAGCGATCACGCGCTTGATATCGGTTTGCACAAGACCAACAGTCGCCGCAAAAATCGCGGTACAAGCGCCAACCACAGTAACGACCGTCAAGGCCACGTCACTGGTTTCGAACATCGGTGACAACCGGCAAACCATGAAAACACCTGCCGTAACCATCGTCGCAGCATGGATGAGCGCGGACACCGGCGTCGGCCCTTCCATCGCGTCCGGCAACCAGGTGTGCAGGCCCAATTGCGCCGATTTGCCCATCGCGCCGATGAACAGCAGCAGGCAGAGGATGGTCATCGTATCGAGACGCATACCGGCAAAGGTAATCGTTGATCCCGCCATCGCCGGAGCCGCTTCCAGAATTTCGGGAATGGAGACAGTTCCAAAGACTAGGAAGGTTCCAAAAATACCGAGCATGAAGCCAAGATCGCCAACCCGGTTGACCACAAAGGCTTTGATCGCTGCCGCGCTCGCGCTCGGCTTCTTGAACCAGAAACCGATGAGCAGATAGGAAGCAAGACCAACACCCTCCCAACCAAAGAACATCTGAACCAGATTGTCCGCAGTCACCAACATCAACATCGCAAAGGTAAACAGCGACAAATAAGCAAAAAACCGCGGTTGATCAGGATCCTCATCCATATAGCCCCAGCTATAAAGATGGACCACAGCCGAAACCGTAGTCACCACAACCAACATCACAGCAGTCAGCGCATCAACGCGCAACGCCCATTCAAAATTGAGATCACCCGACTGTACCCATGTCAGCACCGGCACCACTTCGGCGGCACGGGACAGCATGATAAAGTCGATGAATATCGGCCAACTAAGCGCACAGGACACGAACAAAGCGGCTGTTGTGACAAATTTCGCTGGAACATTGCCAATCATACGATTGCCAAAGCCTGCGACTATTGCTGCCAGCAAGGGCAGGAAAACGATAAGCTGGATCGTCAAGTCCCTAACCCTTCATCCGGTTGACGTCATCAACGGCGATCGTGCCGCGCTGACGGAAATAGATAACCAATATCGCAAGCCCGATTGCTGCTTCACCCGCTGCAACCGTTAGGACGAACATCGCAAAAATCTGACCAGTCATATCGCCCAAAAAGGCACTGAATGCCACGAGATTCAAGTTGACCGCGAGCAAGATCAATTCAATCGCCATCAATATGATGATAATATTCTTACGGTTCAGGAAAATGCCAAGCATTCCCATTACAAACAGGATGGAACTCACCACCAGATAATGTTCAATGCCGATCATAGCTCGACCCCTTTGCCCACTTCAGGCTGCGTATTATGCGTGGCATCTTCAGGACGCCGATTGACCTGATCTCTTATGTTCTGAATCCGAACGCCACCGCGCTTACGGTTAGTGAGAACGATAGCTCCGACCATGGCGACCAACAGGATCATGCCTGCAGCCTCAAACAAAAAGACATATTTGGTATAAAGCAAAGTGCCCAACGCTTCGATATTGGAAGGTCCACCGGCTGGAGGACCAACCACCGCAGTAGCTTCGCCCATGCCCTCAGAGGACCAAGACAGCGCACCAAAAATGACAAATTCTGCTGCGAGTATCAACGCCAAAACCAAACCCAAGGGCAGGTTTTTCATGAAACCTGCACGCAGCTCGGCAAAATCTATGTCGAGCATCATCACTACGAACAGGAAGAGGACCGCCACAGCACCAACATAAACTATAACCAGCAGGGCGGCGATAAATTCAGCCCCCACTAACAGCATCAATCCAGCAGCGTTAAAAAACGCCAAAATCAGCCACAAAACGCTGTGCACAGGATTACGCGCAAAGATACAAAAAGCCGCGCTGGCAATGACAATCGATGCGAACAGATAGAAAGCAAATATTTGCATTATAACGGTTTCCGTAACCCCCTTAGAATCTTGTCAGCGCCTTAACGATAGGGCGCGTCGGCGGCAAGGTTGGATGCGATGGCTCGCTCCCACTTGTCACCATTTTCAAGCAGTTTCTCTTTATCGTAAATTAGTTCTTCGCGTGTCTCGGTCGAATATTCAAAGTTAGGCCCTTCAACCACCGCATCCACCGGGCAGGCTTCTTGGCAAAAACCGCAATAGATACATTTCGTCATGTCAATGTCATAACGTGTGGTCCGGCGGCTGCCATCTTCGCGCGGCTCGGCTTCAATGGTAATCGCTTGCGCCGGACAAACTGCTTCGCACAACTTGCAAGCAATGCAGCGCTCTTCCCCATTAGGATAGCGGCGCAGCACATGCTCTCCCCGGAACCGTGGCGAAATTGGGTTCTTCTCATAGGGGTAGTTGATCGTCTTCTTCTTTTTGAAGAAATATTTCAGCGTCAGCATGTGCGCCAGGACGATTTCATATAGCGTGAACGCTTTGACGATTTCTAATATTCTCATAGCGGCCACCCAAATTTATCAACCATGACATATCCGCTGACCAGAACGACCCAGAATATACTGATTGGCAGAAATATTTTCCAACCCAGACGCATAAGCTGATCATAGCGATACCGCGGAACAGTAGCCCATGCCAAACCGAAGATGAAAAAGATCACGAACATCTTCAAAAACAACCAAATGATGCCAGGCACAGCATAAAGTGGTTCCCAATCAATCGGCGGCAACCATCCACCCCAAAACAGGATCACATTGAGCGCACACATCAGAAGGATATTGGCATATTCACCCAACCAGAACAGCGCGAAGGACATGGATGAATATTCGGTCTGATATCCAGCGACTAACTCGCTCTCTGCTTCAGTGAGATCAAAAGGTGCGCGCGCCGTTTCCGCCATAGAACTGATAAGAAACATCACCGCCATCGGAAAGAGCAGCGGATTGAGCCCGTAAGCATTTACAACACCGAAAATATGGCCTTCCTGGGCTCTTATGATTTCATTGAGATTGAATGTACCAGCGAACAGCACCACCGAGATCAGGATAAAGCCAATAGAAACTTCATAAGAGATCATTTGCGCGGCTGCGCGCATGGCCGAGAAAAAAGGATATTTGGAGTTACTCGCCCATCCTGAAATCACGACACCATAAACACCGAGCGAGCTTATCGCGAGAATGTAGAGCAGACCGATATTGATATTCGCTAGGACCATGTCCTCGCTAAACGGAACCACTGCCCAAGCCAGCAAGGCCACGGTGAAGGTAATGATCGGCGCCAGCAGGAACAGGCCTTTATTGGCACTGGACGGAATGATCGTTTCCTGAAGGAATACCTTCAAACCGTCGGCAAAACTCTGCAGCAAACCGAATGGCCCAACCACATTAGGGCCGCGACGCAATGCCACTGCGGCAATAATTTTGCGATCAACATAGATGATCATCGCGACGGCCAACATAAGTGGCAGCGCGATAAGTAGGATTAGAGCGAGCGTGGCAACAAGCCAGCCAACCTCAGGGCCTAGAAAAGTCGATTGGAGATATTCAGTCACTTACTATCTCCCAAATCACTCGACGGCGCGAGCCGATTCCAGAACCGGATCAGGAAGTCGAACAATATACCATTCGCCGCAATCCAGATTGAATCAAGAAATCCCTGCAAAATTGCTCTCAATAGCGCGGCTCTGACTATCGGACTGTCCTCCGGTCCAAAAGGCATTTGAGCTGATTTAACCTCGTAATATGTCATCCAAAATGTCGCAAAAAAGACTAGAACGGCGAGCACATAGAAAATTTTGGGTGCTCTTACGAGGATATCAGGTAGCTGATTCATTCTGCCGCCTCCAGCATATCATCCCCATGAAGCAATTCAGCCGAACAGCGCTGCATCGTCGCGCTGGCACGGGCGATACTATTGGTCAGATAGAAATCTTTGATCGGATGAACGCCCTGCCCTTTTGGCTTGTCCGGCAATCCTGATGGTGGTGCCCAATCAAAGGAAACAAGGCCTTCTTCCGCCATTTCCGGATGATCTTTGTGCATTTTACCGCGCAACTCTTCAAAACTGTCAAACGGCAAAGTCTTTCCGATCACCTCGGACAAAGCTCGCAGGATGCTCCAGTCTTCGCGTGCATCACCTGGGGCGAAAATCGCTTTGGTGGAACGTTGCACGCGACCTTCAAGATTCACATAAGTCCCATTTTTCTCAGTATATGCAGCCGCTGGCAGGATGACATCTGCCGCATGCGCGCCCGCATCACCGTGATGTCCGATATAAACTTTGAAGCTTTTTTCGAACGCATCGTAGTTCATTTCATCCGCGCCGAGCGAGAAAAGCAGCTTAGGCTTCTTCGCAGCAATCGCTTTGATGCCGCCTTCATAGGCATAGCCGAGCATTAATCCGCCGGTGCGCGAGGCACCAATGTGGAGCACGTTAAAACCATTCCAGTCATCCCGGACCAGCTTATATTTTGTTGCCAGTTTCAAAGCAGCGCCATGAGCGCCCTCTACACTCAAAGCGCCACCGCCCAATATGAGAGCAGGCTTCTCAGCATTTTTTAGAGCATCCGCCGCCGCTTTTGGGAGCTTGGCCAGCAAGCCCATATCGTCGCCCAACCATTCCACCGGATAGGTTTGATCCGCTTCTGGCCCAATGCCGAAGACTTTCGCTCCGCCCTTGCGCACTGCTTTGCGGATCCGCGTATTGACGAGCGAGGCTTCCCAACGTGGGTTGCTGGAGACCAGAACGATTACGTCGGCCTCTTCAATGCCAGCGATGGTCGTATTGAAATTCACAGCAGCCAGATTGGAAACATCGTATGACAGTCCAGTCTGACGCCCTTCCAGCATATCAGAGCGCATGGACTTCAAAAGCCGCTTGGTCGCATACATGGTCTCGCAATCAACGAGATCGCCAGCAATAGCAGCAACCGAGCTACCTGCTTTGATCGCAGCAATGGCTTCAAATGCTTCGTTCCAGCTCGCGGGCATCAATGTGCCATTTTGCCGGATATAGGGTTTATCGAGGCGACGCTTCATCAAGCCATCAACCGCGTGGCGCGTCTTGTCGGTCGCCCATTCTTCATTTACGTCATCATTGACGCGAGGCAGCGCGCGCAATACTTCACGGCCGCGGCTATCGATGCGAATATTGGTACCAACGCCGTCCATGACATCAATGCCCATGGTCTTGGTAAGCTCCCAAGGCCGCGCTTCAAAAGCATAGGGTTTACTGGTGAGCGCGCCAACGGGGCAAAGATCAACAACATTGCCGCTCAACTCACTATGCACAGCGCCTTCGAGATAAGAGGTAATCTCCATCCCCTCACCGCGGCCAATAGCGCCAATTTCTTCCACGCCAGCCACTTCTTCGGCAAAGCGCACGCAGCGGGTGCAATGGATACAGCGGGTCATGATCGTCTTGACCACGGGGCCCATATATTTCTCGGTCACCGCGCGCTTATTCTCTTCATAGCGCGATCCGCCCTTGCCATAAGCAACGGCCTGATCCTGCAAATCGCACTCGCCGCCTTGATCGCAAATCGGGCAATCCAGCGGATGGTTGATAAGAAGAAACTCCATCACCCCTTCGCGCGCCTTTTTCACCATTGCGCTATCGGTACGAATTTCCTGTCCCTCGGCAGCAGGCAGCGCACAACTGGCCTGCGGCTTCGGCGGCCCGGGTTTTACTTCAACCAAACACATGCGGCAATTGCCAGCGATGCTCAGGCGTTCATGATAACAGAAACGCGGAATTTCCTTACCGGCAAGCTCTGCAGCCTGCAGCACAGTTGCGCCCTGTGGAACGTCCAGTTCAATACCATCGACGGTGACTTTAGGCATCTTGATTAACCTCAAATAGCTTCCATTTGATATCTGCGATCATTTGAACCACCAAACCAAACAAACTCGTCAAAATGGCGCCGATCATTGCTGGAACCAGTGAAACTATAGCAAATGCGCCCTGGCTATCGCCCAATTGCGAATAAGTATCCAATGCAAACAAACCAGAAGCCAGCCAGACTAGGCCTACAATGTAGAAAGCTATTGCGAGTTTAGAAACTGGGGGCTTGGTGCTCACTCCGCCGCCTCCATCACTTCTGGCTGTGCGCCATTCTCGCGAATACGCCGTTCCATCTCCGGACGGAAATGGCGGATTAAGCCCTGAATCGGCCAAGCCGCAGCATCGCCGAGCGCGCAGATCGTGTGGCCTTCAACCTGTTTGGTCACTTCATAAAGCGTATCAATATCGCCAATCTCGGCATCACCATCCCGCATTTTTTCCATCACGCGCCACATCCAGCCTGTGCCTTCACGGCATGGCGTGCACTGGCCACAGCTTTCATGCTTATAGAAATAGCTGAGCCGGGAAATGGCGCGAACGATGTCGGTCGACTTATCCATTACGATAACCGCTGCCGTGCCAAGACCGGAGCCCAAATCCTTGAGCCCGTCAAAATCCATCGGCGCGTCCATGATTTGCTCGGCCGGTACCAGAGGCACAGACGAACCACCGGGAATAACCGCGAGCAGATTGTCCCACCCTCCGGTAATGCCGCCGCAATGCTTTTCGATCATATCGCGAAACGGGATCGACATGGCCTCTTCAAAAACTGCCGGCTTGTCGACATGGCCGGATACCTGAAATAATTTCGTGCCGTGGTTATTCTCACGCCCAAAGCTCGCAAACCACGAAGCCCCTCGCCGTAATATCGTCGGAACGACCGCGATTGATTCGACATTGTTGACCGTCGTCGGGCAACCATAAAGACCAGCGCCCGCAGGAAATGGCGGTTTCAGGCGCGGCTGACCTTTTTTGCCTTCAAGGCTTTCGATCATCGCGGTTTCTTCACCACAAATATAAGCGCCTGCACCGCGATGGACAAAGACGTCGAAATCATAGCCGGATTTGGAAGCATTTTTGCCGATCAGTCCTGCGTCATAGGCTTCCTTGACGGCAGCCTCCATGACCTTGGCTTCCATGATATATTCGCCGCGAATGTAGATATAGGCTGCGCGCGCGCGCATCGCGAAGCCAGCGATCAAAGCGCCCTCAATCAATTTGTGCGGATCATTACGCAATATTTCACGGTCTTTGCAGCTGCCGGGTTCAGACTCATCGGCATTGATGACCAGGAAGCTCGGCCGACCATCGGGCGACTCTTTCGGCATGAAGGACCATTTCAGGCCGGTAGGAAAACCCGCTCCGCCGCGACCGCGCAGGCCGCTTTCCTTCATCTCGTTGATTATCTTGTCATTGCCGCGCTTGATAATATCGGCGGTCTTGTCCCAATCACCACGCTTTTGGGCAGCCTTCAGGTCCCATGACTGAAAGCCATAGACATTGGTAAATATCCGGTCTTTGTCCTGGAGAAAGTCAAACGCCATTATTTCTTACTCCTGCGGCCCCAGAGACCACCCGCAACCGCAATCGCGACAACCGCTAGCGCAACCCATCCTGCATATCCGTCGAGCAGCATCTTACCACTCCTTCCGATAATCGTGATTGGCCTTGACCATATCTTTCAAAATCACCGGACCGCCTTTGGGTTCACTGGTCTTGCGGCCAATTTGCGAACCGACTTTGATTTTTTTACCCTCGGCTAGATCTTCCAATATGCGCGTCATGATATCGTAATCGAGATCTTCGTAATTATCGTCGTTAATCTGAACCATCGGCGCATTGGAGCAATTGCCCATGCACTCGACTTCGGTCAACGTGAACAGGCCATCTGGTGTCGTTTTGCCTTTGGCCATACCCTTATTCTTGCAAGCCGCCATCACATCATCGCTGCCCCGCAGCATGCAAGGCGTCGTGCCGCAGACTTGCACATGAAAACGACCCACCGGTGCGAGATTATACATAGTGTAGAAGGTGGCGACTTCGTAGGCGCGCATATACGGCATATCCAGATAGGCGGCGACATATTCGATCACTGGAACCGGCAACCAGCCCTGCGTTTTGGTGTCCGCACCAACCTGACGTTGGGCCAGATCAAGCAATGCCATAACCGCCGATTTTTGACGGCCCTCGGGATATTTCGCGATCTGCCATTTGGCGAGTTTTTCGTTCGTTGTCGTGAACTTAAAGTCACCCCATTTGGCGCGTACTTCAATCTCATCTGGGATATTTGGTGCTTCAGCCATCTACATCACTTTTGTTTCGCGTATCAAAACGCGCTTCCCCAATTTCGTCCCAATGCTTTGAAAAATAGATATTTAACCAGAAACCGGCAACTATTATACCCAAAGTCAGCGTCAATAATATGATGTTCCAAACCATATTCGCCGGCCGCCACAATTCCCAAAGCAACATGATTGCGACGATTACAAACACTGTTGCGCCGCCACCAAGCCGCCATCTTTTCGATGTGTCGGGAGCCTCAGCCATTAAAAATATCTCGCTTCTGGATCACGAGAATAACTCAAATTTTGACTTTCCATCAGTACGATCTGACTGATCTTAGGTTTCTTGTTATCTACATATACGTTGATAACTGAATGGCTTAATTCACCTACTCCACAATCATGGGTTTCTAGTTCAACCACATTTCCGTTAATAATGTCGGTTGTATACCAGCCACCAAATGATCCCCAGAAACCAACGGTAGCATTGTCCGACGAAGCGCCAATCATTCTCATCCCCTGAGAATGCAGCAGGTTTGAAATCTCACCAACTATATTTTTTGGCCCTGAGACAATCTTCAGATCATCAAATTTCACAAATGTAAGTTTTGACTTTTCATGCAAGATATCAGCGGCTTCATCAAGTTTTCGACGCGCTATCAATCCAAAAAAATCTTTGCTTGGAATTCCAAAAGTCGAGTCCGCCGATGGCGAGCAGGCGGAAAGGCCGCTTGATGCAGTTAACGCACCCGCCAATCCAGCCCCAAACAACAAATCACGTCGTTCGATCAACTTTCAGCCCTCCGCAAACTTAATTTCCGTTCCAGAAAACGACCACTATAAAACCCGATCACCGCTGCAAAGGCATTAGACAGGACTTCCTTCAGGCTAATCTCGCCATGGAATGCGGCCATGTAACCGGCCACAGCCGATGCGAACACTGCAAATGCTGCGATAAAAATGACTATCTCACGGCCAATCACCGATCACACTCCCCGAACACGATATCCATCGCGCCCAAAATAGCAGTGGCGTCGGACAGCATATGTCCTTTGGACATGAAATCCATCGCCTGCAAATGCGAGAAAGCGGTCGGACGGATTTTACAGCGGTAAGGTTTGTTGCTGCCATCGCTGACCAGATACACGCCGAATTCGCCCTTAGGACTTTCGGTCGCAACATAGACTTCACCAGCGGGGACGTGGAAACCCTCGGTGTAAAGCTTGAAATGATGGATCAAAGCTTCCATCGATTGCTTCATTTCACCGCGCTTGGGTGGAACAACTTTGCGATCGCTGCTCGAAACAGGCCCCTCTGGCATGTCGTTCAGACACTGCCGCATGATACGGGCCGACTGGCGCACTTCCTCAACCCGAACCATGAACCGATCATAGCAATCGCCGCGCGTGCCAACCGGCACATCAAATTCCATGCGATCATAAACATCATAAGGCTGCGACTTGCGCAAATCCCAAGCGATGCCGCTACCGCGGATCATCGGGCCAGAAAAGCCCCAACGCACAGCGTCTTCTTTGGACACGGTGGCAATATCAACATTGCGCTGTTTGAATATGCGGTTGTCAATGACGAGGCTCATCGCATCTTCGAACAAGGTCGGAAACTCGTCGAGCCAATCAGCCATATCGGTGAGCAATTTCAGGGGTACGTCCTGATGCACGCCGCCGGGCCGGAACCAGGCGCTATGCATGCGCGCGCCGCTGGCCCGCTCAAAAAACTCCAGGCACTGCTCGCGAATTTCAAACACCCAGATATTGGGCGTCATGGCACCGACATCCATAACATGGGCGCCAATATTGAGCATGTGATTACAGATGCGAGTCAGTTCCGCGAATAACACCCGCAGATATTGACCGCGCAACGGCACTTCGAGATCAAGCAATTTTTCGATCGCCAGCACATAGCTGTGCTCCATCGCCAGCGGCGAGCAATAATCTAGTCGATCAAAATAAGGCAAAGCCTGCAAGTATGTTTTATGCTCGATCAGTTTTTCAGTACCGCGGTGGAGCAAGCCAACATGGGGATCGAGCCGTTCGACGATTTCACCATCCAGCTCCATCACCAACCGCAAAACGCCATGAGCCGCGGGATGTTGCGGGCCAAAGTTAATCGTGTAATTCTGGATTTCCAGATCACCAACTGTCGGATCAGCCTCGTCCGCCAAATGGTCCATTTCGTCGAGATAATCAGCCATTATGATTTGGCTCCCTTATCGTCACCATCACCTGACTTTTCATCGCTTTTTTCATCTCCAGGCAAGATGTAATCCGCGCCTTCCCAAGGTGACATAAAGTCAAAACTGCGAAAATCTTGTGCCAGTTTAACCGGTTCGTAGACTACGCGCTTCGCTTCTTCGGAATAGCGCATCTCGACATAACCCGTGAGCGGGAAATCTTTGCGGAACGGGTGCCCCTGAAAACCGTAATCGGTCAGAATGCGCCGTAGGTCAGCGTTACCATCAAACAACACGCCGTAAAGATCGAAGACTTCTCGCTCCAGCCATCCAGCGACTTCCCAGATATGGGTGACTGTCGGCACCGGCGTATCTTCATTGGTCGTAACCTTGACGCGGATACGATGGTTTTTCGTCAGGCTGAGCAGATGATAGCAGACCTCGAACCGCTCGGGCCGTTCGGGGTAATCAACACCAGCTATCTCAACGAGTTGCTGATATTCATGCTTGTCGCGCAGCTTTTCCATCACGGCGGGCAATTTCTTGCGATCCACCGTAAAGCTGATTTCACCATAAGCTTCAACCGTATCAAGCACAGCCGCGCCCAAAGATTTGGCTAGCGCCGCAGCAACGCCTTCGTTGCTGGAAATTATGGGGGCCCCGTTTGCCATATTAGCGCTCGAACGTCCCGATACGGCGGATTTTCCGCTGCAGCTGCATTACGCCGTAAAGCAAAGCTTCGGCCGTAGGCGGGCATCCAGGTACGTAAATATCGACCGGAACGATCCGATCACAGCCGCGCACTACAGAATAGCTGTAGTGATAATAGCCGCCGCCATTGGCACATGATCCCATAGAGATCACATATTTTGGTTCAGACATCTGGTCATAAACCTTGCGCAGCGCCGGTGCCATTTTGTTGCACAACGTTCCGGCCACAATCATGACATCAGACTGTCGCGGACTAGCGCGCGGTGCGGCGCCAAATCGCTCCATGTCATACCGTGGCATGTTGACGTGGATCATCTCAACCGCGCAGCAAGCTAAACCAAAGGTCATCCACCAGAGCGAGCCGGTGCGCGCCCATTGGAACAGATCTTCGGTGGACGTGACAAGGAAGCCCTTGTCATTCACTTCCGAATTCAGGTCTTTGAAAAACGCTTCATCGGGCTGCGTATTGGGCGCCATCGGCGTACCATCCGCATTCACGATTACGTTGCTGCCTACCTCTACTCCCAATCGAGCGCTCCCATTTTCCATTCGTAAATAAATCCAACCGTCAGGATAAACAGGAAGATCATCATCGACGACCAACCGATCCAGCCGATTTGGCCTAGTGAAACCGCCCAAGGAAACAGAAAGGCTGCCTCCAGATCAAAAATGATAAACAGGATCGCGACCAAGTAAAAACGTACGTCAAACTGGCTGCGAGAATCTTCGAAAGCAGGAAAACCGCATTCATATTCGGACAGCTTCTCTGGATCCGGGCTATGCGTTCCAGTCAACCGTGACACACCCATGGGCAGAAAAACAAACAGGGCGGATAGACTTAGAGCAACTGCAAGAAAAAGCAGTATTGGCGCATATTCAGTTAGATCGACCACAAAAGACTCGTTTCTCTAGAATTCAGGGCCGCTTTTAGGGATAGGCTCGACAAGCTGCAAGGGCCAAATAGCCCGAATTGGCCGTACAATCAGCTTAGTTTCTAATTTAGAGCAGCGACTTCGCGAGAATTTTGTGCAACTTGCTGTGGAGCGCTTCGTTTGATGCCAATATTTCACGCTGTCCGATGGGTTGGTCACCCCCCGTATAATCGCTCACAAAACCACCAGCTTCGCGCACCATCAAGATGCCTGCCGCCACGTCCCAAACCTGCAAATCCGCTTCCCAGAAACCATCGTAACGACCAGCTGCTAGCCATGCCAGGTCAAGCGATGCTGCGCCATTACGGCGGATGCCAGCGACTTGCGGCGCGATAGAACCAAAAATACGAGACCATTCATTGAGGTCTCCATGGCCTTTGAAGGGAATGCCCGTGGCGATTACGGCTTCAGACAAATCGCGCCGAGCAGAAACCCGCAAGCGCTTATCACCTAGATAAGCGCCCTTATCCATTTCCGCCCACCAAGTTTGATCAGAAACGGGCTCGTAAATCAGACCGCTGGTAATCTTACCCCAACCCTGTCCGTCAAAGGACCGCTCTTGCACAGCGATGGAAATCGCGAAATGCGGAATCCCGTGGAGAAAATTCGTAGTGCCATCAAGCGGATCAACTATCCAGCGTGGCTTGCCTTCTTCGCCCTCAATCATGCCGCCTTCTTCCAGAACAAAACCCCAACCCGGGCGGACTTTCATCAGCTCATCGTAAAGGATACGTTCTGAACGCATATCGGCCTTGGATACAAAATCTGCTGGGCCTTTTTTAGACACCTGAAGATGCTCAACTTCACCAAAGTCCCGGCGCAGCCGCGATCCAGCCATGCGAGCGGCGCGTTCCATAACGGTGATAAGGGCGGAATGTGCTGGCATTTAATTTTCCATATTCAACGGGTTTAGATCCAGAACCAACAGTTCCGAGCCATTTAACAGACGCTCTGCGTCAAATCAGCGTGGTTCGACAAACGCGCCACTAGCCGACATCGATATTCTTACGATACTTTACCGACATACTCACGGGCATAAACGTCAACAATGATCCGTGTACCGGCTGAAATAAACGGCGGCACCATAACTCGAACGCCGTTGTCGAGCACCGCAGGCTTATAGCTGGAAGAAGCCGTCTGACCTTTAACAACCCCATCCGCTTCGACAATTTCGGCTTCAATCTGGTCGGGCAACTGCACGGAAATCGGTTTTTCTTCGTAAAGCTCAAGCTGCACATCCATACCGTCTTGCAAAAACTCAACGGCATCACCGAGTAAATCGGCAGGCAATGTGATTTGCTCGTAATTTTCTTTGTCCATGAAAGTCAGCATATCACCGTCGGCAAAAAGATACTGAAACGTCTTCGTATCCAGACGGACCTTTTCCACCGTATCGGCACTGCGAAAGCGAACATTGGTTTTGCGGCCATCAACCAGGTTCTTCATTTCCACCTGCATATACGCACCGCCTTTACCGGGCTGGGTATGCTGAATTTTCGCTACCTTCCACAGGCCTTTTTCATAATCCAATATGTTGCCGGGACGGATATCTACGCCGCTGATTTTCATGGAACTTCTCGCTTTCGGAAATCTTGTGTTGCGGCCCTGTATAACGATGGGCGCAGTTAGGCAAGCATAGCGGAGACCGTATATGGCGATTTCATACAATAGATTTCCCTAAGAGCAATCTAAGTAAACAGCGATGGAAAAAATCTCGGCCCCGGTGTCGCTTGAAGAAACATTGGCTCCTGCTGCTGGCTTGTTCAGCGGGACGACAGCCCGCGTCCGCAACCCAACACCGCCAACTTATCGCGGGTTTCTTAGCGAAATAGAACAAATGCCTCATTTCGGCATACCCTCTGAGGCCAGCTTCGTGAGAAATTTTATGAAAGGGCGTAAAGGGATTTTTAGAGCCGAACCATAATTTTATGCAGGCTGTCCTTTTCGTACAATACGTCACACTGACATCAATGTAATTAGAGCTCATGGCACAAGCAGAACCTCTAGAACGCACCAAAATCCGTTTCCATATTGGAACAGAGTCGGACAAACCTGTTGCAGCTGGTTTATTCGGTTACTCCATTCGGGACGGCGCGACTTCGTGTTTCGTACCCCTACCCGGTTATGTTAGGGAATTGGAACAATTACCAAATTTTGCACAGCCTTCGATTGATCGTTTTATGGCGCAATATGTTAGGTCCCATATTGGCGTGACCAGAAGCTCATCCTAATCAAAATTACTCTGCGGACAATATCTCGGTAAATCGCTTCACTGCATGCGCCGGCCCCTTGGGATCATTCCAAACCGATCCACTAACCGCCAGAAAATCGGCCCCAGCGTCAACCAGCAACTGGCAATTATCCGTTGTAATACCGCCAATGGCGACACAAGGAATCTCCATAATATTTGACCACCACTGCAGCACATCGACCTCTGGCCGGTAATGCGTTTCCTTGGTTTCGGTTGGAAAAAAAGCTCCAAAGGCAACATAATTCGCTCCGCCCTCACCGGCCTCCATCGCCAGATGACGGCTATCGTGACAGGTAATCCCTATCTGAACTTGATCACCCAGTTCCGCTCGCGCATCCTTAAGGGCTTCATCACCCTGCCCCAGATGAACCCCGTCAGCACCAAGCTGCTTAGTTAGCGCGACATCATCATTCACGATAAACGCAACATCATGCGCATCACAAATCTCTTTGAGTGGAATGGCCAAGCGCAAGGCTTCGTCCTGTTCGATATTTTTTACGCGAAACTGAAAGGCCGCAACCGGCCCCTCTTCCAACGCAGATTGCAAATGCTCCGGAAAATCTCCACCAACATCGAGCGGCGAAATCAGATAGAGCTGGCAAGATGGTATTTTCATAATTGTTGTCCCTTAGTCATCCCGAACAATCCCAAGCAGGAACCCATCCCATTTTTTCGAACCAACAGTTTGAATAGCCGTTGCATCAACACGCGGGTGATTTTGCAATGCCTTATAAAGTTCGCGCGTTCCCGGAACCTTGGGATCAGAACTGGCGGGATCAATCACCCCGCCCTCTCGCACAACATTGTCAAAGACCAGCATCGCTCCTGGTCGTGACAGCTGCACGGCGCAATCCAGATATTTCGAATAATTTTCTTTGTCGGCATCTACGAAAATAAAGTCAAACCGAGGCACTTTATTCGCTTCCAGCACAGCCAAAGAGCCGACCGCCTCACCAACCATTATTTCAACCTTGTCAGCCAGCCCCGCTCTTTCAATATTGGAACGCGCCACCGCCGCATATTCCGGTTCCAGTTCCAACGAGACTAGACGACCGTCATCAGACAGCGCACGGGCCAGCCAAATAGTCGAATATCCGCCCAACGTGCCAATTTCGAGAATCTGCTTCGCCCGCACACCTCGGGCCAACAGTTCAAGCATCCGACCTTGGGCGGGCGAAACGTCAATAGCGGGAAGGCCCTCGCGCATATTGGCCGCCAAACATGCGTCCTGTATAGGATCGTCGCCGATCAGGTGCTGGACGATATAATCATCCACCTCTGACCAACTAGGATCTAACTTTGCCAAAATGCGTTGTTCCCTAAACCTTAACGGTCGAAGCTTTCTGGATTTGATCGATAGCACCACCAAGAGACTGATCAAACTCTTCATCGGTCATGGGATGACGTAAATCCTGCAGCAGCGCCCGCGAGAAACTCGCGATCATGCCGCGGTTCTTAGCTAGTTCTGCACAGGCCTCATCACGGGAGAAACCGCCGGAAAGCGCAACAACGCGTGCGACACGCGGATGATCGACTAGCGGCGCATAGAGATTGGCTTCCGTTGGAATCGACAATTTCAGCATCACTTTGCGATCCGCTGGCAAAGCGTCGAGCTGTTTCTTGATCTCTTCGAGCAATATGGCGTCACATTGCGCACGCTCTGCACTCTTGATGTTCACTTCCGGCTCAATCATCGGCATCAAGCCGTGATCCAAAATCTGTCCGGCAACTTCAAATTGCTGCTTTACGATGGCGGCAATGCCGGTTGGTGACGCCAGATTGATAACCGAACGCATCTTGGTACCAAATACGCCTTTTGCCTTAGCCCGCTCCAGCAATTCACTTAGTCCGGGATTAGGTTTCATCAACTGAACGCCGTCAGCTTCGTCTTCCAAACCTTTGTCGACTTTCAAAAAGGGTACAACACCGCGTTCCCAAAGCAATGCCGGCACAGGCTTCCCGCCCGCTTCGCCGTCCATGGTTTTTTCGAACAGGATCGCGCCGATAACCTTTCCGCTGCCAAAGCTCGGCGCGGTTACGATCCGGCTGCGCATGTCATGGATCAGAGCAAACATCTCATCATCATTCGAAAAGGCATCCGCATCGACGCCATATCCAGCCAATGCTTTTGGCGTGGAACCACCGCTCTGGTCCAAAGCCGCGATAAAGCCGGCCCCATTTTCGATTTTGTCCATCATCTTCGGATCATGCATCAAGTTTGTCCTCGTTTAGTTAGATTGCTCGGCAAGAATTTTGATATCCCGCCATATAATACGTTCATTTGGAACCATGGTTCCATAAAGATCTTTGTCGTCTATCCCGTCGGCCATGCCGCCAAGGCGGGCATATAGGTCTTTTGCGCGATCATTTCCGACAACGACATGTAGCCAGATTGCTTTCCGGCCATTTTCCTCGGCAGCACCAGCGGCGGCGGCAAGCAATTTGCGACCTATACCCTTGGAACGACCATCGCTGCGAACGTGGAGATTGTCGATATAGGGCATCTCATCATCCCAGACGGCAACAAAGCCTTGAACCTGATCATCTTCGGCCACCAGCACGACATCCTGCGCGCCAATTTCCGCATTTTTCCAGCGCTCGGCCATTAACGTTGGGATCTGCTGATCCAGCAAATCTGCGGGCAAGTAGTCACGATAGTTTTCCTGCCAGCTACGGGCATGGATTTCGGCGATTATCGGCCTATCTTTATCTTCTGCAGGCCGGATATTCATTTTTGTAGCGCCTTCACACCGGGCAGGTCTTTGCCTTCCATCCATTCGAGGAAAGCGCCACCAGCAGTAGACACGAAGCTGAAATCATCGGCCACACCGGCATGATTAAGCGCAGCCACCGTATCACCACCGCCTGCCACCGAGAGCAAAGAGCCCTCTTTGGTCAGCGCAGCAGCAGTTTTTGCTAGTGCCACCGTTGCCATATCAAAGGGCGGTGTCTCGAAAGCGCCCATGGGACCGTTCCAAACAAGCGTTTTGCAGGTTTTCAGGACATCGGACAGAGCTTCAACCGCTGCAGGACCAACATCAAGGATCATTTCATCCGCTGCGACCTCATGCACATTCACCGTGCGAGTTGGCGGATTGGGCGCAAATTCCTTTGAAACCACGACATCATAAGGCAGATGCACCGTGCAATCGGCTTTATCAGCCGCTTCCAGTATCTCATTGGCTGTATCGGTCAGATCATGCTCGCAGAGCGATTTACCGACATCAACGCCGCGTGCAGCCAAAAACGTATTGGCCATACCGCCGCCGATGATCAGATGATCCACTTTTTCGACCATTTGCCGCAATACATCGAGTTTGCTTGAGACTTTCGCGCCGCCGACCACAGCAACCACCGGATGTTCTGGATCACCAAGCGCCTTGTTGAGCGCGCTAAGCTCCCGTTCCATAGAGCGCCCGGCATAGGCTGGTAAGTGTTCCGCCAAGCCAACGGTTGTAACATGGGCCCGATGTGCTGCCGAGAAAGCGTCGTTGACGTAAAATTCGCCAAAGGAAGCGATGGCTTTGGCCATTTCTGGGCTATTTTTTTCTTCACCCGGCGCAAAGCGGCTGTTCTCGACGACAACGATGCTGCCATTTGGCAGAGCATCAATCGTATCACGATCGGGCATTTGCATGAAACCAACGTCGCGGCCCAGGATCTTGGCCAGCGGTGCAACCACCGGTTCAAGCGAATATTGCATATCCGCCTTGCCCTTTGGCCGACCGAAATGGGCCAGCAACAAAACCTTTGCACCGCGATCCGCCAATTCGGTGACAGTTGGAACAACGGCTTTCAACCGCGTATCGTCGGTAACCTTACCGTCTGCCATCGGGACATTCAGGTCCACCCGGATCAAGCCAGGCTTTCCAGTGGCATCACCCAAATCATCTAGTGTTTTAAAATTGTTACCAGCCATTGCTCAGAACCCTTCTGTTTAGAGCAAGCCTGCCATGACGCCTGCCGTATCAATCATACGGTTTGAGAAACCCCATTCATTGTCATACCAGCTAACAACGCGGACCAACTTGCCGTCCATCACAGTAGTTTCAAGGCTATCCACCGAGGAACTGGCTGGCTGATGATTGAAATCGCTGGATACCAGTGGCTTGTCTTCAAAGACCAGCACACCTTTCATAGGCCCGTCAGCCGCGGCTTTCAGGGCTCCGTTGATTTCCTCAACGCTTGTGTCGCGGTTCGGCGTGATTACCAGATCGACCAGACTGACATTCGGTGTCGGCACGCGAACTGAAGATCCGTCGAGCTTACCGTTTAGTTCTGGCAGAACCAGACCAACAGCGCGAGCGGCGCCGGTTGTGGTCGGGATCATGTTGACTGCGCCAGCGCGAGCACGGCGCATGTCACTGTGCATCTGATCCAGCATGCGCTGGTCATTGGTATAGCTGTGAATTGTTGTCATGAAGCCGCGTTCGATACCGACGGCGTCGTTCAACACCTTGGCAACCGGTGCAAGGCAGTTTGTGGTACAAGATGCATTAGAAACAATGACATCCGCTGACGTCAATACGTCATGGTTCACGCCATATACGACCGTTTGATCAACATTTTTGGCTGGAGCGGAGATCAAAACGCGTTTTGCGCCAGCATCAATGTGCGGCTGCGCTGCCTCTTTGGACTGGAAGAAACCCGTGCACTCCAGAACAATATCAATGCCCATCTCACCATGAGGCAGATTGCCGGGGTCACGCTCTGACGTCACAGCGATTTTCTTACCATTGACTGAGATGCTATCGCCATCGGCGGTCACTTCGCCCGGAAAACGGCCGTGGACGCTGTCATAACCAAACAAAAGCGCATTAGCGTCCGCATCAGCAAGGTCGTTAATCGCTACCAGTTCTAGGCCACAGTCCGGGCGCTCCAGGATGGCGCGGGCGACGAGACGACCGATACGACCAAATCCGTTAATTGCTACTTTTGTCATGATGTTGCTCCTTTGAATTCCAGTTTATAGCTGTTTTCAGCTTAGTTTAGCTATTATTTGCGGTGTAATTGCATTTGCGGTGAGACCAAAATGCTGGAACAGGTCGTTAATCGGAGCAGAAGCTCCGAAACTATCTATGCCGAAGCGCAGACCGTTCAACCCCGTATAACGTTCCCAACCAAATGTTGTTCCAGCCTCGATCGAAACCCGCAGGATATCATCGCCACCAAGCAGTTCCGATTTATAATCATCAGATTGCGCATCGAATAATTCAGTGCAAGGCATGGAAACGACTTCCGCACCGACACCCTTGGCCTCAAGTTGCGCTGCCACATCCACTGCCAGCGAAACTTCAGAACCAGTGGCAACTAAGACCACCCGTTTAGCATTTTCGGCCGATTTAATAGAATAAGCGCCTTTTTCACAAAGGTTTACGCTGACGTCATGGCGCAAGGGCGGCAGGCCCTGACGGGTCAAAGCCAGTGTCGAAGGTCCGTCCGAACGCTTAATGGCAAGCGCCCAACATTCCGCTGTCTCAATCGCATCGGCTGGCCGGAAGACATGCATATTCGGCATGAGACGCAGGCTCTGAACATGTTCAATCGGTTGGTGCGTCGGTCCATCTTCACCCAATCCGATGCTGTCGTGAGTCATTACATAAATCGCGCGTGTGTTCTGAATAGCCGAAAGCCGCATCGCGCCGCGGCAATAGTCGGTAAATACCAGGAATGTACCGCCATAAGGAATGATACCGCCGTGTAGCGCCATGCCATTCATAGCAGCGGCCATACCAAATTCACGGATACCATAATAAATATAGCGCCCAGAATAATCATCTTTAGTCAAAGGCTTAGTAGAAGGAGTTTTGGTATTATTTGACCCTGTCAAATCGGCGCTACCGCCCACCATTTCAGGCAATGCTGCGGTAATCGCGCCCAATGCCATTTCCGAAGCCTTACGGGTTGCCACCTTTGGCGGATCCTGCGCCAGGCTTTCAAGATAGTCCTGCATCGCACCGCTATCAGGCAACGCGCCAGATATACGCCGTTCAAACTCTTCAGAAAGAGCGTGAGCTTTCAAACGCGCCTCCCATTCGGCTCGTTTTACAGCACCTTTTTCACCGATCTGCTGCCATGACGCCAATATATCATCTTGAATTTCAAAGGGTTTATCATTCCAACCCAATTGTTGCCGGGTTGCGGCGACTTCATCTTCACCAAGCGCTGCGCCGTGAGTTGCAGAGGTTCCCTGCTTGTTAGGAGAGCCGTAACCGATCACGGTTTTACAAGCGACCAAGGAAGGTCTTGGATCGGCCTCCGCTTCGCTTAGTGCTTTGCGAATATCGTCAAAATCATGCCCGTCGCAGCTGACAACATGCCAACCAGAGGCACGATAACGAGCTGGAATATCCTCGCTGGTCGATAAATCCGTTCCACCATCGATGGTTATGCCATTATCATCCCACAACACGTTCATGCGGCCGAGGCCCAAATGCCCCGCCAAACCAACAGCTTCGTGATTAATGGCCTCCATAAGGCAGCCATCGCCCGCGATAACCCAAGTTTTATGGTCTACCAGATCATCGCCGAAATGCGCGTTTAAGTGCCGTTCAGCAATTGCCATGCCCACGGCCATGGCAAAACCCTGTCCCAATGGACCTGTAGTAGCTTCGACGCCTTCCAGCTTGAAATTTTCAGGATGGCCCGCACAAGGCGACGATAATTGCCTGAAATCCTTGATATCCTGCATCGTAGGACGCTCATAGCCCGTTAGGTGCAAGAGCGAGTAGATCAGCATGGAACCATGGCCTGCCGAAAGCACAAACCGGTCACGATCCGCCCATTTCGGTGCCTTCGGATCAAATTTCAGAAAATCGCTAAACAGCACCGTTGCAACGTCTGCCATTCCCATAGGCATGCCTGGATGGCCGCTATTGGCCGCTTGCACAGCATCCATCGAAAGAGCGCGAATTGCGTTAGCCATTGTTTTTTCAGAGATTTTTTCGGAAGCGGTCATATTTTTCGGATCCCCAGCAGTGATCAAGTGATGACAACGGTGGACTTAGGAAATCTACCGATTCGCCATTTTCACACACCCTTTGCTGGCCTGCGCTCATATCGTCAAGGCTACGCTTCACCGATCTCCTGTTTACGCGGCAGCGTTAGATTGTTATCAATGAAACACAATAACTTATATGTCGGAACCAAGTCATGGAAAACGAACGAGTGATCCTAGCGATAGGTCGCATAGAACGGGCTCTCAGTCGCATTCAAGCGACTAAGGAAGCAGCGGTCGGCCAACAACCTGATCAAGCGCTCGAACAGCGCCATGCGGCCTTAAAAGAAGAAATGAAACAAGCCATCCACACAATAGACGGGCTGATTGCTCGGCAGGAGCATTGATATGGCTCAGGTAAAGTTGGAAATTGGCGGTCGTTCCTTCATGGTGACCTGTCAGGACGGTGAAGAAGAACATCTAGGCAAACTAGGCGCTATGGTCGACGCAAAAGCCGGAGAAGCTGGCGATCCTGCGGGATTGACCGAAAGCCGGATGCTTCTGTTTACATCGCTTTTGCTCGCTGACGAACTCCACGGCTCCAAGTCCGCAACTGCCAATACACCAACGCCTCAACCAGCAATCCCATCAGCCGCTAAAGCTCAGAAAACCAGCGATGCTGAGGATGAACGTGTGTTGACTGCATTGGAAAAACTCGCTGATCGCGCAGAAGCTTTTGCGAACAGCCTTGAGCAGAACTGAAATCATCCCTAGATAGTGAGGCGACGGGTACTGCCTGATACGAGCTAGAAGCGAACATCCCTGAGGCGATATAACAACATAGGGAGCTGTCCCTGCCCGGATTGCGGATTTCTTCGGAAGTCGGGTCCGAAGCATATGGCGCCCACCTGACGTAATAGGCGTCAGAGGATTTTCCGGCAAACGACCATGGCGGTCCCGTCACCTTTCCCAAGAAAGATATTTCTTTGAATAGCTTATCAGAACAAAAGAAGAAATTGCGTGAAGAGTTTAGACGGCGACGTGATGCCTTTCACAGCCAATTGGATGCCGCAACACGCGGCCTCGCTTTCCGCCGCCCACCATCCCCTCTAGCAAAGCTGATCGAACAGAGTGAAACCATCGGACTCTATAGCTCGATGGGCTCAGAAGCGCCAACTCTCAGGCTAGCCGAATATCTCATGGAAACGGGAAAAACCTTAGCTTTTCCTGTAGTTATTGGTGATGCCCCCTTGGAATTTCGCCATGTCGACAATATCGATCTGCTCGAATCAGGATTTAAGAATATCTCCGAACCCGGGTCAGATTGTCCTTTGGTCGCGCCAGATCTGATCATTGCTCCAATGGTTGCGTTTGACCGGTCTATGGGACGACTCGGACAAGGCGCTGGCCATTATGACCGGACCTTTGAAAAATACCCTGAAGCCACCCGAATAGGGTTCGCCTGGTCGGTGCAGGAAACCGAAAATATACCCATGCAGCCCCATGACGTGCCTTTGCACATGATTGTCACAGAATGTGAAATAATTGAGCAGGTTAGCATGACGTCATGACGACAGAACCAGACAAGCAAACGCCGCATAATCCCCCTGATGCACCAAACTGGCGCATACCCTTTGGGATGATTTTGATATTGGTCTTCATTCTGATCTGGTGCGGTATTGTAGTCAGCCTGATGGACTGGATCAGCAACTTGGGCTTTTGGCTACAGTTGCCAATCTACATATTCGCTGGGATAGTCTGGATATTTCCCATCAAACCATTGCTATTGTGGATGAATACTGGGAAATTCCGGCCCTGAACCGCCATTCCAATATTTAAGGAATGGCGCGAGTGACGAGACTTGAACTCGCGACCTCCGGCGTGACAGGCCGGCGCTCTAACCAACTGAGCTACACCCGCTTACCTACCGGCATGTGTGCCGGTTGTGCAGTGGAGAAGCGCAAGTATAAGAGCTCTGCCTGACTGTCAACAACACTCTTGCAATGAAGCAAAGAAAATTTGGTTCGCGCTGATTTGGTTCGGTAATTCCAACCACCAATCTGATCTATCTGACGTCATTTTGACAGGTTCGGTCTGAATTCGAACGCGTCGATCAGAAACATCCAAATTGGATGTAAATGTTACAAGCGTTTGCCTAAGTTACAAATGGTTACAGCTAATTACGCGTTAACTAAAACCTAAAATATCGTCATATTATGTGAATAAATCCCTGATTTAAAGGATTTTTCGTGATGTTGCCGTCACCAAGTTTCTGACGTCATCTTTACGAAATATTTGCCTTTTTCCTGCATATCAAGCCCATGAATTATGCATCCGAAGCAACATTGATCGGTTTTAAACGATCCAAAAGCCGTCCTGCGATCCGTGGCGCCATGGCGCTCGCTATGAGTATATCCGCTCTCGCGATTGGTTCTACTACGGCTCACGCGGCTGGTACCATTGCTGGCACTGACATATTAAACACCGCGCAAGCGTCGTATGACGGTCCGAGCGGTCCTGTCGTAATCGATTCTAACACCGTGACGATTAAAGTTGATGAGCTGCTAGATGTTACAGTGGCATCCAGCGATCCCGGTGACATCGCTGCAGATAGCGGCGCCACACAGCAAGTCACGACCTATCAGGTAACTAACACTGGTAACGGCAACGAAGCTTTTACGCTCACCGCCGATACAGCCAAAGGTGGCGACGACTTTGATACCAGCAATGCGGTTATCTACATTGATACTGACGATAATGGTGTTTTTGATGCCGGTGTAGACACTCTATACTCTCCGGGCTCAAATGACCCCGTTCTAGCACCAGATGCTAGCGTCAACATTTTCATTCTTTCCGACGTACCTGCGGCAGCCACTGATGGGCAGCGCGCAGAAGTAGAGCTTTTGGCAGTAGCGGTAACTGGCAGCGGTACACCTGGTACCAGCTTTGCTGGACAGGGCGATGGCGGTGGAGACGCAGTTGTCGGCTCAACCGGCGCGGATGGCGAAGCCAGTAGCTTTTTCCTTATTCAAGCGGCGCAGGTTGCTTTGGTAAAAAGCGCGACGGTCATTGATCAATTTGGCGGAAGTCAGGCGGTACCAGGTGCAACCATCACTTATCAGCTGGTTGCAACAATCACTGGTTCAGGCAGCCTCACCAACCTGAATATCACCGATGATATCCCCGCAGACACTACTTACACCGCAGAAACCATCACACTGGAGGGCACAGGCCTGACCGATAGCGATGCCGATGCTGATGCGGGTTCTTTCGATGGCAGCGAAATTGCAGTCAGCCTGGGCACTGTTCCCGGCGGACAAACTCGCACCATCACCTTCCAAGTAACAATTGACTGAGGACTGAGAATGATGATGAAAATCAATCTTTTAAAGCGTCTGGCTATATTGGCTGCCGTGGCAATCCCAGGAACAGCGTTGGCCGCTAACAATGTTTCGCTTTCCAGTGACGTTTTTGTAGAACGCACAGTGGAAAAGCCGGATGGCAAGACTGCGGTCATGCTCGAAGAACCAAAAACGGTCATTCCGGGCGACAATCTCGTCTTCGTGGTCAAATATAAAAATGTCGGCAGCACGCCAGCAACAGATTTCTCTGTCACCAATCCGCTCCCCAAAGCGGTTGCGTTCAATGGAACGTCTGATGGCACCGAAATTGTCTCCGTTGACGGAGGCAAAAAATGGGGGTCGCTCGCGACTCTTACATATACGCGCGAAAATGGGGAGGTCCGCCCTGCCCTTATGAGCGACGTCACGCATATCAAGTGGAAATTTAATCGTGCCCTTTCAGTGGGTTCTGAAGGGAAACTTGTATTTCGCGGCACTGTGAAGTGACCGCAAAACCGTATCGGATCGCCGCGGGGGTTTGGCGATTCAAATTTAAAATGAACCAGGAGAACAGTAATGACCAGTAAACTGAAGCTTCTCGCTACCGCGGGTGGCGTCTCTGCATTAATGCTGGGTGCAAACCCAGCTTTTGCAGCAGGCACAACCGCAGGCGATGCAATAACCAACAATGTTTCCGTCGCCTATCAAGTTGGCGGCGTAGATCAAACGGCTGAAACCGATTCAGATACGTTCACAGTCGATCGCAAACTCGACCTGACTGTTTCTGAAGCCAATGGAGCGGCTCAATCGGTTACTCCAGGCCAGACCGCAGGAGCGCCTAATCCGGCCTTCCTGACATATACAGTGACCAACGATTCAAACGACGTTGTCGACTTTGAACTGACCGCTGCACAACAAACAACCGGAGCGGCTACTCCTTTCAGTGGCACCGATGACTTTGATGTTACCGGCCTTCTCATTTTCGTCGAATCTGGCGCAACTCCTGGCTACCAGCCAGCTGAAGATACCGCGACATTCATTGACGAGCTTGCTGAAGATGCAAATGCCACCGTCTATATCGTCGGTGACATCCCGCTCGGCCTAGCTACTGGTGATGCCGCAGGTATCACGCTGACAGCCGCTATCAAAGAGGGTGACACAGCTGCTACTCTTGGTGGTGATTATACTGTCAACGCAGGTGCAAATACCGAAGATGGCACCGTCAATGCTGCGAATATCGACAATGTCATCGTGAACGCATCAGCTTCCGATACGGATAACTTTGTTATTTCCGCCGCTAACGTTAGCGTTGTGAAATCAAGTGCTGTTCTTTGGGATCCGGTAAACGGTAGCACAAACCCGAAATCAATTCCGGGTGCGGTTATCGAATATTGTATCGCTGTAACCAACGCTACAGGCAGTGCAACTGCAACCAGCGTCAGCATTTCGGATGATATTTCAACGCTTGATCTATCGTTCTATGCGACGGCTCCGGCATCCGGACCAGCCACTATTCCGGCTGCGAACGGTGTTCGTTCTGCTCTGGCATGTGATGGTACAGGTACCAACGCTGATGCAGGTACTCTTGCTGAAGCATCCGGTGTCATCACCGGCGACCTCGGCGATGTCGCTGCAGGCGTTACCGAAACGCTGCTCTTCCGGGCAACGGTAGACTAAAAATTGAGGATTGCGGCGGCTTACCGGGATTTCCGGTAGGTCGCCGTCACCTCTTTTTTGGCTCCTTTTTTTGGATGCGTTGGTTAACCAATCTTTTTAAGCCAGTCAGTCTGGCACTTGCTGCAGGAGCGATGATCGCGCCTGCCTCTATAGTACCTGCATATGCGCAAAGCTTTCCCCTTATAAGCAATGTCGCAGAGGCAGAGTGGGATGTCGGCAACCAACGCCTGCAAACCCCATCTAATCGCATCGAAATCCAGGTTGTAGCACCCCCAACAGTGCCGCCTGAAATCACATTATACCGTTTTGATGATCCGCCAGGTGCGGAACAGCTTTCCCTCCCGGGAACAATCTGCAGAGGCTCCGGTGGCAATGTCCCCGTTGAGCTCCGTGGTGTTTTTGCGGGAACCAATACCAATCCAGCTGCTATTGCTCCGACAAGCATGATCCGCGCTGGAGAGCCCCTAATTGTCTCAGTTCTTGCCCCAAACAGGAATCTGAACAGTGCCGCTATCGATAGCTTCGATATTGTTCTCACGACGCCCTCTGGCGACCGTGAGACCATCAATGTCGTTGAAACCGACGTCAATAGCGGTCGTTTCGTTGGCATGATCAATACCGCAGCGATACCGCCTGCGCCGGTCCAGGGTGATTGCGTCCTTTCCGTGCAGCCTGGCGATCAGCTGAACGTCGGTATTGACGAAGTCAGCGGTAATGCAATCGGTACAGTTGAAATCGGGATTTTGATCGATCCCTTTGGTGAAACCTTTGACAGCGGCGATGGTAGCCCTGTTGATGGCACGCGGGTAACGCTTATTGACGTTGCTACGGGCCTGCCAGCAGATGTTTTCGGTGATGACGGTGTTTCTGTGTTCCCCAGCACAGTGATTTCCGGCGGATCTGTAACGGACAGCGGCGGCAATGTGTATAATTTCACCGAAGGCTTCTATCGCTTCCCGTTTGCCCGTCCCGGGCAATATAGGCTCTTGATAGAGCCTCCGGCGCCTTATACGGCGCCGTCTGCCGCCACTCCGGCGGAATTAGCTGGCTTTCAGCGCACTGACGGACAGCCGTTCACAATCGTGGATGGTTCCTACGGCGGTATTATAACGCTGAATGACCCCGCGCCCGTGCGGGTCGATGTCCCGCTGGACAGACCGGGCGTACCGATAACCATCACAAAGGCGGCATCCACTGCGATTGCTGTGCCCGGTGATGCTATCCAATATCGGGTAACCGTGCAAAATAGCGATCCGGTGCGCACCACCGGCGCGATTACGATTGAGGACCAGCTGCCGAACGCCATGCGCCTGCGCATAGACACCGTTCGTTACAATGGCTCTCTCGTGACGCCCGTCGTGCAGCCCAATGGACAGAATTTCACGGTCAGCGTCCCCGCTCTAGCCCCTGCGGCGAGCGGATTACTGACATATTTGGCGGAAGTTCGCCAAGATGCCCAGCCTGGCGACGCCATCAACACCGCCCAAGCTCGCGATAATCGCGGCGCAGAAAGCCTGGTGACCAGCGTGCCCGTTCGTATCGAACGAGACGGCATTTCCGAAAGATTCACGATTATTGGCCGTATTACCGACGGCGGCTGCAACGTAGATCCCCGTAAAGCCAATGGAATTGGCGGAATTCGGGTCATGTTGCAGGATGGAACCTACGCCATCACCGATGAAGATGGTCGTTATCATTTTGAAGGCATCAAACCGGGTCTGCACGTCATGCAGGTCGATCCGTCGACTTTCGCGGCCGATATGGCTCCGATTAACTGCGCTCAGAACACACGCGCCGCTGGCAGCGACATTTCCCGCTTTGTTGAAGGCCGTGGCGGCGCTCTGAAACGCGCAGATTTCCGTGCCCACAAAGTGGCAGCCCGTGAAATTCAGGCTATCGAAACATATCAAAAACCAGAAATTCTCTCAGATCCTGAAGCTGCAGGCGCTGAGCGTAACTGGCTTGCCGGACAGGCACCTGGCATTGGCTGGGTTTTCCCGGAAACCGGCTATAATCCTCGGGTTAAGTCACTTCGTGTAGCTATCAAACATGGCAAAGGTCAACGTGTAGAGCTAACCTTAAACGGCGATGCGGTGAACCCGCTGTCGTTTGACGGTAAGGACAAAAGCGCAAATGGTTCAGTTCAGGTCAGCGTTTGGCGCGGCCTGGATATCAAGACCCGTAAAAACACTCTTGTTGCTCGGGTTTTGGATAAAGATGACAAGTTGGTCGAGGAATTGACCCGCGAAGTCCATTATTCGGCAAGCCCGCTGAACGCAGAATTGCTGAAAGAACGCTCTGTGCTCGTTGCAGACGGCGTAACGCGACCAGTTTTGGCCGTCCGCCTGACCGACCGTGATGGCAAACCAGCCCATCATGGCGCCACAGGCGATTTCAGCGTTCCATCGCCCTATGCACCTGCCATTGAGGTAGATGCGCAGCAGGCGAACCAACTTTCCGGTCTAGAACGCGGTGCCCCTGTGTGGCGCGTAGAGGGCGATGAGGGTATTGCTTACATCGAACTCGCTCCAACAACGGCTTCCGGCTCAGTCAGCATCACTTTCCCATTCCAGGATGGTGAAGTATCGCGCGAACAGCGCATCGAAACATGGCTTGATCCCGGCAATCGTCCTTGGACTGTTGTTGGCTTTGCCGCGGGGACCGTAGGCTTCAACACATTGGACGAGCGTCTCGAAGACCTCGCCGATGATGATGACAATATCAACGTGGATGGCCGCGTTGCGCTTTATGCCAAGGGTCGTGTAACCGGCAAATGGCTGATGACATTGGCCTATGATACCGACAAAAAAGAAGATGAAACCCGCTTTGCCGGCGTTATCGATCCGCGCCGCTACTACACGGTATATGCCGATCGTTCCGAACAACGTTACGACGCCGCTTCGGTCCGCCGCCTGTATCTGAAACTCGAACGCCCGCAGTTTTATGCGCTGTTTGGTGACTATGAGACCGGTATCAATGAACCTGAACTGGCTCGCTACCAGCGTGCCTTTAACGGTGTGAAAGCCGAATATCGCAGCGATCAGGTTAGCGCCCTCGCCTTTGGTGCGGATGCTGCCAATCGTTTCCGCCGTGAGGAAATTCAAGGCAATGGCCTCTCCGGTCCTTATGCTCTCTCAACTCGTGATATTATCGCGAATAGCGAGCGGATCACGCTGGAAACGCGCGATCGTCTGCGCTCTGATCGGATTGTGGAGCGGCGTGAACTGATCCGTCATATCGATTATGACATCGACTATCTCGCTGGCACGTTACGCTTCCGTGAACCTATTCTCAGCCGCAGCAGCGGTCTTGATCCGCAGTTCATCATCGCCGAATATGAAGTATTGGGCGTCGGTGGCCGTGATCTAAACGCCGGTGGCCGCCTAACTTACGAGTCCAAAGACAAGAAGTTCAAAATCGGTGCGACCGCCATTCATGACGAAGACGAAAGCGTGAAAAGCGATCTGTTGGGCGTTGATGTCCGCTATCGCCCTAATCTGAAAACAGAGTTTCGCGCAGAAGTTGCCTCGACCGATAGCGAAGCTAAAGCCGCCAGCACACTGACCGGTGAGCCGCAGGGCGTGGATAGCGCTGTCGCATGGCTGATCGAAGCAGAGCATCATGGTTCGAAATTCGATGTACTCGCTTATGTCCGCCAGCAATCCGCCGGCTTCGGTTTGGGTCAGCTCAACGCTGCCGAAAGCGGAACACGCAAATTTGGTATCGACACACGCGTCCGCCTGAGTGACAAGCTTTCACTGGCTGCCAGCGGTTATCAGGAGAATTTCCTAACCACCAATGCGCGTCGGCGTTCTGGCACGGCGGAAGTTGAATATCGCAACAAGAACACTGCCCTGCGCGCTGGTGTGATCCATGCCGAAGACAGATTGTCCGACGGCAGCATAAATCGTTCTACTTTGGCACGCCTTGGTGCAACCCAGAAATTATTCGACGGCAAGTTGGAACTGGATGCACAAACCGAATTCGCGCTTGGCGGACAGGATGAAAGCATCGACTTCCCTGCTCGTCACAGTGTGACCGCTCGCTATGCCATCACCAACGATATCAAACTGGTTGGCACCTATGAAATAGCCGATGGTGAAAATATCGATGCGCGCACCGCTCGCATTGGTGTCGATGTCGCGCCATGGGACGGTGCCCGCGCCGTGGTTAGCGCCAATCAGCAAGAAATTACCGAGTTTGGACCACGTACCTTTGCGGCTTACGGACTGACGCAGAGCATTCCGCTCAACGACAAGTGGACGATTGATTTCTCACTCGACGGCAACGAAACCTTGGGGGGTTTTGACCGCAGCGATGTGATTAATGACGCACAGCCAGTCGCTTCAGGCGGTTTCCTGGGTAATGATGGTTCGCTGACGGAAGATTTCGTCGCTGTCACCGCCGGGGCGACCTTCAGAAACGATGACTGGAGCTGGGTATCGCGCGCAGAATATCGCGATGGTGATATCAGTGAACGTTATGGCTTCACCTCCGCTGTTTTGAAACAGATTGGTGAAGGCAGTTCTTTGGGAGCATTGGGCAGCATCTTTCACGCGAAAGATGAAACCGGAACCAGTACGCAAGTGATCGAGGCAGAAGCCAGTTGGGCGCATCGCCCGGCCGACAGTCAATGGTCCTGGCTTGAAAAACTCGAGTTCCGCGAAGACAAAGTCCGCAATGCCGTCGCTGGCACGTCCGGACCGATTGGTGGCGCACCGTTGCTCGTCAACGGAAACGTCACTTCTCGTAGAATTATCAATAGTTTAAGCGTCAATTATACGCCGATTGACGCGGATGACGGCATCTTTACCGAAGCCGGAGAATATAGTTTCTTTTGGGGAAGCCGCTATGTTTTCGACAAATTTGGTGAAGATGATGTCAAAGGCTGGAGCAATGTGATCGGGGCGGACGTCAAGTTCGATCTATCCGATACCATTGACATCGGCGGACAGGCGACCGCGCGCATAGGCACTGATTTTGATACAATTGCCTATAGCGGGGGACCGAGCATCGGGATCACGCCATTTAAAAACGGCTATATCTCGCTCGGCTATAATGTGGTGGGTTTTGAAGACCGCGACTTTGAAGAAAGTCGCTATACCAGAGATGGGCCCTTCATCACCTTCCGCTTGAAATTTGATCAGCAAACGCTCGGGAATTTGGGGTTCTAGGGTATTTGCTGAACGAAAAGTCCTCTTTCAGGGGCACGACAAAACCAGCTGACATGGATCAGCGTGAAATTTAACAGGCCAGAGCCTTTGGGGGGCAATGGGATTTGTTAAATTGGCCGCGCTATCAATCAGCGAACAACAGCACAGGTGTCTCAAGCAAATGCTTGAGCGCTTGCACATAGCTGGCGGCATCATAGCCGTCCACGACCCTGTGATCACACGAGATCGACAGATTCATGAGCTTGCGCGCCTGAATCTCGCCGTCAATGATCATGGGGCGCTCTACGATCTTATTAGGACCGATAATCGCAACCTGTGGGCGCTGAATCACGGGTGTGGTAGCAATACCGCCCAAGGGCCCCAGAGACGTCAATGTCAGCGTAGATCCTGACAATTCCTCGGGTTTCGCGCTCCCATCGCGTGCAGCAGCCGATAAACGGCCGATATCAGCGGCCAATTGCCATATATTCTTATCCTGAGCATCCCGTATAACGGGCACCATAAGCCCCTGATCGGTCTGTGTAGCCATTCCAAGGTGGACAGCGCCATGACGCGTCACAAGGCCAGCCTCGTCGTCATAGATGGCGTTTAGCATCGGAAATTGTGGCAATGATTTGCAGATCGCAACGATCATCAAAGGCAACATGGTGATCTTTGGACGGTCGCCGCGATTGGCATTGAGGTCCGCGCGCATGTCTTCTACCGCCGTCATATCAATCTCATCGACATAAGAAAAATGCGGAATATGACGCTTTGATTCAGCCATGTTCTGAGCGATCTTGCGACGCATGCCGATGACCTTGATCGTCTCGTCATTACGCTTCTGCGAGGCACCCGAAGGACGATAGCCCTGCCCGCTGCCATAGCTAAGATAAGCATCCAGATCGCTGTGTCGGATATGCTCGCCCTGCGCTTTGACAAGGCTCAAATCGACACCCAGATCAGCGGCGCGCTTGCGCACTGCGGGGGTAGCCAGAACCTTTGCGGACGGCTTGGAATCAGCCGCCATGACGTCAGTTTCCGGTGGCTTAGGCGCTGGTTCGGGCGTTTTCGGCGGCGCAGCAGGAACAACCGGCTGTACTTCAATTTTCTCCTTATTTTCAATGCTTTGAACCGACGCCACGGCGTCACGATTGCCAGAATCGGAGCCACTCTGGCCTTTCGCTTCTTCCGCTTCCACGGCATCTTCGCCAACTTCAGACTCTATCTGAACAAGCATCGATCCAATAGCAATGATATCGCCTTCTTCACCAGCAACAGCGATTACCGTTCCAGTCACCGGAGCTTCCATTTCAACGGTTGCTTTATCGGTCATCATGTCAGCAATCTGATCATCTTCTTCGACCCGATCACCGACCTTCACATGCCAAGCGACAATCTCTGCCTCGGCAATGCCTTCACCAATGTCAGGCAGGTTGAACGTGTAAATACTCATGATGTCAGCTCCCCGACTATCTTATCCAAAGCTTCCCCAATCCGAACCGGTCCCGGGAAATAAGCCCATTCCAACGAATGGGGGTAAGGCGTATCAAATCCAGTGACCCGCTCAATCGGCGCTTCGAGATGATAGAAGCACCGCTCCTGAACCAGAGCCGATAGCTCTGCACCAAAACCACTGGTACGGGTTGCTTCATGAATGATCAAACAGCGTCCCGTCTTCTTCACCGACTCTTCAATGGTATCAATATCCAAGGGAACCAACGTCCGCAAATCAATCACTTCCGCGTCCACACCATGTTCTTCGACCACCGCTTTGGCGACATGCACCATTGTTCCGTAGGTCAAAATGGTCACTGCCTCGCCAGCCCGCACAATATTCGCCTTGCCAATCGGTATCTTGTAATAATCCTCGGGCACCTGAGACGCCTCAAATTTCGACCAAGGCTCAACCGGCTTATCATAATAGCCCGTGAACGGGCCGTTATAAATCCGTTTGGGCTCAAAGAACATCACTGGATCATTATCTTCAATCGCCGAAATCAAAAGGCCTTTTGCATCGTAAGGCGTTGAAGGAATAACGGTTTTCAAACCACAAACATGCGTAAACATGCTTTCCGGCGATTGGCTATGTGTCTGACCGCCAAATATACCACCACCGAACGGAGAACGCACAGTAATCGCACTAGTAAATTCAGCCGCCGACCGATAACGCAAGCGCGCCGCTTCCGACACCAACTGATCGAGTCCCGGGTAAATGTAGTCGGCAAACTGGATCTCTGGTACTGGCCGCATACCATAAGCCGCCATCCCTACCGCGACGCCGATAATCCCGCATTCGCTGATCGGTGTATCAAAGCAGCGCGTCTTGCCATGTTTCTCCTGAAGACCGGCTGTCGCCCTGAACACGCCACCGAAATAGCCGACATCTTCGCCCATGACGACAACATCATCATCGCGCGCCATCATATTATCAAGGCCACTGTTAATGGCTTCTATCATGTTCATGGTTGTCATTATTTAGATGCCTCCGCATCTGGCCATTTGATTTCCCGTTCCTTATTGGCTTGCTCACTCTGTTCTTTCAGATGCCAAGGCATTTCCTCGAACACATCCTGGAACATAGTTTCAAACGGCTGGTGTAGACCATGGCCTAAAATACCGTTCTTCTCGGCCGCCTTGGTCGCCACTTTCACAGCGTCGATGCATTCTTTATCGAGCGCCTCATGCTGCTCCTTGCTCCAAACGCCGCGATGGATCAGATGGCGTTTCAGACGTGTAATCGGATCACCCAAAGGCCATTCCTCGCGTTCTTGAGCGCTACGATAGGCGCCTGGGTCATCTGATGTACTATGTGCGTCTGCTCGATAGGTGAAATGCTCGATCAATGTAGGGCCGTTGTTGGTTCGTGCCCGCTCGGCAGCCCATTGTGTTGCCGCATAAACAGCCAATGGATCATTACCGTCCACCCGCAAACCGGCGATGCCATAGCCAGCCGCCCTTGCAGCAAAAGTGGTTCGTTCTCCTCCCGCAAAACCCGAAAAGGAGGAGATAGCCCATTGGTTGTTCACAACGTTCATGACAATCGGCGCATTATAAACCGTCGCAAATGTCATGGCACTGTGGAAATCGCCCTCAGCCGTAGAACCTTCACCACACCAAGTCGCTGCAATACGCGTATCGCCTTTCGCAGCGCTCGCCATTGCCCAGCCCACAGCTTGCGGATATTGGGTCGCCAAGTTGCCGGATATGGAGAAAAAACCAAGATCCCGAGAACAATACATGATCGGAAGCTGGCGACCTTTCAATTTATCTTCCCGGTTAGAGAAAATCTGATTGATCATATCGACCATCGGATAGCCGCGAACAAATAAAATGCCCTGCTGGCGATAACTTGGAAAACACATATCATCGCTATGTAGCGCCATAGCGGCAGCAACGGACGTCGCTTCTTCACCGGTGCATTTCATATAGAAGCTGGTTTTGCCCTGCCGCTGCATCCGGTGAAGACGATCATCAAAAGCCCGGACCTGCGCCATGGTCTTGAGCATCTTCAATAACGTGTCGTCGGAAAGCTTAGGATCCCATGGTCCAACCGCTTTATAATCATCATCCAATACGCGGACCATGTCATAAACCATCTCACGCATCTTTGCCGGATCGCTGTTTACATCAGGACGCGGCTGGTCACCTGCCTTGGGTATATCAACATCGCTATAATCAACTGGGTCACCCGGACGATATTTTGGTTCGGGAACATGCAGAGATAATGGCGGTAAATTGGTCTTGCTATTGTCATCAGCCATCCAAAATCTCCTGCTCCGCTGCCTTGCTGCAGCGCAATATTTATTTCAATCGTTTGTTATATTATTTCATCTTTCCAAAAAGGTCAATGTATCTGTCCTATAATCCCCAACAAAAAAGAGGGAGCAGATAACGGCCCCCTCTTTTCTACATTATCGTAAAAGATGTCTATATCTAGAAGCGCACAGCCATGTTCACAACTGCCCGATCATCTCGATATATCTGCTGACCCATCCGGGTTTCAATTGCGGCACCAATGCTTAACGGTCCATTGATCAGCTTAAACCCGCCCTTCATCTCTCCATAAGACGCATCCTGCAATCCAATGGGCAAAGCGAACGGCAAGTTTTCGGCATCCAGGAACCTTACGCTAAAATTCGTGTCATTCCCGGAAATCCGGTTCACATAATCAAGTTTCATCTCAGGCTGGAACGACCATCCTGATGCAAAACCCATTTTTGTGTTGCCGGAGATTTTCAGGCCTACTTTAGCCTCCAAGCCGGCACGACTAATCTCATCCACAGCCATTGCGAGACTACCGGCATTATCGCGGAACCCGTCAACGCTGTAGGATGAATAACCGATACTGGCTCGCGGTGTCAGCAGCAAACCATCCACATCGATATTATAGCCCGCTTCAATTTCACTCGCGAATGCCAGAGAGCTGGTATTCAAATTGCTAAGTGCAGCGGCACTGGATACTCTGCTGTCAGAGTCGATCCGGGAATGCGACATGGAGGCTTGCCCACCAATGTAGAAGTTACCGCCAAGACGATAACTGCCATAGACCGACGCTTGATTGGTCTCAACATTCGCCAGACTGCCGCTCACTTGTTGGGCACCATCGGCATAGCCAAAGGCAGTTCCCAGCGTTGTGCGGTCATCGAGGCCAAATTCCAGTCCCATGGCAATATGCCAGCTTCCTTGCTTGTCCTGCCCAACGTTGCCACCAAAGGCCAATGCTGACTGGTTGTATCCAGCCGACATAAAGCCGCTCATATTCTCCGGCAGTTGAACGGCATTCCAGTTTGAAGACTGGTAGTTTCCGGCAAAGCTAAGTTGCGAAGCGGAACTATTCGTCAGCTGGCGATTATTCAAAACTCCCGGAGCACCGATGATCCTGATCTTGCCTTTCACGCCTTCTTTGGCACCCAGTAGCGATAGTCGATCAGAAACAAGGTTGCGCATAGCAGAGTTTTGTTGTTGATCGAGCGTCGTCGTACGACCTGCCTGCGAGGCCGACAGGCTTTGGAAGGTAGCGCTTAACTGGCCCACTTCCATGACATCAATCAACCCAAAGACATTACTCAAATCAGAGTAGGAATTGCCGCGAGCACCATCTAGTGCACGGCCAAATGCAAGAGAAAATGGGTTGGTGACACCGCCGCTGTTGAAGAAGTCAGAGAAGCGGAGAGCCCGCATCCTCGCGGTAACATTGTTCGGACCGTAAATCAGTTCCGGATAAAGAACACCAATCCTTCCAACAACATCATCAAAGGTATTTTCGACACCACCCTCGGCTGTGATGATTTCAAAGGTTTGACCAAACCGCGCGCTGTTGCGGCCAAAGGCATTTACCACAGCTGCGGTACCACCCAGCGAAATAATGCCAGAGTTGTCAGCATCGCCAATTACAGCCAGCTTGTCGTTGCCTCGCCGGCTCACATCAAAAATAGCCAATGTACCAGAAGCTAATATGACGTCGCCCGCGATTGTCAGAGTACCCTGGTTTCCAAAGTTACGGCCAGGCGCTATTGAACCATTGACAGACGTCAGGAATGTCGGATCAAACAATCCATCACCCGTCAACAGTCCCACACCAAGGAAGGCTTCTCCTGTTGTAAGGGTGCCCCGAAGATCGAGCCAGCCTCCAGTCTGGGTATAATCGCCCCAAACCTTAAGATTCCCTCGCCTGCGAATATCGAGCCGTGCTGCACCTTCTATGTTCAGGCGGTCGATGGTTACGTCATCGCGCAGTCTTGTTGCTCCGTTTGCAGCCAATGTCACTTCATAGTAGCGGGCCCGAATGTCGGCTGATGGATCAGCAACTATGTTGTTTGGTACGAAATTGCGGCTACCGGGACCACCTTCGATAAAGACACTGTTGGGCGTTCCTTCATCAAAATCAACACTCAAGGTCGAGAGATCCAGACAATCATCCAGAAAGCAGACATTGCCGAATTTTGGAGTGTCGCCTGTAACGCCCGGTGCTTCAAAACCAGGGAGCGCATTAACGAGTTCACCATCAACACTGATGCCGTAATTCGGATCGATGTCCTGCACCCAATGGCGTGGATTCATCCAGTTGCGCGTTCCAGCACGGCTGGATGCATAAACATAGCTGTTGTTAGCTACGATCTGATCCCAGAACAAATAAAGCGGCTGATAGAAGCTTTGTGTTCCATAAGATGAAAACGGTTGAAACGTTAGCGGATCTTCGGGATCATTTCCGAAGAATCTGGAGCCGCCGGACAATACCGATGTAATCACAGGCGTATCGAAAAGTTCATCAGCGACCAAAGCGCTGCCGGAATCACCACCAGCGGTCGTTCCCTCACGTGGTAGCGCAGCACCATCATAAAGATCGAAATCAAACCGCCCATTTTCTGAGTCAAATGCGGCTTCACCATCCGGACTGTCAAAGTCAGTGTTATAAAGGGTTTGTGGCAATGCTGGATCACCAGGACCGAAGAGAAAATTGTTCCTGTCATCTAGCGAGCTAGCGGACGAAATCATATTCTCTGCAATACGACGACGGAAATCAATCCCCAGATTGGAACCATCGGGACCTAGTCCTCTTGCTCCATAACCGTTGATAACCCCATGTGTCTCTTCACGCAGCGGTGAGAAAAGAAGAGTCCATGTCGGAACGCCGTCCGCATGGGTATCAAGTGTCGCGAGTGCTACATCTGCTTCCAAGAATCCCGTCGGTATGGAGCGTTCGTCATACCAAACCTGTTCCACATTATAGATATTGAAATCGACATCCGTCTGATTTGCGACGCCCTCATCAAGTCCAACCCAGCGGCGCACAGCAGGACGATTGTCAGCGCTAAAACCAAAGGCGATCGCTGTGCCACCTGAAGCGAAGCCATAATCATCGGCTTCCCGGCTATTTACGCAGTGTGCGGCAAATATGACGGTGCGAGGGTTAATCAAAGTGCCTGTGCAAAGACCTAGTCCGAAAGAATTTTGATCTCCGCGTACGGTCATTTGCCCTACGCCAGTTACATCAACAATATTATCAAATACACCGACCGGGGGCGGATCGTCTAAGGTTAGATCGTCGCGAATGACAATATTGGGGGCGTTCTCGACCATTACAGGGCGGGACTGCGCAGAATTTTCTGCGGCAGTTAAATTTGTTTGCGCTTGAGCTGGTGCGACTAACCCTGCGATGCAGGCGATTGATGATGCGTTTATCAATAATAGGTGGTTGATGTTACGGAATTGCATTTGAAAGCTCCCTTACAGGTTGTTTGGACTACTCCTCACTACTCTTGGGACAAACTTTACTACTAATTGCATGATGTTACGCGACTCGTTACAAAATCGTTATTAGCATAGATTCACGCCAGATTACATTCCCGCTCTGCAATAAAATTATCTGCAGGCGATATTGAATGTTAAACCATAACAACTTTTCCGAGGTTGGTTGCTGCAGAAATCAAACCGCAACAGGAGCAGAAATATGGGGTTGCGGCGCATAATCCTGCACTTCAAAATCAGTGATCTGATAATCAAAAATGGAATTCGGTTTACCCACTATTTTTAACGTTGGAGCGCCATTAGGTTTTCGCGAAAGCTGTTCTTCAACGAGCTCTGAATGGTTCAGATACAGGTGCACATCACCGCCATTCCAGATCAATTCTCCCGGTTCCAAATCGCACTGCTGGGCTATCATACGAACAAGCAATGCAGCGGAATATACATTGAACGCAAAACCCAAGCCTAGATCGCAACTTCGTTGGTACAATATGCCCGACAGCTTCCCTTCAGATACATAAAATTGATACGTCTTGTGGCAGGGGGGCAAAGCCATCTCATCCAGCTCGGCTACGTTCCATCCCGTAAAAATATGGCGCCGCGATCCGGGATTGTTTTTGAGACCTTCGATCAATTGCTTGATTTGATTGATGCCGTTTTTCTCGCGGCGATATAACCCTTCACCTGCTGGTGTGTAGCGCGGCCAATTTACCCATTGCTTTCCGTAAACTGGGCCCAAATCACCCCATTGCTTTGCAAATACGTCATCTTCGATGATCCGCTGTTCGAAAGCATCACGGTCTATTTCATCACCTGTTTCTTTGCGATATTTATCCAATGGCCAGTCGGTCCAAATGTGAACTTTCTGCTCTACCAACGAACGGATATTGGTATCACCAGTAAGAAACCAAAGCATTTCTCGTGTAGCGGTTTTCCAGAAAACCCGTTTCGTCGTAAGAAGAGGAATGGCATCATCTGCAAGATCAAATCGCATTGTCGCGCCAAAGACTGCTCGAGTGCCAACGCCGGTACGATCAACCCGCTCATCACCACTCGTCCAAATATGGCGCATTAAGTCCAGATATTGCTGCTCATAGTGCTGGCCAGGAATCACAACGCTTACTCCAAAATAGTCACCAAGACGCTATACCGCTCTCTCACTTTCCTCAACAAGGCAATTGATCATATTTACGTGGGCAGCACTATTTGATCCAAATGCATTGCATTACTGCCAAATCAAGTGGCCAAACAAGTTTGTCGGCGCAAACATCAACAACTAGCTAGCATTACATCAGTTCAGTTAGATCTACTCCAGCAGCTCGCTTCACCTCTTCCATAACTGGAAAAGTTGTTGTCTGATAAACACCCGGCAAGTCGTTGATGCAATCTGTAAGGACAACTCTATATTCTTCCATATTGCGGCAGCGAACCTTAAGCAGATAGTCAAAGCCACCGGCCATCATATGACACGACTGTATTGCTTCCTTTTTTCTGACAGCAGCATTAAATTGCTCAAGATGTCGACGGCTGGTCGCTTCAAGCTTTACTTGAATGAAAACGACATAGTTTTTCCGAATCTTCCGCATGTTCAAGCGAGCGTGATAGCCGGTTATATATCCGTCTTCTTCAAGCCGCTTGAGGCGGATTTGACAGGGTGTTTTCGATAGGCCCACTTGTTCAGAAAGCGAAGAAAGCGAAAGCCGGCCATCGTCCTGAACCGCTTTCAATATACGCCAATCGAATTTATCCAGAACATTGCTTTTCATGCTAGAATAGGCTCCTTGCCCTAAATTATTCCATTTATTGATTGAATAATTCTACAATTGTTCAAACTCAGGTATGACACACCTAATAGCAGTCAATAAATTCGCAAGATGAATCAGCAAACCTCTGCCTATCCATCTGAACAAAAACTTCGGGCCGATATCTCGGTTGCGACGTGGCATTCCGAAAACAACTTGCGGGTACTGATGCAAGAAGACCTGAAGATGGATGGGGCAGCTTGGGGCAGGATATCGGCCAAAAGTTGCATCTTGATAGAACAGTTGCGAGCCGAAACAAAACAACCTCTAATAGATCAGTTCCTAACAGAATATGGCTTGTCTAGCGATGAGGGCGTGCAACTGATGCGGCTAGCCGAAGCCTTGTCTCGAACGACAGACCCCATCACGGCCAATGAACTTATCCGCGACAAGCTTGCAGGCCGTAGTTGGCTTTCGCACAGCGGGTCAGGCCATACTCTCGCAATGAGCCTCTCCGGAAGAGCTTTGCATCTCACCGATAAATGGCTGGGATGGACTAAAAATGCTAAAAACCCTCTGACGAAAATCGGCAATGCCAAATTACGTTTCGCCACCCGGACAGCAATTAAGGCGCTATCGTCGCAATTTGTGTTTGCCGAAACACTCGAGCAGGCGCTGAAGCGGGCGACGCGATATGGGCGGAAAGGCTATCTTTTCTCGTTCGATATGCTCGGCGAAGCGGCGCGGACAGCAGAGGATGCAGAAGAATATTATGCAGCCTATGCTAATGCCTTGGAAAAGGTTGCACGTGACGCCCAGTCTGACGACCCCCGCTTGAACCACGGAATATCGATAAAACTCTCTGCGCTGCACCCCCGATATGAATATGCGCAATCGGAGCATGTTGTTCCGCAAATTAGTGCAAAACTTCTAAGGCTAGCGATCAAAGCCAGGGAAGCGAATGTTCAAATCACTATTGATGCGGAAGAAACCGAGCGGCTCGATATATCCATGGATGTTCTCACAGCCCTCATCGCCTCACCCGAACTAAAGGGTTGGCAAGGCCTCGGCTTTGTCGTGCAAGCTTATCAGCGACGCGCCCTCCCCTTGATTGACTGGCTTGCGGAAAAGGCGCGACAACTCGAAGCACCTATATTCATCAGGTTAGTCAAAGGCGCCTATTGGGACAGCGAAATCAAACGTGCTCAGGAAATGGGCTTGGACAGCTATCCGGTGTTTACGAGAAAGGAGATGACCGATCTCAGCTATCTAGCTTGCGCGAAAAAACTGTTAGCCCGTCCAGATCGTTTCCACCCACAATTTGCTACCCACAATGCATATAGTATCGCGGCCGTGCAGGAGTTAGGTGGCGCTGACGAAACCATTGAATTTCAACGCCTCTTTGGCATGGGTCAGCAATTGCATGACACTATATTGTCCCAGCCCAATACTAGAAGCCGAATATATGCACCTGTGGGCACCCAAAAGGACCTCTTGTCCTATCTGATCCGGCGATTGTTGGAGAATGGAGCAAACAGCTCATTCGTGCATAAGCTAGCGGACCGCAATACCGAGCTATCCACGCTCACCCGCGACCCCGTCACTGCGCTCGCGCAATATAGATCAACCGCAAACAACAATATTCCAGCGCCTCGCGCTTATCTGGATGGCCCCAGAGAAATCGCTGCGGGATGGGATTTATCCAATCCATTGATTCAGTCTCGTTTTCGAAAGAACTTAGACCAGGCTGCCCGCCGGACCTATCTCGCAACATCAATTATCGCTGGCAAAGAGGCCGCCGGAAATGAACATCAAGTTGCAAACCCAGCGATGCTTAACAGCCATATTGGTCGAGTTATCACAGCGGATGAAAAACTTGCCAAAGCGGCTGTTGAAACAGCCAGCAAAGCTTTCGGTTCCTGGTCTGGTCGCCCCATCACCGAGCGTGCTGCCGCGTTGGAAAATGCTGCCGAGCTGCTAGAGAAACGCGCCGGAACCTTCCATTATCTTGCCGTAAAGGAAGCGGGGAAAACATGGTCAGATGCCATAGATGAAGTGCGTGAAGCAGCTGATTTCTGTCGCTATTATGCACAGCAAATCAAAGCTCCGTGCTTTAAAGATCGAAAGCCGTTGGGCGTAACGATATGCATCTCTCCATGGAATTTTCCGTTGGCTATATTTCTGGGACAAATCACAGCAGCGCTGGCAGCGGGCAATACAGTCGTAGCCAAGCCCGCCGAGCAAACACCTCTAATTGCAACGGAAGCGATACGGCTATTACATGATGCCGGAATTGATCCGGCTGCAATTAATTTAGTTCCCGGTGACGGCGCTCATATTGGCGAAGCCTTGGTTTCTCATCCTGAGGCTGCCGCCATTTGTTTTACGGGTTCCACGGCAACCGCAAAACACATAGCCAGGCGTCTGGCGGACGATGATCGCTCACTCACGCCATTGATCGCTGAAACGGGCGGTATCAATGCGATGATAGTCGATTCTTCTGCCCTATTGGAGCAAACAGTCGATGATGTGGTGTCTTCCGCGTTTCAAAGCGCCGGACAGCGCTGTTCAGCTTTGCGCATTTTGTGCGTGCAAGAGGAAATAGCCGATGAGTTTATTGCTCTATTGAGCGGTGCGATGGATGCGCTGAAAATCACCTCCCCCGATCAAATCGATTGCGATATCGGTCCGGTCATTGATGCTACCGCGAAACAGAATATCGATAGCCATATAAATCGCCTCGATGGGATTGGACTAAAAGTCGGCGAGGCGCCTGAAGGGAATATGCTAAATGGTCATTTCATCCGCCCTGTCGCTTATGAATTGGATCATTTTTCAGATCTCGACCAAGAGATATTCGGACCAGTACTTCATATTGTAAGATTTGCTGCCAACGAAAAAATGGAAATGATAGACAGCATCAACCAAAGTGGATTTGGCCTGACGCTGGGCATTCACAGCCGGATTGATGATATCTGCGATGCGATGGCTAAGAAGGCTCATGTCGGCAATATCTACATTAATCGCAACCAGATCGGCGCTGTTGTTGGTGTACAACCATTTGGCGGTCAAGGATTATCAGGGACAGGGCCGAAAGCTGGCGGCCCACTTTATTTGCTCCGCCTATCAAAAGAAAAAGAGAGGAAAATTAACTTTTCTCGAGCACCCCTAACCGGGGCAGTCTCTGACCTTAAGACTGTCCCTAAAAACCTATCAGAGACTATAGCCAAGGGTATTGCAGCCTATCACCAATTGGGTCTTAATTTCGATAATGACCGCAATATCATAAAGCCATTGCGCGATATTGAAGGTGGGTTTGGGAAAATCATCGACGAGGAACTGAAATCTAGAAACCGAATTCTCTCCGTTGACATGGATCTCTCATCTCCAGCAGGAGAGACCAACTTCTATAATACTCAAGGGCGCGGCATCATCATTTCGATGATCCAGGACCCAGACGCCATATTGATCGCATGTGCTCGGGCAATTATCACGGGCAATAGCTTTCTTCAGGTAGGTCAATCCAGTTCAAACCTAGAAATTGCTTCAAAGTTACAGATTGTAAATCGGGCGATCGGGATCGACGACTTTGTTCAATGGACCAATTCTACATTGGATGATTTGATGAACCAGCTACAAAAAGCATCGGTTGGAGCCCTGATCGTCGAGCCAAATGCCCCCCAGATTCCAGCATTAGGTGTTTTGATCGCGTCAAGAAGAGGTGCTATTTTACCGATCCTAACTTTGGATGACATGCATGACCGCTTTGTCCACGAAAAAACGGTTACGCGCAATATTGCCGCCGCTGGCGGAGATGTGTCATTGTTGAACGCCTGAAGTTCAGCATTTTCTTCAAAAATATGCCGATTTGACCGTTTAAAAACAACAACGCCTAATACCAATGAAACGTTAACCTTATTTTGATTATCGCTGCGTAATGCACTCTTATGACAACGCGCGTTCTCATTGTCGATGACCGGCCAACGAATCTCAGGATTTATGCCCAGTTTGTAACCATCATGGGGGAGAAATACTCTTCCGTGACATTTGCTGATCCCGTTGAAGCCCTAGAATGGCTCCGGAATAACCGCGCTGAACTGCTCGTGGTAGACTATCGGATGCCGCAAATGAACGGTGCGGAATTTATCAGAAAAGTCCGCAAGATGTCTACTTGCAGTGACGTGCCAGCGATTGTGATCACAGCGCATCAGGATCGCGAATGTCGTTTGTCTGCGCTGGATGCCGGCGCAACCGACTTCCTGCAAAGTCCGGTATCCCATGTAGAATTCTGCAAGCGCGCCACGTCGCTTTTGACGAAAAACGAAAAAAGCGTCAATTTGAGAAAGCGCGCATCCGAGATTGAACGGAAACATGCGGCTATATCTGACGCTGTGGATCAAGAAGCTCCTGCAAAAAAAAGCATGCTGGAACAGATCATCGATACTATACCGATCATGATCAACGCGACCGATCGTTCCGGTCGATGCCTGTTCACCAACGCCTATCAATCCGCTCTTTTCGACAAGACGCCGGATCAGATGGTTGGCAAAGATTTTGGCGAATTACTGGGACCGGAACTCGCACAAAATTCGGAACGTAGAAATAGCAGCGTGCTCAAAACGGAACAACCAATCCCCCACTATGAAGAAAAGTTCACCAGTGACGGCGTTGAGCTTATCTTCCACTGTAACAAATCCCCGCTATTGAATCACAATGGTGAAACCATTGGTGTATTGACGACGGCGGTCGATATTACGGCCCGTAAATTCGCTGAAGAACATCGTACGCATCTTGCTTTGCATGACATGCTGACGGGGCTACCCAATCGTGCACTGTTGGCCGAAAAGGTGCGAAAAGCCATCGATACTTGTGCAAAAACCGGCCAGGAAGCGGCGCTGTTGCTGCTTGATCTCGATCGATTCAAAGTGATTAATGATACCCGCGGTCACCACAGCGGCGACACATTGCTGCGGGAAGTGGCTGACCGACTGGTCGAGATGATTGGTCCAGAAGATTTTGCAGCCCGTATTGGTGGCGATGAATTTGCCATCATATTGGGTAATGTGAGCGGCGCGGATGCCATCAACTCACGCTGTACCAAAATATTAAAAGCCATAAATCAGCCTTATTCGATTAGTGGTATAGAGCAGGTCATTGGTGCGAGTATTGGCGTGAGCTTGATACCAACAGATGGCAATGAATATGAAGAACTGCTGCGCCTTGCCGATCTCGCAATGTATGATGCGAAGGCCAATGGCCGCAATTGCCATCGTTTCTTCTCAGAAGGCATGAACCAAATAGCCCAAGCAGATGCTGTGCTAGAAATAGAACTACGCGATGCGCTAAGCCAAAATCAATTTGCCTTAGAATATCAGCCAATTGTTGACGCAAAGACTTTAAACTATGTCGGACTGGAAGCATTGATCCGCTGGGATCATCCCACCCGTGGGCGCTTGCTACCAGTACATTTCATTAGGGTCGCCGATGACACAGGCATTATGGATAGCTTGGGGAAATGGGTCATTGCCGACGTTTGCAAACAAATTCGGCAATTTGCGGATGAAGGCATCGAACTTCCGCGCGTAGCGATAAACGTATCACCTCGCCAGTTCCAGAATCAGAATGTCTGTGAAGAGATATTGAAAAATATCGAGAAAAACGAAATTGACCCATCCAGAATTGTTGTTGAGATCACCGAAGAATTGCTGCTGGATAATAACGATCATGTGCGCCAGACTTTGAATCGCCTGCGCGATACCGGTGTGGGCATCTCGATCGATGATTTTGGTACGGGCTATTCTTCGCTGCAATATCTTCGTGATCTGCCGGCCAATTGCCTGAAGATCGACCGTACATTCATATCGCGTATTGAACATTCTGCTGCTGATCGTGCCATTATCGGCACGATCTCACATCTGGCCCACGCACTCGACATGCGAGTGATTGCCGAGGGTGTGGAGAATGATGCCCAGCTTGAACTGTTGCAGGTTTCAGGCGTGGACGAAATTCAAGGATTTAAAATTGCCCGGCCCCAGCGGGTAGATGACTTACCAAAGCTGTTTAGCACGCCGCAAAAGCATGCATCCAACGTGGCGAAAGGCTAAGCAGGATGCCAATATTCAATCCGCTTAAACGGCGCCAAAAGAATAAGCTTAACAGTGCACACCATCATCATCACAATCATCGTCATCACCATGGCGTAGCTGCGCGCGGCCGCAATCGGGAACGCGAAATGATCACAAACCGATTGGTTTTGATCGTCATAACTTTGTCGATATCGCTTTTTCTCAACGCAACACCCGACGTTATATTTGGATTGCAGCTTCACCTGATGGCTAGCCTGGCAATTTTGGTCGCCTTTCGATTGAATCCCGAACGTAGCAATGCTCGACTTACCGCAGGACTGATTACCGATTTCGGTGTCTGTACCTACCTATTCGATATAGGCGGTGGAGCTGTAGCGGCTCTCTACCCCTTATATCTATGGGTGATATTGGGTTACGGCTTCCGCTTTGGCATCAAATGGCTTGCTATCGCTGCTACAATGGCAACTCTGTCATTTGGCTGGACGGTTTTTAGTGTTCCATTCTGGCAACAAAACGTGTCCCTGTCATCGGGGCTACTTTTCGGCCTAATCATAATTCCTGCTTATTGCTCAACTTTGATTAAAAAAATATCCAAAGCCACGAAAGAAGCAGAAGAAGCAAACAAAGCAAAAAGCTTGTTCTTGGCGAGCATCAGTCATGAATTGCGGACCCCGCTCAATGCTATCATTGGGTATGGTACGCACTTGCTGGATATGAAACTTCCGGAAGCGCAACAACAAATGGTGGGGACCAGTGTTTCTGCGGGTCAGCATCTCCTGCACCTAATCAATCAGCTATTAAGTTTTGCACGATCAGACACTCAGGAAGAACTGCCAGAGCCAAAAACATTTAGCATTGTGGATGTACTTACCGAAGTGCGCGACATCATGCAGTTGGCGGCAAATGAAAAAGATCTGATCATCCACTTGCAGGCCGAAGCGATGAGTGATCAACTTGTTGACGGGCAACTGGAATATATCCGAAACATATTAATCAACCTGACCAGCAACGCCGTGAAATTCACAGAATCTGGCGCCATCACATTAAAGTGCGGGATTGATACCAACGCCGATATGCCACTGCTTTGGTGTTCCGTCACAGATACTGGGCCTGGTATAGCAGCCGATGCCCATGAGAAAATTTTCGGGGTTTTCCAGCAAGCTGACGAGAGTGTCATGGACAATTTTGGAGGAACCGGCCTTGGGCTTGCGATTTGTGAAAAACTGGCCATACAAATGGGTGGCCGGATTGGTCTGGATAGCGAATTAGGAGAAGGCAGTACATTTACCCTGTCATGTCCGATTGCTTTCTCAGAAGATATTCAAACCGAGTCAGAGCAGGATAACCTCCGAATTCTATCGCTTGGCTTTGGATTATCTGCCCCCAAAATAAAAGGCGATGAAGCCGGTGGCGTAAAGATAGACCATATCCAGTGCTTGGCTACTGACAAGCTAGAAACAATCCTCAAAAACCGGTCACTTCATTCTTATGATCTGGCTTTGGTCGATGAAGTGATAGCGGAACTGTATAAAGATGACTCCGCATTCTGGAATATTTTTCAAGAAGCCAATCTACCTCCAGTATTGCTATCCAATGATAACAGCAAAAGTCTGGACGATATAAAATTACGTGCTGCTTTTGCTTCGGTCTTACCCGCGTCGCCAGACTTTAACACGGTTCGTAGCGTTATCCAGATCGGGTGCTCATTCAATCGTACCAGTAGAAAGGCGGAGGATGATCCCAACCGAATTGTTCGTAACGACGTTTCCCTCGACATTCTGATCGCAGATGACAACCGCACAAATCAGATGGTTTTACAGACCATACTTGTCAATGCTGGTCATAAAGTCGTTGCCGTTTCGGACGGAGAACTAGCGTTGGATGAACTCGAAAAATATTCCTTTGATATTGTATTTCTCGACGTCAACATGCCGAACATTGGCGGTATCGAATGTTGTAAATTATGGCGTCAGATTGAGGGTCCTCGCAATCATGTGCCAATCATCGGTCTAACCGCCGACTCTACACCGGAAACCGAGAAAAAATGTCTTGATGCGGGCATGGACCTTCGCCTTACCAAACCTATTGAAGCCGGCATTCTACTGGACACCGTCGCTGAACAAACGGGTAATTTTCTCGAAGCAGATACAAACCAAACAGTCAGCGAAGCCAGCGATCCATTCAATGTTGTCCGGAGCATCGGAACCAAAGCAGCCGAACAAGAAGAGCCACCTATCGACGACGTTCAAATGGAGTATCTAAAATCCATTGGCGACGAATCTTTTATCCAATCGATCATCGGTGCATATATTGAGGATACGGTGGAAATAATGAACGCGTTTGCTCAATCTGTTGAGCAATCAAATGTTGATGATTTCCGCTTCCAAGCACACGCTTTTAAAAGCGGAGCGAATAATGTTGGTGCGAAAAAACTCGCACAAATGTGTGGCCATCTTGAAGTTCTGACAGAAGCGGAATTTATCGAAAAGCGGTTTGACTATCTCGAAGAAATAAAGCGAGAAATAGCTAGGATAACCGACTTTTTAAGCAACCCACCAAGCGACAAACCGACTGTTATGGATGATGGCTTCAGCGCTGCGGGTTAAACGGCCTGAAGAGAACGTTCCATCCGGCGCTGTTGAGCGTTGGCCAAGCGTTCCATTTTGCGAACATCCGCATCCTCCAAGTGGATTGCGGTTTCCGCCCACATGTCAGTGATTTCAAGCAGTTCATCTATTGTTACCGGGTTCGATAGACGTCGAGCTTTGTAAACTGCACGCTCGGCATGAAAGCGCTTACGGTTTTGCTTGGTATATTCGACAATTGCCTCTTCGCCCTTGCCGTCCTCAGCAAGGATATCCACGACGCCCATTTCATAAAGCTCCTCGGCCGTGAACAATTTGCCTTCCAATATGAACCGTTCCGTCTCGCGGCGACTAAGGCGCTGCCGAAGATAACTATAAGCACCCATGCCAGGGAATAGATTGAATAGAATCTCCGGCAATCCCAATCTTGCGCTTTTTTCTGCTACCAACAGATCGAAGGCCAGAGCATGTTCAAAACCGCCACCCAGTGCATCGCCCTGGACCAACGCCATGGTAATGATCGGCGCACCAAAGCCCGTGCTATTGGCATGCTGCATATGGACACAAGTGCGGGCGTATTTCTTTAATGCGCCCAGATCACGTCGTCTGATACAATCGGCAAAATGTTTCAGGTCGCCGCCGAGATTATAGATTCCTGGAGTATGTGATCCACAAACAAAATATCGCAAGGGATCCGCAGCTTTGGCAGCGCCAGCTCCATAATTCATCTTAACCCAATCCTGTACGAGCTGGATTTCGTCACCCAATGCGTATGTGTAACTGGGACGCGATTTCTGATTCATATAACACCAGAAAATTTCATCCGATTTATCGAACCGCAAATCAATTTCATTAAATTTCTGTTGGAGTATATCTTGGCCAAAGCCATGTTTCGCAATAATCAATGATTCCGTTTCATCAAGGATCAGATCACCCTCAACATCATTTACCGCTTGGCTTCTTAAATCCATATATACTCTCCACATAATCGGGGTTACGTCGAAACTCTGGCGTAACAATTTCCGAAGTGCTTGGGAGATATTTTTATGACACGCCCCAAAAAGAAGCAAGTAAAAGCAACATGATTAAAGAAAGTCCAGAATGGATGGTTTTATTTCTTCATCTTTGGCGGGACTTAATAGCCGATAGCGCGTTGTAAAATCTGGTAAATTAAGGGTTAACGATATGATTCGGGGATGTCGGTTAACTAACTCGAACATAGTTCGACGGAAATTTTTTTATTAGATTGAGCAATAACAGTCGTTCAATGGCATCAGAATTTGATCGTTTAGAGTCTGCATTCGCTAGTTAATTCATCCCGCATCGGCTTCAGAACCAGCTGACGCGCTAATCAAACCCCGATAAGCCCGCGCAGCAGATCGTGTGCCTTTCGTAACTTCATACACATCTTCCGCAATCGGCATGGCGACATTATATTTTTTGGCCAGCGCTATAACCGTTGGCGCGCTTTTTACACCCTCAGCAACCATCAGCATCTGTTCGATAATGTCATCGATTTTACGACCTTTTCCAAGTTCCACGCCAACATGCCTGTTTCTGCTTAGCGGGCTGGTACAGGTCGCAATCATATCTCCCATTCCCGTCAAACCGGAAAAAGTCTCAGCGCGCCCTCCCATAGCTACGCCTAAGCGCGTAATTTCAGCTAATCCGCGTGTAATCAATGCCGAGCGCGTATTGTCCCCTGCCCCAAGCCCATCACCCATGCCAACCGCAATTGCGATGATGTTTTTAAGAACACCACCAAGCTCGCAGCCCAGCAAATCCGTATTCGTGTAAACACGGAACAATCCGGAATGGAAAAGTTGTTGAAGCTGTTTGACGATAATTTCGTCTTCCATGGAGATCACACTGGCTGCCGCCTGACCCGCCATGATTTCACGTGCCAGATTTGGGCCAGTCAACACGCCTACCGGATGACCGGGAAGCACATCTTCGATAACCTCGGTCATTCGTTTACCGGTAGAAAGTTCCAGACCTTTGGTTAGACTGATCACCGGAACCCAGGGCCGCAAATAGGACCTAGCTTCTTCCAGTACACCGCGAAAGTTGTTGGACGGGATTCCCATAACAAGCACATCGGCATCTGAGACAGCCTCCCCGATATCACCAGTAGCCTCTAATGCTTCCGGCAGATCTGCATCGGGCAGATATTTGCTGTTACGATGATTCTCGTTAATGTCATTAACCGTGTCGCTGTCTCTTGCCCAGATTTTGATCGGTGCATTGCGCGATACCAGCGAAGCTACTGTTGTTCCCCAGGAACCGCCACCCAATAGTCCAACGCGCAATTTCATAGCTTTTCCCCAATTTTTTTCGCGACTCCTCTTTTTGAGAAGTTCTATGCGACCAAACTGGCTGTAATTTTAGTGTTTTGCAAGAAATGCCCGGTGTGCAGCAGCGGTTTCTTTGGGTTTTTCGATCATCGGGATATGCCCGGTCTCTTCAAAAATCACCGCTTCGCTATTCGGGATCCCTTCATCCAGCACCGCAACACAGCTGACATCAATCAAACGGTCATGGCGTCCCCAGATAATTAAACTCGGCGCCGTCACCTCACCGAGGCGATCGTTAAGGGGATGATTGATACCTGCACCGGCAATTTGCCAGAATATTTTGTCGAGAACCTCTCTATGAGCATCGGCCTCTGCGAAGAATATTTTTTTGAAGTTTTTGGGCATCGGCACCGGTTTATAGGAGACGAACGCCATGAGGCGATCTACGTCTGAAACATTGCTCAACGCCAACGAATTTTCGCCTTTTTCAGCAGCGACAGCTAATTCGCTCTTGTCATCACCAACAACGCCGGCGTTGTTAAACAAGGTGAGCGACGAAACTTTATCCGCATATTCCATTGCAAATTGCAGGGCGATAAAGCCGCCCATGCTATTGCCACCAATATGGCATTTGGGAATATTCATAGCATCCAAAAATGCGCTCAATCGATGAACCTGTGAGGCAATATCATAGTCGCGGTTAAGAGAGCGGTCATTTTCCCCAAAACCTGGCAAATCCGGCGCAATCAAGCGATGATGTTTCGTGATATGTGGTGCATATACCGACCAGTTATCCTTGTCGCCGCCAAACCCATGCAACAAAACAACCGGCACACCATTTCCTCGTCCACCCTCCAAGTAAGGCCACAGATCGTCACCAACCTTGACAGATTTTTGCCGCATCCCGCCACGCAAACGAAGCAGAGCGGTCATCAGGTCATAAAGTGCTTTGGGAAGGACAAAATAGCTGACCAAAAGAGCAATTATTATTGCGCCCAAAAAATATAAAACGATCATCATTGCAGAATCCCCCCAATTCGCATTGCCGTTGCTATTCGGCTATTATACGTTCGATCCAGTCCGTCATATCCGTCAGCACCGCATCTTTTTCTGGCTCGTTGAAAATCTCGTGAAACAACCCAGGATAGATTTTCAGCATTTTTTCTTTCGAACCGATATGCTCGTTCAGAAAAATAGATCCCTCCGGCGCTGTGAGACTATCTTCTTCACCATGTAGCAGCAGCATTGGTAAGGTAATGCGGGCAGCTTGGTTTTGAACAGCTTCCATATTGCCCATCATCTCAGCTGCTAATCGCGCGCTGATCTTGGTGCCAGACACCAACGGATCAGCGAGATATTCAGCCACGACTTTTGGGTCGCGACTAACGCCACTGGCTTCTAGGCCCAACACGCCCATTCTTGGAGCAACCTTGGAAAGGAACCTACTCACCCCCTTCATGAAAGAAGACGGCTCCTCGGTCGCTTTGATCGCCGGACCGGATAAGACTGCAGCAGCAAAATTGGACTGATTTTCAAGCAAATATGATGCGCCGATCAGACCACCAAGACTATGACCAACCAATATCAGTGGTAACGCCTGCTGTTCTGCTGGCATCTGACCAAGCAATGCGTCCAGACCGTCGTGATAGACAGAAAATTCAGGTACAAAGCCATTCTCTCCGTCCGATTTCCCATGCCCCCAATGATCCAATGTATGGACGGCAAAGCCATGATTTACGCAATGCTCAGCGAAATAGGCATAGCGACCGCTATGTTCATCATAGCCGTGCACCAATATGATGTTCGCCTTGGGCGCATCGTCCGGTGTCCAGCGTTGGCAATAAAGATTCGCACCTGCAGCAGCGGATGGGGCTGCTAGCACCAAGGCTCCTTCTTCGTGCCTCAACCGATTTTCCTTTGCATCGCCGCGACATGATCATGCGCTAGTTCATTTTCATATTCGAACAATATCCGATCCAATGTCTGGCTGATCTTCGTTTGGGTACGGACCATTTCAATTTTTGGCCATGTAGTACGCTCACCCAACTGGATAAGTTCACCAATTTCCTCCACCGAGAGATCGCTTAGGATTTTCGCCGGACTCCAGAACATCGTCGGACGTATGATATTAATATCACCGGTATAATCCTGATTGATCACAGACAACGTCATATTCGCCATGCTGTTCAGTCGCGGGAAATAAGACAGCGGCTTTTGCATTATCTCAACATTGGCATTGAGCCAGGCCTTCATTGTCGAGGTAGTTGCATTTCTGATCGCGGAAATCGGAGTTCGCTGTTGTTTCACATCGGTTGCAAAGGGCGTAATCAGTGGATTGGCCTGGCTGACAATATGATGATTAACCCCATAAAGTCGCCCAAGCCGTTTGGCTGGCAGATCGTGTGTTACGGAACCATCCACCCATTTGCGATTAGGCAAATAAGGTTTGCGCTCTCCGGTATGGTCCTTGGCGGCCAGCGTCACTGGCGGATAAACGCCTGGCACAGCGCAAGAGGCCATCACCGCTTCGCGAATATAGACATTAGGAGAAGCAATGGCGTTTAAAAGACGCGATGTCTGATGCTTTTCCGCCGGTGCAATCGACACATTCAAGTGTCTTCCGGTTAACTCATAAGCTTCCTGAAAAGTAAGATCTGGAATCATATTACTGATCCGAGCTCGGATCTCGTCGATTTTTAGCCGCTTCGTGCCACCCAATATTCCAAAACCGGTCTGTGCGACAATGTCATCCGCACCGTCGGTCACAAGATTTTCAGGGTTAAAAAATGGAGGGATTTCATCATCTACATGGGTACTGATCAACGCACCGACGACCGAACCGCCACTGGATCCCGACATGATGTGCGGCAGCAGGCCTTCAGACCATAGAGACTTAACAACACCCATATGAAAATAGAGAAAAGCGCCGGAACCGCTCATCAAAAACGCAGAACGGCCATAGCAGTGCTGTGCCCGACGGAAGAAATCGAGTTTTTCTTCGAACGGAATATCGTCAACCTTGTCGCTTGCCAGATATTCCAGCGAGTTGACGATAGCATCGACATAATCCTGGATCAGCTGCTTGGTACCAAATTTGGCTTTCTGATGCAGACGATCATTACCCATGCCGTCCATATTGCCATGGATACCTTCGTTCAGTGCATAGAGCAGGCCGGCATTATCTTGGGTTTTCCAGAGCTTTGACAGCCGTTTCAGGCGGCGGCGGATAGAGAGATTATCAAAATGCTTGCTATCGTCAGATGCCTTCCACTTGTCTACTCCAGTGGAGCGATCGTGCGCAGCGGCGGCATCGGACCAGTCGGAATAATTTTCCGCCTGGCTCATAGCCTTTTCCATCTTCAAAGTGGTATTCAAAATCATGTTTTACTCGCTTACTTTGAGACCGAATACACGCATTGCTGGGGAAAGACACCCGTTAACGGGAAACTTAGGTAGTTATCCACTACTTATTTTGCCTTATTCGGTTGCGCTCTTCTTGGTGCCTTGGATACCCGACGGTACATGACCGAGGCATCTTTGGGTTGCGCGGCTTTTTTGATTGGAGTTTTCGTAATTTTTGCTTTTGCATTGCGCTTGCCAACCGCTGGCTTGGCATCCCGCAACTGGACAAAGGCTGATTCAATACATTCTCGAAAAAACTCAATATCCGGCATTATTTTTCTGTCGGTTGTGATCGCAAAGGACATCGTGCCATTGTAGCTGGGCGTCGCGATAAACAATCCCATACCGTTGCCTAGCGGCGCCATACCATATTGATGGGTCAGTTTAGCACCGTTCATATACATGGGCACTTGCGGCCCCGGCACGTTGGAAATAAACACATTACTCATCTTGGGCGCGAAACGTTCACTTGTCAGGATTTTGGCCACTCCGGCCATAGTTGCGCCGGGTATATGTTGAGTCAGATCCGTCATGATCCGTGCACTCAGGCCGGATTTAGCCGCCTTTGTCTCTTGAGTAGTATTGCGAATAGCCTCCAATCGTTCCAATGGATTGGCAATATTGGTCCAAAGCTTAACGGTCATTGCGGTAATCTTGTTACCAGGTGTATTTTCCTGACCATCCCGCTTCCGGGCATTTACGGGAGCGACCGCAACCAGCGTTTCTTTTGGTAATTCTTTGTGTTTCATCAAATATTTACGCAGCGCACCACTGCAAACAGTCAGCACAACATCGTTGATCGTAGCACCTTCCACTTTGGTGCGCATGGCTTTGAGTTCATTCAAATCGAAACTGACAGCATCGAACATCTTATGTGGAGAAACATTACCGTTAAAGCGGGTTTCAGGAACAGTTAGGCCACCACCCTCCCCATCACCGGACATGTTTTTCTGCGCCGCATCCCACAGGGTAGGAGTCAATTTCAGCACAGCGTTGGCCAATTTGACAGGCGACGACAAGTTGCTCGAAACGGCGCGATTCATGACATCCGAAGACGATGGCACATCGCCATAATCCCAATCCGATGGCGGGACCTCAATCAACGGCTTACCTTTATTGTCCATATCACCGAGCGCTGTGAAAAAATAGGCAGCCGATGCACCATCAATTGCGGAGTGATGAACCCGCGTCATAATTGCATAACTGCCTTTGCCATAGCCTGCGACCTTATCCAGTCCTTCGACCACATACATATCCCAGAGCGGCCGATTCATATCCATGGGCTTGCTGAAATGGCGCGCCACATGGATACAAAACTGTCGCCAATCGCCCGGTTCCGGTAATCTCCCGTGCGAAATATGGGCTTCTATGTCGAAATGCTGATCTTCAACCCAATAAGGGTGATCAATATCAAAAGGCAGGCGGTAAAGCTTTCGCTTAAACACTGGAGAAATGTGCAACCTACTTCTGACATGTTCTATAATATCCTTGAAGCGTACCTTCTTGGTAGGCGCAGTTGAAGGATCATAGACATAGACTGCCATAACATGGGTCAGGTTCTCCGCTGTCTGGATGTAGAGAAACTGGGCGTCTTGGGCACTAAGCTGATGCAACATTTGCGGCTCCTCTAAATCGGATGATCTCAATCAAAAATTTTGTCGGCGAGGCTCAGAACTTCCAGGCGAGATTTTTCCATCCGCCGTGACAAGGCCCGGAATTTGCGTAACAGAGCTTTGCGTTTAACGATGGTCTCGTCGGTTGTTTCACCGGTCAAACCCTGACTGGCTGCCATTTTAAAACCATTTTCGAACAAAATCTTACCAATCGAGGCCTCGCTGGTAATCCTTCGCAGCAAATAAGCCTGATGCCCCTCTTTCAGGGCATCTTCCACGCATTGCTTTTTATCGATTGCCTGCCCTGGCTCCAACCGTGACAGTATGTCTAGCACCACTGTATAGGATTCCACGAATGGCAGAAAAACGGCATGACCAATCAGAGGTTGAAACCGGTTGGTTAGGCTTTTGAGTAGAACGCCCCCCTTATCCAGCTTCATTTCCCAGTCTGGGCAAGCGCGGGTCAATTCAGCTTCCAGGTTTTTCCGATATTCCTCCTTTGGAGGATAGAAAAATTCAAATTTGAACAGATCACGCAAACGTTCGGTTTCTGCCCAAAACACATCCTTGGCGGCATTATCCTTGTCTTCTCTTGCTTTTAATAGCGATAGTTCAATGATCGCCTTATCAAGAAAATGGTGAATGATAGAATTGCGGTAGTAGCTCGCTAGCGGATGTTTTTCCGGCTGAATCGCGTAAACGGTGCTTGATCCCTGGTCGTAACGCACGAACAAGCCGCTATTGACTAGCGTATCGACCACCTTCTGAATACCCTCCAGGTTTTGCGTGACCAAATCATCGCTGAATCGAATTTTGCGCTCTTGCGCCCATTCTACAAAGAAATTAATTACCGCGCGCAATTCATCTGCTGTCATGGCTCGTGGCGCAGTGCCCAGCAGACTCAGGCACATTAACGAGGTCAGTGTCAGCGGCGTCGCTCGATTAGCCTCCACTGCAACTTCAAAGGCGATTTTAGACAAACCTATGCGATCATTAGGCTCAGGCGCACGTTTAACAACGACAGGTTCGCCAAAATCGACATAAACTTTACCCATCGGTTCACGCAAGCTGCGGAGATAACCGATAAACCAACTCAGCGATTCAGCTTTCTTGGCTCGCCCGGTTTGCTCACTGGCATATTCCTCGACATCGCGGATTAAGTCGAAGCTGGTCACCACCGGAATGATATGGACGTTTTCGATGTCGTTCACATTGGCGCTATCCATGACATATTTCAGCAAACCATAGCGCGGAGGCATAAGCTTTCCGAGCCGCGAACGCGTACCTTCAAAAGCCCAAGTCATAGGAAAGCGTTTTTCCAGCAAATAGCTAACATAATGACGCAACACGAGCTTATAGACCGGATTATTCTCAAAACTGCGACGAATAAAAATCGTTCCTGCCCGGCGCAGAACAAAGCCAAGGCCGAAGAAATCGAGATTAATGCCGCCAAAGACATGCACCATCGGTAGATCATTTTGATAAGCCAGATCGGTAGGTGTCACACCATCAATATAGGTTTTATGGGTAAACAGCAGCAACGTTGGGTGATCCCGCATCGTCTTGCGCAACCGGGCTAGCTCACTCTTTTTGAACACAACCTCATCTTCATAGCCTTGCGACAACATGAAACGGTCGAGCTTTGCCTTCATATCTATGAAGAAAGCACTCGGCCGGGCGATCAACTCCTTCATATATTTGCTGGCTTCGTCGTATAATACCGTCTCTGGCTTATCGAGATCGATTGCCAGTTCAGTCATCGCGGCACGAAATTTCGAATTTGTGCGCAAGCCATCAGCAACAAACCGTGGTACCTTGTAACGGCGTCCACGAAGGCCACGCTCTTCAATATCGAGAACAAGACCAGCCTGACGCACGACAAAACCCGCAAATTCGTGTTCGTCATCGCTTTGAACTTCGACTGCATTTTGCTGCTCAAAGCGTTGTCTGAGGTCGCTTATTGTCGCTGGTTGCCCAATCAGACAATGCGCCCGGCGTTTATTGCGGAGTAGAATCGTACGCGCCCTAAAGCTGCCCGGCGTCCGGGGATCACCAAACAAGGCGTGACGCTTTTTGAGCGCCCGACTCTTTTCAAAATTAGGTATTCGCCATGCGATACGCACGGGTATCACAAGTGTATCTGACTCGGCTTCCAGTTTTCGGGTGAGCTCTTTCAACCGCAAACGCGCGCGTTCATCCGATATGGGAAGACTAACCCAGTTGATTTCCTGACCCGGCCCTCCTTCGGCAAGGGAGGTATGAAGCCAGTCCAACAAGTAACGACGTTCAACACGGTTACGCGCATCGATGACAAATAGTTTCGGCCCCTGCGTCAGCAGAGGAACCGCTTTTGCTATTGCCGTCGATTCATCCATTCTGCCTCACTATTTTTTGGACACGGCTGGTTTATTGAGCGGCGCCTTCCGAGTTACCGTTTTCTTCGCTGCTGGTTTTGTGGCACTTGCCTTCGGCGTTACAGGTTTGCGCGCGGCCTTTTTCGCGGTTGCAGTTTTTGTTGCTGCAGGCTTTCGTTGCGGCGCTGATTTTTTAGCGGTTGGGATTGCCCTTTTGGGAGAAACCTTTCCAGTTTTCTTCGGCGCCCTGGTCTTTGCAGGAGTCGTCCGCTTCACGCTAGCCTGCCGTGGAGCTCGTGCTGCAGCTTCAACCACTTCAGCCATCGCAGCATCTTCATCACTTTGCCCGAGCGCGTTCAGAAACATCCCCCGGACTTCAGCTACATGCTCATTCAAAGTTGTTTTTTTCCATTTGCTCGTATCAACTGGAGGCAGGATATCTACTTTCACCGTAGCTGGCCGCATCACAAATTCATTTTTAGGCGCCACATCGCCAGCATTATGGATAACAATCGGAACCATCGGTACTCCAGCCTGCATCGCAAGATGGAAAGCGCCTTTCTTGAATGGGCCTATTTTCGGCGATAGGGTTCGCGTTCCTTCTGGCGCAATACAGATCGACTTGCCATCGACGTTGATAGCATCGATTAGCGGCTCCATGGCCTTAATCGCATTACGGCCGTCCGCCCGGTCAACAAAGATGGTTCCAGCCATCTCCATGACTTTACCGATTACCGGAGTATCCTTGACCTCTTTTTTGGCAATACCGCCGACATCCTTGCGCACCAGCTTCGCCATAATCATTACATCGGCTTTGCTTTGATGATTGAAGACAAAAATGCAGGGCCGGTTTACCCAAAGGTTTTCCTCCCCGCTAACATTCAGTTCCACGCCGGTTAATGCGGTGGCTATATCACCGAACAGACCGGTTGAGAAATTCGTCGCCTCACGTTGCGATCCAGTCAGCGCCCAGATGGGTAATCCCGCCACAAAAGATGTAACGAGTGATCCTGTTGCGTAAATAGTCCGCAGATAGTCGACTGGCTTACCCTGCCCTCGACTATCGAATTTCTGCAACGGCCAGCCGCGCTCTTTGGCGACTTCGGTAAGCTTGCTATTGGGGTTCAAGGGACGGGGCTTGCCAACCCGTTCTAACAATTCAATATCGTCGTAACTATCCGAATAAAAATAGCTCTTTTTAAGGTCGAGCTTATATTCTTTCGCCAGTTTTTCCGCCGCAAGAACCTTTCCTTCGCCAAAGCAAAGCGGGCGAATGATATTCCCAGTAAATTCTCCGTTCTCAACCTCATATTGAGAACATAGTACATGCTCGATATTCAGATCACGTGCAGTAGGTTCAATCTGATAAATTGTTGCAGAAGACACAATCGCCACAGTATGCCCTTTGGCCATATGGGCTTCGATCAAGTCCCGCGATTCCGGATATACCTTGCGCGCGATATGCTTTTGATACAGCTCCTCACCAAATTCAAAATAGCTGTCTTCGGTTACACCTTTCATGAATTTGGACGCAGCCATCATCAGGCCAGAAAAACCCATGCTACCCATGCTATATTGAGCCATGACGTTCGCGGTTTCGACCAGCTCTTCAGCAGTCATTTCCCTGCGCTTGATCTTTTCCCACAACATAGCAGTGGCAGAATATCCTGCGATTATCGTACCATCAAAATCAAATAACGCGGCAATATGCGCCCCTTCAGGTGCCTTTAGTACATCCTGTAGATGAGAATCCCGATCAGCCATATTGTCCCTCAAATCACTCTGGCCAAGTTGGCCCTTTGCCATCCTGCCAAAAAAATGCTGCGTTTCACAGTCTTTATTAGACTTAAGAGATAATAGGTCACTCATAATACTGGTATGTCCAGATTTGAAGCAGTGAGAGTCTTTAACAAACCGGACCAGAATCACGGCTCAAACTTACAAAATTGTGCAAAATCTTAACGTTAGAGGCATTAATTTTGTGCCTCGATTAGAAAAACCGACCGGAAATCTGCGCCCTTCTTTGGTTACATTGTTATTAATCCATCTTTTTGCGCGCTGGTTAACAACTGACCCCTATTTCATTCATTATAAGTTCGTGGGTGAACGGGGAACAAATGAAACGACCATCAAACTATCGCTCTAGCAAATTGGCTATTGCAACGATCATATTCGGAACGGCTGTGCCATCTATAGCGCAGACCACCGATCTTGCCTTGGATACTCCAGCTGCTGAAGCGCAAGACCATGCTTCATCTGTCGACGAAGAGTTGCGGCCGATTGTTCCCATGGGGGGAAGTATCGATCCGTTCTCGGGCAGCATCGATCCATTCTCGGGTTCGATTGATCCGTTCAGTGGTTCAATTGATCCGTTCGCCGGTAACATCAATCCGTTTGAAGGCAATATCGACCCGTTTGCTGGAAATCTAAATCCATTTCATGGCGAGATCAGAGCGCTTTGGGGTGCTATCGATCCCTTTGGCGGCAATTTGGATCCCTTCGCCGGCGATTTAGATCCTTTTGCAGGCAATGTTGATCCTTTTTATGGTGATCTAGATCCATTTCAGGGACAGAAAGATCCAATTTCAGGCACCGTCCTGCCAAGCTATTTCGAAACCAATAGTTTCTGGCATAGCTTCGGTGCGACTTGGAGAGAAACCAATTTGCAACTGAATGAAATTGCCCAAAATGGTAATACGGATGAAAAACGCACCGCGCTGGATACGCAAATTAATAGCTTGATCAACCAGTCCCAGAAAGTTTGGGGAACCGCTGTTGAAGCCAGAACCGGTCAAACGTTTGAAGCCAGCTTCCTAGACCCGCTCTTTAAGAAATTCGGCATTGGCGACAACCGCGTTTGGGGATTCCGCTCGCTTAGCCAAGCACAACGCGCACAGCTTGTAACCGAATGGTTTGATGGATTGATGGAATTTAGTGGTCGTGACCATGTCGACCATTGGATGAAGACGATTAACTGGACGCCTGAATTGACGAAAATTCAGGGCAGCGGTGCCGATAGCGTTATCGGAATTTTAGATTCATCGATCGTCAATGATCCCGATCTCGAAGGCAATGTTTTCCACTCTGGTGGCTATGAAGCCCATGTCGGCGGCCACGGAACTGGTGTAGCTAGCTTGTTGATCGCGGATCATGACGGCCGTGGTGTCATGGGCATTGCCCCTAACGCTTCGGTAGCGACATATAATCCTTTTGATTCCACAGGCAGTGCTTCTTGGGCCGATGTTCAAGCCGGAATCATTTCACTGAAAAGTGCGAATGCCAGCGTTATAAACATGTCTCTTGGCGTGTCGGGTTGGACGCTCCACCCAGAATGGAACAATGTTTTCAACAATAGTGCCGTCCAAAAAGTTGCCAAAAATACCGTCTTTGTGATTGCGGCAGGCAATGATGGTCAAACTCAGACACAAAACATTGATTTTACAAGGAATTCAGACTTTGGCATCATCGTTGTTGGTGCGGTCGATGCCCTTGGCAATATTTCTAGTCTTTCGAACACACCGGGGTCGGCTTGCCTGACTGAAAACGGTTCCTGTCAGGACGGTAACTATCTTCGTAACAATTTCATTGTCGCGCCGGGTGAGTTAATTTTGTTGGCCGATGGCAATGGCGGCGTAACGCGCCGATCCGGTACATCATTTGCTGCTCCGCTCGTTTCAGGAGCGATAACCTTGTTGCATGATCGCTGGCAATGGCTAGCGCAAGAGCCTGAAGCCACAGTAGAAATTATTCTGCGTTCCGCCAAAGATCTCGGCGCGCCTGGAATTGACGATGTATATGGCGCAGGGTTGCTTGACGTTGAAGCCTCACAATCACCGCTTGATTTTGGCACACTTGAATTTCACGAATATCGCGGAAATCAAAGAATAGTGCGCAGCGCCGCTAGTCTGCAAAAGACGGGCGTCGGCGCAAGTTGGAATTCGGAAGGTGTTTTCTTGACCATGTTTGAAAAGGTCGGCAACACCCATCGCGACTTTGTTGTACCCTTCTCGAGCCAGCTTATTGGGCAGAAATCTAGCGTCACGGGGTCTAGCGAATATTTTCAGTCCTACATTACGGATCGTTTTGTTGACTGGTCGACACCTAATCTTACGTCATCTAAAGCAACCGGCGGGTTTACCGATGTTGCAAGCTATTCCAGCCCGAGGCAGGAAGGTTGGAACTTTGCAGTCTCAGCCAGCAACCCAACGCGCTATCTGACCAATAGCCGTCAGGGCGAATTGCCGCATAGCGCCGTCAGATTTGGCGATGCTGAGGGTCGATTCTCTTTTAACGCAGGCTATGGCCAAGGCGCCATTGCATTGCTCGGCCAGCAGTCATTCGGACTAACCTCGGATTATGATACGTCTACCGGCGGCTTGAACCCCGTGCTGGGCCTTGCTTCTGGCGGCGGGTTTCTTGACGCAGAATTTGCGATTGCCAAGAATACGACTGTTGCGTTTGGCTTGACCAATCGACGCTTGGACCATTCGGAAAACCAGGCGTTGACTGAGGCTGAACGTAATCAACTGCGCGGTGCAAAAGACTATCAGGCCAGCGCTTTCAACCTCCGCATGACTCATAAGCCTCTAAAAGCTGCAACGATAAGTGTCAGCTTTGCCTCGTTGAACGAAAAAGACGGGTTACTTGGGGTGCAGTCAGCTCTTGATAACGACCTGCGGCATGGTTCGAACAGCAGAACAATGACCGTGGGCGCTAGTTTCGATCTGCCACATGGCATAAACATTGCTGCATCAGCAACGGCTGCCATGACCAAGTCCAATGGTGGTACTGATCAAAATTTGCGTACAAACGGAAATGTGAGAAGTTCGGCTTATGCTTTCTCAATCGGTAAGCAGGGATTGATGGGCAAAGATGACCGTTTGCGGGTTTCTTTCACACAGCCACTGCACGTAGAAAATGGTACGCTCGAATATAGCGCAGTTGAGGTCATAGACCGATCAACCGGTGAAATAGGCTCTGTAACGCGTGACTTTAGCATTGCGGACAAAAGCCGCCGGTTCACTGGGGAATTCCTCTATGCCACTCCCTTCATGGGCGGCGGTGAACTATCCTTCTTCGGACGTGCACAATATGATGCCTCAGCCCGAAACAACGTTAACGAAATAATAGCAGGTGGGGTGCTAAGTCTCCCATTCTAAATGATTTACTAGGGGTGAAATGAGTAACCATATTCACCCCTGGTTAGTTTGTTTGAGAGAGCGGGGGCTTATGTTGGGGAAAAAGTTAATAGCAGCTTTGTTGATGAGCTCCGCTTGCAATATCCCGTTTGCCTATGCGCAATCGAAACCGGCACCGTCTGCATTTGAAGCACAGATTGCCGATACCAAATCTTCGATGATGTCAGATCCTGGCACCGCATTAAAATCAGCTCGTAAAGCTGCAGCTATTGCTAACGCGATGCCTGAAACGGAAGCGGCTATTGCCATTGCAACAAGTCAATGGCTTGAAGGTGAAGCCCTTACCCGGTTGAATAAGCCCAAACAAGCCACGCCTGTTATTGCTACCGCGTTGAAGACGGTAACGAGCGTTGCTCCCAATACCAAATTAAATGCTGACCTGCTGAAGTCCTCGGCTGCAATCGCCAAGCAAACTGGCCGAGTGGAACAGGCCTTGGCCATGCTTTATGACGCATATCGTATTTATGAAAAATTAGATCAAAGACGTAGCCAGGCGATCATATTACATAATATCGGGTCGATCTATTATGAAGCGCGTGATTATCCACGGGTGCTAGACTATTATGATCAAGCTAAATCGGTCTATGCAGACGACCCCGCGCTTAACCTGTCATCGCACAACAATCGTGGCAATGCTCTGCGGGATATGGGCAAATTTGGCGAAGCGGAAATGGAATATGCCGAAGCCCTGAACGTCGCGAGAGAGATGGACAGTCCGCTTCTGCAAACACGGATATTAACTAATCTGGCTTTTGCCCAATATTCCCAAGGCGACCTCAAAAAAGCCGAGCAAACCACGTTATCCGGTCTTAATATCGCACAAGCCGGAGCAACCGATTGGGAACCTTTCCTGTGGGGCACGCGCGCGCAAATCGCACTGGCTGGAAAACGATTGCCTGAGGCAGATCGCTTTGTACGTAAAGCGTTTAACGGCGTCGATTTGAAGAGCTCTACAATGTCGTATCGCGACTATCATTCAACGGCTTATCAAGTTTTCAGCGCAATGGGGCGCTACAAGGAAGCTCTTGAGCATCTTAGCGCATTCAAGCGTCTTGATGATAATGGCCGTGAATTGGCAGCTTCGACCAACTCCGCATTATTGGCAGCACAGTTTGATGATGCCAATCGTGAACTGGAGATATCCAAACTAGAAGCAAAGCAGGCACAACGTGATCTGGCACTGACCAAGTCTCGTACAATATTGCGCTACACTAGCCTTTTATTAGTTGTCGCCTTTGCAGTCATTGGTGCGCTATTTTTCGCGATAGTATCAGTCCGCCGCAGAAGAAAAGCAATTAGCGCGGCAAACGCAAAATTATCATATGCTGCCCGCCATGATCTGCTGACCGGTCTAGCCAATCGTCGTTATTTCCGGACGTTGTTATCCGATTCACTGGTCAGTGCCCATGAAAAAGGTGGTCGTTGTGCCATCATGCTCATCGATCTCGATCGCTTCAAAACTGTAAATGATACACTCGGCCATAACATCGGCGACAAGCTGCTTTGCCATGTCGCAGAACATCTAAAACAAGCTGCTGGCGAAACGCTTCATGCTGTACGTCTGGGGGGTGATGAATTTGCCCTTGTGATTCCGAATATCGAAAGCGACCAAGAAGTCGAACGACTTGGTAAAAAAGTCATCGACGATCTTTGCGGTACCCACTCGATTGATGGAACGTCCGTCAATATCGGCGCGACAATCGGAATTGCGGTTGGACCACAAGATAGCGATGATGTTCAGACACTTACACGCTATGCTGACTTAGCGCTCTACCACGGTAAGGAATCGGGTCGAGGTCAGTGTGTGCGTTATAAAAAGTTCATGCAGATTGAAGCCGACGAGCGGCACATTCTGGAAAACGATCTACGAGGCGCTTTGGAGAATGGCGACTTGTCAGTTGCCTATCAATCCATTGTTGATGCAAATAGCGAAGAGATCATCAGCTACGAAGCCTTGTTGCGTTGGAACCACCCGACCCGCGGCGAGATTTCTCCAGCTGTTTTCATTCCGATTGCCGAAGAGGCGCGATTAATAGGCAATATTGGAAACTGGGTACTAAGGACGGCCTGCGCGCAAGCTAAAAACTGGCCTGACCATGTTCGGCTTTCGGTCAATGTTTCAGCGCTTCAAGTTGAAGGCGGTGGCTTGGCAAACAGCATAATCGGAGCTCTTGCTGCAAGTGGGCTAAGTCCTGAACGCCTCGAACTGGAAGTAACCGAGAGTGTGTTCCTCGACAATCATGAAAAAACCGATGCGACCTTAGAAAATTTAAGGTCGCTGGGCATCAATCTTGTTTTGGACGATTTTGGCACTGGCTACTCCTCGCTCGGTTATCTCCGGCGTGCTAGTTTTTCGACCATCAAAATCGATCGAAGCTTCGTGAAATCTGCCACACAGGGATCCACAGAAAGCTTAGCTATTATCCGGGCGATTGTATCAATGGCGGAGGAGCTAGGCATGAATACAACGGCCGAAGGAATCGAGAAAATCAGAGAAATGGACGTGATGCGCGACCTTGGTTGCACACAGCTACAAGGCTACTTGTTTTCTCGACCGACACAGTCGGTACTTAACCGGTTGGATAACGCCAACGAAACACCAGCCGTCATCCCATTTTCGAACGCTGCGTTAAACCGCAAAGCTAGCTAAACAACCTTAGCTTAGGAGACAGCACCACGGTTGAGACTAACGTTCCATCCAATCTTCCAGTGTTTCATGAAAATAGCGCATGCGGCTCTCCTGTCCCGCAAGATAGTCGCGTTTATAGCCCCTAGAATGAAGGCCGCGCTGCTGTAACGGCCATATCTCAAGATCCTCGTCAATTGCCGGGCCGGCAGAAATCTCACCAGCTTTGCCTTGGACATGCTCCACAGGGGTATCTACTCCGACAAATTCTCGCATCACCCAAGAATAATACTGGGTTTCACCCTTTGGAAAGAGTGTCATATACCACATATCGAAATAGCATTTTTCCGGATCAGTCTCGTGCGGGCGTGCCCTGAGCCAGATATTACCGTCCGGTTTCAAACTAAACGACAGATTAGGAAAAATCGTATAGTGCCAATTGTCGGTGAGCTGGTCATCATGATAAGTTGAAAAATCATAGCCCTTCGACGCGCCAAGCTTCCTTTTCTGACGCTGCAAATCCTTACGAATATCGCGCGTCTTTCCTCCACGATAGTCGTCCGGATTAAGTTCCCAACGCTGTAATTCTTCACTTAGTGAAGCGAGTGTTTCCTTCTCGCCACCCTTAATTGCTTCTGCTGGCCCAGCACCGGGCATGAACATCCGGCAGTGTCCTTCAGGGTAGTGATCAAATTGACAGTGATGGTGGCTATACTCGATGACGAATTTGGAACTCGGATGAACAAATGGCACATGATAAGACTCACTGAAGTTATCTTGTACCAACTTCCAATTGAAGTCGCCTTCTATGGTGACCCAATGCGTACGTCGCATCTCTGCCATCGGGTAGGAATCAATCTGATCCGCAATGGGCCCAAGGAACTCTTTAAGGGGCACGCAGTTTTCATCCATATTGTACCATACAAAGCCCGCCCAGCTTTCACATGGAATTTCAACAAGGTTCAACTTGCCGCATGGGCTGCCTTGTGGATAATCTGCTTCATCTGGTACGGCTTTCAATTCACCGGAAAGATCATAAGCCCATCCATGATAGGGGCAAGTGAACCGCCGAGTGTTGCCAGAAGGTTCAGACATTAGCTGCAATCCGCGATGCTGGCATACGTTGTAGAATGCACGGATTTTTCCATCGTCTCCGCGCGTACATAAAATCCGTTCTTTGCCAAGGGAGGTGGTAATATAATCACCATTTTCGGCTAATTCGCGTTCCAAACCAGCTATCTGCCAGGTGCGCGTCCAAATGGTGTCCCATTCCTTATTCATGATATCTTTCGAAAAATAGCGGTCGGGTGTAATGGGAGTTCCCCGCAATTCGGGTTCCGGCTGCTTGGAGACATCTGCAAGCCTAGAGTCTATTTCACCTGAATCATAATCTGCCATAGTAGATATTCCTTCGCATATATGTTCTTCGCCTGTGCAGGCCATCTTACTCAACAGTCTTTAAGCTATAGCTCAAGACGTTGAAAAACCTCGCCCTGCTAAGTGGGAATAGGATGCGTCACCGCTGCCTCGCATTCCAAACGTCATTGGCCCCGATCCAGCTCGATCATATTTGTCAGTCAACGGCATTTCGCTACTCCAGTCATATACAGCCTGTCGGTGAGAAATTTTCCAACAGCCCTCTCGGCGCTCAAAACGATCAAGATAACGCCCTGCTGCGATCATAAAAATGTCACCATCGGGAGCACTTATGGCATGATGTGCGATAAAGTAACTCTCGCCAGCAGCATGATCGCCGCCGACCTCAACTAATACTTGCCCAATAATATGCTGCGTGCGTTGCATCGTAGCAAGTACGGGGAAGACCCAATCGATAAATTCCTCAATGGTTCCGGCGAAAATACCATGATCGTCAGTGGCATCAGGATGGAAAAGCGTCTTAAGTAACGCGGCGTCGCATCGGTCGATAGCACGTGCAACACGGGTCACCAAATCGGTGCACTCTAACTTATCTGCAGCAATGGCCAGACGGTCCATTCTTACTCCTCCATTATTACACCCATAGTCCGCAGGCACACCGCATCAATCAACTATCTTTTTGGTTCAAATCAACGAGCGTTTGCGCAAAACTCTATGTTCAGCTCTGCAAGTGACCGAAGCAAAAAATGAGGATGAATAGCAAAATCATTCTTGCCTTCCGCGAACCACATATCCTCGAACCTTTCCACTACAGCGGTAAAACCCCAAATGAGTTCTCGCCGTGCCAGCGGTGCGCCAAGACAATGATGAACCCCTGAACCGAAGGCAACATGAGAGCCTGGTTTTGAACGATCTAGATCCAGCTTTTCTGGACATTCAAATTGCCCGTTATCCCGATTGGCTGACGCGAAGCGAACATTTATAAGCGAACCTGCTGGAATTTTTGTGCCTTGAATTTCGGTGTCTGTCGCAACAAATCGCATCAGACTTTGCACAGGCGATTCCAGGCGAAGCACTTCCTCAATGAACACTTTCATATATTTTCCGGGATCGCTTTTAAGTTGATGCCAGACGTCCTTATTCTCAATGAGCAGCCTCATACCGGCGGAGAGCGCATTGGTTGTGGTTTCACTACCACCAACAAATGTATCAGCCATCATTTCGGCATGTAGTTCATTGTCAGTTAGCGGACGTCCCCATCCTTCAATCTCCGTATTCACTAAAGCGCTGAGCAAGCCGTCATTGGGATTTTTCCGTAGCTCTTCGAAAATCGGCTGAAAATAGTGCTGCCCTTCAATTTCACGGTCGACCATCTCCAGTTCGGTTTCTTCATCGAGCATCATAGAAATGCGCCGAAAGAAAGCATCGGTCCAACCCTTAATTTTCCACATATCTTCGCGTTTTGCACCCATTTGCTCGCCAATAATATATAGCGGCAGCGGAACAGAAAATTGCTTCACCCAATTACAGTGCCCGTCTTCAATAAAGTCATCAATCAGCTCAAACGCGAGCGTTTCGACGAACGGGTCCATCTCTTTGATCCGGGCTGGCCGGAAGGCTTCGTTAAACATGGCTCGCATTTGCTTGTGACCCGGGTCATCGCGATTGCCCAGCGTCGGTTCTGGAACCCAACCCTTTTCTGCGAACCGCGCTGCAATTTTCTTTTGTCGTTCGATATTTCCGGTTTTCATTCGATAGGCAGTGCCTGCGGCTCCACTGCGAAAGGTCTCTGGATCCATCAGGATAGCGCGAACGTCCTCATATCGCGAGACAACATAGATATCGGTTCCCGGTTGCTTGTAAACCGGCGAGTCCTCACGCAGCATCTTATAGGCATCATAAGGGCATTGTTGCGTTTCCACGTCGAACAGATTGATTTCTGGATCAGCATTGGTTGCCATTTTTCTGTCTCCTCATATTAACACCACTCGATATTAACGAACGTGAATGGCTTCCTCGCCCCACGGAGCGATAGTCTTGTCGGTATCCCGAAATGCGGTCGGCAGTTCCTCGACCATTTTCCAAGTTGCGGCGAGCCTTCCGAAACCAACAAAAAAGGCTACTGTCATGCCCAGTTCAACAATTTGGGCTTCGGAAAAATGCTCCCGCAATTCCTCATATATGGCGTCATCAATCGCCAAATGATCGGTCGCAAATAATTCTCCGTAGCGGATGGCCACTTTCTCCGTGTCCGTCAGGTTTTCCGCTTCAGCCGGTTTCTCCAGTGAGCAAACCAGATCTTCATTCAGTCCATCTGCCAGGGCATCGCTATATCGAATAGCCATGCAAGACCGGCACTGGTTGAAGAATGCAATGCGCAGTCGGACCAGTTCAACCAACCGATCTGGAAGGGAGCGATTCATCTTTAGAGCACCACCAAAATCCATCAGGCCCAATGCTTGTTCAGGGCAATGCGCAAAGAAGCGCGTTAACCCTTGTTCAAGGTCGGTTGCTTCTTCCGGTTTAACCGCTGCGGCTATGCGCGGATCCCACTGGTCAGTTGGCAATTTCTTAATGCGGCTCATGATCGCCTCTCCTTATCCTCTCCAATTTACCAATGGAGCTTGATCGGAGAATGCTCTTTTATGGCTTGGAAACAACTGACGAAATAAACAGATTAGTCAGGAGGAGAGCATGGCCGAAAAAGCAGCATCACCGATGCAATGCCCGTACTCGCCAGAACAGGTGGACTTATTTGGTCCCGGTGCACCTGAGCAATGGTATGCGGCCTATGATGTATTGCATCAGCAATCACCGGTTAAGCGTCTGCCCGGAGAAGGCCTGACACCTGACAAAGATGCCTATATCCTTACCAAGCATGAGGATGTTTCGCGTGTCGTGAAGGATTGGGGCCGTTTTCCGCCTACACTTTCGCTACTGGTCAATCAAATTGAAGCGGAAGGAAAACTTCCTCAGGAAATGCCTGGCCTAGATGCGATGATCATTTCGATATGTTCGCTGCGGCCCACCCCAGAGCTGTGGCGCGCACATCGGCAAGAACTGACCGATCCATGGGTCGGGCCTGGTGCTGGACGGCATGAGGATATGATTACCGGTCATGTTGATCATCTGATCGACCAATGGGTTGACGGCGATGGACTTGATTTCGTGAAACAATTCGCTCGTCCCTTACCGCAACGGACCATGGCGTCCGTGCTCGGTTTTCCGATGGAAGATACGGCGCAATTGGAAATCTGGGGCAATGCACAGGTATTGGCTTTCGTCCACGGCTGCGGGCATAATAACAAGCTGACAGAAGAGCAAACGCTCGAAAAATCGCGATTGCTTGATGGTTTTGGTGACTATGTACGTCAGAAAACGGAAGAAAAGCGGGCCAGTCCGCAGGATGACATGATCTCGTTCCTGACGCAGGTGCGCTATAAGGCGCTCGACCGAAAGCTGACCGATGACGAGATTAACGGTATTGTTTACGCGATGCTTATTGGCGGTCTCGAAACCACACAATATGCTCTTGCCGAGCAAGCACAGCTTATCTGTGAACGACCGGGATTATTTCGAAAGCTGAAACAGGATCGTAGCCTGATCCGCACTTTTATCGAGGAAGCCATGCGGCTGCGATCGCCGACGCAAGGCCTGTCGACACGCATCACCAGTCAGGGTGAGCTGTTTCAGGGCGTGGAAGTACCCGCGGGCTCCACACTTCATCTTCGCTGGGGCGCAGCGAATATCGATCCGGATGAATTTGAAGATGCGAAAGAGCTTCAATTGGATCGCAAGGCAGTCACGCGCCATCTCGCCTTTTCCGCAGGCCCGCGTGTTTGTCCGGGCGCTGGGTTGTCGCGACTAGAGCAGACCATTGCTTGGAACCGGTTGCTCGATCGACTGGACGATATTGCATATGGTGAGGACAATGATTTCCTGCATCAACCCGGGATCATGCTCGGTACCCTCAAACTCAATCTGACATTCACGAAGGCATAGGAGAATAGCATGACCACATTGCTAGCGCATATCAGGATCAAGGCCGACAAATTGGATAAATTTGAAGCGATTACGCAAGATATGGTCAAGCAAACGCTGGAAACCGAAACCGGCGTTACGCGCTATGAATATTGGAAAGGGCAGGAAGAAAATTTCTATTATTGCCTGCTATCCTTTGAAGATAAATGGGTTTTCTATCGCCATCAAATGTCCGATCACCATGAAGGTCATGATTTCGCGGACGTCATTGCCGATATCAGGTTGGAATATGTCGATCCCGTTGAAGGAGCGGGGGGTGGATTGCCACACACGACCGATCCCGCTTTGACCGATGATATGGACGAGAACTTAAAAATCGCGCAAGAGCGCTATCCCATCGAAATCGCCAGTTGGTGGTCAGGTAGGAGATAGCGCCATGTCCGATCTGGTAGCAGTCATTACTGGCGGAGCAGTTGGTATTGGACAAGCGATAGCCAAAGCGGTTGGTGAGCGCGGCGGCCAAGTCTTTAATATCGATCATGATGGGGCTGGTAATGAAGAAACTGATAAGTTGGTCGCGGATGCAGGGGGGCAATGCACCAGTTTTATAGCAAATGCCGGCGATCCCGAAGCAATAAGACAGATATTCGAGCAAATTGCCAGCAAGGGTGATCATATCGATCTGCTGGTGAACAATAGCGCGATCTGGAATGACAGCTCACTTACTGCCGGTGATTATCACAGCCAAGTAAAGGCTTTCCAGACGGCTATCGATTCCTGTTTGCACGCCGCCTTCTGCTGCACATTAGCCGCGGTTCCCATGTTGGAGAAATCCATCAATCCCGTCATCATCAATATGAATACCGAGCATATGGATGAAGACCACTATCTCTCCTATATTGTGGGATCAACAGGCTATGATTGTGCAAAATTCGGACTGTGGCGCCTAACCCAGACCTGGGCAGCAGAATTGAAAGAAAAGAGCATACGGGTGAACGAACTTTGCTTTGGTGCCGTCGACACACCGATGTTACGGGCTGTATCTGCTGAAAAAGCCAATGCTGGCATGAAGCCGGAAGATATCGTAGCCGCCACGTTTCACGTTGTTGATCAAGGACCAACCGGTAAAACGGGGCAATCGCATTTCTTTGGATTCAGCGGTACATCGCGAAAAGAGAGCCTAAAGCAGATAGCTGAGATACAGATCTAGTGGATATAGCTACGACTGAAACTCAGAAAAACCCTTAAAACGCTCAAAAGAGTTCAATTGAACGCTTCCTGCCCGGGATGAATCTATACAGAATCAAAGAGATTGACACGCGGGGTTGCAGGGCCTCGCTATGATCGTTAGATGCGGCGCGTCAATGAGGTGCGTTGGCTGAGTGGTCGAAAGCGCCGCACTCGAAATGCGGTGTGCCAGCGATGGTACCGTCGGTTCGAATCCGACACGCACCTCCATGACACCTCTTTTGCACCTCTGCATATAGGGCCCTTACCCACCGGCGAACCCTTTCCATGCCCTCATTCGTTACGCTGTATCGGTTTTCGCCAAAATCCAGCCGTTAGTATGATCGTTCGACAACTCTGGCACCGCTAAGCTGGATTAAAATTAGTATGGAAGTCAAAGCCTTAAAGATATTCTATATCGGACGTGCAGTGCGCAAAGACTCCGTCCGGAATTTTGCCAAGCGGCAAACTATAAGGGATTGATAATTAGCGCGCGCTTGCATCTGCCGGTTAACTGACTAAATTGTAACCATGGTCCAAACCAAACATCTTGCGTCATCCAATCCGTTACCGAAGGGCACTCCGTCCGTCCTCGATGCCAATTTTACGATTGGTGATGTGGTAAAACATCGCTTGTTCGATTTTCGCGGTGTGATTTATGATATTGATCCGGTTTTTGCCAATAGCGACGAGTGGTACGAAGCCATTCCAAAAGACCTTCAGCCTGCAAAGGACCAACCCTTTTATCACCTTCTCGCTGAAAATGCTGACAGCAGTTATGTCGCTTATGTCAGCCAGCAAAACCTCTTGGAAGATGATAGCGGAGAGCCCATAATGCACCCAGAAGTGGGGCGAATGTTTAAAGCCGTGGATGGCGGAAAATATAGATTGCACCGCATCCACCGGCACTAGACAGGTTCATCAAGCTATGACTTAATCTTCCAGCCTTTTTTGAGCAGGATGTAGCAAATCGCTGTCAAAACGATATTGATACATAAAAGGACTATAGAACCCACGATTACCGGTGAATCCGCTGCACCAAGAAATCCGTATCGGAAGCCTGATATCGCATAGAAAAACGGATTAAAATGACTCACCGCCTGAAATGTCGGAGCCAACCGGTCAATGGAATAAAAGGTACCCGACAATAATGCTGCTGGAGCGACAACAAAATTGGTGACCGCAGCTGCATGATCAAATTTTTCGGCCCATATAGACGTCATTACACCTAATAGCGCCAACATAGCCGCACCCATAAAGCCAAACCATATGACAGCCCACCAATGAACAACACTCACGCTAACTCCCGGCCACAAGGCCATAGCCAGCCAGACTGCAAAGCCAACCAAAGCTGCTCGCGTGACCGCCGCACCGACCAATCCGGCCAACAATTCTCCTACCGACAAGGGCGGCATCAAATAATCTACAATCGTTCCCTGGATCTTGCCGACCAGGAGCGAAAAGCTGCTATTTGCAAACGCGTTCTGGAGCATCCCCATACAAATCAGACCGGGGGCAATGAAATCAGCAAAAGGAACGCCCAATACTGTTCGATCCCCCCTGCCCAATGCGACCGTAAATATTATCAGGAATAGCAAGGTAGTAATCGAAGGTGCCCAGACAGTTTGCAGTTGGACTTTGAAAAATCGCCGTACTTCTTTCCAGTAGAGCGCCAAAAAGCCGCCCCAGTTGATACCTCGAATTACAGCCACACCCGGCTCTGCATAAGTCTGCGCAATAAACTCGGGTTGATCTGAGTTACTATTTTTGGGCTGGTCTAACATAGGCTTTTCGCCTATCGGCTCCCGAGAGCAATCACAACCAATATTTGCTGACCATATTATGCCCGATTGAATATCTGGCTATATGACTTATATTGTATTGAAACTTTGAATAACTGGGATTTTGCATGGCTTGGACCGACGAACGTATCGATCATCTGAAACAGATGTGGGAAAAAGGCCTTACAGCGAGCCAAATCGCTGAAGAACTTGGTGGCGTCAGCCGCAATGCCGTCATTGGCAAGGCACATCGTCTTGGCCTAAAATCGCGTCCATCGCCGGTAAAAGCGAAAGCGAAGACTGCGAAAGGTGAGAAACCAGCTGCCAAACCGAAAAAGGCGGCGGTTAAGGCCACCAAAAAACCTAAACAAAAAGAAGAGCATGTGGCGCGTCGCGCGATGCCGCCACCGACTCCAGCAGCCCGAACCCATGCTGCTCAACAATCCAAAATGCCTAAACCTGACGGCCCAAAGATTGTGTCTGTCGGACCCGGCGGCTTTTTGCGTCAGGGACCTGGCGATCAACAGGCACCAATCCCGCCGGCTCCCCCGCGTCGTTTGGTTCCTGCGAAGCCCAGCGAAGAAATTGCTGATAAAACCAGTCTTCTTGATTTGAATGACAGGATCTGCCGCTGGCCGATGAACCACCCCGGTGAACCGGACTTCCACTTCTGTGGCGAAGAGGTCAATCCTGGCTTTCCCTATTGCGTAGAGCATTGTGGCCGGGCGTTTCAGGCTCAATTGCCACGCGGCGCGCGGCGAGCACCTCCGCCGCTACCTTTTGGTGGCCCGAGAGTCCGTTAAATCAGCCAATAAGGCAATATTTTACAGACCATTTGGCAAGAGGCTTAATAAGCCTCTTGCCAGTCTGACTCTGACGCTCTTATAGGATCAGTATGTCCGATGATCTTTTTGGCGCTGATCCGCCAACCACTTCGAAGTCCGGTGAATATGATGCCTCTGCTATTGAGGTATTGGAAGGTCTGGAACCAGTCCGCAAACGTCCCGGCATGTATATTGGCGGCGTTGATGAACGCGCACTTCATCACTTGGCCGCAGAAGTTATCGACAACAGCATGGACGAAGCTGTCGCAGGTCACGCGAGCCGTATTGAGATTACTCTTGATAGCGAAAACCGTCTAACCGTCACGGACAACGGGCGCGGTATCCCGGTTGATCCGCATCCCAAATTCCCTGACAAGTCGGCGCTAGAGGTCATTATGACCACCCTGCATTCCGGTGGTAAGTTTTCTGACAAAGCTTATGCTACATCAGGCGGCCTTCATGGCGTCGGCGTCTCCGTGGTCAACGCGTTGTCATCCGATACCATCGTCGAAGTAGCACGCAACAAGACCATTTATCGCCAGTCCTTTTCGCAAGGTAATGCGGTCACTAAGCTGGAAGAAGTCGGCAGCACCCCCAACCGCCGCGGAACCAGCATCTCCTTCATTCCAGATATCCAAATTTTTGGAGAAGGCAATAAATTCAAACCCTCACGCTTGTTCAAGATGGCTAGATCCAAAGCCTATCTTTATGCCGGTGTCGAAATCCGTTGGAAATGCGACCCGGAGCAAGCCAGTGAAGATGTTCCCACTGAAGCGGTATTCCAGTTTCCCGGCGGATTGTCGGACCATTTGCGTGAACAGCTCAGTGGCCGAGAATGCGTCACAACTGATTTCTTTGCTGGCAATCAGGATTTTCCCGACAGCGCAGGACGCGTCGAATGGGCCATTACTTGGCCGATTTGGACCGACGGGAGTTATAGCTGGTATTGCAACACCATTCCCACGCCCAATGGCGGCACGCATGAAACTGGCCTGCGGAACGCATTAGTCAAAGGCATGCGCGCTTTTGGTGAATTGGTGCAGTTGAAAAAAGCATCTCAGCTAACTGCTGATGATATTATATCCGGCGGAGAGATGATGCTTTCTGTGTTCATCCGTGAACCGCAATTCCAGAGCCAGACCAAAGATCGGTTGACGTCTCCTGAAGCGGCAAAATATGTTGAAAATGCGGTACGCGATCATTTCGACCATTTTTTGACCGATAATATGGACCGCGGCAAGGCGCTGCTCGGTTTCGTCATGGAGCGGATGGATGAGCGGCTAAAACGTAAAGCCGAACGCGAAGTTAAACGCAAAACCGCTACCAGCGGACGCAAAGTACGCTTGCCCGGCAAGCTTACTGATTGTTCTGGCAATGATCCAGCTGGCACGGAAATGTTCATCGTCGAAGGCGACAGTGCTGGTGGTTCCGCCAAACAGGCGCGCAATCGGAAAACGCAGGCCATATTGCCGATACGAGGAAAGATCCTCAACGTCGCTTCGGCCAATAGCGCCAAGATTTTTGCCAATTCAGAAATTGCGGATCTGACGCTGGCTCTGGGTTGCGGTACCCGCAAAGACTGCGATCCAGACAATTTGCGTTATGAACGCGTAATCATCATGACGGATGCTGATGTCGACGGCGCCCATATCGCAACACTGCTGATGACTTACTTTTTTCAGGAAATGCCTGAACTAGTTCGACAAGGGCATTTGTTCCTTGCCCGTCCACCGCTTTATCGTCTGACCGCTGGTGGCAAGAGTCTTTATGCACAGGATGATGAGGCACGGGCCGTGATTGAAAACGGGCCCTTTAAAGGCAAGAAAGTCGAAGTCAGCCGCTTTAAAGGCCTAGGTGAGATGAACCCGAGCCAACTCAAAGAAACCACCATGGATCCGGACACCCGCTCTTTATTTCGAGTAACGCTGCCGCAGGAGTATGAAAATCGGGCGGTGGTCAAGGATCTGGTAGATCGCTTGATGGGTAAAAATCCGGAGCATCGGTTCAACTTTATCCAGCAGAATGCGGCCAGTCTTGATGAAGAGGCTATTGATGCTTGATCGGCTAAGCCGGTTCTGGATTTTTACGGCTTTTGCCACTATGTCGGTTTCAGGGGTTCCCTCTCCAGCAAGGGCGGAACAAATGTCGACTATTTCCTCCGAATATCAGGACCGCGCGTCCGAACTACTCGAAATCCTTAAAGGCTCGCAAAAAGAAGAAAGTTTCTTCGCCAGTTCGTTTCTTGATGCGATACCACTGACCCAGTTTCGAGCGTTAGTAGCCCAACTTGAAAGCCAATACGGCAAACCGATCAGCATAAGCCAGATCATCCCGGCAAGCCGTCAGGATGGTACGGTGGAAATTACTTATGCTAAGGCGACCTTGGCCATGCGGATGGTTCTGGACAGCTCAGCACCCTATCCCGTCATTGGTCTGCAAATTACGGGAGCGAACGTCAATGATGATAGTATCTCCAAAATCGAGCAAGAATTCACTGAGCTTCCCGGTATTGCTGGCTTTGAAATTGCGGAACTGGGCCCCAAAGAACCCAAGATCATCGCATCTCTAAACCCCGACAAACAATTTGCCATTGGCTCTACGTTCAAACTCTATGTCCTCGCAGCGCTGTCTGCAAAAATAGGCAAAAGCGACCGGAACTGGGATGATGTTGTCCCGCTTTATAGAAAATCTTTGCCATCGGGAATATTACAAGAATGGCCTGATAACAGTCCGATGACCTTGCAGGCCTTGGCGACACTGATGATCTCGATCAGCGACAACACAGCAACCGATATATTAATGACCGAGCTTGGCAATAAGGCAATTGATGACCTGGTCTATAAAAGCGATCACAGCGCACCGGATAAAATACTCCCGATGCTGAATACGGTCGAGTTTTTTGATCTAAAAATGCCCGATAGGGCCGACGTACGGGCGCGCTATATTGAAGCGACCGACGATGAACAAAGGGAACTACTGATCCGGTACAACATTGGCCTTAATCCGGAATCAATCAAGATCAGCAACCTTGCCAACAAGCCAGTGCATATTGATACGATCGAATGGTTCGCCGCCCCTTCCGACATAACCGGCCTGTTGAAAGTCATCGATGGGATAGAAGATCCCGTGGTTAAAAGCATCCTTAAGGTCAACCCGATCATCCCGCCCGGAGACGCTCTGCGCTGGAGCTATATTGGCGGCAAAGGTGGCTCTGAACCGGGAGTGATATCTTTCGCATTTCTTACAAGATCAAAATCCGGCAAGACTTATGCAGTGTCGGGAAGCTGGAACGATAGCCAGGCGCCAGTGGATTCCGATAAGTTCACCGTCCTGATGAACCGGTTATTGAACTTGATCGCAGTCTATTAGTTTATTGCTCTGCTCGCTGCCAATCGTCTCGCAGCAGACCGAAAATCAAGCTATCCCGAACACCAATATGCGTTTCCCATTCCTGACGCAGATAACCTTCCTGCTTGAAACCCAGTTTCTCCAAAAGCTTGATCGATGCGATGTTATCAGGGTCAACGTCGGCATAGATACGGCGCAAATCTAACTGATCAAATCCATGTTGGATCACACGGCTTACAGCCTCTCGCGCAATAGCTTTACCCCAAGCGGAACGGCTGAGAATAAAACCGATTTCTCGAACATTGTTTTTATATTCGGGGCGAATAAAGACGACCCACCCTAAAGCCTGCTCGTTCCCCACCATTGTGATCGCCCAAGTTTGCCAGCCCTTACCCTCGCAATTTTCTTTTACATATTCCTGCGTTTCAGCGAAGTTCTTATGCGACGCGCTAGACCACCAACGCATCAAGTCTTCATCAGCAAAAACCGGGTGGAGCGCCGCCGCGTCATCAACCCGCAACGGCCGCAGATGTAAGCGCTGGGTTGTCAATACAGGAAAGCTCATATCGTCAATGCTGCGACGAGCGCCTTGACCTTCTTCTGTCGCCACTGTGGGAGCGGAGCAACCAGCCAGTAGCCACGTGAGGATTTGCTATCTTCCCCGATCACTTCGACCCGGCCCGCCGTTATGTCCTGCTGCACTAGCATCTTGGGCACCCAGGCGTGACCAAATCCATTGGCCGCAGCCTCTATCGCTAATCCGCCGTCCGCGACGCGCATCAGGGTCTCCTCGCCCTCGGAAATAGGGCAGCCGGGCCAATCAATTTTTTGACCTGCCTCGCCGCCGGGTGCGGCCACTTTGACAAACACGGTGTCACCGATGATCACACCTTCATTATCACCAGGTCCATCTGTCAGTCCGATCGCCAAGTCGAGATTGGCCTCGGTAAAGTCCGCACCGCCTTCGGATGCAACAATTGCGAAACTGACATCCTTGTTGTCTTGTGAATATTTTGCGAGCCGTTCGTTCAACCATTTTGCGGTCAAATCGCGTGGCGCGGCTATGGTCAGTTTATGCGACGATTGTCCTGCCTGCATGGCCCGCACCGCGTCTTCGAACTCAAGAAAACCGGATCGCAACGCATCCAGACCAGCGGCGGCTTCATCCGTCAGTTCCAGCCCTTTTGGTGTGCGCCTAAACATCACAACACCCAGCATGTCTTCCAACGCTCTGATCTGTTGCCCAACGGCAGCGGGTGTTACGGCAAGCTCATCGGCGGCCCGCGTGAAGCTGAGATGCCGTGCGGCGGCGTCGAGCACGCGAAGCCCGTTCAACGGCAAATGGGTGCGCTTCATTGCTCTACGGTTGGTGCTGTAAGAGGAAAATGGGGAATTCGAACTTCAAATGCATCCGGCTCTTCACCCACAAACATGAAATGCCCGGCCATGGCCCCGCTTGGTGTGTTAAGCGGGCAACCCGAGACATAGTCATGGGATTTACCGGGTTGAACAATAGGCTGTTCCCCAATCACGCCATCGCCATCAACCCTGTGCAAAGCACCGCGCGCATCGGAAATACGCCAATGGCGGGTCAGTAACTGAACCGCGCTGTCGCGCTCATTTTCGATACGAATGTGATAGGCCCAAAACCAGCGTAAACCATCAATATCGGATTGCTCCGGCAAAAATGTCACCGATACCCGCACGGTCACCCCGTCGGTGGTTTCTGAGAATGGAAAGAACGCCTGCATCATCACACTATAATAGCGTCAAAGACCAACAGACGAAAGGGCTTGATCCAAATCTTCAACCAGATCGGCTGGATCTTCCAGCCCGACATTGATCCGTAACATGTCTTCGGTAATCCCAATCTCCATACGTGCTTCCTCACCGAGCCCATGATGCGTGGTCGATGACGGGTGACACATCAGGGATCTGCTGTCTCCGATATTGTTTGAAATATCTATAAGGTTCAATGCGTTAAGCAATCCATGTGCTTGCTTGCGACCGCCACCCACATAGAGCGAAAAGATCGGTCCCGCCGCCTCCATCTGGCTCATCGCGAGATTATGTTGCGGATGGCTTGGCAGACCAGGGTATAATATTTTCTCTACCCGCTGCTCTAAAAACTTGCCGACCTCTATGGCATTATTACTCTGTTTGCGAATACGCAGGTCGAGAGTCTCGAGTCCCTTTAAAACAACCCACGCATTAAACGCACTCAGAGTCGGTCCCGTATTGCGGGTGAAGGCGAGCAAAGTCTCCTCGATAAACTCCTCTGTACCGCAAACGGCACCGGCCAACACGCGGCCCTGCCCATCCATCATTTTGGTCGCGCTATAGGCGACCACATCAGCGCCAAATTCCATCGGACGTTGCAGGACATTAGTGGCAAAAGCATTGTCCACCACACTGGTAATGCCCTTCGCCCGTGCCAGATCGCATACAGATCGTAGATCAATAACGTCCATGGTCGGGTTTGCTGGTGTTTCAAAGAAAAACACCTTGGTTTTGGGTGTAATCGCTTGCTCCCAATTTTCGATGTCACGACCATCGATAACTGTGGTTTCGATTCCAAATTTCGGCAACAGTGTGTCGGTTAGCCAGCGGCAAGAACCAAACAGAGCGCGGCTTGCTACCACGTGATCACCCGCTTGCAACTGGCACAGCAAAGCCGCCGTCATAGCCGCCATACCGGACGCCGTAGCACGGCAAGCCTCTGAGCCTTCCATTATCGCAATTCGTTCTTCCAGCATTTGCACCGTCGGATTTTGCAGGCGGCTATAAGTCATGCCCGGTTGCTCGCCGCTAAAACGGGCGGCGGCATCCTCGGCGCAGTCATAAGTATAGCCAGAGGTCAGGAACAAGGCCTCCGATGTCTCGCCAAACTCACTGCGCATGGTGCCGCTGCGTATGGCTTTGGTCGCCGGACGCCACTTCTTCGTAATCTCTCGATTCTGGCCGGTATCTCTTTTCATATCTTTCCCTAAGCCGATCAGCGCTTAACTGGCAAGCTGCGCGACAACCGCATCGCCAATTTCTCGTGTCGAGGCACTACCGCCAAGATCATGCCCCAATATGCCCTTTTGCAGAACCGTCGCAACAGCCTGTTCAATACGGACGGCTTCGCTCTCCATACCAAAACTATGCCGCAGCATCATCGCAGCGGATAATATCATGGCCGAGGGATTAGCGATGCCCTGCCCTGCAATATCTGGCGCGCTGCCGTGGATGGGTTCAAAAAGCCCCTTGGTCCCGGTACCTACGGATGCCGATGCAAGCAAACCGATCGACCCGACACACATGCTGGCTTGGTCGGAGAGAATATCGCCAAAAATATTGCCCGTCAGCATCACGTCAAACTGCCCCGGATTACGCACCAGCTGCATCGCAGCGTTGTCAACATACATATGGCTCAGTTCGACATCAGGATAATCCGACGCGACCTCATTCACAACTTCCCGCCACAATACGGAAGTTTGCAACACATTGGCTTTATCCACCGAGCATAGCTTTTTCCGGCGACCCTGAGCCGCCTTGAACGCGACGTGCGTGATGCGAGCAATTTCTTCCTCATCATAGGCCATGACATCATAGCCTTCACGCAAACCGGCATCGGTCTTACGCTGACCCTTTTCGCCAAAATAGATGTCGCCGGTTAATTCGCGCAAGATCAACAAGTCAATCGCCCCTGCGATGTCAGGCTTCAACGCCGAGAGATTTTCAAGTCCAACAAAGGCTTTGGCAGGCCGCAAATTGGCAAATGTCTGCATTTCCTTCCGCAGGCCAAGTACCGCCTGTTCCGGGCGCAAATGACGGTCGAGATTGTCACAATCGGGATCACCCACTGCGCCAAAGAGCACAGCATCCGCCGTTTTGGCCAGATCCAGCGTTGCGGGCGGCAGAGGATGACCGTGGTTGTTATAAGCTACACCGCCCACATCTGCATGATCTAGTCGCAAGTCAGCCAAATCCAACGCGTCCAATACACGCAAGGCTTCCACCATGATTTCCTGACCAATGCCGTCCCCGGCGAGCACCGCAATATGCATAATATTTCCTTAGAAGTTTGCGCGCAGTCCTGCCGCGCTAATAGCGATTAGGCAACCACCCTTTTTAGGCGATCCACCAAAACCGAGCGTGCCGCCATGACGTCATTGCGACGATCCTCGAAAAAATGCCGTTTGAGGAAAAAACCGGTGACTTTCAAACCATCAAAAATATCATCCCATTCGGGACTGTCTGGTTCCTTAAGAAAGGCCGGTAGCGGTAGGAGCTTGTCCTTGTAAATCTGCCCTGCCCCCTTGCTCACCGCTGTCGCGCTTTTCGGGCTGATAAAGACCAAGTCCTCCGTGCCGCCGGTCACAGCACATTTCTCGAGCGACAGGCCAAACCCCAATTCCGATAGAAGCAGCAATTCATAGCGCACTAAAGCCACCGCCCAACCCTTGGCCGATGGCGCACCACAAATCGCGTCCAGCAAAGCTGATAGGGCGCTATGAAGCCTCGGATAGCTTTGCTCTTCTGGCAGTATTGCTGAAGTTAGTGCAGTCACCCAATCCAACGCAGAACTAGCCAAAGGCTCACCGAGATAGGGACCCCTGCTTTCCTGCAACTCAGCCGTCATCGAGGCGAGTTGATCTTCCGTCCGAGCACGATAGTCAGCCTGCACAATATTGGACGGGATCAAGACAGGCCGCATCGTCCGAGACCGAGCACCGCGCACATAACCAGCCATCAAGCCATTGTCCGGTGTCAGAGAACGCACCACAGCACCATGCTCGCCATGCTGTCGGACGGAGCAGATAATCGCAGAGGTTCGAAGGCTAGCCATGAAAATAGTCATACACTTTTTGTGCCACTGTCGCGGAAACCCCGGGAGCGTCCTGAAGGTCTTCCAGCGATGCGTTCTTTACGGCTCGGGCGGTTCCAAAATGTAACAACATCGCTTTTTTCCGCGCAGGACCGATACCCGGCACATCATCGAGTGAGCTATGTCCAACGGTTTTGGCGCGTTTTTGGCGATGCGCCCCAATCGCAAATCGATGCGCCTCATCGCGCAAGCGCTGAAGATAGAATAGCACAGGGCTGTTGATCGGCAGATTTAGTTCCCGACCATCCATGAAGTGGAAAGTCTCACGCCCTGCATTGCGATCAGGTCCTTTGGAGACACCGATCATATTAACGTCTTCCACCCCAATTTCCGCTAACGCATCTTTCGCAGCACTCATCTGGCCCTTGCCGCCGTCGATCAGCACCAAGTCAGGCCATTCGTCCTTTTCCCGATCAGGATCTTCTTTCTGGGCACGTGCAAAGCGCCGCTCCAACACTTCGCGCATCATCGCAAAATCATCACCAGGAGCCGTGTCGGGATTTTTGATATTGAACTTTCGATAGGCGTTTTTCCGAAAGCCTTCCGGCCCAGCAACGACCATACCGCCGACCATATTCGTTCCCTGAATATGACTGTTGTCGTATATTTCAATGCGATCAGGCACCGCTTCCAATTCTAGCAGATCGACCATCTCGCGCATGATTTTTGCTTGCGTAGAGGATTCCGCCAGACGGCGGTCCAGCGCTTCTTCTGCATTACGGCTCGCTTGTTTGAGAAGTTTCACCCGATCACCGCGCTGAGGCTTCGACACGCTGACTTTATAATCCGCACGTGTCCCCAAAGCCTCGGACAGTAAATCCGCGTCTGGCAATTCGCGATCCAATAACACTAATTTTGGCGGCGGCATCCGGTCATAAAATTGCATCAGGAAGCTCGAGAAAACCTCTTCAATCTCGACATTGGTCGTATGGGCAGGAAAGAAGCTGCGATGCCCCCAGTTTTGCCCACCACGAATGAAAAACGCCTGTATGCAAACGGTCGAACCTTTGGCCGCCAACGCAAATATATCAGCATCTGGCAAACCGGCAGCATTGACCGCCTGATTACCCTGAATGAAGGTTAAAGCCTTTAATCGGTCTCGGTGGAGGGCAGCCATTTCGAAATCGAGTTCCTCGGCTGCCTTTTCCATCTGCACACCAAGCTTTTTTTGCACCTCGGTGGACTTTCCGGAGAGAAAGTTCCGCGAGTCTTCTACCAGCTCGGCATAAGCATCCTTGGTGATCCGATCCACGCAAGGCGCCGAACAGCGTTTGATTTGGTAGAGCAAGCAGGGGCGCGAGCGGTTATTGAAGAAGCTGTCCGTGCATGATCGGAGCAAGAATAATTTCTGCAATGCGTTGAGTGTTTGATTGACGGAACCAGCGCTCGCGAAGGGTCCAAAATATTTACCCTTGGCTTTCTGCGCTCCGCGATGCTTCTGGATACGTGGAAAGTCATGATCTTCGCGTAGCAGGATAAACGGAAAACTTTTGTCATCGCGCAGCAGCACATTATATGCGGGCCGGAACTTCTTGATTAGCTGCGCTTCGAGCAGCAACGCCTCTGCCTCACTACCTGTGGTCACAATGGTCATAGACCGGGTTTGTGCAACCATGCGCAACAAACGATGCGGTAGCCGGTTCATCTGGACATAGGACCCGACGCGGTTTTTAAGTGATCGAGCCTTGCCGACATAAAGCACGTCGCCGCGACTGTCCTGCATCCGATAGACGCCAGGCCGCGTTGGCAGGGTATTCAATGTTTCACGGATTGCCGCCATGCCGGTTTCAAGGTCCGGCGTTTCATTGCCGCGCACGGCATAAGTTGCCTTGTCCTCGTTAAAACGGTCGGGAGATTGTGGGCCAGACATAGCGTATATCTAGGCTCCGACGCCGATTATTACCAGCGCCTAATCCAAAGCAATAAACTATAATTTAGTTGAGCTTAGAGCCCAAATCACTGATCGTTTGGTCGATCAGACCCTTATCTGCAGCCGCGTCATGCTGGGCCGCAATCAAATTTTGCGCAGCGATGGTCGCTGCTCCGGCAGCTTTGGCGCGAACTTCAGCAATGGCTGAACGCTCCGCAGCGCTAATTTTGTCTTCCGCCATCTTCTTGCGCCGCGTGATTAGATCGGTAGTGGCTTTCTTTGCGTTCGCCACAACCAGCTCTGCTTCACTCTCAGCTTGTGCCAAAATTTCAGCAGCTTCATCGTCCGCAGCTCGTAAGCGTGATTCATATTTTGCGCGTAATTCTTCGGACTCTTCACGCAACTTCTTGGCTTCGTCCAGTTGCTCGCGAATATCGGCTATTTTCTTGTCCAGCGATGCCCCGATAGCAGCAGGGACTTTCTTCCAGAGCACCAGAGCAATAACGACCAGCATCGAAAGCGACACGAACACGGTCGCGTTGAAAACACCGAATACAGACGGCGTAACATGTTCCTCAGCAGCGCCTGAGGCCAGCATTGCGACATCAACCGCTGTGGCTGCTAAATTAGCGAAATCAACCATGTTTCAACGCTGCCTTTGCTTCTTTCAATGCCGCCGCTTTGGTCACTTTTGCACCAGAGATTTTGGCAACCATGTCTTGTGCGACTTCGGCAGAGACTGTTTCAATCTCTTTCAACGCCTCGCCTGCACGCGCTTTAATGTCCGCCTCTGCCGTCGCCACTTTCGCGGCAATATCAGCATTGGCCTTATTTTTGCGCTTCTCGGCAGCGGCATTGGCTTTCGCCTTACTCGCTTCTACCAGAGCCTGTGCATCGCTACGGTCATTTTCCATTTTGACGCGATAGCTTTCTTCCAGTTCATCCGCCGTCACATTGGCAGTGCGCGCCGCTTCGAGATCGTCAGCAATCCGCTTGTCCCGAGCATCAACAGTGCCCTGAATCTTTGGAAACATGCCCAAACCGATAACGAAAAATGTAAATCCGAAAGTCAGCAGAACCCAGAAAATCTGGGATCCATAAGTTAGGGCAATTTGATCAATTTGTGGCATCGAACCAGAGGCTCCAATATTTTGAAACAGCGGAACGGCATTTGCGCCGCTCCGCATGTTTCACATCATGTATTAGGCAACGAAAATCAGGATCATTGCGACAACGAATGCCAGCAGACCCAAAAGCTCGGCTGCGGCAAAGCCGATGAACAAACGACCCTGTTGACCGTCAGCAGCAGATGGATTGCGCAGAGCGCTTTCCAAGAAGCTTCCGAATACGTTACCCACACCTACGGCGGCTACACCGGCACCAATTGCTGCCAGACCTGCGCCCAATAATTTTGCTGCTTCTGCGTCCATGATAATAACTCCTGTTCAAAAATATCGTTTGGAAAAATAGTCTTGTTTCAAATCAATGCAGGTTTTCTGCATCATTTATGTAAAGCGATGTCAGCAATGCAAAAACATAAGCTTGCACAACCGCCACCAGCAATTCGAGGGCGCTGATACCAATCATCAGCGCAAAACTTGGGATACCGACGAGCACGCCATAACCGGCGCCAGCGTTGGAACTGTTAATCACAAAACCAGCCAAAACCTTCAGCAAAATATGACCAGCGGTCATCGCCACGAAAAGACGCAGTGCAAGGCTGAAAGGACGGACAAGGAATGACAGCAACTCAACGATGAAAATAAAAGGTATCATCGGAAGCGGTGTTCCATCCGGAATGAACAGTGAGAAAAAGTGGAACTTATGCTTGGCAAAGCCCACAATCAAAACAATAGAAAAGCTCATGATCGCCAATACGCCGGTGACGGTCAAATGGCTCGTCACGGTGAATGGATGCAGTCCCAACACGCCAACTGGTAGCAGGCCGAATATGTTTGAAAATAGGATAAACATGAATAGGGAAAACACATACGGCGCATACTTGCGGCCAGCAGGACCGATATTCGCTTCCATCATATTGTCGATAAAACCGGTAAAGCCTTCGACCATCATCTGCCAGCGGCCAGGAACCAATTCGCGCTTCATACCGCCCAGCATGAACGCCCACAGGCCAGCAACGGCCACAAGCATCCATACCGCACTGTTGGTCAACGCAATCTGCTGACCCCCTAATGCAAAGCCATCCAAAATCGTCTGCACCTCAAACTGGTGCATTGGATCGATTTTACCTTCTTCAGTCGCCACGCAAGGGACCCCTGTTTTCTAAACGGTGCGCAAAAGTCATTTGTGCTTCTTTGCGCTCTCGTTTGAGAGTTTAATAATATTCCTGAAAGCCACGATAATCCCCAGAAACAGGAATATCAAAAGAAGCCAAGGCCCGGTTCCGATAAAATGATCCAGCACCCAGCCGACCAATGCACCGCCACCAATTCCTGCAATCAAATCTGCCAAAACCCGGTTTCCGAGCCGATAATTATCATCGACCCCTTTTTGGGCTTTGCCTGATCTGATCACTTCTTCCGACTTAGCCTGATCGATCCGCTTTTTCAGCGCCTCTATCTTAGCATCATCGTCCATCAGATTTATCGGGCCCATTCTCTGTCGTGATTCTTTATAAAACTTCGGAAAATCAGCGGAAAAGCTGATTAACTTGGATCTACTCACGACAGCGAGTAGCCCCGCTAACCGCGTCCGTTTAGAAAAGCGGGTGCGCCAAGTCAACAGCGATGCTGCACTGCAGAAAATTCAGCCAAATATCAATAATTTGAAACGAAAAAGGGCGCGCCGATATTGTCAGCGCGCCCGATGTCAAAATATTACTCAATATCGGCGTTATGGGCAGCGCGAGTCACGCACCGGATCAGCCGATGTACGAGTCTGCCAGCTGCCATCAGGCGCTTGGTATTTTTCGCCAGCTACCGTACGTTTGATTAGGTTGCATCCAGAAGTGAAAGCAAATTGCTCCACCGTCGAGTTGGTTTCCTGCGCCTTGCGGGTATAAGCGGCCTTACGCTTAATGTTCAAATCTTCGACCAACGCCTTTACCGAGCCAGATGGCGCTGTCACATAGCCCAGATAGCCATCCGGCTTCTCGCCAATTGCTCCAGAGGAGCGCGCGGCGGCATAAGCCGGATCGCGCTGCGCCATGACGGGCATTGCGACAATTGCGGTCAAAGCCAATCCGCCAACGATGGCAACCGCTTTATTTTTCCGTATAAACTCAAACATCAGAAAATCTCCGCTTCACTGTTAATCAAATCCTGTGCGTCACCATCCAGCCGATAGACGACTTCTTGTTTTATATTGATATTCAGGTTGATCACGATGGGTTTATCAGGCGCAGAAACCTGCACACATCCTGCCAGAACGGCACTTAGCCCCAAGGCGACACCCGATATCAGGCCGGTTGTCTTCCTATTCTTCATAATTGATCGAATCGCATTTCCAGACGGATCCGTCAATTGACTTATCTTATGGACCATTGTCGCTTTCCCTTGGCTGAACAGTTGATTCAGAATTGTCTTCTAGTGCTTTTGTCGCTTCCAAAGCGCCTTCTTCCTGCGCTCTAATCAGGGCTGGCAAATTCTGACCAACTAATATTCCTGGATCATAAAAGGCCTTCGCACTGCTCATTAACTGCATGAAAGGCGCCTGAATACGAACATTAAATTCCAATGGAATCTTCGCAATCTGCTTAGTGATGAAGTTTCTACTCGTTCCATGCCCCTGCTGCAGACCGGAAAACTTTACTTCGGTGATAATTTCACCGTCAATTGCGCCATCCATGCCTATTGTTAACTGCTCATATTTCAATGCTTTCAGGGCATTAAAGGCGAAGTTTGCGAAAGTTCCCATATCTTCATAGGTCAGCTCACCAATATAGGCGAGCGAACCGCCACCTTTACGTGCAACCAGGTAACCGCCAGCGATTCGACCACCATCCTGATCAAAAACCATCGGTAATTTGCCATCAAAAACACCTGTTGCGCTGAGGTTTTCAAAGTCAAATTGCGTAAGAAACTGTGCTGCGTCAACGCCGACAACCGTGAATTCCAGCCTTCGTTCAGCATCTTCGCCTAGATCAAGGGTCGTAGGTTCCAAATAGAGCATTCCGCCAGCAAACGGCCATTGCCCGCCCTCTATCTGCATTTTATAGTCCGGCAACAGACGATAGAAGAGTTGCCCGTTAAAGGCTGCGACGCCAGGATTAACCTCCGCCATGCGTACCAACTGGCCCGGCTCTGTTTCAAGGCCAAGCAAATCCGAAAATTTAATTTCACCCGAAAGACCGGTTACCGGGCCAAAAGCCGCAGCCAGGTTGAGGGATTCTGTACGGAAAACGCCCGTGCTGCGAACGCCGTCTTTTTGCGCGTCCCAGTTAATTTTACCGGCACCGGTTACCGCGCCATTGACATTTGCAATCACGCCAAGCGTCAATGGTGTTAGCAGTTCCGGTTGAAGCTCGTCATCAAAATTCAATCCCGAGACTTCAATAACGGCCTCGCCAATGCTCGTATCCATCATATGCTGCATCGTGACGGTGGCGACTGCACGTTGAGTAGTGGGCTCTCGCAAAAGGCCATCTGCAGTAACTAATCCGTCTGCAAATTTTAGCTGCACATTATTACTGATCAAAGGCCGATAGCGTTCGACTTGCTTTTCATCCCGCACCCGCAGTTGCGCGTCCGCCAGAAAAGCTCCTTCAACAAAGCGCCAATCACTATTCACATCATCAAACAGTAGAGGAATATCGGCAATTTGGCCCTCGCCACCGGCGACCTTACCGGTAACAATCTGCCCAAATGCAGCGCTCACCAAAACCATATCGAATTTCGTCATGCTATCTGCCACACCCATACGAACCGAGACATTTTGGGCCGTCATGCCTTTGTCCATCGCAAAGTCGAGCGGGCCACTTGATAGGGAAAGAGGCGTCCCGCCAACCGAGCCGTTCAGATCAAATGACGGCGCTCTAACCGCGATATTGATGCCAGAACCACTGCTGAACACTATTCCCTGGCGGTTCTCTGGACATAGTGTCGTGCGAGTTGGACCAGCAATGAATGAGGCCGTCCGCAGGCTGGCAAATTGAAGATCGACGCATTGGCGATACAGTGCAAATCCGCCACGGCCGCCGACAACACCTTTAATCGGTATTTGCAGCCCAGTAATCTGACCATCTGCTACCGGCCCCGAAAGTATGACGCGACCATCGATATTTGTACCGCCTCCGCTAGAAGGTGAAAAATTCAGGCTAGGAATATTGAGCTTCGCCGCTCCGGCCTGATAAGCGGCCATTTGCAAGCTACCGGAGAAACCGCGCGCGAGACTACCATCATTTAGGTCTATTCTTGCGTCGGGAAAGCCGCCACCGTTGAGCAACAGATCGCCCTCAGCGAGCATTTTGATGTCGTCACCTGCAAATGTGAGTAATATCTGATCATCGAGTTTCATTTCGCCGCCCGAACGAGATTGCGCGCGCAAAGCGCTGATCGCCAATTTACTTCCAACCGCTCCTGTGTCGAACAGTATCGAGCCCGAGAGGTCAAGCGCCCTACCCGCCTTTTGGACGGCCAAGGCAAGCTTGCTCGCAATCGGTCCAATAGGAGTTCCATCGGCCGATGTCGCCAAACCGGTAATCTCCCTCAGCAATTTTCGGGAAATCACTGCAGATCGAAGTTCCGGCTCCCCTTCGAACCGCGCAGTTATCGGATCGTCGCCATAACCTAGTTGAAAGGGTCCATTGACCCGTCCCAGATCAGCTTGACCGAACGGAGAGTTAAGCCCTTTGGTAGTCATTGCAATGGTACCGCTGCTACGCTTTAAGTCACCGGTAAAGGCGATCGTCGATTCAATTTCTTTCGCGCTATAATCAGCGTAACGTAGCGGTCCGCCCGCAATATCAGCATCACCCGACCAACTGGTAAAATCCTGCCCCAGTTCAACCGCAAGCTGCATGCCCATATCTTGCGCTTGCACACCAAGTTTGGGACAGTTCAAACCCGGCAAGCGCAATGGCCCATTCAAGTTCGGCTTGCGTTTCTTAATAGCGATTTCACCAAAGTAGCTGGGATTAGAAATGATACAGCCGCCCAAAGCGAGCTGCTCGCTCAACGCAGCCAATTCCCCGGCAAACCCATCATGCAGATTACCGGCACCATTTAGAGCCAGTCCAATCGCGCCAAAGTCACTGTCAATTCGCAGCTGCGCTTTTTCAACCGTCAGCGAAATATCTGGCAGCGCCAAAGGGCTATCATCCGCCGGGTCAGAAAATTTGTCGAGCGCTCCGAAGGATAGCTTGCCATCCTTCAATCGGCCAAACGCTTTAACGCCGGTGGCTCTTACCCAGTTTATGCCTGCGCCTTCAGTGCCGAGACTATTGCCTATCTCAACCAAATTTGCTGTCAGGTCAGGCGTATCAGGATTACCAATGACCAAATTACGAATAATCTGCTTGCGAAAACCAATATCCTCAATCTCGTAACTGGCTTCCACCCCTAGCTTATCGAGCTCCGACCGCACAAAATTATCGGCAATAGTGATCCGGCTGAACCAAAGAACAAGGAAGCCGACGAGCAATAGAAAAAGAACTACATAAACAAATAGTCGTGGCCGCAATCGGCTGCCCAAAGGGCCAGGTTCAATTTCTTCCTCCATCTCAGCTGAGATGCAGAAGTCTAGCTTAAGTTGCAATGTACAAGTGTATGGACTGCACAGTTTTTACGCAATTTATTATGGATTGGACATATTCGGCCAATTCACGGCGTTAGCGGGCTTTCCCATCCCATTCTCAAACAAACTGATTATGGTTCGGATATGCCCGACTTGGACCCCGAACTAGCCAATGCCAAAAAACCCAATGGAAAATCCAAGCCCCATCATGGCGACGGCCATCGCGCGCGTTTAAGAGAACGCCTGCTCGAAGGTGGAAGTAGCGCATTGTTGGATCACGAGCTTATTGAATTTCTCCTTACTCTTGCCATCCGGCGACGGGACACGAAGCCTCTTGCCAAAGACCTAATAGATACGTTTGGAAGTCTGTCGGCCCTACTGACAGCGGACGGAGAGTCGATCAAGAAAGTTCCGGGCATGGGTGAAACGAGTACTGCCGCCATTAAAATTGTTCAGGCGGCGGCACTGCGCCTAATTTCGGAGCCAGTGCGCGATCAACCAATATTAAATAGTTGGCAGGCACTGCTCGACTATTTGCGCGCCGACATGGCACATCTCATCCATGAGCGCGTTCGGGTGCTCCATCTCAACAGCAAAAACCGTTTGATCCGTGACGAGCTAGTAAGCGAAGGATCAATCGATCAAGCAGCCATTTACACGCGCGAAGTGATAAAGCGCGCACTGGAACTCGGGTCTGCCGCGATCATATTGGTCCATAACCACCCGAGCGGTGATAGCGCGCCCAGCCGTCAGGATATCGCTATCACCAAGGATATTTGCGATGCCGGAAGAAAACTCGGCATTGCAGTCCATGATCATATCATCATCGGCAAAGACGGTCACACTTCCTTCCGCTCAAAAGGCCTGATCTAAAAATGCCTTAAGCGCCACTATCCTTACCCGTGATCAGGCGGATGCCGAGTTGCAACGTGAAATAAGACCATATCCAGTTCACCAAAACCGCTATCCGATTTCGCATGCCGGAGAGAAAACCAACATGTACCGCGCCCCAAAGCCACCAGGCCAAAGCGCCATGCAATTTGACAAAGCCAAAATCGGCCACGGCACTTTTCCGGCCGATGGTCGCCAGGCTGCCCTGATGCTTATATTTAAAGGGCGCGACTTGTTCGCCGTCCAGAAGCTGCTGCTGGATATAGTTGGCGACATAGACGCCCGCTTGCTTGGCCGCAGGCGCTAGCCCAGGAACCGGATTGCCATCCCAAGCGTTGCTGCCGGCTGTGTCGCCAATCGCGAAGACATTTTCATGGCCCGCAACCCGCATATGCTCATCGACTGCAACCCGCCCTGCCCGATCCGTATTGGCTTCGAGCCATTTGCCAGCAGGAGAAGCAATGACACCCGCAGCCCAAAGGACCGTCTCCGTCGCGATCTCTATATCGTCGCCGATTTTAACGCGATCGGCAGCTATATCGGTCACGCGTGATTTCAAACGAATATCCACACCCAAATTGCTAAGCGACGCCGCAGCATGGGCAGACAGGTCTTCCGGAAAGGCTGGCAATATTCGATCGCCTGATTGCACAAGGATGATTTGTGCTTGTTCTGGATCAATCCGGCTGAACTCGTCCTTGAGGCCGTGATGGGCAAGCTCGGCAATGGCACCGGCCAGCTCGACACCCGTCGGACCAGCACCGACAATGACAAAAGTCATCAGACGTTTTACCCGTTCCGTGTCACTGGACGATTCCGCCCGCTCAAACGCGCGCAAAACATGGCCACGAACCGAAACGCCATCTTCGATAGTTTTCAGGCCGGGAGCATAGGGTGCCCATTCATCTTTGCCAAAATAGCTATGTGATGCGCCGGTAGCCAACACCAGATGATCGTAATCCAGACTATTCTGACCATAGGTCAGCGTTTTCTGGATGCTATCGATGCTACTTACTTCACCCAATAATACCCGAACATTGCCATCTTTCCGGAACAGTCCCCGGATCGGGGTAGCTACATCTGCGGGCGACAATGCTGCCGTTGCAATTTGATAAAGCAACGGCTGGAATAGATGATAATTATGTCGGTCAATCAGCGTGATACGGACAGGCAGGTTCTTGAGCTTGTTCACGCATGCTAATCCACCAAAGCCAGCACCCACAACCACAATATGCGGCCAATGATCTGGCACATCCTCATATTTTCGATCGAACAAGATATTCGACTCCAGCCAACCGGAAATCATCCTGTCGATCGACAGATAACCTGCACCAAAAACGATCATCAATCCGAAAAGCAGCATCGGATAAAGCGTTAAATCGGGATGCAAACCCATCACCGCCAAAGTGCTGAGGACAATTATCAGCGCTAGGCCTGTGATCGGAATGATGAATCCAGCAATCAGCAAGATCGCCAGACCAATTGCCAAAGCGGGACTGATGCCAACAAAGCTATTCACAGGCAGAAATAATTCCGGACCCGCCATACCAACCATGCCCGCGACAGCCAGCAATGTCACAGCCAGCCATATCCGAACGGCGAGCAGCCATGCGGGTGCCGCCTTGTCCGTCAAAAACTTGAAAAAACGCATGACTGGACGCGCAAATGGCAAGGCACTGCCGCCCAATCCGCCAGCCACAGCGCGATCAAAGGAGAATCCCCCTGCCCCGCGCAGGACATACCAACCCAATATCGCGATCAACCAAAGATTGAGGTCGATCGGAATATATTCGATCTGGCTCACCGCCAGTAGCGTCAATATCGCTAGCGCTGCTCCGCGTGTGAAAAGTCCGAATAATAGTAATATCGGCGCAACAATTTCTATTGTCACACCAATTAGTGCAGCCGTTTCGGGCGCCATCCACGAAACTGGATATTCAAAGCGGGCTAGGCTAAGGGCTGTATCCCAATCAGAAAGTTTCACCACGCCTGAGCGAAATATCGCCTGCGCAACGAAAAGCCGGACCAGCAGATCAAAAACAGGGCTGATCAACGCTATGATCGAACGATAGGTCTTTACCCAGATACGCAGCGTAACCCGCAAAAATGGTGACAGGCGTTCTTCTTGCAACACGGCTTGATCGATAGTCATTTCAGGATCCCCTTACCACCCTATTCGCAGCAACTCTTTGCAGGTTACAGCCTGCCTTCACGCAATCAATATAGAAACATCGGCATACCTTCTATTTGCACCAGATTGGCGCGATATTCGCGCGCGTCGTAAAGACCAGATACGTTAACGCCCTTGGTTCCGCCAAGCAGCGATCCGATAGGCACTACGCCATAGTTACCGTCGGTCAGGCAAACCATGTTGGACGTACGGCCTTCCTCGATCAGTTGCACCGCCAATGCTCCAAATGCGAAGCCAACCATTCGGTCCATCGCGTCCGGTTCGCCGGCGCGCATCAGATAGGCCAGTTCCTGGACGATCGTGCGTTCCGGAGAGCGCGCCTCGATTTCTCTCGCCAATTGTGTGCCGATATTAACGCCGATACGATTAGTATTGGATTTGCTCATTTCACCATCATCGGCATTGCTGCCGGCCAAAGTAGCGCCTTCAGACACTAAGCAAATGGCATAGCTTTCCGGGTTGTTCGACTTGTCTTTCAGCAATAACGGCAACAAGATATCAATGTCCGCCGGTACCTCGGCAATGATAGTGCGATCTGATTGCGACAGAAAGCCGGACAATAGAGCCGTTTCACCGGACCGGCGCCCGAACAATTCGATAACCGCTATCCGTTCATGACTCGCCACGGTTGTTCGAAGCGCGTTTATGGCTTCAACCGATCGCGTGACCGCAGTCGAAAAACCGATGCAATAATCCGTACCAAAAACATCATTATCCATCGTCTTAGGTATAGAAATGACCTTGCGTCCAAGGCTAGCCAGATGCGCTGAAAATCGCAATGTACCATCGCCACCCATAGTAATGAGAGCATCGACTTTCAGCGCGTCCAATATATCGAGCACCTTTTGCGTCTGATCACCTTCAGAGGTTGTCCGTGGATCGCAGCGGGAACTGTGCAATATCGTTCCGCCTTGCCGATCGATCCCACGCACCGCGTCTTTATCGAGCACCATCGCGCAATTTTCCAACGACCATGGGTCCGTAGGATCAGTTTCCAGCACCCCTTCCCAACCGCGCCGCAGACCTATAACATCCCAGCCGCGCTGCCAGGCCGACATCGCAATTGAACGGATACACGGGTTAAGCCCCGGAACATCGCCCCCACCGGTTAATACTGCCAGACGCATATTCTTCTCCCCAATGATCCACCCGTTGCCGACTCATAATGTAGCTGCTAGCGGGGCGGCAAATCTCTGACCATGCTATGGCCAGATTAAACCAGCTTTTACCGATTCAAGGAAAGAAAAAATGGTACCTCGCTATTCCCGCCCCGAAATGGTTGCCATTTGGGAACCCGAATCCAAATTCCAGATCTGGTTTGAGATTGAAGCGCATGCCACCGATGCCTTGGCTGAATTGGGAGTTGTACCAAAGGAAGCTGCCGAAGCTATCTGGGCCAAAGGCAAATTTGATGTTGCGCGCATTGACGAAATTGAGCGCGAAGTAAAACATGATGTCATCGCTTTCCTGACCAATGTTGCGGAGAATGTGGGCGACGAAGCACGCTTCATGCACCAAGGCATGACGTCGAGCGATGTGCTCGACACCTGTGTAGCAGTGCAACTCACGCGCGCGACAGACATATTGCTCGCCGATTTGGACAAGCTACTCGCGGCAATCAAGACCCGCGCTTATGAGCATAAACTGACGCCGACAATCGGTCGCAGTCATGGCATCCACGGCGAACCGGTGACCTTCGGAATGAAACTGGCGCAGGCCTATGCCGAATTTGAACGGAACCGCAAGCGTCTGGTCTTGGCCCGCGAGGAAATCGCAACCTGCGCGATATCCGGCGCGGTCGGCACCTTTGCGAATATCGACCCGAAAGTCGAAGCGCATGTCGCGGAAAAAATGGGCCTTGAAATCGAACCGGTATCGACACAGGTCATTCCTCGTGACCGCCATGCACAATATTTTGCTACATTGGCTGTCTTAGCTTCGTCCGTAGAACGACTAGCGGTTGAGGTGCGTCACTTGCAACGCACCGAAGTGCTGGAGGCCGAGGAATATTTCTCACCCGGTCAAAAAGGCTCCAGCGCGATGCCGCACAAGCGCAACCCGATCCTGACCGAAAATCTTACGGGACTTGCCCGAATGGTTCGGAGCTATGCCCTGCCCGCGATGGAAAATGTCGCTTTGTGGCATGAGCGGGATATCTCGCACAGTTCAGTGGAACGAATGATCGGCCCTGATGCCACGATCACTCTCGATTTTGCATTGTCCCGTCTAACCGGCGTGATTGAAAAACTGCTTATCTACCCAGAACGCATGCAAAAAAATCTCGATCGAATGGGTGGCCTCGTCCACTCTCAACGTGTCCTGTTGGCGCTTACACAGGCCGGTATCAGCCGCGAGGACAGCTACCGAATCGTTCAGCGCAACGCGATGAAGGTCTGGGAATCCGATGGTGAGATTGCCCTGCTCGATCTACTCAAAGCCGATCCTGATGTTGCAGCAAAACTAACACATGAAGAGCTGGAAGAGCGGTTCAATCTTGATTATCATTTCAAGCATATCGACACGATTTTCAACCGTGTGTTCGGGGAATAAGGCCCTTGTTTAACCCTAATTAGTAACAAGTCTGGTCACTGATCGAATTTACGCGTAATATGTAAAAAAATGCAAATAAGGGTATCGCATGCAGTTCATTAAAACGCTTTTCTGGGTGATATTGGCAATCATATTGGTCGTGTTCGCGGTCAATAACTGGTCGCCCACATCCGTATTGATCTGGGAAGATGTTCGCATCGACACCAAATTACCAGTGCTAGTAATTGGCGCTTTTTTGCTAGGTTTCGTTCCTCTTTGGTTGATTCACCGTACATCCAAATGGCGTTTGAATCGCCGGATCAAGACGTTGGAAGCAGCAGCCCGGCCAACACCGGCTCCCGCAACAACAACCAGCACTGCTCCAAAAACACCACCCGCACCGGCATCTCAAACAAAGCCCCCTGCTACGCCACTTGATTTGGGCAAAGAACAGATCGCCGAACCTGTTCCAGCGGTGTCACCCGTGACCAATGACAAGGCAACTGGCGCATGACCAACCCGATATATGTGGCAATTGATACACCAATATTAGACAATGCTATTGCATTGGCCAATTCGGTCAAAGGTCATGTTGGCGGTTTGAAGCTCGGCCTCGAATTTTTTTGCGCCAATGGCCATCATGGTGTTCATGAAATCCAGAAAATCGGCCTGCCCATTTTCCTTGACCTTAAACTCCATGACATTCCCAACACGGTCGCAAAAGCGATGCAGGCAATTAATGTCCTCGAACCCGCAATTGTTACCATCCACGCTTCTGGCGGCCGCGCGATGATGGAAGATGCTAAGGCTGCAGCAGGCATCAACACAAAAGTAGTAGGCGTAACGCTGCTCACCTCTTTGGATGAGCGCGATATGAGAAAGATCGGTTATACTGGCAGCCCGCATGACCAGGTGGAGCGGCTAGCAAGCCTTGCCGCCGAAGCTGGTTTGGATGGTATTGTCTGTTCCGGTAATGAAGTGGGCGCGGCTCATAAGGTCTGGAAAGACGGCTATTTCGTGGTACCCGGATTGCGTCCAGCCAATGGCAAAGCGGGCGATCAAAAACGCACCGTTACGCCCCGCGCGGCGCGTGATGATGGTGCGAGTATTTTGGTGATCGGCCGTCCAATCACCGCAGCGGACAATCCCAATGCCGCGGCACGGGCGATTGAGGCGACTCTCTAAACCAGCCGATGAAAACCCAAATCAAAATATGTGGCTTATCAAATGAAGCCAGCATCGCAGCTGCCGCAGAAGCGGGAGCCGATTATGTTGGCCTCGTTCATTTCGAGAAAAGTCCACGCCATGTCACGCTGGCGCGTGCTGCCGAACTGCGGGAAGCCGCCGCAAAATCTCTCAAAATCGTGCTCTTGCTCGTCAACGCGGATCCCAAGTTGACTGGACGCGCGGTTAATATCGTGCACCCCGACATCATCCAGTTTCATGGTGGAGAAACTCCCGAATGGATCAAGTTGGTCCGTGATCAAGGCAAGGTCGAAGTCTGGAAGGCGCTAGGTTTAAGGGACAAGGCAACCTTGGCAAAAAGCAGCCGATTCGAGGGAGCTGCCGACCGACTCTTATTCGATGCCCCAGCAAAAGCCCTGCCCGGCGGCACCGGTACGAGTTTTGATTGGTCTGTCTTGGCTGGCCATGATCATAAGGTACCCTGGGGTCTTGCCGGCGGTCTGAATTCCGATAATATTGCCCAAGCCATGGAAGCTACAAACCCGCCGCTCGTCGATGTTTCTTCAGGTGTAGAATCAGCACCTGGCGTCAAAGATGTGGACAGAATCGCTGCCTTTTGCCAAGCGGTTCGCACATATGACGAAACAAGATAAACTCTCGAACAGCTTCCGCAATCAACCCGATGATCGCGGCCATTTTGGCCAATTTGGTGGGCGTTATGTTGCCGAAACGCTGATGCCACTGATCCTCGATCTGGAAAAGCATTATCGCGCAGCGCAAGCCGATCCGGCTTTTGCCGAAGAATTTGATGATCTTCTCGAACATTATGTCGGCCGCCCTAGCCCACTTTACTATGCAGAACGCCTGACCGATCACGTCCGCAAAGATGCGCCTGCTGGCAAAGGCGCGCAGATCTGGTTCAAACGCGACGAGCTCAACCACACCGGCGCGCACAAGATCAACAACTGTATCGGCCAGATTTTGCTTGCCAAACGCATGGGTAAGACCCGGATTATCGCCGAAACCGGCGCGGGCCAGCATGGTGTGGCAACAGCAACCGTTTGCGCCCGCTTTGGCCTGCCCTGTGTTGTCTATATGGGCGCGACCGATGTGGTTCGCCAAAAACCTAATCTGTTCCGCATGAAGTTACTGGGCGCAGAAGTTATCTCAGTGGAAAGCGGCTCTGGGACGCTGAAAGACGCGATGAACGACGCGATGCGCGACTGGGTCGCCAATGTCGACGATACGTTTTACATCATTGGCACCGCCGCTGGGCCCCATCCCTATCCCGAACTGGTCCGCGACTTTCAAAGCGTGATCGGCCGTGAAGCCCGCGAGCAAATGCTGGAAAGAACCGGCCGCCTGCCCGACATGCTCGTCGCGGCCATTGGCGGTGGGTCCAATGCCATTGGACTGTTCCACCCGTTTCTCGATGATCCTGAGGTCGAGATGCTTGGAATCGAAGCGGCTGGCCATGGCCTAGACAAAGAACATGCCGCATCGCTCGCTGGCGGCAAGCCGGGCATTTTGCATGGCAACAAAACATATTTGTTGCAAGACGAAGACGGCCAGATTGACGAAGCCCATTCGATCAGCGCTGGCCTCGACTATCCCGGCATTGGTCCCGAGCATAGCTGGTTGAAAGAATCCGGCCGTGTGCGCTATGACAGCGTGACCGACACCGAAGCGTTAGAAGCGTTCCAATTGCTCTGCAGCACCGAAGGCATTATTCCAGCGCTGGAACCATCCCACGCTATCGCGGCGGTTGCGCGTGAAGCCGTGAAGATGGACAAGGATCAGATCATTCTCGCCAATCTCTGCGGTCGCGGCGACAAGGATATTTTCACAGTTGCCGAGGCTTTGGGGACGGAGATTTGATCGCGAGCTTTGCCTATCGCCTGATGCGTTATATCGCGATCTTAGGCTGCCTCGTGTATATCGTGTCACCTGGAAGCAGTTTCTTTCGTGGCAAAGGGTTTGTAGTCAACGAGACCGATTGGATTCTCGTAATTCCCGTCGGATTAATGATGTTAGTTCATGAAATACGTCGCTATCGCAAGTCATTGCCATGAACGGAGATCGATTCTTGAACCGCCTTTCCAACGCCTTCCCCACCGATCGCGCAGCTCTCGTGACCTTCGTAACCGGCGGCGACCCAAGTGCTGCCGACACCGGCGCTATCCTTGATGCGCTCGTCGAAGGCGGTGCAGACATTATCGAACTCGGCATGCCCTTCACAGACCCGATGGCCGATGGCCCTGCCATTCAGGCCGCGAATATTCGCAGCCTGAAAGCTGGCACAAAAACTGCCGATTTATTGAACATTGCGACCGCTTTTCGCCAGCGCCATCCCACGGTTCCACTTGTCCTGATGGGCTATGCCAATCCGATGACCATCCGCGGGGCCGAATGGTTTGCCGATGCTTGTGTGCAAGCTGGAGTTGATGGCGTGATCTGTGTCGATATTCCGGTTGAGGAAGATGATAGCTTGGGCGATAGTTTGCGCGCCAAAGATGTCGCCGTGATCCGCCTTGCTACGCCAACTACGGACGCGGCGCGCCTGCCAAACATATTGAAAAATGCCTCTGGCTTTCTCTATTATGTATCGGTCGCGGGTATTACCGGCCTGCAGCAAGCTGCTCAAGCCAGCATCCAAGAAGCAGTCACGCGCTTGAAAGCCGGAACAGACTTACCGGTCGCGGTTGGCTTTGGTGTTCGCACACCGGAACAAGCCGACGATATCGCGCGCGTTGCGGATGGTGTTGTCGTCGGATCCGCCATTGTTGAAATCATCGCGAAACATGGCGCTGATGCGCCGCCGCATGTGAAGGCCTATGTAAAATCACTTTCTGATGCTATCAGAAGCGCACGCTAAAAAATCTGGGGAATTGACGCATGTCTTGGCTTAGCAATGTCCGTAACAAGATCGCCTCGATCACCAAAAAAGAAACGCCGGATAACCTCTGGCACAAATGCAAAAAATGCGAAGCGATGGTGTTCCTCAAGGAATATGAGGACAATATGCATATCTGCCCGAAATGCGAGCATCATGGCCGCATCGGGCCGATGATCCGCTTTGAACAGATCATGGACGAGGATAGCTGGAAGATTATTCCATTTACTGCCGTCAAAGAAGATCCGTTGAAATTCAAAGACCAAAAAAAATACACTGACCGTTTGAAAGCCGCGCGCACCAAGACGGAAGAGCAAGACGCGCTGATTACCGCCACGGGTACAATCGACAATATCCCTTGCGTGGTTGGCGTACAGGATTTTGCCTTCATGGGTGGCTCGATGGGTCTGGCCGTGGGACAAGCCTTTGTAGATGGCGCAAACCGCGCGTTGCAGGACCAATGCCCCTATGTGATTTTTACGGCCGCTGGCGGTGCGCGGATGCAGGAAGGCATTTTGTCGCTGATGCAGATGCCCAAAACCACGGTAGCCATTTCAATGCTGCGAGAATCGGGATTGCCATTCATTGTCGTATTGACCGATCCAACTACTGGCGGTGTCACCGCGAGCTATGCGATGCTCGGTGATGTTCAGATATCGGAGCCAGGTGCAATGATCGGCTTCGCTGGTCAGCGCGTGATTGAAAACACCATCCGCGAAAAACTACCCGAGGGTTTTCAGACCGCAGAATATCTGCTCGAGCATGGCATGGTTGACATGGTTGTGCATCGCAAGGAATTGCGCAGCCAGTTGGCTCAAGTCATGGGATATCTCATGGCTTGGAAAACAGCGGCTTAAACTAGCCGTATCGTTCATGGCAGACGGCGCACGCTCCGACCATCCCGCGGTTCAGAAACAACTTGATCGGCTCTCGCTGCTTTCTCCCGGCCGCGATGTGTTGGGGCTGGAGCGAATCAGTGCCGTCATGGACCGCCTCGACAACCCTCATCTGAAACTGCCACCCGTTTTTCATGTTGCCGGAACCAATGGCAAAGGCTCCACCTGCGCTTTTTTGCGCGCAGCGATAGAGGCAGAAGGTCTGAAAGCCCATGTCTATACCAGCCCGCATCTGGTCCGCTTCAATGAACGGATCAGGCTTGCCGGATCGTTGATTGAGGACGAATATCTCGCTAATCTATTGGCGCGTGTTCTGGATAAGAACGAAGATATCAATCCCAGTTTTTTTGAAGCCACGACAGCCGCCGCCATGCTCGCCTTTGCCGAAACGCCTGCCGATGCCTGTATCTTAGAAGTCGGCTTGGGTGGACGATTGGATGCAACCAATATAGTGCCTCAGCCAGTGGCGACCGGTATGGCGGCCCTCGGCATCGATCATAAGGAATTTTTACTCTCGCCGGAAACAGGCGCGCCAACCGACCCGATGGTCCGTATCGCTTGGGAAAAGGCTGGTGTTGCGAAATCCAGCACGCCGTTACTCACGCAAAAATATCAAGATGATATGGCCGAGGCGGTTTCAGACCACGCCGCAAAGACTGGCGCGCACTATCTCCCGCGCGGCGAGCATTGGGATGCCGCCATTTACGAACACCAGCTCCACTATCGTGATGACGCGGGGAAATTGACACTCCCCCTCCCCGCCCTGCCCGGCGCGCATCAAGCCGATAACGCCGCCCTCGCTATCGCGATGCTACGCCATCAGAATGCTCTGCAAATTTCCGAAGCCGCCTATCGTGCAGCCATGGGGTGGGCGAAGTGGCCGGCACGATTGCAGAAACTGTCGCCCGGCCCGCTGCGCGACCTCTTGCCAGAGGACAGCGAATTGTGGCTAGATGGCGGGCATAATGTGAACGCAGGAGAAGCCCTGGCAGCGCATTTCGATAGTTATGCGGGTAGAACCATCCATCTGGTCTTAGGCATGCTTGCCAACAAAGACCCGGCCGCGATAATCAAGCCCCTTGAAGCGAAAATTGCCAGTATCATAGTGGTCCCGGTCGACGGCCATGAAGCGCATGGCATAGATGATTTTATGCAAACCGAAGCGGCGGTTTCAAGCGCACTGAATATTGCCGAAGCGTTGAACAAAATCGCGACACGACAGCCCGAAGTCGTTCTGATTGTTGGCTCTCTTTACCTTGCTGGCACAGTGTTAGAGGCTAATCAGCAATTGCCGGATTGATATTCTATAGTTGTTTGAGGCTAGTGGCAGCCCATTCATAAATCGGTCGGTCATTGTCCAATTGCGCGTGGGACATTCTTTTGCCGTTTTGGATAATTTCTTCCAACTGTTCCTTAGCCAATATTTTTTCATCCATCTTGAGCAGTAACGCGGCATAATGCCCTTTCGCCTCAATGCCCGCAATTTTATCGACTATATCGGCATGAATTTTTCGCGCTTCCTCATTGCGGTCTAACTCAGACAATATTCTTGCTTTTAGAAGTTGCCGTTGATGGTTTTCGCTACTGACCGATGCCGGTTCAAGCGGTTCCAAAATTTCGAGTGCCCGGACGGCGTTACCCGTTTCAAAAAGAACACCAGCATATTTGAACATGATGCTATCGCTATCACCATGCGGTTCGACGATAATCTCCTCATATTGCGCGACAGCATCTTCAAGACGGCCGCTCGCAGCATATGCATCTGCCAGCTCAACCCGATTAGCGAGACTGTCGGTAAGAGCGATGCTTTCTTTCGCCTGCCTGATGCGACGTTCCGGGTCGATTTTTTCTACCGCCTTCTTTTTGGCGTAGCGCATATGTCTATTGCCTTGCAGGCTCGGTAAAATTTCGAACAAAAAATAAGCGGCGCTGCCGGCGAACGGAAGAAAGATAATCGCCGTCAGCCAGAGTTTGTTTCCGTTACTTCTGATCAAATGCACAACACATAGAATTTGAAGCAAAATGCTCAGCGCAAAAAACGGCATGATGGTATCTTTCTAACCCTATTTTTCTTCTGCCAAAGATCGATTGGTCCGAACCCATTCAAAGATACACAATATGATCGCGGCAACACCGAGTGCGGCGGTAAACAGGAATATCTGATAGTAGCCATTTCTCTCAATCATCTCACCCAATGCCCCGCGACCTAACGTTCCAATCAAGAAGGTTAGTGACGACAACAGTGCATATTGAACAGCGCTATATTGTTTACTCGTTATTGAAGACAGATAAGCAACGAAAGCGGCGCCAGCCAAACCACCTGCTAAATTTTCACCAGTTATGGCCAGCATTAGCTTAGCCATCCTCTCATCGGCGCCGAACAGACCTACCACCCAAGTGAAACCCGTGACTTTGGCAAAAGTAGTAATCGCTGCGCCGCCGGCAGCGAGATTGGCATATAGCAAATTACTCGCGGCAGCCGTTGCTGCGCCGATTGTCAGCGTCGCCATACGACCCAAATAGGCAAAGGATACGCCCCCAAGCGCAATACCTAACATAGTCATGCCTACGCCAAAAAACTTGGATGCCACGGCAACTTCGCTCTTCGTATATTCCAATTCACCAAGATAGAACGGATAGGCAAAACTACCCCAGATATTGTCGGTAATTCGATAGGACAGGATCAAAGCTAAAACCAATATTGCGGCCCAGCCGAGGCGTCCCATAATATCCGCAAGTGGTAACACCAATGCACGATAGCCATGATCCAGTATGGCATCAAAAGTCGTTTCCCGCTGCGTATCAGCTTGCAGAACATGTTTCCCGTTGCGACGCCAATATTCCAAGACTGCTGCGATAATGGCTGGAATGATCACAGTAGCAATGACAATCAACGGTCCGTTAAACTGAATAAACTCAACCGAATCAGGACGTGTTTCAGGATCCGAACCAAGCGATTGCACCATGAAAACACCAACCCGTATAAGCGCCCAACTCCAAAGAATACCTACAATGGCTAAGCCATACGCACGAATTTTAGGATCGAGCTGTCCTGCCATCCGCAAGGCATTGTCTCCATCTGGGCCATCGGTGGCAACGGTATCTGGCGAAAAAAAGGTCGCGATAGAGATCACTAGCATGGTTGCACCCATCAGCGCATAAACGAGTGGCCAGCTATAAGCATCGGCCAAGAACAGAGCCAAAGCACCACCTGCAAGTGCCGCAATCCGATAGCCTAGTTGATAGACAGTCGACAACATATCCAGCGTCGCCACTTCATCAGCAACGTCCACGCGCCACGCATCGATTACAACATCCTGTGTCGCTGAAGCAAAGGCGCCCATTCCAGCGAGCAGAGAAAACCAACCTATTGAAGTCTGCGGATTAAGAACGGACAGCACTATAAGAATGATGCCAAGCAGTACCTGAGCTGGAATCAGCCAACTTTTGCGACGCCCTAACCGATGAAGACCGGGAATTTTTAACCGATCAACAACCGGCGACCAAAGAAATTTAAACGCGTAGGCAAGACCGATAAGAGAAAACACACCCATCGTTTCAAGATCAACTTGCGCGTCGGAAAGCCAAGCGTAAAGCGTACCAAGCAACAGAGAATAAGGGAGACCTGCGGAAAAACCGAAAATGAACATCATGCCGGTCTTTCTTTGACCGAGCGATGCAATCAGTTTTCGAAACCCCGGCTTTTCTTCTGATTGGGCTACTTCACTCACGCCATACTCTCCCTCACACTGAGAGAAACACTAGCGGCAAATGCTTCGAATGCCAGTCAGATTTTTCAGATACGCTTAAATATCGAGCAGCTTGGCGCCCACAATCGGACCCGAGCCTGGTCGTTGGACAATAATCGCATATTTATCGGCTCCAGAGACATTCAGATCTGCCTCCGAAATTTTGACGCGCATGGATGTGCCGTCCCAACTTCCCAGATTGCGTTCGCTTTTAACGACATTGGTATAATGTAACTTGCGTCCACCGTTTTCGCCGCGACCGACCTGAACGGTTTCCGACGAACTTAGCGCCAGCAATGAAACTCCGGCCATATAGCGAGACTGCCCTTTGATTGTGACAGTGACATCACCGTTGTCATCACGATTGGTTTCAATAACCGGACCGGTATTGTTTTTCGCCAATCGGACCAATGATCGAATATCACCTTCACGCGATCCAACCGCTCCACCGCCGCCATTAACCACCATTTGGGGTGTATAGACGCCGGATCCTGCCTTACCTTTGCTAGCGTAGGTTCGCTGAAGCTGGGTGTTGTCTTCTCGTGCGAGAGTGTCTTTCCAGCCCAGGCGATCCCAATAAGTTACAGGCCGCGAAATCACCAGCAGGGAGCTATCTTTTGCTAGCCGGGAAGCTAACATATCTGCTGGGGGACAGGATGAGCATCCCTGACTGGTGAAGAGTTCGACAACGATCGGATTGGGGGAAACCGTTTCGTCGCCAAAGCTTTTCGCGGGTGTCGTTACTTGCGCGGAGGCATCGCTTGATGATTGGGCGATTTGCGCACCCATAAAGCCTGCAAATGCAGTAGCTGCGACCATTGCCGGCAATATAATATGACGCATCGTGACACCTTCCTAACAAGTAACTATCCTGTCATTCGCGAGCACCATCTAGTAGGTTACAGATTGCGGCAAAGTTTTTTTTCCGCCATGCGCAAAATCATGACAGACAACGAATCAGGCAAAGAATCGGGCAAGATCTATAAAGCCAAGCCCACACGTGGAGCAAAGCAAGAACCTGCCAAGGCCAAACCACCAGAGGCCCAAGTCCGCGAAGGCCAGCGCATTGCCAAATTACTGGCCCGCGCAGGCGTTGCGTCGCGCCGCGAAATTGAGCGCATGATTGGCGAGGAACGGATCGCTCTCAACGGCGTGACCGTCGATCATCCATCCTTGCTATTGAAAAATCTCACCGGGATCACCGTAGACGGCAAACCTGTGGCAGAGCCTTCTCCAGCCAAATTGTACCGTTTCCACAAGCCCAATGGCTATCTGACCGCCGAGCGCGATTTTTCTGGCAAGAAAACCATCTATGACGTGCTTCCGGAAATGGAACGGGTGATGCCCATTGGCCGATTGGATATGAATACCGAAGGCTTGTTGTTGATGACCACAGATGGCGAGTTTAAGCGCGAGATGGAGCTTCCCAAAACGGGCATTGAACGCACCTATCGCGCCCGAACTTTTGGAGAGATTACGCAAAACCAACTGGAAGAACTCTATCGCGGTATTACGATAGAAGGCATGCATTATGGTCCAATCACCGCCAATTTGGAACGGCGCACGGGTCGCAATCAATGGATTGAAATGACCCTGACGGAAGGAAAAAACCGGGAAGTCAGAAGGGTATTGGAACATTTCGGTTTGGAAGTATCCCGCCTCATCCGCACTCGCTATGGCCCATTTGTGCTGGGCGACTTACAAAAAGGCGAAATTGAAGTGGTGCGGCAGCATGATCTAGTGCGGTTTCGGAAGAGCCTGAAGTGAGGCTAACGACCGGCAATCTCAAAACCGTTCGTTCTGAGCTTGTCGAAGCCATGCCCTGCGACAACAGATGTCCTTCGACAAGCTCAGAACGAACGAATTTCGGAACTCCCGGTCGCTGCGCGAGCGATGCCTCGGGCCTCGCACCTATCCCTTCCCCCTCGCTAGAAAAAGAGGGGTCTATATTATGCGTATAATTGCAGGCGATTGGCGCGGACGAAAAATTGTTGCGCCAAAAGGGGAAATAACTCGTCCAACTGCGGATCGCACCCGCGAACGACTATTTTCCATGTTAACCAGCCGTCTTGGTGATTTTGCGGACTTGCAAGTGCTAGACCTTTTTTCCGGTTCTGGTGCTCTCGGGCTTGAAGCCTTGTCACGCGGCGCGGCGCATTGCACTTTTGTCGAACAAGACCGGGAAGCGCTAAAAGCGTTAGAAAAAAACATCGACACGCTAAACGCACAGGCGGATGTCCGTATTGGTTCGGTATTGGCCCTTGGTCCTGCACGAAAACCCTATGACCTTATCCTGATGGACCCGCCTTATGAAACGGGGGCCGGCGCTGTGGCGCTATCAAAACTTGGTCGCCATGGATGGTTTGAGCCCTCCAGCTGGATTGCCATTGAGACTTCCCGCAGGGAAGAGGTCGCCGTTAAAGGTTTTAATTTGGAGAGCCAGCGCGATAGCGGCAAAGCGAGATTGCACATATTGCGTCCCGCATGACTACATTTAACTGTTCGCAGTCTCATAAGCTGTTGCCGTCTCATTGCTGTCATTTTGACTATGCGAATAGGCCGTGGTGGTTACCATCATCGCGGTCGCAATGATCGCGCTCAACATTAGACGTTTACTCATTTTAGTTTCCAATCTGGGGCTCGTTTCCTTGTATAATCGTGATATGGTGCACCGCAACACGATATACAAGCTGCCCTTTGGGTCAGGTCCGAGCATATTACATGATAGCACTTGCCGCCGTCGCGGATGTTCCCTAACTGTTCACCTGTGACCGACACTGTAAACATGCCTGCGGAAAATGATCCGCCCTATGTCCGAGGTCTTAATACACCTCAGCGCGATGCTGTTCTAACCACTGAAGGACCGGTGCTGGTTCTGGCTGGTGCTGGCACGGGGAAGACCGCCGCCCTCACCCGGCGATTGGCCCATCTTGTCTATTCGCGCAAGGCTTGGCCTTCCGAAATTCTCGCGGTGACTTTCACCAACAAAGCCGCGCGGGAAATGAAAGAGCGGATCGGAACGATCGTCGGTGACGCTGTTGAAGGCATGCCATGGCTCGGTACGTTCCATAGCATCGGCGCAAAGATGCTCCGCCGCCACGCAGAATTGGTTGGACTGCAAAGCAATTTCACCATTCTTGATACGGACGACCAACTACGCCTACTCAAACAATTGATTCAGGCAGAGGAACTGGATGAAAAGCGTTGGCCCGCTCGGTCACTTGCTGGGCTGATTGACCAGTGGAAAAATCGCGGACTCAATCCCGCCGATCTCGATGCCAACGAGAATGAACGCTATGCCAATGGCCGCGGTCAGGAATTTTATTCTGCCTATCAAGCGCGGCTCAAAGCGCTGAATGCCTGCGATTTTGGTGATCTGTTACTGCACATATTAAACCTGCTCAAAAACGATCGCGAGATTTTGAAGCTATACCAGGAACGCTTCAAATATATCCTTGTCGACGAATATCAGGATACAAATAGCAGCCAATATCTCTGGCTGCGACTGCTTGCACAGGAACGCAAGAATATCTGCTGTGTTGGTGATGACGACCAATCCATCTATAGCTGGCGTGGCGCTGAGGTTGCCAACATCCTGCGCTTCGAAAAAGATTTCCCCGATGCAAAAGTGATTAAGCTGGAACAAAACTATCGCTCCACGCCGCACATCTTAGCTGCAGCATCCGAGCTAATTTCCAACAATAGCGGCCGCCTTGGCAAGACCTTATGGACCGAGGAGCAGGATGGCGACAAGGTACAGGTCACCGGCGTCTGGGATGGCCCAGAAGAAGCGCGGCGCACGGGCGAAGAGATGGAGAGCCTGCAAAGCAAAGCCGTATCCCTGAATGACATGGCGATCCTTGTCCGCGCGCAGTTTCAGACGCGCGAGTTTGAGGACCGGTTTATATCCATTGGCATGCCTTACAAGATTATCGGTGGATTTCGATTTTACGAGCGTGCGGAAATTCGCGACGCCCTCGCCTATCTGCGGGTCATCACACAGCCTGCTGATGACCTTGCCTTTGAACGGATCGTCAATGTACCCAAACGCGGTCTTGGGGATAAAACTGTGGAGAAAATTCACCGACTGGCCCGGGCGCAAGGCATCCCACTGGCTGCGGCGGCTCTGAGCATTTGCGATACAGATGAATTGCCGGCACGGGCCAGATCGACGCTTCAGGAACTGATGCGCAGTTTCGCCAGATGGCGCACCCATGCCGACGAACTGCCACATGCGGAAGTCGCGCGAATCGTCCTAGATGAATGCGGTTATACGACCATGTTACAGGCCGACCGTACGCCAGAAGCTGCGGGGCGCTTGGAAAACCTGACCGAACTGACGCGCGCAATGGAAGAATATGAAACGCTTGGCGAGTTCCTCGAACATGTGTCGCTGGTAATGGATAATGATGCAGCCAGTGACGAAGCCAAGGTCACGATTATAACCATGCACGGGGCCAAAGGTTTGGAATATGACCATGTCTTTTGCGTCGGATGGGAGGAAGGTGTCTTCCCATCCCAGCGCAGTCTTGACGAAGGTGGGATTGCCAGCCTCGAAGAGGAACGCCGCCTCGCCTATGTCGCGATTACGCGGGCGAAGAAGAAATGCACTATCTTCCATGCAGCCAACCGGCGGATTTACGGCCAGTGGACGAGCTCTATTCCCTCTCGCTTCATCGGTGAATTGCCACCAGAGCATATTGAAGAAGAATCGAGCATGATGGGCGGAGAAAGTCTGTGGCGCGCAAACTGGTCGGAACGTTCAGATCCCTTTGCCGATAGTGCTCGCGCGACCACGCGAGGGCCGGGATGGAAACGTGCGCGCAACATGGGAAACTTCGATAGTACGCCAAAAAATATCAAGGAAGCCCGTCGCAGTGCCGTCTCTCTGGGCAATAAAGGCCGCGACGACGTCACCATCGGCATGCGCGTCTTTCATACCAAATTCGGCTATGGTGAAGTGATCGAAAAAGAAGGCAATAAGCTAGAAATCGAGTTTGAAAAAAGCGGCCAGAAGCGGGTGCTCGATAGCTTTGTTGAAGTGACCTGAGCCTTTCACAAAGAATGTTCATTTAACATTTTCGGCCAAATGCATTTAGCTACTTTTCTCCGCTTGTTCTCAATGATATACACCGTCCGGTAGGGTCGTTACGCGTACGGATTGCGCGAGTTTTGTTGTTAGAGGCAAACTAGTGATTATTGACCTGAGGGCATCCGACCCTTTAACTCGGTTTGAAACAGATATATGCATAGTGGGCGCAGGCGCAGCAGGCATCACGCTGGCACGTCAGCTGAAAGATTCAGGATTGCGGATATTGCTGCTGGAAAGCGGTGGTATCGATTTTGAAGCCGACATCCAGGCATTGGCTGATGGTCCTTCGACGGGCCATGACTATTATCAGCTCGCGGATTCGCGGCTGCGTTTCTTTGGCGGGACAACCGCTATCTGGGGCGGACGCTGCGCAGAGTTTAATCCAATAGATCTGGAACGCCGGGACTGGGTACCGCATAGTGGTTGGCCGATTTCCGTCGCCGACCTGCGACCCTATTATGATGAAGCACGATCGTTGCTTGGTCTGCCGCCCATAGAGTCGCCCGAAGCGCTTTGGCCTCAGCTTGGCCGCACGGTTCCGAAATTTGCAAAGGGCAGCCTGACCGCCGATTTCTGGCAGTTTACGCCGCAAACCGAACAATTTACTTTGCGCAAGTGCAATGATCTCGTGGAGAGCGACACCGTTCGTATTGTGCTGCATGCAACGGTCACTGCGATCGATACAGAAAATGACCGCAATCAAATCAAAAGCCTGTCCGTTGGTGATATTTCAGGGCGCAGCGCGACCATCTCCGCAAACCAATATATTCTTGCGGCCGGTGGTATCGATAATGCCCGACTGATGCTCGCCTCCAATATTGGCAATGGTTACGATCAGGTTGGTCGCTATTTTATGGAACATCCTCATGCACGAGGCGGGCGCATGGTCAATGGTCGGTTCTGGCAGCTTCTCAAAATACTCCACGGCCGCATGCGAGACCGCAAGGGCCATATGCACGCCCCATTGGTTCGGCCATCGCAAGTCATGCAAAAGCGTGAGGGGATATTGAACAGCGCCTTCACGCTTGCCGCGCGTCAGCCGCCACAGGCCAATATGGTCGCTCCGGTCAAAGCCTATAATGGCCTGAAACATGCGCTTGCGCCGACCAAGACAAACAGGTCCCTTTGGTTGAATGTTAAAAAAGCCACAACCCGGTTCAATGAAATAGCCGGCCCCTTACGCCCCCGCGCGCTGGCTGCCATGGGCTGGGATTTGACTGCCATCATCCGTGCGGAGCAAGCTCCCAATCCCGATAGCCGCGTGAAACTGGCACAGGAACGGGACGCGTTTGGCATGCCGCGGGCAGAATTAGACTGGCGCTTTTGCGAACTCGACAAGCATAGCGTCAAAGTCATGATGCACGAATTTGCTAGCCAGCTCGAACAGATGGGCATCGGCCGGTTCGATCCAGCGCCATGGCTAGACGACGCCGCCACGTTATGGACAACCGATCCACTTATTTCGGCCCATGCGAAGGGCGGCTATCATCATATGGGTACGACCCGCATGTCCGGCTCCCCGCGCACTGGCGTCGTTGACGCGGATTGTCGCGTACATGGCGTGAAGAACCTGTATGTCGCGGGTAGTTCGGTTTTTGCAACCTCGGGATGGGCCAATCCGACATTAGGCATCATGGCGCTGAGCTTGCGGTTGGCAGATCATCTCGTTCATGAAAATGAGAAAATCGTAAGGCCGCAGTCAATGGTTAGAGCGTAATCGCAATCATCCCGCGACAATCTCTTCACCAAGACCGAGCCTTTTGCCGTTAGTAACAATCACACGGTCGCCCAGCTTGACCTGTTCGAACAACAACCGCGCAAATTCTTCTGGCACACCGATACAACCCCGTGTCCCATAGCCCCATTTCACTTCGGCAGCGTGAATAGCAATGCCATCATTGGTCAGCCGCAACATATAAGGCATCGGCACATCATAGATGTTGGAGATATGATCCTTGCTCTTCTGAGTGATCGGAAAAACGCCAGTGGGCGTTGGCTTTAACGCGTCACCAAATTTAATCACTGCCGCACCTATTTCATAGCCATCGCGGAAGACCGATATGGATTCTGCCTTGAGATCGACCGTTACAACAATTTCGCCATCGGGCACGTCTGCATCATCCCACTTATAATAGCCATGCACGAACGGCTCATCGATCTGCAGGATGCGTTTTACAACAAAGGGGGAATCCGAAACGGTTTGCGCTACGGGAGCGGGCTCAATGGGTTCAGGATTGGCTGAAAGAGCCACCGGAACGGGATTTTCGTCGATCGCAGGCAAGCGAGGAAGCGGCTCAGGTTCCCCGGCAATGAAGCGAATAAGCGACAGCGTCAGCAAACCGAGAACAGCAAACGCCGCCGCAACAAGTATTGCTCCACTGATCCGCACCATGATCTGCTTTGTCATCTTTTCAGCTCCAATTTCTTAAGACAATATTTACCAAAAATCGGAGCGCCCGACCAATGCGCTATTTGACCTGTGCCGCTAAGAGACGGGGGAATGACAAAGATTAAGGAGCAGCGTTAAGGCGCTCCCAAATTGCTCTTCCCTTGTTCGTGCTGAGCGAGGGAAGAGTTCCCAAAACCAAACAAGTTCTTTCTTTGTTCTTTCCTACAAGCATAATGCTATGACATATTGGGGCTATTTGAGGCCATGACTGATATATCCTCCGCGCGGCCAACGCCCATCGCCAGTGAAGACGATCAAATCGCCTTCACCCCTGTTCCTTTTGCCGCGAAGCGCTATGGCGGCTGGACGCCCGATCGCCAGCGCAAATTTATCTATCATCTGTCGCGCATTGGGGTGGCCGCAGCTGCTGCCAAGGCGGTCGGTTTGAGCCGGACCTCGGCCTAAAAACTCCGCGAGCGCAAAGGCGCGGATAGTTTCGCCGCCGCCTGGGATATGGCGCTGGAGATAGGACATAGCAATGTCGACGATCACGCGATAACCCGGGCCATCGAAGGCTATACCGTGCCTTATTTTTACGGCGGCTTGAAGCGCGGCGAAATCCGGCGCTATGACAACCGATTGTTGCTCGCCTCCCTGGCGGCGCACAACAGAAAATTACGCCTCATCTTTCAAAACAAACAGTTCAACAGAATTTCAACCCCATTTTGCGTATCATTTGTCCCCTTTCTATCAGCCACCAAAAGTGCCACGGCCCCAATGATATTCATCCCGAGATAAACAAAAATTTGCTGTCCTGATGTGATAAACTTGCTTAGAGTTAATCGACAATTCTTATCCAAATAGAAAATTCAAACAACATCGAACAAACCGCACCTCATCCCTTTGCGATAGCTAATTATCGCTATTTATGGTTCTCGCGGCTCTCCGCGATGTTTGCGCTTTATGCGATGATGTTGATCCTCGGCTGGCAGGCCTATAACCTTGCCCGTGAAGATATGGGTGTCGGCGCGTCTGCTGGTATTTTAGGGCTGCTCGGCCTCTTGCAATTTGTGCCGCTTTTCATCCTGACGCCGCTGGTCGGATGGGTGGCAGATCATCTCGATCGCCGCTGGATTGCACGCGTCGTTCTCGGCGCGCAGGCGGCGATTGCATTGGTGCTCGGGCTGTTGACAGTCAGCGGAGAGATTACCCTCTGGGCTATCTATATCATTTCCGTCCTGCTCGGCATTTGCCGAGCGTTTCTGGGGCCTGCAATAACATCCCTCGCACCTAACCTAGTCCCAAAAGAATCTCTTCCCCGCGCCATCGCCCTTTCCACCATTGCCTGGCAGGTCGGGGTGATTGCCGGGCCCGGCATGGCGGGACCACTCTACAAGATCGCACCCGCGCTGCCCTATTTCGTCTGCACGGCGCTTTACGTACTCGCGATGCTGTCCATCTTCATGATCGGACCGGTAGCCCGCAGCGCTATTGACCGAACCAAGGGGCCCATCCGCCAAGTAATGGACGGCATGTCCTATGTCTGGACAAACAAACTGGTGCTGGGCGCCATTACACTGGATCTGCTGGTCATGTTCCTCGCCGGAGCCACGGCGATGATCCCGGTCTTTGCCAAAGATATATTGGGCGCAGGCGAGATTGGCCTGTCGCTGCTGGCTGCTTCACCGGCCGTGGGTGCGGTGATCGTCGCTGGTATATTTTCCTTTGCACCCTTGTCGCGCAATGTCGGTAACATGATGCTGATTGCCATGGCCGTTTTCGGCGTTGGAACGATCGGTTTTGGTCTGAGCACATCTCTACCCCTCTCAATGGCCTGCCTAGCTTTATGCGGTGCTGCAGACATGTTCGGTGTCTATGTGCGAAGCTCGTTGATCCAGCTGCACACGCCCGATGATCGACGTGGCCGAGTCAATGCGGTCAGCCAGATGACGATTAGCGCGTCCAACGAGTTGGGTGATGCCCTGTCTGGTGGGCTAGCTGTATTATTTGGTCCTATTGCAGCCATTGTCGCCGGCGGTGCTGGTGCTATAGTGGTTACTGGAATCTGGTCTCGACTGTTTCCTCAATTGGGAGCCGCCAAGACTTTTGATCCGCCGCCAAATTTAGAAGCGGATAGAAAAATAGAAGACAAAACAAACACTAGTGCTAAAGACTGAAATTCAGGAGAGCAGAGCAATGATCGCCCATACTATTCTCGATACTATTGGGGATACACCCCATATCAAAATGCAGCGCCTGTTTGGTGAAGCGAATGTCTGGATCAAGTCCGAACGTTCCAATCCCGGTGGATCGATTAAAGACCGGATCGCACTGGCGATGATTGAAGATGCTGAGAAATCTGGCGCACTTAAACCCGGCGGTACGATCATTGAACCGACTTCGGGCAATACCGGGGTTGGGCTTGCCATGGTTGCCGCGGTCAAAGGCTATAAGCTGATATTGGTGATGCCAGAATCAATGTCATTGGAACGCCGCCGCTTGATGCTGGCTTATGGCGCGAGCTTTGATCTCAGCCCCAAAGAAAAAGGCATGAAAGGCGCGATTGAACGCGCGCAGGAATTAATCGATGCTACGCCGGGTGCGTGGATGCCACAACAGTTTGAAAATCCAGCCAATTTTGAAGTGCACAAACGCACCACGGCGCTAGAGATATTGGCGGACTTTAAAGACAATCCACTCAATGCGATTATCACTGGTGTTGGCACAGGTGGCCATATTACCGGCGTTGCCGAAGTGCTAAAACAAGAATGGAGCGGCCTGAAAGTCTATGCCGTCGAGCCTGCTGGATCACCTGTGATCAGCGGCGGACAGCCTGGACCGCATCCGATCCAGGGCATCGGTGCCGGTTTCATTCCCGGCAACCTTCATACGCAAAGCATTGATGGAGCGATTCAAGTTGAGCCGGCTGATGCGAAGGCGATGGCGCTCCGTGCCGCCAAGGAAGAAGGCATGTTAGTCGGCATTAGTTCTGGCGCGACAATGGCAGCCATTGCGCAAAAACTTCCGGAACTCGGTGATGGTGCCAATGTGCTTGGCTTTAATTATGATACTGGCGAACGATATCTTTCCGTGCCGGAGTTTTTGCCCGAAGAATGAGCTCAATCGAAGTCAATACCTTCACCTATAAACATGGTGATCTCGAACTGGCGGGCTACATGGCCCAGCCAAGCCGCTATCCGCGCGCCGGTATATTGATCGTTCCGACAATCGCTGGTCCGAATAAGATCATGTTTGATCGGGCGCGATGGCTGGCCTCATTGGGCTATTCGGCCATGGTTTGTGATCTTTACGGTCAGGGCGAAATTACCGATCACCGCTTGGCCCAAAACCAAGCAAATGCACTGCGGTCAGATCCGGAAAATTATCGCGAGCGGTTTCGCTGCGCACTGGACGAACTTCGCAAACGCTCAAAGCTTGCCAACGGTCGCATCGCTGCGATTGGTTACTGCATGGGCGGTGAGATTGTATTGGAAATGGCCCGTGGTGGCGAAGACCTTGCACTGGTTGTCAGTTTCCATGGACTGTTGGCAACACCGCTGCCAGCTAAAAGGGGCGCAATCAAAGCACGTTTGCTAGTCTGTCATGGTCGCGCAGATCCGCTGGTCCCGCCAAAACAGGTTCGCGCGTTCCTTGAAGAAATGGATTTCGCGGGCGCGGATTGCCATATGCACACATATACTGGTGTGGTTCACGGTTTTACCGATCCTGCCAGTGACGGCAAACCACTTGATGCTGTTTCCTATAACAAGTCAGCAGATCAACAAAGCAAAGCAGCGATGCTAAGTATGTTCGAAGAGCTTTTTTAAAAAAGCGCCGGGCAAGTGCGACCCGGCCCAGCGCTTTATTACAATGCGGTGTTAATCGGGTTTACCATCGCCATCATCGTCAAGCAGATCGGGTTTGCCGTCACCGTCGGTATCCCAAGCATCTGGCTGGCCATCACCACTGCGATCCCAGGCATCCATTGTGCCGTCGCCATCGGTATCAATGGTCGGAGCGGGGATCTCCGATTCCATCGGTTCTTCCTGAGTGTCCTGAGCGGCAATGGCGCCTGTGGCCATCGAGAAGCCGACACCAACTGTTACAAGATAGGGAGTCATCCTCCGCATCGGCCTTAAAGTTTTTTTGGAATGCATAGCATCTACTCCTAATGCAGATCATTCCCCTGTCATTCACAACAATGTGCTACCGCCGCCCTCTAATCAAGAAGGCAGCGGTTAAGCGAGTTAATAATGAGACTTTTTGGCGGTTTTTGGCGACTATCGCATCCTAGCCACTATCTGCCGTGAGGATTCAGTGGACCTAAGCTACGGCAAACATCTCAGGTTCGAGTGCCATGATCGCCTCGCTACCGCCCTCAATCTTACGCCGAAGAGAGCCCGTATCCGGGAAGAAACGTTCGGAAAAATATTTAGCCGTCACCAGCTTCGTTTCATAAAATGTTGGATTATCGTCACCAGCGGCCAATGCCTCGGAAGCGGCCTTCGCCATCCGCAGCCACATCAGACCGAGAGCAACAATGCCCATGATGTGCATGTAGTGATGCGCACCGGCTCCAGCATTATTGGGATTGACCATAGCATTCTGCATGAACCACATGGTCGCCTTTTGCAGCTCGCCATTGGCTTTTTCGAGCCCCTCAGCAAAATCTTTTAGCTTGTCATCGGCTTTGGCTTCTTCGACTTCCTTGATAATCACAGCAAACAGCGCCTGAACGCCGCGGCCGCCATTTTGAGCAAGCTTCCGCCCGACCAAATCCATCGCTTGGATACCGTTGGTTCCCTCATAGATCATGGCGATCCGTGCATCCCGCACATATTGCTCCATGCCCCATTCGCCGATATAGCCATGTCCGCCATAAACTTGCTGCGCATTTGTCGCGATTTCATAGCCTTTATCGGTGCCATAACCCTTAATTACAGGCGTTAACAGTGACAACAGATCGTCTGCCATCTGGCGCTCTTCTTCAGTCTGCGCCTTATGAATTAGATCAGCTTGTAAAGCGCCCCAAAGACACAAAGCTCGCATGCCCTCGGTAAAGGCCTTTCCATCCAAGAGCATTCGGCGCACATCGGGATGCACGAATAGCGTATCGGCTTTCTCTTCCAGATCTTCCGGACCTGTCAGCGCCCTGCCTTGACGACGATCATTGGCGTAATGAACAGCATTTTGATAAGCGACTTCGGCAATACCAAGGCCTTGCTGGCCGACACCCAACCGGGCTACGTTCATCATGATGAACATGGCCGCCAAGCCCTTATTCTCTTCGCCAACCAGATAGCCGGTCGCACCGTCATAGTTCATAACACAGGTCGAGTTACCGTGAATGCCCATTTTGTGCTCAATCGAGCCACAGGACACAGCGTTCTTATCACCGAGCGAGCCATCTTCATTGACGATGAATTTGGGTACGATGAACAAGGAAATACCTTTTACGCTATCCGGAGCGTCCGGTGTCTTCGCAAGCACCAGGTGGATAATGTTGTCGGCCATGTCATGTTCACCAGAGGAGATGAATATCTTGGTTCCGGTAATCGCATGAGAGCCATCGGCATTAGGCTCAGCCTTGGTTCTGATCAGTCCGAGATCGGTGCCGCAATGTGGTTCGGTCAGGTTCATTGTACCGGTCCATTCACCAGACAACATTTTAGGTACAAACTTGGCTTTCTGTTCTTCGCTGCCTTTCGCAAGAATGGATGAAATTGCGCCATGGGTCAGGCCCGGATACATTGCAAAGGCCATATTACCGCTTGCCATATATTCCTCAAACGCCATCGAAACGATGTGCGGCAAGCCTTGCCCGCCAAATTCTTCTGGCCCGGACAAAGTCCCCCAACCCGCATCGCGATACTGTTTATAGGCATCCTTAAAGCCGGTAGGCGTCGTTACGCTGCCATCTTCATGGCGCGTACAACCTTCTAGGTCGCCAACTTGATTGAGAGGGAACAGTACATTTTCAATGAACTTGCTTCCCTCAGTCAAAATGGCATCGATCATTTCAGGCGTTGCATTTTCAAAGCCCGGCAAATTGGAAAAGCGTTCCACGTTGAGAACATTGTTGATTATAAATTGTGTGTCGCGAACTGGTGCTTGATAACTTGGCATTATCTATATCTTTCTCTTAAATTAGATTATTGCCAATAAATTGGCAGACTATCCTCTAATGTTGCTGTGCTTTGGCGGCTGTTACAGCGTCCTGCACAATCTTGATAAATTCCGTAAGCTCGGTGATTGAACTATCGATGTCGTTCCGTTGCTTTTTGAGAAGATCGACCTTCTCTTGGCATTTATCGAGCGTGACGTTCATTTGCGTGACCCGACCATCACCCAAATCGTATAGATCTATCATCTCACGAATTTCTATCAGGCTAAATCCGACGTTCTTAGCACGCATAATCCACGCAAGACGAGCCCGATCTCTCTTTGTATAGATGCGCGATAGACCTTTGCGATGCGGCGCAATCAGTCCTTCATCCTCATAGAAACGAAGCGCACGAGCGGTAACACCAAACTCTTCAGATAAATCGGAAATCGTAAAGGTTTCGCGATTTTGCAGGTCAGGCGTATCGATCTCAGCATGATTAAGTGGATTCGACATTTACGCCATATAGCTTACGCTAACGTAAACGTCAATATCAACCGCCGGGACACAGATTTTCGATTTCGCGACCACGGGTAGATCGCGCCACGGCGTCCCCCTCGCCGATTAAGTTAAAGTTGACACCGTCAAACCCTGCACGCGGCGTACAATAGCTTTCACATGCCGTAGGCAAATTTCCTGGCAACTTTAACGCAACACCGTCGAAACTAGCCTGAAAGCTACACTCTTGCTCGCTATCCAAAGTAATTTGGACGATTTCGCCACTTCGCTCAGCAGAACCTAAACCTTCACATTTGCTATCGGGGCCAAACACAGCGAGCAATCCGATCTGATACCCTCCCTCGTCATTACCAACAGCGCAAAAACGATCCTCACCGAGGTCGCTGCGCCGTTCAAACGCTCCCGAAAGGCTAACAATTCTAGCATCGGGAATTACACCTGCCTCTATTGCAGCCTGCTCCAGTGATGATAACTGCTCGACCTCGACAACATCACTCTTTTCGTTGCTAGATTGATCACACGAAACCAGCGAAAACGCAATCAGCAGCGCATATACTCTTTTCACCCGATAGGCTCCAACTGGCCATGTTCAATTTTGCGATAGAAACAGCTTGTGGCTCCCGTGTGGCAGGTCGGTCCGGCTGGCTTTGCTTTAACCCACAACGCATCTTGGTCACAATCAATACGGACCTCGACAACATTCAGAATATTACCTGAAGTCTCACCTTTTTTCCAAAGGGTCTGACGGCTTCGAGAATAAAAATGAGCGACGCCGGTTTCGAGCGTCATTTTAAGGGCTTCAGAATCCATAAAAGCGACCATCAAAACATCGCCTGACGAATCATCTGTCACCACGGCGCTTATCAAACCGTTCGAATCATATTTAGGATTAATCTGCAATCCGGTCTCACGGTCAATTTTTTGGCTATCTGTCATCTTATCTAATTAGGGTTCTCGAGCCCGCCGCGCAACGCAAAACCGGCCTTTGTTCAATTGAGCCCATTCGGCACAGATAAATATGATATTTTTGTGACCAAGGGGGCAGACAAACCGAAGAATCAAATCTATATCCCTGCCATCTCCCTGCTCGCGCCGTTTGGGCGTTGATATTTTGGGCAGCAAACAAGGTGCGATATGCTTACAACCCACCCGTTTGAAGATGACAAACTACGTGAAGAATGCGGCGTTTTCGGAGTCGCTGGTATAGAGGACGCGGCAGCGATGGTTGCGCTGGGGCTTCATGCCCTGCAACATCGCGGACAGGAAGCTGCGGGAATCACTTGTCGCAATGGCCGCGAATTTTACAGCCATCGTGCGCTCGGTCCTGTGGCAGGTAATTTTGATAGCCGGGAAGTTATGGATAAGCTGAGCGGTGATTACGCCTGCGGCCATGTGCGCTATTCAACGACTGGCGCTGGAACATTGCGAAACATTCAACCGCTAGAAGCAGATCTCGCTTCTGGCGGTTTTGCTATCGCCCACAACGGCAACATATCAAATGCACTGAAACTCCGGCATGAGTTAGTACAAAGTGGTTCGATATTTCAGTCCACAAGCGATACTGAGGTAATCATCCATCTGCTCGCGACATCAAAATATCGCACCCTTCTGGATAAATTTATCGATGCCCTGCGCAAGGTAGAAGGCGCTTATTCACTAATTTGCATGACGCCAGATGGCATGATCGCTTGCCGTGATCCACTAGGGATACGTCCGCTTGTTATTGGCAAGATCGGCGATGCTTATGTCTTCGCGTCAGAAACAGTCGCTCTTGATCTCGTCGGCGCCGAATATATTCGGAGTGTGGAAGCCGGAGAGTTAATCGTCGTTTCTAATGGTGAGATGCGCTCGCATCGGCCTTTTGGGGAATCAAACGCCCGTCCGTGTATTTTTGAGCATGTCTATTTCTCAAGACCAGATTCTATTATCGATGGATCATCGATTTACAGCGTGCGCAAAGAAATTGGCGCGCAACTGGCGATCGAAAATCCTGTTAATGCTGACTATGTTATTCCAGTTCCTGATAGCGGGACACCTGCTGCCATTGGCTATGCGGAAAAGTCAGGCATTCCATTTGAACTTGGGATTATCCGCTCCCACTATGTCGGGCGGACGTTTATTCAGCCTGGTGACGGTGTTCGCCATCTCGGTGTGAAGCTCAAGCATAATGCCAACAGGCCGTTGGTAAACGGTAAGAAAATTGTGCTCATAGATGATAGTATAGTGCGCGGCACTACCAGCCTGAAAATCGTTCAAATGATGCGCGAAGCCGGTGCGGCCGAGGTACATATGCGTATTGCGAGCCCGCCAACTATGCACAGTTGTTTCTACGGGGTGAATACACCGAAGCGAGAGAAGCTGCTCGCGGCAATGAAATCCGTCGAACAAATGTGCGAATATATTCAAGCAGACAGCTTGTCCTTCATCTCGATTGATGGCCTTTATCGTGCTGTCGGAGAAGATTCGCGGCATGATATTCAACCACAATATTGCGATGCCTGCTTCACTGGTTCCTATCCCACATCGCTAACCGATCAGGAAGGTGAGCAGCAGCCGGATCAGCTGACGTTGCTGAATGAGAAAGTGGCAGCTAAAGAAACTCCTATTCTGGCTGGACAAGCTGGATAAGTGAAAGTTTGCTCATGAGTTTTGAAAACCAACTAGCATTAGTTACCGGCGCAAGTCGCGGCATCGGTGCGGCGACTGCAATTGCTCTAGCTGCAAAAGGCGCACATGTTATATTGACGGCGCGCAATGCCAAAGACCTCGAAGAGGTAGAAGACGCAATTCATAACGCAGGTGGCAACGCAACCATTGCTCCGCTTGATCTGACCGATGGCGATAGTATTGGACGACTTGCCCAAGCTATTTCAGGCCGTTGGGAAGCGCTTGATATTATGGTATTAAATGCTGCTATGCTCGGAACATTGACGCCTGTTCCGGCCATTGATGGCAAGGAATTTAATAGCGTATTGACCCTCAATCTGATCGCGCAGCAGGCGTTAATTGCCGGATTTGATCCTATGATGCGCAAGAGCAGCGATGCACGTCTACTCGCTATAACGAGCAGCGTTGGTCGATCTCCCCGACCCTTTTGGGGTGCCTATGGTGCCTCAAAAGCGGCTCTGGAAACACTGGTCCTCAGCTATGGCGAAGAGATGCGCAACCTTGGCAAATTGCGCACCGCTATCATAAATCCTGGCCGCACCCGCACCGACATGAGGGCCCGAGCCTATCCTGGAGAAGATCCCCAGTCTGTGAAATTACCAGAAGTAGTGGCCAATCGGATGGTTGAAATTCTCGCCAGCGGTTTTGAAACTGGCGAGAGTTTCGACATTAATTAACGGCGTCGCTAACTTCCGTCGCTCCGCCATCTTCTGAATCCAGATAAGTTTTGACCGCATTGAAAAACGCAATGCGCTGGTCTTTCTGTGCATCTGGCGTCGCGCTTGGCCAGTTACCATTGCTGGCTATGACCAGTTTGCGCGCAGGATCGATAAATATCCCCTGCCCGAAAATTCCCTGACCTGCAAAGCTACCATCGTCAAAGGTCCACCATTGATAGCCATAACCGCGGCCCGGATCACCAATATCTGCCTGCTTCGTCCCAGCTTTCGCAAACCAGCCATCTGGCACTATAGACTGCTCGCCAATCATGCCGCCATCCATCGCAAATTGACCAAAGAGCGCGTAATCCCTGACTGTAGCAGAGATACAACAACCACCGATTTCCTTGCCGCCTTCATTTAACAACCATTCGGCATCCTGTGACATGCCATAAGGTACCCAAACTTTTTCCGAGAGATATTCGGAAATAGTCTTACCCGTTGCTTTGGCTACCAAAACGCCAATTAAATTGGTTTCGCCGGTGTTATACTGCCATCGGGTACCAGGTTCTGCTTCGTTTTTTAGCGTCTTCATATAAACGATGATCGGATCCAACCCATCTACCGGTTTCGTGGCATTGAACAGCGCAACATCGGATTTGGGGTCGGCATAGTCTTCGTTCCACTGGACGCCTGATGTCATGGTCAACAGCTGCTGCACGGTCACGCCATCATAGCCGCTACCCTTAAGCTCGGGGATATAATCTGTCAGCGGATCATCTATAGACTTTATCGCACCGTCTTTGATCGCTGCCCCTACCATTGTCGAGACCAATGACTTGGCAACAGAGAAGGACGTCCACCGATCATCCTTCTCAAAATCCATGCGATATTCTTCGAGCCGGATTTTTCCATCCTGCAATATCACGATGCCAGCTGTATGCTGGTCATCCATATATTGATCAACGGATAGCATCTTGCCTCCCACGTCGAATTCTTTAGGGAGCGCTGCGCCCTGTTCCAAAACCTTGGGCTCTGTGCCGGCCGAGATTGTATTGGATGGGACAAGCGTGTCCATCATTCGGAACGCTTTGTTGCGCTGATCATCCGTCCAGAACAGGATGTTTTTATCCGTTGGCAATCCAGCAGCATCCGCAGCGACTTCCTTGATTTTCTCACAGCCAGGTAGCGTCAAGCACAGACCCACACCTGTCATCGCAAGCATCAGCTTTCTTCCTAAACCCATGATCCACTCCTGTTTTTCGTTATTTTTTTATCAAAGTAACTTGTGAAACATTGATGCCGCCGCCTGTGAAACCGCCTTCGCAATAGGTCAAATAATAGCGCCAAAGCCGCACAAAATGCTCATCAAATCCTGCCGGTAATTTGCCTTGCTCCACGACTGCATCGAAACGTTCGCGCCAGAGCCGAAGCGTTTCAGCATAGTCCGGACCGAAATCATGCTGATCCACCCAAGCTAGGCCGCGTTCTTCCGCTAATGCGCGAAATCGGCTTTCCGATAGTAACATGCCGCCGGGGAAAATATACGTCTGGATAAAGTCTGCACTCGCTGCATATTGTTCAAAAATATCGTCAGCAATGCTGATATATTGGATCGCTGCCCGCCCGCTCGGTTTCAAATTGCGCGCCACACAATCAAGGAAGTCTGGCCAATATTTCTGACCTACGGCTTCCACCATTTCGACGCTGGCAATGGCATCATATTGACCAGTTACGTCACGATAGTCCTGGATGAAAAAATTCGCTTCTGGATGATGTTCTCTTGCCCATAAAGTTTGCTCATCCGACAAAGAAATGCCGGTCACATCAAGCTCATGTTCCCGCGCCAATGTCCCGGACAGATATCCCCAACCGCAACCAATTTCTAAAACTTTCTGACCAGGCTTAATGTCCAATCGCTTAGCAATGGCTGCAACTTTTTTGGCTTGCGCCTGCTCGAGTGTCTTCTCATTTCCTATGGCATCTTCAAAAAGCGCACTCGAATAACTCATGCTTTCATCAAGCCAAAGCCGGTAGAAATCATTGCCCAAATCATAATGATATTGGATATTCTGTCGCGCGCGCGCCTTATCATTATGCCGCCGCGAATGGCGCAACTTCGCAATTAAGCGGAATATCCCTGCTGCTCTTCCCGTATCCTTAAGTCCGTTACGATTGCGCGTAAACAGATCGAAAACCGGAACCAAGTCCGGACTTTCCCATTCGCCAAGTTCCCAAGCACGATACCAACCGACCGAACCGCTATTAACCAAACGCAGCAAAGCATTCCAGCTATGCAGCGTGATTTCCGCCATTGGCCCCTCGCCCCGGCCGCCGACAATGCGGGTAGTGCCATCGGGCAATTTACCTTCAAATGTACCATGATCCAAACCGGCATCGATCCGGTCCAATATCCGGTGAAAACCCGGTGCGGCCAGACGCGCGAACAGCCCACCCCCTGTCCCGAAGCGCTTGCGCGCGTCGAGCAGGTGATTGCCACGTTTTGGTGCTTCAGCATTCATCGCGCAAATATGGACCAGTGGTAACTGCTTGGCAATGCGGAACTATCCTTATGTCCGACCGCTTCGCTTACCATAGGTTCATGAACCGGGAGCTGCTGCAGAGCCAGCAAGAATGCCGCCGTCGATTGTCATCTCGGTTCCCGTGATATAGCTCGCCTCGTCAGAAGCCAGCAGTACAGCGACAGCAGCCACTTCATCGGCCTCACCAAAGCGCTGCAACGGCGTGTCTTTAACCAACGCTGCCATTGCTGCCTCCCGCTGTTCGCCTTCCCCTAACATCGGTTCCCACATCGGCGTCATAATAGCAGCCGGATGGATCGAATTACAACGGATATTCCATCCCAGTTGCGCGCAATAAAGCGCCACTGATTTGCTGTGGTTGCGGATAGCGGCCTTGGATGAAGCATAAGCAGCGGCGGCGGGAATACCGACCATGCCCGAACGTGATGAGATATTGATGATCGACCCCGCCCCCTTCTCCTTCATAGCGCGGATCGCATAGCGGCAGCCCATGAACGTGCCGTCGAGATTAACCCGGTGCACGGCTCGCCAATCTTCCAGCGACGCGTTCTCCGGATCATGGGGTGCTAAACCCGCTTCAAATCCAGTAATACCGGCGTTGTTGACAACAACATCCGCCGCGGGATGCAACTGAGAAAGGCGTTCCCAATCCGCTTCCTTTTCTACATCAAGGGTGAGAGTGGGGCTTCCCAACTGCTGCCCGGCCTGCGCCAGTGTATCGGCATCTTTATCCGTGAGCAGGACAGTCGCCCCTTCTTCGATAAAAGCCTGAGCAATCGCCTTACCAATGCCGCGAGCAGCACCGGTGATAACGCAAAATTTTCCTGATAGTCTGTGCATAAAAGATCCTGAATATAGGTGTCAAAATATCCAGCCCAGAGGACTGAAATGAGTTCATTTTGATTTGCCTGATGGCGACCTATTTATTCATCGACCGGATATCCTTTTGCAGATTGACTATTCTGGTAACGAAGCTCGACGGAGATTTCAATCCCTCTTTCATTTGACCTGTGCATAGGCGTCCAGAGCCCGAGCACGAGCGGTTTTATGCGCTATTATCTTTGATCGGTAACGCGCTGGTTTTGCACCACTTTCTTCCGGGTCATGGATATAGGGGTCGCTGACATCTACCAGTTCGGGCACCCATTTTCGGATATAGTCTCCCGCGTTGAATTTCTCTGATTGTGTCAACGGCGCCATAATCCGAACGAACATATTGCTGTCGACTCCGGTTCCTGAAGTCCATTGCCAATTGACACTATTCGAAGCAAAGTCGGCGTCTAACAAAGTATCCCAAAACCACTGCTCGCCTTCGCGCCAATCTATGAGCAAATGCTTTATCAGAAAGCTGGCCGCGATCATGCGTACGCGATTATGCATCCATCCTGTCGCCCACAATTCCCGCATACCGGCATCGACTATCGGATAGCCGGTTTGTCCGTGACACCAAGCTTCGAAATCCTTGCTGACCTTGGGATCACTCATGTCTCGCCACGGAAATTCGCGAAACTTCTCGCGATAGCTTTCACCACCATATTGCGGGAATTGTTGAATAACGTTCTGCGCATAATCGCGCCAAACTATCTCTTTCAGATAGGTTTCTACTCCGCCAACATTGGGCGCACCCTGCCCAGCCAATCGGTTCCAGATAGTCGCCGGACTAATTTCCCCAAAATGCAAATGGGGAGACAAGCGGGACACCAATTCTTCGGATGGCAGGTTGCGACCTTCATCATATTGCACCGCTTTATCGACAAAGGCCTCTAAACTGTCCTCCGCGCCCTCTTCGCCAGGAATCCAAGCATCGACAAAGCCGGTGGCCCAATCAGGTTTACTCGGCAGTAATTGCCAGTCGTCCAGCGCTTCGCTGATCGGCCATACATCTGGTGCGGTGATATGCTTTGGTGCATCCATAGCTTCGGCTGGCGGCATCCGTTCGCGCAGAGATTTCCAAAAAGGCGTGTAGATTTTATACGGACCGCCGCTGCCTGTTTTCAATGTGCCGGGTGGAAGCAAATAGTTGCCGTGGTGCAGAACCAGCTCAGCATCGCCTTCCAACTGCGCGCGCAAGTCTTTCTGGGCGTTCAGCCACCATGGTTCATAATGATGCAGTGCATGGATTTCTTCCGCGCCGCACTCTTTCGCAAGCCCAGCCAATATGTCAGCAGCTCTACCGTGCCGTAATATCAATCGCGATCCTTTGGCCCGCAAGGCGGCATCCAAGGATTTCAAACTATGGTGCAACCACCAGCGCGAAGCCCCGCCCATTTTGCGATGCTTGGGCGTTTCGTCGTCGAGTATGTAAACCGGAATGACCGGGCTTTGCGATGCAGCTGCTACAATGGCAGCTTGATCAGCCAGACGTAGATCGCGGCGGAACCAGATTATGGTGGGCTTGGTCATTTACCACCGATAGTTGCGTTAGGCTTAACTGGCTTGTTGTCGGCAGAAACCGTTGTCTGGACTGAAAAGCGATCTTGCACGAGCGGATCGCGAAAGCGCATATCCGAGATATTCAAGCTCACGGCGGATGGATCATCAGATTCGGTGTCTTGCTGCAAGACGGGCATACGCGCCCAGATCATAAAGGCACGCGCATTGGCATCCACCTCCTGCGCTTCTTCGATCATACCAGGCGACGCGTCATTTTTAACCAATTCGCCTTTCCAATAGAAAGGCTCGCTGTCAAAAAGGTCAAACCGTGTTTCGCCATATTCCTTACCGTTTTCTCCGGCCATCTGCCAGATCATATCGCGGCGCCAAAATGTTACAGGCATAGGATTGGCGACGACCTGTTCCGGTGAATCTCCGGTGCGTTGCTCTACCGCCAATGCCGTATCCGCCTCTGCCTTGCCAGTGATCAGGCCATTGGCAAAAATATAAGCGCAAATCACAGTAAAACTCACCCAAGCTGGCCGCTGCCAGTCGTCCCTGCCCTTTTTCTCGCGCCTTCGCGATATCCAGACCCCAGCAATCAGCGCCGCCCAGATCCAGATATCAATGATGAAGATGCTGTCGCCGTAAAACCATTGCGAGGAGAAGGGTTCGAGCAAGCGAACGCCATAGCTGTTGAGCCAGTCGAGCGCAGGATGGCTAAGTGTTCCAATATATGCGAGCCCGAGCAACCAACCTTTATGAATCGGCAACCGATCCACTGGCCGTTTGCCGCGCTTGGTCTGCCAGCGATCGAACCAGATCATGATACCGGTCAGCAATAACGGCAGTACCACCATCGCAATCGGTCCGTGGGTTATCCCGCGCCGAATGGCGAGATGCTGCACGCCATCAAGCAGCGTCGCAAAGGCATCTATATCGGGAATATTGGCGGCAATAATTAATGTCGCCATGCCCAGACCGGTTTTCTTTTTCAGACCAAGCTGGCCAAGAACGGCCCCGGCAAGACTATGGGTCAGATTATCCATGCGGGTGACAGCCGTCTAAACCGGACCGAGAAATTATAAAGGTTACACGCAAAATGGGGGTCATCTTCGATTGAACTGTTTCATATGAGCGACGAAATTTCCGTTCAGAATCGTCCCACCCCATAGCGTGACGAAAGGGACTGACGCCCTGCCAGCATGCTGGCAAAGCATATCCTAGATTGCAAGCATCAAGTGCTGGAAAAGGCTGCTAAAGTTCCGGTCCATCCTCGGTGACGGTCCAAGTCTGTCCTTTGTTGAGCAATGCCTGCAAATCAGGTTTCTTACCTTTTGCTGCCTCCACATTTTGCTCGACCACCGCCGCTTCAAAGGTTGGACGCGGATCGTCATAGAGCACGCCAATGGCCATCGGGAATTCACCAAAGGGCATTTCGATCAGCATATGTGCGACCGAACGATTGGTCACGTCATGGACAATCACATTGGCGGCCTGCCAGTCGCCATCAACAACATCGACCACTTTGAGCGAGAGCGTTTCACGATCCATTGCGATGCCCTTAGCCCCTTTTTCAAACAGCATCGGCTCGCCATTGGCGAGCAACAACTGTGTCGATGCGGCTGTTTTCTTTGCCGCAAATTCATCGAACACGTCTTTGTTATAGACGATACAGTTTTGAAATATTTCGATAAATGCGGCGCCTTTATGAGCATGCGCCGCTTTCAGGACATTGGTCAGGTCTTTGTGAATGTCGATGCCGCGGGCAATGAAGCGCGCGCCAGAACCCAATGCAAAAGCACAAGGACTAGCGGGACGATCAACCGAACCATAAGGCGTCGAGGGGGTATTTGTTCCCACTCGGGAAGTTGGCGAATATTGCCCTTTGGTCAGGCCGTAAATTTCATTGTTGAATAACATGATCTGGCAATCCAGATTACGCCGCAGCAAATGCATCGTATGATTGCCGCCAATGGAAAGCGCATCGCCGTCGCCAGTGATGATCCAGACATCCAGATCCGGATTGGCCAGTTTCGCGCCGGTTGCTACCGCTGGCGCGCGGCCATGAATAGTGTGAAAACCGTAAGTTTCCATATAATAAGGAAAGCGAGAAGAGCAGCCGATCCCGCTGATAAACAAGGTATCTTCTGGACGCACACCCAATTCCGGCATGGTCCGCTGAACCGCTTTCAGGATCGCATAGTCACCGCAACCCGGGCACCAGCGTACTTCCTGATCCGTTTCCCAGTCTTTCAGCGTCGTGATTTTTGTCATCTCGTTCATGAGAGATTCTCCTCAATCGCCGCATCAATTTCGGCAATGGTAAATGGCTGGCCCGATACTTTGTTGATTGGTTTCGCATCGACCAGATACTGGTCGCGCAATACGGTTTTAAGCTGCCCGGTGTTCATTTCCGGCACAATCACGCGGTCATAGCTTTTCAACAGCTCACCAAGATTTTTCGGCATCGGCCAGATGTTACGGATGTGGATATGCGCCACATCTTTGCCCGCTTCTACCGCACGGCGCACCGCTTGATGGATTGGACCATAGGTTGACCCCCAACCGACAACAGCCAGCTTGCCGCCCGCATTGCCCAACGCGACATCCTGATCGGGAATGCTATCCGCAACGCCCAAAACTTTGTCACGCCGAATTTCGGTCATTTTCTGATGATTAGCCGATCCATAGTCAATATGACCGGTATCAATACCTTTTTCGATGCCGCCAATCCGATGCATCAATTCTGGCGTGCCCGGTTTAATCCATGGCCGCGCGAATTTTTCGTCGCGGCTATACGGCTTCAAGCCGCCTTCCGGCATTTTGTCGAGATAGGTGACTGGAAATGGCTCCAGTGACGCAACATCGGGAATTTGCCATGGCTCTGCAGCATTGGCAATATAGCCATCGGTCAACAGCATGACAGGCGTCATATATTGTATAGCGATCCGCACCGCTTCAATAGCGCACTCAAATGCATCACTAGGTGAACGAGCCGCGATGACCGGCATCGGTGCATCGCCATTGCGGCCATAAACCGCCTGGTATAGATCCGATTGCTCGGTCTTCGTAGGAAGGCCTGTCGAGGGCCCGCCGCGCTGTGAATTGATTATCACCAACGGAAGCTCGGTCATAATAGCCAAGCCCATAGCTTCGCCTTTCAGCGCGATACCTGGTCCCGACGATGACGTAATGCCAAGTTTACCGGCATAGCTCGCCCCGATGGCCGCTGCGATAGCCGCGATTTCATCTTCGGCTTGAAATGTCGTCACATCAAATTCTTTAAGCCGCGACAGATGATGCAGGATCGCAGAAGCAGGTGTAATCGGATAGCCGCCAAAGAACATTGGAACCTCGGCGAGCTGTGCGCCGGCCACCAGACCAAGCGACAAAGCTTCGGCGCCCGTCACCGTGCGATATTCTCCAGGTGCGGATGGCGCCGCGCCGACTTTGCGGGTAGTTAAATGACCGCCACCGAGTCCGTCGCCAGACAGCTCGGCAGTTTCGCCATAAGCATGACCGGCATTTAGAGCCGCGATATTTGCGCCGGCCACATCGGGCAGTTTCGCAAACTTCGTATTAAGCCAATCGACAATGGGTTGGCGGTCCCGTTCAAACATCCAAAGCGCAAGGCCCAGCGTCCACATGTTTTTGGAACGCAGAGCTTCTTTATTACCCAGTCCAAACGGCTTCACCGCTTCGAGCGTTAGCGCAGAAATATCAAGTTTGAGCAGCTGCCACTTGGCCAAAGACCCGTCTTCCAGTGGATTATTCTCATATTTCGCTTTGTCGAGGTTGCGTTTCCCAAACTCGCCTGCGTCCGCAATGATCAAACCGCCAGGGCGCAAAGCATCCACATTGGTCTTCAATGCTGCGGGGTTCATGGCGATCAGGACATCAGGTTCGTCGCCAGCAGTTTCAATTGCGCGGCTACCAAAATTGATTTGGAAAGCAGAAACACCGAACAAAGTCCCTTGCGGAGCCCGGATTTCAGCGGGAAAATCAGGGAACGTCGCAAGATCACTGCCTGCCAATGCCGTGGACAAAGTAAATTGCCCACCGGTGAGTTGCATACCATCGCCACTGTCACCAGCGAAACGAACGACGACATTTTCCGCACTTTCTGGTTGGTTATTGCCTGAATCGTCCTGTTTAAGCGCCGTAGCCATATATAATTTCCGTACCCATCACTCTGTAGAAGATGCGGTAAAGCACTTCTCCCCTCTGCTTCAAACCATAAAAACTACTAGGGATAAAGTTTTTGTTTGAAACGAGAGTGCAGATTACGCCTTGCTTAGTGAACCCCGGCTGATCTAGTCGCTTGAAGGTAAGTAGCAAATCAATATGCAATGATACGGAGATTTGACGATGACGACGGCTTTTGTGCGACCCGATACCCAGGCAATGCTGGCCATGCTAGAGACGGCAATGGAAGTTCCCATGAATGAAATGGAGCCAGCCGCTGCGCGCGAAGTCTATGTCGGAATGCGTTTTCTGGTCGATGCGGAACCCACGGAACTAGCGGTCGTGAAAGACCTAGCCTGCCCCGGACCGGCAGGCGATATCAAGCTGCGCTATTACGACAAAAGAGAGACTCGTGAAAAAGGACCGGCGATCATCTTCTATCACGGTGGCGGCTTCGTCATTGGCGATCTGGAAAGCCACCATCCTTATTGCACCGAAATGGCGGCGCAGATGGATTTACCGCTGATCGCTGTGGATTATCGGCTTGCACCCGAAGCCCCCTTCCCAGCCGCGCCTGATGATTGTGAAGCTGCAACCCGTTGGATTGCCGAAAACGCAGCCAGCGCATTGGGCATTGAAATAGATGGCCTGATCCCTTGCGGCGATAGCGCTGGCGGAAATTTGGCCATTGTGGTGGCACAGGACTTAGCCAAAAACCCGGCAGCGGTGCCGGTCATTGCACAGGTTCCCATCTATCCGGTTGTGGATAGCACCGCAGCGGGTGGCTCAATGGAAGAGTTTGCAGAAGGCTTTCTTCTGACCAAAGATTCGATGGATTATTTCAACAAGCACTATGCCAGCGTCGCAGGCGACGTGCGCAGCGATCCAATCCTTGGAGATCTTGCGAGCAGTCCACCGACCGTTATCATTACCGGTGGTCTGGACCCATTGCGCGACCAAGGCCGTGCCTATGCTGCCAAGTTGATTGAAGCCGGTGTCTCCGTGGCGTTCACCGAAGCCAAAGGCAATATCCATGGCCTGATCTGTCTGCGCAAGGGCATACCCTCTTCACAACAGGATGTTGACGGCATCTGCAACGCATTGAAAGCGACCTTGGCGGCTCTATGACCGATTTTAGTCACCTTCCTTACCGCCCTTGTGCAGGCATCATGCTGGCCAACACCGAAGGCTTAGTTTTTGTCGGTCAACGATTAGACGCCAAAGACAGCGCTCATCCTGATGCTTGGCAAATGCCACAAGGCGGCATTGATGATGGTGAGGATAGCGAGGCTGCAGCAATCAGAGAGCTGGCAGAAGAAACCGGTGTCGCGGCGAAACATGTACAGATAATTGCCCGCAGTGCGGAAGAACATTATTATGATCTGCCGGATGAATTATTGGGTAAAATCTGGAAAGGAAAATATCGCGGCCAGCGCCAATCCTGGTTTCTGATGCGGTTTACAGGCGAAGACAGTCATGTCAATATTGCCACCGACCACGCAGAATTTTCGAATTGGAAGTGGGCCGACCCGACAGATTTACCGGATATGATCGTGCCGTTTAAACGAGATCTATACCGTGCGATATTGAAGGAATTTGGGCCACTAATCTGAATGTGAAACAGGATAGTCACAGGATTAGAGTATGTTGTACAAGATAGTTTGGTCATTTCCACTGGCCGCGATTTGCCTTGTTTCCCCAGCCCATGCAGCCCTCCCCGAACCTGTTAAAGCGATGATCGATGCCGCCATCGAATCTGGCAAAGATGCAGAGGTCAAATCAGTATTCAAGTTCGCCAAAGTCACAAATCCCGACGATGCGGCGGAAATTGACGCGATGCTGGCAGCATATACCGCAAAGAAAACACAGCTCGCAGCAGCGGAAAAACAAGCAAAAATGGAAGCGCCCTTTTTCGAAAACTGGACTGGGGAAGGTGAACTCGGCGGCTTTCGCAATACCGGTAATTCGAGCAATGTTGGCATAAGCGGCGGCATTAGGCTGGAAAAGGATGCTGTCAAATGGCGCCTGAAATTTCGCGCGCGTGCTGACTATCAACGCAGCAACGGCGTTACCAGCAGAGAACAATATGCGGCGGCTTTGGAACCCGAATATAAGATTGATGACAGATTGTTCGTCTATGGCTTGGCCCAATATGACAGGGATCAATTTCAGGGGTTTTCTGCCCGGTACACGGTTTCCGGTGGGATCGGCTATACGGTTATCAATGAGAAAGACGTTAAACTGAATTTGAAAGCCGGTCCTGCCTGGCGACTCACCGAGTTTACCGATGGCGGATCGGATAGCAGTCTCGCGGGCCTGATCGGACTTGATCTGGGGTGGCAAATTGCAAAAAATCTCAAACTAACTCAGGGAGCCGGCGCGACCTTAGCATCCGATGCGCAAAGCCTGACCAGCGCCAACGTGATATTTTCATCCGGCACCAACACCATCACCGCGACTACAGGGCTTGATGCCAAGATTTATGGCAAGCTAAAAGCCCGTTTTTCTTATGCAATCGAGCATGAAACCAATCCGCCGGAAGGTCGTCAGAAAACCGATACGCTCAGCCGTGCTACATTGGTCTATGATTTTTGACGTAAGGGTTTACGACTTTTGAGTTGGCTTAATTAGGCGCAGCCTCGTCATCTTTTTCGTCGCCCACTTTTGGCTTGGGCGTTACGGCCTGGGCTGACAATAACGGTAATTTCTCTGAAGCGCTAATGACGGACGACAGTTGCGCCGTCTGTGGGCAGCGTGTCCGGCATAGAGTTTCGATACGCGACAAATTGATTTTGGCCTTCTCTACGGCTCCGCGTTGTACCAACGCTTCGCCCTGCCCCGCCAAGGCGTCGAGATTATTGGGGTTCAGGATCAAGGCTTCGCGATAAAAGCGAATGGCTTTACCCGGCAGTTTCTGTACCCGTGCGATCTGAGCCAATGCGATAAACGCCGAACCGTTACGCGGATCAACAGCAAGAGCGGTTTCATAGAGATCTGTCGCCAATTCAAGATTGCCTTCTTTCTGCGCCGACTCTCCCTGCTGCATATAGGCAACCGAACGGGCCTTAATTTCTACATCGGCAGACTGGCCGAAACCGGCACTTGAAACAGTAGCCAATACCAAAGACATCGCTAGGGCAGCAGGTGAAAAACGCATAATTAGCTCCAATAAAGACTCAGGCTTTTTAGCAGGACCACCTGCACGCTCGGTGAACATGACGGTGTCCGTCACGATTTGCTATCACAATTTTTCGAGGCAGGTAAAATAAAAGCCATCTGTTCCGTCTTGATACGGGGTGAGTAGAGATCCTTTACGATATGGCTGTCCAATCGGCAAATCAACCTCTATATCCCGCCAATCTGTGTGGTTTTTCAGGAAAACATCTGCCTGATCACCACCCTCTGCGTCAAGAGTGAGCAAACGGCATAAACTAACCGGCCACCAGGCGCGACCATCGTGCTCGCGAGTTCCAATAACCGCGCCTGCAAATGTACGGTTTGATCGAGCCTTTTTGGTGTCATCCGCCAGCGTAATTCGGGGTTGCGACGCCATGTTCCTGTTCCCGTGCATGGCGCGTCAACCAACACCAGATCACATTTCCCCTTGAACGGGCTGAGCGCTTCTTCCTCTTTGTTCGGAGAAAGCAATACAGCCTCGACGTTATGCGTACTCGATCGCCTTAACCGCGGCTCAATGCGGCTTAATCGACCACGATCGGTATCAGCCGCGATGATCCGTGTATCATCGGCTAGCTGCGCAGCAAGACCGAGCGTCTTACCACCAGCACCCGCACACATATCCAACACCAGTTTCGGAGCGTTTGGAAGACACGCAGCAATAATCGCCTGGCTGCCCATATCCTGAATTTCGATCTGGCCGCTATTATAGGCTTCAGTGTTCTCGACGCTGGTTCCAGTGGGCAATCGATAGGCATGGCGCAATTGCAGCGCCTCAATTTCTGGCCATGCCATCGTAATCGCGTCGGCATCGACTTTTTTGGGATTGAACCTGATATCCAGCGGCGCACGATCAAATAATGCTACCTGTTCGTCGTCATCAACAGGACCGGCAAATCTGTCCAAAAGCCAGCCTGGAATTTGTTCTCCGCTGGTCAGCTGTTCATTTTCATTGAGACTGACTGGGCCATAAGTCGAGCCGTCAAACAAAGCCTGCAATTCCGGCTGTTCGTCAGCCAATCCGACCATCGCAGCGCGACCATGTTCTGGTCGATCGCCAAAACGACGGATTGCCGTATACACATGCTCCCGCACTGCGCGGCGATCTTTGGAACCGGCGTAGCGGCGCGCCTTGAAAAATTTCTTAGCGATATTGTCTGCCGAAGCACCATTGTCACGTGCCGCAACAATGATTTCGTCAAGCAGCTCAATGGCGGCCTGTAGTCTTGCGGAGGGAGTCATTCCTCGATGCGACTATCTTTGTTCAAACAATGAAAATGCGTTTGAGCATTAGCGCCATGTTTCTTTATCGCGTCTTCAACGGCTATGACTGCATAGTCTTGACACTCGGCAAAAGTCTCGAAGGGTTCAATTGTCCACAATGGATTACTTTGATCCTGCCCATTGGGCCAAACCAACAGCAGTAAAAATATTTTCAATTCTACCATAGACCACCCTCTTTAACGTGTGGGATAATTGGGTGCTTCCCGCGTGATGGCGACATCATGCACATGGCTTTCTTGCAATCCGGCATTTGTGATACGGACAAATTCAGCGCGCTCACGCAGATCTTTCAATGTAGCGGAACCGGTATAGCCCATTGCCGCTTTAACGCCCCCAACCAGTTGATGTACTACATCGCCAGCTGGCCCTTTGAACGGCACCTGACCCTCGATACCTTCTGGAACCAACTTAAGTTGGTCTTTGATATCCTGTTGAAAATAGCGGTCGGCTGACCCGCGGGCCATGGCGCCAACTGATCCCATACCGCGATAGCTTTTATAAGCGCGACCTTGATACAGGAACGTCTCTCCCGGCGCTTCTTCAGTGCCAGCAAGCAATGATCCGACCATGACAGAAGATGCGCCAGCAGCCAGCGCCTTGGCAACATCGCCCGATGTTCTTAGACCGCCGTCTGCAACAACCGGGATCCCGGATTTTTCAGCTTCTTCGGCACAATCCATGATCGCGGTCAATTGAGGCACACCAACACCGGCTACAACGCGGGTCGTACAGATCGAACCGGGGCCGATGCCGACTTTAATTCCATCCGCACCCGCATCAATCAACGCACGTGTCGCCGCAGCCGTTGCCACATTTCCTGCAATGATCTGCGTGTGGTTGGAACGCTTTTTAATTTCTTCCACCGCATGCGATACCATGCTGCTGTGGCCGTGAGCGGTGTCGACAACGATAAGATCACATTCGGCATCAATCAGCGCCTGGGTCCGCTCCAATCCGGCATCGCCAACCGTAGAGGCCGCGGCGACGCGCAAACGGCCGGAGCCATCTTTGGTCGCATTTGGATAGGTTACCGCTTTTTCGATATCCTTGACGGTTATCAAACCAACACAGTGATAATTATCATCAACGACCAGCAATTTTTCGATGCGCCGCTGGTGCAGCATGCGCCTTGCCTCTTCCTGACTAACGCCAACAGGCACAGTGACTAAATCATCTTTGGTCATTAACTCGCAAACGGGTTGCCGAGGATTTTCCGCAAAACGAACATCACGGTTGGTCAATATGCCTACCAATTTCCCGCCCGGCTCGACAACCGGTATGCCGGAAATTTTGTTCTGGGCCATCGTCGCCTCGGCATCAGCCAAAGTTGCATCGGGTGCTATTGTGATCGGATTTACAACCATGCCAGATTCAAACCGCTTGACCTGCCGGACCGCCGCAATTTGCTGGTCTAGCGTAAGATTACGGTGAAGCACGCCAATACCGCCCATTTGCGCCATTACAATCGCCATATCGGATTCGGTAACTGTATCCATAGCCGATGATAGAACCGGAATATTAAGGCCAATTTCCTTGGTCAACCAGGTCCTGGTATTGGCCTGACTGGGAACGATATCGGATGCACCAGGCTGCAGCAGTACATCATCAAATGTTAGTCCGGTTCGGATTTCTCTGCTGCTCATGGAAGGCCACTTTCTGCTACGCTAAATTGATTCTGTGGCGGCCCATGTAATCAGTTATGTAACTATTCGCCAGCACTATTCGCCGCACTATTTGGGTTGGGTTTTATGCGAAAGCTATCGACGTTGCCAAAATAGCGCCCTAGCGCAACATGGAAATTAGCATCATCCACCGCGCCGCCGAGCAATAGCTGCTCATCCACTTCATCGCTGGCATCATGATAACGGCTTTGCAAATAGCCATCGAGCCGTTCCTGATCCGAAAAAGCGCTGGTAATCATAAAGGCAGGAATGCCTTTTTCGAAAAAAACGTAGCCGTCCTGGCGCTTCAGAAAGGCATTTGCTTTATCGGTTTTGTCTATCTCTCGTTCTTCCGCGGCAGCCACTTTCTCTAAATCATCATCCAAATCTGTCTTTCCTCGTCCTACCACTGCGATCAACTTGCCATCCGGTGCCAGCGCCACCGTATCCGCGTTGAATACGGCTACCAAACGATCAAGTTTGAAACTTGGCTCTGCCACAAAAGAGCGCGCGCCGAGCAACCCGCTTTCTTCTGCTGTTGTGGCCAGAAAATAGATATCACGATCCTGCGTACTATTGGCCAGCCGTTTGGCAGTTTCGATGAGCAATGATATCCCGCTGGCATTATCAACTGCGCCGTTGCAGATACGATCTGCCTCCGCTTCGCCACGGCACATACCAAGATGGTCCCAATGACCAAGGAAAAGAACAGCACCGCTTGTTGGATTATGGCCGGAAATTTTTCCGATAACATTATGCGATTGATAGGTTCGTACCTGTGTTTCAGCCGATAGATCAGAATAGACACCGGTCGTTACGGGCCGAAAGTCATCCATTTTTGCATCTTCGAATAGTTTCTTGGGATCGATTTTGGCTTTGCGGAGCAACTTATTGGCTGCCTTTCCGTTGATAATCCCCTCCAGTATAGCATGGCTACCCTTGCTGTCTAAACTCGTGCTAGCCGCGCGAAAGCGCCGTGCTGACCGCGCAAAACGGGATTCACTCCGGATCACGGTTATGATACCAGAAGCCCCGGCAGCGATGATGTTCGCTTTGCGTTCGCGATAGCCGGGAAAATCCTTGGTACCGGGTCGTGATGAGAGAAACATCAGCGCAAGCTTGCCCGATATTATCGGTTCCATTTCTTCAACAGAGCGATTCCCATAGCCAAGATGGACCACAGATACATTAGACAGGCTGCCAAATTGCATTGCCCCGCGCAGGAAAACCTGGCCTTCGTCAATCCGAACGATTTTCGTCCGCTTACCGTTTGAATATTTGAAATCGAACGTCTGCTTCAATGGTGTCCTGTCCACCAATGTAACCGGAGCATACCATGACTTTGTCCCAGTTGCTGGCTGCAATCCCGCCTTTTCCCATTCCGTTGCAATATATTGAATGGTCTTATTCTCACCAACAGTCCCCGGCTTGCGACCGCCAAAGTCATCGCTCGCCAGTATTTCGATATGACTGAGTAAATCAGTTTCTGATATGTCTTCCGCTTGGACCGCTCCAGACAATAATAACATGAAGGCGGCAAGAGCGAGGGGGAAGCGCATAAGCTATGATAACCTTATTCTTTGGCGAAATATTCGCTTTTTTCTTGGCATTATACCGCAAATAATCAATGATAATCGAACATAAAGTTGGAGGGCGTAGCAGATGGAACTCACAGCAGCATTTTTCTTTTTCCTTTTGGTGATCATATATCTGGGCGCCAGCATCAAGATTGTCCGTCAGGGCTATCAATATACGATCGAGTATTTTGGCCGATTTACCAGCATCGCAAAGCCCGGATTTAACTTTTTCCCTGCGTTTTTCTATCGCGTCGGGCGCAAGGTCAACATGATGGAACAAGTCCTCGACATTCCGGGTCAGGAAATCATCACCAAAGACAATGCGATGATTTCCACCGACGGCGTGGTTTTTTTCCAGGTGCTGGATGCGCCCAAGGCCGCCTATGAGGTCAATGATCTTTATAACGCCATCCTCAATCTGGTGACCACCAACTTGCGGACGGTGATGGGTTCGATGGATTTGGATGAAACATTGTCCAAGCGCGACGAGATTAACGGACGCCTGCTGACCGTGATTGATGATGCAACAACGCCTTGGGGTATTAAAATTACCCGCGTCGAAATCAAGGACATCCGGCCGCCACAGGATATCATCAACGCGATGGCTCGACAGATGAAAGCAGAACGCGAAAAACGCGCCAACATCCTAGATGCCGAAGGTGCTCGCGCTTCTGAAATTCTTCGTTCAGAGGGCGAGAAGCAGGGGCAAATTCTCCAGGCGGAAGGTCGCAGAGAAGCTGCTTTCCGGGATGCAGAAGCCCGTGAACGGGAAGCAGAGGCAGAAGCCAAAGCCACCCAAATGGTCTCTGAAGCCATTGCAGGTGGCAACGCCCAAGCAATCAATTATTTCGTTGCGCAGGATTATGTCAAAGCGGTTGAGAAATTTGCCACTTCACCCAATGCAAAAACCATCTTGTTCCCGGTCGAGGCGACACAGCTTATTGGCACATTGGGCGGAATCGGTGAATTGGCCAAAGAAGCGCTGGGCGAAAATGGCGGCGCCATTACGCCACCACCGCCACGTCGCAAAGGTCCGTTTGAACAATAAGGCGAATAGACATGGATATCATTGAACAGATAATGTCACTGGAATCGCATTATCACTGGCTGATAATTGCGCTCTTGCTTGGTATCGGAGAGATACTGGTACCTGGCGTGTTCTTAATCTGGCTCGCCGCTGCCGCCGCCGTTACCGGCTTTGTGGCAATGTTCATCGACATCACTGTTGCTGGTCAATTCACTCTATTCGGCTTGCTTTCGCTGGCGTCGGTTTTCTTCGGCCGCCGCTGGTATCTAAACAATAAGGTCGAAAGCGAGGATCCGCTGCTCAATGATCGTTCTGCGCGCCTTGTCGGCCAAACGGTCACTGTTATAGAGGCCGTTAGTGCAACCAGCGGTCGCGCCAAGGTCGCTGATGGCGAATGGCCTGCGACAGGGCCGGATATGAAGAAAGGAACCACTGCGCGAGTGGCAGCCGTTGAAGGCGGCGTCCTCCAACTCGAAGCGCTGGAGGACTAGAACCGCATTATAAATTTAAGTCAGGCAGAGGCTATTTCTTAAAGAATCCCTTGGCCATATCCGCAATATCATTCAGCGGGTTGCCGTCGCCATCGCGGTCTAGAAAACCGCCAACTTTGCCTAGAATACCGTCGTCGCCGCCTAATTTCTCCATCAGGCCGCCTTCGCCGTCCAAACCAGCTTTTTCAGCCATAGCCGGCATCAGGCCTTTGAGTTTCTCGGCATCAACGCCCGCTTCAGCCGCAGCTTCTTTGATGGCCGTAGCCTTATCGACACTGCCATCCTGCAATTTCGCAAACAAAGCTTCACCGCCAGATTTCAATTCATCTGCTGACATGCCGATTTTTTCAGCCATGGAATCCAAATTCACATTGTCAGGCAACATACCCAGTGCACTATCCAAAAGTCCCATTTTTTTCTCCTTGAGTTTGTGTTTGTGTTAGCGTGTCAATTTACCGGCCATGCCGATAATGTCATCCAGCGGGTTTCCGTCGCCGTCCAGATCGAGCAATGATGCCAATCCGCCAAGACCTCCAGAGGATGCTTTCGAACCTCCGCCCAGCAGGCCGCCGATTAAACCACCTAAGCCGCCACCGTTGCCAGATTCATCTCCGCCCTGCTTTGCCATATAACCTGCAACCATCATCGCAACAACGGGAAGCATCTTTTTAAGCAAATCACTGCTGATGCCAGTTTGCTGTTCCGCGCCGGCCGCAACCGTACGACTAACTTCTTTTGATCCGAATATCTGACCGAGAATTTCATTGCCTTGATTCACCGGCGTTGGTTGAGAACCCAACACACTGTCAAGCAAGCCGCCGCCGCCAAGTTGACCCAGCAGACCACCTAATCCATCCAGGCCGCTTGGTTGAGCCTGAGTTGTTTTCTTAAAGCCACCCAAAATTGAGGGAAGCAGCGCAGCTGCACCAGCTTGTGCTACACTCTCATTCACGCCCAGTTCGCGCGCCATTGTTTCGATGCCACCAGATTGTTGTAATATTTCCAAAATGCTCATCACCCATCTCCTTTTACCCCCGCAGGGCAGATTATTGATTCTTGTTATGAGCAGTACCCTAGCAGATTTTATCGCTTAAAACGCTCTGTTGGAAAGCTTTACCATTGTTTACACTCATGAGCAGCTCTTATGACCAGATAATCGCTATCCTGCATTTGACTCCGGACGATGTAACACCGAAGAAGAACCCAAGGGCAGTGTAACATGCCCCATAAAACCAATGAGGAGCACATCATGAGTATTTTCGGAAAAATCAAAAGCGCGATTTTCGGCGGCGAAGCCAAAGCAGCAGAACCAGCAGCAACAGCCCCAGCAGCAGAAACGGCTCCAGCGGCACGTGCAGCCATTACCGAAGTCGACGTCACCGCGCGACTGAACAGCATTCCAGGATCAGACAAGCTAAACTGGCAATCATCAATTGTTGACCTTATGAAATTGGTGCAAATTGACGCGAGCTATGAAAACCGCAAAGCGCTGGCTCAAGAACTGGGCAACGCAAGCTACGCCGGATCAGCGGAAGATAATATCGCTCTGCACAAGCGCGTTATGTCTGAGATTGCAGCCAATGGCGGCATCGTGCCGGCTGAATTGAAAGACTGATTTATCAGTCCTGTGCTGGACGTAATGTCCAAATGAATTTAGGCGGGGGCTATGAGCGATCATAGCCCCCTTCCTTTTGCCGAAGCGCCCAAAAACTGCCGCCGCTGCCCGCGCTTGACGGGCTTACGCAAATCGCTCCGCAAAGAGCATGATGACTGGTGGAACGCCCCGGTCCCGGCTTTTGGCGATCCCGATGCATGGCTAGCAATTGTCGGTCTCGCCCCTGGTAAGGAAGGCGCGAACCGGACGGGACGACCATTTACAGGTGACGCCTCAGGTGACCTGCTTTTCGCTACACTAGACAAAGTGGGGCTATCCAACGGTAGCTTCCAATCCCGTGCAGATGACGGCGTAACCCTGAACGGCACCATGATCCTCAACGCAGTCAAATGCCTGCCACCCGAGAACAAACCCAATGGTGCAGAGATCAACAATTGCCGTCCATATTTGAGCAAAGCATTGGAAGCCCTGCCCAACTTGCGGGTTTTACTTGCTCTTGGAAAAATCGCCCATGACAGCGTGATACGGATGACGGGTGGCAGGTTGGCAGACCATAAATTCGCGCACGGAGCAGAACATAAACTTCCCGATGGCCGTATCCTAATAGATAGCTATCATTGCAGTCGGTATAACGTGAATACCAAGCGATTGACGGTAGAAATGTTTGAAAGTGTATTTGAAACTGCTTTGGTCTTTAGGGCGATTGATCCACCAAGCTGAGACGCTCCACAATTCTGTTTCGCTCCAAAAGCGCTCCGGGAGCGATCACAGCATTGGCACCAATTCTAGAGCTATCACCGACCAATGCTCCAAATTTGGTGCTGCCAGTATCAATCGTTTTGCCTTCGTGTTTTATCACGATTCTCGGATCGGCCATTTCATTACGATAATTCGCAATCATCGCTCCAGCTTCTATATTAACCGTTTGGCCAACTACGCTATCTCCGACAAAACTGAGATGAGCTACCTTGGTATGCTCAAACAAGAATGACGATTTCAACTCACATCCTGGACCAATGATGTTGCTTGCCTGCATCCAACACCCGCCTCTGATGTAAGCTCCACTGGCAATGAACGTTTGAGGACCAATTATCGCAGGGCCTTTAATTATAGCGCCGTCTTCAACCGTTGCGGACTTTGCGATAGCGATATTGTCGGCAATTGAGTAATCGTCCGACAGCTGGTCTATCGTCTCAATAATGACAGCTTCACAATTCGCGGTTAGCACCCAAGGTTGGTGATCTGAATATGGTGAGAGCAAAGAATTGGCAAAGCCGGTTATCCAAAAATCATAATCCCATGCATCAGACATCGTCCACGAGCCGCCCATAAAGCTCTGGCCGTCGATCTCGGAAAAACCCCATACCTGCCCTATGCTTGCGCGCTTGCTCCAGATCGAAAGTCGCGACCAAAACACCACTTTCTTCCGCGCCATATTCTAGCACCAGATCACCCCATTCATTGGCGATGAAGCTGTGACCGTAAAAGGCCTGTCCCTCTTCCGCGCCAATGCGATTACTCGCGACGACGGGCATACAATTGCTCACCGCATGGCCCTGCATCGCGCGCCGCCACATCCGGCTGGTGTCTAGATCTGTGTCATAGGGCTCTGAACCAATGGCGGTTGGATAGAACAGGATCTCCGCGCCCATGAGCGCCATCGCCCGCGCGGTTTCAGGGTACCATTGGTCCCAGCATATCCCGACCCCAATGGTCGTGCCGAACACATCCCAGACCTTGAAGCCGCTATTGCCGGGACGGAAATAGAATTTTTCTTCATAGCCCGGGCCATCAGGAATATGGCTTTTGCGATAGATGCCCATGATCTCACCTTCAGGATCGATCATCGCAATGCTGTTATAATAATGCTGGCCGTCGCGTTCGAAAAAACTCACCGGGATGGCCACGCCCAGTTGTGTGGCAAGTTTTTGCATTGCCTGAACCGGAGCACTATCGTTCACCGGCCGCGCCAACGCGAACAAAGCCTCGTCTTCGGTTTTACAAAAATACGGCCCCGCAAACAGTTCGGGCGGCAGTATAACCTGCGCGCCCTTCTCTGCTGCTTCAGCAACATGGCCGCTGACGGCTGCAATATTTTCGGCTTGGTTGCCATTCAAGGACAGTTGTAACGCAGCAACGGTGATCTGGTTTGTCATGCAGCCGTCTTAGTTTAGGGCAGTTTTTTAAACAACAAGGTCATCCGGTCAGATTCGCCGATAGCTTTGTATTTGGCCTTGTCGACATCACCTTCGGCATAGCGCGGTGGCAGCGTCCAAACACCTTCGGGATAGTCCGCCGTATCTTTCGGGTTGGCATTTATCTCCGACTGTTTGACCAATTCAAAGCCATGGGCTTCCATGAATTTCACAACCGTATCTGTGCGCAAATAACCTTTATTACCATCTGCATAGCTAAACGGCGTATCGTCTTTCGCGCGATGCTGAATGATGCCGACCATACCGCCATCTTTCAGCATTTTACGCATCACCTTGATTTCACTATCCGCCAGATTCCAGCGCATCAAATTATGCATCATGCGCGGAATGATAACGAAATCTGCGGTGCCGTTAGCTTCTTCTGGAACTTTATCGGTGGTGTAGGCAGCAAAGTTCGTTGCTGGCATGCCTGTCCATTCAGCGACATCATTAGGAAATTTGGTAGGAAAATTCCGAATACGCTCTTTTGCTTCATCGCCAAAAGGCAAGGGATCAGGCGCAAAGGTCAAACCGATAAACTTGCCCTTCTCAGCCACATAAGGCGCAAGAATCTTGGAGTACCAGCCGCCACCGGGAACATATTCTACCACCGTGTGATTTCGCTCTATGCCAAAGAAATTGATCGTCTGAACGGGATTGCGGTATTTATCGCGCACGGCATCTTCTGCGCGCCGTTCATGTGTGATGATGGTACGCAAGTTGGTTTCGCTATGCGCTCCGTCTTTAGCGTGGTGTTTCGCGGAAACGGGTGCAACAGCCGCCGCTCCGAGAGCCGTTAAAGCTCCCATTACAATCAATGTCTTCTTCATCATCATTCCTTTCAATTAGCAGTCGTTCCAGAGCCGCAGTCCCCACTCCGTCAGACTAAGGCCGTTTCTTGAACAGCAAGGTCATGCGATCAGATTCGCCAATGGCTTGATATTTGGCTTTGTCTTCGTCCTTGTTGGTCAAAACAGGCGGCAGTGTCCAGACGCCCTTCTCATAGTCTTTTGTATCTTTGGGATTGGCGTTGATTTCTGATGAATCAACCAGTTCAAACCCATTGAGTTCAAAGAGCGCAATAACAGACGCTTGCTTTAAATAACCCTTTGTTCCCTTAGACATTGCATAGGATGCATCCGCATCGGCGCGATGCTGGACAATACCAATCATGCCATCATCCGCAAGAATTCCGCGGAGAGATTGCAATTCGGAATCAGACCGCGCGCCATTGAGCATCCCGTGCATGGAACGGAAAATCAAAATCCGGTCGATTTTTCCTTTGAGTTCATCGGGCACCTCGTCGCTTTCATAAGCAGCAATTTTGTTAGCGGGGACATCTGTCCACTTTGATGCCGCATCCGGGAAACGCTCGGGCCAGCTTTTGGAACGTCCCTCGCGCGCACGATCCGTAAAATTAATGCTGTCACTGTTGCCATTGACCGCAACATATTTTCCTTTGCCGCTCAGATAGGGCAGCAATATCCGTGTATACCAACCTCCTCCGGGGCCATATTCTGCTACAGAATGGGTTGGTTTTACTTGAAAAAAGGCCAGAGTTTCGGCGGGATTACGATAGACATCACGCGCCTTTTCATCCTTGCGGCGTTCATGATTGATCGCAGTCATCAACGCAGCGTCCCTATGCATAGCACCGTCTTTTTCATGATGGTTTGCCAGCGCGGGGACGGCTGCTGTTGCTAATAATGCAGTTACGACACCAGCGAATATAAGCTTCTCGGTCATTAATTCAGGCCTTTCAAATGAAAAATCTCTCTCTAACGCGGAACATAAGTGACCTGCACGGTCATGCAAAGTAGTTTATCCAGAGACACCTTCTATCACCTTGAAATTCTTCACAACCTCCGGTCGCGGATAGAGCTCATCCAGCGGAACGGACTTGCCGGTATCCTGGACAATACGGACATGTTTACGGCCGAGTTGACGGGGTTCATCAACGCCGCAGCTATGCGCCAAAACCTCGACCTCATGGACCAAACTTTTACAATAGTTCGCGACCTTGACCTTCTTGTCCGATGGATCAAGCCCACGCTGCAAACGGGGGTCATGCGTGGTAATCCCGGTTGGACAAGTATTCTTGTTGCATTTCATCGCCTGAATACAGCCTAACGAGAACATGAATCCCCGCGCGCTATTGACGAAATCTGCGCCTGCACATAGCGCCCAAGCGACTTCGCTTGGTGTAATCCTTTTGCCCGACGCAATAATCCGGACACGCTGTCGCAGCCCATATTTATGCAAAATATCAGAAAGCATCGGCAGGCTTTCATCCAGCTGCAAACCAACATTGTCCATCAACGGCATAGGCGCGGCACCCGTCCCGCCATCGCCGCCATCGAGGGTGAAAAAATCCGGTGCACTTTCGATACCGCGACGATGAATTTCCTCGCAAAGGCTTTCCAGCCAACCATAAGCGCCAACTACGGCCTTGATACCGGTTGGCTTGCCAGTGACTTTGCGGACATGCTCGACAAAATCCAGCATGTCTTCCACGCTATTAATCTCTGGGTGACGATTGGGAGAAATCGATGCTTGGCCTTCCGGAATGCCTCGCACTTTCGCTATTGTCTCGGTGACCTTCGCGGCTGGCAGGATGCCGCCCTTACCAGGCTTTGCGCCTTGCGACATTTTAATCTCGAACATCCGGACTTGCTCGTGGTCCGCTATTGCGCGTAGTTTATCATCATTCAGGCTACCATCATCATTGCGCACGCCATATTTAGCGGTGCCAATCTGAAAGACAATATCACAGCCTCCTTCAAGATGATAAGGCGACAAACCGCCTTCACCGGTATTCATCCAGCATCCCGCCATTTTGGCACCGTGAGACAAAGCTTGCACGGCAGGCACAGACAGCGCACCAAAGCTCATCGCCGAAACGTTGAAAAGCGACTTTGCTTCATAGGGTTTCTCGCAATAGGGGCCCAATGTGCACGTTGCGGTTTCGGCAGCATCTTTCTCCAATGTAGGAAACGGGCAATTTACGAAAATCGGTGTGCCTGCGGGATCAAGATTCTTGGTGGAACCAAAAGCAATAGTATTTCCAGTGCCTTTTGCCGCACGCCCAACCCATTCCCGTTCTGCGCGATTAAACGGCATTTCTTCACGGTCCATGGCAAAGAAATATTGCCGGAAAAATTCACCTAAGCTGCTGAATAGATGGCGAAAGCGACCAATGACTGGATAGTTACGGCGCACAGCGTCCTGTTTTTGTGTCACGTCTATGGCGAACAAGATAATCACAGCTGCCAGACCCAGGCCGAGCAAGAAAATCAATATGTAGGTGAGCGTGCTTAAAACACTCAAAATTCCGTCAGCCATCAACTATCCCCTAAAGCATCTGAAAGAGGATTAGCATTTTGCTCCCCTCAAACATAGTTCGATCGAAACGGGCAGAGGTTACAGTCAGTCAAAGCTTTGGAATCTGCTGAGAGATGCAATGAAAACTTCCACCACCATGCAGCAAGGCCCTGCTGGACAGTCCCACCACTTTTCGCTTCGGAAACAATTCAGCTATGACCTGCACCGCAGCATCATCAGATTTAGCTCCATATTGCGGCACGGCGACAACCTTATTGCCGATGTAGAAATTCATATAGCTAGCAGGTGTAACCTGACCGTCAATTTCATATCTGCCTGCGGATGGAATCCGAACAACGTCCAGGCCAGCGGAGGCAGCGCGGCTCGCAGCATCGTCAAAAATATCGCCATTAGGGTCATCAGCCTCGCCGGCTTCCGGAATTGCGACCTTACCCACCGCCACAAAGCGCGCAAGATTATCGACATGACCATCGGTATGGTCAGCCATCAACCCATCACCAAGCCAGCAGATATTTTCGATATTCAGAGCCTGCTGCAATTTCTTAAGCACCTGCTCCTTGTTCATATTTTTGTTGCGATTGGAGTTGAGCACGCATTGTTCGGTTGTGACGAGATAGCCAGCGCCGTCTCCATCAATCGCCCCGCCTTCGAGCACCCAGTCATGCGAGATGATGGACATTTCTGTTGGAGCAGCAAGGCGCTGGCCAATATCCTGATCGCCCGCCATTTCAAATTTGCGGCCCCAGCCATTGAAATCAAAGCCATGCGCCTGACGATCATTACCATCAACCGTTATGATCGGACCGGTATCGCGCAACCAGATATCGCCAAAGGGTTCGATCAGAATATCGACTTGATTATGGACAAGCGGAACCGCCCGATCAGCGTCACTTTGATCCCGGCAAACAAGCATGACCTGCTCGCCCTTGCCATCATCGCAAATAGCATTGGCGAAGGCCGCAACTTCACGCTGCGCCTCCGCCAATTGTTCGGGCCATTCCTCTGCATTGCCTGGGAAGCCGATCCAGACCGCTTCATGCGATTCCCATTCGGCTGGCCATCTCATCGTCAATCGGGCGCGCTAGAGCCTAGCTTCCGGCGCGGCTCTTGTCACGAATGTCGCGGAATTCATCGCCGTCATTCCAGTTCGGCCAATCTTCCGTCATCGCCAGCATCCGTGCCACGGTATAATAGACTTTCAGGTCACCCATGACGCCATCCCAGTTCCAGTCTGGATTAAATTCATCCTTCGGTCCGTGGTAACGATTCTCGGTATAGTCTTTGCTGATCGCTTCGCCAGCAGCACGGCCACCTTCGACAAGGTCTTCACCACCTTCGAAATAGATCATCGGCACGCCAAGCTTGGCAAAGCTGAAATGATCAGAACGATAATAGAAACCTTTTTCCGGTGTTGGCTCGGCTTCTGCAATACGCCCATCGACAGTCAAAGCGCCTTCCAGATAGCGATCCAACTGCGATTTGCCTTTACCAACCACGACGACATTTTTCGCCGGACCGGCCATTCCGAAGGCATCCATATTTACGCCGCCAACAGTCTTGCTCAGCGGGTAGATTGGATTTTCGGCATAATATTTAGACCCGAGTAGACCAGATTCCTCTGCGGTAACTGCAAGGAAGATGATGCTACGATCCGGCGCTCCGGCTTTTACATGCGCTTCTGCAAGTGCAACCAATGCTGCGGTTCCTGTCGCGTTATCTACAGCGCCGTTACAGATATCATCGCCGTCCGGCGCTGGCTTACAGCGGCCCAAATGATCCCAATGCGCAGTATAGAGCACATATTCATCAGGCCGAGTTTTGCCTTTGATCATACCAATGACATTTTTGCTGTTCATCTTGCTAATGTCGTTTTCAAAAGACATCGAAGCAGTCACACCCAGTGGCACGGCTTTGAAATCCTTGTTCTTCGCAGCCGTCATCATCTTTTCAAGGTCCTGACCGGCGCTTGCGAAAATCTTCGCTGCCACATCCTTCTGAACCCAGCCATTAGCTTTGGTCTGATCGGAACCACCATTGGCAGATTGCGCATAAAATTGCGGTCCGCTCCAGCTGGATTCTACAACATTCCAGCCATAAGCTGCAGGAGCTGTATCATGAATGATCAAAGCCGCAGCCGCGCCCTGACGCGCGGCTTCTTCATATTTATAGGTCCAACGGCCATAATAGGTCATCGCCCGGCCACCAAATTCGCCTTCGAGGCTTTCGGTACCGAAATCTGGATCATTCACTAATATGACGACAGTTTTGCCTTTGACATCGACGCCTTCATAGTCGTTCCACTCACGCTCAGGCGCGTTGATGCCATAGCCGACGAAAACCATTTCGCTATCAGCAACATCAATTTTAGACTGTTCCTGATAGGATGTGATTACCATTTCAGGACCATATTTGAAGCTCATATCACCAGTGCCGCCTTTTACGGTCAAAGCGGAAACATTCTTGGCTTTAATCTCGACCAGGGGGACATCCTGAAACCAGCTATCTCCATTGCCCGACTCTATGCCCGCGTCGGCAAATTTCTTAGTGAGGAGAGCAAGGGTTTTTTCTTCCCCAGCTGTGCCCGGTGCACGACCTTCATAGGCATCGGAAGATAATTCTTGAGTAATATCGCGCATCGTATCCAGAGACAATTCCGGTGCAGCAACTTCCGGTAATGGCGCAACGTTTTCAGGGTCATCTACCTTTTTACAAGCTGTCAGTACCAACGCCGGTACTAACGCGAGAGCAAACCATTTCTTTTGCATTTCAGATCCTCATCCAAATTAGTACGTTCAAATTTGATTTCAAAAGTCACTACTGACAGCCGCTAGAGTTTGACGCAAGTGGTTGGCCGCAACATGCAACAAAAAGGGCGGCTCTAACGGGCCGCCCTTTCTATAAATATCGTCGAACCAGTTAGCGTGAGTAAAACTCGACGACTAGGTTTGGTTCCATTGTGACCGGATAAGGTACTTCGTCCAGCGTTGGTACGCGAACATAAGTTACTTTATCGGTGCCGTCTGGCGTTACATATTCTGGAATGTCGCGCTCTGGAAGGCTCTGTGCTTCGATAACCAAAAGCATCTGTTGCGCTTTTTCACTCAAGGAAACGATATCACCGGGCTGCACTTTACGTGAAGCAACGTTACATTTTACGCCATTGACGCGAACATGGCCGTGGCTGACGAGCTGACGAGCAGCAAAAATTGTTGGCGTGAATTTGGCGCGATATACGACCATATCCAAACGCTGCTCGAGCAAGCCAATCAGGTTCTGGCTGGTATCGCCTTTCATGCTGGAAGCTTCTTTATAAGCCCGTTTAAACTGTTTTTCGGTCACGTCGCCATAATAGCCTTTCAGCTTCTGCTTGGCGCGGAGCTGAATACCATAGTCGGAAAGCTTACTTTTGCGGCGCTGACCGTGCTGGCCGGGACCATAGTCACGACGATTGACGGGTGATTTGGGGCGGCCCCAAATATTTTCGCCCATGCGGCGATCAAGTTTATATTTCGAGCTGGTACGTTTGGTCATTATATGACTCCTAATTTGCTGTTTCAATTCATCCCGGAATGCACCGAAAATCCTAAAAGATTAACGCGGCTACCGCTTCACCGGGGTGCGGAGCCAATTGCAAGAGGCGGCCTATGGCTATCAAACGGCCGATTGTCAACAGCATTTCACATCACAAATCTCACGAAATTCGCCATGTTTACTCGACTTGAGCGGTCGCAGTGATTAAAGGCGCAGACATGACAAAAACGACCTCACTACCGCCGATGGAAACCATGTCCGATGTCCGCAAGCAAGTGGACCGGATTGATGCCGAACTTATCGCCCTAATGACCCAACGCTTTGCCTGTATGGACGCTGCTGCGCGTATCAAGCAGGATCGCACGGCGGTTCGCGATGAAGAACGAAAAGCACTGGTTCTGGAAAATGTTAAACAACTGGCAAGCCGCGCTGGCGTTCCAGTTCCAACCATGGCCGCGATATGGGAAATGCTGATCGAAACATCGATCAGCTATGAAATGGAAAAATGGGATCAATTGAGAGACGGTTAGTCGCTCAAACACTCATTTTTTGATAAATGGCTTTTCGAGAGAGCTGAGAACACCGCGCCACGTTTGAACCTCTTCGTTGGTCCATGCTGGCTTGGTGATCATATTACGCAGCGTTACCTTTGTGGCCGGCGTCCGGTCCGGTGGGTAGAAATATCCGGTTCCTTCGAGCGCTCGTTCCAGATGTTCATAAAAACGATCCAGCTCAATTTGCGGAGCAGGTTCGCTTTTTTTCGTCTCAATCGTCGGTTGGACCGTTGCTGCACTGTCCATTTTCGAAAGCTCATAAGCCACAAGAATCACAGCTTGCGCTAGATTGAGTGAACCAAATTCCGGATTGATCGGAACAGTGATAATCTTACGGGAAAGCTCGACATCAACCACTTCGAGGCCAGAACGTTCGGGGCCAAATAATATCGCACATTTTCCGCTCGCCGATGCCATATCATCCGCGGCTTCGGCAGGTGTTAGCACCTCTTTCGTCATTCCACGCTTTCGGACGGTTGTTGAATAGACATGCGAACAATCCGCCACTGCCTCAGCCGTCGTCTTGAAAACTTGCGCTTCTTCCAAAACGCTATCAGCACCCGCCGCCGTTGGACCAGCGGACGGATTGGGCCAACCATCACGAGGATCAACGATCCGCATTTCGGTCATGCCGAAATTCAGCATCGCGCGAGCCGCTTTACCAATATTCTCGCCAAGCTGCGGCTTTACCAGAACGATTATCGGCTTACCGGTACTCATTGGCTGGTGGCATCGTTGATTGCAACATCCTTCACGCTACCGGCAAATTCTTCAAAATCCTTCGCCTCGGTAAAGTCCTTATAGACCGATGCGAAGCGGATATAAGCGACGCTATCTAGCCCTTTTAAGCCGTCCATCACCATCTCACCGATGCGTTTCGACGGAATTTCGGTTTCTCCGCTGGTTTCCAACTGGCGTTGGATGCCGGATACCAACTGGTCCATCTGCTCTTGCGCGATCCCGCGTTTCCGGCAAGCCAGAGAGACTGATAAATCAATCTTGGATCGGTCGAACGTCTCCCGACGGTCCTCGCTTTTCACCACAGTGATCTCGCGAAGCTGGATCCGCTCAAAGGTCGTGAACCGGGCACCACAGCCTTCGCATTGCCGCCGGCGGCGGATGGTTGTGCCATCTTCAGTCGGACGACTATCTTTTACCTGGCTATCATCATGAGCACAAAAGGGACAACGCATAAGAGGTTTGTTCGCTTATTCTGGGTAAATCGGAAAACGGTTGCAAAGCGTTTGAACACGGTCACGGACGTCAGCTTCCACGGCAGGATCACCGCTCTCACCTTTTTCGCGAAGACCATCCAACACATCAGCCACCATATCGCCAATCATTTGAAATTCCGCCGGGCCAAAGCCGCGCGTTGTTCCAGCCGGTGAACCAACACGAATACCACTGGTTTTCATCGGTGGCTGAGGATCATTGGGAATGCTGTTCTTGTTGCAGGTAATACCGGCGCGTTCGAGCGCTTCATCAGCATCACGACCAGTGATGCCCAGAGGTGAAAGGTCAACAAGCGCAAGGTGGGTATCGGTCCCGCCAGCGACGAGATTGGCGCCACGTTCTTTCAGACGCGCAGCCAAAATTTTAGCATTTTCGATCACTGCTGCAGAATAGCTTGCAAATTCAGGCCGCAACGCTTCACCAAAAGCGACAGCTTTTGCCGCGATCACATGCATCAACGGACCGCCCTGTAGACCAGGAAAAACTGCCGAATTTATTTTCTTAGCAATGACTTCATCATTGGTCAGCACCATACCGCCACGTGGGCCGCGTAAGGTTTTATGCGTTGTTGTCGTCACTACATCGGCATATTCTAGCGGGCTGGGATGATAGCCGGCGGCCACCAATCCAGCGAAATGAGCCATGTCGACCATGAAGAGCGCGCCTACTGCATCGGCAATCTCGCGAAACTTGGCAAAATCAATTTGGCGTGGATAGGCGGACCCACCAGCAATGATCAGTTTCGGCTGATGCTCTTTAGCAAGCGCTTCAACTTCTTCATAGTTGATCAGATGATCATCTTCATTCACGCCATATTGAATAGCGTTAAACCATTTGCCCGATTGAGCAGGTTTCGCGCCATGGGTCAAATGTCCGCCAGCATCCAATGACATACCAAGAATGGTGTCACCCGGCTTGGTCAATGCGAGCATCACAGCACCATTGGCCTGTGCACCTGAATGCGGTTGCACATTGGCAAAGCCGCAATTGAACAACTGTTTCGCTCGCTCAATGGCCAAGGTTTCAACATCGTCAGATGGCGCGCAGCCCTGATAATAGCGGCGGCCCGGATAGCCTTCTGCATATTTGTTGGTAAACACCGAACCCTGCGCCTGCAACACAGCCTTGGACACAATGTTTTCAGAAGCAATCAGCTCAATCTGATTTTGTTGGCGCGACATTTCCGCATTAATCGCTCCCGCAACCGCTGGATCGCTCTCATCTACCGAAAAGTCAAAAAATCCTGTCTGGCGGATATCCTGCATATCTGCGACGTTACTCATGAGGCTGCTCCTTCTATTTGTGGGGCGGAAAGCTTATCGACGCGGCGCTGATGCCGATCTCCGCCAAAATCTGTGTTCAAGAAATTATTCAGGCAATCTTTCGCTATTTCGATCCCGACCAAACGCGCGCCTATGGCAATCACATTCGCGTCATTATGTTCGCGAGCGAGTTTAGCCGAAAGGCCTTCAGAAACCAAAGCGCAGCGACAATCAGGATTGCGGTTGACGGCAATGGATATGCCGATACCGGAACCGCAAAGCGCTACGCCGCGTTCCGCATCGCCAGAAGCCACAGCATTAGCCAGCTTGTATCCATAATCTGGGTAGTCGACGCTTTCGGTTGTCATCGGTCCCAAGTCATTCACATCATGCCCGGCATTGGAAAGCCACTCGACCAAAGCCGTTTTCATTTCAATTGCTGCATGATCAGAAGCAATAGCAACGCGCATAGACAGGTTTTCCTTCAATCAATGTAAGAATCGTTGATCCGGTATCTAGTGGAGCAGTTTGGCTTAGGCCACCAAATATTGCGCCTGTGGGCGATAAATTTACGATAGACATATACAAGGCTTCACAACAGACTGGTATGCATGAAAAACAATATCATTAGCGGCACGGAAGGCTATGCTAGCCAAGCCCCTTTTCTTTTAGAGCAATATGAGAAGTTATCATTTGAAGAGAGCTATGCGACGGCAATGTCGCATTTCCCTTCCGAGCCATGCAAAATATTAGACATTGGTTCGGGCACGGGAAGAGATGCGGCATGGTTCGATGACAAGGGACATGAGGTGGTCGCCGCTGAACCGACAAAAGAGATGCGGGAGGGAGCGATGCGGCTTCATCCCTCACCAACTATCAGATGGTTGGACGACAGCTTGCCTGGTCTAGAAAAAGTCAGAAATTTGAATGAACAGTTCGATTTCATATTTATGAACGCTGTATGGATGCATCTCGACAAAGATCAGAGAGACATAGCCATGCATTGCTTAGCCGTCCTTTTAAAAAAAGGGACTCGCATGTTCATTTCATTAAGGCATGGCCCCGTTCCAAAGAGCAGACGGATGTTTGCGGTTTCAGCCGAAGAAACGATCGAGCTAGCGTCCCGATACAAACTCGTCACACTTTACAATGAGCGGACCGGTTCCATTCTACCCGGCAACAAAGCTGCAGGCGTTAACTGGACCAAATTGATATTTGAACATCAGACTTAACGTCAAATTTCCATCTGGCTGCCGAGTTCGACCACACGATTGCTGGGAAGCTTGAAAAATTCCATCGCTGTGGCGGCATTGCGTAACATCCACGCGAATATTTTCTCTCGCCAGATCATCATCTTCGGTTTCTCCGACGGCAGCAACGTCTGCCGCGATAGGAAGAAGCTGGTCGTCATCATGTCAAAATCCATGCCGCATTCTTTGACCTTTTTCAGAGCGGCCGGGACATCTGTCTCCTGCATGAAGCCATAGTTCAGGATGAGACGATAGAAGCCATCCCCGAGATCTTTGACCTCAATGCGGTCTTCAAACTCCACATAGGGCACATCTTCAATGTTCACCGTCAACACCACGACTCGTTCGTGGATGATCTTGTTATGCTTGATATTGTGGAGAAGCGCTGATGGTACACCCACAGAGTTCGATGCCATGAATATCGCGGTTCCGGGCACCCGGGTCGCGCTGTTTTTGGCGGATTTAGTGAATATCTCAATCGGCATGGCCGCTTCAGCCATGTTTTCGCGCATGATCTTTCTACCCTTGGCCCAAGTCGTCAACAGCAAAAAGGCGAATCCGCCAACCATCAGCGGGAACCAGCCGCCTTGCGGAACCTTCGTCAGATTGGCCGCGAAGTAAGCACCATCGACGATGAAGAACAGGCTGAGCAATGGAACAGCATACCACCATTTCCACTTCCACAGGGTGAAAACCAAAACCGCAAGCAAACAGGTATCGATCAGCATCGCACCGGTAACGGCAATACCATATGCCGAAGCGAGACTGCTGGAACTTTGGAAGGTGAGAACGAGGATCAGCACCGCAATCATAATCGTCCAGTTGATCACTGGAATATAAATCTGGCCTGCTTCCGATGCGCTGGTATGTTTGACCGTCAGCCGAGGAATGAAACCAAGTTGGATCGCCTGATGGGTGACCGAAAACGCACCCGAGATAACAGCTTGGCTAGCAATGAACGTAGCCATAGTGGCCAGTATCACGAGCGGCAAACGCAGCATTTCTGGGGCTAATAAGAAAAACGGGTTTTGGATCGCCGCCGCTGCGCTAGCGTCGTCCATACCAATGATCATCGCGCCCTGACCAAAATAGTTGCAGAGCAAGGCGGGCATGACGAACCCGAACCAGGCAATCCGCATCGGTTTACGGCCGAAATGCCCCATGTCGGCAAATAAAGCCGCAGAGCCCGTCACCGCCAACACCACGGAACCCAAAGCCAGAAAAGCCTTAAATCCATCTATCAGGAAGAATTGAAAAGCATACCAAGGATTAAGCGCGAGCAAAATTTCTGGGGTCTGAACAATCTGTGTCAGTCCCAAAATTGCAATAACAACAAAGTAAACGAACATAACGGGAGCGAACAAAGCCCCGATTTTTGCAGTTCCCCGCGACTGGATCATAAACAGGAAGACCAGCAATCCCACTGCAATTGGAATAACCATAGGCTGCAAACCGCTATTCACGACCGTTAAGCCTTCGACGGCGGATAACACCGAGATCGCCGGAGTTATCATGCTGTCGCCATAAAAAAGCGAAGTCGCGAAAACGCCTAATAGTATAGCGACCCAACCGAATTTCGATCGCCGTAATGCGCCCGATAACAGAGCAACCACGGCCAAACTGCCGCCCTGCCCTTTATTGTCCGCACGCATCAATATGGTCACATATTGGATCGCAACCACCAGCGTCATTGACCAAAATATAAGGCTGACAACACCCAAAACATGGAGCTTGTCCAGTTCCAGCGGATGCGCGCCCACAAAGGTTTCGCGAAAAGCGTAAAGCGGGCTCGTACCAATATCGCCAAATACAATACCAATCGCGCCAGCAGCAAGCTTTGCTACTGCACTACCCTCTTGGCGAGAGCCATGCGGTTGGATCACGCGACTGCGTTTCCGTTTCGGTGATGACGTCGATTCAGACATTGGTTGCCGTTTTGGCCGTCCCCTATTGGGTTAAAGCAAAGTCATAACACATCTGCTTCAACAAGCGCGCGCGACTAGCATGAGCATTTCGCATACGCAACAAAGCCTGTAGGTGCTGCAGTCAACCCACTGTTAATGTTCGCCTTTTTACTCCTCGACAGGATCTTGAGGCGGGGACGGCAGCGTGGGCTGCATTTTCTCCATAGTTGCCAAACGCGACTCGAGGTCCTTGCGCCACGGGGCTTCTTCTGGGCTGCGCTCCAACAATTCGGTCCATATCGCCCGCGCTTGATCAATTTTTCCAGATTGGGCGTAAGCCATGCCGAGAAAAAATGGCGGACCTGGATGTTCTGGCGATATATCTGCCGCTTTCTGAAAGGCGAATTGGGCGGCCGGCGTGATAATGCCATCCGCATGCACAACAAGCGCATTACCAAGACCAACCCATAGATCAGGATCAGTGGGATGTTCTTTAACGCCGTTGCGCAGATAATTGGCAGCCGCGCCATGCTTCCCGCTGCGATTTAACGCGTCCGAGAAGACTAACCACTCCCGCGCACTACCAAATCGCTCTCCCATTTCGTCGCGTGACGAAATGCTGTCGTCATCAAAGCTATTGGGTTTCTCGATTGGCTCGATCGATACCCCTGCCATGCCAGGATTGCCCTGCCACGCATAGCCGGCAACACCGAGCAAAAGCGCCGCACCGGTCAATTCATAAGCACCACGCGGCAGTTTGCCCAGCCAGATCAAGCTACCAAATAAGAGCACCAGAAAGCCCAAGAGGATCAACCAGCCCATTAGCTTTTATCCTTTTTGCGGCGAAAGCGACCGCGCGCCAACCACGCAGCAGCAATCAACATAAAAATTGGCGCAATCCAAAGCGGCCATGTCATCGGCGTCACGGGCGGATCATAGGTCACCCAATTGCCATAACGGTCAATCAGCCAATTCCGGATTTGCTCGGGTGTTTCACCAGCGGCTATGCGCTCGCGGACCTGACTGCGCATGTCGCCAGCCATCGGGGCATTGCTGTCCGCGATCGACTGGCTCTGGCATTTCAGGCAGCGCAATTCTTCCATCAACTCGCTTGCGGCGGCCTCTTTCGCTGGATCCGCCAGTTGCTGGTTGGCATAAGGAGCTGGCGGCAATCCGGTTTGAGCGGCAGCGGACCATGCAGCGGTTAAGAAAATAAAGAAGACCAGATATCTCATTCAGCTTCCTTTAGCATCTTCAGCAATTCCGGAACATTTTCTTTCCGGATATCGCCAATATGCTGATGAACAATGATACCCTTGCCATTGATCACAAAAGTCTCCGGTACACCCGATGATCCAAGTTCCAGTTGCACCGAGCTGGTCGCGTCGGAACCAATCCGACTATAGGGGTTACCCCAACGATTGAGGAAATTGGCGATGTCTCCGGGAGTATCGCGGCTCGCAATCGCGTGGATCTCAGCGCCTGCTTGTTGCAGTTCCAACAATTGCGGGGCTTCGGCGATACATGGCACGCACCAGCTTGCGAATATATTGAGCAGCTTGGGCTTGCCATCAACCAGGTCATTGCTGCTTAAACCCGGGCGCTGTTCAATAGCCGCGGGAAGCGAAAATGCAGGCATTGGTTTGCCGATCATTTTCGATTCGATGATATTGTCTTTTGGCGTCATCAAACCCACCGCAACCGCGACGAAAAATAGTGCAAATAAACCCAAAGGCAGCCAGAGAACCCAGCGCCTCATAGGACCAATTCCGCATATTCTTTTTGTTTGCGCTGCAAATATTTACGCCGCAACCGGCCGACTAGAGCAAGGGTACCGCCCAGTGCCACCAATATGCCCCCATACCAGATCAACGTCACAAATGGTTTCCACCAAGTCCGAATCTGCCAGCGCCCTTCGGCGTCGCCATCACCTAGCACGACATATAGTTGCCCGTTCCACCGTGTTAGCAAAGCGGCCTCGCTTGTCTGCGTCTGAGCAGAGGCAAACATCCGGTTCTGCGGTGCAATTTCGGTAATATTACCATTTTCATATTGCACGGTCATGCGTGCTTCCAAGGCGGTCCAATTGGGACCAGCAACAGGCTCGATCGCTTCAAACTTTAATTTCCATTTGTTGAGCGTAATTTCGTCACCGGGCTTTGCGGCAACTAGCCTTTCCTCGGTAAAGCTGCTTTCCGAAGCCATTCCGACCAATGCCACGGCAATTCCGAAATGCGCGATAACCATGCCATAAGTGTGCAGCGGCGTCCGGCGCAAATTGCGCTTCCACAAAGGGGCCAGGCTTGCCACCGCGATACCAGCGGCTAGCGCCATACCCAGCAACGACAGTACCGACATAGATGTTGTCAGCAAAACCAAAAGAAAAAGCGCACCAGCTGTAATCACAATCGGGATCGATATCCGGTTCAACAAAGTCTTGGCGCTATCCCGCCTCCATCTTAGCAACGGCCCAACCGCCATAATGGCCACCAATATAAGCGCAACTGGCCCACTCGCGAGGTTAAAATATGGAGGTCCAACCGACAGTTTTTCGTTGGTTAGCGCCTCCACCACCAAAGGATAAAGTGTCCCGACAAAAACAATACCCAATATCGCCGAAAGGAGCAGGTTATTCGCGACCAATGCGCCTTCGCGACTAACAAGTTCAAAGCGCGTGCCTTCTTTGACGGTTCCCACTCTTAGCGCAAACAGCGCCATCGCGCCCCCAATATAGATCGCGAGCAGCGCCAGAATGAAGCTGCCCCGCTCCGGATCGACAGCAAAAGCATGAACGCTCGTCAAGATTCCTGAACGCACCAGAAATGTGCCGATCATCGACATCGAGAACGCAACGACCGCCAGCATTACGGTCCAGGCCCTGAGACCATCTCGCGTAGCAAGAACCGTTACCGAATGCAGCAAAGCCGTCGCTGCCAGCCAAGGCATGAGGGATGCATTTTCAACCGGATCCCAAAACCACCAGCCGCCCCAGCCTAGCTCATAATAGGCCCAATAGCTGCCGGCTGTGATCCCAAGTGTCAGGAATATCCAAGCGCCCAATACCCATGGCCGCATCGCTCGCGCAAAGGCAGGGCCGACATCACTGGTAATCATTGCGCCGACCGCAAAGGAGAATGCGACCGATAGCCCGACATAGCCGAAATAGAGAGTGGGTGGGTGGAACGCGAGGCCGGGATCCTGTAACAGCGGGTTAAGCCCCTGACCATCTGGTGGAACCGGGAACATCCGCTCAAACGGATTGGAGGACACTAGCAGAAAGGCATAGAATCCAAGGCTGATAAAAGCCTGCGCCGCCAATGTTGTAACCAGCGTTTTGACCTTCAAACTGCGCTCGAACAGGGCAATACAGGCTCCGGCCATGCCCATGACCGTGACCCACAGCAGCATCGAGCCTTCATGATTGCCCCAAGTTCCGGCAAATTTATAGAGCAGCGGTTTTACCGACGCGCTGTTCTTCACCACCAAGGCGACAGACATATCTGAACGCAAGAACAGCACGATCAGAAGTAGGAAAGATATTGCGACCAGCGCGCCTTGCGCAACTGCTACTGGCCGGATCGCGGCATAATAATCCTCACGGCCAAAGCGCACCCCAACGGCGCCCAGCGCGAATTGCAGCAACGCCAGTCCAGCGGCCAGCCACAACGCAATCAGACCTGCCTCTGCAATCATTCGACCAGCGTATCCGTTTTCGTCATGTTGCCGGTCATATCAATTCCTTCAAGCTCCCGTGGGATATAGTTTTCGTCATGTTTGGCGAGCAGGCTTTCCGCCATAAAAGTGCCGTCAGTGGTCAGCTTGCCATCCGCAACCACGCCTGATCCTTCGACGAACAGGTCTGGTGTGATGCCGGTGTAAATAACCGGCTGCTGCGCGGTCCCATCATGGACTATAAAATTGACTGTTACCCCATCCGCTTCGTGACGAATCGAGCCTTCCTCAACCATACCGCCCAAACGAATGGCTTTTCCAGCAACAGGCTTTTTCTCGACGATGTCCGATGGTGTATAGAAATAGTTAGCTTGGTCCTGCAGCGCAAAGGTTGCGAGCAAGCCTGCGCCGACAAGCGCGACCAGAGCTAGAATGGCCAATGTCAGCCTTTGATGTTTCGCCTTCACGGGTGGATCTTTCTTATTTTTTTGTTCATTTCCGAACCTTTTTAAGCTGGTCCGCCTTGGCTTCCGATTTGCGCATCGCCGCATAGCTTCCCGCAATAACAATCGCTGTGCCAAGCAGCACAATCGCATAGGATGCAATGACAAAAGGCCAATGGTTCATTCCGCCGCCATCCGTTTCAATCTTGCCTCAACCTTGGTCTCCGCCAATATTCCGCGCATCCTCATCAAGACGATTGCGCCAAACACCAGACTAAAGCCAATTACATTTATAGCGAGCGGCCATAGAAAAGCGGCATCGATCGACGACCCGCTTACGGTGATGCTCGCCTTTTGATGCAGGCTGTTCCACCAAACAACCGAACGGTTGATAATCGGAATATTAACTGCGCCGACGATACCGAAAATCGCAGTTACACGGGAAACGCCGCCTTTTTCACCACTCGCATTGGCCAGCGCTATATAGGCCAGATAAAGGAAGAACAAAACCAACACGGATGTTACCCGGCCGTCCCATACCCACCATGTACCCCACGTGGGTCGCGCCCAGATGGAGCCGGTGATCAATCCCAGCGCTGTAAAAAGGGCTCCGGGAACAGCAACCGCTCGAGCAGCAACTGCGGCTAAAGGATGCCGCCATGCAATTTGTACAATGCTGGCAATCGCAATCGCGGTCCAACCGCCCATGGCAAGCCATACGGTTGGGACATGAATGTAAAGAATGCGGACGCTATCGCCCATTAACCGGTCCGCGGGAGCAAAGAATAGCCCAAAGGCTGATCCAACAACGACCAACAGCAAACCGATCACTAGAAACCAAAGCGTCAACGGCCTGGCAAGCGATAGAAAGCGAGTAGGATTTGCGTAAGCGTGCATTTAAAAAACGGTCATTGCCTCTGGCTACTGTGCGACCAGTAAAATCTGATTTTTTGATGGCAGAACTGTTGCAAAGCGACAAGTGTTTTTCTGAACGATTGTCACCCCAACAAATTTACAACGGAAGATAGGCCCTCGAAATCCAAGGTGAACGACTGGCGTTAGCGCTATGTAAACCATGTGCCGCTAAACCTGAAATCTGTAGACCAAAATTAACTCTTCGGTGGGGCTGAGGTTAAAAGATATTATGGCAGTAAAAGGCTTATTGAAGGCATTTTCCAATGGTTCATCAGGCGGATCTGTGTCGGTTATTACGTCCGACAATCATACCAAGCGCTTGGAAGTTCTGGATGATTTTGAACAGGCTGGGATAAATTGGCTGTGGGCCACAGATGCTGACGGCCGGTTTGTATATATTTCCGAAAAAGCAGCAGAAAACCTTAACAAACCAGTCGATGAAATACTGGCCCAGCCATTGACGGCTTTGTTCGAGAACGACCCTGACAATCCGGACGAAAAATCCGATCGCCCCCTTCATTTCCAGCTAAGTAAGCGCAGCAAACTAAATGATCTGGTTGTCCGCAGGGTACCGACAACATTAGACCGCGACGACCGTCCGACATGGTGGTTGATTTCTGCGCATCCGAAATTTGATGATTCGGGCAATTTTCAAGGTTATCGTGGCAATGCCAAGGATGTTACGGTCGAATATCAGCGTAAACTGGAAGATTCCCGGCTCGCGGAATTTGACTCACTAACCGGACTTGCCAATCGCCACCGCATGGATAACCATTTGAACGGTATCCTCGGCGCATTCAAAGCAGCTGGTCGTAGTTGTGCCATCATGATGCTCGATCTTGACCGGTTCAAACAGGTCAATGACACGATGGGGCATCCCGCTGGAGATGAGTTGCTTAAACAAGTAGCGAAACGGATGCGCACTATTATAGGCGATCGCGGCGAAATCGGACGACTTGGCGGCGACGAGTTCCAAGTCATTTTGCCCGATATTGATGATCGCGGAAAACTTGGCGAAATTGCTGAAAAAATAGTGAAAATTGTTTCCCAACCTTATCCCATTGACGACAAGAGCGCCATTATAGGAACGTCAATCGGCGTCGCTGTGGCCCCCTATGATGGAGTCGAGAAGGAGGAACTCGTCCGCAGTTCGGATCTCGCTCTATATGCAGCCAAAAACTCGGGCCGCGGTCAATTCCGTTTCTATTCCGCTGACTTGAAGGACGAAGAGGAAGAACGCCGCCTATTGGTAGAAGACCTGCGCGATGCACTTGAGAAGGATCAGTTGGAGCTGCACTATCAACCAGTAGTGCGCACAGATGATCATATGGTCGTCGGGTTTGAGGCGTTGATGCGCTGGGTTCACCCTGAGCGGGGCGCGGTTAGCCCCGGTGTGTTTATTCCGATTGCCGAAGAACTAAATCTTATCAATCAGCTAGGCGAATGGGCCCTGCGCAAAGCTTGTACAGATGCTCTGCAATGGCCGAACTCGGTTCGTATTGCAGTCAATGTATCAGCCGTACAATTTGCCAATAGCGGTTTTCCTGAAATTGTCATGAACGCCCTTGCTGCGAGTGGCCTCGACCCTGAACGACTTGAGCTCGAACTGACCGAGAGCGTTTTCATGGGTGACAGTGAAACAACCGACAACACTTTCAGAGTGTTAAAAGAGCTGGGCGTAAGACTCGCGCTCGATGATTTTGGTACAGGCTATTCGTCGCTCAGCTATTTGCGATCCGCCCCCTTCGACAAGATCAAGGTCGATAAGAGCTTCGTCGATTCTTGTACGCAAAAGGACAAGAACAGCGCCAAGATCATTGCAGCCATCGTCAGCCTGTCAGAAGCACTCGGTATGGAAACAACGGTTGAAGGCGTCGAAGCATTCGACCAATTCAGCCTCGTTTGCTCCAAAGGCGCGCGATATATCCAAGGATGGATATATTCCAAGGCTCTCAGACTTGAAGAAATCGGAGAAAAACTCGGAAGCGGTGAATTTCGGATCGAACCCGATGGGCCGGACTTATACCGGCAAGATCGCCGGACTGTGTTTCGCCGTATTGGCGCTATCCACGAAGATCATCGCTATGAAGTGGTCATGCGCGATTTATCCAAAACTGGCGCTCGGTTTGAAGGCATGCTTGGCGTTCCATTGGGAACTCCACTTGTACTCGACCTCGGTGGCGGACAGCTGGTCATCAGCACCGTTATACGAGTAAAAGAAGCAATGGTAGCAACCGAGTTTGAAACATCTCTGGTCAATGATGGAGCCGGCGGATTATGTACGCGCCACCGGGTATCGCCTTATGACCTTGCCGCCGCCGGAATGCCCCTTGCCGCCTTGCCACCTGGAAATTATCCGCTTGCACAAAGTGCTTCTGACGAGATGAGTAAACCTAAGTTTATGCAAGTCGTCGTCTGAACAATTTATATCAATGGACGAAGCAAACGAAAGTTTTCGCGTAGCGCATAGAGTATTAAAATAGTTTAGCGTCCGATCAGGGCCCGTGCCATATTATCGGCGACTTCCGCCGACGGTAATTTGCTCGATGCACTTTCTTCCCAAATCTCGGTCAGGCGCGCCGGAATCTTGTCAATCCGGCGGTTAACTTCATCAACATTGCTATCACCAAGATATTCCAGACCAACATTGATGATGCCGCCCGAGTTGATCACATAGTCGGGTGCAAAGAGAATATTGCGGTCGAAAATCCGTTGACCGTCTTCTGGAGTTGCGAGCTGATTATTCGCCCCGCCGGCAACGATCGGTACGTTGAGGTGGGCAATAGAAACTTTATCCAATATTGCACCTAATGCATTGGGACTAAACACATCTGCTTCCAGACGCATTACATCATCGAGACCAACGACACTGGCCCCTAACTCTGCTGCCAACTGAGTCGCATGATCCCTATCAATATCGGCGATGCTAAGCCGTGCACCGTCTTTAGCAAGCAACCGAGCCAATCCGCCACCGACACTGCCAACGCCCTGAATCGCCACATGGACATCTTCCATGCTGTCACGGCCCAGTTTATGCTTCACGGCGGCCTTAACGCCCAGATAGACGCCCGTGGCCGTGAACGGTCCCGGGTCGCCACCAGCATCACCCTGATCACTGACCGGCAAGCCAGAGACATAATTTGTCTGTCTGGAGACTTCGACCATATCGGCAGTGCTGATGCCGACATCTTCTGCGGTAACATAACGTCCACCCAGCGAATCGATCATCCGTCCGAATGCCGCGAGCATTTCTGGAGATTTCGTCCGATTGCGATCCGCCAAGATAACGGCCTTACCCCCGCCTAAAGGCAGTCCTGCCATTGCATTTTTGAAACTCATTCCACGGGAAAGCCGCAGCGCGTCGGTTACCGCTGTCTCGCGATTCTCATAATGCCAGAACCGGGTGCCACCGGCACCGGGTCCCAAATGGGTAGAATGCAGAGCAATAATCGCGCTGAGGCCGGTTTCGATATCATGAAAAAAATGGACAGCTTCATGACCATCAAAATCTGGCAGATCCCACATTACCGACATTTGGAAAAACCCTTTGCTCGCTGAGTAACAAAATTTGTTATAAGCGTAATAATATTACAAAACACTTTTGTCACCCCAAGATATCTCGGGAACCACCAACTATTTGAATATACTGAATATGTGGTTTTTAAAATGGGGCGACCGAGGGGTCTCGAACCCCCGACCTCCGGTACCACAAACCGGCGCTCTAACCAACTGAGCTACGATCGCCATAGTCACGCATCAAGCAAATAGGCCTGCTGCGCCGCGCTGCATAGGGACGCTTGGGGGCCGCCGTCAAGTATTTAGCGCACCCATAAGGCATGAATCAATCATCACAGCGCATCGCCCCGCTGGCGGTGGACCAGCCGCGCGGGTTGGCGTGCAGCATCGACCAGCGCGCGCTCCTCAACCAGAGCGCTTTGCATCTCCACCGCCATGTCGAGTCGGAACCAACGCGTCTTCAATTTGACTTGGCCTTGGACCTGCGATGGTGCCAAAAAACTGGCCGGAAAAGGCTCGGCCCAAAAATCGTTGAGACTGCCATAGCCGGTCTCTGTCCGCCGCCCCAGAAACTGGCGAGATTGGACAATGTCGGGATTGTTGGAGAGCATCGCCAGCAACACGGCTTGTTCCGGTCGCAAGGTATTGATGTTGATTGGCGATAAATCAGTGGTCGGCAAAGCACAAAGCCATGGGGCGATGCGGGCATAGATATCACTGGTCACCCCCTTGATCGTGCGCAGTTCGCTGATATCGACCATGATCGCATTGGCTGTACGATAGGGCGTCTCTAGCTGGACATAATATTCATCTTCAGCACCGCGCGGCGATGGGGCGATATCGCTGTCGATCCAGTCCGTGACAGATTCCGCAATGTCCGCCGCCTCCCCTTGCGGGATTTCCAACAAGGTCATCAAACGAACAAACTGGGTCTGGCCATCGGGCCGTGCTGACAACAGGGCATCATTCTGGTTCACGAGACTGTTGATGTTGAAACAATTGCCGCCATCTCTAAGCGCTGCGGTGATCAAACCGCCGGGTACTGGGAAGCGCCGCTCCTGTCCGTTCCAGCCGCCGAGATTGGTGGTGCGCCCTGGAGACAGGCTGACAATTTGCTCAGCCGACTGCATGCCGATGGATTCGGCTGCGATCAAATAAGCCTTGGCCTGACTGAGTTCACGAGCATTGGACGCCAGTTTGGTGGCGCCGGCCAGCCGGTCAATTCCATGGGCCGCCAGCACGGCGATGACTGCCACCAGTAGCAAAACCGTCAACAGAGCCGCCCCGCGTTCGCCTTTTCTTATGGATGGAGCCCGCTTCACAAATAACCCGTCCCGACGAGGAAGACATGGCGATAGTTGCGGCCATTTTGTTCGAATTGCAGTTCAACCGCGCGTGGCAAGTCGTTTAGCCGCTCGGTCTGCCAATTGCTCAGCCACTGCCCCCTTTTATCGCGGAAACGCAAGTCCAGTTCGCTTATCCCCTCCAGCAGCAGGGCTGGCTCGCTAATCGCACCGCCATCGGTCATCTCATATTGCAAGCGTTCGAACCGGCCATCATTCAATTGGTATGATACACGCTGCATATTGGAACGCGGTTTGTTGTTGATATTGCTCTGTCCGCCCCGGGTAAACGATAGAAATCCGCGCCCGCCACTGCCGCTCTCGCTTATAAAGGCAGCCATCTTGTCACCCTGCTGGTCACGATGAGGCCTGGGAAGAGCCTGGCTTAAATCCGCTTCCATCAGGGACACCAGACGTTGCATCTGCGCCATATCGCTCAGCTTGGCATCGGTAACCTCATTGCTGTTGACCGCACCGCGCAGCAAGGCAACACCGGCGACCGACAATAGCGAAAATATGAACAAGGCTACCATCATCTCGACCAGCGTAAACCCGCTTTGCCTGATTTTGCTATCGCCGCTATGGGGTTTTCGACCTGTCATAATGTATTTTCTATATCCCCATTATCCCCGACCGCAAAGAGCAGTTGCAGCCTAAAGATTTTCATCTAATCTAAAGACCCGACATTAGGAGTGATATCGGACCATTTGATGACAGATCAAAACACCACTACTGCAGATTATCTGGTCGCGCTGGGCCAGGTACAGCGATACCCCAATAAGAGCATAGAGCTGTGCTTGCTGAAAAACTTCCTGAAAGCAGAGGAATGCGAACAGCTCATCCAGCGCATTGACGAAAAGCGCCGACCATCAACCATAGCGGACGCCAACGGCGATGATTATTTTCGCACCAGTGAAACCTGCGATCTCGATCATGATGATCCCTTTGTCGCTGAGATAGATGCGAAAATCTGTAACTTCGCAAATATCAATCGGAAATTTGGCGAGCCGCTGCAGGGGCAACGCTATGCGGCGGGACAAGAATTCAAAGCGCATACTGATTTTTTTGATCCCAATGGCGAGGATTTCAAAAAATTCTGCTCAATCTCGGGCCAGCGGACCTGGACATTCATGATATATTTGAACGATCCGGATGCGGGCGGCGCAACCCGTTTTGTAAAGCTGAACAAGAAATTCGTTCCAAAAACCGGCCATATATTATGCTGGAACAATATGCAGCCAAACGGTGACGTCAACAATTTGACGCTCCATCATGGAATGAAGGTGCGCAGCGGCACAAAATATGTGATCACAAAATGGTTCAGAGAACGCGCTTGGCCATGGCCGGAATAAACCAACAGGGATGATCATATTGCAGCAAGTTCGATGAAGATTACCAGCTATCGCCCCGGTCCCGGCATGATGGTCTCCGCAGCCTTCATCGGCCCCGGCACCGTCACCGCCTGCACACTTGCGGGGGCCAATTTCGGGTTTGCGCTGATCTGGGCACTCGTTTTCGCGACGGTGACGACGATCATATTACAATCCATCGCTGTCCGGGTTGCACTAGTATCGCGTATGGGTCTTGCCGAGGCAATGATGCAGACCATCGTATCACCGCCGCTGCGATGGCTGGCCGCCGCGCTACTAATCGCCGCTTTGGCGCTGGGCAATGCCGCTTATGAAGCGGGCAATATTTCCGGTGCTGTTTTGGGATTGGAAGCCCTGAATGGCAAGCTCGCCGATAGCAAAACTCTGGTAATTTGCGGGATTGCTCTGTTGGCCGGAGCGTTGATCCTGTTTTCAAAACCGCGCTGGGTTGAACGGATACTAATTGCGATGGTGCTCTTCATGTGCCTGTCTTTCCTTGCGACCTTCCTAATCACTAAACCGGATTTTGGTGCCATTTTTGGTGGCTTCATTCCTAGCATTCCAGATGGCGGGCTTTTGACCGCTATTGCGTTAATCGGTACAACCATCGTCCCCTATAATCTGTTTCTGCACGCTGCGAGCGCACGGGAACGGTGGAGCGAAGAAAGCGGCTTGGCTGAAGCACAAGCCGATAGCGCTATTTCCATCGGCATTGGCGGACTCATCTCGATCACCATATTGGCTACAGCCGCCGCAAGCCTGTTTGGCAGCAGCAAGGAAATTAGTAGCGCGGTCGATATGGCCGCACAGCTTGATCCCCTCTTCGGATCTTTTGCGAGCGCCACATTGGGAGCGGGCTTTTTTTCCGCAGGTTTGACATCCGCCATTACCGCCCCGCTAGCCACCGGCTATATTGTGCAAGAAATATTTGGCAAAAACGGAACAAAAGCCTCGCGCATGCCATTTAACATCGGCGCTTTGTTGGTCATCCTGTCGGGTACATTTGGCGCCCTGCTCAACTATAAACCTGTTGAAATCATATTCGTGGCCCAGATTGCCAACGGGCTTTTGCTACCCATCATCGCATTTTTCCTGATCAAACTGGCCAATGACAGCGCTCTGCTCGGTCGCCATGTCAACGGATGGAAAGGAAATGCCGCCGGAGCCATTATATTGCTAGTCACCAGCATGCTCGGCTTCCGCCTTATCGCCAGAGCTTTGGGATGGTGGCCGTGAATCGCATGATCGATCTAAACGCCGATTTGGGCGAGGATGAAAGTGCCGACGGCATGGCTCGCGATATTGCCATTATGGATGTCGTTTCCAGCTGCAACATAGCCTGTGGCGGCCATGCTGGATCTGATGAAACAATGCGGGCCATGCTGCTCGCAGCCAAGGCCAAAAACATATCAGCAGGCGCGCACCCCTCTTATCCCGACCGCGCCAATTTCGGTCGGACGAGCATGGCCATAGCCACAGAGGCCTTACAAGACACTTTGCGAGAACAAATAAAAGACATCAGAAAAATAGCAGCGGAAGTCCAAACGGAAATAACCCATCTCAAACCACACGGTGCGCTCTATAATGATGCGCAGGATGATGCGATTCTGGCAGACATTCTAGTGACCATCGCGCGCGCGGAAAATCTGGCATTGGTTGGAATGTCGGGTTCTCATGTTGAACAGAAAGCAAATGAGAGTGGCGTAACCTTTATCGCCGAAGCCTTTATTGATCGCCAATATACGCAGCGTTCCCGCCTCGTCAGCCGCGCCGAGAAAGGCGCGGTCATCGCCGATGATGGAGATCGGCTAAAACAGGGACTCGCCCTTGCACAGGGTCAACCAATTGTTGCGTCGGGAGGCCATTTGAAAACTATTCCCGCACAAACGCTATGCCTCCATTCCGATAGTGACGGAGCGCTCGCAACGGCAAAGGCTATGCTGCGCGCTTTGGAGCTTGAAGGCATATCCGTCGCTCCACCGACCGCATGAACAAAGTTGCCATTCATGCTTGCGACGATTGGCTGTCATGTCCCCTGCACAGCCTCGAGGCCGTTCACATGGCCAGCGCTACGATCAGAGGACATAATATATGGCGCGAAGTTGTTCCTGGACTCGATAGTATCGCCGTACAATTTGATCCGGCGCGCCTTACTCCGAGTGAAGCCATAAATTTGCTACAGCAACAACTACAAAACCCGCAGGTCGCTGCTGCTGCACCGTTTAAACCTGCCACTATTCCGATATGCTATGATAGCGAATTAGCTCCGGATGGCGACTATATCGCCGAAAAAATGGGCCTGTCGAGCGCGGCGCTGAAGATATGGCATGCTAGCCAGGAATTCACTGTAACAATGCTCGGCTTCATGCCAGGCTTTGCCTATTTGCAATGTCCCGAAAGCGTAACTGCAATAGGCAGACTGTCAAAACCTCGGCAAAAAGTGGCCGCAGGTTCGATTGGCATTATTGGCAATCAAAGCTGTATCTATTCGTTCAGTAGCCCCGGCGGCTGGCCTATTATCGGGCGAACACCAGCAAGGCTGTTCGATCCTGAAAGGCCTCAACCCGCCTTGCTCGCAGCCAATCAGATAGTCTCTTTCCGGGTTATAGGCAGAGCCGAATTTGATCACATTGCGCAAGACCCCAGCGCATGACGCTCACGGTCATCAAACCCGGGCTGCAAACCACGATACAAGGCGCGCCGTTTTCCGGCCATCGGCATTTGGGTATGCCCGCTGCCGGAGCGGCCGATTGCCTTTCTCTTATCTTGGCCAATCATCTGGTCGGAAATACGCCCGACGCAATAGCATTAGAAATTACTCTGGATGATGCCAAATTCACCGTCGACCAGATTTCTAGTCTAGCCCTTACCGGTGCCGCCAGCTTTTTGCGTTTGAATGGCGAAGACATGCCTTTACACGCCACGATTGAGGCAGCACCGGGAGACGAAATTCATATCGGACCGGCCAAAAAGGGGTGTCGCTCCTATCTCGCTTTAGCGGGAGATATAGAGGCCCAGTCTCTGCTCGGTGGTCGATCCACCTATATGGGTGCCGCTCTTGGCGGATATCACGGGCGCGCTTTACAAGCCGGTGATATTATTAAATGGAAAACGGCGACCCCGTCGAAACAGTTGGTCCGGCAAACACCAGAAAATCTGATCCCGATTCAGTCTGATCAATATATCATCCGAGTTATGGTTGGGCCCGAATTTGCTGATCTACCAATTGATCAACAAGAATGTTTTTTCGCAGAAAAACATAAGGTTGGGCGTAGAAGCAACCGTATGGGTCTGAATTTGACAGGCCTGTCGCTGAAATCTGGGGATAAACAACCGATGCAAAGTGCACCGGTTTTCCCCGGTACAATTCAGTGCCCGCCCGATGGCGAGCCTTTCCTGTTGGGGCCCGATGCCCAGACAACCGGTGGCTACCCCCGAATTGCACAAGCCATTCGGGCAGATCGCCACCTGATCGGGCAATTACGCCCGGGGGCTGACATGCAATTCGTCAAAGTCACCAATGATCGGGCAACAGCTATTTACCGTCAGAAACTCTTGCTTCTCACACCTTGGCTTGGAGCCATCAGTCTATGGTGAGCAGAAGACTTTGCCCTCTGCCAACACAGCTTAGCTTTTCTTGAGAGACAATCCGCCAAAACGCTTGTTGAAGCGAGCCACTTGACCGCCAGCATCGAGAAGGCGTTGGTTACCGCCGGTCCATGCTGGATGCGATGAAGGATCAATATCAAGCTGCAGCGTTTCGCCCTCTTTACCCCAAGTGGAGCGGGTTTCGAATACAGTGCCATCGGTCATCTGGACCTTGATCATGTGGTAATCGGGATGCGTATCTTTTTTCATTTTTTGCTCCAAAATGGGCTGGTTTCCGACCAGGTCCCTAAGCGTATAATAATATGTGAAGCGGCGCATTAAACGCCGCCACCCAAAAGTGCAAGATTCTTTTAAATTTCTTATGCTGCCGGCGGATCGGCAATCATTGCAGTAAAACCAGCTTCCGCAGCAACTTTATCACCGATCATCGCCTGCCCAAAGAACTTGCAAACCCGCGCGCGTTTCTGAACAAATTTGACGTTAAGCGACAACAAACAGCCCGGCTCAACCGGATTGCGGAATTTCGCCCCGTCAATGGCCATGAAATAGACTAACTTTCCAGACCCCACGAGACCAAAGCTTTCCATCGCCAATACCCCGGCAGCTTGAGCAAGCGCTTCAACGATCATAACGCCTGGCATGATCGGCCGTCCGGGGAAGTGACCCTGAAAAAACCCTTCGTTCATCGACACGGCTTTCACCGCGCAAATGGATTCGTCCTTGATCAGCTCTTCCACACGGTCGACCAGCAACATGGGATAGCGGTGCGGTAACACCGCCATCACTTTGGTAACGTCGTAATCTAACGGTTCAGACATTGCGTTTATTAACGGCCGGAAGGCTGCTGTGCCGCAGCTGGCTGCTGTGCCTGCTGTTGCGATTGACCAGGCTTCCAACCTGCTGGCGGTGTAATGGAAGCAGAAGGAACCAGCTTGTTGAGTTCGAGAACAATGGCATCCGTGATATCAACATAAGGCTCACGCGCGATCACGGCCTGTGGCTGCAATACCAAATCGACTTTTTTCGCCTTCATCGCGGCTTTTATGGCGTCGTTCAATTTCATACCAACCTGCTCTTCGACATAGCCGGTTGCCAATGTCACGCGCTGTTGCAAGCGAGCCAGCTCCTGTTGACCGGATTGGCGCTTAGCCTGAAGAGCCTGTGCCTGTGGTTGAACAGTTGCCTGCGTGGCACCAGGTTGTTGAACTGCTGCATTATAGGCATCGACCAGCGGCTTGATTTCCGTCTGCAAAGCAGCAGCGCGCGCATTGGTCGCGTCGATATCAGCTTTATAGGTCGTTTTCATCTGGTTCACTGCTGTCTGATAAGCCTGAGCCTTAACGACGGCAGCTTCATAGTTCGCCACCGCGATACTGGTTCTGGACTGCGCGGCCGCTGGTGATGCAACCATCGCTGGAACAGACAGAGTAGCAAGGGCCAAAGCGGCCGATTTCAAAAGTGTCTTTGTTGAAATAGTCATTAGAATTGTGTTCCTACATTGAAAGTGAATAGCTTGGTATCATCACCAGGCTCTTTTAACAGAGCGCGCGCTACATCGATCCTAAACGGACCGAATGGAGAGTTCCAGTTGACACCAATGCCAACGGACAGGCGGGGCTTGGCGCTATCGCCAAAGAAACGTTCGACAAAGCTGGTGGAAATTGTGTTAGGGTTTCCAGCTGCATTAACAGCATCGACAACTTGAACGACAGCACCAGTGTTATCGGTGCTAAGGAAAAGAGGCCCGGTTGCGGTTACCGTAGTCACCGCCCCAGTCGTCGGATCTGTTGTCGTCACCACAGCACCAGTTGCGTCTCTAACCGCAACCGTTCCAACAGCTTGTGGGTTCTGCAAAATAGGAGTGGTGACGTTGAATACCGCCCCTGCATCAACAAAGATTGAAGGCCTTAAGCCCAGTTCACGGATGCCGGAACCGAGAGGAATTTCAAGTTCAGCACGCGCCAGATAATAAGCGCGTCCGCCAATAGCATCATCCGTTCGCTGATTTTCATTAATGATCAGCTGATTAAATGGCGTACCATTTTCATCAAGCGCAGGCTGCGTGAAGTTACGAACAACCCGAGGACCAACCCCGCGGATATCAAATCCCCGAATTTGAGGCTCACCCAGGAAGAAACGGTCGGTCAATCGAACATCATCAATACCGTCTGCTGCACTGCCGCGATTTTCCAGCGGATGGATATATCCCGCTTCGCCGCTCACTGAGAAAATGAATTGACCAAAGGGCTTCCAGTATTTTGCTGCGTTAACTCGCCCTTTGAGATATTTTACGCTTCCGCCCAAACCGGCAAAGTCCAAGCTACCGACTATAGTTTGCCCGCGTGTTGGTCGAACGCGATTATCACGATCATCGTAGATCAACGATGCACCAATAGATGACGTCGTTCGCTTGCCAAGAGCATCACAAAGAAAACGACCGGCAATCAAAGGATCACAAGTATCTTCTGTGCTATTTCCTCGGGCACCATCACCGTCAAAATCAGTAAAGAACAGATTTCTATCCAATGTCACATCGTCAAAACTAAGGCCATATCGAAGCGAAGCCGACAGATATTCTGTTATAGGAACCCCGGCACGAACTTGAAAGCCGGTGGTCAGCTGTTCAAATGTCGTTTCACGATCATTGCCGACAAAGTTAAAGCTGTTCAAATCACGCCGGAAGAGATCGACCCCAACCGCAATATTCCGGTCGAAAAGATAAGGTTCGGTAAAACCAAGCTCAATCGACTGCGAAAAGCTGGAATAGCTCACGCTGGCCCGCAATTCCTGACCCTTGCCGCGGAAGTTGCGTTGGCGGACAGAGGCTTGCAGAATGAAATTCTCGACGCTCGAGAAACCGGCGGAGAGCTGCAATTCGCCTGTCGCGCGTTCTTCTACATTCGCTTCGAGAATGATCCTGTCTGGCGCGCTGCCCTGTTTCTGTTCAATTTCCAGTTCATCCTGGAAAAAGCCCAGCGACTTAATTCGATTGGCCGAACGCTTAACCTGGAAACTGTTAAAGGCATCACCCTCGTTCAAACGAAATTCACGGCGTACAACTTTGTCGACCGTAAGGGTGTTACCGTTAATATCGATACGCTCAACATAAACACGATCACTCTCTGCAACCTTGAACGTTATGCCCATGGTCAGAGTTTCTTTGTCGCGATTAAATTCCGGACGAACATCTGCAAAAGCGTAGCCAAATAATCCGGCCGTTTCTGACAAGCGTTCTACTGTATCCTCAACCTGTTTCGCATTATAAAAGTCGCCGTCCTTCATTGGTAGCAACGGCGTCAGGGTTTCGGCCGTGAAATCGCGGATCTCACTTTCAACGGTTACATCGGAAAACTTATATCGATCGCCCTCTTCCACCACATAGGTAATGATGAAATCTTTTTTATCGGGTGTAAGTTCCGCTACCGCCGAGATAACCCGAAAATCAGCATAGCCTTCGGTCAAATAAAATTGGCGTAATTTTTGTTGATCAAAAGCCAGCCGGTCAGGATCATAGGTCGCGCCAGAGCTGAAAAAGCGATAGAAACGTGCTTGTTTTGTCGCCATTTCGCCGCGTAACTTACCATCGGAGAATATCTCGTTGCCGATGATGTTGATTTGCTGGACTTTCGATTTCGGGCCTTCATTTACCTCGAAAACAATATCCACACGGTTCTGGTCCAACTGAACCATTTTCGGTTCGACACTAGCAGCAAAGCGACCCTTGCGTTTGTAGAGCTCGACAATACGGGCAACATCAGCGCGCACTTTCGAACGGGTAAATATCTGGCGAGGAGCAAGGCGAATTTCCGGACGAATCTTGTCTTCCTTGATCCGTTTGTTACCTTCCAGCAAGATACGATTGATGACCGGATTTTCGATAACGTCAATAACCACTGCACCGGCATTGTTGCGGATGCTGACATCTTTGAATAATTCCGTCTCGAAAAGATCCTTGAGCGCTTGGTCAGCTGATTCCTGGGTATAGGTCTGACCCACACGCAGCTTCATATATGATAGCACCGTGTCCGATTCCAACCGCTGCGATCCGTTCACCACGATTGATCTGATCGTATTGTCCACTGCCATGGTCGGTTGAACCGCCGGTGGTTGAGACGCAGGAGGTTGAGTCACTGGCGTGTCCTGGGCATGGACTGGCACCGCGATGCCTGCCAGAATTGTACCACTCATCAAAATGGGCAGGAGCCGTTTTTTATGCTTCACAGACAAACTCGCTTTCACGCCTTAAACTCAAAAAATACTAACCAGTGCAAAATATGCATCAAGTTTTGCGAAACCCCTGCCCCAACCGGACCTATCAATCAATGGGCAATCAGCCTGAAAACACACTGAATAGACCGAAAGAGACCAAATCATTAAACGTCACCACCAACATGAACACTACCACCAGTGCAAAACCCGATTGAAAGGCCCATTGCTGAACCATAGGACTTGCCGGCTTTCTCCGTACCGCTTCTATGGCATAGAACATCAAATGCCCTCCATCGAGCATGGGGATTGGCAGGAGGTTGATGAACCCTAAGTTAATTGAGATTAACGCTACAAAGAATATAAACTGGTTCAACCCGGCGACGAATTGCTCACCAGAAACTTGCGCTATTTTCAGTGGCCCGCCGAGTTCCTTTACAGACCTTCTTCCACTTATAACCTGACCCAATGTCGTAACGATCAGGTCGACAATCTCCACAGTTTGACGCGTTGCGACGACCGGGGCTTCCCACAGCGAAACATCACGGCGTTCAATACTGCCGGGAGAAATTCCCAATAGGCCAATCTTAAATTGATTGCCGAAACGGTCTTCCTCGATCCGGAATCCAATTATCGCCTCTTTTGCTATAGTTGATCCATCACGTTCAAACTTAATCTCTACTTTTTCTTCTGGAATAATAGAGATTTCACGCGATAAATCAGAAAAACGACTTATGTCATCGCCATTTATTTCCAGAATTTTGTCGCCATTTTTCAAGCCTATTTTCTCAGCAGTGGAGTTTTCCGCAACGGTTCCGACAACGGGGGCAGTAACACTTTCACCATATGCCAAAGCGAAACCTGCCAATATCAATATAGCAAACAAGAAGTTGATCGCTGGCCCAGCAAAAACGATCGCGGCACGCTTCAAAAGCGATTTCGATTGAAACGTCTGATTGCGCTCCTCTGGCGGCAGCTTTAACCACTCTTCACTAGCAGAGCTGGACGGATCCATATCTCCGGCAAATTGCACATATCCACCTAAAGGCAGGGCGCAAATTTTCCATCGGGTGCCTCGTTTATCATTCCAACCTATAATCTCTTTTCCGAAACCAATCGAAAATTTATCTGCTTTGACACCGCACCAGCGCCCAACCAGATAGTGTCCCATTTCGTGAATAAAAACGAGCACTCCGATTGTGACCAGAAAAGCAAATAAGGTTATCAATATACCGGGATTTTCAGTCAAACTTTAACATCCTCAATCATGGCTATGGCCCGCTTACGCGTTTCTTTATCAATAGCAAAAATATCCGCAAGGTCGTTCGGTTCTGGCGGGCTATAGCTGTCAACTATGCGTGATACAATCTCGGTGATTTCCAGAAACTGAACATCGTCATTTAGAAAAGCAGCAACCGCAATTTCATTGGCTGCATTCAAAATTGCCGGAACCGCCCCGCCCGCCTCAATAGCCCCGCGCGCCAACTTTATTGCCGGGAAGCGATCATCGTCGGGAGCTTCAAAGTCAAGCTTACCAATATTGGCCAAATCAAGCGGCACACAATCGGTATGCATACGCTCGGGCCAAGCCAACGCGCTGGCAATCGGAATACGCATGTCCGGCGATCCGAGCTGCGCCAGCGTTGACCGGTCATGATATTCTACCATCGAATGGATCACGGATTGCGGATGTACCAATATGTCGATATTTTCCAAACCAACAGGGAAAAGGTGATGGGCCTCAATCAGCTCCAATCCCTTATTCATCATGGTGGCGCTATCGACGGAAATCTTTGCGCCCATATCCCAATTGGGATGCGCCACTGCTTGTTCAGGAGTAACCGAAGCCATTTGTTCTTTGGACCATGATCGGAAAGGCCCGCCGCTAGCAGTCAACGTGATTTTGCGAACCTGATCAATTCTACCGCCCTGCAGACATTGAAAAATCGCGTTATGTTCGGAATCAACGGGTAGCAGCGTTGCACCGGCTTCACGGGCCTGCGCCATCATCAGCGCGCCCGCTGAAACCAAAGCCTCTTTATTCGCGAGTGCAACCGTTTTTCCACATTTCAGTGCAGCCAGCGTCGGTGGCAATCCAGCACATCCGACAATAGCGGCCATCGTCCAATCCACACCCAAGGCAGCGGCGGCGACAAGTTGATCTGGTCCAGCAGCTGCTTCGGTTTTCGAACCAGCAAGCAGTTGCTTCAACAGCGCATATTGTTCGGGGTCCGCAACAACCGCCACTTCAGCGTTAAATTCCATTGCCAGTGCGGCCAGCGCGGCGGCATTGCTGTAAGCAGTCAACGCAACGACACGATATTTTTCACGATCCAACCGTATCAGATCGAGCGTGGACGTGCCGACGGATCCGGTCGCGCCGAATATCGAAACTGTTCTGATCTTCGCGCCTTTCATAGGCTGCCAAACAAAACTATGATCGCAACCACCGGTGCCACAGGGATCAGGCCGTCCAATCGGTCCATAACCCCGCCATGGCCTGGGAATACGGTCCCGCTATCCTTAACCCCTGCACCGCGCTTCATCTGACTTTCAAACAAATCTCCCATCTGGGCCAAAACGGCAAGCGGCATGCTAAGGAGCACCAGCTTAAAGGGTAGTTGAAAATAGACATGCAACGCAAAGCTGAACAAGCCTGTGACAATCACGCCTCCAATCAATCCAGCCCAAGTTTTGTTTGGGCTAAATGCCGGTGCCAGCTTGGGCCCGCCTATAGCTCGCCCTGAGAAATAGGCTCCGATATCGGTCGCCCAAACCAGCGCAAGCGTCCAGAATACAAGCAATAAACCATTGTCTGCACCGCGAAGATAAAGAATGGATAGCGCCGGTAATCCGGCATATAATATACCTATGGCGAGTTTATGGGAGCGATCAAATACGGCGGTAAACATCGCTGCACCCAAAATCATTCCGAGCGCCAGAAAAGATGGTCCTGCTGCCAGATAGGACATAATCGCGAGCGGAACGGACAACGCATATAAGGCTAGTCGCTTGTTCTCTAACCGTCCCGTAAGACCAGCCCATTCTGACAATATGCCCAATGACATAAGCACGACCAATAACCACAATGCATGTCGGCCAATTTCATGATTACCAATGACAAGCGTAGTCACTGTCGTCGCAACCAAGGCGACACCGACAATGATCCGGGTTACAAGCTCGTTCGGAGCTTTTTTCATAGGACTGGCCGGATCGCTCATAATTTAACGACCACCGAAACGGCGATCTCGGTCACCAAATGACTTCAGAGCGCGCTGTAATTCCCGTTTATCAAAATCAGGCCATAATGTATCGGTAAAATAGAGCTCTGAATAGGCGGCTTGCCACAGGAGAAAATTGGATAGCCGAAGTTCACCCGATGTGCGGATCAATAGATCAAGTGGAGGCAATCCAGCTGTATCAAGTGCGTCTGATACGTGACTGACATCAATCTCGTCAGGTTCAAAATCGCCTTTTTTGACAGCTGCAGCAATGCTTTGTACCGCGCGTAGCATTTCGTTCTGCGCACCATAGTTGAGCGCAATCGCTAACGTCATGCGGTCATTTTTTGCCGTACGTTCCAAGGCACCTTCGATTAGCTGCACAATATCGCTATCAAGCGCCTTATAGTTGCCGATCACCTTCAATCGGATTCCGTTTTCATCAAATTCATCAATGTCTGATTGGATATATTGGCGCAGCAAACCCATCAAATCGGTGATTTCGTCTGCTGGACGGTTCCAATTCTCTGATGAGAAAGCATAGAGGGTCATCGCCTCGATGCCCATTTCACCAGCAACACGGACGATATCACGAACCGCTTCAACACCCTTTTTATGGCCCAGCGCACGCGGTAGATGTTTCTTTTTGGCCCAGCGACCATTGCCATCCATAATGATTGCGATATGGCGCGCACCGTGAGTGGGGTCAGCCACCTGCGCCATATCTGAATCAGGATCTCCCGACCCCTTCTTTGTGGGCATCAGCCTCACTGTGTTAAGATTTCCTGTTCTTTGGCGGAAGACAGTTTGTCCGCTTCCTCAATCATCTCATCGGTCAGCTTCTGCACTTCGGTTTCCAGACGCTTCTTGTCATCTTCACCGATTTCTTTCTTATTTTCATCAGCTTTGATGTCATCCATCCCATCGCGCCGGACGTTACGAATCGCAATCCGTGCTTTTTCGGCGAACTGACCGGTAAGCTTGGCCAATTCTTTGCGCCGTTCTTCTGTTAGATCCGGAATAGGCAAACGGATATTGGGACCATCAACAATCGGATTGAGGCCCAGACCAGCAGTTCGCACGGATTTTTCCACCGGCTGGATATTACCTTTGTCCCAGACTTGAATAGATAACATCCGCGGCTCTGGTACAGAAACAGTCGCTACCTGATTAAGCGGCATTTTTGCGCCATAGACTTCGACAGTAATATTATCGAGCAAAGCCGTGTTAGCGCGGCCAGTCCGTAATCCGCTCAGATCGTGCTTCAATGCTTCGAGCGACGCCTTCATGCGCTTCTCAAGGTCGCTCTTGTTATATTTAGCCATGACTTATGTTCTCCCAAATATCTATTCTGTAGCGCCAACAATGGTCGCCGTCCCGCCCCCGCCAAGAACGGTAGCGAGGTTGCCCTGCTCACGGATTGTAAACACCACAATCGGTATATTGTTTTCCCGGCAAAGCGCTACAGCACTGGCATCCATTACTTTCAGATTGTCGGTCAGCACCTGATCAAAGCTCAGCGCTTCATAGCGAACTGCATCCGGATTGGTCTTAGGGTCAGCATCATAGACACCATCGACGCTTGTTCCTTTGAACAATGCTTCGCAGCCCATTTCAGCGGCCCGTAGTGCGGCTGCCGTATCGGTTGTAAAATAGGGATTGCCCGTTCCAGCAGCAAAAATAACAATCCGGCCCTTGTCTAAATGCCGGACAGCTTTACGGCGGATATAGGGTTCGCAAACACTGGCCATCGGAATGGCAGACAACACGCGTGTGTCGCAGCCCATTTGCTCAAGTGCATTCTGTACAGCCAGAGCATTCATCACCGTCGCCAGCATGCCCATATAATCGGCGCTGGTCCGATCAAATCCTTTGGCCGCTGCCGCTAGTCCGCGGAATATGTTACCGCCGCCAACGACCAGACACAGCTCGTAACCGGCTTCTTTGGCTGATTTCACCTCTGCGGCGATCCGATTCACAGTTTCCGGATCGATTCCGAATTCTCCCGAGCCCATCAGAGCCTCACCCGAGAGCTTGAGCAAAATGCGCTTAAACGCTGGTCTTTTCATGCAAAATCCATCCCACTAACTGTCACGCGTCAGCGCCTAATTAGTCCCAAATACGACAATGGCGCAGACCATAGATAGTCCGCGCCATTGCGCCAAGTGTTAATGCGCCAAACCGAAATTAGGCTGCAGATTTGGTTTTTTAGTTTCCGAGCGTTGCAGCCACTTCTGCTGCAAAGTCTTCTTCTTTCTTCTCAATGCCTTCACCAAGCTGATAACGAACATATTCGGTCAGTTTAATCTCAGCGCCCGCATCTTTACCGGCCTGTTCAACAACCTGAGCGATGGGTGTCTTGTTATCCATCACGAAAATTTGGCTCAGGAGAGCGTTTTCTTTGGCAAATTTTGCCATCGCGCCATCAACCATTTTTTCGACGATATTGGCCGGCTTACCAGATTCTGCTGCTTTTTCTGCTGCAATAGCGCGCTCTCGCTCCATTGTGTCTTGATCCAGACCTTCAGCGTTCAAAGCTAATGGGAAGGCTGCCGCAATATGCATGGCAATCTGCTTGCCAAGCGGTTCAAGAACATCTGCACCAGCGGTGCTTTCGAGAGCAACCAGCACACCGATTTTACCCATTGTGGATGTCACAGCATTATGGATGTAAGGTACAACAACGCCGCTGCTGACCGCCACGGTTTTCATCCGGCGAATAGCCTGATTTTCGCCAATGGTTGCGATGTTATTCGTCAAGGTTTCCTGAACCGTGCCGCCGGATGGATAGTCCGCCGCCGACAAAGCTTCGACATCATCGCTACCAAGGCCAAGCGCTACATTGGTCACACCGCTGACAAAGCCCTGGAATTGTTCGTTCTTGGCAACAAAGTCGGTTTCGCTGTTTATTTCAACAGCAACGCCTTTGGTACCTGATACAGCAACACCAACCAGACCTTCAGCTGCCGTACGGCTAGATTTCTTCTGAGCGGCAGCCAGGCCTTTGGTGCGCAGCAAATCTACTGCGGCTTCCACATCGCCATTTGTTTCGCTCAATGCTTTTTTGCAATCCATCATGCCAGCGCCGGTGCGCTCACGCAGTTCTTTCACTGCCGCTGCTGTAATAGCCATTTTCTATGTTCCTCAATTTTCGTGTGCGAGAATTTAATATTCTTTATAAAATGAAGGGGCAGCAACTTTGCCGCCCCGCCATTTTCTTATGCGTTCAATATATGGCTGAACGAAGACGCTTCAAGCTTAGGCTTTTTCGTCGGCTTTCTTGTCATCGTCTTTTTTGGCAGCAGCCTTCTTGGCAGGAGCCTTTTTCGCAGCAGCTTTTTTCGCCGGTGCTTTTTTAGCAGCTGGCTTCTTGGCTGGTGCTTCTGCTTCAGCAGGCTTGGCTTCTTCAGCAGCCTTCGGTGCTTCTGCAGCAGGCGCTTCCGCGGCTGGAGCCGCTTCAACAATCTCTGCAACCGCGGCCGCTTCACCAGCAGCCATCGCGCTGGCATTGGCTTCGCTTGAAACAATTGCTTCAACCGGTGGTGCTATCTCTGCGCCGAGATCTTTGCCCGATGCGACAGCCGCTTCCTGGCCACCTTTTGTTGCAGCCGCTGCCACGGATTCGCAATAAAGACGAATTGCGCGAGCCGCATCATCGTTGCCCGGGACCGGGAACGCGATGTTGCTGGGGTCAACATTGGAATCAAGGATCGCAACAACCGGAATACCAAGAACATTGGCTTCTTTAATCGCAAGTTCTTCTTTGTTTGCGTCAATTACGAACATTACGTCCGGAATTCCGCCCATATCGCGGATACCGCCCAGAGAAAGTTCCAGCTTGTCACGCTCGCGTGTCATCTGAAGCGCTTCTTTCTTGGTGAAACCAGCCATATCACCGGACAGCTGCTCTTCGAGCGTTTTCATCCGGCGGATAGAGTTGGAAATGGTTTTCCAGTTGGTCAGCATGCCGCCGAGCCAACGGTGGTTGACGAAATGCTGCCCGCTTGCACGGGCTGCTTCTGCGATAGGCTCTTGCGCCTGACGCTTCGTACCAACGAAAAGGACCTTGCCGCCGGAAGACACTGCATTGGCAATGAAATCAAGCGAGCGAGCGAACAACGGAACACTCTGCGACAGATCAAGAATATGGACGCCGTTACGGGCTCCAAAGATGTATGGTTTCATCTTTGGGTTCCAACGGTGAGTTTGGTGGCCGAAATGAACTCCGGCTTCAATCAATTGCTGTAGGGTGACGACAGGGGCCGCCATAATATTTCTCCTTATCCGGTTATGCCTCTGGAAAGCTGAGAACCTTGGGCGACCTGAAAGATCGCCTTTGGCACCGGTATGAGTGCTTTCCATGTGGAATGAGCGTGCCGTTAAAGCGGAGCGAGACGAAATGCAAGCCCAAACTGGCGGCTATTGTAAAACTTGCACACTGAAAAAGCGAAAAGCCTCCTGCCTCTCTTTATCAGAAGCCAAAAATTAGAGTTGCGCGTGACAAGGTATCGGTCTTTTTAAGGCCAGCTGGTGGATTGGTCTCGTGATCAACTTGATAGGATAGTCGCGCAGTCAGTTTATCGCTTAGCTTGGCGTTCAATGCCGAGAGCGAATTATAGCTGCTATTTCCCGATTGGATATAGGCAGACAGATCTTGATTGAACGTTATCGCCGGTGATATCTTCCAGGCGTAATTTACAGCCGCCAAACCTGCGATGCTTGAATCTGAGCCACCGCCGACAAGATTGGTTTTGCGCCATGCAGGGCCCGCTTTGACATCCAATTGCATCGAGTCACTATTGATAACCTTGTATCCCAAGCCGCCAGACAAGGTATAGCGCGAGGAGAAACCTTGGAACCGGTCACGCTCATATTGCGCCAAACCAAATGCATAGAGCCGTTCATTAAATTTGTAATTGGGCTCCAGTGTGACAACGCCCTGCTCTCTCACAGTCGCACCATTAGTGCGTTGATAATCGGCCAAAGCGTTAAATTTGAAACGCCAACGCTCCGTTTCCTTGGTCAGTTTTACGCCAGCCGTCACACCCACAGAGGTTGTATTCCCGCCGGACTGGAACGCCCCCAGTTCACCTGTACCTTCCCAGTTAGCGAAGAAACCGGCTTCATTTTTCTCAGCCATTCCTGCGGCTTCTTTTGCCGCCAGATCGGCCTTATAAGCATCGACTTTGGCTGTAACTGTTTCGCTCTTGGCATATTTCGCAATTGCATCAACTGCAGCCGTGTCGCCACTGGCAATGGCAGCGTCGATCATCGATTCTGCCGACAGTGACTCTTGTGCGATACCAGTGGAAGGCAGCATGCTAGCGCCTAATAATAGCGGTGCAAAAATTTGTTTTTTCATCTTAATCCTTGATGCAAATGAGGTGACGAGCATTTTTAACTGGGAGTTACAATGGTCGCCCGCTATCATGAAGGGAGCTGGATTAGCGCGCAAAATCACGTAAATTTGCAAGAGTTTACTAAGAGAGTCGTGGGTCAAAGAGGCCGCTAAACCACCCAAAGCCAAGGCTGCCAAAAGCCGTAAACACGTGCGTTGTGCATTGTCGTTGGAAGCTTATAGTAACACGTCAAAGGTGGAGGAACATCAATGTCCAAATTCGCAGTTATCATGATCGGCGCAATTGCCGTTTTGCATTCCTATATTGCTTGGTTTGAAATATTTGCCTGGACAACCGTTGGACCAAAAGTTTTTGCGAATTTTGCACCCGACCTATTTGAACCCACAAAGGCAATTGCCGCCAATCAAGGAATCTACAACGCTTTTCTTGCAGCTGGTCTGCTCTGGTCCTTATTCATTCGCGATATCAAATGGCAAAAACGGATCGCTACATGTTTTTTGTTATTTGTCGCCATTGCTGGAATTTTTGGCGCCATGACCGTGTCCCCTCGTATTGCACTGGTGCAGACCGTGCCTGCCGTCGTTGCAATGGCATTGTTATTGTTGAAGCGGAAAGAGACAATCTAGCTTCGCGTAAAATCTGATCGTGTAACCATTTCACTTCCCGATGCGTATTTCCAGTATGTTCCAATTAACATTTGACATGAGAACATTATTAGAACATTAATGGTTCATAGAAAGAACATACTGGATTTTGAAATGCTAACTATCGCTATTACCTCCTTTTTTGCCCTTACACTCGTTGGTGCACTTTTAACCATCGGGATGATGTTTCATGCCTATCAGGGCAAAATAAGAGCAGTGATTATGGCTGAGCTTGGAGATAGAGCGGCGTCTACAACGGTGATCTCGCAGCGCAATCGCAACGCGGTGGTCAAGTCCTATCGGACTAATGCGCGCCGTCACTCTTTTCAGCAGATTCCATTGCGCGCTGCCGCTTAACCTTTGCATAGCTTCGGATGCTGAGTGGAATTAGAATAATATAACCTATGCTGATAGCGCTGAGGGTGATCCACGGATTGGTGATCACAGCAACGCCAAGCAGGGCAAAACCTGCAAGCGCCTCCAGGCGGATATTTTTGCGTAAGCGAAGCGAAGACCAGCTATAGGTAGCGGTGTTAGATATCATTAAGAAAGCGATCAAGACGATCCACGGTCCGACAACAAAATAGTGTCGGAACAACTCTTGGTCCGTGATCACCCACAGATAAAGTGGAAGCATAACCAGTCCGGCAGCCACCGGTGCCGGAATGCCGGTAAGGAAGCCTGCTGATTTATGCGGCTGCTCCTCATCATCAATATGAGCATTGAATCGAGCAAGGCGCAAGGCACAGCCAACCGCCATGGTCAGTGAGAGGACCCAACCAAATTGGGGCATATGTTGCAAGGACCAGAAAAACATCACAACAGCCGGCGTCACGCCGAAGGCTATAACATCGGAGAGAGAATCTAGCTCGGCACCAAAACGGCTTTGCGCATTAAGCAAACGGGCGATCCGGCCATCAAGCCCGTCTAATATACCGGCCAATACAATGGCAGCCGCAGCCAATACCCAATTTTCCATGAACGCAAACCGGACGCCACTCAGGCCAACACATAAAGCCAGTGCGGTAACGGCATTGGGCGCAAAGGCTCGAAGCGGAATGCCGCGTTCAGGCTTTTGGATGGGCTTTTTATCTGCCATTAGTTGAAATTGGCAACCTGGATCATGGATATTGAGATCATTGGCCGATGCCTTCAATTTCTTTCATTTGTCCGATTTCGGCAATTACGGTTTCACCAGCGATGGTTCGCTGGCCCAAAACAACATTTGGAGTTGTTCCTTTGGGCAGATAGACATCCACTCGGCTGCCGAACCGAATAAGCCCGATACGCTGTCCGACAGCAACAAAATCACCTTCTTTGACAAAAGACATGATCCGCCGCGCCACAAGTCCGGCAATCTGCGTGAAACCGACTTTCAAACCATCATTCCGCTCGACCATGAAATGCTGCCTTTCATTTTCGTCACTGGCTTTATCAAGATCAGCGCTCAAGAATTTGCCGGAGATATAGGCCTGTCGCTTAACCGTACCCTCAATTGGCGTTCGATTGATATGCACATCAAAGACGCTCATAAAAATGGAAACACGGATCAGCTCTTCATCGCCGAGACCGCCCTCACCTTGCAGTTCGATCGGCGGCACAACCGGCATGATCAAATTTATTAGTCCATCCGCTGGTGCCACAATATATTTATCATCCAATGGCGTAACCCGTTTCGGGTCCCGAAAGAAGGCTAACACCCAAATCGTGATACCCGCCATAGGCCAAGCCAATGTCTCCCATGCAAAAAATGCAAAAACTGCAGTAATTGCAGCAGAAATAAGTGCGAATTTTCGGCCTTCAGGGTGGATTGGTGGAACGGCCCATTTGACTTCGCCAAGGCCTTTGTTTGAATATTTTTCTATCGCCATATGTGATCCTTAGGAGCAGTGTCCTGTTCTGACAATACTCCTACTTCAGTTTTGCAGCTTCAATCGCGAGAGTTTTGAACAGATGGTTGAACATATTGCGATCTTTGCTAAGAGATCATCATCTTAGATTCCTCCCACTGAGTGCATCGATCCACATTGCTTCCAGGAAAGAACAATTTCTATGTCAAAAATTAAGGTCAAAAACCCGGTCGTCGAACTTGATGGCGACGAAATGACGCGGATCATCTGGCAGTGGATTCGCGAGAAGTTGATTGAACCTTATCTGGACGTTGACCTGCACTATTACGATCTCGCCATCGAAGTGCGTGACGATACCAATGACAAGATTACCGTTGATGCCGCCAATGCAATCAAAAAGCATGGTGTTGGCGTAAAATGTGCGACCATCACACCTGATGAAGATCGGGTTGAAGAATTCGGCCTGAAGCGCATGTGGAAATCACCTAATGGTACGATCCGTAACATCCTGGGCGGGGTTGTGTTCCGTGAACCCATCGTGATCGACAACGTTCCGCGTCTTGTTCCTGGCTGGACGGACCCTATCGTGGTTGGCCGTCATGCTTTCGGCGATCAATATCGCGCGACGGATTTCAAGGTTCCCGGTCCCGGTAAACTTCGTTTGGTCTTTGATGGTGACGATGGCACCAAAATTGATGAAGAAGTCTTCCAATTCCCATCACCGGGCGTTGCCATGGCGATGTACAATCTAGATGATTCTATTCGCGATTTCGCGCGCGCATCAATGAATTACGGCCTAAATCGCAATTGGCCGGTCTATCTCTCCACCAAAAACACAATCATGAAGGCCTATGACGGGCGCTTCAAAGATCTGTTCGAAGAGATATTCGAGACAGAATTTAAGGACAAGTTTGAGAAAGCGGAAATAACTTACGAACATCGCCTGATCGATGACATGGTTGCATCCGCCATGAAATGGAGCGGTAAATTCGTCTGGGCCTGTAAAAACTATGACGGCGACGTTCAGTCTGACACCGTTGCGCAAGGTTTTGGCTCATTAGGCCTGATGACGTCAGTATTGATGACGCCCACCGGAAATACCGTGGAGGCCGAAGCAGCACATGGTACGGTCACGCGGCACTATCGCCAACATCAGCAAGGCAAAGCAACCTCAACCAATCCTATTGCTTCGATTTTCGCATGGACACGCGGTCTGATTTACCGCGGCCAATTTGATGGCACACCAGACGTTACACGCTTTGCTGAAACGCTTGAAAGAGTATGTATTCAAACGGTTGAAAATGGCGATATGACTAAGGATCTCGCAATCCTTATAGGTCCTGACCAAAGCTGGATGACAACCGAGCAGTTTTTTGAAGCGGTGCGGTCTAATCTCGAAACAGAAATGGAAACTTGGAAATAGTATTCCTTTCGTTTTGGCATACTGACAAAAGGGATGTTTCGCGTATAGGTGTTTTCTATGAACACACCTCTCGATAATCCTGCATTTATAGACGCGATCGTCATTTTGGGTGCGGCAGGGCTAGTTATTCCTGCCTTCGCTCGCTTTAGGATAACACCAATAATCGGCTTCATATTGGTTGGCGTTTTGCTGGGTCCTTCTGGACTGGGGTCATTATCGGGCCAGTATGACTGGCTTCAATTCGTCACCATCAGTGACCGCAAAGCAATAGAACCCTTTGCGGAATTCGGCATCATCTTGTTGCTGTTTTCCATCGGCCTCGAGCTATCGTTCAAGCGCCTTTGGTCGATGCGGCGGCTTGTATTCGGAGTTGGTGCTGCCGAGCTGACAATTTCCGCGCTGATAATCGGCTTTGTCCTCTATTTAATCGGTCAAGATTCAGCGGGCGCTCTTGGCCTTGGCCTAGCCCTTGCACTTTCATCGACCGCCCTAGTATTACCAATGTCGGGTACAAAAAGCCCCGTTGGACGAGCCGCACTCGCCATGCTTTTGTTCGAAGATGTCGCCATCGTGCCGATTATCTTTCTTCTTGGTGCGTTGGCGCCCTCTTATGCCAGTGGCTCGACCTGGGAAGAACTCGTAAACACCTTGGTCATTGGCGGCGCGGTCGTAATTGGAATGCTGGTACTAGGCCGCCTTTTACTGCCGCGTATTTTTGCTCAAGCGGCCCGCACAAAAAGCCCCGAGCTATTTTTATCCGTAAGCTTGTTGGTCATCATCCTTGCAAGCCTAGCAACCGCCGCAACAGGCCTATCACCAATTGTTGGCGCCTTACTTGCGGGCCTTTTGATCGCCGAAACGGAATATCATGGCGAAGTGGAAGTCATTACAGAGCCGTTCAAAGGGCTCGCCCTTGGCGTGTTTCTTATCACCGTTGGCATGCAAATCGATATCCGGGTTATCCTAGAAAACTGGGCTAGCTTGATCACAGCTGTCGTTGGCGTCGTATTTGTCAAAGCAATTGTTACTGGTGGCCTGCTAAGATTTGCGGGCGCACGACCAGGAACAGCGACAGAAGCCGGCGTCTTGATGTCGAGCCCGTCGGAAACCACCTTAATCGTGTTGGCAGCTGCCGCACAAGCGCAGTTGATCCAGCCTCAAACCGCAGCATTTTGGCAGATTGTGACGGCGATCGGCTTAACAATCACACCACTATTGGCAAGATTTGGCCATGACATGGCGCGACGCATAGAACTACGGGGTGAGAATATCGAAGCCACCGATGATCAGGTCATCGATGCAGAAAAGACTATCATTATCGGGTTTGGCCGAGTGGGTCGATTGGTGGCAGATATGATGGAGACACATAATCAAACTTATCTTGCCATAGAGTCTAATATTGACGTTGTCGCGAACGCCCGGCGAGAAGGGTATCCGATACTCTTCGGGAATGTTGCCCGTAACGAAATGCTCGACCGCCTGCGGCTAGGCCATGCCAGGGCACTAGTCCTCACTATGGATGAACCCGTTCTTTCGGTTCAAATCGTCAAGCGGGTGCGTGCTTGGGTCCCCGATTTACCAATCATCGTTCGCGCTCGCGATACAGATCACGCTGCAGAACTCTATCAGGCGGGAGCCACTAATGCCGTACCCGAAGCATTAGAGGGGTCGTTGCAATTATCCGAAGCAATATTGGTCGAAAACGGGGTCGCAATGGGACCCGTTATTGCTTCAATACACGAAAAACGCGACCAAATCCGCCATCAGATCCAAAAAGACGGAAACCTAGCCGTCGAACCCAAGCTTAAGTCAGCGGAGTTGGACACCAATATGGCAGCGGACAATAAACTCAACCAGCAAGAATAACCTTAATCGCAGCAATGGCTTCATCGGCCTTGGCTCCATCAGGGCCACCTCCCTGCGCCATGTCAGGTCGTCCGCCACCGCCTTTACCGCCAACAGCGGAAACAGCAGATTGTACTAGCTCAACGGCACTATGAGTGCCGGTGAGGTCATCGGTAATGCCAACTGCTACAGTCGCACGTCCTTCATTCACTGCAATCATTGCGCTAATACCGCTGCCCATTTTCTTCTTCCCCTCGTCGATCAATCCACGCAATTCTTTCGGATTCAAGCCATTAATAACCTGTCCGCTGAATGAGATTCCGCCAATCGTCTCCACGTCATTGGTTGCAGCAATGCCACCATCGCCCGCCAAGGCCAGAGCCCTTTTTGCTTCGGTTAACTCGCGGTCGAGCTTTTTGCGCTCTTCTACCAATGCGAACACACGATCAGCCGCTTCGTCCGGAGAGGCCTTCAATGCCGTTGCTATGGATTTCAATTTGCTATCGCGGTTACCAAGCCACAGCCGGGCGGCTTCGCCGGTCAGTGCTTCGATACGGCGGACACCGCTAGATACCGCCGATTCAGAGATGATGACCATCAACCCGATATCGCCGAGAGCATTAACATGTGTGCCGCCGCAAAGCTCAACCGAATAGTCCAAACCATCTTCATTCCCCATGGAAAGGACGCGAACCTCATCGCCATATTTCTCGCCAAATAAAGCAAGTGCGCCAGCAGCAACCGCGTCATCGGGGCTCATCAAACGCGTCACAACGGCGCTATTTCCGCGGACCTGTTCGTTGACATCGGCTTCAACCGCTTTGATCTCAACATCGTTCAAAGCAGATGTATGTGAAAAATCGAAACGCAGACGGTCAGATGCGACCAAGCTACCTTTTTGCGTGACATGATCACCGAGATGGTGACGCAAGGCCTTGTGCAGCAGATGCGTTGCACTGTGATTGGCGCGAAGCTGATTTCGGCGGGTTGAATCAACAGCGAGATGGACCGTATCACCAACCGAAACCGAACCCTCGTCAATTGTCATATGATGCGCATGAAGACGGCCAAGTGGTTTGCTTGTGTCCGTAACATTGGCAGTGAACCCATCTTGACCTGTCACCAGACCGCTATCACCCATTTGACCACCACTCTCGCCGTAAAAAGGAGTTTGATTGGTTAGCAATATGATAGTGTCACCGTCCTTAGCAGACTGAATTTCTTCGCCATCTTTGACTAGCCCGATTACCATGCCGTCACCTACTTCAGCGCTATAGCCGGTAAATTCGGTACTGCCTTCACGTTCCGCTAAATCGAACCAGATAGTTTCGGAGGCTTGATCTCCCGATCCCTTCCAGGCAGCGCGCGCTGCAGCCTTTTGTTCCGCCATCGCGACGTCAAAACCTTCACGGTCAACACCAAGGGATTTTGCGCGCAATGCATCTTCGGTAAGGTCGTAAGGAAATCCAAACGTATCATAGAGCTTGAAAGCCGTTGCACCCGGTAAGGTATCGCCTTCACTCATATCGACAATTTCAGCGTCGAGCAGTTTTAGACCCTTATCGAGCGTCCGGCGGAAGTTGGTTTCTTCCCGTAACAAGGTTTCCTCGATTAGCGGCTTAGCGCGGATCAATTCCGGAAAAGCATTACCCATTTCACCCGTCAACGCGCCGACCATACGGTGCATGAGGGGATCTTGCGCACCCAACAAATGCGCATGACGCATGGCGCGGCGCATGATCCGCCGCAGCACATAGCCGCGACCTTCATTGGCTGGCAGCACGCCATCTGCCACCAAAAAGGATGATGCGCGTAGATGATCGGCTATTACACGGTGACTAGCTTGATTGTCACCTGTTGTCTCGGTACCGGTCAGAGAACCGGATTCCGCGATCAATGCCTTGAAAAGATCGATATCATAATTGTCGTGAGTGCCCTGCATAACCGCTGCGACGCGTTCTAATCCCATGCCGGTATCAATCGACGGTTTCGGCAGATCTATGCGATTTCCATCGGCATGCTGTTCATATTGCATGAAAACCAGATTCCAGATTTCGACAAATCGATCGCCATCTTCATCAGGACTACCTGGAGGACCCCCGAAGATATGGTCGCCATGATCATAGAATATCTCGCTGCAGGGACCACAAGGGCCCGTGTCACCCATGGACCAGAAATTGTCATTGGTCGCGATGCGGATGATCCGTTCCTCAGGAAGGCCAGAAATCTTGCGCCACAAATCAAAAGCTTCATCATCAGTATGATAGACTGTTACGGTCAGGCGATCTGCCGCAATGCCCCAAGTTTTGGTGATCAACTCCCAGGCGTTATGGATCGCCTGCTCTTTAAAATAATCGCCAAAAGAAAAGTTACCCAGCATTTCGAAGAATGTATGATGTCGGGCGGTATAGCCGACATTGTCGAGATCATTATGTTTTCCGCCAGCGCGAACACATTTTTGGCTCGATGTAGCGGTCGGATATTTGCTTTTCTCTGTCCCGGTGAAGATATTCTTGAACGGCACCATGCCCGCATTGATGAACATCAAAGTTGGGTCATTATGCGGAATCAAAGGCGATGACGGAACTACTTCATGTCCTTGCGCCGCGAAATATTCCAGAAAAGAGCGTCTTATGTCGTTGGTTGTAATCATGGATTCGACTTAGGCGAGGCCTACACAGTTTACAATCCCGTCAATGGGTCGCGTGACGAAATCGGTGGCTTGTTTAGGCATAGGCATAAGGCCCGCCTTTCTCCAAAGCTGCCCTATATTGCGGTCGATCATGGATTCGTTGGAGCCACGCCTGCAAATTGGGAAAGCGATCATCAAGGCCCGCCCGCGATTGGCTAGCCTCTAACGGGAAGCTCATCATGATATCGGCTGCGGTGAGCTCGCTTCCCGCAAAATAGGGGCGAAATGCGAGTTCGGTTTCTAACCAAGACAGCAATTCTTCCACCATGCCCATGATTGGCTTCTTCGCCGGTAAACCCAAAAAACCGAGGCGTTTCACCAACAGCGCACCGAACAGGGGTGGCATCATCGACCCTTCGGCAAAATGAAGATATTGTGTATAAAGTTGTGCACCAGTTTTATCCTCCGGTGCGCCTAATGTTCCGCCGGCTTTCCTAACAAGATATTCGACGATCGCGGCCGTCTCGATAATCACTTGCCCATCATCTTCGATCATCGGCGATTTACCAAGCGGATGAACAGCCTTCAAGCTATCGGGCGCTCGCTGGGTTTTCGGGTTCCGTTCATAGCGCTTGATTTCATATGGTAGCGCTAACTCTTCAAGGAGCCAGAGGATGCGCTGTGATCGACTGTTTTCGAGATGATGGACGATGATGGTCATAATGCCCCTATTCCAAATGTTCACTTGCGCGTCCGAAGTTGGCATAGTTCACGCGCAAAAGCCGTTGTAAGATGAAAAACCGATGAGATTTTTCCAACTTTTGCCAAGAATTCGCGCGATAGCAAATAAAAAGGGGCCGTCCTAACTATCGGGGGACAGAAGGACGGCCCGGATGCCGAGGTCCGCCTCGGGGGAAACGGACCGGCAAACTAGAAATTTTGGAGACAGATGCAGAGGAAGGCCTAGCCTGCCCCTGCGTCTTACTTACTCTTTATCGTCACCGTCATCGCTATCATCAGCGTTGCCAACCGGGCCTGTCATCATTTCTTCGGCAATTTCATCTTCATTGCCGCGAATTTGGCCTTCCAGTTTCGCCATCATTTCCGGGTTTTCGAGCAGGAAGCGTTTTGAATTTTCACGCCCCTGACCAATGCGAACCGAGTCATAAGAGAACCATGCGCCGGATTTCTCCACCACACCGGCTTTAACGCCAAGGTCGATAATCTCGCCAACCTTGGAAATACCTTGCCCGTACATGATATCAAATTCGACCTGCTTAAACGGTGGGGCAACCTTGTTCTTTACCACTTTCACACGAGTCGAGTTACCGACAATATCATCGCGTTCTTTGATCTGACCGGTACGGCGAATGTCGAGACGAACCGACGCATAGAATTTCAACGCATTGCCGCCCGATGTGGTTTCAGGATTGCCGTACATCACGCCAATTTTCATCCGCACCTGGTTGATGAAAATCACCATGCATTTGGAACGGCTAATCGAACCGGTGAGCTTACGCAGCGCCTGGCTCATCAAGCGAGCCTGAAGGCCCACATGGGTGTCGCCCATTTCACCTTCAATTTCTGCACGTGGAACCAGTGCGGCCACCGAATCAACAACCAGAACATCAATGGCGTTAGAACGCACCAATGTATCGGTAATTTCAAGTGCCTGCTCTCCGGTATCCGGCTGAGAGATGATCAACTCGTCAATATCAACACCAAGCGCATTGGCATAGACGGGATCAAGCGCATGCTCGGCATCGACAAAGGCTGCGGTGCCGCCTGCTTTTTGTGCTTCGGCGATGACATGCAGTGCCAATGTTGTTTTACCTGAGCTTTCAGGACCGTAAATTTCCACCACACGACCCTTTGGCAATCCCCCGATGCCAAGCGCGATATCCAGTCCCAAACTACCGGTAGAGATCGATTCGACCTCCATCGCTTTGCGGGAGCCCAGCTTCATGGCCGAGCCTTTACCAAAAGCGCGATCAATCTGCGCCAATGCGGCGTCGAGCGCCTTTTGTCTGTCTGATGAGTTCAACTGATTATCCGATTCTACGACTTTTAAATTGCCGGCCATTTGCCTGTCCCCTTCGCTAAATGCTTGTACGTTATCAATCAATGATGGATATGATGTACCGCATTTGTTCTACTAGAACAAGAGTGGAACAGAATTTTTTTAAAATTCCATTAAATAACTATATTACAGTGACTTACTAGACATTTGATATGCTATTTAGCATGTTCGGCCAAAATTTCTCCGACCGCTTCGGCAATTTGCGCCACCGAAAATGGCTTAGGCAGGAAAGCAACATTGTCGAGATCGATGGATTTCCGCAATTGCTCCTCGGCATAGCCGGACATGAAAAGGATCGGCATATCAGGATATTGCTCGCGTACCTGCTTGGCCATCGCTGGGCCGTCCATGTTAGGCATGACAACATCCGACAGGATCATATCGAAAATTTCTTCGCCCTCGCCTAACGCATCAATCTGTTGCAGCCCTTCTTCACCATCGCTGGCGGTTACAACCGTATAGCCCTGCCGCGTCAGCGCCCGTTCGGCGACGGCACGGACCATATCCTCATCCTCAACCAGCAAAATATGCCCGCTACCCCACAGCTCTTTCTTGGCGACAGCTTTGAGCGGCTCCATAGTCTGCGCCGCTTCCTGTTCGGACATAGTATGAACCGGAAAATAGATTGAGAAAGTCGCGCCCTCGTCCGGCTTGGAATCAGCAAAAATATAGCCGCCCGACTGTTTGACAATACCGTATACGGTGGAGAGCCCAAGCCCCGTTCCCTTGCCGACCTCCTTGGTTGTAAAAAACGGCTCGAAAATCTTGCCGATCAGTTCGGGCGCTATGCCTTTGCCAGTATCGGTTACAAACAGGGCCGTATAATCCCCTACCGGCAAGATATCACTCTTAAGTGCCCGCACATCAGATGCTGCAACCATTTGCGTGGTGATTGAAATCTTGCCGCGATTCGCACCACTGGATTTGATCGCATCGCGCGCATTCACACCAAGGTTGATGATCACTTGCTCAAGCTGCCCCGGATCGGCGCGCACCAGCCCCAAATTGCGACCATGCTTCACTTCCAGCTCGATACTATCGTCCAGCAGGCGTTTTAACAGATTGGATACATCCGCCACCACGTCGGGCAGTTGCAATATCTGTGGCCGCAAGGTTTGCTGGCGCGAGAACGCCAATAGCTGCCGGGTCAGGCCAGCCGCACGGTTACTGTTGTTCTTGACCTGCTGAATATCATCATAGTCACTGTCGCCTGGCGCATGGCGCAGCAGCATCAGATCGCAATGGCCGATAATGGCGGTCAGGATATTGTTGAAATCATGCGCGACGCCCCCAGCTAGTTGGCCAACTGCCTGCATCTTGGTGGCCTGAGCCACCTGACTCTTCAGTTTGGTCTCTTCGCTATTGTCCTTGATCGAAAGCAGAACCGCCGCATCACCCAACCCGCGAATACCGGCAATACCCAGGGCCACAGGGTCTTCGCCGCCGGAGCGCAGTCGCACCGCAAGATCACCGGACAGAGAAGGACCGCTCGCATAACGCCGCACGGCGTCGGCTACAGCAGACTTATCATCGCGGATCATAAGGTCGCCGGGGTATAGCGGTTTTTCGCCTTCACTGACGCCAGCCACCCGGCCAAAAGCATTGTTGAAGAACAAGAACCGACCATCACGATCTGTCAGCGCAAGCCCGAGGGGCAAAAGAGACAACATCGATTCGACCTGCTCAAGCGCTTTGCCGCGCTCAACCATACCGCCATCATCATCGATCAGCAGGATCAGTGCGGGACCCTTTTCCTGATTGCGATCAAGCGGGACATGAAACAATCGCACCGGCGTACCATGACGACCATCGCGTTCGAAAAAGATCGTGCCTTTGTCATCAGACCGCATGAAATTGATGAAATTACGGCCTGATATATTGGCTTCTTCCCGGCCAGTCGCTCTGAGCGCGAAGCCCTGGTTGGATCCCCTGATCCTCCCCTCGCCGCCAATAACAGTGGCCAATACACCGGCTTCAGACAGGGCGCGGCCAGTAGCTCCACCAACCATGCGGATGGTATCTTCCAATATGTCGCTGCGCAGTTGCGGCTTGAATTGCCAAAGCAGATATTCATCACCCTGCCCGGCCCGGGTAACCTTTGCATTATATTCAGCTACCCCGCGCTTCAAACCCTCGGCATAGCCGCGACCATCTCGCCATGCATTACGACCGGCGGTTGCGAGCAACTCATTTCCGCCATCCTGAAGCGGCAATTGCGGAGGAATAGCGGGACCATTAAACCATTTCGTGAACAGTTCGTTCGCGCAAACCAGTCGTCCGGCGCGATCTGTAATTGCCAGTCCAAGTTCAGATTGATCTGCAACCAGACGGGTTACAGCCCAATCGGATATAGCAGAAGCCTCTTCGTCGGCGGTGATACTCTGAGGGCGCAGAAAATAGACAACCGCACCAGTCGTCGCTGCAAGCGCCAAAAAGGCGAATAACAGCGCGACATTTTGCACTTGCCAATAAAGCAGCCCTAGTGATCCTGCGATTGCGACAATTAACAATAGGCCCCGCAATCGCGCATCATTAGCCGTCTTTTGCGTGCTTTGGTTTAACAACCCGATATTGTCTCGTGCTTCACTCGCCATCAATTTTGCTATCTAAACCTAAATTTTTAATCCGCCGATTCCATTTCCTAGCCGTCCACCAACGCCAACCGAAAGAACTGATTAGATAGCCCAGCGATGAAAATGTGATCCCTAGCAAAAGAAAACCAAAGGCGGTCACACCCGCTTCACGGACAAACCAACTGAGCCAAATGCCAAACTCACCGCGTATCTGATTGTTGATCGGCTGACCATAGGTCATCGCATCGATGCGCAGCGCAAATTTTCCGATCTGGTTGGCTATCGCGATCCAGAACGGATAAGTGAACGGATTGGTGATGAACGTGGTCAAAGCGGCTATCGGTACATTGGCGCGAATCGGGAGAGCCAGAAATACGGCGCCAAAAATTTGTCCCACAGGAATCAGGAAAGCCGCCAGCATGCCCAACGCAACCCCGCGCGGCACCGACCGGCGGGTAAAACGCCACAGGTCCGACCGCAGGAAACGATGGGCAATCGGTTTGAGATAGCGGTTTTCAGACATGCCCTTTCGCGTGGGCATTTTATCTTCGAGCCAGCGGAAGATGCGCAAAATTGTCCGCGCACCCCAGTCTTTGTCTGAGGAATTTGGGCCCGATGAATTTGGATCAGCCATGTTCGCGCAACAACCGTCCCTGCTGGCGTTTCCAGTCGCGATCTTTTTCGGTCGCGCGTTTGTCGGGGGCTTTTTTACCCTTGGCCAACGCGAGTTCGATCTTGGCTCGGCCCTTGCTATTAAAATAGATCGAGAGCGGTACAATTGTCATGCCCTTGCGCATCACCGCACCGTAAAATTTATTAATCTGCCGTCGGTTGAGCAGCAATTTACGAGGCCGTTTGGGTTCATGATTGTGACGGTTGCCGTGGCTCCATTCCGGGATGTTGGCATTAATCAGCCAGACCTCATCATCCTTCACCTCGGCATAGCTTTCGGCAATGGTGCCTGATCCAAACCGCAGGGATTTCACTTCCGTTCCGGTCAGCATGATGCCTGCCTCAAATTTCTCATCAATATGATAATCATAGCGCGCCCGCCGGTTCTCGGCGACGACTTTTTGTTTGTCATATTCAAGAGGACGCGGTTTCGCCATTAAATCAAGCCGGCGCCTTCTAGCGCTGCATCGACAGCTTTGCGCGCCGCATCTGAAGGCGGTGTCATCGGCAAGCGCAAATTGGTCGGAAAACCATCAATAACCTGCGACAAGGCGTATTTTACCGGTCCCGGAGACGCGTCAGAGAACATCGCCTTGTGGAGCGGATAAAGCTTATCATTTAGTTCCCGCGCTTTTGCATAATCTCCCGCCGCACAAGCCGCCTGAAATTCTGCGCATAATTTGGGCGCAACATTGGCTGTGACGGAAATACATCCGGCACCACCAGAGGCGTTAAATGCTAGCGAAAGTTCGTCCACACCAGACAACAGGCAGAAATCATCGTCACAGGCAAGACGGTGATCGGTAACCCGGTCAATTTCACCGCTCGCATCCTTGATTGCGATAACATTTGGTAATTTGGACAAAGCTGCAACTGTCTCTGGCAAAATATCGGTTACGGTTCGCGCTGGCACATTATAAAGAACGAGCGGCAAGTCATTCCCTTTAGTTAGCGTCTCAAAATGCGCGTAAATGCCTTCTTGATTGGGACGATTGTAATAAGGGGCAACAACCAATCCTGCCGTCGCACCACATTTCTTGGAAAAATTCAGATGAAGCAATGAGTTGGTGGTATCATTGGAACCACAACCTGCAATAATAGGTACGCGCCCCGCCGCCTGCTCAACACAGACTTCGATCACACGATGATGCTCGGCATTGGACAAAGTCGAGGATTCACCGGTGGTTCCACAGGGAACCAAACCGCTACTACCTTGCTCGATTTGCCAGTCTACCAATGCCCGAAATTCCGCTTCCGCAAACGATCCGTCGCGAAAGGGAGTCACCAGGGCCGGAATTGAGCCGGAAAACATGGAAATACTCCTTTAAATTTAGCTAAGAAATTGCCAAGGCTTATTCAAGCTTAACAATCATATAGTTTGTCGTTCAGCGCCTGATAAGGAGCCTACCCCCAAAATGTCCAGTATGGTATCAAGAATTATTCTCGCAAGCCTGCTTTTAACGCCGGTAACATGCATCGCAGCCGAACAAAGTGGCGGCGCCACCCTATCCGATCCGACCGGCGGAAATGCCGTGCTCGGCTTGCAGCGCTGGCGTGTACTGACCCAGTCCGACAATTATTCCTTCGATGATTATGCCGGATTCCTGGTAACCTATCCCGGTTGGCCCGACGACACACGCATGCGGCGCAATGCGGAACAGGCGATCAACATAAACAGCTTTTCTGCTAGCCGAGTCATTACCTTTTTTGACCAGTTTCCACCGCTAACTAATGCGGGCGCGGCAAAATATGCTGTCGCCCTGCAATCCCGGGGAGAGACCCTGAAAGCCAATGCTATGGCGAAACAGGCTTGGCGTGGCGGCACATTGACCAATGACGATGAGGCAGCCTTGCTTAGCCGATTTAGCTCTGCCCTGACGGTTGACGATCATGATGCGCGAATGGATGCGCTACTTTGGGCACGCGCAACCCGCGCAGCTGCCCGCCAACTTGGCTTTGCTTCATCTGGGCGCAGGTCTGTTTTTGATGCACGTCTTGCACAACTGACCGAAGCGCCGAATGCCGGTGCGAAAGCGAGCGCCGTCAATAGTCTGGCACAATATGACGCCGGCTACATCGCCGATCGCGCGCGCTATCTGCGTAACAAGGGGCAGAGCTACAACGCCCGCCAGTTGATGGCTAACCGGCCGGGATTGCGGATCCGGCCGACGAGCGATTCTCAGATTGCGACTTGGTATGAGGCCAATCTAATCAACGCAAAGGCCGCCGCCAATGACCGGCAATGGTCTGTTGCCTATAATATCGCATCGAAAGTCGACGACGCATATGACGGCCCTACCGACATTGCCGGCGAAAGCAGCCGTATTCGCGACAAATATTCTGATCTGACTTGGCTCGCGGGCAATGCGGCCCTGTGGGGTCAGCGCAATCCGGCCAAAGCGGTCGCGATGTTTGATCGCTATGCGCGCTCTTACAACAGCCCTAATATTCGCTCGAAAGGCTATTATTGGGCTGGCCGCTCTGCTGCTGAAGCCGGTCAAACCGCCGAAGCGACCGCGTATTTCGAAAAGGCCGCAGCCTTTCCGGCCTATTTCTATGGACAATTGGCGCATGAGCGGCTTGGCCGCCCCTTGCCAGCCTTTGACCGCAAGCCGACTGTGGAAGTTACCGACCAAGATCGGCGGGCTTATGATCAGAGCCCTATCGTCATAGCGTCTAAAGCCTCAGCGCGAACCGGCCCGTGGAAAGAACAGATTCGTTTCTATCGCGCGCTTTCCTATAATGCTCAGACTGAAAAGGACTATGCCCTGATTAGCGATTTATCCACCCGGATTGGTCAGCGCGATCTTGGCGTAATATCGGGCATTAGCGCGCAGGGACAAAAGCGAACGGCCACAGACTCGACCTTGTTCCCGACCCTTAGCGTGCCAAACGGCTACGAGAACAGCTGGACCAGCATTCATGCCATTACCCGTCAGGAAAGTCAGTTCGCGCAAGGCGCAATAAGCCATGCTGGCGCGCGCGGCCTGATGCAGTTGATGCCCGGCACGGCTCGCGAACAATCTGGCAAAGCGGGACTACGCTATAATATGGCGTCGCTAACCAGCGATCCCCAATATAATATCCGCCTTGGCAGCGGTTATTTTGAGCGTATGTTGCGCTATTATGGCGGTTCTCGTCCACTAGCAGTAGCGGCCTATAATGCTGGACCAGGTAATGTGAACAAATGGCTACGCCGCAACGGCGATCCGCGTAAAGGCGGCATCGATTGGCTCAAGTGGATTGAGGATATTCCGATTTCCGAAACCCGCAACTATGTCAAACGTGTGCTCGAAAACGCGGTGGTCTACGACACACTCAATCCACGTGGTCCAAAGCTGAAAAGTGATACGCCACTGACCCGCTATATTGGAAAAAATTACAAGGGATAGTCTTAGGTCAGCGGCATTTTGGGCGCAGCGCGAAGCCATTCTTACAAAGGATGCGCTTCGCCGTTCCAACGTTTAAAATCGCCAGTTTCCTCGATTGTCCAAGCATCCGCAACCGCACGCACGCCCTTGGCACTCTCTTCTGGTGTAATTTCCGCGCCCGGACCACCCATGTCGGTTTGAACATATCCGGGATGAATCAAGCCTACGACAATACCGCGGTCTTTCAGATCAATTGCCACTGATCGCATCATGCGATTGAGACCAGCCTTCGCGGCCCCATATACGTAAAACCCGCCATAAGGCCACCATGATGCAGCAAGCTGGCTTGAAAAATTCATCACTTTTGAACCAGATTCCATTTTGGGGAGTAAGGCTTGCAGCACCCGAAGCGGCGCCATCAACAGAACATTTAAAACATCATTCCAGGCAGTCCAATCGGACTCTTCCAGTTCAGGGGTAAAAGGGCCAACATTCCCGGCTACATTATATAAAATATCAACCTTGTCTTCCACCCGAGAGGCCGCTTCCTTGACCGAAGCATCCAGCCCTACGTCCATTGTAACAGGCACTATCAGGTCTTGATATTGTGCAATAATTGCGTTGAGTGCATCAGCACCATTGGGGTCACGCAAGAATGCGTAAACTTTATCGCCTTTTTCCGCATGTTGCCGCGTTAATTCCAATCCAATACCTCGACCCGCACCAGTAATTGCAACCACAGCCATATCATTCTTCTCCTGTTCTTTTGATATTGTGACTAAGCCTTGGACGCAGTCGAAAATACTGATGATTATGGCAGTATGTGAACTCGTCTTTCAAATATCCAGGATGCCGCATCTGATATTCAGACATGCATTTGGACCCAGAAACAATATGTTCTCAAGCTCGAAGGAGCGAGATGTAATGCTATTTTGATTACCTAAAATTTTGATCGATCGAAGGCTAATGTCCGCAGTTGCGACTAAAGCAGACGCTGGTTCAAGTCACTCCGCCTCATACCCAAAGGCTTCTTCTGCTAGTTTAACCAATTCAGGATCTGCCTCCGGTAGATCATCCGGCAATGCGGCTTCCAGTGTTTCAGCCACATAGGTCATAGCAGCAATCCGAGCGGCTTTTTTATCATTGCCATCAATCACTTTCCACGGCGCCCAACGCGTGTCGGTCTGTTTGAACATATCTTCCATTGCGTCGAGATAGTCCGCGCGTTTGGAACGGTTGCGAAAATCATCCTTCGTTATTTTCCATCGTTTTTCCGGCGTGTTCAGGCGGTCGGCAAAGCGTTGGTCTTGCGCATCCTGTGTGGTGTGAAAGAATAGCTTTATGAGGTTCGTGCCACCATCAATTTGCTGCGCTTCAAATTCATTGATTTCATCATAGCCGCGCTTCCAGTCCGCCTTGCTGCAAAAGCCTTCCACCCGCTCGACCAATACGCGGCCATACCAACTGCGATCGAACACAGCGATCTCGCGACTACCCGGCAAGCGTTTCCAGAAGCGCCAGAGGAAGTGGCGATCCAGCTCTTCCTTCGTTGGTGCGCCGATTGGATAGACTTCAAAATAACGCGGATCCCATTCAGCCGTCATCCGCCGGATACAACCGCCCTTACCTGCCGCATCCCAGCCTTCGAAAACCAGAATCGTGCGGTTTCCATGTATGATATGTTCAAAATGGACACGTGCGAGGCGTTCCTGCACGTCTTTCAGCGCATCGGAATAGTCCCCATCAAATTTCTTGCCTGCCTCATAGTCCGATAGTTTGATATTCTTGCTCATGCTTCGCCTCAAAATGTCCTTCGTCCCTGCACTCAGGCCCTCTCGACATACTATAGGACGGCAAAAAGAACGAATCGGTTAACTCTGTTTAGTTAGTTCGCCTTTTTGGCTACCGCGGCATCGGTGGCTACTCCCACAAGATCATAACGTAAAAACCAATCATCAATGGCGCGTTCACGGGCTTCGATGCGACGGATTGCTTGATCAATTTCATTTTTGCGGCCACCCATTTGGTTAGCTTCGGTATATAACTTGATAGCCTCGCCCAATGTGCCTTTTTGCTCCGCGCAGAGACCGCGGTTAAACGTGATCGATCTATGTAGCGCTCTATTTGCCGCGGCTTCATCCCACATACGACAAGCTTCCAGCTCATCAGTCTTGGTCATCTTGACGGCTGACTTAAAAAATTTTCCAGTGGCTTTGTCCATGCCTTTACGGCTTTCCAGCACCCGGATATTTTCGCGTCTTTCTATAGGCGCGAGATCGCGACGCACGGAATAGGCGGCACTGTTGATCATCCCGCGAATGACTTCTTCACTGCTTGCGAAGCTTTCTTTGCGTCCACAGACTATTTGTTCATTCCCATTGGATTTGCGATCGGCATAGATTGTCTGACCATCGCTAAAACGGGAAAGACGGATTTGTGCCTGAAAATCGATCACCCGTTTCAGACATTTTACTTCAACGCTTTTGCGCTTGACGCATTTGTCTTTATCATCCCGCTTCACACAGCGTTCCCGATAGCCTTTTGTTGGATATTCTTCGATGCCGGCTGTTGCGGTACCCGATAATGTTCCTTCAGGTTCAATAGCAGATCGACCCGCCATGATTTTGAAATAGGGCGCACCATCAATCTCAACATCGCTGAGCTTATCTTCGATTTCAAAGGCCAAAGCTGTGCCATCATTACCGCCAAAGCGATCTATCGCGATCGATTTGATTTCTGCGACATTATCTGCACGAGCCGGATATAGCCCGTTTATCTGCAGTGTTTCTGCCTGCGCTGTCGTTGTTAAACAAAGCGCCGTTAGCCCGATGGAAACTGCTTTTCCAATTGATAGAATTTGAGTCATATTGCCCCTCTAAGTCGTTCAGCTGATGGACTTATAATAGCTTATCTGAACCCGCAATTACGGGCTCGTTCATAGACCGCTATCGTCAAATTTGTGGGCCAAGACCGTGCGCAATATAGTCTGCAATACGCTTAGGGTCCTGCATCGGCATGAAATGGGAAAGCTCTGGAATATGCAGTTCTTGCGCGTTGGAAAACACGTCCACTAGACCGGGCCAAGTCGGGCTATTGGCAAAGTCGCGCGCAGCCGTCACATCGTCACTGCCCATTTGTGCGCGCAGTATAGTGACCGGCAATCCTATGCGTTTGACTATCGGATAGGGATCCACTGAACGAAAACCCTCATAAACGGACGCTTCCAGATAAGGCGGACAGGCCAAGACGAAGCCTTCCCCACTATCGGCAGGCAGCAGACCATATTGGCAATAGTCCATCAGAACATCGGGCTGCCAGAGACTGAAAGGATGGCGATCCTTAAATGCGGAAAACATAGCTTCAGGTGATTCCCAGCTATTGCGTCTCCGCGACACGGGATTTTGATTCGGATCGAGGTCCGCCAGCTTTGTGGGATTTATATAGGCTTCGGGCTCAGTAACCGTCGGATCAACCAGCACAAGCCGTTCGAAACGCTCTGGCATGACATCCGCGACCTGTACTAGCGCATGTGCGCCCATACTATGGCCGACACCGATCACGTTCTTACAATCCAACCCCGCGACCAGCGCACCGACTGTCCGGCCCATTAAGGTCCAATCGCCTAAGCTATCGGGTTTCCCGCTACGGCCATGACCGCACTGATCAACGGCGATGATATGATAGTCAGACGGCAGCGCTGCGATAGTCTTATCCCAGCAACGCGCATGGAAACCGGTGGCATGGACCATCAGGATCGTCTGGTCGTCCGGATTGCCCCACTCGAAATAGCAGAGGTCTGTGTCGCCCTTTTGAAACCGCTTTTCTGTTGGTTGCCCCGCTTCGCTCATGCCTCTTTCGGCGGCTCCACCACACGAATATGCAATTCACGCAATTGCTTGTGCGAAACACCGCTTGGTGCGCTCATCATCAAGTCTTCGGCTTTCTGGTTCATCGGGAAAAGCACTACTTCGCGGATGTTGGGCTCATCGGCGAGCAACATCACGATCCGGTCGACGCCCGGTGCAGAGCCACCATGAGGAGGTGCACCATATTTGAGCGCGTTGATCATGCCAGAAAATTCACTGTCTACTGCCGCCTTGTCATAGCCAGCCAGTTCAAAGGCTTTGTACATGATGTCAGGGCGATGGTTCCGGATGGCACCAGATGACAGCTCAATCCCGTTGCAGACAATATCATATTGCCATGCCAGGATATCGAGCGGATCTTTATTCTCCAGCGCATCCATCTCCCCTTGCGGCATCGAGAACGGGTTATGTGAGAAATCGAGTTTCTTCAATTCCTCGTCATATTCGTACATTGGATAATCAACGACCCAGCAAAATTTGAACTCATCTTCGCTTATCAGATCAAGCTTTTCTGCTGCCCGGGTGCGAGCCACACCAGCCAATTTGGCCGCTTCTGCTTCCTTGCCAGCGGCAAAGAAAACACCGTCATCAGGACCACAACCTAGGTCAGCAAGCAATTTCGCCGTGCCTTCTTCTCCGTGGTTTTTAGCAATCGGACCGCCAGCTGCACCCTCTTTCATGTTGATATAGCCGAGACCGGCAAAACCTTCGCTGCGTGCCCAGTTGTTCATGTCATCAAAAAATTTGCGGCTGTTCTTACCGGCTCCTGGAGCGACAAAAGCCCTTACGGTACCGCCAGAAGAAGTGATCTTGTCAAACAAGCCAAAGCCGGAGCCTTTGAAATGATCCGACACGTCTTGAATGATGATTGGGTTACGAAGATCGGGTTTATCCGAGCCGTATTTCAGCATGGATTCTTTATATGGAATACGCGGAAATTCACCGGCAGGCGTAACGCTTTTGCCATTAGCAAATTCTTCAAACACGCCAGCAAGAACCGGTTCGAGTGCTTGAAACACATCTTCCTGCGTGACAAAGCTCATCTCCAGATCGAGCTGGTAAAATTCACCCGGCGAACGATCAGCCCGCGCATCTTCATCACGGAAACAAGGAGCAATTTGAAAATAGCGGTCAAAGCCCGCCACCATCAGCATCTGTTTAAACATCTGCGGTGCCTGTGGCAGCGCATAGAATTTACCAGGATGAACACGGCTTGGCACAAGATAATCGCGCGCGCCTTCTGGCGACGACGCGGTCAGGATCGGTGTCTGAAATTCCGTAAAGCCCTGCTCGGTCATGCGATTGCGCAAAGAGGAAATCACCTTTGAACGCAGCATCATATTAGCGTGTACTTTTTCTCGCCGCAGGTCGAGGAAACGGTAACGGAGGCGGACATCTTCAGGATATTCCTGTTCGCCAAATACCGGCATCGGCAGCTCTTCGGCTGGCCCCTGCATATCAACCGTATCTGCCACCAGTTCCACTTCACCAGTCGGCAGGTTCGCATTTATTGTCTCGGTTGAACGCGCCGCTACTTTACCAGTGACCGTTATAACGGACTCTTTGCGGGCGGCATCCAGCATCTTGAAAGCCTCGCTGCCTTCTTCGCTGACAATCTGGGTCAAACCAAAATGATCGCGCAGGTCTACAAACATCAAATTGCCATGGTCACGGATATTGTGAATCCATCCGGACAGGCGAACTTCTTCACCAACATTAGCGGAGCGAAGCTGTGAGCAGTTATGGGAACGATATGCGTGCATGATGAACCTTTGATATTTGAAATGTTTCTGATGGCGAAACTTATGAGGGCGTAACACAGGCCGAAAGGACATTTGTCAAGGATGAAGCTTTTAATCTGTAAATCTTATTCCCCGCCCCAAGTCGGGACAAAATCGGCAAACCATAGAAATTGTCTATCAGAAATGTTTGCGAGCCTTGGCGTAGCTTGTATAGAACCTGTATGAAAATTCATCCTTTACTGACTGATAGTCAGGATATTGCCGATATTTGCGAACGCTTTTCGACTGCCGACTTCGTCGCGGTGGACACAGAGTTTATGCGCGAAAACACCTATTGGCCGATCCTCTGCCTGATCCAGATTTCAGATGGCAAAGAAGCCGCTGCGATTGATCCACTGGCGAAAGGCATTGATCTGAAACCACTGATGGACTTGCTGGTTGAAAATGAAGATGTCCTGAAAATCTTTCACGCCGGCGGTCAAGATGTAGAAATTATCCACAATATGACCGGCAAGACCCCGCATCCGATATTCGACACGCAGGTTGCCGCCATGGCCCTGGGCCCTAGCGAGCAAATAGGATATGCCAATCTGGTCGATAGTTGGCTTGGCGTCACTCTGGACAAAGGCGCGCGCTTTACCGATTGGTCGCGGCGCCCTTTGAACGACCGGCAGATTGAATATGCCATTGGTGATGTCACGCATCTGTCCAAAATTTTCTCGATGATGCTGGAAAAGCTGATCGAAACTGGCCGGGGTATGTGGATTAATGCCGAGATGGAAAAGCTCGCCGATCCTGATAACTATGTGAACGATCCCGAAAATTCTTGGCGCCGCGTCAAGTTTCAAGGCCGCAATCTTGAAGCGCTAGGCCGTCTGAAAGCGCTCGCCGCCTGGCGCGAAAAGGAAGCCCAGTCCAAGGACATGCCGCGCGGGCGGATCATGCGCGATGAGACTTTGGCCGATGTTGCCGCCCATCCGCCCAAGGACCAGCATAAATTATCACAGGTGCGCGGGCTATCATCGGGCTGGAAAAACAATGAAATTGGCGAACGGTTGATGGACGCTCTAGCCAATGCGGAGCCTCTTTCTAAAGATGAACTACCCGATCGCAGTGGACGGCGTCCCAAATTCAGCAAAGAAAACGCATTGGTTGCCGACTTGTTAAAGCTGCTACTCAAAATCAGGTCTGCAGAAATGAATGTCGCTTCGAAATTGCTGGCTCGTGCGGATGATTTGGAACGCATTGTCGGCGGCGAACGCGACGGTGTCGCATTGCTGCAAGGCTGGCGCTACGAGGAATTTGGTCGCGATGCGATTGATCTGATCGAAGGACGCATGAGTTTCACTGTCAAAGACGGAAAATTAAAAATGACTCATCAACCAGAGACGGAAAGCGAAAAGACCGAATGAGAGTCCAGCTCGTTCTTGCGACCATAAGCTGTCCCACTTTGCTGGCTTGCTCGGCCACTAGCGGGGAGCCAGTGATTCCGGAACGCGGGGTTACGCCGGGATATACATGCCAGACAAATGGTCTCGATACATTCGTTGGACAACAAGCCAATAGTGAGACCGGGGCCACCGCTCTCAAACAATCTGGAGCGAAAAGCCTGCGCTGGATTCCGCCGAATAGTGCAGTTACGATGGACTATCGTCAGGATCGTTTGAATATAGAATATAACGAAAATATGGAAATCAAGCGCGTCAATTGCGGCTAAGAAGGGCCTATTCGGTCACCAATATAGGTTCCAGTCCCAGCATATTGGCAAGCTGCAAGTGCCTCTTGGCCACAGCATCGCCGTAAAGCGGCTTCAAATCTTCGGCCATGATGATTTCCAGCCGTCCATCGATTTTGCGCAACTGTGTCTGTTCCAACGGATTACGCGTACCGCCACTCAACCTCTGCCCCAGTCGCATCGCAAGCCCCCAGCAGATCGCACGCTGCGTAGCCTCTTCGCTTGCCAGCTTGCCGCCACCGGGGAAAATATTATTGCCACCACCAAAGCTGGTAAACAGCGCCTGACCCAATTGCTCCCGCTCAGCGCCAGTAATGCCAACCCAATTACCGTGCAGTCCCATAACCAAGCCGCGTTCAGCCCGGAAATTGGGATTTGCACGCCATGCGACATCACCCAAATTACACGCGGCTTGCCTTATGCGTTGCCATTCCGGCGGATCCTCTGCAAAAATCGGAGCAATCCATTTACCCAGCAGTTTACTGTTCGCCGGAAAGCGCGCTTGCGCCGCCCCGGAATCTTCCGTTGCTAGCAACAGAGGATCCCGCTTGCTCTCCGGCTTGCTAACATTCTGGAACAACAGCCCCTCGCGTGCGCCATAGGCGGACACAATCATTGTGCTGCTACCCAAATAGCGCACGACAAAGGAAAGCAGCCAAGCAGCGTCATCCAATGTCGGAATCCGGGATGTCGAAAGGCCGGGTACCGCTTTTAATTTTGCCTTATTCATGCGAGCCAATTGGCTCACCAACCGACGTGCGCGTCGTGGCTGCATTTCGTAATGGTGGATCACAGGCAGCGGATAGCCGCTGTCAAACATATCCAACCGGGCTAATGACCGCCATGAACCACCGACCAGATAAAAAGGTAAATTTTGCGCCCTTTGATCCCATCCGGTTTTCTTGAGCATTTTTCGAACCTGCCGCTTGAGCTTGTCTTTACCCTTACCGCGCAGATCGGCAACGCGAAGGACACCGAGCGGAAAGCTATAACGCTCCAGCACTTTACCTTTGTCGATCAATGCCAGTTCCAGACTACCGCCACCCAAATCACCAACGATACCGCGCGCTTCGGGAATGGCAGATAGTACGCCCAATCCTGCCAGTTCGGCTTCTTCTTCGCCTTGTAAAACCTGTGTCTCAAAACCGATTTTTGCGGCGGCTTTAAGCAAATCCTTGCCGTTAGCAGCATCGCGCACCGCGGCGGTGGCGAAGCTCATGACTGAATCCACTTCCATCTGTGAACAAAGCCGGTAAAAACGTTCCAACGCCTGTACCGCCAATGCCATAGAATCGTCAGCAATTAATCCGGTCGTTGCTAGTTCTTTGCCTAGTCCGGCCATCACTTTTTCATTGAACAAAATCGCCGGAACGCGAGCTGGTCCCTGATAAACAACCAAACGAATAGAGTTGGAACCGATGTCAACAATCGCCGTCCGGCGGTTGGTCCGCGGTGATTTTCTCTTTCTGGTTATTTGCAATCCCCCGACCTGCATCTGGCAATCGCGATCAGATTTTTTTCTTGCGCCGACGCAAAGATAGTCGCGGCACCGCTGAGCTTTTAGTCAAGGATTTACCGCGCCCGGACAGCGACGGATTTGTCATGAAATAACGATGCAAATTGAAAGGCTTATCGGACGGTTCAACCCTAGTATAACTGCCATCCGGATTAAGCTCCCAGCTCTGTTCATCGTCAATCAGGTTAGCAACCATGACCTGATTCAATATCTGGTCATGGACGGTCTCATTTGTAATCGGCATCATATATTCCACTCGCCGGTCAAGGTTACGCGGCATCCAATCGGCTGAGCTGATATAAAGCGCCGCCCCATTATTCGGGAGATCGTTGCCGTTACCAAACGCCCATATCCGACTATGTTCTAGGAAACGACCGACCACAGATTTAACGCGAATATGATCCGACATCCCCGGTACACCGGGACGTAAGCAGCAGATGCCACGAATGACCAGATCAATTTCAACACCGGCATTGCTTGCGGCATAAAGTTTCTCGATCAGAGCAGGATCCACCAGAGAATTCATCTTCGCCCAGATCATCGCCGGTTTACCAGCCCGTTCATTAGCGATCTCTCGGTCAATCAAATCCATTAGGTCGCTCCGCATGTAGCGCGGAGACATGGATATCATTTCCAGTTTTTCCGGTTCAACATAACCGGTGATATAGTTAAACAGCTGCGCAGCATCACGTGCCGCCTTCGGATCAGCGGTAAAGAAGCTCAAATCTGTGTAGATTTTCGCGGTAACTGGATGATAATTTCCGGTACCGAAGTGGCAATAGGTACGATAACCTTCTTGTTCCTTACGCACGACCAAGGATATTTTGGCATGGGTTTTCCACTCGATAAAGCCATAGACCACCTGTACCCCAGCACGTTCAAGCGCACTGGCCCAAAGCAGGTTTTGTTCCTCGTCAAATCTGGCCTTGAGTTCAACAACAGCGGTAACCGATTTTCCAGCCTCTGCCGCATCGATCAGCGCCCGGATCACAGCTGATTGCTTGCCCGCGCGATAAAGCGTCTGTTTAATTGCCACTACATCTGGATCAGCAGCGGCTTGCCTTAGGAATTCGATCACAACTTCAAATGATTCATACGGGTGGTGGACCAATATATCCTTATCCCGAATCGCCGCGAAACAATCCCCGCCATGATCACGAATCCGTTCCGGAAAACGCGGACTATAGGGCGTGAATTTCAGGTCCGGACGATCCTCGTCCACCAACAAATCAAGGTCGCCAATACCAACCAAGCCATCGATGCGGCTTTCGGTAGCGCCCTCAGTCAGTAAATTTTCGCGCAACATCGCCACGACCGGTTCAGACAAATCCGAACCCATTTCAAGGCGAATTACATCTCCCCGCCGCCGGCGTTTGATGGCGCTGCGAAAATAGCGGACAAGGTCTTCGGCTTCTTCTTCCACCTCGATGTCGCTATCGCGAATGATTCGAAAAAGCCCGCTGTTCGTCACGTCATAGCCCGGGAATATCTCATCGGAGTAACATTGGATAACGGATTCTACCGAAACATAGGTCGTGGTTTTGCCGGGCATGCGGATGAACCGCGGTAAGCCAGAAGGAATCATCACCAGTTCACGGATACGCTGGCTATCGGATTGCCGAACCAAATCGAATACCAGACTCAAACCCTTATTGGGAATGAATGGAAAAGGATGAGCCGGGTCCAATGCTTGCGGTGTCAGGACCGGAAATATCTGATCCAGAAAATGCTGCTTGAGCCAGACATCATTTGCATCATCCAATTCGGCTGCTGGCAGAACATAGATATCCTGTTCGGCAAGGGCGCTGGTAAGCTGATCCCATACTTTTTGCTGATTGGACGTTAGCATATTGCTTTGAGCAGCGATGGCCAACAGCTGCTGGCTCGCCGTCAATCCGTCTGCAGATCGTTCTTCAATATTTTGACGAAATTGGCCAACCAGTCCGGCAAATCTAACCATGAAAAACTCATCAAGGTTATTGCCAGATATGGATAGAAACCGAAGCCGTTCGAGCAAAGGGTGCGAGCGGTTTTGTGCTTCTTCAATCACACGCTCATTAAAACCCAGCCAGCTAATTTCACGGTTGAAATAGCGCTCTAGACCGCCTTCCTCAACATAGGTCAGGCTTTCGTTTTCATTGTCGGATTCTGGAGTCTGGGGGACAAGACTATCCATTTAACCTTCCTCAATATTCTGTGCTGCATCTGGCTCTTTATCAGGATTTTCGACCATCGCTTGGTGCTGCGATAACGCCTCCATAGCGATAGCACGCGTAATCGGCTTCTTCCTCTCTATAGCAAGATTATCCATTTGTTGCGCCAAAAGCTGAACATTCCGATAACTGCGTTCCATTCTCTTGCGGAGATAAGATAAGGCGTCTTCGGAAATAGAAAGTCCACGCAGAGAAAAATACTTCTGCAACAAGCCTTCGATCATCGCCTCATCAGGCGAATCTATTTCGATAAGCAGGGATGCAGCCAAACGCGATTTGAGATCGGGCAGCTTTATGTTCCATTCGGAAATTGGTTTTGCAGAGGTCAAAAGCACAGGCTTACGCTCTTCCCTCCCACGATTCCAAAGATGAAACAAATCAGCATCATCCATCATCTCGGCATTGTCGACAATATAGCCGCTACTGTCTTGTTCAAACTGCAGGGCCATGGCGGATTTCCCGGAACCGGAATCACCCACCAATATGGCTGTTAGATTAGGCCAGCTTTTCCAGTTTTGCAGATATCCATGCACCTGTGCATTCGCGTCCGTGACAATGTAACCATCATCTTTTGCAGACAATGCCGTGTCCAAAGGAAGAGCGATCTGGGTCACTGTTCCTGCTCATCACTCCCGGAATCCGTTTCTTGCGCGGCTGGCGGGGCTCCGCCTCTGCTGATCCGCAACGCTCCAGAGCCTTGCTGAACCTGCCAACCTTTTGAGCGAAGAGCCGAAGCTAGATCAGATAGATTGCCAGTAAATGACACCCGCATGACTGACACACCGCCCAGCGCTAGACTGGATGTGGACGCAGAGGAAACGCCAGAGACAGATCTTACAGAGGATTCGCCTCGGCCAACCGCACCGACATCGGGGGTGTCGAACTGAATACTGACCGTTATTGCCGAACTGGCTGGTGCGACTGCATTACCGTCCGCTCCTGAGCCATTCTCGTCGCTACCGCTAGAAATTTCAGCGTTGCCACTGCCTGCTTCAGAAGCCAATTCCGCCTCTATTTCTTTCTCCAGCGCATCAAGATCAAATCCATCATCTTCGATGATCAGCGATTTGTCGGTCCGCAAAACGCCGCGCGATAAGGCGCTGGCATAAATTTTATCCAAACGCTCTATCGCTTGGTCCATCATCGCTGAAATACCGTCACTAGACGGTGTCTTTAACGTGAAGCTCTCAATATATTTATTGTCCGGGCCATAACGCGCGCTGAATCGCCCTGTTACTGGTCCACCGGGATATTCATATTGCATCCTAACAATAGGTACGATGACATCAGCGGCTCCGAATTGATCCAATATCATGCGCCACCAGCGCCGATCGTGACGTTCCGCCTGTCCGGCTGTCAGCATCAGTGATTCGCTGTCAGAACCGTAGGCGCGGACATAATCGATCGCGCTATCGCCAGCGCGGAACCGTGCCCATGCTTTTTGCCATTCAGTCTTATTTTCAAATACCTGAGGAGAACCTTCGCTCCACATGATGGGCAGAACCAGCAAGGGCGGCGATCTCAGTCGTCTGCCGCCAACCCCCAAGATCTGTCCAGCGCGAGCGCGATCAAACATCACGCCCAATGTCGCTATGTAACGAGTCGGGCCTATCTGCTCTTCTTCTACAATGATCGCGGAAACAATATTGTTTAGCGCTCCATCGGAAAGTCCGGCGGTTTTCCCGCCTTGCGTCCTAGCATAGAGCATGGTCCACGCTTTTCGCTGTGCTTCTTCCCAACCTTTTTGGCGTGCTTCAAAAGCATTTTTTCCGCGCGTATTCACCTCAACGCCAAACACCTCGAAATCGCCACTACTCGCCAGCGGCGCAACGCCACGTTCTGTGCCCTCAAGTTGCGCATAGACGAGCCCGGCTGCTGCCAGTCCAAATAACGCAAATATGGCACCCAATCGGTATTTAATGCTGGTCAAAAATATCATTTCCGCTCTTTTGACGATTATGACGTGGAAATCCACCCACGACTTGTCTAATCGCCTATTTTATGAGTGACAAACGAAATGAACCGGAATCTTACACTTATGCGAAAGCGGGTGTATCAATTGAGGCAGGCAACGCGCTGGTCAAGGCTATCGCTCCGCTCGCTAAGGCCACCGCACGTGCTGGGGCCAATGCGGAGTTGGGCGGTTTTGGGGGGTTTTTCGACCTAAAGGCGGCTGGCTATGATGACCCGCTGTTGGTTGCCGCCAATGATGGCGTCGGAACCAAGTTGAAATTAGCGATAGATTACGATCGCCATGACAGCGTCGGCATTGATCTGGTCGCAATGTGCGTCAATGATTTGATTGTTCAAGGTGCAGAACCGCTATTTTTCCTGGATTATTTTGCGACTGGAAAATTGGAAAACGGAGTCGCTGAGCGAGTTGTTGCTGGCATTGCCGAAGGCTGCAAAATGTCCGGCTGCGCTTTAATCGGTGGTGAGACTGCGGAAATGCCGGGTATGTATGCCGCTGGCGACTATGATTTAGCAGGATTTTGCGTCGGCGCCGTTGAACGGGAGAAAGCCTTAACCGGCGCTCAATTGGCAGATGGCGATATACTATTGGGCCTCGCCTCCTCCGGCATTCATTCCAATGGCTACTCTCTGGTTCGCAGACTGGCGGAAGACAAAGGCTGGAAATTGGATCGCCCTGCGCTGTTCGACCCCGACATACTGTTGATCGAAGCTTTGATCGCACCAACCCGAATTTATGTAAAATCGCTTTTGCCGCTCATGCAATCCGGCCAAATCAAAGCACTGGCCCATATTACCGGCGGCGGATTGCTGGAAAATATCCCGCGCGTTCTCCCAGATGGCCTGCATGCCCATGTCGATGCCAATAGCTGGGATCAACCACGCTTAATGGCTTTTCTGCAAGCACAAGGTAATATCGAGCCGGAAGAAATGGCGCGGACGTTTAACTGCGGTATCGGAATGATCTTGGCCGTGTCTGCGGATGAAGTGGCGTCCGTCACCGCCGATTTGGAAGCCGCTGGAGAAACCGTTCATCGGGTAGGTGTTATAGGATCAGGTACGAAGGGTTGCACGGTTTCCGGCAGTGCCGAGACTTGGTCGGCCCTGCGCGATTGGACCGCGACTCATAATGGCTGACGCCTGATGCCTGATCGGGTCAAAGTCGCCGTCTTGATATCGGGCCGTGGTTCCAACATGGCCGCGCTTATATACGCTGCGAAAACAAATGACTGCCCTTATGAGATCATACTGGTGGCTTCAAATGATCCCCAGGCAGCTGGTCTGATTTTGGCCGAAGCAGAAGGCATCGCGACATTTTCACATCCCCACAAAGGCTTGAGTCGTAAAGAGCATGATCAGATCATGCATGACGCCATAACGCAGGCCGGCGCTGATTATATCACTCTCGCAGGCTATATGCGGATATTGAGCGATGATTTTGTCAGCAAATGGCAGGATCATATGCTGAATATCCATCCCAGCCTCTTGCCGAAATACAAGGGCCTCGATACCTATCAACGCGCCTTGGATGCAAGCGATAGCCACGCCGGTTGCAGCGTTCATCTCGTAACGCCTGAACTTGATGACGGGCCGGTGTTAGCCCAGACGAAAGTGGCCATCTTGCCTAACGATACGGCCGAAATTTTGGCTGACCGTGTGCTTATAGCCGAGCATCAACTCTATCCAGCAACGCTAGCCCAATATGTCACTCGAGAGGCAGATCCCAACTGGATACTGGATCAGGTTCGCATCCGTGCGTTAGCGCTTGAAGAAACATATGAACGCCCCAGTTTTGGCACACCCGGCTGGCGCGTTGGTAGCGAAAAAACGGGAAAATATTTTGCTTATTTCTCCCAGCGGCATTTCGGCGAAATCGGTACATCTGTTTTTGTCAAGACCAGCGGTCTGGACGAACAAGGCGCGTTGCTCGATGCAGATCCAGACCTCTATTTCGCGCCCAAATTTTATGGCAAGTCAGGTTGGATTGCGATCCGCCTCGACACTGGCCGAACGGATTGGGACCATATTGCCGACTCCCTTACAAAAAGCTGGCGTATGGTTGCACCAAAGCGATTGACCCGCATAATGGATATTGCTGACGATTTTTGAAAATATTCGCATCGCGGGATGGAACCAAAACCTTTTGCGACAAGGAGGAGGGAGGATATGCCGCCAAAAATTTAGTATCTGGGATGACTGCCCCATCCGCGATGCTGAACAATTAGATAGCGCATCATATCATGATCAGCGATACGGCATTTGGGCCGTAGTCGTTTTGCTTACATCCCTGCCTCAACCGCCAGTCGAACCATATCAGCTGCGCTCGGGGCTTCTAGCTTCTTCATTAAAATTGCGCGGTGCATCTTTATCGTACGCTCGCTCAGGCTCAGTTCGTGCGCAATTTGTTTATTTAACAACCCTTTGGCTATGAAGTTTAAGACTTCTCTTTGCCTGTTTGATAGATCTTTGACTATCTCCGTAGCGCGCATTCGCCGTGCCTTGGCCAGGCTTGGTCGGTCGCCATCTATCTCGACCTGAGATCCCAGAAAATATTCGAGCTCGCCGCTTTCATCAAATAGGGGAGCAACCAATACGGCATTTTGAAAAGGCGTACCGTCTTTTTTATAATTTAGTATCTCGACCAGAACGGCTTTGCGCTCACGAACGCCGCGGCGAATTTCTTCTGTAAGCCATGGTTCAGTAGCGGCCCCGGCCAAGAACCTACAATTTCTGCCAACAATAAAGTCAGGCTGATAGCCAGTAAGATCGGAAAATGCTTGGTTCGAAGCCACAATGGGATTGTCAGGCAGTCTCGGATTGCTGATGACCGAAGCAATCGGACTGTTATCAATCAACGCTTTTACAGTGGTTTTGGGCAAATCAACCTTGGGGATTGATTGCTGTCCTGTTCCATTATTCCCATCCTCTGACATCATATAGCGAACTTAGTCCATCCCGCTCCACCATGGCAAGCAGAATGCCAATATACTGCGTTACATCTATACCTCTTTTGTAAAAAGTTATGGGACCACGCCCTCAACTACTGATTTCGCGTTATCAACCCTGATTGCGGCACCATTGATGAATTTCGATTCATCAGACGCTAGAAACAATACCGTGTTAGCAATGTCATCAGGCTCTCCCAAAGCACTGGCAGCTGGCCCTTCGCTAGCAGGCCGCAAATCGTCCCTACCCATCATTTTCGGTCCAATTTCTTCAACCATTGGCGTTAAGATTCCCGCGGGATGGACACTGTTGCAACGAATATTATAACCATTATTTGCGCAATGCACCGCAATGCTGCGCGATAAGCTCTCAACTGCTCCCTTGGCTGCGGCATATGCAGCAACGACTGGCTCACCCTGGATCGAGGCGATAGATGCCATATTGATTATCGAACCGCCACCAGAAGCCTTCATCGCCGGGACAGCATATTTGCACCCAAAAAATGTACCGTCGGCGCTGACCGCCATGACAAAACGCCATTCATTCGCTGTTTGTGTTTCTATGGTTCCGGGTTCAACCACGCCGGCATTATTTACCAATATATCAAGCTTTCCATGCCTTGAAACCACATCGGCAATCAAATCTTCCCAAGCCGACTCGTCGCGAACATCCTGCGTGTGGAATTCGGCTTTATCACCTATTTCAGCCGCAACTCGGGCGCCGTTATCAGCATCCATATCGGTCAGAATCACCGTCGCCCCTTCCCGCGCAAACATCCGTGCATCAGCCTCGCCCAATCCCTTTGCTGCTCCGGTAATGATCGCTACTTTACCATCGATTCTGCCCATTATCATCCCTCTCTTTTTTGCCAACTATCCATAGATTAGCAGCACATGCTACGCACTGGCCCTAACAATATAAGGGAGAGCGGGATGGATAAGGTTGATCAGCTATTGGCGCGCGAGGAAATGCGCGACTTGCTGCACCAATATTGCAAAGGCATTGATCGTCGGGATTGGTCGCTAGTTCGATCCTGCTTCGCAGATGATCATATCCACAATCATGCCGAATATTCCGGACCACCAGATGAATTTATCGGCTTTGCCAGTGAGATACTGAAAAAAGTGCCCGCAACCCATCATTCGATTTCGAACGTCCATTTCACTTTTGGTGATGACGGTAACAGTGCGACAACCGAAGCAAATTTCGTCGCTTATCACTATATTCAGGAAGGCACGCCTGAATTTGCTCCCGTCCCAACCGACGGCAAAGCAACCGACTGGATAGTCGCTGGTCGTTATTGCGATAAATTTGAAAAGCGTGACGGAAAATGGATCATCGTTCGACGCGAGGCGTTCCATGATTGGGAACGCTATGAGGAAGCCAATCCCAAAACTTAGTCTAAGCGTGCTTCAAAACTGATGGTGAAACTGGGATCATCGGTTCCATTTGAGGCAGCCAATATGCCCGACGGATTGACGATAATTCCGGTCACATTAGAATCAAACCCTGTAGCATTTGGGTCGTAACCATAGGGTGCAACGCCTGTTGGTTGAATGGAAAAATCGGCCATCGTTGATGGATCGAAACTATCCAAGCCACTCGAAGTTGCACCATCGGTAAACATGATTGGTGACGCGCCATTATAGCTGATATTCGCAGGTAGAATGTCGGTAATCTGTATGCTGCTTGTATCGACTGGGGCATCGCCATGATTGGTCACTTCAATCGTATAGCGTATGATCGCACCGGGAATCGCTTTCGGATTCGCGGAACCATTTACCGGGTCGAAAATCACGGCCGATTGCTTGCTGATCTGAAGCACTGCATTGGCCGGATCGCGGGTGTTTGTGATGATACAGCTGATCACATCGCCAATCGCCGGGGTAAAATCGCCACCCAATGTGATTGGCAATATCGTCGAGGAACTAGCATTAGCATTGGTACAGGACAAAGCGGCGGTATAGCGGCCAAGTTCGGTCGTTCCGCGCGCCAACTCATCAACATTATAACTGTTGCCACTCACCAATTGCGTCATCGCGATTGGGGCGCTGCTGATAGCCGCGCCGGTACCAGCGGTTGTGCTTGCAGCAACCGTGCTGCTCCCCTCTCTTATACGAATACGAAATTCATCACTGTCAAATATCCGGCCCGCTGCGCCTAGTTGCTTTTCGAGCGATAGATGAGGATAAGCCGTGTTGTTAAACACACATTCGACGGCATCGCCAAAGGCTAGCGATCCAAAACTATAATCTATTGTCTCGAGATTGGTCGGCATGACGGTTGGCGAGCCCGCACTATTGTTTATGCAGGTTAGCCGGGGACGATATTGGCTTAATGCGCTTGCGCTACCACTGGCCAAGACTTCGCGCAAACTGATCGGAATGCCGGATGCGGTCGAAATGACTGCGGCTGGAAATGGCCCGTTCCCTGCGCCGGTCGTTGTGCCGGATGCCAGCAGGTCGCCAGATGATGTCGACGTAATCTGAAACGTAAATTGATCAGCCGGATCAATCCGTGCGCCAGTAATGGTCTTATTCAACGTAATCGAGGCAAAGCGTACGGCAAACATCATGCCTTGTAATCCCTGTCCTCGCATCGAAGCCGTTACATTGGTCGGCGAATCTGTACCGGCAATATAGCCGCCAACCCGGCCTGTTTGTCCACCGCCAGCCATACGCAATGTGGTTGTGCCAGTACCAGTGAGAACCGGGAATTGACTACCGCTAATTGGCGGCACAGCGTCCAATATCTGCCAATTGGAACCGTTGGTTCCAAATTCCAGAAATTCACTGTTGTCGGTCGATTCCGCGTCCGCTGCAACAAAGGCATAGCTGGTGACGGTTGCAACGCCGGGAGGCGGAACGATGGTGATGTTAGAGAAGGTGAAATCAACCAACGCGCCGCTATTGGCCATGTAAAGAATGGGCCGTCCTGGAATATTAAGAAATGACGAATTACCCACCGCCGCACCCGACCAGCTTGGTGCGGCTCGGTCGTCTGCTGCTGATGCGGTCGTGCTGGTTGCGTTGAGAGTGAAGGTTAGCTTCGATCCGTCATCTAGATCAAAGGAGAAATTTTGACCCGATGCAGAGCGAACCGCCGTGTCATTATAGGATGAAAAATCAAGCCAACAATACGTCTGCCACGCCGCTGGAGCCGCGCCTTGTGCGCCTGCTGGAGCACAAGTGGCGGCCATGGCTGTGCCGCCGCCAAAACCGACGGCAGTCACTGCATAGATCATGATCAGCATGAAATGCTTGATAATGTGTTGCACTGGTCCTGTTCCCACAATTCGGACCGCGCAGCCCAGGATTTCCCACTCCAGAGCTGACGATCAAATTGCGGACTAGCAAAACAGGCTTAAAATTCGGTGAAAGCCCTGTAAAATCAAGACTTAATCAGGAAAGTGATTATCCGACGATTTCATCTTCGTCGAAGAAATAGGCGATTTCAATCGCTGCATTCTCGTCGCTGTCAGAACCGTGTACTGTATTGGCTTCGATGCTTTCAGCCAATTCTTTGCGAATGGTGCCAGGAGCCGCATCTGCACTATTGGTAGCACCCATGATGTCGCGATTGCGCTGCATGGCATTTTCGCCTTCCAGAACCTGAACGACAACCGGACCACTAATCATGAAATCAACCAGTTCGCCAAAAAACGGGCGCTCTTTATGGACTGCGTAAAAACCTTCCGCCTGATCGCGGCTCATGTGAATACGCTTGGAAGCGACAACGCGCAGGCCAGCTTCTTCCAACATTTTGGTGACCGCACCGGTCAGATTACGCTTGGTAGCGTCTGGTTTAATGATCGAAAATGTCCGTGTACCGGCCATGATTTTGCTCCGTAAAAATGATGAAAAATGGGGTTTGAATTATTGTTGCGCAGCCCTTAGCCGCTGCACTGCAACATGGCAAGTATTGAGACGAAGCCTAAGGTCCTTCGACCCATCGTCCACCGTCCTGCTTCCAATAGCGCGGCGTGATGTCGTCCTTTGCGGACAAGGCGCGCCATGCGGTTCTTGCATTATCGATCTGCTCGGTTGTGAAAAGGTAGAATGCGCGGTCAAAAGCCAGCGCGTCTTCACGCCATTCGCCATCGGTCAGGGCGACAAATCGAGCGCCATTTGTAGCCTCGCATTTGGCCGAGATCAGGATAGGCTGCACATCGTCCTGCTCGCCTCCCGCCAAGCCATGCGCCAGAAAACTAGTCGGCGCTGCCTGCCACAGTGCCTTATCGAGTTTCTCCAGTTGCCCAACAAAACTCGACACCAGCAACATTCTTTGCCCGCCATCCAACGTTTTCTGGGCCAGCACTGGCACCAGTTTCTCTGCCGGATCACGGGTCAAATGATAAAAATCGACCTGCACGGTCAAACAATCCTTCAGATCAGCTTATTGCTCAAAATTATCAGCGACATATTGGTCGAGCAATCGCACACCAAATCCCGTTGCACCCTTGTCCCAGACTGGGCCGGGCTTGTCTGCCCAGACCATACCAGCAATATCAAGATGCGCCCATTTGACACCATCTTTGATGAATCGCTTAAGGAACTGCCCCGCGGTAATTGATCCCGCACCCTTACCACCGACATTCTTCATATCAGCAATCGGCGAGTTAATCTGCTTGTCATAGGCAGCGCTGAGCGGGAACCGCCACAGTGGATCACCGGCGGCCTTACCAGCGGCCAGCAGATTGTCCGATAAGCCATCATCATTACTGAAGCAGCCAGCATGTTCATTACCCAGAGACACAATAATCGCTCCGGTCAGCGTCGCCAGATTGACAACGACTTCCGGTTCAAATGTCTCCTGCGTCCAATGTAAAGCATCACATAATACCAAACGCCCTTCGGCATCGGTATTAATGACTTCTATGGTCTGGCCACTCATGCTGGTCACAACATCGCCAGGACGCTGCGCATTGCCATCGGGCATATTCTCAACGAGACCACAAACGCCGATGACATGCGCCTTAGCCTTGCGACCTGCTAGGGCCTTCATCGTGCCGGCTACAGCGCCTGCACCGCCCATGTCCCATTTCATATCTTCCATGCCGCCCGGCGGCTTTAGAGAGATGCCGCCTGTATCAAAGGTCACGCCTTTGCCGACCAGCGCCAGCGGCTTTTTCTGTGCGCCATTGGTGCCATCCCAGCGCATAGCGAGCATCCGCGGCGGACGAACCGAGCCTTGGGACACACCCAAAAGCGCCCCCATGCCGAGTTTTTCCATCTCTTCTTGGCCGAGCACCGTAAATTCGACACCCATATCCTGAAGCTCTTCACAGCGCGCAACGAAGCTTTCAGGATAAATGACATTGGCGGGTTCAGAAACCAGTTCACGGGTCAGCGAAACGCCGTCAGCAACCGCGGACAGGTCCTGCCAGACTTGCGCTGATTCCATATCGGTATCGAGCACGGTGATAGCTTCAAGCGTTTGCTTAGCATTTTCCGGCATGGTTGTGCGATATTTATCGATTCTCCAGCTACGCAGCTTCGCACCGAATAACAGACGCGCCAATTGATTCTGCTCAAGTCCTGCGCCGTTGATGGCAAGATGTTTCACACCTGATGCAATCAACTTAGCAACAACAGCCCCGCCAGCCGCTTCACAATCTTTACGCTCTCCTTTGCCGATACCGGTCAGGATGATCTGAATGACGGCATCGCCCTCCGTCACAAATGTTTGAAATGTCTGCCCGGTCTTGCCTTCAAACCGTCCCGCTTTAGCCGCGGCACGAACCATGCTTGCCTGCTCGACCGATATCTCTGCACTATCCAGTCCATCTTTACTTATGGCAAAGCCGATTGCGTCTGGCGTGGAAGAAGGGCTAGCGGCAAATGTGAATTTCATGGGTCAAGCGTCCTTATCAATGGGTCAATCGCGCCGGTATCGCGTATATTTTATCTTTTGTTCAGGGTGGATCAATGAAAGATTGGCTCTGTCATTGCAATCATCATTTCACTCCAGTTACCGAACAGATTGGGGGTTTGCCAAAATTCTGCAACAGAAAATTTGCAGCAGACGCAATCTGGTGCAATAGGGCGATGTTCGGGTTGGCGGCATTGTTAGACCGCCAATAACTAAAGAGGCCAAAGGTAGGTTAATCTCGTCGATGAAATCTTCAATCGCACTGATTGCTCTGGCTCTGCCCCTAGCTCATCCGCAAGTTGCTTCGGCGCAAACAGAGGTAAAGAAACCCGCAACCGTTTCCGAGAAGGCAACGGAGAATACGGACGAAATAGAATTTAGCGCCGATACGATCGACTATGATTTTGAAAGCGATATTGTCACGGCTAAGGGAAGCGTGCTGCTCAATCGCGATGGTTACAAGCTACGCTCCGACACCGTGACATGGAATCGCAAAACTGGTGTCGTCGAGGCCAAAGGAAATATTCGCTCCATCAGCCCAGATGGCGACACCGCTTACGGTGACAGCATCGTGCTGACCGACAGCCTGCGAGATGGCATTGTCGACAATTTGTTGCTGGTATTAGAGGATGGTAGCCGACTGGCCGCACGCAAAGGCGAGCGCTTTGGAGACGGCTCGCTAATCCTTGACAATGCCGCTTACACAGCCTGCGCTGTAACAACCGAAGATGGCTGCCCCAAAGAACCAAGCTGGGAAATTAAAGCGGTCAAAGTTCGTTATGATCCGATAAAAAAACGGGTGAGTTATGATGGCGCTAGAATAGAAATATTCGGCCTGCCGGTTATTCCGCTTCCCGGCCTTTCACACCCAGTCAGCTTTGAAAATCGTAGTGGGCTACTCGTCCCTAATATAAGAATCGATTCGACCAATGGTGTCGCGTTGTCCGTACCTTATTATTTCAGCATTGCTCCCAATCAGGATGCAACCGTTACCACACAGGTTTTTACCGAGGTCGCGCCTCTGATTAGTGGAACCTTTCGCAATCTGGATGAAAACGGCGCATTTCAGATGACCGGCTATGCGACCTATAGTTCGCGTATCCCAACCGGCGCAGTTGGTGGCATATCAAACTCCCAAAAGGATTTCCGGGGCTATTTTGCGACAAGCGGCCGCTTCGTATTAGATGAAAATTGGACCATTTCACAATCAGCCCGGATCGCTTCTGACCGCACTTTTCTTCGCCGCTATGATATTAGTGATGACGATAGCTTGCGCTCGACGATCAACGTCGAACGGATAGATGATAGCAGCTATTTTTCACTAGCTGGATGGGCCTTCCAAACATTGCGCGCGGGTGATCCCCAAAACCGCGTTCCAATTGCGCTGCCAGTGGTCGATTATCGAAAGCGTTTCGCGGAACCGATTTTGGGTGGAAAGACACAGATCCAACTTAATAGTCTGGCGATCGGGCGAACAGAAGGTCAAGATACACAACGCGCCTTCGCGTCCGCCCGCTGGGATTTGCGCAAGCTGACAACGATGGGTCAGGAAATCACTCTAACTGGCTTCGCGCGCGGCGATGTCTATAATAGCGAGGACAACGCGCTCAATGAAACCGCCATTTATAGCGGTAATTCTGGATGGCAAACTCGCGGTATTATTACGGCAGCTCTTGATGTGAAATGGCCATTTATTGGTCAAGCTTTTGGCGGAACTCAGACTCTGACGCCACGCTTTCAAGTTGTCGCGACACCAGCAATATCCAATTTGTCGCTTCCCAATGAAGATTCTCGCTCGGTCGATCTGGAAGACACCAATCTTTTCGCTTTGAACCGTTTTCCGGGCTATGATCGCTATGAGGACAATGTGCGGGCAACCTATGGTGTCGAATGGAATCTTAGTCGACCCAATTTAAGAGTCGATGCTATAGTCGGCCAAAGTTATCGGCTAGCCAATAATAGCAATATCGTACCTGAAGGGACTGGGCTGTCAGAACGATTTTCCGATATTGTCGGCCGCACAGAGGTTCGGTTCAAGGATATAGTGAAATTTACCCATCGATACCGACTTGATAAAGACAGCATCGCCGTTAGACGCAACGAGATTGATGCCACGGTAGGATCAAAAAATACCTATGCGCAAATCGGTTATTTGCGGCTCAACCGCAATATCGGAGATGGCGTTGAAGATCTTAGTGATCGCGAAGAGGTGCGCATCGGCGGACGCTATCAGATCGATAAATATTGGTCTGTCTTTGGTTCCGCGATTATAGATCTCACCGATGCGCGCGAAGATCCAACCTCTTCTGCAGATGGATTTGAACCCGTTCGACACAGGATCGGCGTCGCATATGATGATGGCTGCCTATCTCTTGGTGTAACCTGGCGCTACGACTATGAGGACACTGGCGATGATCAACGTGGTAGCGCTTTTTTCTTCCGGCTGGCCTTACGCAATTTGGGTGTGTAAGGCATTTGGAAATGATAGCTCACTGCTCATATTAGGTTCACCCGAATTTTGATATTAGCTGAGCTCAAAATGTACTTAGAGTTTGAAAAGAAACGAAAAATGAATTTTATGCGTACAAAATTTTCAAGCAAAGGCGCGAAATTCGCGATTGCTGCGTCGGCCATTTTTTTGGCTACCACACCTTTGTCAAGCCAGACAGTTTCTGACAGCGGCGTTCCGCAAGCGGGACTAAATATTCCAGAAGAATTGACTATTTTTGGTAAAAATGATCCCAATGTCCGTCGGGCGACAGCACTGGTCAATGGTGACATTATCACTGGTACCGATGTTGATCATCGCCTCGCCCTGATTGTGGCCGCAAATGGCGGACAAGTATCAGACGAAGAACGGGACCGGTTGCGTGTCCAAGTGTTGCGCAATCTTATAGACGAAACTCTGCAAATCCAAGAAGCAGAAGCGAATGAAATCACCATTTCCCAATCTGAAATCGAGCAAACTTTCAATCAGGTCGCACAACAGAATTTCAAACAAGATATCAATGCCTTTGATGCTTATCTGCGTACCAAAGGGTCCTCAACAGACACTTTGAAAAGTCAAATTAAGGGCGAACTGGCTTGGAGTCGTTTGCTCCGCAGGAACATTCAACCGTTCATCAACGTCGGTGACGACGAAGTAAATTCAATTATCGAACGACTTAATGCGTCAAAGGGCAGCACGGAATATCGCATCGGCGAAATTTACATGTCTGCGGCACCGGAAGCCGCAGAACAAGTGTCCGTCAACATGCGCAAGATATTGGAACAGATTCGTCAAGGTGGCTCATTTGTTGCTTATGCACGCCAATTTTCAGAAGCTTCCACGGCAGCAACTGGGGGAGACCTCGGTTGGGTTCGGCCAGCCCAATTGCCGCAAGCGCTCGCCGATGCAGCCACTCAAATGCAAGTGGGTCAAGTTGTCGGGCCAATTGATGTGCCCGGTGGATTTTCAATCCTATATCTTATTGATCAACGGCAGATCCTCATCGCTGATCCTCGCAATGCCATCTTAAGCTTGAAACAATTGTCCATCAGCTTCGCACCAGGCACGACGGAAGCACAAGCAACGGCCCAGGCTGCGACATTTGCAGCATCGACACAAAATATAAAAGGCTGTGGTGCAGCCAACGAAGTCGCCGCTTCAATTGGTGCGCAGGTCGTCGACAATGATCAGGTCCGATTGAAAGATCTTCCTGGACCACTTCAAAGCACGGTCGCCGAATTGCCAATCGGGCAAGCAAGTCAACCCTTTGGTTCGGTTGCAGATGGAGTGCGCGTATTGATCCTTTGTGGTAGAGATGATCCGCAATCGGCGGCGGCGCCTTCCTTTGACCAGATCATGTCTCAACTGGAAAACGAACGTGTGAATAAACGCGCTCAAATCTATCTGCGCGACCTTCGTCGTGACGCCATAATTGATTATAACTGATAGATGTCGGGGGTAAGAAAACCCTTTGTTATCTCTTGTGGCGATCCTGCGGGAGTTGGGCCTGAGATTATCTGCAAAACTTGGCTAGCGCGAAACAGTTTCGATGCAACGCCATTTTTTGTCGCGGGGAATTTTGCCGACTTTGACAAGCAATACAACATTCCGGTTGCTAAAATTTCGGAACCTGGAGAAGCAACCGATGCATTTGATCAAGCGCTCCCGGTTCTTCATATTTATGATGGCGAGTTAACACGTCTGGGCGACCCCACACTTGATGGGGCGCAATGTGCTTTACATGCATTGGAAATAGCTTGCGGTTTAGCACGGTCCGGTGATGCCGGAGCAGTCATTACAGCGCCAGTTTCCAAATCTCAGCTCTATCAGGTAGGGTTTCGTTATCCGGGACAGACTGAATTTGTTTCAGAACGATGTGGAATTGCTCGCGAAAATGCAGTCATGATGCTCGCTGGACCATCGCTCCGTGTTATTCCCATGACCACACATATTCCGCTGAAAGATGTTCCGAGCCAATTGACACATGCCTTGATTGTCGCCCGTACAATGTCCGCCGCCAAGGCGATGACGCGCAATTTCGGTATTAAGAATCCTCGTATAGCAATTGCTGGCATAAACCCGCATGCAGGTGAAAACGGCAATCTGGGCGACGAAGAAAAACTGATCATGCAACCAGCCATTAATGAGTTGCGCGAACAGGGACTGGATATAAGAGGGCCACTCCCAGCCGATACGATGTTTCATGAAGAGGCCCGGGCACTATATGATGTTGCGCTATGTCCCTATCATGACCAAGCATTAATCCCATTGAAAACACTGCATTTTTTTGACGGTGTTAATATGACACTGGGCCTTCCCATTGTCCGCACATCGCCAGATCACGGCACTGCATTTGATATTGCTGGTAAGGATATCGCTGATCCTCGGTCAATGATTGCAGCGATCGAGATGGCGGCGACTGCAGTATCCCATCGCGAAAATTACGACAATTGAGCGAGCCTTCGCCCCTGCCCCCACTGCGGGAGGTGATCAAGAAACATGGCCTAACTGCCAATAAAGCTTTGGGCCAAAATTTCTTGTTAGACACTCAATTGCTTTCCCGGATTGCTGCGGTTCCGGGAGACCTGCAGAATAGTCCAGTGTTTGAAGTAGGACCAGGCCCTGGCGGATTGACGCAGGCTTTGCTGCAGGCTGGCGCGCAGGTGACAGCCGTGGAGCGGGATGAGCGATGCCTGCCCGCTTTGGCTGACCTGTCCGAGCATTTTCCCGATCAATTGCAGGTAATCAACGAAGACGCTTTGAAAATTGATTTGGCGAAATTGTTCGACGCGCCTTTTCACATCGTTTCCAACCTGCCCTATAATGTCGGCTCCGCTCTTCTGATAAAATGGCTTTCAAGTCCTATCTGGCTACCGGAATGGCAATCACTGACGTTGATGTTTCAAAGAGAAGTCGCAGATCGGATTGTTGCTAAAGAAGGATCCAGCACATACGGGCGGTTGTCGATATTGGCGCAATGGCGATGCGATGCGAAACTCGCCATGTCAGTACACCGCTCAGCGTTTACGCCGCCGCCTAAAGTTATGTCTGCGATTGTCCATTTGACACCGAAAGCGCAGCCTGACGGTGTTAAACCAGAAACGCTCGCTAAGCTCACCCAGACCGCCTTTAGCCAACGCCGAAAAATGTTGCGACAGAGCCTGAAAGGTCTACCCGGTGGTTTGGATGCCTTGACCGATGCTGGGATTGATGGCGCGCGCCGCCCTGAAACGGTGAGCGTTGAGGAATTTGTAGCGTTGGCGCGTTTTCTGTCAAAATAGCGCCTCGATTGTGTCGGCTGCCCCCTAACTTCACTAACTTCACACCAAGGAAGCCTTGTTTTCCAACAATTCTGCTAAAACGCCATAGCTCCAGGAATGAATTTGACATTTTCGGCCAAAACGCGCCGCGCCGCTGATATGCAAACTGAGAAAGACAGCTAAAAGCTATGATATCCCGCTATTTGTAGGAACGCCTTCTGTTGCACCGAACCTTTGCCGATAGCCTTCAGCCTGCTGCTTTTAGTTTCCGACGATAAGCATGGAGCAACGGCTCGGTATAACCACTCGGCTGCTCAACACCTTTGAATACCAGATCACGCGCCGCCTGAAATGCCAGACTGGCCGCCGGATCGCTCGCCATCGGCCGATATAATGGATCACCGGCATTCTGCCCGTCCACCTTGGCTGCCATCCGCAGCAAGGCTGCATCGACTTGCTCCACTGAACAGACACCGTGCAGCATCCAGTTGGCCATATGCTGTGAGGAAATCCGCAAAGTCGCCCGATCTTCCATCAAGCCAACATCATGGATATCCGGAACTTTGGAACAGCCAATGCCTTGGTCGACCCAGCGCACCACATAGCCCAAAATGCCCTGCGCATTATTATCGAGTTCACGGTCAATTTCTTCGGCTGACCAGTTATGGCCTTCCGCCAGAGGAACGGTCAGCAACTTATCGAGCGCCGGAATACCATCATCTGCAACCTCTTTTTGGCGCGCGAATACATCCAGCCTGTGATAATGAATGGCATGCAGTGTCGCCGCTGTCGGGCTGGGCACCCATGCGGTGTTGGCACCAGTCATCGGATGGCCGATTTTCTGCTCCATCATATCGGCCATCATATCAGGCGCTGCCCACATTCCTTTACCGATCTGCGCCTTGCCAGACATGCCGCAGGCCAAGCCGATGGCGACATTGCGTGCTTCATAGGACTGGATCCAGTCGCTGGATTTCATGTCGGCTTTGGCGACCATTGCGCCACCTTGCATGCTGGTATGAATCTCGTCACCAGTACGGTCGAGAAAGCCGGTATTGATAAACACAATCCGGTCTTTCACCGCGTGGATGCAGGCCGCGAGATTGGCAGATGTCCGGCGCTCTTCGTCCATGACGCCGACTTTGATGGTGTTGCGCGTCAGACCCAGAAGGTCTTCGACGGCATCAAAAAGATCGTTGGTTAGGGTGCATTCTTCCGGTCCATGCATTTTGGGTTTCACGATATAGATCGAGCCAGCTTTGCTGTTGCGCAGGTCGCCCAGACCTTTCAGGTCATGCATGGAGATCAGGCTGGTAAATACGCCGTCGAGCAAGCCTTCCGGTGCCTCCGATCCATCAGCCAGCAAAACCGCCGGATTGGTCATCAGATGCCCGACGTTGCGGACAAACATAAGGCTGCGTCCTTGCAATGTGAAACTACCGCCATCCAAATCCTGATAGGTGCGATCAGGATTCGCGCGACGCTCCGCTTCCTTACCACCTTTCATAAATTTGGCTGCGAGATCACCGCGCATCAGACCAAGCCAGTTGGTATAGGCAAGCACCTTGTCCTCGGCATCAACCGCCGCGACAGAATCTTCCATATCGATGATCGTGGTCAGCGCCGCTTCCATAAGCACATCGGCAATATGCGCCGGATCGTCTTTGCCAATGGGATGGTTGGCATTAATCACAACTTCTACATGCAGGCCGTTATGCTTGAGCAGCAGAGAGTCGCCGTTGCGGCCAACTAATTGCGCCGTGTCTGCCAATGCAGGAGCGCCGCCTGTATAGTCCGTCCAAGAACCAGATGCTAACGGGAAAGTCTCGTCGAGAAACGCCTTTGCCGCTTTGATCACCGCATCTCCGCGCACAGGATCATAGCCGCCCGGCTGAGCTGGCGCAGCATCCAGAGCATCCGTCCCGTAAAAGGCATCATAAAGGCTGCCCCAACGCGCATTGGCCGCGTTCAGAACGAAACGGTCATTGAGAGATGGCACTACCAGTTGCGGCCCCGCCATTGTCGCGATTTCCGGATCGACATTTTCTGTCGTGATGGGAAAGGGCGCTGGCTCATCAACCAGATAGCCGATTTCTTTCAGGAACGCCTGATAGGTCGCCTGATCAATCGGCTTGCCCTTGTTAGCGATATGCCAGTCATCAATCTGCGATTGCAGTTTTTCCCGCTTGGCGAGCAGCTCCGCATTGCGCGGCGCGAACCGGCCCAGAAGATCGGCAAAGCCGGACCAAAATTGCTCCTGATTTACACCCGTTCCGGACAAAGCGCGGTCATTGATGAAATCAAATAACAGCTGAGAAATCTGGATACCGTTTTGACGGACATATTCGGACATGGATAGTTCCTCTAATTCATAAAATACACATGACAGCCCCGACATCATTGCCTGAGCGCAAAAGCAGATAATCCGGGGAGGAATCGGTCGCATCCTATGGCTGGTGATGCCGATTTTGTAAATGCCGCGAATCAAATCCTTGCTGATCGCATAAGGATGGTTCAAAAATCCTCTGCAATGAACCTGAATGAGAAAATGACACTGCTGGAAACCAGTCTCGAACGCGCCGCGGGCGCGCTGGGAGACATCACTGATCCAGTGATGGAACGCTATTACTCGGTACATCCAAGCGCGCGGGCTTCTTTCCGTGAGCATGGCCTAGGGAACACGGTAAAGCTGGAAGCAGAAATGGTCGAAAGCGTCGTCTACTGTTTGATGAACTGGCTCGAAAGACCTCAGGAAATCCGAATCATGTTTGGCAGTACGGTTCCGCATCACGAGGAAACCCTGCATGTGAATAGCAATTGGTTCAGCGGATTGGTTGATGCAGCGGTGCATGTCATTGCGGGAACCATCCCGGGCAAGCAGCAAGATGAACATAAGCTATGGGAAGAAATCCATAAGGGCGTCAACGCGTTGATCGCAGACGCCCGATATTGATATTGCCGCTGCGTTCCAGAGATACCGGAAACGCGTGACAGCGATTGATTACAAATGCTATCAGTTTGCGATGACCGTCCAAACATTGCCAGAAACGCCCCTCCTCGACACAGCCAACGATCTACCGCTGCTTAAACGCACTGAGGATTGGGCAACAGTAAACAGCGGAACGACCAACCTGGATGGTCTGAAAACCGTTGCCGGACAACTGGCAGACGCTTTTTCTGTGTTGCCGGGCGACATTAAACTGGTTGATCCCGATCCTGTTGAGGCTGTGCGCTCCGATGGTTCCGTCAATCAGGTCCAGCGCGGTCAACATCTCCTTGGGACTGTCCGCCCTGATGCGGGGGTACGCATTTTGTTCACCGGGCATATGGACACCGTATTTGCAGCCGATCATCATTTCCAGAATCTCGAATGGATTGAGGACGGTGTCCTTAATGGCCCTGGCGTAGCGGATATGAAGGGCGGGATATCCGTCATGCTGGGCGCGCTCCAATTGCTCGAGCAAAGCGAAGTTGCAAACCACATCGGCTATGACATCATGATCAACAGCGACGAAGAAGTTGGTTCCGCTTCCTCTGCCGCTCTGATTGAACGTTGTGCGAAGGGTAAAGTTGCGGCCCTTACCTACGAACCCGCCCTGCCCGATGGCACTTTGGCGGGTGAACGTGGCGGCAGCGGCAATTTTTCGATCATCTTCACCGGCAAGAGCGCCCATGCAGGCCGCAATCCGGATGAAGGCCGCAACGCATTGGTCGCAGCAGCCGATATGGCTCTGCAGCTAAAAGCCCTGCACCGCGAAGGGCTTAGCGTTAATCCTGCCAAAATCGAAGGCGGTGGTCCCAATAACGCAGTGCCGGATCATGCGATATTGCGGGTAAATTTCCGACCCAAATCACTGGCAGATCAAGAAGAGGCGCAAAATACACTCAACAATCTTGTTGGTATTATCGCTCGGGGTCATGATCTCGACGTCCATTGCCATGGCGGTTTTGGTCGTCCACCCAAGCCGATTGACCAGCAGGCCCAAAAGCTGTTCCATCTAGTCAAAAGCTGTGGTGCCGAGCTCGGACTGGATATCAATTGGCGCGGGACTGGCGGTGTCTGTGATGGCAATAATATTGCCGCTTGCGGTGTACCGGTTGTTGACACAATGGGGGTCCGCGGCGGTGCCATTCATAGCGCCGATGAATTTCTGATCAGTGACAGCTTGGCCGAACGCACACAGCTATCGGCGCTGACGATCATGCGGATTGCCGCGAAGGGGGGGGTATGACGAATTTCAGGATAAGGGCCGCGCGGACCGATGATCTGCAACATCTTTATGAGATGGCAAAGCTGACTGGCGGCGGTTTTACCAACCTGCCTGCGGACAAGGAAAGCCTGACCGCAAAACTGGAACGCTCCGCAAATGCCTACGACGATGATACGAATGAGCATGGCAATGACTTGTTCGTCATGGTTCTCGAGAACGTCGAGACAGGAGCGGTGCGCGGGACATCGCAATTGTTCACAATGGTCGGGCAAAGCTGGCCGTTCTATTCCTATCGTCTCAGCACCCTGTCGCAAACCAGCAAGGAACTGAACCGTTCATTCCGTGCAGAAATGCTCACACTGGTCACGGATCTTGAAGGCGCAAGCGAAGTCGGCGGTCTATTCCTCCATCCCGGCGAACGCGCCGGTGGACTAGGCATGCTGCTGGCCCGTAGCCGCTATCTGTTCATCAAGGAACATCGTGGGCGCTTTGGCGACAAGCTGTTTGCAGAATTGCGCGGCGTGATCGATGAGGCTGGCGGCTCACCTTTCTGGGACGGTCTGGCTGGCCGATTTTTTGGCATGGGGTTTCAGGAAGCGGACTATTTCAACGCCATCCACGGCAATCAGTTTATCGCTGACCTGATGCCCAAACATCCGATCTATACGGCTATGTTGAGCGAAACGGCACGCGCTGCCATCGGCATCCCTCATCCCAATGGTCGCGCAGCTATGCGGATGCTGGAAAATGAGAATTTCTCCTACGATGGCTATGTCGATATTTTTGACGGTGGCCCGACGATGATCGCAAAAACCGACAAAGTCACAAGTGTGAAAAACGCAAACTCAGACGAAGTTGTCGGTATCACGGCTTCTGGAGCAGGCCTGAAATCCATCATATGTTGCGGCAAGCTTCATGATTTTCAGGCTACCTACGCCTTTATCGGTGAAGCAGAAGGCGGCGTAACGATTGATGAAGATGCAGCAGCCAATCTGGGCCTCTCGGTCGGCGATACGATCGGACATATTCCAAGGTAGCTAGAATGACAAAAATCAAGGAAATCAATTTTGATGGGGTTATTGGCCCCAGCCACAATTATGCGGGCCTCAGCCTCGGCAATATAGCTTCCTCAAGCAATGCCGGAGAAGCATCTTATCCACGCGAAGCAGCCTTACAGGGTGTAGCGAAGATGCGGCACAATATCGATCTGGGGCTGGCGCAGGGCTTTTTCATGCCACTCGATCGACCCAATATCGGTTGGTTGAATGCGCTCGGCACGACATTGAATGAGGCGGAGCCACATATACGGGCCGCAGCCTATTCTGCATCCTCGATGTGGGCTGCCAATGCTGCGACCATTTCGCCAGCGCCAGGTAGCGAAGATGGCAAATGCCATATGACTGTCGCTAATCTCCAGACCATGCCGCACCGCAGCCATGAATGGCCGGGCACCTTGGCACAGCTGCAGCTTGCTTTTGCCAATCAGGATCATTTCACTGTCCATGGACCGATCCCGTCTCCCTTTGGTGATGAAGGTGCGGCCAATCATATGCGGCTGTGCGACGGTCATGGCGCAGCCGGGATCGAGATATTTGTCTACGGCAAAAGCGGCGGCCGCTTCCCGGCTCGCCAGCATGTTGAAGCCAGCAAAGCAGTAGCAAGAAGACATGGGATGTCTGAAGATCATGTTATCTTTGCGCAACAGTCAGACAAAGCCATTGCCGCCGGTGCATTCCACAACGATGTGGTCGCTGTCGCAAATGAACAGCTACTCTTCGCCCATGAGGAAGCTTTTGAGCATCGAGAAGAATTTTATGCAGAAGTGCAGCGCAAATTCCCGCAAGCCGAGATTGTCACAGTACCCGCCGACAAAGTTAGTCTGGGCGATGCAATAAAATCCTATCTATTCAATGCTCAGCTGGTCACCCTGCCCGATAGCGGCGGGATGGCGCTAATCCTCCCCACCGAAGCCGAAGAAACAGAATCAGTCTGGTCTTATCTGCAGGAACTGGTTGCGGGCAATGGAGCGATCCGAAAGCTCTGCCCTGTTAATGTGCGTCAATCCATGGCCAATGGCGGCGGCCCAGCTTGCTTGCGTTTGCGTGTCGTTACAGATCCCGATCTAGTTGATCAGCGCTTCATTGCAACGCCTAAAAAGCTCGATGCAATTGCCGAGGTGATTGAACAATATTGGCCGGAATCCATTGTGCCTGACCAATTGACGGATGCAGATTTGCTCGGAACTATCCAGAATGCGCGCAGAAAGCTCTTGCAGTCGTGCGCATTGGAAGAACTCGAACACTAGAATTCCATCGCCGACTGTCGAGTTAACTTACAGTTAACTATGTTGCTCTCTGCAAAAATCCTACTTTTCTACGGTTGGCACAGGCCTTGCTACTTTATTTTACATGTGGAAAAAATTCAAACGCCTGTTCATCATCAAGACCAAATTTGAAGCCTTCCTGATCGTTTATGCACTAGCCACTGGTGCTATCGCCCGCGGCCAAGACTATCTCGTGCAATATCCTGGATTTGGTGGAAAGCTGCTATTCCTCGCTTGCACCGGTGCGGTGTTTATGGCCGGCGCGAAGATGATCGATGCGATAGATTACCACAAAACCTATGGACAGGATTACTGAGCACCTCTCGTGTAAAACCCCAAATGATATCAAAGTAAAGTGGTGAGCTTCTGTTGCTCGGTGCTCACCAAACCGCCGGTATCCCTTCTGTTGCCCGGTGGGTCCAACCGCGCTTTAACTTCTTAAGTTACGACCACGAAGGTCGATAGATTAAGCCGCTACTGCGAGTGCTTCATTATCGTTTGCACTTATAGTTATGAGCAATCACGGCATACTCAGGCCGGGTAAAAATAATGCTTTTCAACACACGTCGATCCTAGTTCGGCCCCATCAACAAAGATGCTGTAAAAACATCCCAAATGGTGGAGCCGCCGGGTACCGCCCCCGGGTCCGTTGTGCCTATTGCACATCACAATTTATCACCATAGTCCGCCGAAGCAGACACGTCCTATATAGGCGCTTAATTCTGAATGAAAAGAGAATGGCACAAAAAAATGGGCGCGGATATCGCTATCCACGCCCACATATATCAGCATTAAACTCTTGAATTAGAGCTTATTTTTTCAAGCTATCCCGAATTTCGGTCAGCAAATCAATTTCGCTTGGACCGGAAGGTGCTTCCTCTTCAGCCTTCTTCATCACCTTGTTAGCATAACGCACTATCATGAAGATAATGAACGCTAGGATCACAAAGTTGATCACAACCGTCAGGAACTGACCCCAACCAAGCATGGGAACGCCCGCTTCTTTAAGCGCCGCATAGTCGGTTGAACCGGCTAGTTCCGTTGGCGGTGTGCCAAGCAGGATGAACATGGTCGTAAAGTCTGGTGTACCGAAAATCGCGCTAACGATCGGCATGATCACGTCTTCGGTCAGCGATGTCGTAATAGTGGCAAAAGCCGCCCCGATAATGACCGCAACTGCCAAATCCAGCACATTGCCTTTTAAAATAAAGTCCTTAAATTCTGAAAACATATGGAATACTCCTCTTCCCCGTAAGATGATGGTTAAATGCCCGATAACCTCCAATTTGTCGAGGGAAGTCATTGCATTTACCGGTTTTCGTACCTATTTTTACATTTGATGAGGCGATCAATTGGAACGTGGGAGAAAATCAACATGCGTGGCAAGATAACTAAATTTTTGATGGTACCGGTTTTGGCGCTGGCGCTCAGCGCTTGCGGTATCAACAGCGTCCCGACAGCGGAAGAACAAGCCAAAGCAAAATGGGCTGATGTAGAAAGCACCTATCAACGCCGCGCTGACCTGATCCCTAATCTAGTTGAAACCGTCAAAGGTTTTGCTGCTCAAGAGCAGGACACGCTAACGGCCGTGGTTGAAGCGCGTGCGAAGGCGACGTCTATTCAAGTCAGCGCAGATGATCTCGGCGATGCCTCCAAAATTCAGGAGTTTGCGGCAGCGCAAGGCTCTCTTTCACAAGGACTTGGTCGCTTGCTCGCTACTGTTGAGGCTTATCCTGAACTGAAATCCAATCAGAATTTCCTGGCTCTGCAAAGCCAACTCGAAGGCACGGAAAACCGCATCAACGTAGCGCGCCGTGACTATAACGAAGCAGTCCGGCAATATAATACAACCATTCGAACCTTCCCGGATATCATCGGTGCCAAGATCATTCACGGCGCCGAACCGATGGCTCCATTTACGGCTACCACCGAAGGGGCAGATGAAGCGCCGACGGTTGCGTTTTGATAGACAATGCGTAGTTTCCCCCACAGCATTGCTACATTGATTTGGGCTGCCTTAATCTTGGCGATAATGATCCCTACTGGATCAGCCGCCGCCCAAAATTTCCCTGACCTGACTGGCCGTGTCGTCGATCAGGCCAATCTGCTTGATGCTGCGCAGGAAGCTGCGCTCACGGCCAAGCTTGAAGCATTAGAGACAAATTCAAACCGTCAATTGGTCGTCGCAACGGTCTCTGATTTGGAAGGCTATGATATTGCCGACTATGGCTATCAGCTGGGCCGGACATGGGGCATTGGACAAGATGGTGACGGTGAGGTCGAAAAAGACAATGGCACGATATTGCTGGTGGCCCCCAATGATCGCAAGGTCCGTATAGAGGTTGGTTATGGCCTGGAAGGCATTATGACCGATGCCCTGTCGAGCATGATCATTCAAAATGATATCCTGCCCCGATTTCGGGATGGCAACATGCCGGCTGGAATCAACGCTGGCGTAGATCGGATATCAACCCAATTGACACTGCCGGAAGAAGAAGCGCGTGCATTTGCTTCACAGGCGGTCGTTCAACAGCGCGAACAATCCAGTAAAGGCGAAGGCGGTCTGGCGATATTCTGGATTATTGTAATGATTGTTATTATTGTGATGTCCATCTCCAATTCACGAGGCGGCAGACGTTATCGTGGTGGTGCTGGCCCAGTCGTTATCTGGGGCGGAGGCGGCTCCAGCGGATGGGGCAGTTCCGGCGGTGGATTTAGTAGCGGTGGCGGCTTTGGCGGTGGCGGCTTCAGCGGCGGTGGCGGCAGCTTCGGCGGCGGCGGCGCATCGGGAGGGTGGTGATGAAAAAAGTAAACCAGCTTTCTGAAGCAGATCACAAACTTGTCACCGAAGCAGTCGGTGAGGCAGAAAAATCGACCGATGGTGAGATTGTTACCATAGTCACTGATCTATCAGACAAATATCATGATGCCGGCTTGCAATGGGCCATTGGCATTACCTTTTTGTTCCTGTCTTCATTGGCAATCTTTCCGGCATTTTATCAATCCATAATCATGGGTCTTTTTGGCGGATGGGAACAGGATTTCACTACAGCGGGAGAGCAAATGGCTGTTCTCTTTGTTGCGAGTGTCGCTCTGTTTCTTGTCATGCGCTATCTCTTTGCATGGATGCCGCTCCGGCTATTCGTCACGCCAAAGAGTACCAAGCAGCGCCGCGTACGCAGACGGGCGATTGATTTCTTCAAGGTGGGTGCAGAACGCCGGACGGTGGGACTGACAGGAATTTTAATCTACGTTTCTCTGAAAGAGCATCGCGCAGAAATTGTTGCCGATGCAGCCATTGCAGAGAAGGTCTCACCGGAAGTCTGGGGCGAAGCTATGGTGGCGTTGATTGATGAAGTCCGTGAAGGCCGCCCTGGCGAGGGCATGGCAGCAGCAGTGCGCCATGTCGGCGTGGTGCTCAAGGAGCATTTCCCCAAGACCGACAATAATCCGAATGAATTGCCAGACCGGTTGATCGAGATTTGAGTACAGTAGATTCCGACGCTCCCGTCGAAACCATTTGGGAAGGCCGCTTCATCACGGCCAAACGTCAAGGCCGTTGGGAATATGTCTCGCGCAGCCGTGGTATAGGAGCAGCTGTGATACTGGCCATAGATGATGGCCATGTCTTGCTGGTTGAACAATATCGCGTGCCGCTTGGTAAAAACTGCATTGAGCTGCCGGCCGGCCTAGTCGGCGATCAAGACGAACATGGCGATGAAGACGCGTCACTGGCCGCTATCAGGGAACTCGAAGAAGAAACCGGATATCACGCGAACGTAATCGAAGATTGCGGGGAGTTTTATTCGTCCCCTGGTATGGTGTCAGAGAGCTTTTCGTTATTCCAAGCCAAAGAATTGACCAAGGTTGGTGACGGCGGCGGCGTCGATGGCGAGAATATCACTGTGCATCGCGTGGCGTTGGTGGAACTGGATGGGTTCATCGAGAAGAAGCGCGCAGAAGGTGCGGCCATTGACGTTAAACTGCTGTTATTTCTTCAACCCAAATAGGCTGCAAATCTAACGAAAATTATCGGCATAAGCCTGTAGTTTCAATGTCTTGTTCGGCGTCGGCACGACGGAATAGGCGATTCCATATTTATCAGCATATGCCTTTGCCGCATCAACGGTTGGAAATTTCATTTGCACCTGACGCTGTGTATCACCCGATCCGGACCAACCGGTCAGCGCATCAGCCTTGCGGGCTTCGGACGGTTCAAATTCCAGCATCCATTTGTCGGTCAGCGCCCTGCCCGACTGCATAGCATTCATGGGGTTCTGATAAATCCGTGCGGCCATCTCATTTTCCTTAGTAGATGAGCGTCTCAATAAGCGCGTGAAATCGCAAATTCAACTGCTTCAGTCATTGCCGCTTTAGCTTTGCCCGATGGGAACGCGCCCAATGCGTCAATCGCCCGCTGACCATAGTGGCGAGCACGCGAAATTGTATCATCGATCGCGCCTGTTGTCTTGAGCAGTTCTGTTGCAAAACTGAGATCATCGTCAGTAATTTTGTGACCAATAATCGCATCTTTCCAGAACTTGCGCTCCCCATCACTGCCACGAGCATAAGCGAGAATTACGGGTAGAGTGACCTTTCCTTCGCGGAAATCATCACCGGCATCTTTACCCATAGTCTCGCTATCGGAAGAATAGTCAATCGCGTCATCGACAAGCTGAAAGGCTATGCCGAGGTTTCGACCATAGCTATCGAGCGCCAATTCCGTTTCTTCATCACGCTCTGCTACAACGGCAGAAATTCGGCTCGCAGCCGCAAATAGAGCAGCTGTCTTCGAACCGATAATATCGAGATAACGGTCTTCGCTAGTGTCTATCTTGCGCTGGGCGGTAAGCTGGTTGACCTCGCCCTCTGCAATAATGGCAGAAGCGCTGGATAGGATCTTCAATACTTTCAGCGACCCATCTTCGACCATCAATTCAAATGACCGACTAAATAGGAAATCGCCAACCAATACAGTTGCTGGATTGCCAAAGACCAGATTGGCGGTCGTTTTGCCGCGTCTGAGATCAGATCCATCGACCACATCATCATGCAACAATGTCGCAGTGTGGATAAACTCCACCGCTGCGGCCAGTTTGAAGTGACGATCGCCCTCGTAGCCGATCAATTTGGCTGCCGCCAAGGTCAGCATGGGCCGCATTCTCTTACCGCCACCGGCGATCAAATGACCCGCCAATTCCGGAATCAAAGGTATTTCCGACTGCATTCGATCCAGGATCACACTGTTCACCTGATTCATATCACTGGCGACCAGCGCCATAAGTGGCTCTAGCGACGGGGCGGCTTCAAGCCCCAAGTGGTGGACAGTTGCAGACATATTGCACGCGATGTGGCAAGGGAAACGGGATAAGGCAAGTGAAATCAAAGCATCTGCAGGTGAAGTTTGCAAAACTTGCGGGTAAGTCTATCAAGCAAGAAATTAATTTAGGAAATCAGGCAGCTATCCATGGATGACAAGCTCAAGCAATATCGCCAAAGCATCAACAATATCGACGCCGCTTTGGTGTTCATGCTGGCAGAACGCTTCAAGGTCACGCAAGCTGTTGGCGAATATAAAGCAAAAAACGATCTGCCGCCTGCCGACCAGTCGCGGGAGCAGGAACAGATTTCCCGCTTGCGACAGTTAGCGAGCGATGCCGATCTCGATCCAGAATTTTCCGAAAAATTCCTGCGTTTCATCATCGATGAAGTCATTCGTCATCACGAACAGATTCGTGAAGAAACCGCGTAAATTTAATTTATCGGATTCGTTTTAGTCCCAAAACCCCTGATACGGTGTGCGTTATAAAACTGCGCACCAAAGGCCATCTCGCGAAATGGTGAATTACGACATCGCGAATCAACGGCAGAAACTTGCCGTTTGATTGATAGAGCGGCGTGAATATGATGCTGAGTAGCTGATATAGCCCGATATGGAATGATCGTGAACGGCAATAGCTTTTGGACAAATCATCAAGACTGACCGCTCTTTCCATAGCCTTTGCGAGCGCAGCAGCATCAATAAGAGCCATATTTGCCCCCTGCCCCAACTGCGGGCTGGTACAATGCCAACTGTCACCGACATGAAATAACCGTTTTGAAGTCTGCGAGCGACCGGTGCGATGTCCATAGACTGCCATGGTCAACTCATCCATTGATTCAATCTGAGAGATAAAGGGCTCTGCTTCTGGCCAGAGCTTGCAATATTCTTCCCGAAAATTTTCGATTCCAGCATCAATTACACCTTCAGCATATTCAGGTTTCTCGGACCAGAATATGGCCGCCCCCTGATTGCCCGTAGCTGGATTAACTCCCACCGGCATTATTCCCGCCATTTTGCTCGCGTGCCAATACCGCTGATCTAGTGCGTTCGGCATAACCCCATGATTTGCAGGCATATCAACGGTCGCCCAGAATGCGCCGTAACTTAGCTTTCTTATCCGACCGGTTGCGAGGGGGCTGCGTGCACCGCTGGCATCAATCAATAAATCAAATTTCTTGTCCGCTTTACCTTTAGCGAAAACTGGCTGGATGGCGGAATCCGTTTCGTTGATACTCAACAGTTCCTGATTGACCTCAATCTTGATGTTCATTTCTTGCACAGCATCCATCAGCACTTTGAAAAGACTGGCACGGTGAATACCCAGAGCAGAAACGGCGTTACGGGCATGTCCATATTTCATGTCTAACGCGCGGAGGTTTCTATGTACCGAAATACCGTGCAGCTGATCAACCGGACTGGCCAACTCCTTGATATTCTTCAACAAGCCCAGTGATTGTAATATTTGCTGTCCGGAGGGTTGAATAAGCAAGCCAGAACCAAGAGGTCTTGGTTCTAAAAAACGTTCAAACAAAGTGATATGATGGCCCTGTCGCGCAAGGAATAAAGCGGATGCCAATCCACCTGGCCCGCATCCAATGATCGCAATATTCTGTTCGACTAACCCCAAGTCTTGATACCTAATTTGATCGATGCACGGATATCAGGATATGACAGCTGACTTCGGCAAACATAACCGTACCATCAATCCGCCAAGATCTTCACTTTCTTCCAGCGACACGTTGCCCTGATAAATTTCAGCTACGTCTCGAACAATAGCCAATCCTAAGCCAGTCCCAGGTTTGCCTGTGTCCAGACGCGCGCCACGGTCGAATATTCGCTGGCGTTCCTCAGCCGGGATGCCTTGGCCGTCATCCTCGATCAAAAGCTCCACAAACTCATCACTGATTTCAACCGTGACGAATACGCTTCCACCGCCGTATTTTGCGGCATTTTCAACGAGATTACCGATCATCTCGTCCAAATCCTGACGCTCTACAGATACCACCGCTTCCTGATCGCCATCAATATCGATCCTTACATGCTTGTAGAGCCGCCCCACAGCACGTTCCACTGCTTGTAAGCTTGGCCATACGCGAGAACGGCTATGCGCGTGACCACGCCGGCCCACGGCACGAGCGCGGGCAAGGTGATGATCAACCTGACGACGCATTACGCCTGATTCCCGTATCACCGTATCCGCCAGATCATCAGCTTTTGCAGTCGCGCTATTCATGATGACAGTAAGCGGCGTTTTCAAAGCGTGAGCGAGATTGCCCGCGTGCCGCCGCGCTTCTTCGGCCTGTTTTTCATTGTGGTCGAGCAGCTCATTCAGTTCGTCGACCATTGGAGTGACTTCATTGGGCATGGGTTCGCTAACCCGCTTTTGCAGCCCGTTACGCATCTCCCCAATGGCCTTGCGAATCTTGCGCAGCGGCCACAGTCCATAGAGGGTTTGTAAGGCCGCCATGCCTATCAAACCGAGAGCCAACAGCAGGAAGCTATTCACCAGGATTGATCGAATTTCACTCACCTGTGCGTCCAGCCCCTCACGGCTTTGCGCCACTTGGAACGTCCATTTTACATCAGAATCAGGAAGAATGACACTTCGCTCTGCCATCCGTAGTCCCTCACCAGTAAATTGATCACTGTCGTAGAGATGAGTTTCTAGATCGTCGTGGGGCGTTCCTTGTTCCAACGTACGATCCCACAGTGACCGAGATGTGAAATCGTCATGCCCCGAACCGCTAATCTGCCAATAGAGGCCACTATTGGGTTCCAGAAATCTCTGATCACCGAGAGGTCTGTTGAAAAACACTTCGCCGGTTGGATCAATCTCTGCTGACGCAATCATGGCTGTCAGGGCATATTCGAGTTGATTATCAAAATTGCGCGTCACCGCATTGACGAGCACCCGATCCAAAGCCACGCCACCGCCAAATAACAGAACGATAATCCAAGCCGCAGCAATGCCGATCATCCGGCGACTCAAGGACCCGGTGGTTTGCGTGCCTAACGGGGATTTCGGCTGGATAACTGCTTCATCAACAGGAAGGTTTATTTTGCTTGTTTCATTCAGCTGTCGGGATCCTCTAGACTATAGCCCAGCCCCCTGATGGTCGAAATAACATCCGCACCCAGTTTCTTGCGGATACGCGTCACAAACACTTCTATGGTGTTGGAATCGCGATCGAAATCTTGATCATAAATATGCTCGATCAGCTCCGTGCGAGATACAACCTTGCCCTTATGATGCATGAGATAAGACAGAAGCTTATACTCTTGAGCCGTCAGTTTTACCGGACTTCCGTCCAAAGTGACTTTACCCGAACGTGTGTCAAGGCGGACTTCGCCGGCCGTAAGTTCGGATGATGCATTACCAGATGCGCGGCGAATAAGCGCGCGCAAGCGAGCGATAAGCTCCTCCGTCTGGAAAGGCTTAGCCAGATAGTCATCTGCACCCGCATCGAGACCAGCCACCTTGTCCGACCAGCTATCACGAGCCGTCAAAACCAATACCGGAAAATTACGATCTTCTTTGCGCCAGCGATCCAACACCGTCAGACCATCAATTTCGGGAAGGCCTAGATCAAGAATAACCGCGTCATATTCCTCGGTCGAACCCATGAAATGGCCGTCTTCGCCATCTGTGGACAAATCAATCGCATAGCCATTGCTTTCCAGCGTCGATTTCAACTGCTGCCCCAATGTGGGTTCGTCTTCGACTATAAGCACGCGCATAAAGTTACTCCAGAAAACCGTTTTTCATGATGGTGTAGCTATATCACCATCATTAAATCTCACAATGATAAAGACAAAAAACGGCTTAGCGCCGCCAGAAGGAAAGATAGAGCGGTTTAGCGGCGCTCACGGAGTATGGCTCCGGTTCGGCCGTCGACGTCAATAAAGACAACACGGCCGTCTTCGATAAATTTTAATCGATATACTTGTGCTGAGGGATCATATTCAGGCCCGAGATACTGGCTACCCGCCATTCTTGGCAGCACTCTGTTTTCAATCGAACGCAGGGATTTCCCCTTGCCCGCCATCATCTGGGCACGGGCCGCTTTTTGTTCATCATCCCGTTGAACCGCGTTCGCCGGGACCGTTGCGACGGCCAAGGCCGTGAAAGCCACAAGCCCAGAAAGGATGGATTTTTTTAACATCATCAGACTTTTACCTCCGGTGCTTTTAACATCACGTGAACGACGAGTTCACCTTTCAGCTTTAAAGCTTAACGCGTCATTTCATAGGTAATATTGAGATTTACCGACGTGCCAACTTGCCCCAGCGTCACAGGAACAGACTGCTCCTGCATTGCCATCATACGGTTTGCAGGCATCGGACCTGGTCCATTGTTGCTAATCCCTTCCGCGATCGAAAGCACACGTACGCCGCTATATCCGGACGCTTTTGCATAGTTTTCTGCCTGTTTCTTGCCATTTGCGAGAGCGCGCTCGCGCGCCAGCTGCTTGATCGCATTGTCATCATCAATCGAAAAATAGGGTCCGCTTAGATTTGTTGCACCACCACTGCTGACCAGCGCATCTAATATCGTTCCAAGCTTCCCTATGTCTCGGACTGTCGCACGAACCTGGTTGGAAACGCGGTAACCAACAAAGCGATTTATTTTGCTCGCGCGATCATATTGGTAATCAGCATTCAGGTTAATACCGGTAGTTTGAATGTCTTTATCTGCGATGCCGAGTGATTTCAATTTATCGATCATCATTTTGGCCTGACGCGAATTGTCACGTAACGCCTGTGTTGCGGTGACTGCCTTGGTTTCCACTCCTGTGCTGAAAGTCGCTGTGTCGGGGCGGCTATCCACTTGTTCGGATATGCTTAGTTCAATCACCGGATTTTGCGCGGTGATCTGAACATTGGCAGCTTGCGCCATAGGACTGCTTCCCAACATTGCAGCAGCAAGGGTCATCATTCCAAGATATTTCATTTTATTCCTTCCGAAAATTCTTAAATTTAAGAACCCTGCTTCGGCTAAACACATCTACCCCCGGATTTCTTATGGTTCTGCATAGCACGCTTTTTTGAAAAGGTAACTTGAGCAAATGGTCACATGCCCCTAACGCGCAAGGACAATGTCACAACCGCCCATTTTTTCCTATGAACAGTTGGCACTCCATCAAGGAGAAGGCTGGCTCTTCAAAGACCTTAACCTGCATGTCGGGCCACGCGACCGGCTGGCTTTGATCGGCCGCAATGGTGCGGGCAAGACAACTTTGCTGCGCTTGATCGCTGATCAGATCGAAGCGGACAAAGGTAAGCGGATGATCCAGCCCGGAACCAATATAGTGATGCTGGAACAAGAACCAGATTTCACACCATTTAAAACATTGCTCGATTTTGCTCTTTCTGGAAATCCAGCACCGGCAGAACATGAAGTGCAATCGATTGCCGATCAGCTATCAACCGACCTCTCGATCCGCGCCGACAAGGCCAGCGGCGGCGAAAAGCGCCGGGCGGCCATCTGCCGGGCCTTGGCCCTTGAACCGGATTTGCTGTTGCTTGATGAGCCGACCAACCATCTCGACCTTGGCGCGATTGACTGGCTGGAAGATTGGCTGCGGCGTTACAAAGGTGCGTTCATAACCATATCGCATGACCGGACCTTTTTAACGCGGCTGACCAAGCAAACCATCTGGCTGGATCGCGGCGCGCTGCGGCGTCAGGAAATTGGTTTTGGCGGCTATGACGCGTGGATGGAAAAAATCCATGCCGATGAAGCACAGCTCGCCCATAAAATCGATGCTAAACTAAAACTGGAAGCGCGTTGGCTTGAGCGCGGCGTAACCGCACGACGCAAGCGCAATCAGGGACGTTTGGAAAAACTCTATCAAATGCGAGCGCAGCGTGCGGCGATGATTGGGCCGGCGGGAACGGCAAATCTCAAAGCCCAGAGCGATGATGTTCGGACCAAGTCTGTCATCATGGCTGAACATATTTCCAAAACATTCGGAGAAGGTGACGCCAAGCGAACCATCATTCGCGACTTCTCCCTGCGCATCCAGCGCGGTGATCGTATTGGCCTTGTCGGTGCCAATGGAGCTGGCAAGACGACTTTGCTCAAGATGCTTACCGGTGAGCTGGAACCGGATACTGGCTCGGTCAATCTGGCCAAAACGCTCAACGGTGTTTTTATCGACCAGCAGCGCAGCCTTTTGGAAGGCAATAAAACAGTCCGCGATGTACTCGCCGATGGCAGTGACTGGGTCGAGGTGCGTGGCGACAAAAAACATGTGCAGGGCTATCTCAAAGATTTCCTGTTCGCGCCAAATCTGATTGATGCGAAGGTCGGTACTTTATCAGGTGGTGAACAATCGCGGCTGCTCCTCGCTCGCGAATTTGCGCGTATGTCCAATTTGCTTGTACTGGATGAACCGACCAACGATCTCGACCTTGAAACATTAGACCTGCTGCAGGAAGTGATCGCGGACTATGAAGGTACTGTGCTGCTCGTCAGCCATGATCGTGACTTTCTCGACCGCACGGTGACGGTCACCTTGGGCCTCGATGGCAGCGGCAAAGTGGACATCATCGCAGGCGGCTATGCCGAGTGGGAAGCCAAAAGAAAAGAAGATGGCGACGCCGAGAAAGCCAAGAACAAACCGGCCGCTGCAAAACCGGTTACGAAATCAAGCAGTCCATCGAAGAAACTTAGTTACAAAGATCAACGCGACTATGACATGCTGCCCGGCCGGATTGAGGCGATCGATATCCGCATGGCTGAGATTGCAACGGCGCTGTCAGACGCGGATTTATACACCAAGGATTTTGCTCAGTTTGAAAAACTGACCGAGGAAAACACGGCTTTGATTGAGGAGAAAGACAACGCCGAGATGCGCTGGCTGGAACTGGCCGAGGAAGTGGAGCAGCTACAAAACTAGCTGGACATCATGTGATCCACAGCCGCAATATATAAGCCACGATACCCAATACCGTTATACTCATCGCCCAGATCGCTGCCATCCAGGCCAGCCGCTTCCATAAAGGTGCATCATCAGCGGATTGTTGATCGACTGGCACCATTAGTGATAGCCATCCGTTCCGACCTTGCCGCGGAACACCCAATAGGCCCAGCCGGTATAGATGAGTATAAGCGGCACTGTAATCACGACCCCGACCAGCATGAATATCTGGCTGCTTTCAGGAACGGCAGCATCCCAGATCGTAATCTGATCCGGCACGATATAGGGGAACATCGATATGCCTAGCCCTGCCATACCAAGGAAGAACAGCCCAAGCGAAATCAAAAAAGGTGCAGCCTCCTGTTTCTTGTATAAGCCACGAAACAGAAAATAGGTCAGTATCAAGACTAGCAACGGAACTTGAGCTGCGAATAATATGTTCGGCATTTCAAACCATCGCGCCCAATATTGTCCATCAAGGAAGGGCGTGTAGAGACTGACCGCAGCCATCAACGCCAAGGTTGCAATCGCAGCGGGTTTCGCCAGTCGATAAGCCATATCCTGCGCGCCATGCTCGGTTTTCCAGATCAACCAGGTCGCACCAAGTAGCGCATAGCCTGCGACGGTACCGACACCAGTTAGCAAGGTGTAAGGTGTGAACCAGTCGAACCAGCTGCCCGCATAGGCGCGATCCGCAACTTCAACGCCTTGCAGCAAAGCGCCTAAAATCATACCCTGTGAAAAGGCCGCAGCAAGAGAACCGCCGGTAAAGGCAAAATCCCAAAAAGCGCGATGACCGCGGTCACGCCAGCGAAATTCAAAGGCAACGCCACGAAAGACAAGGCCCAGCAACATGATGATGATCAACGGATAGGTTGCGGGTAATATTATCGCATAAGCCAACGGGAAAGCTGCAAGTAGTCCACCACCGCCCAGCACCAACCAGGTTTCATTGCCGTCCCAGACGGGAGCGATACTGTTCATTGCCTGATCGCGCTCGTCGCCTACTTTAAAGGCGGGAAACAATATACCGATGCCAAGATCAAACCCATCCATAACCACATAGGCAAAAACGGCGAACGCGATGATGAAGGCCCAGATAACGGTTAAATCCATAACATCTACTCCCCTAGAATCTGTTCAAAGGAAGGCGCATCTTTCTGTGCCGGACCAGGAGCGATGCCAGCGGTTCGAACCGGCCCGGTTTCGGTTGACTTGACGCCCTTCTCTCCGATCGCTGGCACTTTGCTCATCAAGCGCAAGATATACCAGGTGCCAATGCCAAAGACGAAGAAATAGACAATGATAAAAGCAATCAGTGATGCCGCTATCGCAGGCGCAGCCAGCGGTGAGGCACTATCGGCAGTACGCAACAAGCCATAGATGGTGAAAGGTTGCCGCCCGACTTCAGTTGTGATCCAGCCAGCAATAACCGCAACAAAGCCCGCTGGTCCCATCACGATCGCCGCGCGATGCAGCAAGCGCCAGTCATAAAGCTTCTTGCGGAACCGCGCGAACAAACTCCACAATCCGATGCCGAGCATCGCAAAGCCGATACCGACCATGATCCGGAATGACCAGAAGACCATGCCCACCGGAGGTTCATCGGCATCAGGGATCGTATCAAGTCCGTCCAACGGTGCATTCAGATCATGCTTGAGGATCAGCGACGATAGTTTGGGAATCTCGATTTTGTAGTCGACCCGCTTTTCTTTGCTGTTGGGAATACCGAAGAGGATTAGCGGTGCGCCATCAGGATGGCTGTCATAATGACCTTCCATCGCCATAACCTTCGCTGGCTGATGCTCCAATGTATTCAGGCCATGCAAGTCACCAGCGAAAATCTGCACCGGAGCCACGAGAGCCGCCATCCACATCGCCATCGAAAACATTTTTCGGGCATGGAGATTGGTCTTGTCTTTCAACAAATGCCAAGCGCCAACACCGCCAACCACAAAGGCGGTCGTCAAGTAAGTCGCCATCAGCGTGTGAAAAAGCCGGTAAGGAAAGCTGGGGTTGAAAACAATATCCCACCAACTGTCACCGGGAACAAATTGTCCGTTCGAGGCAATCACATGACCGGTTGGCGTTTGCATCCAGCTGTTCACACTCAATATCCAGAAGGCGGAAATAAATGTGCCAATGGCCACCATTAACGTTGCAGTGAAATGCAATTTTTTGCCGACCTTATTCATACCGAAAAGCATGACGCCGAGAAACCCGGCCTCAAGGAAAAAGGCCGTCAACACTTCATAGGCCATCAGCGGCCCAATAACTGGCCCTGCTTTATCGGAAAAGACCGACCAGTTAGTCCCAAACTGATAGGACATAACAATGCCGGAAACGACGCCCATCGCAAAGGTCACGGCGAATATCTTTATCCAATATTTGAACAGGTCCATATAAATCTGCTTGCCGGTTTTGAGCCATAGCCCCTCCAGCACCGCCAAATAGCTAGCCAGACCTATAGAAAAGGCCGGAAATATGAAATGAAAGCTGATCGTAAACGCAAATTGTATGCGCGCCAGCAATATGGCATCAAACTGATCAAACATTGTCGATTGTCCCCTTTGACGTGGACCGAATTTCAAATGTATTGGCGCTTAGATAGCGATCAGCGCGCTTTTTCACAATGTTATCGCACTTGATAAGCAGCGCGTTGCAGTTGCATAAGACGCAATAGAAAAAAGATAGGACAATTATGAAAATTCTGAAATCCGCTCTGTTCATTGCGGCGTTGGCGCTCACAAATCCTGCACTAGCCCAGCTGGAAGGATTTAAGAACGGACCCGTATTCGAGGATTTTGGACCGACTGCCCCGGTAAAAACCGACACGCCGGTGACTTCAGAGACGCAGTTTAAGATAGCCTTTGATGTTGCCAAGAAAGCAAACGCAGGGAAACTCAACCGCACCATTGAAAGCGCTGCACGGTTTATCAACATGCATGTTGCCGCCGGGGTCCCACCCGAAAACATCAGACTTGCTATCATAGTTCATGGCGGCGCATCAGTGGATCTCACCAAACAGGCAATATATGCTCCTCGAAACGATGGCGCGACCAATGGCAGTGCGAATGCGATTGCGACCCTTCAAAAACATGGTGTGGAATTTCGCTTATGTGGTCAAAGTGCTGCAGCGCATAAAATCACCAATGCCGATTTACTACCTGGTGTAAAAATGGACCTATCGGCGATGACCGGACATGCTTTGTTGCAGCAACAGGGATATACTCTGAACCCATTTTAGAATGGCAGCCGTCCTCTTCAATTGGGGAATATAGTGTTCTGGCGGGCCCCTCCAGAATACTCAAAACTGTATAATTTCTGAGTCGCAGCCATTCTCCTATTTAATGGTGCGGGGCAGATTGCACCAGATTTCCGACGAATTTCAGCCGTTTTTCATTTGACCGTGCAGGCCGTTCCGCTTGCCGCTTACTTCTGGAATGTCTCCTGATAACCACCATTTTTTAGGTAAGCAGGGGGTTAACAATGGAGTTGAGTATAATGAAAAAGCTACCAATGATTGCAGCTGCTTTTGGCGCTGCCGCACTAATCGCCGCCCCTAGTTTTGCGCAAGACGCTGGTGCTGAAGCACCTGAAGAAGGCGCAGCGGAAGCGGCTCCTGCCCCTGAGGCAGCCCCAGCAACCATCGATACCGATGGCGATGGCACAATGGATGCTTGGGACCAACGCGGCGACGGTAAACCAGATAGCTGGGATACCGATGGCGACGGTGCCCCAGACGCTTTTGACCAAGATGGTGACGGCGCGCCCGATCCTAAATAGTCAAAGCATATAAGGCCCAATCAGCCTTAAGCTGTGCCTAACGTGTGTGGCCAATTCGAGCGATTATCCCTCCCTGCTCGATTGGCCGCCACATATCTCTGACAAAGGAAGAGAGCTCATGAAAAACCTATGGAAACCGACTCTGATTTTGACACCCGCGATATTTGCACTTGCGGGTTGTGACGCCCCGCCTGCAGATGATCCTGCCGCTGACGGTATGGAGATGGAAGGCCAAGTTATGGAAGAGCCGGTTGATACGGCGCCAATGGATGACACCGTACCGGCAAATGGCGGCCTTGAAGGCGGCGGAGCTTCGGCAGATGAAGTGATGCCGGAAGCAAGCGAAGCCATGCCTCCTGCGGGTGAAGAAAGCGCAACGGATAGCGCGGACGAACTGTCTATGCCTGAAAGTGAAACTGAAACATCTGAATAACCGACAGATTACCGAGCATTGGGTCGCAACAAATGCTCAGGGATATTTCGGGGGTGGACGAACAGGGCTAGCTCTATTTCAAAGAGGTAAGACCTATGACAACACCCCCAAATATCTCCCAAATTCCTCTAAATGACGTTCTGTTCTCACGCGGCATGTCTAGCGATGAAACTCAAAGCATCCAATTATATCTCCGGCATTATGGTTATTTGCAGGACCGATTTGGCACGTTGCATAACGGTGAATATGACGATGCCACCGAAAAAGCTGTTCGGCTTTATCAAAACTGCTTCGGGCTGCCTGTATCGGGCGTTATGGATCAAGCTACTCTTTGCGAGATGGCCAAGCCGCGATGCGGCTTTGCCGACATTCTTCCTTTCGGAGCGTTCACTTCGGTCAGCCGCTGGGAAAAATCAGAACTTACCTATAAGTTTAACAGCTTCTCGACAAAAATGGCGCAAGCGGACATCGAACGCGATGTTATTGCTGCTTTTGGTTTATGGTCCGAGCAATGCGATCTTCGTTTCTCCATGACGGCCGATGATACGGTCGACATTGAAATCGAGTTTGCCCAAGGCGCGCATGGCGACGAAAACCCTTTCGACGGGCCATCTGGCGTATTGGCCCACGCCTATTTCCCGCCGCCCAATGGCGGACCGCTCGCCGGTGACACGCATTTTGACGACGATGAGAACTGGACCTGTAACGTCAGTGATACTCAAGGTATCGACTTCCTGACTGTCGCTGCCCATGAATTTGGTCACGCCATTGGCTTGGGCCATAGCCGCCAGAAAGGGGCATTGATGTTTCCCAGCTATTCCGGGACACAGCGTTTTCTGGCTCAGGATGATATTGCCGGATGCCAGTCGCTTTATGGACCGCCAAGTCCCACTGGCGCTGGCGATTGCCCATCATAATTCGATCGGGCCCACAAACCTCCAATTGTGTATTTTCATCCTTTCAACTCGATTGTGTAACTTTCTAGCTCGATTTCCCGAATATTGAACATTCAGCAAATTTCGCGTCTCACGCATGTTTATGCTAATGGGCTAATCATAAGCAAAGGAAACAGAATGCACATTTTCAAATCAGTCGTAATTTTGGGTGCAGCGACTACGCTCGCCTTATACCCAAATTTAGCAATCGCTGCCGGCGGTGGTGGCGGTAGCGGCTCAGCGCCCAGCAACAGTGCCCCGAAATATGACGCATCAGCCGAATATCAAAAGGGCGTCACTGCCCTCAAAGCCAAAGATCATAAGAAAGCGGTCAGGTCATTCAAACGCTCACTCAGCGTGGCGCCGCGCAATGCCAATGCACAATATCTGCTTGGTGTCAGCTATATCGGACAAGGCAGCTACAAAAAGGCGCGCAAACCACTGGAAAAGGCTGTTAAATATAACGGTAATTTGATCGGCGCGCATCGTGATCTTGCGATTACTTATCACAAGCTCGAAATGACCGACAAAGCAAAAGCTTCGCTCGGTAAGCTGACCGCCAAGGATAGTGCTTGCGGCAGTGGCTGTGCGACCAAAGACGAGCTGACCAAGGCGATTGCCAAAGTTAAATCGGCTATGAATGGTGGTGGTTCAGCCAGCTATCAACCGGCCGACAGCATGGAATTTGCTAGCAACGACAATGGCGATCTAGCCTATATGGGTGCCGTAGCATTGATCAACGAAAAGAAATATGAGGCGGCCATTGCAGAGCTGCAACTGGCATCAATGAGTTTCGGACCACATCCCGACATTTTGACCTATCTCGGTTTCGCCAATCGCAAGCTCAAAAATTTCGACAGGGCAGAGCAATATTATCAGACAGCCTTGGCCGTTGCGCCGGAACATCGCGGGGCCACGGAATATTATGGCGAGTTGATGGTAGAACGCGGTGACTTGGCTGGCGCTAAGAAGAAACTGGCGAGACTGGAAAGTCTGTGCAGTTTTGGTTGCTACGAAGCGGAGGAACTGCGCCGGTGGATTGGCGAAGCATCCGTCTCCTAAAATATAGCGCGGCGATTGGTTTAGTATGTGTAGCGGCTGCGCAAGCTGCTGATCGCCCGCTTATTGAAGCTATGGCATGGCTTGACCCTGCCCAGCATCTTGCCGCGCTGACCACTGAACCGCAGCGCAGCGTTGCGGCTCAGGATCAGCAGTTGATAGTTGGAGAGGCGCTTTTTCATACACCAACACTACTTGGCGGTCAGGCAGCGAAAGCTGGTCTATCTTGTGCCAGTTGCCATGAAAATGGGCGCGACAATCCTGCTTTCCAGTTCCCCAATGTATCTGGAAGGCCAGGAACTGCAGATGTCACGAGTAGCTTTTTTAGCTCCCATCGCGGCAACGCCAAGTTCGATCCCATAGCAATCCCTGATCTGACGATGCCGGGCAAAATATCTCGTGCTTCTGATAATGGCGAACTGGAAACGTTTATTCGGGGCCTCATTGTTGAGGAATTTAATGGAGAGGAACCGGCTCAGCCTGTTCTCGCTGCCCTCTCCCATTATGTGCGATCGCTAAAAGCTGACCCGAACAGCCCGCGTGTCGCGTTGACGGTTGAAAGCGAATTTATGGCGGTTGATCAAGCAGTTGATGCGGCTCTTAAGACGCAGCAAAAAGAGGATCCGCGACTAACTCATCTGCTGCTCGCATCTGCCCGTCATCGTCTTGGACTGATCCACGAACGCTTTGCAGGAAAGAGTCTTACCAAAGAACGCAGCGCGATCATCTCAGCCAGCCGCGACCTCGGCTTATTGCAAGATAGCATTGGACGCGACCACTTCGAGAAAGCCTTAGAACAATGGCAACGCGACTTTCAAAAAACCCGAACGCTTGTAAGCGAGAAACAGAATCTATCGCTCTACAATCCGGCGGTACTAAAGATGGCGCTGGCTGAAACTTCAAACTGACAATCTATCAAACAAACGAAAACGGCCCGGAGATTTGATCTCCGGGCCGTTTTTATTCCATCCGTAATCTGACGATTAGCCGAACTGGTTCATCGTATTATCTTCGCCGCCGGCTTTCAGAGCCGCATCACCAGCAAAATACTCTTTGTGATCATCACCAATATCCGAACCGGCCATGTTCTGATGTTTCACGCAGGCAATGCCCTGACGAATCTCCTCACGCTGGACGTTAAGAACGTAGCCCAGCATGCCTTGCTCACCGAAATATTCCTTGGCGAGATTGTCGGTTGATAGCGCCGCAGTGTGGTAGGTCGGCAATGTGATCAGGTGGTGGAAAATACCTGCCCGTTTCGCACCGTCAGCCTGGAAGGTCCGGATACGCTCATCTGCATCAGCGGCCAATTCAGTCGCATCATATTCGACACTCATCAAGTTTGCACGATCGTAAGCGCTGACGTCTTTGCCTTCCGCTGCCCACGCATCATAAACCTGCTGACGGAAGTTCAGCGTCCAGTTGAACGATGGCGAATTGTTATAAACCAGCTTCGCATGCGGCATAACTTCGCGGATCCGGTCAACCATGCCAGCAATCTGCTCAACATGTGGTTTCTCGGTTTCGATCCACAGCAGGTCAGCACCGTGCTGCAAGGACGTGATGCAGTCGAGCACGCAGCGATCTTCACCGGTTCCTTCACGGAACTGGAAGAGATTGCTTGGCAGACGCTTCGGACGCATCATTTTGCCATCACGGTTCAAAATAACATCGCCATTTTGCGCCGTTGCCGGGTCGATCTCTTCGCAATCGATGAAGCTGTTATATTGGTCGCCGAGATCGCCAGGCTCATTGCTAACCGCAATTTGCTTGGTCAGGCCAGCGCCCAGAGAGTCGGTGCGAGTGACGATGATGCCATCTTCTACGCCCAGTTCCAGGAACGCATAACGACAAGCGCGAACCTTCGCGAGGAAGTCTTCATGTGGCACTGTAACTTTACCGTCCTGGTGACCACATTGCTTTTCATCAGAAACCTGATTTTCGATTTGCAGGGCACATGCACCGGCTTCGATCATCTTCTTGGCCAGAAGATAAGTTGCTTCGGCATTACCAAAGCCAGCATCAATATCAGCAATGATTGGAACGACATGAGTCTGATGATTTTCAACTTCGTTCAGCAAACGCTTTTCGGTGACCATGTCACCGCTGTTGCGGGCCGCATCAATATCACGGAACATTCCGCCCAATTCACGAGAATCGGCCTGACGCAAGAAGGTGTAAAGCTCTTCAATCAACGCGGGCACAGAAGTTTTTTCGTGCATGGATTGATCCGGTAGAGGTCCAAACTCACTGCGCAAAGCAGCAACCATCCAACCGGACAGATAGAGATAACGGCGCTTGGTGCTACCGAAATGCTTCTTGATCGAGATCATCTTCTGCTGACCAATAAAGCCGTGCCAGCAACCCAATGACTGCGTGTAATTGGCAGTGTCTGCATCATAAGCAGCCATATCTTCACGCATAATTTTTGCGGTATATTTAGCGATGTCGAGACCGGTGTGAAACCGGTTCTGCAAGCGCATCCGGGCAACGGCTTCGGAATCAATGCCATCCCATGTTCCGTTTTGTTTTTGGATCAGCGCGTTCGTCTGATTGATATGGTCTTGATATGACATAGTCATGCTCCTTTAAATGTAGGCTTCTAGGTGGTGTCTGCGAATCGTTGTTTACGAAAGCTATGCCCCTTCTTACCGCGCAAATAGAGGGTTCCGAAGCGTTGTGCAGTTTAACTGTAACGCTTTACAAATAATTCGTGTATAGTTGTAAGAATATGACAAACAATGTGAGTCGCCAAAATGCTAAAGATTAAAAATGTCCAGTGAACGCCCGGTCTATATGGGCCCTCGCCTCAAAAGGTTGCGCCGTGACCTTGGCCTCACACAGGCGGACATGGCCGCTGATCTGGAGATTTCAGCCTCCTATGTCGCTTTACTAGAACGCAATCAACGGCCCTTTACTGCCGATATGCTGTTGCGCCTCGCGCGGACCTATAAAATTGATATGGCAGAACTGGCTGGTGATGGCGGTGAAGAATATACCGCGCGGCTCGAAGCAGTGCTGAAAGACCCGATGTTCGCAGATATCGATTTTCCGCAGCTAGACACGGCGGATGTCGCGATCAGCTATCCCGGCTTTACCGAGGCTATGTTGCGCCTTTACACAGCCTATCGTGAAGAACAATTGGCACTCGCCGACAAAGATACCGGCCCTCGCGCAGATGGCAGCAGTGTCGATCCTGACGCCGCCGATCCGGTTGCGCAAGCACGCCGTTTTCTAGCGGCGCGGCGCAATAGCTTTTCCAACATCGATGATGCCGCGGAACGCCTTGCGGAGACCGCAGGCAGCCAAGAAAGCATGATCGCACATTTAAAGGACAAACACGGTCTTCAAGTGCGCAGGCTTCCCGCTGATGTCATGATGGGCGCAACGCGGCGGCTCGACCGGCATCGCCGCCAGATATTGATCGATGATCAACTGGATAATGCCAGCCAGAGCTTCCAGCTCGCCCTGCAGCTCTCTTATCTCGAGTTAAACGGCGAAATTGACAGCGTGCTGCAAGAGGGTAGCTTTGCAACCGATAGCGGAGCAAGGCTGACGCGTAGGGCCCTCACCAGCTATGCGGCAGCGGCATTACTGATGCCCTATACGGCGTTCGCTAAAGCAGTTGAATTGCGTCATTATGATGTCGAAGCGCTAGCCAGACAATTCGGGACCAGTTTTGAACAGACAGCCCATCGACTCACTACACTTCAGAAACCCGGCCAAGAGCGCGTACCGTTTTTCTTCATCCGGGTTGACCCTGCTGGTAATGTTTCGAAACGGCTGGACGGCGCAGGGTTCCCGTTTGCCCGACATGGGGGCGCTTGCCCTTTATGGTCCGTGCACCAAGCCTTTCGCACGCCGCGTCAGGTAATTACCCAATGGCTCGAGCTACCTGATGGTGAACGCTTTTTCTCCATTGCTCGCACTGTTACCGCTGGCGGCGGCGCGTTCGGATCACAGCAAGTAGAACGGGCAATCGCACTGGGTTGTGCTGCAGAACACGCCGATCGCCTAATCTATACGCGCGATCGCCCTGACATCAGCCCAGAAACTGCAACGCCGATCGGCGTAACATGCCGACTGTGCCACCGCACAAAATGCCGTGCGCGATCCGCGCCACCCATTGGTCGCCAAATTTTGTCGGACGACAACCGTCAATCCAATACACCGTTTGGATTTTCTCATAGCTGATTCGTCTAAAAATGATCTGATTTGCAGATCTATGCAGACATCAAATAAAATGTCCGGGGTCGTATCCCACGATAATTAGAAGATCCTGGCTAGCCAAAAAAGCCCTAGTTTTGAGCCACCGTGACATCTTTATGTCTGCTTTATCCGGGAAGTGGACATTAGCAAAAGTAAAACAATGCAATCTCGAATTCGAAACATTCGATTTCAGCGTCAAATACCGCTGAAAAACCAATCAAAATTGCCAACTATGGCGCGCCGCGCCATAGTTGGCTCTAAGTTGATATTACTCGGCTGCTGCGAGCATTTCGTCATAAACCGCACATGCTGCTGCCATGTCAAAGCTACCGTCGGCGGTGCCGGCCTGGACCTTTTCTTGGACCTCTTGCAACTTGGCTGCCATTTCCTGCATTGCTGCGGGATCGCTAGCCAAACCCTGCATCTTTTCCGAAAGCGCTTGCACTTTTGCAGTTGCAGCTTCTTGGGTGCAGTCGCCTGCAGCTTGCTCAGCTGCTACTTCTTCAGTCGCTTCTGAGGTCGAACCGGCTTCGTCTGCTCCGCCGCTACATGCTGTAATCATAAGTGCACCGGCACTCAACGCGGCAAAAGTATAGAGTTTCTTCATAAAATTACTTTCATTTTTCTGGATTAATCATTGCTAACCAAAGGTTTGGTTAGGTCCCCTATTGTGAGTCTGGAAGGCATGTCAATGAGATAATATTTGCCTCTCAGGGATAATTTACCCACCGATCTCATGCAGCCCGTAACGCACCAATCTAAATTCATGATGAGGTGAAATCGACATTTCATTGGAACCGACAACTTTAAAAGATCGCCTCGTGCAAAGAAAAGCACCCTGCGCAACAGGACAGTTCAACAGACACTAGCCTTGTGGCCGCAACATCCCGAAAGCGGATGCTAGACGAGCAACGGACCTATCGATTGATTAACTCGATTCAACTGATATGCTATCTCCATTTCTCGATTGATACCTCCCGGCTTTTGTCGTTTGCAGCTTCAACCGACCGCAGCATTTCATCCAATTTAGACCGCGACAATGGATTACCATTCACAATAACCATTTCAATAGAATCGGTGGCCGCTATGTCTAAGAGAGGGTTCTCTCTCAACAACACCATATTGGCTTTAAAACCGGGGCTGATCTCGCCTGTCTTCCACCCCATCCATCGGGCAGGAACAGATGTTGCAGCAGCAAGAACCTGAGCGGTCGTCATGCCAGCCTCGTTTAGGGATTGCATTTCCTCATGGATGGAAAACCCTGGAACCATGACAGACACATTTGTGTCTGTACCTACCAAGATCGGAACACCCTTTTTCAGCATTGCTTCAAGCATGATATGGAGGGCCGCCGAGTAGTTTTGGAAATACTCGACTTCTTCCTTGCGTCTTGCATTGTCCCATTCATCACGAAACCGATAACGATTAACCTCTGGTAGCCAGCCCAAGGCGCGGTCTGCCAAAATTGTACCTTCGCTTATTCCTGGATTGACATATTGGAGTTGTGAAGCACTCAGCAATGAATCGAGATCTGTGACTTGCTCGGGTAGGCTGTCAATTAATGCCAGTGTAGAGGTCACATGAATATTTTTATCTTTGAGACGCTCGGCGATCTCATCGCTCCGCTCACGAACAAAATCCAGAAACCCGCCTGCGTTTTCAGCCGTATACCCAAATTCCTGTCGCAGCGGTTTCACAAATTCCTCGATATGGGCCACTTCCGTTTGATTCACTGCCCAAAAGTCATCGAGTTTTGCAAAATATGGGATATGCCCCACCAGCGGAAGAGATGTTTCTTTCATTGCCTCGTTGAGGGCTCGATAATCCTCGCTATTCAAGAAACTGCTCGCCTTGATTGCATCATAACCTTCATTTTCGAGGGATTTGACTAGCTGCTGAAAGCCGTTCGCCGATGTGGCATTGCGCTTTCTCTGTGTCCATGCACCAAACCAGCCTGTCAGCTTTCCAAAGTTGGCGACTTGAGGGGATACAACAAAAATATCGGGTCCAACACGCCCCTCTTCAATTTCCTTTTTCCAAACTAAATTCTCCTCACTTCCGTTCATTTCCCGGATTTGGGTCACTCCATTTGCGACAAAGAGCATTAGATCGTTTTCGCTTTCCCATAGATGGGCATGGGAATCTGTGTAGCCAGGAACAAGAAACATACCGCGGCCATCAATCTGTCTGGCATTGGCCGACGGGATGGTTTCTGAACTGATCGACACGATGTTTCCGTCGCGAACGAGAACTGTTTGGTTCTCGCTAAAACTATCTGAAGCCGGAGCCAATACGCTGACATTGGTTATCGCAAGCTCCTTGGGGCGCTCTGCAAAAGAGGGAGTGTCAGCGCGCTCGGTATGGCCGCCGTACATAGCCGTGAGATGATAATCCGTATAAAAATAGAAAACCAAAGCCGATATAGCCGTCAATATAGCAAGACCGGCCGCCAAGCGCTTTAGATTGAAAAAACCTTTAATCGTCATTTGCCATCTTCCTATTTTTCGATCTTTGGTAAGCACTCATCTAGTCACTGTCTAATTACACGAGTGCACTTATTTCTAGACACTGTCAAGATATATGCATATGTAGTTATTATGAGCACAAACACACACCTGCTATGAGCGGCAATTACCATCACGGCAGTCTGGCCTCTGCATTGCTTGACGCAGCAGGAGAGGAACTGTCAGCAACCGGCATCGAGGCATTCTCTCTTCGTTCCGTCGCAAAACGAGCGGGTGTCAGCCACGGTGCACCGGCACATCATTTCAAAGGGAAGAATGGATTGCTCACTGCACTCGCCGCGGCGGGATATGAACAATTGGTCGATGTTCAGAACAAACATCAAAAAACTGCTGAATCAGAAGCTCTGGCCCAGCTGGTTGCCTCGGGCATCGGCTACATAAATTTTGCAATGAAGAACCCGGAACTCTTTCGACTGATGTTTGCATCAAGCAAACCTGACAGAAGCGATGCACATTTTTCGGCGACTTCAATGGCTGCCTTTAACAAGCTGGTCGGTGAAATCGGAAATATCTTGGGCGCTGACCCTTATTCGGACCGTGCAGCCATGACGCAGGTCATGGCATCATGGTCGATGGTTCACGGATTGGCAGAGCTGGTAATTTCTGGACGCATGGAAATCCCATTGGGTATTAGCCAACTGAAGCAAAAGGATCGTGAAGCGATATTTGAAGATATTTTATTAAGAGCATTGAAGGAAAATTGATTCTTGGACTGCCATTTTTCAAATGGAAAACCTTTTGTGCAAACTCAGATACAACGGGCAATACTCTAGGCTAATATCCGCTTCGTCGCTTTTTTATACTAGTCAACGAAATGTCAAAAAATGGGTCGATTGCCCATTGTTTCGCCAAGACGCACCAACCTTTCTGGTGCCCAGTCGGTTGCAAGGGCGATGGTGTGCTGCCGAAAAAGCATGATTACTGTAGAACCGAGCAGAAATCGTCCCATTTCCTCGCCCTTTTCGAGCGCGATGTTCTGGTCGGTATAAGTCCACTGCGTAATCTTGTTAGCGGGCTTTGGTTTTACCAAGCCGTGCCATATAGTCTCCATACTTCCGACAATTGTAGCGCCGACTAGAACCATTGCGAATGTGCCATGCTCCGGCGATTCAAACACACATACTACCCGCTCATTTCGCGCGAAAAGGTTAGGCACGCCGCGCGCGGTAGTGGGATTAACTGAAAACAGCGAGCCCGGCACGTACATCATATTTGTAAGTTTGCCGTCACAGGGCATATGTATGCGATGATAATCCTTAGGTGACAGGTAGACATTGGCGAAGCTGCCGTTCCGAAACTTTTCTGCTAGTGCAGTATCGCCGCCAAGCAACTCGGTCGTAGTAAATGAATGACCCTTCGCCTGAAGGATGTGGTGGTCATCAATATCACCAAGCTGACTGATCGCGCCATCCACTGGGCAAGCAAAATCTGCTTTCGTCATTGGTCGCGCTCCGGCTTTGAGCGGACGGGTGAAGAAGGCATTGAAGCTGTTATAGCTGGAGATGTCCGGGTTTTGGGCCTCGCTCATATCGACTGCATATTTGCCAACGAACCAGCTTATAAGCCGGGTCGTAAGCTTGCCCTGTTCTGCTCCGGCAATGCGTCCAGCAAAGGCGGTAAGGCCGCGTTTTGGCAGCACATACTGAGACGCGACTTTCAAACGTTCGAACAAAATTCAACTCGCATAAATTGATCAACCAACCCTAGAGTCGTAAGCTCTGCTAGAATGCCTTCTCGGAATGTTTTGGATACGAGATGTCTCGAGCGGAAGCAACGTCTGCTTTATCACGATAGCGGACATTAGAAATGTCCAAAACATTAGGGCGCTATGACCAGACGGTAACCCGCATCAATAGCGTCGAGTGCCAAAATATCGGCATAGCGTCGTTCCCATTCACCACTTTCTAAGTCTTCCGCCAATTTATTGATGCCCTGTGTAGCATTCTCAATCGCCCAGAAAGAGGATGCACCAGCCCTTATTCGCGCATCCAAATAGGCAGCGGGTCTTCGCCAATATGCGTAAAGAAAACCGTCCGTGCAATCGTGAGGTATAGGAACAGGTACAATTTCTACGTCACCCAACCAACGTTTATAATCTGACATGGCCGGCATTTGGGATTCATCCAGCGACACTAACTCTGGAAGATAGTCGGTTAGCCAACATCCGCGATGTGACGGATCGAAAGTCAGCAGAATAACTGCGCCGCGAGTTACACGACGCATTTCTTGCAGTCCCTTTTCCTTGTCAGGCCAATGATGGATTGTCAGGATTGCCATCGACGCATCAAATTGGTTGTCGTCGAAAGGCAGGTCATCCGCGTACCCCTGAATCGCTCGCGCAGATGATTGATCGCGCTGATTGATCATCTCCACAGAAGGCTCCAAGGCAACTACTTCGCAGTCAGTGGGCTCATAGGAACCGGTTCCGGCACCAACGTTGAGAACAGTTTCCGCAGCGCCAAGAGCGTTATCGATCAAAGCTGCAATCCGGAGATCTGGTTTGCGAAGGTCTGAATAATTGATCCCTATGCTATCATATTTGGCTGTCATAGCGTCTCGGTCCCTTCAACCTTAAGTAACCGATATATTCTATATATGACTAGAATCCGGTCGCAAATCCTAATGTCCGCTTTCGCGCCCAAAGCGGACATAAAAATATCTGTTGATACCTGCAACGCTGGATGATGCGACGCTGGACGAAGACTTCTTATTGACTAGGGTGAAATTCAGCTAAACTGACTAACTCTAAATAACCCAATATTTCCAATGTATTACAATGGAATTTGGAGGCCCGACCCGGAATCGAACCGGGGTACGCGGATTTGCAATCCGCTACGTCACCACTCCGCCATCGGGCCGGAGACGGTGCGCAATTGCTTCGCTTTTCAGCCAATGTCAACCCAAAGTTCATGCCAGCCTGACTTGATCCACACTTAAATTTGCAGCTCCGATTTCTCCATAACGGAAAAATCCCCGAAATCCGTCTTGGCGACATCAGTAAGTGCCGTTAGAAGCGAGCGAATAATATACATACTGTATTGCCTAAATAATACAGGGATGGCATAGACGAACAACAAACATATTAAAGGTAGTAAAGTGGGTCACGAAAATTTCAGCGAAATGCGCAAAGCCATGGTGGTTAGCCAGCTGCGAACAACCGATGTCAGCGATCCCCGCGTTATCGCCGCGATGAACCATGTCCCACGTGAGGATTTCGTTCCGGCAGCATCACGCAATGTCGCTTATTCGGATCGCGGTGTACAAATTGGTGACGGCCGCGCCCTCAATGCGCCGCTTGCGACCGGCCGGTTGCTCAATATCGCAGAGTTGACCAAAGATGACAGAGTCCTGCTGATCGGTGCCGCGACAGGTTACACCGCTGCTATTGTCGCACAGTTGGCAGGATCGGTCGTCGCGATAGAACAGTCTTCAAAACTGGCTACAAAAGCCAAAGCTAATCTGAACGATCTGGACAATGTTCAAGTCGAAAAAGCAAACCATGCCGGGGGTTTTGCCGGGCAAGGCCCTTATTCCGTCATCATCGTTGACGGTATTGTTGATGCCTTTCCAGAAGCTTTGGCGGAACAGCTGAAACCGGAGGGCCGTCTGGTTGGTTCGATTTTGGACAATGGCGTTGCGCGGTTGGCTATCGGACATAAGGCAGGGGATACTGTCGGTTATCAATATTTTGCTGATTGTGGCGGCGTGGTTCTGCCGGGCTTCGAGCAAACCAAGAGTTTCCATTTTTGATATGCAGTTGTTTCTGCAAAAATTCCCTGGGAGAGGTTTTTTGATGAGTAAGCGCAGTTTGTTGCTTGGCGCTGTGGCCATTGCGACTCTCTCTTCACCAGCCCATGCCGACACGCTCCGCGAAGCATTTGTTGCTGCTTACAAAACCAATCCGACATTGTCCGCAGCTCAGGCAGGACAGCGGGCAGAAGATGAGAATGTTGCCATTGCAAAAGCGGATGGTCGGCCCAATTCAGGTTCCCAGTTTGGGTTCCAAGAAGATTTTCTCCGCAACTCTATCAGCTTTACGGCACCCCTACGGCGGGTCACGGCTTCTGGAGACGTCAAGGTACCGCTTTATTCGGGCGGAAGAGTTAAAAATGCCGTTCGGGCAGCCAAAACCCTTGTCGTTGCGGGTCAATATGATCTGCGCGGAACAGAAGCCAGCCTGTTTAGCAACGTCGTCGGGGCCTATATGGATGTGATGCGCGATGAAGCCGTCGTGCAGCTTAATCGCGCCAATGTCGGGGTACTCGCCGTCAATCTGGAGGCGACCAGCGACCGTTTTGAGATCGGCGATTTGACCCGTACGGATGTAGCTCAGTCAGAATCACGGTTGGAAGTTGCAAAGGGCGAGCTTGAATCTGCGCGTGCAAACCTGATAAATAGCAAAGAAAATTATATTGCTCTGGTCGGACAGGTTCCCGGCAAACTGCAATCACCGCCACCGCTGCCCAACCTGCCTAAGACGCCCGATGAAGCGGTCGATGTTGCCTTACAATTTAATCCCGATTTATTGGCAGCCAAAGAACGAAGTACAGCTTCGGAAATCAACATTAAAGCCGCAAGGGGTGCCGTCAAACCCACAGTCGAAGCTTATGTGCAAGGCACTTATGTAAACTTCCTGAATACATTGGGCCGCGGCAGCCCTGGCTCGGTGGAGCAAGGACAATCAAATGCAGAAGCTGGGGTGCGGATGACCGTGCCGATATATCAAGGCGGACGACCAGCTGCCCAGATAAGGCAAGCCCAGGCGCGATCCGGACAGGCGTATGAGCAGGTTACTGCCACGGAACGAAGCATCATCGCGCAAACACGTGCAGCTTACTCCAGCTGGCGCGCTTCTGAGCGTGTTATACAGTCATCAGAACGCGCCGTTGCCGCCAGTGCGCTATCTCTGGAAGGCGTTCGTGCAGAAAATAGTGTCGGCAACCGCACCATCCTCGACATTTTAAACGCGGAGCAAGAGTTACTCAACGCTCAGGTGCAATTGGTTACGGCGCGACGAAACAGTTATGTCGCAGGCTTCACTCTGTTGGCTGCGATGGGGCGCGCAGAAGCGCGTGACCTTGGCCTCGAGGGCGGCCCGCTTTATGATCCGCAAGTCAATTATGACCGGGTTCAGAACCAGTTCTATGATTTCCAGTCCGACCCAAATCCTGAACCCAAAGCAACCCGAACCGTTGATACACCGGCTCAGACAGCAGACATAGAGCCGTTACCGGAGCAAAAAGAGCCCAAATAACGAACATTGGGTGCCAAATGGTTGCTGATATTGTGGTTAATGCGCTAAGGTTGCTGAAATAGTATCAGCTTTTTGAGTTTTTTTGGGGATTTGCATATGGCGGAACAGAATAAAGAATCGTCCATGGAAGAGATCCTTTCGTCGATCAAACGAATCATCGCAGAAGACAAAGCGATTGAACCGGACCGTTCGGCTGCACAGGACAAAGACGCTTCTGACGATGAAGAAAGCTCTTCTATCAAAGAGTCCGTGGCCGACAACGTCACACCGATAGCGCCGATGCCGCGAAATATTGCCAAGAAAAAAGATCCGATGAAAAAGGCACCGGTTGCTGTGAGAGGCAGCGACGACGGGGTGCTCGAGCTCACCAACGAAGTGAAAGACAATGCCCCTTCTTCCGCGCAGGGCGTTTTCGGCGACCGACGTAAAGAAGAGCGCCTGATCAACGATCAGAAGCTTGATGCCATGCGGCAATCGCTTTCCGCACTTGTGGCGATGGATGACGCCAGCGCAACCGCTCCAGCAAAACCAAACCATGGTACGTCGCTGGAAGACATGACCCGTGATCTTATGCGGCCCATGCTAAAAGAATGGCTGGATGAAAACCTGCCTCAAATTGTAGAGGGAATGGTTGCTAGGGAAATTCAGCGGATCAACGATAAGTAGTCCAACCAAAGTTAATCCCAATTGCCATGAAGCGCAGGCCTGCTAAACCTGCGTTCATGAAAAATATATCCAAAATATCATGCGTGGCCCTGTTGATGACTGGCTCACTTCTATCCACCTCGATTGCTTCCGCTCGTCCAATGACCGCCGAAGATCTCGCAACATTAAAACGCGTGGGTACTGTAGCGGTATCTCCAGATGAGAAATGGACCGCCTTTGGTGTTACCGAAACTGATCCGGAAAGCTATGAACGGTCAACGGCGCTCTACTTATTAGACCTGACAAAACCCAATGCTGAACCCGTGCGGATTGCCGATAAGGCAGATGCCAGCGAGCACAGCCCAGCCTTTTCAGTTGATGGCGATAGGCTCTATTATTTGTCAGACGCCAGTAAGTCCGAACAACTTTGGCAGGTTGCGATTACCGCAGGCGGTCAAGAAGGCGAACCAGTTCAGGCAAGCGAATTGAAAACCGATATTGCGGGCTTCAAACTGTCTCCGAAAGGCGACAAAGTAGCGGTCTGGGGGGATATTGCGAAGGACTGTCCGACATTTGGTTGTGACGAAACGGACGGCAGAGATGGCAATCGCGCTTTGCCGGGCCCAGGCACTGGACGAGAATATGATGAGCTATTTGTAAGACACTGGTCGAGCTGGGAAACGCCAGGCATTTATAGCCGCATATTTAGCTTTGATTTGCAGGATGGTAATTTGAACGGCACTGGCGTTGCACTAGATGGTGATCTGGTCGGCGACAGCCCGTCTAAACCATTTGGTGGTGGTGAAGAAATTTCGTGGTCACCAGGCGGAAGCGGATTGGCTTTCACTCTTCGCAAAGCAGACCGTAACGAGCCCAAGTCAACGGATTTAAATATTTACGGCGTTGGGATTAATGACCCAAAACCCAAAACCATGCCCGGCAATGGAGATGCGACAGACAACCTACCGGCATTTTCTCCAGATGATCAGTGGCTGGCCTGGGCGGCCATGGAACGCCCCGGATATGAAAGCGATCGCATGGTCGTTAAACTGCTCAGCAAAGGCGAAAAAGAACCGCGCGTGCTCACCGGCGACTGGGATCGTTCGGTCAGTTCAATAACGTGGACAAAAGACAGCAAGGCGCTAATCGTTACAGCGCAAGAGGTTCTGGATTATGCCGCTTTTCGTATCGATATTGCCGATGGAAAAATTACCCGGCTGACCAAAAATGGTAGCGTCGGGAATATCACGCCGCTGCAAGACGGCTCCATGATTTTCACCAAAAAGAGCTTGCAGGCACCGGTTGATGTTTATCGCCGCACCGCTGCTGGAAAAGTCACACAGATCACGAATGTCAACGGTAAAGAGCTAGCAGGGATTGATAAGGTTGATATCCAACGCTTTGACTTTAAAGGCGCTGATGGCGATCAGGTTTGGGGCCAGATCATCAAACCCGCTGGTGCTAAGGGTAAATTGCCGATGGCGTTTCTGGTCCATGGTGGTCCTCAGGGGAGCTTTGGTGATAGCTGGTCTACCCGATGGAATCCTAAAGTCATGGCAGCGCAAGGCTATGCGGTCGTAACCGTCGATTTCCATGGCTCTATCGGTTATGGGCAGGCCTTTGCTGATAGTATTAATCAGGACTGGGGCGGCAAACCGCTAGAAGACCTGAAACTTGGCTATGAAGCCGCCCTCAAAATCGACAAGCAGATTGATGGCGAACGATCCTGTGCTTTGGGTGCTTCTTACGGTGGCTATATGATGAATTGGATTTCAGGCCAGTGGCCGGACCGTTTCGATTGTATCATCAACCATGCAGGCGTTTTTGACCTGCGTTCAATGGCATTGAGCACCGAGGAGCTGTGGTTCGATCAATGGGATCATGGAGGCCCTTGGACGACCCGGCCAAATGCCGAAAAATGGAATCCGGTCAATCATATCGACAAATGGAAGACGCCGACTTTGGTGATCCACGGCGAAAAAGATTTCCGCATTCCTTATACGCAAAGCCTGATGGCCTTTACGGCTCTTCAGGAAAATGAAGTGCCGTCGAAACTGCTCATTTTCCCTGATGAAAACCACTGGGTACTCAAAGGCAAGAACAGCGTGCAATGGCATAATGCCGTATTCGACTGGATGAGCAAATGGACAAAGGAACGGCAAAGCGAATGAGCTTTTTCCCTACTCACAAAGATGGCGACACGGTTGTCGTCACCCTAACCAATGCGCCGCGCAACACACTGTCATCAGATTTGCTTGAGGAAGGCATTAGTGTCTTCAAAAAGCTCGCGCAGGATAAACCCAAAGGCGGTGTTGTCCTGACCGGTGCTGGCGAGCATTTCACTTGTGGTATGGATACAAAGATCGCCGCATCCTTAGATGAGGCGGGTCAGAAACAAGCAGTTACCGCGATCAACACTTATGCAGCCGCACTCCACCGCCTGCCCTGCGCGCTGGTATGCGCCGTCAACGGCAATGCTATTGGCGCTGGCGGGATCATGATGCTGTGCGCAGATTGGGTCTATGCCGCGTCCGGCCACTATAAAATAGGCCTGCCCGAGGCCAAAGCCGGCCTGCCCTTTCCCCCTGTTCCGCAAGCAATATTGGATCATTGGCTTGAGCCATCGTGGCGCAGGCGGTTAGCGCTATCGAGCATGTTACTAAAACCCAATGAAGCCATTGGTGCCGGAATGGTTGAGGCAACCCTGATGCCGGGTGATTTAATCGAAAAGTCGGTGGCAAAGGCCAGCGAGTTGAATGCGCAACCGGCTTTCGCTGCGTGCAAACGCCAACTACGCGCCAAAGCCAATGCCGAAATTGATCGAATTTTAGGCGGTTAGAGGCTTGTCTGGAAATGTTGCTCTAGAAGCATAGCCAGCTTCAAACTCATGTCGCCAATTGAGCCTTTTGCCGATTGTCTAAGTACTGGCTATACAAGTTTTTCAAGATGGCGTTAATCGGTGTTTCGAGAAACTTGTGAATAGCCAGACCAACCAAAGCTGCAATTGCAAGTCCGGCGGGTAACACAATAACAGGCGATATTGCATATGCTCCGACCAAGACCGCAAGCAGGCCGAGCGCCTCTAGATGGAAAAGGTAAATCGCGTATGACGCATCGCCGAGTTTCGATAGAAACGGCAGTTTTGGAATCTGATGATCGATAGTAAGTAAAGAGGCGACAATAATCGCCGCTGGCAACCCGATGGCAAGCTCGCGAAACCTCACAATTTCCCACAAAAATGGGATGGCGAATAGCGCAAGCGGCGCAAGCCAAAACGGCAATCTGACACCAAAACGGGCAATGAACATGCCCAGAATAAACTCGAGGATTATTGGCCGCGTATAAAACCCCAATGCCCCGGTTGGCTGAAGCACCAGCCCGATCAAGACCAACGCTATCAAGCAAGCCGCCACAGCATAAAACCTCAGTTTCTCCGGAAGCATCAGCGAAAAACCAAAAATCAGATAGAAGAACATCTCAAAATTCAACGTCCAACCCGGCTGCAACACAGGCATTATCGATTGCGTTTGCGGGTTTAGATAGGGAATAAATAACAGCGACTTTAGAGCATCGCCCCAATCCCACTGCATATTCATCATCACTACAAATGTGGCCAGCCAATAAATGGGAACAATTCTAATGATCCGTCGCGCATAAAATTGTGTGGGAGAATAGCTGCGGTCTTTGGTAGATTGCACCATGATAAAGCCGGAAATCACGAAAAATATATCGACACCGCCAGCCAGCCAGCCAGTTTCGCCGTGATAGTCGACTAATTTGGTGGTGAACATATGATGTGCAACTACCATCAATGCCGCTATCGCACGTAAATATTGAATGGATATAAAATCGTGCATCAAATACTCTCGGTTCTTGATGCCAAATCACTATCATTGGTTGGTTTATAATTGATTAGGCGCAGCAAATACCGTCACTTGATCATTTCATTCTTAAGATTTTTTAAATTCGGAAAAATGAGTGCAGCCATTCGACAATATGGTTTTCGTTGTTCAAATTTTCATATCCATCAACTGGTTGGACGCATCACTATAGCAATCGCGAATAGACTGTTGTCTCACTCCAAATCCAATGCCAAAGACAGCGCATGACATTAGATAAAAATTTCGACCCCGCCGCCATCGAATCACGCTGGTATGCACATTGGGAACAATCCGGCCAGTTTCGCCCCGAGCGCGATGAGGCGGAGCCGTTTACGATCGTCAATCCGCCCCCAAATGTCACCGGAAGTTTGCACATCGGGCACGCGCTCGACAATACGTTACAGGATATCATCATCCGCCACGAACGGCTGAAGGGCAAAGACGCGCTTTGGGTTGTTGGAATGGATCATGCCGGCATTGCGACACAAATGGTCGTCGAACGGCAAATGAACGAGCGCCAGCAAAAGCGCACCGACTTTACCCGCGAAGAATTTGTCGAAAAAGTTTGGGAGTGGAAAGAAGAATCCGGCGGCACGATTACGGGGCAACTGCGCCGTCTAGGTTGTTCGATGGACTGGTCCAACGAGCGCTTCACCATGGACGAGGGCATGAACGAAGCCGTGCTCAAAGTGTTTGTAGACCTTTACAATGACGGTTTGATTTATCGCGACAAGCGGCTGGTCAACTGGGACCCGGCACTCAAAACCGCGATTTCCGATCTGGAAGTTGAGACTACCGATGTCAAAGGCAGCTTCTGGCATTTCAAATATCCGCTGGCTGATGGCGAAACGCTTGATGATGGCCGCGATTATATCGAAGTCGCGACCACACGACCCGAAACGATGCTGGCCGATATGGCGGTCGCCGTACATCCGACCGATGAACGCTATCAGAGCGTTATTGGCAAAGAGATTGAGCAACCCATCACCGGCCGCCGCTTCAAGATTGTCGCGGACGAGCATGCCGATCCAGAACTGGGCAGCGGCGCGGTGAAAATCACACCGGGTCATGACTTTAACGACTTCGAGGTCGGCAAGCGCGCTGGTTTTACAGCTGGCGAAATGCTGAACATGCTCGATGGCGAAGCCAATGTTTGCCAGAGCGCAGATGGATTGGTGCCGGATGAGTTTATCGGCCTGCATCGCTTTAAGAAAGACGGTGTGAGCGGCGCCCGCGAATTGGTTGTGCAGCGCATGAAAGAACTCGGCTGCTTGATCCCGCATATTTCCAAAAACAAGGACGGCGAGACGCAAGAGCATGATGCCGAACCACGTACCATCGCAACGCCTTTTGGTGATCGTGGCGGCGTAGTGATTGAACCATGGCTAACCGATCAATGGTATGTTGATGCAGAAACTTTGGCGCAACCTGCGATCAAGGCGGTCCGGGATGGCAGCATCGAGATTGTTCCGAAGACTTGGGAAAAAACCTGGTTCAACTGGATGGAAAACATCCAGCCTTGGTGCGTGTCTCGCCAGCTTTGGTGGGGACATCGGATACCGGCTTGGTTTGATGAAAATGGCAAAATCTATGTGGCCGAAGACGAAGCGGCGGCGCAGGCACAAGCCGGCGAAGGCATCTCTCTAAACCGCGATCCTGACGTACTCGACACATGGTTCTCCTCCGCCCTTTGGCCCTTCGGCACACTCGGCTGGCCGGAAGAAACCAAAGACCTTGAACGCCACTACCCGAACGACTTGCTCATCTCCGGTTTTGACATCCTGTTCTTCTGGGACGCGCGCATGGCGATGCAGGGCATACAGTTTATGAAGGAAGTGCCGTGGAAGCGGCTCTATCTGCACGGGTTAGTCCGCGCCGAAGATGGCTCGAAAATGTCCAAGTCCAAGGGCAATGTGGTCGATCCATTGGGCTTGATAGATCAATATGGCGCGGATGCTTTGCGCTTTTTCATGGCGGCGATGGAAAGCCAAGGTCGTGACATCAAGATGGATGACAAGCGGGTCGAAGGCTATCGCAATTTCGCGACCAAACTTTGGAACGCCTCGCGCTTTTGTGAAGTGAACGGCATCGGTGCAAGCAGCACCTTGCGCGCACCGGAAGCCAAGCTGCCGGTTAATCGCTGGATCATCTCCGAAGTAACAGAAACGTTGGCTGCGCTCGACAAGGCGCTCGGCGATCTGCGCTTTGATGCCGCGGCCAACACGATTTATCATTTCACCTGGGACCGGTTTTGCGACTGGTATCTGGAATTGATCAAACCGCTGCTGCAAGGCGATGACGCCGCTGCTGCCGACGAAACCCGGGCCGTTGCAGGATGGGTGCTCGACCAGATTATTGTGATGCTGCACCCGTTCATGCCATTCATTACTGAAGAGCTCTGGCACAGCATGGCAACCGATACGGGTGGCAGAAATTATGATCTGATCGTCGCAAAATGGCCTGAACCTAAAGCCGCTATTGATGCCGACGCGAAGGCTGAAGTCGACTGGCTCATCCGCCTGATCTCCGCAACCCGCACAGCAAAAGTCGAACTCAACATCCCGCCGGGCACGAAGATGACCGCTCATGTTCGTGATGGCGACAGTGCCCTTAAAGACCGCATCACCCGTCAGACTTCTGCGCTTGACCGCGTCGGTCGTCTGGAAAATATAACTTTAGATCCTGCTCCAGAAGGCGCGACGGCGCAGATCGTCATCGATGGCGCAACCTATGTCCTGCCGCTGGCCGGTGCGATCGACATTGATGCAGAAAAAGCACGTCTCGGCAAAGCGCTGGAAGGTGTCTCCAAGGAAGCCAAATCTCTCGAAGGCCGTCTGGGCAATGCCAATTTCGTCGAAAAAGCCAAACCGGAAGCGGTTGAAAAAGCGCGCGCGGACTTGACCGATAAAACCGCCGAAGCCGAGCGCTTGCAGGCGGCGCTAGATCGGTTGGGCTAGGCAGTAACCGCCAAATTCGTCATCCTGAACTTGATTCAGGATCTAGAATAACTGTAGCTACCATCTTCCCTTTAGTTCGCGTTACCGCGTCGCATGTTTTCGGCCGCCTTGCGCATTTCCGCTGCACCTTCGCGCATTTCAGCTGCGCCGCGACGAAATTCCGGGGCCTGCTGTAAAAGCTCATCCGCAGTCATGCGGCCCTCGTGCCACTCGGCCCGTCGGGCCGCTTCCGCTTCGCGAAAGGCTGCATCACTTTCCAACCGGTCAGCATAAGCTTCCATCTTGTCGGCACCGCGCAGCATTTTATCCGCGCCTTTTTCCATCCCGATCGCGCCTTTGGCCATGCCGCGATGGACCTTGGCCTCGATCTTTTTAGCAAGGTTTTCGCTCCATTTTTTGTCGTATTTATGCTTGCCATCATGGGCGTGACTGGCGGCAAGCGGGATTATCGATACCGTCGCAATCAGCGCAAGTCTCTTGAATGCTCGCTTGAAGTTTCTGTTGTTCATTCTTGATCTCCATCCAATCGGACCAGACATGTTTTCCGGCCCATTGACTACAGCTGTAATCGAATAAGATGGTCGTGCCATTGATGTTCGACCAACGACCTATGAACAAAGACAAAATAAGTGGGTTAGGAGTTAACGCCCCTGGCTTCTCCAACGCTTGATAACCCGCTGGATAATCTCTTCTTCGCCGCCATTATCGCGCCACAGCTCTGAGAAGAGCGGATCTTCGGACGCCGGACGACGTTCTTCGACCAGCGTGTCGAGCGATACACGGATAGGAATAGCCACACCTTCACCGCAGCAAATAATCTCACGGTTTCTTAGAGCGGGAATGGAATCGAGGAAACCACGTGCGCCCTCTGGCATGGCCGCTTTCACAAAGGCTTGGTCGCGGTCATTGTTCAGACGCATGGAGAGAATAGTACCGCATTGTGACAGCACACCTTCGGCCAAATCCGAGGGTCGCTGGGTGATCAGGCCTAAGGAGACACCATATTTACGGCCTTCCTTCGCGATCCTACTAAGAATATCACGTACACTGCTTTCGCCAGCGATATCATCATTTGGAATATAACGGTGAGCCTCTTCGCAAACCAGCAAGATAGGCCGGCTCGGTTCATTTTTTGCCCAAATGGAATAATCGAAAACCAACCGGCTCAAAACCGCAACAACGGTTGGCGTTATCTCAGATGGGATCGCCGATACGTCGATGATTGAAATAGGTTTCCCCTCGGCGGGAAGACGGAAAATTTTCGCAAGAAAGTCTCCCATAGTGTCACCAACCAACATGCCGGAGAACATGAAGCTATAACGAGGATCAGCTTTAATCTCGTCAATCTTGGTCTTCAGCCGCATAAATGGCGCAGTATTGGTAGATTTATCAAGCTTACCCATTTCATTCTGAATGATATTGGTCAGATCAGAAAGCAGGTAAGGAACCGGGCTATCCACCGTTAACTTAGCCACGCCTGCCGCCGCTTGGCTTTTGGCTTTGGCCGCGAGCAAGCATTTTGCGAGGATGTCACTATCCATTTGTTTAGCATCGCCGGTGGATTGAATGAACACTTCGCAATGCTCGCGAAAGTTCATCAACCAATACGGCAGGTTCAAGTTGTTCACATCGAATAGACGACCGTTGGTCTTGAAAGCTGCGGAATATTCTCCGTGGGGATCGATCATCAGGATATGGCCTTCTGGCGCAATATCACAGATTTTATGCAAAATTAGAGCCGCAGATGTCGATTTACCGGTACCGGTTGATCCAAGAAGCGCGAAATGCTTGCCAAGCATGGCATCGACATAAAGTGCGCCGCGAATATCGTCAGTGGGATAAACCGTGCCGATTTCAACATTCGCGCGGCCATCTGAGGCATAAACCTGCTTCAGGTCAGCCGTGGTCACCGCATAGATGACAGATCCCGGAACCGGATAACGGGTCACACCGCGGCGAAAATTATAGATATGCCCAGTCAGCCGTTCTTCATCGCCTTCACCGAGAAAATCAATTTCAGCAAGGATCAAACCAGCTTGCCGTTCATGGAGTTTCTGGGTGCGGATGTTAGCGAGCAACCAAGTTTGGCCGACGCGGATTTTTACCTGGCTGCCAACCTGCCCAGCCATCGTGATTGTCTTATCGGGATGGTCGCTCAAACTGGCCAGAACGGCAGCATCCATGACAATGCGTGATCCTGATCCGGCAATTTCTATGACTTCGCCAATTTGATGTCCCTCAGACCGTTTCGGTGTTGGCGTAGGAGCATGTGTTGCCACTGGCTCGACCGCCGCATCATCGCCGGAAGGAAGCGGGCGGGCCGCTGGGAAATTATGGGAACCCATATCTGACATGAAGGCACAATCCTGTGTTGTTTATCTGGCACTTGGATTAAGCTGTCATGGTTAAGGAATATTTACCGGCCTTTCAAAAAGGTAACTAAACACCAAAGGTACTGCCTCGTCACATCTTCCGGAACAGATAGCCCGCGCCCCAACCGAAGACGATGGAAATCAGCACAGCCAATAGACCGTAGATAAAACCATTTTCTTGCGACAGGTTAGTAATGAAACGCCCCATGCCTATTTTTTCAATGGTAATATCTTTGATTTCTGCAGCCTCCACACGGCCATCTATAATAAGAAATGTTTCAGCAGAATATTCGCCTACGGGGACGCTGGCAGGCAGATTTATCCGCGCTTTATAAAGAACCGAGTCGGTAATTTCGACGCTATTGGGAAGGTTTTTATATAGGCTTCCGCGGCTATTCAAATCAACGAGACCATTAGTGAAGCGAGACAGTTCCTGACTTTCAATGGCACCCGCTGGGGAAAGTTGCAGATGGTTGAGGCCAAGCTCATAAATATCAGCCGTCTTGTCATCGACAATTTCTTCAATCGGTCGCGAAGACGCAACTGCGTAATAGCCAGGTGCAGACCGGAATTCGCTGCTTGCCGCGTTAATCCATATCCCTGCCACTTGCTGCTTCTCGCGCAGCACAATCGATTCAGTCGGACCTTTCAGAACGACGACAATGTCCGCGCGATCGCGGTTCAGTGTTCCCGGAGGATAGGTAATGGCGCCAAATAAAAGCAACTGAGCACCGTTAAAGTCCCCTTTGATGCTGATCTTGTCCTGCGACACATCGGGCACCAGTATAGGCGTATTGGCCGTAGCTAGAAACAGGATCGCAAGGCCGCACAAAGCCCTCGTCCATTTTGATCTCAATCCAGTCATAACGGCTGTATCGTATAAATTTCGTCAGGTTGGAAACCCAGCCCAAGCGCCATCCGAATAGCTACCAACAATACCATGACGGCAAGCGCTAACCGCAGATATTCAGGCCGCATCCGTTGCGCAAATTTCGCGCCCAGTTGCGCGCCGGTTACACTTCCAATCAGAAGCAAACCGGCCAAAACAATATCGACGGCTCGGGTTGTCATACTGTGCATCATAGTAGACGCAATGGTGACAAAAAGAATCTGGAACAAAGATGTTCCGACGACGACTTGCGCGCCCATGCCGAGCAGATAGAGCATCGCGGGCACCATAATAAACCCGCCGCCGACACCCAACAGCATTGTCAAAATACCAGTCAACAGTCCCAAGATAAAAGGCGCAATCGGGGAAATATAGAGGCCGGAACGATAAAAACGCCAACGCATTGGCAGATTCGCCACCAGAGGATGATGGCGCCGTTTTCGTGCAGGTAACGGTTTGCCAGAGCGAACCGCTTGCACGCTGCCCCATGCTTCCTTGGCCATCATGCCACCAATACTGCCAAGCATCAGCACATAAAGCACAGAAATCACGGTATCAATCTGTCCCCAGCGCTGCAAAATCTGAAATAAGCCCGTTCCAATGAAGGTGCCGAAGATACCGCCAACAACCAGCACCGCCCCCATTCGAAAGTCGACCCCTTTACGCCGCATATGAGCGGCAACACCTGAAATACTGGCTCCTGTTACCTGGGTCGATGCTGATGCTGCGGCCACTGTGGGGGGAATACCGTAAAATATTAGAAGTGGCGTCGTTAAGAAACCACCGCCAACGCCAAACATACCGGACAGGATACCTACCAGGCCGCCAAGCAACACGATGACAAACGCATCGACTGACAAATTTGCGATAGGGAGGTAAATATCCATATTTCCAAGGACTAATCGCTTTTGGTTACGGGATAAAGGGACTTGATCTTATCTCTTGTAAGAAATCTATTCTCGTAAAGATTGATGGCACATGAAAACTGCTCAAAATCCTGTAGATAAAGTCACTGAAGCCCCCGACCCTGGATGCGCATTTCCGCCGATACGCTCGCGCCAATCGACCGAAACCTGGACATTGACCTGCCCGACCGGAACATGCAACTTCACGCGCGGGCCGATATCAACCCGCGTCGCTCCCTCCTGACCACTCGCCCAAATCCCTGCTCCAGCGGTAATTTTATGCCCTTCGCGCTCAAAAACCTGTTTCTGCAGTGCAGCCGAAGCGTCAAAAAAATAACTATCATCGCGAGCAAATATAAACCCCATCTGACCGTACGTCTCCAAGCTAGTATCGGGTAACACCAAATCCGGTCCCGTTCCGCCAGCCAGATAGATCGCCGTTCCGCGATTGCTATCCTTCCGAGCCCCGAAACGCTGTTCCGCAAAAAAAGTGATCGGGACATCGCGTATAGGCTTGCTCTTGATACCAATGGCCAATTCCTCTTGACCCTTCGATGACAGAGCCGTGGACGCACGAGCAAAAGTTGAAATATTCCGGTTTTTGTCACCCGATATTCTATATGTCAGGATGGCTCCGGCCTGACTGGCGCCATATTGTGCTACCGGAAATTGAGATGCGGGAGAGCCTGCGCGCCATCGCTTTGGACTATTGCCTTGCCTCGCAAAAAGCCAAAAATAGCCTGAAAAAGCATCTGATTCCGCCGCGGAAATGTCACTTTCTCTTCGATCAGCTGTTAGTCTCGGCAAAACCGAGGGCGCTATTCTCTTTGGTTCAATAGATTCTGATCGATCCATCGCTGCTGGAAATGAGATCAATTTCTGGCCCGATGGGCGCTGGGGTGTTTTCTGAACGTCTATGTTTAATCCTGTTGATAACCGTCCGGCCCCGGAACGTGAAGAAACATCTGAAACGGCGGACATCGAAGGAAAGTCAACGATAAGAAGGTTTGGTAAACTGGAGGATTTGACCATCAATTCATCGACTGAAACCATTTCAATCTGACGGGTAATTGGCAATGTCAGCGACTGTGTAGCAGGAAAGAACCCTTGCAAAACAACCCGCACCGTAACCCAGGCCAATAGCACGACCAACAAAGCTCTAAACGGTTCTCCTCGACGAACCGATATCGTTACTTCATTCATCGCGGGTTGAAACTCGGGTGGCTCTTAATTGTCGAACATCCTTGGCTTTAGGGTGAAAATGACCTGTTTTCTCCCATTTTGGCGGAACGCCGGCCAAAGTTTTCAGATATTGAAACAAAGCTCGTCGGGCCGCCAACATGTTGATTATATTAGCAATAATTGTTCGCGGAACGGACAAACAAGCTTCCCGAAAACCGTAAAGTGAAAATACGAAACACCCCTTGAACGCTAAACGCCAGCTCAGGAAAAACGCATTCATAACCAGCATTGCTTTAAGCAAATCAGAAAGTGGGCTTGGCTGATAGACACCGCTCAGCTCTAATATGAATAGAAAGCCCATCAGGAACATCGCGAAATAGGCTATAGTCAACACGAACGCAGCAAAGCTGGCTTTACGATCTCTGTACCGCATCCAATTTTCGCGCCAACAGCGTTGCCACCCCAGCCGGTCCCATCCCGATAGGGCAATGCCCATCATCCAGCGACTTTTCTGTCTTATCGCATCTTCAAAACTTTCTGGAAAAAATTCCTGCGTTGCAACCCATTGCCCTTGCTTGTCCCTAAGCCGGGCAAAAATTCCTCGTGCATTTCCCTGCGTCAGTTGCAAGCCAATTTCATAGTCCTCGGTAAGACTCGTTGCATCGAAAGGCTTGCCCTGGGTTAGCACCGATAGCTTGCGCAATTCATCACGCCTGAATGCACATCCGACGCCTGCCGAAGGCATGGACACGCCCAAGGCTTCCCTTAACACCATTTGCTTTCCATGCATTTCCGCGAACTCATCACAATAGTGACCGGCGACCCAGACAGATCGGGTAGCGCGCCTCGGAATAACCGGTATCTGGACTAGAGATGCTCGGTCTATCAGATAATCAAACAAGTTGAGTGCTTTGGGGTGAACTAAATCCTCTGCATCCTGCAAGATGACAGCTTTGTAGCTTATGGACTCAAGGTTTTCGTCCAGACACAGAGCGCGCCACAATCGGTTCAGGCAATCTGCTTTTGACGTCGGGCCTGCATGATCACATATGATGATGCGGATGTACTCAGCATCATTCGCTGCTGCAGCGACAGCTGCGATCGTCTCGCCATCATTCGGATAACAACCAACATAGATGCGAAAATTTCTGTGGGTCCATTGATCCAGGCATCGCCGAAGCATCGCACCGATTACCGGAGCTTCCTGCCACGCTGGTACGAATATCGCCAAGGGATTATTATCATCCGACGGGGATAATTGATCCACAGTTGCGCGATCATAACGCGTATAAACATATAGCTTCCGCTTTATGGAATGCACCATCCAGACAATGTCGAATATTACATCATCAATGGCTCCCACAAGAAAGCACAAGCTCGCAAACAGAAGCAATTCCTTCTGCGCGAGTTCAATAATCGGCAGGAAATATTCGCCCATATACTGGCACACTCCAGCAGCTGCAGCACCATATCCCAATTACCCAAGCCGCAGAAACGACCCCCTATAAGCGCCGTTCTGGCGAGTACCTGCTCAGATATATCGCAGTGTAACTTAATGTAAACTATTTTATTCCTTCAATGATAAAACATTGTAATGGGCGCTGGACTTGCAGCGCAGATCAGGCCATCACGCAAAGAAAATAATTTTAGGAGATGATATGAGCGCAACCCAGGCACAGGGCTCGCCCGCCACGAATACCGGACAAGCATTTGGTACCAGTGGATATCGCAATTATGTGATTATATCTCTGATGTTGCTCTACACTCTAAATTTCATCGACCGGATTCTTATCGGCGTGGTCGCACAGCCGATCATTGAAGAATTCAAATTGCAAGATTGGCAGTTTGGATTACTCTCAGGCTTTGGGTTTGCGCTGATGTATACGGTGATGGGCATCCCCATCGCGCGGCTTGCCGAGCGCATGAACCGGGTACGGATCATCGCCGCCAGTGTCGTTCTATGGTCACTCATGACAGCCCTGTGTGGCATCGCTGGCAGTTTTATTGCGTTACTCGTATTTCGGATTGGTGTTGGCATTGGCGAAGCGGGACTAACCCCAGCGGCCAACTCCATAATTTCCGACTATTTCCCGCCACGCAGTCGTGCACGCGCCATTGCGATCTACACTATGGGCATTACCCTGGGCGGTGTACTTGCCAACGCCTTTGGCGGCCCGATTACAGAAATGTTCTCTTGGCGTGAGGCCTTTCTAGCGCTTGGCATTCCCGGTGTTCTCTTTGGATTAATCTTTCTGTGGACCGTGAAAGAACCACCACGCGGCTATGCCGATCCTCCAACCACAACAAAGCTTGAGAAGACGGGAATCATCGATACGATTAAGGAATTATCGGCTAAACCAACGTTCTGGGTCAATATGTTTGCAGCGGCATTGGTAGCCTTTGTTGGTTATGGCGTTAGCAATTTCCAGGTCGCCTTTTTCCAACGTGTCCATGAGATGTCGATATCGGAAGTCGCGCTTGAAATTGCCGTACCCTTAGGCCTCGCCGCTTCATTTGGTGCGTTTATTACAGGTTATATGACTGAGAAACTCAGCGGCCGTTATCCGAATGTCGTCGCCTGGTTACCCGGTATCATGCTAATTGCCTGTGTACCGCTCTACTGGATTGGCTTCACCTCTGAAAGCGTTCCCTTTGCTTTGGGTGTATTGATCGTCGGGGCAGCGCTTCACTATGGCTATCTCGGTGCGCAATATACAATTTGTCAGGGCGTCGCGAGCCCGCAATCCCGGGCAACAGCGGTAGCTCTGTTCCTGTTTGTCGTTAACCTGATCGGCTATGGCTGTGGTCCGCTGGTTATGGGTATCTTGAGCGATATTTTGATGAATGCTGATCTAGCTGCATCACAATTTGCCTCAGAGCTGACCCCGCAACTGTGCAAGGGCAAAGCGGATGATTTAATCGCCACTCTGGGCTCCGACAAAGCACAGGCTTGCTTAACCGCCAGTGCGGAGGGACTGCGTTGGTCGATGATCTATATTGTCAGCATCTTCATTGTGGCTGGTGCTATGTATGTCTATGCCTGCAAGACATTGCAGAAAGACCTCGTCGCAAAAATGAACTAAGGTCAACGGCCGCAAATCAAAGAGCATATTATGTCTAAACCTGAAACATGGCAGCTGTCAAAGGCGAGCTATCCCTTTTCCAATGTCACTCAGACCCGCTTTGGCGATATGGATCTGCTTGGCCATATCAACAATGTTGCGATGGCCGACCTGTTCGAAAATGGCCGGGTGCGTTTCAACCGTTCGATGGGTATGGAAAACCGCGCCCACGGTGATCGCTGGCTGATCGCGGCGGTACAGATCAACTATCTGCGTGAGGCTCATTTCCCCGATGATGCAGAGATTTGCAGTGGCATTGGACGCATAGGCAACTCGTCATGGGACATATTGTCCGCTGCGTTCCAGAATGACCAATGTGTCGCTACTTGCACCACGACTTTGGTCCTGACCAACAAGCAGGGCGCTAAAGTGATTGACGCGGAATTCCGTGCCGTACTGGAAGCGCAGATGGTAAAACACGGCTAATGTTTAGTCGTTAAAGTTCGCCGCCCGCTTTTGCATGTACGCCATGACTGCCTCTTTTTGGTTGGGCGCCCTGCCCACCTTGTCCTGCTCGACGCTTTCCATCATCAGAATCTCGTCTTCATTCATGTCCGGCAACTTGTTCATCAACCGCTTGGCAGCCTTGATCGCATCCGGGTTCTTGCCGGCAATTTCTGTCGCCAATTCCATGGCCTTGGCCAACGGATCATCAGCAAGATGCGAAACAAAACCCAGCTCCTTGCCTTCCTCGCCAGAGAAAATCCGGTTCGTATAGGTGAGTTCACGCAATATGTCGTCGCGAACAAAACTGCGCCAAGTTGTATAGCTGCCCATATCCGGGATCAGGCCCCAGCGCATTTCCATGATGGATAATTTGGAATCGGGCGTTGCGATCCGAACATCGGCTGCAGAGGCAAATTGCAGACCGCCACCGACACAAGCACCATGAATAGCGACAATAACAGGAGCCGCCAGTCGCCGCCATTGCAGCACAACATGCTGATATTTATTCGCATTGCCATAAGGCCTGTCGGTAAGGCTGCCGGTCGTGCTCGACTTGGTGAAACTCGACATATCAAGCCCGGCGCAAAATCCTTTGCCGTTCCCGGACAGCACAATCGCCCGTACATCCTTCATCTCGGCGAGCTTATCCGTCGCATCAATAATCGCATCAATCTGCTCTGGATCGAGCGCATTCATCTTCTCCGGCCGGTTGAACCGAACATCGGCAATGTGATTTTCGACCGAAATAGTAACGCGTTCTGACATGTTTAGGCTCCGTAGCAGCTGGATTCGTTTATAGGTTGGCCGCGAGTTTAATCGCTCGATTAACCAACGGCAACTGGTCATTGCCAAAATACATCCGCTCACCGTCTTCGAAAGGTACAAAAATACTAGGTGACCCATAAGCGCCGCGCGCGATCGCCTCGTCGGTATTGGCCCGCAGCCGATCCTTAACCGCTTGTTCCTGTGTTCGAGCGGCCAGCGCCTCTCCATCCATGCCAATTTCATTGGCGATAGCAATCAAGACCGCTGGATCATCCAGATTGCGCTGACCACCATAATATCCGTTAAACGCAGCGGTCGCAAATTTGTGCAAAGCGACCTGATCCTCTTCCAGCGCGCAACAGGCACGCATCGCATGCACGGATTTGACCGGATGATGTTCGCTCGGAAAATTCATCGGCACACCAGCCAATGCGGCCCAGTCTTTCATCACGCGAAAGCTGTGCACGAATTTACGGTTGTCGGGATTCTCCCGCGCTGCATAGACGCTTTGGTTGACGGCATTGAAAACACCCCCGACCAAAAACGGCTTCCAGATAATCTCGGCCTCGGTGTCCGCGATAATCGGCTGGATATTATGGAACGCCAAACAGGTCCACGGACTGGAGAGGTCGAAGTAAAATTCAACTTTAGTAGTCATGGTCATTCCTTTATCCCGAACAAAGTCTTGCGCACTTCGACATCATCTTGCGGGTTACGATTGATCTTGTCGCGCCCGAGCGCCATGCCGCGACGCAACCCTTCGCGTTGCTTTAATATCTCGTACCAACGCTTCACATTAGCAAAGTCGCCCAAATCAATTTCCTGCCGCTTATAGGTTTGCACCCATGGGAAACAGGCCATATCGGCAATGCTATAATCGCTACCCGCCAGATAGGCATTGTCGGCCAGCCGCCGGTCCATGACCCCAAACAACCGCAATACCTCGTTGCGGTACCGTTCGGTGGCATAGGCAATCCGTTCGGGCGCGTAGAGTTTGAAATGACCATGCTGCCCCATCATCGGTCCCAACCCGCCCATTTGCCACATCAACCATTCGGTCGCAGCAATCTGGCCGTGCAGATCATCGGGCAAAAACTGTTCCGCCTTATTCGCAAGATAGAGCAAAATCGCACCCGTCTCAAAAACGCTGATCGGTTCATCGCCCTCATCGGGATCATGATCCACTATGGCAGGTATCCGGTTGTTCGGACTAATCGCCAAAAAATCCGGCTCAAACTGCTCCCCTGCGCCGATATTAATCCACTTAACCCGATAATCCAGCCCGCTTTCTTCGAGCATCACGCTGATTTTCCAGCCATTGGGCGTGGGAGCAAAATATAGGTCGATCATTGCAATTATAATCCCGGCAGTAAGTTGACAAAAGATACGCGAAACAGAGATGAAATTCTATTGAACCGATTGATCGCGGGGATGAACGGAAACCGGGAATCAAAAATAAGTTCTTTAGACATGCGTCATGGTTGCACAAAAACAGCTGCGTAGGACAGAAAAATATCGGAAACCTATTTGCGGAAATAAACGGCATTAACATGCATCGTCTAATGTCCGCCATTGGTGCAAACAGAGGATGTTAGCATTCGACCAAAAAATTATGAACGGCTGCAACAGCATTGGACCCGTTCGCTATTTAGGATAGCAATATCAAGATCAGCCTGCACGCAGGTATCGTTCGCATCGATGACCCATGAGGCATCGCTGAACTGTTTGACTGGGATGAAGACATACTGAAAATCGGACATCAGAATCTGATATCAATTTCGCTACACGGCGCGCCTTATCTGGCTGATGATCTATTCCTGTTCGATGGCAATGGTAATCAAGTTGTCTATATCGTTCCATCCAAGAAATTGGTTGTCTTGAGAATGGGGAAATCGCCGCCAAAGCCTATCGATTGGGACAATAGTTATATTCCCAACATATTGTTGTCGGGGCTTCAATAGGCTCTCGATTGAAAACAGACATGGGGCGCTGAGAAAGCATATTTCCACTTGAAGTGTTAATGCCTGAACCTTTGATCAACACACGGAATCACTTGATGATGGGACCTTTAATTAGCCGATCATCGCGGGAACCGCCATATGATCATCTTCAGCAACCGACAGACCGATAACGTTTGTGAAAAACCTGAGTGGGTTGGTATCATCCTAGTAAGCTAACGAACGAAGATAAGGCCAAAACAGAAAAATTCCAAAACCTCTGCTGAGCCGGTGGTAAAGGACTTGCGGAGCTATATCGGATTGCTCTGCACAACAGCAGCAATTTTTTGCCAATTCCGTTGACCCAGATTCAAACAATACAGATTTCGTATTTGCTTCTATCTGACTGACTTCTAACCTGTTAAATGCAATATATGCAGGGCAATAATCTTTTCTTTACCGCCGTTTCTTGTTTGTTTTTTATGGGGCTCGTTGCGTGGATCAGTTGGATAAAGACACGCGGTAATGTTGATAGCAAGGATGGATATTTTCTCGCCGGTCGCGGATTGAGCAGCGTTTTTATTGCCGGATCATTGCTTTTGACCAATCTTTCGGCAGAACAGCTTATCGGGCTCAATGGTTCGGCATATGGTTATAATCTGTCTAGCATGGCTTGGGAAGTTACCGCGGCTGTAGCCACCATCGCTATGGCTCTCATCTTTCTGCCCCGCTATCTGGCCGGAGCCTTCACAACATTGCCAGAATTTCTAAATGATCGGTTCGATGGAACTGTGCGGAGAATGTCGGTTATATTGTTCATGCTCGGCTATGGACTGGTAACTATACCTTCGGTGCTCTATTCGGGATCAATCGCCGTTATGCAGCTGTTTGATGTGCCGCAATTGATCGGCCTTAAATATTTCCCGTCACTTGTAGCGACTGTTGTGGCTATTGGCCTGGTCGGTTCTATCTATGCTGTCTTTGGCGGGTTAAAAGCAGTTGCGGTATCCGATACGATCAATGGTATCGGGTTGCTAATCATTGGCACATTGGTTCCGGTCCTTGGCCTCATCGCTTTGGGCAGCGGTGATTTCGGCACCGGCTTGGACAAGCTTGTCAGCGATCATCCGGACAAGTTAAATGCGATTGGCGGCGCTGATGATCCAACACCGTTTGGAACATTGTTTACCGGCATGTTGTTCGCCAACCTATTCTATTGGTGCACCAATCAATATGTCATCCAACGAACTCTCGGTGCTGCTTCTTTAGCAGAGGGGCAAAAGGGTGTGCTGTTTTCCGGATTTTTTAAAATCCTGGTCCCATTTATGATGATGATACCAGGCGTCATTGCCTTTCATCTATATGGCCCCGATCTGGGATCTATAGACCAAGCCTACCCCCGCCTTATCAAAGACGTTTTGCCTGTCTATATGGCCGGTTTTTTCCTCGCTGTATTGTTGGGAGCGGTGTTCAGCTCGTTTAACTCGCTACTCAACAGTGCAGCCACTTTATTTTGCCTCGATGTCTATGCACCCTATCGCAACGGAAAAGCCAGTGACGCAGAGCTGGTGCGCGTGGCGAAAATCGCAAGCATCATCATCGCGCTTTTTTCCTTCATTGTTGCGCCGATGCTCTATTTCGCCGAGCAAGGACTATGGCAAGTGATCCGGGTATTCACAGGATTCTATAATATTCCAACTGTGGTCATCGTGATCATGGGATTGTTCACACGGCGGGTTCCGGCTCTTGGTGCAAAGCTGGTGATTTTGTTCCATGTGATCACATATGCTCTACTGCGTTTCGTGTTCGACGACGTGATCACGCTGCATTTCCTGCATCAATATGCGATCTTGTTTGCGATTGAAGTCGTGATCATGCTTGCGGTTGGTTACTGGAAACCGCGCGAAGATCCTTGGCAATTTACCCGCAATGAAAAAGTAGATCTGACGCCGTGGCGGTTTGCCAAACCCTTGGCGATCACATTATTTTCTGGCGTGGTGGCGCTATACATCCTCTTCTCGCCAATCGGATTGGCGTCGAGCGGCGCACTAGGCTCGATATTCTATGGCTTATTCGCTATTTTGATAGCCGCGAACATCGCGGTTTGGATATGGGGTTCGACGCGGTTCAGGGGTTTGGCGGCTACTTAATTAGCGATGCGAGCACTCGGCGTGTACCTTCAAATGGTCGGCGGCCATGCATAACAGTAAAATTGTCGATCAATGCTACGTCACCGGACTGCCATTGCAGGTCAAAGCTTAGTTCATCAGCAAGCCTGATAGCACCCGCCATATGATCAGGCGTGATCGCTGTACCATCGCCAAAGCAGATGGATTTGGATGCATCATTGCGACTGTCTGACCAGCCTCGAAATGCGGCAATAAGTTGATTGAAAAACACGCGCCGACCATCATCTACGGAGCGAACAGCACTCAGGACAGGTGTAGTTACCCGCAAGCTTTCATGTTCCTGCCATTTCCATTCATAACCAAGCGCCTGTAATCTTGCTTCTGCCCCTTCCTTGCTTTCACAGCTAAGCGTGCTGCGCCAGCTGCGTCCTTGTCCTGATCCTGCGTCATTTTCCAGTGGCATTGTGCTGGAATATCGGACGCCTTTATCCGCGAATGCCTGAACGAGATCAGGGTCCTCTTTTGCCAATTTTTCCAACAAAACGTCGGAGCGACATAACGGCGTTGCGCCGCCTTTATCTGCTGCAATCTGGCAATAGAAGAATAGTTTCGATGGATATATGGGTGTCTGAGCCATTTCATGGTGCAAATATATGCTAGTTTCCGGAGGAGCTTCATTGGCCGTAAAAACCCGTGGAGTTACATTTACACGAACCGCGTTTGACAGCGATTCCTTATAGGCAAAATTATCATCACCATAAGCCTCCACCACGGCGTCAAAATCCTCTGGAGCGGCAACATCGAAACCACGAAACAAGACTGTACCTGCATTCTTTAAAAGCAGACCAACGTCTGCTTTCTTGCTCTTCAGATAAGCCGGCAGATCACCGCTGGATTCGACGATTGCGGGGAAGTCGCGCCCATTCCAATGTTGCTGTTTCATAAGCCTGCCTCAGTCGTAAATCGGATTGAATAAGTTAAATGCACCTTCGCAAAAATCACCGGGATCATTAAAGCGCTTATCTTCGTTCAGCGCTGAAATCGCGCGCATTTCCTCTTCGGTCAAAGCAAAATCCATAACATCCAGATTTTCACGCATGCGCTGCGCATTGCTACTTTTCGGGATGATCGATGTTCCGCGCTGTATGCCCCATCTCAATAGAACTTGTGCGGGCGTCTTGTGGTTCGCTTCCGCTGCAGCAGTCACCACCAGATGGCCCAACAAGCTGTCATCCTTGGCCGCCATTCCGAGTTCGACATAAGATTGTGAGGCAAGCGGAGAGAAGGCGGTGATTTCAATCCCGTAATCTTTCGCGAGGCGGATCAGTTTCTCTTGCGTCAGATAGGGATGCGATTCAATTTGAAGTGCGAATGGCTTTATCTCGGCATAGGACATCAGATCGTGCAGCAGGCCGCTTGTATAGTTGCAAACCCCGATGTGACGCACCAAGCCTTTTACGACCAAGGCTTCCATGGCCTCCCAGGTTTTATGGAGCGGCACGGCGGCGCGCTCTGCCTTAGGATAGTCGGCATCAGGATCAAATATCCATTCTGCAGGATAGCGGGTTTCAAACGGAACGTATTTTAGAGCAATCGGAAAATGGATCAGATAGAGGTCGAGATATTCCAGCCCCAGATCATCCAAAGATCGCTGACATGCCGCTTCGACATGCTCGGGCGCGTGATAGGTATTCCACAACTTTGAGGTGATCCATAGATCTTCGCGCGTGCATAGTCCTCGTGCAATTGCGTCGGCAATGCCTGCACCGACGGCGCGTTCATTTCCATAATCTGCCGCACTATCGAAATGGCGATAGCCTGCCTTGATCGCATCAACGACCGTTTCGGCGCAATCATCTTCTGAAATCTTCCAAAGACCAAAACCAATTGGGGGCATGGTTTGCATAAGTGAATCCTAGCTGTTTATTTTTATATTGAGTCTGACCGGTTGGCCCGTTTCGATCGATTGATGTGCAGCAGCACCCATTTGAACCGAGCGTAGTCCATCAAAACTCGTGACCTTGGGCCCGCTACCGTCCAACAGGGCACGATGGAAATGGCTGATCTGATAATAGCTTGCACCATGATGATCGCCTGCCTCCATCGCTGCTTCTGGCGTATCCACATATTCCATCAGCACACCGCTCTTGTCGCGGGGAGACCAGGTTATTTCTGCTGCCGGTATTTTAACTTCAAGCTTGCCTGTACCACCCAACGCATAGATTTCTTCTTGCTGTTCAGATCCCTCGGCAAACATGCATAGATCCAGAATCGCTCGTGTTCCGGATAAAAAATCGACGATCACGAAAGCATTGTCCAATATGTCGGAATTCTTTCCGTTATAGGTTTCATCGAGATGATTGACATCTTGCCCGCCGCTGGCAAAAATCTGCACCGGCTCATCCTGCAAAATATGGCACATAAGATCAAAAAAATGACAGCATTTCTCTACCAAAGTCCCGCCAGTATTTTGGCTGAAGCGGTTCCAGTCACCGACCTTGGTCAGAAACGGGAATCGATGCTCGCGAATGGAAAGCATTTTTACAGGGCCGGTTTCACCGTTATGCACTCGTTCTACAAAACGCGTGACGGGAGGCATATATCGATATTCTAAACCAACCCAGAAAAGCGGCTCATAGTCCATTTGCAGGGCATGAAGCTTCTGCGCATCGCTCACGGTCGTGCACATTGGTTTTTCCAGCAAGATAGCCACATCATGGGCCATTACTTGTTGCGAAATCTCATAATGTGTGTGGTTGGGGGCAGAGATAATTACGGCATCAGGCTTATGCACTGTCATCATTTCTTCAGCTTCTGAATAACAGGTGACAGACTGATTCAAGGCGCCAGCGAGTTCCAAAGCAGATTTTCGAGAAGCCTCATGCGGATCGGCAATCGCAACCAATTCTGCACCATCAACCAATGCGATATTGCGCATATGCTCGCGGCCCATCATTCCACATCCAATAATCACATATTTCCGTATTTCTGACATGCACGGGCTATTGCCAGCATGGGGGCAAAAGACAAGTTATGTTTAGTGGGCACAATGGAAGCGCAGCTGTGTTCGCATTTGGCCCCATAGCGGACGGTAGTTCCGATCACTTTCCGATATGCCATGCTCCTGATATGACTGTGATCATAATCAACCGTCTGACCACAAGCCCCAGCCTCCGTTCAACGTCAAAAAAATCGCTTCTCCGGAATTTCAGCCCCAAAAAGCATATAATATGACCCTATTCTTCGCTCTTTCTAGGTCCAACATAAATGCGCCATCTATCACTATTGCCAATCGACGGCGGCGCTGCCGTCGTGGCATTCCCGCGATAGGGAGAGACGCACAAAACAATGTCTATGGATCCAGCCTATATTGCGCAGATGAAGCGCGTGATGGAATGGGAAGCCGCACGGACCGCTCCGCCAGAGGATTTTCCACATTTGCCTGACCTTCCAGCTGGTCGTTATACGTCCCAGGAATATTATGATCTGGAACAACAGCATATCTGGAAGAAAAGCTGGCTGTTCGCAGCGCATATTGATGAAGTGCCGGATCCGGGATGCTTCATGAAATGGGAAAATACGGGTACCCCCGTGATTATCGTTCATGGCATGGATGGCGAAGTGCGGGCCTTTTACAATACCTGCCGTCATCGCGGAGCGCCGGTTGTGACCGAGGAAAAAGGCCGGTCTCCACGCTTAATGTGCGGCTATCACAACTGGACTTACAAAACCGATGGTGAGCTGGTTGGTGTACCCGAGAAACACGACTTTACCGGACTAGACATGTCCTGCCGCAGCTTGATCCCTGTAAAATGCGAGCGGCTGGGCAATGTGATTTTTGTGAATTTTGATGATGATGCGATGCCACTGAAACAATGGCTCGGACCCGTTTGGAATGATTGGGAAGAATTTCAATTTGACAAGATAAAGCTCGCCGCACGCCACAGCTTTGATCTCAACTGCAATTGGAAAGTCGCGATGGAGGCGAATATGGAGGTCTATCATGTGCCCTTCATCCATCCAGAAACCGTGGCGCCGCTGGTCGATAGCAAACGCAATGTGAACACCATGTTCCCCAATGGCCATGCCAGAATGCTGGCCCCTGCCCCGCAACAGACAGATCGAGAGCATGTCCGCGCCATCGAATCCCCACCCGAATGGCAAGAGATTGACACGGTTGGCGAATTTGGTCGCACCTGCACGCAAAGCTACACCATGTTCCCGAACTGGGTGTCGCCGCTTTCCAATTATTTTGTACCGCCTTTGATTTTTTGGCCAACCGGATTGAATACAACCCGGTTGGAACTCGTCACGATGGCGCTGGACTGGGGGAACGGTCCAGCGCCAGACTTGTGGACGATACCGGACGAGAGCAAGCCGAATGGCCGGGATATGAGCCCGATTATCCTCGAAGACACCCAATTTGGCGAGATGATCCAGAAATCCATGGAAAGCGATGGATTTAAAAGCGTGCCGCTGAGCTATCAAGAGGCGCGTATCTATAGTTTTCATCAGACCTGCGATAAAATGATCGGTCTCGACAATGTACCGGAACAGCTTGCGGTTGATCAGGTGATTGGTGACGAATGGGTCTATCCCAATGATCCGCGCATCGCACAAATGGAGCAATTGAAAGCAGCAGAATGAATCCCTAGCCTTTCGCGCCCTACATCCCTAAATGCACAAACATGCATTTCTTAGATCAAGCCAAAGTTTATGTGAGTTCCGGCCAGGGCGGCCCTGGAGCCGTCAGTTTTCGGCGCGAAAAATATATCCAATATGGCGGCCCCGACGGCGGCAACGGCGGCAAAGGCGGCGATATCATCTTCAGGGCGGTTGAGGGCCTCAACACCTTGATCGACTTTCGCTATGCCCAGCATCTGAAAGCCCAACGCGGCAAAGGCGGCGCAGGACGCAACCGCACCGGCGCAGGCGGCGAAGACAGGATCATCAAAGTACCGGTCGGCACGCAAGTCCTGTCCGAAGACAAAGAACATGTGCTGCTCGACTTTACCCGCGAAGGACAGGAAGAAATGTTCCTCGAAGGCGGTATCGGTGGCCGCGGTAACGCAAGCTATAAAAGCGCAACCAATCGTGCCCCTCGCCAGCATCAACCCGGCGAACCTGGCGAAGAAGCAGCGGTTTGGCTGCGGCTAAAATTAATTGCGGATGCCGGTTTGGTCGGACTGCCAAATGCCGGCAAGTCGACGTTGATCAATTTTGTGAGCAATTCAAAGGCAAAAGTCGGCGCCTATCCATTCACTACCATTCATCCGCAACTGGGCGTGGTACAGCATCATAACCGCGAATTTGTATTGGCGGATATACCCGGTTTGATCGACGGTGCGGCGGAAGGTGCTGGCATTGGCGACCGTTTCCTCGGTCATATTGAACGCTGTAAAATTCTGCTTCACCTTATCGACGCTACCGGCGATGATCCAGTAGCCGCGTGGAAAACCGTGACCAAAGAGCTCGAACAATATGGCGGCGGCCTTGCCGAGAAACCTCAAATATTGGCGCTTAACAAAGCTGACCTGCTGGACGACGAATTGATGGCCTCAATTGCTGACGATCTGCGCGCAGCAGGTGCAACGGAAGTATTGCCGCTATCTGGTGCGACCGGGCAAGGCATGGATGCCGTGTTGAACAAAGTGCTCGAAGCAGTCGGCGGTCACAGCTCGATTGAGAAGAAAGACCAACTCGCTAGCGGTATTGATGTCGAAGGCGACGAGGGGGAAAAAGCGGACTGGTCACCGCTGTGACAGCTGCGCCCAACGAAACAATCGTCGTAAAAATCGGTTCGTCCCTTCTGGTTGGCGAAGACGATAAGGTACGTCGCGAATGGCTTGAGACGCTAGTTTCTGACATTGCCAAACGCCATGCCGATGGAACATCAATCATCATCGTTTCGTCCGGTTCGATAGCGCTAGGTGCCCGCAAGCTAGGTCTGGAAAAAGGTGGCCGGGCAAGCCTGTCCGACGCACAGGCGGCGGCTTCCGTGGGTCAGATTGCATTGAGCAGCCTGTGGTCAGAGCTGCTAGCCGAACATGATATTACAGCCGCCCAAATGCTGCTGACACTGGACGATCTGGAAGGCCGCAAACGCTACCTCAACGCCTCTGCCACACTGGAAATGCTACTCGAAAACCGCGCTATTCCGGTTATCAACGAGAATGATAGCGTTGCGACCGATGAAATTCGCTTTGGCGACAATGACCGACTGGCGGCTCGGGTTGCGCAAGCGGCCTCTGCGGATCGCGTGTTGCTCTTGTCTGACATCGACGGCCTGTATGACCGCACCACTGGCAGTGAAACAGAAGGACAGTTTATCGGTTTGGTCGAGCAAGTTGACGAACGGATCATGGCAATGGCGGATGGCTCATCTTCCTCCGGCCTTGGCTCGGGCGGCATGACCTCAAAACTGGAAGCGGCGCGAATTGCCAATCTCGCTGGCATCGAATTGTCGATTATTTCCGGTCAGGAAGACCATCCTCTCGAGCGTTATGCCCTCACTAATGTGGGTACGCTTTTTAAAGCCAGTGGCAACGCTAATGCTCGCAAGAGCTGGCTGGGTGGCCGCCTGACCTCTGCTGGAACCATCACAATAGACGCCGGCGCAGCTTCGGCGTTAAGGGAAGGCAACAGCCTGCTCGCCGCCGGGATTATTGCCATACAAGGTCAGTTCGAACGCAGCGATGTCGTGGAAGTTGCAAACCCCGATGGCCATGTCATCGCACGTGGTTTGGCGGAATATGATGCGCTCGATTGCGCCAAAATAATCGGACGACGCAGCTCGGAACTGGAAGCTCTGCTCGGCTACGCGCCACGCAGCGCGGTCGTCCATCGTAACCAGATGGTGCTGGTTTGAAACAGGGCATCAGCAGATAGTCGCATGCGGACCAAACAAACTCTGGCGATAACCGGTGCGACCGGTTTTGTGGGCGGACATTTGCTCAACCTAGCTGTGCGGGCAGGTTTCCCTGTACGCGCGCTAACCCGCCGTACGCAGGATGACAGACCAAATGTCACATGGGTGCGAGGCGCTCTGGACAATCCCGCTAGCCTCAGCGTGTTATGCACGGGTGCAGATGTGGTGATCCACATAGCCGGAGTAGTCAACGCACCCACCCGTGAGGGCTTTGAAGCTGGCAATGTCGCCGGGACGCTGGCCGTCGTCGAGGCAGCCAAAAAGGCTGGGTGCAAGCGTTTCATTCATGTTTCCTCACTTGCAGCTACCCTGCCCCAACTCTCGGTCTACGGAGAAACCAAAGCGAAAGCCGAAAAGATTGTCGCAAGCAGCGGGCTCGACTGGACAATCATCCGACCTCCAGCCATTTATGGCCCCGGAGATGGCGAAATGCTTGAATTGTTCAAAATGGCAAAATCAGGCTTTGTCACGTTACCACCCGATGCCGATGGCCGCCTTTCCGCAATTCATGTCGATGATCTTTCCCGTGCTTTGATGACCATCATCCCCGAACATGAAGACCTGACGGCTTCAATTTTTGAGGTAGACGACGGTAAAACCGGCGGTTGGACCCAGACCAGTTTTGCCAAAGCGATTGGTTGGGCGATTGGCAGACGGATCAAACCTATCGCAACACCCAAGTTTATTCTGAAATTCGGAGCGAAAGCCGATCGCCTAATGCGCCGTGACAAGGCAAAGCTAACCGAAGATCGGGTGAATTATTTCTGCCATGATGACTGGACCGTCGATCCTGCCAAACGCTTGCCGCCTGAATTGTGGACTCCCCAAATAGAAACGCGGCAGGGCCTTAAAGACACCGCCAAATGGTACCGGCAAAATGACTGGCTCTGACGCCTCCTAAAATCACTAGCTGCCAAATCCACATGACAAGCGCATATTCCCCACACGGGAGATGATTGATGCAGAATAATGCTGCGGTGCGCGATGATGTACCGACTCACAGTTTCGACATTTATGCCGAACCGGCAATCAAGGTCGATGTCCATGATGCCTTCCTGGCCCTAAAACGCGAAGCCCCTCCTCTTTTCTGGACTCCAGCTAATGGCGGGCACTGGATAGTCACTGATGGCAAGTTGATGATCGAGCTGCTGCGCAAGCCCAATATATTCTCCAATCAGAATTTTTCGATCCCCCACATCGAAAACATCCCCAAGACAATCCCGCTGTCCCTAGATCCGCCGGAGCATCGCCCTTACCGTCAAATGATGCGTCCGTTTTTTGAGAAAAAGGCGATAGCTCCACTACAAGGGCGGATTCAACAATGGGCTGATCGTCTGATCGGAGCTGTCAAAGCCGATGGAGGATGCGAATTCGTCGATGCCGTCGGTTCCCGTTTTCCGGTTTCGGTCTTCATGGAAATGCTGGGATTGCCGCTCGACCGATTTGATGAATTTCGCGCATTGGTGAACGAAAACTTCGAACTGGCCGGCACACCAGAAGCGGTGGCAGTGCAGCAGAAAATCGTCGCGATGCTGGCGGAATTTGTAAAACTACGCCAAGCTGACCCTAAAGACGACATGATGAGCCATATTATCCAATCTGACATTGATGGACGTGCCTTATCGTTCGAAGAATTGCTCTCCATCGCCCACCTTCTATTCCTCGCAGGGCTCGATACAGTCGTCAACGCGCTCAGCTTTGGCATGAAGCATCTTGCGGGAAATCCAGCCTTGCAACAGCGGATCATTGATAATCCTGACTGTATCCCGGATGTCACCGAAGAACTGCTCCGCCGTTACAGCTTCGTAAATCTTCCGCGCCAGATTAGCGAGGATACAGTCTTGGGCGGACAAAAATTGTCCAAGGGTGAGAAGATTATCTGTCCGTTAGCGATGATCGGTTGGGAAGATAAGCTCAACGATGACCCAATGACCGTTTCGGTCGATCGCAAACATTATCGTCATGCTGCCTTTGGTTCCGGTATCCATACCTGCGTTGGCCTGCATTTGGCCCGCATGGAATTACATATATTTTATGAAACCTGGTTCCGTGAAATTGGCCAGTTTAAATTAACGACAGGCAAAGCCCAAGGCGCAATGCGTGGCGGAGTCGTATGGGCGATCGAAGACCTTTGGCTCAATTGGGACTAGATGGTTATTGCATCAACGGGCCGGTAAATTGCTCGACCAGGTAGGTAATGAAAGTCAGCGATAGTCCGAGCAAAAATACCCGGTAGGCAAGGCCCAGATAGCGATATTTCTTGCGCTCTAACACCAGTCCCATTTGATAAATGTCGCGCAGCATCGTGCGGTAGACTGTCTCTTGGTCAACGAAATTCTCTGACAATAGCTGGTCCTTAAATTCATCTTCTGACATTTTCGAAAACGCACCAAAGAACAGCATATTGGGATTGGCTCCGGCCCGTATCTTGGTCGCCGGCATCACCGCGATGGCTGCCAAACCAGCAGCACAAAATGCAGAGATTGCCAATATCAGCAGCGGCAGTGAAAAACTGCTGGCGTGGCTTTGCCCGATCGCCAAAGTAAAGACGAGAAATGTGGCACCAATCAACATATTGGCTTTATGATCGGCCATCAAACTGAGTTGAACGTGATGTTGTTGGGTCGTGCGCAGCAATTGGATGACTTCATCCGGCCATTTTCGATCCTCGCTCATGCTCCACCCTCCACAAAGGTGCGACCCGATGCAGCGCAAGAGTGGCATAATCGGCGCAATTGGGCAAGTTACGGCGCATATCCCCATCCTTGTGCCCTGTTTAGGCCTTATTCGCTTGCCAATGGGGACTTCATATTGGCAAAGGTTGCTAGGAATGAAGCAGGCCGAAATATTGGGGAATTAGAACATGGCAACTCGCGAAGAAATTATGGCCAAGGTTGAGGCCTTGATCGGGCCGTTTAACAACAAGGGTGTCGAGCTTAAAGATGCAACCACCTTTGCTAGCGATCTGGAGTGGGACAGCCTTACGGTTATGGATTTTGTCGCGGCCGTGGAAGATGAATTTGATATCATCATTACCATGAATATGCAGGCGGAAATTGAAACAATAGGCCAGCTTGCTGACGCAGTTGCAAAGTTGATGGATAACTAGATTTAGCTTTGTCATTCTGAGAGAATATCTGAATGACATTGAACAGAGAGTATAATGACCGATCTTTTGAGTAAATTCGATCCGCTGATTCAGGAACGCGAAACCTTGTTAGCGACTGGCGTGAAAGACCCATTCTCACTTGTGATGGAAGAGGTAAAATCCCCTACCGTTGCGGTCTGTAATGGCAAAGAAACCATATTACTCGGTACCTATAATTACATGGGTATGACCTTTGACGACGATGTGCGCGAGGCAGGTCTAACAGCACTCAAAGAATTTGGCTCAGGCACAACCGGCAGCCGAGTTCTCAACGGCACCTATAGCCCGCACAGGGATTGCGAAGAAGCGCTTAAAGAATTTTATGGAATGGATCATGCAATGGTCTTTTCCACTGGCTACCAGGCCAATCTGGGTATTATTTCGACGCTGGCTGGGAAAGGCGATTACGTCATTCTCGACATTGATAGCCATGCGTCCATCTATGACGGTTGTGCGATGGGCAATGCAGAAATCGTGGCATTCCGGCATAATGATGTCGAAGCTTTGGAAAAACGCCTGAAACGTCTGCCTGAAGAGGCTGGCAAACTGGTTGTTCTCGAAGGCGTCTACTCTATGCTTGGCGATGTTGCGCCGCTGAAAGAAATGATCCGAGTGTGTAAAGAAAACGGCGCTATGACATTAGTTGATGAGGCCCACAGCATGGGCTTTATTGGAGACAATGGCCGTGGCGTTAGCGAAGCACAGGGCGTTATTGATGATGTCGATTTCATCATTGGCACTTTCAGCAAATCGGTAGGCACTGTTGGCGGATTCTGTGTCTCCAATCATCCGAAATTTGAAATCATGCGACTCGTTTGCCGACCCTATGTGTTTACCGCGTCGTTGCCACCAAGCGTCATGGCAACCGCCAGCACCTCGATCCGCAAGTTGATGCACAGCGGAAACAAGCGCGCGCATTTGTGGGAAAATAGCAAGAAGCTCCATAAAGGCCTGCGCGATCTAGGCTTTGAACTCGGCACACCCGAAGCGCAAAGTGCAATCATTGCTGTAATCATGCCCGATCTCGAACGCGGTGCGATGATGTGGCAGGCGCTGCTCGCAGAAGGTCTTTACGTCAATCTGGCGCGACCACCCGCAACACCGGCGAACATGACCCTACTGCGCTGTTCGCTGTGCGCAGAACACACGTCCGAACAAGTCGATCAGATTTTAGGCATGTTTGAAGCGGCTGGCAAAGCGGTTGGAGCGATTTAGCAATTTTCCACTGAACCCAGTGGGGTGGCACTGGTTACCATCGGTTTTTATAATTCCGCTAATCGCTGTCATATTGATGTTCATTTTTGGTGATCGTGCTGGAGCGATAGCGATAATGTTCTGGCCGCTATGGCTGGCCTTCCGCTTTGACAATAATCTTGGTGCATTTTTTGTGCTGACTGTGCTTGCCTATTTGGTCTTCCTTGTCATCGCACTCCTTCATGCAGGGCTTGTTGCGATTGCAACTTATGGCTCTATTGCCCAATAGGCTTATTGCAAAACAGGATGTGGGAATGACAAACAGCATAAAAATCGAACAACGCGGCGCGATCGAGATTCTCTCGCTCAATCGGCCTGACAAACTCAATACGATGAACGAGGACATGATCTTCGCCCTGCAAGACTATTTTCGCGGGCTGCAAGATCGCCATGATATCAGAGTTGTTCTATTCCGAGCAGAAGGCCGGGCCTTTTGTGCAGGCCTTGATATCGGCGCATGGAAAAATGACGGATCACGCGGGCAGGTCCAGCATATCTGGCGCACCCAACGCAGCATCGCAACCGTAATGCAATTGATGCGGCAATGCCCACAGCCGATTATCACACTTGGGCAAGGCGCGGCTTGTGGCGGTGGTTTCTCGCTGCTGCTCGCCAGCGATGTTCGCTATGGTGCGCCGAGTCTGAAAATGAATGCTGCTTACATCAAAATCGGCCTTGGCGGCTGTGATATGGGATCGAGCTATTTCCTACCGCGACTTGTTGGGTCCTCCCTCGCGTCAGAGTTATTGCTCACCGGCCGGTTCATCGATGCCGAGCGCGCTGAAAAATTGGGATTGATCAGCGAGGTTGTTGATCAAGACAAGCTGCTCTCCACTGGCTTGGCGCTAGCCGAAGAGATGCTCAACACTGCTCCGATGGGCCTGCGACTGACCAAAGACGCACTTAACCGCAATATCGATGCTCAAAGCTTTGAAGCCGCAATGGCGATTGAAGACCGGCAGCAAGCCATGTTGAGCATGACCGAAGACAGCCGGGAAGCGGCCAAAGCCTTCTTCAGTAAGCGAAAGCCAGATTATAAAGATCGCTAATCCGTTCTTCAACGGTCACGATTTTCGGTTCCCTGCCCTGCTGTGATAAATAGTGCCGAGGCCTCTCCGTCAACATCTGCTGTATGCCAGACACCCGGAGGATTGATCGCATATTCCCCTTCACCGAGCGCGATCCGTTTCTCAGAACCGTCTGGCAGCTCCTGTATCAAAGACATTTTTCCCTTCAGGCACATTACGACTTCTGCACCCAGAGGATGCATTTCCCAGACGGTCCATGGTTCGGTAAAATGATGAAGCGAAACCAATCGCCCCTCCGCGCCATCATCAGCATGGCGTTCAGCATAGGCTTGATACCAAGACGGATCGCCAGTGAAATGCGGTTCACAAAATGCCGCCGCGCCAAGGCCCAAATGGATGGGATTATCGGATAGATTATCTGCCATATTAACTCCTCCTCAGAATTCAGATGCAGATATTACCCTATTTTATCGCTCCGCCGACAATTAATCGCGGTAGCATGGTGACTGCACCCAATATCGGCCATTTGCGCTGCCAAGGCTTGATCACATAATCCGTTCCGGCATGACGGTTAATCTTCCATGCAAGATAGTCGATCCCGCCAGCATATGTGCCTGACGCCTTGGCCAAGCGCGCTAATGTTAGAAGCTTCCCATTCCGGCGCAGCTTCTTCCAGCGTTTCTCGGCCTCGTCAAATGACAGGTCCAAAGCTTCTGACGGATCTTGATCCTGCATCGTTGCCATTGTCGCGAGCCCAAAGCGTTGATAGCGATCCGGATCAGCGTCGACCACTGAGCCCGGGCGATTGGCCCTTTCAGCACGCAATTCTGCGCCATAGGTCAGTTCAAATCCGCGGTGGAATATCCGCGTCGGCGTTTGCGGCGGTATGCCAAGAACCGGCAAAGCCAGCTCAAACAAAGTTATGGGCGCACGCGCTATTGCCGTTACCGTTCTGTCCTGAGCGGCTTTGTCCGCACACCAGACCAGTCGCGACGGCTGCGCAAAGCGCGCCCACACGCTCACCGCGCTTGCCTCCGATCCATTCAGTCTATGAAAATCATCTTCACTCAAAACTGCAATTTTAGCGACCAAGCCATCATGCTCGGCTGGAAACACATTGGGTGGTAATAATTTGTTTGCACGCACTAGCCAGCTTTTACCGTAGGCCTCTTCATAGCTCGACACGATCAAGTAGAAATCGAGCATCTGCCCTTCGAGTTCAGTGGTTCTAAGACATGAGCCGTAAAAGAGCACCGCACGGGACGCATCACCATATTGTGCAGCAATGGATGCTGCAAAGGCGGAAACGCGCGGCTCAACTGACTCAGCCAGTTCCGCTTCTATAAGAGGTTTAATGTAGCTCACCCGTGGGATGATAGCCTAAGCAGCGAGGCGAAGGAAAGACACTGGTTCTGTTGATTTCAGAACAATCGGCTGGCCTTCTTCTGCCCGGAATAATTCACCATCCATAACAACATTGCTATTTTTGCCTTCAATACGGATCATGTCGCCTTGTTCCAGGTGGATGCCCTTTTGTACATTCTTACCCAGACGGCCAAATAGAGCGGATACTATAAAACGCACCAAAGCTGCTGGCTTCTGGTCGATCGCCATAAGCTGTAAACGCCCGCGTTTTCCGCTCGATCGCGTTAAACGACGCATCAGCAATAATTTTTCCAGCGTTGTGACAATCAGAATCGCAAAATTGCCCTGATATTGGCCTTTTTTGATAAGCGAGATACTAATCGGCGACGGTCGATTTGGGAGAAACTTCGCTCTTATACCAAATAATACCGAAGCCAGAGCAGCAAAAACCGTTAACACGTGCGAAGCTGCATTGGGCAAACCCAGTGGATAAATCTTGTGTCTACAATAGAGTATAAACTCCGACAGGCCAGCTCCACCAAGGAACATGCCGAGTACGACTTTGCTATCCTTGCCACCATCGGACAGAGCAATCAGCTCCCGATCGACCAAATGCTCATGCAGATCATGTTTGGCCATTTCGACAATGCGTTCCAGCGCTTTCAGTGGATTGCCTTCAGCGCCTAGATCCAGCGCAATCAAATTAGTCTTGCCATTTGGCAGTACGGCAACAGGCGGGGGACTATCGCCAAAATGCCCACCCTGATGCAATTCCGTTAGGGCTGCTTGCACGGTTCCGTCACCGCCATTGATGACAAGAACCTTGGGCTTCACTTTCGCGATGGTTTGCAGTGCTTTGGTAATTTCATCAACATCGTCTACTTCATAATGGAAAACATCGCTGTTCTTGACGCAATATGAGCGCACTTCCGGTAATATCGCACGGTTTCCCGTAGAGTTTGGATTAGAAAGTAGCGCTACATTGGCCATTATTTATTTGCCCATTTCCCCGTAATATCTGCCCGTCACAGATACTTCATTTTAATGCTGATCGATTTCACTTCATTGCCCACCGCGAGTTTCGTCTTTTTGTAACTGGGCTTACCCAGGTTAAAGATATTGATGCTCGGATTGTTCGACATACCGCCACCATCAGATCTGATGTCAGTTTTGCCATTACCATTTACATCATGGCGCACCGCGATTCCGTAAATCCCGCTTGTCGGTACCGGCACACAAAAGGTCATGCTTCCAGCACTGGCAGGCGCTTCGATACGATTGATCCAGCGTCCTTTTTTAAGCCATTCTGCTTTGGTTCCGCGATAGCTTTGCACACGAATTTTACCAGATGATGCCTTGACGCCGCTTAATTTCACTAACACTGCAGGGCCGCCGCCGGATCGACATTTGTTCAAATCATTAGAAATCTTCTGCCCTGCGGTGGCCGCAGACACAGGCACAGCCAAAATGGCGGTTGAAAGCGCAAGAGACGCTGCAAATTTCAACATGACGAAAATACTCCTAGTCGTTATACCCGCGTTCAAACTGCGGCGGATAAAGAATCAGTCCTCAATATAAATATGGTTATGAGAATGATTTGCGGCAGAAACATGGTGAGAGGGCGACGATAAGTTGAAATTACTAAGTTCTACAGACCGTTACATCGCCCGTTTGATCGCTGTTCCGCTGTTTAGCACGCTGATAATCGCAGCGATGTTGCTCGTGCTTGAGAAGATGCTGCGGCTTTTCGACTTTGTTGCTGCTGAAGGCGGCCCGGTTAGCGTTGTTTGGCGCATGCTCGCCAATCTTATCCCGGAATATCTCTCTTTGGGCATTCCAATCGGCCTTATCCTCGGCATTTTGCTAGCCTTTCGAAAACTGGCCCTAAGCTCGGAACTCGACGTTTTTCGGGCGGTTGGTCAAGGCTATGGCCGGCTTTTGAAGGTTCCATACATGTTTGCTGTGGCATTAATGTTGGTCAATCTGGCACTTGTGGGATTCATTCAACCGTTGTCACGCTATTATTATGAAGAGCTGCGCTTTGAATTGCGGTCTGGCGCTCTCGGAGCCTCCATAAAGGTCGGTGAATTCACCAATCTGGGATCGAGAATGACCATGCGGATCGAAGAAAGCCGCGATAATGGCACAAAATTGAGTGGTATGTTTGTCCGTGCCGAGAATAAATCTGGCCAAGTCGTCTCTGTAACCGCGGAAAATGGTCAGTTTTTAGCGACAGATGATCCCGATACAATCATATTGCGCCTGTCGCAGGGTGTTTTAATCCACGATGCGCCCAATTATGATAAACCGCGCATATTGAGCTTTAGTAGCCATGACCTGCCCATCGACCTACCTGACATTGAATCTTTTCGATCAAGAGGTGGAGAGGATTTGGAATATACGATTCCCGAACTGGTTCAGGTAGGATTGGATCCAAAACGCCCTCTAACAGAACGCAATCAGAGCCGGGCAAATTTTCATTACCGGATGGTCGAAGTGGTTATGATGCTGCTGATGCCACTATTAGCGCTGGCTTTAGCGATTCCGCCAAAAAGATCCAATTCTGCGCTAGGCGTGTTTGTTTCTATCGTGATGATCGTAACCTATCACAAGATCAACCAATACGGCGAAGATCTGGGTGCGCTTGGCATTGTGGACCCGATTATTGCCTTATGGGTACCGTTTTTTCTCTTCGGTGGCCTGATCATATGGATGTACCACATGATAGCGCATGTACCCGGCGGACAGCCCATTGGTGCGCTAGAAAAAGCATTTTCAAAATTTGGCGGAGTATTCAAAGGGATACTTAACTTCAATCGAAAGCGTGCCGATGTTCGGGAATAGTAGCACGAGCAAAAAATTTATGAACGGGGATGCTGGGCGATGAATTTCTTCCCTTCAAAGACCTTGGCTTTTTACATGGCCAAAATGCTGATGATACGCACGTTTGCTGTACTGGCTATGCTAGTATTGGTGTTGCAGGCGCTTGATTTGCTGGGCGAAAGCGGACGCATCATGGCCCAGGAAGGAAATGGTCAGGGCGAGCTTTGGACCTATGTGAGCCTGCGTGCACCGCAGTTAGTGGCGCGCTTCCTTCCCTTTGCCGTTCTACTGGGAACTATCATCACCGCCGCCACGCTAAATCAGAATAGCGAAGTCGTCTCCATGAAGGCCGGAGGCCTTTCGGCGCATCAAATTTTGGCACCACTCATCATCGCGAGTATGTTGGTAGCGGTCATTTCGTTTCTGTTTAACGAAATTGTCGTAGCCCCCTCTACGGCTCGGCTATCGGCATGGGAGAAGGTCGAATATGGGCCAATTCCAAAAGCCAGTAACGTCCGGACCAACGTCTGGGTCCGAGATGGCAACAACCTTATCAATGCCAAGACGGTAACCGGGCGCGGCGACCAAGTTACGTTGCAAGACATCACCATTTATGACCGAGCCGATAACGTTCTACGCAGCCTGATGCAGGGTGATGAAGCACGGTATATCGACTCCGAATGGACGATGACCGGCGTTACACAATTTAATGTACGTACCGGCACGGAAGCCAAGAAAGACAGCATTTTGTTAAGCGATAGCCTTCGCCCTGACCAATTTACTTTGGCCAATGTTAACGCCGAAGGGCTTTCCTTCATGGAACTCCGATCAGCGATAGCCGAACTGAAAGAAGCAGGCCGCCCAACCATGGGGCTGGAATCTAGCTTATATCACAAAATTTCCGGACCGTTATCGTCCGTTCTAATGCCACTCCTCGGGGCTGTAGCAGCTTTTGGTCTTGCGCGATCAGGTCAGCTTTTCGTTCGCGCCGTCATTGGTATGGCACTGGGCTTCGCTTATTTCGTTGCGGATAATTTCTCGCTCGCCATGGGCACTATCGGCGCTTACCCACCGATCTTAGCAGCATGGGCACCGTTTATGCTGTTTTTCCTGATCGGCGAGACAGTGCTGATCCGAACCGAGGAATAAGGTCAGCTAACCTCAACGGACTGACTTGAAGCTGCATGGCCTGAGCTACCGCGTACCAAACCAGCAATTAGGCCAAATAGACTGCTATGGTTTGCACGATAGTAGGTTGAACCTTTCGGGAAAGCCTCAGCAATGCGGCGATGCGCCTCACCCAGAGCGTGATAAGGGACACCAGGTAGCAAATGATGCAATGCGTGATAACGCAGTCCTACCGGTGCCCATAAAGCCGGTAGTAAGCCGGGTGGTGGGACGTTCACACTATCGAGATATTGTTCCGTAACGCTCATAGCCTCGCCATCATTTTCCCACAAATGGGCAACCAATGTACGGACCTGATTGAGCACGACGGAACCAGCCGCAATTGCAACCGCGATCAAGAAAGCTTTCATCGGAAGAAACCCGGTAGCCACGGCTGCTAGCAAAGCGATGGCCCAGATGCTGGCAGCTATTTCCTGTGCATACCATTGCCGTTTAAACTCGCCTTCGGGCGAACGCCGGCGAAATTCAGGGTTTATGACTAAGCCGGAATAGCGCTCAACCACTAACTTTCGCAGAGGTGGGATGACCGCTGATAACGGAGCCAGCAGGGCATAGCGGATGAACAAACCAATTGGTGCCAATGCCGATACCAGCACGAAAAGTGGCACTGTGTAAGGCTTCATAAGCGCCAAAGGCAAATATTCAGGATCTTCGACTGTGCCATAGCGTGTCCGAGCATGATGGAGATTGTGAACGCCTTCATACATGAACGACGGCAGCAAAAGGGGAACACCGATCAACGCATTCCATGCGAAGTGAAAACCCCGCATCGAGCCCCGCCGAATATGGGTCAGCTCGTGAATGAAACTGCCGGCACGATAGAGCGCCAGAACGGAGATAATAGCTGCCAAGACCGCCAACCCGGTGCTTTGAACCAGGATCGCGGCCACCATTGCACCATATCCAATTACCGCAGATGCGAGTAAATCTGACCAATAGATCGCAGGACGTACCGCGTTGAGATCACGCGTAACCTTTGCCGCCGTGCGGATCAGCTCATTGTCATCAAAAGCCGGCACTTTTGCGACATCGGCAGCAACAGCATCGGGCGATATGGTGGCATCGGTGGCCTTGGGGAGAGAATGTTTCATAAATTCCTGACTTCGTATTTTGGTGCGTACAGCAGGACATCATGGCGAGATGATGGCATTGCTATGGTTTCTCGCACTGACCCGGACCATTGCCATGCGGATTGCCAGCGCTTGACATGTTGACCGGAATAACGCCACAGCATGACAAAGCTAAGTGCAAATAACCGCTTAAAAGGTGCAAATAAATACAGTGTCATCGCATATAGTCATACAACCTGTCACCACCAAGGCCCAACTCAAGAGCTTCGTCGAACTCCCCTATCGCTTATACGCCGAGGACCCCCATTGGGTTCCACCCTTAAAATCAGAAGTTTATGCGCTGCTTAACCCAAAGAAAAACCCTTTCTTTGAGCACGCTACAGTACAGATTTTTTTGGCGGAACAAGGTGGTAAAGTCGTTGGCCGAATTAGCGCGCATATCGACCATCTTGCGCTCGAACAGCCGGTAGAAAAGGGTATGGGCCCTGGCACTGGCAATTGGGGGCTGTTGGAAGCTGAAAACGAGGCTGCCGCGAAACCATTAATTGATGCAGCGGAAAATTGGTTGCGAGAGCAAGGCATGCACAGGGTGATCGCACCGCTGAGCCTGTCCGTTTGGGATGAACCGGGTTTGCTGACAACCGGCCATGATCATAGCCCGACGGTGATGATGGGCCACCACAAACCGGAATATCAGAATTGGATCGAGAGCGACGGCTATAAGAGCGTCAAAGAGCTTATTACCTATGATCTCGCAATTGATAAGGGCCTACCGCCTCTTATTGACCGGATCGTTAAATCCGGAGAACGCAGCAGCAAATTGAAGTTGCGAAAGGTCGACAAGTCGCATTTTGACCGCGATGCCAAAATCATAATGAATATTCTTAATGATGCATGGTCTGACAACTGGGGCTTTGTTCCACTGACCGATCATGAAATTGACCATGTTGGTGTCAAATTGAAGCCCATTGTCTATGAAGATCTGATCATGATCGCGGAACTAGAAGGCAGACCGGTAGCTTTCCTTATGACGCTGCCCGATCTCAATGACCGCACCAAGGGTATGAATGGCAGTTTACTGCCGTTTAACTGGGCAAAGCTGCTTTGGTGGCTGAAATTTCCTAAGTCTCGGACTATGCGAGTGCCGCTCATGGGCGTGATAAAAGAACTGCAAAGTAGCCGGATGGCCAGTCAGATGGCCTTTATGATGATCGAATATATCCGCCGCGAAGCCGTGGCCAAATATGGTGCAACCCGCGGTGAGTTGGGCTGGGTACTCGATGACAATCAAGGAATGATCGCGATTGCAGACGCCATCGAATCCAAAATTAACAGGGTTTATACGCTTTACGAAAAGACGATCTGAGCAAAGACGTTCACCTCCCTTTCAGCAGTATCGCATTAAGCGTTTCAGCATCTCTTCCCCGAGTTTATTTGCGAGAGAATGACATGATTGATCGCAACAGCCTGTTTCGCCTCTTCCTTGCTTCTATACTGGTAGCCCTGCCTACACAGGCCTTAGTCGCGATATCGATAAAATGCCCTGCTGATATGCCATATATCGGGCCAGCACCGATTTCTGTTATTGTACCAGACGCCACCTCACCATCGACCGAAAAATCATCGGCCGATCCGACGAGTCTGTCGGTCTTGTTTTCCGATATGTTCACCAAATCCAAAGCAACTAGCATGACCGTCGCTCTAGCTGATAAAAGTGGACCGATATGGACAGAAACAAAAGGCTTGGAGGGGCCCGAAAAGCTGCACTATTGGGCCAGTGTCGGAAAAACCTTTACCGCTGTCGTCATCATGCAACTGGTCGAAGACGAGCGTCTATCGCTTGATGACAAGCTATCAAACTGGATCGACAACGTTCCTAATGGTGATTTGATTACGATCAGAATGTTGTTGGATCATAGTTCCGGCCTTTACAGCACCAATGAAGATCCGGTGGTAGTCAAAGAAAATCACGGGCCGCTTAGCCTGAAAGACAATATCAAAATCCTCAAAAAGCACGGCCCACTATTTTGTCCGGGGCAATATTGGCGTTACTCTAACACAGGCTATTTTTTTCTGGGTGAAATTGCAGAACAGATTTACGGCCAGCCTTTACCTCAGATCATCAAAGCCCAGATTACCGACAAAGTCGGCCTTAAAAACACTCGCATGCTGGTGGTTGGCGAGGATGTGTCTGATGTAGCTAAGCCGCAGCCAAGCGACGGCCAGAAATCAGATATCCGGACGCCCGGCCCCGCTGGACCGATAGCTGCGACATCAGCGGATATGGTCCAATTCTGGCGGGCTTTTCTGAACGGCGAATTGGTCACCCAAGAGACACGCAATCAAATGTTAGCAACGCTCTATCCGATGTTTGATAAAAGCACCTTTTACGGCCTCGGGGTCATGGCGATGCAAACGCCCAGACCTAACGGCGAACCGACGATATGGGTTGGCCATGCTGGTGGTATGCCGGGAATTAGGGCGTTTGTGATGATTGATCCCGTGTCCCGGCAATATGTATCCGTTGCACTGACCGGCGACGGCCCAGCCTCTGCGGTGGCTTACAACATGCTAAAAGCGTGGCGGGAAAACAGTGTACCCTAACTAGAAATATTAGCCGCCCGAGGCAAATCGCTCTGCATCGCTGCGGATGAGTGCATCTATACCGCGCATCCATAGATCATTATGTCCGCCATTTCTTATCGGATGTGCAATCTTGGGTTCCTGTGCCGCATCAAATAATCTCTGTCCCATGGCAAAGGGTATCAGATCGTCATTCGTGCCGTGTATCCAACTCAACGGCATATCAATCTTTTGTATCCGGTCGATAGAACGGTAACGATCCTTGATCAGCAGTTTGGCCGGCAACAGCGAAAATTGCCGCTGAGCCATGTCATCCATTCCGGTATAGGCCGCTTCCAAAATCAGACCCGATGCCTCGTTTCGCGACGCAAGCCATGTCGCCACGCCGGTTCCAAGGGATTGCGCTGCGATAACAATCCGGTCTGCGCCATAGCCTTCGGCAATCAACCAATCATAATTGGCCTGTGCCGACGCATAGAGAGCATCTTCGCTTGGCGCTCCAGAATTGCCGCCATAGCCGGGATATCCAACCGCCAGCACACCTGCTCCCTCTTGAGCCATCGCCTGATATATCGATAAGCGTGCGGCTACCGAGCCGCCGTTGCCGTGAAAATGAACGATAACCGGCTTTGATTCATCAGTGGGTGGGCGCCACAAGGATATAAGCTCACCGGAACCTTCTATGACGATGTCCACAGTATCAAAGCGAACTTCGCCTAGTTCTTTCTCGGACAAGACATATTGATCCGGAAAATATAGAAGACTGCGTTGAAAGCCGTAGGCCAGTGCAACAAGCAATAGATAGAGCCCCGCCACAACGACCAAGCTCACCAGAAAAAACCGCATTAGAGGTCGAGTTCAATCCAGGTTGGTGCGTGGTCACTTGCTTTTTCACGACCACGATGTTCCTTGTCGACCCCGCAATTGTGCAGCCGGTCTGCTGCTAACGGGCTAAGTAGAAGGTGATCGATCCGAAAACCCTGATCCCGCTGCCATCCTCCACTGCGATAATCCCAATAGGTCCAAATTTTACCGGCTGGGTGAGTCACACCGAGAGCATCCGTCCAGCCGTCATGCAGCATACGCTGATAAGCCTCACGGCTTTCAGGCTGCATCAGCGCATCATTTTGCATGGCTTTGACCGAGAACACATCATTGTCCCGTGGAATGACATTATAGTCACCGGCCAAAATAGCAGGAACTTCTTCCTGCCAGATTTCCGCAGCCCGATCGCGCAATCGCTTCATCCAGCGCAGTTTGAAATCAAACTTGGGGCCTGGCTGCGGATTGCCATTGGGCAGATAAATACTCGCTACCCGCACCATCTCACCATCTGCGCCTTTGACATTAGCCTCGAGATAACGGCTATGCTCATCCTCTGGTTCACCGTCGAGGCCGCGTTTAATCTCTTCGGGTTGTTGATCGCGGGTCAGGATAGCGACACCATTAAAGCTTTTTTGCCCGTGCCAAATCGCACCATAGCCGATTTTTTCAAATTCAGCTGCAGGAAAACCTTCATCCTGCGTCTTGATTTCCTGCAAACAAGCGACGTCCGGCTTGGTCTCTTCGAGCCATTCCAGCAAGCGCGGCAAGCGCGCCTTTATGCCATTAATGTTGAAACTGGCTATTCTCACCGATGCTGCGATCAGACGGAAAAGCTGGAACCGCAGCCACAGCCGGATGCAGCGTTGGGGTTAGTTACCTGAAAGGCGTTACCACCTAAGGACTCCACAAAATCGACAGCACTACCGCGGACGAGATCAAGACTGATTTCATCGACAACCAAGGTCACACCAGATTCCTCTACAGCCACATCATCCGATTCAACTTCTTCGGCTAAGCCAAAACGATATTGAAAACCGGAGCATCCACCACCTTCAACTGCCAAGCGCAAAATGGCCGGCTTTTCCTGCTTTTCAGCAATAGCGGCCACGCGTTTTGCGGCATTGGGTGTCAGAATGATATCCTGCCCTGAATCTTGATCGACGGTTTCAGCTGTTTGGGTCATGTCAATAAGATAGGGATTGTGCAGCAGAGTGTCAAAAGAAGCCGCGAGAAAAATCACGAAAATCTAACCATCTATAAAAAAGGGTTGGTAAGCGTTTCAGCATTACCAACCCTTTTTAACACCCTCTCCCAAAGGTATATGGTATTATAGGCCGTGCTATTCAGCGGGGCCGCCCAGTGCAACACCTGGTGTCGCTTTGTGGGCCAAAAGAAAATCGTTGGATTGCATGAATGGAACCGGGTTAACCGCTTCGCCAGCAATGCGTACTTCATAGTGAAGGTGACTGCCGGTAGAACGACCGGTCGAGCCCATGAAACCAATTAAATCACCGCTTTTAACACGTGCATTAGCTTTAACATTCAAGCGGGACATATGCCCGTAACGGGTCTGAATCTCGTTACCGTGATTGATCTCAATGTAGTTACCATAGCCGCGTACCCATTGTGACCGTCCGACAATGCCGTCTGCTGTTGCATAAATAGGGGTACCGACCGGGCCAGCCATATCAATGCCCTTATGACGGGCACGGCGACCTTTGAAAGGATCAGAGCGGAAACCGTAAGAGCTGGTCAACTTGTAGTTTTCAACAGGTTTGCGCGAAGGTATGGTCAATTTGACTGGTATTTTCTTTCCCTGTCCAGACCAATTGTTGAAGAGGAGGCGAAATGCCGGATCTGCTTCACCAAGGATATCGTTAGAAGTTGACGATTTGCTTTTCAAACCGTCGAGGGGGAGGCTGGCGTCCGCATCTGCTGCTTCGGCAGCCATCGCTGTGGAGGAGAATGTTATTGCGGATCCTAAGATCGCAAATGTTGTGACTTTTTTCACAACCCCATGAAACAAACCTACTACGCTATCGGTCATAAACTGATCGAGTCCTGCTACTGCGAACCGAAAAACTATCGGTTCAAAATTTTTGACAGAAATTCTGCCCCCGTTCTGTACCGATAGAAGTAGGTTTATTTTGGTTAATTATTCAATACCAAGATAATATTCCTGAGTTAAACCGGCTGCACGACGGGCTGAGTCGTTAAATGGAGGCTTTAACCCGCCTCTAAAGTGAGTTTTTACAAGATTTTTCCAATGGTGATGGGGGTCGATTTTTTCCTTTTCACAGCAATATTCGAACCATTTGGTTCCAAAAAACACGTGATTTATCTCATCATGGTATATTCGATTTAACACCTTAGCTGTCAGCAGATCGCCCTGCGCTTTGAAGCGTTCAACTGTTTCGAGAGTGATATCCAGACCACGTGCTTCCAGCACCATCGGTACAATCGCCAATCGTGCGGAGACATCATAAGCCGTTTCTTTCGCAGTATCCCACAAGCCATCATGCGCAGGCAAATCGCCATAAAAACTGCCCATTTCGCGCAATCGCCGGTCCAAAAGCACGAAATGCATGGCTTCTTCAGCGCCGACGCGAAACCAGTCGTCGGAAAATTCACGCGGGAATGCAGCCCCGAACCGTCCGATCATATCAAATGCCAGATCAATTGCGACAAATTCAATATGCGCCAAGGCATGTATGAGTGCCACGCGTTTCGTCACCGACGTACCTTTGCCACGCCGTGGCATTTGCCTCGGCTGCAACAATTCTGGGCGTTCCGGTCGCGCAGGTACGTCTGGCATAGATGCTGCAAAATCAGCCTCTAACCTCCCCTTGCGCCATTCTCTGGTCGCATATCGGGCCGCCATAACCTTGGCGGCTGGTTCTGCCGTCATCATGACCGCTCTTACGGCTTCGCCAGCAGAAGGCTTTATTGGAGCTAGGACGTTCAAATCAAGAATGCCTCAAGCGGCCTGAACGGCGGCCAGCACTTCTTCAGCATGCCCTTTGACCTTCACTTTCGGCCAAACCTGCAACACCTTGCCGTCCGGTCCGATCAGGAAAGTCGATCTTATGATGCCCATGTAGGTTTTACCGTACATTTTCTTCTCGGCCCAAACACCAATTTTTTCAAGAAATTCAGTGCTTTCATCCGACGCAATATCAACGGTCAGCTCCTGTTTGGTGATGAAATTCTGCTGGCGCTTCGGGCTATCGGCAGACATGCCGAGAACCGCCGCTCCGGCTTTTTCAAACTCCGGCAACATTGCCGAAAAGTCCTTTGATTCAGTCGTACATCCAGGCGTGCTCGCTTTAGGATAGAAAAATAGCACCAACTTTTTCCCGTGATAATCGGATAATTTCACGGTGCTGCCATCGGGCGCCGTCAATTCCATGTCCGGAAGTTTGTCGCCAACATCTATCATATAATATCTCCTAATATTTCATGGGGGTCCGGCCTCAAGTGCCGATTCCATTCTTCAATAACGCATTGCCGAGCCTTATCATACCCGTTCAAAAGGGCATCCCAGCCTTCCTGTCCCGCCGCTTGGGCGATGAGTTCACGGCTGGTTTCCGGCGGATAGTCACAGTCCGGTGACATGAGACGCAACGCGACCAGCAAGCGGGTCATTAATTCATGTGCTGAAACCATATTCTCGTTCAAGTGCGTTCCAGCAACAAGTCCACGCGCCGCCTTACCCAATTGTGGGTGCAAAGCTTCTCCGGTCTTGAGCTGCAGGAAGTGAATGATGAATTCCCAATCGACCAGACCGCCCTCCATTAATTTCGTATCAAGCGGTCCTTTCGGTGGTTTATGCTCGACAATGTCCAGCCGCATTTTACGGACGGCTTTGCGTAATACTTCCGGTTCCCGCTGCTTCTGCAATATGGTCTTAATCTGTGCCTGTAATTGCCCGCAAGCTTCGGAACCGCCATAGACAGGTCGCGCTCTGGTTAATGCCATATGCTCCCAAGTCCACGCGCTTTCAGATTGATATTTATAGAAACTTTCAACGGTCACGGCCATCGGACCTTGCGTACCAGAAGGTCTCAATCTTGTGTCCACTTCATAAAGCGGCCCCGCAGCCGTGGGCACGGAAAGCGCAGCAACAATACGTTGAGCAAGCCGGTTAAAATATTGCGTGCCGCCCAAAGGGCGTCGACCATTTGAATCCGCGCTATGGTCACCGGTGAACAGAAAAACCAGGTCAAGATCCGAAGCATGTGTCAATGCCTCCCCGCCCAATCGGCCAAGCGCAAGGATCAGCATTTCGCTATCCGGAACCTTACCATGAACCTCTTCAAACTCCGATATTGTCGCGTCAGTCAAAACTTGAATCGCGGCTTCGGCAACCCGTGCATAGCCGGCCGCTATAGCCAGCGGATCATGGCGTGATTCGATCAACTGTGTACCAAGGGCGAAACGCTTCTCCCCGACACGTGCACGAACTCGATCGAGCAACATTTGGTAATCATCGCCGTCTTCGCGCCGCGCAAACTGCTCCGCCAATTCTTCCACGGACGGTGGCAAGTCTAATGCAGTCGTATCGATCAGCCCTTCGAATAGCTCGGTTCTGCGAGACAATTCATCCGCTAAAACGGGCGCATGGCTCAATATCCGGCTGAGCATTTCTCTAAGCCCCGGGCGTGCCTCCAGCATGCGGAAAAAATTTATCGCGGTTGGTAGCTTGTCAATCAGACTATCCAGCCGGATGAGAGCTTGTTGCGGATTGGGTGATGCAGCGATCGCCTCGATCATCTCGGGCAGCACAGCTTCGAAGGATTCCACGGCCGCAGCACTTCTGAGAGCCGTCACTTTGCCGCTGCGCCAGCGTTTGATTTTTTCAGCAAAAATACTGGCTTGTGCCACACCTCTTTTTTTCAGTGCCGCCTCCAGTGCCTGATCTGCTTGCGGCAGCGCGATGCTGTCATCAGAATCAATCAACTCATCATAGATTGCACCCACCGCCTCAACCCGTGGTTCGAGCAGGGCCAGTAAGTCAGTCCCTTCGTTCAGGCCATGAAGCCCCGCAACCCTGTCCAAAGATGCTTCATCATCTGGTAGGCTATGCGTTTGCTGATCATTGACCATTTGCAGGCGATGCTCGATCACCCTGTATAATTCATAGGATTCAGCCAAAGCCTTAGCCCTATCTGGATGGATCCGTCCCGCATTCGCTAGTTCACGCAGAGCATCTCGCGTTGCTGGCGCGCGCAGCGCTGGTTCGCGTCCACCGAAGATCAATTGGTGCATTTGTGCATAAAACTCAGCCTCGCGGATACCGCCACGTCCGCGCTTCAAATCATAGCCGGGGCCGAATTTTTGGCCTGCAGCATAATGATCGCGAATTTGGACGGAAACCGCACCAATATTGCGAATAGCGCCATAATCCAGAGAGCGTCGCCAGATAAACGGATTAATGGTCTCGAGAAAATAGCGTCCGAGATCGGCGTCGCCTGCCGCAAAGCGAGAGCGAATAAACGCGGCCTGTTCCCAAGCAAGCGCGCTGGATTCATAATAGCTTATGGCCGCTTCAACGGGCAGTGCCACCGGGCTCACCTCAGGTGATGGCCGTAACCGCATATCGACGCGAAAAACATAACCATCGGCATCCCGGGTATTCAGTGCGTCAACCAATTGCTGGCCAATGCGCCGCGCCGCGTCGCTCGGTTCTTCACGGCCACGTGTCGGTATTTTTTCCGGATCATAAATGAAGATCGGATCGATATCGGAAGAATAATTCAGTTCCCGACTGCCATGTTTTCCCAGACCGATGACAGCAAAACCGGCAGGGTCAGCGTCAGGATAGCGGCTGGCGTAAATATCGGCCAATGCCTCATCAAGCGCACGATCAGCAAAATCTGAAAGCTGCGCAACGACTTCAGTCAAACTGAGCTGCCCAGCCAAATCACCTACAGCTAATGTCAGCGCCAGCGCTCGCTTTTCGCGTCGCAATTTCTGGTGAACATTTTCAGCGCCAGCACCTGCTGCCTTCACAAACGAAAAAGCCGCCTCCAAATCCTCGTCAGCCAACAGCTGCTTTAGTTCGGGCTGGACCTCCATCGCCATACCAAGATAGGGCGCATGATCCTGAGCGCGCTTAATCGCGTCTTTCAGGCTAGTCGGTTCAGGCAAGCCCTTGATCATTATTGTAGATATTTCCCACGAAAATCACGGGCAAAAGCTGAAAAAGCCCCTGCGGCTATGGCGTCTCTCATGCCAGCCATAAGCGACTGATAAAAAGCAATATTATGCTCTGTCATCAACATCGCTCCCAATATCTCCTTCGAACGGATCAAGTGATGAAGATAAGCCCGGCTATAGGTCTGGCAAACCGAACAGGTGCATTCCGCATCCAATGGCTCCATATCTTCGGCAAATTTGGCGTTGCGGATATTAATCGGACCACTAGCTGTAAAAGCCTGACCATTGCGGCCTGAACGGCTCGGCAACACACAGTCAAACATATCAACACCGCGCTCGACCGCACCAACCAGATCATCGGGTTTGCCGACGCCCATCAGATAGCGTGGCTTTTCGGCAGGCAATTGATCCGGCGCATAGTCTAAAACGTCGAACATAGCTTCCTGGCCCTCTCCTACGGCGAGCCCCCCAATTGCATAACCATCAAAGCCTATCTCGATCAACGCTTTGGCCGAAGCCGCTCGGATATCTTTATCCAATGACCCTTGCTGAATCCCAAAAAGTGCCGCTTTTTCTGCATGTTCCTTGCCACTATCAAAGCCGTCACGGGACCGCTTCGCCCAGCGCATTGAACGTTCCATTGAAAGCACGGCTTCCTCTCGAGTAGCGCCGTTTTTGGTACACTCATCGAACGCCATAACAATATCACTGCCAAGCAGACGTTGAATCTCCATGGAACGTTCCGGCGTCAGCATATGACGCGATCCATCCAAATGGCTTCGAAACTCCACACCATTCTCACTCATCTTCGTAAGATCGGATAAGCTCATCACTTGATAACCGCCGCTGTCCGTCAAGATGGGCCGCTCCCAATTCATAAATTTGTGCAATCCGCCGAGCTTCGCCACCCGCTCCGCACCGGGGCGCAGCATCAAATGATAAGTGTTTCCTAAAATGATATCTGCGCCAGTTGCACGCACCGTTTCCGGTTTCATCGCCTTGACTGTTGCAGCCGTCCCAACAGGCATAAACGCCGGCGTACGAATATCGCCGCGTTGCATCGTGATTTTTCCGGTACGCGCCTTGCCATCGGTGGCAGCGATCGAAAAAGAAAAACGGTCAGCCATTCAAATTTGTCCCAATCAACGAAGTAAGGCCCGAAAAAACAAAGAATTTTGTGTTTTTTGCCTTATGGTGTAACCAAAGGACCGTTCTGTGCGAATCCCTCATGAACTGTGCAGGATGGAAACAGTTTTTCAAAGACCAAAATCGGGAGTAAATTATGACGAAGACAATGAAATTAAGTTCAGCCGCAACGGCACTTATCGCAGCCGCAGCACTTTCCGCATGTTCCGGTGGTGCTAGCGAAGCAACCGAAGGCGCTGAAGCAACCGGCGAAGAAGTCACTGAAGTGGCTGCCGCTGAAAAAGAAAAATGCTTCGGCATCGCAAAAGCGGGCGAGAATGACTGCGCCGCTGGCGAAGGCACAAGCTGTGCTGGTACATCGGTTGTCGATTATCAGGGCAATGCTTGGACATATACCGAAGCTGGCGAGTGCGAGCCTCAGGGCGGTTCATTAACCGAAGTTGCTGACAATGATGCGCCAGTTCCTGTTGCAGCTGAAGGCTAAACCCTAACGCATAAGAATTTGAAAGGGCGGTTCGATTGAGCCGCCCTTTTTTATGCACGACACGTTTGCAGGGTTTTGTTCTCCACATATAATGAACATCAAAGAGTTTCAGGCCGGGCTGCCATCTTAGGTCCGTCTATTGAGAAAACAGTGCAAGCCATATTGCGATTAAAAACGCCGCCGTCCCTAGCAAAACAAACATATGCCACACAGCATATCTATAAGCTTGGGCTTTACGTCCGTAGAATATCGTTCCAAAAGAATAGAAAAAGCCGCCAGCTATAATCGCGACTAGTGCCGGCATTGGTAAGGCTGAGGAAAAGACCGGTAAAGCAACTGTGCCGATCCAACCGAGTCCAATATAGAAAGCCAAAGACCAGCGCGGTTCAATATTCTCACCAAAAACCTTGTATAATATTGCTGGAATCGCGAGCAGCCAAACAGCTCCCAGAACGAAATAGAGCAGCGTCGTACCGATATAAACGAGAAGTGGCGTAAAGGTTCCAGCAATCAGTGCGTATATTGCTGCATGGTCGAACCGCCGAAGACCGCTACGCCAATGGTGCTGGGGTAGAAGATGGTATGATGCAGATGCGGCAAATGATGCGATCATGCATATGGCATAGATCGAACAAGCCGCGATCAGTGGGGCGTCGAATTTCGCAACAGCATATATTACAACTACTGCGCAACCAACAAGAACAGCAAACAAACCCGATATATGGATTACACCATCGACAACCCGCTCGCGGGTGGTTTCGCTAGGGTACATTCAGACGACTTTCCGCATATCTGTACATCCACATTTCAGCTCCGAAACAGTCATCAGGGAAGCAACAGGCTCGAATCACCATAGCTGTAGAATCTATATTTTTTGGCAATAGCGTGCGCATAAGCCGACTGCATATTATCAAGCCCCATCAACGCGCTTACCAACATGAAAAGCGTTGACTTGGGTAGATGAAAATTAGTCATAAGGCCGTCTATAGCGCGAAATTTATAACCGGGTGTAATGAAGATATCAGTGTCACCTTCAAATGGTTGAATGACTCCATCAGCTCGCGTCGCGCTTTCCAATAGACGTAGACTAGTAGTTCCAACGGCGATTACTCGTCCACCGTTTTGACGCGCCGCATTTAGCCGTTCCGCAACATCCGGCTCGATCCGACCCCATTCGCTGTGCATCTTGTGGTGATCTGTTTCGTCAACTTTCACCGGAAGAAAAGTTCCTGCACCGACGTGAAGGGTCAATGTTTCTTGACCGATCCCCGCATCGCTAAGTGCTTTCATCAATGCATCAGTGAAATGCAACGCCGCAGTTGGCGCAGCGACAGCGCCCTTCTCACGTGCAAACATCGTTTGATAATCTTCTGCATCGCGGTCATCAATATCTCGCTTGCTAGCGATATAGGGTGGCAGCGGCATTGTCCCAGCTCGTCCGAGCAGGACTTCAACAGGTTCGTCACCAAGAAAATGGAGTATGAAACTGCCATCCTCGAATTTTTCTTCAGCTCGCGCCGTCACGCCTTCGCCAAAATCGACGAAATCATCAATTTTCAATCTTTTGGCGTTCCGAACAAATGCCTGCCAGCGCCTGAGATCTATCCGCTTGTGCAAAGTCGCGCCAATTTTAGCTTCCCCGCGGCGACCTTCTAACTGTGCCGGGATCACCTTGGTATCGTTAAAAACCAATATGTCTTTCTTTGATAACAGCCGCGACAGGTCAGTAACGGCGTGATCAGTCAATTGCCCTGCCCCTGTGACGCTGAGAAGCCGCGCGCTATCTCTTGGCACTGCTGGCCGTAGAGCAATATTTTCTTGCGGTAGCGCAAAATCAAAGAGATCAACGCGCACGCAAAAGCCTATGGATTAATTGGCGCGTTCAGATCGTCGACTGAAATTTGTTTTTCGGGAATAGGTGAGAATGCACCTGCTGTTGGTGGTTCTTTACCATCTGCTGCGATCGAAGCCTGGAGTATCCGGCTTGGGCTCGCAGGTGGCTCACCGCGATTAATCGCATCGGCATATTGCATCCCAGCTTTGACACGACCGAATACCGTATATTTCTTATCAAGCGCAAATCGAGGATAAAATACGATGAAAAACTGGCTATTCGCGCTATCTTCACCTTGCGCACGCGCCATTGACACGACACCTCTTAAATGCGGAAATGGATGAAATTCAGCTTTTAAATCAGGCAATTCTGATCCGCCAGTGCCGGTTCCGGTTGGATCACCGGTTTGCGCCATAAAGCCCTCAATCACCCTGTGGAAAATTACCCCATCATAGAATCCCTGCCGCGTTAGCGTCTTGATGCGATCTACATGGTTAGGGGCAGCGGCCGGGTATAACTCTATTGTTACACGTCCGCCTGTGGACAGATCGAGATGCAAGATGTTTTCTTCAGCAGGAACAGACGCCGGAGCCGGTTCAGCCGGAGCGGTTTGTTCCTGAGCCACCGCGCCACCACTCATCATTGCGAGAGCAAAGAAGGAAACGATAAATTTGCTAAGCATATATAACTACTCACCTGTTCGTTGGTCACAATCACGTATCGCCTTGATCACATGATCTCAATATTGCCGCCTATTGGACGAGATATGCTTTCGCCGCAATGAACTGCTTACTAAAACCTATTTACTGTTCGCCCTTCAGACCAATTTCCGAAACGCGGGCCACGACTTCTTTACAGACTTTAGGCGAAACAAATTTGTGTATTTCACCCCCGTACATCGCGATTTCCTTAACCAGTCGAGAAGCAATCGGCTGCAGAGACACATCTGCCATCAAGAAAACCGTTTCAATCTGGTCGTTCAATTGCTGGTTCATGCCCGCCATTTGATATTCATATTCGAAATCCGCCACAGCACGCAATCCGCGGACGATAACGTTAGCGCCTTGTTTCTGAGCAAATTTCATTAGCAACGCGTTGAAAGCAACTACTTCCACCGCATCACCAAGATCAGCTGTTTCGCGCCGGACCATTTCAAGCCGTTCTTCCAATGAGAACATCGGGGATTTTGATGGATTGGTGGTCACGCCGATCACCAATTTATCCACCAACCGCGTGCCGCGCTGAATTATATCCATATGGCCCAATGTTACGGGATCAAAAGTCCCAGGATAAACACCAACTCTCATAATATTTTCCCCCATGGGCTCGAGCCCCAACAATGATTAGCGATCCCGCTGGACCGTATATTCGGCGATGGCCCGAAGCAAATTGGCTTCCTCGCCATAGCCGTTCAAATGTGATTTCGCTTGGTTAACCAGCATTTGCGCCTGATCCTTGGCGCGGTCCAGTCCCATCAAACTCAAAAACGTCTGTTTTCCGGCCGCTTCATCCTTGTGCAGCGCTTTTCCCGCCAGCTTTTCATCGCCTTCAACGTCTAAAATGTCATCGGCAATTTGAAAAGCCAGGCCAAGATCATGAGCATAGCCACGCAATCCGGTTCGCCCGTCAATCGGGATACGGCCCAATATTGCGCCAATCTCCACACAAGCGGTAATTAACGCACCGGTTTTCAACTGCTGCAATCTTGTGACCGTCGGTAAATCAAACGTTGTGGTTTCAGCAACGAGATCCATCATCTGACCGCCAGCCATGCCTGCTGGCCCAGCTGCCTTCGCTAAACATGCTACCATTTCGGCGCGAACAAACGGATCGCTATGGGTATTTTCATCAGCCAATAATTCGAATGCCAATGCATGAAGCGCATCACCAGCAAGAACCGCCTGAGCCTCGCCATAGGCCTTGTGTGCTGTCGGCTTACCACGCCGGATATCATCGTCATCCATACACGGCAGGTCATCGTGGATCAGCGAATAAACATGCAACGCCTCCAAAGAAGTGGCAGCTCGCAAAGCACAATTCTCGTCGACATTAAACAGGCGGGATGTAGCCATGACCAACAAAGGTCGAAGTCTTTTGCCGCCGCCAATAGCAGCATGGCGCATCGTTTCAAAAAGTTGCGCGCGTGCGTCATCTGGGACAGTCAGCATCAGATCAAACTGCTTATCAACCGCGCCCGCAACCTGGGCCATTTCCTGCTGCAGGTCCATATTATTATTGGCAGACACCGTTAATCGGCATCAAAGGCAGTGACGCCTTGAGCCTTGCCGTCACGGTCAAGGGTGATTTTCTCAATCTTCGCCTGTGCGTCTTCGAGGCGCTTTTGGCACAATCCGCGGAGCTTTTCGCCCTGCTCATAAAGCGCTATCGATTGGTCCAACGGTACATCGCCACTTTCCAGCTTTCTGACAATATCTTCCAGTCGTCTGAGCGCATCTTCAAAGTTCAAATTTGCTGTGTCGTCTGACATATCTGGTGCTGTTTCACTCATGTCCATTCCAATGACGTTGCTTTGGGTTTCGGTCAAGGCCTCGAAAGCGCAATTTGATCAGTTTTCCTATCTTAGCCATGATCTGGCTATTTATAGACATCATGGTTAGGATCAGTCGCAATAAGGGGAGAGTCTTATGTTCATCGGGCATTTCGCACCGGCAATGGTCGCAGCAACCCATCCCAAGGCACCGGGCCTGGGCACTTTGTTCGTTGCCGGGCAATTGGTCGATTTTGGGTTTTTCGGGCTAGCCCTTTTCGGCATTGAAAATTTCCGGATCACACCAGGAATGACGGTCATGAATCCACTGGATCTCTATGACATGCCTTATACACACAGTCTGCTTGGCAGCGGTATTTGGGCTTTCGGTTTTGCATTGCTGATCTGGTTAGTTACCCGAAGCAAGACCGGCGCAGTGATTGGCGGCCTTGTAGTGCTTTCCCACTGGTTGCTTGACTTACTCGTTCATGCGCCGGACCTGACTCTGGTTGGGGCACCACCGAAACTCGGGCTCGGTCTATGGAATTATCCAGCGATAGAAATGCCCTTGGAGCTTCTTATAACCTTTGGCGCTCTCGCCTTTTATGTGTTTCGCACCCGGTCAACCGCCCCGCGTTCAAAGCCAGCCTTAGTGCTTTTGGCCATATTGCTGTTGGGCTTGCAGCTTTTTAACTGGTTTGCTCCGGAACCAGAGGTGGCGGATCGTGGCATGATGATCACAGCGCTTGTCGCCTTTGCAGCAGTGGCAGCCGCAGCCGCTTTTGTCGGCAGAACGCGTACATTGAAGCATGCTTGACGATCAGAAAATCAACACCGGAAAAACAGGAATCGCCGTGACCCAATTTTTCATAGCCTATATCATCGCCGCCATTATATTTGGCATCCTCGATTTTCTGTGGCTCAGCAACATGGCGAACAGCCTGTATCGCCCAGTGATTGGCGAGATCATGGCTGATGAATTCCGTAAGCTACCAGCACTCGCTTTCTATCTGATCTATCTGTTCGGGATCATCTGGTTCGGCGTCAAACCCGCGCTTGCGAGCGGCCAATGGACTACTGCTCTGCTCAACGGTGCATTGTTTGGCGGCATTGCTTATGCGACTTATGATTTAACCAGCCAAGCGGTATTGAAAGTCTGGTCTACCAAAATCTCCCTTTATGACATTGCCTGGGGGACGTTTGCGACTGGTGTGACAGCTGCACTCACAGCCTATTTGGTACTACGGTTTGCAAAAACATAAGGCAGGAATTTCTTGAATGACCCTATTGGCATTCAGGTGGCACACTATTTATCAGTCGTTCCTTCACCCGAGTCATAATTGATCTGCAAATTGAGTAATATCGCTTTGACAGGTGGCAAAAGGACAAGGCAGACAATCAAACAAAGTACTATACCTGCGATAAACGCCAGTATCTTGGCAAAGACCGTATCTACAGATTGGACAAGCACCAATATTATCGGTGCAAAAACAATCATTGTGAAAAAACCAACGAAAAATGCAGGGCCGTCGGCCGTATCGGCAACAGTTAAATCCTGACTACAGCTTGGGCAATTGTCATGAAATTTCAGATAACCTCTGAAAAGCTTGCCCTTTCTACAATGTCCGCATCTCAGCTTCATGCCGGACTTTATCAGCGCAATCACTTCGTCTTCCATGCTTTGTACCTGCGCATCTGTTGGAGTTCAGTTGGTTAGATCAGCGTCTCAACAATCAATTAGGCAGCAGTAAATTGGCTCGGCCGGGAGGGGGCGTAAGGCCGAGCCGTTCACTGCCGCCAAAAAAGGCTGCTGCGAAAATCATCGCGCTCATGAGCTACAATATGGTCCGATCACTTTCATAATTCGTGATCCGCCGTTTTCATCGCCCGACAGATAGGGGCTTTTTCACCTTGAATAAATGGACCTTATGGAAAATTATTATTGACAAATATTCATCAATAAAGACTATTATCAACATGCACCCAACAAGCGAAATGTCCGTTTTCACGGAAGTTGTACAGTCGGGAAGCTTCATCGAAGCAGGCCGCAGACTGGGACTTACGTCATCGGGCGTCAGCAAAAAAATAAGTCGGTTTGAAGATCGGCTCGGCGTCCGGTTATTTAATCGAACTACGCGCAGCTTATCGTTGACCGAAGCTGGCATCGCGCTGTTTGAACGATGCCAGAATATTCTGGTTGCCATAGAAGATGCAGAAGACACTGCACGCAATTTGAGCACTGTCCCCAAAGGTACATTACGTATCGCGGCCTCTGATGCGCTTTCGTTGCAAGTCCTGGTTCCATTCCTCAAAAAATTCGCGCAGGATTACCCGGACGTTTCGGTTCTGCTATTACAAGGCGATGGCGGGATTAATCTGCTCAACGAGAGGGTCGATGTCGCACTGCTATTTGATCGGCCGGTGGAAACATCATTCATTGCCCGCAAGCTCATTGATGATCCCTGGGTCATATGCGCTTCTCCAGAATACCTCGAACAGCATGGTACACCAATGAATCCTTCTGAACTGCTCAATCACCGTTGCCTGACGATCCACGCAAAAGGTCAAACCAACGATCAATGGACATTTGATGGTGGTGACGAAGCAGAAACAGTCCGCATCAACAGTGTTTTTTCAGGAATTGGTCTCACCGTAAAGGCCGCCGCGCTGCATAATATGGGTATCGCCCGCCTTGCACATTTTCTGGTTTCCTCTGAAATAGCGACGGGAAAGCTGCAACCCATTCTCAGGAATAGGATGAAAAACAGAGATCGGGCGATTTATGCCGTTTACCCCAATCGGCAACATCTTCCTTTTAAAACCCGTGTTTTCGTTGACGCACTAAATCAACATATCAACGCTACTCTGACTTCCCCTTAGGCGCCGTCACTTGTTGGCTTTTACTGACAGTCAGCATTCTTTCGGGTAATGCTGACAATATCTGCTGTTTGCGTTCCGGCAGAGCGGACGCCCATTCTCCGATTTCGGACAAGCTACGACCACATCCAACGCAAAGACCCGTCGGGCCATCTATGGTGCAGATATTGTTGCAGGGGGATTCCATAAATTCTCCATCAGCACATTGGTAAAGACCGAGCAAGCCCATTATTTTGTCGTTGAAATAGGCAACGGCACTTCAGTCTCCGTTGGCCAGCTAGTCAAAATGCTACTTGTGGCAAGATAATATATCCACAAGGGCGATGGCCTTTGGTCATCAGAAACAGGAGTTCGGCCATCGCTATCCAGAACCGCAGAGTTTTTATTAAGCAACGCCCAAATGGTATGCCGACCATAGATGACTTTGGCATTGAAAATGTCAGCATAGAGGATATTCCAAAAGGCCATGTTGTCGCAAAGGTCGACACTCTTTCCATGGATGCGTGGATTCGAACAACGTTGAATGACGAAGGGATGCATAGGACCGGCGATATTGGAACAACCATCCGAGCGCTAGGCGTAGGTCAGGTTGTTGAAGCCAATAGCGACGCTTTGGCTGTCGGCGATTGGGTATATGGCCTGATGTCGGCGCAGACACACGCGCTGTTGCCGGACGGTGCAGCCACCAAAGTTGTACCTGAGGACGGTATAAAACCATCAGCTTTTGCCGGGCAATTAGGTATCACAACTGGCCTAACCGCCTGGGTTGGATTAATTGCTGTCGGAGAAGTTCAGGAGCGCGATGTAGTGGTCGTTTCGGGTGCTGCTGGAGCCGTGGGATCGGTTGTCGTGCAATTGGCCAAAGCGCGCGGCGCCTTTGTTATTGGTATCGCTGGAGGGCCGGAAAAATGCAATTATCTCACCGAGAATTTGGGCGCCGATATCGCGATTGACTATAAAAACTCTGATGTTGCCGAGGCATTGGCAAAGGCTGCGCCCGATGGCGTGAACGTCTTCTTTGACAATGTTGGCGGCGAAATTCTAGACAATGTGCTCGACAATCTGGCTCCATCAGATGCGCGTGTTGTTATCTGTGGCGCCATTTCGCAATATCAACATCTGGAAGATGTCCGCGGGCCAAAATTATATCTGCGATTGGCAGAGCGCAATGCGTCGATGCGGGGTTTTGTCGTCAGCCACTATGATTCCTGTTATCCCGAAGCCATTGCAGAGATTTCGGAATTGATGCGATCTGGTAAGCTAGTTCTTCCCGAACATGTCGTCGAAGGCATTGACCGCTTTCCCGAGGCTTTGTTCATGCTATTTAACGGAAAGCATCTGGGGAATTTGGTCGTGCGGCCCTAATCAACAAAGCTCTGGATGATGAGGATCAGCTAACCCAGTTGCTCGTCAATCTGCCCCAAACGTTCTTTGCCGAAATACATCTCTCCATCGATATACATGGTCGGAATACCAAACGCGCCGCGCTCGACCACGTTTTCTACATTGTCGATCAATTCCTGTTTGACCGTCCGATCCTGCGTCTTTGCAAATAGCTCCTGCGCATCAAAACCAGCGTTCTCAAGGATTTTGCCGAGCACTTCCGTATCCGTCACGTCCAATTGCTGCTCCCATATTGCAGGCAGCAAGGTTTCGATAAATTTGGCACGTTTTTCCGGTTCCAGCGCGACAAGCATTCGCTGCAAACTTATCGTTTTGAACGGAAAATGCGGGTTCATCTGAAATTTGGTCAAGCCATGTTTGGCAATGAAGCGATTCATCTCCAGCATCGCATAAGCATTTTTGCCCTTCACTTCGGCGTCGCGGATGAAAGGTGGCGCATTGCCCGTTAGCTTGTGCATTCCACCGAGAAATGCTGGAATCACCTCGATCGTCGCAGCGTGTTTTTCGGCCACTGCCTTTAGCGGTTGCCAGATCAGATAGGCATTCGGACTTACAAAATCGAAAACAAGTTCAATCGTCTTAGTCATCCAGATTTCCTTTTCATTGCCCTTTGCATGGGAACAATAGATTCACCATTTTTCATTCCACGGCCTGACATCCATTTCGAACGTCCATGCGCTGCGTGGTTGTTCATGCAACATCACGTAATTTTGTGCCAGATCATCGGGGTTCACAACGCCGTCATTGGCTTTGCGCTCTTCATAATCAGGTAGCATCCCTTTGATCCAGTCCGTATCCACCGCAGCATCAATCACGACATGCGCAACATGGATATTTTTTGGACCCATTTCGCGGGCAAGGCTTTGCATCATATTGCGTAAAGCACCCTTAGCGCTTGAAAAAGCTCCAAAACCTGCGGCGCCTCGCATCGAAGCTGTTGCGCCAGTGAAGATGATAGAACCATGCCCACGTTTGGTCATCACACGAGCGGCTTCGCGTCCCGCAAGGAACCCGGCAAAGGTTGCCATTTCCCAGATTTTCGAGAATTTCCGCGTATCTGTATCGAGAATAGTCATTGGAACATTTGCCCCTACGTTGAATATCACGCAATCCAGTGGCCCGATATCAGCTTCGATTTTAGCGAACAACGCCTCAACTTGCTCTTCCTTGCGAGCATCGCATGAAAATCCATGTGCTTGCTTCCCGGCGCTTCGCAACTCTTCAACCAATGGATCGAGCTTTTCTCCGCCACGACGTGCACCGCAGACCACATAGTCTTTATCCGCAAAAGCCCGCATGATTGCACTACCGATAGCATCGCCTGCCCCAATGACTAAAACCACTTTTTCCATATTGATATTCCAGCCATCGAACGGTTTTTCAGTTTCAATATGAAACCATAGTCCTTCGCAGAATGCAATGGGGCCTGCAAAACTGATAATTCACACTAGGCGGAATCGGGACGGCTCGTTAAAGGGTTTCCATGACACAGATATCATCGCGCACCGCCACCAAAATCACTCCTGAAATTGTCGCCGAACATGGCCTCAATGAAGAGGAGTATCAGCGCATCCTAAACGCGTTAGAGCGCGAACCGAATATTACGGAACTAGGCATATTTTCAGTCATGTGGTCCGAGCATTGCTCTTACAAAAGCTCGCGCCTGCATTTGAAAAAGCTGCCAACAACGGGCCCACAGGTCATTTGTGGCCCCGGCGAAAATGCTGGTGTTATCGACATAGGCGATGGTCAGGCCGCGATCTTCAAGATGGAGAGCCATAACCACCCAAGCTATATCGAACCCTATCAAGGCGCAGCAACCGGCGTCGGTGGTATCCTGCGCGACGTGTTCACCATGGGCGCGCGGCCGGTGGCGAATTTAAACGCGCTGCGCTTTGGACGTCCTGAGCACCCCAAGATGAAGCATCTCGTCAAAGGCGTGGTTGCGGGTATTGGCGGTTATGGCAATTGCGTTGGCGTACCTACCGTGGGCGGCGAGACCAACTTCCACGAAGCCTATGACGGCAATATCATTGTCAACGCGATGACTGTTGGCGTGGCGGATGCAGATAAGATTTTCTATTCTGCGGCCAGCGGTGTTGGCAACCCGATTGTCTATGTCGGTTCGAAAACCGGCCGCGACGGCATTCATGGCGCAACCATGGCCAGCGCGGAATTTGATGACGACAGTGATGAAAAGCGCCCCACCGTGCAGGTTGGCGATCCGTTTACCGAGAAGCTGCTCATCGAGGCCTGTCTCGAACTGATGGCGTCTGACGCGATTGTCGCCATTCAGGATATGGGCGCGGCTGGACTGACCAGCTCCAGCGTCGAGATGGCGACCAATGGCGAGGTCGGCATCATTCTCGACATGGACAAGGTGCCCTGCCGCGAGACAGAGATGACCGCTTATGAGATGATGCTGTCCGAAAGCCAGGAACGCATGCTAATGGTCTTGAAACCCGGTCGCGAGGAGATGGCCGAGGCGATTTTTACGAAGTGGGAATTGGACTTTGCCGTGATCGGCGAAGTGACTGACACCCGTCGCATGGTGTTGACCCACAAAGGCGAAACCGTGTGCGATATTCCGCTTGGCCCGCTCGCCGATGACGCTCCGCTTTATGACCGACCACATCTGACGCAGGAAGAATATAAGGCGCATGTCGCGACCCAACCGCTCGGCGACATTCCCGAAAGCACCGATATTGGCGCGGACCTGCTCAAGATGATGGCAAGCCCCGCGCTCGCCTCACGCCGCTGGATCTGGGAGCAATATGACAGCCAGGTCGGCGCAGATACAGCGCAACGCTCTGGCGGAGATGCAGCCGTTGTCCGTGTCCACGGCACTAACAAGGGCTTGGCAATCACCACGGATTGCACGCCGCGCTATTGCAAGGCCGATCCGGTCGAAGGCGGCAAGCAGGCAATTGCGGAGGCTTATCGCAACCTAACCGCTGTTGGTGCAAAACCACTTGCGACAACCGATTGCATGAATTTCGGCAATCCCGAAAAGCCGCATATCATGGCGCAATTTGTCGGCTGTATCGAAGGCATGGCCGAAGCTTGCGAAGCGCTAGATATGCCAATCGTTTCAGGCAATGTGAGCCTATATAACGAGACCACAGGGGCAGATGGTGTGAGCCATGCAATTCTGCCGACACCCGCTATTGGTGCGGTAGGGTTGATTGATGATCTCGACAAAATGATGACCATTGGTTTTAAGGGTACGGACCACGCGATTGTCGTTCTCGGAGCGACACCACTTAGTCAACTAGACGCAGACGAGAGCCTCGGTGAGCTAGGTCAAGAGCTTGGGCAGTCGCTTTGGCTGAGAGGAACCAACAATAGCGACATCGGTTCCCCGCCTGCAGTCGATCTGAAAAAGGAACAAGTCGTCGGTGACTTCGTACGCGAGCTAATAGCAGATAGCCAAGTCTCCGCCGTGCATGATATTTCTGACGGTGGTGCAGCAGTCGCTCTAGCGGAGATGGCATTGGCCAGTGGTATCGGGGCAAATGTTGTGACCATGGGCAATACGATCAAGGATGCATTCTCGGAGGACCAAGGCCGGTACATTATAACTTTTCCATGGTCGGATCGTGACAGTTGGGCCAAGCTTGAAGAAAAAGCCGAGAAAGTAGGAATTACTGTGGCTTGGATTGGTGGAACTCAGGGCGATTCAATTTCCTGGACTGATGGAGAAGACACACCCGTCGCCAACATCCCTCTCTCCGACCTCCGCGAAGCCAGCGACAGTTTCTTCCGCGACTGGATGAAAGACTAGCCTCTCAGGCGTTCAACCCAACGCTATCCAGAAACGGCGAGGAGAACGCATCGCGTTCTGCCGCATCGGGCAGCAGCAATTTGCGCACCTGATTCCAGCGATCCACGCTGCCACCATAGCCGCGCCTTACGCGGGCCTTGGTGAGGTCGTGCATCTTTCCCCAATGCTGGGTGAACGGCATGCCCGCTGCCTCAAGCCGCTGACCGGCCAACGTAATCAACTTGCGCGTCGCTGGTGTATCGATGCCGTCAATATCAATCACGCAGCTGGGATCATAGCGATTAAACGACAGGATACCCGGTGATTTTTGCGCATAGCGGCAGGTAAAAACAACCGGCGCGTTCTTATGGACCAGAAACGCCTGACGCATGATTTCCAATGCTCTCGTGACCTGTGCAATCGGGACAGCAAACCCGGAGCTCGCAATCCCCTCGCGCGCGCTGGTGAAGCTATATGTCTCGCCGGGCAGTCGCCATTCATGCGGTCGGTCGGCGCGCACTTTCAACTCGCTTTGGATCAGCAAACTAGTCGCCGTATCTCGTAAGTCGGGAAACATCTTTATCGCCGAGGCAATCAGGCGCGGCAGATCGGTGCCCGGCTCCGCTTCGGACTTCAGATTATAATCGGCGTTATATCCGGGTGGGCACAATTCCTTGTAGCGCACCGTCGTATAGCCAATATCCATTTTACTGGGATCAAGGATCACCTGAAAGAAATAGGGCCTGCGGGTCTGATCCGGCAATCCGGAGCCCCTAAAGTCGAGCATGTTGAGCGCGCCCTGCAACTGGCCAAAGGGAATATGAAGTAGCGACGAATTTAGCAAATAGCGGCCAGTTGCACGCAGCATGACCGAATGGACAATGCCAAGCGCGCCTAGACTGACAATGGCCGCGTCAAACTTTGCATCATCGCGCACCAGTGTTGCGCCAAGCTTAGTCGCAAAATTGGCGGTCATCACCGGCGCTCTGGCGGGTTCGATCCACAGATTTTGCGTGGCCGTGAGAAGCTGGATACCCGCGACTTCGCTCTCCATAGCACCAACATCGATAGCCGAGCCATGCACGCCGGTCCCGATGGCACCAGCGATTGTCTGGCCATTGCTCGCACCGGACGTGCGCAGCGCGCGCCGGCGCGTCTTGGTTTCGAGCCGCTCATTTATCTTTGAAATATTCGTTCCGCATTGCACGAGATAAAGGTCATCCCGCGATGTAGAACTCGCGAGATCGACGTCTGTCGCTCCGATGTTAAACGTCCAGTCCAGATTGGCGGTTTCCACCACCCAACCATCCTTGACGACCGGAATATCCGAAAAAGACCAGCGCGATCCACAGGCCCGAATTTGCGCCCCTGCTTGCAACGCATCGGCGATAATTCCCTGCAGCCGCGCCGCCGTAGCCCGCATCCCCGACATAGTCGCACGCGTCGGATTTTCATTGTGAACCCTAAGCCGCTTGGCAATCGGTACCTTAATATTGAAGTGATGGTTCACCCATTCAATATTATTGTTCACCTGAATTTGATTGGGGGGCATCATTCTTCTCCCGTCTGCCTATGTCGCGGACTATTCGTCGGTGCTACCTTCATCCGAAGGCACTTTGGCGCAGAAATATTCGATGGTGGCGGGCTGATAGAAACCTAGCGTCAATACGGTTAGCAAAGACTGTCCGAAATTCGTTTTCACACGCACTTCATCAATCAAATTCGTTTGGCAATCGGCTACATTTCGGGGCTGGCCCTTGGGTAACAGAAAAGCGCTGCTTTGGACGGTGGCATGCTCACCATCGGGATTAGGTCGCTCCACCACCAGTCGATGTTCGGCGCAACTCGACAGCAGTACCGCGCTGACCAATATCAGTTCAAATCGCATTTTCATGACAATGCCCTCCTTCAAACCAGCTGGAACCTTTTGGAACTCGACGCTGGGAATTTCGGGCGACCCTGACGCTTTATCGCTTATATATCGGACAATCACAATGGGGGTTTTCTGCCATATCGGGTTGATCACATGGTAAATAGATGACCAGCAATTCGTGGTTTGCTATGATTTGATCATGAGTAAAAGGCAAAATGCAGGATATTCCGGGACACCGCTCGCTAAAAAGCTGAGCCTGAAAGACGGCATGCAGGTATGGTTTGACGGAATGCCCGATAGCGTCCGTGCCGAAATTGACACTTACGGCCTTACATTGGAGGAGCATGAAGCGCCCTTCCAAGGGCTCAACGCTGCTCATATCTTTGCCAAGGAACGCGCGGTGATGGAACAGCATCTCACAACGCTCCGAAGTTTGATTGATCCGGCGGGTCACGTCTGGGTCAGCTGGCCGAAAAAGGCTTCGAAAGTCCAAACCGACATTACCGAGGACACCATCCGCAGCGTTTGCTTGCCGATGGGCTTTGTGGATATCAAGGTCTGTGCCGTGGATGCGATCTGGTCCGGGCTAAAACTGACAATTCGCAAAGAACTGCGATGAAATAGCGTATAACGGGAACGCGGTGAGTTTTCTCAACATCAGGATAGCGGCATGACAGAATTACATTGGACAGAGGTCGGCAAGAACGCACTTGTGCTGATCCGTGATTTATTTGTTTTAGGCATAGTTGTATTTTTTTTGTTTTTCCCAATCCAGTTCGGGGAACAGCTCGGAAAAACTAATATTGGTCGATTCAGCGCATTTGGTGTTGAGGTGGAACTGCAAGCAAAGGAAATGCGCGATCAAGCTGAGGCGGCAAAAACCGAGGTGGCCGAAGCACAGGCTGCCGTTGATCAGACACTTTCTGACATTAGAATGTGGTCACGAACCAATCCACAAATCCGGTCGCGAGCCAATCAGCTGGAAGAAAAAGTAGCGCAATCATCACAAAAACTGACCTCCGCACAGAGCGAAATCCAGAGTTCCATCACGGGCTATGACATATTGGTCAAAAAAATCGAAGCAGCACAATAGCTGCTATCGCAATTCTATGCGGGTTCACCCAACAGATTATACGGATCAATGCCCACCGCTTCATAGGCTGCATGCGCCTGTTTGTAATGAACCGGTTCGCCGATATTCAGAAACGACCGCGCTTCGTCTATCGGCATCGCGAGAATTTTCTCAATATCGTAATAGGCCAGTCTTTTGGCCGCCTTGCCGAGCTTTTGCCCTTCGCGGACAGCGCGCAGAACAGGAGCCTCGGACGGTGACTGTTTTTTCATTTCCAGCGCACCCGCGTAGGCAATGAACAAGATCCCCAGATTTGGGTTCTGGCCATAGGTAAAGGCCAACACACATTGTTCGCCCAATGCATCGCGACCATAGCCGGTCAGGACATGCAGCAAATCATGGGTATCACGCATACGATCACCGAACCATTCGGTAACATCATTCCGCTTTTCATAGTCCGTGCCATAGCGGTCAAATTCCGCAACCAGTCCGGCGGCGGTTAGACCTTCTTTTTCCATGAAACGCACATAGGCCTGTCCCAAGCTGTCGGCTGGAAGTTGACGTAGTTTATCATGATCATCCAACATGGTTGGCAAATCGACATTGCGCTCCATCAATTCCTTCGCATGAGGGGTTTTCAAAAAGCGCTTGGCATTTCGTACAAACGCTTTACCCGCCAGCGCTTCGATAATGTGGAACACTTCGGCCGTGTCTTCCTTGTCCGCGATGAGCTTGCGGAAATGGCGCATCGCCTTAATCGGGCGGATGCTCGGCGTAACATGTGCTGTGTTGAGAAGGGGCATATTAGCGGGAGATATTGTCATAAAAGAATCGCTCAATTATTTGATGCTGATGATCTTCTACCGTTTACTAACACTAATGTCAATAGTAGATAATTGCTTTCCTACCCGCTCCTTGATGGGTAAGCATTTGGTGGATCGATCTTGTAACCTGCCTGCCTGTCAAAAGAGCACGGAAACGGGTGAGACTTGTGTGAACTTTGGACTATTGTTACGCGCTTGATTCAATGTGGCGCCAAGGAAAACCGAAATGAAACCGCACGACACCCTGCCCTATACCCAATTACCCGATTATTCAGACGAGGAACGCATAACGCGATCGCGAGCCTTTTATGATGCCATGAAAGTCCGCCGAACCTGTCGCTATTTTACCGATGAAGCGATATCGCGGACCGTAATTGAGAACGCCCTGCTAGCCGCTGGCACAGCACCCAACGGGGCCAATCATCAGCCCTGGCATTTTGCTGTTATTGAATCTCCCGAGAAGAAAAAAGCGCTGCGTATAGCTGCAGAACAGGAAGAGCGCGAGTTTTACGAAAACAAGGCCAGCGACGAATGGCTGGAAGCGCTTGGCCCATTGGGCACGGATGCGGACAAACCATTTCTCGAAACCGCGCCCTATCTGATTGTCATATTCGGCCAGCGTAAAGGCGGAATGATGCCGGGAGAAATGAAGCAGAACTATTACGTGAATGAGAGCGTCGGCATTGCCACGGGCATGCTAATCACCGCTCTGCATGATGCGGGACTTGCCACCCTCACCCACACGCCTAATCCGATGAAGTTTCTCAACGACCTGTGTGAGCGACCTACCAATGAAAAACCGATGATGGTCCTGGTAGTCGGCAAGCCTGCACCTGACGCGACTATCCCCATTCACGCTACGATCAAAAAACCGCTGGATGCCATTGCTAGCTGGCTATAGAGAGCTGTATTGTATTTATAATACAGTAAGGATTTACTGATGAACGCGACTACCACCCAAACCCGTCACATCACGCTCGATGCCCTTCGCGGCTTTGCTGTTATGGGCATATTGTGGATGAACATCACTACCTTTGGCTTTCCTGAAATGGCATATATCAGTCCGATTGTTGGCACACTCGGCAGTCCCTCGGATATCGCGTCATGGACATTTTCATTCATCTTTTTTGATGGCAAAATGCGAGCAATATTTTCCTTGCTTTTCGGCGCCAGCATGATCCTGGTTATCGAGCGCGCGACGGCTACCGAACAATCGCCAGCGAAAGTACATTTCTCCCGAATGTTATGGCTCGCAATATTTGGGCTATGCCATTTTTATCTGCTGTGGTGGGGCGATATATTGTTTCTCTACGCAATATCAGGCTGCTTTGTATATTTGTTACGCAATTGGTCCAGTGAAAAACTGATCAAGGGAGGTGTTCTCGCCTACATCATATCGGCGGTTTTACTGACCATAGGCATGGCTACCATGTTTTACCTGCAGAGCGAGGCCGCCAAGCCGACTGCAAGCGAAGAAATTTTGAACGAATGGGCGGTGATGATCGATGAATTTGGTATATCGGCGGAAAACCTGGCCAAAGAAACTGCCATATACCAAGGATCTTTCAGCCAGTTGGTGATCGACAAGCTGACCAATCAAGTTCTGACACCATTTAAAAATCTATTCATCGGACCTCTGGAAACCATCCCGCTAATGATGATTGGTATGGGGTTGTATAAATCGGGTTTTCTGCTCGGTCATGCAGATCCAAAAACCTATCATCGCATAGGCATATGGGGAACGTTGATAGGCGGCCTGATGTTCGCAGCCATGGCATGGTTGGCGGCAAACGGTGATTTTGATTTCATTTTGATGATGAATGTCACCCAAGCTTGGTCGACCCTGCCACGCTTGTTAATGGCCGCAGGTTACGTGGCATTATTCATTCTGCTTATTCAGCATTTTTCTAACCGGCCATTGCTCCGCCGCATCGCCGCAGTAGGCCGTGTCGCCTTTTCTAACTATCTCGGTACCAGCGTCGTTATGGCCTTTCTGTTCTATGGTTGGGGCTTGGGTTTGTATGGAACGGTTGGTCGCGCGCAAATGATATTGCTTGTACTCAGCGCCTGGGCAACAATGATGCTATGGTCTCAACCATGGTTGATGCGCTATCGTTATGGTCCGCTCGAATGGCTGTGGCGCTCTTTGGCACGACGCGAACGGCAAGTTATGGCCATCAGCAAAAAATAATAGCAAAGCCTTGTTTTTGCTATTGCGATCTATTCTCATTAGCTATATACGATTCGCATAAGGAGCGCATATGGTTGTTTGTGTCTGCAATGCGATTAAGGAAAAAGACCTGCGGGCTGCGGTTCGTAGCGGCTCTGATAAGCCCAGTGACGTCTATGCTCAGCTTGGACGGAAACCAAAATGCGGCCAGTGCCTATCGTTTGCGCGAACCATTATCGAAAATGAAGTTGCGACCGCTTAGCATTCTCTTTATCAAATCATTGAAATAATTATACTTTTTGGTGAATCACCCCCTTTCCTACATTGACGGGCTCGTGTATAAACAGCGTCAATCTGTTCCCCACTGAAAAGGATTACGCCATGAAGGGCGACGCCAAAGTTATTGATTATTTGAATGAAGCGCTGAAGAACGAACTCACCGCAATCAACCAATATTTCCTACACAGCAAGATGCTGGACAATTGGGGCGTCAGCAAGCTTGCGAAATTTGAATATGAAGAATCCATCGATGAGATGAAGCATGCCGACAAGCTAGCGGAGCGGATCTTGTTCCTCGACGGCCTGCCCAACTTCCAGCTACTGGGTCGTTTAAAAATTGGCGAATCTGTCGAAGAAATTCTCAAAGCGGACCTTGCCCTAGAGCATGAAGCATTGCCGCCGCTAAAAGATGGTATCGAACATTGCGAAAAAGTCCGGGACTATGTTACTCGCGATCTCTTTGCCGAGATACTCGAAAGCGAGGAAGAGCATGTCGATACGCTAGAAAAGCAATTTGACATGATAGAGCGCATGGGCATCGAAAATTATGTCCAGCTGCAGTCGGAGCCTAGTGAATAAATCGACTAGTTGTTGGTAATATGATTACCAAGACTGGAAGACCGGCGCCCAAATCCCATGGATTGACGTTGAACGACTGGACTTGATTCATATTCCAGTATCGGCAGCGTTTCTTCAAACAATGGCCGTAAGCCAACCACTTGTTCGATTATTTCATCGGGCGTTTCCTGATGCTCCACGCATTTTCGCGCGGTCATCTCGACTAATTCTGCCACAGCAGCCAATCGAGTCGCACCAAATTGCAGGGCTTCGCCCTTTAGCTTGTGCGCAGGCATGATGATTTGGGTTGCGTCTTTGGCTCGCATTGCAGCTTCAATATTAACGATCGATTGCGTTCCATCTTCGCGGAAATAGCCCAATATGCGTACAAAATCGGGGCCCAGCGAAGACCGTGTTTCGCTATAGACCTCCCAGTCAATCAGTTCGCTATCAAGCTGCGCCAAGTTCATATCCCTAAGAGAAAAAAATGAAAAAACACTCTTAGTGCAAACATTAGAACCCAAACTGTAAAGACTTGGTTATCAGCGTGGAAAAATCATTAACCACAAACCGGCAGCGATAGCCTAATCAATGCGGTCAATCTTTGTCGTGATATGGGTTTTTCGGAGACCGAATTATCAAGCGTATCGGTACACCGCCAAAACCCAGTTTTTTGCGAATACCGTTGGTCAGATACCGGCGATAGCTTTCAGGTAAATCATCAACCCGCGTTCCAAAAATAACAAAGGACGGCGGCCGAGTTTTTGCTTGCGTAATGTAACGCAGTTTGATCCGCTTACCACCTGGCGCTGGTGGCGGATTATCTTCAATTGCATCTTCAAACCAGCGGTTCAGCTTACCAGTAGCAACCCGCTGAGACCATATCCTCCGGGTGTTGAATGCAGCTTTCATAAGCTCGTTAATGCCTTTGCCAGTAAAGGCGGAAACAGCGATCAAGGGGACGTCCCGAACCTGTGCCAGACCATCATCGAGTGCAGCGCGAATACCGTTGAATAACTTGCTTGGCCCTTCCGCCACATCCCATTTGTTGATCGCAATTACCAGACAGCGCCCTTCTTGTATGGTTTGATCGGCAATGCGCAAATCCTGCGCTTCGAGCCCCTTGGTTGCATCGAGCAACAACACCACAACTTCGGCAAAATCAATTGCCCGCTTGGCATCAGCAACAGACAGTTTTTCCAGCTTGTCTTCCACTTTCGCACGCTTTCGCATACCAGCTGTGTCGATCAGCCGGACTTTGCGATCGGGCTCTATGCCATCGAGTTTTTCATCCTCCGTGAGCGCATCATCACGCCAAACCCATTCCACCGCGATGCTATCACGCGTAATTCCTGCCTCGGGACCAGTAATCAGACGGTCTTCGTCGAGCATTTTGTTGATTAGTGTGGACTTCCCTGCATTAGGCCGGCCAACAATAGCTAGCTTAAGTGGCGAACTTTCATCAACCGGCTGATCCAGCGCTGCTGCCTCAAAAGCTTCGACATAGGGACGGATCTCCTGAAACAAATCAGCAATGCCATCACCATGTTCTGCGCTCAGCGGGATAGGGTCGCCGAATCCAAGGGCATAGCTTTCGAGTATACCCGATTCAGCGGCTTTCCCTTCTGCTTTATTTACCAGCAAGACGACAGGCGTTTTGGACCCTCGCAACCAGCGTGCAATCTCCTCGTCGAGCGGCGTCAGCCCAGCCCGACCATCGATAACAAACAACGCCAATTCGGCTCCGGCAACAGCTAGTTCCGTCTGATGCCGCATCCGACCTGGAAGGCTTTTGGCATCTTCATCTTCATAACCAGCTGTATCAATGATGTTAAATTCGAGTCCAAGCAGATTGGCTGCGCCTTCACGGCGGTCACGTGTCACACCCGGACGATCATCAACCAACGCCAGTTTCTTGCCGACGAGCCGGTTGAATAGGGTAGACTTGCCAACATTGGGCCGCCCGATAATTGCAATATTGGGCAGCATATGGCTGTTCCCGTTCCTTAACTAGAGACCTTATCGGAACGCAGAAATGCGACCGCTATTATCCAAAATATATAGCATTTCGCCAGCCACAATGGGCGGCAGAGAAACGCCTTGCTTCAGATCGACCAAGGTAGTGCTGCTACCTTCGTCAAGAGAAACGGAAACTACGTCGCCTTCCGTACTGGCAACAAGCAAGCGATTGCCAGCCAACACCGGACCGGTCCAGTTGATCGGATTCTTTTTCTTTTTTTCGTTGCGATAACCAGCCAACTGGCTGATCCACCGCACTTTTCCAGTTGGTCGAGCGATGCAAAGCAATTTCGCGTCATCGGTGAGCACAAAGACCCACTCTCCGGAAATAACCGGTGTGGCGATACCGGCAATATTCAATTCCCAAATACGCTGGCCTGTAACTAGTTCATAAGCAGCCATCCGGCCGCCTTGTCCCAAAGCGAAGACACGACCGCGATCAATGACCGGGTCTGCATCAATGTCCGATAGAGTTGCAACTGACGTTGAAATACTAGTTCTCGCCAAAGCGTCATTCCAAAGATTACGTCCATTTTCATAACGATAAGCCGTAAGCTCTCCTGATGAATAACCGGCAATAACGGTGCCTTGTGCAGCAGCAGGAGCAGCCACACCAAAAATGCCAGCTAGTCCGACAGTTCCCGCTTCATTCCATTGAACCGATCCATCACTTTGGCTCAAAGCATAAATTTGGTTGTCTTGAGTCATGACATAGACATTGCCATTTGAAATCGTTGGCGCGCCGCGCAATGGACCCGCGGGCCGGACTTTCCAGAGTCGACTGCCATCGGCGGCATTCAAAGCAACAACATCACCTACACCATTTGTGGCATAAACCATCGTGCCGGCCGCACTGACACCGCCGCCGAAACGCGATGGTTTGCCGTCACTTTTCACTTCCATTTGCGTGGACCAAGCCTTGGCACCTGTAGTGGCATCAAAAGCATGCACAGTGGCTTGTGTGTCTACTGCATAGAGCCGTCCACCGGCTACAACCGGAGCAGCAGCTAAACGCTCACGTTTTGTCGTCCCGCTAATATCTGCTGTCCATACCCGGGTCGATGCTGAACCAAGCGCAACATGCCCGACCGATTTACCAGCGTTCCCGCCAGATTGGGCCCAATCTGCGTTCGCACGCGGGGCCGGAACGATGACCTGAATACCGGCAAGAGCAGGATCAACTTCGGCACCACTTTCACCCGTTAGGATGTTGGTCCGTTTGCCCAATGTAGGGGTCGCTTTTTTGTCATCACCGCCGCCGTCCAATATCGAGCAACCCGACAATATGGAAACAGTCATTAAGCCCGCGCATATCTTAGCGAAACACGTGTTTTTTGCCGAAATCATTACTCTGATTCTCCCTCACTGGCCGCTGAGGCAGATGTATCTGCAGACGTCGCGGTAGTATCATTTTCTTCATCGGTATCGAGTTCAACGGCATCAATTCCTTGTACGCCGGCCATTTGCAAAGCACGAGAACGAATGGTCGGCGGAACGGTTTCATCCTTTGCCAGTTGCGCAAATAGTGGACCAGCAAGATCCGCTTTATTCAAATTCAAATAGGATAGTGCAACCATCTCGCCAGCACTGCCAAACCACGGATTATTAGGTACCGCGAGCGGTTTTAAACGATCAACGACCTCTTGTGGCTGCAACGAATCAAATTCGGCGGTTGTCTGGCGGATGATCGCCAGATCACGAAAAGGCTGCGGCAAATCATTATCCGCGACGATGGCCTGATACCCAGCGATAGCTGCTTTTGCGTCCTGTTTTTCCAACGCGATATTGGCTTGCATCAATTTTGCCGCGGCCCGATAGCCTTTCTGATTCGCGCCTTCGAGAGATTCCAGAGCTGTAGAAGCACCGTCCAGATTGTTACGTTTCACGCTATCAATAGCAGCGACATATTCCTCGCTGCGTACACCAGCTTCTTCGTCGAGACTGTTGTTATAAAATATCCACCCAGCCAGTGACGTGAGGCCAACCACAACGGCTAGGCCAATCCAAATGCCATAGCGACGTCCGAAGTTTTTCAAATCATCTTCACGGACAGCGTCGTCAACCTCACGCATGAACACCTGTTCTTTGCGATCCGGCTCTTCTTCTGGCGTGTTTTTATCGTCTTTGGCCAACCCGGCCTCCTTCAATATCTATGCGTGTCAGGGAACATGAATGCAGGCCCTAAAATTTCATCGATTGTCCTTTACCGATGGTATGCGAAAAGTCCAAGTATATCGTCCATTTCCAGATACTGAACAGTTAGTTATTTTTGCTGACCACGGCGTCTATTTTTTTGGTTGATAAAGCTGTTCTGGCCCTGGGAAACTGCGGTTTCGAACATCGTTCGCATAACTGGTAGCGGCCTGCTCAATATTTTCCGAAATATTATGGTAGCGCTTTACGAAACGCGCCGTGCGTTCAAACATGCCTAGCATATCTTCCGTCACCAAGACCTGACCATCACAACGGGCCGACGCACCGATTCCGATTGTTATGGCTCCAACCGCTTCAGTAACCTCGATCGCAATCGGTTCCAATACGCCCTCCAAGACAATGGCGAAGGCACCTGCTTGATCGAGAGCAATGGCATCTCCCACAATTTTCTTAGCCTCAGCATCGCTGCGTCCGCGAGCCGCATAACCGCCCAGTACGTTAATAGCCTGAGGTGTCAAACCGACATGGCCGACCACGGGAATACCTCGATCAACTAGAAAACGGACAGTTTCCGCCATCACTTCACCGCCCTCTAGTTTGACTGCGGCGGCACCAGTTTCTTTCAAAATCCGCGCTGCATTCTCGTAAGCTATCTGAGGAGAAGCCTCATAAGACCCGAATGGCATATCCACGACCACAACACTGTGATAACTGCCGCGCACAACTGCCGCGCCATGATTACACATCATTTCCAAAGTAACAGGAATTGTGGACGGCAAACCATAAATGACTTGGGCAAGAGAATCGCCCACCAGCAATATATCACACTGCGCATCCAATAACTGCGCTGTTCGTGCAGTATAGGCGGTCAGCATCACCACGGGCTGTTCCGTAACACCATCAACTTTACGTCGTTGAATTTTAGGGACCGAAAGCCGTTTCATCGGCTGCGGCGTTGGATTGGCACGGCTCGTAGACGTGTCTAGTGTGTATGTAGTGGACATAGCTCGCTTAATAACTCCCGCAAAACAATAAGGCCAGCGTTGCGTTTAATTCGGAAATGCGGCATCAACTAGGCGTCTCACGACTCACTTCCACATTTCTCATTTCCAGATCATTGGAATTCCTTATGACATCGGCGCAAAGGCCGCAGTCCATATTGCTGTTCGTCGCGTTCATTGTGTTTATCGACATGATGGGCATCGGTCTAATCTTGCCTGTTATGCCATCGCTTATCACCGGCCTGACCGGTGCATCAATCGATCGCGCTGCGGAAATCGGCGGATGGTTGCTTTTCGCTTACGCAATGATGCAATTCCTGTTTGCACCGGTGATCGGTGGACTGAGCGACCGTTTCGGCCGGCGGCCAGTTCTGTTGACGACATTGTTCTTGTTAGGACTCGATTATGCAATCATGGCTTGGGCGCCTGATTTGATTTGGCTGTTCGTTGGTAGAATTATTTCTGGAATCATGGGGGCAAGTTGGGCGGCGGCCAATAGCTGCGTGGCAGATGTCGCTAAACCTGAAGAACGCGGCAAGTTTTTTGGTATATTAGGCGGAGCCGGAGCTTTTGGTTTCGTTGTTGGGCCGGGCCTTGGCGGTATATTAGGTGAATATGGCGACCGCTTGCCGTTTATTGCGGCATCAATATTAGCTCTAGTTGGCACTGCGGTTGGCATATTTATCCTGAAAGAAACATTGCCTCAGGAAAAACGCCGAAGCTTCTCAATAGCCCGAGCCAATCCAATGGGCAGCATCATGCAAATGTCCAAAACACCTCTGGTGATCGGCTTTTTATCGACGATATTCGTACTGCAACTTGCCGCGCAAACTCAGATTGCGGTCTGGGCCTATTGGCTGATCGAGCGATTCGACTGGAGCAAATTGCAGATCGGCCTCAGCGTGGCTCTTTTCGGAATATTGCTGGCACTCGTCCAAGGTGTTTTAACCGGCCCGGTTATCGCCCGTTTCGGGGAACGCCGAACTGCCTTCATCAGCCTTATGTTTGGAATACCGGCCTATATATGCTTTGCCTTCGCCCCATCCAGCGGGTTTGTCTATATCGGTATCGTAATCGGCGCAGCGAGCGGCTTTGCCTTTCCAGCCATGCAGCAAATGATGAGCACCCGCATCGACGAAGATGCACAAGGTGAATTGCAAGGTGCAATAGCCAGCATGATCAGCCTGACCTCGATTTTCGGACCGGTCATGATGACAGCGATATTCGGTGCTTATGCCGATAAACAGGGATATTATTTCCCCGGTGCGCCTTTTGTGGTTGGAACCGCGTTGATGGCGGTATCAATAGGCATATATGCCATCACTGTGCGACGATATTATTCGATTCCAAACTGATCCACTGCCAGAGCGGCTTCACGCGGATTATCGCTGAATATCCCGTCAATGCCCGTCGCCAGATAGACTTTCATTTCTGCTTTCACATCACCAATGGCGGAGGCTGTGTAACCCCCTTGAAACTCGGTTGGTAAAAAAACGTTTTCAATGCGGAATGTCCAAGGGTGCACAACAAGTCCTACCTTATGTGCGTCAGCCACTAGGCTGGTTGGTTTTTTCAGACGCCCCTCTTCATCGCGGCCAATTATCAGCAATTTCGAGGGGCCCAATCCGCTGGCATATTCAGCGATGTCCGACAATCCTGCTGGCGTAATCATCTCTGCATATGTCAAATCATCCCGGTCTGGCGGCCCACCTTGATCGGCGACCAATTGCACCAGCCGAATTTTGGTTTTCGTGGCCAGCTCCTGCAAATTATCCACTTCAAATGATTGGATAAATACCGGATCTTCCGCGCCATCAAAACCATATTTCTTGAGCAATTCCAACATCGGTTTTTCATGGGCCAGGCCGATAGAAGCGAAATAAGACGGATGCTTGGTTTCAGGATAGACACCAACTCTCTCGCCCGTTTTCTCTTCATGCTCTTTCAGCAGTTGAAGCACTTCTTCGAAGGTTGGCACATCCCACTGTCCATCCCATGCTGCATTTTGCGGCCTCACTTTGGGCAACCGTTCCTTGGCACGCAATGTCTTCAATTCAGCCAAGGTAAAATCTTCCGTAAACCAGCCGGTATAGTCTTGGCCATCAATGACCTTCGTTGTCTCGCGATCAGCAAATTCTGGCTTCTCCGCAACATCGGTCGTTCCACTTATTTCGTTTTCATGCCTGGCAACTAAAACGCCATCCTTGGTCAACACTAAATCAGGTTCTATAAAATCTACGCCGTAATTAATTCCGGTTCGATAAGCCTCCAAGGTATGCTCGACCCTATTTCCGCTAGATCCGCGATGCGCTATGACTATGGGTAACTCGCCATGCAATGTTGGCGCTGTTCTGACAACCAGTTCAGCTTCCTCCGATTGGACGTTGCAAGCGCTGGCCATAACCAGCAAGGATAGGACCTGAAGAGCGCGACTAAACATCAAACGGACACTTCCACGCCGTTCCAAAATGCGATTCGATCCTTGATTTCGCTAGCAGCATCTTTCGGTTCGGGATAATACCAAGCTGCATTCGCGTTGGCCTCTCCATCAACCACCAATGTGTGGTAGGACGCTGTACCTTTCCAGGGACAGAAGGTGGTTTTGTCGCTGCTCGTCAATATAGCGGTTTTTACAGCATCGCGTGGGAAGTAATGATTGCCTTCAACCATCACTGTATCGTCGCTTTCCGCTATTGTTGCGCCATTCCATTTTGCCGTAACCATCTCATTCTCCAATGCTTTAGACCAAGAACCGTCGCGACCACAGAAATCAGAGGTGCCCAAATCCATATAGCTTCTGATTGTAACACTTTCATGCCACGAGCGGATATAAAATCGGATATTCCAATCGGTGATACAGCTATCGGGTTTGTTGGTGCAAAATGGCGGGCTTCGTCCCACGGCCAAAAAAGCGCTGCTCCTAATCCACCATTGGTCAACGTATCAAGCAAACCGTGTGAAGCCATAGCTATAAACAGAAACATGCCTGCCAGCATATAGCGTTGTGGCCGGATCAATGCGACCGCAAGCAATGCAGCAATAGCAGCGAACAAGAGCGAATGGCTTGCACCGCGATGCCCCCAGCTATCGGCATAGTTGATCCCAAGAGGAAAACCGATAACATCCAAATCAGGCAGCATAGAGAAGGCGATACCCGTAGCGATCACCGGAACCGTTAACCGGTCACGCCCTAATAACAGCGCTCCGGCAATCGGAACCGCTGCGTGAGACATGATAGTCGGCATAATGTTAACCGTTGCGCGCTGTTAGCCCGACCGCTTCATAGTCCGCCGCCTTGAAACCAACGACCAATTCTTCGCCATGCTCCAGCACCGGCCGTTTGATCATGCTGGGGTTTTCCGCCATCAGCATGATTGCGGTATTTTCGTCGATATTTTCTTTCATCATGTCCGGCAGTTTCTTGAAGGTTGTGCCACGCTTGTTGAGCAAAGGCTCCCAACCGACCTGCATCACCCAAAGCTCCAGCATATCCTTGGTAATTCCCGATTTTTTATAATCGTGGAAAACATAGTTTATGCCGTTGCGTTCCATCCAGTTACGCGCCTTTTTAATCGTGTCGCAATTGGAAATACCGTACATTTTTGTTTCATTGGCCATGACTTAACTCATCCTGTTTTTCTAACATTGCTATAAAATTGGATCAGCAACGCGTTCCCAAATGGGATTAGCCAGAAATAACCGCTGCGCAAGGGCCAATCTCGACAAGGCTAGCTTGCGTTCTCCTCATCATCTTCAACGGCAATATCAAAATGGAGTACATCCTCGCGGGTTCCAAGACCGGTATATAGTGCAATAGCTGGGTCATCGCCTTGATCCGCCTGGACAAAGACTACCCACGCGCCGCGCTCTGCCGCGATTTTGCGCACAGCATTGATCAACTGGGTTGCGATATGGCGTCGGCGATGACCTTCCAGCACAGCGAGATCATAGATATAGAGTTCGGACCTCTCTTGCTCGAGCTTTTGCATTTCATAGGCCGCGACTCCGCCGACCACCTTTCCCTCAACCAGCGCGACCAAGGCGATGAAATGCTCCCGGGCCAGCAATTTTGAAAGATAGTTTCCACTGGAAGCCTTGGCATCATAAGTCATTTCGTCTTCAAACGCCGCACTGAAAACATCGAGTAGATCGCGGGCGCGTGCCGTATCTCCAGGAGACAATTGCTGAATGATAGTGGGTGACGGATTATCGCTCATAATTGCTTCTGCTTACCATAAACGGGAACGGCGCTAAACCAAGCAAGCAAAGGCCAGAAACACAGCGCTTAGCGAAGCCGTCAATCCAACCGCCGACCGATTGTGACCACCGGCTGCACCTCATATCCCAGCGCCTTGTAAAATTCGATGGCATGTTTATTATCATCGCGCACCATCAACTGAATTTTCGGTGCATTGCGATCACGCAGCCACAACTCGGCGGCTTCCATCAATGCCCGACCCAATCCATGCCCACGCCTGTCCGGCAACACACCGAGATAATAGACCCAACCACGATGACCATCGTCGCCGACCATGACTGTCGCCACGAGATTTCCGTCCTGTTCAAGGCACAGGATATCAGAGGTTGCGCCATCTAAGGCGCGTCTGAAATCAGCGGTGGCATCATTCCATGGGCGCGTTAGATCGCAGACTTCCCACAAGGATAGCACTGCATCGCAATCATCAAGGCCCGCTTGCCGCGTCCGATTCACGATAATTGCCTCCCGGAAGCTTGCCCGGTCAGGCAATCACCGCGCGCCGGACAAGACTTACAATCGGGACGAGAAGGCCGACAATGCCTCTGCCCGAGCCGCTTGATCAGTAAATGATGCTCATCGACATCTGCCGCTGACCAGTCAGGCGGCAGGACCGGTATCAGTATATCATAAGTACGTGTCGTATCAGCTTTGGGCGGCACTAGCCCGATACGCTGCACCACCCGTCGGTGATGCGTGTCAATGACTAGCGCTTTGCGTTTCAGTATGCTGTTACTCATCACACCTGCACTGATCTTGCGCGCAATCCCGGGCAGAGTTTCAAGCCACGCCATTGCCTCCGCAGTGTCCATATCCACTAGGTGGGACAGGTCCACCGTGCGGCGGCGGTTGATAATTTCCGACAAGCATTCCTTTAGACGGCTAGCAGAAAGGTCTGGAAACGTCTGATTGGTCGGATATTGTGTCAGCAATTCCAGCGGCACCTCCGCTACCGGTTCCCAACGTCCATATTTAGCCAATAGCCGATCGGTAGAAGTGTTAGACACCGCCGTTTTCGACCGCGCGCCGATGACCCCTTGCACCAGCGTCCAGACCGGATCCCGGCGCTTGTCCGCAGGTCGCACGATCCGCCCGAATTGCGCGATCAATTGCTGCTGGATACGTTCCAACAAAGCAGGTCGAGAATCGAAATCGAAGGGTACCTGCATAACGGGCAATTAGATATCGACTATAATCTTACCGAAATGGGCACCGGATTCCTGATGCCGGAAAGCATCTGCAAGATCAGCGAGCGGAAAATGCTTGTCGAGAACCGGCTTGATGCCATTGGCCTCAATCGCGGCGATCATATCGATCTGTTGCGCGCGACTGCCAACGGTTAAGCCTTGAACTCTCAAGTTCTTGGACATGAGCAGCGCTGTCTGCACCGGTCCGGCAAAACCGGTCAGCACACCGATCAGCGCAACATGCCCGCCGATACGTGTTGCCATCATCGACTGGTCGAGCGTGCCGGAACCCCCAATTTCCACGACGCAATCGACGCCTTTTCCGCCAGTCAGCTCGAGCACTTTCGGGCCCCACGCTTCAACCTCTTTATAGTTGATCAGATGGTCGGCACCTAAAGTCTTGAGCCGTTCCAGCTTTTCATTGGATGAAGAGGTCGCGATCACGGTCGCACCCGCCGCCTTGGCAAATTGCAGCGCAAAGATGGACACGCCGCCGGTGCCTTGTACCAGTACGGTATCACCGGGCTTCACGCAGCCATCGACAAACAACGCACGCCACGCGGTAAGGCCAGCGCAGGTCAGCGTTGCCGCTTCCGCCGCGCCATAACCCTTGGGCGCGTGGGTCCAGGACGTTGCTGCAGCGGTCACCTGTTCGCAGGCATAGCCGTCAATCCCGTCGCCCGGCACACGGGTAAAACCGTTAGCCGGAATCGCGCCGTCAATCCATTCGGGGAAGAAGGTCGAAACAACCGCATCGCCAACCTTAAATTCCGTCACCCCTTCGCCAACTGCGGTCACTTCGCCCGCACCGTCTGACATCGGAATGCGATTCTCGGCGGTCGGGAGCATACCCTTGACCACCGCATAGTCATGATAGTTGAGCGATGACGCGCGCAGTCGGACGGCAATTTCGCCAGAGCCGGGAGCAGCTGGATCGGGGAGATCGACGAGATTGAGATTGTCGAGCGAGGCTGGGGCGTGGAGTTGGATGGCTTTCATGGGATTGTCCTGCTGTATTTTTGCGTCCGTCAACCTGTACTGTTTTCAGAATTACCGTCGTTGGGCGATTAGCCTTAAGAAATACAGAAACAAGTTCAAGGTAACGATGAAATGTTACTCCGGATGATGTTTCTCATAGAAATAGAAATCAGCAAAAGAATTATTTTTTGAATCATTCTGCCAATCAGCATATTTATTAGGTATGTGTTTAACTAATTCGAAGCCGTCAATTTCTTTAGCCACCCAATCCGTAAACCTCCTATGACGAACGTGACTAACGCCCGACACTTCGGAGTGATTAGATGCGTAGATCACGACGTAACGTTCTGAAGCACCAAATAAATCGGTCATATATTTTTCGAAAATTTGATCTTCTACCAAATGATATATCACATCTAGTGACATACTCAGTTGTGCCCGTTCGCCAAGATATTCGGATGATGTAAGGAATGTTTTCGATTTATCTTCGGCAAACGTCTCTTTGCAAAGTTCAATGGCTTTTGGAGATACGTCGACTCCAATAAATTTATTGTACTTTCCAAGTTGCAGTTGATTCCCGTCACCGCAGCCAAACTCAATCACGCTATCAATAGAATTCTCGGATACGAATTCGTTTATTACTTCAGCTTTGAATTCTGCCAGTCGACCATAGCTGCCAGCACCAGAATTTCCATTTAGTTGATATCTCTTATCCCAATATTCCGGACTGCTTTCGAAAGCTATATCTGGCTTACCCAATATCCAACGAGCCACACCCTCTAACGGACTACCCAGAATTACCATTTTCAGTTTTTCGATCATTACTTATCGATACCCCACAGAAACTCACTTTTGATATTGCTATCTTAACATAATACTGTGGTTGAAAGATCGTCTATTCATAAGAATTTTGCAACTCATTTTAAAACGAACATTCACTCCCACTCAATAGTCCCCGGCGGCTTCGAGGTATAATCATAAACCACCCGGTTAATACCCTTCACCTCATTCACGATCCGCGTAGCCACGCGGGTCAGGAAGCTGGCATCAAACGGATAAACATCGGCGGTCATACCATCGGTGCTGGTCACGGCGCGCAGGCCGCAGACATTGTCATAGGTACGGTGGTCACCCATCACGCCGACGGTCTTGACGGGCAACAGCACAGCGAAGGCCTGCCAGATCGCGTCGTACAAACCAGCATTTCTGATTTCTTCCAGATAGATAGCATCGGCTTTGCGCAAGATATCACAGCGTTCCTTGGTCACTTCTCCGGGGATGCGGATGGCGAGGCCCGGTCCGGGGAACGGATGGCGGCCGACGAATATCTCGGGCAGGCCAAGTTCACGGCCCAACGCACGGACTTCATCCTTGAACAATTCGCGTAGGGGCTCAACGAGCTGCATATTCATGCGTTCTGGCAGGCCGCCAACATTATGGTGCGATTTGATGGTGACGCTGGGGCCCCCGGTAAAGCTGACACTCTCGATCACATCGGGATAGAGCGTTCCCTGCGCGAGGAAATCCGCACCGCCGACTTTTTTCGCTTCAATCTCAAACACATCGATAAATGTCTTACCAATAAATTTGCGTTTCTTTTCGGGGTCCGTCTCGCCTTTCAGGCCATTGAGGAACAGCGTCTCGACATCGAGATGAACCAGCGGAATATTATAGTGACCCTTGAACAGGCTCACCACCTGATCCGCCTCACCCATCCGCATCAGACCGTGATCGACGAAGACACAGGTGAGTTGCTCACCAATGGCCTCGTGAATCAACACCGCCGCGACCGCGCTATCGACACCACCCGACAGGCCGCAAATGACTTTGCCATTGCCAACCTGCTCACGGATTTCCTTAATTTTGGCTTCTTTAAATTCCGCCATCGTCCAGTCACCGGCACAACCGCAGACATGACGCACAAAATTGGCGATCAGCCGTCCGCCATCGGGCGTATGCACAACTTCGGGGTGGAACTGCATGCCGTAAAAGCGTTTCTCGTCATCCGCGATAATCGCAAAGGGCGCACCTTCGGTAGTCGCGACGATGCGAAAGCCGGGGGCAAATTCAGTGACCTTGTCGCCGTGGCTCATCCATACTTGGTGCTTTTCGCCGACTTTCCACAAGCCATCAAATAACACACAGCTTTCAGCAATCTCGATAAAGGCGCGGCCAAATTCGCCGCCCTCGCCGCCTTCGACCTGACCGCCAAGCTGGGTGGTCATAACCTGTTGACCATAGCAAATGCCAAGGACAGGAATACCAGCATCAAGAAACGCCTGCGGGATGCGCGGACTGCCATCGTCAGTCACGCTAGAAGGACCGCCCGACAGGATAATCCCTTTGGGTTTCAATCGGTCAAAAGCCGCCTCGGCATTATTAAATGGGGCTATTTCTGAATAGACCCCCGCTTCACGGACCCGGCGGGCGATAAGCTGCGTGACCTGAGAGCCGAAATCGACGATCAGAATGGTTTCATCATGAGCAATAGACATGCAGAGCGCTTAATCTGACGCGGGGAAAGAGTCTATAGATTGTAGCGCGGATTATGAACTTTGTGCGCAAACTCAAAGCCGGGCGAGCAGCTTATCAATCTGTGCTTGCTGATCGCTACTGGCGAAGGCTTTGAGACTAGAGATCACGCGTTTGGCTTCAACCGCCTTTCCATTGGCGGCCAGAGCATTGGCGAGATGCCAACGAATTTCCAGATTTCCTGGAGCACGGGACGACGCTTTACGGAGTAGCGTTAAAGCCTCAACCTTGTCCGGACTAGATTTTAGCAACGTCCAGCCGAGTGTATCGAGGACGTTAGGATCATCAGGAGTTAATGCCACTGCAGCGCGGGCAAATTTAACGGCTTGCGCTTTTTTGCCCAACTTTAACTGCACCAGCGCGCTATTATTCATGACAATCGCATTATCATTCAGACCAGACGCCCGAAGATCGGCATAGATCGAATCGGCTTGCTGCCATTGCTTGTCAGCAATCGCCTGCCCCGCTTCGGTCAGTTTCAGCGCAACGTCATCGCGACCCTCCGGCGTTTGCGCACGCTTTTCGAAACTGGCTGCCAACGGGTCATTCTGCGCTTTGCCCAATTTGGCTGCTAGCGCTAATAATTGCGGTGTTGCGGAAGCACGATTCGCTGCTGGTTTAACAAGGCGATAGGCCTCTGCCGCATTGCCTGCCGCCGCCAACGCATGGCCCAGAACCGTTGTGCCTTGAACATGGCCGGGTATGTCCGAGAGGAATTTGCGCAAATGGTCGATCGCCTGCTCATGGTTGCCTTTCAAATAAGCAATTTCGCCACGCAAAAGATTTACCCCAGGAACGTCATTAAGCGTTTCCCCGGCGCCTTGTACAAGTTCATGGGCGCGATCAATATCGCCGTCGTTAAAGGCTAGTCTCGCCATCAGGAACAACGCCATGGGATGGCCAGGCGCAAGGTCCAGCACGCGTTTCAATCCAATTTTGGCGTCCTTGTCATTGCCTAGATCGGCATTGACTGTTGCGACGGAAAAAAGCGGAGTGATACTATCTGGATAGAGCTTCAATGCTCTGTCAAACACGACTTTTGCTGCAGTTAAATCTTGCCGCATCAGCGCAAGTTGGCCCGACAGCAACATCGCATCGAGATTGTCAGGCCCATATTGCCGCGCAAGCGCAGCTGTCTTCCGTGCAGCGCTGATATTACGGCTATCAATTTCATAATTGCCGCGCAGCGCCAGTAGAATGGGATCGTTGGGAGCCGCAGCAAGGCCTTCGGACAGCGCTGCTAAGGCTTCTTCTTTGCGATCCAATTGCAACAAAGCCTGTGCCTTCACCCAATAAGTCAGCCCGGCATGATTGGGGTCAGCCTTTTCGGTTAGCGGCAATGCTCTTTCCGGCATATCGCGTAAAAGCAAGGCGTGGGCCATTAGGCTTGGAACTTTAGCGCTATAATTAGGGTTACCTTCCAGCTTCTTCAGTGCGGCTTCGGCAGCGACACCATCGCCAAGTCGCAATTGTGTTTTCGCAAACAGCAAATTTGCTTCTGGATCGGCGCTATTTTCTTTGAGCGCAGACAGCAAATGGATACGAGCGCTGCGATAATCATTTTCGGCAAAAGCAGCTTCGGCATTGGACATCGGATCACCGCTACCGGTCGAACAGGCGCCAAGCGCAAGCGAAATTGCTAGAAGTGCGACAGATGCCTTGGAATTAGACCGATATATCATAGGGCACTGCTAGCCGAAAAAGCCTTTAAAAAGGCCTAAACCAGCGGCAAAAAAAACCACGCAAAAAAAAACCGCGCAAAAAGAAACCGGATGCTGATTGGGGCACCCGGTTTCAGTCGTTCAACACGTTTCTTACTTAAGCGGCAAGCTTTTTACGCTGCCGCCGGGTTCCTGCCCACAGACCGCCAACCGCTAAACCGAGAAGTCCCAGCGTACCGGGCTCAGGAACTTCGGTCGCGATCTTGTCGAGATTGAAGTTGATATCCCAATGCTTAACAGCATGGCCATTGGGGTTCAGGATGTTGAGCCACGCCGAACCACCGAAATTTTTATTCTTGTCATTCGCACCATCGCCAAATTGCAATGTCGTATTGCCAGCAAATGGATCATTAGGATTTACGGTATAGGTGGCGCCATCAATGCTGATCGTGCCGGATCCATTGGTGAAGAAGTCAATATCTGGCGTATCAGTGACAGGATTAAAATTACCGCCGCCGTTTTTATAATCGAAATTTGTGCCGTCGATTGTTTCAAGGAAATCACTAAAATTGAGATCAAGCGTTGCAACCTGGCCAGCGCCATTGATCGCGGTACCGGTCAATGTGGCGGTTTGCGCATCAGTGTCATAGCTAAATGTCGTTCCGTCTTGAAACGCATATTTGCGGGTACAGCCGCTACCGATATTACCGGTGTAAAGACCATGCTTACAAGATCCGCCGGTATAGTTGGTTGCGGCATAATCAATAACGCCTGCAGATGCTGGAGTTGCATAAGCGGCAGCCAAACCAATGGCGGTCAGTGTTACTATGGAAAGTTTGCGCATGATTGTGTTTGCCCTGTTTATCTGATCATTTCGTTAATCGGTTCCAGGACAATTCAACGTTAACATATAAATGGTCCGAAACCGCTTGGGGATATCAGAAGCAGCACACATGCCATTTTTCGAAACTTTATATATTACAGTCAGTTAGTTGGTTAAATTTCTATTAACCATGTCATAAATGTAATCAATATCGACAATAAGTCCTTGATAAATGTGGTTAACCAGTCGGACCTTGAGCTGTCCGCTCGGCCATATCCCGCAATTTGGTTTTCAAGATCTTGCCAATATGGCTGCGCGGCAGCTCGTCGATCAGATGGAGCTGCGACAAGCGTTGGGTTTTGCCCAGCTCCGCGTTGGTCTCTGCTTTCAGCGCCTCTAGGTTCAGCTCGGCGCCTTCTTCGGCGACAACGAAGCCAACTGGGGTCTCGCCCCATTGTTTCGACGAAATACCAACAACCGCCGCATCGGCAACATCCGGTTGCACCATCAACGCTTCTTCCAGATCACGTGGATAGATATTGAATCCACCGGAAATAATCATATCCTTGGAACGCCCCATCAGCGTGATGAAACCGTCTTCGTCCACCTTGCCAATATCACCCATCCGCTGCCAGCGGTCGCCATTTTCGTCATACCAGCTGGCTTCTTCTGTCTTCTCTGGTTGGTTTTGATAGCCGCTCATCATCGTCTGGGAGCGCCCGACCAACTCACCCATTTCACCGGGAGGCAGACGATTTAAGTCTTCGTCAACTGTAATTACTTCGCTGCCACCCCAAGCGATACCAACGGTATGCAGCTTGTCAGGAAATAGATGCGCCAGAAGAATGCATACCACTCCGCCTTCCGTCATCGAGTAGATTTCGATCAACCCACCAGGCATACGCGCGATTACTTCGGCCTTCAGTTCCGCCGAGAAGGGGGCGCTAGTACAATATTTATGAGTGAACGTAGACAAATCATAATCGTCAAACCCTGCAAAATCCATCAATCGCTGATATTGAACCGGAACCAGCATCGTATGGCTCGCGCGGTTTTCCTGCGCCAGCTCTAGCCAAAGCTGACAATCAAATTTTCGCATCAGAATCGAAGTTCCGCCATAAGCGACTGTCGCGACAAATATGCCCAGCGTTGTGTTTGAATAAAGCGGTGTGGAGAAAAGCGAAACTTGACCCGGCTGACCGTATCCCGAGTTCTCGCCAACCGCCATTTGATACCAGCGCATCTGACGGCTGTGAACAATGCCCTTTGGCGTGCCGGTCGTGCCGCTAGAGTAAATAATATTGAATGGATCTTTGGAACCAACCTCTGGATCATCGGGTATAGCGTCTTCTGCCGCCATCCAATCGTACATCAAAGGAGCGTCGTCCTCTGGCGCATCCATCATGATATGCTTGATCGGTGGCAAGTCGATACCACTATCAAAAAGCTCGGCGCGCTTGGCACGATCAACAAATAAATGCATCGCCCCGCTGTCGGTCATCATATTAGCGAGCTGTTTCGGCGTTGCGGATGTCGTTAGCGGCGCAGCGCAACCACCAGCTACAATCGCGCCAAGATAGGCAATGGCGTACCGGATTGTCGTCGTTCCTAGGATGGAAACCGCCTGCCCTTTTTCTAAACCATCTTCTTGCAATTGCGCGGCAACCCGGTTGACCAAGGCAGCCGTCTCTGACCACGTCAGTTCTTCCGCTCCATCATCCAGCGCAATGCGGTCCGGCTGGTTTGTGGCGTGGGCGCCTATAAGATCGGCGAGATGTCCAAAAGGCTGATCGAGATAAGTAAAGGGATTCAGGGTCATCTATGGGCTTTCCTAGTCTACGGTTAGCCGCAGACCATCGCACCCTCATTCAGCTTCGTCTAGATGCTTTGTATCAAGAACGAACATAGCTCTCCGCACCGCAGAAGAAGTAAGGATTATACCAACTTTGCTCATTCTCGTTTCTACAAGAGAATGAAGATTGTTACGCTTAACCCGCCACCAATTTTACAAAATTACTCTCGATCCAACCACTATCGCACGGGCCGTCATAGTTCCGTTTCGAGCGGACCGGGGAAGATACACCGCAATCGACCCTTGGAGAAGCGTCTGCCCCGTCAGTCGATGCAGAGGCCTTATCATAGACAATACCAAACCACTGCTGATCAATGCTGCGTGTGCATATATAAACCAAGTGCCCTTCTTTCAGGCTATCTTTACTTTGGGCGCTATCAAACGGAGCGATACGGACATCCAGTTCATTGCTGCGGAGTCCTGAAATTTTTCCGACAGCCTGACAGGCATCAAAACGCGGGCCACCTTCACCGATACGAACGGGTCGTTCGCCAGGGTTGGAACCCACTCGCTCAGTCCTGCCCGTCGGATTGACAATGTCCGTTTGGCTTTCCTGAAGGTCATCGCTGACCTGAGTGGTTTCGGAACATGCACTAGCCACAAAACAAATCAACGCAGCGGGGATCAAAGATCTTATCATATCGATAGCCTAGACCATAAAGCACGCCCTTGGAAAGATGCGAATGATCAATCTACCTACAATACGATCTGCGTCTGGGTGACCACTGCCACCAATGTCCCGTCTTCCAGCGATAACCGTGATTGCCAGACAGATTGTCTTCTCCCGACTTTCAGGGGCATCGCTTCGCCATAGAGGACCCGTCCCTCTGGTGCAGCGTTCAAGAAATTGGTCTTACTTTCAGATGTCGTCGTTCCGTTTGCACCTTCTGGCAGATTCGCAAACCCTCCAAAAGCGCCAAGCACATCGGCGAAAGTCATCACTGCGCCGCCATGGATAGACGGCGTTTCACGTCCATTACCGGCCGTGCAGATTTCAGGTCGCACCAGCATTTCACCAAGGATTTTCTCCTTGGTCATTTCTGTGATTTTTATACCCATTGTCTTAGCAAAAGGCACAATATCTGCAGGGTTGGTCATTTGTCATTCTCCTCGTTCAATCAGCCTCTAGGCCAGCATTTCATCGACGAGAATAGATGCTATCGATAGGCATCATCGAAAGTTAATTAAGCCCCTGTAAAACAACGGATATAATATCCCATTTTCCAACAAATCTCTTGGGTTTCAGGGCCTAAAGGTCTAAAAGAAAAATATGAGTGAAAACACAGAAAATGACACCCCAGACAGCCCGGAAACGGCTGCCGATACTTCCAATCAAAATGAATATGGCGCAGATTCGATCAAGGTTCTCAAAGGCCTTGATGCCGTTCGCAAACGGCCCGGGATGTATATTGGAGACACCGATGATGGCTCGGGTCTGCATCACATGGTGTTCGAGGTTTCGGATAACGCGATTGATGAAGCATTAGCTGGTCATTGCGATCTGATCCTGATCACCTTGAACGCGGATGGCAGTGTTTCTGTGGAAGACAATGGCCGCGGTATCCCGACCGGCATGCACGCCGAAGAAGGCGTATCTGCAGCAGAGGTCATCATGACCCAGCTCCATGCAGGTGGCAAGTTTGAAAATACCTCTGACGACAATGCCTATAAGGTTTCCGGCGGCCTCCACGGCGTTGGTGTGTCAGTTGTGAATGCTCTGTCCGAATGGCTGGAGCTGAACATCTGGCGCGATGGCAAAGAGCATAATATGCGCTTTGAATTCGGTGATGCCGTCCGCTCGCTGGAAGTCATCGGTGACGCAAATGGTAAAAAGGGTACGAAGGTCACCTTCTTCCCTTCACCCGCGACATTCAAGATTACCGAATTTGATTTTGAAAAATTGGAGCACCGCTACCGCGAGCTCGCCTTCCTGAATAGTGGCGTCCACATCCTGTTGCGCGACGAGCGTAGCGAGGAAGTCAAGGAAATCGACCTGTTCTACGAAGGTGGCATTGCGGCCTTTGTCCAATATCTTGACCGTAACAAGACCGCTTTGGTTCCCGATCCCATCGCGATTCATGGCGAACGTGACGACGTCACGATCGACGTCGCATTGGAATGGAATGACAGCTATTATGAAAATGTGCTGTGCTTCACAAACAACATTCCACAGCGCGATGGCGGCACCCATTTGGCAGCTTTCCGCTCGGCCTTGACGCGAACACTGAACAACTATGCCGAAAGCTCCGGCGCGCTCAAAAAAGAGAAGGTCAAACTGACCGGCGACGACATGCGCGAAGGCCTGACCGCCATTGTGTCCGTCAAACTGCCTGATCCGAAATTCAGTTCACAGACCAAAGACAAGCTGGTTTCTTCCGAAGTGCGTCAACCGTTGGAAAGCTTGATGGCCGACAAATTGGCCGAATGGCTCGAAGAAAACCCGCAAAATGCTGCGATGGTTGTCCAGAAGGTCATTGATGCCGCTGCGGCCCGTGAAGCGGCGAAAAAAGCGCGCGAGCTGACCCGGCGTAAAGGGGCAATGGATATTGCCTCCTTGCCCGGCAAGTTGGCCGATTGTCAGGAACGCGATCCGGCGAAATCCGAACTCTTCCTGGTGGAGGGTGATTCCGCTGGTGGTTCTGCGAAACAGGGCCGCGATCGCCATTATCAGGCGATCCTGCCGCTGAAGGGTAAAATCCTCAACGTCGAACGTGCACGCTTTGACCGGATGCTATCGTCAAAAGAAGTCGGGACTCTGATTCAGGCGATGGGCACGGGTATTGGCCGCGAAGACTTCAACATTGAAAAGCTGCGCTATCACAAGATCGTCATTATGACCGATGCTGACGTCGATGGCGCGCATATCCGTACGTTATTGCTGACATTCTTCTATCGGCAAATGCCGGAAATCGTTGAAAACGGACATCTCTACATCGCGCAACCACCACTCTACAAAGTCGGCAAGGGCAAGAGCGAAGTGTATCTGAAAGACGATAATGCCCTTGATCAATATCTCGTCGATGCTGGCCTGCAGAACATGATTCTGCATACCAATGAAGGGGCAAGGTCAGGTGAAGATTTACGCAGCTTGATCGAACATGGCAGGCGGATGCGCTCGCTCATGACTTACGTACCGCGTCGCTATGACAGCACGATTGTGGAAGGCATGGCGCTCACTGGCGCGCTCAACCCCAGTCACGGCCGCCCTGAGCGGCAGGCTGCGGTAGAAGCTGCTGCTAAATGGATGGACGCGGTGGATGAAGAAGGCCGCTGGTCGGGCAGCGTCTCCGAAGAAGGCGGCTATCTGTTCGAGCGTCTGTGGCGCGGTGTTACGGATCATCATATTATTGAAGCCAAATTTCTGGAATCTGCAGAAGCGCGCAAATTGCACAGCCTCGCCTCTGAACAGAGCGCAACCTATGCAATCGGTAGCCGTCTGGTGAAAAGCACTGCGGGTGACGACACGGAAGATGATGTTGCGGTTGGATCAGAAGGCACATTAATCACGCGGCCGTCGGAACTGCTCGACACCATATTGGCCGCTGGGCGAAAAGGCTTGTCTTTCCAGCGCTATAAAGGTCTCGGCGAGATGAATGCCGAGCAGCTATGGGAAACCACGCTGGACCCCGAAGTCCGCTCTCTGCTGCAAGTGACGGTCGAGCAAGCGGATGTGACTGACGAGATATTCACCAAGCTGATGGGCGACGTTGTCGAACCACGGCGGGAATTTATCGTTGATAACGCGCTGAATGTGGCGAATCTCGACGTTTAACTGGGACTTTCAGTGCAAATCAACCGTTCGTCCTTAGGGACCTCTGTCGAAGGACATTTATCGCTTGCCTTGAGCTACCCTTCGACAAGCTCAGGAAGAACGGATTGCCCCAGTCATAACGCTAAAACCCTACCGGGCGAAAAACTACTCGCCAATTTCCAATCCTATGGCGTCGGCCATGAAACCGTAAATATCCGAATATTCCTCGATCAGCTTGTCCGTCGGCTTGCCGCTACCATGCCCTGCCCGTGTTTCGATGCGGATCAGATGCGGCTTGTCACCGGTATTAAGTGCTTGCAGCCGAGCGGTATATTTAAAGCTATGGCCCGGCACAACGCGGTCATCCGTATCGGCTGTTGAGACCATTAATGCCGGATAGTCGGTACGATCCGCTATGTTGTGATAAGGCGAATAGGTCAGGAGTTTCCTGAAATCCGCTTCCTTGTTCGGGTAGCCATAATCATCAACCCAATAGCGCCCCGCGGTAAACCGGTCGAAACGCAACATGTCCATCACACCCACGGCGGCATGACCAGCGGTGAACAAATCCGGCCGCTGGTTCATCACTGCACCAACCAGCAAGCCGCCATTGGATCGCCCTTCAATCGCCAGGCCGTCTTTAGCCGTAATGCCCTCCGCAATCAGATATTCGCCAGCCGCAATGAAATCATCAAACACATTTTGCTTGTTCTGCAAGCGCCCGCCATCATGCCATTCTTTGCCATATTCACCGCCGCCGCGCAGATTCGCCGACGCATAGACGCCTCCCGCCTGTACCCAAGCCATTTTCGGCGCGCTATAGACTGGCAGAACCGAGATATTGAAACCACCATAGCCATAAAGAAGGGTCGGTGCGCCTTCGGACAAATCCAGACCTTTTTTGTGGACGAGGAACATAGGAATTTTTGTGCCGTCTTTGCTCTCATAAAAACGCTGAGTGACTTCGATCGCATCGGAATCAAATGGCAAGTCTGGCTTGGCCCAGATTTCAGCACTACCGACACCGCTGAAACTATAAATGGTATCTGGCTGATTGAAGCTGCCAAATGCGAAATAACCTTTGTCCGATTTTGCCGAGCCATTAAGGCCTCCGACAGTGCCCAGACCGGGAAGATCGATCAAACCTTTCGGGGTGCCATCGAGCGCAAATGTTTCGAGCCTGCTCTTGGCATCATCAATATAATCGACGACAAGTAAATTGCCGACAATCGCCGCATTATCGATGGTGGCCATATGTTCCGGAACAACTTCCCTCCAAACATATTCCATTCTGCCGCATGTCGTCGTTTCGGAATCCGGACCATCACACATGACATCGCGATTTTCCGGCTTCGAAAGATCCGTTTTCACAATTCGCAGCCGTTTAGCGTCTTTGTTCGTGGTGAAATAGAGCGTGTCGCCAACACCGTCGATCAAGGACCAGCTATTATCAAAACCTTCCACCAGCTTGCTTGGTTCAATTTCATTGGCATCGACCTTTACCAGCGTAATTTCATAGCGATCATCGGTACCGGAAGACGATGTGATGACAACCCATTCCTTATCCGATGTAACTTCGGCCGTATGGCTGAGTTCCGGCTTCTCTGGTGTGGCGTAAACCTTGATATCGCTGCTCTGTTTTTGGCCGAGCACATGCATGTAGACTGTATGATCTTTGTTCAGTGATTGAAAAGCTTCACCCTCTTTGGGTTCCGGGAAACGAGAATAGAGAAAACCGCTATTGGCTGGCATCCACGCTAGATTGCTGAATTTTACCCACTCAACGGTGTCGGGCTTTTCTTCGCCAGTAACAACATCGATCACTTTCAAAGTGCGCCAATCTGATCCGCCGTCTTGTACCGCATAGACCAACAGGCTGCCATCTTCCGAGGGTTTCCATTCCGCCAGCGCCGTTGCACCGTCCTCAGACCATTCCGCTGGATCGATCAGCACACGCTCTTCGCTATCCTGACCGTCGCGAACATATAAGATCGCTTGGTTCTGGCCGCCACTCTTGCGCTCGTAGAAAAATTTACCACCTGCTTCTACCGGGACGTCGAGCTGATCATAGTCGAACAGCTTGGTCATCGATGCAGCCAGCGCTTCACGGCCCTGCAGCGTCTCAAGATAAGAGTCTGTGACCGCATTTTGGGCAGCAACCCACGCGGCTACATCAGCATCTTCCCGGACATCATTCTCCAGCCAGCGATAGGGATCAGGGATTTTTTCGTCAAATTGCTCGTCCACTACATCAACAGTTTTGGTTTCGGGATAGATCAACGCCTCGGCATCCTTTGCTTTTTCTTCGGTTTGAGCATGAGCCGGATTGGCGGTAACGGCCGCACTAGTGGCAAGCGCCATGGCAAGAATACTGGTGATACGCATGAAAATTCCCCGAACATTGGAAACAAACGAAAAGAGGCCGCTAGCTTATCGCCCGCAGCCTCTCTTATCAATTGAAACTATAGCTATTAATCGCAGGCGGAAGCAGGTTTTTCTCCGCAATTCAGCAGACCGATAAATTTCTCTGCATTAATGGCGACATCGTCTGCGCCGATTTGATAAAATGGATCTTCAAGGTGGCTTTGGATATTGTCCAGACCAACCAATATTACCGCAAATAAGATAGGCATAATGTAAGTCAGTTCCGGTATCGCATATTCTGTTGCCTGCTGTGCGAAATAAGGGCCGTAAAGGACCGGCAGCAGCACAATGACCAAGCTCTTCCAGTTAATAATCAGCCCTAACTGGGCGATACGCTCCATGATTGTTCCCCGACATAACCCGCTGAGCTATTAGGAATAGACGGAAACCTTTGAGAATATATTTACCATGAAACTGGTCAGAGGAAAATGCCTATAGCTAAGCAAAATAAAAGGGGCCACAGCGAATGATCGCTGCAGCCCCTTTGAAAATTTGTAATGAAAGAGAAGTAGACTTATGCCTCTTCGAGATCTTCCTCAGCATTTTGATCTGGACCACTATCCTGACCTTTTGCTTCTTCGTTACGATCCACCAGTTCAATCACGGCCATAGCAGCAGCGTCTGAATCGCGGAAACCCGCTTTGATAATCCGGGTATAACCACCGCTACGGTCAGCATAACGTTCAGCCAGCTCACCGAAAAGTTTCTTTTCCTGGACTTCGTCCATCAAACGCGAATGTGCGAGGCGACGGTTTGACAGGCCACCTTTTTTCGCCAGCGTGATCAGCTTCTCAACATAAGGCCGCATTTCTTTGGCTTTGGGAAGAGTGGTCATGATCTGCTCATGCTTGATCAGTGCCGCAGACAGGTTTTTCAGCAAAGCCTGACGGTGAGCACCGGTCCGCTGCATGCGGCGGCCCTTCATTCTATGACGCATATTCTATACTCCGTTTGCATTGGGGCCGTATGAGGTACCCCGATCCAGGCCGATGTGCGGGTCGGCCAGTTTCCCGTTTAACCAAGCAACTCTTGTTCGAGCTTCTTAGCCATTTCTTCGATATTTTCAGGCGGCCAACCAGGAATATCCATTCCCAGACGCAGACCCATGCTGGACAGCACTTCTTTGATTTCGTTCAAAGATTTGCGACCAAAATTAGGCGTACGCAGCATTTCGGCTTCGGTTTTCTGCACGAGGTCGCCAATATAGATGATATTGTCGTTCTTGAGGCAGTTTGCCGAGCGTACCGAAAGTTCCAACTCGTCGACCTTCTTGAGAAGGTAACGGTTGAGCTGGTTCGCATCGCTTTCCGCTTGGCTCTGGCTTGCAGCCATGCCGATAGGCGATGAAACGCTTTCCAAAGCTTCTTCGAAATGTACGAACAGCTGCAACTGATCCTGAAGAATGCGTGCTGCATAAGCAATCGCGTCTTCTGGTGTCACGGTGCCGTCAGTGTCGATCGTGAGGTTCAACTTATCAAAGTCAAGCTCCTGACCAACGCGGGCATTGTCGACTTTGTAAGAAACCTGACGAATTGGCGAGTAGAGCGAGTCAACCGGGATCAAGCCGATTGGCGCGTCTGCCGGACGATTAGCAACCGCAGGAACATAGCCTTTACCAACGTTGACGGTCAGTTCCATGTTGAAGGACGCACCTTCGTCAAGGTGACAGATAACCAGATCAGGGTTCATCACTTCAATGTCGCCGGAAACCGCAATATCGCCTGCTGTAACTTCAGCAGGGCCGGTTGCGGAAAGCTGCAAACGCTTGGCGTCTTCGCCTTCCATCTTCAGAGCGATCTGTTTGACGTTCAAAACAATGTCAGTGACATCTTCACGTACGCCAGGAAGCGACGAAAATTCATGCAGAGCATTTTCGATCTTGATTGAGGTTACCGCAGCGCCTTGCAGCGATGACAGCAAAACACGGCGCAGCGCATTACCCATGGTCAGACCAAAGCCGCGTTCCAGAGGTTCAGCGACAAATGTTGCTTTACGCTTCGGATCACCGCCGGGTTTGATATCGAGAACGTTGGGCTTCTTCAGTTCTTGCCAGTTCTTCATATTGACAGTCATGGACTTCCCCTAGTGAGTTCAAAGAGTGGGTTGGACCGTTACCACTCTGAATTACCAAAAATTGGAAACTACCGGCCGGATAGTTCCCGTAAACTTGAGCTGCTTAGACGCGGCGACGTTTAGACGGACGGACACCATTATGCGGGATCGGCGTAACATCGCGGATCGAAGTAATAGTGAAACCGACTGCCTGCAGCGCGCGAAGAGCGGACTCACGGCCAGAGCCGGGACCTTTCACTTCCACTTCCAGGGTGCGAACACCATGGTCAGCTGCTTTTTTGCCAGCGTCTTCCGCTGCAACCTGCGCCGCATAAGGCGTAGATTTACGAGAGCCTTTAAAACCCATCATGCCAGCAGAGGACCAGCTTATCGCATTGCCCTGTGCATCGGTGATGGTGACCATCGTATTGTTAAATGTGGCGTTGACGTGCGCGACGCCTGCCGAAATATTTTTGCGCGCGCTTTTCTTTATGCGCTGCGGTTCGCGTGCCATGTGATCAATTCCTACCTAATATCCAGAAGAGACAAGTCTAAAAAGACTGTCTTATTTTTTCTTACCAGCAATCGCTTTTGGCTTACCTTTACGGGTGCGCGCATTGGTATGCGTACGCTGTCCGCGAACAGGAAGTCCTTTACGATGACGAAGACCGCGATAGCAGGCCAAATCCATAAGACGCTTGATGTTCATTGCGGTCTCACGACGCAAGTCACCTTCAACAGTCAAATCCGCATCAATGGTTTCGCGAATTTGCAAAACTTCCTGATCGGAAAGGTCCTGAACCCGACGGGCTGGATCGATTTTCAATTTTTCGACAATTTCGGCTGCTTTCGTGCGTCCGATACCGTGAATATAGGTAAGCGAGATAATTACGCGCTTGTTAGTTGGGATATTTACCCCGGCAATACGTGCCAATATTTTTCTCCTGCTCCACAGAGACCGATTCGCCGGCCCCTATCTCATAGCTAAGCTGTTAAAATTACATCCAAAACGCACAAAACCAGCGGACGCCACGAAAGCGTTGCCGGTTGTTATGAATTTCGAATAAAGTTGAGATAGGGAGAGTCGCTGGCGCTGTCAATAGCAGCCTGAGCGGCACACGCGGCTTTTTCTTCAACAGCAGCCTTAGACGATTTTACATGTTGTAGCCGACAAGTCAAAAAAGCCTTAACCTAGATCTGGTAAGTTGCCACCATGTGGGTAGAAAAATGGACCAATGGGCGCCTCGCGCAGCTGGTATCGATGCTTATGGCATTCGGTATGCTCATGACTATTACACCCCCTGCCCATGCCGGACGGTTCGAAGCGGGCAGTTTTACTGCCCATAATACAAGCGCCAACGGAAATGTGGTGCGGGTCAATTTCCAGCAAGCCTTCGACACCGTCCCAATCGTCGTCGCCTTGTCCGACAATAACGGATCGGATGCCGCTGCAATCCGGATTACCAATATTACGACTACGGGCTTCGATGAGCTAATTCTCGAACCGGATAATTTTGATGGGCCCCATGCCGCACAAAATGTACACTATATTGCGGTGGAGCCGGGCCGGCATGTCCTGCCGGGCGGTCAGATTTTCGAAGCCGGAACAGCAAACATATCCGCCGTGCAGCATGGAAGCGGTGTTGCTGGCTCAGAAAGCTGGGCATCGGTGTCCTTCTCATCTGCGTTGCCGGGGACACCCAGCGTCGTCGTACAGATACAAACGGCCAATAGTGAAACCCGCACCGTTGCTGGCCAAAGCTCACAGCCATTCATCACCGCGACGCTCGACAATCCAACGATAAGCGGCTTTCAGGTCGCTCTCGAACGCAGCGAAGCCAATGCCGGTCCAGTGCCCTCGGCTGAGACGGTTGGGTGGATCGCCTTCCCTGCAGGCACCAGCGGAAGCTTCCCCGATGTTACCAGCAACACCATCACATGGAGCGCGGTCAACAGCGGCATCAATATTCGTGGGTGGGACAATGGCTGTTTCACCAATGACTTCGGACAGACCAGCGCCAGTGCCATCGTAGTCGCCAAGAAAAACAGCCATCTGGGCGGCGATGGCGGCTGGTTGCGCCGGTGCAGCCTGAGCAGCACTTTGATCGGGCTAACCGTAGAAGAAGATACGTCCCGAGATACCGAGCGAGCGCATACTGCCGAATCCGCCTCCATCATCGCCTTTTCGCAGAATTTTCACGCATTGCTGGAACCGGCCCTCTCAGTCACAAAAGCGAGTGTGTCTTTTGTCGACGATTTAGGTAGTGGCTTTGCCTTGCCCAGCGCTACCGTGGAATATCTGATCACGGTACAAAATAGCGGCAATGCCCCGCCCAATCATGACAGTGTCGTCATAACCGAAGCATTGCCGCCCGAATTGGCATTGGTCATTACCGATTTCGCCGTTCCCGGCGCTGGCCCCGTCCAGTTTCAGGACGGCAGCCCCGGCTCCGGTCTAGCCTTTAGCTTCAGTAGCCTTGGCAGCATGACGGATTCCATCTCCTTTTCAACCGACGGTTTGGATTTTACTTATAGCCCCAGCGACTCCGGTAATGGCACCGACCCATTGATAACCCATATCAGGATCACGCCACTGGGCTTCATGGTTCCTGATACAGGCTCCGGAGCCACCAGCTTCTCTCTTCGACTGAAAGGCAAAATTGGCTAAAAAGGGGCCTTTGTCCCAAGAGCCTTTTCATCAAACGACAAACGCCGGAGCTTTCACCCCGGCGCCTATCAATTTGGTTTTGACCCGCTTTTAGACGACCCCGTAAGCCAACATGGCATCAGCGACTTTCTTGAAGCCCGCAATGTTCGCGCCCTTCACATAGTCGACATAACCGTCGCCTTGATCGCCATATTCGACGCATTGGCTGTGGATGCCTTCCATCAGTTCTGTCAGCATGGTGCCAAGCCGCTCATGGTTCCAGCTGATCCGCTCCGCATTCTGGCTCATTTCAAGGCCGGAAACGGCAACGCCACCAGCGTTGGCGGCTTTGCCTGGACCATACATAATCTTCGCATCGTGGAAAACATGTACACCTTCCAGCGTCGTTGGCATATTGGCGCCTTCGGACACCGCCATCACACCATTGGAGACCAGCATTTTTGCTTCGTCTTCGTTGAGCTCGTTCTGCGTCGCGCAAGGCAATGCAAGATCGCAAGCCACACTCCAAGGACGTTGTCCTTCATGGAAAGACGCTCCTTTGAACTCGTCGACATATTCCGACATACGACCACGGCGATGAGTCTTATGCTCTTTAACCCAGTCAATTTTCTCTTGGGTAAAGCCGTCGGGATCATGAACAAAGCCGCCACTATCGGACAAGGTTAGCACCTTACCGCCCTGTTTAGTGATTTGCTCTGCCGCATGAGTTGCAACATTGCCGGACCCGGATATGACCGCTGTCTTACCTTCAATAACATCTTTCTTGTGCGCGAGCATATTCTGCATGAAGTAAACCGCGCCATAGCCGGTGGCTTCGGGCCGCATAGCGCTGCCGCCATATTCCCGGCCCTTGCCGGTCAACACGCCTTCCCAGCGATTGGTGATCCGCTTATATTGACCAAACATATAACCAATTTCGCGGCCACCCACGCCGATATCGCCTGCAGGCACATCGGTGTCAGGACCAATATGACGATATAACTCCGTCATGAACGACTGGCAGAAACGCATGACTTCGGCGTCGGACTTGCCTTTGGGATTGAAGTTCGCTCCACCCTTACCGCCGCCCATGGGTAGACCGGTCAGTGAATTTTTGAAAGTTTGTTCAAAGGCTAGAAACTTCAGCACACTTTCGGTTACGCTGGGATGGAAACGGACGCCGCCTTTATACGGACCAATTGCATTATTATTCTGAACCCGCCAACCGCGTTGGACGCGGATATTATGATTATCATCTTCCCAGCAAACGCGGAATGACACTACCCGGTCGGGTTCTGCCATACGCCGCAAAATCTGCGCCGCATGATATTCTTCTTTATCGTCGATAAATCCGTAAATATCCTGAGCGACTTCTTGTACCGCTTGAATAAATTCGGTCTGTCCTGGATTGCGTTTTTTCACGCCTGCCATGAATGTTGGAAAATCTACATGATCGGAAACGGCCATCGTCTTACTCCCCTAAAAGGTTTTTTGTTCGCGCGCCCGATTATCAAACATGACGCCCTCGAATCATGCCCAACTATGTAAACGTAATAGGTTTATTTTACCTTATAGGTAAAGCCTTGATATTCTGCCTTATTCAATTGGCTTTTCCGGCTTCCTCTGGTTCGCCTTCCGATTCCTCTTCAACTTCTTCTTCCGCCATAAATACTGCGGCAAGTCGATTCAATTGTTCGCCGATGACGCCGTCAACAACTGGTGCTATCTGATCGACCGGAAATTCCATATAGCCACCGACTTTATACGTAAATGATACCGCGGTATTCTCGCCATTCGGTCTAAGTTCGATCGTCAACGTACCAGCGACGGCCTCTCCCTGCAGCGGCCCCAGCGCTCCTGACATACGAAGCGCTTTGTTATTTTGCGCGAATAAAACACGCATATGCTGCACGCTACCTTCTGCCGATTTGATATTATCTTTATCAGTCTTGCGCAGCAATTCGCAGAAGCACCCCCCCGCTTGCGCAACCAGATATAGGTTTTCTGCATTGCCCGAAAAGCTATGCTCTCCGTTCCACCAGCGTGCTGGCGCTATTAGGGTTTTCCAAACAACATCCGGCGCTGCATTAATCGGCGCTTCGTGTTTTGAAGTAAAACCATTGTCGGCTGTGTTAGTAATTTCCGCCTGAGCGGCAGTTGCAGCAAAAAATACCGCAATTGATAATATGAATCGGAACAATTTGTATCTCCCCTATTACTTGGGAGACTAGTTACCGTCCTTGTTACTGGCAATGTTTATCAGCTCATTGGCCTACGGAATTTAATCCAGCGCTAGAACAGCCTCAATCGCATTGCTAACCGCATCCATGCTTCCCATACCGTCAACTTTGGTGACAATGCCACGCTCTTCATAAATTGGCAGGATCGGTTGAGTTTTGGCGCGATACTCGCCCATACGCGTGCGAACGGTTTCTTCATTATCGTCCGGACGGCGTTTAAATTCAGTCGAGCCACAAACGTCACAAACGCCCTCTTTAGTGGGCTGTTTGAAAGTTTCATGATAGCCTTCACCGCAACTGCCACAGGTGAAGCGACCAGTAATGCGTTCCACCAGCGCTTCAACATCCACTCCAAGTTCAATAACATGGTGAAGTTTGCGATTTCGCGAGGTTAAAATCTCATCGAGAGAATACACCTGCGCCTCTGTACGCGGATAGCCATCAAAGATGACACCTTGGTCTGGGCCCAGTTCATCCAGCTTGTCGCCAATGATACCTGAGACGACCTCATCAGGAACAAGCTCCCCCGCATCCATAAGGGACTTGGCTTTCAAGCCAACTTGGGTGCCAGCCTTTACCGCTGCACGCAACATATCGCCGGTGGACAATTGGACCATGCCATGCCCGTCTTCGAGAAGACCGGCTTGAGTACCTTTACCGGCACCTGGCGGTCCCAACAGGATGATGTCCATAAGTTACTGTCCCCTATAACCTGTAAATCCCGGAGGAATGACCTTAGCGTTTGCGGCGGCCGCCTTTGAGTTTTGATTTCTTCAGTAGGTCACCATATTGCAGGGCCAGTAAATGGCTCTGAATCTGCGTCACCGTATCCACAGTCACATTCACGATAATAAGCAAACTTGTGCCACCCAAGAAGAAGAGCGGCAAGTTTGTTTGCGCCATAACATATTCAGGCAGCACGCAAACCAGCGCCAGATAGGCAGCGCCAACTACTGTTATACGGGTCAGCACATAATCGAGATAATCCGCAGTATTCTTTCCCGGGCGGATGCCTGGCACGAAGCCACCATTTTTCTTTAAATTATCAGCTGTTTCTTCTGGATTGAAAACAACCGCAGTGTAGAAGAAACAGAAGAAGATAATCCCAGCAGCATAGAGCGCCATATACAGCGGCTGTCCGTGCGCGAGATATTGGTTCAGCGCGATAATGAAATCACCGCTCGCACTTTCACCTGCCGTTGCATTGCCAGCAAATTGACTTACCGTCAGCGGCATCAACAACAGCGAAGATGCGAAGATTGGTGGAATAACACCTGCCGTATTTACCTTCAAAGGAAGATGGCTACGGTCCGCCTGCATTACACCATTTTGGGTAGCGCGCTTAGGATATTGGATGAGCACTCGTCTTTGGGCTCGCTCCATAAAGCTGATGAACAGCACCAAGGAAACAACCATAGCGATCAGGCCGATGATGGTAAGAGCGCCGATTGAACCGGTACGGCTACCTTCCATCAGATTGCCAACAAAGGTCGGCATCTGTGCCACAATACCTGCCATGATAATCAGCGAAATACCGTTGCCGATACCACGACTGGTAATCTGTTCACCAAGCCACATCAGGAACAACGTACCGCCGACAAGACTGATAACCGCACCAATGCGAAAGCCCATGCCAGGGTTAACCACAGCTTGCAGGCCAGATTGTGAAGCGAAGCTTTCGAGGCCAACAGCAATAAAATAGCCCTGAATTGCAGTCAGACCAACCGTACCGTAGCGTGTATATTGGTTGAGCTTCTTACGTCCTGCTTCGCCGTCTTTCTTAATCGCAGCCAATGTAGGCGACAAAGCCGAGGCCAACTGCACCACAATCGATGCGGTAATATAGGGCATCACGCCGAGCGCAATAAGGCTCATCCGTTCCAGCGAACCACCGGAAAAAGTATTGAAAATGTCGAGAACACCGCCACGCGTCTGATCATAGAGATCAGCCAGAACAACCGGATCTACTCCAGGAAGCGGGACGAAGCTCAACAGACGGAAAACCACCAGCGCACCCAGCGTGAACCAGATACGTTTACGAAGTTCGGTTGCTTCTCCGAATTTTGCCAGGCTCAAATTTGCTGCAACCTGATCGGCTTTTGATGCCATGCTAGTAGTTCCTTACCCGCCGTTCATGAAGGCGTTTCGCCTTCAAATCAATGCATCGATCCCATATCGGATGTTGCTGCCCTAAAAACAAGGCTCTTGGGCATCAAGCGCAGCCGATACGCGTAAAAAAGAAAGGCCCCGTCTATGCTCTAAAGCTTAGCGGGGCCGTTGATTGGTATAAATCAATCTTTCTTTTTGGCTCTGTTAGCCGCTTTTTTCTCACTAGCAGGCTTTGATGCAACTGCTTTTTTCTCGTTCTTGGGACGATGAACCGCCGCGCTAGCCACTATTTCGACTTTACCGCCAGCTTTTTCAACTGCTGCGATAGCAGCTTTGGAAGCGCCAGCTACTGCGATAGTGATTTTGGCTTTGATTTCGCCTTTGGCCAGTAGACGAACACCGTCTTTACCGCCACGGGTCAATCCAGCTGCATTCAAAGCCGCCTGATCCAGCGTACCTTTGTTGACAAGCTTTTTAGCGTCGATGAATTTCTGGATCATGCCCAGATTGACTTCAGCATAGTCGGTTCCGAACGGGTTGTTAAAACCACGTTTTGGAATCCGCATGTGAAGTGGCATCTGGCCACCCTCGAAACCATTGATGGAAACACCAGAGCGAGACTTTTGGCCTTTTTGGCCACGTCCAGCTGTTTTACCTTTGCCGGAACCAATGCCGCGGCCGACACGGGTACGCAATTTGCGCGCGCCGTCATTATCTCTAAGTTCGTTTAATTTCATGTCGTGTACTCGCTTTCGCTTTTATTCGCACGGCTGTTTTAGGGATTAACCTTCAACAACCTCTACAAGATGGTGCACCTTACGGATCATGCCGCGCACTTCCGCTGTGTCTTCCAGTTCGGAAACACGGTGCATTTTGTTAAGGCCCAAGCCGATCAACGTTTTACGCTGGTCTTCTGGACGACGGATTGGCGAACCAATCTGCTTGATTTTTACTTTAGCCATTATACCTTACTCCGTAACTGCTGCAGCATCGGCCTCGGCCTGTGCTTCAGAAGCGCCGCCGCGACCAAGCAGGTCAGCAATTTTCTTGCCGCGCCGCTGGGAAACAGCCTTAGGACTGGTCTGCTCACCAAGCGCCACGAAGGTTGCCCGGATCATGTTATAAGGATTGGATGTTCCGTTAGACTTGGTCACCACATCAGCAACACCAAGGCTTTCGAAAACCGCACGCATAGGACCACCAGCAATAATACCGGTACCTGGAGGTGCCGAACGCAAGGTCACATTGCCTGCGCCGAATTGACCGGTGCCATCATGGTGAAGGGTACGACCTTCACGCAATGGAACGCGAACCATTTTCTTTTTCGCAGCAGCAGTTGCTTTGGTAATAGCTTCAGGCACTTCGCGTGCTTTACCCTTACCGAAACCGGCGCGGCCTTTGCCGTCGCCAACCACGACCAACGCAGCAAAACCAAAGCGCTTACCACCTTTAACAGTTTTGGAAACGCGGTTGATGTGAACCAGCTTCTCAATCAGCTCTTCGCCGCCATCATTGTTACCACGACCACCGCGTCCACGTCCGCCATCACGGCCACCACGTTTGTCGCGATTGCCGCCACGGTTTCCACCGCGACCTTGACGTTCTTGTGGCTTTGCGGCTGCAGGAGCAGCTTCAGCTGGCGCTGCAGCTGCTGGTGTAGCTTCTGTTTTTGTTTCTTCTTCAGCCATGCTTAAAACTCCAATCCAGCTTCACGTGCAGCGTCGGCCAAAGCCTTCACACGTCCGTGATACAGGAAACCGCCACGGTCAAAAATTACTTCTTTGATGCCAGCTTTTGCCGCTGCAGCTGCAACGCGCTTGCCAACATCGGCTGCCGCTACACTATCGGCACCGGTTTTTACCTTAGACGCTTTGTCGATTGTGGACGCAGCAGCAACAGTTTTGCCTTCTGCATCATCAATAACCTGCGCATAGATATGACGGCCAGTACGATGAACTGACAAACGAGGCTTTGTGAGCCCGCGCTTCCGTAATTTGGTGCGAACGCGTTGCTGACGCCGTTTGAATAGAGAAATATTAGCCATGGCTTATTTCTTCTTCCCTTCTTTGCGGAAAACATATTCGCCGCGATATTTGATACCCTTGCCTTTATAAGGCTCTGGTTTACGCCAGCGCCGAATTTCTGCGGCAACCTGACCAACCTGCTGTTTGTTGATGCCGGTAATTTCGATCGTTGTCTGATCTGGCGTCTTGATGGTGATGCCTTCAGGAATATCAAAATTCACATCATGGCTAAACCCAAGCTGCAAGTTCAAGACCTTGCCCTTAACTGCGGCACGATAACCAACACCAGTGATCTCGAGAACCTTGGTATAACCATCGGTTACACCTTCAACGAGGTTCTGAACGAGCGTCCGTTGCATGCCCCAATAGGCGCGTGCACGAGTGGTTTTATTCGCTGGAGTTACCAACAAACCGCCATCGCTAAGCTCATAGCTTAGGTCGTCAACCATAGGGGTCGAAAGTTCGCCCTTTGGTCCTTTGACCTTTACCAGACCGTCTTCCATAGTGGCGGTAACGCCATCAGGAATGCTAACTGCTTTTTTTCCGATACGAGACATGATCAGAACACCTCTGCGAGTACTTCGCCGCCGACATTCTGGCTGCGCGCTTCTGCGTCAGACAAAACACCTTTTGGCGTCGAAACAATTGTAATGCCCAGGCCGTTACGTACTGTCGGCAGCTCGCTTGAACCGCTGTAGATACGGCGACCAGGTTTCGAAACGCGGGCCACGTGGCGGATAGCCGGCTCGCCTTCAAAATATTTCAGTTCAATACGAAGACCGGGGTGCTTGTTGACCTCTTCTTCGCTGTAGCCACGAATATAACCTTCGCGCTGGAGAACTTCGAGAACAGCGCCACGCAATTTAGAAGCGGGGCTAACCACGCTATCTTTACGTGCTTGCTGTCCGTTGCGGATACGGGTGAGCATATCACCCAAGGGATCGGTAAATGACATATTATCTTCCCTTTACCAGCTTGATTTCGTTACGCCGGGGATAAGACCTTTATTGGCCATATCACGCAGCTCGATGCGGCAGAGACGGAACTTGCGGTAATAGCCGCGTGGACGCCCTGTTGTTTCGCAGCGGTTACGCACACGGGTTGGATTGCCGTTGCGCGGAATTTCCGCCATTTTCAGACGCGCCATCAAACGCTCGGTCTCGTCAAGAGACTGATCGTTGGCCATCGCCTTCAACTTCGCATAACGACCGGCATATTTCTTCACCAGCTTTTTGCGACGTTCGTTTTTATTAATGGAACTCAGTTTCGCCATGACTTAAGTTCTCTTCCTTTCTTGCGTATCCCGGCAGCGTGCCGCGATATTTTGAATTCAAATACAGCCTTATGCTGCTGCTTGCTCTTCTTCCTGCGGGAACGGGAAACCGAACAATTTCAAAAGCTCACGAGCTTCATCATTCGTTTTCGCGCTTGTCGTCACGATAATGTCCATGCCGCGCACCACGTCGATGTCGTCATAAGCAATCTCAGGAAAAATAATCTGCTCTTTAATGCCCATGGCGAAGTTGCCACGACCATCAAAGCTGTTCGGGTTCAGTCCGCGAAAGTCACGAATACGAGGCATAGCCACCGTAATCAGACGATCTAGAAATTCATACATACGCTCGCGGCGCAATGTGACTTTACAACCGATCGGCATGCCTTCGCGCAGCTTGAACGTCGCGATCGACGTTTTTGCTTTGGTGATGACAGGCTTCTGACCAGCGATCAGTTCCATTTCTTTAGCAGCAAGCGTCGTTTTCTTTTTGTCCTGACTACCTTCGCCAACACCCATGTTCAGTGTGATCTTTGTGATCTTTGGCACTTCCATGTGATTGGAGTAGTTGAACTTTTCTTGCATCGCCTTGACGACTTCGTCGTCATATTTTTTGCGCATGCGCGCCAAATTTTTATCAGCCATCGACTTTCTCCCCGGATTTGACGGCTACACGAACCATCTTTCCGTCTTTCTCTTCGAAGCGAACCCGGGTGGGCTTGCCGTCTTTAGGATCAGCCAGAGCAACTTTGCTAATGTGCATTGGTGCTTCACGGCGTTCCAGACCACCTTGCGGGTTAGCCTGTGTTGGCTTGCGATGACGCACAGCAATATTGGCACCAGCAACGATCAACTTACCGTCTTTTGGCATTACTTTGGTCACTTCACCTGATTTGCCTTTGTCCTTACCAGACAGAACAACAACAGTGTCGCCTTTTTTAATTTTTGCACTGGCCATGATTATAGTACCTCCGGCGCAAGACTGATGATCTTCATATGCTTCTTGGCGCGCAATTCGCGAACCACTGGGCCAAAGATACGAGTGCCAATTGGCTCCTTCGCATTATTGACCAATACAGCAGCATTGGTGTCGAACCGGATAACCGAACCGTCTTTACGGCGGATATCTTTACGTGTCCGAACGATAACAGCCCGGTGAACATCACCTTTTTTGACCTTACCGCGCGGTGCAGCTTCTTTGATCGACACAACAATAATGTCGCCAACGCCAGCAAACCGGCGCTTGGAACCGCCCAGCACCTTGATACACTGCACGCGTTTGGCTCCGCTATTGTCAGCGACCTCCAAGTTCGATTGCATCTGGATCATAGATCCAATTCCTTCTTCATTCCGCCCCAAATCATCGGAGCACAGTTAAACTTCGTTAGCTTCAGCTTTCGGCTTTGACTTCGCCTTCGTCTGCAGCAGTAATTTCGCCAACCTTTGGTGTGGCAGGAGCAGCGGCAGCGCCGACCCGTTCCAACACCTTCCAAGTTTTAAGCTTGGATATTGGCTTTGTTTCCTCGATGCGCACAGTTTCGCCAGTGCTCATCTCGTTATTTTCATCATGCGCATGATATTTTTTCGAACGGCGCATAATTTTTCCGTAAAGCGGGTGCTTCACTTTGCGTTCGACGTTCACAACAATTGTCTTGTTGCCTTTGTCTGACACTACAGTGCCGGTGAGAATACGTTTTGGCATATCGGTTCCTTACGCCTTTTCTGCGACGGCCGCTTTCGCGCGCTCGTTCTGCAGGGTTTTGATCGTCGCTATCGTGCGGCGCACTTCGCGGATCCGACTTGGCTTTTCGAGCTGATTGGTTGCAGCCTGAAAGCGCAAGTTAAATGCCTCACGCTTTAGTTCGCCCAGATCGCTGGAAAGCTGATCGTCGGTTTTGGTACGCAAATCTTCTGTCTTGCTCATGTCCTTAACCTTCCAAATGTGACGTGTCGCCAAGGCGAGCCACAACTTTTGTCTTGATAGGGAGCTTCATCGCCGCGCGCTCGAAAGCAACAGCAGCAACTGGTCCAGGAACACCGTCCAGTTCAAACATGATCCGACCTGGTTTTACGCGGCAAGCCCAATATTCCACCGAGCCCTTACCTTTACCTTGGCGCACTTCAGCAGGTTTCTTGGAAACTGGAACGTCAGGAAAAATGCGGATCCACAAACGACCTTGCCGCTTCATGTGACGCGTGATCGCACGGCGAGCCGCCTCGATCTGACGCGCTGTAATCCGGTCTGGCTCCATAGCTTTGAGACCGTAAGATCCAAAGTTCAGCGTCGTTCCGCCTGGTGCTTTTCCCTTAATCCGGCCTTTGAAAGCCTTGCGGAATTTATGTTTCTTTGGTTGCAGCATGATGCTTTACCTATTCCCTAAAATCAACGTGAGGGGCGAACGCCGGAAGTTTGCGCTTCCACCATCAACCGATCTTGAGCCATTGGATCGTGACCCAATATCTCGCCTTTGAAAATCCAAACCTTGATACCGATGATACCGTAGGCCGTCAGGGCCTCATATTCGGCATAGTCAATATTGGCGCGCAGTGTATGGAGCGGCACGCGGCCTTCACGGTACCATTCAACACGAGCAATTTCTGCTCCGCCCAAACGACCACCACAAACAATTTTAATACCTTCAGCACCCAAACGCAGAGCGGACTGAACAGCGCGCTTCATCGCCCGGCGGAAAGCAACGCGGCGAATCAACTGATCACCAATGCCTTGTGCCACCAATTGCGCGTCTACTTCTGGCTTACGAATTTCAACAATGTTCAAAGATACATCACCGGAAGACATGTCGCTCAATTTGCGGCGCAGCTTTTCAATATCCGCACCCTTTTTACCGATGATAACACCGGGACGAGCAGCATAGATAGAAACGCGGCAAGTTTTAGCTGGACGCTCGATAACAACTTTGGAAATCGCTGCCTGAGGAACAGTTTCCATTATGAATTTCCGCATCTTGATGTCTTCCATCAAGAGATCGCCATAATTGGAACCTTCCGCATACCAGCGGCTATCCCAAGTCCGGTTAATCTGCAGGCGAAGCCCGATAGGATTACTTTTTTGACCCATGGTTTACGCCTTCTCTTCTTCTTCGTGTTCGCGAACAACGATGCGAACGCGGCTGAAAGGTTTCAGGATTTGCGCGGAACGGCCACGAGCGCGCGCTTTGAAACGCTTCATGGTCAGGCCCTTGCCAACACTGGCCTCCTGAACGATCAATGCGTCAACATCCAGATTATGGTTGTTTTCTGCATTGGCGATGGCAGAAGCGAGAACCTTGCTAACATCTTTGGCCATGCTCTTTTTAGAGAAGGACAGGATGTTCAAAGCGTCTTCCGCTTTCTTACCGCGGATCAACTGTGCAACAAGGTTCAGCTTTTGAGCAGAACCACGAATGGAATTGCCAACAGCCAAAGCTTCATTGTCGCCAACGCGGCGGGGTGATGATGCCTTACCCATTATTTCTTGCCTTTTTTGTCAGCGCCATGGCCGTAGAAGTTACGCGTCGGAGCGAACTCGCCAAGCTTGTGGCCAACCATGTCTTCATTCACGGAAACCGGAATAAATTTTTGGCCGTTATAAACGCTGAAGGTCAGACCAACAAAATCAGGAAGAACAGTGGAACGACGCGACCATGTTTTGATCGGCGAACGCTTGCTCTCTTCTTGAGCTGTCTGCGCTTTTTTCAGCAGGTGGAGGTCAACAAATGGACCTTTTTTGATGGAACGAGCCATGCTTACCTCTTCTTCTTAGCGTGACGCGACCGGATGATCATCTTGTCGGTCGTTTTATTCTTACGAGTACGAGCACCCTTGGTTGGCTTGCCCCATGGCGTCACTGGATGACGACCACCGGATGTCCGACCTTCACCACCACCATGCGGGTGATCGACAGGGTTTTTAGCAACACCACGTGTCAAAGGACGACGGCCCTTCCAACGGGTACGGCCAGCTTTACCGAAATTCTGGTTCGAGTTGTCAGGGTTAGAAACCGCGCCAACAGTGCCCATGCAATCGCTGCGGATATAACGTTGCTCGCCTGAGTTAAGGCGAACGATAACCATACCGCGGTCACGACCAACAATCTGAACATATGTACCAGCAGAGCGAGCAATCTGACCGCCCTTGCCTGGCTTCATTTCCACATTGTGGATGATCGTACCGATTGGCATTTGCGACAATTTCATCGCGTTGCCAGGCTTCACGTCAACTTTCTCACCAGCGATGACCGTGTCACCAATGGCCATACGTTGTGGCGCCAAGATGTAGCTCAGCTCACCATCGTCATATTTGATCAATGCAATAAAGGCAGTCCGGTTAGGATCATATTCAATCCGCTCAACGGTCGCAGAAACATCGAACTTACGGCGCTTGAAATCGACCAGACGATATTTATGCTTATGACCGCCCGCGATACCGCGAGATGTCACATGACCTTTATTGTTACGACCACCAGTTTTGTTCTGGCCTTCAACAAGCTTCTTGACAGGCTTGCCTTTCCAAAGGCCGCTCTTGTCAACCAGGATAAGACCACGCCGTGCGGGGCTTGTCGGTTTATAGGATTTTAATGCCATGCGCCCTTAAACTCCCGTAGTGATGTCGATGGTCTGGCCTTCAGCCAAAGTCACGACAGCTTTCTTAACATCGTTGCGAGTGTAGGGACGACCCTTCCACTTCTTGGTCTTGCCCTTTTGCACCATCGTGTTGACGCCTTTAACTTTGACATCAAACAACGCCTCAATAGCAGCTTTAATCTGAGGCTTCGTCGCGGTGTTAGCCACTTTGAAAACCACAGCATTATGTTCGCTGAGCAAAGTTGATTTCTCGGTGATGTGCGGGCCGACAATTACGTCATAGTGACGAATGTCTATTGCTTCTTTTTTAGCCATTGAAGCGTGCCTCCAGCTTTTCGACCGCGGCGCGAGTTAGCACCAAAGTCTCATGGTTCAAAATGTCATAAACATTGGCACCGGCAGCCGACATCACATTGACGCGTGGAATGTTGTTAGATGCTTTCGAGAATGCATCATTCACAGCATCACCATCCATAATCAGCGCTGATTTACCAAAACCGAGCTTTGCAATATTGGCAAGAAGAGCCTGTGTTTTGGCTTCTTTCAGTTCAATATTTTCTAGCACGATCAAATTGTCGTTTTTTGCTTTGTCGGACAGCGCCATTTTCAGACCCAATGTGCGAACTTTCTTGTTCAACGAAGGGTTGAAATCACGCTTGCGCGCACCGTGGGCTTTACCACCACCGATGAAGATAGGAGCACGACGATCGCCATGACGAGCAGTACCGCCACCTTTTTGGTTGCCATACTTCTTACCGGTACGAGCAATGTCACTACGCTCACGCGTTGGACGGGCTGTGCCTCGTGCTTTTTCGCGCTGCCAGTTGACAACACGGTGCAATATGTCTGCGCGCGCTTCAATACCGAATACGTCATCATTCAATTCGATGTCGCCTTTGGCTTTCGCGTCGAGGGTTTTCACTTTCAATTTCATGGCTTAGCCCTCCTTCCCTGCATCATCTGCAGCTTCAGACTTCTCTTCCGCTGGCTTTTCTGCTGCAGCCGCTGCGATCTCAGCATCGCTTGGACCGATCGGACGTTCAATCGCTGCATCCGCTTCGATCATGCCTGCTGGCGCATCTTCTGTTGCTGTCTCATCCGCGTTACGGCGCATAGCACCAGGGAATGGAACACCCTCTGGAAGAGCAACTTTGACCGCATCTTTAACGAGCAACCAACCACCTTTAGAACCAGGAACACTACCACGAACAAAAATCAAACCGCGAGCAGCGTCTGTGCGGACGATTTCCAGATTTTGCTGCGTACGATTTTTCGCACCCATGTGACCGGCCATCTTCTTACCTTTGAAGACTTTACCTGGATCCTGGTTTTGACCAGTAGAACCATGGGCACGGTGAGAGATCGAAACACCATGGGTTGCGCGCATACCGCCGAAACCCCAGCGCTTCATCGCACCAGCAAAACCCTTACCTTGGGTAACGCCTTGAATATCTACCATTTGACCAGCAATAAAGTGGTCAGCCGTAATAGTGGCACCGACGGGGAGCAAGCCCTCTTCGCTTTCAACCCGGAATTCAGCAACACGAGCCTTGGGCTCAACTTCTGCTTTTGCAAAAGCCTCACGTTGTGGTTTGTTTACATTTTTCGCTTTACGGGCACCTGCACCAAGCTGAACAGCAAAATAGCCATCACGTTCTTGATTACGGGCTCCAACAACCTGACACTCTTCCAAGGAAAGAACGGTTACCGGCACATGCCGACCATCTTCCTGAAACAAGCGGGTCATCCCCATTTTTTTCGCGATCACGCCAGTACGCACGATCATTTCTCCTTACAGAGGCCCACGTGCGGAATTGCCAGCGGGCGTGCCTAAAAATACTCAGCCCAAATTTTTCGAATATCGCCCCGTCCGGGCTAAACCGTTTAACTGATCCGAAGATCAACCAAACTAGACGGGGGACACATGACCCAGCAAATATGCTGGCGGTTTCCCATGTCACCGCTACCTAACTAGGGGCAGCGTCGTCACTCACATTAAGCGAGCTTAATCTCTACATTCACACCCGCTGCAAGGTCGAGCTTCATCAAAGCGTCGACGGTTTGCGGCGTTGGCTGCACGATATCGAGCAACCTTTTATAAGTCCGGACCTCAAATTGCTCGCGTGACTTTTTATCAACGTGCGGGCCGCGGTTTACGGTGAATTTTTCAATATGCGTTGGCAATGGTATCGGTCCACGGATAAGCGCGCCAGTGCGGCGAGCAGTGTCAGCGATATCGCCGGTTGCTTGATCAAGAACCCGATGATCGAATGCCTTCAAGCGTATGCGAATATTCTGCGTTTCCATATGAACCTATACCAATGTCAAAGAGCCAAAAATAAACCGCCCCGATATTCTCTTGTTTCAAAAGAAGCCGGAGCGGCGAAAAAACTGGCCGCCCGAATCAGTAATCCGGGCGGCGAAGCAGTCCTATATTACTTTGTTACGTTGCTGACAACCCCAGAACCGACTGTCCGGCCACCTTCGCGAATTGCGAAACGAAGACCTGGGTCCATTGCGATCGGTGCAATCAACTTAACAGCGATAGTTACGTTATCACCAGGCATCACCATCTCGGTGCCCTCTGGAAGAATAACTTCGCCGGTAACGTCCGTTGTACGGAAGTAGAATTGTGGACGATAGTTAGCGAAGAATGGCGTATGACGGCCGCCTTCGTCTTTCGACAACACATATACTTCTGCGTCAAACTCGGTGTGAGGAGTAATCGAACCAGGCTTACAAAGCACCTGACCACGCTCAACTTCTTCACGAGCAACGCCGCGGATCAATGCGCCGATGTTATCGCCAGCTTGACCGGAGTCGAGTAGCTTACGGAACATTTCAACACCAGTAACGGTTGTTTTCGTAGTATCTTTGATACCAACGATTTCACATTCGTCACCAACATTCACAACACCGGTTTCAACACGACCGGTAACAACCGTACCACGACCAGAGATTGAGAACACATCTTCGATTGGCATCAAGAATGCCTGATCAACTGGACGCTCTGGCTGAGGAATAGCTTCATCAACAGCTTTCATGAGTTCCATGATTTTTTCTTTGCCGATATTGTCGTCACGGCCTTCAAGCGCTGCAAGAGCAGAACCGGAAACGATTGGAATATCGTCGCCTGGGAAGTCGTAGGAAGAAAGAAGCTCACGGATTTCCATTTCGACGAGCTCAAGAAGCTCTTCGTCATCAACCTGATCAACTTTGTTCATGAAAACAACAAGAGCAGGAACACCAACCTGACGAGCAAGCAAGATGTGCTCGCGAGTCTGTGGCATTGGACCATCAGCTGCGTTCACAACCAAAATAGCGCCATCCATTTGAGCAGCACCCGTGATCATGTTTTTCACATAATCGGCATGGCCTGGGCAATCGACGTGCGCATAGTGACGCGCTTCGGTTTCATATTCAACGTGTGCCGTTGAAATGGTGATGCCGCGCTCACGCTCTTCAGGAGCTTTGTCAATATTCGCGAAGTCTACGGCTTCACCACCTGATGATTCAGCAAGCACTTTCGTGATCGCTGCGGTCAATGTGGTTTTACCGTGGTCGACGTGACCGATGGTGCCGATATTGCAATGCGGCTTATTGCGTTCAAACTTTGCTTTTGCCATTTTATATTACCTCTAATTTCTATCGTCTTGATAGTCTGTGCCGCGCTTTGGCGAGACTATCCAAATCTGTCAACACCCTTTTAACCTCTAGGCTTTTTTCTTTAGCCAGAACCAAAAGGTAAGCGCGGTTACTCGTAAAAGAGAAGCGGCGGTTAAGCCATCTTCTCCTTCAATTCTTCTGCAACATTCCGCGGCACTTCTTCATAGTGAGAGAATTGCATGGAATATTGTGCGCGTCCCTGACTGAAGGAACGCAGTTCGTTTACATAACCAAACATATTGGCCAGCGGCACCATGGCATCAACAGCCTGTGCGATACCACGTGTGTCGGTACCCTGGATCTGGCCACGACGAGAGTTAAGATCGCCAATAACGTCACCAAGATAGTCTTCCGGTGTAATCACTTCTACCTTCATTATCGGCTCGAGCAATTTAATGCCCGACTTCTGGGCCGCTTCTCGCATCGCAGCACGAGCCGCAATTTCAAAAGCCAATGCCGAGGAGTCGACGTCATGATAGGCGCCGTCATAAACACGAATGTGGAAATCGATAATCGGGAAGCCGATCAGCGAGCCCGTATCAGCCGTTTCACGCATACCTTTTTCAACAGACGGGATATATTCTTTTGGAATATTGCCGCCTTTGATAACATCTTCAAAGGTAATACCTGCACCACGCTCGCCCGGCGTAACTTCGAATTTGATACGCGCGAACTGACCGGAACCACCGGACTGCTTCTTATGCGTGTAATCAGTATCAACCGGCTTGCCGAGTGACTCGCGATAAGCAACTTGAGGCGCACCAACATTGGCTTCCACTTTAAATTCACGTTTCATGCGGTCGACCAAGATGTCGAGATGAAGCTCGCCCATGCCCTTAATGATCGTCTGACCAGATTCATGGTCAGTCGTAACACGGAAGCTTGGATCTTCAGCAGCCAAGCGATTAAGCGCAACGCCCATCTTCTCTTGGTCGGCTTTAGTTTTTGGCTCCACCGAAAGCTCGATAACCGGCTCTGGGAATTCCATCCGCTCAAGAATGATCGGACTTTCAGGCGCACAGAGCGTATCTCCAGTGGTGGTAGTTTTCATACCAGCCAGCGCGACGATGTCACCTGCAAATGCCTCATCAATGTCCTTCCGGTCATTGGAGTGCATTTCCAGGATACGGCCGACTTTTTCTTTCTTGTCCTTGACCGAGTTCAATAAGGTGCCTTTTTCAAGCTTACCGGAATAGATACGGCAAAAGGTCAAAGTGCCCACGAACGGATCGTTCATGACTTTAAAAGCAAGCGCAGAAAATGGTTCATCATCGCTGGATGGACGCGTATCTTCGGTTTCGCCGTCAAGCTTCACGCCTTTAATCGCTGCAACGTCGAGCGGGCTTGGCATATAATCAACAACTGCGTCGAGCAGTGGCTGAACGCCTTTGTTCTTAAAGGCCGAACCACAAAGCACGGGAACGAAGCTCTGGTTCAGCGTGCCCTTACGAATGAGCGACTTCAAGGTCGCGGCATCAGGCTCATTACCTTCCAGATATTGCTCCATCACGTCATCGTCCTGCTCAACAGCAAGCTCGATAAGCTTCTCACGATATTCAGCCGCTTCGTCGGCCATATCTTCTGGAATTTCACCATATTCATATTCAGCGCCAAGATCTTCGTTCTTCCACGTGATCGAGCGCTGGTTGACGAGATCAACCAAGCCAACAAGACTCGCTTCGATACCGATAGGAAGATAAAGCACAGCAGGTGTTGCACCCAAACGCTCTACAATCGAATCCACACAGAATTTGAAGTTAGCGCCGGTCCGGTCGAGCTTGTTGATGAAGCACATCCGCGGCACTTTATATTTATCGGCCTGACGCCATACGGTTTCAGACTGTGGCTCAACGCCAGCAACGCCATCGAAACAAGCAACCGCGCCATCGAGCACGCGCAAGCTACGCTCAACTTCAATGGTGAAGTCAACGTGGCCTGGTGTATCAATAATGTTGATCCGGTGCTCAGGACCTTTCCGGTCTTCAGCATTCCAGAAACAGGTGGTCGCAGCAGAGGTAATGGTAATACCACGCTCTTGCTCTTGCTCCATCCAGTCCATCGTCGCCGCGCCGTCATGCACTTCGCCGATTTTATAGGACTTGCCTGTGTAATACAGGATGCGTTCCGTGGTGGTTGTTTTACCAGCATCAATATGGGCCATAATGCCAATATTGCGATATCGTTCGAGCGGATGGCTGCGTGCCATAGTCTTTACTCCAGAATTAAGGGGCCCCAAATAGCGCCGCCCATATAGTGAAAGGGGCCAGCGATGACCAGCCCTGATTGGTTACAAATACAACAATGTGAAAAGCGCGGGATTTACAGAGGTTTCTGCACTCCCCGCGCTCTTATATAATGCTACCAGCGGTAATGTGCAAATGCTCGGTTGGCTTCGGCCATCTTGTGCGAATCTTCACGCTTCTTCACCGCGTTGCCGCGATTGTTGGAAGCATCCAGAATTTCGCCCGACAGACGAGCAGCCATTGTGGTTTCACTGCGCGAACGAGCCGCACTGATCATCCAGCGAATGGCCAGAGCCTGAGCGCGTTCAGGACGCACTTCGACAGGAACCTGATAGGTCGCACCACCAACACGGCGGCTGCGCACTTCGATGCCCGGCTTGATGTTGTTGAGAGCATCATGGAAAAGCTGAAGCGGATCTTTTTTCGCTTTGGCTTCGACGCTGTCAAAAGCACCATATACGATACGTTCTGCAGTAGATTTCTTACCATCTACCATCAGGTTGTTCATGAATTTTGAAAGGACCTGATCCTTAAACTTTGGATCAGGAAGGATTACCCGTTTCTCGGGACGACGACGACGTGCCATATTCTATAACTCCTACTGAACCAATTATTTAGGACGCTTAGCGCCATATTTAGAACGGGATTGCTTCCGGTCCTTAACGCCTTGCGTATCAAGAACACCGCGCAGCACATGGTAACGCACACCGGGAAGGTCGCGAACACGGCCGCCGCGGATGAGAACAACACTATGCTCCTGAAGGTTATGACCTTCACCGGGAATATAGCTGATGACCTCACGCTGGTTGGTCAGGCGAACCTTGGCAACCTTACGCAGAGCGGAGTTTGGTTTTTTAGGAGTCGTTGTGTAGACCCGGGTACAAACGCCGCGTTTCTGCGGGTTGGCTTCCATGGCCGGCACTTTGGACTTCGTCTTCTGAGGCACCCGCCCTTTACGGACGAGCTGATTAATCGTTGGCATAAAGTCTTCACCTTATTGGATCTAGATAAACTAGGGTTACTCTCGTGGCCAAATCGCCTTGAGTGTTTTGCCTATGTAGCATTCCCGTTCAGAAGGACACTTCCCGCACGAACAAGAGCGCGGCCATTAGCGGGGATTCGTCGGAACGTCAACAGTAGGGTCGCATACTGGCGCGAGAATTAATGTCAGTGATCAAACTGGGATAGGAACGACCGCTTTATCCCGAAAGCGGACACTAGACGCAACATGTAATAATCACGTCTAGATTATAAAATTGTCATTTAATTCTTAGGCAGATAACTACGCTCAGGACGTTTTTTCGAGAGGACTTGCTTTGACGAATATTTCAACACCATGGAAAAAAAGCAGAACTTATGGTGACATTCATGGTGGCAGAAGACGCAGAAAGTTTTCCGATAATATTTTTGCTCGAGCGCACTCGATAGCCAAGCCAAATCCATCGGATGACCTACCTATTCTAATCGAAGAAAACCCGTCGAGAGACTTCTTTTTTCCAATCACCGGTTCAGAGGCTATTGACGCGATCAAGTCGCTTCCCAACGAAGAATGGGAGGGCATCACTCATGTATGGATGCGACGTTTAAAGAAAACGGACCATATCGATAAAGTTCAACCGCTGGCATATTTTACCTGTGGTAGCGGCGTTAGATTGATCACGCTTTTCCCGTGGCCTAAGACTATGAAACTGTCATACGGAAGCACTCGTCCTGCAAATAAGCTAATTAAAGAAGCAGAGGGCTATGGAGCTGAAATATTGAAAGAGGGCAATCAATGGGTTTCTAAATGGAGTTTAGAAGCCCTCAAAAAATTCTACATTCAAGGAATATTGTTCCATGAAGTGGGGCATCACGTTGACTACTACTATCGTCACTTCACCCGTGCGAATTCAAAGCAGGTGGAGGAATTTGCTGAGCAATATGCAATCGCCAGAACTGCGACAGCTACCCATGTCTATAATAACTTGAAGGGCGCTGGAGAAGAAAAATAACATTGAACTCTAACGTCCGCTTTTGCGCCCATAGCGGTCATTGGCGCATCCCTAAATCACAAAATGTTTACTTAACTCTGAGCAATCCATATGGATTGTTCCGATGAGCATGGAGCGATTTATAGAGCTATGGACTTCGTCCGATTTTCCCCCTGAAACGGTATCGGAAAAAGACGTTGCATCAGCTGAAGAACAGCTAGGAACGAGCTTTCCAGCCCCCTATCGATCTGCAATCATAAATCATGGGCTTCCAAATCCTACCATCGCCTTGTTGGATAAGATTGTGGATTTAGAATCAGACATTTCCGATGTATCAAATTTTCTAACTCCGAGCGACATAGTTGAAACGACGTTTGATTGGCATGAACTTGGATTGCCGGCCGAATTGGTTGCTTTTGCCACTGACTGTTCGGGCAACTTATTTTGCTTTTCGGAATCGACCAATGTTCTCGAATCCAATGAAAATCCGATATTGTTCTTTGATCACGACTTTGGGACAACCGAGACCATCGCTGCTTCGTTTTCTGAATGGTTGGATGCCTATTGCAAATTGGCAGCACAATAGATTGTCGCTAACTTAATGTCCGCTTTTGCGCCCATAGCGGACGCTAGCGTTGAGGCCGCAATATCCCGAAAGCGGACATTAGGACTAAGGAAAAGAGTATCTTCATATATATTGAAGCTTTTAGAAAAATGGAAACAGTGCAACTGCCATGGTCATTCTAATGATCAATCTGATAGCCATCCAAATTACGGGCGCACGTCAATATAAATTCTCCTTTTCTATAGTCGATTTTGCCTTGGAATTGGCCGGATATACCTTTTCCCGGATCTATGATTATATCGCGACTTAGAAGTATCTGTTTTGCGTACTTATCAGCAGTCTGCCTCCGACATTTTTCCATTTCGGGTACGCGCCTTACAAGCCTCAAAGGTGCAGGCTCTGGAGATATCTTGATCGTATAAGGCTGATGTAATCGAGCATGTATCGTCCCCTCAACCCATGTCTGATTTGGTCCGGCAACTTGTTGGCAACCTACAATCAACAAAGCACATGGTAGAGAGAATTTACGCGTCATAATTGTGAAGCCAGTATCCCAATCCAATAGATGGCTCTATCAAACTTCGCTTCGATTTGATCTAACGTCATTTATATCCATTAATCCTGTTGCTTGCTGAATGCACCACATTTCGAACGTCCGCTTTTGCGACCAAAGCGGACATTAGCGAAGCCCGCACTGTCTATGATTATGTAATTATATATAAAGGATCGAGAGGATTATTGTCCTTGGACGCCTGCAGGAGATGCTTTGGTTCGCCATAAAAACCGTGCAAGCACAAAGATGAACAAGCAAAGCGGAATTTCAATCATCATTAAATCACCGGTCAATGAGGCAGCAACAAATTCGTCCTTATAGTTTAGATTGAGGAAAATAGTTCGCAATGATTGCAGAAAATACCAGTATCCGAGCGGAAAAACTGAGACACAAATCATCACGACAAGGCCAAGCCAAACATAGCTTTTTCGTGATGTCCATTTTCCAGCTACTGCTGCCAATACCAAAGGTAGGGCTAGGAGTAGCAAAGACACTAAATTGATCATGAAACATTTATAGCGATAGAATCTGATATTCAAAGAGCGAGGTTCCAATGTCCGCTTTTGCGCCCTAAGCGGACATTAACTGCCTGTCCAAATAACCACTTGTTAGCGTTCTAAAGGCTTTGACCTTCTCGATGAGGAGATCAAAATGCAAAATCTTACGTATGACATTCAAAAGTTATATCCATGGAACAAGGGAAAGTTGATCGGACAAAAGGCGCCGCTGAAACAACAAGAGGTGTGGGCCATTAGGGTTCGGTTGGAACTGGCAGATCGAAAACGCGATCTGGCTCTGTTCAATTTAGCAATTGATAGCAAGCTACGAGGATGTGATCTTGTCGGTTTGAAAGTTAGCGATGTTCGAACTGGCGATGAGTTCCAAAGCCGAGCCAAAATCATTCAACGCAAAACCGGAAACGCTGTTCAGTTTGAAATTACCAAACAAACACGAAACGCTCTCAAAACTTGGTGTGCTCACTCAAATCTAACCCCATATGATTGGTTGTTTCCATCACGCATGGATAGATCGGATCATCTTTCGACGCGGCAATACTCGAGAATTGCCGCAAGCTGGTTTAGATCAATAAATCTTCCGCGCTCTGCTTATGCTACTCATTCATTGAGGCGGACTAAGGCGACCCTCATATATCGAAAGACTGGAAACCTAAGAGCTGTGCAACTGCTTCTCGGTCATTCAAAGATCGATAGCACCGTTAAATATCTAGGTGTTGAAGTCGAGGATGCGTTAGCTCTTGCGGAAAGTGTCGAACTATAATGTCCGCTTTGGGCGCAAAAGCGGACACTAGTTTTTTTGGCCTACCAAACTTTTTTGGGAAAATTGAAATCTGAGGATTGACTCTTGGGAAAACCATTCTATCTATATGTATGTAGATAGAAGGCGATAGCATGACTGATACCAAAACAAAGATACTAGACCTTGCAGAATCGTTGACCCAGACCAAGGGATTCAACGGGTTCAGCTATATCGATCTGGCAAATGGAATTGGCATTAAGACATCCAGTATACATTATTATTTCAAGACCAAGGATGATTTGGCTGCGGCTCTGGTCGAACGTATTCATGAAAATCATACTGAAGGCTTTCAAGCGATGGAAGCGGGTCATGACTCCGCCGATGCGCGTTTAAAAGCGGTGATCGCATATTTCCAAAATTATATTGCCGATCAAAAATTCTGTCTTTGCGGCATGATGGCAGCGGAGTTGCAATCGGTCAGTCCGCGTGTGGCGAAACTGGTGCAAGCCTATTTTAGAGACTTCCAAACCTGGTTGAAACGTCAATTCGAACATGCGGGAAAAGAGGATGCAGATCGCCTGGCCCTTGGTTTTTTGAGCGGCCTTGAAGGATCGCTTTTGCTGGGACGTTTGAACGGTGATCCGGATGTCATTCCCCACGCATTACAAGACTATATAACAACTTAGCTCCCCTTTTTTTAACTCCAATACCTATTGATATATAGATAGATTAAAAAGAAACTATGAGAAAATTTTACCCCCTGTTGCCTGTCGCTGCGTTGCTCATGCTGCCTGTGTCTGGCGCCTATTCCCAATCCCCCAATGAAAGGACTACCAACATGTCAAATACTGAAACTACCGAAGTAACACAGGCCGACGAAGTACAGAGCTTTGCCGATTATGAAGCTATCGCAACCGCGTTGCTGCCCTATATCGAAGCGGCTAAAACCGGCGATGGCGAACTTGGCCGCACCGCTTTTTATGACCACGCACACATCATGGGCTCCATTGGCGGCGAAGTCTCATTCCCGGATGCCGATGCATTTGCGGAAAATGTGACCCAGACCGGTGCGTCTCCAGACGTTCAGAGCCGCATTGCCTGGATCGATATCTCCGGCCCGGCTGCAGCAGCAAAGGTTGAGTTCATCAACTGGGCCGGTCTGCGCTTCACCGACTTTTTCGTCCTCTACAAAACCGATGGTCAGTGGAAGATCAGCGGCAAAGTCTACGACTCCCACTCGAATAACTAACCCTCCCCCAAACCAAGAAAAGAAAGAGACTATCATGACCAAATTTTCAGTACACACTCAAGAGACCGCTCCTGAAGGTAGCAAAGAGACTCTCGCCAATGTTGAGAAAGCCTATGGTTTTCTTCCCAACCTGATGGCAACATTCGCAGAATCGCCTGCCGCTTTGGATGCCTATGCCGCCATTTCCGGCATTTTTGAAAAGAGCGATTTTACCGCCACCGAAAAGCAGATCATATTGATGACCAATAACCGTCTAAACGGCTGCACTTATTGCATGGCTGCGCACACTACGATTGCGCAGATGCAGGGCGTGCCGGCAGATGTGATCGAAGCGTTGCGTGACGGTTCCCCGGTTGAAGATCCAAAACTTGAAGCATTGCTGACCTTCGCCGCACAGGTGAACGAGCAACGCGGCATGCTCGAAACGCGCGATATCGATGCGTTTCTGGCTGCCGGTTATACCAAAGCCAATGTATTGGAAGTGATTGTTGGTACGGCGATGAAAGTCATGTCCAACTACACCAACCATGTTGCCGACACACCAGTCGATGACAATTTTCAGGCCAATGCATGGACTGCCAAGGAACTGGAAAACGCATAGAAACAAATGGGCCGCTTGTCCCCCCAGAAGCGGCCCACTTGTCCTGATCAACATAGACATTGCGAGCCATTTGCCGTGGGTTGAAACCTTCTGGCGAAATGGATGACTCATCAGAAAAAGGAATGAAACCCCATGTTAGGAACTTATTATCATGATCGCGGCCAAGTCAAAGTTGGCAACATCCCCGAACCACAATTGATCCAGGACAATGATGCGATTGTACGTGTTACTCTTGCCGGAATTTGCGGCGCTGACCTGGACTTCGTGAACAACGGTCCAGAAGCTGGCGTGGCGCAGGGCATGCGCCTTGGCCACGAATTTGTCGGTATTGTTGAAGCAGTCGGTAAAGACGTAACCAATGTAACGGTCGGTGACCGCGTGGTTGCATCGGCCATGTTTGTTGACGGCGAGTGCCACTTTTGCAAGCGCGACTTTAACTCATCATGCGAACATGGCGGTCTGTTCGGCTCACCAATGTTTGTCGAGCATGGCGGCAATGATATTCAAGGTGGCCAGTCTGAATATGTCCGTGTGCCCTATGCAAACTCGACATTGTTCACTCTGCCCGAAGGCCTCGCAACCGGCTCAGAAGACGCCCGCGCTCTGCCACTGGCGGACAATTTCGCGACTGGGTATCACGGCGCATTAAATGCCAACATCGAGCAAGGTGGCACTGTTGTCGTGATCGGCGACGGCGCGGTTGGCCAGAGTGCAGTTCTCGCAAGCGGCAAGCTGTTTGGCGCAGAGCAAGTCATTCACGTTGGCCGTCATGATGGCCGTCTGGATTTTAGCCGAAACAAGGCCGGTGCAACGCACACCGTCAACGGCAAGACGGGCGATCCGGTTGAGTTCGTCAAAGAATTGACCGGCGGATATGGCGCTCTTTCGATTATCGACACGATCGGCAATCAGGCTTCACTGCAGCAGACTCTGGATATGGCGCAAGCTGGCGGGAAGATCAGCGTGCTTGGCTTTGGCCACCTGTTCGCACCGGTTGATCAACCATATTCAGCTTCGCTGTTCCGTAACCTCACCATCCACACCGGCGTGGTGAACGTTGCGGCATATATGCGCACTTTGTTGCCGTTGGTCGAAGCTGACAAGATTGATCCGAGCATTATTTTCACCGACATCCTGCCACTTGCGGAAGCGGAACAAGGCTATGACCGGATGCTGAAGCGTACCGATGGCACCATCAAGGTTGCACTCCAAAACTGATGCGTCAGGCCGGGTAGGCGTCCGGCCTACAACTCCCAACCCCTCTCCCAATCAGAAATGAAAGTCCCCCCTATCATGACGAAATTGTTTGAAAACGGATCGCTCGGCGACATTCAAGTCAAGAACCGTGTATTTATGGCTCCTCTCACAAGAAACCGCGCCCACGGCGACGGCACACCGCACGAAATGGCCGTTAAATATTACACACAGCGGGCCAGCGCGGGCTTAATCGTGACCGAAGGCGCGCAAATCAGTCCGGAAGGTCAAGGCTATATAAACACGCCGGGCATATACAATGAAAAGCAGAAGCAGGCTTGGGCCAAAATCAATCGCTCGGTCCATGCTGAAGGTGGCAAGATGGTGGTGCAACTCTGGCATGTTGGCCGGATTAGCCACAATTCGCTGCTTCCAGAAGGATCGCAGCCGGTTGCTCCCTCGGCCATTCAGGCGACTGCTGACACGTTCACAGACAAAGGCGTCGAAAATGCGTCTCCGCCAAAAGCCCTGGATAGTGATAGCATCAAGGGCGTGATTGCTGACTATGTTCAAGCTTCACGCTTGGCAATTGAAGCGGGTTTCGACGGTGTCGAAGTGCACGCTGCCAATGGCTATCTGCTGAACCAGTTCATCTCTGCTCATACCAATGTGCGCGAAGATGAATATGGTGGCAGTCCTGAAAATCGGGCTCGCCTCCTTCTTGAAGTTGTCGACGCCATCGCCGCAGAAGTCGGAATTGGTCGTGTCGGCGTGCGTGTTTCTCCCACGGGTACTTTCAATGATTTTGCCGATCTCGATGCGGCCGAGAACTACCGCCACATCTATAAGGAACTCGGAAACCGCAACCTCGCCTATCTGCACGTAGTCGAGAGTTTTCCCGGGCACCCTGTCTCAGCAAGCGAGGAAAAGCTGCTTAGCAAGCTTCGACGTGGCTTTAGCGGCAATTACATCGCCAATGGCAACTACGACAAGGCGTCGGCGTCGGAGATCCTCGAAAAGGGCTCCTTCGCTGTGTCCTTTGGCAGGCCCTATATCGCCAACCCCGATCTAGTCGAAAGGCTCAGGGGCGATGCCAAGCTCAACGAGGTCGACGAAGCGACGCTATATGGTGGCGATGAAAAAGGGTATTCCGATTATCCCACGCGAGATGAAATCTACCTTCGAACCCTCGCTGAGGTTCTTTAACCCACAGGCGAAAATGCGAGCGAGCGGTTTTGCACCAAGCCGCTCGCTCGCATGCACGCAGCTACTGGCTAGCAAAATAGGAAAAACGTAGTGCACCGTTTCCTCAAAAGTGACATGAGATAAGATCATGCAGCCAGAACATTGGAATTTAGCGCCTGTGAGCGACGATGATCTGGCCGCAGTGCTGCGGCTCAATCAGCTCTATCAGCACTTTTTGTCGCCGCTTACAATCGAAGAGCTTCGCGCCATCTTGGCTAGCAGCTCCCACCATCGCAGCATTGAAGGAGGCAAAGCCTTCATGATCGCGCTGGATGATCAGTCCAATCATCAGGGCGAGAATTTCCGCTGGTTCAAGGCGCGCTATTACAGTTTTGTATATATTGACAGGATTGCGATAGGCGAATCATTGCAGCGGCGCGGGCTCGCGGCGGCGTTTTATGAAGATCTGGAAACGGAGACGCGCAAAGCAGGGCGCAACTATCTCTGCGCTGAAGTCGGCCTGAAACCAACCAATGGGAACTCCCTCAGGTTCCACGATGCCATGGGATTTGAGCGAGTCGGCACAGGCGAAGTCAGTGGAAAAACGGTCCAGTATTTTGCAAAATTGATTGAGTGAAACGCTTTCCTCAACCGTAGGGACAGTAACGGCAATGTCCGTTTCCCATCCCAATTGTCGCCGCCCAACACAACCAAAGCTAATGACCGCTTTCGGGATAAAGCAGCCACAACGCTAGTGACCGCCCTGGGCGCAAAAGCGTGCACAAAAAATGTCAAACCAGAATTTCCGTTAACGACCCAATGGCGGACATCAGCTTATCAATCCTCTAGACGGCGAAATTCTCGTTGGCTATGCCTACGCGGCCATGCCAGCTGAACTTGCGTCTTTCTCAATCTATCCAATCAGCCAGGCCACGACGGCAACCTTTGCTGAGCTCTATTTCCGGCTGACATTCTTGTTCTTCGTGGAAACAGGTTCAAAGCGGGTAGTTACGTATGATGGCAAGGAATTGATCGGTGAAGAGGGGGACGTGTTCGTCTTCCCGCCCGGGTCAATTGTGACGATGGAAAATCGCCCACGATTAACCGAGAGCTACAGGGCCACAGGCATAGGCTATTCTGAGAAGTTGATCGATCTTGCGGTTCACAGTGTTGACGGCGTCGCGCCCAGCCTCGGCCCACAATTGCTGAAACCCGATCCGGATGAAAGCAAGCGTATACTGGCCCCCATAAAGGCGGGGATGACACAAGGAAAGCTTCCTCAACCCGTACTCACGCACCGCCAGTTGGAGCCGATCATTTGGCTGCAAAGCCACGGTATCCATCTCCAAAAATCGACAACGCAAGATCCGATTGCATCCGTTCGTCAGCAGATTGAAACAGACTTGGCGCATCCATGGCAGGCGAGTGAGGTTGCAGCAGCGCTTGGCATGTCACAGCCAACTATGCGGCGGCGCTTGAGTGAAGCAGGACAGGGCTTTGCGAAAATACTGCTGTTTACACGTTTGGAGCGAGGGCTGACGTTGCTGCAAACGTCGAGCGAGCCAATCACGCAGATCGCATATGAATGCGGTTTTAAGACACCAGCGCATTTCTCTGACGCTTTCAAGAAACGCTTTGGTATTCGGCCAAAAGATATCCGAATCCTGGCAGAATGAGCGAAATCCGATAGTTTTAGAACGGCATGTGGAAGCGCCGCCAATCCTGAAGAGTAGTTTGCACTCATCGCAATCAGTAACTCTGAAAGGATATACAATGAAGACTATCTCAAAAATTGCCGCAACACTCGCGTTGGCCGGGATGGCAAGCCCTGCATTAGCCGACGGGTTCACTCTAACAAGCCCTGACATTGCCGAAGGAGCACAACTGGATAGCGACCACGTGTTCCAAGGCTTTGGCTGTGAAGGCGGAAATGTCGCACCAGCGCTCAATTGGTCAGGCGCGCCGGAAGGCACCAAGAGCTTTGCCGTTACCGTCTACGACCCGGACGCTCCAACTGGATCAGGCTGGTGGCATTGGTTTGCGATCAATATTCCCGCTGATGCAACGGGCTTGTCTCCAGCCTCGCCGCTTGCTCCATCTGTCACTGAACTGCGCAACGATTACAGCGCGACCGGATTTGGCGGAGCCTGCCCTCCCGAAGGAGAGGTCCATCGGTATCAGTTCACGGTGCACGCTCTGTCCACGACCCTCGAACTCGATGGCAATGTCAGCAACGCGCTTGCAGGCTTTATGGTGAACGCAAACACGATTGCATCAGATATGATTACCGCTGTCTACACGCGGTAAATTACCTGCGATGACTGAGCTGCCAGCGCCAGAGTTTGAGGGCGCTGGCAGTTGGGGCAAACGAAAGTTATGCGAGCGCTCCAGCGAACGCTTTGTCAACCTGCTCCAAAGTCCCCTTCAGCACTGTCTCCCGATCGTTCACGATCACGTTTGATGCTGGAAACACCAAGACATCGGTGATACCAAGAAACCCGAGCATTTGCTTCAAATAGGGCGTCGCGTGGTCCATCGGCCCTTCGATCTGAGTGCTGCCAGAGACGATGGCCAGATAGGCGCGCTTGCCTTTCAACAGGCCCTCAAAGCCATCGTCTGTTGGCTGAAATGTCAAGCCTGGCCGGGCTACATGGTCGATCCACGTTTTTAAGGTTGCGGGAATCGCAAAATTGTAAAGCGGAGACCCAATGACAATGTGGTCAGCTTGGGCCAGTTCAGTCACCATGACAGCAGAGGTTTTGAGCGCCTCCACCATTGCACCGCTTCTTTCACTTTCAGGGGTAAAACTTGCGCCAATCCATTCGTTGTCGATGAAGCTGGGCCTTTCATTGGTGTCGCGGCGAACGACCTGCGGCGAATGCACATTTGCCATCAATCGCGATACGATTGCTTGACTGATCTGGCGAGACGCCGAGCGATCGGTTTGAGCGCTCGAGTCGATGTGTAATATGTTGGTGGGCATTGATTTTTCTCCCAAATTAGAGGTTATTGGCTGTGAGACTGTTCGACAGGGCGGGTCCCGTCTTGCTTCCATGCGGCAAAGGATCCATCGAACAAGGGCGCTTGAATTCCAATTTGAGCAAGACCCAGAAGGAGAACTGTACCAGCGTAACCAGAGCCGCATGATGACACAATTTCACCATCGAAAAGGCTTGGATATCGCTCCAAAAACACCTCGTGCAGAGCGGTTTCTGATTTGAAAAGCCCGGTGTCGCTGTCGAGCATCAGCGAATAAGGGATATTAACAGCTGAAGGGATGTGACCTGACCGTGGGTCCTCTTTTTTCCCAGCAAACCCAGCTGGGCCACGTGCATCGATTAGGTGAAGCTCTTCAAGTCGCGCATCGACACTTTCAAGCGATATGCGATGATCTCGTTGAGCTTCGGGTTCGAAGTCGCCCAACGCGATGTCCGGTATGGTATTCGATATTCCAAAGCCGAGAGCATTCCAGCGGTTCCACCCTCCATTGAGGATTTTGACCTTTGGGAAGCCCCAATAACTCATCGCCCACCAAATGCGTCCAGCCTGCATGTGGTGGTAGTCATCATAGAGTACGATTGTATCGTCTCGATTTATCCCAAGCCAAGTGAACGCCGCTTTTGCCTCTACGAAAGGGGCAATCGATGCCAACTCAATTGGCAAACCAGTTTCCAAAAAGTCGCACCGCCAATCAACGAAGGACGCACCGGGAATATGACTTTCTGCATAAGAGGTCTGAGCGGAATCAGTATCCGAACCCCAACCACCTCGAACATCGAGGATTTTGAGATTGGAAGCATTGAGTTGTGCGTGCAGTAACTCGCAAGATACGAGAGGTGAGGTCTTGAAATGCGACATGATTTCTCGCCATGGAAGAAGGGTTAGGGATGGATTGTGGTGTAGGTCTTGCTGACAATCTTCCAGCCAGTATTCAGTCGCAGAAGCGTCAAGAAATCAAAGAATTGATACTCGGGTAGATCAATGCGTGCCTTAACAAAGGCCATATCATTGATCACTTCGATCTTCTCGATTTCCCCTTTATTTTGAGGGATGTCCGGCCCGGTGGCGTAGGCGATGAGTGAGTCTTTAGGGGTTAGGACCAGATTTCCGCCATCGTCGGTGGAGCTGAGATTTACGCTCGAATAGAAGGCTTCATTAATGCGCGCGCCATCGGCCGTCGCGATCCCTTCAAGGTAGTTGAGAACTGTTGCTTTGATTTCGATTTCTTGGCTGCTGTTCATGATGATTTCTTTCTTCTGAATGGGGGGAGGACCGAGATCAAATTCGATCAGTTTTCAAAGGGGAGAGCGTCTAAGGGGGTGTCGTAACCGACATACATGACGCATTCTTCGTCACTGGCGCAGTAGCCGTCATGCGCTAAACCGGCGGGTCCAAACGCATAGTCGCCGCTCTTGAGAATGACCCTATCTTGCCCGACATAGGTGGTCTCGAACTCGCCTTGGACCATGATCATCCGTTCGGTCGAGGTGTGCGTGTGAAAAGGAATGTCGGCCTTGCTGGGGAATCTGAGGAAGATATCCATGTTGTTCCCGCCAAGCTCTCCGCGCAGGATAGCAAATGTGCAGGGCAGAAAGTCTGGACAAGGCAGCCATTCGAGATCTTCATCGTCGGGAGAGAATGCGATTGCGGGTTCGTCTGCCTCATCGTGAGCAGAAGCCGTGGGCGCAATCGCGATTGCAAGCAATCCCAACATTAGCCCCGATTTTCTGGCATGTGTTACGTTCAATAGGGTCACGTTCGATCTCCAATTCACTGGTTGATTTGTGAGACCGTTATGACCGGGCTGTATCGCCCTTGGTATTTCAGGAATGGACGATGATATGGACGCGAACGACAATATTGAGCCCCCCGATTGGTTTGAGCCTCAGGCACGATCCGGCGCTATGGCGAGTGCGCAGAAATATGCTCATCTGGCATACTCATTGATCGCGCAGGCAACGGGCGGTTGGGTTGAAATACCAGAGCTTTTCTAAGGCGCTTTTGGTGACATCACCTGAGCTTTATCAAAGCCCGTTGGTGTGTTGGGTGAACTCTGGACGGGCCAGATACACTCCAAATGCCATGACCAAAATGCCAAGTGTTCGCCTGGGTGTTAGAGCAAAAACCTGCGACCCAAACAGACCAAAATGATCTATAGCCGCAGCGCTTAAAAGTTGGCCGAATAATACCATAAAAACGGCATTCCCCAACCCGATCTTCGGTGCCGCGATAGTAATCGCGCCGATATAGAACACGAATAATATACCAGCCAAAAAATATCCTGGAGGGGTCTTTGAAAGTGCGCTGAAATCTGGTGTTTCAAAAACACTAGTCAAAGCCAGAGCCGAGATCAGGGTCGCCAATGACAGTATTGAAACAGCCGCCATCGGTGCCCCTATCCTGCCCGCGAGGCCCGCATTCGTGGCCGCCATGATCGGTATCCCAATACCTGCAACTATCATTATTCCTGAAAGTACTGCTTGATTGTTGGTCATGGCTTGCCTGCTGGCCTCTTGTTACATCGCATTTTGGAACGCTCTGAATACGCATCAATCGGTCGCTTTTGCGAACCAATTCAGATGTGAGCTTCAACCAGCCAAAGCGATTTGTCCATCTCGCGCGATACCTCTGTGAACAAATCAGCGGTGCTTTCATCGCCTACGCTGACGGCTTCTTTCGCAGCATCGCGCATAGCCGCGCCAAAGGTCGCGAGCACTGTAGAGAGCGCATCAATATGGAGCTGCTGCGCCGTGACATTGAGCGGATATTCCGGAAGTGTCGATTGGGAAGCGACAGCCCTTGCCGTTCCGTGCGCTTGTCCGCCTAAGGCAACAAGCCGTTCAGCGATGAGATCGGACTGAGCATTCACTTGGCTATGAATTTCATCAAAGAGTTCATGTAAGGCAATGAAACTTGGACCCTTCACATTCCAATGCGCTTGTTTTGCCTGTGTGCCCAGATCTATCGAATCCGAAAGCATATCCTGCAAGAGCGTCGCTATCGATCTGCGCACGTTATCGGGCAACGAGTTCTTGGTAATGTTCATATCGAAACTTTCTGTTCGTTTTGGAGCAAATCTCGTCTGGTCGTTGCGTGCTGTAAGTCTTCGTTGGGGCGAAGCTCGTTGCGCGGCTTGCCCAAGATTGTTTTGGACATTTGGCTTGAACGACCCAATGGGCCATTGAGACATTTGTATGGACAAAATGGACATCATAGCGTTATTAATTTGTTGATGACTTTAATGCTGCCTTTGGACGCCGAAGCTTCGGATCATGGCATATTGCCGGCTTTAGTGGTGCCGCAAGATCAAGGGGCTTTGGCAAGCATCGATGATCAGCTTTACCGGCTTTTCTATGTTGTTTCAGGCACCCCCCAAGCGGTAGTGAACATTCAGGAAAAGCGGTTAGACAAAGGGCAGCTAGTCGCTCTGGCACCTGGTGAAACTATTGAGTTTGAACCAAGCGCGCAGGTTCTTTCGGTCGGATTCCATTATCATTTTTTCTGCATCCACATCCGCAAAGACGAGTTCTTTTGTGATGGGATTGTCTTCAACCGAAAAGAGCATTCCCCCATTTGCAGTGTAGATCCTGAAGCACGCGATCTGGTACGAAGCTCATTTGATGAGATCAATCGAGCTCTTGTTGATCGCTCACCATTAACACGATCCAGGGCCGTTTCCGCGCTCCACACGCTTTTGGTTCAATTTGCGGAATTCATGATTGATGGTGGGGGCAAGAATGAGGACTCCGATCCAATGGTTCATCAATCAGAGCTGACGAGACGGTTCGCAAGCATGCTCGAGGCGCACTTTCATATCCGGCACGATGTGGAATTCTATTGTGATGCGCTTAACGTCACGCAAACCACGCTCAACAGACGGCTAAAAAAGGAACTTGGTAGTACAACATCGAAGGCAATTCAGGACCGCATTGCGATTGAGGCTCGGCACAGACTCGCTGATGGGCGATCATCTGTTAAAGAAGTCGCGTTCGCGCTGGGCTTCGATGATCAGCTATATTTCTCAAGATTTTTCAAAAAGCACTTCGGCAGTTCACCGTCGGAATATTTTCAAACTTAAGCTGTCTTGCCCCGCATTCCTTTGCGATAGATATGCGACCGCCGTTGCTTGCTTGCGACGCACGAGCTTACAGCGTTCATATCGGGCGTACGCCATGAGTGAAAAAAGAGGCAGGATATTCGGCCATAGTTCGAATTTTACAACTTAGGCGCGCTACCATCAACCTAGTCGCGACTGGCCTCTGGTCAGTGACGGTAAATCGAACCTAGAGCCAGAGCGTTTGGCTGGAGGCTCACCTATTGGCCAATGTCCGCTTCCATCCCAGTTTCGGACGTTCAACATGCTCTAGTCTAGTGTCCGCTTTCGGGATATTGCAGGCATTCACGAAGCCACTTTCGGACGTTCGCATCCCACCCCAATCTCGGACGTTAGGCTCCGAAAAACCGACGTCCGCTTTCGGACCCTGGTTCGGCATCCTCGAACGTCCGAGATTGGGGCGAAATCCGGACTTTCGGCGGTTGGTAATTTACCATATGTGAAAAGGGCGGGGCCGGGTGTCTGATTTATCCCGAAAGCGGACACTATGGGCTGTGATTGCTGCTGCTTGCTCTAAGGCCAAGCTAAGGTTGTTGAGTTTATTAGAAGCTCACCTATTGGATTCTAACGTTTGTCATCGCTCGCTCTAATAAAGCAGAGTGGTCAGAAAATTAACGGTAAGGGCAAGTCCTCCGGCAACCATGCCCATTTTGGCTGACCGTCCTTGATCTACCTGATCTCTACTCATAAAACCAAGTAACAAGGCCAGTATGCCTAGCAACATTGCCATGTAGAACAATCCCATATAGCGCCCAAGAACAACAGGTATGACCAACGTGATCAATGCCGCAATTCCTGCGTATTTCGATAGGTTACCCACGCTCTAGTTCAGTCCTTTTACACGTTGTTTGTTTTCGCCGCTTCATGAGACACTCACAAAAATCTGATTGGCGAAGAGCAGTAGAAACGCGATTCCTGCCGCTGTTAAACCCCGAACGAACCGCTTTCGTTTGCTTTCGCGCAGCTCGGATATTTTTAGCAGCTCGAAGGCGATTTCGTCCGTTGGGTCACACTCTTTCGCGGCTTCAATAAGGGCTGATGCGCTGCCATATCTCTCTGGATGGAGGTAAAGCATGTGCTTTGGTCCAGCATTGTCGGCAACTTGTGCAACGGATTTTCGAGCAGGATATAACACATATCCGAAGAGCATGATCGGCAAGATAACGATCGTCCAGGCGACAACTATCGTGGCGAGGCCTGTCTCTTCTTTATGTGTCAGTAGATTCCCGATCTGACCGATCACGTTAAGTGCAAAAATATAACCCACACCAACGATTTGGGCTTTGGTATCATATGCGCGCACAGATATTTGGGCTTCATCTAGACTGTCTTTTAACAGCAGCAATGTAGCTGCATTGTCGTTGTTCATACGATTATCCCTTCGAACCGCCGCGCAGACCGGTCAGCGTTGCTCAACGTCTAAACTCATCTGTCATTCCCGTCCGATCAGTGGAATGCAGTGGCCACATCTCCGCTTACCCTATTGAGGTGGGAACCCGGCTAACAGAGTTCGGACGTCCGTTGGAATATCCGTATCCTCGCCTTTCAGTTCCTTGCGTGACAAACGCTTTTTGGCGGCCCCATGCCACACGGGAGTTCTCCGTTTTACGTCATATATATCAACGGACAAGGTTCCCTCGGTGTAGTTGTTGATCACAGTGCGCTCGACGGGAAGGCTTGGTGGGAATGGCCTAAAATACTGTCCACCCCATGCCCAGTTGACCCTATCACGGAAAAAGAAATCGGGATAAGTATCGACGCTGATTTTATCGCGGGCACCAACTGTATAGGAAACGGCAAAATTCGCGCTATTGATATCGGTTACATATCGATAGCCGCGCTCCGTCAACGCAGCCATGATGGAATCCGCGATCTCCTTTTGAACCAATGGTGAGATGTCATGGTCACCAACCGCAATCATCGGATTGCCGGAAGCCCAAGCAAAAGTGGAATAGCCGGAAAAGTTCTGAGCGGGGTCGCTGTCCACGGTGATCCTGGGCATTGTCATGCAAGCTGCAAGTGCAAGCGAAAGTAACATGACAATCACGGTTCTAAAAATCGAAATCATTTTATGGCTCCTCAACAATCCAAGCAAATGGGATTTATTTTCAGTTATCTCAGATCATCTTCATCCGTTATAATCTGATAGACAATGACACCGCGCATATAGGTTTTCCGGTATAGAATGCCGTTACACTCATATAGCGTCTCGCGTTCTGAATATTGTCCTGCGCAATTTTCCGGCAAGGCGCCTACAAATGCAGGCGCTGCGCTGCGCCTGGGATGCGCATAATACCATCCCGATTTTGGACTCCAGAAAGGTAGCCCCCTGGAGCGATCACGATAATGACGGTCGGTAAGTAACATTTGTACTGGTTCGGACACTTGAATATTTTTGTTATCAGGTGCCGAAGCGGTCCTGCCGATATCAGAATTTTGGGCTTTACCTAATGCCGGCAGAAAGATGATGGCCATAGCTGACATTATGAAGACAAGTTTTCTCATCGGACCGTTCCCTGTTTTGATTTCGATTCTGAGTTGATCGCGATAATTCTACTCATAGTGAAAGGAAGAATTGGAGTAAGAAAGAATTTGCCACATCGACGAAAAACGCACCAACCAACGGAACGATGATGAAAGCCGTCGGGGAAGGTCCGTGTGATTTGGCGACAGCTGACATGTTAGCAATCGCGGTTGGTGTTGCTCCTAATCCAAAGCCTGCAAAACCAGCGCTCAACACCGCTGCGAAATAATTTCGGCCCATGACCGGGAACACCACAAAAAGAATGAACAAGATGGTGACAATCACCTGGGCAGCAAGCAATATGAAAAGAGGGCCTGCTAGATCCGCAACTTCCCAAAGCTGCATTCCCATCAGGGACATTGCGATAAACAAGCCCAGTGAAAAATCCGATATGAGCGCCAAGGCGTTGGACCCTGAGGGCCACGCAACTTTCTTGAAAAGCATCGGAATGGTGTTTGTCATCAATATGGCGACCATCATACAGGATACGAACAACGGCAGCTTTAGACCAATTTCAGTCAGGAACTCATTGAGACCATAGCCAAAAATCATCGCGATATGGATGATCAGGATCGAGCCCATGATACTCAGATGGTTGATGCTGGTATGGTCTTCTTTGTCATATTCTATGCCGACCAAAAGCTTGGAATCATCTGCGCTTTCAAGCTTGTGCCGAGACATGAGAAAGCTGGCTATCGGGCCACCGATCAAGCTCGCGATGACTAGGCCTATCGTAGCTGCCGCCACACCAATTTCCAGCGCATTGGTTACCCCCTGAGTCTCGGCAATTGTTGGCGCCCAGGCAATGGCAGTACCATGACCTCCAGCCAATGAGGCGGAACCAACGAGCAGTCCTACACCGCCCGGCTGACCGATGGCGAGCGCGCTGAAAAAGCCAACGGTATCCTGGATAACCAAATAAGTCAGCGTCAGCCCTAACAGCAAAAGCAGCGGCTTGCCGCCTGCCAAAAGCTGGGCAAAGCGCGCGTTGATGCCGATCGCCGTAAAAAAATAGATCAGGAATACATCACGGGTGAACAGATCATATTCAACCTCCCAACCGCCAACCAGATAAAGAGCCAAAGCCGCGAGCGATGCGAAGATGCCGCCGGTCACGGGTTCGGGAATATTATATTTCTGCAGGAAGCCGATGCGCGCGGTGATTTTGATGCCGATAAACAGCACAATAATGCCGAGTGTGAGTGTTACGAAGCTGTCAAACTGGATCACGCTGTCGGACAGATATTCCATCTCCGGTCTATTGCTCGACGTCGTCAATATTGGCCGAAGCTTCGTTCCAGTCGCCACCTAGAGCCAGACTGATTTCGACATATTGATTCAGCTGTGCCCGTTTCAGCGATAGCAAGCTGCTCTCTGCCCCAAATAAACGCTGCTGGATGGACAAGACATCAATGAGATCAATCTCGCCTTCTTTATATTGTAGTAATGACAGACTGAGGGCCTTGGAGGTTTCTTCAGCCGCATTTTCCAGAGCTGCTCGCCGCTTGCGTAGATAGACACCGCGATCCAAAGCAGTCTCCACTTCGGTAAAGGCATTGATCGCGGTGTCGGCATAGGCTGCGACGGCTGCCTGTACATCGGCTTCGCTAATCTCGACCTGCGCGTCACGCCCACCACCATCGAAAATCGGTGCAAGCAAATTGGAAGCCAAAGTCCAAACCACATTGGCGGGGTCAAGAAGATTGCCCAGTTCATTGGAAGCGCCGCCTAGGCTCGTGGATAGCGATATGCTCGGCAGTTTGGCCGCTTCGGCTGACTTGCGGCTGTTGATCGCGGCGGCAATGCTCCGTTCGGCAGCAATTACATCAGGTCGTCGTTGCAGCAATTCCGATGGCAAACCCGATCCCGGTGGATTGGGATTAAGGGGGAGCAGTTGCGGAGTTTCCAAATCTGCTCCGGGATAACGCCCAATCAATGCTTCTAGAGATCGCAAAGCTTCGATCTTGCCATTTTTGGCCGCCTCTAAGGTGTCGATAGAGGTAGACAGATCTGCCTGCGCCAGCGACACGTCATAAGCGGAAGCAAAGCCATAACGATAACGCAGACGCACGATCCGCACGATTTCCGTCAGCGCATCAACGATGTTTTGCGCAACCTCAATTTGCTCTTGCGATTCAATCACCACAAAATAGGATTGCGCGACCGCGCCCGCGAGCGAATATTGCGAGAATATATACCCGGCTTCTGCGGATCTGGCGCTTTCGACCGCGGCCTGTTCACCGGCTTCGATCCGATTCCAGATATCGATTTCCCAATCCACCTGAACGCCAAGGGTGAACGACGTTGAACCCGCTCCATTTTCAAGCGGTTCGCGGCGCGTCACATCACTTGAAAGACCAGCACTAGGAAGCAGCGGCGAACCGGCCTGCTTCGCCAGGGCCCATGATCGCCGGACATTGGCGGCGGCGGCGCGGAGGTTGCGGTTATTCTGTTGCGCTTCTTGGACCAGTTCAACCAGTAATGGATCATTGAAATCTGCGATCCAGCCAACATTGACCTCACCGATACGATCCCGCGCTGATGTCCAGCTTGGCGGGATAGGTGGTAGGCTTTCGGAAGCCGCCGACGCGGTTTCACTTTGGGTGGCGGGCGATATGCTCGCACATCCCGATAGCAATGCTGTGGTCGATACCAGCGCAGCAAACAGGCGAGGCTTCAGATAGCTCATGCTTCGGCCTCCGCGCTTTCGGCCCCTGCAATCTCGTCCGGCGTAATCCGGAAGAACATTACATAGAGCACTGGAATGATCACCAGGGTCAGCGCCGTGGCAAAAGTCAGACCAAAAACCAGGACAACGGCCATGGATTTGAAAAAGGCATCGAGAAACAGCGGAATGACGCCCAAAACCGTGGTCAGTGACCCCATCATGACGGGGCGCACGCGGCTTGCCGCGGAGTCCAGAACCGCATCATAGCGAGGTTTGCCTTCCCTGATTTCGAGATCCATTTGATCAACCAAAACGATGGCATTTTTGATGAGCAACCCAGAGAGCGACAGCAGACCGAGAATAGCCATAAATTCCATGGCCGTGCCAGTTAGCAGCAATCCGAATACGACGCCGATGAGCGACAGTGGCACCACCAGCCAGATGATCAATGGCTGTTTAAGAGCATTGAACAATACGACCACGACCAGCACCATCGCCAGAAAACCAAGCGGCAGGGTGCTGGCAAGGCTTGAATTGGCTTCGCTACTATCGCCAATTTCACCATTCCATTTTAGGGCATAGCCTTCGGGCAATGCGATATCCTCAATATCAGGCTGGACGCGCGCCAGAAGATCCGCCGCCAATTTACCGGGCACTGGATCGGATTGCGCATTGATTGTCCAAACCCGGTCGACGCGGCGCAGTTTTGCGTTTTGCCATTTGGTTTCAAACTCATCGACCACTTCCAGGATCGGTACGGATTTTCCAGAAACCGGACTGGTGATCTGAATCCCGCGCATACTGGTTGCATCAAGCCGCTCGCGCTCTGGTGCGCGGGCGATGATCGGCACCAACTGGTCATCCTCACGGTAAACACCAACACTCCGACCAGAGAAATTTGTCCTAAGTGCGTTGGCAAGATCTTCACGGGAAATACCCAAACGCCTTCCGCTATCGGCATCATAGGTCGGTTCAATCACGCTGATGGGTTGCCGCCAGTCATCCTTGATCGAGATCGCACCACCGTCGGCAGCCATGATCGCTTTAGCCTTATTAGCCAATTCCCTAAGAACTACTGGATCAGGACCTGAAAACTCCGCTTCGACCTTGGAGCCGCCGCCGGGCCCCAATTGGAATTGCCAGACTTTGGCTTGTGCATCGGGATAATTGGCGTCGATATGCTTCTGCAACTTGGGAAGCAGACCCTTGATCACATCATAGTCATCGGTTTTGATCAGGAATTGCCCATAAGCTGAACTAGGCGATTCCGGCCCATAGACCAGCATGTAGCGCAACGTACCCATGCCAACCAATGATTGAACATCCTTGATGCCCTCTTGCTTCATCAGATATTTTTCTAGGCGCTTAACTTTGGCATCGGTCACTGTAATATCGGTGCCTTCGGGAAGGTTGAAATCTACAACAATTTGCGGGCTGGTAGAAGGCGGGAAAAAGCCCGGCGTGACATAGCTGAATCCGAATACCGACAGCACGAACAGTGCCACAACAGTGATGATCGCGAGTTTCGACTTCGCCAAAACCTGCCGCATGAAATTCTTATAGGCCACAAAAAATGGATGCTCTGGTTTTTCTTCGATCGGCCCATCACTTGGTTCAGCGAAAAGGATATCGGCAAAAAGCGGAACGGCAGTGATCGCAAAAATCCAGCTGTAAAGCAGGGAAACCATCACGACCCAGAATAGGTCACCAGTAAATTCGGCGGTGGATCCCGGGGCGAACCCAATCGGCGCAAAGGCAATGATACCGACCAAGGTTCCGCCTAGCAGCGGCCATTTTGTCCGCTTCACAATCTCTTTGGCGATGTCGAGCTTTTTGCGTCCCTGCTGCGTGCCAACCAATATGCCTTCTGTGACCACAATCGCGTTATCGACCAACATTCCGAGCGCGATGATAAGTGCGCCCAATGAAATACGGTGCATCGGGATATTGATCAGATACATGGTCGCCAAAGTTGCCGCAATTGTCAGCACGAGCACGGATCCGATAACGACGGCTGATCGTAGTCCCATGAAGAAGAAAAGCGTGACCAAAACAATGACAAGCGCGGCAAGCACATTCAACGCGAAATCGGCAACTGCCGTTTCAACAATCTTACCTTGATGATAAAATTCATGAACCTCGACACCAATAGGACGGAGGCTTTTGGTTTCTTCCAGCTTCGCATCAATCGCTGCCCCCATTTTGGCGACATTCGCACCGGAAATGTTGGATATACCAATGGCGATGGCGGGCTTACCGTTATAGCGGACAATGAAACTGGTTGGGTCTTGATAATCCCGCGTGACCGTCGCAACGTCTCTTAACGTCACAATCGTGCCGGAAGAGGCTGTCGAAATAACCAGATTGCCAATCGCTTCGACGGAATCAATCTGACCGGTAGGCTGGAATTTCAATCGGCGGTTACCAAGTTTTATATCGCCTGCGGGCGTAACCGAATTTTGTTGGGCAAGGTCACCATAAATCTGATCAACAGACAACCCTAGAGCGTTGGCACGTTCGCGGGATATTTCGACATAGATTGCTTCTTGCTGCATCCCCAATGGTTGCACCTTGGCGACATCATCAACCGAAAGCAGATCGGTGCGCAGGGACCGGATATATTTATAAAGCTCTGCAGATGTATAGCCGTCACCTGTCACCAGATAATAAAGCCCATAAACATCACCAAAATCATCATTTACAACCGATGCATCAACACCGGGTGGAAGTAGCGACTGAGCATCGTTGACCTTGTTGCGCAACTTGGTCCAAATGAGTTGGAGATCCGCCTTTTCTCCAGAAAATTTATAGAGAATATCAACGCTGATTTCCGAACGACCCGCAGAAGAGACCGACCGGATCTCTTCCACTTCCTGAAGCTGCTGAATGGAACTTTCCAGCGCTTCGGTCACTTCATTGGCGACCTCTTCGGGCGTGGCACCCGGATAAGTGGTGACCACCTGCGCAGTCCGGATCGTGAATTCCGGATCTTCGAAGCGCGCAATATTTTGAAAGCTATACCAACCGCCGACCAAGGCAATGGCAATCACAATGAAACAAATCAGCCGGTTTTTAATCGAAAACTCTGCAAGATCCATGATGCGCGCCGCTTACGGCTTATAGGGACGAATTTTCATCCCCTCTTGGAGATAGGCAGCGCCCGCAGCGACAATCGTTTCTCCGGCCTTCAATCCGCTTCTCACGGCAATCTCTTCGCCGACATCCTTATCCACCAATATTTTACGTTTTTTGACCTTCATAGTTTTCTTGTCGACAACCCAGACAAATCGTTCCTTGCCATTGGCTTGGATGGAGCCGAGCGGCACCGATATATGCGTTGCGCCTTCGCCTTCTACCAGCGACCTGCTGCCAAAGACTGTGCCGGTCATGCCAGGCAATACAGTCATGTTACGCGGCGGCGTGAAGGAAAATTTGACTTTGAACGTTTGGGATTGGGTATCTGCTTGCGTTGTCGCTGATCTAAATGTTCCGGGGATTTTGAGATCGGGCGCGGAGTTTAGAACTACATATTCCTCGGTAACGTCTTGTGGATCATTGCCCAAAGCCGCCACAACGCTGGCAGGCACACTTACCACCGCTTCAACCCTGCCGACCGATTGCAATGTCACCACATCTGCTTGGGCCTGAATATTTTCAAATTGCGTCGCATGTTTGACCGCCACCACGCCAGAGAAGGGGGCTCGCAAAACCGTGTCGCTCAGATCTTTTTGAGCACTGTCGAGACTCGCTCGCGCCACGTCCCGTTGCGCTCGCCGCTGTTCGACAACAATTCTTGCAATTGCATCTTCTTCCAAAAGCCTAGCAGCGCTTTGATATTCCGATTCTGCCGTCGCATATTGCGCCCGAGCCGAATTGACCGCATTTTGATAGCGGCGTTGATCAAGGCGACCGATGACAGCCCCTTTGCGAACAGGCTGTCCTTCAAGCACCGGCAGGCTTTTCAGCAAGCCGCCGACCTGGAACGTCAACGTAGATGATGAGCCTGCCTCGATAATGGCCGGGAAGCTTGCATCAAACCGATCCGCAGAAGCCTTGACGACATGCAGCTTTGCCGGGCGCACAATTTCAGCTTCTTCAACGTCCCCGCCGGAGCAGGATGATAAAATAAGACCAGCGCTTAACCCAATTACAATCTTAAAGGCGGCGATTTTTTGAGAAAATCGGATGGCTTCCTCCCTTCGGTCGGATGGCAACGATGCCAGCGTCTTTAGCGATTCATTTTTTCCAGCAATAGCTCATGCACTTTTGTATCGGGTTTCTCGACACATTCCGTCATCGTCAAGACAATCGCCACTTGAACGGCTTCCGGTGATATTATCGAGCTGCCTTTTTGTGCGATAGAATAGCCGTAAAGCAATGTCATTACGGAAGCCCGATCATCTTCGTTCAATGTGACGACATCCCAACAGCTGACCTCTTTCAAGTCCACTGGAGTGGCGGGTGCCAGGCCTTCATCTTGAGCCACTGCGGACGTGCACATCAAAGCAGTCGAAACCAGACCGAGAATGGCCGATTTAGCGAATAGTTTGTTTGTAAAATAGGTCATTAATATCCTCCGCGCATACATGCGTCTAACTCAAGTCGATAATTACGGGCAGCCCGATTTTGTTTTTTCTTGGCATTACCGCGCTTGATCGCACCAACGAGGGCTCCAATCGCCGCGCCGCGCCGTACATTACGTTTCCGTTTTTTCTTGTTCTTTTCAAAGATCAAACCGCCGATACCAGAGGTCACAGCGCCTTTGGCAGCTCCTTCCAATGCACCGCCGGGAAGGTAACGATCGGGCACGCGCCCGTTATATCCTGAAAATTCGGAAGCCCGCTGCTGGCAATATCTATAGCGATCCTGTGCCGCAACCGGTTGTATGCCGGTAAGCATCAGTGCCGGCACCAGTGCAATTCCTAAATATCGATAACGCTTCATGTTATCCCCTTTCGATTTGAACTTAGAATTCAATTTTCTTGTTCGTCGAGTCGATCGCGCCGAATAGGACTATCATAACAAGTGGTTACTTGCCATGCGCCCGATCGACCGCTTTGCGAATACCTTTTGCCCATTCTTTGAAAGACTGTTCCGCATCCGCCCAAGTCGACCAAGGCTTTTTATTCATCAGCCGTTGTCCCTGCGCGCGGTTGACCACCACAGCATCAATACGGTTCTTGGCCGACTGGCGGAAAACCCCTTCCACGGTCACTTCACCAACACTCAATGAAAATGGCAGAACAACATTGGATACATTCAAGGCCGCTGAAGGCGCTTTCAGATTAGCAATCGTCATGCTGATCCGCATGGTATGGGTACCGGGCTTTTTGACGACGTTATAATCGGCAGAAATTAGTTCAGCGATCAACTCAGCGCGAAATTTACGTTGCATCTTCCGCACCTGCTCTTTGTCGAGCCCTTTGATACTGCCATCCCGATAGCTGACCCGTACCGGATCAATGATGAAGCTGTCATAATTGCCAAGATTGGGCGCACCGGACCGAGTATAGACCAAGGTTGGCTCAGCACTTCGGTCCTGCGTCAATCCGCGCAAGCTGACCGATGGATTATAATTTTGAACGGATTTAGTGGCGGTTCCGCAGGCAGCTAAACTGACGGTGAGGAACGAAATGGCTAGGCCTTTGCAAATCTTTTTGTAGGACAACATTTCAAACCTTCCTGTTCGCTGTCTTAGCTATGTTGTTACGCTGTTTTCGCAGCATATCCTTACATCGATAGTTCTGACGCTTTACGGTGATAGGTAGTTTTACGTAGCAGCATGATTGATTTTTCATTGTCCTGTAGGTTTAGGACAAGATTTTGGAACCATGCTTGGCGATGGCTATATGCCGTGCTGATCCATGTTTCTTTTTCTGCAAAGGCACGTAACGTAAATCGGCAGTCAGCTTGGATTTTACGACCAATGGTTGAGACTGGCTTGCTCCGTTAGACTGCGCCTATGAATAATCTATTATAATTGCTGGAAAAACTGGTTTACATTAGCCTTATGCATTCAACGCGAAATCTTCCTGCAAAGTTTACTGCCGAGCTTTTGACGTCCTTTCACCTAGACTTGCTGCGATGCCAGTCATTCGGAAGCCTCAACATTTTGTGCCTACGTTATGCGAAGCTGTTTCGCCTGAAGGCTGTGGCCTATCATCACCTGCCGCAATTAGGGTCTTCGGACGGCGTAGCAGTGAATGTCATCTCCGCTGGCTTTCCCAAGGAGTTGGTAGACCGGTTTGAGTCACAAAACCTTATTGGGATCGACCCTTCAATCCGGCAAGTGATGTCTGGAACAAGGGCTTATTGGTGGCGGGAATTGAAATATGCTTCACCCCCGCGCCCGGAAGAAATGGAATATCTTGAGGCCGCCTCCGCTGCTGTGGATGAAGGATTGATGCTTCCGGTATTCGGACCCAACGGACGAAACGGTTATGTGTCTTTAGGTTTTGGCAAAACCAGACCAGATATGGATGATGCCGATATCGCTCTGCTGCAAAGCTGCTGTCAATTTGCCCATCTGCAATATTGCGCGCTCTTGCAGGTTGAATTGCCCCGACCAGTAAAATTATCACCAAGAGAGCAAGAGGTTCTATCCTGGGTCGCGCAGGGAAAAAGCAATGGTGTCGTTGCCGAAATACTGGATATCGCAGAAAGCACCGTGATTACGCATCTGGAACGATCTTACCGAAAGCTCGGTGTTGATAACCGCGTCACAGCCGCGTTGCGGGCTCTGTCTTTGGGGGAATTTAGCTACTTACCTTGAGCTCTAAAATGATCTTCAAATATCAATGAAGCTTACAGGTGTTGATTTTTTGAGAAAATCGCATGTCTGCCCTCCTGTCGGATAACAACGCAACGCAGTCGCGCCGGATAGATTATGCGGACAACTTGCCTGATTTGAATTTCTCCGGCAACAATCACAAAAAAATGATTAGGGGCTTATGTTCACACAACTGTTAATTGGATCGGCATTGATATGCCTGACGGTTGCCATCGCAGCGGGTTTTGTCGGAGCGGCGACTATTGGGCTGACACATGCCGGGAAATGGCTAGTCTCTGGTCGCAAAATACTAAAACTCATGATTTCGTTGACCGCGATGGTTCTTTGGATGCTTGTTGCACTCAGCGTTGCAGTGTGGCTCTGGGCTGGCCTGTTTTTACTTTTGGGTCAGTTCAATAATTTAGAGACGTCGCTCTATTTTTCGGTCGTTTCGTTCACAACTTTGGGGTTTGGTGACATCGTGATTGGACCAGAATGGCGGCTATTGTCCGGGCTTATGGCCGCAAACGGGCTGATCTTGTTTAGTCTTACAACAGCATTTTTGATCGAGTTTATCATTAGATTGAGAGCCGCCCAGGAAAATGCGCATTAGGTTCGATTTGATTTGCCAGGACAGAGACTAGCTATGCCCAATCTCTCAAGTCGAAAGATCAAGATCGGCCTCGGCTGTTTTGGTGTAGTCCTGATAATGATCATCCTTGCAATTGGGGCCTTTTTATCTGGATTGGACGAACCGTTATCTGCGCCTGAGCCGACGAAAATCAAAACGGAAGTGCGTCTGGAAGACCAGACATCAACCATCTTCATTCCCGTCAGCGGTAGCTTGCAGATTTTCGAAAACACCTTGAACAAGGATGTGCCTTGGCGGTTGGCAGATATCAATGAGCCGCAAAAAATATGCCTCAAAACGAAATCAAAGCTAATTCCCGATATATCATGTCGCCTGGTCGGCAAGGTGGAACGCGGACGCATTCGTCTTACCGGTTCGGGGCAGCATCTTAAAATTTCCATTCCCGTCAGTACGCGCATTCAAGCGCAAAATATTGGCGGGATTGTGAAGCGCGAAACGGCGACGGGTTCAGTAGTGGTGACGCTGCGCGTAAAGCTATCCTTGAGCCGAAATTGGCAGCCGTCGGCAAAAGTTGATGTCGATTATAACTGGGGCAAAAAGATCGGCATTGATTTTCTGGACCAACGGATTGAATTTTCGTCGCGCGTTGATCCCGAGATTAGAAAAGTTGCAGCACAGATCGAGAGGCGTTTGCCGCAACTTATTCGAAACCTAAATGCGCGGAAAAAGGCGCAAGCCATTTGGGAAGAAGGCTTCACATCAGCTCGCGCCAAGTCCGATCCTGAAATCTGGGTACGCTTTACGCCGCAGCAAATTGGCTTTGCTGGATATACCGTTCGTGGCCGGCGTCTGGTCGTCAATCTTGCCGCACGCGCGCAAACGGAAACGATTTTTGGCAGTCGGCCAAAGGATCCCGACGTGACGCCGCTTCCCAACCTCATGAAGTCGCTGCCGTCCGAGGGAATCCGGGTCCATGTTCCTTTCCACATCCCCTATTCTGTGTTCCAAAAACCAATTGAAAAAGCATTGCAGCTTGGAGAATTTCAAACTGTTAAAATGGAGGACGGAACGGAGGTTCAGGCGCGTTTTAACGATGTTGAGGTTTTTGGTGCTGATGGCGGAAAGATTGCCATAGGGATAGGCCTTACCATTGAGGAACCCATAAGCTGGCTTGGCGATGTCGAGGGCAAGATCTGGATATTGGCGAGGCCGCGCCTGGATCTCGCTAACAAGATTATTGGAATTTCCAATCTGTCCGTCGTCAGTCGCACCAATAGCCGATTGTTCAACAAACTAGTTGGGGCGGTAAGCAAAGATGAAATCGACAGGGAGTTTATCAGCAAGATAAGCTACGATTTTTCAAATAACTATGATGATGGCCTGCAAAAAGCCGATGAATGGCTAAAGGCAGAACCGCTCGAGGGGTTCGTATTCCGAGGCCGCCTTATCAGTGCCGATCTCGAGCGCTTGCATATCATGCCCGAAGGATTGATCGTTCAAGCGCGTGCCGTGGGGGATGGAAGAATGTATTATGCACCCAAGGAAGCTGCGTCACTAGTTGCCAAAAGGCGCGAGCGCCGCGCGGTGAGAAAACGGAATAAAAATATTATTCAATAAGGTTGATACTGCGTCTGTTTGAAACAGGGCGCTGTTTCTTTGATCTCGATATCTTTTCTCGGCGGCCTACAGAATGGTTTTTGGGTTTTCTGAATGCTAATTCCTAATGTCCGCTTTTTCGCCCAAAGTGGACATTAGCGCTGTGTCTGCTTTATCCCGAAAGCGGGCATTAGGAACGGCTTCTATGGTTTAGTCTGCGACGGTTTTCGTGACATCACCACTTCGTTTGCATCACCGGAATTGGCGAACACGATATCAAGCAAACCATCTCCATTCATATCACCCAGCGCAACACCATATGTGTCGGCTTCGCTGGGTATGATTTGCCGCGCGAATTGCCCAGTACCGTCGTTAACATAAAGTATGTTTGGGCCGTCTGCACCCGCTACCAAATCATTGTCGCCATCTTCGTCAATATCACCTGTAGCAAGTGCCTGAACAGCCTCATCCTTTTGCCCGAACCTGACGGGCTTTTTAAATTCGCCTTTGCTGTCTTGCTTGTAAAGTAGGTGCTGCTTGTCGGTTGAGACCAGCACGATATCTGACCTGCCATCGCCATTCATATCAGCAAGTGCCACTTTACGATGATCACCTTCGCTGCCAATCAGCGATACCGAATGAAAAGTACCTTTGCCATCATTCAGCATCACAACGCTTGCAGCGCCATCTCGGCGAGCGATGATCAGATCAACGTCTCCATCCGAGTCCACGTCGCCACCAGCAACACCGGTCGAACCAAACCCTTTGTCGGGCAGTTCAGTCCCTTTATAAAAGCCGCCTCGTCCATCACCCCTATAAAGCCGGTCAGGTGCTCTGCGAGTTACCGCCACCAGATCCAAGGCGGCGTCACCATCTGCATCGATCAGGACGGCGGATCTAGCTGGCCCGGCACTCTCTGGTACTTCACCTACTAAGCTGTAACGACCATTCCCATCATTGGCGAAGGATAGCGCTGGGAGCATGTCTCTTATTACAACTGCATCAACATCGCCGTCGCCATCCAAATCTCCCACTTGTACAGTGTAGCTAGCCGATTTTTGGCTTCCTAAGGGCAAGGCTTCAAGCAGCTTGCCATTTCCAATATTCAGAAAAACAAAATCTTGTTGCGCCCAGTGACGTCCGTTTGCAACGATCGCATCCAGATCGCCGTCACTATCGACGTCCACCAACGATACGTCGGCTGTCCGATTCCCTTCAATGTCAAATTCAAGAAAGGGGTGTTGGCGAAATTCGGGAACGGCTTCTCTAGCATTGAGAGACCCTGATCCGACAACGGTGGTCGTGGCGGCAGCGATCAGCAGGAATTTGAAATAGGATATCGTCGTTCTCCTCTAATCGCGGTGTATCGCCACCATAATACAGTGTCAATCAGTGTGAGATTTCTCCTCGCGGCCTAATGTCCGCTTTTGCGCCCAAAGCGGACACTAACTGCATGGACCCATTGTTCAATAAAACGAATTCCGCGACATCACCCATCTACCAACAACCGCAAACCCATTGCCCGCAGCACATTTAACCTCCCGCCAAAGCCACCCAAATAGCGACAAAGAAAGACGCGCCGCCCATCATGACGAAACTATGCCAGATCGAATAGCGAAAGGGCTGCGCCTTGCGGGCATAGAAAATCGTGCCGAGGGAATAGAAGACACCGCCCGCCAGCATGGCCCATAAAGACAATCCGGGCAGCTGCGCCATCATCTCGGGCACGCCGATAATGCCCATCCATCCCAAACCGAGATAGGACGCCAACGACCAGCGCGAATCCAGATTTTTGCCGAATATCTTGTACAGCATCGCAGGGATAGCCAGCGCCCAGACAATCGTCAGCAGGAACAGGCTAAACTCTGTATCCGCAAGGACGAACAGCGGCGTAAAAGTCCCCGCTATAGTCAGATAGATTGCAGCATGGTCTATCCGGCGCAGGGCCAGCCGCCGATCATGAAAAGGCGACAAATGGTAGAACATGGAAATCACGTGGGAAAAGGCCACGCCGATCACATATGTGCTGACCGCCGCTATCACCGCCCCACCATGATCAGCGGCCTGAATGAACAAGGCCACACCGGCCATCAGGATAAAAATCAATCCTATCCCGTGGACAATAAAATCGGCGCGGCGTTCTTGTCTATCAGGGCTGGGGTACATCGGGTCGCAATCATTTGAGATGGGCATTGGAGATGGGACCGCAGTCACAGCATATTTATTGCGATCAGTCACTCCCATTATACGCTGGCCTGCTCGTCGACATTGAGAATCGAACCAACCCGATGATCTCGGAAATCCAGTCGAGTGCGGAGGGCCACTGATTAGAGCCAGTTCGTCACATTATAGACGCATGGTTTTCTTCATTCTGTCACACGGCTTGCCTCATGCGGTAACAGCAATGCTGCACTTGCACAGTCAGTTTCCCCCTTGCTCCTACCAAAGGCTGATTCTCGTGAAATTGACATGCAAAACCTCCCTCCCCGCTTTGGCCTCTGCGCTGTATTTTTCTGCCCTTGCCGCTCCTGCTGCTGCCCAAAATGATCTGGACAATGCTGCAGAAGACAGCAGCCATGATAATGTCATCATCGTCACTGCGCAGAAGATTGAACAGCGTTCGACCGATGTGCCGATCACCATTTCTGCCGCGACCGGAGATAGGCTGCGCGAACTCGGTGTGTCAGACCTCGACGAGCTGTCCAACTATATCCCCGGTCTCAATATTCAGGAACAGAGCGCCAATAACCCGGGTGTCGTCATTCGCGGGATTACCTCTGACAGCGGTTCGGCCCAACAGGCGCCACGGGTCACGCTCTATTATAACGGCATCGATATTTCCCGCTCCCGCGGCTCTTATCAGGATGCGTATGATATTGAGCGGATTGAGGTGATCAAAGGCCCGCAAGCAACCCTATTCGGTACGGCCTCTGCGGTTGGTGCGATCAGTATCGTTTCGAACAAGCCGGAGCCTGGTTTTTCCGGCGAACTGTCAGGCAGCTATGGCAATTTTGACGCCTATACGGTTGCGGGCCATCTCAATGCCGGGTCGGATATCATCGCCGGGCGGGTGGCCTTCGCCTATAAACGGCGGGACGGTTATGTCGAAAATCTCGCGCCCAATCAGGATGATCTCTATGCGCAGAACCAGCTCGGTATCCGCGGATCGCTTCGCTACACGCCCAGCGATGATTTCACCGCCGACCTGATTTTCACTTATGACCGCCAGCGCAACTCGGGCACGCCGTTTATCTCTGGCTCCTTACCGACGACAGCGGGTCCAGCCGATCCCTTTGGCCCTGCCTTTCTTGCCGGATCGCCCTTTTTCCCCGAAATTCTGGGCGATGACGAGCTCGGCCTGACGCGCGATGTCTATGACGCCAATTTCACCTTCTCATGGGACTTTGCCGATGAGTGGACGCTGACGATGGTCAACGGTTATCGCAATTTCGATTCCAACGAGGTGTTCGATGCCGATGGTTCGGTAGCGACCTATCTGGAATTTGCCGAGGATGCCGAGGGCGACCAGTGGAGCCACGAGACCCGTTTCTCCTATAATAATGGCACAACATTTCGCGGCTCCTTTGGTTGGAATATCTTCCGCGAGGATGGCAGCCAGCGCGTGCCGCTTGCCACGGATGAGGTAACGTTTCTGCAATGCCTGTTCGGCAGCGTTGTGCCTGGCGTACCATGTGTCAGTGCTGCCGGCGTTCCGGCAGGAAGCGCTATTGAAGCACTGACGAGCGGCGCTGTCACCGCCATTCCCTATACGCTGGAATTTGAAAATCTGGGTAAGAACGAAAGCTATTCCGTCTTTGCCGATGCAACCTGGATTCCAACACCAGAGCTGGAGCTGACCGCCGGGATCAGGGCGCTGATCGAAAAGCGCCGTTCGGGCTATCGGGCATTCGCCCCCAATTCCGTGCTTGCTGGCGTACCTTTATTCGCCGTTACCGATACAGCCGGACAAACTTTCCGCACAGAAGACAGCTTCCAGGCCTTCTTGCCGCGTTTCAACATTCTCTACCGATTTTCGGACGATATTAATGGATTTGCGACGATCTCCAAAGGTCGCCGTTCTCCGACCGTTGACCTTGATGCGACAGGCAGCGCCGATGGGCCGATTGCAGACTTTACCGCAATTCCCGAAGAAACTGTATGGAATTACGAAGTCGGCCTGAAAGGCTCGGTTGGCCCGGTATCAGGCTCTCTCGGCGTCTATTACCAGACATATAAGGGCTTTCAGGTCAGTGTCGTTAACCCCGAAACCGGCCTTGCGGAAACTCAAAGTGCGGGCAGCGCCAAAAATTTCGGGGTCGAAGCAGAGGTTAGCATTCAAGCCGCCGACTGGTTGAACATATTCGCCAATATCGGCTATATTGATGGTGGAATCGACAATTCAGACGACATTGCTGACAATTTTCGCGATGCCCGTTTCCGCCTACAGCCAGAAGTACAGGCAGCGGGTGGTTTCACGGTCGATTATCCGATCAATGACAACACGCGCTTTTTCATGACTCCCAGCATCACCTATCGCAGCCGGATATTCTTTCAAATCCCAAACAACCCTGCGATCAGCGAGGATGCGGTCACTCTGGTCAACTTGCGCGCCGGGGTGTCCTTTGCCGATGACCAGTTTGAGCTGGCCGGGTTCGCAAGGAACCTGACCAATGAAAACTACTTGCTCGATGCCGGTAATACGGGCGGTGCCTTTGGGATACCCACCTTCATTCCGGCCGAACCGCGTTTTTACGGGGTAGAACTAACAGCGAGATTTTAACTTGCAAAACAAACCAACCAACTTGCCTGAAAACCCCTTTCCGACTAGTTTTGCCGGAAGGGGGAGTTCTCATGCGCCAAGCCAAGGCTACATTCTTCATCGCTATCGCCGCTTTTGCACTGATCCACGCCACGTCGGCCGTCAGCGCGCAAAAGCAGGTCATCATTCCCGAAAGCCTCAAGGATAGTTATGATAATTTCCGTTTCGCCCCAGCAGTACGGGCGGGTGACATGGTCTATCTTTCCGGCGTAGTCGCTCGCCTGAAAGATGACGAAACCGACGCCGATATCAAGCCAGCCGTAATCCGGGCTTTTGAAGAAATCGAAATGATCCTGAAAGCATCGGGAGGCGACTGGAGTGATGTTGTCGATGTGACGTCTTATCTCACAGATCTCAACAAATATGTCGGACCAATGTGGGCGGTGAAGCAGGAGCGGGTGCCAGCGCCCTATCCCGCTTGGACGGCCATTGGTATCAGCAGTCTGTTTGGCGGTGAAAAGGCGATTATCGAGATTAAGGTCACAGCCTATTTGCCGGCAGCTGAGGCTGACGACTAAAGGGTTAGCCGCGCTTCCCTAGCACCACATTCTCAACGCCAATGCGGTGACGGAGCAAAATTGCGTTTAATATAGAGAATAGCAAAGCCACCCACGGCAGTCCCATCAACAAGGGCACAATCGCAATTTCGAGCACCACGACAAGATAATTAGGGTGGCTGACAAATTTATAAGGTCCGCGCTTCACAAGGTCGAAATGAGGGGCCGAGATGATCCGCGTGGTCCACCAGCGACCAATCGAGGCCAATGTCCAGACGCGCAGGACTTGCGTGCCGACGAATAGCGCCAGCAATATGGGATTCAATTGCTGCAACGGATCAACCAGCAAGAAAATAATCGCCAGCCACGCGCTGTGAAGAAAGATGAACCAGTGATAATGGTCAGCGCCAAATTCCTCGCCGCCTTCCGATAGCAAGCGCTTGGTATTGCCGTTAGCGTAAACCAATTCCGCCAGCCGTTGGACGACAATATAAATCAATACCCATGTGACCAATGTGGGCATAGTTGTGAAAATTGCGCCCAAACCATCCATCAATTTTCTCCTACAGGGTCCAAAATGCCCAGCACGGAAGTAAAACCGGGGCCAAGCGCCGTCAACAATATCGGCTTCTTGGGGTTACCCCTGAGTATTTTCTCCAGCACGAACAGCACGGTTGGTGAAGACATATTCCCATGATATTTCAGGACATCGCGCGTCGCCGGAATGCCCGCTAGCTCCGGCGCAAAATAATCTTCCAGCGCCTCGACGACTCGTCCGCCACCCGGATGGCAAGCTGGCTCGCCCAGATCCGATTTTTCCAGGCCCTGATCGTTTAAGAAAGCGTCGCAAAACGGCGTAAAATCCTTGGTCACAAAGGTTGGTATATCGCGAGCCAGCACCAGATCAAATCCGGTATCACCAATGTCCCAGCCCATCATATCGCGCGTATCCGGCCAAGTCTTTTGGCCAAATGCCCGAAACGACGGCCGATCGCCCTGCTCGCCTTTACCGCTCATCAAAGCCGCAGCACAGCCATCAGCGAAAAGCGCGGTCGCGATCATATTCTTTTTATCAAACTGGCTGTAATCGTAAGAAAGGCTGCATAGCTCCAACGAGATCAGCAACACATTCTGCCCGCCATTCGCATCCGCCAGATCATTGGCGAGCCGCAGCCCCAGTATACCACCCGCGCAACCATAGCCGAAAACCGGAACCGTCTGCACCGACTGGCGGAAACCCATAGCCTCGATCAATCGGCAGGGAATAGAGGGCGTCATAGTACCGGTTGTGGAAATCATCACAATCACATCAATATCAGACGGTTGCAAGGCGGCTTTCGCCAATGCCGCCGCAGCCGATCGCTGGGCTAGCGCCCTGCCCACTTGATCATAAACTCCCGCCCGCTCCGGCCAGCTGCGTTGCTCCAGATAATAGTCGGGTTCACAAGCAATATAACGCTCATCGATCCCACTGTTACCCAATATCTGCTTCAATCGCTCAGGCAAAGCGGATCCGCGCGCCTTGGCAAGCACAGCCAGAACATCATCTTGGCTGATCTTGTAGTCAGGAAGGGCGGTCGCGATGGATTTCAGTTGGGACATGGGACATAATCGCGCTGCATAGCTAAGCTGTTACACATAGCTGTTTCAGAAACAAAAGAATATTCCGCAAAAGCCCGAACGGACGTATCGCGCATATTCCCGTTGCGTACTGATGAAGATGAGCTAGCATAGCACATAACAGGGAAGGTTACAGCCATCGGCGGAATAGATCTGGCATTGGTCGATACGATATTGCGACTGCTTACCATGGGTGGGCAGGTCATGATCATTGCCGTCTTGCTGGTCAGCCGAACGCGACGGGATCTAAAAATATCGTTGCTAGGCGTATTGATCAGCTCGATGGCCTATTTGATCAATTCATCGACCATGATGGCACCCCCGCTTCCCTGGCGCATACCAATTGACTTCCTCTCGATATCGACAACCGTCTGGGCGTGGGTATTTGCGCATCAGCTTTTTGAGCGCCGCATTGCCAAGCCATTGCTAGTCACAGTACCAATATTGCTTACTCTGCTCTGGATCATCGCTTTCACCGTGCCCGAATGGCAATGGTTCACCTTTTATGCGATCCGGCTGCTTTCCCTCGCGCTCGTCATTCACCTGATCATCATAGCCATAACCGGCCGGGCCGATGACTTGATTGAAAAGCGCCGACGCATAAGAATGTATCTGCCGATATTTGTTGGGCTCCAGGTCGGCGGCGTTTTGGTCTATGAGCTTTTCTTTGGCGCTACCGACAATTTACCCAGCGTATCTGCGATCAATGCCATGCTGATCCTGATCCTCGTTCTTGGCGCGGGCATGGCTGTATTAGCCGCCGAGGAAGAACTATTTTCAAAACCTGCCGCAGATAAGCGGCAAGCCCGTCCGATTCTCAATCTTTCTCCATCGGAAACTGTGCTGCATGACAAGCTCATCGCAGCGATGAAAGAAGGCCAATATCGTATACCCTCTCTCACTATCGCAACACTGGCCTCTCAACTGGACACACAAGAGCATCGATTGCGCGCGCTAATCAACAAACAGCTTGGTCATCGTAATTTCTCATCCTTCCTCAACGGCTATAGAATCAGCGAAGCCAAAGAAAAATTCGCAGATCGCGCTCTGGTCGACTTACCGATTCTCACAATCGCGATGGATTTAGGCTATGGATCACTCGCACCGTTTAATCGCGCTTTTCGTAATGAAACCGGCCTAACACCTAGTGATTTTCGCAAAACGGCCATTGATCGAAATTGAAATAGTCTGATCATTTTCAAAATCGCACAGCATTTTTCAGCTTTGCAGAGAAACATCCAATCCTTCCTGTCACTTTGCCTTCATCGAACAACATGACACATGGTGGAGAAGCAAATGCCCGCAATATTCAACGACATAATCGATCATATGATTGGCGCCTTTACCTTTGACCTGGGGCGTTATCTAATAGCGGCGGGTGCATTGTCCTTCATCCTCTGGGCCTTTGGCAAGTGGAGCGCGGCGCGGCGTATCCAATCCCGCAAAGCCGGATTCGCCGACTATAAACGAGAATTTCTTTCGTCCATGCGCACGGTTTTCGTTTTCGGCCTGACAACGATCAGCACTGTTCTAATGGAAGCGGCTGGTTGGGTCACAGTCATGAGCGGCGAAATTGTCTGGCCGCTCTTCATCGTCCAGCTTTTGGCGATGATCGTCGCCCATGATGCCTATTTCTATTGGATGCATCGCTGGCTCCATACGAAAACCATGTTCCGCTTCTCACACCTACACCATCATAAATCGCGCACGCCAACACCATGGGCGGCCTATAGCTTCTCTTCTTTCGAGGCGATGACCGAAGCGGCCTTTGTGCCAATTTATTTGCTCATTATCTCGGTCTTGTTCGGCGGCATGTACCCATTCGCGATATTCCTGTTCCTTGCGCATATGATTGTTCGCAATGTCATGGGCCATGCTGGCGTAGAACTTTTTCCCGCTGGCTGGACACGCAATAAATTTGTTGGCTGGATCACGACCACGACCCATCACGACCTGCACCACAGCCAGGGCAACAGCAATTTCGGTCTCTATTTCACATGGTGGGATCGGATGTTGGGAACCGAGCATCCCGATTACGAAGCGCGCTTTAATGCTGTGGCTAAACCAATCCGGCTATCAGTTGGCGCAACGGCCAATATCTGCATCGCTGCTTTCTCGCTGCTGGCCGTCGCAACGACCGCCAATCTTATCTAACCGGCTCCAACGGAAAGGGGCGAGCCCCTTTCCTACAAGCTTTGCCTTATGATAGGATGGCATATGTGCATTCCTAATCCAGAAGACTTACAAACTATCATTATGTTGCAGGGCAGCAGAAGAAATATTTTTCTCTCATTCTGTGTATATTCTGTATAAACTCAGAAATGGAGATATGGCTATAGTAGCACTATCTCATTGGTAAAATTGATATTTATTACCCATCTTTGATTTATGTTGCACTGCAACATTTTTCCTTGACTTTTATGTACGGTCCTCCTATTTGTGCACTGCAACAAACAAATGGAATCACAGATGGCTGATACAAATACAACCGACACAACGGCTGCCACGGCTTCAAATAAGCCCGTCAGCCTCTCTGCTGAAGCTGCTTATAATGCAGCTGCGTCAGCGCAACCCGTAACCGCTGAAAAGACTCCTGCTGAAAAAGCAGCTGCCAAGCCAGCACCAAAGACCGCATCAACAACCGCTGCGAAAAAGCCGGTAGCTGCTGCGCCAACCAAAACGGCTTCAAAACCCGCTGCAAAGAAGCCTGCAGCAACCAAAGCGGCTCCTAAGAAGACCGTTACGAAGCGCAAAGCCGCTCCGAAACGCGCCGCTGCAACCGCCAAAAAAATTGTTAAAAAAGGAACGACCAAAATGACCACAGCGAAAACAACCGCAAAAACCACTGCGAAGAAAACCGTTAAGAAAGCTGCTCCGAAAAAAGCCGCTCCAAAAACGGCTACCACGAACAAAAAAGCGCTTCAGGACATGGCTGCCAAATTGCAAGCTCAACTGGAAAAGCTGACTGCAACCGCTCAGGTACGCGCAAAAGAAGTTGCTGACCGCGCTGTTGAAGTTTCCAAAGATGCTGTTGAATTCAACCGTCTTAACGTTGAAACTCTTGTCGAAACCGGCAAAATCACCGCTAAAGGTGCTCAGGAAATCGGCAAAACCAACGTCAAATATACCCGCGAAAACTTCGTGGAAGCCAGCAACGTTCTGAAAAGCTCTTTCAACGCTGCTACGCCAAAGCATTTCGTTGAAATGCAAGCTGACTTCATGCGCAGCGGCCTGGACCGGGTTGTTGACCAGACTTCAAACAACATGGATGCCGTCACCAAATTGGCTGGCAAAGCCTATCAGCCAATCGCTGATCGCGTCAGCACCATCCGCAAAGAGATCAAAAAAGCCGCTTAAGCCGCTTTTATCGTCACGCAAAAGGCCGTTCCTTAGGGAGCGGCCTTTTTCATTTGTGCTGTAATCAGACGATTTGTCGTAAAATCATCGCGGATTCATCAATCCGCCACTTGCCCTCGGGGGTTAAAATACCATATCCTGTGCAACATGATTAAAGCAGAGATTCTCTCCCCAATAGCGTCCGATGCCGACCCGATCCTTCTGCAGGCTGGCGAAGCCTTTCGGCTGGGCGAACTTATGGCCGGAGATGATGATGGCGATGGTACTGATAACAATGGTTCCGGCGATGACGATGATACTAATATTGGCATCGCAACCAAGACGCGCACCAAGACCAAAAAGCCTAATCCGTATAAAGTTTTGATCCTAAACGACGACTATACGCCGATGGAATTTGTCGTCCTGGTCCTGAAGCGCTTTTTCCAGATGGATATAGATGAAGCAACAAGGGTGATGCTGCACGTACATCAAAAAGGCGTCGGAGTTTGCGGGACGTTTAGTTATGAAGTCGCCGAGACCAAGGTCACTCAGGTTATGGACTTCGCGCGCAAAAACCAGCATCCATTACAGTGCACTTTAGAAAAAGCCTGAACCAACACCATATCATGTAAGGAAAAAGCTGTGTCAGAGACCCCGGTAATCACCGTAGATATTGTCTCTGATGTTGTCTGTCCGTGGTGCATTATTGGTTATAAAAAGCTTGAACAGGCGATGCAGCGCTTTGAAGGCAAGGCGAAATTTGCGCTCGCTTGGCATGCTTTTGAATTGAACCCAAACATGCCGCCAGAGGGTCAGGATATTAACGAACATATGGCGCAGAAATATGGTGCCACGCCACAGCAGAGCAAGGCTAATCGCGAACGGCTGCGCAACGCAGGAAGCGATCTCGATTTCGAATTTAGCTATCATGAGAATATGCGGATGGTGAACACTTTTGATGCGCACCGCGTGCTGCACTGGGCGGGTGAAACCGGCAAGCAGACCGCGCTGAAATTGGCTTTGTTCAAAGCCCATTTTACCGATGGCAAGGATGTCAGTGATCACGAAGTGCTAACCGAAGTCGCCTGCTCTGTCGGCCTCAACGAGAAACGCGTCCGCGACTTACTGGGTAGCGATATGTTTGCCGCCGAAGTTCGTGCCACCGAAGCGGAATGGCAAGACCGGTTCATTTCGGGCGTCCCCGCCTTTATCTTCAACAAGAAGTTCATGGTTCCCGGCGCGCAAGACAGCGACGTCTTCGCCCAGATTATCGAAAATAAGGTGCTAGCGGCAGCAGCCTAAATAGCTTGACCGTTAGCGCTATTTATCCTGCCCGCCATCCACCGGTATAATCGCGCCAGTGACAAAACTGGCACGCGGACTCAGCACATAAGCGGCTGCGGAACCGATCTCTTCCGGTTTTCCAAAACGCTGCAGAGGCACTTCACGTTTGATCCATCTCATCACCGAAGTCCCCTTTTCCCCGTTGACCCGCTTTTCCCAATCGCCGTCGGGGAAGATGATGTTGCCCGGTGCAATCACATTGACCCGTACACCCGATGGCCCGGCCACTGCGGCTAGTTCTTTGCCAAGATGGTTCATAGCCGCCTTGGCCGTTCCATAGGTTAGAGGCGTCCCCAGACCGGAAAGTCCGGCGATAGAGCTGATAAACAGGATTGATCCTTCACCCCTTGGCTGCATCATCCGCAAAGCCGCGCGAGCAAGGATGAAGGCGGAATCAAGATTTTGGCTCATACCGCTGCGCCATGTGTCATCATCCACTTCAAAACCCGGAGGACAAGGATGCAAACCAACATTGGCTACCACCCCCCATAGCGGCCCGAAGCTTTTCTCAATCTCGGCAACCATAGCGTCAACCGTTGCGCTATCGCGCAAGTCACCTGTTTGAGACCAGAGGCGATCCGCCCCATAAATATCAGCCAGTCGAGATTTTTCTGCCTCCAGCGCTTCCGCACCTCGAGCCGCCATCGCTACTTTTGCGCCTTCGGCCAAACAGGCTTCGACAATCCCAAGGCCAATACCCCGGCTTGCACCGGCTACAAAAATGACCTTATCCTTTAGCCCTAAATCCATCTATATTTCCCTTTTGGAGGTGCCCGATTGATAGTCAGAGCGAGTTCTCATCTCTTAGGCGGCATCGGAAAAAACCTTGATGTTCGCTCGATATAATCCACATAATCTGGGCGGTTCTTACGCAATGAATATTCAAGCATCGGCGCGCCGCTCCATTTTGTGAGCGTAAAGCTGAGAAACAAGGGCCCGACAATCGCTACCCAGACAGGCCAACCAACTTGAGCTGCGACCAACCAAATGCCCCACCATGCACAAAAGTCACCGAAATAATTGGGATGCCGCGTATAGCGCCACAGTCCGGTGTCGAGTACCTTCCCTTTGTTCGACGGGTTCGCTTTGAATGTCTTGAGCTGTGCATCACCGATAGTCTCAAATGCGATGCCGATAACCGCGATGACCAGTCCCACAATCGCGATCGGTCCAAGCCCTTGATCACCGGCCAATAATATCCCAATTTGAGCGGGCAAAGAGACCAGGAAAAGCAAGGGTATTTGCAACATCCAAGCTTTGAGCAGAGCGGTCTGCGCGAAGCTCCAACCCTTTTTCTTCATCGCGGTACCGATAATCTTGGTATAGCGGGGGTCTTCCCCTTCCTTGCTCCAGCGCAAGTAGAGATGTGTTCCAAGCCGCACACCCCAAGTCACGGTCAAACCGAATATCGTCCAGCCGAGCCAGCTGGCGTTTTCCACGTGAAGGATCGATGCGCCCGCCATGATTGCCATGCCATAAGCCCAGAACGCATCAATGAAAGACACATCACGGATCTTGACGGAAACCAGCCAGAGAATGATCATGATCCCAACCAAAAGGATAAAATTCTGTCCAAGTGCAGAAAGCAAACTCACTCTTTCTTTCCACCCAGCTTTGGATCGGCATCAGTGTGCACAATATCGTCCATCGCTTTGTCGGGATATTTGGGAGTCACGCTATGATAAAAGCCACTGACCTTCTCCATATCTGCCTCATAATCTCCGGTCAGTTGGATCTCTGGACCCAGTCCACCAGTTTTCTTGGCATAATCCATCATTCCGATAATCAACGGTACTTTGGCTTTTAGAGCAATATAATAAAAACCGGTCCGCCACTGTCGCACGCTGCCACGGGTTCCCTCAGGCGGAATAGTCAAAATGAAATCATCGCGCTTGTTAAATTCTTCGACCATAGCATCAACCATATTGTTCGATTTTGAGCGATCGACGGGAATACCACCCATCCGCCGCATCATGTCGCCAAAGGGCCATTTGAACAGCGTGTCTTTGCCAATCCAATAAGATTTGATCTTCAGGCTATTGGTCAGGCCGAAAAAATAGATGAAATCCCAATTGCTGGTATGCGGAGCCGCGATGATCACGCATTTACGCGGCGCTGGATTTTCCTGAACCGCCTTCCAACCGTTAAAATTATAAACGAACACAGAAAAGCGCCGCACAATTTCAGATAGCCAATTAGGTTTGATATTATTTGCCACGCTTCCCCCGTTTGCGATCCTACTCGCAGATGTGAAATGACAACAAGTCCATTTCACCCAAGCCCAACGCCCGATCTGGCTGACAAACTAGTGCCGGTTCAGCATTTAGCAATCTGAAAAGTCTAGATTTTACGTTGATTGTCGAAACAGGGACAAAGATCATGAAAATATCAGCAATATTGGCATCCGCTACCTTCCTCTCAGCCCTTTCTTTGCAACCCGCTATAGCACAAAACCAACCTCCTTCCGAAACAGCTGTAAACCCGCAGGTAGATTATGCCGGTTTTCTAAGGCTGACTGAGGAACTGGCAGAATATCGGGCAGAACGTCTCGTGGAGATGGACCAGTTTAACGCAATTTCTCAGCAAGAGGGCGCTATAGTATTAGACACGCGTTCCGCTGCCGCGTTTAAGCAAGGACATATAGACGGTGCAATCAACATTCCATTTTCCGATTTTACCGAAGAGAAGCTGACCAAAATTCTTGGTGACAAATCGCGACCTATCCTGATCTATTGTAATAATAATTTTCGCGACGATGTACCGCCGATTAGGTTGAAACGGGCGCCGCTGGCGCTCAATATTCCGACATTCATCAACCTCTATGGCTATGGATATGAGAATATATATGAGCTAAATGGTGTAACCCACATGGCCGATCCAAAGGCGCGGTGGACAGGAGAGCCCAGAACCTTCACCATCAATCCGACGCTGCTGACGCAAAACCCTATCGCGGGTGAGCGGCGCGCCAATTAGACGGTTTTTCAAAAGTCCCTTGCCAGATGCCGCGTTTGGCCTTTTCGGCAGTGGACTCCTCGGCTCCATATATGACGTGATCAAAATGATCAGACGACATGGCAAGACCGTCAGCAACTAGGCGCGCACCTAGATCATCCTTGCCGCTTATGCAGCTGACAATTGTTCGGCCATATTTATCGCGCGCTCGAACTTCACAACTGAAACGGCCGTTACGCAAAACTGTTTCCAAGCCGCTTCGCGCCGATTTGCCACATGGCCAATTTTTGCCATTCGCGTCTTTACAGAATTGGCGATATTCCGGAGCATCAATTCCATAAATGCGAAATTCTGTATCACCGTCTTTGAAACTGTCACCGTCAATAACTTTCACGGTTTTACCATTCACTATGATAGTTTCGGGATCAATCGTCCAACGTGCGAGAGCCAACGATCCGCCAACGATAAGCAGTACCAGCAATATCTTCTTGGTTTTTTCGAATATTCTGCTGGCCATGGTCGACTCAACTTAGTCGATTATTCTATCTGCGCAACGCTGGTAGGTCAGCAGTCCACGTGTTTCAGTGTCGGATATTTCGAAACAATATGTTCAAATACTGCTGGGTGCAGGCCTTGGACAAATTCACAACCAAAAAAGTCACCATCAACCCAGCAGATCTTGCTCTCAATCGCAGTAAATGATGGCAAAGCCATGAAAATATTTTTCTCTCCAGTTAACCGTGTCATGCACCTCATTCGAAACCCGGTCATCGACAAATCCATGATCATCGCTTCAACCCGGCCAAGTCCTGGTTCGCGCACTTCTGCACGGATTTCAACGCCAGCACGGGTAGAGCTCCGGTGATCACCCCGCTTAAACTGCCGTTTCATCTCTCGCTGATTAGCTTTGTCGCTTATCATCACCTAATCCTGAATTAAATGCCGCAGGAACGCTTTGTTCCAGAACGATATTTTTGGCTAACACAACCAAGAAATATCCTGTTGTTGGCGTAGCAGCAGATGATTAGGCAAAAGTTAACATGGCGCTCTGTTTATGCGGTTAATGCGGTTGTTGTTATCAGTAAATTCGACTGCCCATCTAAATTGATCCTTGCCGCCCGTTCCTTTCCTCTGCCAATAGGCTTTGAGGATATAGGGAACCAAGACGCATGATATCAGCAATCGGGTTAATCGGCGGACTCGCGCTGCTCATCTATATGACGGTGAAAGGCGTAAATATCCTGATCGCCGGGCCGATTGCCGCTGCTATTGTTGCAGCAACTAGCGGACTCGCTTGGTTGCCACCGCTCGCCGCAGAGGGCGCACCGGATTTTGCTACTGCCTATATGGACGGGTTTGTCAGCTTCTTCAAAAGCTGGTTCTTCATGTTCCTGCTCGGCGCAATATTTGGCGAAATCATGGGTGCTTCGGGAGCTGCGGCTAGCGTTGCGCATTGGGTTATCGAGAAAATCGGAATAAAGCACGCCGTGCTCGCGGTCGTAGCAGCCTGCGCTATTTTGACCTATGGTGGCGTTAGTGTCTTCATCGTGTCATTTTCCGTCTATTCGTTGGCCGTTCACTTGTTCCGAGAGGCTAATCTTCCTCGCCGTTTCATTCCAGCTGCATTAGCGTTCGGTTCTGTCACTTTCACCATGACTACCGCAGGAAGTCCCGAGATCCAGAACCTGATCCCGATGGAATTTCTTGGCACGACCGCCTATGCGGGCTGGGAAGTAAGCCTTGTTGTTGCCATCTTCATGGCCGTAGCCGGTCATTTCTGGCTCAATTGGATGGTCAAACGAGCCGTTAACAATGGTGAGACTTTTGTGGGGCGCGAAACCGATGATACCAATACCGATTATGACACCCTGCCCGCTCCTATCCTATGTCTGTTGCCGCTTGCTGCCGTACTCGGCATTTTCCTGATTTTTCAATATCCGCAGGATATGGGGCCGCTATCTTTAATTTTACCGCAAAACTCGCTCGACAAATGGGCATTAGTAGCGGCTTTGGGTTCCGGCGCGATTGTCGCTTTGGCCGTGGGTTACCGAAAATTACGGGTCATGCCCGAAGCCTTTTCACGCGGCGCGACCAGTGCGGTGGTCGCGATCACCAATACCTGCGCGGTTGTGGGTTTCGGTGCGGTCGCCAAGCTATCGCCTGCCTTTCAGGAAGCACTGATCATGGTGCAAAATATTCCTGGTAGCCCGCTGATCGGCGCGGCCATTGCGGTCACCGTGATCGCTGGCCTCACCGGCTCAGCTTCCGGCGGGCAGACCATTGCCCTGCCCTTGATCGCTCCACATTATCTCGACGTTGGTGCACAACCGGACGAACTGCACCGGGTAGTGGCAATCTCCTCCGGCGCGCTCGATAGTCTGCCGCACAACGGCTATGTAGTCACCACCATCCGCGCAGTTTGCGGCGAAACACACAAGGATGCTTATGGTGCAGTTGGGGCATTGACCGTCATCATACCGGTCATTGGCACGATCATGGCGGTTATGCTATTCACGATGTTCTGATGCTGGGAAAATTATGACCATAACAACCCGCCAATATGCTGCCGCAGACAAGCAAGCCTATATCGCCCTTAATCTCGACTGGATCAAAGAATCCTTTACGATCGAACAAAGCGACCGCGACCAGCTAGAAAATCTGGAAGCAACGATCCTTGCGACCGGCGGGCAGATCATCATCGCTGAATTAGATGACCGGGTCGTCGGTACCGGCGCGATCCTGCCGCCACATCACTATCCGCAGGATGGCCGCAAATGGCTGGAAATTGTAAAAATGGCGGCTCAGAAAGACTTGCGCGGACAAGGCATTGGTCGAGCGGTCCTGGAAGCGCTTATTGCCGAGGGTCGGGCGTTGGGAGCGAACGCCATCTGGCTAGAGACGAATAACGACCTAAAAGCCGCAATCCGTCTTTACGAGCGGTGCGGCTTTCAGCATTTATCCAATGATAGTCTCTGGCCTACGCCCTATGCTCGGTGCAATGTGCAGATGGTGCTAGAGTTATAAACTCTATTTAAGTCGCTCAATCTTACTCGCTGCTTCGTCGATAATCGCCGCAACATCGAGGATCTTCTCAGACCCTTTTTCCTCATCCGCCAGCCGGATCCGGATCGCGCTTTTCATATTACCGACCGCGCGGCGGATAGATGCGCCATCCACTGCTTGATCCATTTGCGCGATGCCCTCCAGCCGAGCGAGAATATCGGCGAGAGGCTTTTCCTCTTCGGCAAGCAAAGTGGTTCCAGCATCAACAATCGAGTAGATTTTCTTACCGCTATCGTCGACCTTCTCCTCAATCAGATCCATATCAGCCATTAGTGTCAGCGTTGGATAAACAATGCCTGGGCTCGGCGCATAATGACCGCCTGTCAGTTCTTCAATCTGCTGGATCAGGTCATAGCCATGACGAGGCTCCTGAGAAATCAGGTGGAGCAAAACCAGCCGTAGCTCGCCACGTCGAAAAACCCGCGCACGGCGTTTGGCTTTGGCCCCTTCAAAGGCAGCAGAGGCAAAGGCGCGAGCAAATTTCTGTCCATTCATGGCCCCCCAGCGTTTACCGCGCCTAGAACCAGATCCGCAATCATTATAGTTTGAATATCGCATAATATTTCCTTCTTTATATATCTATGTTGTTACTAAGATATATCTTTTTAATCTATATGCAAGAGATGACGAAAGAAAACCTTGCAAGGTCCTGATTTGAAGCGGTGAATTTTTTTAAGAGCAGCCCTTGTGCCTCCACTTATCCCATATTGGCTAGTCGGCATCCGGCGCGTCGGCTGTTACGAACAGACAAGAAAGGATGACGATATGGATTTGGGCATTTCAGGAAAAGTGGCTCTGGTAAACGGCGGCAGCGCCGGTTTGGGGCGCGGTGCAGCACTGGCACTGGCTCGGGAAAGGACGGAGCTATTTGTCACTGCCCGGGGAGAAGAGCGACTGCATGAAAGCTGCGAGCAAATGGCCAAGGAAACCGGTGCCAAGATCACCCCGATTGCGGCAGACCACAGCAGTGATGAAGGGCGGGAAAAAATTCTCTCCATCTGCCCTGATCCCGATATTCTGGTGGCAACCTGTTCTCCGCCGCCTTTTACGGGAGACTTCCGAACGGTTGACCGTGAGGATTGGGAGAAGGCGTTGTCGCTTACGCTGCTGAGTCCTGTGGACTTCATCAAGGCCGTGATTGATGGCATGATCGAGCGCAAATGGGGACGCATTGTCAACATCGCGACCGGCGCGGCCAAATATCCCGCCGCGATGCGCGTTCTTTCAGGACCACCGCGATCCGCGCTGGTCAACTACAGCGTGGCGGTGGCGAAACAGGTCGCCAGACATGGCGTCATGATCAACACAATCCTCCCCGGCATGCATCATACGGACGGGATCAAGGACATGTTCGAAAGCCAAGCTGAAGCCAATGGCACGAGCTACGATGAAGAAGTCGCCCAATTCGTCAAACAGGTTCGCATCCCCGTCGGACGATTTGGCGATGCCGAAGATATGGGCGCGTTTGTGGCGTTATTCTGCAGCGAAATGGCCGGCTATGTGACCGGGCAAAGCCTCACCATCGATGGCGGTATGGGGAACTCCATTTTTTGATCCGCTATATTCGAAACAGCGCGCCGACTTATTCAGGCTTCTTCGCCACACCGACAAAGGCTGGTCGCAACAACCGGTCCTTGATCATGTAACCGGCCTGCATTTCCTGCACCACGGTTCCCGGTTCCTGCTCATCGGTTGGCACTTCGACCATTGCCTGATGCTGGTTAGGGTCCAGCGGCAAACCAACAGAGGCAACGCGCTTTATGCCGTTTTTCTCAAACACAGTTTCCAGTTCCCGCCCGGTGGCTTCGATGCCGCCGATCAGGCCTTTCCACTTTTCTTCATTCTTTATCTCGGTCGGAATGGCGGCAAGCGCGCGCTGAAGATTGTCCGACACGCTCAGCATATCTCGGGCAAAACCGGTTGCGGCATAAGCCTTTGCATCCTGCGCGTCTTTTTCTAGTCGGCGGCGGACATTCTGGGTTTCTGCCTGCGCATAGAGAACCTGCTGCTTGGCTTCGGCCAGTTCATTTTCCAGGCCTGCAATACGCTCTTCCAGAGATGGCTCATCCGATGCTTTGTCACCGCCGTCTTTCAATGCCTCTGGCACGCCTTCCAGCTCCGCTGCGGCGGCTTCGTCAATTTTCGCGTCTTCATTTTCCTGGGGGTTCGTATCACTCATTATTCGTCACTCATTTCAATAATCTAGATAAAGTCTGTGCGGTAAAGTCTACCATGGGTACGACGCGGGCATAGTTCAAGCGGGTGGGACCAATAACTCCGACCACGCCGACCACCTGTCCGTCGCCGTCTTTATAAGGCGCCGCTATCACAGATGAGCCGGAAAGCGAGAATAATTTATTCTCTGCACCGATAAATATTTTCGCTGCCTCGGCGTCGCGGGCGTTGTCCAGTAAACGCGATATCTCCTGCTTGCCTTCCAGTTCGTCAAGCAGTTGGCGGACGCGGTCAAGATCATCGAGCGCACTGTCTTCCAACAGATTGGCCTGTCCGCGGACAATAAGGACCGGTCGTTCAGCGGGGTCTTGAGTCCAAGTTGCGAAGCCACGCTTCACAAGATCTTCGGACGCATTGTCAATGGCCATACGTCCGGCATGAATTTCTTTGTCGAGCCTGCCCAGTGCTTGAGACAGTGTCATCCCGCCAAATTGTGCGGTCAAATAGTTGCTGGCTTCAACCAAGGCGGATTCGGATATTCCAATGGGGAGGTCCAGCACACGGTTTTCCACGCCGCCATCCTGTGAAACGAGGATCGCCAGTCCCTGCCCTTCGGACAATTTGACGAAGTTGAATTGTTTCAGAACGGGTTCGCGCTTTGGTACCAAAACAAGGCCAGCACAGGACGATAGGCCGGACAGGATGCTGGTTGTCGCACGCAAGGCATCTTCCACCGGACCGCTCTCGCTAATCTGGCTCTCAATTGCGTCACGCTCCTCCCGCGAAGGCTCCGCCGCCTGCATCATACCGTCGACAAACAGCCGCAGCCCCAGCTCGGTCGGCATCCGTCCGGCACTGGTATGCGGCGCGGCGAGCAAGCCGAATTCTTCAAGATCCTGCATGACATTTCGAATAGAGGCGGGCGAGAGTTCGAGACCAGGCGCTTTGGAAATGGTTCTCGAGCCGACCGGGGCGCCACTATCGAGATAGGATTCCACCACCACGCGAAAAATATCGCGAGTCCGGTCGTTCATTTCGGTGATGGGTGTTTTTGTCATTGAAGTTCAGCTTCTGGTCCTAATACGTCCGGATCCATCTACCACTTTTTTCTTCGTGGGCGGGTCGCCCACAAATTCCGAAGTTGAAATTCGATCGCATGAGTCTTTCACAGTGATTGAACAGTGCCTACCATCATATTCATTCCAGAAGCGTGCAATGAAAATCCTAAAATCATCCAGAGTAGCGCTGTGTTTCGCGCAAAATTCCGGTAATTTCGCTCGATACAAATGCGTAGCGGTCCGAAGGTTTTCGGAAATTGAGCCTCCCGACACTTCACCCGTCAAGAAATCGATTTCAATAATTCCTTCATCGCATTTTGCAGCTTCCTCATAAACCCGCATTTCATAGAGCCCGATCAGAAAACCCATACCGTTCCCATATGAATCGACAAAATTGTGAGCAATCGATTTTAGAACTGCATGTTTCATAATATCTCGATAGCATTTTTAATTTGAACGGCAATCAGTCACTTCGCATCGATTCCCATTATGAAAGGAATAAGGTGGCAACTCTGAACGACTTTCTCTAAGCACCCCCTTCAAAGCCACAGGAGAATCATTACATGCGCCCATCAGGACGCGCGCTGGACGAGATGCGCGCTATTTCCATCGAAACCGAGTACACAAAACATGCGGAAGGCTCCTGCCTGATCAGCTTTGGCGATACGAAGGTCATTTGCACCGCGAGTATCGAAGAACGCATTCCGCCTTGGCTTCGCGGCAAAGGTGAAGGCTGGGTAACCGGCGAATATTCGATGCTGCCCCGCGCGACTAATACCCGCAATTCCCGCGAAGCAGCGCGTGGCAAGCAATCTGGCAGAACACAGGAAATTCAGCGCCTTATTGGTCGCTCCCTACGCGCGGTCGTCGATATGAAAAAACTCGGCGAGCGGCAAATCACGGTGGATTGCGACGTTATACAAGCCGATGGCGGCACTCGCACCGCGTCTATCAGCGGCGCTTGGGTTGCTCTACGGCTGGCGGTAAACGGCCTGCTCGATGAGAAACTGATCAGCGAAGATCCGATTGAACAGAAAATTGCAGCGATCAGCTGCGGCATTTATAACGGCAACCCTGTGCTTGACCTCGACTATGATGAGGATAGCAACGCTGGGGCCGATGCCAATTTCGTGCTGACTGGCGATGGGAATATCGCTGAAGCGCAGGCGACAGCCGAAGGCGAAACATTCGATGACGAAGGGCTTATGCGCTTGATGCGGCTTGCCAAAATCGGTTGCGATAAGATTTTCGAGGCGCAGGATAAGGCCGTTTCCTAAGAATGCCGATGACCGAACACCGCAAACTCTCTCCGGGCAAACTGATCATTGCCAGTCATAATCAGGGCAAGGTGCGTGAAATTCGCGCCTTGCTTGCTCCTTTTGGTATCGAACCGGTGTCTGCTGGAGAGTTGAATTTGCCGGAACCGGAAGAGACCGGAACGACCTTTGCGGAGAACGCTTTGCTGAAAGCGCATGCAAGCGCGGTGGGCGTAGACTGTGTGGCGCTTGCCGATGACAGTGGCCTGTGTGTCACCGCGCTTAATGACGCACCTGGCGTCTATACTGCCGATTGGGCGGAAGCTAATGTTTATGAAGGCGGCCCAGGCCGTGACTGGTATATGGCGATGGGCAAGGTTGAAGGGAAGCTCGCGGAACTGGGACCGGATGTCGACCGGAACGCCCATTTTGTCTGTACTCTAGCCCTTGCCTGGCCTGATGGGCATTCGGAAGTTTACGAAGGGGCCGTGCAAGGCCAATTGGTTTGGCCACCGCGCGGGAAGCTGGGCTTTGGCTATGATCCCGTGTTCCAACCCATTGGTTTTAAAAAAACTTTTGCCGAATTAGACCCGCAGCAGAAGCATGACATGAGCCACCGCGCAGATGCTTTCAAAAAGCTCGTAACCGCCTGCTTCGACTAAACTATGCCAGCTAAGGCACTGTTCTTCCAATGAAATTACCCGGCGGACTGTAGCGACACACTAGGACGTCGCGTTGACTGTTGCTGGCGATACCGCATCCGATTTTGGTCGTACTCCGCCAGATGATTTGCGTGTAGTGGCCAACATCCTGCCATCGACCCGTCGTGCTGACATCCGGGAAAGTACCCGCGACGAAAAACTGCTTTTCGTTAATCCATCCATCGACCATGTTCTGAAAAGAAAAAGCACCGGCTGTTCCGGCCCAAAGATTCTCGCCCTGATTAGGCCGCGAAGAGTTTGGGCTATGCTCAAACCGGCCATTGGCGATCAGTGTCTCGGCATAGTCCAAAGCTGCTGCACTAAGCGCAGCGTCAAGTTCAACAGCAGGAACACCAACTTCTGCACGCGCCGCGTTATGAGCAGCCAACATGACCTGCAGCATAGAACCGCTAGGCGGCGTGGGCGTGGGCGTCGGTGTAGGAGTAGGCGTTGGCGCGGGGGTTGGCGCGGGGGTCGGCGTGGGCGCTGGTGTAGGCGCTGGAGTGGGTGCCGGAGTTGGCGTCGGCGCAGGCGCAGGGGCTGGCGTCGGAGTACCGGGCAGCGTCACCGCCGGCGGGCTGGCACCTTCGCCGCCGCAACCAACCAATAGTGCCAGCATTGCTGCTTGCACGAAATAACGTCCCTGCTTACTGGTGCGCTGATGCTTCATAACCCGTCCTCTCCCCTTTTAGCGCAGCAGACGAACCGTGAAGAGATTGCTCTCTATATCCACTGGCCGTTCTGTATCGCCAAATGTCCCTATTGCGACTTCAACAGCCATGTGCGTGATCAAATCGATCATGAAGCATGGCAGAACGCCCTCTTTCTCGATCTCAGACATGAATATAAAGTTAATCCAAGCCCCCGGATTAGTTCGGTTTTTTTCGGCGGCGGCACCCCGTCGCTAATGCGCCCTCAGCTCGTCGCGAAGTTGATTGCAGAAGCCGATAAACTGTGGGGACTGATCGAAGGGTGCGAGATCACGTTGGAAGCCAATCCCTCCTCGGTTGAAGCTAGTAAATTTGCGGACCTCGCATCGGCGGGCGTCAATCGTGTTTCCTTGGGATTACAGTCACTTGATGACCAAACTTTAGAATTTCTAGGCCGCGCTCATGATGTCGAAGAAGGCCTTGCCGCACTCGCCACAGCACAGCAGAATTTCGGTCGTGTGAACTTTGACCTGATTTATGCACGCCCCAACCAAAACTTGGATGATTGGCAGGCCGAGCTGGAACAAGCGTTGGGTTTTGGTACCGACCATCTCTCACTATATCAGCTAACCATCGAGCCCGGCACACGCTTTGAAACATTGGTACGCACCGGACAGCTTATCCCCGCCGATGATGATCATTGCGCCGATCTGTTTGATTTGACGCAAGAGATAACGACAGCGGCGGGCCTGCCTGCTTACGAGATTAGCAACCATGCCCGCATTGGTCAGGAGAGCCGCCACAATCTCACCTATTGGCGCTATGGCGATTATATCGGCATCGGCCCCGGTGCGCACGGACGGCGGCTGAGCACAGCGACTGAGCGGCATAAGAAACCAGAGAATTATCTGTCCGCGGTTCACCGCAATGGCAATGGGTTGAAAGTGGAACAGGCGCTGTCTCCGGATGTTCAGGCCGCAGAATCCCTGATGATGGGGCTGCGGCTGGGCGAAGGTGTTGATTTGGAAGCGTTGGCCGAAAAAACCGGATTAGCGATTACGGCGATGATCGATGATGCAGGCGTACAATCACTCTGTGGTCTCGGCCTTGTTGAGCGGGAAGCTAACCATATTGCCGTCCAGCCCAAAGGCATGCCGTTGCTCGATGCGCTTTTGCCAAAGATAGTAGCCGATATGCCTGGCACTTGATGCGGAGCTCCAGCCCCTTTGGTGGACATTCGGCCTTACTCTGCTAGATTCTAATCATGGATAGCGCCGACGCCCTTGTGAAGGACTTTTCCCGCCATTTGCGCGAAGGGCGACGGCGTTCGCAGCACACGGTGCGCGCCTATGTTACCACGGCAGAGCGTTTCTGTGCTTTTCTTATGGACCATATCGGTGGCACTGTTGGTGCGAAGCAAATCAAGGCGCTGAAGCAAGCCGATATCCGCTCCTATTTAGCGTTTCGCCGGGCTGATGGATTGACCAATAACAGCGCAGCGCGCGAATTGTCTGCGATCCGGGCGTTTTTGAAGCATGTCGGCGGCGATGATAGCCATATCCCGAAAATCAAAGGTCCGAAGGTTACGCGCGGTGTCCCGCGACCGGCCTCTCCCGATGATATCATTGCCATGGCCGAGGATATTGCGGAAAGCGCCAGCGAAGATTGGGTTGGCGCGCGCGACTGGGCGGTGTTGCTGCTGCTCTATGGATCGGGCCTGCGGATCAGCGAAGCGCTCGACCTTACTGGCGATGCCCTGCCCTTGTCCGAAACGCTGCGCGTTACCGGAAAACGGGACAAGACCCGGATCGTGCCGCTGCTTCCCAAGGTCCGCGAAGCAATCGAACATTATATTAATCTGTGTCCGCACAGCATGACGGCCAAAGAGACCATATTTCGCGGCAAGCGCGGCGGCCCGCTCTCGCCCAATCTGATCCGCCGTGTGGTCCAGCAGGCGCGTGGGAAGCTAGGTATATCGGACAAGACCACACCGCATGCTTTGCGCCACAGCTTTGCTACCCATTTGCTAGCCGGTGGTGCTGATTTGCGTAGCCTTCAGGAATTGCTCGGTCACGCTAGTTTGAGTTCAACCCAGGTTTATACGGCGGTAGACGCAGCGCATTTGCTGGACGTGTATCAGAACGCACATCCTCGCGCGGGGTGAGCCTTTCTTTACCCAGTGCTGCACCTTAGTCCAAAAGAAGACGGGAATAGGCAGTTGCCAAATCATCCAATCAAGCAGGTTATAACGACAATAAAAACCTTAAACCTCGGCCTCACTAGGCAGTTTTTTGCCATTCTTCGGTTTTTTCGTGCGTCTCAAAAAATGCAATTAATTCCTTTGCGGTCATCGGCACCCCGCAAAGATATCCTTGAACGGACTGGACCCCCGCGCGTTTGGCCATGACAAGCTGTAGTTCGTTTTCAATCCCTTCGAGAAGGCATTCAACCCTGAGCGTCAGAGCCATGCCCACCAAAGAATGGAGGATTTTCTCTGTCATTGGATCGCCCAAATTTTCGATGAACGAACGATCAATTTTAAGTTTGTTAATCGGTAGAGTTCGCAGATAATTGAAGTTGGAATAGCCGGTTCCGAAATCGTCAAGCGCTATCGGATGGCCAAGTTCTGACAAGCGAAAGAGATTGGCGCTGGCTTTTTGTGTATCCGCCATCATCGCCGTTTCCGTAACTTCAAATTCAAGCAAGGTGGCACTTAATTCGCTATCTTTGACTTGTTGAATGATTTGACCGATGGTCTGGTCAGCCATCAAATCATTGCCGGAAAGATTAATCGAAAGAGGAAACGGATGGTCCCAGCTCTTGAGTGTAGCAAGCGCCTTTTTGAGCACTGCTAAAGTTATATTCGCAATCAGACCACTTTCTTCGGCAACCCTGATGAAACGGTCTGGACCAATCTCGCCAATGGTTGGACTGTTCCAGCGCGCCAAAGCCTCAACACGCACAATCTTGTTCTGCCCCAAATCAAATTGCGGCTGGAAGAGCAACTCAAGCTCTGAAGCAAAATCAGCGGCACGCAGGGCTTTTTCGATCCGGAAGCTTTCAATCGCATCCTTTGCATGCTCGTCGGAGAAGACAACCACCCTGTTCTTGCCATTTCTTTTGGCGTGCAAGAGGGCGTAATCAGCATTCCGTATGGACTGGGTTTCAGTTTCATCGGCGGTAATCTCGGTACAACCTATGGAACCAGATATCTGAATGAGCCTCCCTTCGATGTTATAGACCTTTGAAATCTGTGGGAGCAATTGCTGGCACCAGAGTTCAACATCGTAGGCCTTGGCACGTGTTGGCAGGATTATATTAAACTCATCACCGCCCATCCGGCTGAGATGAGCTGCACTACCGCAATAACCACTTAAGCGATCTGCCACAGCCTTTAGCAACTCGTCGCCCATGATATGCCCGTGAACATCGTTTACTGCCTTGAAGCCATCTAGATCCAGCAGGATGAGCCAAGCATTGTTAGATGGGCTATCCTCCGTTTTGTAGCCCTTAAGTATCTCAAAAAAAGCGCGGCGATTAGGCAAGCCGGTTAGACTGTCTGACAAGGATCGTTGGCGCATCGTTTCGCCAAGACTTTGGGCTTCATCCAAACCGATTTCAGCCTCATGCCGCGCAGCGACCGCCAACCCGATTGCCCGGCGTAACATGGAAGTGATTGAAACCGTGCAGAGAGAAGCGGCAAAGGATATGAAGCCATATGTCACCAGCAGCGAGGGATCATGGGTGATTAGCGTGTAAAACAGGCCCAAAATTGCTCCCGCAATGGAGATAAGCGCTTGACGGATAGTAACGCTTGCGAAGCCGAAGACTATCGCCATCATAATGAAGTAAATTAGTTTAGCCTCGGCATATTCAAGGTGCAATGCGACCAAGACGTTTATGAGAACAAGCAGGTTGGTCGTAGCCGTCAAAAGCTCGAGCTTCTCAACAGAGAGCTGTTTGCGCAGAGCGAACCATGAAACAGAAATGAAAATGCAAGCGGTTGTTGAGGCCGCGGCTATCATCCAGAGAGCCGCTCCGCTAAACCACCAGAAATGCGCCAATGTCATGAGCGCATAGTAAGCCGCCGTAACACCGAAGTAGCTTCTGATAATTGGCCTGTAGGTATTGGCAACAATAGAATTGGTATCGCGATCAGCAGACGAACGCGCACTATTGATAATTTGCCCAAGCAAACGTTTCACCCCCAATTGTCCCTACATAACCCCACAGTGCTATAAGCTTTACTCTCAAATACTTAATAATCCCTACACAGATTAATCTGCGGAATCGGACTCGTTATATTTGAAATATTGATCGAGTTTTTTACCAGCCGCGCAGCCAGATTCTTGTCACGCGCACAAGAAAAGCGGTCATTGAGAACGTTGGCATATTTTCGTGGTTATCTGATGAAGGTCCAAACTCGGCTGTTGCCCACTGGGCGATGCTAAGAAAGCAGCCTCCCCTTTCGGAAGTTTTCCGCACATGCCTCCCATATAATCCTATTTTGATCGCCAAGACCATATGTTCTAGCCTTATTTAAGCACGCTTTTGCAGCATCATGCCGGTCCGGATAGTGATAATGAATCAATCTCAGTTCTTTCAGCAAAACAACCGAGAAATGCTTTGATAAGTCTCCAGAATCAATCGGCAGGTCTCGATAAAAATCGTTGTAATTCATAGAATTATTCTCCCTGACAATATGAACATATTTCTCGCTCAGCATCAAAATTCTCCCGCTATGCCAAATCGAGCTGCGGTATTTTTACCCCCTGCAAAAGACACACCTCCCGTTAGGGCGAATGGATTGTCGGTATCCAGGCGGTGAGCCACGGAAAAGCCCATGGCCACTTCGCCGCGATAAACAGCTCCGTTTGCGGTATAGCTGGTCTTGCCTGGTTCCGAGGGGAAAGGCGCGGTGGTAAGCGCAACAGTCGCTGCGATACCCCGATTGGTTTCGCGTCGTTCCATCGCTGCCAGATCGAAAAGCTCGGTGACTCGACCCTCAATCGCAGACATGCGGCCATCAAAGTTGATCAGTCCGCTGACATTCACATTCGCCGTACCGAGATTTCCGGCGGCATCGGTGGTGACAAGACTCAGCTCTCCTTCCTGTGCCGCCTGACTGGCCGAAGAACCTATGCCGCTTAACGTATAAGTGGAGGAAGTGGAGCCTAACGACACTTGATTATCGCGGCTGGCCACCGCGCCGGTGCCGATGGCAACAGCCCCGTTGCCGTTAGCGCTGGCACCATTGCCCAGCGCGATTGCGCCAGTGCCAATGGCGCTGTTGAGATTGCCAATGGCAACCGCGCCCGTCCCCGTGGCGGTGTTGTCCGCGCCTAATGCCACTGCACCGGTGCCCGTGGCAAAGTTCGGATCGCCGATGGCGACCGCGCCATTGCCGGAGGCCATATTGCGCGAACCGATAGAGACGGCTTTCCCGTTCATGGCCTTTGCCCCTGCGCCGATCGCGACCGACTCTTCGCCGCTGGCTTCGCTTTCGGTACCCAAAGCAAGAGCGTTCTCTCCTGTGGCGCTGGCTCCAGGGCCGGTGCTGTTGCTTTCGAAATAGGCCAGTTCCGTCTCGTTGGCCTCCGCCTTCGCGAGCGCGATGTTGGCATCCGACTGCGCCTGCCTCGCCTCGGTGCGCGCTATGTTCGCATCCGCTTGTGCTTCGACAGCGGTTTCAAAAGCCTCGTCCGCTTTTTCCTGCGCTTCTACCACACCAGCACCCGCCTGATCCGCGGCCAACTGCGCGGCCCTCGCTTCGGCGCGTGCCGTGTCAGCTGTGGTTTGCGCTGTCGCTGCATTGGCAAAAGCTTCATCCGCCCGAGTTTGCGCCGTAGCGGCGTTGGCAAGAGCTGTATTGGCTGTGGTTTGCGCCGCATTAGCGGTGCTCTGTGCAGCCGCGGCATCCGCCACGCCTTGGTCCGCCGTTGCCTGAGCCGCCGCCGCATCTGCCACACCTTGATCTGCTGTACCCTGTGCGGTCGCGGCATTGGCGAGCGCAGTATCGGCGGTCGTCTGAGCGTTGGCAGCGGCATTAGCCACGACATTAACCTGTCCAACATTGGCCGCATCTGTATTCTCGGTACCAGCCGCGACATTGGTGATTTGCCGTTCAGCGCCGCTACTCCCGACCGAGACCGTGTTGGCACGGTCGGCGACAGAAGCTGCGCCCAGCGCAATCGCACCGTTGGCCTCAGCCCTGCTTCCGGCACCGACGGCAGTGCTCTGTCTGCCTGATGCGGTACTGCTGTGGCCGTTTGTTGTGCTAAAAAGCCCACTGGCTTCACTGTCAAAACCGGTCGCGGTACTGCCATCTCCGCTGGCCTCACTATCGCTTCCTGTAGTCGTGCTGAAGTCGCCCGATGCCTGGCTCCGGGCACCGATAGCTGTACTCCGCTCACCAGTGGCAGTGCTGCGAAAGCCATTGGCTGTCGCCCGGAAACCACTGGCCGTACTTTGGACACCCATAGCGTTACTGTCGTCCCCGATGGCCACTGCGCCCGAGCCAAAGGCGCTGGCGCTTTCACCCGAAGCCACTGCACTTTTGCCGACCGCAGTCGCCTCTGCACCGCTTGCTTGGCTATCGTCACCAATGGCTGTGCTGCCGACCGCCGAAGCAATTGCCCCGTCACCGCATTCGAGTGTGTCGGCAGGATCGTCGGCATTGCCGGGGATGCCATCGGGGCCGGGATTGTTGCGACAGCCGCTGGCGCTCGCCGTCGCGATGGAGGCGTTAAGCTGCGCCAGGTTCACAGCATCGGTATTCTCGGTGCCTGCCGCAACGTTGGTTATCTGCCGCTCACCGCCGACAAAGCCGACCGATAAACTGTTGGCGCGATTGGCAATGGATCCAGCGCCCAGCGCCACGGAATTAATCGCCGTTGCCTGCGTTTCATTACCGATTGCGATCGCGCCCCTGGCGGAGGCGGTAGCGGCAAGAGCGCCAATATTGTTGGGATCGTCGCCATCTGCACCAATAGCGATAGACTGGTCACCGCTGGCCACACTTCGTGAACCGAGGGCGGTGCTGCGGTCACCGCTGGCTTCACTGAGAGAACCGAGTGCGGTGCTATATGCACTGGTTGCGTCGCTGGAAGTTCCGATGGCGGTGCTGCGTTCACCGCTGGCTACACTAGCCTGCCCGGTAGCAGTGCTGCTGATACCGCTAGATTCACTGAAAGTTCCGGTAGCGGTGCCACCGACCCCGCTGGCCCGACTGTCGCGTCCGATAGCGGTGCTGTTGATACCACTGGCCTCGCTGGAAGCCCCGATGGCGGCGCTGCCCAAACCGCTGGCCACGCTGTCAAATCCGGCGGCGGTACTGCGTGCAGCACTGGCCTGGCTGGAAGCTCCAATGGCGATGCTGCCGGTCCCGCTCGCCGCACTTCCGGATCCGAACGCGCTTGCTTGGGCATTGTTGGCCAATGCATCATTGCCCACTGCCGTGCTGTCATCGCCCGTGGCCCGCGCGCCCAGAGCATCGGGGTCCCGGCCATCTTCGCCTATGGCAACAGAACGCGCACCGGTGCTTCGAGAATCTATACCGATGGCAACAGACCCCGCACCAGTTGCCTGAGCGCCGCCGCCAACTGCGGTGGAACCTGATGCAATCGCACCAAGGCCAAGCGCCACCGCCCGTTCGCTGCTCGCCTGCGCGTCATTGCCGATGGCAATCGCGCCGCTGGCAGATGCGATCGCGCCAAAACTATCAGCATCTTCGCCATCTGCGCCGATGGCGATCGACCGGTCGCCGTTGGCCTGGCTGCTTGTGCCTACCGCCGTACTGGCAATATTGGTTGCAGCGCTGGAGATACCGATGGCAACGCTGTTATTTCGGATGGCATTGCTAAAGCTGCCGATGGCGATGCTATTGGTCCTGCTGGCGTTGCTGGCCGCGCCGATGGCGGTGCTGAAGTCACCGAGTGCCATGCTTTCACTACCATTGGCGGTGCTGAAAGAGCCACTGGCCTCGCTGTTAACACCGATGGCCGTGCTGTTCGAATCTGTCGCCTCCGCTCCTGCTCCGAACGCGCTGCTATCGGTCCCGCTGGCAACGGTATCACTACCAACCGCCGTACTATCCAGCCCGGAAGCCAGGGCGCCGAGAAGGTTTGCGTCCGAGCCATCTGCACCAATGGCGACCGACTGAATTCCGCTGGCCACGCTACCTGTACCGGTGGCAGTGCTGAAATCGCCGCTGGCCTCACTATCTGTCCCGATTGCAGTGCTTTCCAGTCCGCTCGCTTCACTGAAGAAGCCAATGGAGATAGTGTTACCCATGCTTGCTTGGCTTTGAACACCTATGGCGATGCTGTTAGCGCCGCTTGCTTGGCTTTGAACACCTGTTGCGATGCTACGGATACCGGTGGCGGCACTGGCCGCGCCTATTGCAGTGCTTTGGTCGCCGGTCGCAGCCGCTCCAACCCCGCAAGCCAGCTGTTCGTTATTCCCCTCTGCATCCGCCCCGCCATCATTGTCGGTGCCTGCATCGACCACGCCGTCATTGTCGCGATCGAGTAGACAGGTTTCTGCCGAAGCAGGGTTGGCGGCTGAAAGCGCGGCGATGCTGGTGGCGACTAGCAGGCTGTAACGGATGGCTTGGGTTGAACGGGTCATGATGCAAATTCCTTTATGGGGGTGAGCGCCATTACGGCGGCTTGGCGGGCGGGTCGGCCCACTGGTCTGTGGTGGATATCCTGGGAGGCGCGAGGGCACGCGCGAAATGGACGGGACACCGGGGAGCACCCCGCCCATTCCCGCGGGTGCCTACTCATGCCCCCTCGATATCAAGCCTCGAAGGCTCGAATCTCGGTCGTGCGACAGCGCGCATAGATTGTTGGATCATATGGTCCTCCCCGGTGCTTTCAAACCGCCGGTCTCTGGTCGATAACCGGCGCAGAAACAGAAAGGGCGTGACGATGGCCGCGTTCAGGCCGCGTTCGTCCATCTGCAATATGCCGTCATCAGCATTGCAGTTTCGATCCGTTTCTGAGATGGTGTAAACATCCGTAACGGTGGGTAATAAAGGGGTTGCAGCCAGATTGTCCGAAACGCGTTCAAATTTGTCCGAAATATGGTGTTGGGGGTCCCATATGCCGATTATGGGACGCAACATCTGCGCGATTTTCGACGAATCACGGTGATAAAAACTGCACAGATAGGTGTAGTTTTTTTGCTTTTTATGGCGATATTCGCTGTCCTGGCGCTGTCACCGGTCGATGCGCAGAGCGTCGACCCAAACTGCATCCACCGTGGTGACAAAACCGCAGCGACCAATAGCCTCGCCGATTTGCCGAAGGGGCAGTTAAAGCCGCTTTCCACTAGCTATTTTCTGGATCCCGACGGAAATATCAACGCAGATAGGATAACCGCTCAGGATTTCGCCTTCACGCCGTGCCAAACCCAATTTGAGGCACCGCGCCCCTCCGGCACATTATGGCTGAGATTTACAGCCCGCAATCCCCATGCGGAGGACCAAATGTGGGGTGTATCGTTCATGGAAACCGTGCTGGATGATGTCACCCTGTTTGCAGCGCGGGGCAGCGGCCTTGTTCGGATAGCGCAAGATGGCCGGACCGTGCCGGCGGCGCAAAGCGACAATGACAGGCTGCAAACCGCTGTCTCTTTTCCCATCGCCGCAGGGCAAGAGAAAACCTATTATGTGCGCGTTTCGGGTACTTATGCGCCGACGGTGGCGCCGGTTATCGGATCGGTCGACCTGCTATCGAGCTGGTCAACCGGCTTTTCCGCCATATCGGCTTTGTTGCTGGTCTTTTGTATTATCATGACGATATTCAGCCTGATCCTGTTCCGTCATATTGATCCCCGTTTCTATCAATATTATACGGCCTATCTCATCGGCATGTTCTGCATGACCTTTCTCTATGACGGGTGGCCGAACATGTTATTCGGCTCGACCGTTTCGACACAGCAGTGGCGGCCGTTTATCGAGCTGTCATCCGGTCTGGTGATGCTCGCCAATATTCAATATTGCCGGATACTCCTGACCATGGACACCGACCCGCGACAAAGGAACGAGGCGATATTCCACTGGCTAACCGGCCTTGGCGTTATTGGCACGATATGGGCGATGATCGACCCGTTGGATATGGGCACTCCGGTTGCGATATTGCTCATCATCAACCCGTTTGTCCTGCTCTATGTATCAGGGCGAAAAATGTTCGATGGCGTAAAACACGCGATCCCGGTTTTTGCGTCGTTGCTGGCGCTAACCATCGGCCTGCTTTCGTCACTCTATTTCTTCAAATTCCCGACCAGTTTCACGGAAGCAAATTCGGCATCTGAGTTGATAGCGATCCGACCGATTACATTAAGCTATGCCAGCTCAACCATTGTCGAAGGGATATTCATGATGATCGCTATCTCCATCATGATCAATGCTATGCAAAGACAAAGAAATGCGGCGGTGACCGAAGCGATAAAGCTTCGCGAAAAAATGGCGCGTTCGGAACAACAATATCAAGAAGCAAAAGGTGATGCTGGATCGAGATTGGAAACGCTCAATGCCCTGTTAACAAGAGATCCCAACAAAAAACTGCCCCCACCAACGGAAGAAGGGTTTTTGGATCGGGCAACCCAATCGGTGATAAAAAATGTAACACAGCGAGGGTTTGGCGCCGGTGCCCTGGCCTCGGAACTGGGGGTCACGGAAAAAACGCTCGGTCGCCGGCTTAAAAAGTCTCAGGGGCTGGCACCAGCAGCCTTCATCCGATCGATACGGCTAAGCTATGCCCGTGATCTGATCTTGCTGCGCCAGTTTGATACAGTGGCCGAGATTGCAGAAGCATCTGGGTTTTCAAGCGTTGCTCATTTTGCCAAACTCTACAGGCAAGAATTTCGCGCAACACCGAGCGAAGCATTGAAGTCCGTTAAGGCGATGGTTTAGACAATTTCTTTAGTAATACTGCTTTATATCGATTAGCTAATCGAGAAAATGTGGATGAAAAAGAAGCACACCCCTCGCACCGGCGACATGAAACGGCTATACAGGGGTTAACGAGCAATATTGTGACAGGTTTCAATCATGACAGTCAGTAATCCCTCCCTGCGTCCGTGGCGCGATATCGAACGCCGCAAGAGCCGCCAGATCATGGTTGGTGACGTGCCGGTGGGCGGTGATGCGCCGATTACCGTGCAGACTATGACCAATACGCTGACCAGCGATGCCAAAGCGACAATTGAGCAAATTCGCCGTTGCGAAGAAGCAGGCGTCGACCTTATCCGCGTGTCCTGTCCCGATGTGGAAAGCACCACCGCGCTTAAACAGATTGTCCGCGCCAGCCGCGTGCCAATTATCGCGGACATTCATTTCCATTATAAACGCGCTTTGGAAGCCGCCGATGCTGGCGCGGCTTGCTTGCGTATCAATCCCGGTAATATCGGCAGCGAAGCGCGGGTTAAAGAGGTGGTGGACGCCGCCAAATCCAATGGCTGCGCGATCCGTATCGGCGTAAATGGCGGAAGCCTCGAAAAAGACCTGCTTGAAAAATATGGCGAACCTTGTCCCGATGCACTGGTCGAAAGCGCGCTCGATCATATCAAGCTGCTGCAGGATCAGGATTTCCACGAATATAAAGTTGCCGTGAAAGCGAGTGATCTGTTTCTTGCCGTTGCAGCCTATACGCAATTGGCTGAAGCGGTCGATTGCCCCCTGCATCTTGGCATTACCGAAGCGGGCGGCCTTATCGGTGGCACGGTTAAAAGCGCCATCGGCATGGGCAACCTGCTGTGGTCCGGCATCGGCGATACCATCCGGGTCAGCCTGTCCGCGGAACCGGAAGAAGAAGTGCGGGTGGGCTATGAAATGCTCAAGGCGCTTGGTCTTCGGACGCGCGGTGTGCGGGTGGTGAGCTGCCCAAGCTGTGCGCGGCAAGGCTTTGATGTGATCCGCACGGTGCAGACGCTGGAAGAACGCCTCAAACATATCAACACACCACTCTCACTTTCTGTCCTTGGCTGCGTCGTCAACGGCCCGGGCGAAGCGCGCGAAACCGATATCGGCATTACCGGTGGCGGCGCGGGCAAACATATGGTCTATCTCTCCGGCGTCACCGATCATCATGTTTCTGATGGCGACATGGTCGATCATATTGTGAAGCTTGTCGAAGCCAAGGCGGAAGAAATTGAGGCAGCGACGGAACAGGTCGAAGCGGCGGAATAATCACTCGCTCTCGCACCTTAAAATCTAGCTCAATCTCCTCCCGCCGATCAGATAAGCCATGTCCCACGCTATCGGGTTTGCTTTCTGACGTTCCTCAAAAAGACGCTCTGTCAGACTATCGAGCCGGATAGTGTCGCGATCCGCAACACCGGCGTCGATTACCCTGCTAACCATGTAACTGGCAATATCCTCAATCCCATCATCGCGTGCGGAGCCCAGCATAATCGCCTCGGCTCGATAATCATCAATCCCCAATCCCGCCTGCTGGAACAGTTTCGGAAGATCGAGGCCGATTGTGATCGTACCTTGCTCTGCTGCAATTACCCGCCACATCCAGTCATGCGCCTGCAGGTGCTGCGGAATAGGTTGCGCAGCAATTGGCATGCCGATGGCGCAATGTTCCTGAAAGATCATCAAACCATCCGGCTTGAGCAAGGCCGTCAATCGCCGCAAGGTTTCCGCAGCGTCCGGCAGATACATTAGTACCCGACGACCGGTAATGGCATCAAATGGCTCCCAGTCTGGCAGGTTTCCGGTTAGGTCAACATTCTCATAGACGATGGTGGCGTGGTTTGATTCACCGGTCTGGTCTTTTGCTTCTGCAAGCCGATCATTATTCCTATCAACCCCAGTAATATGACCGTTCTTTCCGACCAAATTCGCCAATTCGCGAGTAAGCAAGCCGGTCGCACAACCAACATCCAAAACCCGCATGCCTGATTCCAATCCAATATCGCGTAAAAAACGCGATGTCGGAGCATTGCTTGGATTGATCATAGATATTCCTTCAATATGATATGTTATAACATACTTTTAATTATTTCCGGTTCAAGCGATTTTTGACTTGCGACGTTAAAAGAACGGGTAGAAAGTCTGGTGCGACAGGGGGCTGATCAAACAAAAAGTCTGGAACTTATGGCCAACACACTTTTCGGTTTCGCTAAAATCACACCAAAATCCGAACATTATGACGATGCTCAAAATGCGATCATAGACATTGTCGAAACGACCCGCGCCGAACCTGGCTGCCTAGAATTCACCGTTTTGGCGGACGCGGATCAAGGCCATATCTTCCTGTTTGAGGAATGGCAGAATGAAGCTGCGCTGAAAGAACATCATGGCAAGCCCTATACTAAGGCAGTGATGGACAATTATGACAATTGGCTGGCCGAACCGTTGCGGTTAGAAACCATGGCAAAGCTTTTATAAACTGCTTTTGTCGCTCAGCGGCTCTGCCTCTGCGTTAAGCCAATTAACGATGGCAAATAAATGCTCTGGTTCCGATTCATTCACGACTTGACCGGCGATATCAGCCAGCGAGATCGATGCCAGGTTATCGCGAAAAGCCAGTTCTGCGGACGCAAAAGCAGCGGCGATCTGGCACGGCCGTTTGCAATCATCGGATTTCAGCGCACAGGGGCCGTTTTGACGAATTTCGGTACATCGAAAAGCTGGACTGTTGCCGTCTACTGCCGCGGTAATATCCCATAGCGAAATTTGGTCGGCTGGTTTGGCAAGGCGGTAACCACCATGCGCACCGCGTGATGTCTTTGTGATCCCTGCCTTGCTCAACGCCTGCAACTGCTTGGCCATATAGGCCGCCGGGACATCATGATAACGAGCCAGAGCTTCGGCCTTCAATCCGCGACCGGCGGGAAGTCCGTTTAGCAAGCTGGCGGCGTGAACCGCCCATTCAACACCCTTGGAAATTTGCATTGGCTACCCGCCTTTGAGATATTTTCCGACAATATATATCCGAATAGCGGAACAACCGCAATTTCCTAGCATTGATATTGACAGATTTTATTATTCAGATAATAAATGTCCGAATAATAATCAAACACCAGCAAGGGAGTTTATAATGCAAACCGGAAAACCGGACTTTCTCGATCGTATCGCTCAATTCCTGGTGCTTGCAGTCGGCCTTTTCTCGCTGCTCTTCGGTCTCTTCATGATCATCAGTCCGCTCGACTGGTACACCGCAATCCCGACGGTCATCACCACTGGTCCGCCAAACAAACATTTTATTCGTGATATCGGGATAGCCTATGCAACTTGCGGATTCATTCTGCTTTATGCTTCGGCAAATATCCATATGCGCTGGATGGCAGCCCTGGCCGGGGCCTTGTGGCTCTCCCTGCACGGGATATTGCATATCTATGAAGTGTCGGTGGGCATCTGTTCACCCGATGTGTTTGTCGCCGATGCACCGGGAGTTTTAGGGCCGCCTCTTTTGGTATTCGCAGCGTTGGCAATCCTGTTCGTCCGCCAGCGAATTGCACCAGCGGGATTACCAAAGAAGGCTGTCATGAAGGCGGTCGACAATCTCAACCCCGGGGAAAGCGAATATATGAAGGACGTGGCCGCCGCGCCTGGTCATGCGTTTGAAAAGATGATGCATTTTTCTCCCGCTGCCAATCATCGGCATGCCGCACCCGCCGCTTTATTTCATGCCGCACGGATTGGGGCGACATTGATCGAGGACTGTGGGCCTTGTGCCATCACAGCTGCCAATGGCGCGCTCGCCGATGGCGTACAGAAGGATCAAGTCAACCAAATGCTCGCAGGCGGTAGCGTGCTGGCGGAAGATGAAAAGCTTGGCTTTGATTTTGGGCAGGCTGTTGCAACCGGATCAGCAGAGGCCTTTGCTATAGGTGATAGAATAGAAGCGCAATATAGCCGCGATGTTCGATTTGAGCTGGCAATGACAGCAGCCATCGTCCGCAGCTATCCCGCGATGAAACGAGGACTCGGTCTGACCAAGGCATGTTCGTTGACGTCTATGGAAGTTTGATTGCTCTCGCTCCAGTTTGCCCCTAAGAAATTGGACATATCGAGCAAAGGAAAGCGAACATGGCGAATGCCGAAACGGATTATCTGATTATCGGCAGCGGCGCCGTGGGCATGGCCTTTGCTGATACGCTCCTCGAAGAGAGCGATGCGCATATCACGATTGTGGACCGGCACGGCAAACCCGGCGGGCATTGGAATGATGCTTATCCGTTTGTGTCTTTGCATCAGCCATCGGCTTTTTATGGGGTTAACTCCACCCAATTGGGCAGCGGTGAAATCGACGCTGTTGGTCTTAACAAAGGCTATTATGAACTGGCTACCGGGACCGAAGTGAATAGCTATTTCGAGAAGGTCATGCATCAGCGTTTCCTTCCCAGCGGGCGGGTGAGCTATCATCCGATGTGTGATTATATTGGTGCCGAAAATGGTGTCGGTAAATTTGTGTCTTTGCTTTCAGGTAAAGAAACCGAGATTAATGTCCGCAAGAAAACGGTCGACGCCACCTATTACGGCACCACCGTTCCATCCACCCACACACCGAAATTCAAGGTAAAGGACGGCGCGAGGATGATCCCGCCCAATGGCTTACCGCAGCTTTGGCAAGGAGCGGGGCCGCGGCCGAAAAAATTCGTGGTCCTCGGAGCTGGCAAGACCGCAATGGATGTTGGCGTCTGGCTGCTGCGTTCGGGTGCTGATCCTGACGACATTGTTTGGGTTTGTCCGCGTGATAGCTGGTTGCTCAACCGAAATAACACACAACCGGGACAAGAGTTTTTCCACCAGACCATTGGCGGACAAAAAGATTTGATGGCGGCTCTGGCTGCTGCAGAATCGGCAGATGACCTGTTCCTGCGTCTCGAGGCCTGTGGTGTGATGCTGCGCATTGATCCCGAAGCCAAGCCGAGCATGTTCCACTATGCAACCATCTCGCAACGGGAAGTGGATATATTGCGACGACTCAAAAATGTCGTGCGCATGGGGCATGTCGAGACCATCGACCAAGGCGGCATGCGCCTGAAAGAGGGTGACTATCCGATGCCGGCGGAATCGCTGTATATAGATTGTACCGCAACCGCCGTCGAACGCCGTCCGGTGGTGCCACAATTTCAGGATGGCCTGATCACGCTGCAAATGATCCGCGTGCCACAACCTGCCTTTAGCGCCGCGCTTAGCGCGTTTCTCGAAGTCACTTATGATGATGACGAGACCAAGAACCGCTTGGGACAACCCATCCCCCTGCCCGATGGCATCGACACATATCCCGCAGCGACGATGGTCAATATGATGAACCAGTTTCAATGGTCGCAAGACAAGGTCGTCAATGGATGGATCACACAAAGTCGGCTAGATGGATTTGGTAAAATGATTTTCGGCGTGTCTCCCGATGATGAAGAAAAGCTGGCGATATTAGGAGAATTCCGCACCAACGCCATGGCGGCGATGGGCAATCTTCCCAAGTTAATGGCGCAGGCAGGTGGATAGTTTGATGAAATATTTGATCTTTGCATTCGGCCTGCTTTTGGCCGTTCCGACCTTTGCTGCTGCCAGCGCCGAGAAAGCGGAAGCTGAACATCCGGAAGCCAAGCCCTATAAAAAGAGCGCCAAAGCTACGAAAAATATTGATGCCGCACTTGCTCGCGCCGCCGTTTCCGACAAGCGCGTCTTGTTGGTGATGGGCGCCAACTGGTGTCACGACAGTCGCGGGCTGGCCGGATGGTTTGAACAGCCGCGCTTTGCCGCAATGCTCGAAGCCAAATATGAGATTATCTATGTTGATGTCGGCCATCGCGACCGCAACATTGATATCGCGCAACGTTTCGGCATTGAAGAGATTAAGGGCACACCAACGGTATTAGTCCTCTCCCCGCGCGGCGCATTGCTCAATCCGAAATCGGCTCCAACATGGCGCAATGCGGCGAGCCGCGATGAAGATGATATCTTCACCTATTTCGATCAATTCACCCCTGAATTATAAGGATAGGAAAGCAGGTGCCGCGCGCTTTGATCTATGTGTTACTCATTCTCGGGCTGATAATTTTGGCGCTGGTCTTCATGCCACTCAAGCTGGCGGTCAGCATCGCCGGGTTGGAGGATTCGAAATTTTCCGCACGGGAAATTAGCGGCAGCATCTGGAACGGACGCATCGAGCAAGCGCAACTCGGACCTTTGGCCCTTGGTGATCTTGATGCCGGGGTTCAGCTTTTGCCTTTGCTGACCGGCAAGGTGAAGATGGATCTAGAGCGTCCTGCCAATCCCGGCGATACTGGCCTCGTCGCCACAATTGGCAAGCAAGGGTCTACGCTGCTTATCGAAAATGCCACCACCAACTTGAGCGTGGGACAGACGCTTGCTCCCCTGCCCGCTTCCAATATTGCGCTAGACGATGTCAGCGTCGCCTTTGCCGGTGGCCGCTGTCAGTCAGCCAGCGGTAGGGTGCGCCTGTCGCTTGACGCCAATATTCCGGGGCTGGATCTCAAGCAGGGCCTGCTCGGTAATGCGACCTGCGAGGATGGCGTGTTGGTGCTGCCGCTCGTCAGTGGATCGGGCATGGAAGAACTAACGATGAAGCTGGAAGGCAATGGCTTTTATACCGCGCGTTTATTCCTCAATGGGAATGAGCGGGCATGGACCATGCTATTACCAACGCTAGGTTTTCAAAAGGTGCCAAGCGGCTATGCCATTAAAGTGGCAGGCCAATTGGGACAAAAAGGTAGATAATGAACAAAGCGGTGAAATTTTCGATTCTGGACCTCTCCCCTGTACCACAAGGCAGCGATGTTAAAACGGCACTGGACCGCTCGGTCGCCCTGGCGCAGCATGGCGAAGCCCTTGGCTTTGAACGCTTCTGGATGGCCGAACATCACGGCATGGCCGGGATTGCCAGCGCAGCAACATCGGTCGCTCTCGCCCATGTCGGCGCGGGCACGAAAACCATTCGCATCGGTGCTGGCGGCATCATGCTACCCAATCATGCGCCGATGGTGATTGCCGAACAATTCGGAACATTGGAGGCACTATTTCCCGGCCGTATTGATCTGGGCCTTGGCCGTGCGCCCGGTTCCGACCAGCGCGTGGCGCAGGCGATGCGCCGCAATTTGAACACCGACCCGAACCAGTTTCCGCGTGATGTTCTCGAGTTGCAAGCACTGCTGGAAGGCGACGAACAATTGGGCATTCAGGCAACGCCGGGCGCAGGATCGAAAATTCCGCTTTATATATTGGGCAGCAGCCTCTTCGGCGCGCAGCTCGCGGCGGCCTTGGGGCTACCCTATGCCTTTGCCTCGCATTTCGCCCCACAAGCGCTCGACGAAGCGCTGGCCATTTACCGCCGTGATTTCAAACCGTCGGCGCAATTGTCTGAGCCTTATGCAATGTGCGGTTTCAACATATTTGCTGCCGATACGGATGATGAAGCAGAGCATCTCGCTACATCAATGATGCAGAGCTTTGTCGCGCTGCGCACCGGTAATCCGGGGAAACTGCAACCGCCGGTCGAAGGTTATCGCGAAAGCTTGCCGCCGCAAGCACAGTCAATGCTCGCACAGATCATGCAAGGCAGCGCGGTTGGCGCGCCCGATGCGGTCTTAAATGGCGTTCGTGCTTTTCTAGACCGCACCCAAGCGGACGAACTGATCGTCTGCGGTTCGATCTACGACCAAGCCGCTCGCGAAAAATCTTATGGATTGGCCGCCGAAGTCCGCGACTTGATCGCCGCCTAGAAAGCGGAAAACGGCTTGTCTTTATCCACCCGCACATCCTGCGGCAGGCCAAGCACGCGTTCGGCAATGATGTTTTTCAAGATCTCATCGGTGCCGCCCGCGATCCGCAGACCGGGTGCCCACATGAAGCTTTCCTGAAAAATCGCATCTGCGGGTGCATGATCCTTATCAGAAATAATCCCGTAATGATCCTGCATCTCGATCGCGCTGTTACAGATGTCCTGTAAATGGTTGGCAGTGATCACCTTCCCGATTGAATTTTCAGGACCCGGTGTCTCGCCTTTCGACAAAGCGGTCTGGGTACGGAATTTGGTCAGCTTGTAACCCTGCGCTGCAACATACCAGTCCGCCAGTTTCGCACGGAAAGCCGCATCGCTCATCGAACCGGAGCCCCGCGCATAATCCATAATCTCCGCCCAATCCGGCCCCGGTGAACCGCCCACAGCCAAGCGCTCATTCATCAGCGTGACCAAGGCCACTTTCCAGCCCATGCCGGGTTCGCCCAACCGATCACTGTCGGGAATGCGGACGTCGGTAAAATAAACCTCGTTAAACTCACTGCCACCAGAAGCCTGATGGATCGGGCGCACATCGACACCTTCTTGTTTCATGTCGACGATAAACATGGTCAGGCCCTTATGTTTGGGCACATCGGGATCGGTGCGGACGAGCACGATGCCGTAATCCGAATAGTGCGCACCGGAGGTCCAGACCTTCTGGCCGTTGATCACCCAATCATCGCCATCCTTGACCGCTTTGGTTTTCAGACCAGCAACATCGGAACCAGCTGCCGGTTCTGAGAAAAGCTGGCACCAGATTTCCTCGCCAAATAACGCCTTTTGAACATAGCGCTGCTTATGCTCGTCCGATCCAAAGGCAATGACGGTTGGCACACACATGCCAAGACCAATGGCAAAAGGCCCAGTCGGCGCATCAAATTTGCCTTCTTCCTGATTCCAGATGACCTGTTGCATCGACGATCCGCCGCGACCGCCAATTTCCTTGGGCCAAGTGATTTGCGCAAACTGGTTCTCAGCTTTCACCTTCTGCCAATCCTTGGCGCGCTGCAAATAGTCGTCACGTCGGCCAGAGCGAATGGCAGCCGCTTTTTTGGGTTCGAGATGCTGGCTCAAAAAAGCGTTAGCTTCTGCGCGGAATGCCGCTTCTTCGGTTGAGTCTGTAAAGTCCATTTTTCGGTCCTACCTTGATCTTATTAGGTCTTAATCTGATTACGCGGCGTTTTTGGTTTCCAGCGCCGAAACAAGTTTCTCTTTCCAAACGGCCGGGCTACCCGCCTGCACGGCCAATAATTTGGCGCGGCGATAGTAGAGGTGGCAATCCACCTCCCAGGTAAAGCCCATGCCGCCGTGCGTTTGAATATTTTCCTTGCTCGCAAACCAAAAGGCTTCCGAAGCCGCGACCCGCGCCGCCGCTGCCGCTTCTGGCAGCTCCGCAGCATCGGTCGACAAGGCCCACGCGCCATAATAAGCGTTGGAGCGCGCCACTTCATTCTTCACATAAATATCGGCCAGCTTGTGCTTGATCGCCTGATTGCCGCCAATTGGACGGCCAAAGGCGTGGCGTTCCTTGGCATATTCGGTGGCCATTTCCAGGCAACGGGACGCACCGCCCAATTGTTCAAAAGCCAACAAGACCGCGCCGCGGTTCATAACATTATCGAGGACGGTCATGCCATTGCCTGTGTCATGCCCCAGCCTAGTGGCCGATGCGCCGTCAAACTTTATCTCTGCATGACTGCGCGTGGGTTCGATAGTTTTAAGAGATTTGCGGGAAACGCCATCTCCATCCAGCGCCACGATATAGAGGCCGGTGCCACTGCCCTCTTTGGCCAGCACCGCGGCATGGGTTGCCACATCACCATCGGTAACTGGCAGTTTCGTGCCTGAAAGCTTTCCATCTTTGGCGGACGTTTGAACCGATGACGCCGATAGCGCTCCCGGCCCCTCGGTGGTTGCAAGGCATCCAACAATACTGCCATCGGCCACTTTCGGCAGCCATTCGGCTTTTTGCTCGTCACTGCCGGCCAGCTTAATTGCCTCTGCAAAGAAAAAGGCCGAAGAGCCGAACGGTACTGGCGCCAGTACCCTGCCCAATTCCTCTGCAATGACGCAAAGCTCCAGCATGCCGAGACCCAGCCCGCCAAATTCTTCTGGAATAGCCGCGCCCAGCCAGCCCATTTCGACAATTTTCTGCCAGACTTCGTCATTATGGCTCATCGCGTCATCGTCAAGCACAGCGCGGACATGCGCACTCGTGCATTGGGCTTCCAGAAATTTGCGCGCTTCATCGCGGAGGAATTTCTGATCATCAGAGAAATCAAAGTTCAATCTACCAGCTCCTAATATCTTTTTTTCGGCATGTGATTCATTGGGCGAATCATCTCACCAAAACACTGCATGAATAGGCCCGAATGAAGTTAATCAGTCAATTAAATTCCATATCAGAAAATGGGCGCTTTCCTACATATAACCAAATGGGTTATTTATCAACCTTCCTCCCCTGAAGAGAAAGGCACTGAAAATGAATATCGAGAAACTTATCGACAATGTAATCGCGATCGAAGGCGATTATTCCAATCATCCGGCAGACCGCGGCGGGCCAACTCGCTGGGGCGTGACCGAGGCGGTCGCACGCCGCCATGGCTATGCCGGCGATATGCGGCATTTGCCCTATAAAGAGGCGGTGGCCATATATAAGCGGCAATATTGGCTGCGCCCGGGATTTGATGAAGTCGCAGGCCATGCTCCCAGACTGGCCGAAGAGATGTTCGACACCGGCATTAATATGGGGCCGGCTATTGCAACGGGCTTTCTCCAGCGCGCGCTGAATGCGCTTAATCGCAACGGCAGGGATTATGCCGATATAAAGGCCGACCGCAAAATCGGCCCGCAAACCATTGGTGCTCTTCGGCAAATTCTCAAGAAGCGCGGCAAAAGCGGAGAAACGGTTTTGCTGAAAGCCGTCGAGGCTTTGCAGGGTGAGCGATACATCGCGCTCGCCGAGCAGCGGCCGGCCAATGAAGCCTTTCTCTATGGCTGGCTGGCCAATCGGATCGGTTGAAACAACCTAGCTTAATTATCAAACAAAGATGAAAATGGCGGAATAACAGGCATTCTTGGTGTGAAGTTAGTGAAGTTAAGCCCCCCTCCGTCAAATCATTCTCCCATAAAAGGACTAAAATCAATGTCATTACTATCAGCCCTTATCGGCCCCGTTTCCAAAATCATCGACAAGATCATTCCTGACAAACAAGCCCGCGACCTTGCCAAATTGGAGCTGCTAAAAATGGAAGGCAGTCAGGAACTGGAGCAAGTGCGCATTCAAATGTCTGCGATATTGGCAGAAGCTGAGTCTGTTGATCCCTGGACAAGTCGGGCCCGGCCGAGCTTTCTCTATGTCATGTATCTGCTCTTGCTCTGGTCAATACCTATGGGTCTGATTGCAGCGATCAGACCAGCGGCCGCCCATGACATCGCCAACGGGATGAACGTTTATCTCGCGGGGATACCCGAACCGCTTTATGCTCTATTTGGGACGGGATATCTGGGCTATACTATGGCAAGACAGTGGGGGAAAATTCGCGGCGTCGAGAAATAGACAGAGAATCGGGCAGCTTAACTGCCTGATCCTTGGGCAATTAACTATTTTCTTGCCTACAAAATGGACAAATTCTGCCATTTTTCGGCTTATCGCACAAATAGACTTGCCATGCCCGTGCGTTTGCAGATAGAGGGGAAAGTCTAGTTAATTCCAAAGGGGATATTTAATGTCTAACGAAACAAGTTTCCGCAAAATGCTCGTAGTAGCTGGTGGTCTTGCACTTGCAGTTCCAGCTCTTTCAGCATGTGCTGAGCAAGCTGAATGTGCAGCTGCTGCCGCTGAATGTGCTGCATGTGCAGCTGGTTGTGCTGCTGCTGAGGCTGGTTGTGCTGCTGCATGTGCCGCTGGTGATGCTGCATGCGCCGCTGGTTGTGCTGCTGCTGATGCTGGTTGTGCTGCTGCATGTGCCGCTGGTGATGCTGCTTGTGCTGCTGGCGATGCTGCTTGTGCAGCTGCAGACGCAGTTACCGAGTAAGCTTAAGCTTATTCAGCATTGGAAAATGCATTAGAAAGGCTGTTTGAGCTTACGGGCCAAATAGCTAAAGAGGGCGTCTCGCTAGTACCCAGAGTGGTACCGGCAGACGCCCCTTTCGTTCAGTACGAACATTATCCAAAGGGCGACTGTGTTGCACCCGGCAACAAGTCTCGCTGGTTTTACCATGCGCATAAGCCTGAGGAGCGTGAAGAAGGCGAACATGGCCATTTTCACATGTTCCTGCCGCTGGATATGTTCAAAGGCGAAACCGCCCTTTACGAACCACCCAAAAAATTACCCAATGGCAAACCGACCCAAGGCGTCGTCCATTTTGGCGCGCTGAGCTTTGGTCTGGATGGCATGCCGCTCAGTTGGTTCACGACCAACTATTGGGTTACCTATGAATATTTCATGCCTGCCGAGGCCATTGCCTCCCGGCTCAAGCTTTTTTCCATGAACAAAGCGCCGGGGGATTCGTTGGTCAACGACTGGCTCACCGCGGCTGTAGCAGTTTTCAACGATCCGATCGTTGACATGCTCCAAGAGCGCGACAAGCTTTTGGCCGAAAAAAAGGCGGAACTAGGCGACGCCGTATTTGAGAATAAATCGGTCGAGATTATGTCCCGCCGAGACTTTGATCTTTAGATCCTTAGAACACCGATAATCGGACTAGTTACTCAGCTTCGGTGCTGAGACCTAGTTGCGGGATACCAATTGAACGCCTTCCGCCAAAATCAGCGCGAACAACCACAGCACCTTGTTTTTCCATATATTCGATCAGCCTGCGGACACGGCCAGGCGACCGGGTTCCATATGCGCGACCAAGTGACTCATCATCAGGGCATGGATTGCCTTCCAAGGCAGCGCGAGCGATTTGCAGGAAAGGGGCAGCCATGTCTTCTGGCAAAGATGCGGCAACGCCCAAAACTTCTTTCCAACGCGAATCTGTCGGGTCGAGAATCCCGCCTTTGGCAAAAGCAAATCGGCGGCGGAAATCGGCCAGCTCCAGCGGTACACCAACAAGCTTTTGCATTCTGCACCGCACCGAGAAATCCTGATATAGCAATGCATCGGGTTGATAAGCGCTATCAGTATCGGCAAGCATTTCTTGCAAAACGTCGACAATGGTCGCTTCAATATCGATGGTATCTGCTGATGTTCCTTCACCCAGATCATCCGGGGCAGATGCTGCTTCGGCCGCTGGCTCTGGAGCAGCTATACGGCGTATCAACTCCGCAGCAGCTATAGGCTGCGGCGTAGGCTGAGGGCGAGCTTGTACCGGGTCTGATTCCATTTCGGCGAATAGCACGGTACGCAAATTTTCTGGTTCAGCCTCGGGCATCGGCAAGAGACTATGCGTACCCATCCGTGTGCTGGTTTGCGTCGGCCCAATTTTCATGGATAGCGGCCGACGAGAAATAGCTGGCCCAAGACCAAGAAAACATCCTCGTTCCAAATCTCTAATGCGTTCCGCTTGCCGGCGTTCCATACCCAGCAAGTCGGCAGCGCGTGCCATATCAATATCCAAGAAGGTGCGTCCCATCAGGAAATTGCTCGCCTCGGCTGCAACATTTTTTGCCAGTTTAGCGAGCCTTTGCGTCGCTATTGCACCCGCTAGACCGCGTTTGCGCCCGCGGCACATTAAATTGGTCATGGCGCCAAGACTGGCACGTCGCACAACATCCGGCACGTCTCCGGAAACGGCAGGAGCAAACATCTGTGCTTCGTCGACCACTACCAATGCTGGATACCAATGATCACGCGGCGCATCGAACATGGCATTGAGAAAGGCCGCTGCGCAGGTCATTTGCGCTTCCAGTTCCAAAGCCTCCAAATTCAAAATGATCGATGCGCGATGCTCGCGAATGCGGCTGCCCATCGTCGCTATTTCGCGCTCGTTATAGTCACCTGCGTCAATCACAACGTGATTATAGGCATCAGCCAACGTGGCAAAATCGCCTTCGGGATCGATCACCACTTGTTGAACGAGATGAGCGCTTTCTTCAAGCAATCGGCGAAGAAGGTGCGACTTTCCCGATCCTGAATTGCCCTGCACCAACAGCCGCGTAGCTAGCAGCTCTTCGATGTTGATATGCACGGATTGCCCCGTGTCATCACTTCCAATTTCTATACCAGCATTCACATCGTGGCCCTACCGAGATGGCTCTGAAGTTGCAACTGATCGAACGGTTCAAACCAGAGTATTTTTTGACTGAGTTGCGAATGTACGAGCTATGGCTTAGATCAACGCGAATGGATTTCGATGATCAACTGCAACGCTATTTCGGTACAACCGACCTTTCATCAATCCACCCGGAGGCGATGAATGCAGGCCTCGAACGGATGCGCGTTGACCTGGGCCTGGAAACAGATAGCGGACGACGCTTCGCCCTCTGGGCGGTAATGTATATGTTTGGCGCGGCGCCAGACCTCGATAGCGCATTTGAGGACGAGACGGATCGTAATTCTGCACGTGATTTTATGGATCTAATGGACCGCGCCCAAGCCGAGTAGCTGTTCTTTGAACACTTCCAGAACTATCACCGGGCTAAGACAAAAAATCCTAAACCGGAATAGTATCAAGACAATATTTCCAGCTCGCGGTTTAACATGCCCAAAACATTGCTCAATTCAAACCAGACGCCGTTCAATCGCATCCCAGATCATACCCGATGTATCGGTGTCATTAAACTTATCAATCGCCACAATCCCCGTCGGCGATGTCACATTAATCTCGGTCAGCCATTTGCCGCCGATCACATCAATGCCGACAAATAGTAACCCGAGCCGTTTCAGGTCCGGCCCCATCGCCGCGCAAATTTCTTTTTCGCGGTCCGTTAGCCCCGCCGCCTCGGCGTAGCCGCCTTGCGCTAGATTCGAGCGAAACTCACCTTTGCCCGGCTTACGGTTGATCGCGCCCGCGACTTCGCCGTCGACCAATACGATGCGTTTGTCGCCTTCCTGCACTTCGGGAAGAAAGGGCTGGATCATATGCGGCTCTGGCCAGGTCTGGTTAAACACCTCGATCAAAGCACTTAAATTGCTGCCATCTTCTGGAACCAGGAAGATCGCCTTGCCGCCATTTCCGTGCAGCGGTTTAACGACAATGCCGCCATGCTCCGCCTGAAAAGCGCGGATTTCGTCAATATTGCGCGACACTAATGTGGGCGGCATATATTGCGCATAATCTAGCACATAGACTTTCTCTGGCGCATTGCGCACGGACACGGGATTGTTGACCACTAGCGTCTCATCCTCGATCCGCTCGAGCAAATGGGTCGCTGTGATGTAACCTACATCAAAAGGCGGGTCTTGCCGCATAAGCACGACATCAATATCGCTTCCGAGGTCCAGCCGCACCTGCTCGCCAAATTCATAATGATCGCCCTCGACCTGCTGCACCTTTACCGGATGCGCGAGCGTGGTGAGACGGCCCGCCAGATATGTCAGGTCTTTGACATCATAATGATAGAGCCGGTGGCCGCGCTTCTGGGCCGCGATCATCAGCGCGAAGCTGCTATCGCCGCCAATATTGACTGTTTCCATTGGATCCATTTGCATGGCGATTTTCAGGGTCATAGAGGCGCTTTCTTACGTAATTGGGGTTGGCAGGATCAAAACCCATGCCAGACATTGGTTAAATGGGTCGGCAAGCGGCGTGGTGCAACCAAAATTACATCAATCCTCGCATCTTCACCATTTGTGCAATATTCCGGGTAGAGAATTTCGGCCGCAGCAGCGACGCGCTTCAGGCGATGATGATCGATCGCTGTTTCCAGATCCTCTACCTTCGTACGCGCTTTTACTTCAACAAAGGCGACCAGACCAGCGCGCTTAGCAATGACATCAACTTCTCCGCGGGGTGTTCGCACGCGCTGTGCCAATATCCGCCAGCCATGCAATCGCAACCAGCCCGCAGCAATGCTTTCTGCGCGCCGTCCCTGTTGCTCGGCCCGCTCCCTCCTCCCAGCAGGGCGATTCATTTTTGTCCTTCCGCTTTCCAGCGATTGGCCAAGTCATAAAGCTCTTTACGGTCAGTGCCAAAAGCCCGGGCAACTTCGCCAGCCGCCTTGGAGGCTGGCAAACGTTCTAATGCCAGACGCAGAGCAGCTTCAATATCTTCGCTACTGGCCGGTTCTGTGGCTCCGGGCGGACCGATTACGACAACAATCTCGCCCTTGGGCTTTTCACTCGCGTAGCGATTTGCGAGTTCGTTCAGGCTGCCTGTCACCGTTTCTTCAAATTTTTTGGTGATTTCCCGAATGACGGCAACTTCCCGATCACCCAAAATATTTCGTGCATCTGCCAATGTGGCACCAAGGCGCGAACCATTTTCATAGAAGATTAGCGTCGCCTTCACTGGCTTCAACTCCGACAGAATTTCACCTCGCGCTTTTGTTTTGTTGGGTAGAAAACCTTCAAACAGAAACCTGTCGCTGGGCAAACCTGACAAGGTCAATGCGGCAATGACCGCGCTGGGACCGGGCACCGTTGTGACGTAGGCACCGGCCACCTGAGCTTCGCGCACCAGCTTGTAACCGGGGTCAGAGATGAGCGGCGTACCGGCATCGCTAACCAGTGCGACAATTTTACATCCTATGGTGGCTAAAATTTCCTGCCGCTCCGCTTCACCCTTGTGGTCGTTATAAACGACCATCTTCTTCTTTTTACCAATATGATTCAGTAGCTTGCCGGTAACTCTTGAATCCTCTACCAAAATAATATCGGCGGCGGCCAGAACTTCTTCGGCGCGGCGTGACAAATCTCCGAGGTTGCCGATTGGTGTGGCGACGATATACAGGCCATGTTCAACGGGAGCAGACATAATGAACGCCATGACAGATAATTTGCGTGTAGGACAGGATGAAAAAACATCCTCCCAGACTGGACGCCGTAGCTTGCTGAAATATGCCGGGCTCGTTTCGATCGTTTTTTTAGCTGGCTGTGAAACAGTGGTTCCACGTGGCCCCGAACGTCCAACGACACCTACGCCAACACCGCCGCCAGTAACCAGCGGTTTGCCGACAGACCAGACACATCATCGTATTGCATTGTTGGTACCTCTATCAGGAAAAAATGCTGGTGTCGGACAATCCCTGGCGAACGCAACCACCATGGCGCTGCTCGATACCAAGGCGGGCAACATCCGCATGACCAATTATGATACGGCAAAAGGTGTCACCGCAGCCGCGCGCAAAGCAGTTGCCGATGGCAATAAGCTGATCATCGGCCCGCTGCTGAGCGATAATGTTGTCGCGACTGCCAATATCGCCCGCCCAGCAGGCGTCCCGATCCTCAGCTTTTCCAATGATGCTGGTGTTGCTGGTAATAATGTATTCCTGCTCGGGCACATTCCTTCGCAATCGATTGACCGTGTGGTTGGTTATGCCAAGTCGAAGGGCATGAACCGCTTTGCCGCGCTGGTGCCAAACGGGGTCTATGGCCAGCGAGCGTCTTCTACTCTGTTGCGCTCGGTGAAAGATGCTGGCGGAACCGTAGTATCAATCCAGAATTTCAGCCGTGACTCCAACTCGGTTGAAGCCGCTACCAAGAAGCTAGCCCAAAATGGAGATTTTGATGCGGTGCTGGTGGCTGACAATGGCACCATGGCCATCAAGGCCGCACCCTATATTCGTAAAAATGCCAGCGGGAGCGCCAAAATTCTCGGCACCGACCTATGGAATACTAGCAGCAATCTGGCAGGATCACCTGCCATGCGCGGTGCCTGGTTTGCTAGCGTTTCGGACGGACTATACCGTCAATATGCCGGTAAATATCGCAGCCGCTATGGTCGTGCGCCTTTCCGGCTCTCTAGCTTGGGATATGATTCAGTGTTGCTCACCGTCAAAGTGGCTCAAAACTGGAAAGTCGGGACACCCTTCCCGATTAAACAGCTGACTGATTCCGGCGGATTCATCGGCCTTGATGGCGTCTTCCGATTCCGCCGCAATGGCGTCTCCGAACGCGCGTTGGAAGTGCAAGAGATCAAGAGCGGCAGCTTCACTGTCGTAGATCCGGCTCCCAAGGGCTTTTGAAGGCTTTGGCGTCATCCCAGCAAACGCTAGGATGACGCAATTTGGCAATTAACCAATCTGCTGACCGGTATCTTTCCAATCGGCCAGAAAGCCTTCGATACCCTTGTCGGTCAGGACGTGTTTGAACAGACCGCGAATAACATTCGGCGGCATCGTACCGACATCTGCACCGATCCGAGCTGATTCCAGAACATGGATCGGGTGACGGATGGAGGCGACGAGAATTTCGGTATCAAAGGCGTAATTGTCGTAAATCAGGCGAATGTCATCAATCAGCTTCATACCATCAAAACCATTATCATCATGGCGGCCAACAAAAGGCGAAATAAAGCTGGCGCCTGCCTTGGCTGCGAGCAACGCCTGATTGGCTGAGAAGCAAAGTGTTACATTGACCATCGTTCCTTCGCTGGTCAGCGCCTTACATGTTTTCAGGCCATCAATCGTCAATGGCACCTTGATGCAGACATTGTCGGCAATTTTGCGCAGCACTTCGGCCTCTTTCATCATCGTCTCATGATCGAGCGCAACCACCTCGGCAGAAACCGGGCCATCAGTTAGTCCGCAAATCTCTTTGGTGACTTCCATAATGTCACGGCCGGATTTCTTGATGAGCGACGGATTGGTGGTCACACCATCAACCATTCCCGTTGCCGCGAGATCGGCAATTTCGGCGGTATCGGCGGTATCAACAAAGAATTTCATGGGTTTATGCTCCTAAAGCGGGTGCGATGATGAACGTTGGGCAATGCCTAACCTTTTTTAGCGAAAGACGAAACAGATCACGAAATTAGCTTGTGCAAAAAGCTGTGGATAGCTTGGGGGCTGTTAGTGGCCAAAATTCTATTAACTTAGACCGAATATTCCAATCAAGACGGGATCATCAGTCACCTGTGGATTGGCTCTGATCTTCGCTTCCTCTGCACCGATCGAACGGTAGATAGCATCGCTGACTTTTGCCGTCACATCTTCGCTAATATCGGTAAAGTTGATATCGCTGACCTGAGACAGCACCAGAGTGATGATTTCATTGTCAAACAGGTTCAACCCTTTGCTTACCCCGGGCAAGATCCGTGTTGCAAGCGAAGTGCCAAGTTGGTTCTGCAGCAATGTCGTCGCTGCACGATCACCGCCTTTGATGATCGCCGCAGCGTCAGATATGCTCATGTTACGGATGGAATCGGCAATAATCGGCGCAGCTAGATCTGCGCCGCTTTCGGCCGCGCGATTCACTTGCTTCAACAGGCGTTTTTGAATGGGTTTTGAACGCAGCACTGCCGTTGCAACATTGGTCACGCGCGCACCACCCAATCGCTCTGGCACGGCTATGCGAGCAATCTGACTGTCAAAAAAACCATTGGGTTGCATCAGTTCGGCAAATGCATTTTGTGATGATAGAGTGAGCAAGCGCTTGATCGCGTCGGTCAAGCTGAGAGCCGGAAGGCTCGCACAGCCCGGCAGTGCCAACATGGTCGCGGCTGCACCCGCGGCCAAAAATTTACGGCGGTCCATATTTTCCATGATTATAATCCCCTAATCCGTCTGCACACGCATAGCAGTTGGTGACGCAATCCCAAAGATGCTTATATGGTCCATATGAATCGCGCCGATGCCCCTAACCGAAACAGAGTAAGAGTGATTTTACTTAATGCCGCCCTGGGTCCACTCGACTACCGGGTGCCCGAAGGCATGGACGCGTGTCCCGGTTCGATTGTAATGGCTCCACTTGGCCCCCGTAAAGTTCCGGGTGTGGTTTGGGATGCCGACAGCTTTCCCGTAGAAGAAATTGACGCGAAAAAATTGCGCCCGCTGTTCGAACTCCGTGATGTTCCGCCGCTATCTACACCGCTACGACGGTTGATCGAGTGGGTTGCGCGCTATTATTTCGCGTCACCCGCTTCGGTCCTGCGGATGGTATTGTCGAGCGGCGCAGCCTTTGCCGATAGTCGCCCGATCATAGAATATCGACTGAACGGCAATGTACCAGCACGAATGACGCCGCAACGCGAACAGGCGCTTGAGAAGCTTGCCGATGTGCAAGGTACGATTAGCGAGCTGGCTTTTAAGGCCGATGTGTCTGTCGCTGTGATTAGAGGATTAGAAAAAACAGGCGCGCTGGACAGCAGCGAAGTCTCTCCTTTTGCAGACATCGCGCGTCCGGACCCCGACTTTTCGAAAGTCGATCTGAGCAACAATCAGAGCGCGGTCAGCCAAAAGCTCATCCACGCTGTTCAGGGCTCGGTTTTCCAGACCTATCTGCTGGATGGAGTAACAGGCTCTGGCAAAACAGAAGTCTATTTCGAAGCGGTGGCTGAGGCCCTGCGTCAAGACAAACAAACCTTGGTCCTGCTCCCCGAAATCGCGCTCACCGAACCCTTTCTAGACCGATTTAAGGCACGTTTTGGCACAGAGCCTGTCGCTTGGCATAGCGGGCTGAAACAATCCGACCGCAAGAGAAACTGGCGTGCGCTTGCCGATGGCGATGCCAAGGTCGTAGTCGGGGCGCGGTCAGCGCTGTTCCTGCCCTATAGAAATCTCGGCCTGATCATCGTCGATGAAGCGCATGAAACCAGCTTCAAACAAGAAGACGGCGTGCGCTATCATGCCCGCGATGTTGCTGTGATGCGGGGACTATATGAGAAAATCCCGATTGTTCTGGCCTCTGCCACGCCAGCGATTGAGAGCCGTCATCAAGTTGAACAAGGCAATTATGAGCTGCTCGAACTGCCCGCCCGCTTTGGTGCTGCTACCTTGCCAGAAATTGAAGCGCTTGATCTTACGCAGGATATTCCAGCACGCGGATCATGGCTGGCGCCGACACTGATCAACTCGCTCGAAGAAAACCTCGGCAAGGGCGAGCAATCCTTGCTATTCCTCAATCGTCGGGGCTTTGCGCCGCTGACATTGTGCCGGACCTGTGGTCACCGGATTAACTGTCCCAATTGCACGGCATGGATGGTTGAACATCGACTGACCAAGCGTCTTGCCTGCCATCATTGCGGCCATGTCATGCCGCAACCGGAAAAATGCCCCGAATGCGGCGACGAGGATTCTTTGGTCGCTTGTGGTCCCGGAGTTGAGCGGATCTGTGACGAAGTAAAAATGCTTTTCCCGCAAGCACGCACAGCGATTGTCACATCCGATACGATCTGGTCGCCAGCAAAAGCTGGTGAATTCGTTGCCCAGATGGAGGCAGGTGCGATTGACATTGTCGTCGGCACACAGCTTGTTACCAAAGGCTATCATTTTCCCAATCTGACTTTGGTGGGAGTGGTCGATGCGGATATCGGTTTGGAAGGCGGCGATCTACGCGCCGCCGAACGGAGCTTCCAGCAAATTTCGCAGGTCGCGGGCCGCGCTGGTCGTGCCGAGAAACCCGGGCATGTCTATGTTCAGACGCGTATGCCGGGCGCGGCCGTGATTCAGGCTCTGATAAAGGGCGACCGAGACGGTTTTTATGACGCCGAAACTGAGTCTCGGCGTGCCGCAGCAGCACCTCCTTTTTCGAGACTTGCAGCCATCATCGTGTCCTCCGAAGATAATGCGGAAGCGATTGAGACCGCTCGGCTCATCGGCCAGACAGCCCCCAAACTAGAAGGATTTGCAGTCTATGGGCCGGCCCCTGCCCCGCTTGCTATGCTTCGCGGCCGGCATCGGCATCGCCTATTGGTTCACGCGCACCGTTCGGTCGAGATACAAGAGATGATGCATGAATGGCTCGAAAAGCTGGAGTGGCCTAGAGCGGTGCGGGTCGGCGTGGATGTTGATCCTTATAGCTTTGTTTGATTCCGGAAAAACCAACCCGAACTCCACACTTGATGCAAGGCCTAGGGTAATGGTAGCGCTGTATATACTCTGAGCTCCGCATCAATTGCGGAGCACAAAACACTAAAAGGTAACTGATGAATCGCTTCCTGACATTTATTGCTCTCGCTTTTGCCGCTCTATTGGCTGGCCCTGCCCAAGCCGATCCTGCCGATATCAGTGCTGCCAGCCGGTCCGTGGTCCGTGTGGTTCTAGCAGCTACCGATGGCGATAAAGTTGCATTTGTTGGCCATGGCAGCGGCTTTGCCGTCGCTCCGGACAAAATTGTGACCAATGCCCATGTTGTCGAAATTGCCCGTCAGGAAAAGTCCGTTGTAATCGGCATTGTACCATCACAGGGCGGGACCAGCTATGGCGGAAAGGTGATCGCCTATTCCCCTGGCAATGATCTGGCACTCATACAACTAGAGGATGGCGGCCGCTTGCCTCCGATGACCGTTTTCGGCGGCCCAGTGGCTGACGGAGCCGATGTTGTTGCCGTTGGCTATCCCGGTTCCGTTGACCGGGCCCAGGGACTAAACCTTGATGACCTGATCAACCCGATGTCGCCTGTAAAAACCCGGGGATCCGTTTCCGGAGGACGCACGACCAAGCAATTTGATACGATCCTCCATACGGCTCCGATCGCAAGCGGGAACAGTGGTGGACCGCTGATTGATAATTGCGGTCGGATTTTGGGCGCGAACAGCTTTGGTTCGCTATCCGATGGCAATGATGCAGAATTTGGCTTTGCTGTTTCCAGCCGTGAAATCCTATCGTTCCTGCGCAAAGCGGGCGTAAAGGCTTCTTCAACCGCAACACCATGCCGGTCCTCCGCCGATATCAGCCGCCAAGAACAGCAGCGCGAAGCTGCGGCTCGCGCGCGAGTGGAAGCCGCCAAAAACGCTGAGGCGGCGAAGCGCCAGCAAGCTGAAACACAGCTGCGTACGCAGATGTCGCAAGACATTACCACTGAGCGCGAGAACCATATGGCCATTGCAGCGCTAATGCTCGTATTGTCGCTGGTGGCCGTTGGAGCCGCCGGATATTTTATGATGAACAGCAAACGTAACGTAGCCATCGGGACCGGTGGCGGAGCAGCGCTTCTGGTCGTCGGCGCCATCTTGATCTTTTTGTCACGACCAGCTTTCAGCGAGATTGACGACCGCATTGCTGCTGCTTTGAAAGCAGATCAGAATGGTGGCGAGGACGGTGGCGGTGAACCGGCAATAGCCTCCGCCGCTGGCGCCTATCAGTGCAACATTAATGCAGATCGCAGCCGGATCACCGTATCACAGACGGATATGCTGCCGATCGAATGGGCTGACGGCGGTTGTGTAAACGGGCGCACGCAATATGGCCGGGACGGCGGCAAATGGTCGCGTATTTTTGTGCCAAACCAGGAACAGACCGTTACGATTAGCAGCTTTGACCCAGATCGTGCAGAATTTACTACCGAACGCTATCTTGTTGGGCTGGCGGCAATGACCAAAGCTCGGGATATCCGTAGAAAATATGGTAACAGGTCATGTACCACCGATGAAACGGTGCTTTCGGACATCGAGGATATGGTGAAATCCATTCGCACCGAATTACCCATGCAACCCAATGAGCGGCTCGTTTATGAGTGCGAAAAAGCGACCCCGTGATATTGAAAACCATATGATTGAACACCGGCGATGATCAGGGAAGAACAGCGCAAATCAGCGATGCGCTTTGTCCTGTTTACGGTATTCATCTATTCCGTCGGCTTTGGTATCATCATGCCAGTGCTGCCTGAGCTTATTCAGGAACTGGAGGGCGTAACCCTATCCGAAGCGACCATGATCGGAGGCTTTATCAGCGCTTCTTATGCGCTGTTCCAATTCCTCATGGGGCCGTTAGTCGGCAATCTGGGCGATCGATATGGCCGCCGCCCGGTGTTTCTAGTGTCCCTGCTCGCCTTCGGCATTGATTTTGCCTTAATGGGTTTCGCGACCTCGATCATCTGGTTGTTTATAGGCCGGTCAATTGCTGGCGGTCTTGGCGCGATATTCGGCCCTGCCAATGCTGCGATGGCTGACATGTCAAGCGAAGAGGATCGCGCAAAAAGCTTTGGTTTAGTGGGAGCGGCCTTTGGCATAGGCTTCGTCGTTGGCCCTGCGCTCGGGGGGTTTTTAGGCGAATATGGAACGCGCATTCCGTTTTTCGTGGCTGGAGGATTGGCTTTTCTCAATTTCCTCTACGGCTGGTTTGCTTTTCCTGAAACAATGGCGCCGGAGCAGAAACGCAGTTTCGACTGGAAACGCGCCAATCCATTGGGCGCACTTCTCAATCTAAGGAAATTGCCGAACCTGCTCGGTGTGGCCATGATATATTTCCTGTGGATGCTCAGCAGCTCCATCTATCCCACAAGCTGGGCCTTTTTCGCACCGGCGCAATATGGTTGGGATAGCAAGATGGTGGGATTGTCGCTCACTTGTGTCGGGCTGTCTATGGCACTGGTACAAGTCTTTCTAATCGGCCGTTTCGTGGGCGCAGTGGGTGAGCGAAAAACCGCAATATTCGCAATATTCGTCGCGATCATAATATGTGCTGTTTACGTACTTATTGACACTAGTTGGGTTGCAATATCCCTATGTCTGATCGTCGGAATACAAGGCATGGCTATGCCTAGCATCAATGCGATGATGTCCCGGCGGACGCCCGGCAATATGCAAGGGGAATTGCAAGGTTTTAACGGCAGCATGGCTGCGTTGGCCGCTATGATTGCGCCGCTGCTTTACAATGGCTCGCTATCCTATTTCACCAGCGATGCCGCACCCTTCCGATTTGTTGGTGCGCCGTTTGCGATCGCGGCAGTAATCGGACTGATCCCGTTGATCTTGCTGATGATCATTAAACCGGCGCCAGACCATAAGGGTTAGAACAGTCGCTCAGACTTGATTGCCAAATACTTTTAACGCTTCTGTTTCAAAAGCCGTCATCGCTGCCATCCAAGGGCCTGGGCCATAGCTGATACGGGCAACACCCAGTTCAGCCAATCGGGAGATCGATAGGCTATCAGGCATCATCATGATGTTAACCGGCAAAACCGCTTTCTCGCAAATATGGCCAATTAATTTTTCATCCGCTGCGAAGGGAATAAAAAAGCTACCTGCGCCTGCATCGGCATAGGCCTGACATCGCTCAAGTGCCTTTTGGGCCAGCGCATCATCATGGTCAGGCAATGGTGTCTGGATAAACAAGTCCGTCCGGGCATTGATAAACAGTCCGACGTCGGCCGCCGCTTTGACGCGCTCGGCCTGCGCTGACACATCGCGCAGTCCACCGGCTAACAGATCCTGGTCCTCCAAGTTCAAGCCCGCCACGCCAGCCTCTTTCATCAGCTTCGCATTTGCACCAACCGCACCCGCGTCATTTCCATATCCGGTTTCCAGATCAACGCTGACCGGCACATCAACTGCAGAGACGATATGCTTTGCATTGGTCAGTGCGAATTCGAACGGCAGTTTTTCACCATCTTCAAAACCCTGGGCACCCGCCACGGAGAGGCTGCCCGTCGCGATAGCCTTTGCACCGGCACGGACCGCAACTTGGGCACTGCCCGCATCCCAGATATTATAAAGGATCAACGGACTTCCCGGTTGATGCAATTCGGCAAATTGCTTGATCTTATCTGTCATTGAGATGCTTCCTTTTTGAGCAAACTTTCTTTTATCTCTAACCCATAGGCATAGCCGCCCATGGTCCCATCGCTGCGCACAACCCGGTGACAGGGAATCAGAACGGCGACATTGTTCGCGCCATTAGCGCTACCCACGGCGCGCACCGCTTTGGGTTTACCAATGGCCGTCGCAATATCGGCATAGCTGCGCGTTTCTCCCAGCGGGATTTTCTGAAGCTCCTGCCACACCGCTTCCTGAAACGCGGTGCCCTGCACATCCAAGGGGATATGGCTGAAGTCGCCGGGCTTCTCGACCGAGGCGGTGACTTGGCTAACCAAAGCCTGAAACGCGTCATCACCTGACTGTAAGTCCGCTTTCGGGAAACGGGCGTTTAATTCTTCTTCGCCTTCATTGAACGATAGACAGCACACGCCTTTATCTGTGGCCGCGACCATCATGGTGCCCAGTGACGTTTTGACATTGGCCCAACGGATCGTAACCCCTGCCCCGCCATTTTTCCAAGCACTTGGTTTCATGCCTAATCTCTTTCCATTATCTGCGTAAAATCGTGATGCCGATCCATAACCTGCATCGTATATTGCCTCGGTCACCGATGCACCGTCGTCCAAGGCTTGCTTGGCTCGCTCGGATCGCAGGGCGCGGGCATAGGCGGCAGGAGACAAACCCATCTCGCGCTTGAATATCCGCTGCAAATGGGTTGGCGAATAGCTGGTCATCTTGCCCAATTCGTCCAATGTTGGTGCTGTTTCGGCCATCCGGATCGCATCGATCACCGCTTTCACCGCCGCATCATCGCGTGCGACATCCTTTGGCATACAGCGCAGGCAAGCGCGCAGGCCAGCGGCCTCGGCCTGTTCTGGCTGCGCGAAGAACCGCACATTTTCGCGTTTGGGATGGCGTGCAGCACAGGATGGGCGACAATAGATGCCAGTGGTCAATACACCGGTCACAAACTTGCCGTCAAAAGACCGGTCGCGATTGGCTACAGCCTGCCACGCCATATTGTCATCAATCAAGGATTCGTGCTTGCTCATGCCTCTCTTTTGCCAGCCTTTCCGATCCCCTGCATCCCGTATCTTGCGATCAAAGCAAAATCTTACCTCAGACATAATCAGATAGCTTGAAAATCTGCCTTTTTTGGCATTCTTAAAAAAGCGGTCGAGTGCCATCTTGCATCGCAGCAAAATGGTTGCTAGACGCCGCCCAACTAAAGGCGAGATACAGTGTATTTCACCTGCCAACGGGCACCAATCACTTACCAGTTTTTTGATCGGGTTATCAGATCAATAATACAGGCACGGAGTAACGAACGCGTGGAGAATTCCAGCGGCATTAGAGCGAGTTTAGCGGGGCGTTACGCCACTGCGCTATTCGCTTTGGCCACCGAAAATAAAGCCATCGACACCGTCGAAGCAAGCCTCGCTTCGCTGGATAATGCAATGAGCGAATCGGACGACCTGAAAGCGCTTATCAGCAGCCCGGTCCTGTCCCGTGCCGATGCAGGCAAAGCCATTGCTGGTCTCGCAAAGAAAATGAAACTGGATGATTTGACCACTAACGTGCTTGGTGTCCTCGCGGCTAATCGCCGTCTCGACCAGATACCGGCTGTCATTCGCGCCTTCTCTACCTTGGCTTCAGGCCATCGCGGTGAGATTACCGCCGAAGTGACCTCCGCTCATCCGTTGGATAATGCACAGATTGATGCGCTCAAAGCGCAGCTTAAGAAACGTGTGGGAAGCGATGTTTCGGTTTCCACCTCCGTCGATCCGTCCATCCTGGGCGGTTTGGTTGTCAAAATTGGCAGTCAGATGATCGACAATTCAATTAAAACCCGTTTGAACACGCTATCTCAGGCCATGAAAGGCTAAAGGAAGAAACATGGATATTCGCGCAGCAGAAATTTCAAAGGTCATCAAGGACCAGATCGCCAATTTTGGCAACGAAGCCCAGGTTTCCGAAGTCGGAACCGTTTTGGCAGTTGGTGACGGTATCGCCCGTATCCACGGCCTTGATCAGGTGCAAGCTGGTGAGATGGTTGAATTCTCCAACGGCACGCAGGGCATGGCGCTGAACCTCGAAGCCGACAATGTTGGTGTCGTGATCTTCGGTTCGGATGCGGACATTAAAGAAGGTGACGTTGTTAAGCGGACCGGCACGATTGTGGATGTTCCCATCGGCAAGGAATTGCTTGGCCGCGTTGTTGACGGCCTTGGCAATCCTATTGACGGCAAGGGCCCGATCAAAACCAAAAAACGTAGCCGTGTTGAAGTCAAAGCGCCGGGTATTATCCCACGTAAATCTGTGCACGAGCCTGTTCAAACCGGCCTGAAGGCGCTTGACGCGCTGGTTCCTGTTGGCCGTGGTCAACGCGAATTGATCATTGGTGACCGTCAGACCGGTAAAACCGCTGTCGCCATCGATACCTTCATCAACCAGAAAAATGTCAATGCTGGTGATGACGAAGGGAAGAAACTTTACTGCATCTATGTTGCCGTGGGCCAGAAGCGCTCCACCGTGGCGCAGATTGTCCGTCAGCTCGAAGAAAATGGCGCGATGGAATATTCCATTGTTGTTGCTGCAACCGCTTCCGAGCCTGCACCGCTGCAATATCTCGCGCCTTATACCGGTGTGACGATGGGCGAATATTTCCGCGATAACGGCATGCACGCTTGTATCGTTTATGACGATCTCTCCAAACAGGCTGTAGCTTATCGCCAAATGTCCTTGTTGCTGCGTCGTCCTCCTGGACGTGAAGCTTATCCTGGTGATGTTTTCTATCTCCATAGTCGTTTGCTCGAACGTGCCGCGAAAATGAACGAAGATAATGGTTCTGGTTCTTTGACCGCATTGCCGATCATTGAAACGCAGGCTGGTGACGTTTCGGCTTACATCCCAACCAACGTGATTTCGATTACCGATGGTCAGATCTTCCTCGAAACCGACCTGTTCAACCAGGGCATCCGTCCTGCGATTAACGTGGGCCTATCGGTTTCCCGTGTGGGTTCTGCTGCACAGACGAAAGCGATGAAGAAGGTTTCGGGCTCGATTAAGCTCGATCTCGCGCAATATCGCGAAATGGCGGCCTTTGCGCAGTTTGGTTCCGATCTTGACGCCTCGACCCAGAAATTGCTGGCACGCGGTGAGCGTTTGACCCAGTTGTTGAAACAGGCACAGTTTTCGCCACTGGCGTTTGAAGAGCAGGTTGCGTCTATCTATGCCGGTACAAACGGTCATCTCGATACTGTCGCCGTAACCGATGTAAACCGCTATGAAGAAGCCATGCTTGCTCATATGCGCGCCGATCATGCGGACATTTTGAAAACGATCCGTGAAAGCGGCGACTTGAAAGATGATACCAAGGCCGCTCTGGAAGACGCGCTTGCCGCATTTGGTAAGAGCTTCGCCTAATGGCTTCCTTAAAAGAACTTAAGGATCGGATCGGGTCGGTTAAATCGACCCAGAAGATCACCAAGGCCAAGAAAATGGTGGCCGCCGCCAAATTGCGCCGTGCGCAAATGGCGGCCGAAGCTGCGCGTCCTTATGCCACTGAAATGGCAAAGGTCATGGGCAGCCTTGCTGGCAAAGTGACAGTGGATGAAAATTCGCCCAAGCTGCTGGCTGGTACGGGCAAGGATCAGACACATTTGATCGTTGTTGCTACATCCGATCGCGGTCTTTGTGGTGGTTTTAACGCCAATATCGTCAAGGCAGCACGGGTAAAAGCCGAAGCGCTGACCAATGAGGGCAAGACTGTCTTGTTCTACATGGTTGGCCGCAAAGGCATCCCCGTGATCAAGCGGGCTTATCCCGACCAGATTATCAAGCATTATGATACCAGCGTCGTCAAAGCCCCAGGATTTGAAGAAGCAAAGGCGATTGCTGCTGACCTGACCGAAATGGTTGAAGACGGTAAATTTGACGTCGCGCATCTTTTCTATTCCAAGTTTAAATCTGCTTTGGTGCAGGAACCAACCCGGCAACAAATTATTCCGGTTGCTATCGAAGCTTTAGAAGGCGCTGGTTCAGACGCTGCGGTAGAATATGAGCCAGATGAAGAGGAAATTCTCACCGAATTGCTCCCTCGCAATCTGACGACGCAGGTTTTCGGCGCATTGCTTGAAAATAACGCAGGCGAACAGGGCGCGTCGATGACCGCCATGGAAAATGCGACCCGCAATGCTGGTGACCTGATCGACAATCTGACAATTATTTATAACCGCAGCCGTCAGGCCGCGATTACCACCGAATTGATTGAAATTATCGCTGGCGCTGAAGCGCTCTAAAGCAAGTACGCAAGGAAAGACAAATGGCAAAAACCAACAATGTAGGCCGCATTTCACAGGTTATCGGCGCGGTCGTCGACGTAACCTTTGATACGGACATTCCGGCAATTTTGTCGGCTCTGGAAACCGACAATAACGGCAACCGGCTGGTGCTTGAGGTTGCTCAGCATCTCGGCGAGAACACGGTTCGTACCATCGCGATGGACGCGACCGAAGGTTTAACCCGCGGTCAGGAAGTGACCGACACCGGATCGCAGATCATGATGCCCGTTGGCCCTGAAACACTTGGCCGCATCATGAATGTTGTGGGTGAGCCAATTGATGAGCTTGGCCCCATTGGCGCGAAAAGCACCGCGCCGATCCACGCAGAGGCACCTGCTTTTGTGGATCAGTCCACCGACAGCGAAATTCTCGTCACCGGCATTAAGGTTGTCGACTTGCTCGCTCCTTATGCAAAGGGCGGTAAAATTGGCCTGTTCGGCGGTGCCGGCGTTGGTAAGACCGTTCTCATTCAGGAACTGATCAACAATATTGCTAAAGGCCATGGCGGTACATCCGTTTTCGCCGGCGTGGGTGAGCGTACCCGCGAAGGTAATGACCTTTATCACGAATTTCTCGACGCGAACGTTATCGCCAAGGGCGAAGACGGCAACGCAACCTCTGAAGGTTCCAAAGTGGCCCTCGTCTACGGTCAGATGAACGAGCCTCCAGGAGCGCGTGCCCGTGTTGCTCTATCCGGCCTCACCATCGCAGAATATTTCCGTGACGTTGAAGGCCAGGACGTTTTGTTCTTCGTCGATAACATCTTCCGTTTCACGCAGGCTGGTTCGGAAGTGTCCGCGCTTCTTGGCCGTATTCCTTCGGCTGTGGGCTATCAGCCAACCCTGTCCACCGACATGGGTCAGCTGCAAGAGCGTATTACGTCCACCAACAAGGGTTCGATTACATCGGTTCAGGCGATTTACGTTCCTGCCGATGATTTGACCGACCCTGCACCGGCAACATCGTTTGCCCACTTGGACGCAACCACCGTTTTGAACCGTGCGATTTCAGAGCTGGGCATCTACCCTGCTGTTGACCCGCTCGATTCAACATCCCGTGTTCTCGAGCCGCGCGTTGTGGGTCAGGAACATTATGATACGGCCCGCGCTGTTCAGGAAATCCTGCAGAAATATAAGTCTCTGCAAGATATTATCGCCATTCTCGGCATGGACGAGCTGTCTGAAGAAGATAAGCTGGTCGTTGCCCGTGCGCGTAAAATTCAAAAATTCCTGTCACAACCTTTCCACGTTGCGGAAGTCTTTACCGGTATCAAAGGTAAGTTTGTTGATCTGGAAGACACGATTAAGTCATTCAAAGCGGTTGTGGACGGTGAATATGATCACCTTCCTGAAAATGCCTTCTACATGGTCGGCGGCATCGAAGAAGCGCTTGAAAAAGGCAAACAACTGGCAGCAGAAGCGGCCTAATCCATTCCCCCTCCCTCACGGGAGGGGAATAGGGACATTGATTGATGGCAAACCTACATTTCGAACTCGTAACCCCTGAAAAGCTCGTCCGGTCGGATGATGTGTATATGGTTGTTGTGCCCGGTACAGAGGGCGATTTTGGCGTGCTGGCGGGCCATGCGCCATTTATGTCCACCATCCGCGATGCAGAGCTTTCTATCTACGCCAGCGAAGGCGCAGAAGCTGAAATCATCACCGTTCAGGGCGGTTTTGCTGAAGTGAATGAAAAAGGCCTCACGGTATTGGCTGAGGCTGTTTCCTAAGCTTCCAATACCGTCGTCGCTTTGCGTTCGCTGCGCCACAAAAACAATCCACTTAACAAGATGAGACCGCCGCCCACCAGGGCGAGCGGGTCAATAGCATCACCGAATATAAACACGCTGATCAAGGACGCGATGATCAGCTGTATATAGACTATCGGTGCAATCGCCGCCGCTGTCGTCCGCATCGTTGCCATATAAAGCAGGAAATGGCAGCTGGTTGCAGTAACAGCAACAATCGCGCAGCGCAGGATCACATCCCAGTCAGGTGCGCCCGGAACATGCATCACCGGAACCAGAAAATGTCCTGCAACAGAGGCAATCGACAGGAATATAGCCGCCCAGAAGGCGATATAAAATTGCGCTGCAAATATCGAACGCTGATTGGATACCATACGGTTGAGGATCAGCATGGCAGCCATAGCCACAGCAGAAAATAGCGGCAGTATTGCGATCCAGCCAAAGGCCGCGACGTTGGGCCTGAGCATGATCAGCACACCGCCAAAAGCGACAATGGTTGCCAGCCATGTCGCAGGCCGCATTTTTTCCTGTAAAAACCAGCCGGAAAACAAAGCTGTCAGGATTGGATTAATAAAGGATATTGCCACCGCATCAGCCAAAGGCATGATGTAAATGGCGGAAAAAAAGGTCATGGTCCCGACTGTCAAAGCAAAGCCGCGTGCGACATGCAGCCAAGGTCGATTGATCTGAAATCCCGCACTACCCTCTCGCCAATAGAGGATAACGGCAAGGGCGACCGCACCAATCGTAAAACGCAACGCCGCAACCGCAGGTGCGGGCCAGTCTCCTGCCATAGATTTAATAAACGCATCGCCGATCGGAAAACCGGAAAAAGCTATAAGGGCCAGTAAGATACCGCTACCAGCCACCGTCTTTCCGATATTTTTATCCGCCTGCAAAATCCGTCCGATCAAAAAGAGGTCTGAGCCATCGATTGCAGGCTATTCGACAAGAAACAACCTCCATTTTTCAGATGTAAAGAATTGTTCGAAAACAAAACTGTCCCACTACCATTATTCAAACATTAACCATTTTCCGCGAAAGAGATGGTTGATGATTTGGGAACAAACTATTTCCGGCGGAGAGACATGAGCGCATTTGGTAAGAAAAATGGATTGGGTGGCGGCAGACCGTCATTTGGCGTCGCGAAACCTATGTCAGGAGGCGGCGGCAATAGATCCGCGGACAAGGAAGAGCCCGAAACACCAACCGGTGGCGATCAATTTCCTGCTATAGATGCAGTACCACTGCCAGGTGAGGAAATTGAAGCAGCTAAAGCACCGGACCAAGGTGATGCCATGTCACGTCTTGCCGAACGCTCAAATGCGATCGCTGATGAAAGTGACAAGGATGAAGGCTTTGGTGCTTCCGTCCACAAAATTAAAGAACAGGTACTTCCGCGTTTGTTGGAACGGGTTGATCCTGAAGCTGCTGCGACGCTCAACAAGGAAGAGCTAACCGAAGAATTCCGCCCGATCATCATGGAAGTGCTGACCGAGCTGAAATTGACGCTAAACCGGCGCGAGCAATTTGCGCTGGAAAAAGTTCTGGTCGACGAGCTGCTTGGCTTTGGTCCACTTGAGGAGCTGCTCGGAAATCCGGATATTTCCGATATCATGGTCAACGGGCCAGAACAGACCTATATTGAGATCAAAGGTAAGTTGGAAATCGCGCCAATCAAGTTCCGCGATGAAGAGCATCTCTTTCAGATCGCCCAGCGGATTGTGAACCAGGTTGGCCGTCGTGTCGACCAAACCACCCCGCTTGCCGATGCCCGTCTTGCCGATGGTTCTCGTGTGAACGTTATCGTTCCACCGTTGAGCCTAAAAGGCACCGCGATCTCGATTCGTAAATTCTCTGAGAAACCGATTACGCTTGATATGATGCAGGGCTTTGGCTCGATGTCGACCGAGATGTGTACCGCACTGAAAATTGCCGGCGCTTGCCGCTTTAACGTGGTTATCTCTGGCGGTACGGGTTCTGGTAAAACAACCATGCTCAACGCCATGTCGAAAATGATCGATCCGGGTGAGCGCGTGCTGACCATCGAGGATGCGGCCGAGCTTCGCTTGCAGCAACCCCACTGGTTGCCGCTCGAAACCCGTCCACCTAACCTTGAGGGTGAAGGTGCTATCACCATCGGTGACCTTGTGAAAAACGCCCTGCGTATGCGTCCTGACCGGATCATCCTTGGTGAGATTCGTGGCGCGGAATGTTTCGATCTTCTCGCCGCCATGAACACGGGCCATGACGGCTCCATGTGTACGCTTCACGCCAACTCTCCTCGCGAATGTCTTGGCCGTATGGAAAACATGATCTTGATGGGTGACATTAAAATCCCGAAAGAAGCTATCTCACGCCAGATTGCAGAATCCGTTGATCTGATTGTTCAGGTGAAACGTCTGCGTGACGGTTCGCGTAGGACCACCAACATCACCGAAGTGATCGGGATGGAAGGCGACGTGATCGTAACGCAGGAATTGTTCAAATATCAGTATCTGGACGAGGATGCCGATGGTAAGATTATCGGCGAATATCAATCATCCGGCCTTCGCCCTTATACGCTTGAAAAAGCACGGCAATATGGCTTTGAACAGCCGTTGCTTGAGGCTTGTCTCTAAGCTGGCACTCTATTCGGTTGAGATAAAACCCAATCCGAAAGCCACCGAAATACCAAATGTCAGCAGCGATGCCGCGGAGATAAACTGCCACGGCATGAAACCGACTTTGTTGATGTCTTTGCGTTTGCTGCGTCGACGGTTAGCAACTTCCGAAACGACCGTAATGGTCGCCGCGGCCGCGCATACCATCATCCAATGCGGAACCATAGTGGCTCAGCCCTTATCCAGCATCTTGATGATGCCCGAAAAGTCCATGCCACCTTGTTCCTCGCCTTCGGCATATTGTTCATAAAGCGTAGCGGCTTTTTCACCCATTGGAACCTGGGCGCCGGCGCTTTCGGCCGCTTCCATGGCAAGGCGCAAGTCTTTCAACATCAGCGCCGCAGCAAAACCGCCTTCATAGCCATTGTCTGCGGGGCTTTGTGGCCCAACGCCAGGCACCGGACAGTAGCTTGTCATCGACCAGTTCTGGCCAGACGCCTTGGATGAAATATCATAGAAATTCTGAAGGTCGAGACCTAGTTTCTCAGCCATTTTGAAAGTCTCGCAAGTGGCAATCATCGACGCGCCCAGCAACATATTATTGCAAATTTTCGCCGCCTGCCCCGCACCATTGTCACCCGCATGAATCACTGCCTTGCCCATATCGGACAAGATCGGTTCAGCGCGTTTGAAGGCTTCATCGCTACCGCCCACCATGAAGGTAAGCGTTCCACCGTTCGCCGCAGCGATGCCACCCGAAACAGGAGCATCAACTGGCAGAATTCCTTTAGCTTTTGCCATTTCCGCAACATCGCGCGCGCTATCGACGTCAATGGTGGAACAATCAAGAACCAGCATTCCGGGCCCAGCGTTGATCACCACATCATTGGCGTAGACGGCTCGCACATGCTTGCCCGCTGGTAGCATGGTAACAACAGCTTCCATGCCCCGGACCGCATCTGCCGCGTCGCTCACCGGATGGCATCCTGCTTCTCCGGCTTTGGCTAGCGCTTCACCCGACAGATCGAAGGCGTGAACCTCATGGCCTGCTTTCGCAAGATTGGCGGCCATGCCGCCTCCCATATTGCCGAGACCGATAAATCCGATTTTCATGATTATTTCCCCGTCCACTTGCCTGGGCGTTTTTCAATGAAGGCTTTCATGCCCTCTTTTTGATCTTCACTGCCGAAAAGTCCGTGGAACAAGCGGCGTTCAAAGACCACGCCTTGGTGCAGGTTCATCTCAAACGCGGCATTGACCATTTCTTTGGTGGCAATAGTCGCCAGCGGCGCCATGCCAGCAATCTCTGTTGCCGATTTAAGAGCTTCATCAATCAGGTCTGCAGCCGGCACAACGCGTGCGACAAGGCCGGAGCGTTCTGCTTCCTCAGCTTTCATCATCCGGCCAGTCAGGCACATTTCCATCGATTTCGCTTTACCAACGGCACGCGTCATCCGCTGAGATCCTCCCATTCCGGGGGTCACAGCGAGTTTAATCTCAGGCTGTCCAAAATTGGCATTATCACCTGCTATAATAAAATCGGCCATCATCGCCAATTCACAGCCGCCGCCCAGTGCATAACCGGCAACCGCAGCGATCCATGGCTTGCGGGTCGCAACAACATCGTCATAGCCAGCGAAAAAATTGCCACCATACATATCAGCAAAGCTTTGATCCGCCATTTCCTTGATATCCGCACCGGCGGCAAAGGCTTTTTCGGAACCTGTAATCACCGCGCAGCGTTGACTATCATCGGCATCATAAGCGGAGAAAGCCGCCTTCAAATCTGCGAGCACCTGACTGTTCAGAGCATTTAGCGCCTTTGGCCGGTTGAGCGTAATCAGCGTAACGGCATCCCGTTGCTCGACCAATATTGTTTCATAATCTGCCATGTTGATTTCCTTGTTAAGCCAGCGGCATCCATTCTTCGTCCGCAGGAAGCGGAGCGAAGATGGCGTCGATCAGTTCATCACTAGTGTCCTCCGGAGTCGCCGGATTCCATTTGGGATCATTGTCCTTATCGACAATCAACGCTCGAACACCTTCGATAAAGTCATGCCGAACGAGCACGCGCGATCCGATGCGATATTCGTTACGCATTTCGTCGGCAAAGCTTTCCATCGCCGCGCCTTCTTTCAGCTGCCGCAGCGCAACCTTGCAGGTTTGCGGGCTTTTTGTGCCTAATGTGCCGCGCTCTTTCAGCGCCCAGGGACTATCATCAGCATCCAGTGCCGCGAGAATCTCTTCATAGATATCAGACGCGAAAAACTTGTCGATCTTGTCTAGATTATCGGCAATGCGCGCGGCCGGGACAATGGCGGACAGCTGGCCCAATATCCCGTCAATCCGGTCTGGGTTTTCGCTAATCCGCTGCTTGGCTTCTTCCAGATTTTCCGATGGAACATAATGGGTCGCCAATCCAACCTCCTTACATTCTGCGCCATCTAACCGTGCACCGGTAAGCGCCAGAAACTGGCCCAAACGCCCGGCTAGCCGAGACAAGAACCATCCACCACCAACATCGGGGAACAGGCCAATGCCTGTTTCCGGCATAGCAAACCGGGTATTTTCTGTTGCAACGCGATATTTTGCCGGTTGCGAAATACCCACACCACCGCCCATTGTGATGCCGTCCATGAAAGCGACCACAGGCTTTGCATATTCGAACAACAGATGGTTGAGCTGATATTCTTTATAAAAAAACTCGCGCCCTTCTTTGCCGTCCTTTTTGCCAGAAGCTTGCAACATGGCGATATCGCCACCGGCGCAAAAACCGCGTCCTTCGCTATGATCGATAATCACCGCTTCGATGCTATCATCGTCCCGCCATTCGATAAGCGCGTCGCGCATGGCTTCACACATAGCGAGATTGAGTGAGTGGATAACTTTCGGACGATTAAGGCTAATATGCCCAACGCGGCCGGTTTTCTTGATGATGAGATCTTCGGTCATTTTATCTTTCTATTCTTGGGCCGACGCGATGGTCATTGACGCAACATTTCACGCGATACGATCATCCGCATAACCTGATTGGTGCCTTCGAGAATCGAATGCACCCGCAGATCGCGCCAAAAACGCTCGATCGGATAATCCTGCAAATAGCCATAGCCGCCAAAGAGCTGCAGCGCATCATTGACGATCTTAGAGCCATTATCAGTCGCTAGGCGCTTAGCCATAGCGGCGAATTTCGTTTTGTCCGGTGCGCCCTGTGTCACCTTAACTGCCGCCATATAAAGCAACGCACGCGAGGCTTCGAGATCGGTCGCCATATCGGCCAGCATGAACTGTGTGTTCTGGAAATCGCTGATGCTCTTCCCAAATTGCTTGCGCTCTTTGGTATAGGCCACGGCCTCGTCAAGACAACGTTGTGCCCCGCCAAGCGAGCAAGCCCCAATGTTCAAACGTCCGCCATCAAGGCCAGCCATAGCAATGCGAAATCCTTCGCCTTCTCCACCAACGCGATTTTCAACGGGTACGCGAACATTGTCGAAGTTAACCTGCGCCGTGGGCTGGGAATGCCAACCGAGTTTTTTCTCGTTCGCTCCGAAACTGACGCCTTCCATATCTTTTTCAATGACCAGGCAAGTAACCCCGTTCGCACCATCATCGCTGGTCCGCGTCATAGTGACGTAAAGCTCATTCTCACCGCCGCCAGAGATAAAAGCCTTGGAACCACTCACGACATAATGATCGCCATCTCTCACCGCCTTGGTTTTCAGCGAAGCGGCATCAGAACCGGCACCCGGTTCGGTCAGGCAATAGCTGGAGATTTTCTCCATACTGATCAGGTCGGGCAGATATTTGTCCTTCACCGCCTGAGCTCCGAATGTATCAATCATCCATGCGGCCATATTATGGATCGAAATAAAGGCTGAAGTCGAGGGACAGCCATAAGCCATGGCCTCCATGATGATTGCGCTTTCCAGTCGACCCAGCCCGATACCTCCAGATTCCTCAGACACATAAATCCCGCCAAACCCAAGCTCCGCACTTTGCTTGATCACGTCGCGAGGGAAGATATGCTCTTCATCCCATTTGCCCGCATGAGGGGTAATCGCATCAGCCGTAAATTTCTGCGCCATGTCCTGAATAGCGAGCTGATCTTCGGTCAGCGAGAATTGATCAGTCATTATTATCGTTCCACTTTTCTTTCAAAACCCGCTCGGTAAAAAGCCTATTCAACACGTCTTCATCTGTTCGTTCATACACAAGTTCCCTTGGAGTAGAGCCTTTTATATGGGCCATAGCGGCAACGCGCCCAGTGCCAAGAAACCATGTATCGGGTTCTGTCCGGGCAATGGGATCAGCATAGGCCGCATCCATTGTTATGATGGTCCAACCATCGGCAATCAGCTCTCGCACAAGGTCGTCGATAAACAGCGCGGCAATGTCTGTTTCATGAAGCAACAATACATGCGCCGGAGAGCGACCTGATGATTGCACCGCAATTTTATCATAAAAATTAGCGGTATCGACCATGGTTTCGACGTAGAGCGCGCGCAGCGCGTCCATATCCATCACCTTGCCTTGCTTAGCGGCTTTTGAGGCGAGACCATCGATATGCCAGTCATAATTGTCGATGGTGATATAGGCGTTCATCAGACCGCGTTCCGACAAAGCCTTGCGCACGGCATCGCGTTTTTTGAGATCACGGCGACCTTCGTCCAGATAAGGAAAGCGAAACCACGGACGATAGCCGGCCTCGCCTTTCAGCCATTTTTCAGCTTCATCTATCTCCGCGATGTAATCTTCAACCGCCGTTTTCCAGAGCCATGGGTGGGTTTTTGTGTGATTGCCAATCACATGGCCGGCAGCCACGTAGGCGCGGATACGGTCTTCTCCGCCCTCGCCTGCTTCTTTGTCCAGATTGCCGGTTGTCACGAAAAAACCCGCTTGTTCGACACCGGCTTCTGCCAGAGCCGCGATCAGCTTTATCGCTCGTTCATCCGGCGTGAAGAACCCGCCAGCGTGACGCGGAATATCATCAAAGCTTATCGCAATCCGTTTTTCCGCAACAGCGGGCTGTAACGCAAGGCCTAAGCTCGCCATCAAGACAAATAAAAAGCGCATCATTGCGGACTATTCCCTTTCTTTTTTAGAAAGAGGGCTCCTATCGGCAACTGCAGCGCTATGCCAGTTTTCGCATCACATCACCGAACAAATCCTCGTCGGTGGGTAACTCCTTGGACACGGCAAGTGGCTTGGAAACCCACGTCTCGTTGATCAGGTCACGCCAGGTAATGTTATTGTTGGTGCCATTGCCGCCCCAGCTGCCGCAGCCAAGCGAGAATGTTTGACGCATACCGTTCCACAAATTTCCGCTATTCGAAGCGGATTGTGGTTGATTGACCATCACACGGGATGTGCGTGTCACATTGGCCAGTTTCATAATATTCTCGTCAGACTGGGAATAGATACCACAGCTATGACCTTGACCCTGATAGGCTTGAATATTATTAGTCAATTCAATCGCATGATCCAGATCCCGAGCGCGATAGAGCGCCATCGCAACCGTCATCTTCTCCCCGGAGAAAGGATGATCGGGACCATATCCGGTTTCAGGGATGATGAAAAATTGCGTGTCTTCGGGAATTTCAAATCCCGCCATACCTGCAATAAACTCAGGCGTTTGCGCCACAACTTTTGCGTTTATGTGCCCGTCAATCCAAAGAACATCTTCAAACTTCTGCTTGTCATCATCATTCATGACATAACCGCCTTTAGCAACCAGCTTTGCCAACATCTCGTCATGGATTGCATCGACCAGAATGACGCTATTGTCAGATGAACAGCTTGCGGCGAGATCGAGCGTTTTCGAAATCCGGATTTTCTCGGCTGCATCGTCAAGATCAGCCGTTTCGTCGACCGTAATCACCGCATTGCCAACACCAACGCCCAGGGCAGGAGTGCCGCTGGAATAGGCCGCAGTTACCATTGCGCCACCGCCAGTGGCCAATACGCGGTCACATTGCCGCATCAATTCGTTGGTTTTTTCAACCGAAGGCACATCAATGCTAAGCACCAGATCAGCAGGCGCGCCCATTTTGACAATCGCATCACGCATTAAATCGCAGATCAGTTTGTTAGTAAGCTTTGCGCGAGGATGCGGCGCGACAATGATCGAGTTGCGCCCTTTAACAGCCGAAATTGCTTTAATTACTGGCGTAGCTTCAGGATTGGTCGACGGTGACAACGCGCCGATAACGCCCATCGGCTTGGCGATCTTGACGATATTCCGTTCATGATCTTCTTCGATGATACCAACTGATTTATCATCAATAATATCGAACAAAGTCGCACGAGTTTTGCGGAATATCTTCAGATATTTGCCGTCATAATTACCCAGCTGCGTCTCCTCGACCGTTTGCTGCGCAATTTTTTCGGCAACGGATTCTTCGGCAACCGCCCAAACCATCGCGCGGATCAGATCATCCACCTGCTCCTGCGTATAATTTTCAATCTGCTGCTGTGCTGCACGCGACCGCGCAACCAATTCGGCGACTTCTTCCGCAATCGGATCCTGTGGGTTGGTGGTTGTGTCCAGCATATTAAGCTCCTGAGATTTTGTTCGACCCGAAAATCAACGATAAAAGACTCGTTGAGCCGGCATTTTGCTTACCATTCTATATAATTCACCGCCGATAAGCATGCAATGGCCTGCCATTAAATGGGCGCAACTAAATTACAAAAGCAATAGAGCTGTGCCACAATGCGCAATTGCATTACCGGCCGCATTGCGCCTATCACCGGCTCAATAACAAGGGTCTACCACCATTCTATGCGCCCCATGACAACTGATGTTTTAGATAAACTGCCGACGGAGCCGCCGGTTCTTGGACAAGATCGTCCTATGGCGGGTATCCTGACGCGTCTCGCTGCGATGTTATCGCTCGCTATCATGTTCGCCTTTGTGAAATTGGCGGGACAGGATGGTGTGCATGTTACGGAAAGTCTCTTTTATCGGCAGTTAACCGCCATGCCCCTAATATGCTTTCTAATTTGGCGAAGCGAAGCAGGATGGCCCGCGATCAAATCGAACAAGCATAAGCTGCATATATTGCGATCCGCGTTAGGGATCTTCGCCATGGGCTTGAATTTCTGGGCGATGACCCTTTTGCCATTGGCCGATGCAACCACGATTAGCTTCACAGTGCCGATCTTTGCAACACTGTTCGCAGCTGTAATTCTGCGCGAAAAGGTCGGTATCAGGCGATGGTCAGCAATCCTGATCGGCTTTATCGGCGTATTGGTCGTCATCCAGCCGGGTGGCAGTTTGATCCCAGCCTTTGGCGCTACAGTAGCATTGATCGGCGCGCTGGTGACCGCGTCCGTCACATTGGTCATTCGCATGCTGGGTCGGACAGAAACCAGCATCGTCACAATCTTCTGGTTCTCGGTCTATACCTTACCGGCACTATCTGTTTGCGCGTACATCTATGGCGGCGGGCATGAAGCCAAGACTTGGGGCTATCTGTTCGGAGTAGGCGTTTTTGGTGCTATCGGGCAATTGACCATAACCCAATCACTGCGTTTGGCTCCCGTCTCGACCGTCATGCCCATGGACTATAGCGCGCTCGTCTGGGCGACGATCATCGGCATTGTCGTGTTCAGCCAATGGCCTGGCCTGTCGATCCTGATTGGCGCACCGATCATTATCGGCTCCGGCCTATTCATCGCGTGGCGCGAACATGTGAAGACAGGGAAGCAACCTGCAGAAGCAAACTAACCACCAAAACGTTTCCTGATCGTTTCGCACTCGGCATAATGATCTCGCACAAAACTGGGCACTTGTCCGGCGCGCATAGCCGCATCATCTTCATCCGCTATGAATTTCCGCTGATAAACGGTATCACCCTCACTAAATTCTATCGCACGTCCATTTCTGTCGGCGATGAGATAGACAGCGCCGTTGATCGAGCCCCAGAAATGCATTGCCGGCATGGCCGATTGGTTGATGCCACTCACGCCTGCTCCATCCTTCATAATAAAGGATGTAGCGCTCAGGCAATCGCGCGCCAGTTGTGCTGCCGAAGGTCGATCGCCGCTCTTCAAGGTCATATTGCCCATTTGCGAAACAATGCGCTGCGCCTTGCTCTGAGGCATCACAAAAGGTTCCGACACATATTGCATATCGAGCGACTGGCCACTTACAGGTGAGGTAAGCCCAACCGCAGCCACGATCAAATACATCAACGCATATTTCATTGATTTCAATCCCCCTACTTAAATAGTCTATCATGCAAATTGCGCTTGCCCAACCCGTTATCCCCCGCTTAATCATTAAAAAAGGGGGAGGATATCATGCAGATTTTCATTCGCGGCTTCATTGCTATCACGGCAGCTTTGGGCTTCAGCACTTTGGCCAGCGCATCAGAACCTTCGGATCCTGCCCCTTATCCCGAAGTCACCATCTACCAGGCCGAGAAGATCATCACGATGGAACCGGGCTATCCCGAAGCGCGATATGTCGCGACTGCTGACGGTATCATCCTTGGTCTTGGTCAATCGCTAGAGGATCTCGACGCCTGGACCCGCGATCGTAAAACCACTGTCGACCGCCAGTTTGAAAAACATATCCTGATGCCCGGCTTTGTCGAACCGCATATCCACCCGATGCAGACGATTATGATGCTGCCCATTCCGTTCATTAGCCCGGAAAGCTGGGAACTGCCGGGCAAATATTATCCAGCGGTCCGAGGCAAAGAGGATTATGAGGCGCGCTTGCTTAAAGTTCTAGCGCAACGTGATGACAAGCTATTCATCACCTGGGGTCATCACAAGCTGTTCCATGGTGATATGGACCGCAAAGAACTCGATCGGATTGCGCCGGATCGTCCGGTAGTCATCTGGCAACGCAGTTTCCACGAGATTATTGCCAATAGCGCCGCCCTGAACCTGCTCGATATCGGCACGGAGACAACGTTTAAAGAGGCTTTCAGCAAACCCGGCATTGACCCGAGTCATGCCGATTTTTCCACCGGCATCATCCACGAAACCGCGCTGTTCAACGGCATTGAGAAACTTCGACCTTACCTATTCTCACCGGCAAAAATACAGCAAGGCCTCATCGATATGCGGCAAATGATGCTGGAAAATGGCGTCACGACCAGCGCCGATCTGGCTTTTGGCGGCTTTGGCGGGCCAGAGATGGAGTCGAAACTGTTCAAGAGCCTTTACGACCAACCGACCACGCCTTCACGCATTCTGGCGATCCCGGTTGCCCCGCTGATAACCGGTGATCCCAATATCTGGCTGGAGGATATGAAAGCCAAATATGACAGCGACAAATTCTTCTTCTCCAACCGGGTAAAGCTATTCGCCGACGGCGCTTTCTTCGCCCAATATATGCAGATGAATCCACCCGGATATAGCGATGGTCATGAAGGCAAATGGCTCACCGAACCTGAAGAATTGGCAAAACAAACCCGCCATTTATGGGATGCGGGATGGAGCCTGCACACTCATGTCAATGGCGATCGTGGCCTTGATGTTGTGCTCGATATCATCGAAACACTGCCGGTCAACAACGGCCAAGATATCGTTTTGGAGCATCTCGGCTATTCGACCGAGGCGCAGAATCGGCGGATCGGCGAGATGGATCTCTTTGTGTCCGCCCAACCCAATTATATCCGCATCCTCGGAGACGCCTATGCCAAGACCGGCCTCGGTCCCGACCGCGCGGCACAGATGAGCCGGCTTGGTTCGCTGGAGCGCAAGGGTGTTCCGCTGGGCCTGCATAGCGACTTTAACATGGCGCCAATTGACCCGCTCTACCTCGCGTGGGTGGCGAGCAACCGGATCACTTTGGACGAGAATGTGAAAGCACCAACCGAGCGCCTATCGCTCGACAAGGCTCTGCGCGCCATTACCATAGAAGCGGCGCAGGTCATCGGTATGGATGCGTTAGTCGGCTCGATCGCAACGGGTAAGAAAGCCGATTTCACCGTGCTGGACCGCGATCCTTATGAAGGCGGCGCGGCGAAATTGCAGGATGTGCAAGTCCAGGGCGTAGTGTTTGAGGGCCAGTGGTTTCCGGCGCGATAGGCTTAGGCTAGATTGGCTTCTCGCCAAGGAAATTCTATTTATTCATGCCCGATTTAGGCGTCACGCTCAGTACCCATTTCTTTTCGACTTGCTAAACCAATTTTCGATATACGCTCATGACAACTCCATTGCCCGTCGGAGCAGTTTTGATCAGTTCATGCTTCTCTGTTCCGAGATCGCGCTCAAACAATCGCTTACCGGAACCAACAATCACAGGGAATGTCCACAGACGGAATTCATCGATCAAACCAGTGGACAACAATGTCTGGATCAACTGCCAACTACCGTGAATTTGTAGCAATGGACCGTCCTGCTCTTTGAGTTTTCGGACCTCCGATACAAGATCGCCTGAAAGCAGCGTTACATTATCCCATTTTGGATCCGTCAATCCCGATGATGCGACATAGACATGGCCGTCATTCATACTGCTATCCTGATGGCTGGAAAACAGCTCATAGGTTTTCCGGCCAAGCAGCATGTCATAAGGTTTGGCCATTGCCTCCTTTTGCACTTGGTCCATAACAGGATCCCAGTAATCCGACGCCCAACCGCCCGATGTAAAACCACCAGAGTGATCTTCATCGGGCAACCGCACGGCCTGCATAACGCCGTCGAGCGTGATGAACGTCAAGGCTGCTATTTCTCTCATGCGGGTGCTTTCGTAAAACGCTGGTGAATAAAGCCTAGCACAAAACCAAACAGGGCAAATTGGGTCGTGCTCGCGAGCCCCTCTGTAATGATCCAAGCGGAAATGGACGGCGCGGCATATTTGGCTGGTTCTGTAACAGCGATATAGATTCCAAGAAACAATCCAAAACTAAGGGACACCATCAGCCCGTCCTTTATCCTCACGCTCAAAGGCGCAATATGACCAAGCGCGAGGGTAAGTATGCCGCCTTGGACGATCATCGTCAGGAACCCCAAAGCCATGACAGGTTCTGGCCGCGCAAAATCGATATTAGCATAATATTCAGTGTTAATCACAAAGTGGTTCAACCCTTGAACCGCGAAAGAGACAATCATGAAAGCAATGATCGACAAAATATGTTTCACGATCCCTTCCTACATCGCCATGTCCATCGCCGGGGCCAATTCAATAGTCCCGCCAATATCAAGATGCGGTGATTTTTTCGTCATAGCGATAGCCGCATCCTGGTTTTCCGCCTGAATGATAGTGATTCCCGATAGCGGGTTGGTACCGCCATCATCTGTGACTCCGTTCGAACTGACCGTTATCGATTGGCCAACAGGAAGCCCGCGATCTATCACCGCGTCACCAAGGCCATCCATCCATGCCATCCATTTTTGCATATGTTGCTGGCCTTCTTCCGGTGTCATCGAAGTCTTGCCGCCGTGATAGGCCAAGATATATTTCTGCATTACATTCTCCTTTGGGGCTTCGGTTACTGTGGAAGCGCCCTTATTGCGGCGATCTAAATATGTTAAAGAACATTTTTAAAAATCTTCTATGATGCTGTGAAACGGAGAAAATAGAGATGCCATACAGTGCTGAACATAAGCAACGGACACGCGCAAAGATCGTCGAATCCGCTCGAATCCTGTTTAACCGGCACGGCTTTCAGGATGTCACGATCGACATGGTAATGGAGAATGCGGGACTGACGCGAGGCGGATTCTACAATCATTTCAAGACGAAGGAGCAGCTCCATCACGCCGCCGTATCGAGCTTTCTTCATGGCCGCGGCGCTGAATGGCGGAAGGATGCTGGCGTCGATCCAAGATCGCCCGGGGAAGACATGGTCCGCCAAATGATATCAGGATATCTGTCTTCGGAGCATTTGGGCGATATCGACGGACAATGTCCGATGATCGCCTTGCCATCAGACATTGCGCGCTCCAATCCACAGGTCCAGACTTCCTATCAACAACTGCTGGAGGCGATGGTGGGATTGTTCGAGAACGGCATTGGTGAGAAAGACGATGAGTCACGACAGCGCGCATTATCACTCGCAGCCTTATGCGTAGGCGGCATGGTTATTGCCAAATCACTTCCCGATTCAGAATTGGCCGAAGAGGTTCGCGATGCTGCCCAGAGCTTTGCTCTAAGTCAGTTAGCTGCCTAAGGTAAGAGATTCAAATGAAGGTAGGAAAAATGGAATGTTAAGCCAAACATCTACTGACAATGACCGCTATATCCCGAAAGCGGACATTAGCTTAGGTCGTTTCTAATGACAGCAACTGGGCCGTTAGTGGAAGGTCTGTTTTGGGGATCTAAGGCAGAAAAAGCAGACGCTCCAATTGGGGCAATCGAATTGACCGCTTCCACCCCAATTGCGGTCATCGACGTCTTCAACGCAATCCGCGTAAAAAGGAAGACATTACGTTTCAGATGTCTGACCATTATGAGACAAGTACGGAAAGAGATCTTTATTTTAAGCGTACCATATCCCTTCACCTCCTCCGAGATTTGTGCATCGTGGTTCAAGCGATAGTTGTTAACTGCCACAATTTGCTGGGGCCTGTAGCGCGTTGGCGGATATGGGATGTATAAATAGGATACAGGTCGACGCCGAATTTCGTTCGCGCCGCTTCAATCAGTTTCCCGAACTGATTGATGTTTTCAACGTGAAATCTCTCATTACCAACAGATGAAGGCTTGCCCGCGTTCATAAGAGCAATTTGGTGATCATGAAGAAGCTTGTTGATATCCAATCTACCCTCCAAAGGCGGGAGCGCGAAGGTCTCTCAGTCGAACAGCTACAAAAATTTGAGCTTCGATACCTATGAAGTGGGGCTTTTGAACGTGAACTACAATGGCTTGCGGTTGCAGGCAGCGGCAGGCCGTTTTTGACAAACCACTAATATCCACATTCACATTGATGCTCAAAACGGGCTGCTGAATATATTTTCCTTAAGCGTTAGGATATATCAAACATTGCGGCTACGGGAATGAAGCGGTTCTGGAAGCCCTAGCAGCGCGACCCAGCAAAAGCTGAAAGTTTGCTTGTCATATAAGGCAAGTAAGTGCGAGGATCCTCATCCGACCACTCCGCACCAGCTGATATTATTGATCAGTCGTGGCCTTGAAGTCTGACTTCTATCGTTCATTGGCGCCGAGAATCTAATTCACTGCACGCCTTACAATAGCCTTTATCAAATCCTATATAACCAATACGTCGTTGCCTTCTATTAGTCGCAATTCTGTCTGACGGTGTCTCTTCACGATCAAAATTTCATTTGATTGGCTTTCCTGAGACAGGAAAAATAATCGCCATGCCCGGGGTCTCGACAGACCGGCATGAGCGATCCGAAAGGCCTGCGCTAATGATAGCCTGTTTTCCCTTCGTTTCTCAACGCCCCATTCGGCGATCATGAGTAAGTATCTTCTTTTTACACCCGGACCAGTCAATGTTGCTGAGAACCTGAGGATGGCGATCACGAAAGAGGATATCTGCCACCGGGAAGTCGATTTTGATAAACTTCTCACTAACATAGAGCAAAAAATTCTATCACTTTTCCAGATCAACGAACCTAATCGTTATCGCGCTGTAGTGATTACCGGATCTGGCACGGCTGCAAATGAAGCAATGCTCTCCTCGGTTGTCGGGCAAGGCAGTATCCTCATCCTGTCAAATGGCGAGTTTGGCGAGCGCTTACACAAGACCTCTTTGGTTCACAATTCACAGACCCATCTTATTGAAGTGCCATGGGGAGAGCCTTTTGATCTACAAAAGATCGGCGCCTATCTCCAACGCTATAAAATTGATGTTATTGCTATGGTTCATCATGAAACCTGCTCGGGTATGTTGAACCCGCTGGCGGCTATCGGTGCGATGGCGAAAGCCCACAAAGCACTTTTCATAGTGGACGGTGTTAGCAGTGTTGGCGCTGAGATGGTCGATTTGGAGGGATGCAATATCGCTTTTTGCTCCAGCTCCAGCTCCAAGGCGATTGGATCTTATCCCGGGCTTTCTTTTGTGATCGGCCGAAAGAAACAGTTTAAGAAGCTCAAAACCCACAAGCCCAACACAACCTACCTGAATCTAGCGACATTCTACCACTTTCTCAAAACTCGTTCGCAAACGCCCAACACGCCGGCAGTACCTCTATTCTTCGCTTTAGATCAGGCACTAGCGAACATCTTGCAGGAAGGTGTTTCACAAAGATTTGAGGCAATCAGCAAGCGCGCTGATGAGCTCCGGCGAGGAATGCGCAATCTGAACCTCGAATTTTTGATTGAAGAAAGCGACATGTGCTCAGTCCTTACTACTGTCAAAACACCCCGATCGGTCAACGTTGGCGAGTTACGCGATCGCCTGCGCGAGAAAGCAATCATCATCTATGAAGGGAAGGGCTGTTTCCAAGGTAAGGTTTTTCAAGTGGGAAACATTGGAGAGATGTCTGCATTCGACATCAGGTTTTTCCTGCAGACGCTCAAAGATGTTCTGGTAACGCTGCAGTCCGAGGCGGCGGACGTTGTGATTCCAATCAGACAAATTGAAACCAATCTGGTCGAAACTAACATAGTACCGATTGCACCATTACCAAGCAGCCAAGAGCCCTCTAGCTTATGACTGGTAAACTGGGCAAGCTGTGGGCTACAAAGGCCAAGGACGATGAATGGTGGTCATCCTTTGTAACTTCTCCGGTCGCGATCGCAGCTAACTTTGTGGTTGCCGAGCAGAATTGGATCACACCGAACCGGATCACGGGGATGTCATTTTTTGTGGCAGTTGCGGCAGCCGTCTTTGTTATCGTGGGCGGCTATCCGAATTTTATCATGGCAGCGGTCTTGATCCATATCAGTCATGTACTTGATTGCATGGATGGTCAATTGGCGCGTTATCGCCAAACCTCATCACCGATTGGCAGCTATCTTGATCGGGTGAGCGATCAGGTGCAGGTCGCGCTCTGGTTCGGTGCTGCGGCATATGCCGCCTACAGTCAAAGCGATAGCGTTTTGCCAGTGTTCCTGGCCCTGATCGGCACCGCGTTTTACGGCCTGCGGGGCTACATCAAATACATCTCCATTGAATTCGAAATGGCGCAAGACCCTGACTATGTGAAAAGGCTCGCCAACGGAACAAAAGCCAAGACAGTGGCTGGCCTCGGTTTTGGTTTGCGCGCTAACGTTCAATGGTTCGTCCGCGAACAACCCAAGATTCTGCAGTTTAATGAAGGTGTGTTCGTTTTCATACTGACGGCTGCTCTACTGCTCGATTCGCTCGAACCTATGCTTTGGATATTCGCGGTAAGCCAGGTATTTTGGGGCCTCTATCGCGCAGTCGAAGGCGGACTTCGCATCCGTGACAATAATCAACACCCAATTCAAAAGTAACCTGGTTTCGCCAGCGCAAACAAGAAATGACAAATATGACACAAGAAACCAAACACTTCCACAAGGCCATCATTCTGGCGGCGGGCGTCGGATCGCGTATCCGGCCGTTAACGGATGATTGCCCCAAGAGCTTGTTGATTGTCGAGGGCATACCCATCCTTGAACGAATGATCCGAAATTGCCAGAATTGCGGTATTTCAGAATTTATCATTGTCGTCGGTTATCTGGAGGAGCGGATTCGACGCTTTGTGAAGGATACCTTCCCGGAGCTTCAAGTAACATTCGTCGTCAACGACAGATACACAGAAACCAACACCGGCTATTCTCTGATGTTGGCTGTGCAAGCCGTCGGTAACACGAGCTTCATCAAATTTGACGCCGATTTGGTCTTCGATCCGGAAATCCTGCGCCGTTTGATAGCAAGCGATTTCCAGAATGCATTGTGCATCGACAGGGATATCCAGTTGGATGCCGAAGAGGTGAAAGTGATTGTCGATGATCAATCGCTAGTTCTCCAAGCAAGCAAGTCTATCGATCCCAAAATTGCGCATGGAGAATCCATCGGGATCGAGAAAATCTGCGCGGCGACCGCCAAACTGTTGTTTGCCGAGTTGATGTTGATGATGGGTCAATCCGGCCATCTACAAGATTATTACGAGGCAGCATATGAGTGGCTGATGACGCGAGGGACTGAATTTCGAGCGTTAGATATCACGGGTCTGGATTGGACCGAAATCGACACACATGATGATTTTGCTGCGGCAAACCGCATATTCTCCAAGAAGTAGAAAAGGGAAACTACAATGGCCAAATCACAACGAAAATCGAAACGTGAAATCCGCAAACCCAAGGCAGAAAAGAAAAA
>CANMWO010000002.1 GCA_947501695.1 uncultured Sphingomonadaceae bacterium
ATAAGTCCGCCAATTGCCGTAATTGTAATTTTGATTGCTGCTATGGCCTTTTTGGCCTTTCAACGCCATTCCAATTCAAATGATCCTGCTTTGAACACGGAACATTCCTCAAGAACAGCGGTTGGTGATACGAACTAGGGCATTGGCAACGTATTTCTGAGCAATCAGAACCATTAGTTTCAGAGGTAAAATCCGATGAATCCCGAACTAGAATATGATGAGGCGCGCTCTGGGAAAATTTTGATTCAACTTGAGAGTGCCTTGATTAACCTTGATAAGATTGACGCAAAGGTTGCCGCTATTCATGTCGATGCAGCTATTGTCAGCATATGTGAGAAATATGGATTATCACGATAAGATTTAGCCGGTCGCTAGTGTCCGCTATTTGTACGTTTCTGCCGTTAGGCATAGTGGTTTTCTACAACCGCTTCCGGCCCACCTTCAGCCATTATGGTGTAAGCGCAGCGAGTTCAGGCAATGGCCGCTTTTGGGAAGAAGTTTCTTCCTTTGGAATGGCGATAATTGGGGCGCTTATCCGACGGACAACTTCCGTATTCCCTGTGTCTGCTTTTGCACCCAAAGCGGACACTAGGCATGTGACCGCTTTATCCCGAAAGCGGACACCAGAAACTGTCTCCGGCCAATCCCTACTTTGGCCCCGTAACTTACAAACGATCTAGTAGGGTAACTTCAATCCTTCCTTCTTCAGAACATTCTCATAGTGGCTGCGAACATCAATCAATCTCTCCAAGATGAAGCTTAAACCCTCAGCTTTTTCTATCGGATCATTTTCTGACGCCACTTCCTCAAGCTCGCCTATTAAGATACTCAAGCTATCTCCTTGGAAAACTACACCAGGAAATTTACGTTCAGGCAATTGAACCACAGCGTAGTTAGTCGGTTGGGAAAGCAATCTTACGTCGTTCATCTGGTTTCTCCGAGATTGATGAAAGTCATGGATCAAACTGCGAGTTTTTCAGCGAGGGATTTTAAAATTACATCGCCTTCAGCAGAAGTGGAAATCAGGCAAGGAGCATCCCATTCGTTTTGAAAAAGGAATCTGGCGTCACCAATCCAATATTCGACATACGTAGCGTGACGTTTTCTGGTAGATTCTCCGTGGGTGCTTTGAATTGTCTGAACAACAGCAGGAAAATCAGATTCTTCAAACTCGAGAGACACGCGGCCATTATCATGCTCAAGCAGTGAAACTGTCATGTTTATGGATTAGGACACCATTATCTGCTTGGCAACCAGTGTCCGCTTTTGCGCCCAAAGCGGACACTAGCTTCGTGGCAGCTTCATCCCGAAAGCGGACATTAGATTGCTGAACTAGGGCGGTTTACTTACCGCAATTGCTTGGTTGCGATGACGTAGACATGGGTTTCTGGATATTGATCAAGCTCCAAATGCATAAGCGCCAATCCATTATCCAACAGAATTTGGATGTTTGCAGTTATACCTATCGTGCTGTGATAAAAGGTGTCCCCGCGCCATTCGCTTGTGCCACCACCTGACCCATCACCAAAAGTATAAATTAGCACACCATCGTCATCCAGCAACTGACATAGCTTTTCGAGAACTGGCTTATGCATATCGAGCGGTAGATGAAAGATGCTATCCCAAGCCACAATGAAGTTGAACTTCTGTGACGTTTCCCACGAACAGATATCTTGATGAATGAAAACTTCTTGGGGGTGATTGAGTGAAGCCAGTCGGATCATCTCTTCAGAGACATCCAGACCAGTAACTTTATATCCATTGGACTGCAAAATGCGAACAAACCGGCCACCTGCGCCACATCCTACGTCAAGTGCCGTTCCACCTCCTGCAGTATAACCAACGGCCCTTTCAAATTGTTCCACTCCATAGCTGGATTCAATATGGCGATCATTCCACCATTGCGCGATTTTATCATATTTTTCGCCAAGAACTGAAGGTTTCATTATTCTGCCTTTTGGGGGATCGGGAAATGCATAATGAACTTTGATAACAATTTCCATTAGATGTTGAAGCGGAAACTCAGGACCGTCGTACGATGATTACCCAATGTCCGCTTTTGCGCCCATAGCGGACATTAGCGGGGCATTGTTGCTCAGCAGCCCCTCAATTCACACCTCGGTCTTTACCCTCCCAATAAGGGGCGCGCAATTCGCGGCGTAGTATCTTGCCGCTCGCATTGCGGGGCAATTCCGGAATCACATCGACCGATTTCGGTACCTTGAACCCGGCAATCCGCTCTCTCGCCCAGCTTATCACGCTATCCGCATCAATTTCGCCTGCATCGGGCTTGGGAGAGACAACCGCTTTTACCGCTTCGCCCCATTTCTCATCGGGGATGCCGATGACCGCGACTTCATTGACTTGCGGGTGGCCGAAAATCGCGTTTTCAACTTCTGCGGGATAGACATTTTCACCGCCGGAGATGATCATGTCCTTGACCCGGTCCTTGATGTAGAAATAGCCGTCTTCATCCATGATTGCGGCATCGCCGGTATAGAGCCAGCCATCGGCGTCAACGGTCTCGGCAGTCTTTACCGGATTATCAAAATAATGCAGCATGTTAAGGCCGGATCGCGTCGCGATCTCTCCGATGGTGTTCGGTGGCACTTCATTATGCTGCTCGTCAACAATGCGTATTTCGACGCCGGGCAGCGGGATGCCGATACCGCGCATCCGCTCGTTACCGGCCGGATCATGATCCTCGGGTGGCAGGATGCAAACGGTGCCGGTAGTTTCGGTCATCCCATATTGCTGGCAGAACAGCGCCTGCGGCATCGTCTGGATACACTGGCGTAGCAACTCCAGCGGAATTGGCGCAGCGCCATAGGTGACGGAGCGTATGCTGGAGAAATCCGTATCCTTGGCACGCGGCCAATTGACCAGCATTTGCAGCGCGGTCGGCACGAGGAAAAATTGGTTCAGCCCCTTGTCCACGCAATCGAGCACGCTGTCGGGATGAAATTCGGGAATGACCATCATGGTGGCCCCGTTGTAAAAGGCGATCGGGCCAATGCCGGATCCGGCAATATGCGCGCAGGGCATCACCGCCAACGTGCTGTCATCCGGTCCGATATCAATCCACGCATGTTCCGGCTTATTCTCCACCAGCGGGCGCATTTTGAACAGGTTATCATTGGTGAGTACCACGCCCTTTGGATTGCCGGTGGTGCCGGATGTGTAGAGTTGCAACACGCCCTCTGCCGGATTGGTTTCGGGCAAGTCGCCGGGCTGGGTCTTGACCAACCATTCATCAAGCGCTTCCATGCCGTCCGCTTTGCCCGCGACCAATATAGTTTTAACAGTGCCCGTTTCGGCCGCAGCCTGTTTCGCGGTTTCGGCAAATTCCGGTTCGCAAATAACCATCACTGCCCGTGAATCTTTCAATACATAGGCAACTTCCGGTGCTGCAAGTCGCCATCCAATCGGTGCGATGACCGCGCCTGCGCGGCTAGCGGCAGCAAATAGTGTGAAATACAGCGCGCTATTCTTGCCAAGCCAGCAGATGCGATCGCCTTTATTGAGGCCAGAACCGGTAAAGGCTCGTGCATAATCGGTGACAATCCGGTCAAGCTCCGCATAGGTCAGCACCCCCGCCGCATCGTCCAGCGCGATATTGTCTGGCAGGCGCTCTGCCCAATAGGCGATGGATGATCCCATACACCGGCGCATTTCTGGCCCTTCGTTAGACATGCCCACTCCTTGCTTATTTTTCACGACATTAAGCGGTCGCTTAAATCAAGGCAAGAGGATTGGCGCTATGTCCGGCGGTAGAGAAGGGACAGGTTATTGGCTGGCATTTCAATCAGATCGGTCCGGATGAAACCGTTTTTGTCGGCCAGCCCGTCCATGTCGTCAACCTCGCGGATGCCCCATCGCAAGTCGCGGCTTTTCAGACTGTGGTCAAAGTCGCGATTGCCTTGGGCTGTCGGCGCATCGCCTCGGAAATAGGGTCCGTAGAGAAAAAAACTGCTGCCCGGTTCCAACAGTTTCGCCGCTTTGTCAAACAGGCCAATAGAAGCCTCCCACGGCGCTATATGCACCATGTTGATGCACAGGATTGCTGCGGGCTTATCTATATCCCAAGCAGGAGTAAGCGCATCAAGTTGAAGCGGCGGCAATACGTTGCTGGTCCCTGCACGATGGGACCATGCCGCTATGGATCGACAGCCTTCCGGATCGGGATCGCTGGGTTGCCATGTCAGATCCGGGAACTTCTCGCTGAAATAAACCGCATGTTCACCGGTACCACTGGCAATTTCCAGCACCGTGCCACTGTCAGGCAAGACATCTTGCAGCACCGCAACAATCGCATCGCGGTTGCGCAAAGTGGCTGGCGCATGTTTTTCATCCTCCGGACCGGCTTGGTCGCGGAACCATGGAGTGGAATCGCCTTTATTGGTCATTCAGATGCTCTTCCGTTTGTTGACGCCGCCAAATCGCGGCCAGAAAACTGCCGATCACAACATGATAGACGGCCGATATTGCGCTGGGAACCGGTGCGAGAGCGGCCTGCATTGGCGTCGCAAATTGCGCGGCAAAAGTAGGCGTTGAGGCGAGACTGGAACCAAGGCCGCTATTTTGCATACCCACTTCGATACTGATCGTCCGGCGCTCGCTCACACCGAAACCCATCAGCTTGGTCATCACATAGCCCAGACTGAAGCCAAAGGCATGGAGCAGCAGCACCGCCAGCATCAGGATACCGAAATGCTCCTGAATCAGCGCCTTTGAATTTGCGATGATAGCGCCAACAATGAGAACAACCACGATCACCGATGCTAGCGGAGAGAAAATCGCGATCTTTTCTGTCGCTTTGGGGAAATAGCGGTTGAGCAGGACGCCAGCAACGACAGGTATCAATACGATCGACACCATGTTGACGAACAGGTTCCACTGGTCAATCTCCACATATTTATCAGCAAGAAAACCTGTTAGCAGCGGCGTCGCAACAACGGCGACCAGCGTTGAGGCCATGGTCATGGTGACCGACAGCGCCAGATTGGCATTGGCGAGATAGGCAACCACATTGGATGCCGTGCCACCGGGGCAACAAGATACCAGGATCAAACCAACCGCCAGCCCCGTTTCCAAATTGGTCAGCATCGCAATGGCAATCCCGGCGAGCGGCATCACCGTAAATTGCAAAACCACGCCCGCACCGACGCATTTTGGAATTTTTGCAATCCGTTTGAAATCATCAAACGAAAGGGTAAGCCCCATACCAAGCATGATAAGCCCCAGCATGACACTGATCATCGATTGCCCCAGCGGCCGGAACCGCCCATCAACAACCCACAAAAAATGCTCCGGAATAAACCACGCCCAAGCTGTGCCGAGGACAGTCCACAGCGCAAACAGGTTCGTTAAGCGCTGTATCATTTGCCTCCCCCAAATCGGCGTGCAGTCAGCCTTTACTCGGCTGCTTCAGCATATTCCTCCGGTTCTTGCCAGACCAAAATCGGTTTGCGCGCCGCCTGTGTCTCGTCCAGCCGACGGCGCGGGGCAAAATGGGGTGCTGATTTGAGAAGCTCGTCACCGGCTTTCGCCCGCTCTGCCACCGAACGCAGTGCACCGAGAAACTGGTCGATCGCTGCCTTGCTTTCGGTTTCCGTGGGTTCCACCAGCATCGCGCCGTGGACAACCAGCGGGAAATACATGGTCATCGGGTGATAACCCTCGTCAATCAGGCCCTTGGCGAGATCAAGTGTAGTCAACCCGTTGGCAAAACCATTGTCCGAGAACAAGGCTTCATGCATGCACGGGCCAGATTTGGCGAACGGTGCGTCAAGCACATCTTCCAGACTGCGCAGGACATAATTGGCGTTCAGTACGGCGTCCTCGGCCACCTGTTTCAGGCCATCCGCGCCATGGCTCAGCATATATGTGAGTGCTCGCGTAAACATACCCATCTGGCCATGGAACGCGACCATGCGGCCAAAGCTGCTTTCATGTTGGTCTTCCGCTGTTTCTTCTTCGACAAGATGGAAATGGCCGTCGTCTGATTTATCTACAAACGGCAGCGGCGCGAAAGGCGCAAGCGCATCGGAAAAAACGACGGGTCCGGAACCGGGACCACCACCACCATGCGGCGTGGAAAAGGTTTTGTGCAAATTGATATGCATCGCATCAATGCCCAAATCACCAGGACGTACACGGCCAACAATCGCGTTGAAATTCGCGCCGTCGCAATAGACCAAACCGCCCGCTTCATGGACGGCATCGGAAATGGATTTCATATCCGGCTCGAACAGCCCGCAAGTATTGGGATTGGTAATCATCACACCAGCGACGTCAGGACCGAGGCGCGCTTTCAGTGCGTCAAGATCGACACGTCCATCAGTGTTGGCGGGAATATCTTCAACCTTATAGCCTGCAAAAGCAGCGGTCGCAGGATTAGTTCCATGAGCGCTTTCGGGCACAAGGATCACTTCCCGCGCATCTCCGCGTGCTTCGAGTGCCGACCGGATCGCAAGTATACCGCAAAGCTCGCCATGCGCTCCAGCCTTGGGACTCATCGCCACTGCGGGCATACCGGTTAGTGTTTTGAGCCATTCCGCGAGCTGATAAATGGTTTCCAGCGCGCCTTGGACACTATCCACGGGCTGCAATGGATGAATGTCGGAAAAGCCTTTCAGTCGCGCCATTTTCTCGTTGAGCCGCGGGTTATGTTTCATCGTACAGCTGCCCAAGGGGAACAGGCCGACATCAATGGCATAGTTCTGGCGGCTCAATCGAGTGTAATGGCGTACGGCTTCCGCTTCGGAGAGGCCGGGAATGCCGATTGCTTCATCGCGATCGAGACCGCCTAAACGGCTTTCCACGGCTGGTGCTTGGGGCAAATCAACCCCACTGCGGTCCGGTGATCCGGTTTCAAATATCAGCGGCTCATCAACCATCAAAGCACGGTTTCCGGTATGGGTCTTAAGCGCACCCTGCGCTGGCGTGGGTATGTTCTCATCCTGTTTGGTCGGACGGCCCTCGGTCAGCATGTTCATGCCAATTCTCCTTCCAGAGCCGTTGCTAGCGCTTCGACATCCTCATCGCTGGTCGTCTCTGTCACTGCAACGATCAAACCGTGGGCCAGTTCGCCTGCATCGGGATAAAGGCGGCCTAAAGAGACACCGGCGAGGATTTTCTGATCCGCCAGCTTGCGAACAATCGGTCGTGTATCTTTATCAAGAATTAAAGTGAACTCGTTGAAAAAACTGTCATTTAGCAATGAAATACCATTTATCTCGGCCAGACGATCTGCCGCGACAACCGCTTTTCTATGATTCAACATCGCCAGCTCTCGGAGACCTTTTTCTCCCAGCAACGTCATGTGAGCAGTAAAGGCCAGCGCGCATAATCCGCTATTGGTGCAGATATTCGACGTCGCTTTCTCGCGGCGAATATGCTGTTCGCGGGTCGATAACGTGAGCACGAAACCGCGCTTACCTTCTGCATCAACCGTCTCACCACAAAGCCGTCCCGGCATCTGGCGCACATATTTTTGTTTGCAACCGAATAGGCCAACATAAGGTCCGCCAAATTGCAGGCCAACGCCTAGCGATTGACCTTCTCCGACAACAATATCAGCGCCCATTTGACCGGGAGAATTAATCGCGCCCAGTGCAACAGGTTCTGTCACAACAGCGATCAACAAGGCTTTGTGACTATGCGCTTTTTCGGCCAGCGCAGACATGTCGGATATGCGTCCCAAGATATCGGGATATTGCACCACCACACAGCTGGTTTCGTCGTCAATCTGGTCGAGCAAATTCGCGCCGTCAGTCGCCGCTTCCAATACCGGTGCTTCGCTAACCAGTTGATCCTTGGTAAAGCGCGCCATCGTCTTCGCCACCGACACATAATGTGGGTGCAAGCCAGAGGATAGAACCGCCTTGCCGCGTTTGGTAATCCGCCGCGCCATGACAATCGCTTCCCAGCAAGCGGTCGAGCCATCATACATGGAGGCGTTAGCGACATCGACACCGAACAAGCGCGCAACCTGCGTCTGGAATTCAAACAAGGTTTGCAACGTGCCCTGTGCAATTTCCGGCTGATACGGAGTATAAGCAGTCAGAAACTCACCGCGCTGGATGATATGGTCAACACTGGCGGGAACATGATGGCGATAGGCCCCTGCCCCGAGGAAGAACGGCATATCGCCGGCGGCCGAATTATTCTTCGCCAGTTTCTTCATATGCGCCTCGACCGCCATTTCCCCGGCATGCATCGGCAAATCACGGATTGGACCGTCGAGTTGCACTTCCTTGGGCACATCGACGAACAGATCGTCGACGGAGCTGGCACCAATAGTCGCCAACATGTCCTGCCGATCATTGGGGGTTAGCGGTAAATAGCGCATTTTTTATTCCTTCTTTCACCTCCCTCCCCGAAAAGGGAGGAGTGTATAGCTTTAGAGGTCGGCAACGAAAGCCTTGTAAGCCTTCTCATCCATCAAATCACCGAGCTCATCTGTGTCGGACAGGGTCAGCCGGAAAAACCAGCCATCTTCTTCCGCAGAATTGTTCACCAACGCGGGTTCATCTTCGAGCGCTTCATTGACTTCAATGACTGTCCCGGAAACCGCAGCATAAACGTCTGAAGCCGCCTTCACTGATTCAACGACAGCTGCATCATCACCTTGCCCGAGTTCCGCTCCAACTTCGGGCGTTTCAACAAATACGATGTCGCCAAGCTGCTCTTGCGCGTAATCGGTGATTCCAACGGTGGCTGTTTCGCCCTCGACGTCGACCCATTCGTGCTCATCGGTAAAATATCGGCTCATAGTCTCGTCCTCTTCCCTCGTGCTATAATTTAGGTTTGCGATGATAGTTATGTGGTACAAAGGGCATATCTGCGACCGTGCAGGCTATCGGTTTGCCGCGTTGTTCCACTATAATTTCGGTACCGGTTTCGGCCATTGCCATCGGCACATAAGCCATAGCGATAGGCTTTTGCAGCGTGGGGGAGAAACCACCACTGGTCACGGCTCCAATGATATTGCCGTCTGCATCAACTACATTAGCGCCTTCCCGGATCGGCTGGCGGCCATTGACGAACAAGCCAATGCGCTTCTTGTCAGCCTTAGTAGGATATTGCGCGAGCACGCGTTCGGACCCTGCGAAATTACCTTCCTCGCGCCGCGCTTTGGAGAGCGCAAAATTCAAATTGGCTTCGACCGGCAAGACATCGGCGTCCATGTCGTGTCCATAGAGTGGCAGGCCTGCTTCCAGCCGCAGGCTATCGCGTGCTCCCAGTCCAATAGGTTTGACTTCATCCAACGCACAAAGTGCCTCTGCAAGCTTCTCGGCATGTTCTGCCGGAACGCTAATCTCATAACCGTCTTCACCGGTATAACCCGAACGACTGATGCCCAAGGGTATATCACCCCACATAAAGGGTCCGGCCTCCATGAAGTAAAGGTCAGCTGGTACAGGCCAATCCGGCTGCATCGGACTAATCTCCAGCTTGATCAGCGCGGCGGCCGCTTTTGGCCCCTGCAAGGCAAGCAACGCGGCGTCTTCCAAATGGTCGAGCGTGATATGGTCCGGCAATTGCGCGCGCATATAGGCAATATCATCATGCTTGGTAGCGCCGTTGACAACCAGATAGAGGTTACGACCCGTATTGGTCACCATCAAATCATCCAATATCCCGCCATCCTGCGCCAGCAAGAGCGTATAGCGGATCTTTCCCACGCCCAGAGCTGATATATTGCCCGGAACAATCGCTTCCAGCGTGTCTGCCACACCATCGCCCGAAAGTTGCACCTGCCCCATATGGCTGACATCAAACAATCCGGCATTCTCGCGGGTCCACAGATGCTCGGCCATCACGCCTTCATATTGCACTGGCATTTCATAGCCCGCGAACGGCACCATGCGCGCGCCGAGGCTGCGATGCCAGCTATCGAGTGGTAGTGCTTTCAATGCTTCGGTTCTATCATTGCTCATCAAAAATTCCGTTGGTCACAAGGGTACAGCTCACAGCAAAAGCCTGTAAAACTGCCCCCTCTGTCACGGAACCTGAGAGTTTCATGGTGCTCAATCAGCAACCATTTACCCCTTCGGTGGAACAACGCTTGCCCAAAAAGGAAGCTTGCTCTCTTTCCAGAGTGCTTGTGAAGCTTATGCGGTCCATCGGCCTGAGAGTTTCCGGGGCGGTTGCTCCTTCGGCGGTTTGAAATCTTTGAGGATAGCAAACGCTCTCCCGCACAGCTTCGTGATCAGTGCCTGTAAGACTTTAACCAAAAGCAGATGAAAGCGTGACCGAGCGGGCTTTGCGAGTCAATGATTCGATAGGTTGAAAGGCTGTAAAAACTTCAAGCAGTCTCGCGGTCGGCCAATTTCCATATCGCATCATTTTCATAGATAGTGGAGCCCGGCTTTTCTTCGCTAAGCAAAGCAGCAATGGCCGCCGCCACTTCCCGCCCATCGATCGATCGATAACGCCGCAACGATCCATGCAATAGCCTATCCAGCAAAGGACTGGCGATGATAGCCAGACTTTCGCCGAGACGGGCGTCATCCGTGCGCTCCCCGCGTAGCAAGCCGGGACGAATAACATCCAGCCGATCAAAATCTTCTGCGCGCAGCCGTTGTTCGGCCTGCCCTTTGACCTTTAGGTAAAATCCCGAAGCCTCTGCATTTGCCATGGTCGAAGACACCGCAATGAATTGACGCGCGCCGGCCGCTTTGGCAGCTTTTCCCACCGCACCAACAAGATCACGATCAATCGCGGCAAAAGCCTCTTTCGATCCGGCCTTTTTCATAGTCGAACCGAGACAGGATACCGCCTGCCCGGCCTTGATGGAAGCAATCACCTCCGGCCATTGCTCAGTCGGTGCAACATGAACTGTTGCCGCGCCATAATCCTCTTCAACAGGCTTACGCATCAACAGATGTAGCCCCTCATCTCGCCCGTCAGCGATCAACTTGCGGACCAGCAAGTTACCGATCAACCCCGTTGCACCTACAACTATTGTGGATTCAGTCATTGCCAGCCCCAAAAATCTGTGCGTGACTGTTGCTAGCATAGCGATCGGTCATCCCCGCCATAAAATCAGCAATATGCCGGATACGGTCCGGTTCTGCCGATGGCAGTGTTGCCGCCCAACTTTCCGGCATCAGCGCCGGTTTATCCCGATAAGCCGTGACAAGATCAGCGACAATGACCCGCGATTTGTCGGCGGCTTCCATCTGCTCGGGATGGTTATAGAGATTGGCATACATGAATGTCTTCAGTGTCCGCTCTTTTGCAGCCATATCATCTGAAAAACCACCAATCATCAAGCCTGCGCTTCGCACGTCATCTGCCGTTTCGACACCAGTCTCCTTGATCCGCTGGACTGTCGTTTCGATGACATTGTTCACCATCAAACCAATTTGATCGCGGATCAATTCAGGTACTAGACGATCTCGTTCGATGTCCGGAAAACGCGTGCAGATATCCGACCAACGTTCTGCGATAAAAGGCAAAGTGAGAAGCTGTTCAATGCTCAGCAGCTTAGCCCTGATCCCATCATCAATATCGTGATTGTCATAGGCAATATCGTCCGCCACAGCAGCGATCTGGGCTTCCAACGATGGCCAGCTATCCAGATCCAGGTCCATCGGAGCATTGGCTTCAGCCAGCGCCCAGGTCGGTTCGGTTACCGGGCCATTATGTTTGGCCAGCCCTTCGAGCATTTCCCAAGTCAGGTTAAGTCCATTCCACCGCGGATAGGGGCGCTCTAATTTGGTCAGCGTTCGGATCGTTTGCGCATTGTGATCAAAGCCACCAAAATCAGCGAGCGCATCTTCCAGCGCATCTTCCCCGGCGTGACCGAATGGGGGGTGACCAATATCATGTGCCAGACACAATGCTTCGGTCAGGTCTTCGTTAAGTCCCAATGAGCGCGCTATGGTCCGGCCAATCTGCGCGACTTCCAAACTGTGGGTCAGGCGAACCCGGAAATGGTCCCCATCCGGCGCGACAAAAACCTGCGTTTTGTGACGCAACCGGCGGAAGGATATCGAGTGGATAATCCGGTCACGGTCGCGCTGAAAAGCATCGCGCGGTCCACGGATACTGCCGTCATTCTCGGCGCGCCCTTCATCATGAAGCCGCCCCCGGCTTTGGCGCGGGTCGCTGGCATAGCTGGCCATCTGCGCCATTAGTTCAGCTTATTCACTTTCGTACCTTTGGCACTGACCCAGGAAAACCCATCACCGCCGCCCTTACGAAAACCAGCTTCGAATTTCTTCGCAGCACTGAAATCATCAAAGGGGCCAACCACCAACCGTTTTGTTTTTCCCCAAGGCGAGGTCCAGCCATTGGTATCTGCAAACAGAACAGCATTTTTCTTAGACATCCGGCGATAGTCATATTTTAATGCATTGAGATCAGAGCCGGTGGCGATCTGTACCCAATAGCGTTTGGGATGTTCAGGCGGCTTGGGCTTGGCTTCCGCCTTTTTTCCGACCGGCTTTTCCGCCACCGGCTTGGGCTTGGGCTTGGGCTTGGCAGGCGTAATCGCGGCCAAGTCGACCGGAACAACTGTCGATTTTTTCTCGGTTTCAGGAATCGCTATTGATCCCATAATGTCCGACAAAGGCCGTCGTGTTGTCGCCGCGGAAGCCGTATCAGCGGAAGGACCGGAAGCATCTGGTGAAGGTGTCGATGAATTAGCGTCAGCCAAATCGAAAGTAACCAACTGTACAGGTGGTTTCGATTTTTTGTCGTTGGATTCTGCCGGTGCTTTGACGTCGCCTATATCAACTTTTCTGGTTACACTCTCGGATACCAATGGCGGCGCTTTTACGTCGCTGCTTGGCGAAGATATCGCTATTTTCTTTTCAGTCTTTTCGGTCGCGCCTCCGACAGCGGTTTCAAACCCGGGCGTAGGCGGAGACTTTTCGGCTTTGGCCGCGATTTTCGTGACTGGATCATTTGGCCGACTAATTGTCGGCTTCACCAAAGGCCTCGCCCTTTCTGGGGTAGGTAACGTAAGGGATCCCAGAGGCATTTTACTATTTGATGCCGGACGAGATACAATCCGCGTCTTTTTCTTGTCGCTGCTCTTGGTGCCAGGCCGGCGGCGTGGAGATGTGTCCGGCATCGCCAGGACCTTTGGCCTTTCTACATTCGCGCCCAGCGGCTCGCCTATCGGTATCAATCCGGCATCAGCACCATCGCCGCCACGCACGGCGCTATTGGCGGCCAGACGAACAGACGCGACATCGACGCCGATATTTTCGCTGGCGGGAAAATGACCGAAATGAACGGCGGCCGCTTTTTGGGCCGCTGTTAATTTAGGCATCCGATCAAAAAACGGTTTGATCGCTTTCGCCATCTTCTTGCGCATGGTCTGGCTGGCAATTTTATTGGCTTCTTTTTCCTGGCCATTCATTGCCAAAATAAAGGCCCGGTTGCGCCAAGCATCCCGATCGCTTTTCAGCAATAGGGGATTAAGCTGCTCTTCGGCTGCCTCAACATTTCCGCTAATGCCTAACGAAATGGCATAGCGGCTCAGCAACTTGTCACTCTGGCCATGCTGGAGCGCCAGCGCATAGTCTTTTTGCGCATCAGCATTCCGGCCAATCAGGTCATAAGCCAGTCCGCGATCCACCGCGATATCCTTGGCAGCAAAACCATTGGCAGTGGCTTCGTCAAAATAACGGATGGCTCCAAAGGGGTTTTGCTCAATCAACAAGGCCCGAGCCAATCCCGCTTTTACGCGGCCGCTCTTTGGATAAATTTCATCGGCCTTGGCGAGAAAACCGATTGCAGCCCTTGTATCCCCCAAAGCCAAAGCCGCCAATCCGGCATCGGCCAGCGCAGAGGAATCATTCGAATTGCGAGCAATACGGCGCAACGCATCTTGCAAATTTGCGGAATTGGCTTCCGCACTGCTCTGTGCAGCAGCAGGCGTTTGCAGTCCAACGCACATAAGCGGGGCTGCCGCCAGAATCAGATATTTCGATAGGTTTTTCACTACCCCACTAAACGGCTTGATTGATCCGAAATCAAGCTCTCCTGAAAGCAGGAGAGGCAAACCGCCCCGATCAGACGATAGGAAACCATTGCAGGTGACTGATCGATAGCGGCGTCCTCACTGGTTGTTTTGACGGTTTAGAAATCGCGGAATATCAAGCGGGTCACGTGGTGACTCTTCGTCCTCATCATCGCCTTCTTCTTCCGCCTTGTTTCCGCCACGGGTAAGATTGGACATGCGTTCGAACAAAGTCCCACCACCGCTGGCAACCCGCGGAGCAGATTCGCCTGCTGCTGGAGCCGCTGCTCCCTCTTCATCCAGTGGCTGGATGGTTTCATCACCAAGAACCAACTCGTCTTCCTCTGGTTCATCGGTCACCATACCCGGTGTCAAAGACGCAAAAGATGGAGCAGCGGAAGCCTCATCTCCGAGATCATCGTCATCAGAGTAGGTTGCCGCTGGTGCAGGAGCCGGCTGTGGCTCTGGTTCTGCTTCCGGTTCGGTTTCTAGCTCTGGTTCTGGTTCAACAATCATTTCCGCTTCGGATGTTTCAAGGCTTTCAGCCATATCCAATACAGGCTCTTCGTCCTGCACTTCTTCTTCCGGCTCGGCTGGTATAGTTGAAGCGAAAGATGGCGCTGCCGGTGTCGGGTTGCTCATCGCAAAAGACGAGCTAACCGCAGGAGCGGCAACAGAACCGTCACTATCGATGCCAGTAGCAACAACTGATACGCGGATGCGGCCATCGAGGTTCTCGTTAAATGCGCTACCCCAGATGATGTTGGCATCGGGATCAACCAGTTCGCGAATATGATTTGCAGCTTCATCGACTTCCATCAAGCGCATATCTTCGCCGCCAGTGATGGAAACGATAACACCTTTCGCGCCCTGCATCGACACACCGTCGAGCAGCGGGTTGGCAATTGCTTTTTCAGCCGCTTCGAGAGCACGGCCATCACCTTCCGCTTCGCCAGTACCCATCATCGCTTTGCCCATTTCGTGCATTACGGAGCGGACGTCAGCAAAATCGAGATTGATCAGGCCGGGCATCACCATCAAGTCGGTAATACCGCGAACACCTTGTTGCAGCACTTCATCGGCCAACAAGAATGCTTCCTTGAACGTCGTGTTCGGATTGGCAACGAGGAACAGGTTCTGATTGGGGATAATGATCAGAGTGTCGACGTTTTTCTGAAGTTCTTCGATACCGGCATTGGCAGACTTCATCCGCCGCGTGCCTTCGAAAGTAAACGGCTTGGTGACGACACCAACCGTCAATATACCTCTGTCGCGAGCAGCTTTGGCGATGACAGGAGCTGCACCGGTGCCGGTGCCGCCGCCCATGCCGGCCGCGATAAAGCACATATGCGCGCCTTCCAGTGCCTGCTCGACCATCTCAAGAGTTTCTTCAGCCGCTGCGCGGCCTACTTCGGGACGAGAACCAGCACCAAGGCCCTGCGTAATCTCTGGTCCAAGCTGAATACGGCGTTCTGCGGGAGAGCTGTTTAGCGATTGCGCATCGGTATTGCTGACGATGAAATCAACGCCCTCAACCTTTGCCGCGATCATATTTGCGATCGCGTTGCCGCCAGCACCACCGACGCCGATAACGGCTATACGTGGTTTCAACTCTTCCACTTCAGGTGGGCCAATATTGATGCTCATTTTACTGTCTCCCCAGACATATTCGGTATGTGTAACATTTGGGTAACGCTTTGCACAAATTTCATGCGGGAATCACCCGAAAAGTTAATTTTTTTCGTAAAATCTTAAAAATTCCCTCGGATTGCCGACATCAGCCGCCCAATTACCGCAGAACCGGCATATTTGTGGACGTTTTGATGGCCGCCGGAAAGCGATCTGAGGTCGACGGGTTCCTGCGAGGCATAAAGCGCGAGACCAGCCAGACCAGCAAAGCCCGGACCGCTATGCGCTTCGGGTAAAGCGGTCAAACCTGTCGGGCGACCGATACGCACTGTTTGGCCCAGTGCCGATTGTGCATAGTCGGCGATACCTTTGAGTTCCGCACCGCCGCCGGTGAGCACGACCTGCCGACCAACCGGACCGGTAAAACCGAGCGTCTTGAGCGTTTGACCAATTTCACCCATCAAATGGTCGAGCCGCTGACGGATGACACCAATCAGCTGTGCCTTAGTGATACGACCTTCTTCGTCGGTTTCTGGTCCTGTTTCGTCTAGCTGCAGATCAATCACATCATGATTGTCGCGCGGGCTTGTCGTGGCAGACCCGTGGAAACATTTTATCCGCTCCGCTTGCGCGCGCCGCAAACCAAAAGATGATGCGATATCGTCAGTAACATCGGCGGCACCATAGGGTAGCGTTGCCAATCCAACGAGCATCCCGCCAGCGAATAGCGACACATTGGTGACCTCGGCGCCCAATTCAACCATGGCGACGCCGAGTTCACGCTCTTCTTTGGATAGACAAGCGGTACCAGCAGCAATTGGCGAGGCAATGATAGACTTCACATTGAGATGCGCACCGCGCACACTCATGTCGATGTTGCGTACTGGCGATGCATCGGCGAGGATTACATGAATGTCCACGCCTAGTCGATCAGCATGCAAGCCCTTGGGTTTTTTCACCCCGGCGAGGCCATCTATTGTATAGAGTGCGGGCTGCGCATGCAGCACCATCTTTCCCTGCGGATCAATACTGTTGCGTCCGGCTTGCAGGAGGTGATCAATGTCGTCTTGTTCGATCCGCTGTCCGCCCAGTTCCGTCTCGACGGCCGTCAACATACTGGTCAGGCCACCTGCCGAAAAACTAACCCAGACATCGTCAATATTGGTTCCGGCAATCCGTTCGGCCTGCTCAACCGCATCACGCACATCCAGTTCGGTCCGTTCGGTATCGGCAATATAGCCACGCTTCACGCCTTTACTGGCGCGCTGCCCCGTGCCCAGCACTGTGATATCGCCATTGTCCATTCGACCGGCAATCATAGCTGTAATCTTGGACGATCCGATATCCAAAGCGGTAAAAATCTTTTCTACCCGTGCTGCCATTTGCCTGTTCCCTTACTTCCTTTTTGCTGTCTCATGGTGCCCCCAATCGATAGCGCGTGTTTAACTCTCTGGTGTTGGTGATGTCTTGAGCTTCGGCGGCATCCGCAAATAAGCGCGCTCTGAATCGCGCAAATCAAAATGGACCACACCGCGTCCGAGCAAGCGATTGACTCCGTCCATCCGGGCAAAATTCAGCAGTGCCGCCGCCGCCGTCTCTTCGCCTTCCGGCAGGGCCAGCGTTTCGCCGCTGTCAAATTCCAGATTCCATCGCCGGTTTCCGATCCAGGTCGCGCCTGTCACCATTGGGCTAAGCGCCGGGGCGACGTTTAATAATTTTGTCAGTTCCGGAACACGTTCATTGGCTTTCTTGCCGACGATCACCGGCAGGTCAGGAATTTCTTCCTTCTGTATCTGCTGGAGCGGATATCCGGTTTGATCGATCAGCGACAATTTGCCATCGCGCTGCCACACAGCAGCCGGTTCGCGTTCGACAATCTCGACCACCAGCGTGTCCGGTAAGCGCCGCGAAATTCGCGCATCCTTGATCCAGCCATTGCCTAGCAAGTCATTCCGCACTTGATCAATGTCGACCAACATCATGGAGCGATCTTTTTGCGCCAGTGTTATTTCATAGACTTTCAGTTCGTCGATCCGGTTGACGCCGGTGACTTCAACCCGCTTCACTTCAAAGCCGGCAGCGCCAACGGTGGTTGCAATCTGACTGCTCACCCGCTCGGTAATGCCAGTATAATGCGCAACGCTGTAGGCGCCCAGCACGAAGACACCGACCAAACCCCAGGTCAGGCCTTTTTGCACCTGCGCTTCCGTAATCGGCATGGCCCGCAGGAACTTGTCAAAGATCGAAATCTGACGCACTTTTTTCTTGTTGACCTTGCGCGGCTTGCCCTTGGACTTTTTGTTTGTCCGCCTAAGTGATGCTGCTGTCATAGCGCTTCCCTAACGATCATTTCGACCAGTTCCTCATAGCTTATTCCCATTTGCTTGGCCTGTTCCGGCACAAGGCTGAGCGGTGTCATGCCGGGCTGGGTATTAGTCTCCAGCACGAACAAGCCGTCCGCTCCCAATTCATCATCCCAGCGATAGTCCGTCCGCGACGTGCCCTTGCAGCCCAATACCTGATGCGCGCGCAACGCATAGTCGAGGCAGAGTTTTTCTATCTCCGCCGGAATTTCTGCCGGACAAATATGTTCGGTCAGACCCTCGGTATATTTGGCGTCATAGTCATAGAAACCGCTCTTGGTCCGAAGCTCCGTCACGCATAGCGCTTTGCCGCCAACCACAGCGGTTGTCAGTTCCCGTCCCTTGATAAAGGGTTCCGCGAGCAGCTCGTCAAATTCCTGCCAAGGACCGGTAACATCGCGGCCAATCGGATTGCCATAGTTGCCCTGATCAGTGATAATCGCGACGCCAACGGACGATCCTTCGTTGACCGGTTTCAACACATAAGGCCGTGGCATTGGATCGGCTTCGAAAATATCGGAGCTTTTGACCATCTTGCCTTTGGGCATGGGAATACCGGCCGGAACCAATTGCTGCTTGGTCAGTTCTTTGTCGATCGCAATAACCGAAGTGACCAAACCGCTATGGGTATAAGGGATCTGCATCAGATCGAGCATGCCCTGCACCGTACCGTCTTCGCCAGGGCAACCATGGAGCGCGTTGAACACCACATCCGGTTTCACGCCATCGAGCACCATGGCAAGATTGCGGTCCATATCGATGCGAGTCACTTGATGGCCGTTTTTCTCCAGCGCATCAGCCACACCGTTGCCGCTCATGAGCGACACTTCGCGCTCGGCCGACCAGCCGCCCATTAATACAGCTATGTGGAGTTTATCGGTCATGCGAAAACTCCTTCTTGCAGTCCCAAATAGACCGTTCGTCCTGAGCCTGTCGAAGGACGTTTATCGGCTACGCAGCGGCTAGTCGATAGGCGCACTTCGACAGGCTCAGCACTAACCGGACCAGGAAAAACAACTTTACTCACTTCTCTTCCCCCACGCGCTGAATTTCCCAATGCAGGTCCACACCACTATGGTCTTTCACGCGCCTGCGCACTTCATTACCTAAGGCCTCAATATCCGCCGAAGTTGCACCGCCGAGGTTGAGGAGGAAATTGCAATGCTTCTCCGACACCTGCGCCTGCCCGATTTGCAAGCCGCGACAACCGGCTTCATCGACCAATTGCCATGCTTTATGACCTTCGGGATTTTTGAACGTCGAGCCCCCTGTTTTGGAACGCAACGGCTGCGATGCCTCGCGCTCATCTGCGATGCGTTTCATCTCCGCGCCAATGATCTCGGGATCACCACTGGTCCCGTGCAGCTTGGCGCTGACGACGATGGCCCCTTCTGGCAATTGCGAATGACGATAGGTATATCCCATGTCTTCTAACGCAATAGTTTTAAGCTCGCCGGTCCGCAGAACCACGTCGGCGCTTTCCAATATGTCACAAACCTCCCGGCCATAAGCACCGGCATTCATACGTACCGCGCCGCCAATGGTGCCGGGGATACCGCGCAAAAACTCCATGCCAGCGATACCGTGATCGCGCGCCATACTGGCCGCTGAAATACCGGGGGCACCAGCGCCACAAATCAGCGCGCTCTCAATTCCAGACCGTCCTTTACCCACGGTTTCAATTCCGGCGAAGGCCTTGCCCAAACGTACTGTCACGCCGCGCTTTCCACCATCTCGAATGATGAGGTTGGAGCCCAGTCCCAAGGGCCAAACAGGAATGGCTGGATCAAGATGCTGCAAAAAATGCTGCAAATCTTCAACGTCTTTAGGCGCAAATAGCCATTCCGCCGGACCACCACTTTTGAACCAGACGAGCGGGGCCAGCGGTGCATCGGCAGTCAGCTTACCGCGCGTTTCAGGTAGGATCGTTGCCACCGTCATGGCCGCGCCGCCTTTATGCCTTCAGCCAAACCCGCCGCCCATTTGGTAATATCGCCAGCACCCAGGCAGACGATCATGTCCTTATCTTCTGCGACTTCGGCAAGCCGTGCCGTCAAATCCGCTTCATCCGCCACTGTTTCTGCAACACGGTGCCCGCGCTTTCTCAGGCCAGCGGCCAGCGCTTCGCTATCAACACCTTCAATCGGATCTTCTCCTGCAACGAAGACGGGCGTTACATAAACCATGTCAGCATCGTTAAACGCTTGCTGAAAATCTTCCATATGGTCACGCAGGCGCGTGAAGCGATGGGGTTGGACCACAGCAATGACGCGTCCTTCTGCTCCTTCGCGGGCAGCCGACAGCACCGCGCGAATTTCCACAGGATGATGGCCATAGTCATCGATAATCGACACGCCATCGACTTCGCCAACCTTGGTGAAGCGCCGTTTAACGCCGCCAAAATGATCAAAGCCGCTGGCAATCTGTTCGTCGGTCATGCCCATTTCCAGACCGACGGCGACAGCGGCTATCGCGTTTTCAACATTGTGACGTCCCGGCATGGGGAGCGTAATGCCTTCGATCGTGCGCGTCTCTCCATCGCGATCGCGAACCACGACATCAAAGCGATTACCGCCAGCTATTGGCGTTACATTTATGCCCTTCACATCGGCTTGCGCAGAGAAACCATAGGTGATTAAACGCCGGTCGCGAATGCGCGGTAGGATCGCTTGCACTTCGGGATGATCGAGACATAATATCGCTGCGCCATAGAAGGGCACGTTCTCGATAAACTCGACAAAGCTGTCCTTGATCTTGTCGAAACTGCCATAATGATCCAGATGCTCCGGATCGATATTGGTAACCACAGCAATTGTACCATCGAGGCGCAGGAAGCTTCCGTCACTTTCGTCGGCTTCGACAACCATCCATTCGCTATCACCCAGACGGGCATTGGAACCATAGCTGTTGATGATACCGCCGTTTATAACAGTAGGGTCAATACCACCTGCATCAAGCATCGCAGCAACCATAGATGTGGTGGTCGTCTTGCCATGGGTTCCGGCAATCGCAATTGTGCTTTTGAGCCGCATCAATTCTGCGAGCATTTCAGCTCGCCGAACCAAAGGGATGCGGTCTTCGAGGGCTTTTTCAACTTCTGGATTGCCGCGCTTCACAGCGGTCGATGTCACAACCACGGCGGTTCCGACAACATTCTCGCCATTCTGGCCGATCATGACTTTGATGCCTTTGGCACGCAGGCCTTCGACAATATAGCTTTCCGCTATGTCCGAGCCCTGTACCTGATAGCCGAGATTATGCATGACTTCGGCAATGCCGGACATACCAATGCCGCCAATACCGACAAAGTGGATCGTGCCAATATCAGTGCCGACACCCTTCATTGCGTGCTTTCTTTCGCAAGAGCCGGGCGTTGATTAGGAGCGATTTGTGATTTTTCTTTTTTGGCCTTCAGCGTCTTGGATAGAGGCGATGTGCCGATGCTTTCTACCAGATCCGCTAGATCATTAACCGCTTCAGGGCGGCCACATTTTTTGGCAAAGCGTGCGGCATTTTGCAGCGCATCAGGACCCAGCGCCATTTTCTGCATCTGCTTTGCCAGTTCCTTTGCAGTAAATTGCGGTTGTGCGATCGCGCGCGCACCGCCGGCTGCGACCATCTCACGCACGTTCTGTGTCTGATGATCATCGGTAGCAATGGGTAGCGGAATAAGGATTGCGGGACGACCGGCAGTGGTTAGTTCTGCAATGGTCGAAGCCCCCGCGCGCCCGATCACCAGATGCGACCAGCCAAGGCGTTGCGGCAGATCTGGCAAATAGGTTGCGAGTTCGGCGGGAATATCATGCTCGGCATATTTCTCGCGCACCCGCTCAATATCCTGTTCGCGGCATTGCTGCGTCACTTGCAGGCGCCGGCGCAGGTGCATTGGTAGCAGCGCCAGACCATCGGGCACCACATCGGACAATATGGTCGCGCCCTGACTACCGCCAGTTACAAGCACTCGAAATATGCCCTCTTCTGTGAGCGGCGGATAGGGTTCCTCACGCAAGGCGATTACTTCTTCGCGAACCGGGTTGCCGACGAGATGGACCTTTTCCTGATGCTTCGGCTTCAGCTTCAAAATGTCCGGATAGGATGTCGCAATCGCATTGACTGAACGCGCCGCCAGCCGGTTGACCCGGCCCAATACGGCATTCTGCTCATGGACGATCGTTGGAATATTCTTCCGGTTCGCCCCAAGCAATGCAGGGAAAGCGGGATAGCCGCCAAAACCTATGACTGCCGATGGCTCAAACGTATCATAGAGCTGCATCGCCATTTTGCGGCCCTTCATGATCGCCCGGGCACCCGATAGCCAGCCACGGGGGTCTTTGGTGATCCGGCCGGCGGGCAGCACATGGACTTGACCATCATCGACCATACCAGGGATTTTCGCGCCCCGTTCATCGGTAATCAGCGCAACACGATGGCCACGCTGAACCAGTTCCTTACCGAGCGCATAGGCCGGGATCATATGGCCGCCAGTGCCTCCGGCGGCGAGGACATAATGTTTCGTAAAGCTCATTGGGTCACCATGATTTCCTTCGGCCGATCTTTGGGCCATTTCGTGACATATTGTGAGCGGTCTAAATAGGGGTTTCTGCGCGTAAATGCCAGCAAGAGTCCTACACCAATGGAAAGCGCCAATATCGATGATCCACCATAGCTGATAAATGGCAAGGTCATGCCCTTGGACGGGAAAAGTTGCAGGTTGACCGCCATATTGATGAGCGCCTGTCCACCAAATTGTGCGGTTAATCCAGCGACGGCAAGAATGATGAAATTATCTTCCTCGTCAAGCAGGCGTAAGAACACGCGTACGATGATGGCAAGATAAACGATCGCGATAGCGACGCAGGCAAGTAGCCCGAATTCTTCACCAATAACGGAGAAAATATAATCGGTATGCGCTTCTGGCAATTTGAACTTGGCCGTACCAAGACCGGGCCCTGTACCTAGCAAGCCGCCGCTCGTTAGCGTCTTGTGGGCCAGCATGACTTGATCAAATTCATCGCCTCCAAACAGCCATGTGTTGATCCGTTGCGTCGCCACAGGATATAGGAAATAGGCGCTGACAAGCCCGCCGACACCTACAACACCCATGCCAGCAATCAACCGCGCCGAGAGACCGGAGATCATCATCAGCACGAACCAGATGCCGCAGAATATTATCGTCTGCCCGAGATTGGGCTGCATCATTAACAGCAGGGCAACAACGCCGGTCAGCACAAAAGATAGTGATATCACGGGGAGCGATGGGTCTTTCACCCGCAGAGACAGCAGCCATGCCAGTGACACGGCATAAAATGGTTTCAGAAACTCACCCGGCTGGATCGTAGCAAAACCATAGCCAATCCAACGCTGTGCACCATTGACTGACTTACCCAATATTGGAACCAGAAACAGCAGGGCAAAGGCAGCAACCGCCGCAATTATGGCAAAACGCCGCGCCTGTTCCTTGGGTAGCATCGACACAATCAACATGATCGGAATGCCGACAATCACCCAGCCCAACTGACGATAAAAATAATAAAGCGGGTCAAGTGAGACAGCCGCCGTGCTATGTTTCAACGCAGTCACCGGGGAAGCCGCCGCAACCGCTATCAAACCAATAGCGATCAAAGTGAGCATCAATGCCAAAAGCACCCGGTCTAATTCCCAGAACCAGACAGCCAGCGGCGAACGGTCACTGCGCCCCAGACGCGATTCCAGTTGAAAGCGCTTCTTTGCCAATCCAGCGGCAATTTCCGGCATTACACTCGATTTGTTCGGTTCATCGGTCATAATATACCGCCCCTAGCTGCCGTTCCGATTTGATCTTTCTCAATCACGCTATTCACAGCGCAGCGGAAACAATCGCCGCGCGCTTCAAAATCTTTGAACTGGTCGAACGAAGCACAGGCAGGCGAAAGCAAGATCACCTCGCCGGGCTTTGCGTTGGCAGCGGCATGTTGCACTGCTGTTAGTATCATCTCACATGGATCGACTGTCATATGGGGTTGAAGCAATTCACCGAATTTTGGCGCAGCATCGCCGATGGTATAGGCCTGAACCACATTACCAAAAAAAGGTTCGCATTCTTTCAAATCATCGCTTTTGGGAAGCCCGCCGACAATCCAGTGGATTTTGGGATAGGCGCCTAGCGCTGGACCGCTAGAGGCCGGATTGGTCGCCTTGCTGTCGTTCACAAATAACACACCGTCCGCTTCGGCGACGCGTTCCATACGGTGCGGCAAGCCTTTAAAGCTCTCCAACGCTGGCCGCCATTGATGCTCGTGCAAACCAAGCGCTTCGGCTGCAGCCACGGCAGCTATTGCATTTTGCAGATTATGCGGACCCTGGAGTGATGGCCAGTCGGCTTGCCCTTCCAATATGATCGTGCTGCTGTCGACGATATTCTTCACGCGATCGTCCGACCGGATGAGCCGCAACGCGAGTTGGGTTTTTTCATCACCACCACCGAATATCGCTACACCGCTGTCCCCCATCATGTCGAACAGGCGCACCTTGGCGGCAGCATAGTCGTCAAAACCATCATAGCGATCGAGATGGTCGGGACTGATATTGAGCAGCATCGCAACATCACAGTCTAAACCGTAGGTCAGATCAATCTGGTAGCTGGAAAGCTCTAGCACATAGATGCCGCCCGCTGGCAATGGCGTCTGCGAGAGGATCGGCAAGCCAATATTGCCACCCATATGCGTCGGCAGCGCTGCGCTCTGGATGATATGGTGGAGCAGCGCCGTTGTTGTGGACTTGCCGTTGGTGCCGGTAATCCCGACGACGCGGTGGGGCGGCAGAGACATGCGCGCTTTCGCGAACAGCTCAATATCTCCAATAATTGGAACACCGTCGTCACTAGCTTTGTCACGGATCGGATGGGTGTTAAGTGGCACGCCTGGCGACACCACAATTGCATCATAATCGCTCAGATCCGTTTCCATGGGATCCGCTATGATTGCCTTGTCGCTCGCCACCATGCGCAAATCTTCGCGTGTGTCCCAAGCCAATAACTTGGCCCCGCTAGCGTGCAGCGCGTCGAGCGTCGCCATGCCGGATCGGGCCAAGCCCAATATGGCATAGCGTCTATTGGCAAAGGCGGACGAGCGGATCATCTGAGCTTGAGCGTCGCTAGACCGGCAAGTGCAAGAACCAGACTGATAATCCAGAAGCGGATCACAATTGTGGATTCCGACCAACCCAGCTGTTCATAATGGTGATGGATCGGGGCCATGCGGAAGACCCGTTTGCCGGTGCGTTTGAAAAAGAAGACCTGCACTATGACGGATACCGCTTCCAAAACGAAAAGTCCGCCGACTATCGCGAGCACAATTTCGTGGTGGATCGAAACAGCGATAGCGCCGAGCGCACCGCCAAGAGCAAGGCTACCGGTATCGCCCATAAACACGGCCGCAGGCGGTGCGTTAAACCACAGGAAGGAAAGGCAGGCCCCGATGATACATGCGCAGAAAATTGCTAATTCACCTGCTCCGGGTACGAAGGGAATACCGAGATATTCTGAAAATACGGCATTGCCGGATAGGTAGACGAGGATCAGAAAGGTTGCGCTGGCGATTGCCACTGGCATTGTTGCTAGACCGTCTAGGCCGTCGGTCAAATTCACAGCATTACCGGAGCCGACAATGACAAACATGGCGAAGGGGAAATAGAACCACCCGAGATTGATCTGAACATCGTTGAAAAACGGAACATAAAGATTGGTGCCGATCTGCTGGACAATGATCCATGTTGCAAAACCGGCGACGACAAATTCCATCAACAGTCTTACGCGCCCGGGCACGCCTTTATGGCTGGCTTTGCTGACCTTGTCATAATCGTCCATGAATCCAATGGCGCCGAAGCCCAACGTCACAAAAATACAGGCCCAGACAAAAATGTTGGACAGGTCCATCCAAAGCAACACAGAAATGACGACCGACGTCAAAATCATCAGGCCGCCCATGGTCGGCGTGCCAGCTTTTTTCAGATGGGTGATCGGCCCATCTTCACGGATCGGCTGGCCCTTGCCCTGCTTCATCCGGAGCATGTTGATGAACCGCGGTCCGATCAGCATGCCGATAAACAAAGCCGTTGCGATAGCAGCGCCAGAGCGGAAACTCAGATAGCGAAAGACATTGAAAATACCTTCAAATTCAAGCCATTGTGCCAATAGGTAAAACATTAATACTCCCCGCTCACCAAAGCCGAAACGACCTTGGAAAGCCCCAAATAATTAGAACCCTTGATAAGAAGGATATCTTCGTCGCTGATTTCCCCTGCGACTGCAGCCAGCACTTCCGAAGAGCCTGCGACATGAGATATTTCGATGGCTTGATCAAGTTCTTCCGAAGCTATTCCTGCCAACTTGGCGGACAAATGAAACATTTCGTCGCCGACCAATATCACTGTCTGTGCGCCGGATGCGATAACATCATCAAGCAGCGCTTCGTGATAGGCCTGCGCTTCGTCGCCCAATTCTCCCATAGCGCCAAGCAATAGGATTTTCTTGCCGCCACATGACTCACTTGCCAACTGACTCAAAGTCGCTTTCATCGACACGGGATTGGCGTTGTAGCTCTCGTCAATTAACAGTGCCTGACCACCAGCCTTCAGCTCAATTTGGTGCCGTCTGCCACGTCCATCTAACCCCTTTAGCTCAGCTAGAGCGAGGCCAGCTGCGGCCAAATCACCGCCGACAGCTCGTACAGCAGCCAATATTGCTAACGCATTGGATACCCAATGCCTGCCTGGCTCTGCGACGGTAAAGCACAGGCTGCGATCACCCTCTCCGTCATTGCGGAAGCTAGCTGTAACCAATGATCCGCCACCCTGGGCGGGAACAATATCGATCGCTCGGACGTCCGCCTGTTCATCAAAACCGAAACTCACAACCCTTTTTGTGCTTCGGAGGGCGGCTTTACGGAGCCGCTCATAGTGCGGGCTATCATAAGGAATGATCGCCGTCCCCTCATGGGTGAGACCTTGAAAAATTTCAGCCTTGGCATCGGCTATCGCTTCAACACCCGAAAAATGACCAATGTGAGCCGGCGCAATGGCGGTGACAATTGCTACATCGGGTCGAACTAACCGGGTAAGCTGCGCCAGCTCTCCGGCATGGTTCATGCCCATTTCAAAAATTCCATATTGGCATTCCGCCGGCATACGCGACAGGCTCAGCGGAACGCCAACATGGTTATTGTAGCTTTTCACCGACCGATGGGACCTTCCCATGGACGCACGGTTCAAAGCTGCAAAAAGAGCTTCTTTGGTGCCAGTTTTACCCACCGATCCAGTGACACCGATAATCTTGGCATCACTGCGCGCCCGCGACGCAATGGCCAGTTGATCCAAGGCTTTAGTCGTATCCGAAACCAATATGTGGGGGCCTTCAACAGGCTGGCTCACGACTGCGCCAGCACCACCAGCGGCATAGATGTTGTCGACATAAAGGTGACCGTCACTCTGTTCGCCTTTCAAGGCAAAGAACAAGTCACCGGATCCAATTTCCCGGGAATCAAAAGCAACGCCCCCGACTTCAAAATCAGCACTGGCCTTGCCCTTTACGGCTGAAGCAATATCGGAAGATGTCCACAAAGCGCTCATGCCGCGGACTCCGGCTGCGAAGCTCCAATTGCTTCACCGGCACATTCACGGGCCACTTCAACATCGTCAAATGGAATGACGCGATCGCCAATGACCTGACCCTGCTCATGGCCTTTGCCAGCAAGTAAGATAATGTCGTCGGGGCCGGCTAGACTGATCGCATGCGCAATAGCGTCGCGGCGGTCGCCAACTTGCTGCGCGCCTTGCGCGCCTGCCAAAATGTCAGCACGAATGGCGGCCGGATCTTCACTGCGCGGATTGTCATCGGTAACGATGGTGATATCAGAAAGTTCTATAGCCACTTTGCCCATTTCCGGGCGCTTGCCTTTGTCCCGATCGCCGCCAGCACCGAAAATCGTAATCAACTGGCCCTTTACATGGGGCCGCAACGCATCGATCGCTGCCCGCAAGCCATCGGGGGTATGGGCATAGTCCACGTAAACCGGCGCACCAACTTTGGTTATGACGGCACGCTCCAAACGACCGCGCACCGGTTGCACACGTTGCATATGGTCAGACACATCTTCCAGCATTCCGCCAGTCGATAAAATAACGCCAGCCGCGCACATTATGTTGGCGGCCTGATAAGCTCCGATTAGTGGCAACGCTATACGATGGGTATTGCCCTGCGCCTTGATCATCAGCACCTGACCCAATTGCGTGGGGGTGCGGGATAATAAGCGCAGCGATGTTCCCTGCTCACCGACTGTAAAAAGGTTCAATCCACGATCCATAGCGCGTTTGATAACGGCCCCCGACCATTCGTCATCGGCCCAAACAACTGCAGTCCCGCTCTCATCAACCACTTCGTCGAACAACCGCATCTTGGCTTCAAAATAGCTATCCATATCGCCATGATAGTCGAGATGGTCACGGCTGAGATTGGTGAACACACCAACCTGAACCGGCAAACCTTCGGTGCGATATTGGGAGAGACCGTGACTGGACGCTTCGAATATCGCATGGCTCACGCCCTCGCGAGCGAGACCCGACATATTGGACAGGAAGGTCACAATATCGGGCGTGGTCAAACCGGTCTTCACCTGCTCGTCCGCCGTGGTGACACCCAGCGTACCGATGGATGCGCTATTCAGTCCAGCCATACGCCAAAGCTGGCGTGTCATTTCCGCTATGGATGTTTTGCCATTGGTGCCGGTTACAGCCGCGACATGTTGCGGTGTCGGTGTAAAATATCGCGCTGCCATTAATGCAAAGATGCGCCGCGGCTCTGCATTTGCGATATGGACAGCGCCTTCAACCTCTGCATCGGGACGGGCGACAATAGCTATCGCACCAGCAGAAATAGCCGCCTCTATAAAATCCTCTCCATTGACCTTAGCACCTTGAAAAGCGCCAAAAATATTCCCTGGTGCGATCTTGCGATGGTCAATTGCAAAGCCCGTCACATGAGCTTCACCTACTTCGCTTTCCAATGCCGTATCATTCAGCCCGGCGATAAGAGCGGATAGTTTCATCGCCTATCCTTTCGGCGACCAAAGAAGCGGTGTCAGTTCCGATACATCAACATCACGGTGTTCATCCGGAACGACGCCCAGCATCGGGCCAACCCTTGGGACGACCTTGCGCACTACGGGAGCAGCAGTCCAACCAGCAGTCCGCTGAAATCCGGTTTCAGCATTACCTTTGGGTTCATCCAGCATCGCGATGACCACATAGCGTGGATTGTCCATCGGGAAGGCCGCTGCAAAAGTCGAGACAAGCGAAGTCTTGTTATATCCGCCATTGGATGGCTTTTCCGCAGATCCTGTCTTACCGCCGATGCGGTAGCCCGGTGCATCTGCTTTGCGACCCGTGCCGTTGGAAACAATCATCCGCAGCAACTGCCGCATCCGGGCGCTGGTCGCTGCCTTGAATACACGGCGTCCCTCTGCTTCTTCACCCGGCTCAACCTTGAGCAAGGTGGCCGGGCGCCAAATGCCGCCATTGACCAAAGCAGCATAGGCGCTCGCCAAGTGAAGGGGCGTAACCGCGATCCCGTGACCATAGGCAATTGTCATGTTGGTCACACGCCCCCAACTTTGTGGCCATAGTGGCTTGCCCCGCTCCGCCAGCTCTATATGTGGCCGCTCATCAAAGCCGAGGCGCCGGATCATGTGCTCCATACCTTCTTTGCCTAGATTGTCAGCCAATCGGGCAGTTACAATATTGGAACTATGGACCAGCGTTTCCGGCACATTGAGGTAGCGATTTTGACCATGGTCATCTTTGATTTTAAAAGCGCCAACCTTAATAGGCTCTGTCGCATTATACCGAACAGCCAGGTCCGTAACAGTTCCGGCATCCAACGCCGCCGCAACTGTTAGCGGTTTAAAAGTTGAGCCCAGTTCAAAAACGCTCTGAGTCACTTCATTGGTCTGATATTTCATGGTCGCTTTGCGGATCTTGTTCGGATCGAATACCGGCAGCGACGCCAGCGCCATCACTTCACCGGTTTGGACATCAAGAATAATACCGGCAGCACCGCGTGCTTCATTTGCTGTCATCGCGACCATTAACTCGCTTTCAAGCGCAGCCTGCACGCGACTATCGATGGACAGCACAGCCGGCGCTCCGCGAAGGCCTTCATCCTGCAAACGGTCATTGAGCGCACGCTCCATGCCCATAACGCCTTCGCTGTCGGCGTCGACATAACCCAATACATGAGCAGCCAAATCGCGCTGAGGGTACAGCCGCTCATTCTCTCTTGGGAACTCAATGCCGATTTCGCCTAGTGCATGGACTTGTTTGACCTCTATAGGCAACGCGCGGCGACGGAGATAGGTTGGCCGCGAACCTTCAAGCTTTGCGAGAAATTCAGCCTCACTTGTATCAGGGAAAAGATCGCTCAGTTGCCGCGCAAGCAATGCTTTGTCACCAAGCACCCGCTCCGGCACCACGCGAATAGCGTAGCCCTTTATTGTCCGGGCCAAAGGCACTCCGTTGCGATCCACGATATCACCACGGGACGGCACAAAGGTAGAAGTAGATATCCGGGTCGGCTGGGCATCTTCTAATATACTAAAGCTAATCAACCGTCCGACAATGATCGTGAAAATCGCCAAAAACACCAGCAGCAACACCATCAAGCGGAAGTGGGCGCTCGCTGCTACTTCCTTATTTTTACCGGAAAACTGCACTTTTCTGCTGCTTGCCAGAAGCGTTGTCATTGAGTGCTGCTCCCAGCCTGCTCACTATTCGCTCGGGCAGCAAGTTGCCGGACCAACCCATCATCGAGAAGCTTTGCCTCCATATCGGCTACGCGGGTAGTTTTGGTTTCACGCAATTGCGCGGCGGTCGGCTCTTCTCCACCCTGTACTGCAATGTCTTGTTGTAGGTCGCCTGTCGCGTCACTTCTTTCAGCGCTACGTGTGTTCGCCGATGCGGTCGGAAAGACCGAACCGATGATCCCGGCTGGCTTAACTTTATCCATCGAACTGATAACCGCGACTTTTACCGGCTTACGTAAATTCGCATCACCAAGATTGGCGAGCGCCCGCTCTCCATCAAGATATTGCGAAGCATTCGGAGATACGTAACCATATTCCAATTTGTTCCAATGCTCCAGCTGCCGTAGATTGGCGCGGGCGCTGAATTCTGTTTCCAAATAGCGGATTTCTTTTTTTATCGATACGACTTCATTATCGGTGCGCGCCAAATCACTGCGTAACGAAGCGACGCTAAGCGACAACGGATAGAGCAAGATAGCCACCAGAAAAACAAGCGCTAGCCATCCTATGCCCTCAAGACGCTTGACTGCCAGTTTCATTGGACGCCTCCTGTCTGCGCAAGGGCTGGCGCGTCGGAACGCACCGCTGATCTGAGGGTGGCGGAGCGGGCTCGGGGATTAGAGACCTGCTCCGCCCCGGCCGGACGCACCATTTTGGCTGGTTTATGAAAGGTGGGTGCCGGCCGTTTTTCGGAAACTTGGGGTAAATGACGCGAGCCAGCGGATTTTTGTCCACTGCGGTCGCGAAGAAAATTTTTGACGATACGATCTTCAAGGCTGTGAAAGGTTACGATGGCTAAGCGACCACCGGGTTTCAACAAACGCTCTGCCGCAGCAAGGCCATCTTCCAACTCGCCCAACTCGCGGTTGATATGGATTCGGATTGCCTGAAAGGTTCGGGTCGCTGGATCCTTTTTGTCACCCGGTTTATGGCCCAGTGCCTTGCGGACAATATTCGCCAATTCCGAAGTGCGGGTCAGCGGACGGGCATTGACGATCGCCTTGGCGATTTTACGCGATCGACGTTCTTCACCATAGCGATAAATGACATTAGCAATGTCTTCTTCATCTGCTTCATTCAGAAAGTCAGCGGCGCTTGGGCCATCTTGCGACATACGCATGTCCAGCGGACCGTCTTTCTGGAACGAAAAACCACGCTCTGCTTGATCGAGCTGCATCGATGAAACACCGATATCCAGTGTGACACCGTCAATATCTTCATCCTGCAAGACATCTGCCATTTGCGAATAAAAGGCATGATGCAGAACAAGTTTGCCGTCAGAAGCTTCAACCAGCGCGTGACCACTCTCGATCGCGTCGGGATCCTGATCAAAACCATGTACTGTCGCACCGGTAGCGATCATTGCCATGCTATATCCGCCAGCACCAAATGTGCCATCAACATGCGTCTCACCCGGGGTAATGGCGAGCGCATCAATGACTTCATTGAGCAGGACAGGAATATGGGGCTTCGAAGAGGCAGAAGATTCCGTTTTGGGGGTCATTTCTTTTTCCCCAATTCGCTGAGATGAAACTCGACCAAGCGCTTATCAACTGGAACATCGTCGGTCGTGTCCATCAAAGCTTGCGGTGCCCAAAGGCAGAATGTCTTGCCAATACCGTGGAAGATGACATTGTCTTTCAAGCCGCCGATTGCCTGTAGCATTGGCGGCAGAACAAAGCGCCCGCTGGCATCGAAGCTGAGCTCTTGAAGCGAGGAGAATTTGCGGGCACCAGCAGCATCGCGATCATATGGTTGTGACCGGGCAATGGCGATTTCTTCTTCCTTGTCGATTTCTGCCAGCATGTCGATTTTGCGGCTAAGGCCAAAACCAACTAAGCAATCCCATTTTTCATGTTTGCCGAGGCAGAGAACGCGACCATCGCTGCTGTCGATCAGGTCTTTACGCAGAAATGCAGGAACGGACAGACGACCTTTATCGTCTATCGCGGAAATTCCCGATCCTGAATAAGCATAATTGCCAGACACAGCCTCAATCCCTCAACTCGATCGAAAGGCAAATCTCTCTTGTTGGGAGAAGCGCACGATGAGCTGCTCCCGAAACACCAGAATCCCGGACAGGAAATTTACCCCGATAACGCAACAGGGTTAACAGGGGAGCGCCGGGGATGGAAGGGGATATTACGGGATTTTAAGGGATTTTACGGATCAAATTGAATATCCACCTGATTTAAAAGCATTTTATTTTAGAGCGCTTTCGACAGAACCGGCAAAAACTCCGGTTAGTTGTTGGAAACATAGACAATAAGCTGCCTTTGAGAAGCTGATTGAGGAAGAATCACCCGCCATTGCGTAAGTCGGTAATCAAAATGTCGGTCAATCCCCTCGCATCCCTGGTGCCCTCGTTATCGCCTCCGTCTCCAACATCAGACCACAAAACATCGTTTAGAAAATCCGCATCGGCCAGAATGATCGCACGCCCCTCGCCTACGCGGCAATTGGCCATGACATTAGCTGTACTCAACACACATTTTTCTTGGTCCGCATCCGGTTGCGGCAAGAGCTTGAAGGTTCCGATACCTGCGGTTGAAATGGTAGCACCGGAAAACTCCAACTCGACGCCGCCCGATCCTGCCTCATCTGGCGCCTGCAATTCCAATCCCCAGTGTTCCAGCAATGGTGACAGTAAACCAGAGGCCAGAGGCCGACGCTTATCGCCCAGCGGCAAATCTGTAGGCCAGAGCAGCATCGGATCCGTTAGTATAATAGCCTTGCCGCCAGCCCTGACCCAAGTATCAACCGCCGCGATATCCGCCGGAGCCATAGCTGGTGGCTGGGCCAATATAATAATCTCCGTGTCCGACGCTTCCAGTTCCTCAAAACTGTCAACAGCAGCAATGTCATATTTTCGTTGCCAATAAGCGTAAATTGGCGCCGGAGATGTTTCGCCCGACAATATAGTCTTCATAGATGCGCTTTCGCCCCAAATTATCGGCAAGCTTGTCATCAACTGGATTTTCGTCGGACCACTATTTTCTGACGAAACATTGGTAGCCGCCGGGCTGCATTGCATCAGCAGGACAGCGGCTAATATTGTCAGCCCAAAAGCGGCTATTCGGTTCAAAGTCTAACTTTCCTCATCCATTCGCGCTTCAAGCTTTGGGTCAGGCTCAAGATCAGGAACGACTTGCGAACGTGTACTAGGATTTACTGGTACCGGCTGAACAACTTCGTCCTCCTGAACGGGCGCTGGCGTAATACCAAGTTCTGCCAGCGGTTCGGCTGGTGCCGGCGTTGGTGCTGGTGCGGGTTCGTTTTCTACAATCAGTCGCCCCGAACTATCGATCGCTTCGGCCTGAATTTCCTCAATCGCCGACTGTTCGTCACTAGCACGCTGCAGAACAAAATTTGCAATGCTGACGACCATCAAGACTGCGACAAGTCCGACTACACCGACCTGAATCCGTTGGATAGTATCCTGACTATCACTCTTATTTTTAGGGTCTTCAATCATCTTCGGTCAGCCAGGGGAAAACCGGCAGTCCTTTTTCTTTCAGCCATGCTGCATTGTAGAGCGAAGACAAATAGCGGAAACCTGTATCACATAGGATCGTGGCAATCTTGCTGTCTGGCCCGAGCTCTTTGCCCAAAGCAATAGCACCGGCAACATTAATCCCGGATGAGAGGCCAAGGCATAGTCCCTCTTCCTGCAATAACCGCTCGACCCATTTCATGCCTTCTTCGTCACTGATGCGATATTGCGTATCAATCGGCGCGTCTTCGAGGTTGCCCGTAATCCGCCCCTGCCCAATTCCTTCAGCGACACTGCTGCCTTCGGATTTCAGCTCGCCATGGGCATAATAATTATAGAGCGCTGCTCCATGCGGATCAGCCAGACCTATTTTCACTTTTTCATTTTTTGCCTTCAAACCCATACCGACACCGGCAATCGTTCCGCCCGTGCCCGCTGCACAGACGAAACCGTCAACTTTTCCGTCGAGCTGTTCCCAGATCTCTTCGGCCGTTGTTTCAATATGCGCGCGACGATTGGCAACATTGTCAAACTGATTTGCCCAGACAGCGCCCTCGGTCTCTTCGGCCATGCGGCGGGACGTATGCACAAAATGACCCGGATTGGCATAAGGCGCGGCGGGAACCAGAACCAACTTTGCGCCTAATGCGCGCAACGTATCCATTTTCTCGCGGCTCTGGGTTTCGGGCATGACTATTGTCGTCTTATAACCCTTGGCATTGGCGACCAGCGCAATCCCGATACCGGTATTGCCAGCCGTGCCTTCGACAATCATGCCGCCCGGCTTGAGCAAGCCGCGTTCTTCGGCGTCCTGCACAATGAACAAGGCAGCGCGATCTTTTACAGAGGCGCCGGGATTAGCAAATTCGCATTTGCCATAAATGTCGCAGCCTGCTTCCGCACTGGGTCCAGCAAGGCGAACGAGTGGAGTGTTGCCGATTAAGTCGAGCGTGTTCGGTATAATATTCATAGCGCCTTCCATAGTCCGGTCGTCCAATGACGACAAGCGGGGACAATTTGGGTAGTGAAAAGCCCAGCTTTATCGGCGCGATATTTTTTTGGACTTGGCGTCAAGGATTTGGCAGCGAAGTTGGCACGGTTGATGCGTCCCAAAAGCCTGTCATTCCTCTCCTTTGCGCCACTCACCCAGCGGTAGGTCTTCGACCGTCCAGTCACCGATGCTCCAACGAACCAGCCGCAGAGTCGGATGACCAACCGCTGCCGTCATCCTGCGCACCTGTCGGTTACGCCCTTCCGTAATCGTCAGCTTGAGCCAGCAGTCCGGGATATTTTTTCGTACCCTTATCGGCGGATCGCGGGGCCATAGGTCCGGGTCTTCAACCTGCTCAACATCCGCAGGGCGTGTCATACCGTCTTTCAATTGGACCCCTTGTCGCAAGCTATCCAGCGCCGCTGCGTCGGGAATTCCCTCGACTTGCACAAGATAGCTTTTCGGCATCTTATATTTGGGGTCTGCAATCCGCGCCTGTAATTTACCGTCGTCGGTCAGGAGCATCAGCCCTTCGCTATCGCGGTCCAGCCGCCCCGCCGGATAAACGCCGGGCAAATCGATAAAATTCGACAGGGTCGGTCGCTCGGTCGGCGACCCGCGATCGGTAAACTGCGGCAGCACACCAAAAGGTTTGTTAAACAAGATGAGTTCGGACATGGCCTGTCTGTGGCAGGGATGGCCGATTGGGGCAATGGAATAGCAATCGTGACAAGATGGGAAACTATTGGATAGGCTAATGCGACCTGTTTCCGTAAGGAGCGTCCATGCACTTCAAAAATTTCGATATCGCAGCCTTTCTTGGCAATAGCTGGCAAAAAAAACCGCTGCTCATCAAAAATCCGTGGGCCGCATGGGCCAACCCGCTGGAACCTGACGAGCTGGCGGGGCTTGCCTGTGAAGAAGGCGTTGAATCCCGTCTGATCACACAACCGGACGCCGTATGGAAATTGGAACATGGCCCCTTGGCAGAAGATCGTTTTGATAGCTTGGGGAACAAAAACTGGACCTTGCTCGTGCAGGCTGTCGATCAGCATGTGCCAACGGTTGCCGCGCTGATCGAACCGTTTCGCTTCATACCCAATTGGCGCATCGATGATGTAATGGTAAGCTTTGCTGCCGATGGCGGCGGCGTCGGACCGCATTTTGATCAATATGACGTGTTCCTGATTCAAGGTTCTGGCAGGCGCCGATGGAAGGTGGGTGGTCGTTGCGACGTCCAAAGCGCGCTATTGCCGCATGACGATCTTCGTTTGTTGGCCAATTTTGAAGCGGCAGAGACATTTATCTGCGAGCCTGGTGACATCGTCTACATACCTCCAGGCTATTCGCATGAAGGCGTCGCCTTAGGCGATAACTGCATGACCTATTCCATTGGCTTTCGTGCGCCTTCCCGTAGCGAGTTGATCGGCGATTGGTGCGATGACCTGCTCGCCGACATGCAGGGGGATGATCGTTACGGCGACCCCGATTTGGCGATACAGAATAATCCGGGTGAAATCTCAACCAGCGCCGTTGATCGGTTGCACGCCATGATCACCGATAAAATGGGCAATCGCGAGGCTTTTTCTCGCTGGTTCGGAGAATATAGCAGCACACCGAAATATCCCGAGATGGACTGGCAGCCGGACGAGAAAATCGAGATGGAAGACCTGCGCGAACAGCTGCAACAAGGCGCGCAGCTAGCGCGCAACCCTGCCAGCCGCTTTTCCTTCATCCGGCGGGAATCAAGCAAATTTTTCTTGTTCGTGGACGGTCGATCTATTGAATGCGGCGGTGACACCATCCCCTTTGCCGAAACATTATGCGCAAAGGCTTTGCTGACAATAGACGAGCAGCAGACAAATTCTAACAGCGTGATGGCTCTCATTCTGGATATGTACAATCGCGGCAGCTTGGCTTTCGAACCCCAAGATTGAAGACCGACAAAAGCATCTGCGATATCGCTGATAGAATATTCGACAATTTGTCCGGACAAGTATAGATTGTGCTGTCCATGTCCGGGAGCTAATGATGTTTATCAGAGCCTTGCTTTTTACCGTGCTACTCGCCCTTCCCTTTCTCATGCCGCACAATGCTGGCGCGATGGAAACGGGGGCCGTGGAAAAGTCATCGCAGATCGCTATCGAGCGCGATTTTGTGTCAGGCCGGTTTGGCCAGATCCATGTGCGCATTGCAAAACCAGCGATCGCTTCCGATCATCCGCCACTGGTGCTATTTCATCCGACCCCCTATTCTGGCGACTATTTTGCGAGCTTCATGCGCCATATGGCGACGGACCGGATCGTCATCGCCATCGACACGCCCGGCTACGGTGATTCCGACCGGCCAAATGAACCGCAATCCATTCCCAGCTATACCGGAGCCATTTCCGATGCCCTGATCGCACTGGGCTATGGCCCCGACGGCAAAGGCGCGGTGGATGTGCTGGGCTATCACACCGGCTGCCTCATCGCGACCGAACTAGCCGCCGCATATCCTGACATGGTACGGAAATTGGTTCTGCCGGGCCTTCCCTTTTTTACCGGCCCGGATCGCCAACGGCTCTATGACGAAAATGCCAAGGCCGACCTCATAATGTCCGACGGATCGCACCTGACGAAGAAATGGGAATTTGCCGCCAGTGCCATCGATACAGGATTGAAACTGGAGCGCGCGCAAACCCATTTTAACGATCTGATGCAATGCTATCCTCAATGCTGGTGGGCCTATCACGGGGTGTTTACCTATTCCGCGGAAGAGCGTTTTGCAGCGGTCACCCAACCCGTGCTACTCATTACAACCGCCGGTAGTCTAAAAGCGGAAACTGAAGCGGCAGCCTTCTTTTTTCCGGACGCAAAACTAGTGCATCTGGAGCAAATTACCAAAGGTGGCTTCGATCTTGCGCCCGATCAAATCGCCAAAGCGACGCGGGAATTTCTCAACAGGTGACCTCGTGTTTGTGACGCGATCAGCTCAAGTCAAACTTCTCCGGTACCATCTTGGCCAGCATTTTTTGGCAAGCAGTCAGGTTGCGCTGAAAAATATCATGCGCGTTCATCGCATTCAGAAAGGCGACTAGCGCAGGCCATTTAGCAGCGTCCGGTGGTCCGGCAATCAGGTCCGTCTGCATGAGCTGGGCAGCGATGGAGATATCGGCGATGGAGAGCTTATCCCCGAGGAAATATTTTCCGCCGTCGAGCTGCCCTTCCAGATAATCATAGAGCGGTGGTAATTTTTCATTCCAGGTTTTGCGCGCGGTTTCCATATCCGGTTTGCCGCCAGTCATCGCGGCAAAAATAATCGGCCGAAACACGCCGCCACCACCGTTCATGGCCATCACGCTATCCGCATATTCCTCCAGCCAAAGCGCACGGCCATAGAGGAACGGATCTTCAGGATAGGCGGCGGGCTGAGGAGATTTCTTTTCCAGATAACCGCACATGGCTGAACTATCCGCAATCGTTCCGGCTGTTCCCTCGCTGCCAATCGACATGTCCCGCAAGGCAGGAATTCGGGCGAGCGGGCTGATCTCCAGATACCAGTCCGGCATCGCCATGATATTGATCGCCACACAATCATAGTCCAAGCCTTTCAGCGCTAGCACCGCCTCCGCCTTGCGTTGGAAGGGGGACAAAGGCGATCCGTAGAGAATATATTCGGCGGTCATAAATGAGGCTCTCCGTTGATTTATGCAGTTAGTTTTATGACCGCCTATCAGCGATCAGAGGCGGCAGATGTCAACAAGCATTTTTCATTCATGCCGAACCGAGGCCCCACTATTTCGCAGCGACCGTATCTGGTTGGGGCTACTTTCTCAGAAAAAACCAGATCATCAACGGCGCAACGACCAATGGACCGAATAATATGAAAAAGACCGGGATCGATAGCTCGGCATAAATTTCAGCCAGCGGCGCGCGGACCGAAATAATCAACGCCCAGATCATCCGCGCCAAATGACGCCGAACTCGGATAGCAGGCCGCCGATCTGCTTTGCGGAAGAAGTTTATGTCATCAACGAGCAAAATGGTCGGGATGATGGCGATTACCAACGGCCCCATCACGGGGATATTCCCGGCCATGACATTGGGGATCGCCATCGCCATGAACAAAAGCAGCATGCCAAGCTCAAAGGCGAACAGGCCATATTCGGTGCGCTTGATCTTCTGGGAACCCGGTTGCAGCGCGAGATAGCCCGTTGCGATGGCGTAAAGCGCAGTCAATGCGGCGACAAATAACGGTGGAGCAAAACGCGTCGCCAGCAGAACCAGGGCTGTAACAGAGACCACGACCGTACTGACGATGAACAACCGGCCGCCGAGAATATGACGCCGACTACCTTTCTGCGAGGCCAGAGCAACCAGCGCACCAACCCATCCGACAAGCCCGATGATGATATGGATGTAATAGCTAAACGGGTCAAACGGCGTATAGTCAGACAGATTGACGGGATCGACAGGAATCATGCGCCACTCTCCCAGTGGAGCCACAATGAAGAATGACCTTCAAACAGCAGTTGCACGACCCTCAGTAAAACGAAGGCTAGACCGTTATTTAGTGATATTCAATCCCGACCGCATCTGCCGCCTGTTTCGCGAGCGTCCGGGCCGCATCGCTATCCGCGCCGGTTGCCAGTGCCACCGCCATACGCCGATAAGGCCGCGTGACCGGTTTGCCGAATATCCGCACATCCACTTCAGCGCCTTCGTTGCTGAGGGCCAATGCTTCGGCAACGCCAGTGAAAGCAAAATCCTCGCTGTCGCGATCCGCCAAGATCACCGCACTAGCGCTGGCCGGGGCGGTCAGGGCTATGTGTGGGATCGGCAGACCCATGATTGCGCGGGCGTGCAGATCAAATTCGGTCAAGTTTTGGCCGATCAGAGTGACCATACCCGTATCATGCGGTCTGGGACTGAGTTCGGAAAAGATCACTTCGCCGTCTTTTGTAACAAAAAACTCTACGCCGAACAGGCCATATCCGCCAAGATTATCGACGACTTTGCGGGCCATATCCTGTGCGGCGGCCAGCGCTGTTTCCGTCATCGCGGCAGGCTGCCAACTTTCCTGATAATCGCCGCGTTCCTGCCGGTGGCCAATGGGTGGGCAAAACAGTACGCCTTCCCTTGTCCGCACTGTCAGCAGAGTGATTTCATAATCAAAATCGATAAACTGCTCGACAATAACGCGGGCGCGATCGCCGCGCATATTGTCGACCGCATAGGTCCATGCGGTTTCGAGCGCCTCGGCGCTATCAACCTTGCTTTGCCCCTTGCCGGACGAGGACATGACCGGTTTGATGACGAGCGGCAGTCCGATATCATCCGCCGCAGCCTGCACCTCGGCAAAGCTCTCAGCATAATGATAGCGCGAGGTGGTCAGGCCCAATTCCTGTGCGGCCACATCGCGAATTGCATCGCGGTTCATCGTCAGTTGGGTGGCACGGGCAGACGGTACGATGTTGAAGCCTTCTGCTTCTACCTCGGCGAGAATTTCGGTTCGGATCGCTTCGACTTCCGGGACAATCAGGTCGGGTTGATGCTTTGCAATTGCCGCGCGCAATTTGTCGCCGTCGAGCATGGAAAAGACTTCACTCGCGTCCGCGACCTGCATTGCCGGAGCCGCTGCATAAGCGTCACAGGCGATCACATAGGCGCCAAGGCGTTTGGCAGAAATAACGAATTCGCGTCCCAGTTCGCCGGAACCGAGCAATAGGATTTTATTGGTGATGGTCATGGGATAAGCCATAACCAAACATCAATGGCTCGTCATCCTGAACTTGTTTCAGGATGACAAATTTGATTCGCTGGGCTTAGGCCGCTTCGCCCGACATCATCTCTGCCATCCGTTTGTTCATCTCATCCGGGCTTACATCCTCAATATGTGTGGACAAAGTCCATTCATGACCGAACGGGTCTTTGACCCAGCCAGAGCGATCACCATAAAACTGATCCTCTACTGGCCTCACTGACGTTGCTCCTGCTTCAATAGCTTTAGCAAAAGCCGCATCGCTATCCTCGACATAGATCATCTGGCTGCACGTTGCGCCGCCGCGCTTCGTCGGGCCAAGCTTATCCATATCCGGAAATTCATCGGATAACATAACATGGCTATCACCGATCATAATATCAGCATGGCCAATTTTATCACCCATTGGCATGCGCATGACTTCTTCCGCACCAAAAGCGGCTTTGTAAAAATCGATCGCAGCTGCGGCGTCATCGACGGTCAAATAGGTCGTGACGCTGTGATAGCCCTCTTCTTTCCATTGAGTCATAATATGTCTCCTCTCCAAAAAACGTATTGTAACAAATTTGCATCACATTTACGAATTCGCATTTCTAGAATTGATATATCATATCATTTACACTATCTGCTCTCTCAAACACCCCCTAATTACGAAAAGAGTAGTCTGTGTCCCATTATAAATTTTTGACTTCCGCCGCTATTATATTATTGCCGGTTTCACCTGCATTCGCCCAGTCCGGTCAACAGACAGAAGGCGGTGATGATTTCCACAATGACGATGCCATAGTCGTCACAGCACCTTATCTCGACCGGCTCGACATATTGGCAGGCACGTCTGTCCTGACCGGTGATCAGCTGACCAACGATCTACGCGGCCAGATTGGCGACAGCCTGACCAAATTGCCAGGCGTTTCATCAACTAGCTTTGCCCCCGGTTCTTCACGGCCCGTCCTTCGCGGCTTTCAGGGACCACGGGTTCGCGTTCTTACCGATGGTATTGGCGCTCTTGATGCTTCCAACACTTCGGTCGATCATGCCGTTACAATTGACCCCCTGACCGCCCAGCGTATCGAGGTCCTTCGCGGACCAGCGGTGCTGCTCTTTGGCGGCGATGCCATTGGCGGTGCTGTCAACGTTATCGACAAGCGTATTCCGCGTGATGTGCCTGATGAGGCGTTTCACCTGGATGCTGTTGGTGGTTTTGGCAGTGCCGCCAATGACTATAGCATCGGCGGATCACTGGACGTGCCGCTAACCGACACACTGGTTTTCCACGTTAACGGTGCTTATCGCGATACCGATGACACCGATATATCGGGATTTGTGCTGGCACCTGAACTGCGAGCCGACGTGCTTGCACAAGTCGCTGAAGAAACCGAGGAAGGCAATCTCGAAGAAGCCGCTGAACTGGCCGAAACCGCCGATCAACGCGGCACTATTGCCAATTCAGCGAGCCGTACGATAAGCGCAGCCACCGGCCTCGCTTATATCGGTGAAGGCGGCAATATCGGCTTCTCGGTTAGCTATTATGACACGGAATACGGCGTTCCCGCCCGCCCCGGAGCGGAACATGGCCACGGAGAAGAAGGCGGTGAAGAAGAGGAAGAGGAAGAAGGTCCAGTCACCATCGACCTCGAACAGATTCGCGTAGACCTGAGGGCTGGCGTCAATCTGGGCGATGGTTTCTTTGAATCACTCAACCTGCGTGCAGGCTATTCCGACTATGAACATACAGAGTTTGAGGGCGATGAAGTCGGCACGGTCTTCAATGTAGAAGGTATCGAAGCCCGCGCGGAGCTGGTTCAAAATGAACATAATGGTTGGCGCGGTGTGATTGGCACGCAGTTGCTGGTGCGCGATTTCAACGCCATTGGTGCAGAAGCCTTTGTCCCGAAAAACAGCGTGGAAAGCATCGCTTTGTTCACCATTCAGGAAATTGATCTCGGTAATTTCGAGGTTGAGGTCGCCGGTCGCTATGACAGCACGGATATCTCATCCAATATTGTCAATTTCGACCGCAGTTTCGACAGTGTTTCCGGTGCGCTTGGCTTTGCCTATGCGCCGGATGACAGCGGCTTGAAAATCGGGGTTAACCTATCCCGGTCAGAGCGCGCGCCGTCGCCAGAAGAACTGCTATCCAATGGTCCGCATATCGCTACTCAGGCCTTCGAGATTGGTAACCCCAATTTCACAACCGAAAAAAGCTGGGGCGGCGAGTTATATGCGCGCTGGAATTCTGAAGACATCCAATTGGGCGCAACTTTTTACGCCAATATTTTTGATGACTATATCTTTGAGACCGCAACTGGCGAAGAAGAAGACGACCTACCGGTCTTCCAATTCTTTCAACAGGATGCGACCTATTATGGCTTAGAAGCTTCGGCCTCTGTCGTTGTCGGCCGTACTGGCGGATTTAACTTTGTTGTCGACGGGGTTGCCGACTATGTCCGGGCAAAAATCCGCAATGGCGGCGGTCCTGTACCCCGCATTCCGCCCTTGCGCTTGCTTGGCGGAATCGGAGCCCAAAGCGATTCGATAGATCTGCGCGCAGAACTCGAATGGTCTGATAGCCAGAACCGTGTTTCCGCTTTTGAGACGCCAACCGACAGCTTTACAATGGTCAATGCTTCTGCGGCTTGGCGGCCTCTGGGCAAAGAAGGCGGCGTGACACTCATTGCGGCGGCCAACAATATCTTTGATGTGAATGCACGTCGTCATGCCTCGTTCACGAAAGATTTTGTACCGCTGGCCGGTCGTGATATTCGTATCAGCGCAAAATTTAGTTTTTAGCGGAAATCCGGGGTAGCTTCTCGTTTCTGCTAAAGACGCAGGATGAGGAGTTACCCATATGCGCAAAATAATCGCTTCTATCGCCCTTTCATCGGCACTCTTACTGAGCGCTTGTAACACTGTGCAAGGTGTTGGAGATGATATTAAGTCTGTCGGCAAAGCTGGCGAACGGGCCATCGACTAGTCCCTATCAATAGGAGAAGAACCATGCGCAAGATTTTGGCATCATTGATAATTTCATCCACCCTGGTTCTAGCGGCCTGCAATACCGTACAGGGTGTCGGCCAAGATATTGAATCCGTTGGCCGCGCGGGTGAAGACGCGATTAACTAGGATTGACGGTTACTCAAATCCTTTATTCGACTTGGGTCCGCTTACGCTCGGTGAACCACATGATCGCCAATGAAACTTCGTAGAGCAGGATCATTGGGACACCCAGCAAGAACTGGGACACAATATCCGGCGGGGTCAATATGGCCGCAATAACGAACGCTCCAACGACCATATAGCGCCGTAACCCTTTGAGCTGCTCACGCGAGACCAGCCCAGCGCGGTTAAGCAACAGCAACAGAACTGGCAACTGAAAACAGATCCCAAACGCAAAAATAAACTGCATGACCAGCGAAAGATAATCCCCCATTGCGGGAAGTGCTTCTTGGGTCAATCCGCCGGTTTCGCCTTCAAATCCCAGGAAAAACCGAAAGGCGGTTGGCATCACGATATAGTAAGCCAGCGCCGCACCGGAGCCGAACAAGATCGGCGTTGCGAAAAGAAACGGCAGAAATGCCTTTTTCTCATTTGCATATAACCCCGGAGCAACAAACGACCAAAGCTGGTTGGATATAATAGGAAAAGCAAGCAAGAAGGCCGCGAACATCGCCACTTTAATTTCAACAAAAAACGCTTCATAAAGTTTGGTATAGACCAGCTTTCCTTCACCCGGCGGGAAGGCATCCGTAAGCGGAACAACCAGCAAACCGAAAATTTCATCAGCGAAATAAAAGCTGATCGCAAAAGCGATTACCAGCGCAATCACCGCCCAGACCAGCCGCTGGCGCAGCTCGATTAAATGCTCGAGAAGAGGCGCTTTGCTATCATCTATATCTGGCGCGGACTGCTGATTCATGCGCCCGAATTTTCCGGCGGTTTTTCTGGTGATGATTCAGATCTGGCTTCATCCAGCGGTAGATCGGCCTGCGCCTGATCGCTTGCACTTTCACTTGCGGCCGCACCATCTAAGGGTTCCATGACGGGTTCATCGGCGTCAACCGTCGGATGCTCCAGCATGATCCGTTCGTTTTCAGAAGCCCACTTTTTTTCCATTTCCTGCAATTCCGCTTCGCGAACCATTGCGTCGAAGCCGGTGCGAAAATTGCCCATAACGCCGCGCGCCTTAGCCATCCATTTCCCAGCGGTGGAAAGCGCTCGCGGAAGTTCCTTCGGGCCGATAACGACAATAGCAATGATCACGATGATCGCGATCTCTGAGATGGAAAGGTCAAACATATCCCTGTGCCACTAGTGCCGGCCTAGACCCAGCGTGCTAACCTCAGCCAGCGGTCTTGTCAGATGTAGTCGCTTTATCTGCGCTAATATCGGCGGCTTTGCTGTCAATCTGCGCTGAGGCTTTCACGCTTTCCTCTTCTTCGGTAATGCCTTTTTTGAAGGATTTAATGCCTTTTCCAACATCACCCATCATCTCCGAAATCCGGCCGCGACCGAAAAGGATCAGCACCAGTGCTGCTACAATTAAAATCTGCCAAATACTCGGTTGCATCGAAATTCTCCTGATCTAAGCCCCTTACTTAGGCACTTTCCGCTGCGTTTTCCAGTGAATCGGCAGTGTCATCGTCATTTTCTTCTGCACCATCTTGGTTAAGTTCCTGTTCCAACGGCAATTCGTCTTCCGCATCCATCTCCAGCCGCTCCATTGCAAGATCAACAGGGTCCAGCAATCCGGCAGCTTTCAAATCGTCTATCCCGGGCAGTTCTTTGCGGCTTTCCAGGCCGAAATGCGTCAAAAATTCAGCGGTTGTCGCATAGATGAGCGGCCGTCCGGGTACTTCGCGCCGTCCTGCTGGACGAACCCAGCCAGCTTCCATCAACACATCCAGAGTGCCTTTTGCAACTTGGACGCCACGGATCGCTTCAATCTCGGCCCGGCTAACAGGCTCGTGATAGGCTATAATCGCCAGCGTTTCCATGCCCGCGCGACTAAGTTTGCGCAGTTCGGCACGCTCACGGCGAAGCAGATGCGACAGATCATGGGCGGTTTGAAAATGCCAACGATCGCCCGTTTTGATCAGCGATATGCCGCGCCCGGAATAATCATTCTGCAAATCATTGAGCGCCCCACGAATATCGACTTCCTCTCCGACATAGAGCTTGATGTCGGCAATCGTCATGGGGTTCTCAGAGGCGAATAAAGTCGCTTCGACCGCCCTGGTGCCTTCGTCCATTTCGGCGTTAATACCCATGATCAGGCTGCGATCATCATTTTTCGGTTCATCCATCACTGCTTGCCTTCAATTTTAAGGGTGCGAAGCTCTCTTCCTGACTGAGCACCAATTTTCCTTGCCGCGCCAGTTCCAACGCAGCAACAAAACTGGATGCCAGCGCGGACTTGCGCAATTGCGGCGGCGCCCCAGGTGGCAGAAAAGCGCGGATATCCATCCAGTCAATTGCTTCCCCAAGCATCAGCGACACGCGTGCCAAGGCATCTTCCAGGGTCATCACCATGCGCTGTTTAACAATATGTACTGGTGGTATGCTGCGCAATTTGACGCGGCCATAAGCAGAGATCAGATCATAATATTCCGCCTGCCAATGGCGGTTCTTGACCACCCTCAGGCCTTCAGGAGCGCCTCTTGCAAAAACATCCCGGCCAATGCGATCGCGAGCCAGCAATCTAGCCCCGGCTTCGCGCATCGCATTAAGTCGCTCCAGACGCATTTGCAGGCGCAAGGCTAGTTCTTCAGGTGAGGGGTCAACTTCAGGGTCTTTGGGCAATAACAGGCCGGATTTTAGGTAGGTCAGCCATGCCGCCATTACTAAATAATCGGCTGCGAGCTCCAGCTTCAAACTCTGCGCATCGCCAATATATTTGAGATATTGCTGAACCAATTCGAGGATCGAAATTTCGCGCAAATCAACCTTTTGGTTGCGCGCCAATGCTAGCAATAGATCGAGAGGCCCTTCCCAACCGTCAATATTCAGCGTCAACGAAGCATCTTCGTCAGCCGGTGTTGGCGGAAAGAAAAAGCGTTCGGGTTCCTCGTCTGCCATCAAGCCGCCGCCAAAAGAGCATCTCGGCGGGATAAAATGTCGGCCAGTTCAATAGGTTCCATTGCCTCATCCAAGGTGGCCATCGCCTTATCGAGCCGCGTACGGGAAAGGTCGCTAATCTCACCAAGCAGGTCCGCAATACCGACCATCTCATCCATCCGGCCCCAGCAGTTAAGCGCAATGTCACAACCCGCCGCAACGACGTCACGCGCGCGTTCGGGCACTTCGCCTTTCAATGCCTTCATGTCGAGATCATCGGAGAATAGAAGCCCGTCAAAGCCGATCGATCCGCGAATAATATTGTCGATAACCGTCGGCGACAGGCTAGCGCAGCGCTCGCTATCCCAAGCGGTATAGACGATATGCGCCGTCATCCCCATCGGCGCGCCCGACAGCGACCGAAACGGCGCCAAATCGGTTTCAAGCTCGTCGGCAGACGCTGTCACTTTGGGTAATTCCATATGACTGTCCACCACTGCCCGTCCATGCCCCGGCATATGTTTGACGACGCTCACGGCACCGCCTTTGGTCTGACCGTCAATCACGGCACGACCCAATGCGGCTACTTGCATGGGTTCGCTACCCATGGCGCGATTGCCGATGGCATCAACTGTATCGGGTTGCCGAACATCCAGCAGCGGCAAGCAATTTACAGTTATGCCAACTTCACGGAGGCTTTCGGCAATCGCCTGCGCGTTCAGTCGCGCCGCTTCTATCGCAGTCGCTGGCGCAATGTCATAGAGCTTGTCGAAAGTCTCGCCCGGCGGAAATTTCGGCCAGATCGGTTCCTGCATCCGGGCAACGCGGCCGCCTTCCTGATCAATCAGGATAGCCACATCCTCGCGGCCATGCAGCACCCGCAGTTCGTCGGTAAGCGCCCGCAATTGGTCCTTACTCTCAACATTGCGGCCGAAAATAATATATCCTGCGGGGTCGCTTTCCTTGAAAAACGATTTTTCATCAGCAGTCAGGCTTAATCCCGACATCCCAAAAATGACCGGCTTCATGATCTAACTTTACCCAATCTTGCGCATATACTCACAAGCATATCATGCGGAAAATTGGTAGAACGGTAAAGCGGAAAGCGCCGTTATCCACAGCGCTTCCCCCAATATCGGTGTTTTTAAGCCTTATTGCGGGACGACAAGGCAGCTTTCGCCAGCGGCTTTCAGGCCATTACAGACTTTTTGAGCGGCCGAAACATTGGGCGCCACTGCGTTGAGGCGATAGATGGTGCCTCCTTCAACCGTGCCTTGGACAATTTTCTTGGGCAAAGCGCCAATATCGGCAAAGCGCCGGGAGAAGCCTGACCAAGCACTGTCGGCCTGGCCAGCAGAGCTGAAAGCACCGAGCTGGATCATCGCGCTACCGGGAGCCGATGGCGCGGTCTGAGCTACTTTTTTAATGGGTGATTCAACCGGAGGAGCCGTGCCCAGCTTGCCGGGTGTTTCTTGCCCTTGGGAGGCTGCATAGCTTGCATCACCTTCACCTTCAAATTTCTTGGCCTGCGGATCATCAGGGCGGACTTTATAGTCTCCTTCCTGCGCGGCGATCAGCGTACCATCGCCGCTCAATCCGCCTGCATCACGGTTTTGCATCCAGTAGATTCCGCCAACAATGGCTGCGAGCAACGCGATCCCGAGACCAACGAATAAAGCAACGCGGATGGGAGAATATTCGTCCTCACCATCATAATCTTCCGCCGATTCAAGCCATGGCAGACGGTTTTCATCGTCCAGGTCCAGACTATCGCTATTCACATCAGACATACTCAAACCCCACAGTAATTTTGAACGCTCACATTTTGTCAGCGGCGCTAACCCCCATCAGCGCGAGACCGTTCTTAATTACTTGCCCTAAATATTTAGCTAAGAAAAGCCTAGCGGATGTCATGGCAGGATCATTAACCATGATAATCCGCATCTCAGGCCGGTCATTGCCCATATTCCAGAAGGCATGAAAAGCCGCTGCCAAGTCGTTGAGATAGAAAGCAACCCGGTGGGGTTCGCGACTGGCAGCCGCCGATTCGACGATTCGCGGAAATTGCGCCGCTTGCTTTATGAGATCAAGCTCTTCAGCGCCCAGCTTGTCGAGATGTTCTGCCGATGGCAGGATATTTTCTTCCGCCTCCGCTTTGCGCAACGTCGATTGAATCCGCGCATGGGCATATTGCACATAAAACACCGGGTTATCCCGAGACGCCTCTGTGACCTTGGCAAAATCAAAGTCCATTTGCGCGTCGGCCTTACGAGTCAGCATGGTGAAACGCACAGCATCCTTGCCAACTTCCTCGACCATATCGGCAATAGTGACGAAATTGCCGGACCGTTTGGACATTTTTTCCGGCTCGCCATCGCGTAGCAACCGAACCATCTGGATAATCTTGATATCGAATTTTGTCTTGCCCTCGGTCAGCGCCGCTACGGCAGCCTTGATCCGCTTGACGGTGCCCGAGTGATCTGCACCCCAAATGTCGATCAGCTCATCGGCCTTTTGAGCTTTCTGAAAATGATAGGCGAGATCACCACCAAAATAGGTCCAACGGCCGTTGGATTTCTTGATCGGCCGGTCCTGATCATCACCAAATTGGGTCGAGCGGAATAGCGGCAATTCAACCGCCTCCCAATCATCAATCGTCTTACCTTTGGGTTTTTCGAGCACACCATCATAAACGAGATCGCGGGACCGCAACACTGCCTCGGCAGCATCAGCCTTACCGGCTTCATGCAGTTCTGCTTCGGACGAGAAAACATCATGTTCGATGCCGAGCAACGCCAGATCAGCCCGGATCATGTCCATCATACCTGCGACAGCTGCCTTGCGGAACATCGGCAACCAGTCATCAATCGACGCATCGACATATTTATCGCCATATTGCTGTGCAAGCGCCCAGCCCACCGGCTTCAAATAGTCACCGGGATAAAGGCCTTCAGGAATTGCTAAAATCGTCTCGCCAAGTGCTTCACGATAACGGATATGGACGGATTCGGCGAGAATATCGACCTGCGCACCAGCGTCATTCACGTAATATTCGCGGATCACCTTATGCCCGATAAATTCCAGCAAATCAGCCAATGCGTCACCCACAACCGCGCCGCGACAATGGCCCATATGCATGGGGCCAGTCGGGTTGGCCGAAACATATTCGACATTGACGGTCACCCCTTGCCCTTTGGTCGAACGGCCATAATCGGCGCCCAATGCTTCAATTTCTATCAGTTCCTTAATGAGTACGGCGTCGCTGACCCGTAAGTTGATGAAACCCGGCCCAGCCATTTCTGCTGATTTAACGTCATCCAGCGCGCTCAACTTTTCGACGATTTTTTCTGCCAAATCGCGTGGCTTCTCGCCAGCAGCCTTGGATAGGACCATAGCAGCATTGGTCGACAGATCGCCATGCGATGGATCGCGCGGCGGCTCTAGCGTAACATTTTTGCGATCCATATCCGCCGGCAGGTCACCGCTAGCGACCAAATCGTCCAGAGTTTTATTAATATGGTGCTGAAAAATATCGAACAGCATGGCTTCACCCCAATTTTCAATAGATTATAGAGCCCGAACCCGCAGAGCCAAATGAAACGTGTAACCTAAAGCTTTATCGGGTCGCGTTATATTGCAGCTGTTCCGGGCTCAGCTGAAATCCAATCAAAAGCTCAAAGGTAGAACGCGCAACGGCAGCCCGTACGGAAGGATCCGCGAGCGGGTCCAAAGCGGCATCGGGATCTCCAGGTTTTCTGCGACGCGTGATTTTTTCGATCACATCTTCGGGCAAACGAGCCGCCGCTGCGTCCACATAGGAGCCCGCCTTGCCAGAGGCCGACGCACGATATTGTCCGTCGGCAAAAGTCAGCGTGACTTCCTTGACCCGCTTTGCCACGACAGCCGTGCCGCCTTGCACTACTGTCGAGAAATAAGGCACTGTCACCGTCCGCGCGCCATTAGGGCGAGAACGGATCGCAAATACATCAAATGTCGCTTCGGAATAAATGCGCGCGCCTTCGCTGTTACAGGTTGAGCGAACATTGGTAATATTCGCGACCACATCAATAGCACTGGCATTAGTACTGCCAACAGGATCAAAGATTGTAATGTCGCCAGTATGGTTAGGAACCGCAACGGCAGGACAGCCGCTTCGTGTCACACTGACGCCAACGCCCGAACTTATGTCAAGCGCGCCATCCTGTGCGCAACCCGCCAATGCAAAAACTGTTGCGCTGGTCAATAGCAGCTTGTTGAAACGCCCTTTGAATATCATGCCTATTCCTTGCCTTTAATCCCGTTTTGCGCAGATATGATCTGCGTCCTTGTTCAGGGTTTGGAAACCCTTATCTATGCCTTTAAGAGCGCGCAACCATCCATAGGATGAACAGACAGGCTTTTCCCGGCGTCCGTTTTTCACTAAGGCATTGATTATGAATCATCCAATATCAGAAAAACCCCGTATTAGCTTGCTTGTAGCCGCTCCGCGCGGCTTTTGTGCAGGCGTCGATCGCGCAATAAAAATTGTCGAACTGGCGATCGAAAAATATGGCGCGCCGGTTTATGTCCGTCACGAAATTGTCCATAATCGCTATGTTGTAGATGAATTGAAGACACTGGGCGCAATATTTGTCGAGGAACTGGATGAAGTGCCGGACGGTGTCCCCGTCGTATTTTCTGCCCATGGCGTTCCGAAAGCCGTGCCCCACAAGGCAGAGGAGCGCGGGCTGGAATATCTCGATGCGACTTGCCCGTTAGTATCCAAGGTGCACCGTCAAGCGGAGCGGCAGGTCGAGGCCGGGCGACATATTATTTTTGTTGGTCATGAGAATCACCCCGAGGTCATCGGAACATTTGGTCAAGTGGATGATGGGATGATGACGTTGGTCGAAACGGTTGGGGATGTCGCCGCGCTCAACCCGGCCGATCCTGACAAATTATCTTTCCTGACCCAGACGACTCTTTCGGTCGATGATACCAGAGCAATTGTCGAGGCACTAAAAACACGGTTTCCCTCTATTGTCGGGCCAAAAGGCGAAGATATTTGCTACGCTACATCGAACCGGCAGGAAGCGGTTAAGAGCATCGCGAAATCCTGTGATCTTGTTTTGGTGATTGGCGCCCCTAATAGTTCCAACAGCCTGCGGCTCGTGGAAGTGGCCGAACGCGAGGGGACCGATTCCTATCTCATTCAAAGAGCCGATGAAATTGATATGACCTGGATGGAGGGTGTGAGCACGTTGGGACTGACTGCTGGAGCATCAGCGCCTGAAATATTGGTGCGCGAAGTCGTCACCCGTCTCGAAGAGCATTTTATCGTCGATGAACAAAAGGTAGAAACCACCGACGAAAATATGGTTTTCAAACTTCCACGCGGACTCGAAGCCGCCTGATGGCAGTCTATACCAAGGTTAGTGCAGAAGAGATCGACGCGTTTCTGACCCGATTTGATGTCGGCACGTTGATTTCTGCAAAGGGCATTGCCGAGGGTGTAGAGAACAGCAATTATCTCATTGAGACGACCCAGGATCGTTTCATATTGACACTGTACGAAAAGCGCGTTGACCCCAACGACCTGCCATTTTTCATTGCAATGCTAGATCATCTGGCCGCGAAAAATTGCCCTGTGCCGCCAATGATCGCCGACCGCAAGGGCATTACGATACAAGAGTTATGCGGCAAGTCTGCATGTCTCATCAAATTTTTGCCTGGCATATCCATCACCACGCCAACACCCAATCAAGCACAAGCAACGGGCCGGGCTTTGGGCGAAATGCATAATGCTCTGCAGGATTTTTCTGGCAAACGCGCCAACAGCATGAATCATGACACTTGGCGCAAATTGGCGATCGATTGCGGGCCGAGCGAGTTAGACGTCATTGCCCCGGGATTGCATGCACTAGTGGCCAGCGAACTGGATCATCTGGACCAGAACTGGCCGGATAGATTACCTACCTCCGTAATCCACGCTGACCTATTTCCAGACAATGTGCTGATGCTGAATGATCAGGTTACCGGCCTGATCGATTTCTATTTTTCCTGCACCGATATCCGCGCTTATGACGTTGCGGTCACCCATGCTGCTTGGTGTTTTTCAGAGGATGGCGAAAGTTTTGACGCTGCCGTCTCCAACGCGCTGATCCAAGGCTATAGCGATGCATTTTTTTTAAGTGAGGAAGATCGGGCAGCACTACCCGTGCTAGCACGCGGAGCATCGCTGCGTTTCATGCTCACCCGGGCCTATGACTGGATCAACACTCCCGCCGACGCATTGGTGACCCGCAAAGATCCGACAGCCTTCCTCAACCGCCTGAAATTCTATCAGGCCAATCCGGATATTTTCCAAATATGAACGACCTTTCTTATGTTGAAATTGCAACTGATGGCGCGTGCAAGGGCAATCCCGGTCCGGGTGGATGGGGCGCTTTGATCCGCCATGGTGATAAGGAAAAAGAAATTTTTGGCGGTGAGCCTGAAACCACCAACAACCGCATGGAATTGCGCGCGGCGATTGAAGCGCTGAACGCTCTCAAACGCCCCTGCAAGGTCAAACTATCCATCGACAGCACCTATGTAAAAGATGGCATCACCCAATGGGTATTTAACTGGCAGAAAAACGGATGGCGTACAGCGGCAAAAAAGCCGGTCAAAAATGCCGATCTATGGCAAGACCTGCTTGAGGCGGTAAAACGTCATGACATTTCATGGCATTGGGTCAAGGGTCATGCGGGTGACGCAGACAATGAACGTGCTGATGTGCTGGCCAGTGATGCTGCGTTGAATGAGGCCGCTAGGCTCTAGCCAATATCCGTCATCCCAGCGCAAACCGGGATGACGATAATTCTTGGTAAGCGGGCTTAGCTGTTGTCTTCGACGTCAGCTCCCGGGCCATTTTTGATGATCGATGCAATTGCATTTTTGGCGCTAGCTTTGCTCGCATAGCCTTCGGTAGAAAACATGATTTCGCTATTATGCTTGAAGCGAACCCGGAACTCACCCTTTTTGTCTTTATAGATTTCAAATTTATGCGCCATGTTCTCACTCTCCTTTACGGGCCTATTCCGGCCTCTGTCGGTCCCCATCGGACAACTGATTTATTGCGACTTAAAAGGCTGAACGCAATGGGAAAATTATCGCGCCCGCAAGACACCAAAACGGGAGGGGCTATATAAGGCCGCATTCAAGTCTTGAACCGAAGTCTCTCTCTCGACGTTCAGAAAAATCGATTTGGCCAATTTGGCTGCCGCTGGAGCGGTCTGGATACCAAAGCCGCCCTGTCCCGCAAACCAAAAGAAATCGGGCTGCTGCGGATCATATCCGTACACCGGCAAGCGGTCGGATGCGAAGCTGCGCAAGCCCGCCCATTTGCGGTTCACATTCCGGATTTTGATGTCCATTATCGATTGAAAACGATCAATTGCTAAAGCGATATCCCATTCTTCGGGTGCGACATCGCTTGCTATCACCGACGTTTCATCATGCGGGCTAAGCCAATAGGTTCCACCCGATTCGGGTTTGAAATAAAAGCTTCCATCCAGAGCAACCACCAGCGGCATGTCCGGCGAAGACACCGGATCGGTAGTCAGTTGTACCATTGTCCGCCGCATAGGTTGGATAGCTATCGGCAGCGCTCCAGCCAAGCTCGCAACATCTGAAGCCCACGCCCCGGCTGCGTTGATGATCTGCTTAGCCCGAACTGTATCACTGCCACTGCGGATAACCCAAATATCGTTTTCACGCTTAATATGGTCCACGCGTGCCGCGCAGGATAATGCAACGCCCTTGCGCTTGGCGTCACGCAAATAGGCCATGTGCAATGCCGCAACATCTATGTCACAGCAATCCGGCTCGTAAACGGCATAATCCCAGCCCGCCTTAACCGCCGGGATTGCGACGGCAATTTGATCGGCGTTCCACGGCACCATGGCAACGCCGCTTTCTGCAAACTCAGCCATGAACGCATCTGCCAAATGCCGCTCGTCAGACCGCGCTATATTAATCGCCCGGCGTTTTTTGAGAAAACTAGTCTCCGAAAAGGTAGGCTCTGGCTCACTAAGAAATCCATAGGATGCAGTGGTCAGCGGCTGCACCAGCGGCCCGCCATAAGTTTCTGTCCAGAATGCGGCCGACCGGCCAGTGCTATGATAGCCGGGCTGATCCTCCGCCTCCAATATCACTACTGAACAGTGATCGGCAATTTCAGAAGCGATACTCGCTCCTGCAATTCCGGCTCCAATAATCGCGACATCATAGTGGTTCATGCGTAACAAATGCTCATTGTAATGGTGCGACTCTATCTAGAAATTCAAAACTGTCCTGCAAGGCTTGGTCCCGCACGGCGTCCACCTCCCGATATATTTCATGCGCACATTCTTTGCCGAATAGTTTCATTTCGGCTTGGGGTAGCAAATGAACCGCCCGTTCAATCGTAGCATGGTCGACGAGCTCATCGGTCGAAGTGGCGAGCACTAGAACCGGTGTATCTGCGGCTTCCAGATGTTTTCTATTTCTAAGCCTTCGCGTCGAAGAATAAGCGCGCTCCACCCAGCGCCAGCTTGCCGGACCGAGTCGTACATCAGGTCTTTCCCCAAACCAGAAAAATTCATCGGAATAGCGAGCCGCATCATGAGTCAATAAGCCTTGCCGCAAGACTTCTGGTTCCAACGGCTTTTCGCTTACCTTCCAAGCACGGCGCTTTTCTCTTCCGAAAGCGCATATAATCTTTGACAGCAAATGTGCCGTCCATTCCGGCATTCCGCCCCCTGCCGGCGCCAGCATCGGTGCGCTCAATATGATTGCATCAGGATGAATCCGTTGTTCGACCAACGCGCGCGCGACTAGATGCCCGCCCATACTGTGGCCTATGACGATATGGGGGCCGGGATGACTGGCTCGCCACTCGGCGTAAAAGGCGCGCAAATCGTCAATCCAAATCGCAAAATCATCTATATGCCCGACGTGCGGATGCGAACCACAGCGACCGGAACCGCCCTGCCCACGCCAATCGGGCGATGTTACATTCCATCCTTGCGTGTGAAAATCGTGAAAAGTTTCAAGATATTTTTCGTAAAAATCCGCTCGGCCGGTCATGAACAATATGGAACCGCGACACTCTTTACGCGTCTGTGTCCATTCAAACTGCCGGATATTCCAGCCGTCAGGGGCCTGCCAGAGCGACTCTTGTGCACCTTTTGGAATAGACCGTCGATCAAATAGTGGCGTGTTCGATCGACTCAAAAAGAAACTCCGGTCATCATGGTTACGATTTGGTAAGGCATTTTTCTTAAAGCTGTTTCCCATGAACGGGGAACAATTCATCTACTTGCTCTGGGGCGGCTTGGCAATTGCGCTGATCGTGGCTGCGATTACCGATATTAAGAGCCGTCACATTTCCAACAAGCTGAATCTGGCCATAGCGCTGGGTGCTCCCCTGTTCTGGATTGCCAGTGACATGGCTTTCTGGCCAGACATGGTGTGGCAAATTGGTATCGCTACAGTCGTGTTTACCATATTTGCCGGAATGTTTGCCATTGGCGCGATGGGTGGCGGAGACGTCAAACTCCTGACAGCCCTTGCGTTGTGGCTTCATTGGTTCAATTTAATTGAGATGCTGGTGATCATGTCGATCGCTGGCGGTGTGCTCACGCTGTTAATGATAACGGCTAAGAAAATCCAAAAAGCTGAGGGTCCAGTAAAGGTCCCATATGGAGTCGCCATATCATTTGCAGGGCTTTGGATAATTAACGAACGATATATTAACCATTTTACTTGAAAGAGAAATCTACCGCCGACGGATCGTTTCAAACTGATCGATTAGGGTGGGGGCATTCAGGAGGCGTAAGACGTCATGGACAAGAAGAAACTAATTTTGCTGATCGGTGCACTGGTAGTAGCCGCGGTTACTGCTTTGCTCGCAAGAAGCATGTTCACCGGTGCGTCTGCACCTCAGGTAGAAGCGAAAAAGACCGAAGTGCTGGGCGAAGAAGTCCTGGTCGCTTCGCGCGCCTTACCCGTTGGTACAATCATTACGCCTGACGCGTTTAGCTTTCAACCTTGGCCGGAAGATCTGGTCGAGGAAGCTTATTTCCAAAAAGAAGGCACGGATATTGAATCCCTGAATGGGACCGTCGTTCGCAATGCCATTACAGCAGGCCAACCGCTAACCAAGGGCGCTATTGTGAGCCCGGGCGATCGTGGTTTCCTTGCTGCGGCACTTGGCCCTGGTATGCGCGCTGTGACGATCCCTGTTTCTGGTCTGACCGGTGTTGCCGGGTTCGTTTTCCCAGGCGACCGCGTAGACCTCATGCTGACGCAGACAGTAAAAGGCGATGGTCCAGAATTGAAGGTTTCCGAAACAGTTATTCGCAACGTGCGCGTTTTGGCTACTGATAACCGTGTCACCCAGACGGTCAACGAGGCGGGCCAAGCTGTCGCGACCAAGACCAAATTGGTTACCTTGGAGGCATCGCCGAAAATCGCCGAGAAAGTAGCTGTTGCGCAAACACTCGGTACTTTGAGCCTGTCCTTGCGTTCTCTGGCAGATAGCACAGCCGAGCTGGAAGAAGCCATCGCATCAGGTGAAATCAAATTGCCTGAAACCGATGATCCTGCGGAAGAAGCAGCCATGATCCGTTCGCTTGCTTCACGGCCCGATACCAAGAAATCAACATATTCAACCGGCGGCGAAGTATCACGCTTTCAAACCCGTTCGCCACCGCAAGCAGAGAAGCCAGAAGGTCCGAAGGTCCGGGTATCTCGCGGTAATGCCGTCAAAGAAGTTCAGTTCGGAGACAAATAATGTCGATATATTCAAACACGCTGGGTCGCGCGGCTAAGCCATCCACCCAAAAAACATTGGGATCTGCACTCGCCATGGCTTTGACGATGACCCTAGCGGCCAATAGCGTCAGTCCGCTTAATGCGCAGTCCACGCGAATTTCTTCTCCGGAATCTAGGGTTTCGATTGCAGTAGGTCGCGGCAAACTGATTACGCTTCCGGCACCAATTGAAGATGTATTCATTGCCGATGACGACATCGCCGATGTGCAGGTTCGTTCACAACGCCAAATTTACATTTTTGGTAAGGCTGGTGGCCAGACAAGTTTCTATGCGACAAGCGCATCAGGCAAAGTCGTCTATTCTGCCGAAGTATCCGTTGGCGCTGAAATTTCATCGATTGATCAGATGCTCAATCTTGCCATGCCAGACGCGAAAATTGCAGTCAGTACAACGAATAATTTCGTTCTACTCACCGGCACAATCGCGGATCCGGATGATGCAGAAGAAGCAGAAAATCTGGTTCAAGCTTACGTTGGCGAAACGACACGCGTAGTCAGCCGACTGAAAACTGCGACACCGATGCAAGTCAATTTGAAGGTCCGCTTTGCCGAAGTCAGTCGTTCGCTGTCAAAAAACATTAACGGCAATGTTGTCACGCGGGATACTACCAACGGTTTCCAATTTGGCGTCTCTCGTGGTACCACTGCTGGGACTATAACGGATTTCGATACTAGCGGATTTCCGAACCTCGATGCATCCACCCTCTTTGGTTTACCGGCTGGGTCTATTTCCCTGCCGTTTAACCCAGCCACTGGGCAATTTGTAACACAAGGCGGGACCGCTTTTAATTTCAATCAAACCAGCGGGCTTGACACTATCGCCGCAGCAGGGCGTTTGTTTGGACTTGATATTGCGACGGCACTTGATGTGTCAGAGCAGATTGGCCTCGCCACAACCCTGGCATCTCCAAATCTGACAACAATTTCAGGCGAAACCGCCAATTTCCTTGCCGGCGGCCGCTTCCCGATCCCGATTTCAACCGGATTGGGCGAAATTAGCGTAACTTATCAAGAGTTTGGTGTTAGCTTGTCTTACACACCAACAGTATTGTCCAACGGACGTATTTCGATCCGCGTCAAGCCAAGCGTATCAGAAATATCATCCAACGGTGCGGTACAGTTAAACGGCTTTGAAATTCCAGCCATCACGACCCGGGAAGCGGAAACAACCGTTGAACTTGGTTCTGGCGAGAGTTTCATGATCGCCGGTCTGATGCAAAATACCTATAACTCAAATATCAGCAAAACCCCGGGACTTGCGGATGTTCCGATCCTCGGCAACCTTTTCAAATCCGATGGATATCGGAAAAATGAAACTGAGCTGATGATCGTGGTGACACCCTATCTCGTCAAACCAGTGGATGACAGCCAGATTGTGCTGCCAACCGATGGGTTCAAACAAGCCAATGATTTTGAGCGTGTCGTCATGAACCGGCATAGTTCCAATGGTACCGGCGATCGTCCGAAACCATCGGTTGCACCGCCGGTTGCATCTGGTCCTGCGCTGAGCAGCCTTGCGGCTCCAGCCAATGCTAAGACCGCCAAAAAATCAAAAAAATCTGGTGGCGCAGCCCCCGGTTTTAGCTTCGACAAATAGTCCGTTTCAGGAGAAAACATCATGCGTTTTGTTTCTACAGCCCTAGTAACCGCTCTCGGACTTTCCGTAGCTGCATGTGGCGCCAATACTGCCAATCGGACCGTTAACAGCGAACGTCAGCCCGTTGTTACCCGCACCCATTTTGTGCTGGATGTTAACACCGCCGGATCAGGAGCATTGTCCTCCGGAGAGTTAGCGCGTCTAGCAGGATGGCTTGATGCACTAAACCTAGGTTATGGGGACCGCGTTTCCATCGACGACCCTGGTTATCGCGCTGGCGCATCTGCCCGTGGCGCCGTTGAAGCGCTCGCCGCTCAAAAAGGCTTGCTAATCAATGAGATTGCACCTGTAACCGAGGGTAATATTCCAAACGGCGCGATGCGCGTCGTCGTATCTCGTTCCACGGCAGCCGTTCCGGGATGTCCGGACTGGAGCAACCGCAGCCATACCGACTTTCAAGCACGTACAAGCGAGAATTACGGCTGTGGTGTTAACAGCACGATGGCGGCGATGATTGCTGATCCCGAAGATCTCGTACGCGGCCAATCCCGTGACGGAGAAGATCAAGCGGAGGCATCTAAAGCCATTCGCGCCTATCGTGATAAAGCCAAACAAGCTGGAGGCCTATAATGAACGCTCCCTGGAAACCCGGTGCTGTGAACGGACGTGATCCTTTTTCAGCCTTCGTATGCGACGATGACACGCTAGATCTTTTGCGCCCTGTCGTCGAAGAAATGGGATGGCCTGCCGACAAGTGTCACCAAGGCGGGCTGCGCAATGCAGTGCAATCGCTTTCAGTGGCCGCAAGCCCGAATATTCTGCTGGTTGACTTGTCAGAATCAGGTGATCCCCTGGCTGACATCAATTCGCTTGCAGAAGTATGCGAGCCTGGAACTGTCGTTATTGCGATGGGCCAAGTAAATGATGTTCGCCTCTATCGCGATTTAATCGTCAGCGGCCTTCAGGACTATTTGCTAAAACCATTCAGCCCCGAACAATTGCGGGATGTTCTAAGTCAGGCTCAGGCCGTTTTGAACGCACCGAAAAGCGAAGATCCTGGCAGCGAGAAAACGCATGTTTCCACTGCAGTTATCGGAACCCGTGGCGGCGTTGGTGCATCAACAGTTGCAACTTCTCTTGCTTGGCTGCTCAGCCAGGAAAAAGAACGTTTGACTGCTCTTTTGGATCTTGACGTTCATTTCGGAACGGGCGCCCTGGCGCTTGACCTGGAACCTGGTCGCGGTTTGACGGATGCAATCGATAATCCAAGCCGAATTGATGGTCTTTTCATCGAACGGGCAATGATCAAAGCGAATGAAAAGCTGTCCCTGCTATCGGCAGAGGCACCGATTAACTCGCCAATGATGACGGACGGAACGGCTTTCTTCCAACTTCAGGAAGAATTCCGCGCTGCCTTTGAATGCACGGTGATCGATTTGCCACGAGAAATGCTGATCAGCTATCCGCATCTCTTGGGTGATGTAAATGCTACTGTCATTGTGACCGAATTAACACTGGCATCCGCGCGCGATGCGATCCGCCTGCTGTCTTGGTTGAAATCGCACGCCGCGCAAAGCAAGGTCATTGTTGTCGCGAACAAAGTTCAGACTAGTAATCAAGAAATCTCTCGGCAAGATTTTGAGAATTCGATTGAACGCAAAATCGACATTATGATTCCCTCTGATCCAAAAACCGCAGCACATTCAGCCAAGCTTGGCCAGGCCTTTGTAGAAGCTGGCAAGTCCAGTAAGGCGTCGGCGAAAATTGTAGCCCTGTCTGAATTTATTCTGGGAACCGTCGAAGCCGAAGGTGAAGACGGCAGCGACAGCGCAAAAACATCTTTGATGGACAAATTTGGCGGCATGAAATCGCTTCTGTCTTCAAAGAAAAAGAAAGAAGCTGAGACGTCAAAATCGTGATGCACGAACAGTTTCTTTCTAACATGCGAGGATGCACGTAATGGATATGATGCAAACAGCAATGCTTGCCGGAGGAGTGTTGATATTCCTGATGCTGATCGTTTTTGCTTTTGCTGGTCCTTCCGAGGCGGCAGCAAAGTCAAAACGGTTAGACAAGGTGCGCTTCCGCCATTCGGACAGCGCCAACGCCAAAATGGAAGCGCAGATGAAAAAGGCGGTCACGGCCCGCCGGAAAACGCATCGCCCAACCGGCGAAACGCTTTCAAAGATGGACATGCTTTCGATCCGATTGGATCGGACCGGAAAAAACTGGTCTATCAAACAATTTTTCAGCGTCTGTGGCGGTCTGGCCGTCATCCTGGCTGCGGGCCTCTTTTTTCAAGGTGCCCCGCTACTGCTCTGCCTTTTTGGCGGATTGGCAGTTGGAGCCGGCCTTCCTCACATGATAGTCAGCGTCTTGATTGGCATGCGTGTGAGTAAATTTACTGCTGCCTTTCCTGATGCCATCGAGCTTTTGGTGCGTGGCCTACGTTCAGGTCTTCCCGTAACGGAAACAATTGGCGTGGTCGCCAGGGAAATTGACGGTCCCGTCGGCGAAGAATTTGCCAAGGTTGTCGACCGGATCAAAATTGGTCGGACGATGGAAGACGCATTGGGCGAAAGCGCAAAGCGTCTTGACACCGCGGAATTTAAATTCTTCTGCATCACGTTGGCGATCCAACGTGAAACTGGTGGTAACCTCGCGGAAACACTTGCGAACTTGGCGGACGTACTGCGTAAACGTGGTCAGATGAAACTTAAGATTAAAGCGATGTCATCGGAATCGAAAGCATCAGCTTACATCGTTGGTTCCTTGCCGTTTATCGTGTTCGCACTCGTCTGGTCGGTCAACCCTACTTATCTTGCAGGATTCTTCTACGAAGAGCGCCTGATTATAGCGGGATTGGGCGGATTGACCTGGATGAGCATTGGTGTGTTCATCATGGCCAAAATGGTCAACTTTGAAATCTAAGCTGAAGGTATGATGTAATGACCCAAGCTGGCGGTCCGACTTTACTGGGAATAGATATCCTCTGGGTGGCAACCATATTGGCTGCTGTCGCAACTATTGCTGTAATATTTGCAATATATGCAGCGGTCACCGTTCGCGACCCTATGGCGAAGCGCGTAAAGTCGCTCAACGAGCGGCGCGAACAGCTTAAGGCTGGTATTACCGCTTCCACCACCAAGAAGCGTGCAAAACTGATTCAGCAAAATGACACGACAGACCGTATGCGCGGTATGCTGTCAGGTCTGAAAGTCTTGCAGGATGATCAGCTCAAAGAGTCTCAGCAGAAACTGGCCCAGGCCGGTATCCGCTCGAAAGACTTGGCCTACGCAGTTATTTTCAGCCGTTTGGTCTTGCCGATTGTTTTTGGCGGCGCATCTGCCCTCGCTCTCTATGGCTTTGATTATATGCCTGATTGGACACCGATTAAAAAATTCGGGGCGTTTGCCGGTTCAGTGATTTTGGGCTATAAAGGTGCAGACCTTTATCTCAACAACCTGATTTCAAAACGAACGGATCTGGTTCGCAAAGGTTTGCCGGACGCAATTGACCTTTTGGTTATCTGTGCCGAAGCAGGTCTTACGGTCGATGCTGCATTTGCTCGTGTGGCCAAAGAACTAGGCGATGCCTATCCAGAGCTGGCGGACGAATTTTCGCTGACCTCAATTGAATTGGGCTTTCTAACCGAACGTCGGCAAGCTTTTGAAAACCTAGCCTATCGTGTAGCGCTGGAGCATGTCAAAGGCGTCGTGACCACCATGATCCAAACCGAGAAATATGGTACACCGCTGGCGTCTGCGTTGCGCGTGTTGTCAGCAGAATTCCGGAACGACCGAATGATGCGCGCCGAAGAAAAAGCAGCGCGACTGCCGGCCATTATGACGATCCCGCTGATTCTATTCATTCTACCAACACTGTTTATTGTGATCCTTGGCCCTGCTGCCTGTTCGATTTCGGATACAATGTTGTAGCGAAGATCATGAGCATCAAAACAAAAAGAGCGGCCTTCAAAAGCCGCTCTTTTTTGTTGGGGTCATCTCTGCAGCGAAGGTTTAAACCGCCAATATATCATCTGCAGATTGTTTGATTTTTGCAAGCATGGCTGACAATTGACGCCGGTCATCGGCGGTCAATACTGTCATAATCTTCTTTTCCATTGCTTCTGCTGCTGGCATGATCTGATCATAGAGATCTCGGCCGGTCTGACTCAACATCAGATGATGCGAGCGACCATCAGCACTATTCGGGCTGCGGCCCAGCAATTCGCGGTCGACCAATGTTTTAACCGCACGATTGACCGTTACCTTGTCCATCAGGGTCGCCTCGACAAGCTGCCGTTGGGTAGAGACACCCCGACTGCCCAGTACAGCCATCACTCGCCACTCCGGTATCTTCAAACCGAAGCGGCTTTTATATTCGTTGGAAATCAGGTCACTCACCGCATTGGATGCAGTGGACAATTGATAGGGAATGAAATCATCAAGATTTGTGGTCATAAGTAATATTTATTCAATTTTAGTGCGAAGTCCAATCCAAAATGTCCTTGGAAATGCACGCTCGATAATATTGCTGCTACTAATTGCTGCCTCTACCCGCGCATCAAACAGATTTTCAACCCGCCCTTCGACCAACAGACGATCATTCACTGCAAAACCCACACGGCCATCAACGGTAAAGGCATCGCTCAATCGGCGGCTGTTCTGGTCATCTTCGAACTGGTTTCCGATATAGCGCAGCGAAACCGAAGCACCGGTACCACTTTCCTGTTCCCAGCGCAGGCTAGCAGAAGCATTATGTTCCGGTATCTGCGCAGGACGAAGACCATCAACCGCAGCCGCCTCGCCAGAGGCGTTCACTTCCGCATCGACATAAGAATAAGCCGCTCGAGCAGATAGATCCTTGACCAAGTTGCCAAGATCAAACTCTGCATCGATCTCGATACCTTTGGACTCGATGCTATCCAGATTCTGACGCTGGCGGAACACCCCTGCCCCGGACACAAAACCAACACCGGGGAATAATCCCGGACCATTGTCGAGCGTGACATTGGCTACTGAATCATCCAGTTCGTTATAAAAGGCCGTAATGCCGATCGAGACACTATCGCTGTTCCAATCCAGTCCTAGTTCTGCACCCTTCACCCGCTCTGGCTCTAGCAGTTCATCGGCCGCCGTTGCATCAGGGCCAACGCGGAAGGGGCGAAAGAGTTCGTTGAGCGTTGGTAAACGCCAGCCGAGATAAGCGGCGCCGCGCAGGGTTAGTTCATCAGTTGCGTCAAACGCAAAGCCGCCGCGTGCGGTAAATTCGGTGCCGTCGCGGTTGTCGAATTGCGCGTCGGTCCGCACGGAACCCGGGAAAGGGTTGATCAATTCAATCTCTTTGCGGAAGCCATCATCAATGGTCCAGAAATCGATGCGTCCGCCACCCGTCAGGGTTAGGGCTTCTGTAGCTTGCAAGCTAGCCTCGACAAAGGCGCCATAGGTTGCAGTTGAACCACCGGCATTGCGGCTGCGCCGCGGCGTGTCATCGTCAAGGAAGAAGAAATTCTCGTTCGTTTCCCCTTCCGTCCGCCGCCAGTCGCCGCCTATGCGTAGCTCAACATTTTCACCAACCGGAGGCCGTACTTCAAAGCGGGCACCCAGACCGGTCGAGGGCACGTTAAATTGTTCAAACACCCGACTAACGCTATTGCGATCAGCAGCGACACCCCCAAAGCTCACATCAAAATTGCGGATCTGGACATAGCCCAAGGCGGACCATTGCCAACCGGTATCGGATCGATTGACCAGCCGGATACTGGCATCGGCGCCATCATTATGGTTTTCACTAAACGCAAAACCGCGTTCGCGATCATCGGTAAAAGCGCGGACATTGGCTTGTAATTCGGTATTGTCGGTGAGCGGCGCAACATAGCGCACGGCGATACCGGCTTGCTCATATTCTGCTTGGCGGTCGACATCGCCGCGTTGGCTTTCGATAATCGGCGTGAAGCCATCGCCGCGTGCGTAGTTGGCAGAAATAGTGAGCTGCCCCTGCCCCAGTTCGCGGCCGAAGAGCAGGTCCGCGTCGACACTGTTGCGGCTGCCATAAGCCGCGCCCAGTTCGATTAGATTGCCGACATCTTTGCTGAATAGTTCGATGGTTCCGGCAATCGCTCCGGACCCTTCGGTGCCGCTGCCCCCACCCCGTGTTACCCGGGCTGAGCTTAGGGCCAGCGCGTCATAACCGGGCCAAGCCACCCAACCCCCAAAAGGATCTGCTTGCGGAACGCCATCCAGCAACAGCAGAGCGCGCGACGACGCGTTACCGCCCAAGCCGCGTATAGTGATACCTTGGCTTGTAGGGTTAGCAGAGCGCGCATCCGACCGACGAAATTGCTGAAGCCCGGGAATCGTGCGCAATGCGTTCTCAATGCGCTGATCTTCATCCAACTCGATTGTGATTGTGCTATATGCATCATCAGCATCGGGCAGTGGCAAACCGGTTACGGTAATATCGTCTGAGCTTATCGCCCCAGCTGTTTCCTCAGCCCAAACCGGAGCACTGACAAGGCAAAGGGGTGCCACAAGCGGCAACGCCAAAATTGATTTTTTCATGGTTTAACTATGCATCCACTTTTGATTTACAGGCATGTCGTCTGGAAGTCGGTGGTAAGGCTGCGCATCACAGACATAATTGGCGCTTTCGGCTTTGCCAAACACGCTCGGGTCATCCAATGATCCAACCTTGATGATGACGCCCGCTGCAAATCCCGGTGCGCGAGTAAACAGGTGCGTGCCGCAATTCTCGCAAAACTCGCGCGTGACGGCATGTTCGATATCATCGCGGGCAAAGCCTTTTACCGCACCTTTGGTCAGTTCAAAGCCGTCCACAGGCATCGCCATGACCAACAGATTACCGCCGCCGGTAATATATTGACACTCACGGCAGAAACATTCCGCCTTCATCATCGGTTCGCCTTCGGCCTTGTAGCGCACCGCGCCGCAATAGCAGCCACCTTCGATTTTCATGATTGTTCCTTTACCGCTTCCGGAGCTGCTTTTTGAAAGGCCGCAAATTCATTGCAGGCAGCATCAATCCGCACGAGTTTTGGAAAGGTGGTCATATCGGTTTCAAACCGGCGGCCATTATACATTTGCGGGACCAGACAGACATCGGCCAGATTGGGCGCATCGCCGCCGAAGAAACCTGTGTCCGGTGCCATCGCTTCCAATGCCTTAAAACCTTCGCTCACCCAGTTGCGGTACCAGATGTTGATCGCCTCTTGGTCCTGACCCATTTCATGCTTGAGATATTTCATGATCCGAAGATTGTTGACCGGGTGAATGTCCGCTGCAACGACCAACGCCTGCGCCAGCGTCCGGCTGCGTTCCAGTGGATCGCTCGACACCATCGGCGGTTCGGGGAATGTCGCGTCAAGATAGTCGATAATCGCCAGCGACTGGGTCAGATCCTGCCCGTCGATATGCAACATCGGAATGAAACCTTGCGGATTGCGGGCAATATAGTCAGCTTGCTTGGTGCTATCATCCAGCAAATTGGTCGAAGCGGATTGATAGGCAACGCCCTTTAAATTGAGCGCGATGCGGACGCGATAGCTCGCGGAACTGCGCCAATAATCGTAGAGAATAATATCTGTCATGCGAACCTAATCATATGAGAAAAGCTGATCGGCTTGTGCAGAGCAAGCGATCAAAATGCAAGGACATCCCGGCTAAGCGGCAGTTATTTGTCCATCGTGGATAGCTACATCACCCCTACTCTCAACCGAAACGCTCCGCCCAGTTCGCTTTGCGAGTTCGTCGAGCCACGCCTGCCGATGCTTGAGCTTCGCCGCTATCGCCGGATGAACATCCAATCGCATAGCTCCAGCGCCTTGGGTCCGTTCCGCCTGACGCAGCAGCGCGAGAGTAGCGCTCAGCACCTTGTCCGCCTGTATGATTTCCAGGACCGAAGGGCCCGTCTTGCGCGCGACAACCTGCATCAAGCCAAAGCCGTTTATCGCAGTGCGCTCGCAGTTACCGGTCATGTGATTGTCAAATATTATACCGATCTCTGTCCGCTCTGCTTTTGCTTCCAAAGTCGGGAAATCGACGCCGATCGAACCGCCAATATCAAGCCGCGTCAGGGCAAGGGCAACCGCTTTAGCCGCACGTTTCGCTAGCTCAAATGGCGCAAGGGGACCATCCACATCAATCACGGTCATCGCGGGGGTGAGAGAGATTAGCAGACTGCCACCGTCAAAATCTATCCGTCCAGTTTCTACCTGCTCCATCGCTTCATGCCAGCCAATAGTGGCTAGCAAATCATCGCCATGGGCATGAACGTGATGGATCGGCTCGCCACTTGCTTTGATCATGTCGAGCAAGCTCGGTCCAGTCGCCAGCGCGCTGCCATCCGCTGCGGGCCGTGCTTTTGCTCGCTTCGATTGTCCGCCTCTTTCGTCCAAAGCCTCGCGAACAATTTCCACCCGCAGGGTGGCACCCTCGGTCAATCCTTTGGGTAGTGGTTGCAGCAAGCATTGCTCGCCGCTGTCCAGCGTAACGATGCCGGATCGTCCGACGACCCATTGTTCGGTAAATTGTGCATCGACGATGGAGCCCAGCTTCGCACCAGTCCGTTCCCGTTCAATCCGAACTGCAATCAATTCGCCCTGCGCGACAAGCAGCGCCCGGTTTTCACCGATACCGGCTTCATAAAGCCAGCCGTTTTGGAAATCAGTCAACAGGATAGCCCGAGGAAATGAGCAAATTGCGTGTCTCATAAAGCGGTAGCCCCATGATCCCGCTAAAACTGCCGCTGATCGAAATCACAAAAGCTTCGGCGAGACCCTGAATGGCATAGCCGCCCGCTTTGCCCTGCCCTTCGCCAGATTTTATATAGCCATCAATTTCGCTATCATCGAAACGCTTGAACTTGATGGTGCTGTCGGACAGCTTCGTTCTTGTGGTGCCGTCTTCTGCAATCACACAGACCGCTGACATAGTGTGATGCCGCCGACCGCCCATGAGCTTCAGGAATTGGCGCTGCTCGGCATCATTGTCCGCCTTGCCCAATATCCGCCGACCCACTGCAACAATGGTATCACCAGCGATCAGGATTTCACCATCGACCCGTTCAACCGCAGCCGCTTTTTCCCGTGCCATGCGCAATACATAGTCGCGTGGAAGCTCGGCCTTTAGCGGCGTTTCATCGATATCAGGAGAGACGATCCGGTCAGGTTTTACCCCTAACCGACCGAGCAATTCCAGTCGTCGTGGACTGGATGAAGCCAAGACCAATTTCATCTAATCGGGCCGCATCACGGCAGCAAGCCCAGCTTATTTAAAGCGATAGGTGATACGACCTTTGGTCAGGTCATAGGGTGTGAGTTCGACGAGTACTTCGTCGCCGACCAGCACACGGATGCGGTTTTTGCGCATCTTGCCAGCGGTATGGCCAAGGACTTCATGACCATTTTCCAGTTCAACCCGGAACATTGCATTAGGGAGCAATTCGCGGATCATCCCCTTCATTTCTAATAATTCTTCTTTTGCCATCCGGCTTTACTTATCCTGTTGTTTCGTGAGTTTTTCGACGTGTTGCGGTGCGCCATAAACCCAATTTCCACAAAAGGGAAGGATTTGCTGTGCAGCTTAATAATTGGCGACGCTCCACCCTTGCGACAAATTATTACAAACAATTTATTGATGACAACAGGTCAGCACGGCATTTTGGCCATGTTCCCCCCAACGCCTGAGTATATTAGAGCGATAGTAATGACCCAAACCTCCTACCGATTATTCGGGACCAGCATACTTGTCCTTTCTTTTCTGAACAGCTTACCGGCCTATGCCCAACTGACCAGTGACGCGCTGGACGATGATGACATTGTCGTCATTGCAGAACGCCCTCGTGGCGCCGTGATTACCGAAGTTCCACCCATAGTCGAGCTGGATGCAGCGGATATTGAAAGCTTTGGCGCGTCGTCGGTACAGGATCTGCTTGAGGCCATATCGTCGCAAACCACCTCCAGCCGCGGGCGTGGCAGTGGTCGGCCGATTGTGCTGATCAATGGCCAGCGCACTTCCGGTTTCCGCGAGGTTCGTGACCTGCCCCCCGAAGCGATTAGAAACGTGCAGGTCTTTCCCGAGGAACTGGCCCTGCAATATGGCTATCGCCCGGATCAGCGGGTGATCAACTTCATCCTCAAGGATGATTTTACCGGATTTAGCGCCGAAGCCGAATATGGCGTCCCCACACGGGGGGATCAGGGCCAGACAGAGCTGGAATCCACCCTCACACGGATTGGCAAAAACAGCCGGCTCAACGTCAATGTCGAATATCAGAATAAGACCGCGATTACCGAAGCGGAGCGGGACATCATTCAAAGTGATGACGGCGCTGCTGTTGGCCTTGGTGACTTCCGGACCTTAGTGGCTCCGTCGGACAATCTGGAACTCAACGGCGTTTACAGCCGGACTTTTGGCGATGGCACGGCCCTGTCGGTCAATGCCGGATATATTTATGACAAGAGTCGCGGCCTATCAGGCTTGCCGAGTGCGGATCTCACTATTCCGGCGAGCAGTCCGTTTGCCGTATCACCAACCGACGAAAGCCTGCTGCGTTATTTCACCGGATTCGGTCCGCTACATCGTGACGTCGAAAGCCATACGGCGCAGGCGGGTGCTTCGCTCAATGGTACATTGTCAGACTGGCGATGGTCGCTGACCGGTGAATATGTCCGCGAGCAAGTGGACACGGATACCGACCGATCCGGTGGCACCACCGCCTTGCAGGCTGCGATTGATGCGGGGGCTATCGATCCGTTTAACGATGATCTCAGCACGCTGATCGGTGCGCCAACCACCGATGAAGCGCGTGCGGTCAGCCAGACCATAGATACGCTTGCGACAATTTCAGGGACATTGATCAACCTCCCGTCCGGATCGGTGACGACCACTTTCCGCGCAGGCTATGACCGCGAAGATCTTGATAGCCGCGATATATCAGGAGATATCACCACACTGACCGATTTGGGCCGAGATAATTTCAACACCGGTTTCAATATCGACATTCCTCTAGCCAACGAAAATATCGATGTGGTCGAAGCAATTGGCGAATTGTCGATCAACGGCGATTTTGGCTATAGTGACCTGTCCGATTTTGGCGGCCTGATCGAATATACATTCGGCCTGAACTGGGAACCTTTTGACGGCGTGGTTCTCACTGCGTCAGCCTTTGGCGAAGAAGCAGCGCCAGAGATTGAGCAGCTCGGCAATCCGCTGATTGTCACGCCCAATGTCACGACTTTTGATTTCACCAATGGCGAAACTGTGCTGGCCGCGATTACCACCGGCGGTAATATTGATCTTCCGGCGGAAAAGCGGCGGGATATCAAACTGGCGCTCAATTACAGCCCGTCATGGCTCGACGACATGACCTTTCTCGCCGAATATATCCGAAACAAGAGCGAGAATGTCGCGTCCAGCTTTCCTCTGCTGACCGAAGAGATTGAAACGGCTTTCCCTGATCGCGTGACCCGCGATGTCAACGGTCGCCTGATCGCGATTGACCAACGCCCGATCAGCTATAGCGAAGTACGCAGCGAGAGCATCCGCTATGGGTTTGATTTCCGTAAACGCTTTGGCCAACGGCGCGGCCGTGGTGGCGGTGAAGGCAGAGGTCGACGCGGCGGCGGACGAGCGGGCGGTGGACCACCCGCGGCGGCAACCGGATCGCCCGGCAGCCCAACGCCGGATGGAGCAACTCCCCCAAACGCAAATAGGAATGCAAATTCAAATTCAGGCCAGAATGCAAGACCAGGCAGACGCCGGGGCGGCGCTGGCGGACGACCCCGCGGCGGACGCTGGCGGATGTCGCTCTATCATACGATCAAGCTGGAAGACCGAGTACTCATCCGTCCCGGAGTGGAAGAACTCGACCTCCTCAATGGCTCCGCCACCGGTTCAACCGGCGGCAGTCCACGTCATACATTTGAACTAGGAGGCGGCTGGTTCAATAATGGCATCGGTTTTCGGGTAAGGGGCGAGCACCAAACCGCCACGAGAGTAGATGGCGGACTGACAAGCTCTGATCTGCGTTTCTCGGACCTGACCACGCTCAACCTGCGTATGTTCATCAATCTTGATGATCGCGGCAATCTGACCGAGAGATTCAAGTTTCTGAAAGGCAGTCGAATTGCCTTTCGGGTTGATAACGTCTTCGACGATATTCAGGATGTTCGGGACAGCGATGGATTGGTTCCGCTCAGCTATCAGCAGGGCTTTGTCGATCCGATTGGACGCTATGTTGAGGTGAGTTTTCGCAAGCGATTTTAGGTTTATCTGCCGTCACCCCTGACCCAAGACCATTTTTTACCGCGAACCAACCATTGGTCATCCTGAACTTGTTTCAGGATGATGGAGCTTCTTTCACAGAGCGCGCTTTCCTACAGATAGACCATCGTGATATTGCAAAACTGGCTCTTTCTCAGCATTGAATATTGAAATGACGTCTCTGCGCGTCCACCCGCAACAAAGCGAGAATTGTGTGAACTTTGGACTGTTATTCCCCACTATAATTGCGTCAAAGCACCGTGTTCACTTTGTCAACTTCGTCTGACTGCGCTCTCGCATAAGGACGTGTGACAAGTGTGAACTTTGGAACGATCTTGCGCGCCAAAGCATCCTAAAAGGACTGTGTAAACATTGTAAATTTCGCCGGAATTTCGGGCTAATCCAAACCTATTTAACCACGTGCAGTTTTCGCAAAATGCGCCAGCTCATGGCCTTGCCCTTATTCTGCTTCGGGAACCGGCCCGGCGCATTCGGATTCATCGCCCAACCGCGCAACATGTTGTTAAACGCATGCGCATCCGCCTCGGCAAAGCTCCAATCGGAACGCCATGTAATCGATAGGGATATGCTGGACTGTGACCCGTTTCTAACGAAATGCGGCGCCATCACGGGCACGAATATCGCCTTGCCAGGCGTCAGATGAAAAGCCTGTCCATGATCGGCAAAATCATCTTTCCAGACCAAATTTCGCGGTCCGCCAGTATGATAGGATTCATGGGACGTGGCAGGCGCGAACTTCTCATCACCAGCCGGAAAAACAGTCATTGTCTTTTCGCCGCGCAATTGCAGTAATATGTTATGCTCCGGATCGAAATGATAAGGTGTCATCGCATTTGGTGATGAGACAAAGATAAAACCCTGCGGCCGCAGCATCTTACCGGTCTTGCTCTCTAGAATAGGTCTGATTTCGGCAAGCAGAGAGAGCAGCAAAGCCTCATATTCCGGCACCTGCTCTATATTCTTCAACACCGCCCAACTCGCCGAATTTTCGATCATCAAGATCGTATCGGCTATCGACATGCCATTATTGGGCACATCGTCCGGATCAATTCCCACAGGCAGATCACCGGGATTATATTCGACACTGGTTTTGGGCAGCGCGGTACCCAGCTTGGCCAAGGCGTCGAGCGACAGCAATGCATTTGCTGCCATATCATGGTCTAGTATCTGCGGTCGCTCGGGATAGCAGTCCGCAAATTGCCGCTGCATGTTCTGTCCAAAAACCGGCCTGCTAAACGCGTCTGTTCCCGCAATCTGATTCATCGCTGCGCCTGCATTATATCGACAATTTCGCGTCCTTTAATATGCGCCATCAAGTCTTCACCGAGACGGACACCACGAAACATGGCGGTTCTTGAAAGCCCCTTCAGTTCAATCGAAAAGCGTCCGATATGACGGCGTCCCGACCATAGGCTATCAATCATCGAGTGGTCTTCTGCTGCACAGCTATCCATCCAGTCAATGCCCGGTCGTTCGAGAATTTTGAGATTTTCGAGTTGTAGCAATACACCAGGAGAAAAACGGGCGTACTCTTCATCAAAAGTCGTTTTGAAAGAGAAGCTGCCGCTACTCGACAGGAAATTCACTAGCATCGCCAGCGGTTTGCCATCAAGCCGCAGGTCGTGGCGTTCCAACTGGCCCGAGCTGGTCGCACCAAATAAGGTTTCCCGGAAAAAGCGGCGGGTTTCATCGGCACAATCCAGAGCAGACCCGTTATGGCCTTTCCATCCTTGCCGCTCGAGTTTGAGGAAGTCGTTGATCCAGCCATTTAGATCATGATCATCATCATGATGGGCAAATTGTAAATTGCCCATTTCACCTAACCGTTTGGCCTGGCGACGCAATTCTTTGCGCTTCTTGGACCGAACGGTTTCGGCATAATAGCCCTCGGCATCAAGATGGCTTTGCAGCAACGCCCGGGCCTCGCTATGCACCAGATCGCACCGACGCTGTTGACGCATAGAAACGGCACGCAGCGCCTGATCCAGTGAACCGCCGACCGTCAATCCTCTAATGTGCATGAAGCCCGGCCAGTTTTTGGCATCAAGTTCCTTGAACAGCGCGGTCCAGAATTGATGTTCAAACCCGCTGCGTACCAATGGTGTGCCGAGAAAGCTGTTGTGATGCTTCCAGTTTTGTACAAATGGCACTGGCCAGCGGCCAAAATGGCGTGAAGGTCCGACCGGCAAAAGTCCTATAAGATCGGACTTTAGCGGCAAGCCGGCCCAGAATAGGAAAAGATGCAGCTCGGGATGAGTGCTGAAATGTTTGAGCGCTGGCTCCAGCATCCAGTTTTCGTAGAAAATATTCGGCTCAACCGCATTCCTCGCCAGTTTTTGCCACGCAGGCACCAAAGCTTCATCAATTGACGCGACCGGCAGCAATTCGGCATTGGCCGAAGACGCCAAGCAAACACGATCGGACGTTTCATAATGAACCGCCTCATCACCCTGGGTCTGGAACCCGCCTGCATCCATAACACTACCCTATCTGGTCTGGGTAATTTGCTAGCAAAAATAGGGTAATATCCGATTAACGACGATAATTTGGTTACATCAAAGAAAAACCCCGCCGGAATTGCTTCCAGCGGGGTCTGTTCAACCAATAGATGATTTAGCTTATGCCATACCGTGTGCCAGTGCTGCGAGAAGTAGCAAGGCAACAATATTGGTGATCTTGATCATCGGGTTCACGGCTGGACCTGCGGTATCCTTGTAAGGATCACCTACAGTATCGCCCGTCACAGCGGCTTTATGGGCTTCTGAACCCTTGCCGCCATGATTGCCGTCTTCGATATATTTTTTCGCATTATCCCATGCACCGCCGCCTGCTGTCATCGACAGAGCAACGAACAGACCAGAGACGATCACGCCGAGTAGCAATGCGCCTAGAGCCGCAAAGCCATTGGCCTGACCAGCAACCGCAGTGATCACAAAATAGACCACAATCGGTGCCAATACCGGAAGCAGCGATGGCAGGATCATTTCCTTAATCGCCGCCTTGGTCACAAGGTCAACCGTACGGGCATAATCCGGACGCGATGTGCCATCCATAATGCCTTTGTCAGCAGCAAACTGAGCACGGACGTCTTTCACAACGTCACCAGCAGCACGGCCCACAGCAGTCATGCCCATGGCTCCGAAGAGATAAGGCAAAAGCGCACCGAGCAGCAAACCGACAATCACATATGGATTTTCGAGGCTGAAGCTGACTTGCAGATCCGGGAAGAACTCCTTGAGGTCGGCCGTATAAGCCGAGAACAAGACCAGCGCCGCTAGACCAGCAGAACCAATGGCATAGCCTTTGGTAACTGCTTTAGTGGTGTTACCCACAGCATCGAGAGCATCTGTTTTTTCCCGAACGCTTTCATCCAGACCGGACATTTCGGCGATACCACCAGCGTTATCCGTTACCGGGCCATAAGCATCAAGAGCCACAACCATCCCGGCCAGAGCCAACATAGAGGTTGCAGCAAAAGCAATGCCAATCAGACCAGCAAGCTGGTAAGCCACAACGATCCCAACAACGATTACCAATGTTGGCAATGCCGTTGCTTCCATCGAAATAGCCAAACCCTGGATCACGTTGGTGCCGTGACCAGTTTCGGATGATTTGGCGATAGAACGCACCGGACGATATTCTGTGCCGGTATAATATTCGGTAATCCAGATGATCAAACCGGTTACAGCTAGACCGACCATCATTGACCAGAATAGAGCCATGCCGGTGAAACCACCCGTACCGTCAAGATTGGCACCGATAACCGTGTCCATGTCACCCAGCGTGCGCATTGTGACATACCAGATTGCCGGAATCGACAGAACAGCCGTGGTGATGAAACCCTTGTACAAGGCGCCCATGATGTTGTTGCTGCTACCCAAACGGACCATATAAGTGCCGATGATCGAAGTGATAATGCAAACACCACCCACGATAAGCGGCAATGACATAAGATCGTACAGGACAGTGTTGCCGACCAGATTGCCGACAGTAAGCGCCAGCAGAACCATGGTAGCGCCAACAGTCACAACATAAGTTTCAAACAAATCGGCGGCCATACCAGCACAATCGCCAACATTATCACCGACATTATCAGCAATTGTTGCTGGGTTGCGTGGATCATCCTCAGGGATGCCAGCTTCAACCTTACCAACCAAATCAGCGCCAACGTCAGCCGCTTTAGTAAAGATACCGCCGCCCAAACGCGCAAAGATGGAAATCAGCGAAGCACCAAAAGCAAGAGCAACCAGCGAGTCAATGACAGTCCGGCTTTTCGCTTCAAGACCCATCTGTGTGGTTAGCACCCAGAAGAAGATCGAGATCGCGAGAAGCGCAAGACCAGCAACCAGCATACCAGTTACGGCACCAGCGCGAAACGCGACGGTGAGACCAGTTTGCAGACTTTCGCTAGCACCTTGTGCCGTGCGGACATTGGCACGAACCGATATGTTCATGCCGATATAGCCCGCTACGCCGGAAAGAATGGCACCAACAAGGAAACCAACTGTCGAAATTCCGCCGAGAAATAGGTAAACCAAGACTGCAACCACAACACCAACGATACCAATCGCGCGATATTGGCGGTTCAGATAAGCTTGTGCGCCTTCCTGAATTGCAGCGGCAATGTCTTGCATTTTTTCATTGCCTGCCGGTGCATTAAGCACCTGACGGCTTGTAACAAACCCATATACTATGGCAATCAAACCACAGATTATTGAAATGGTGACAACAGTCATTGCTGTTCTTCTCCCCCTAAATTATTATCGTGAAATGCCCCAGAATTGTGGCGATATCGCGGAAACTTATAATGCGTGATCCGCATGGCGCAACCCCTGATTTTACAGGTATAACCTAGCATTTCAGATACTCCACAAATTGATAGAAATCAGAATGGATTATGCGTGCACGAAACCTAGAGTTTCAGGCAAGCCGATACGCTCGCCTTTCTGGACCAATGATACGCCCGAACCAGGCCGGCACTTGCCAATTTGGGTCAGATTGATCGGCAACACGGTTTCAGGGCTGGCTGTCAGCAACAATTGATAGTCATCACCGCCTGTCGCAGCACTAAGTCTGGCATCATCGCCCTCGCCGAACACGTTCTTGAACGCTTTTGACAACGGCAGCCGATCGAGATCAATTTCTAAATTAACGCCGCTGGCACTTGCAATCCTTGAAGCATCGAGCAAAAGTCCGTCCGATATATCCATCATCGTACTAACCAAAGATGACAGAGCCCGGCCATCCTCCAAATTCGGTTCCGGCCGGTTATGTGCCTTTAGCAAAGCCGCTGATGTTTCAATATCAGCCGCATGGGCCTTTCCGGATGCTATCTGCAAGCCAGCCCAAGCGTCTCCCATGTCGCCAGTCACATAAACGCTATGTCCTGGCGCCGCTCCGCAGCGGGCGGGAATAATATGACCTTTTGCTTCACCAAAGGCTGTTAGCGACAAAGTGCGTTTGCCGCCATTTCCCACAGACACGGTGTCACCGCCGAGCAAGGGCACGCAAAAATGTCCAATCGCCTCTTTCAGGCCGCGAACAAAGGCCGTATCCCAACTGTCATCACCCGCCCGGCTATAGCCCATTAATATGCCAAGCGGCTTAGCGCCTTTGGCAGCCAAATCAGACAGGTTCACTGCAACAAGCTTCCAAGCCACGTCGGCCGGGTCTGCACTGGACAGAAAATGCATGTCTTCGACCATCATGTCATGAGTCATGACCAGCTTGTGGCGGCCGAATGGTAAAACAGCGGCGTCATCGGCCAATCCGCGCGCAGCCGGGTGGGTTGCCAGTGCTTTCAACTGGTCAATAAAATCCAATTCGGTCAATTGAGGCCCCCTTCACAAAGAAGATGTGCCCCACATCTGTTACTACCACTCACACTCCCCTACCAAACAGGAACGTGTGGTTTGTCAGCCCCTCAGCTGCCCCGTACCTGCTTAGCTATAGCGTCCAGTAATCCGTTAACAAAGCCGCTATCCTTTTTGTTAAAAAAAGCATGTGCGACATCAACATATTCCGTGATTACTGTCCCCGTCGGGACTTCGTCCCGTGCCATTAATTCAAAGGCCCCTGCACGCAAAATTTGCAACATTGTTTTGTCGAGACGCCCTATAGACCAGCCGGATGCCAGTTTTTCGGTGATCAGTGTATCAATTTCATCTCGTTTCTCGGACACCCCAATGACAATCTCGTCAAAAAAGTCGACCTCCACCGGACGATATTGCTCATCCTCTATCTCGGCTCCAAGCCGATGATCATGAAATTCCTTGAGCAGTCTCGGAACAGAGGTCTTTTCCATATGCTGCTGAAACAAGGCCTGCACAGCTGCAAGGCGCGCTGTAGATCGGGTGTTCGATTTTGCGGTCATGTTGGTAACTTCATCCGCGGCATACCTACGAAATCCATTTTACCAATCTTGAGGCCACGTTCACGAAGTAGATCATAGGCCGTGGTTGCGTGGAAATAGAAATTGGGTTGCGCGAAACTGAGCAGGAAATTTTCGATAGTAAATGGCATGACGGTTTCCCTGAAACGAAATTCCATTGGTTGCCCAACAAAACTGGCCATCTCTGCTTCGTCAACCTTTTCAAGCTCGGTTTTCGCTTCGTCGAGCTTTTCGTAAAGACCCTCCCAGCTGTCTGGTGGTGCCGCCAGGCTGGGTGTAAACACGCCTTCACGCGCAGCCTCGATCGCGCCTAGCGAATGCTCGCGACAACATTTCACCTGATAGGAAAAGGGCTGCATGTCTTCAATCAGCCGTGCACCAATAATATCTTCGGCAGCAGCACCACCCTCTTCACAATGTGCTTTTGCCTTATCGACCAGCCCGCGAACGGCGGCAATAATCTGAAGCTGTGATGGGATAACGGCGTCATATAATGAAATGTTCATAGGCTCGGTCTTTCTGTTGATTATCGACGCGTGTCCAGCCGCTTTTGCACACTGGCGGCATGAGCAGGCAAACCTTCTGCTTCGGCTAGGGCAACTGCCGCTGGGCCAATTTTTTCAAGAGCGGCTCCATCACATTCCAAAAAGCTGGTGCGCTTCATAAAGTCCGTCACCGACAATCCGGATGAAAAGCGCGCACGCCGTCCGGTTGGCAGCACATGGTTGGGGCCGGCAACATAATCGCCAACCGCTTCCGGTGTATGACGGCCCAAGAAAACGGACCCCGCATGGCGGACCTTGTTGAATAGCGCTTGCGGATCATCGCAAGCCAGTTCCAGATGCTCGGCAGCCAAACGATCGACAAGCGGCATCGCCTTTTCCAGTCGATCAACCAAAATGATCGCACCATTGTCGACCCAGCTTTGGGTTGCGGTCTTGCTGGTTGCCAATTCGCCAAGCTGCTTTTCAACATGTATTGCGACTTGATCAGCAAAAGCAGCGTCATCCGTGAATAATATCGATTGGCTCGTTGGATCATGTTCAGCTTGAGACAGTAAATCAGCAGCAATCCAGTCAGGATCGTTTTGGCCATCGGCGACGACCACGATTTCCGAAGGCCCCGCGACCATGTCTATACCAACGACGCCATAAACCTGACGCTTGGCTTCCGCGACCCAGGCATTGCCGGGGCCGGTGATGACATCGACCGGTTTGATTTTCTCCGTACCAAAGGCCAATGCAGCAACCGCCTGTGCGCCGCCAATGCGCCAGATTTCATCGACGCCGGCAATTTGAGCCGCGGCGAGAACCAAAGGATTCACTTCGCCACCGGGTGTGGGTGTAACCATGATGATCCGATCGGCACCAGCAACCTTCGCTGGTATCGCGTTCATCAATACCGATGACGGGTAAGCCGCGCGACCACCAGGGATATAAATCCCCGCCCGCTCAACCGCATTCCAGCGCGCACCAATGCGAACGCCAGCATCATCGCGATAGTCGCGATTATCGGGCTTTTGTCCCTCATGATAATCACGAATGCGTATGGCGGCCAATTCCAGAGCGATCCGTAGATTGGGATCCAGCCCGTCAAGCGCCGCTTCACATTCCAATTGCGACACCTGCCAACCGGTAAAGTCGAGATCATGGCCATCAAACTTCTGAGTGAGCCGGGACAAAGCTTCGTCCCCATGGGACCGCACGTCTTTGATAATGGCGGCAACGTCGGCTGATACATCCGCATCCGCCTCGCGCCGGGCGTTGACCAGCAAGTCGAAGGCCTCAACGAAACCGCTATCCGATGCTGAAAGCCGCAAAGCCATTAGACCTGCCCCACCAGCTCGCGGAATTTCTGTACCAGTCCGGTCAATTCCTCGCTACGCATCTTAAATGCCGCCCGGTTTACCACCAGCCGCGCGGAGATATCGATAATCCGGTCAGTTTCAACCAGATTATTGGCCTTCAATGTGCTGCCCGACTCCACCAAATCGACAATATGCCGTGACAGACCCAACGAAGGCGCGAGTTCCATTGCGCCATTGAGTTTGACACATTCGGCCTGAATGCCCTGCGCCTCAAAGTGGCGGCTAGTCAGGTTGGGATATTTGGTCGCGACCCGGATATGGGAGATATTGCCGATTTGCTCCGCGTCATCTTTGGGCTGTGCCACCGATAGACGGCAGCGGCCAATGCCTAGATCGACCGGTGCATAAAGCTCGCTATAGTTAAATTCTTCAACTACATCTGATCCGACAATGCCGATTTGCGCGGCACCATGGGCGACAAAGGTCGCCACATCAAAGGCGCGCACTCGGATGATTGAGACATGTGCCTGATTGGTTCCGAACATCAGGCTGCGATTGGCCTTATCGAAAAATTCTGGTAACGGCTCGATCCCGACCTTAGCCAGCATTGGCAAGGCCTCTTCGAGAATCCGTCCCTTGGGGATGGCAAAGATCAGGGGTGTGGTCATAGCTGCGGGGCTTTACGGCCTCATATCAGAAAGGGCAATATGTCTAACCAGCAAAAGGTGCACGACGCCTTCATCAACCAGATAGAATATTGCCGGTCCAACGGGGCCCCCATCACGGGCCGGATCGTTGAAGCCATTATTGGAGCGCTTGACCAAAGCACCGAATTGGGACGCCGAGTGCTGGGATGGGAAGGCAATCCGCTTGCCGATGCCCTGCCCTTGCGCGTTGCTGGCGGCTTTCATGCGCTGCATCTAGCGGGACAGCATGAAAAGCTCTCCGCTGTCTATAATGGCGATGATCAAACCGCCACCGATGCCGAGCAGATCATATCAGAAACCATTGCCAGTGATGAGCCAGCCTTGCTGCCTTGGCTGAACTCCCCACCACAAACCAATGAGGCCGGGCGCTCTTCTTCGTACATTGCAGGGCTGCTCTGGCTCACGGCGCAGGGCCTGCCTCCACGCTACGAGCTACTGGAAATCGGTTCCAGTGCTGGCCTCAACCTGATGATCGACCGCTATCACTATGACCTCGGTGGCGTATCTGTGGGGCCGGATAATGCGCCTTTATCCTTTGTGCCCGAATGGGAGGGACCGCCGCCGCCAGACCATCCCTTTACCTTCGATTCGATCAGCGGCTGTGACATCGCTCCGGTTGATCTGGCCGATCCCGCGCAGGCCCGCCGCCTGACCGCCTTTATCTGGCCCGAACACACGGTCCGCTTCGAACGGATGAAGACCGCCATTGCCCTCGTCAATGACAAGGCGCCACAATTGGAAGGTTCCAGCGCCGATGACTGGATGATCGAACAACTCGCCAAGCCCCAGAAAGAAGGCGTCACGCGGGTTTTGGTCCACTCAATCGTCTGGCAATATATCCCCAAAGCCGGTCGCGAACGGGTCAGTCGAGCGATGGAAGTAGCCGGAGCCCAAGCGACAGCTGAGCGGCCACTGGCCTGGCTATCGCTGGAGGCCAACCGCGAAACCTATCGGCATGAGTTGATTGTCCGGCACTGGCCCCATTCAGACGGTCCCGGCGGAGAACCCATCAAACTCGGCGAGGCCCATGCCCATGGCGCTTGGGTTAAGTGGCTGGGTGTTTAGACCCTAAAGCCGGTCCAATTCCGTAACCGTCTTTTCGGTCACAACATTACCGGTATTCAATATCGTCTTCGGTTCGAGCAACAGCACATGGCATTCACCGTCCAACCCCTCCGGACAATGTTCTACACCGCGCGGAACGATGATAAATTCACCCGGCCCGACATCTACATCACCGGTCCGCAGGCCCATGCGCATAGTCCCACCAATCACCAGAAACAGCTCGTCTTCATTCTCATGATGATGCCAGTCAAATTTACCTTCAAATTTCGCCAGCTTCACTTGCGCATCATTGATGTCACCCGCAATTTTGGGGGACCAATGATCAGAGAAGGTTGCAAAGGCGTCCTTGAGATTGACCTTTTGGATTATCATGATTGCTGACCTCGCTGCATTTCATCCACTAGAATTTTAATAGCCGGAGCCATTTTGTCTGCCTGCTGATAACCGATAAAGGCAACTTCCGATATCTCCGCCGTCGGTTTAATATCACCAGTCCATCGCGCTCGATAACAATTCAGCTCCACATCACCATCCCGTCCCAACGCTGGTCCAATGATGCATCGATCAAATTTCATCGATTGCTCATCAATCGCAACGCCCAGCTCTTCATCGATTTCGCGCATAAGCGTCTGCTCGGCGGTTTCACCAGCTTCAATCGTTCCGCCGGGTAGATACCAAAGCGCATTGTCGCGGACGCGCACCAGCATGATTTGCTCGCCTTTCGTTTCCAAAAGGCAGGCACAGCGGATCACTCCCCCGGCACCGTCGCCTTGATCGCCATCGCATGGACCTTGTCGCGCATCAAATCGCCGAGCGCCTTGTTGACCATCCGGTGCCGGTTGAGTCGCGACTGGCCTTCAAAGGCAGCACAGGCAATTTCCACGGTGAAGTGGGATTCTCCGCTACCGTCATCGCCCGCATGACCGTGATGGCTTGCACTATCGTTGATGACGTTCAGCGATATGGGCGATAGCGCCTCTAAAAGCCGTTTTTCGATTTCTGCGGCCACGGGGCCTTTTGATTCTGTTTCCATCATGCCTATATAGAGGCTCAATCCATATTTGCGAACTCCCTTCTAACCGCCTTCTCTGGCCATCAACCGGAAAATCAATTGCCTTCCTCCGATCCTCAAAAGAAGAAACCGAACCGTTTTCATGGTCGTGTGGAAACAGATGGTCAGACCTGCGCAATCGACGGGTGCGAGGAAGATGGTGAATTTCGCGCGCCACCGATTTACGGGGCGCGTCACGGGTATGACGGCCCGGGAGAATATCGCTGGCTGTGCCTTGATCATGTCCGCGAGTTTAATCAGGGTTATGATTATTTCGATGGTATGGATCAGGAGCAGATTTTTGAGGCCCAACATCCCGTGCGCGGATGGGACAGCAACAGGCGAATCTACGAGACAGGACCGAACGCCACGCCCGCTTGGTCTGATTTTACTGACCCATTGGACGCCATCGGCGCAAGATTTGCGGCCAGTGTTTCGCGGCCCCAAACACCCGGTCGAGCGATCAGTGCTGGCGACCGCAAGGCACTAAAGACGCTAGGGCTTGGCGAGGATGCAGAGCGCGGCGAAATTCGCAGGCGCTACTCCGAACTGGTGCGCAAATATCATCCCGATCGAAATGGCGGCAACAGAAGTCATGAGAAACAGTTGGCAAATGTTATCGCGGCCTATACGCAGCTTAAGGAATCACCGGATTTTAGATAGTGGCTCTGGCTTTTTGCTTTTCATATTGAAGCCTGAGTTATCAAAGGACAGACATGACTGACATACCAAATACCCATCCCGACGGCAGCGGCGAAACTGTTTTGGATGCGCCGGATCAGACCGTTGATGCGCGGGAGATGTTTGGCATTGATCTGGATATGCAAATTCCGTCTTTCAGCGAGAAAGACGAACGCGTTCCCGATCTCGACCCCTCTTATGTGTTTGATCAGGACACGACCGCCGCAATCCTCGCTGGCTTTGCTTTTAACCGTCGGGTGATGGTGCAGGGTTTTCACGGTACAGGTAAATCGACCCATATTGAACAGGTTGCTGCACGGCTCAACTGGCCCTGTATCCGCATCAATCTCGACGCGCATATCAGCCGCATCGATTTGGTAGGCCGCGATGCCATTGTCCTAAAAGATGGCCAGCAGGTTACCGAATTTCGCGAAGGTTTGCTGCCATGGGCGTTGCAGACGCCAACTGCTCTTGTGTTTGACGAATATGACGCCGGTCGCCCTGATGTTATGTTCGTGATCCAGCGCGTGCTGGAGGCCGAGGGCAAGCTAACCCTACTCGACCAGAACCGGGTGATTCGCCCAAACCCCAATTTCCGTCTATTCGCTACCGCCAATACAGTTGGCCTTGGCGACACCAGCGGTTTGTATCATGGGACACAGCAGATCAACCAGGGCCAGATGGACCGTTGGAACATCGTCGTCACGCTCAACTATCTGCCTGCAGTAACCGAAGCGAAGGTCATTCTTTCGAAGGTTCCCGACACGGACGATAAAACGGTTGAGAATATGATCAAGGTTGCCGATCTAACCCGCCAGGGCTTCGTCAACGGAGACATATCCACCGTGATGAGTCCGCGTACTGTGATCAGCTGGGCCCAGAACACCGAGATATTCAAAAATGTCGGTTTCGCCTTCCGTCTAAGCTTCCTGAACAAATGCGATGAAGCCGAACGAATGCTGGTTGCCGAATATTATCAGCGTGTCTTTGGTGAAGATTTGCCCGAAAGTGTTGTAGGACGTTAACCACTGTGTCGTGCGCATAGTGCGGATAACGATCTTTTTTAAAAGAAGACTCGTATTTTCAATCTAATATGCTAGTTAATAAATTGTTATTTACATCTGCGTGAACTCAATTTGGTTGGTCGCCACAGTTTGAGATTGAGATTGCGTAATTAATCTGAGGGTCTTTATGAACAAATTTTTGATGACTGCGGCCGCCGTAACCGCGTTTACTGCCGTGCCTGCACAAGCTGCGACGATTATATCGGGCGCGATAGGCGATAGTCTAACAGCTTCTTACGATTTCACATTTGATGGAGTTGGTAATCTAGCTGTCCAAGTTGACGCTGATCTGACAAGCGGTACGCCTCTTGGCGATCCTCAGATTTATATTCTGAACCCGGATTTTTCATTCGTAGCAACGGATGACGATAGTGGCTTTGGCTTAAACTCCTTCCTTAATTTTGCGGCACCTGCCGGATCATATATCCTCCGGATCGGTCGTTTCGATTTCACATTAGGTGAAGCGCAAAGCAATCTGAGTAACGCCGGTACTGCTGGAGAAGAGTTTGTTGTGATTTTTGGTGATGGCGTGACGGATGTCATGACATCCGTTCCAGAACCAGCGACTTGGGCGTTCATGATCTTTGGCTTCGGCGCCATTGGCAGCGCGATGCGCCGTCAACGCAAAGCGAACGTAAAAGTCAGCTACGCCTGAACATTCGTTACATGATTTTGAAAAGGGCGGCCTTTTGGCTGCCCTTTTTTTTGGACGATTCACAAGATTTTTTGCTCGCTTATGGCGTATTACTAGTGTAATACAGTTTCAATGGTAAATCGCGTTCCCCCCGCTTTTCAATTGCATCAGCCTAACAGCAAACGCCGCTGGTATTGGCCTTTCGGCCGCAAAGCGCCTGCCGAAACGGTCTTCTACGAACCTTATGGCGATGCCCTACCCCCGCATTTGCAAGATGAACCACTTGCCCCACTTAAAAAACCGCGCGGCAAATGGTGGTGGTTTAGTCGGGGGCTCGCTGCGTTTCTGTTTCTCTTCATCCTATTGATCGCCTGGCTGGCGATCACCGCGCCGCTATCCAAATCTCTGCAGCCGATTGCCCCGCCGCAAATCACCTTGCTGACCTCTGATGGGGAGCCGATTGCCCGTAGCGGCGCGATGGTTGATGAACCGGTAAAGATCGCAGCGCTTCCCGATCATGTCGTCAACGCCTTTTTGGCGATAGAAGACCGGCGCTTTTATTCCCATTGGGGCGTTGATCCACGCGGCCTCGCCCGCGCGGCTTGGAGCAATGCAACCAACAGCGGCATGACCCAGGGCGGCAGCACGATTACCCAGCAGCTCGCCAAGCTCACCTTCCTAACCCCAGAGCGCAGCCTGACCCGCAAGGCGCGTGAAATGCTGATTGCTTTCTGGATGGAGGCGCGCTTGTCGAAAGATGAAATTCTTCAGCGCTATCTCTCCAATGTCTATTTTGGCGACAATGTTTACGGCCTACGCGCCGCCTCGCTGCACTATTATTACCGCAAGCCGGAAAACCTGAAACCCGAACAGGCAATCATGCTAGCCGGGCTGGTACAGGCCCCTTCCCGCCTTGCCCCGACCCGCAATCCTGATCTTGCTGCCAAACGGGCCAAGCTCGTAAAAGCCGCCATGGTCAATGGCGGTTTCCTCACTCAGGCACAGGCTAGCAAGTTGCGCGATCCAGTGCTTGATGTGCGGGCCAAAAATACTGTCCCGACCGGCACATATTTTGCCGACTGGGCGATGCCGCGCGCGCGCGCGCTGTCGGAGATGAGCTATAGCAAGCTGACCCTCACCACCACGCTCGACTCCCGGCTGCAGAAAATTGCCAATAATGTCATCAACCGCGCGCCGCTGGGCAAGGCTCAGGTTGCGTTAGTGGCGATGCGGCCAGACGGCGAGGTGGTCGCGATGATCGGCGGGCGCAGTTACAAGAAATCCGCGTTTAACCGCGTGACACAAGCCAAACGGCAGCCGGGTTCGACCTTCAAGCTATTCGTCTGGCTCGCAGCCCTGCGAGCGGATATCAGGCCTGATGACATGGTCGATGATAGCCCGATTACGAAAGGCGGATATCTACCGAAAAATTCCGGAGAGAAATATAGCGGCGCAATCACCCTGAAAGAAGCTTTTGCGAAATCCAGCAATGTCGCATCCGTGCGCCTCTTCGGGCAAGTCGGTGACAAGGCCGTGATCCGCGAAGCGCGCAATCTCGGCGTCACCTCAAAACTCGCGGAGGATGATCCCAGTCTGGCCCTTGGTACATCGACCATGACCCTGCTGGAACTGACCGCCGCTTATGCTGGCGTTGCCAGCAACAGTTGGCCGGTCAAGGCCTATGCCTTCAAAAAGAAAGAACAAAGCTGGACAGAATGGCTGTTCGACTGGCCCGGCCGCTATGGCGACAACACCCATGAACGCATGGAAGACATGCTGCGAACCGCCGTCAACAAAGGCACCGGCCGCAACGCCCGTCTGTCTATCGCCAATTACGGCAAAACCGGCACCAGCCAGAATAACCGCGATGCCCTGTTTGTTGGCTATGCCGGTGATCTGGTGGTCGGCGTGTGGGTCGGCAATGATGACAACACACCGCTGAAAGGCATCAGCGGTGGCGGCGTTCCGGCCCGCATCTGGCGGGACTTCATGAGCCAGGCGGTTCAAGGCGCTGGCCCGGTGAGCAAGGCGAAACCGACACAAAAACCGGATCCTGATGGGCCGATTAAGCCATTGGATATCCCGAATATTGAGGATCTACAGGACGTTCCTATTGATCTTGGAGACGCCGAGATCCGCATCAAGGGCGGCGAAGGCGTTTCAATCTCAACGGAAATTGGGGGTATTCCCTTGGACCTACGGCTTGATGACAATGGCTTGGCCGTTGAAAGCAGACGTGAAGAAGCGGCTCCGACTGAGGATCGATAAGCAGCGACCGCATCCCTAGCAAAAAGGTGGAATTTAGACCTTTGATTCCTCTTAGTTTTCCGCTTATGGCTATCATCTTCTATGGCTGACCGTTCCAAACTTGATGATCTGAAAGACGTGCTCGGTGGTACCGCGCGCGCCATGTCGCATGAACCCGAGTTGGAACTGGCTTACACCGCTGAAGCGCCGTCGCAATCCGGTGAGCATCTCAAAGTGCCGATGCCCGCCCGTGACCTGCCGGCCGAGCAGGTTGCACAGGCACGCGGTTTTGCTGACAGTTTTGCGCTGAAATTGCGGTATCATAACGAAACTCGCCATCGCAAAAATGCTCCGCAAGAGGCGATTGCGCGTGCATGTTTCGATGCGCTCGAACAGGTGCGCACCGATGCACTGGGTTCCCGCAATATGAAGGGTGTGAACGGCAATCTGGATGCCTCGCTCGCAATGCGGATGCGGTCTGACCCGATATCACGCGCGCAGAATCGCGACGAAGTGCCTATTTCGACAGCTCTCGCTTTGCTGGCCCGAGAAAAACTGACCGGCGAAGCGCCTCCTGAATCCACTCTGAAGGGTGTAGAAATGCTGCGCGAGTGGATCGAGGAAGGCGCCGGCGCTGATCTCGAAGGCCTCAATCTGACGCTCGACGATCAGGAAAGCTTTGCGAAACTCTCAACCCAGCTGCTCGAGCATCTCGACCTCATCAAAAGCGATGATGAAACATCTGACGCGGATGATAGTGACGATGATTCCGATGACGAGAGCGACGATCAGGAAGATGATGGCGCAGATGATGAAGCGACCGGTGATCAGGGCGAGCAGGACATGCGTTCGGAACAGTCCGAGGATGATGCACAGGAAAGCGAGAGCGAGCTAAACGCCGACGACCTGGAAGAAGGCGCGGAAGACGAAATGGGCGAAGGTGGGGATGAAGGCATGATGCCGGTTCGCCCCAATCGTCCGATGTCCGACCTGCCCTCCGGCTTTGACTATGCGCCGTGGACCGAAAAATATGACGAGATTATCAGCGCCACCGAATTATGTGATGAGGAAGAACTCACCCGGTTGCGCGCTTTTCTTGACCAGCAACTGACCAATTTACAGGGCGCGGTGACCAAACTCGCCAATCGCCTGCAACGCCGCCTGATGGCGCAGCAAAACCGCAGCTGGGATTTTGATCAGGAAGAAGGCATGCTCGATGCGGCACGCCTCGCTCGCGTCGTCAGCAATCCGGCACATAGCCTGTCTTACAAAATCGAACGCGAAACCGATTTCCGCGATACGGTGGTCACCTTGCTGATCGACAATAGTGGCTCAATGCGCGGACGGCCGATCAGCATCGCCGCAATCAGCGCCGATATTATGGCGCGCACACTCGAACGCTGCGGTGTCAAAACCGAGATTTTAGGCTTTACCACCCGCGCCTGGAAGGGCGGCCAGTGCCGTGAAAGCTGGCTGGCGGCGGATCGTCCGGCTAATCCTGGACGGCTCAACGACCTGCGCCATATCATTTACAAACAGGCTGATGAGCCTTGGCGGCGGGCACGCAAAAATCTCGGCCTGATGATGCGCGAAGGTCTGCTCAAAGAGAATATCGATGGCGAGGCGTTGCTTTGGGCGCACAGCCGCCTGATCGCACGGCCCGAAGAACGCCGCATATTGATGGTGATCTCTGACGGTGCGCCAGTTGATGACTCAACGCTGTCCGTCAATCACGGCGCCTATCTGGAAAACCATTTGCGTAAAGTGATCGAGTGGATTGAAGGACGCTCACCAGTACAGCTGGTCGCCATCGGCATCGGCCATGACGTGACCCGCTATTATAAGCGCGCTGTGACTATCATGGATGCGGAACAACTGGGCGGGACCATGGTCGAACAACTGGCCGGCCTTTTTGATGAGGAAAAGAAATGAACGTAACCGAAGCTGTCAAATCCCGCCGTTCCGTCCGCCAATTTCTCGACAAGCCCGTTGATCAAAAAACCCTTCAAAAAATTCTCGAAACCGCAGCCAGATCGCCCTCTGGCGGAAACACACAGCCATGGAATGCTGTAGTTGTTGGCGGGGACGAGCTGACCCGCATTGCAGATGCCGTCAAAGCCAAAGTCCCCACCGCGCCGGCTGGGGAAAATATGGAATATGATATCTATCCCAAAGACCTTGAGGGACGCTACGAAGACCAGCGCAGAGGCGTTGGCAAGGCAATGTTTAACGCACTTAAAATTCCCAAGGAAGATGGCGGCGCACGGATCAAGCAGATGATGGCCAACTGGGACAGCTTTGGCGCGCCGGTTCAGCTATTTACCTATACCCGCAAATATATGGGGCCACCGCAATGGTCGGACATGGGCATGTGGCTGCAAACCGTGATGCTATTGCTGCGCGAGGAAGGTTTGGACAGCTGCCCGCAGGAAATCTGGGCCATGTATGGCACTTATATGCGTGAACTGCTCAACATTGACGATGACCATATCTTTTTCTGCGGCATGGCCATTGGTTATCGCGATCCAGATGCGCCGATTAACAATTTCGATGTTCCGCGCGTTCCGTTGGCCGAAAGTGTAAAATTTTACGGAATCTAAATTATATAACTATCTGAAAATAATAGATTTTATTTTCAACTGTGTCATATAGTGACAATTGTCACCTCTTTTAACCCACAGTGTCCATTAATTACTATGCCAGACTCGGAAACGTCGCTTATGAATGTTTCTGAGGGGTTTTCGGGTCGCAATTTGAGCAGTTTAGCCAATAGGCAAAAGCTGCCTTGGGGTATTGTGGGGAATATATGATCGGTCCGAGTTATTTTCGCTTGCCGTTATTGGCATTGCTTCCGGTGTTGGCAGCAACATCTTCCGTTGCCTTTGCACAAGGCACACCAATAGCTCTGCGTGACAGCTTTCCAATTGGATCGGGTGATGGAACGCTTTGTCAGGTACAAGACCGGAGCTTGGAGAATAAGGCCAAACAAAGCATGTTTGACCGCAGCTGGGCCGTGGTTTGCCGTGATTCCGCTCGCCCAGTGGGATTTGTCTATGCCTTTCGAGCTTCTGAGGGCGATGTCTTGCAGCGTATAGCACAACACCGCAATGAAGCGGTTTCTTGCCCAAACCAACCTCAACAGGCCGTTGTCGGCGGCATCAACCGGATATTATGCAAATTTTCTGACGAACCGGTTTCCTATTCTATATTTCAGGAACAGCGCGGAAATGTTTCCTATGTTGCAGAGGGCCTGACGGTCTATGACAGCGCAACCACGCTCGCGCTGAATTCGATTATGTCGAACAAGATCGTCAAAGGCAAAATCGATGTTGCATCAACCTCCATCGAAGATCCGTTCGCTTTTGCTCGGGTGCAGGCGTTAACACTGAAACCCGATCAAGCGCTGGCTGAAGGCTATCGTCGCAATTTGAGTGGTAACTATGCCGAAGCGGCTGCATTTTTTGAAACATTGCAGCAACGAACCGCTGGTCTGGACGACGTTGATATCAATCCCCAGGAATATTTCATCAACCGCGCTTTGCAAAAATCAAACCTTGGTGAGTTTGCTGAAGCTGACGAGCTATTCAATCGAGCAACTGCGTTGGATTCCGGCAGCGTTGTAAACCAAAAGTTGCTGCGTAATTTTGAAGCAATGCATCTGCTAAATCAGGGGCGTTTTGAAGAAGCGGTAACCCGGATTAACTTGCCTATCGCGGCGGCTGAATTGCAAAGAGATTCTCTAGTCACCGGCCTTACGATTACGCAGCCGATTGCGATGCGGATAAATGGCGATGACAAGACCGCCAATTTGCTGGGTTTAAACGATGATTTAAAACTGACCACGGTAGAACGCGGACAAATTATTGATGCGCAGGCGCTGCAGCTAATCGGTACAGCCCAAAGGATCAGGGGAGAAACCGCCGGGGCGCAAACGTCTTTGACCACCGCCTACAACCAAGCGGTTGCGGTGCGCGATGGACGCGTGACATCAATTACCCGGTTGCGCACGCAGATATTGTCCGAATTGGCGCTGATCGCGGAATCCCAGGGCGAGTTTGCAAATGCAGAGCAGCTATTGCGTAACGCTCTGGAACTCGTCGAACTGCAATATCCCGAAACCCGCGCGGTTAACGGCGCGAAAGCAAAGCTCGCGAGCTACTTGCTGCGTCAGGGCAAGCAAAGCGAAGCACGGACATATTACCGCGAAGTCGTCGACAGTGCGATTGGCAAGCGCAGTGCCGTAACCGGTATCGCCAACCAGTTGGCACCCTATTTCGCATTGATGACCGCAGACTCCGCTGCAACAGAAGAGTTTTTCAAAGCCTCCCAAATTCTGGTGCGGCCTGGCGTTGCCGAAACCCAAGCGGTATTGTCGCGCGAATTGAGTGGCGGTACGGATGAAGCATCACGATTGTTCCGCCAGTCTGGTAATCTCGACCGCAACATAGAGCGGTTGCGAATGCGTTTCACGGCATTGGGCAAGGTCGAGCAATCATCGGCAACGCGGCAACGGCGCAACGACCTCGCCGCCGAGATTGAAGAATTGGAACGGAGCCAACAGCTGACCATCGTCAGTCTGTCACAATATCCACAATATCGCGCCATCGCGGGCAACTCTATCGAACTCACAGAATTGCGCGCCAGCATGACCGACAACGAAGCTTATATGCGCATGGCGATTGTCGGAAATGATGTTTTTATCTTCTATGCCGAAAAAGAATTTGCGACGACTTACAAGGCTCCTCTCAGCGCCAGCGCACTCGATGAGAAAGTGGACAAGCTGCGCGCATCCATTTCCGCCTTCGAAAATGGCCAATATGTTACCTATCCTTTTGATATGGAAGCATCGCGCAGCCTATTTAAGGACCTGATGCTGCCGGTATCGCAAAGACTGACGGCAAAAAACCATCTGATCTTCGAACCCGATGGGGCAATGCTACGATTGCCGATCAATCTGCTTGTTGTCGATGATGCATCTGTCACCGACTATCTTGAGCGCGTTGAGCAGCCAGATGGTGACGCATTCGATTACACCGGCGTACGCTGGCTCGGAACCGATACCAACATCAGCACGGCTGTATCCGCGCGCGGATTTGCCGATGCCCGGAAGGCGCCAATTTCAAAAGCGTCGCGGCAATATCTGGGCCTTGGCAACAACCAGCCAGTGCAGGCCAATACCGGTGTTCGCAGCGTCCGTGCGGCGGCAGGCGGTCTTGATGCGCAGTGCAACTGGGCATTAAACGAATGGAACAATCCAATTTCCGATGCCGAGCTGGTTCAGGCCCGTTCGATCATCGGGCAAGGCGGCTCCGAAATACTAACCGGCGCAGCCTTTTCTGATGACCAGATATTAGCGAAATCCGATATTTCCGATTATCGCATCCTGCATTTCGCGACCCACGGCCTTGTCACAGCGCCCAAACCATCCTGTCCTGCTAAACCCGCCTTGCTGACGTCTTTTGGCGGCGAAAAATCAGACGGCTTGCTCGCCTTTGACGAAATCTTTGATATGAAACTGGACGCAGATATCGTCATCCTTTCGGCCTGCGATACTGCTGGTAAGGCTAGCATCAAGGCAACCCGAGAAGCCGGTGTCAGCAGCGGCGGCGGGACGGCTCTGGATGGATTGGTTCGCTCCTTCATTGGGGCCGGTAGTCGCTCTGTATTAGCAAGCCACTGGCCTGCGCCTGATGATTTTCAAGCAACCGAGCGCTTGATTGGCGGCCTGTTTGCCAAGGGGCAGGGCCAATCTGTTGCCTCGGCATTACGGACTTCACAAAAAGAATTGATGGACGATCCAACGACATCGCATCCTTATTATTGGTCGGGCTTTGCAATTATCGGCGATGGCTCAAGACCGTTTTTGCCCGATGGCACGCGCGATGGCCAGATCGCGGATGCGGCTGCGACCCCAAATTCTGAAAGGGCGGTATCCACTCTAAAATAATGACGAACCCAGAACAACCAATCGATCCGGCCCTATCGGGCCGCGACGTCAAGGAGGAAGCCCGCGGGATATTGCAATCCCTGCGTCGTCTATTCGACCAGCTGGGCCCTATCCGTTTGGGTTCGACAATATTATTCCTGTTCCTTGCTCTTCTTATGGCCCGGTTCAGCTGGACTACACCGCTGATCCAAGATGCAGAACGCGCGCTTTACGACATGCGTGCTTCTGTCTTCGCCCCAGAGGTGGAGAAAGAAGACCGGATAGTGATGATCGTCTATAACGAGGATACGCTAAAACTAACCGGCCAGCGCTCTCCTGTCGATCGGACAATCCTGGCACAGGCGCTGGAAACAATCGATGCCGCCAATCCTAAATCTATCGGCATCGATATTCTTTTCACCATGCCGCAGGATGACGACGAATTGCTCGTTTCCGCGTTCAAACAGCTCGAAACGCCAACATTTATTGCCTACGCAAATCCCAAATATAATCCCGAAATCGCCTTTGCCGAACATGAGTTCCTAAAATCGTTCTTGAACGAAGTTCAGGGCGATAAATTGAACCCTACCAGTATCCGATTGAACACAGATGGCGACGGTGTTCAACGACGCTGGACGCCGCAAAATGCCGAAGCACCTCCGTTCATGGCGATGGCGCTGACCAAACCCAACCCAGCATTCGCCGCGAATAACGGCGCCATACGCTATCTGGTGCCCTCTACTTCTGATATGCCGGTATTCGACAAATTTCCGATCGAAAGCTTTGCGGATCCGGCGACGGCTGAGATGCTGCAGTCTTTTATCCAGGACAAATATGTCCTGATTGGTGGCGATTTTGTCGACCGCGACCGGTTTGAAACACCAATCGGTTCGATCACCGACTTACAGAGCGAAGACGGCAAGATGATCGGCCTGGAAGTCCATGCCCATATGCTCGCGCAATTGTTAAACGATGACATACCCTCGCTCATTCCTAGTTGGATATTATGGGTAGCAGCCCTGATCGTGGCCATTTGTGGCGGACTTTCGGCGCTCATCATGGGCAATGCGGTCAGGGTCGCTGGCATTTTGGTCGGCCAGTTCGTGTTTTTTCTGGTCTTTCCCTTTTTCCTGCAAAATTTGGGTATCGATACCTTGACCTTGCCCGCTTTTGGCTGGGCTTTGGGCTGGTTATTTGGCTATTCTTCGGTCGGGTCGGCTGCCAGAACCATCAACTCCAAACAGCGTGCTTTCGCGCAAGGCGCATTGGGCAAATATCTTCCCAAATCAATCGCCGGAGAAATTTTACGGGACCCCGAAAAACTATCGCTCCATGGCGAAAAACGTCAGATATTTGCGGTTTTCACTGATTTGGAAGGGTTTACCAAATTGAGCCATGCGATTGAGCCTGAGATGGTAGCCACCTTGCTCAATGACTATCTCGACCGGCTCAGTGAAGTCGCGCTCCAATATGGCGGGACGATAGACAAATTTGTTGGTGACGCGCTGGTTACTTTCTGGGGCGCGCCGATCGCTTATCCCGACGATGGCGAACGCGCGGCCAAAGCCGCATATGCGCTTTATCAAGCCGGCGAAGAATTCCGCAAAAACGTACCCGAAGGTGTGCCGCCGATTGGCCGAACACGGGTCGGCCTGCACTATGGAGATGCCATTGTTGGCAACTTCGGTGGCGAAGGCCGCATTCAATATACAGCACTTGGCGATGCGATGAACACCGCAGCACGATTGGAAGCAGCCAATAAAACGCTAGAAACCAAAGTTTTGGTCAGCCGAGAAGCGATGGAACGCACGGGTCTCGATTGGTATCGTCCGATGGGCACCATAACCCTGCGCGGTCGTTCCACACCAGTGGAGGTTTTTGAACCTGTACCCGACTGGGAAGGAAAAGATCGCGCGGCAGTGACTGCCGTCATAGACGCCCATCAAAAAGGTGATATTGATTACGTTCAGACACTTAGCACTATAGTGACGCAATATGGCGATGATCTAGGCCTCGCCAATTTGCAAAAACGACTAGAAAAGACAAAAAATGGAGAAAGCTATGCACTCGGCTGATTTTAAGACACCCAAATCTGGGAAGAACTTCGGTAAAGCGGCGCTTGGCGCACTGTTGCTGGTGGGGCTAAGCGGCACGGCCATCGCTCAGAATATGGTAGTGCGTTCTACGGGACCATCTGCAAAATCTTATCCGGCGGGAAAGAAACTTTCCAACACTGCAAAGATAACGCTTAAAAAGCTGGATCGGGTCACGATCCTTGGCAAAGGCGGTACGCGAGTGATTAAGGGACCAGGTACGTTTTCATTGAGCGGCAGCGCCACGCGCCGATCAAGTAGCTCGACGCGTCTTTCTAGCTTCATCAACAACCGTGGCAGCAGCCGGGCGAGAACCGGAGCAGTTCGCAGCGCCGGTGTTACTGCTTCCGAAGCTGCACCCAGAAATCCTAATCTTTGGTATCTCGACGTAACCAAGGGCGGTAAATTCTGTGTGTCCGATGCCAATGCTCTGGTGCTATGGCGCCCGGATTATACCGGGTCAGCCACTGCCAGCATCGTTGAACCAACCAATGGCGCGGTGACCGAAGTCGCTTGGCGCAAAGGCAATCCACTGAAAAGCTGGCCGAAAGCTGCTGCACCTCTAACAAATGGCGCTAGCTATCGGTTGATCGGATCTAATGTCGAAAAATCTGTCGCGATCAATTTCGTGTTGCTGAATGAAGCACCGAAAAGTCTTGATGATGCGGCGGCTGTACTGATTGCCAATGGCTGTCAAAGCCAGCTCGATCTGTTGGTCGAGACATTGGACGACGGATCATCGGAGAGCCAAGAAAAAGGTTAGATAATAGGAATGTTTCACGGCCTGAAATGAGGGTCAGGTCGTGAAAGAAAACACAATATTTCCAGGGGGGGTCGCGCAGGAAATATTGAAAACCGGGGAAGAATATGTCGCGAGCGCGCGCAACACGAAAATTGGCTTTATTGCTATCAATACCAGCAATTCTATCGGCAAATAATAGTCTCTCGGCACAGTCGTCCGTGGCTGCGCCGACGCGAGAAGAAATTCAGCGCGGATTGCTGGGTGAGGCTGAAAGAGGCCAACCTCAGCCGCTCACGGTAGAGGGTGGTATTGAGCGATCGGCCTGCCCGCTCGCCAGTCCTGAATTTTCCGATGTCAAATTCACACTGCAATCCGTTGAGTTCAACGGATTGGGTGTCGTCGATGCATCCATATTACGGGCCGCTTATACCGGCTATGTCGGCGAAGAAGTTCCCGTGGCCGTGGTTTGTGAAATTCGTGATCGCGCGGCAACGATATTGCGCAGCGCTGGCTATCTTGCAGCGGTTCAGGTGCCGCCGCAAACAATCGAGGGTGGCAACGTGAAATTTGACGTCCTGCTCGCGCGGATGACGTCAGTGCAAGTGCGCGGTGATGCAGGACCATCGGAAAAACTTCTCAAGCAATATATTGATCGACTGACCAATGAACCGGTGTTCAATATTGATGTGGCTGAACGCTATTTGCTGCTCGCTCGTGATATTCCGGGACTTGATGTGCGCTTGGCACTGCGTCCTGTAACGTCCAGTGCCGAGGGGCAACCAGGCGATGTTATTGGCGAGTTTAATGTGGTCCGCACGCCCATCTATGTCGATGCCAATGTCCAGAATTTTGGCTCTAAGCAGGTAGGTCGATTTGGCGGATTGCTCCGCGCCCGGTTTAACGGGATCACCGGCCTCGGTGATGAAACAACGATCAGCGCTTACTCAACTGCTGATTTCAGCGAGCAACAGGTTTTGCAAGTCGGTCATGAATTCCGGGTTGGCGGCGAAGGTTTGCGCTTTGGTGGCAATTTCACTTACGCATGGACTGACCCTGATATAGCAAGCAATTTTGATATTGAATCAGAAACACTGGTTGCTGGTCTTTATGCGACCTATCCGTTCATCCGCAAACAGTCCCGCAACCTGTTCGGGACAATTGGATTCGAACATATTGACCAGAAGACCGAAATTTTTGGCGTGCGAACCAATGAAGATGACCTCAGCATCGCTTATGCCCGTCTGGACTTCAGCGCGATTGAGCCGGGCAGCATATCGGGTCGCGGTGGCTATTCAGCCTATGAACCAAAGTGGGGCATGGCGGGATCGCTGGAGCTGCGCCAGGGGTTGGGCATATTAGGTGCTAGCGAAGGATGCGGCCCCGCATTTGTTCGCTGTGTTGGTCAAACAGTGATTCCAACACGGGCTGATGGCGATCCTACCGCCTTTGTGATCCGGGGACAGGCAAAGCTCGACTATCGCCCTACCTCGCTGCTGGCATTTACGTTGAAGCCGCGTTTTCAATATTCACCGGATGCGCTGTTTTCTTATGAAGAGATTTCCGGCGGCAACTACACAACCGGCCGCGGCTATGATCCGGGTACCATCATCGGTGACAGCGGCTACGGCCTGCAAACCGAAGTTAGCTATGGATCGCTAATTCCCGATTCACCCAATGGTACGGCCTGGCAACCTTATGTCTATTTTGACGCCATGGCCGTTTGGAACAAAAATTTCCCAGGTGATCCCCAGAAAATATACTCCGCAGGCGGCGGTATCCGCGCAACCATCGGCCGTCAAGCCAGCCTAGATGTGATGGCTGTAGTACCGCTGAAACGCGGGCCATTCCAGACCCGGCGAGACAGCGCACGGGCATTGATGACCCTGACGGTGCAACTCGCACCGTGGTCACGATAGGCAAAAGAGGCGGCGAATGATGATCAGAGGCAAGATGATGACAGAGATAAAAAACAACCGTTTAACGCTGGGCAACAACTCGAAAAAATTCGGGCGGACAAACGGTACTCGTAAGTTGAGGTTGCTCGCGGGTGGATCCATCACAGCAGCTGCGGTATTTCTGTCAACCATGGGACAAACCGCCCATGCTCAAGCACTTGATCCGGCGCGTTCTTTCCAAGCTACGCCGAGCTTTGGGCCGGGAGATAGCTGGTCACCCGGGCCGACGGCCGATACCGTCTTTATCTCAGGCTCGGAATCGATCATTAACTGGTCGCCTCTCGACACTGCCACGCTGGATACCACCAGTGCGCCTATCAATATTCTGCCCTCTGGCCGATCCATAACATTCAATAACGCAACAGAATTTACCGTCCTTAACCGCATTTTGCCTACTCCAAGCCTAGCAGGTGATTTTCGAGCCATTCAGTTTAACGGCACCGTAAACACCCGCGTCAACGGCACGCAGGGCGGCAGTGCATGGTTCTATAGCCCGGGCGGTATTATCGCGGGCGCGGGATCCGTCTTCAATGTCGGTAGTTTAGTTCTGACTACCAATGATATCGATACCAGCGGCGGCCTGTTTGGCTCGTCAGGCAACATCCGTTTCAGCGGCATCGCTAACAGCTCCTCGGCTGTCACCATCGCTAACACTGCATCGATCGACGCAAACACCGCGTTTTCCAGTATCAACGACTATGTCGCTCTTGTAGCTCCTCGCGTTGTCCAAGGCGGTACTATCGATGTCAACGGATCTGCCGCATATGTCGCCGCCGAACAAGCCGACTTGCTGATCAACAATGGATTGTTCGACATCACAGTCACTGTCGGCACAACAGATGGAAACGGCATTGTCCATACCGGCGTTACCACCGGCAATTCCGCTACACCCATTGAGGATGATCCAGCCACAATGGGTTTCAATGAGGAAAATCGCGATGCGCAAGCCATATACATGGTGGCTGTGCCCAAAAATGCGGCAATTACAATGCTTGTTGGTGGACAAGTGGGATATCGACCTGCTGCAGAAGCCACTATTGTTAATGGCGAAGTCGTCTTGAGCGCTGGATATGATGTGTCAATCGGCGGTTCAACTCGCAACGCCCAAGTTGTAGTTGCAGATACTCCCCTTTCGGCTCTTGCTGGCAATATAGAATTTACCGGTGGTGATTTTACAGCAGATGTTTCAGCAACTGCAAATGGCGCAATCGATGCCATATCAACAGTCTCGGGAATCGATGTTCAAACCGGTGCAACCGGCGATCGTTATGACCTCACACTCAATGCCGGTACAGAAATCAATTTTGCTGCCGATGATGGTGGTGTCATTCGCGTTGACGGCGATGTCAGCCTCCGTGCTGGAAGCTCGGCAGCAAATGGCGGAACAATCAACATTCGTGCTGTCGACCTGCCAGCAAGTCCCGATGCCATTGGCGAGATTATCGTCGGAGGGAACTTCACTGCTGACGTCAGTGCGATGGGAGCAGATGATTTTTTCATTTTCCGCAACAATGGAGGGACAGGCGTTGGCGAAGACGCTGTTGCCGGTGATATCTCCATTAACGTCTCCGATGGAGGAAGTTTTCAAGTTGATGGTGCGTCACAGTTCTTGACAAATGCACAAGGCGGCAAAGGGGAAGAATTTAACGGTTCTGCTCAGGCTGGTGATATTAACTTGTCCCTTATAGATGCTGCCAGCAGCATCAATCTCTTGGGCGACGTCACATTTAATGCCGGAACACTAAATGCCGGTAGCGGTAAAGCTGGTGGCAATGGCCCCGGACGTGTCGGCAGTGACAGTACAGGCGGTGATTTTTCTCTGAATCTTCAGAGTGGTACGATGGTCGCTGGTAGAATTTCCATAAATACCAGCGGAGCCGCTACGGGCGGAGCTGACGAAAACGTCGTTCAAAGCAATGATGGTATTGCCGGCAATGTGGATATTGCAATCACTGGTGGCGATCATACATTCGCATCAATATCTTCAACCTCCTCAGCATTCAGTAGCAGTTCGTATGGGCCAGATGGTATAACTATAAGCGGCGTCTCCAACCGACCGACAGCGAATCTTACGATCAGCGGTACCGGCACCACATTAAATGTAAGTGACGATGTACAATTTAACACGAGCACTAGTGCTGATACCATTGGCGCTGCAGCAACGCCATCGGCGACTATATCTGTGATCGGAACGGGTGTTGGTTCGGGATTGCTTGTTAACGACAATATTGGCGCTGTCATTGCGGGTTCGATCGATGTCATTGTTGATAACAGTACGATCAGCTTCGACAACTTGGGGTTGTCCAACAGCGGAAGTTTTCGAAATGGCGCGACCGTTTCTGGCGGAAACATCAATATATTATCTCGCAATGGCGGAATTCTTACGGGACAAAGCGGAAACTTTGATTCAAATTCAGGAACAGCAGACGCAGTTGGCGGCAACATATTAATTTCTGCCGACAACGCTTCCATCAATTTCACTGGACGCGTCAGCGGTAACGCCAATGGCTTTGGAGATGCAGAGCTGGGGAGTGGAACTGGCGGAACGATTAGATTGGTGATCGACGGGGACGCTGGATCCATGACTTTAGACGACCTTAGCCTCAGCACCGATGGTTCCGTGTTTTTTGATGTTGAGGTACCTGGTCCCAACGGTGCCCCTCGGGGCGAAGGCAGAACCGGCATCGGCGGACTGACCACTATAGATCTTCTAAATGGAACATTTGTGGCCGATGATATCACTATCAGCAGCGACGGCTTCGGTGGTGACGGCGGCCCCAACCCGACCGGACCAGCCGGAAGCGGTGGCACTGGCACGGGTGGCAATGTCGTCTTCAACCTAGATGGCAGCAATGCGACCATTGATACGATAGTGGCTACAGCAAGTGGTCTGGGTGGCGATGGCGGTTTCGGCGATCCCGTTGATGGCGACAACGCTGGCAACGGCGGCATCGGCATCGGCGGAAATGCCACCTTTAACGCGACATCGGGAACACTGGACGTCAACCAGATTCGGGTAGATGCACTGGCCAATGCTGTTCGCTTCACTTCCTTTACATCGATCAGAGGCAATGGCGGCACAGGAAACGGCAGCAACGCTGGCAATGGCGGGGCGGGTACCGGCGGGACCGCCACGTTCAATCTTGACGGCACATCAATCGTCAATGCCCAGGAACTGCTCATCAGCACAGATGGCTATGGTGGAGAAGGTGGTCGAGCACGTCTGCGAAATATCAGTGGAGTAGATTTTCCCGCTGGCACTGGCGGAATTGGCGGTAACGGAACGGGTGGTAGCGCAACATTCAATAACACTACCGGCACAATCAGCTTCAACCAATTGACTGTCCAATCACTAGGCGTCGGAAGTGATGGCGGAAACAGTACGGGGATCACAACAGGTGAAGCAACCGAAGCCGGTGGCAATGGTGGAAATGGCATAGGTGGTTTTGCAACCATAAACCTGAATCAGGACGACGCCACCAATCCGAGCTATATTATCGATAGCAGCGGGACAGGTGGTAATGGCGGCAGCGGACTAACAGGCGGCGATGCCGGAAACGCTACGGGCGGCATTTCCACGCTCAACGTCAACAATGTCGCTGTTCAACTCAATCAGCCGACAATTTTGTCCAATGCGACCGGTGGTAACGGCGGATTCAGCGACGGTATCAGCGGAAATCCTGGCAACGGCGGAAACGGTGGTGATGCACAAGGCGGTATCGCGAGACTAGAAATCGTTGGCACCGGTGCAACGCTGACCACTAGCGGCGGGTCGCTGGTTGCCAATAGTGACGCCGTTGGCGGTAATGGTGGAGATGGTTTCGGTCAATTTCTAGGTGACGGCGGCGATGGCGGAGACGGCGGTTCAGCTCAAGGCGGAACGGTTGAATTTGCCGTCCGCACCGGAGCAAATTTCGAGGTAAACGGCGGTGCTCCCTTTACCCTAACCAGCACTGGTACGGGCGGACAAGGCGGCACGGGCGGCTATTCGTACAACAGCACATCCGGCGATGGTGGTGATGCGGGCCAAGGAACCGGCGGCACTGCCCGCTTGCTGGCGCAAGGGGCTACTATAACTGGCGATGAGGTTACGATTACCACAACCGGTCAAGGTGGCGATGGCGGCCTTGCTGGAAACTTTGGCGTCGGTGTAGCTGGACTATCAGGCGTTGGCGGATTGGGCGTCGGCGGAACCGCCGCTCTAGAAATACAAGAAGGCAGTCCCGGCATCATAACGCTCGGCAACGTCAATATGTTCGCCAATGGATTCAATTCCGGTGATGGATCAATACCAACCGGGTTTGGCGGCCGCATCGAAGTTACTGACACATCAATCGATCCGGCAGGCCTGATCACATTGGGCTCACTCAACGCTGAGGCATTGAATATCGCTGCTCCAGATAGCGGCTTTTACGCAACCGGAAATAGCGGCGCGATCACCGTCGTGGGCGACCTGACCGTCAATGTCGCTGGCAATATCGAATATGATTTTATTGGCGACGCGCAAATGACTGTCGGCGGCAACGCAAGTCTGACGAGTGGACAGGATATCCTGATCACCCATACGAATAACAGCCTGCCCACCATATCCATTGATGTTGCTGGTATCTTTGAAGCCACAGCACAAGGCAATTTCAACAGCATGGATGGTTCGCGAATTGCCGCGGGCGACATTGCGACTATCCGGGCTGAACAAAATGCCACGGTTGGAGACATCTCAGGCATCGGGCTGGTGGATATCTCGGCCCTGCAGAATGTGCTCGTCAACAATGCGGCGGCTTCAGGCCCGCCAGCTGTAATAAATGTCGGTGCCGGATCGATCGTGGCCGGGCCCAACCTCATCATCAATGCGGGTTTTGATCCCACACCAACGCCAACGCCAGTCTATGACCCTAGTTTCAATGCCACCATCACCGGCAATGCTACATCGACGGGCGCTATCATCGTCAATGCCGGCGGTAATGCAACATTTGCTTCTGGTAGCAACACTATTTCCGACAATGGCTTAACCGTACAAACCGGCGATGATATTATCATTGAATCAGGCGCCATGGTAATTGCAGGAGCGGACCCAGCCACCGGGCCCAATTTCGCCTTACCTTTTTCGAATTTCAACAATCTGGTTTTGCAAGCGGGAGCATTAGGTCCAGACCTGATTTCCACCCCATTAACTCCAATCGCATCCATAGTCGCAGCAGGCGCCATTGAAGCCAACGACTTTGCCGTTGTCATGACAGCCGACGCGATTGACGGCCTCGGCGGCACGATTTCAGCCAGCTCCATTGCTGCCGACATAAACGATGCGCCATCCAACGTTGTCATTGCAGCCATTGGCCAGTCTGATGACAATGGCTTGCTGAGCGTCGACTGTGTCGAAGGCAATCTCTGTTTAGGAGCTCTGAGCGCTGACAACTTCGTTTTCATCGGTCAAGCCGGTGTTCCAATTCAGGCGATTGTCGAAAATGGCGACATTATTGCCAATCGGATATTGGTTTCCACACGTCGCGATATTGTGATGGGTGCAGACGGCATTCCATCTCGCTTTATCGCTAGTGATGAAATATTCGTGAACAGCACCGAAGGCGATATTAACCTGCGTGAAGCAGAATTGACCAGTGGCACATTGGGCGTCGATGCAGCGGGCAGCCTGCTGGGCTCCGGTTCCCTGAACAGCGGTAACGATATTGGCGTTACCGTTGGTGGCAGCATCTCGGCAGCCGGGATAAACACCAGCGGCGAGCTAACAACCGTGGCTAATCGCGGTGGTGCGCCTGAAGGCTTTTACTCCGTTCCCGGTAGCATGAGCGTCGGTACATTGACCGTCGGCGTTGGTGACGTCAATTATGATGCTGGCGGTGATTTCAGTTTCGGTCAGATCAACGTGCCAGGAACTGACATCATATTATCGGCGCCAGGGTCCGTCTTTGTCGGTGGCACTTCAGGTGCAGAAAATATCGATATCGATGCGGATAGCATTGGCTTGGGAGCCGTCAGCGCAAATAACGACATTAACTTGATAGCTGCATCGACAATTGACTTTGACTCTGTCTCCGCTGGCAACCTCCTCGATATGGCAGCGAGTGATATTTTCGGTGACATTGCTGATGGCAATGAAGTGACGGTTTTCGGTGACTTCAGTGTCGATGTGAATGGAATTTCGGCTGGAGATACGCTGGTTGTTGACGCTCTAGATATCACCCTTGGTGATGCCGATGGCGGTACAGTTAGTATTAGCGGCAACGATATTTTGATCGGTGGTGTCAGCGGCGGTTCTGTTGCCATCGATGGAATCCAGATTTCGATTGATGGTGCTAGCGCTAGCGATCTGTCGATCACTGGCGGCGATATCGGCGTTGGCGACATGATTGCCGATAGTGCCAGCCTGTTTGGCGACACCGTATTTGTTGGCAATGCCGAAGGCGGCGAACTCGATATATTCGCTCAGACCCGATTGGATGTGAACAATATTGACATTGACGGAAATGCAACGTTGGAGGCGAATGGACCGATGGCTATCGGCACCGCCAACACCGGTGGTAATGCTTCGCTGCTGGCAGAAACGGTGACTTTGGATGCTGGAAATATTTCTGGCGACCTTACCATGGAAGCCACAGCAGGCGATATTGACGGCAACGGAATCGTTGGCGTCGGCGGCGCGATCGATCTGGATGCGACCGGCAATATCGGCTTTGGCTCGGTATCAGCCAATGGTGGCAACTTTGCCGCGGATGCAGGCGGCGATATTGAATTTGCCGATGCCTTTGCATCCGACAATATTTTGTTCAACGCGGTGAATATTCTTGGCGGTAATGTTGTCTCCGACCAGGATATTATTATTTCGGCAGAGACAATCACGCTCGGTAACGCAACTACACCCGGGCTGATCGATCTAACTTCAACCGTTGGCAATATCACCACCGCTACATTAGACGCTGGAAATACCGTCACGGTCGATGCCACTGGTGATCTCGTCATCGGCAATGTTACCTCTGCAAACGAGTCAAGTTTAACAGGCACATCAGTCACATTGGCTGGAGCCGATACGGGCGACAATGGTGATCCGAGATTCACGGAAGGCTTAAGAATCCGTGCAAGTGATGGCGATATCAATATAACAGGTGATCTCGACTTATCCCGACGAGGTGATTTTTCCGCAACCGAAAATATCAATTTCACGGATGTTGATATTACCAGCAAATTAGGTGCTACGGTACGGTTGTTTGCAGGCGATTCAATCGTATTTGGCAATGTCACCACAGACAATTTCATTCGTGCCAGTGCCGACAACGATTTTACCGCCACAAGCATAATTGCGCCAGGTCTTTCCGTAAGCGTTGGCGGCTTAGTGACAGTCGGTATGACTGAAGGTGGTTCGCATAATTTATCTGGAGATCAAGGCGTAGAGATTAACAATGCTACCAATAGCAGATTATCTTTATTCTCCTCTGATGGTGACGTAGCCGTTCGAAATAATGGTCTGATATCTGACGTGTTGTCTGCGACCGGCAACAATGTATTCCTGCGGTCAGATGGGGCGATGAGAGTCGTAGCCACAGCCAATGATGGCAACATCGACATCGTCACAAGAGGCGACCTTGTAGTCGATGATGCTAGTGCTACTAACAATATCCAACTGACCAGTCTGGCGGGCAGTGCAGAATTGAATGAGCTTATTATCATCGGCAGCGGCGCTGTTAGATCACCAGTCGGTGTAAGCGGTCAGGCGGTCGTAAGTGCCAATGGCAATATTGACGTGACGGCAGCGGTGAACGTTACGATCAATGATACGACCAACGCTGCCAACGCGCTGACGATCACCGCCGGTAACTTAATCGATATCCAAGCGCTGACAACTGGAACCACTATCGATCTATCATCCGCCGATATCAATATCGGCACGTCCGGTCAGCTGGGCGAATTTACCCAGACCAATGATATTTTCATCGAAAGTAACGGCAACAATCAAGCGATATTGGGTGGTGCCGGAACAGCAGGCTTCTTCAGCCTCAATCAAGATGAATTTAACAGCATCCAGTCCAACCAAGACCTCACCCTGTTTGTGGCCGCAACCGGCAGCGCCACGCCGGATCTGATCATTCAGGACCTGACAGTGCAAACTGGTGACAATGTCAGCGGCGCCCAAAATGCCACCATCGGCTTTTCTGGCACGCTGACGATAGATTCCGGTCAATCCACGCGGGTTGATGGCAATTTGAATCTGACTAATGCTTCTGCAGGCACGACATTAAACATGACGTCTCTCAATGACCTGAGGATAAATGCCAATGGCGGTCTGATCCAAATTACCAATGCGGGCGGCAGCTTTGGCGGCGTAGGACTGCTGACGCTTCAGGCTCAGAACATCTATGCAATGACGGACCAAGCTTTTGCCGATATTGCCGGACTTAGCTTGAATGACGTCGATCTCCGTTTGGAAAATAGTGATGGTCTCGATATCGATAATGGCTTGATCCGCGGCGGCATTGCTCAGTTTATCGTCGATGGTGATCTGTTCATTCAAAATACCGTTCCTGGCGTCTCTTTTGATGAACGCCGTGGCTTCACAGTTGATAGCCTAACCATCAATGGATTGAGCGCTGGCAGCAATGCCAATATTGCCATCAACGGTATTGTGAATGGCGAGACCGGTATCGATACAATTTTTGCAACAGATCCTGTGGTTAGCTTTGATGATTTTTCTACGATCAATGGTTGTGTCATCATTGATCCAGCAAGCTGTGGTGCTCCGCCGCCTCCGACACCAACGCCAACACCGACACCCACTCCAACGCCGGCACCTACACCAACTCCTACACCCGTGGGTGATCCTGAAATTGATGATCCAGTACAGGATATTATCGAGGAAGAAGTCACGCCAAGCGAAGGCGAATCCGTGATCAGCGATCCGTTCGAAACGAATCTGATCGAGCTGAAAGAAAACGAGGAATATGTCGAAGAACCCCTGATCGACGAACCGGTAACCGGTGCGGGTAATGATGATCTGTGGGTTAGCGAAGATGATGCCAGCGAAGCGGACGATAGCGAATGTGCTGAAGGCGATGAAACCTGCGGTCAAGGCGGTCCAGCGGAAGAAGAAGAACTAGAGCCTGCCGAGTGAATTGACTGGTTGACCTTTTGCATCCCAAGCCATTAGGCGGTGGATATGAATGAAAGTACCAGCCATCCATTAAAGCTGTTCAACAGCCTCACTCGCCAACAGGAAGTCTTCACGCCGGTTCATGAGGGCGAAGCACGCGTCTATACCTGCGGGCCGACGGTTTATAATTATCCCCATATTGGTAATATGCGCGCCTATGTTTTTGCCGATCTTTTGGGACGAACATTAAGCTGGAAGGGTTTTAAACTTACCCATGTCATCAACATCACCGATGTCGGGCATCTAACCGATGACGCGGATGATGGGGAGGACAAGCTCGAAAAAGCAGCAGCAGAACGGGCGCAATCCATATGGGATATCGCCAAACACTATACTGAGGCCTATTGGGATGATATCAAGGCACTGAACATCCGCCAGCCTGCTCATTGGTCAATTGCCACAGACTATGTTCCGCAGATGATAGACTATGCCAAAGGCATTGCCGAGCAGCATTGCTATGAGCTGGATGGTGGTCTTTATTTCGATGTCTCTACCATTGCCGATTATGGTAGCCTTGCTCGGGCCGCCACCGAAGATGGCGAAGGCCGAATTGATGTCGTGGAAGGCAAGCGCAATGCAGCTGACTTCGCGATCTGGCGCAAAACTCCAGAGGGCGAAACCCGGCAGATGGAATGGGACAGCCCTTGGGGCAAAGGCGCGCCCGGTTGGCATCTGGAATGTTCAGTCATGTCAGAGGCGTTGCTCGGACTGCCTTTCGATATCCACACCGGCGGTATCGACCATCGCGAAATCCATCACCCAAATGAGATCGCCCAAAACCAAGCGCATAGCGGTTGCGACCATAGTGGCGCGCATTTTTGGATGCATAACAACTTCCTGATTGATCGCGCCGGTAAAATGTCAAAATCGACAGGTGAGTTTCTGCGATTGCAGCTACTCATCGACAAAGGTATCCACCCCCTCGCCTATCGCCTGATGTGCTTGCAAGCCCACTATCGCAGCGAGCTCGAGTTTAGCTGGGGAAATCTGGTGGCAGCGCTTACCCGGCTCAAACGCATAGTGATGGGAATTGAGCGCTTGCAAGAGCGTCTTGCTTCATCACAGATTGCCGCATCACAAAGCGAAAAGTCATTACATCCCAAAATCACGGAAATTCGCGACCAGATGGACGCTGCGATGAGCGACGATCTCAACAGTTGCCCTGTCGTTCCGTTATTGGAGCATTTGCTCTCGCTCAAAAAAGTGGATGCTGCGCAACGCATGGACCTGCTGCGAGAAATGGATCTGATACTAGGCCTTGATCTGGAAACGTTGACACGCGTCGACCTTCGGTTGCACCCTAAAGCAGTTTCCATCACTCAAGCCGAAATTGAAGACAAACTTGACCTGCGCCAACAGGCTAAAGCGGACAAAGATTTCGCCGCCGCCGACGCGATCCGCGATGAACTGACGGCGGAGGGTGTCGAACTTATGGATGGCGATCCGTTACGCTGGGAATGGAGCATATCGATATGAGCAAACCAATAGCCGCGATGGCCTCTCTTGTGCGTCCTATGGTCGAACCGCATTGCGGCGATCTCGACGTCACCTGGTTCACGAGTACCGAGGAAGCGTTGGAAATAGCTCCTCATGCCGAAATCGGCTGGTTCGATATGTATGACAAAGAGAAAATGGCCTCGGTGCTCGCTGCCGCAACCAACTTGAAATGGCTCAACAGCATCTATGCAGGGGTCGAACATTTCCCACTCGATCAGCTTAAAAGCCAAGGCACGATCGTCACCAATGGCGCAGGTTTAAACAGCTCGCCTATTGCCGAATTTGTTTTGATGGGCATGCTCGCCGCCGCCAAACGAACAGATAAATTGCTGGAGATGCAAGGACAACAGGATTGGCCGGAACAGGCACCGGGCACCACCGAACTAGCGGACGGCAAGGCACTCATCATCGGCTATGGCGGCATCGGCCAACAGGTTGCCAAGAAACTATCCGGCTTTGACATGGATGTGACGGCTGTTCGCAGGACGGCAAGCGATGACCCAGCTGGCGTTGGCACGGCAGTGATCGGAACCGAAGACTGGCGCGCCCGGTTAGGAGAATTTGACTGGGTGATCGTTTCCGCACCGGCAACCGCAGAAACCCAGAAACTGCTCGGCAAAGATGAATTTTCGGCAATGAAGCCATCAGCCTGGCTCGTCAACGTCGCACGCGGATCACTGGTTGATCAGGACGCATTGGTAGACGCGCTCAATGGCAAGGCCATCGGTGGCGCAGTATTGGACGTAACCGAACCTGAACCGCTGCCCAAAGGCGATCCGCTATGGACTGCACCCAATTGCTTTATCACCATGCATGTTTCCGGCGTCGCCCAAACCCGCATGTTCCAGCGCGCGGCAGGCCGATTTGTCGAAAATTTGAAGCGCTATCAAAATGGCGAAAGCATGATTGCAGTGGCCGATCTTGATCGCGGCTATTAACGCTTTTACGAATTTTACGATTGAGGCGTGACACACATGTAAATTTGACTTATCAACCAACAGCATAGGGGTAGGGATGAGTCTTTTCTGGAGGGGAAAATATCGTTCCAGGGTCGTTGCCATTATCTTGAGCAAATACTGATCACCAAGATCAGGGAAGGATCCACATGACCAAAGCATCTGATTTATTCGTAGAATGTCTTGAAAACGAAGGCGTAGAATATCTTTTCGGCGTTCCTGGCGAAGAAAATCTCGACATGCTCGACAGCCTGTCGCGCTCCAAGAAAATTGAATTGATCCTAACACGGCATGAGCAAGGCGCTGGCTTCATGGCTGCGACTTATGCACGGCATACCGGTAAGACTGGCGTCTGCATGGCGACCCTCGGGCCCGGTGCGACAAATCTCGTGACTGCGGCCGCTTATGCGCAACTTGGCGGCATGCCTATTTTGATGGTCACAGGGCAAAAACCCATCAAGAAATCCAAGCAAGGTCGTTTTCAAATTCTCGATGTCGTCGATATGATGGGACCGATCACGAAGTTCACACATCAACTTGCTTCGGCAGATAATATTCCGAGCCGCGTGCGTGAAGCTATCCGTCTAGCCGAAGAAGAAAAGCCCGGCGCGACCCATATCGAATTCCCGGAAGATGTTGCCGATGAGCAGACGGATTCTACTCCGATCAAACCGAGCTTATCCCGACGTCCAATTGCTGAACCCAAGGCGGTGCGCGCTGCGACCAAAAAAATCGAAAGCGCAAAGTCTCCCATCATGGTCATTGGCGGCGGTGCAAACCGCACGACAACCGGCCGGATGCTGACACAGTTTATTGAAAAAACCGGCATTCCTTTTGTCACAACTCAGCTTGGCAAAGGCGTAGTTGATGAAACCAACAAGGAATTTATGGGCTGTGCTGCTTTGTCGGCAAACGACTTTGTCCATAGCGCAATTGAGTCTGCTGACCTGATCATCAATGTCGGGCATGATGTCATCGAAAAGCCACCGTTCTTCATGAAAGACGGTGGTACCGAAGTCATTCACGTATCAATGAACACCGCTGAAGTTGACCCGGTCTATTTCCCGCAGATTGAAGTGATCGGCGATATTGGCAATGCTATCTGGCAGATGAAGGAAGATATTGTTCCTTCCGGTTCTTGGAACTTCGACCACATGTATAAAGCACGTGCGGCGGAAGAAGAGCATACAGCAACGATGGACGATGACATGCGTTGTCCCATCTATCCACCGCATCTCGTGAAAGTTGTTCGCGAGCAAATGCCTGCCGATGGTATTATCTGCCTCGACAATGGTGTGTATAAAATCTGGTTTGCACGCAATTACAAGGCGCGTGAGGCAAACACCGTATTGCTCGATAACGCTTTGGCAACCATGGGCGCAGGCCTGCCTTCCGCCATGGCGTCGGCGATGGTCTATCCTGATCGCAAGGTCATGGCGATTTGCGGCGATGGCGGGTTCATGATGAACAGCCAGGAAATGGAAACAGCGGTTCGGTTGAAACTCAACATCACGGTGCTGATTCTCAATGACAGCAGCTACGGTATGATCCGTTGGAAGCAAGCCAATATGGGCTTCAAGGATTGGGGTTTGACCTATGGCAACCCGGATTTCGTCAAATATGCGGAAAGCTACGGCGCCCATGGCCACCGGATCACTAGCGCGAAAAACCTGCAGGAAACGATCGACAAATGCCTGAATAGCGAAGGCGTACATTTGATTGATTGTCCGGTGGACTATTCCGACAATGATCGTATCCTCAACGTTGAAATCAAGGACCTCAGCGCGAAGATTTAAGAGGATAGATCATGACAAAACTCAAAGACGTTTATCCGCTTTACCTCAATAATGTCGCTGCCCAGCCCAATACCGATCTGGAAGTTACGGACAAGTTCACCAACGAAGTGGCTTTTCGGACGGCGCTGGCAACACCTGATGTAATTGAGGAAGCCATTGCCGGAGCGGTGCAAGCCGCGGAGCCCATGGCACGCATGGCAAGCTATGAGCGGCAAAATGTGCTGCAGCATTGCGTGGACCGGTTTACAGAGCGGTTTGACGAACTCGCTTATTCGCTGTGCGTTGAAGCAGGTAAACCGATTAAGGATGCCGAAGGCGAAGTTGGCCGGTTAATTGACACGTTCCGCATTGCCGCCGAGGAATCGACGCGCAACTATGGCGAGGTCCAGCCGCTCGATATTTCCGAGCGTGCCAAGGGCTATCAAGGCATGTGGAAACGGGTGCCCATTGGTCCTTGCAGTTTCATTTCGCCGTTTAACTTTCCGCTCAATTTGGCAGCACATAAAATTGCTCCTGCTATTGCCGTGGGCTGTCCGTTTGTGATGAAACCTGCATCGAAGACGCCGCTGGGCGCGATCATCATGGGCGAAGTCTTAGCCGAAACTGATTTGCCCAAAGGTGCGTTTTCGATTTTGCCCGCAAGCCGTGATGGCGCAGATCTGTTCACGGTGGATGAACGCCTAAAGCTTCTTTCTTTCACGGGTTCTCCTGGTGTTGGTTGGGACCTGAAAGCCAAAGCAGGTAAAAAACCTGTCATTCTCGAACTGGGCGGTAACGCGGCGGTGATCGTCGATCATGATGCCGATCTGGACGACGCGCTGGAACGGATTATCTTCGGGGCTTTCTATCAATCCGGCCAAAGCTGTATCGGCGTACAGCGGATCATCATCCATGAATCTGTTTACGACACTTTCAAAGATATGCTGGTTGCCAAAACCAAGACGCTGGTGGCCGGTGATCCCAAAGATCGGGACACGTTCATTGGTCCAATGATTTCCGAAGGCGAAGCCAAGCGCCTGCATGGCTGGATCGAAGATGCTGTTACCGATGGAGCGAAGCTACTTTGTGGCGGCAACCGCACTGGCAATATGCTGGAAGCAACCTTGCTTGAAAATGTTGACAGAAATGCAGCGGCTTTTCGAGAGGAAGCCTTTGGCCCGCTTGCGCTGCTATCAAAATTCAGTGATTTTAATGCAGCACTGGACGAAGTTAACGATAGTAAATTCGGTTTGCAGGCCGGGATATTCACCCGCGACCTGTTTAAAACCTTAGATGCATGGGACCGGCTCGATGTTGGGGGCGTCGTGATTAACGACGTGTCATCCTATCGCGTTGACAATATGCCTTATGGCGGCGTCAAGGATAGTGGACTAGGCAGAGAAGGTATCAGATTCGCGATGGAGGATATGACTGAAATTCGCAATCTGGTCATCCGACGGAAACTATAAGTAAAATCGAATCACCTTGCCGCAGTTTCTCATGCAAGTGCAATCAAGCCACATGAAAGTGATATATAGGCAACGCTTGCGCAGTCAAAAGGTTAACAATAGTGATGCAAGTCACAGAAAAACCGTCATAATTCGCAATTTTTATGATTGCATTGAGATGGCAATGAAGCATAATATAATGGCGTAAACATGGTTAACGACATGGGTCGCGTCGGGCTTACAGAGGGACCTGATCTTCGGATCAGGGAGGGCAACGATGCAGATGGGGAAAAATCTTTCGTGGAAGCGTAGCTGGTCAGCACTGGCCGCTAGTGTTTTTTGTTGTGCGCTTGCTGGCGTATCCTTTCTCATATCCTCTTTTGCCGCCCCTGCACCGGTCGAAGCAGCTCAAGATTTAGCCAACGGAGCCCATATGGGCGTTGCGACTTGTGGCGGAACTACCTGTCACGGGCGGCAAGAAGCCGATGGCGAAATTGTGCGCCAAGACGAATTGATGCGCTGGCAGGAAGAATCAACACCCGGTGGTGCTCATAGCCGCGCCTTTCGCGTCCTGCGCGAACCCCGCAGCATAGCGATTGCCAAACGCCTTGGTATCAAAGATGCATCCTCTTCCCAGCAATGCCTGGGCTGTCACAGTACACCGGCTGCGAAAAAGGGACCACGTTTTCAGGTCAGCGACGGCGTAGGCTGTGAAGCCTGTCACGGCGCATCATCCCAATGGCTCTCGGCCCATTATGCCGTTGGTGCAAATCATGCGAAGAATGTTTCGCTTGGCCTGACCCCACTCGACAATCCGAAAGCACGTGCCAGTACTTGTCTCGACTGTCACTTTGGCAGCGCGAAAAGCGGCCAGTTTGTTGATCACCGGATCATGGCAGCCGGCCATCCCCGGATTTCCTTTGAGCTCGACCTATTCTCGACGCTGCAACAGCATCATGACGAAGATGTCGATTATGTTCGCCGCAAGGGCAAGACCAACGGTGTCCGTTTCTGGGCTGTCGGTCAGTCCATGGCGCTGGAACGTTCGCTCAATCTCTTCTCGAAACCAGCATTGGCGCAGGAAGGCCTGTTCCCTGAATTCTATTTCTATGATTGCCATAGCTGTCATCGCCGGATCTATGATGAAGCCTCTGCAAGACCCACATCCATCAATAATCCCGGACGTCCGATCCCGGAAGGCATGCCGCCTTATAATGACGAGAATATGATTATGTTAAGTGCAGCGATCAAAGTCGCTGCTCCCGATCTCGCTGGCCAGTTCAATGCCCGGTCCAAGGCATTTCACGCTGCGATGGGACAAGGCCGCGGACCAGCGGTTCAAGCCGCCGCGAAATTACGCCAAACCGCCACAACCTTAGCGGATCGTTTCTCCCGCACCAGCTTTGGCCGTGATCAGACTTTCCAGATCATGGAGACCATCGCCGGACAAGCCATCTCCCCTCGATTCACGGATTATGAAGGCAGCGTTCAGGCCGTCATGGCGATCGATACTTTGCTCAATGGCTTGGTCAACAGCGGTCAGGTCAGCGAAGCTGCGGCTGCCAGCCTGCGCGGCCAGATCAACGTTGCCTATAAAGCGGTGGACGAACCCAACAGCTACAAGCCCCTGCAATTCCGCCGTGCACTTGGCAGTGCGGTTAGAACCATAAGGGCGTTACGATAATGCGTCTTCCCCGTTTTACCGCTGCGATTTCAGCAGCTGCCTTGCTTCTGACGTCTTGTGGCGGCGGCGGAGACAGTAATGATTTTGGCGGCACACCGTCACCCTCGCCTGCTCCAACGCCTTCACCATCACCGGTAGACGGCAATGGCGGTGCCTTTACGCCTCCCGCACAAGAATTTCTTAGTGTGACGGACGTACAGACGGTTATTGCACAGGCAGTCGGCGAAGCCACAGCTCGAAACTTGCCCTCGGTTATTGCGGTTACGGATCGGGTCGGCAATGTTTTGGCCGTCTTTGAAATGAACGGCGCACAGGCGACCGCAACCACCAGTGCACGAACTGCATTGGGAGCAATTAATAATCCCCTCGTTGATGTGCAGGGCGTGGTAGTCCCGGCGGCTGCGGGCGCCATCGCCAAAGCTGTGACCGGAGCCTATTTGTCGAGTGCCGGCAACGCTTTTTCCACACGCACTGCCAGTCAGATTGTGCAAGAACATTTTCCTCCGGCTCCAACAGCTGCGGGACTGGAAAGTGGTCCGCTATTCGGTGTGCAATTCAGCCAGCTACCCTGTTCCGACCTTAATCAGCGATTTGGTAACGCCGGAGCCGCGGCGCTCATCGGTCCCAAGCGATCTCCGTTGGGTCTTTCTGCTGACCCGGGCGGATTGCCACTTTACAAAAATGGTGTTGTAGTCGGCGCGATAGGTGTGATGGGTGATGGTGATTATGGCTTTGATTCCAATATTCTCGACGTTGATGTTGATGACGAGGAAGCGATCGCGCTTGCGGGAATCCAAGGCTTTGCGCCTTCTGCTGCGATAACAGCCAACCGCATTTCGGTTGACGGCACGTCGTTGCGATTCAGCGACATGGTGGTCAGCGATCTGTCCCCGCTCCAGAATAATTTTGCGGCCATCAACGTCACCTCCGGAAATTTGATTGCGGTGACCGGCTATTCCACCGCCACAATCATCGCCGGTTCAGCTTATGGTACTGAAAACTCAGGCATCCGAGCTTCAACCGCTGCGGAATTCAAAAACCGCGATGCCTTTGTGCTGTCCGACGGCACTGGCGCGAACCGCTTCCCAATCCGGGCAGCAACGGATGGAGCGGATGTCGCCACCCCGTTAACAGCAGCCGAAACCCGGGCCATCTTGGAAGAAGCGTTCATCATCATGAGCCGCGCCCGCGCGCAAATCCGGCAGCCGCTGGACAGCCGCGCACAGGTCTCCATTTCGGTCGTAGACACACATGGAGAGATTTTAGGCATCGTTCGGTCTCCAGATGCTCCAATTTTCGGAACCGATGTATCGTTGCAAAAAGCACGGACAGCATCCTTCTTTTCCAACAGCGTTGCGGCAGCTGATTTGCTCGGCAATCCCGACACCGACGTTGCGGCCTTTGTTCAGCGCGTCCGGACGTTCCTGAATGATCCCAATGCGCTGACAGGAACGGTTGCTTTTGCTGATCGCTCCGGCGGCAATCTCTCTCGGCCCTATTTTCCAGATGGCGAACTAGGACGCCCTCCCGGACCTTTGTCGCGCCCGATCGAAGATTTTAACCCACTGGCTACCGGACTTCAGGCGGCTTTGATCTTCCCTAATCTGGGACAGCATCTCGCCTTTGTAACCGGAGCTTCAGCGATGGATACACCCATGCGCTGCACCAATACACCAGACGCAGTAGCGGGACAGAACCGGCTTGAAAATGGCATCCAGATTTTCCCAGGTAGTGTCCCGATCTATCGTGGGGACCAGCTAATTGGCGGCCTTGGCGTATCGGGCGATGGTATTGATCAGGATGACATGATCAGTTTCCTTGGCTTGCACAACGCAGGACTGCGAGTTGGCAGCATCGGTAACGCACCAAAGGCCATTCGCGCCGATAATGTGGTGGTTGATCTCGGGGATGCGCAAGTCCGACTGCGTTACGTTAGCTGCCCGTTTGCGCCGTTTCTCGACACTGACGACCAGAATGTTTGCGAGGGACTGTAAAGCAAGTGCCCGCTGTATCTTCCTCTTTCTTGCCGATCATGACGGTGATGTCTGGTCAAGCAGAGCAGATGGAGCTGCAGCGCCTGTCCATTGAAGAAATGGAAAGCTCGCTCACGGCTTTGCTGGCTGGCGACAATTTTGACTGGATGCGCGTCGAGAATTCTGATTTTGATCTTGCTGCCCTAAATGCAGGCGCGGGATCGATAGTCGCAAGCAATGCTGTTTTGGCTGTCAGCACCGACGCTGTAGGGACAGATAATCTGGCTGTTGGCGGCCCCGACCCGGAAGAAGAAGCTATCCTCAATGCTCCCCAACCACCGGTTGCGGAAAGCGATAGGACGGAACCGGCAGCAGCCGAGACCGAGCAATTAGAAATGGATTTTGACGGTCTGGAAGCAGACGAAGCGCTGATCGACGGACGTCGCCGTCCTGGCGTACCAAAAGAGCTGCCGGATCGCGTGACCCAGAATAACCCCGGCGCGATAAGCGCCCCGCCGCCCGAGGCCTTTCCAACAGACGAGTTTCCGGTCCCTGACCGCTGGCGGATATTGCAAACGCTGTGTCCGCAAAAAGGCAGTGACCAATCCATTTTTAAAGTTTTCGGAGGTCTGCGGGCCAATTGCCGCCCAACTTCCGATCCCTATGGCCAAAATGTTCTAAAGGGCGACAAGCCTATTCCCGAGGACAAGAAACCATCCTTTCTAAAAGGCGATGACTGGTTCTTCGTCGTCAACGCGATTTCCGATACGATCATCGAACCGCGCAGCTTTCCTATCCCAGTAGGCGTGCAGACGACCGAGAGGCCGGGCAGTGTTGATGTGTTCGGTCGCTCCGGATCAGAAGTCTATGCTCAGACTTTCATTACCGGCTTTGCCCTTATCAAAGGCTCGACCGCCTACAAGCCACCAGATGTCGAATATCGCCTGACGCTGGCAACACAAATCAACCATGTAAACGTCCCTGAACGCCGGGTACTGTTTGTCGAACCATCAAAAACGTCCAACCGCACCGACTATTTTGTCGGCGTACAAGAGGCATTTTTCGACTATCATATTCGCAACACATCGGCGCGCTATGACTTTGACAGTTTCCGTATTGGGATCCAGCCGATGCAGGCTGATTTCCGTGGCTTCCTTTTTCAGGATAATCAACTCGGTTTCCGATTGTTCGGCACACGCGACAACAACCGCGTGCAGTATAATCTCGGCGCCTTCGTCCAGCTCGAAAAAGACACGAATAGCGGCCTAAACGACATTTTTCAGACGCCGCGCGAAAGCTACATATTCTTTGCTAATCTCTATCGTCAGGATCTGCCCTTTGTTGGCCTGACCAGCCAGTTCAGCGTCACCTATAATATGAACCGTGAAAAAAACGATATCGAAATTGACGATAACGGTTTCCCAGTTCGCCCTGCCCTAATTGGTGACCTCAGGGGCCGGGCCTATGATGTTGTCTATCCCGGCTATGCCGTCGATGGTCGCATCGGACGGATTAATGTGACCGGCCAAGTTTACGGTGCTTTTGGCGAAGACCGCAACAGTATCTTCACCAGCGAGCCCGCGAAGATCGCCGCTTATTTTGCAGCCGCTGAAGCCAGCTATGATGTCGATTTTCTGCGCTTCAGGGCGTCCGGCTTGTTCGCCAGCGGTGACGGTAATCCCTATAACAATACTGAAGCCGGTTTTGATTCCATCTTTGAAAATCCGATTTTTGCTGGTGCTGATACCAGCTATTGGATCCGGCAAACCATACCGTTTGCTGGCGGCGGACGCGTGATCAGTATCAACGGACGCAATGGCATATTAAATTCGCTGCGGTCTTCGAAAGAGCAAGGTCAGAGCAATTTCAACAATCCTGGAACGATATTGGCGGGTGTTGGCGTTGATGCCGACTTGACGCCTGATTTTCGGATATCGGCCAATGCCAACCATTTGTGGTTCCACAAGACCGAAAGCCTAGAAGCGTTGCGCGTAGAAGGCTCGATTCCCAAGGATATCGGCTGGGACTTGTCCGCCGCCGCTATTTATCGGCCCAAGGCCACCCAAAATATCGTTTTCCGGCTTTCTGGCGCCGCCCTGCTTCCCGGAAAAGGCTTTAGGGATTTGTTCGACCAGACTGACAAGCGCGATTTCCACTATTCCATTCTCTTCAACGCAATATTGGCCTTCTGATATGCAGCTTTCCTCTCCATCCCTGTCGTCAAAATCATGTGCATCGCACGTGATGCGGAGCGGAGTAGCGATTGTTTTTGCTGCTCTATTGCTTGTTTTTGGTTCGTCTCAGGCCTTTGCTGCGGGCAAAGAAAAGCCGCAAAAGATAGACTATACATTTACGCCGCCAGCGCCGCAGAACCAGACATGGGATGCGGCCAATGCCAAAAGCACTGGCTGTGTTTCTTGTCATACTGATAGCGACCAGAAAACCATGCACGAGACGCCCGCTGTGGTGCTGGGCTGTGTGGATTGTCATGGCGGCGATGCCAGCATCCATGGCAACAATGATTGGGGCAAAAAAAGTCCACAATATATGCATGCCCTCAAAAAGGCACATGTCCTCCCCAAATATCCTGAAAGCTGGCATTGGCCTTCATCCGCCAATCCGAAGCGCAGCTACACATTGCTGAACAAAGAATCTCCGGAGTTTGTCCGCTTCGTCAATCCGTCTGATTATCGCGTTGCGCGGGAGTCGTGTGGCGCTTGCCATATGGAAATTATCGAGGCATCCGAACGATCACTGATGGCAACCGGTGCTATGCTGTGGGGTGGTGCCGCATATAACAACGGTATAGTTCCGTTTAAAAATTATATCTTTGGTGAAGCCTATACCCGCAAAGGCTTGCCTGCGACGATCAAGTCACCGGGCAGTCCGCACGGGACCGTGACCGACGAGCAGAAGAAGCGCGGCGCTCTGCCCATTCTTTATCCCCTTCCTACCTGGCATACGATACCGCCAGGAGATGTGTTCCGTGTATTTGAACGTGGTGGACGCAATATCAACACGCAGTTCCCTGAGATTGGTTTGCCGAATATTGGCGGAATCATCCAACGCTTGGAGGAGCCGGGTCGACCCGACCTGAAACAATCTAACCGCGGCCCCGGCACCGGTCTACGTGTCGCTATTCCAGCCCTGAATATCCACAAGACCCGGCTCAATGACCCATTCACGTGGTTCATGGGCACCAATGATCAACCTGGCGACTATCGCCAGTCCGGCTGTGCCAGCTGTCACGTCGTCTATGCCAATGACCGCGAACCGCGGCATAGCCTGATCTGGGCAAAATATGGCCGCGATGGTCAGACCCAGACCAAAGATCCCACGATCCGCAACCTCAAAAAAGGCGAGAAACGCGTCGGAAAATTCGGAACTTATGATGCGGCCCATGGCAAAAAGGGGGATCATGGTGAGGGACATGGAGATAAGCATGATGACGGTCATGGCGATGATTACAGCGCAGATATAGCGCCAGAGGATCGCGAAAAAGGCCATCCGATTCAGCATGCTTTCACACGCGCCATTCCAACTGCGCAATGCATGAACTGTCACATGCACCAACCCAATATTTTCCTGAATAGCTTCCTTGGGTACACGATGTGGGACTATGAATCCGATGCTCCGCTAATGTGGCCCGGACCGGATAACACAACACCCAGACCAGAAGGCATGAGCGACGAGGAATATCAGAAGATCTACAAACAGCAGAAATATCCTGATGCGGAAGAAGTGCGCAAAATACTGGATCGTAACCCTGAAGCGGCGTCACCCAAGGGCTTATGGGGTGATCTCGATTTCTTACGCAATGTCTATGACCTCAACAGCGAAGCCAAGGATACGCAATTTGCCGACTATCACGGCCATGGCTGGAACTTCCGCGCGATCCTGAAACGGGACCGCGACGGCAATCTGCTCGATGAAGATGGCGATATTGTCGAGAATGATGACCCCGAGAAATTCCGCAAGGAGGACGAGCCAAAATTCGTCGAACCCGGCGTTAATCCCGGCAAGTCTGTCCATATGATGAGCATCCATGCTGAAGTTGGCATGCAATGCGCCGATTGCCACTTTGCACAAGACAGTCACGGTAATGGGCTGATCTATGGCGAAGTCGCCAATGCTGTCGAGATTAATTGTAAAGACTGCCACGGCACGGCTGATGCCTATCCGACGCTAATGACCTCCAATCTTGCGGCACGGCCAAAGGGCAATAATCTCGGCCTTTTGCGCAATGCCGATGGTCAGCGCCGGTTTGAGTGGATGCAGGAGCCCAACGGAAAGCGCGTGTTGATCCAACGGTCCATTGTTGACCCCAAGATCAGTTGGCGGGTTAGCTTGGTCAAAGACGCCGTTGATCGTTCTCATCCGGACTTCAACCTGAAGGCGGCGCGAGCCAAGCTCATGTCAAAAAGCGGCGCGGACACAGGGGAATTCTCCTTCGGTAGCGGCGTGGCCATGGATGACCGTGCGCACAAAGACGAAAATATGGTCTGCTTCACCTGCCACCTGAGCTGGACGACGAGTTGCGGCGGCTGTCATTTGCCGATCGAAGCCAACTGGCAGGCAGAAAGCCATAAATATGAGGGCGGCACGACGCGGAACTATGCGACCTATAATCCGCAGGTTGCCCGTGATCAGATGTTCCAACTCGGTCGTCACCAAACGACCAAGGGCAGCATCATCGCGCCGGTTCGGTCCACCTCGGCACTGGTATTGTCATCGACCAATATCAACCGTGAACGCATCTATGTGCAGCAAGCCCCGATTTCTTCGATCGGCTTCTCCAGTCAGGCCTTTGCACCACATTTCCCGCACACGGTTCGTAAAACCGAAACCAAACAATGTTCAGATTGTCACTTGAGCGAAGCCAATGACAATAATGCGATCATGTCTCAGCTCTTGTTACAGGGCACCAATTTCGTCAACTTTGTCGGCCTGCATGCTTGGGTCGGCATGGATAAAGGCTTTGAAGCCGTCCGCGTTACCGAATGGGATGAACCACAAGCGGTTATCGGTTCCTACCTGCAAAAATATGCTTATCCCGACTATTGGCGGATGCATGTAGAGGATAACGGCCGCGAGCTAATCAACTGGGTGCGTGGTGAGAGACTGGATGATGATCTGTCCGGCGAAACGAAGGCACTCGAAGAATTTGCCAATGTCGTGCAGGGAACGGGAGACAGCGTCCGCTGTCTGCAACTGCGCGGCGAATATATGTTTGTCGCCGAAGGCAAAGGCGGGTTCCGCGCTTATGATGTCGCATCAATTGGCAATAAGGGCTTCTCTGAACGTATCGTCAAAGCGCCATTCTCTTCGCTGGGTCATGATACGCATGTGGATACCAAGAACGCGACCTGCATGGCATTGTCGACCAACCAGCCCATTGCTCCCGAACGCAATACCGAGGAATTGCGTGAGATTAATGAAGAGCAGGCTTTCCATCCAATCTATAACTATGCAGTCGTCACCGACAGCGAAGAAGGCTTGATCCTCGTCAATGTGAACACGCTGGCCGATGGCGAATTCCGTAACAACTTCTTCAAAAGGGCCGTTACTTGGAATGCAGAAGGCGTCTTGGACGGGGCCAATCATGTCACACTGGCCGGGCATTTCGCCTATATCACGGCGACAAGCGGTCTAGTCGTTATCGACCTCGACGATCCGCTGAAACCGCGTCACGTTATCACGATGCCAATGACGGATGCACGGGCCTCTGCTCTGCAGTTCCGCTATATTTGGGTTACGGACGCCGAGGGCGTGAAACTGTTTGATATCACAGAGATGGAAAAACCCGTTGCTTTAGAATCGGGAACAATCCCGTTGAAAAATGCGCGGCGGCTCTATCTGGCCAGAACCTATGCTTATATTGCGGCCAAGGATGAGGGGCTGGTCATTGCCAACATCACCAAGCCGGAGGCTCCAGTCATTTACCGCAAAGAGACATTTGGCGGCCAAATGAACGATGCCGAAGACGTTATTGTCGGCTCGACCAACGCCACCTTATTTGCCTATGTCGCTGATGGTCGTAACGGATTGAAAGTGATCCAGCTTACATCACCGGATAGCCAGCCCAATTATTACGGCTTCTCTCCGCCGCCAATGCCTGAGCTGATTGCCTTTGCCCGCACTCCGAAACCAGCCTTGGCATTGTCCAAAGGATTGGATCGTGACCGGGCGGTCGATGAAACTGGTGGTCAAATGGCGGTATTCGGGCGGCTGGGCTCCCGGCCCTTTAGCCGCAGCGAAATGCAGCGCTTCTATCTCAACAGTCAGGGCAAGCCCTATTTCGTGAATGACAAGGCCAATCTGTCGGATTGGGTTGGTCCGGTGCCACCGATGCTAGCGCGGCGCTGATCTAGATGATATGCTGAAATAAGGCGGGGACCGGAGCTTGCGACCACGGCCCCCTTTCCTCAATACGCAACACGAGGAATGAAAGGCCCTCTGTATTCAAAACGGAATACAGAGGGCTTAGCTTTAATATCTATATGGCGTCGCCTTAGCAGTTGCCATCAATCGCGCGGCCAGCCAGTGCTCCAACGGCACCACCGATGATCGTACCTTCGGTCTTGTCACCGCGGCCAGCGACTTCGTTACCAAGCAGTCCGCCTGCAATCGCACCAATAATGGTTCCGCCTGTACCGCGGTCACAGCCACGACGACGATCGTTACGATAGCGACGCTTTTCACGGTAATAGCGACGGTCCCGGCGATCATTATAACGATCACCCCGGTAATAATCGCCGCGACGATAGCGACGACGGTCATCGTCATCAATCTGCTGATAATAACCGCCATTATATCCTTGATAATATCCGCCGCGCGCTTCAGCAGGCGTTGCGAATGCCATCGCCGAAATAGCAGCGGTGGTTATGGCGAGTGTTCCTAAAACCTTGTTGATCATTGCTTCTACTCCAAAAGGATCTGTCGCGATCCGACTCGTTTAATGCCCGACAAGAATCGTTTTAGGCGTCACCGCTTTTCCTTTTGCTGAATGTTGATTTTATCTGAGGTTCATATTCAAAGCACTTTTTATGAATAATTTGAAAGTTTCGTATATTTTCTAATACTTTAAGCAGACAGCCGCCAGGCTCCTACTCTTTTAAGTGATTGCCGCGCCTTCCTGCCATCGATAGCTCTGGGTCAAACATAAATCGGGAGAAGATCATGCAACTTGAAGGTAAAACAGCAGCCATCACAGGCGGCACAGCAGGCATAGGACGCGCAATTGCAGAAACCTTTCTGGCTCAGGGCGCTAATGTCGCACTAATGGCGCGCAATCCCGAAAAAGGAGCCAAAGTGCTCGACGAACTGGGCGTTGGTGACCGCGCTATCTTTATCGCTGGCGATGTTATGCAGCAGGGTTCGGTTGAAGGCTTTATTGACCAGACAGTTGAGAAATATGGGACGGTAGATATACTCGTCAACAATGCTGGCGGCGCTGGCGCGCTCGCTCCGCTAGTTGACCTGACCGACGAGGCTTTTGACGAGGCAATGAAATGGAATATCTACTCGACATTCTGGGCGACACGCCGGGCATTGAAACCGATGATTGCCCAGCAATCAGGGCGCGTCATCAATATCAGCTCGACAGAGGGCAAGATGGGCAAGCCAACCTTCGCTCCCTATACGATCGCCAAACATGGTATCAACGGCATGACCAAGGCCGTCGCGCAGGAAGTAGGGACAATGGGCATTACGGTCAATTCCATCTGCCCCGGCTTGGTACTCACCGACCTCATACTCGACAATGGCCCCACCACCGCCAAAGGTCTTGGTATGACCTTCGAGGAGATGATCGATATGTTCGCACAGGAAAGCGCCCTCAAGCGTCCCAATACCGTCGAAGAAATAGCGGCCATGGCTTTGCTTTTGGCGTCTGATGCCGGTGCAGGTATTACCGGCGCGATGCTCAGCGTTGACGGGGGTACAGCACAATATTAACAATGCGGCCATGAAAGTCCGATACGAATGACTATCGGTGCGCTTGAGCTGACCATCGGAGCGACAATATTGCTGCTGCTTGTCATATGGTGGTTATGGCCAAGTCATGATCATACGGATCTATCGGCACCACCCGCAAATTTTGTGAAAAATGATGACCTACCGGCAGGAATACCCTCGCCACATCAGGAAACTATCGAAACAACGCACCTGAAACCTGATGTCGCCCTAATCTCTAAATGCAGCATTGTCAGGGATGAGAACGACTATAGCGAGGAGGAATTGATGATACGCGATGTGCGGGCGGCACTGCATCGCGGCAGGAAAATTGAGGCAATCAAACGGGTTCGGCAAAGCAAAAACATCGGCCTTGCCGAAGCCCATGCCTTTGTCGAACAAATCGAACAAGCTGATCGCCACTGAAATCTGTCGGTATAATTATTAGCGGCAGAGAAAATCTGCTCTCTCCTCTACATCCAATTTCAAGGTAACAGTTCTTCGCGTTTTCTCGCGACATCTTTCATACCTGCCCAGGAGTCAGCAGCTTTTTCAGCTGTCTTACCAGCGCCGACCTCTTCGTGGGTCGCACTAACAGGCGCTGCTGGCGGCTCTGCAGCAACACAATAGGCAGTCATCAGCACCATGGCTGACCACCACAGCGCATTATTGCGACTGGCAAAGACGCGGGTGAGGCGAGGTCCGAACATCGCACCCCTCTATCGGACCAAAGTTAACGAACGATAGGTGATGTATTACCAAAACGGTCGATAACATAATTCCACAAACCAATAGTTAGTATTTTTTCCCATTTATCGGTTTTAAGTAAAATTCTGAAATCAACGAAACTAGATTAACTTATTGTATTATAAAGATAATCATAAACTGGCATGAGCTATGCAAAGCTACTGACATCTTCGCAAACATAACCGCGAAGGACCAAATTAAACCAAGAAGGAATTAAATATGTTGAACGCAAATATCCAAAACCAAGCTCTCGCCGCTTTCGCCGCTTTTTTCTCTGCTGCTGTTTTGATCAGCGCTAGCGTTGGCCCAGCAGTACAAAACGCATCGTCTTTCATCGCTTAATCACTCACTCAGCTTCCAAAGGAAACCTCATCATGACTGCCAATGTTCAAAACCAAGTTCTCGCCGCTCTCGCAGCCCTTTTCTCCGCCGCCATCATGATCAGCGCTAGCGTTGGCCCAGCAGCACAGAATACCGCATCGCTTATAATCTGATTAGCAAACTTACCTTCAACCAAAAGGATCTTAAGATGCCCCGTAATTTCTCCACCCAAATCTCTGCAGCCATCGCCGCTTTTATCTGCTCTGCCGTATTGATTGGTGCCAGCGTAGTTCCGGCAACCCAAAATGCCGCCGCACTCATCATTTAATCAGATCGACTAATTTTACCTCGCTCTTCCAATTGCAAACCTTCAAAAATTTGATCAACGTTTTCGCCCTAAAAATAGACTCCATTCGGCAATAGCTCATTCCGCAGACCCAGCGCGAGCTCTCGCTCTTTCAAATCCGCGGTTCAACCGCAAAGCGGCGGTCACGAACAACGCCGCACCAATTAGCTCCAGCGTTTCTTCGGCAAAGCGCGCCGCTTCCAGAACATCCAGCACCACCGCCAGGCCGATCACCGTCAGCGCCGCTGCAATGGTTGACCGGCCGTTATCAGCCTTCAACCAAGCAAGCAGCCATACCGCATAGCCAAAGCGATAGACCCATATAGCGATCGATATGGGCAGGATGATCAATGCCAATCCGATCACCGGTAAAATACCCTGTGCGACCAGCATGCGATAGGCAATCATCACCAGATCCTGCACGCCGTCTAACTCCCCACCGCCTGTCATCGCAGGCATGGAAAAGCCCAAATGGCGTGCGCCAAAACTAATCTCGCTCAAACAGGCCAACAGAGCGAGGTTGCAAAACGCAAAACCAATCGCTGTTTTATATAGTCGCCGGTACAACCCGACAATTAGCGCCGCTAAAAACAACAGGGCGGCCGTCAATTCGACCACGCCATCCTCCTTGAAAAATGGCCCATGACGAAAGTCCGCCGACCATATGGCCAGCATCAGAACGCCCAGCCCAGAGGCAGCGTAAACCGCCAACTCATGTCTCAATGCAATCATCGGAGGAGTTTCGTGACAGTTTTGTGAAATGTAAACCAGTGGTGGCGCGAATTACTCGGAGTCACCCTGAAGCAGCCCCATTTTGTCCGATTTCTTTCCGCCAGAAAACTAACGTTCCCTCAGTTTATAAAGGTTATAAACTGAATCGGCCAAATAAACGCCCCCCTTTGCGATTGCGCCGAGAGCGGACGGGACCCAGTTTAAGCGAAAGAGCGTCCTGTAGGAAAGCGGTTTTTTGCGAAGCGGAAGAAGGAGAAAGCCGCCAAGTCCATATCGCCGATACCAACGCCCATCGTCGTTATTCTTCCGGGCTCTTTCCGCGCAGCGCATCAATTTCCGCTTGCCGCTTCTGCAAGTAAAGTTCCCGTGTCGCGGCATAGGGGTCGTTTGCTTCCCGCAATTTCCTTAACTGCTCATCCTGTTCGACGCGAAAATCTAAGGACGTGATAATGCCGGACGGAAGGGTATAGGCCAGGTCGTTAAACGGCTTGCCGATGGCGAAGGGTAATACCGAAAGATCAACGATCCGGCCAAACATATCACGAACCGTCGTGGGTCCGATCAGTGGCAGAAACAGGAAAGCCCCTTGCTCCACCCCATAATAGCCAAGCGTATTGGCAAAACCATTTATGCGCCGCGGCAGATTAAACGGCGGTTTTTTAGCGACATCAACAAAGCCAGCGACCCCTATGGTCGAATTAATCGCAAACCGGCCCAGCGTCTCCATCGCTTTGCCCGGTTTGAGCTGCAACAGATAGTTGAGGAAATTGACAGGTTCCCCCAAATTGCTGAGAAAATTGATCAAACCGGTGCGTACCGGACTAGGCAAAGCCTTTTCATAAACCTCTGCAACCGGTCCGACGACTGCGTCATCAACGCCTTGAATCGCACCAAAAGCCTCTGCGTTCAGGCTCTGTAACGGATCGCTTTTGGGCGCGCGCGGCCGTGCGGTGACGATGATTTCATTACCATCCGCTTGATCAAGCGCAGGATCGGCAGCATTGGGGTCATCCGTCAAAAACGGCTCAGTCAATTGCGGTTCCGCAGCCGGTTCTAACGGCATTGAATCCGGCGGCTTGGAGTCTGAAGGTTGGGATTCCGGCGTTATCGGCTCCGGCGGTAGCGGCGACGACAAAGGCGCTGGCGCGTCAGATGCCGGTTCCGGTTCGGCTTGCCAGCTTACCGCAGCAATAGACCCAAATATCTGTTCGCTGGCCGAGAGAGTCATTGCAGCCGCGGGAACAACCACGTCTTGAACATCCGCTGCAACCGTATCAAAACCCAGATCGGTGATCGTCGGCGGGGGTGGCGCACTGACTGGCGCATTCACTAGCGCCATCGCAATCGCAAATTCCGAAAAACTCAAACTTTGGCCTATCTTTTGTTCGTTCCGTCTGAGGAACATTGTTCCGGTGGGCGGCTGGTCTCGTTTCGTTAGGTCTATAGAACGATGGTCGAGGGAGCAAGACAGCTTGTTTGCCGATCGCAAAATTCTCAAAAACTGGGCAGACTGAGTGATGGCGCCCTGTTACCGGCACTATTTCGAACAACAAGTTAGTAATTCGCTAAACTCTGTCTGCTAATTATCAGGCATGAGCAATGCACGAATAATTGATAGCTCGAATTGGGTAGGCATATCTGATGAGCCTCCTGTGGAAGAAGCACAGCGCCCCGCTCCTGCAGGACAGCAACGTGACCTACCGCATATGGCGCAACACTACAAAATCTTGAACTGGAGCATGTTGTTCCAGAATAATTCCATCTTAGCTGCGATAATTTTTGTGAATGGAAGCTTCGATTGGCAAACCATCGTCACTCTATTCGTTGGCCTATCCGTCTTAACCATTCTGACAACCGCGTTTTTCAACTGGCTAAGAAGCAGAACCGGACGCCCACCAATTGTGACACTAGATAAAAATGGTTTGAATGCCAGTGGCTGGACGGGTGGTCCCGTAACATGGGCCGCAGTAGGGCAAGTGACATGGCACGGTCCCAAATGGTTGCGGCAATTGCGCATACAGGTTGATCCCGAACGGACACCGCCTTTTCGCGCATATGGTTGGACCGAAAAATTATTCGGTACCAAGCAGAAGCCGACGCCGTGCATTTTACTATCGGGATGGAGTATTGCAGGTATTGATGAAAATTTCGCCCGTATGATCGCGGAATATCGCGATAATTTTTGTGGGAACCAAAAAATGGAGCCTAGCCATGGATGTGATTGAAGCACTGAATGCACCCATTTTTCTGTGGACGGTCATTGTTTTTTGGGCCGGCTTTCAAATAGGTTCTCTGCGGAGCGGCATTTCTTCCATCAAGCCAATCCCCGTCGAAACAATAACGCCGCAAGCTCAAAGCGAAATTGCCGCAGCCATCAGCAAAGGGCACAAAATCGAAGCGATACGAATATTGCGGGCCAACACCAATGCTGGATTAGCGGAAGCCAATAAGACGATCGACAATTGGCCGAAGACGGTTGCCAACCAGCCGCATTAACGAACGTTACACCGGTAACCAATATCATACGCCCAATCTCCAGTCGCCTGATTGACACGGCCATTTGCGAGAAAAACCCAACACCTCATTTCCGCTTAAACTACCAAAATAATACAATATTTACATTCCCTGTTATCGTTACACTTGCTCATCCAAAGCAAAAATGCTGGATTTGAAAAAATTTTCGGGGGAGAATAAAATGACCACGATTTCAACACTGACCGCTATTGCCGCGGCCACATGTTTCGCATCGATACCAGCCATGGCGCAAGAGGCGGCCGAGGGCGGGGAAATAGCGGAGACCGCCAAGTCCAGCGCCATCGAAATAGTGTTGGACGATAGCAGTCCAAAAGGCGAAGCCGAAAATATTGCGACCCTGCCAGAGCCGCCCGCGCCGACCTATAAACTGGCCGCCGATGGATCAGCCTGCGAACTGCATGTCTGGCCTACGGAAAACTATATCGGCATTAATACCGGCCTGCTGTCCGGTTTCGGCATTGTCGGCGCGCTGGCCGATCAAGCATCCCACAAAAACCGGGTCGCGACGGTCAAGGATCTGATGAAGGATTATCTGGGTCCAGACGTCCAGATGGAGGAATTGAACAAGCTGGGCATCAACGAAACGCTGAAGCTCGACGGTTATAAGATCATCGTGCAAGACCCAACACCGTTTAACGAAGATGCCAAGAAAGACCCCGAACTAAAAGCTAAGATCAAGGCGATGAACAAGACGATCAAGGCCAAGCAGCGCCTGACCGATTCCACCGCGCCTTGCTATGCCGAGCTTACCACCACGCATATTTTCTATCACAAGGCGATGATGTACGGCAGCAACCTGTTCACCGGTTGGGTCTACCGCGAATTTGACGGCGATACCCAGACCAAGGTCGGCAAGGGTCAGGTGAAAAACCCGCTGGAATATTTTCCGCCCAAAACGGAGGAAGATATAGAGAAAGCGCAGATCGAATTGCGCGATGCTTATTCGAAGGATTTCACCGAATATGTCGAGAAGAAGGTGTTTAAGGTACGGCGCAAAAGACGCTGAACAAGAGGCGCTTTCCAGAGCGGCGGGAACATCGGTTATAAAATGGGCCGCGGCGGCAATTTGCCAATAGGCGCATTTTATAACCTGCCGCCATTAGTCTGACCCCCTACATCCCTTCATGATCATAGCTGATGATCCGGGTAATCTGCCAGCCCGCGCTATTGCTGGCAGTGCGTTTCCACATATGCATGAACACGCCTTTTTCACGGGCAATGCTCGGGCCATCCGGCACGACTTCGTGAAATTCATGCGCGCCCATTTGCATCGCGCCGAAATCACCCATCATATGGGTGGTCATGCTGCCCGGTACCAACACTCGCTTGCCACCGGAAGAACCGCTGGCACAATCTTTCTTCACATCGGCAATAAAGGCCGCGCCGGTGGTGTAGGACAGGCCATCACGGTCATGGTAAAATTCCAAATCATCGGCGAGCAGCTCCTCGACCACCGACATATCACAGGTTTCAAACGCCGCCTTGAACAGCCGAGCATCCAGCGCCGCGAGATCGGCAGCCACCGATTCCTGGGTTTCCGCTGGCTTATCCATGGCAGTGGCCGTGGTGGCAGAAAGCGCGCCGGTAGCCAGAGCGGCGGTAGAAATTATTTTTTGCGTGCGTGTCATATTTCTGATCCCTTGATAAGCAGGATCAGAATGATCTTGCTGTATTAGTGTAATATATCATCAATACAGCAAGATCAAGACTTTCCCAGCGAGACGCAGGCCAAACGTGGACGGCGGACGATCAAGGGCTGGGCCATCGCACGCACCGAGAAACTGGGCTGCCACGACCCCTGCCCCATGCCTTATTTAGGCGCGGCTCGGGGAAGAGATTTCAAACGCTGCTGCCTGCGCTCCGGTCGCTATGATGGAGCGGAGCGGGATGATTATTGGCGGTGATGGTGCTAAGCCCTTGACTATAATTTCAACTGATACTAATTCCCGCGCTCCAAACTATTGAGGTGTAAGATGTTTATTCGCGCATATTTCACACCTCCGCCCTCCTGCTAAGCAGAGCCCAACCCTTTCATTAGGGCGTGCTCTTCATAGGGGCGCGGAAGGCCCCTGACACAGGACCTGCAGGCAGCGCCTGACGGCTTGTTTCCCTTTGCAATTTCTATTTTCGGCCCCGCTTTTTGCGCGGCGCCGGGAGGGTTTATCTATGTATGTGCGATTTGTTTCGCCGCTGCGTGCGGGTAACCGTACGGGCGCTTATGGTCTGTTTCGCGGAGCCATGGGGGCGGTCTATCACGAGGACACGCCAACATGCCTGCGCGATGCGATCGAGTTGGAACTGGATTGGTTCAACGAACATTTGCCGCGCCCACGCTATCGCGATTTCGAGATACGGTCGCGAAAGCGCTGGTATGCCGATGGCATTTGCTGGTTCCACGATGACGCGCAGGAGATGATTGCGCGTGCCTTTGTGCTCTCGGCATTGCTGCGCGATTGCGGTGTGAACATCACCAAGCTGGCGACGGATCGTCCGGGACAGATTTTATACCGTGATGATTATCAGATTGTCGCCAAGCCAGCGGCAGAAACGCCGGTGGAATGGTGTTGATCACGTCAAAACCCCTCCTCTTCAGAGGAGGGGTTGGGGTGGAGGAATCCACTAGAGAAAATCGCTAACGCGAGCGATGCAAACGCATCGCCCCCACCCCTCAAATTCCCCTCCCCTGAAGGAGAGGGGCCCAAATAAACAGGAGGATAAAATGAAAAACAATCATGACCCCGACCATTATGACGAAGCCCCAAGCTTTCGAGGTCACAAGCAAACGCCGCAAAGGCTTCCCCAGCGAGACGCAGGTCAAACGGGGGCGGAGGTCTATTAAAGGCGGCACCATCGCACTCACCGAGAAACTGGGCCGCCGCGATCCCTGCCCCTGTGGTTCGGGGAAGAGATTTCAAACGCTGCTGCCTGCGCTCCGGTCGTTATGACGGAGCGGAGCGGGATGATTATTGGCGGTGATGGAGGGTGGTGGCGGTTTTTCGGAATCAATAGGCTGTTAGCGTAATTTAACGAGAAAGCACATCAGCATATTCATGCCAGAATTCTTCGCAATTTCCGTCTAACTTCTCTGCGAACACGCCTTCTGAGTTTGGAACATTCATCATATGCCCCACAGCGTTCTTGTAGATTTCCCAACTCGGCTGAGGTATGCCTTTGGTTGAAGCATAAAATCTTATCGTTGATCTAAGCTCACTATGAGGTATTTCCATCACGTCCAAATTTTGCTGATGAAATCCAAATCCCAAGAAGACGATTTGCTTGGCCATAGAAAGATTGGCCAACATACTGTTCTGGTCTTTTGATTCTTCAACAGACTCAGAATATGTCCGTAACCCTGTGGCAATGGAGATAAGAGTTTCTGGACGGCCTTGGTCACCAAAGCCCGTATAGTATTCGGCATTCTGATATTTCAGAGGGCCCAAACTACCATAGGGATGATAAATATTGAGCCTGTTGGCAATTTTCGCAGCATCTTGGTCGGTTAAGTTGTACATCCTCCGAAGCCAATGAAAGCAAAAGTGCTCTATACAACGATCATAATTGAAGTTTATAATAAACAACTTATTGAAAGCATTATAAAGTTCTTCGGCGGTCAGTCGTCTGGTCGCTCGGGCCATAAACCTTCCCAACCAGCAGCCCTCAATCGCGTCGAAATCGATGTTGTTTTCTAAATGCTCGTCAAAATAAAGAGAGCTGCTTCTTTCTGCCTTTATTATTGCTGACGCAATTGCCAATTTTGCACATAGCACTCGCATTTTATCATATTGATGTCGTTCTACATAGTCATCAATGGACTCCGAAGTAGACATTGATGCTGCTATTTCTCGCCCAACATGGAGTAAATCATTAAATTTAAAAGCAGAATCATTTTGCTCCAAAGCTCGGAATGCTAAAGCTAATTCTTGTGATCCTGTTTTCAGACCACCATTTTGATTGTCCAAGCGGATGTTCAAATCCGAAGAAATTATCTTTTTTAAGTCAGAGCCTAGCGGCAATTTAAATCCATAGCTTGCCCCCGCGCCGAGAACAAATACAGTCCTCCTTTCGTGCATCCGGAAACCTACTCTGCAGCAACCCCCGCCTGCTCAAACATATCTTCGCCATCGTCATCATTATCGGTCGCTTCGATGCCGATAATCTTGCCGCCTTTGCGCTGGTCAAAGCTGCTCCACACTTCGTTCCAGTCGCCTTTGGTGGCGCCTTTGCTATATTCGGTGGCGCGGGTTTCGAAGAAGTTGGCGTGCTCGACACCGTTTAGCAGTGGCGCGAGCCATGGCAGCGGGTGGTCTTCGATCATGTAAATGGGTTGGAAGCCCAGCTGGCCCAGACGCCAGTCGGCGATGTAGCGGATATAGCGCTTAATCTCTTTTGCGGTCATGCCGGTCACCGGACCGTCGCTAAAGGCGAGATCGATAAACGCATCTTCCAGCCGCACGGTTTTCTGGCAGCAGTCGATAATTTCTTCTTTGACATTCTTGGTCAGGCAATCGCGTTCCTGCACAAATGTGTGGAACATTTTGACAATGCCTTCGCAGTGCAGGCTTTCATCGCGCACCGACCAGGACACAATCTGCCCCATGCCCTTCATCTTGTTGAAGCGCGGGAAATTCATCAGCATCGCGAAGCTGGCGAACAGTTGCAGGCCTTCGGTAAAGCCGCCGAACATGGCCAGCGTCTTGGCAATATCTTCGTCGGTATCGACGCCAAATGTGCCCATATAGTCATGCTTGTCCTTCATCTCCTCATATTCGAGGAACATGGAATATTCGCTCTCCGGCATACCGATCGTGTCGAGCAGATGCGAATAAGCGGCGATGTGGACGGTTTCCATATTGGAAAAGGCGGTCAGCATCATCTTGACTTCGGTCGGTTTGAACACCCGGCCATATTTGTCGTGATAGCAATCCTGCACCTCGACATCGGCCTGGGTGAAGAAACGGAAAATCTGCGTGAGCAGGTTGCGCTCATGATCGGTCAGCTTCTGCGCCCAATCCCGGCAATCTTCGCCCAAGGGCACTTCTTCCGGCATCCAGTGAATCTGCTGCTGCCGCTTCCAGAAGTCATAGGCCCAGGGATATTCAAAGGGCTTGTAGGTTTTGCGTGCTTCCAGAAGTGACATTTTAACTAACTCCGCTTTCGTGCGCTTATCGCTTATTCCATATGGCCACTATAGGCCCGATAATTTGGTGCATCCTTTGGCATTTTGAAGAAAACGGCCTCCTCCCAAAAGGAGCAAAGGGAGGAGGCAGTGGGCAAACAGCCTAAATATTAGCGCCTAGTTATTGACAGGCGAGACACTCATCATAGTCGGTGGTCTCTGCCGTCATAAGTTCTACCGTCTTCGGGTCCAGCGTATTGTCCGCCTCGACGCCGCTATTCACGGCTTCTTCGTTATTGGCGAAACCAGCGCGCTGGATTGATTTCGAACGCAGATAATAGAGCGACTTGATGCCCAATTCCCATGCGCGGAAGTGCAGCATCAGCAGGTCCCATTTGTCGACATCGGCCGGAATGAAAAGGTTCAGCGACTGCGCCTGATCAATAAACGGCGTACGATCCGCCGCGAGTTCGAGCAACCAGCGCTGATCAATCTCAAAGCTGGTTTTATACGCATCTTTTTCCTCAGCCGAGAGGAAGTCGAGATGCTGGACACTGCCGCCCTGCTCCAGGATGCTGTTCCAGACATTGGTGCTGTCCTTGGATTTCTCCGCGAGCAGTTTTTCCAGATGCGGGTTCTTGACCACGAAGCTGCCCGACAATGTTTTATGCGTATAAATGTTCGCCGGGATCGGTTCGATACAGGCTGACGCGCCGCCGCAGATGATCGAAATCGATGCGGTTGGTGCGATTGCCATTTTGCAGGAGAAGCGCTCCATCACGCCCTGGTCTGCTGCATCGGGGCAAGGGCCGCGTTCCTTGGCGAGCATCATGCTCGCTTCGGATGCTTTGGCCGAAACATGCTTGAAGATCTTCATATTCCACGATTTTGCCAGCGCGCTTTCAAAGCCGAGCCCGCGTGCTTGCAAGAAGCTGTGGAAACCCATCACGCCCAGACCAACACTGCGTTCGCGGCTGGCGCTATATTTGGCGCGCGCCATTTCATCCGGTGCGCGGTCAATATAATCCTGCAGAACATTGTCGAGGAAACGCATGATGTCCTCGATAAAGTCCTTGTCCCCGCTCCACTGATCCCATGTCTCGAGGTTTAGGGAGGACAGGCAACACACTGCCGTCCTGTCCTCGCCCAAATGATCGCGACCCGTCGGCAGTGTAATCTCGGAACACAGGTTGGATGTGGAAACTTTCAGACCCAGATCACGGTGATGTTTTGGCATCATCCGGTTCACCGTGTCGTTGAAAATAATATAGGGCTCGCCCGTTGCCAGCCGTGTCTCGACCAGTTTCTGGAACAAGGAGCGCGCATCAACCGTACCACGGACCGAACCGTCTTTCGGTGATTTGAGATCCATCTCACGGCCATCGCGCACCGCTTCCATAAACTCGTCAGTCAGGAGAACGCCGTGATGCAGGTTGAGAGCTTTTCGGTTAAAGTCACCGGAAGGCTTTCTGATTTCAAGAAATTCTTCAATTTCCGGATGATCAATATCGAGATAGCAAGCCGCTGAACCGCGCCGCAAGCTGCCTTGCGAAATGGCCAGTGTCAGGCTGTCCATCACGCGGACGAACGGAATGATGCCGGACGTTTTGCCGTTCAGGCCAACCGGCTCGCCAATGCCGCGCACAGCGCCCCAATAGGTGCCGATGCCGCCGCCCTTGGACGCCAGCCAGACATTTTCGTTCCAGGTGTTGACGATCCCGCCAAGACTGTCATCGACGCTATTGAGATAACAGGAGATGGGAAGCCCGCGACCGGTGCCGCCGTTGGACAATACGGGTGTCGCTGGCATGAACCAGAGCTTGGATATATAGTCATAAAGCCGCTGGGCATGCTCCTGGTCATCCGCATAGGCATCGGCCACACGCGAAAAAAGGTCCTGAAAACTCTCGTCCGGAAGCAGATAACGGTCTTTCAGCGTCTCTTTGCCAAAATCGGTCAGCAAATCATCGCGCGCATCATCCTGAACGATCTTGAACCGGCGTTTTTCGACACTATGGCTGTCGCGTTCCGCTTTCAGTTCTTTCTCGTCATTTTGCTTTTCCGCAGCAGCTTCAGACGCAGCTTTCTTGCTGATCTCAGGCTCTTTCACCGGGGTCTTTGTTGCGGTGCTTTTAGATTCATCTTTTGGCGTGTCCAAAACTTCGGCGCCCATTTCACTCTCACTCATATCTTTATCACTATTCCCGGCATCATCCCGGCTATCTCTAAAATCCATCAAAGCCCCCTAATCAAACTACCAAACCATTCATATTTACCAGCCAATCGGCCAGCCTTCTGGTGGGTTTAATACCGGGTCATTTGTTCTTGTATTGTTCGACTCGGGCAACTGCCTGAAATCGAAGCCCATGAACATAACATTTTTACAACCTGGACGGGCATTTATTTTTGCCCAAAAACCCAAAAAAATCGCTTGTGATACAGGCAAAAGGGAGCCATCCACCGAGTCGGCGTTACTAGCGCGTAATACTATACGTTGGTGTGCCCCCTTGGCCTAACCACAACCTATAGTGGCTGAATCAGAATTATATGCAAGAGGGTAAATGACATTTTAACGACTCCGTTCGTCGCATAAATGAATCGCTTCGTCGACGGCCGATTCATGGTGCAGCGCAGCGACGCGTGGACCTGCTAGGCCTCAAGAAGAACGCAATAGGTTGGATCAAATTTTACAAATAAATTATCCACAATCCATGCACAGGTGTGGATGACGCATTTATGACACCAGATATGGTGTTTGAATGATTCAAAGCGTTGAAATTATATTTCTCGGAGTAAGCGTCCGATCGAGCGATGAGACTCTATTGTATGCTACGCACCTTGGTGATCATGGGTCAGCCTATTTTAGGCACAGTCTGGCTAGACAGCATAGGTTCATTGCTACAGGCTCACTAACGCCGCATTACTTTGTTGTATCGGGGCTACGACCTCTCTTTTTGAAGTTTATCATTATTTATGCGAAGTTTTTTTAAACTGCAGTCGTATGATATTGCGATTGATCTGGGCACCGCGAACACCCTTGTCTATCAACGTGATCATGGAATCGTGCTCAATGAGCCATCGGTTGTCGCGCTGGAGACCAACGAAGGCATCACCAAAGTGCGTGCGGTTGGCGCTGATGCAAAGCTCATGATGGGTAAAACGCCTGATAATATCAAAGTCATTCGACCTCTCAAAGACGGTGTGATCGCTGATCTTGATGTCGCGGAACAGATGATCAAACATTTCATTCAGAAAGTGCACGGTAAAAAAACCGGAGTGCTGAGACGATTTGATATCGCCGTTTGCATTCCGTCCGGTTCAACCAATGTCCAACGCCGCGCGATCCGCGATGCCGCTTCCAACGCTGGCGGATCACGCATCTTTTTTATCGAAGAACCGATGGCGGCGGCCATTGGTGCTGGCATACCAGTGGCGGAACCCATTGGCGCGATGGTCGTCGATATTGGTGGTGGCACCACCGAAGTAGCAGTTCTGTCATTGCAGGGGCTCGCTTACAGCACATCCGGGCGGATGGGCGGCGACAAGATTGACGATGCCATTGCCTCCCATATTCGCCGCAAACATAATCTGGCTATTGGCGAGACCACAGCCGAAATGATCAAACATGAAATGGCCAGCGCGGTGGGTCCAATCGACAACGGACGCACCATGCATATAAAAGGCCGCGATCTCGTAAAAGGCATGCCGCGAAAGATTGTCATTACCGAGGCTGAAATCGCCTATGCCATTGCCGAGCCGGTGGGCCAAATTACTGACTCGGTGCGTAATGCGCTGGAAAATACGGCGCCTGAACTGGCCGCAGATATAGTTGATCAGGGCATTGTCCTGACTGGCGGCGGTGCGCTTTTGGGGCGGATTGACGAACATATTGCGGAACAGACCGGACTGGCCGTCACTATCGCCGATGACCCCTTGACCTGTGTTGCCAATGGCGCCGGACGCGCACTGGAAGATCCGCTTTATCGGAATGTTCTGATCCCCGCCTAAAGCCGAGCGTTAGAACATTCCTCTACAATCACAAAAACTTGCTCGCTTGACACATATCAGCCAAAAGGCTTCCGGATCGCATCCTTAGACACTTTCCGGAGCCATGATGACAGTCACCATTAAAACAGCCGACCTGATTGAGAGCGTCGCCGACGCACTGCAATTTATCTCTTACTATCATCCGATGGATTATATCCGGGCACTGGGCGACGCCTATGAGGCGGAGAAATCTCCGGCAGCCAAGGACGCCATTGCGCAGATCCTGACCAACAGCCGAATGTGCGCCGAAGGTCACCGGCCGATTTGTCAGGATACCGGCATTGTGAACGTCTTTGTCAAATGGGGCATGGATTGCCGGCTCGATGAAACTTCCCAGTCCATGCAAGAGATTGTCGATGAAGGGGTGCGCCGTGCTTATCTTCACCCGGAAAACAAGCTGCGCGCCTCGATCCTGACCGACCCTGCCTTCACGCGGCGCAATACCAAGGATAACACGCCGTCTGTACTCCATGTCGAAATGGTGCCCGGCGACAAAGTGAGCGTCGACGTTGCGGCAAAGGGCGGCGGGTCGGAGAATAAATCCAAATTCAAGATGATGAACCCCAGCGACAATATTGTTGATTGGGTGCTCGACATGATCCCGCAAATGGGCGCTGGCTGGTGCCCGCCGGGCATGCTTGGCATCGGTATTGGGGGGACAGCAGAGCGGGCGGTTCTGCTCGCCAAGCAATCACTGATGGACCCGATTGATATGGGGCAGCTGAAAGAGCGTGGGCCGCGCAATGATATAGAAGAACTGCGCATCACGATTTTCGACAAGGTCAACGCACTGGGTATCGGCGCACAGGGACTTGGTGGATTGTCGACCATTCTCGACGTAAAGATCAACGACTGGCCCTGCCACGCCGCAGGAAAACCAGTGGCAATGATACCCAATTGCGCCGCCACGCGCCATGCGCATTTCACATTAGACGGCAGCGGGCCCGCCTATCTCGAAGCACCGAAGCTCGACGAATGGCCAGACGTTAACTGGACGCCATCATCCGAGGCCAAACGCGTCCATCTCGATCAGCTCGACGCCGCAGAAGTGGCGAGCTGGAAACATGGCGACCGGCTGCTGCTCAACGGCAAGATGCTCACCGGCCGCGATGCCGCGCATAAACGGATCAAGGATATGCTCGACAAGGGCGAAGAGCTGCCGGTCGAGTTTAAGGGGCGTGTTATCTATTATGTCGGCCCGGTCGATCCAGTCGGCGAAGAAGTGGTCGGTCCCGCTGGCCCAACCACCGCCACCCGAATGGATAAGTTTACCGACATGATGCTCGAACAAGGCCTGCTCGCCATGGTCGGCAAGGCTGAACGTGGTCTCGACACTGTCGGTTCGATCAAGAAACATAAGAGCGCCTATCTGATGGCCGTAGGCGGCAGCGCCTATCTCGTTTCTCGCGCGATCAAGGGTTCGAAAGTTGTCGGCTTTGAAGATCTCGGCATGGAAGCGATTTATGAGTTTGAGGTACAGGATATGCCAGTGACCGTGGCGGTCGATGCCGAAGGCCAAAGCGTCCACCATCTCGCCCCGCTGGTCTGGCAGGAGAAGATCAAGAAAGAGGGATTGCTCCAGCCGGCGGAATAACAATGTCAAACTCCGTCAAACTCTTCTCCCCGCTCGATCCGATCGCGCTGGCGACAAAGCTTAAAGACGAGATGGAAAAGCGGAAAAAGCGCAGAGGCTTTCATGTTTTCGGCCGTGGGACTGAGAAGAAAATCACGTTAATCTATGGACGTAAGAATATTTCGATGGGCATTGAGCCCAAGCTCGACGGAACGATGCGCGCGCATGATGGTGGAACGTTGATCGAAGCGGATATCACCAAGCGCGGCAATCCCAAGACATTTTTCATCATCTGGTTCACGTTTCTCATACCGTTCATTGTCATAGGATGTGGTTCATGGTTTTTCGATGGACCACCATTAATGTTTAAGATCATGTTCACAGGCATACCAGCGATCATGGTCGGCGCAGGAATTTTCTTTCTGCAGGCGTCACGCAAGGACAAATTGGACGATTATGGCACCATCCATCACATATTCGATTTCCTCGAAAAAACAGTCGAGGCAAGGCCAGTTAATCGATCCTAAGCGCTTTCGGTTTCGCATTCTCATTCCGCAAAAATGGCGGCAAACGGCCGAGCGGCTCTCGCTGCTACGAGCAGACTGACGATGACCGATTCTATCACGCTATTTTCTCCGCTCGAACCGGTTGCTCTCGCAACGAAGCTGAAAGAAGAAATGGAAAAGCGCGAAGACCGCGATGATTTTCATGTCTTTGGCGCCGGGACTGAGGATGAAATCACGCTGATTTACGGACAGAACAAAAACCGTGCTGGTATCGAACCTAGACTGCAGGGGAAGATGCGCTTCTATGATGGCGGTACCCTGATCGAAGCGGAAGTCGCTAGCGTTGGTAATCTCGGCGGCCTCAAGGTATTTTTGATTATATGGTGCCTGGCCCTCACACCCTTTCTTGCGATTATCACTGTCTTGTGGTTTACCAGCGACGTACCCCTTATAATGAAACTTTTCTTTACTGCGGTCATATTTACCATGCTCGGCATCGGCCTGCTCAAAATGCATGGGCTCAACAAACATAGACAGGAAGACCATGGTACTGTTGATCATATACTCGATTTTCTTGAAGAAACGGTCGAGGCCAAACCAACCAACCAAGACTAACATCTTTCAATCGGGCATTCGTCCACCTCTGCCATCTGAATTTGTAGTCCCGTAGCTGTGACCTTCCCCATCTGGATACCTGCCGCCTTGCTGGCCGCCTTGTTCCTCGCTTGGCGGATGGCGGTGCAGCAACGCATCAGAGCCGAAATGTCGGTCAATGCCGCGGCGCTTTCACGCTTTTTCTTTGGCTGGCCGATCGCCTGCATGATGCTCGCCAGCTATATGGCCGTAACGGGACGCAGCGCCCTGCCCCCGCTCGATGGTTCTTTCTGGTGGTTTGCTTGGGCCGCCGGTTTTGCGCAGATGCTAGCGACAAATCTCATCATCATGTCTTTCGGTTTTCGCAATCTGGTCAGCGGCACCGCTTATATGAAGACAGAGACCTTGATTGTTGCCTTTCTCGGCTGGCTAATCCTCGGCGAAACACTTGCCCCGCTCGCATGGCTCGGCATCGCCATTGCCTTTCTCGGCATATTATCCGTTTCGGTCGAAGGCGGCGCGAGAGGATTGTGGCAATGGTTGCGTGGTTTGAAACAACCTGCGGCTCTAACTGGCCTCAGCGCGGGTTTGCTTTTCGCCCTGACCGCCATTTTCATCAAACAATCAGCCAATGCGATCCCCGATGTTGAGCGCACTTATGCCGGATTGATCGTACTCACCGCCGTGCTGGGTTTTCAGGCATTGATGCAAGGGCTCTACGTAATCATCCGCGAGCCGGATCAGTTTCGCGCGATGCTGGTGCGGTGGCGCGTAACGGCACAAGTGGGCGTGCTCGCCGCCACAGCATCGGCGGGTTGGTTCATTGCCTATGCCCACGCGCCGGTTGCTCTGGTCGGCATCGTTGGTCAGACGCAGATATTGTATACGCTGGGATTTGGCCGCTTTTATTTGAAGGAACCGCTCAGCCGCAGCGAACTAACCGGCATATTGCTGGTCGGCATCGGTGTTATCATGGCTTTGGTCTCTTCGCTTTAAAAGCGATTCAGACGCTTCCGTTAGATGATCCCTCTATCTCGGTTCACGCCACATAGCCTCAAGCGGCGGGCCACCTTCTCCACAGGCAAAAATCTCGCGCCGTTCAAATCCATGATGGGCGTAGAAGCCGTGATTGTCCGGGTTGCTATTTTCCAGATAGCAGGGAATATTTTTGGCATCGCAGGTTTTGAGAACTGGAGCCAAGAGCGCTTTTCCAAGACCGGTGCCACGGGCGCTTTTTCGTGTTCCGATGGTGAACAGATAACAATGGGGCTCGCGGGGATGATGCTTTTCCATGATGTCGCCGGCTGCCATGGCTCGCTTGAGGCCGCCGGCACTGCCGTGAATCAACTGCCCAACCGCAAAACGGACCATTGCGCGCAAGCCCATATTCCCCGATTGATCCGGCGCGAGCCACATGGTCGCTCCCTCATTGCCCGCAAGGTGGCAAAACCCATTCCGCGCATAGATTTCGCGTGCGAGTACGCGAAAGGATGCTTGGATGGCCTGTTGGCTGTCGAACATCCATGTGTTTACCGGGTCCTCAGCAAAGGCCTCGGCGGTGATGTCGGCGAGCTGGCGCCAATCAGCGGGCGTTGCACGGGTTAGCCCATCGGGCAGATCAATATCCATCAGCTTTGCATCTCCGCAAAAAATCTCTGCACATCATAAACCTCATCGCCCTCGCTGCGAGGAGCATATTTATCGAAAGCTTTCTTCATTTCATCATAACGCTCGTCGAAGCGAACCACATTATAGCCGTGGCTGACGATGTAATATTCGCCTGCCTCAATCTGCGGCGCGATGATCTTCGCATATTCCGCCGTTTCCATCGCCACAGGGATTTTCTGATTGGCTTCAGACAGTTCGGACTTCACCCAACCGGGAATGATAACCCCTGTTGTCAGCCAGTCGGGCGCTTCCCGGCGCAGGACATCCATCAAACCGAATATCGCATGCTTGCTGGAAACATAGGCGCCGCCACCAAATGGGAAGGCATTGAACAGGGAATTTTCCGACGCGACGGAGTAGATCGCGGAAGGCTTTTCTTCGGCCAGAAACCGCCGACCAAATTCTGAAATACCGGCCCACATGCCCCAGAAATTCACCTCGAATATCCGCCGTGCCTCCGCCGGGTCGGTCTTGATCACCGATTTCATCGAACCGCCAATGCCGGCATTGTTGATCAGCATATCCGCTCGCCCATTTTCAGCCCATGCGAAATCTGCCAGCGCGGTGAGCGATTGCGGATCGGTAACGTCTCCTCGAAAAACTTTCACATCAATATTGTCCGTAGCGAGACTGGCAGCAGCTTCGGTAAGGCGTTCCATCCGCGGTTCAAACAGGATCAGCCGCGCGCCGCGTTTTCCGAGCTCGCGCGCCAAGGCCAGACCGATGCCCGTCGCCCCGCCAGTAATGACAACTGTCTTATCTGCAAAAATCATTTCATCCTCCCACGGTCTTTAGACTGTCACATGAAAGCCACCTTGGCGAATATATCGCCAACGGCAACTGACAAAGACATCACAATTGCTTATAAGCAGACCATGTATGTTTTTATCATCTTTATCTGCGGAATCGGGAATTTTGCCATGCACAAGGCGATGATGGAGAGTAATCATCCTATGATCACAGAGGCGCGCGGCAGCTTTTCCAAAATTTTGGGCCCCTATGGCAGCTACATACTGGAATTTTTCATGCTCGCCGCCGCGTTGATCTTTGCCAATATGGGAATGCTCAGTGCTGTAATCTTTTATGGCATCTATACTTTGGCCAATGGCGCTGGCGCTTACGTCCTATTTTCAAACAAACACTAAGATAGAAGAGTTTATAGAGCTGGGACGTAGATTCAGCCTCCAAAGTTGTTGATCCGACTACAGGTGTAGTTTGTCGAAAGGCGGTATCCCATGTAACCAACCGGTCATAGCTGAACGGCAAGAACGTAATGAAAAATATGAATTTGATTCCGTTAAGGGGGGATTATCTTGATCAAAACCGACTGGTTATGCCTTAGTGTTGCTATTTCTGCGTTGACTGCATCATATGCAGTCCCATCCTCCGTATCAGCGCAAACCGAAACGGCAATCCCGACCGCCGTCAACAATCTGCAACCTCGAACGGAAAACAACAGGCAAATTTATGATGCCGCGCAATTCTCGCGCTTCAATCCTCGCACCGCCCTCGACATCGTCAACCAAGTACCGGGTTTCATCATAGATACCGGTGATGATGATGCCCGCGGTTTGGGTCAGGCCGATGAGAATGTGTTGATCAACGGCGCCCGGATTGCTGGCAAGAATAACGACGCTTTCACTGTCCTTGGCCGTATCTCCGCAGCCAATGTCTTAAGAGTTGAAATTGTCGATGGCGCGACATTGAGTATTTCCGGTCTATCAGGCCAGGTGCTCAATCTGGTTACCAATAGCGATGAATCCACAGGCATTACCGGCAATTTCAAATGGCGACCACAATGGCGGCGGGCTGGCGAAAACTGGTTAGCTGGTGAAGCATCGATTAGCGGGAAACTATTTAACGGTGATTTCACTATTGCCGTCGAAAATGATGCCTTTCGCAATGGCGCACAGGGCCCAGAGCGGATTACCAACGGATCAGGCGACCTGCTGTTCATGCGCGATGAAGTTGCGCGAACGCGCGGTGACGTGCCCTCGATAAACGCGTCTTATAGCCGCACCAGTGCTGCAGGTTCAGTGTTCAACATCACGGGGGAATATGGACTCAACCGCTTTTCCCAACGGGTCGATACGTTGCGAACGGAAACAGGGGAAGCGGATATTATCGAGCTGTTCACTGGCCGTGAGCAAGAATGGAATGCCGAGTTCAGCGCTGATTATGAATTTGCTTTGGGCGGCGGCCGTTTAAAACTGATCGGACTGCAACGGTTGGAGCATAGCCCAACTCAAGATTTTTTCAGTCGCACATTTACAGACGGAGTTACACCGACTTTCTCTAGTGGGTTTGACAGGATAGTCGACGAAGGGGAATCTGTGCTCCGAGCGGAATATGGCTGGAAAACCGCCGGCGGTACGGATTGGGGATTTAGCCTTGAGGGTGCCTATAATTTCCTCGAAAGCGAAGCCCAATTATCCGGTGGAGCTCTCGACAATTCCAACACGAAAGTAGAAGAGAAAAGGGCCGAGTTCATAACAACTTATGGTCGCTCACTATCAGACAAACTAACATTGCAAGCCGCTCTCGGCGGTGAATATAGCGAGATTAGCCAAGGCGATCAGAGCCGCTCTTTCGTTCGCCCAAAAGGATCGGTCACTTTGGCTTGGAAACCAACCGACGATTTTGACCTCAGCTTCAAACTGTCCCGAGAAGTAGACCAACTCGACTTTTTCGATTTCGTCGCGTCGGTTGAGGTTTCAAATGATGTTGTCAACGCCGGTAATCCGAATTTGGTACCACCGCAGAAATGGCGCGCCGAATTGGAGGCAACGAAAAAACTGGGTGCTTTCGGGTCCGCTACAGTTACCTTGTTCGGAGAAAAGATCAGCGACATTGTCGACACGGTTCCAACCAGCCCAACCACGGAGGCTCGCGGCAATCTTGATAGCGCTGATCGTTACGGACTTTCGCTGGTGTCAACATTGTTACTCGATCCAATTGGCTGGCAGGGAGCAAAAATCGATATAGAAGCCGAAGCTGTCAAAAGCAGCGTTCGCGACCCTCTAACCGGTCGGACGAGAAGGATCGGGCAGGACGATATTTACAGTTACGAAATTACCTTGCGACACGATATTCCGAATACCGATTGGGCTTGGGGCGCCGGCATTGAAGATTTTGATGATGTCGGGAATATCCGTCTGGATCAAATCGCCGATTTCGACACGCGCGCACCTTACTCGTGGATTTTTGTAGAGCATAAGAATATTTTCGGACTGACCGTAAACGCCAATCTCGGCAATCTGTTTGATCGCAGCGATCGCTTCGTACGCACAGCTTATGGCCTGTTGGATGAAAATACCGGTGAATTCACGAGGGGCCGTCGCGATGGTCCGATTGGATTTATCGAGAACCGTAGCCGCAAATTCGGCCTCATATACCGGCTAACCGTCAGCGGCAGTTTCTAAAGCCCAACAGCACTGCGCATAGACAATTGGGTGCGGCATCCTTACATCCGAGGGATGCCGCCTGATTATAGCACCAAGGGTCAGATCGACCCACCGATGATCCCTACACTTAAGCGCTTCCTGCCTTATTTATGGCCAAAGGGTGAACCATCTTTGCGCCTGCGGATAGTGATTGCTGGCTTACTCGTGCTCTGTGCCAAGGCGGCAGTATTATCTATGCCCTTTGCCTATAAGGCTGTGGTTGATGGTATGACCGCAGGCACCGAAGCGGCTCTCACTGTGCTGCTTGCTTTGGTCGCGGCCTATGGATTAGCGCGTTTTGGCCAAGTGATGTTCGACAATTTGCGCAACATCGTGTTCGAAAAAGTCGGCCAAGAGGCAGCGCGGCGTCTAGCCAGCAATGTTTTCACGCACCTACACAACCTCTCGCTACGCTTTCATCTGGGTCGCCGCACAGGCGAAATCACGAAAGTTATAGAACGCGGAACCAAGAGCATCGACATCATGCTCTATTTCCTACTTTTCAATATCGCACCGACGCTGATCGAGCTAATCGCAGTATTAGTCATTTTTCAGGTCAAATTTGGCTTTGGCCTGGTGGCCGCAACCATGGCAATGGTGGTCATCTATATCTTCTTCACCCGCAAGGTCACAGACTGGCGCAACGCCCTGCGCGCGGAAATGAATGATATGGATACCCGCGCCATTGGCCGGTCCGTTGATGCTTTACTCAATTACGAGACTGTGAAATATTTCACTGCAGAGGACCGTGAAGCAGCGCGTTACAATGGCGCTATGCAGGATTGGGCCAATGCCGCTGTGAAATCTGAAAATTCACTCGGCATGCTCAATATTGGCCAATCACTCATCACTAATCTGACTATGTTCGGGGCAATGAGTTACAGTGTCTATGGCTGGAGCCAGGGACGGTTGACCGTCGGTGATCTGGTGCTGGTCAACGCGCTATTGATGCAATTGTTCCGGCCGCTGGATCTGCTCGGCATGGTCTATCGTACGATCAGGCAAGGTCTGGTTGATATGGACGCGATGTTCAGATTGATCGACACCGATCCGGAGATCAAAGATAAGCCTAATGCTGCAACACTGAATGTCAGCACGGGTCAGGTGGCATTTGAAGACGTTGCTTTTTCCTATGATGAAGAACGCGCGATACTCAATGGCCTAAGCTTTGCCGTACCGCCAGATGGCACACTGGCGATTGTTGGCCCTTCCGGTGCCGGCAAATCGACTCTCGCCAGACTATTGTTCCGTTTCTATGACCCACAGGCCGGGCGCATCCTGATCGATGGTCAGGACATATCAGATGTCACCCAGAACAGCTTGCGTGGCGCAATCGGCATCGTCCCGCAGGACAGCGTGCTGTTTAACGACACGATCGGTTATAATATCGGCTATGGACGCAATGGCGCAACACAGGCTGAAATCGAGGCTGCCGCCCATGGTGCGGCACTGGATGGCTTTATCGCCAAGCTGCCCGACGGGTACAACACACAAGTTGGCGAGCGCGGACTGAAACTGTCCGGCGGCGAAAAGCAGCGCGTGGCCATTGCACGTACCTTGTTGAAGAACCCGCCTATCTTGATATTGGATGAAGCAACTTCAGCGCTCGACAGCCGTACGGAAGATGAGATTCAGGCAACACTCGCCAAAATTTCGGAACGGCGTACGACTTTGATCATTGCGCACCGCTTATCGACCATCACACACGCAGACGAGATTATCGTTCTGAACGAAGGCCGCATAGCAGAGCGGGGTAGTCATCGCACTTTGCTCGCCAAGAAAGGGCTGTATGCTGATATGTGGCGGCGCCAAGCCGAAGATCGGCAATTAGAAGCGGTTTAAACGCTCTGATGTTCCGTCACAACAATTTCATCTTGCGAAAGCTTGACCATTTGTTGCCAGCAATAACGATGTGATCGTGCAAGTTAATTTCAAGCTCCCGACAAAGTGTTTTAAGCACCATCGTGAATTTTACGTCGGATTGACTAGGCTGCGCACCACCACCGGGATGATTATGAACCAATATGATCGCGCTAGTGTTCAACTCCAAAGCCCGCTTCAATATGCTCCGTGGTTGCACAATTACTTTTCTTGGAGAACCATGTCCAAAAACCTGATCGTTGATTAGATGGTTAGCATTATCCAGAAACAACACACGCATAGTTTCAATGGCAAGTGACCCCATGCTAGCCTGCAAATATCGGATCAGCTTTTCATCTGTTGCCGATATCAGTTTTTTTGGCAGCTCATTTTGCAATCGCGCCATGAAGAGCCGCTCCGTTGCCATCAGCAGATTGATCACGGCGTAATGCGACCCTATTGTACGCCGTAAAGCCTCTTCTGATTCAGACAATATCCGGCCTATAGAACCAAATTCCCTAAACAGCGCATCTGATATCGCGGCGGCCTGATTAGGGGCTACCGACGCTATCAGTTGCGCCAGGGCGGATCGGTCCCGTTGGCTTTCAACCTCTGCTGATGGCAATAGGTTCCTATCGCTAGAGTTATTAACAAGGGATAGGAAGAAGCGACTTGCATTGTGTAGTAAGCCTGCGGATGAATCGACACGTCCATCAACTTGGCCATATGCGCCGCGAGCGCTATTGTTTGCAACGAAACTACGCATAGTGGCCAGAACCTATTGGCCCGCAAGGAAATGGCGAGAAATGCGGTCCACATGGCAAGATCAACCAGTCAAAAAAGTTTAATTCTGCTTGACCTAACTGCTGCGCCAAGATGGATCGGTACCGTTGGTTTTCAATCGGCACTGGTGGCGATATGTTCCAATCGCCAATAGAATAAGTACAGGAAAGGATGAAGCGATTTGCATCGTGACATATGCTCTCGGAGCAATTGTCACATCCATGAACTTGGCTGAATGTGCCACCAGCGCTATTGTTTGTAATGATACTAAACATAGCGGCCAAAATCTTCTCGCTCGCATGGCCACCGCAAAAAATGATGCCCAAATGAGGAGATCAATGACCAAGTGAACCGGATCCATTTCTGAGTACTCTGCCGGGTAGACGAAGTTAAGGGATCGATCCAATACCCAAATCCCGAAATACGAACCCGCGACTGCACGCTCCGGCGCACCTCCACGCCAAAGAGCGTAGAGTGTGCAGGAGGCAAACAAAAGGTAGAAGATTGCAATGCGCATTTTCTACAAGGACCACGGTAGTGTATTTTAGTCAACATCTTGGTCGATCAGACGACGACGGAAAGTTGAGTTTTGTCTTTCTTTGTAGCTTGAGCAGGCGGGCAGGTTTGATCTCCATAACCAGCATGCTCCTTACCAATCTTTTTCAACTCACCATGCACACGCAATACATCACTGCTTGCATCAACCAGCGCCATTTGTGCTTTGGCAAGACGTAGGATCGCAGCCTGACCTGTCGAAGCTGGCACACCGGTGCTCAGACGAGCGTTCACTAACGTGGACATAAGGTTTGAAACAGACACAAGTGCCTGATCAATACTATATTCTGTATGCGGCATATCTTGACCGATTTGGTCTTTGGCTTTTTTGATTTCGTAAGACATAAGACTCCCTTTCCGCGAAACGCGAACTCCAAAAAGATAAAATTTAGGGTAGGTCGGGTGTCTGCCTAAGCAGCCATCAAACCCGAAAGAGACTGAGAGACAGCCAGGCCGATCAAAACGATTGCCAAAATACCGACGGTCATGCCGACAATGATAGCAAGTCTCTGAACGGTACTCAGATCGCCACTCGGTTCCTTCAAGGCTTGCAACCAATGATCCGCTTCATGGGTGGAGTTACCGTCATATGCTATGGTAACTTCTTCCAACATGAACGACTCAGATTGTTCGCCCTGAGAAGCTTTTGCGGCCATTTCGGGTTCCGATGGAAGATAGGCCGGATCATATATGATCCGATCATAGCCCCCAACGGCGCGGGCATAGACAATCGCGGCCTCATCACGTGAGGTTACATCCAATGTGCGCCGGGCGCTATCAAGCCGCTGATCGACAGCCGGTTTTGATATGTTCAAAATGCGGGCAATTTCTTTGGATGATTTTCGTTGAACAACTAGATGCAGGCATTCTCGCTGCTTCTTAGTTAGCTTTGCAACACGTGCGGCTTCAATTTCGAACTGGCCCACTAGATATCCCCACAATAGGCAATCAATTTAGATTCACATATGAATATAGGCAACCAGCCAAAAAACTAAATATATATTCGATGGAAAACCCTCCAGCGAATGTTTATCAACGGACTATAGTTTGGCTAACCATCTGCAATATAGAAAATAGATGCATTTGTTATAGTGTAGCGACGGTGAGAAATTTAATGCCGATCGATCCGTTGGACCAACCTTAATCTGCTAAACCGTCCCAAGCATCCTTGATTTTTGAGAAAAAGCCGCTGCTGTTCGGGCTTTCATCTCCGGTTTCAGTATCCTGAAACTCGCGCAGCAATTCCTTTTGCCGGGATGTCAATTTGGTTGGCGTTTCAACTTCAATCTGTACCACCATGTCGCCATGACCGCGGCCGCGCAACACAGGTATGCCCGCGCCGCGCTGACGAATTTGTTTGCCGGACTGGATGCCCGCAGGGATACGAATTTCGTGCTTAGCGCCATCGAGCCCCGGAATTACAATTTCTCCACCAAGCGCAGCGACCGAGAAACTAATCGGTGCGCGCGTGAACAAAGTCGTACCTTCACGCTCAAAAATATCATGGCGAGCCAAGTGAATGAAAATATAGAGGTCTCCGGGAGGCGCTCCACGCGCACCCGCCTCACCTTTGCCAGACAATCGGATGCGGGTGCCGCTATCAACGCCGGCGGGAATTTCGACTTCCAAAGCTTGGGGTTTGTCGACCCTGCCCTCGCCATAACAGATATGGCACGGGCTTTCGATCACTTCACCGCGCCCCTGACAGCTTGCACAGGTGCGTTCGACAACGAAAAAGCCTTGTTGCGCCCTCACCTTACCATGACCGTGGCATGTGGCACATGTTTTTACGCCGGTTCCCGGCTCCGCACCTGACCCATCACATTCATCACAGCCTACCGAAACATCAATTTCAATTTCGGTCTGCTTGCCATGAAATGCGTCTTCCAGAGAGATTTCCATGTCATAGCGCAAATCCGCGCCACGTGCGGGGCCACGCTGTTGCTGCTGACCGCCAAAACCACCACCGCCGCCACCGCCGCCAAAAATCGTTTCGAAAATGTCGCCAATATCGTTGAACGCCGCGCCGCCAAATCCGCCGCCACCGCCAGCGTTATTGCCGCCGCCATTGGTGAAGGCTGCATGACCATATTGATCATAGGCTGCGCGCTTCTGAGGATCTTTCAGCACTTCATAGGCTTCACTGATCGACTTGAACTTTGTCTCAGCCGCTTCATCACCGGGATTTTTATCCGGATGATATTTCATCGCCAACTTGCGGTAAGATGATTTCAGCGTCGCGCCATCACAGCCGCGATCGACCTGAAGCTGCTCATAATAGTCTATTTCGGTTGCCATTACTGTACCTCAGCCCCCCAGAAGCCGAAAAACCACAAAGCCGTTCTTCCTGAACCTGCCGAAGAACGTTCCCGTAAAGGGATCGACTTCGATGGGCCCAGTCCGAACGACTTTAGTGATTGTTACTCAGCCGCTTTTTCTTTTGTGTCCGTATCAGCGTCGTCGCTATCATCCACTTCGGAAAATTCGGCATCGACCACATCATCATCGGCCTTGGCGGCTGCGTCAGCGGCCGCTGCATCTGCAGCATCGCCGCCTTCAGCTTGCTCGGCTTCATAGATTTTCTGGCCCATTTGCATGGAGACCTGTGCCAGCGCTTCTGACTTGGTCTTCATGGCTTCTGGATCGCCGCCTTCTATGGCTTCCTTGGTTTCCTTGACTGCTTCTTCGATCTGGCCTTTCAGATCGGCATCAATCTTGTCACCATGTTCGGACAATTGTTTCTCGGTCGTGTGGACCAAGCTTTCAGCATTGTTTTTGGCTTCTGCCTCTTCACGCCGCTTCTTGTCTTCTTCAGCAAATTTCTCGGCATCTTCAACCATCTGGTCGATGTCACCATCGCTCAGACCACCAGAAGCCTGGATTTTGATCTGCTGTTCTTTGCCGGTGCCTTTATCCTTGGCCGAGACATTCACAATACCATTGGCATCAATATCAAACGTTACATCAATTTGCGGCACACCGCGCGGTGCTGGCGGAATACCAACCAGATCGAAATTACCGAGCATCTTATTGTCGGCGGCCATTTCACGTTCGCCCTGGAATACGCGGATCGTTACAGCGCCCTGATTGTCATCAGCAGTGGAATAAACCTGTGATTTCTTTGTCGGGATTGTCGTGTTGCGGTCGATCATGCGGGTAAAAACACCACCAAGGGTTTCGATACCCAGTGACAATGGTGTCACGTCGAGCAACAGAACATCTTTGACATCGCCCTGCAAAACGCCTGCCTGAATGGCCGCGCCCATGGCAACAACTTCATCCGGGTTCACACCAGTATGTGGTTCTTTACCAAAGAATTCCTGCACTGTTTCACGAACTTTGGGCATGCGGGTCATGCCGCCAACCATTACAACATCGTCAATTTCCGATGCACTAATGCCAGCGTCTTTGATCGCTTTCTTACAAGGGTCCAATGTCCGCTTGATTAATTCGCCAACCAGTTTTTCAAGATCGGAGCGCGTGATCGACTTGACCAAGTGCTTAGGACCATTTTGGTCAGCTGTAATGAATGGTAGGTTGACCTCGGTCGTCTGCGCCGAAGACAATTCAATCTTCGCTTTTTCCGCTGCTTCTTTCAAACGTTGCAGCGCCAGCTTGTCCTGTGTCAAATCAATGCTCTCAGATTTCTTGAAATCTTCAGCCAGCATTTCAACAATCTTAGCATCGAAATCTTCACCGCCAAGGAAGGTATCACCATTGGTAGACTTCACTTCAAAGACGCCATCGCCGATTTCGAGGATCGAGATATCAAACGTACCGCCACCAAGGTCATAAACAGCAATGGTTTTACCGTCATTTTTCTCGAGACCATAAGCCAAGGCCGCAGCCGTTGGTTCGTTGATGATACGCAATACTTCAAGGCCGGAAATCTTACCGGCATCCTTAGTTGCCTGACGCTGAGCATCATTAAAATAAGCCGGAACCGTGATAACGGCCTGTGTAACAGTCTCACCAAGATAGCTCTCGGCGGTTTCTTTCATCTTCTGAAGCGTGAAGGCAGAAATCTGTGCAGGAGAATAATCTTCACCGCCAGCTTTCACCCATGCATCGCCATTGGAACCTTTGACAATTTCATAAGGGACCAGCTTCATATCTTTTTTCGTCATCGGATCGTCGAACCGGCGACCGATAAGGCGCTTTACCGCAAAAATCGTGCTTTCCGGATTGGTGACCGCCTGGCGCTTGGCCGGCTGTCCAATCAGACGCTCGCCGTCTTTAGCAAAGGCCACAACCGACGGTGTCGTCCGCGCGCCTTCTGCATTTTCAATAACTTTCGGCTTGCCGCCGTCCATAACGGCAACACAGCTGTTGGTGGTGCCCAAATCAATACCGATTACTTTAGCCATTTTTCCCTCAATTCAATTTTCAAATATTTTCTATAATTAGCAAAATAGCCGCCCGGCCCTTTTCGATTGGCGCCGTTACAGCTTCGAAATGGGATATAGGAGGCATTTTCTTTGGCACAAGTCTTGGCACAGGCCCGCAGAGGTTGTAGATATTGGTAATCAATCCAAAACCCCACAATTTCAGGAGTTTTCTGCGAGTCATGACGAAACAGCTTTCGATAATTTTTGCGAGCCTTGCGGTAATTTTTCTCAGCGCCTGCGGCCAGGGCGATGTGCTGCGTGTGGACGAAGTCGTGGTCAATCTTTCACCGGTCGATGGAAATCCGTCGTCTGGATATATGACAATCCATGGCGGCCCCGACGATGTATCACTGGTCAGCGTGGTCGCAGATGACGTAATGCGTATGGAAATGCACGAGACAATTGAGAAAGATGGCATGGCACAAATGCAGTCTTTGACCAAAGTTGCGGTGCCCGCTGGCGAAACCGTCAAGTTCGAACCTGGTGGCAAGCATTTGATGATATGGGGCGTTGGCGGCGGCTCCGTTCATCGCGGTACATTGCGGATGATTTTCATTTTCTCGAACGATGACCGGATTCAAGTAGACGGGATCATTAAACAGGTTGGCGGAGCCAAGGCTGCGACCGAAGAAAAAGACAGCGCGCCATAAGTGCCCGCTGAGGTAAATTCAGGGCGTCCGCTCACCGAAGCGGAAGTACATCTATGTCGATCCGTATTTGGCGATGCGATTGACTATCAAGGTGTCCAGATTTTCAACCGGAAATGGTGGCTCTTTCATCCCAGGAGCGTCACCATGGCACCGGACGGCAATATGTGGTTCCATCCAAAAGGTGGCTTGTTCCGTGACGATTATGGTGACAGCGACCTGAATCTACAGGGATTATTCATCCATGAAATGGTCCATATCTGGCAGCATCAGAAAGGCGTATTCCTGCCGCTCTCCCGCCATCCATTCTGTCGCTATGATTATGATTTGATGCCGGGCAAGCCATTTGAAGACTATGGTATTGAACAACAGGCCGAGATTGTGCGCCACGATTTTTTGATTAAGCAAGGCGCTCGATTAAAAAATGGTTTTCAGGCCGAGCAGTTTGTTGGTCTCGTCCCGTTTTAGCGACTAATCAAACAAATCTTCCAAAAATGATTTACGGCGCTTCTTCTTATAACGCCGGTTATCATAGCTATCGCGATAGATGGTTCGGTCCGGCCGGTAGGTCTGCTCCGCTTTCGGTATTTCGGCTGGTCGAGACCTTTCGATAATCTTGTCTATCTCGCCGCGGTCGAGCCAGACGCCGCGGCATTGTGTGCAAAAGTCGATCTCCACCCCTTGTCTTTCGCTGATAGTCAGGCTGACTTGGCAAACCGGGCAAGACATGGTGGGAGTTGGTTGCGTAGTGCTGGAGCCATCGGACGGGTAAGAGGTCATAGCATATCCTAAATTGGATTCAGGGTGAGATTCCAGAAGGTAGAATTTCTGACAAAAATGTTGGGCGATATGCGTTTGTTTCCGGCGGGGACCGGGGAGTGAAACAGAGTACATACCGCCCAACCATCTGGCCTGTTAGCTTATAACAGGTACCAGTTCGCGCTTTGCAGCAGCGATCCTGTCCTTAATCTTCAAGCGAACACGCTTAAGTTGCTGCATTTCCTGTTGCCGACCAGCGGCCCGGCAATTGTCGATCAAACGGTTTAACCGGCGGTGGCGTCTCACGAGTTCATTGACATAGTTTTTCATAACGGCCTCCTTGGTTTGATTTGGTGATCCTTAGCTGCCAAGGATTCCGTGATTGATCCAATCGAAACAATTGCGCATAATTCATAGCTTTTAGCTATTAGCGAATAATGCTCAAATCATTGCGCGTTGATGCCGTCGAAAACTTACGGCAGCAACCCGATTCGCTCACGCATCATCCAACGAGCGAGCATCAGAACGGAGACAATACCTAAGCCGCTAGCAAGTCCCGTCCAAACACCGATACCTTCCCAGCCCTGCCAAAAGGCCAGGCCAGCACCAACACCGATACCAATGAACCAATAGCCCATCAGCGCGAATACCATAGGCACCGTGGTATCATGCAAACCGCGCAACATGCCTGCTCCAACCACTTGTGCGCCATCCACTATCTGGAAGATCGCAGCAATCGCCAGAAAGCTGACGGCCAAGGCCGCAACCTTCTCATTTCCCGGTGCATTGGCATCTATAAAAATCGCAATCAGGAAATCGGGTGCAAGAACGAACACCATTGCCATCGCCGCCATGAATGCTGTGCCGAGGACAAAACTGACCCAGCCGGCACGCGTAATCCCGGCGTGGTTGCGGCGGCCATATTGGATACCGACGCGGACCGTCGCGGCCTGCCCCAACCCCATTGGCACCATGAAAGTGAGCGATGCGAGCTGCAATGCGATAGCATGGGCTGCAACAGATTCAGCATTGATAAGCCCCATCAACAAGGCCGCAATGCCAAAGACCGAGCCCTCCAACCCCATGGTCACAGCTATGGGCAAACCCAATTTCCAAAGCGCGCGATAACGCTGCCAGTCTGCACGCCAGAAGCGGCCGAACAAATGATAGCGGCGGAAACGCTTGTGGAGAATGACCACCAAAGCCATGCCACCAAACATCAGTAGATTTGTCATCACGCTGCCGATACCAGCCCCCACTACGCCAAATTCAGGCACACCAAATTTCCCGAAAATCAGAGCATAGTTGAATAGTGCATTGGCCAGAACTGCGATCACACTGATAATGAGTGCCCAAACCGGTTGCTCCAACGCAGAGATAAAATTGCGCAATATAATGAAGCATAAAAACGGCAATATTGACCACATATAGGCCGAAATATAGAGCCCCGCATTGCGCGCCAGATCAGGTTGTTGACCAAAGAAAACCAAGATGCTCTCAGTATTCCAGAGCAATATCCAAAATGGTATAATGACCGTTACAGCCGCCCAAATCGCTTGCCGAAATGTCCGGCGAACATCGCGAACACTGTGCCCCATCCGACCAATTTGGCTAGCCATCATCGGTGCTGAGGCCGTCACCAACCCCATACAGAAAATGGCGCAACTCATCGCCAGATTAAAGCCCAGCGTCGCCGCCGCCAATTCACGCGCACCCAGCCAACCGATCATCAACACATCGGTCGCACCAATTAGTGCCATCGTCAGGTTGGACAAGATCAGCGGCCAAGCAAGTTTCAACGTCGTGATCGCTTCGCGGCGCCACGGGTTTGGAGATGAAAAAGAGTGCGTCGCGCTAACCATGGTTGCCCGTTACCTGAGCTTGGTCAAAGGCGCTAGGGAAACTCTATCATAAATTGATCTAAAACGCAGTGCTTCTAATCTGTGCGAGGGATCGGGATCTTTCATACACACCAACACTAAACTAAATGGGCCAATAGCACGTCATTGGCCGTTACATCCCAAAAAAAGACAATAGGGATTATTGCTATCAATCCCATCTCGGACAGCCTTGCGTTCATTATGATGTTGTGCCACGCCTCCAGCGACAGGAGACAATATGGTATCATCAGTGACAACGACGATTGGGCGAATCCTGCTCGGGCTCTACTTTTTGGTACCCGGGTTAAGTAAGGTAGCTGGGTCAGCGGATATGGTTGCCTATATGCAGGGGCATGATATTCCATTCGCAGAGCCACTTCTATGGTTAGCTGCCATCGTGAATATCGTCGGCGGCCTCTTTCTTATCTCAGGGCGCCACGTCAAGTTCGTCGCTTATGGTTTTGTTGTTTACATTTTGATGGTGAATTTCCTGCTTCACGACTTCTGGACCATGGAGGGCGATGGCGTCGCCCACGAAACCCAAAACTTCGTTAAAAACCTCGCTATCTTAGCTGGCCTTCTCGTGCTTGCTGGAAGTTCTGCCGCTCGCAATCTGTCGCTATCAGGATGGTGGCGAAGCGACGGCGCAGTCCTTCGTCAACAGCCAGGGTTTAAAGCACCAAAATAGGCTGCATCTAGGTCTGCCAAATGTCATCTTCGGCCTAAAATATACCGAGAAATACATCCGACAATCCTTCCCAAGGTGGAATATGACCTCACTCCAATGGGCAGTCATTTTGTGAACTCGTGGACGCTATAGGAAATTGGGCATTTGAGAATTTAGCCACAATCGACGTTGCTCGCGAGATCTATGATATTGCGTTAGAAAGGAAAAAGGCGGCAACACCGTAATGTCCGCTTTTGCGCCCATAGCGGACACTAGGGCTGTGTCCGCTTTATCCCGAAAGCGGACGTCAGAGTTTATGACAGCTCGAGCCGTAGAGGTCTCTAAAGCAATGTTCCCCCGACTTCCTGTTGATCGGCAATGCAAATATCTGCGGCCAGCCAAACTATCTAAAACATATAATGGTCATCCAGCGACCCTTGCGTTACCAATATTCGCTCTATCAATTAATATCTCCGATGAAAGCAAAGTCTATGGCGACGCAGGAAGTTTTCAAACATGATGAAAGTCGCAGTCCGGCTGCGTTGATGTCAGACCAAGACATAATTGCGCGGATATTTGATCATATCGACAACAAAACCACCGATGTTGGCCAATCCAGCTGGAAGGAGCCGACAAAAAACTATCAATCTGCCGAGCGACTTGATGCAGAGTTGGCATTGTTACGTAAACGTTGGGTCGTCTTTTGCCCTTCTGCGGCATTGCCCAAATCAGGCGACTATATCGCGAGGGATACAGCAGGAATCCCATTAGTCGTAGTCAGGGGAAGCGAGGGAAAAGTGAGAGCTTTTCGTAACGCATGCCGGCATCGCGGCGTCCAGGTTGCCAATGGTCAGGGTTGCGCCAACGTGTTTGTATGCCCTTATCATGGTTGGTCCTATGGCAATGATGGTGCACTTCGCAGCGTGCCCCATAAGGAAGGTTTTCCTGACCTGAACAAGGAAAATCGCGGCCTAGTTTCTGTAGATTGTTTGGAAAAAAATGGACTGGTGTTCATAAAGCAAGACCCGAGCACCAATGGCGTCAAAGATGAGACCGATTTGCCCGATTTAATCCCGGACGGATGTCGCGTCATCAAATCGGAAACATTTGAAATTGAGGCGAATTGGAAGCTTCATCTGGAGAGCGCTTTAGAGGGCTACCATATCCGTTCAACCCACCAGACAACTTTCTTTCCGGTTCAATATGACAATTTAACGGTAGTTGAATCATTTGATCAGAACAGCCGAATTGCTTTTCCCTATCAAACCATTGAAGGATTGCGGGATAAACCAAAATCAGCTTGGTCAACCAACGGCAGGATAACTTTTGTTTATCACCTCTTTCCCAACATCATTATTTCAACCTTCCCAGATTGCATGCAAGTTGTAATCTTGGAACCACTCGGGCTTGAATTGACGCGCCAGCATATGTTTCTGTTGTCCGATTGCGCGGAAGAGGGGAAAAAACTGGACGCTATTTTAGAAGGACAGGAATTTGCGAAAGCGGGCGCTATGGAAGATCGCGAGGTGGTTCTTGGCGCACAGCACGGCTTAAAAAGCGGCGCAAATGAATTTCTGGAATTTGGTTTGTTTGAAAGCGCCATTGGCCGATTTCACGCGGCACTAACTGGAGAGTTAGCAAACTCAGCCTCATAACAAGGCTGAAATTGTTCACCCAATTCCAAGTGTGGTCTGTGTCCGCAATATCCCGAAAGCGGACATTAGCTCTGGTGCTTTGCAACGACTGCAATCGATTAGAGAGCGGCCATCTAGAACAGCTTGAACACCTCCACCCCGTCATATTTCGATTTGCAGTCGCGAGCAGTTGATTTTGCAGCCAATTCTGGACAGTATCTTAACCTTTTGGTGGCATGCGGTTTGCAATGAACGAGACTGCAAACACAAGTCAGACATGGCCGCAAAACTGCGCACTCGCGTGCGTGATTGGCTTAGTCTATTTTCTGGCGGCCTGTCTTTCTCTCAATCTCACCCAAAGCGCGGGAGGAATCGCGACGATTTGGCCTGCGAGCGGTGTATTCGTGTCTGCCTTGCTTTTGGCCAGACCCGGTCAGTCTGTACCTCTGGTTTGCGCGGTTGGTTTGGCTAGTTTTACCTCGAACTCGGTTTTCGATGCGTCGCCCGAAATGGCTCTCGCATTCACATTTGCTAATATTGTAGAGGGTCTTTTGATCAGCCAACTGGTCATTCGCACATCCGGCGTCCCCCGAATGCTTGACGACACACGCTGGCTCGCGACGTTCTTCGTAGCAACGGTAGTGGGTAGCACGATCAGCGGTGCAATCGCTGCTGGATTGGCTGGAGAACCAGCACTTCCATTTTTCATTTCATGGTTCACTACAGTCTGCCTCGGAACTTTGATCGTCACTCCTCTGATCGTGACTATAGTGAACGGGCTATATGTGAGGCCTCTCAATGCTCCGCGTCGAACGGTTGTGAGCATATTTCTGTTGGCTTTTTGTCTTGCAACGATAGGTTCGCTGGTATTCTCAAACGAAGATGGACGTTTCCTATTTCTGCCAGTGATTGGACTAATCGCAGCCACTTATTTTTTTGGCACACGAGGAGCCGCCGTTAGTATCAGTCTGATCTCGATAATCGCAACCTCACAAACCGATTTCTCTGAACCAGTCGCTGGCGTTTTTGGCCTTCATGCCGATACCCTGTTCTTGCAATTTTATTTGCTCAGCCTGTTATTCGCTGCCTGGCCACTTTCTTTGCTTATGGCAGAGAAAGCTAAGCTTATTGACCAGTATGCGGAGACAAATACGTTTCTCAAAATGGCTGAAAGCGCAGCACAGGTTGGGCATTGGTGTTTGGGTAAAGATAATAGTACTTTGCTCTGGTCAGAGGAAGTCTACCGGATACATGGCGTAGAACCGACCGACCTGCCAATGGATGATACCATGGCTCTCGAAGAGACCTCTTCGCTCAAACTCTATCACCCAGATGACCGAGCAAGAGTGCGCGCCACGCTTCTGTCGGCTATGGAACGCCAAGAGGAATTCGCCTATGAAGCGCGAATTGTACGGCCCGACGGCTCAATCCGTTATGTTTCGAGTATTGGCCATCCGCGATACGACACATCCGGTGGTTTTGAAGGCGTGTTCGGAACGTTTCAGGACATTACCGAGCAGACCGAAACTCTCGAAGCGTTGCGGATCGCTCGCAGTAATGCATTGAGCGAAGCTGCGGCCGCTCAATGGCTTGCCGAAACGGATGATCTGACGGGTATAGCCAATCGCAGGAAGGCCTTTACCAGACTTCGTGCTGCGGCTAGTTCGGCCAAGCGGAACAAGGAGCCGCTCACCATTGCCATCTTGGATATTGATCATTTCAAAACGGTAAACGATCGCTTCGGCCATCATATCGGGGATGAGGTCTTGAAGCGTGTCGCCAAAATCGTCTCTGATCAGCTACGACCAACCGACCTTGTCGGTCGGGTGGGCGGCGAAGAGTTTCTTGTGATTTTGCCAGGCGAAGATGGACGCAATGGTTACAACATAATCGAGCGACTGCGGCTTCGTATTGCGGATGAACGCTGGGCCAAGGCTGGACTCGCTAAGGTCACAGTGAGTGCAGGGCTTGCTACACTGAGTGACAGTGGCGACATAGAAGATGCTCTGCAGAGAGCAGACGAAGCACTATACAAGGCCAAACGAGACGGAAGAAACTTGCTACAATCTGCAGCTTGAAATTCTTGGAAACTGCGCGACGGAATCGGCTGTCAGGCAAATGTCCGCTTTTGCGCCCATAGCGGAAACTGTCCTAACAGAAATTTGCAGATTAAATAGGTGCTAGGCAAAATCTATCTTTGTTGTTTTGTACTCTTGTCATGCAGCTTGTCTTTGGAGTCGTTCGATAACGGTCGCATCGGTGTTGCTGTGGTGATGGGAAAGTTGATAATAGGCACGCCGTATCTTGTGATCAGCGTTTCAATCGTTTTTCTGACCGTCAGGTTTTTTTCAGCCATGCAGAAGCCCCTTTGATCTGCTCTTGCTTTTCCTAATAGCTAAGTTGTTTGCTTCAGCGTCCTCATCAGCAATTTGAACGTAACGATGATTTGGATCGGCAGCCAATACGCCGGCTATACAGCGCCGCTAGTCGAAGCTTGCCGCTGGAACGCCTCCAAACTACTCGGCATCCAATTTCCGCCATGCAAGGTCGGCAAACTCGCAGAGCAAGGGACGGGTATCACGCGGGTCAATAATATCCTCAACACTAAATTGCTCAGCCGTGCGGAAAGGCGAGGTTACCAAATTGAGTTTCGCCTTTATCTCCGCCAGTCGTGCTGCCGGGTCGTCGGCAGATTCGATATCCGCTTTATAAGCCACTTCTAAACCGCCCGCGATCGGAAGTGACCCCCAATCACCACTGGGCCAAGCAAAGCGATATTGGAAATTTTCTGCATTGGACATAGCGCTACCCGCAATACCATAGGCCCTACGGACGATGATACTAGCCCATGGCACGGTCGCTTTATAAACCGCATTCATTGCCTGTACGCCATAACGGATGGTTCCGGTGCGTTCGGCTTCTTCGCCAATCATGAAGCCCGGATTGTCAACCAAATGAACCACCGGCAAACGGAACTGGTCGGCCAGCTTGGCGAAACGCTCAACTTTCTCAGAAGACTTGGCTTCCCAGCTTCCACCAAGAAAACTGGGGTCATTCGCAAGGACAGCAACAGGATAACCATCTAGTCGGGCAAAGGCGGTGATTGCCGCCCTACCCCAACGTTTACCCATTTCGAAAACCGAGCCTTTGTCGAACACGGATTCCATAATCTTGCGCATGGAGTAAACTTCCTTGTCGCCACGCGGCACGGCCGAAAGCAAGGCCTGTTCACGGCGGCCAGCCGGATCACCAGTAACGACGCGCTGTGAGCACTGGTTGATATTGCTGGGCAGATAGGAAAGGAATTTGCGCGCCGTAACAAAGGCTTCCGCTTCGCTTCCGACCTCTTCATCGACCACGCCGTTGCGGGCATGGATTTCGCTGCCGCCCAATTCTTCCTTTGTGAGGGTATCACCTATAGCCGCAGCGACAGCGGGACCTGCCGCAAAAATCTGTGATAATTCGCGCACCATGATGGAGTAGTGACTGGCCACAGTACGCGCCGCACCCATGCCCGCAGTAGGACCCAACGCGAGTGCAACCACAGGAACCGTCTCTTGGTTTTTGATAATATCTTCCCAGCCGGGTACCGCTGGCACATAGGTAAAGCCCATATCTTCGAGCGATTTGACCGAACCACCGCCGCCGGTCCCGTCGATCATCCGGATCATCGGAATGCCAAGCGTATGGGCCATTTTTTCACACTGCGTGAACTTGCGATGCAGCGCAGCGTCGGCCGCACCTCCACGCACTGTAAAGTCATCTGCGCTCGCGACAACCGGGCGGCCTTCAATATTGGCGCGGCCAAAAATCAGATTGCTCGGCGCAAAATCTTCAAATTCAGCTTTATCACTATATGTTCCGCGTCCCGCAATCTTTCCAATTTCGCGAAAGCTGCCTTCATCAACAATTCCGGCGATCCGGGCTCGAGCATCCAGCTTGCCTCGCCCATGCTGGCGAGAGACTTTCTCGTCCCCGCCCATTTTTTCTGCCAAACGTTGCCGCTCGTGCAGCTCTTCAATTTCCGGTTTCCATGTCATGCGTATAATCGCCCCTTGGCCTGCCCATGCGGTTTACTCGAACGGCCCTTTTTGTTCGCTGTACCTTTTGGCCGAAGCCATTGAAAAATTTCCAATTCCATATGCACGATCGAGTTGACAGTGTGACCTTTCACAGGCCGGCCCTCATTAAAATGGGAAAAGCGCATATTCATCATCCCGTCTGCATAGCGCGGCGATACGAAGTAGGACAGAGACTTTCGCCTTAGCTATTTTTTGCAATTATCGTCATCAACAAAAGAATGTTTACATCAACTGTATTAGTGATATAAATCACCAAAACAACAAACGGGAAAGATGATATGCGGAAATTCTTTGCGGCTTTATCGGGCCTATGCGCGCTGTCGCTGGCCGCACCGGCAGCGGCCGAAGAAGTATCAGCTGCGACGGTGATAGAAATACCGATCTGGAAAATATCGTTCGGGCCGGACGGTCTGTCAGGGCCGGGCGGCGACATTTTGCGCACGGAGATCGCGAAGACGCAGTTTGTTGCGCTGGGCGAGGATCATGGCTTCGCGGATTCCCCTCAATTGGGTCGTGGTTTGGCGGCCGAAATGGCGAAACATGGCCGCACCTACCATGTCGCCGAAATTGGCCCGTGGTCGAACAAGCTGGTGCAGCGAGCGCTACTAACCAATGGCGTTGCCGGTGTTAACGCACTAGTTGCTGGCAAGCCAATCGCACTGCCCTTTGTCAGCAACCGCGAAGACGCACGGCTCGCCAGTGATTTTGTCCGGCCCGACGGCACGGTAGACATGTGGGGCATCGATCAGGAATTTATCGGCGCGCCAACAATCATCTTGGAGGAACTAAAGGCTATCGCCCCCAATGCCGCGGCGAAAATGGCCGCAGACAAGTTGCTGCAGAAAGATATCACCGCCGTTGCCACCGCTGATCAGGGAAACCTGCTGATGCTATCGGCCCCGCCCTCAACATTTGCCGAGCTGCGCGCCAAATTTGCCGGTGTCGAACAGGCTGAGGCGATGATTGACGCGCTGGCCGAAAGCGCGGTCATCTATCAGCATAACAATGCCAAGCGCTATTTCGCCAATAATGATGATCGCATTGCCCTGATGCACCGACTATTTTTGGACAACTATCACGCAACGGAAGAACAGGCACCGCGTGTATTGCTAAAAATGGGTGCCTTTCACCTTGGTCGCGGGACAACACCGACCAAGATGTTTGATATCGGATCGCTGCTCCCAGGACTAGCGGCCGCCAATAAGATGCAATCGCTGCACATTGCTTTTAGCGGCCTCGCTGGGGAACAACTGACGATGCGCCCCTCACCAGAGGGCTACACGCAAGTGAAAGCGGTAGATGACAAGATCATCATGCCTATCCTGAAAGCGGCGCAAGTTGACAGCGCACGGATCGGCGATACCGGCCATTATCTGATTCCGCTTGATCCGATCCGACGCAAGCTGGAAAGTAAAGGTATTAACGAGCTATCGACCTTCGGTAAATTTGTCGTGCTGGGCTTTGACTATATTGTCACGACAAAGGCGGTGAAGGCCGCGACGCCTTTGGGGGATTAGCTGCCGCTACTCTTCATCCCCGTAAATCGAGACGCTCATCACGCCATCACTGGTCGCGCGGCCGCGATACATGCCGGGGGTATTGAAACTATATCCAGCCTGCCCCCAAGGCGTTGCAAAGATAATCCCGCCCGTGCCGCCCAGTTGGCCCAGTTCCGCAATAACTTCGTCTGCGACTTTCTGGACACTCTCGTCCGGCAAAGCAAACTCGCTAGCGTGAACATAATATTCGGGGACGCCATCCTTGTCCTTGGGAACGGTCGCTTGCACTTCATCCCGTGCGATCAGAAAACGCGTCCATATCCGGGTACAGATTTCGTGGGCAACGCCCAGCCGGATGAAATATTCGCCTGCACCGGTCGCGGAAATGGCGCAGCTGCGGTTGCGGGCATAGGTACCAGCACCAATGACCGGGCTGTCGCCAATCCGGCCCCATCTTTTGCCGGTCATGCCGCCCGTGGAAGTGCCAGCAGCCATATTGCCACCGCTGTCCATCGCAACCGCACCTACAGTGCCGAATTTATGGTCGACATCGGCGACGCTGACCTTTTTAGCTAGCACATCCTCTATTTGTTTGAGCCGATATGGAGTGGCATAATAGTCCGGCTTTACCTGCTCCAGACCTTGTTCGCGGCTAAACTGATCTGCGCCTTTACCGGATAGCATAACATGCGGGCTGTTATCTTTGACGGCGCGCGCCAGCAATATTGGGTTTTTCGTGGTCGTTGCGCCCGCAACCGCTCCGGCCGACAAGTCACTGCCATCCATGATGCTGCTATCCAGCTCGTTGGTTTTGTCCCACGTGAAGACCGCGCCTTTGCCGGCGTTGAAATTGGGGTCATTCTCCAAAAGCGTAATGGTTGCCGTGATAGCGTCCATCGCGTTGCCACCGTCTTTAAGGATTTTGGAGCCAGCTTCTAACGCCTTGTTCAGCGCAGCCCGGATTTCCGCGTCTTTCTCAGGTGTAATCCTGTCACGATTAAGTGTACCAGCGCCGCCGTGAATGGCAATCGACCAGCTTTTTCCACTTTCTCTTTCAGACGCGTTGTCAGAGGCTTGCGCAGTCTCTGTTCCGTCCAATACCAATGCGGCCATAACAATCATCGTAGTAATGGTAGCGCGTTTGAACATGATGCGGCTCCTTTTGCCTTGATGTAGCATCAATCACTAAGGCCGCAATAGCTGTGCTTTACCACTTGCTTGACCCAGGCGTTGGATATCACCGAAATCCCCTGGAAAATTCGCGCCCCAAATTTACTTAATCTCGTTGGCTGAAGAGCGGTGGCTTATCATCGCGACCATAACATTCTGTGCTTCGCTAGCGTCTTTGAAACCGGCGAGTTTTTCGTCAGCCTCTGCTCTAATTTGTAAGTCTCCAGCAGGTGTGCTTGGCATAAGCGCAATATTTCTTTTCTCGATTCGCAAAATCTTATCTTCAAAATACGCTAAAATGCATCTAGGAGTATTTTAATTACAAAAAATATATCGAATGTAAGGACGGATAATGAACTTCCCGCCACGTCAAGGCCTGTACGATTCAAATAACGAGCATGACGCATGCGGCGTAGGCTTTGTCGCGAATATTGAGGGTGAAAAATCCCACCTCACTGTCAAACGTGGCCTTGAGATTCTGGTCAATATTGATCATCGTGGTGCCGTTGGTGCTGACCCACTTTTGGGCGATGGTGCCGGGATATTATTACAGATTCCCGACGCACTTCTGCGGGATTGGGCGGATTCAAAAAGTCTGACCTTGCCTCCAGCTGGTGATTATGCCGTGGCGATGTGTTTCTTTCCATCGGACCCAAGTGAATGCAATTTTGCGACCACCCATTTTGAACGGTTTATCGCCAAAGAAGGTCAAAACTTAATCGGCTGGCGTGATGTACCCATCGATACAAAAGGCATTGGCAAAGCCGTGCTTGAACAGATGCCGATGATTCGCCAGGCCATCATTGGCAAAGGCGATGCTATTACCGATCAGGATGCCTTTGAGCGCAAGATCTTGGCACTGCGCAAGCAAGTGCATAATCCGCTCGATGGGCACGCCGAAAAAAATGATATGCCCGGCCTGTCTGAATTTTATATGCCGTCCTTTTCGACACGGACGATCGTCTACAAAGGCCTATTGCTCGCGGATCAGGTTGGATCGTTCTATAAGGACCTGCAAAATCCGCTGACCACCTCAGCTGTCGCGATGGTTCACCAACGCTTTTCTACCAACACATTCCCATCTTGGAAATTGGCCCACCCTTACCGGTTTATTGCGCATAATGGCGAGATCAACACTGTACGCGGCAATGTCAATTGGATGAATGCCCGTCGCAGGACAATGGAATCCGATTTGTTGGGCGCCGATCTCGACAAAATGTGGCCACTCATCCCGCATGGTCAATCTGACACAGCCTGTCTTGATAACGCTCTGGAACTGCTCGTTGCAGGGGGTTATTCCTTGGCTCATGCCGTCATGATGCTTATCCCTGAAGCGTGGGCGGGCGATCGTATGATGGATGCAGACCGGAAAGCATTTTACGAATATCATGCTGCTTTAATGGAGCCATGGGACGGCCCTGCTGCCGTCGCCTTCACAGATGGCCGCCAGGTGGGCGCGACATTGGACCGCAATGGACTGCGGCCGGCGCGTTTTTGTGTGACCGATGATGGCCACGTTATCATGGCGTCCGAATCTGGCGTACTTCCTGTCAAAGAAGATAATATCGTTCGCAAATGGCGATTGCAGCCGGGTAAAATGCTGCTCATCGATATGGACCAGGGTCGCATCATCGAAGATGAAGAGATAAAGGCCGATTTGGCCCAAGCGGAACCTTATGCAAAATGGCTGGAATCAACCCAGTATAATTTGAAAGATCTCGATCTCAAGGATCTCGACGATGTCGATGCACCGCAAGTCAGTGGAGAGAATAATCCTGCAGCCCTACTAGACCGGCAACAGGCGTTTGGGTTCACACAGGAAGATGTAACCAAATTCCTTGAGCCCATGGCAGCCGATGGTCTGGACCCAATTGGATCAATGGGCACCGATACGCCTATCGCTGTATTATCCGGTAAGCCCAGGTTATTGTTCGATTATTTCAAGCAGAATTTTGCGCAAGTTACAAATCCGCCAATTGATCCCATCCGGGAAGAATTGGTGATGTCACTTGTGTCCATGATCGGACCGCGCCCTAATCTTTTGGGCCATGACGCAGGAACGCACAAACGGCTCGAAGTAGATCAACCTGTTCTCACCAACTCGGATTTGTTGAAAATCCGTTCGGTTGAAGAAGCGCTTGATGGAGCGTTCCGAACCGAAACAATCGACATGACTTGGGATGCCGAAAGCGGCGCTGCTGGTCTGGAAATGGCAATTAAAGAAATGTGCTGGGCGGCGACCGAAGCCGTGCTTGCCGACCGGAATATTCTTATTCTTTCCGACCGAACCCAAAGCCCCGACCGCATAGCAATGCCAGCGTTGCTTGCGACAGCGGCCGTGCACCATCATCTGGTTCGGCAAGGGCTAAGGATGCAAACGGGGCTGGTTGTCGAAACCGGCGAAGCGCGAGAAGTACATCACTTCTGCGCACTTGCAGGATATGGAGCCGAAGCGGTCAACCCCTATGTGGCGTTTGAGACGTTGGAAGACGTTCGCGTGCGCCGGGAATTGCCGTTGACCACGCAAGAGGTCGAACAAAATTATATCAAGGCTGTCGGCAAAGGCATTTTGAAAGTCATGTCTAAAATGGGCATTTCGACATATCAAAGCTATTGCGGAGCCCAGATTTTTGATGCGGTTGGTTTATCGAGCGAATTTATAGAAAAATATTTTACCGGAACGGCTACAACGATTGAAGGCGTTGGGCTTGCCGAAGTCGCAGGTGAGACCGTATATCGCCATACAGAAGCCTACGGCAATAATCCGATATATAAGAAAATGCTAGATGTCGGCGGTATCTATGGGTACCGGCTACGTGGTGAGGAGCATGCTTGGACCCCTGCCAACGTCGCGAATTTGCAACATGCAGTGCGCGGTAACGACCCAAAAAATTATGAGGAATTCGCAAAATCTATCAATGAGCAGAGCGAACGTTTGCTCACCATTCGTGGGCTAATGGAGCTGACGAAGGCGGATGAACCGCTTGATATTGATCAGGTGGAGCCAGCGACGGAGATCGTAAAACGCTTTGCAACTGGCGCAATGAGCTTCGGTTCAATCAGCCGCGAAGCACATACAACTCTCGCGATAGCGATGAACCGTATTGGCGGCAAATCCAACACCGGTGAAGGCGGCGAAGAACCCGATCGATTCATTCCCAAGGAAAATGGCGATTCAATGCGCTCTGCAATCAAGCAGGTTGCAAGCGGCCGGTTCGGCGTCACCGCGGAATATCTGGTCAATGCCGATGATATCCAGATCAAGATGGCACAAGGCGCGAAACCTGGAGAAGGCGGACAGCTTCCCGGTAGCAAGGTAGACAAAAATATCGGTAAGGTGCGTCACTCAACACCCGGAGTTGGCTTGATTTCACCACCACCGCACCATGATATCTACTCGATCGAAGATCTCGCCCAACTGATCCACGATCTGAAAAATGTGAATACCGATGCACGCGTGTCAGTGAAACTGGTTTCGGAGGTCGGGGTTGGCACAGTAGCTGCTGGTGTGTCCAAAGCACGCGCCGATCATCTTACTATATCAGGCTATGACGGCGGCACCGGAGCCTCGCCATTGACGTCACTGACACATGCGGGATCACCATGGGAAATTGGTCTGGCGGAAACACAGCAAACGCTGCTGTTAAACGGACTAAGGTCGAGAATTTCAGTGCAAGTCGATGGCGGCCTGCGGACCGGTCGTGATGTTGCTATCGGCGCTCTTTTGGGAGCTGATGAATTTGGTTTTGCAACCGCTCCGTTAATCGCGGCGGGCTGTATCATGATGCGCAAATGTCATCTCAATACCTGCCCTGTTGGTGTCGCGACCCAAAACCCCGAGTTACGCAAAAAATTCACGGGCCAGCCTGAACATGTTATCAACTATTTCTTCTTTGTAGCCGAAGAGCTGCGCCAGATCATGGCTGAAATGGGCTTCCGTACGCTGGAAGAAATGGTTGGACGCGTGGACTTGATCGATATGAACAAGGCTTTGAACCATTGGAAGGCTGAAGGTATCGATCTGTCACGCTTGTTGCACAGTGTTGATCTTCCTGAAGGCGAGACGCTCCATCAAACAATAGTGCAAGATCACGGTCTTGATGCTGCGCTGGATCAAGATTTGATCGCTGCTGCAGCGCCTGCGCTAGAAAATGGGCAGACCGTTAAAATTGAGCGGAAAGTGAAAAACGTCAACCGTACGGTAGGTGCAATGCTATCTGGTGAAGTTGCTAAGCTTCATGGACATGCTGGCTTACCGACAAATACGATACAACTGGCCTTTGAAGGCGTTGCGGGTCAGAGTTTCGGAGCATTTCTGGCCCATGGTGTAACCGCCGAACTGGTTGGTGACGCCAATGATTATGTTGGCAAAGGCCTGTCTGGCGGCCGTGTTGTTGTCAAACAACCCCCTCATGTCGATCGCAACCCGACGGAAAATATCATTGTAGGAAATACCGTTCTCTATGGCGCAGTTGCTGGTGAAGCCTATTTTAACGGGGTCGCTGGCGAGCGATTTGCGGTTCGTAATTCTGGTGCTGTGGCAGTCGTCGAAGGCACTGGTGATCATGGCTGCGAATATATGACTGGTGGTGTTGTTGTTGTGCTGGGCCAAACGGGGCGCAATTTTGCGGCCGGCATGTCAGGTGGTGTCGCTTACGTTTATGACGAGGACAATCTGTTCCGGCAACGTTGTAATATGGCAATGGTCGATATTGAGAACATTGATGCAGTTGCAGATGATGGAGAGGGTACCTCTCTACCGCAGCAGCTTCCAGTGGATGTGCACGATTATGGCATGGGCGACATGCTTTACCATGACGCTGTACGACTGCGCATTCTATTGGAGCGCCACAAGCTCCATACCGGCAGCAAACGGGCAAGCGAGATTCTCGATAATTGGGAAGATTCACTGAGCCGTTTTGTGAAAGTCATGCCGCGCGATTATGCAACAGCACTAAAGCAGCTGGAAGCAGAGCGTCTCGACACAATCGTTGCTGCAGAATAATTGAAAATATTGGAGTAGACCGTGGGTAAAGTAACAGGCTTTCTCGAGATTGATCGCAAAGAAGCGACTTATGCTGATCCTAAGGAGCGGCTGACACATTATAAGGAGTTCACCAATCCGTTACCGGAGTCCGAACTCAAGAATCAAGCGGCACGCTGCATGGATTGCGGTATCCCTTATTGCCATAACGGCTGCCCGGTAAATAATATCATCCCGGACTGGAATAATCTGGTTTATGAGGGCGATTGGAAAACTGCGCTGGAAACACTGCAATCGACCAATAATTTCCCGGAATTTACCGGTCGCATCTGTCCCGCCCCTTGCGAAGCCAGTTGCACATTGAATATTGATGATGTGCCTGTGAATATCAAATCCATCGAATGTGCAATCGTCGACCGTGGCTGGGAAGAAGGCTGGATTGCGCCTCAGGTAGCAGAAGAAAAAACCGGAAAATCAGTAGCCGTTGTCGGTTCAGGCCCTGCAGGCATGGCCTGCGCACAACAGCTTGCTCGCGCAGGACATAGCGTCACCTTGTTCGAAAAAAATGACCGTATGGGCGGGCTGCTGCGCTACGGCATTCCAGATTTCAAGATGGAAAAACATCTGATCAATCGCCGTCTGGTACAAATGGAAGCAGAAGGCGTTGAGTTGCGGACCAGTGCCGAAGTTGGTGTGACCGTTTCAGTGGAATCGCTGCAAGAAAATTATGACGCGGTTGTTATGTCTGGCGGTGCTGAAAAACCGCGTATGCTCGAGATTCCCGGCTATGAAATGTCAGGTGTCCGTCTTGCGATGGAATTTTTAGCGCAACAAAATAAGCGTAATGCCGGCGATGATGAAATGCGCGCGGCACCTCGGGGGTCTATCACGGCCACGGGCAAGCATGTTATCGTCATTGGCGGCGGCGACACGGGATCGGATTGCGTGGGAACTTCCAATCGCCAAGGCGCTGCTTCGGTGACGCAGATCGAAATCATGCCGAAGCCTCCTGTAAAAGAAAACAAGACGACATCATGGCCCGATTGGCCCTTGAAATTGCGCACGTCATCGAGCCATCAGGAAGGTTGCGAACGCGACTGGGCGATTTTGGCAAAGCGCGTTGTGGGCACGAGCGGCAATGTTGAAGGCCTGGAATGTATTCGTCTCGAATGGGTCGATGGCCAAATGCAAGAAATTGCAGGTAGCGAATTCACGCTGAAAGCCGATTTAATTCTCCTTGCCATGGGTTTTGTAGGTCCCCGCAAAATGGGACTTGTCGATCAATCGGAAGTGGAACTCGATGCTCGCGGCAACGTGGCGGCTAATGTAACCAGCTATACGACCAGCAAAAGCGGTATCTTCGCTTGCGGTGATATGCGCCGTGGTCAAAGCCTTGTGGTCTGGGCCATCCGCGAAGGTCGGCAATGCGCCCGCGCAGTGGACATGCAGCTTATGGGGCAAAGCTCGCTACCTCGTTGATATAGAATCCACTCCTTCAGGACCAATATGATCGCCAATGATTTTCGACGGTTTCTGGTATGGATATGCGAAAGCTCATCGATGATATGATATGTTGATCATTTGGAACTAGTTACGCCTCAAAACTGTGATATCTTGCCAAAGCTTGAACTGGTGTTGTTGAGAATCTACCTTACCGCCAGTAACTCGGACGCCTGAATTTGGGGCGGCGTTGGTGAAACTAAGCCATCAAGATCTGATGATTATTCAGATCCCGATGCCCTTTACAATCATCCTATACTTCATGCTTCTCAAGCATCTTCGTCAATGGCTCTGATTCATGAGGGCCAAAAGCCTTGGCTATTTCTGCCAGTAATTTCTCGCTTGTTTCCGTCCTCAGGTTTTGCCGGATAACCCCCAATGCCCGGGGTGCTGCAACCAGCACCAGTCCCACTTTGGAGTCACGCGCTATCTGATCAATGCGCTCAGCCGCTTCCCGGGCAAAGCGGTCTTCAGCCTGTTGGTGTAGGTCGGTCTGTTCATAAGCACCTTTGCGCGGGCTTGTGCTCTGGGAGCTGCGGCCCGGTCGGTCTGTGCCCAGTTCGGATGACCGGGGCGCAGGATCCTGATGTTCTTCCAACAGTTCCAAGGCGGGCTTGAACGCCTCGCCAATATTGCGGAAAATCGACATGCGCGATCCATCGACCGCGACGATTAAACTACCATTGCTTATCAGCACATAATTTTCCTGTATTTGAGTTTAAGTCCTATGCTGTGACTAGATACAATATGTTACAAGCTACGTTACAATAACATTAAATTACGACGACTGGGGCCGTTGTTGCGATAGGTATTGTTACGGATGAAGCGTCAGAAAGTGATGGATATCAAACGGCCCATCAAGCCTGACGACACCCTCTCCGAACAAATACGTAAAGACATATGGCGCCCGCTCATTGAGATTGGATCATCTGGTTCTAACCAACAGATTAATCCGATGGGAGAAAATCATGCCCCTCACGCTCGATCTCCGCAAACGCGCTACCAAGACGATGGCGTTGATGCTCACGCTCATGCTTGTCGCCTGCGCCATCGCCACACCTTATCAACCCAATCTCTATGGGCAAAAAGTCTCTGGAGGCTATTCCGACAAACGTCTCGCTGATGATCGGTACCGGGTTACCTTTATGGGCAATATTTTTACTTCGCGCGACCGAGTTGAGGGCTACTTATTGTACCGAGCCGCTGAGCTTACCCAGCAAAATGGCTTTGATTGGTTCATGTTAGTGGATCATCGGACCGAGAGCGAGCGCCGGACCTATGTCGATCGCTCTCCCCGTTATGATCCCTGGTATGGTGTCGGCTATGGCTATTGGCAACCGCATTGGTGTTATTATCGCGGGCGTAGCTGGACGACCTGGCATCCTCATATTGGTCATCGATTCTGGACTTATGATGTTGATGTCCGGACGGTCGAAAAATTTGAAGCGCATGCCGAGGTAAAAATGGGCAAAGGGCCGATGCCGGAAGATGGCCAGAGCGCGTTTAATGCCAATAGAGTTCTAGCCGATCTAGGGCCAACGATTGAGTGGCCGAAAAGCTGAATATTTGCCCCTCTCGCCTAGTGGCAATTACGTAATGACCGCGGGTTCTGAGAGGCATATTTTGATCCGCACCAACGCAGAAGGAGTGAGAGAAATGATTAAAGAAGCAACGTTAAGCCATCGCCAACATGATCATGATTATGGCAATCAGATCGCCGTCATCCGTAGCGACCTAGACCGGCTGCAAAGCGACATTCGCAAATTAAAGGACGATGTTGCGGAAGACGCATCCGAACGGATGAAGCAATTCACTGAACAAGCGACAGAAACGCTGAGGGAAAAGGGTGAAATATTGCGCGAGCGTAGCGATCAGCTGCGCGTAGCCGGCGAGCAACAGAAAGAAGCGATTGCCAGTGAAGTGCAAAATCACCCCTTTGCCAGTGTCTTGGCCGCAACCGGTGCTGGTCTTGCCATTGGCGCGCTTGCTATGTGGGCCCAAAACGGCGTTAAATCCTCAGAATAGGGCTATCGAGAGGGTTCGTCAGGTGCAGGATATTCCGGCGGATGCTCGGCTGGCTGTTCAGGCTGCGGCGGCGGCATTTCGGGCGCGCCCGGATCGCTAATCCAATCTGGTTCCATAGGCGGTGTTTCTGATGGTTTCGGTGTCGGGAATTCATCCGGTTTTTGTTGGGTAAAATTGATCATGAGAGGCTCCTTGGGCTTCCCGTAACAATGTCTCTAATTCCCTTTTCAAGCTATCCGCAGATTTACGTAAGTCAGTGCCGGATAGGTTTTGCGTTCACGACTTCGCCAGCTTCTGCTGCAAAGCCGATACGCAGCGCTTCGGCCAGGCTCCTGACTCGCAGTTTTTCCATCATATTGGCGCGGTAAATCTCTACGGTGCGCGGCGAAATACCCAGGTCATAGGCGATAGTCTTGTTAGGATAGCCGGTCATTAAGCCGTCAAGTACATCCCGCTCTCGACCCGTGAGACAAGCTAGGCGGACGGTTGCTTCGGAAGATGCCATTTCTTTAAGGTCGCTATTTTCGATCCGTTCGAACGCTTCCTCCATTGCCGCCAGTAATGCTTCTTTCTCGTAGGGCTTTTCTAAGAAATTAATTGCGCCAGCGCGCATTGCCTGTACCGCAATTTCGACATCACCATGTCCCGTTAGTATGACCACTGGCATATCAATGCCTTCTTTGACCATGTGCTGTTGAACCTCTAGCCCATTCATTTCCGGCATACGGATATCCAAAAGCACGCAACCGCGCTCGGCGTTTTTGGCGAGCTTCAGAAAGGCGACCCCTGATTCAACCGGGCGCACCTGAAGCCCGGCATGGCGCAGCATGAAGGCTGCGGACCGGCGCACTGCATCGTCATCATCAACAACGTAAACTAAACGTTCATTCGACATCTGGTTCTTCCTCATTGGCTTTTAACAGAGTGATACGGAAAATCGTGCCCCCTTCCGGGTTGGCTTCGACGCATATAGTACCTTCGTGCGCCTCAATAATTGTACGGCAAATTGACAGGCCCAACCCCATGCCGCTGCTCTTGGTGCTCGTGAAAGGGTCAAAAATTTTCTCGGCGACACTCGCTTCAATTCCGCTGCCAGTATCTGATATGGCAATTTCGACTTTTTTATGGGGTACAGAGCGGACTGAAATATTGAGATGCTTAATCTGACTATCGGCCATCGCTTCAATAGCATTACGCATCAGGTTGACCATCACTTGCTGGATCTGCACCCGGTCGGCAAAGACGTGATTAGTATCTGGATCTATCGTGATCGAAAATTTAATGCCCTTGTCATAAGCGCCGACCAATCCCAACGTCGTGGCATCCTCAACCACTTGCGCAATGGACAAGAGTTCGCGGTTAATCTCTCCCTTGGCAACAAATTCGCGCAACCGTCTGACGATGGTGCCGGCGCGCAAGCTTTCCGATACGCTTTCCTGTAACGCTTCGTGAAGAAATTCCTTGTTACCCTCTGCCCCGCTATCGAGCATATCGCGCGCCGCAGAGAGATAGTTGGTGATCGCAGCAAGCGGCTGGTTAATTTCATGGGCTAGCGCCGATGCCAGGGTTCCAACAGCACTAAGCCGTGAAGAATGTAGCAAGTCGGCCTGCAAGGACTGCAGTTCTGCTGCGGTATTGCGTTGTTCAGTGAGATCTATGATAAAGCCGGTGAACAGACGATGGTCGCCTGATTTTGCTTCACCAACGGCCAGTCGCATGGGGAAAATAGTACCATCTTTTTTCTGCCCCTCGACGGTGCGGCCAATCCCGATAATCCGCTTCTCCCCCGTACGGGTATAGCGCTCGACATAACTATCATGTTCTGCATGATAGGGCGGTGGCATCAGCATGTTTATATTCTTGCCGACCACTTCGTTTTCCCGATAGTCAAACAGGTCTTCGGCAGCTGCGCTGAACGAGGTTATTCTACATTTTTCGTCTATCACCACCATCGGATCAGGTACCGTATCCAATATCGACTCCAATATCGAAGTGGATTGTTCGGCAGCCTCCAACATGTTTTGCCAATCTGATATATCACGGGCGGTAATGACGATGGCGCTGATTTGACCGTCATGCTCTTTCAAAGGCCCGAGCCGAAATTCCAGGAGATGAGATATGCCATCCAAAGATTGTATTTCGATCTTTAGCGGCTTGCCGACTTGCGTAACATCCCCGCTGAGAACAGACTCAAAAGCATCTTTGAAAACAGGACGATAGGGTTCAGAAATCAACGACATGGGTTCGCGTTCCGGCAAGTCTTCCAGACGCTTAATTCCAATCAGGTCAAGGCCGGCCTGATTTAGATCAATCATCTGCATATCGAGGTCGTTGACGATGACATATTCGGGCAAGGTCGACAGCACAGCTTCTAAATAAGCTGATCGGTCAATCTGATCCAATCCGAATGCGCGCACAGTGCAAAGCTCCTCTCATCCCCGATGCTTCAAACATAGTATGAATTTCCAGTCTTTCCAAAATGTAAAACAGCCCCTGATCTAAGCAGGACGAAGAGCGAGGGACGAAATACGTAAAACTACCTAGGGAACACCACTGATTTGCCCAGCTGGACAAAGATAATAATCCGTTTTGGTAACAAAGAACGGAAGGATATGAGGTTGAAAAAGCAAGCACCGAAGCGCTCTCAAAAGAATGAAAGGTCCCGATCAATACCGCGTAGATAGCGGGTTGAGAAGGTACGCAGGTCGCCCTTCCATCCCCTCAATCACCCCTTCCCCCAAACTCCCCCCGACGGGTGTACAAAGGAGGAAGGGCGGCCTGAATCCATTTTTTATTCTGACATAATGGGAAGAATTTCTGCACATGGCTGATATCAAAACAACACGCAAACCCATCCTTCTCGCGACAGATATGACGGCCCGCTGCGATCGTCCTTATGACCGCGCCTTGATGTTGGCGAAAATATGGGGAACGCGCTTGATCGTGATCCATGTGCTCGATCCCAAACAGGCAAAGAAAAAAGGGCTGGTCCCGAAAGAGGCGCGGGTCCAGTTGGAAGAAGAATTGCCTGAAACCGATGTGAATGTGGAATTCATTATCGAAATGGGCAATGTAGGCGAGCTAGTGATTGAGACAGCCAAGCGCGAGCGCTGTGGGATGATCGTTACGGGCGTGGGTCATTATGACGGTTTTAGCGATATTTTCCTAGGTTCTCCGGTGGACCATATCGTCCGCCATTCCGATATCCCGGTACTGATCATCAAGCGCAAGCCGGTCAAACCTTATCGTAACATTATGATTGCTACCGACTTCTCCCATTGTTCCCTGACAGCGCTCAACACTGCTGCAGAAATGTTCCCGGACATACCACTGCATCTCGTCCACGCCTATAACGTGCCCTACAGCGGCTGGCTGAAATCCGATCAGGTCGCGAAGGATATCGGCTCTGAAGAGGCAAAGTTGATGGAACGTTTTCTGGCTCAAACGACGATCGACAATGCGACGTTTAAACGTTTAGACGCTGCCAATGAAAAGGGTGATCTCGGCGTTGTCTTATTCAAAAAAATCAGGGAATTGAAATCGGATTTGGTGGTATTGGGAACCCATGGCAAGAGCGGTTTCATGCAGGCTAGCATGGGCAATAATGCGCGGGTATTATTGGGCTGGCTTAAGCAAGACGTGATGATGGTACGCGACCCTAAGTAAAGTCTAGCGTAGCGAAACTGGATATTGCAGAGCTTTTCTAGCGTAATTTTTCTTGCTGATAGCTTTCCAGCGTGCGCTCTAGCGATTTAAGCATTTTTTCGCGATCCTGATCAGACGGCAACGCACGGACTTTTTGTTGCACTGACGAGCGCAGGGCAGCCAGCCGGGATGTCCAGTCCCGAGGCGCGATTAGCTGCTCGGCATCACTGCGGGCCGGTGCTTGCAATCGGGCTTCTGCTTGCGGGCGCAATTCCCATTGCTCTCCGAGAGAGGGTATGACGGGGGCATTATACTGCTTTGTGGTGATCAGATCGCTGGCGAGAGTCTGTAAGCCTTGTTCTTCGCCATGAACGACAAATATTGTCCCCGAAATCGGCGCATGTTCCTCTATCCACCCAGCAAGCCCCTTACGATCAGCATGATTGGAATAGCCGTCGAGGATCGCGATATCAGCATTAACCGTCACATCATTGCCAGAGATGCGCACCATTTTAGCGCCGCTGGTCAACACAGAGCCCAATGTTCCGGCAACTTGAAAACCAGTGAACAAAACCCGCGATTGCCGCTTGGGCAGGTTGCGTATCAGATGGGGGCGGATCCGCCCACCTTCGCACATTCCAGACCCGGCAATAATCACCGCTCCTGTTATGTGGTTAAGCTGTTTGGATTCTGTGACAGACTGGACGAAGCGAATATTCGAACGCTTGAGCAGATCTGCTCCGTTGTCGCGATATTTGAGCATCGCTCTGGTGACTTTTTGAGCGAGAGGTGCGTCAAGGAAGACATTGACCGGAGACAATCGCCCAGCGTCAAACAACGCCAAAAAATCTTCCAATATGACTTGCGTCCGTTCGACAGCAAAAGCCGGAATAAGGAGGTTGCCTCCGGCTCCGAGAGTATCCTCGGTGAAATTAGCTAACGCTTCTCTGCGTTCACTGACTAACGTCTCTTCCCTCTCTCTCGCACCATAGGTCGCCTCGCAGATGATATGGTCATAACCACCGAGTTCCTGATCCTCGCAATTTATCGCTGTGCCGGAGCCGATGTCGCCGGATATCAGCAGCCGCTGGCCAGCGATGTTAATCTCCGCCGATGCCGAGCCGACGATATGGCGCGCATCCCATAAGCGAAAGTACACGCCATTGCCCAAATCCACTTGCTCACAATAGTCCACAGCAGTGATGTTCTTCATCAGCTTTGTGACATCTGGTCCAGTATAAAGCGGGAAGAATGGCGGCAGGCCGGCGCGATCCGCGCGTCGGTTGCGCCGCTCCACCGACGCGGCTTGCAATTTCGCTGAGTCAAGCAGCAGCGGCTTCAATATATCGGCTGTGGGCGCAGTACAGTAAGTCGGGGGCTTACAGCCATGGGCATAAACACAAGGCAGTCGCCCGCTATGATCCAGATGCGCATGAGTGAGAATGATCGCATCGACTGTCCCGATATCGAACGGCAGCTTTTCGTAATTTAGCCGTTCAAGCGATCGGGTACCCTGAAACAAACCGCAATCAACCAGGATCGTTTTGCCCGCACCCCTAATTTCAAAACAGGATCCCGTAACTGTACCAGCGGCACCGTGAAATGTGATGTTAGTGGTTTCGGCCATTACTCAACTCCCAAAAACCTAGTGGGAGACAATGAGCGGCACTGGGCAATCCCGGAAAAGACTTCGTGTGACGCCGCCAAAAAGGAATTCTCGGGCCCGGCTGTGGCCATAGGCACCCATCACCATATAGCTGGCATGCAGGGCTTCGACAGTCGATAGCAGTACCGCTTCAATAGAAGGTTTTTTCGCCGACATGCTGTGTATTTCAGAGGTGATTCCGTGGCGGGAGAGATATTCTGACGCGGCCAGTGGCGGCAGGTCATGGTCTTTGTCCTCATCCACCGTCAGGATATGGACCGCCGTCGCCAAATGCAGCATGGGTACCGCGGCGCGCAGCGCATTGCCCGCTTCAAAACTGCCGTTCCAGGCGACGACGGCAGTACCGGTAGCATCAAATTTCTTTACATTATTAGGCTGAACAAGTGCTGGCACATGCGTGCTGAATAGCACATCGCCCAATATACCGAGCGGCAAAACATTATCCTTGTCGCCACTGGCAGAGCTTAAAATCATTATATCAGTAAGCGCGGAATTGCGCGCCAGACCACGAGCCGGACTGGCATTGGCTTCCTGATAATCCCAAGGAACATCTTCATCTGCCAATCGGCTTTCGATTTCAGTGCGTAATTTTTCGTCCGCTTCCCGCGTCAATTTCGCGACGTCGTAGACGACCGACATCCCGGTCACGCCATCAAAGGCCATTTGCGGATTATAGGGATTTGCACGCAGGCAGTGGAGATGGCCACCAATGGCACGGGTCACATCCAGCGCTGCTTGGAGCCTCGCCTCTAAACCGGAGTCGTCGTTGACGTAGAGCAGCACGGATTTCATGATTTTTCTCCTATTTTTGATGACCTTCTGCTTGGAAATCATCAATGGTAGAAGTGTATCCCGATCATTTTGCGCTCTGTATAAGGGATGTTACGGAGCCGGCAGACACGCGCGAAAACTTACGCAGGCTTTGTTTCATTCACCGTTGGCACCGTGCGCGATCATTTTTTTCAGCCACCGCTCACGATGCTTCGCACTGCTGTCGACATTTCCGATCAAGGAAGTCGCAACCGGATCTATCCCCGCCATCGCCAATATGTTTCGCTTGAAACTGCGCACGCTATGCGAAGCAAAATAAGCGCGATAAAAAAAGGCCGGCATGCCCATGGTGACAATCAGCCGCGCCGACCGTCCGTGCAGCAATTTCTTGGGCATGCGTTTTTCTTCTTCATAGCTGAGCGCGAAACCCGGTCGAAACGCCTGCTCGATAAACGCCTTTAGCAGCGCTGGCATATCGCCCATCCAAAGGGGATAGAGAATGACTATATGTTGTGCCCATTTGATCGCATCCTGACCCGGTTTGACATCGGCGGGCATGGGTTCATCCATCCATTGGCTCCGGCTTTGCAATATCGGAATATCTTTCCCCGCCAGCCGGATTTCCCTCACTTCATGTCCCGCTTCTTTCGCCGCATGGGCATAGGCAGAGACTAGGGCATGTCCAAAACGTCCTGGATCAGGGTCGGGATGAGCGTCAATAATCGCGATGCGTTTCATGGCCTTTCTCCGCTATTTTTCTTTGCTTGCCGGGCTTTGCCATTGGAACGCTGCTACCAGTTCCATCAAAGCTTCTTGGGCAGATATGTCGAGCTCGTGAGGATAGGATGCAATCAGACGGGCGTCCCAATAGCCATAGTCAATCGCAGTCAGGCTCACATGCCACGGCACGTCATCTTTCTGTCCGTCAAATATACCTTGATAGGCGGTCAGGTCTTCTCGCCCCGATACGAAATAATCGCCTTCCGACTCAATGGAGGCGCTGGCATAATGCGACATGACCGTGGGCTTGATGATCTGATAATGGTCGCGGGCCGTCAAATCTTCGAGATGGACGACCGCAATATCAACGGCGATGAGCTGCTCACCGATTGTTCGTTCATAGCGGATCTGGAAATTGTCGCCGGAGAAATCGGTGGTCATTTCACACAGCCGTTTAAACCCAGCCGTTTCGGCGGGAAAAACGAAACCGCTATCCTTGTGGACGATAGCGGAGCCGCCCTTATAGGGTGCGAAGGGATCGAAGAGAGGTTCGGAACCGATCACACATTCCGCTGCAACGGGCGTACTGGCGAAGCATAGCAGGCCTACGCCGATCAAAAGACTGCGAGAAAATTGCGTACGAAAAAGCATGATGGTTCCTCCATTTTAGCCCCCATGGCTGGCGAAAACCCTATTCGTGGCAGCTGACCACTTTAAACGGCAGCTCACTGTCATCGGTTTCCGTGATGGTCAGATATTCACCGACCCTGATCGGATGGTTTTGTAGTCCGAATATCGTTTCGTCATCATCATCACCGACCTTGTAGGAAAAGACCCAGCCCTTGTCGGTTGTGATCACGACCCCATTTTGGTCCCGCTGACCGGGCCAGAAACGCCGAACCACTGGCCGCTTTTCTGCTTTACGGAGCGCAGCGGGATCAATCATTTCTTTATCGTCCAGAGGGACGCGAAACACATAAGCATGAGCTGATGATCCGTTAGGATGATCAGCGGTTCGGGCCAGTTCAAGGCGTATTGTTTTCCAAGTCATATCCGATATCTGGAGCGAGATGCATCACAGCGCGATACGCAATATTGCGTAGGTAAATAGGAATGAACCTATTTCGTAGTTGAGAAGCGGCTTTATCGGAGCTCCACTAAAAACCGGGCTTTGACGGACGGTATCGACACAGCATTCACTAGCGTTGTGACCGCTATATCCCGAAAGCGGACGCTAGTAAGTTGCGATAGGCTCGCCTCGGATTGGAAACTTAGTAAGTTGCGCGACCAAACTTTCAGACGCTGCATTGAGTTGTTTGGGATCGATGGTCATTTCGAAAAACAGGTCCATCATGCCAGCGCCGTCGCAAGGAGCCAATTCAGCCTTGCCTCTAGTTCGAAAAATATACGTATTGCCTGATTTGATGGACAATCGACCTCAAGGTTTGGTTCAACAAAACCCAAATTGATTTTTGTGGTTTCGCCAAAGCTCTGATCAGCATGGTACCAGCAGCAGGTGATGCTAAACTCATACAGGACCAAATCTATCGACATCAGGACATTGCTGATCGACTACTCCATGGTACCATCATTCAAAAAAGAAAGGTTTTATTAGACCATAATATCAGCGTTCAAGTGCGCGAGCAGAATATCGAACTAAGCTTCAAGCCAGAGCCTGACAACGAGCCGATGCATGTCTTCGTTGATGCCAAACTCGTTAAGCGGGGAAGCGAGTTCAAACTCACTGTTCCACCAACCGGATCACCTCCAAAGTCCGTTCCAAATCCGACGCTCCAGAAACTCGTTGCGCAAGCTTTTGCTGCTCAAGATCATATGCTTGGCAACAAACCAAATTCCGCGATCGCTCATTACAGCCGTCGTTATTTGGGACAGCTTGTCAGGATATCCTGGCTCGCATCGGGTATTGTTGCAGCCATTATGGATGGCACGCAACCACCTGAACTAACGGGCCGCAAGCTTACTCGCGCCAATAGCATTCCGCTCGATTGGCCAAGCCAGCGCAAAATGTTCGGGTTCACCTGAACCGCTGCGCTCGAACTTCCAAAAATAGTCACATGCATCTGACAGCCACAAAAACGGCCTGTGAGACGGACGGCATATGTTTGCCTATATCGCGACCGCCAAATCGTCCCTAGTCACCATTTTGAATCCCGCAGTTTACCTAACCTTCGGAAGTTCGGGGGCTAAATCTGGTAATCCAAAGGTTCTTAAGTATTTGATATATATAGTAAAAATTATTGGTGCGCCCGACAGGAATCGAACCTGTGGCCCCCAGATTAGGAATCTGATGCTCTATCCGACTGAGCTACGGGCGCGTTGAGGCTTTTTAGCTGCTGCTATGTCGATAGACCAGCGTCAATTTTGCGATTTTGGCGGCGTAACTGGTAGCGGGAGCGGCATTATCTCTACGCCCTCCTCCTTTAGTTCAGCTACGTCGTCTGTTGATGCCGTACCATGAATCGGAGTCGCATCTTTTTCACCATAGTGAATCGCACGCGCCTGTTCGGAGAAATCTGCTCCAACCCACTTTGATTTTTCTAGCATCTTCGCTTGGGCATCAGCGACCTTGCCGATCAATTCCTTATATTCTGAAGGAATCTCGACAGCCTTGCCTACCGAATGTGTGTCATCCATTGCGTCAGATACGTTCGTTTGCTTCGCTGAAGATATGGCTCCATCGGAACGCTGATTGCCTTTGATACCCACGTTAGGTGCCATCGCGGCTTTCTCGATAGTTTTGGCTCCGCAAGTGGGACAGTCAATCAGCCCAGCTAGCTGTTGTTCTTCATAATCGCGCGAAGAACCAAACCAGCCCTCAAACTGATGCCCACCTTCACGGCAGACAAGATCAAATACGATCATAAAGATGCCTTTGGTGATACGAATGGACGGCGATTGGCAATCGCTGGAATACGGCTCCGAATCTTAACAATATCAGCTAGGTCGATTTCACATATCCCGATACCAGTAGCGGTTCCCATGTCCAACAAGACCTCTCCCCAAGGATTTATTACCATGGAATGGCCATAAGTCGTGCGACCATCTTGATGCAAGCCGGATTGTGCTGCCGCGACCACAAAAACGCCAGCCTCAATCGCGCGGGCGCGTAACAATATCTCCCAATGGGCTTTGCCGGTCGGGACTGTAAAAGCGGCTGGTATCGAGAGAATATCTGCTCCTGCATTGGTCAGCGCCTCAAAGAGCGCAGGAAACCGAAGGTCATAGCAAATGGAAAAGCCGATGGTAGCCTTACCCACCGGCGCTGTGATCGCCTCAGATCCGCCTTGATAGGCGGCAGATTCGCGCCAAGTCTCGCCTGTATCGAGATCAACATCAAAAAGATGGATTTTATCGTAGCGTACAATGATCTTGCCATCTGGGTCGATAAGGAACGATCGATTGACCCATTTGCTCGCATCATTGGCATCATGCCTTATCGCCAGAGAACCAATGGCAACCCAGATTTTTGTTCGAGCAGCTGATACGCGGGCTTCTTGCAGAACAAGATCATCATGTTCCTGGCGGATATTTGAAGTTGCGCGATTTCGATCGCGATCAAGAAGGCCGGTCATTTCCGGTGTAAACAGGATTTCAGCTCCCTGTTCTGCGGCCTCATTTATTTGATTTCGTAATGACATTGCATTGATAGCGGGATCTATGCCGCTACACATCTGGGCCAAGGCGATTCGACTTGGCAATTATACGGCCAACAGTTCGTCCAATTTTCCGGCATCATTAAGCGACGCAAGATCATCAGAACCACCAATATGATCACCGTTGATAAATATTTGCGGCACTGTGGTTCTCCCACCAGCCCGCTGAATCATCTCCTCGCGCTTAGGCCCGCCCATGGTTATGTCGGTTTCCTCAAACACCACGCCCTTGTCCTTCAGCAAGCCTTTCGCTCGAAAACAATATCCGCACGTGAATTTGGTGTAAATTTCAACTTTTGCCATAGAATTATTCCAATATTTATCGATTACCCTGCAAATGGCCCCGATCAAGCGGTAAATCAACTCTGATGACAGGAGTGCGTCACTTTAATCAGGCTTTGTCATAATCGCTTAAAACTCTCGCCCAACAGAAAACCAAAACTCTCTCCGCACCGAATTTTTTTAGTAGTTTGGCACAGGCATTGGCCGTGGATCCAGTTGTATATACGTCATCCACCAATATGATGGTTTTTCCGGCAACTCGGTCACCCACATTTGATGGTATTAGAAATGCTTCATTGACGATTTTGCGGCGCTTTTTGGCCGGCATTGATCGCAGGGGTGGCGTTGCATTCTTACGGACGAGAATATCGCTATGCATCGCAAGACCGATCTGTTTGGAAAGCGCTTTCCCGATAAGTACCGATTGATTAAATCCGCGCGACCATAGACGCCAGCGATGCAAGGGCACTGGAATGATAAGCGCATCCGTCGATACCTCATCTGAAAAGCGCTCCATATGTTGGCCGATCAGCTCTGCCAATCCAAGACGTGCGCCATATTTCAGTCGCATGGCCAGTAAGCTGCTCTTATCATCATATGCGACCACAGCCCGCACACCATCATGTGCCGGCCGTTCCTTTAGACAAGACAGGCATTGAGCGCCTTCGCCTTGAGAGAAAGCGAACGGCTTTCCGCAAGATGCGCACCAAGGTTCATTCAAAAAATTTAGCTTTTGCCAGCATGGCAAACAAAACCGATTGTCGGCCTCCACTGTGACGCCACATATCGGGCAGCGCGGTGGCAACGCGAAATCAACGACCATTTTTAGGAGAGCCGACAAAATCCTCATTAGCTCTTGTCGCCCGTTCCTCTCGAAGGCACAAGACCATATGCAACAAGCAGACAAGCCAAAGGAGTTATTTGATCGCGAACGCCGTCGCCGTTTTCGTGATCGTGCTTTTTTCCGCGCTCAAGGAAATGATTTTGTCGGCCAAATTATGGCAAACGAAATATTTGACAGGCTTTCTCTGGTAAAGCGAAACTTCAATAGATGCCTGCTGATTGGTCAATCGGGGCATTATCTCGCCTCATCACTGAGAGAAAGAGGCATCGAATCTGTTATTGCCGATTCCGGATTTGCTTCAGTTGCTGCAATACAGGGCATCCAATGCGATGAAGATCGTGTGCCTTTTGCTGATCACAGCTTTGACCTAGTCATCAATGTCGGGACCCTAGACAGTGTGAATGATCTACCGGGAGCGCTAGTTTTGACGCGGCGTCTCTTAAAACCGGACGGTTTATTGCTTGCCTCATTCATTGGAGCAGAGAGTTTTACAACCTTGAAATCCCTATTGATGCAAGCAGAGGGCGACCGCGTTGCACCGCATATTCATCCGCAGATTGACATACGAACTGTAGGCGACCTTGTATCACGGGTCGGCTTGACCTTGCCCGTGATAGACAGTGACGGTTTGGATCTACGCTATCGAGAATTCGATAAGCTGATCAATGATATTAGGGATATGGGGGGCAGCAATGTCCTGAATGGCAACATCCGTCCACTCTCGCGAGCCGTTTACGAGCGTGCAAAAGAGATGTTTCACAAGCAATCTGACGCGGACGGGAAAATAAGCGAGCATGTTGAACTAATATATTTATGCGGCTGGGCACCCCATCCCGATCAACCGGCGCCTGCACGCCGTGGTAGCGGTCAGATATCTCTTAAAACAGCCCTCAACAAACCAAAGACCGACTTATAGAACCACAAGCAATTGTTCTACTAAAGGCTGATCGGCAGGCGGCATATCAAGATGTCGTAACTCCTGCACAGGAAGCCATTGCATGGCGGTTGCCTCGAGGTTAACTGCCCGGCCTGTCCACTCATGACACGTATACAGGAGTAGCAGAAGATGTTTGGCGTCCAGAGATTCGCTGGCAAATGCAACCGGTCTTAAAGCTTCAATTTTGACGACTAGTCCAAGCTCTTCTTCCAATTCACGGACTAGTGCCCCCTCTGGAGTTTCGCCAGCTTCAACCTTGCCGCCCGGAAACTCCCAAAGGCCTGCCATCGGCTTTCCTTCTGGGCGCTGTTGCACCAGAATATTTCCATCCTGATCCACCAGAGCGGCAGCAACCACAAACAGATATGTCGGATTATTTTCCACTTTTTTTTGTGATGTAAGGATTTTGTTAATCCCTTTCTGTGAAAACCCAATTGTTCGCAACTTAGCAGAACCTTTGAAGCGTGAAGAGGGATATAATGAATATATTAAAAAAATTATATCGTTCGGAACAGGGGGCGACGGCTATTGAATATGGTCTGATATTAGCATTAATCGCTGTTGCTGCAATTGTAGCAATAAGTGGCTTGGCGAATACGACCGTAAACATGTGGAATGATGTGGCCGAAGAGGTCGTCACCAATTCATAAACAGCCGTTGCACGTTAAACAATTCGAAAGGTTTCTAATTTAGTGCGTTGAACATCGAACCGGAATTTAGGTTTGATTGGGTAAGTGAAGTTAGTCAAATATAGGAGACCAGACATGAAATTAGTACGTAAAATGTTTAAGAACGAAGAAGGCGCAACTGCCATTGAATATGGTTTGATTGCTGCTCTGATCGCTGTTGCAGCTATCGTTGCAATGGGTCAGCTGGGTAACACCTTGAGCAACACCTTCAACGAAGTTGAAACCGAAATGGCTGGTTCTTAAGAACAACCATTTTGTTTAAAAGAGGACGGCGGCCCGCAACGGCCGCCGTCTTTTTTTGTGCCTTGAACCCTACCAGTTTAATAGGTGACGATCTTCACCTTGTCTCCACGGCGCAAGCTCTCGTTGGAACGAAGACGGTTTAGCACGAGAAACCGGTCTTTCTGATAGTTGGTATATGCCATTTTCTTCGCAATGCTGTCGAGCGTATCTCCACTTTTTACAGTCACGACGTCAATTTTGCGCGGTTTGATCGAGGAGGCCTCACGAGTAGTCATCCGCCTTATGCTTTGATACATGCTTGAAAACACGTTCGCCTGGCCGGCGGGGGCAAGTGTTGCGAAATGGAAAGCACTAGTTTTTGAAAACTCATACGCAAATACCGTCACATCGACTTGGCTGTTGCCGCTCGTCACACGGCCGGTTGCATATGATGCCGGCAAACCATTGACGGTCGTCCGTTGAATATCTCCATAGGTGATATTCTTTCCCTTCCCCGATAACGCCTTGAAAGCTGATGCAATATAGGCCGTCATATTCCCGTTATATGAGCCTGTTGTGAATTGCCCTTTACCGGCCGAGCCATTGATTGTGACCGCTGTTGTTCCATTTTGCATTGCAAAACCATTTGGTACGCTGAATTTCAATTTCAACTCCGGGTGAAGAAAGCTATTTCCCTCAATCACACCTTGTTTCGGGTCGTCTCCATACATCACACCATCCAGATTTCTTAGAAATGCTTCCCGATTACGCTTACCGCCTGAAATTCCAAGTTTACCGGCATTTTTTGCGGCCCTTGAAACGCGTTGGACTGGATTAGGATGTGTACTGGCCCATGTCGGAACGCTCCGTGCATCTCGACCTGCGGCACGGGCATCAATGGCCGACTGTGCTGCTAGCGATTCGAGCATTGTGGAAAGTGCCTGCGGCGCATATCCGGCAGAGGCAAGATATTCTATGCCCAGATCATCCGCTTCATATTCCTGTTTGCGGGAATATTTTAAGGTCAATAGCTGACTACCGGTTCCCAAAACCTCCTGTCCAAGCTTACCTAAGGCAGAATCCCCCAGCAAAACTGCCGCTCCGATCTGGCCCAAGGCACCCAAAATACTGTTCCGCTTCGCCGCTTTTTGTCTTTTCTGGCTATGGCGTGCAGCAACATGACCCACTTCGTGGCCGAGAACGCCCGCCATCTCGGCTTCATCATTCATCAACGCCATCAATTGGCGCGTGAGATAAACATAGCCACCGGGAATCGCAAAAGCATTGTTTACCGGGCTGTTCAGTAAAGTAACGGTAAAATCGCTACGGGCATCGCCTAGTCCGGATTGTACTGCAATATCCTGTCCTATGCGGACGACATAGGCAGTTTGAGGGCCGGAATAGCTACCGCCGAATTCTTCCAATAATTGCGGGTGAACCTCTGCCCCTTTTTGTTTATCTGCTGCTGAGATTGTTCGCACGTTATCTTTTTGGACGGACGACTTACTACCAGCGGATTCAACAGATCCAGCGTCGGCACCGGAACCACCACAAGCTGCCAATGATAGAACAGCAACGGTCGACAGAATTTTTTTATTTTTCATTCTCATCACAATCTCCTTGCTGCCAGTGTATATCACGCGGACATTCAGAGGAAGGGCAGCCCTTGTAAAACTACGTCACCATCGTCCGGAGGGATGCACCGGCTATCGTTTTTAGGGCGGCAGATAGAGTCTTAAAACGTGCCGATTTTAAGGAATTTTTCGCGACGCATCGCACGCAATTCTTTGCGATCTAGAACAATCAACCTATCGATTTCTTCAAAAATTGCTTTGCCCAATGTAGCGATACAGAGGCCAGAGTCACGATGGGCACCGCCGACAGGCTCCTTCACGATACGATCGATAACTCCCAATTTTTTCAAGTTCTGTGCTGTAATTTTCATGGCATCCGCAGCAACATCGGCCTTGTCGCCCGTTCGCCACAATATCGACGCGCAACCCTCTGGTGAGATGACCGAATAAACCGCATGCTCTAGCATCAATACTCGTTCTGCCGCCGCCAGTGCCACGGCGCCGCCAGAACCACCTTCGCCGACAATTACCGCTACCATCGGAACACCCAAAGAGAGGCATTTTTCCGTCGAACGCGCTATAGCCTCTGCTTGCCCGCGTTCTTCTGCGGACACGCCGGGAAAGGCTCCTGACGTATCTACTAAGGTCACAACCGGCAAAGAGAACCGGTCTGCGATATCCATCAACCTTATGGCTTTTCGGTACCCTTCCGGCTTTCCCATCCCGAAATTATGACGTAATCGACTCTCGGTATCGTCGCCCTTTTCATGGCCGATGACAATAATCCGCTGGTCGCCCATTTTTGCAAAACCACCAATGATCGCCTGATCATCACCAAAATTACGATCACCGCCAAGGGGAATGAACTCATCAAAAAGACCTGCTACGAAATCCTTGAAGTGCGGACGTTCAGGATGACGAGCAACTTGCGTTTTTTGCCACGGCGTCAGATTCGAATATGTATCACTCAGCATTTTCGCCGATTTGGCCTGCAATTTTGTAATTTCAGACTCTATATCTAGCGAGCCTTCGTCTGCTGTTTCTCGGAGTTCGATGATCCGAGATTCTAGTGCAGCAATCGGTTTTTCAAAATCGAGAAATGATGTCATAATATTCGGTTAGAACCGCCAGACTAAAACGTCAACGCGAGAGATTGTGGCGACCAAGAGGATGCCGGTTGTTCACCAGTTCGACCAGCCGAGCGCTGTCAACATGGGTGTATATTTGGGTAGTGCTGATATCGCTATGCCCCAATAAAGTTTGCAATGCGCGAAGATCAGCCCCGCCTTCCAATAAATGAGTAGCGAACGCGTGGCGCAGAACGTGGGGGCTTAGTTTAGCCGGATTAATGCCTGATTTAACCGCTAACTCTTTAATAATCTGAAACAATCTTATTCGGCTAAGATGGCCGGTTCGAGACGGAAAAAGATATTTTTCATCTGGATCGACATGTTCCGTCCATCTCTTGACCGCGTGACGTGCGCGATCTGAAATCGGTACCAATCTCTCCTTCCCTCCCTTGCCGCTAATGATTAAAAATGGACGATCGGTCATCGCAGATTTGCGTGGTAATGATACCAGTTCGCTGGCCCTGAGACCGGAACCATAAAGCAGCTCAACCAGCGCTGCCAATCGTACATCCTTTGACCGGACCTTCTTAGAGCCCAATCCTGCTTCGATCGTCTCAAAAAGATTTGCAATTTCTTCATGGGACAAGATTTTGGGAAGCGATCGTTGTCCGCCTGGGCGCGGAAGCGCATCAGAAGGATCATCTTCCCGAAAACCTTCTTCGACAAGAAACCCGAAAAACCGGCGCAATGATGACGATTTACGGGAAACGCTATTATTTTTCAGATCACTCCAGCCAGCAGCGATTACCAGCAATCTGTTTTGATCCGCGTCCGATAGACTGCCCTTAACAATACTCGATGCCTGTTCCAGATCCGAACGATAGGCTGACAATGTATTGTTTGAAGCGCCGCTTTCTGCCGCCATCATCTCCAAAAACCGGTCAATATAGGCGGCGTCGTTACTCATAATGTTGCGACGATAGCGATGGCCTACACCAATGGGAAGCCCAGCGTAATCTCGTAACAATTATGTCCGGCTCAACGCTTCTGCAGCAATCATGCGCGCTTCGGCTTCCATGCCCACGCGTTTCAAAGAGCGGGTAATATAAAATAGGTGGAGCGGCGACATAGCAGTCCAATCCCGTCCCTGCATACCTACGGCAGTCAACACCGCTACTGTCCCCGCTTGTCCGCGCTGCGCAGCAGACCGAATAGCTATTGTCCATTTGGTGGAACCATTTAGGTCTAGTTCAAGATCATTGGTAATATCTTCGACCGTAGAGAGGTCAGCTCGGCCCAAACCCACCAATGAAGCCAAAAGAAATTTGCTTCTCAATTGCCCGGAACTCTCATCATTGTCTGCAAACTCATCGATTGCGTCATTATTGATGGTCACCGACTGATCGGGTGCTCCCACAGCCAACAACGCCCAAGCGTCACTTCCGGACACTAGTTTCTCAGACCAAGCTGCAGCATTCCTGTCTAGGCCAGCTGATAGCATTGATGCTATCAGGTCTGCGCCGCTATCATTCAAATCAGCCGATGCCGGTATTCTTGCGGCAGCCCTCGCCGTGAGAATTTTGGCGGAATAAGAGGTCAACGCCCCATCAGACCGCATCCACAAAGTACGCATAGCATCAAGACGTCCTGTCGCCGTCGGACTGGTGTAAGCCTGCCTTAAGGTTGAAGCCCGTGCTTTCAAATCATCGCTGGCTTCTGGATCATCATAGGTCGCGGCATATAGATCAACCATCGCGGTGTTTGACATTACACCGATTGCTGCTGCGGTATCTGCGGCCTTCATCCTAGAATCCCGCGAAAGCATTGGAGCCCGCGCCCGCCAACCCTGAACATGCCGGCCCGCTTGTTCATACAGCCTATCTGGCGGTTCCACACCAGTAGCGGAACCTAAGCCAAAGCGCCAATTGTTGAAATATTCAATATCATCCCACTTGATCGCAACAGCGCGACGGCCTTGGAAGCCAGCTCCCACCGTCTTTTCAGCCAGCAAGTAATCAATGCCGGTGGCGACCTTTTTCCGCTGTGCATCATTTAGAAGGGCAGATGCCCGGCTTTGTTCACCGGAAAAGGAAGCGCAAATAGGACGAAACATGATCCAAGTCGGTGCATCGCTGATATTGGCCCCTCCCTGAACATAAGGACAAATCCCGGCTGGATCAGCCGTTGCCAAATGAGCTTGCATGGCAACTTCATATAAACGCGGTGTAAAATTCCCGCCATCAACTTTTAGCACCAGCGAACGAGCAGCATCCGCCTCACCGATCAGCAGCAACCGCCATGCACGCTCCGCCACCCAATCTGCCGGATTGACGTTTTCTGGGCTGTCCACTTTACTCAATAGTGTCCGGCGCAGCAGTATCGAAGCCCAGCGGGAAATTATCGGGCCATTGAGGTTCTTGATAAGATTGGTTAAATATTGGCCACCTTCTGCCCCAAATCCATCTGCCGCAATGCCGCCCGTATTTTCGGTTAACACGCCAACCTGTCTTAGCGAGCGGCGAGCGCTTGCCGCCAAATAATATTGCGGCTGCAACGCATCGTCCAATTCGCTCAAATCGCTGTCTTCATTCAGGTCCAAAATTGATGAAGACGAACCCGCAGCAACACTTGGCCCAGAACTTGATTCCCGGACGACAGGTCCGCTGGACGGCGGAGGTGTTGGAAGGCTACTTACCGGGCCGGGCGCTGGCGTTGGGCGAGGTGTAGGAGTTGGACTAGGTGCTGGCGTTGGTGCTGGTGCGGGTTGAGGTTCTCCAAAACCAGGAGGCAATAGGGATTCCGGCGAACTCTGACCAAGAACCGGCAGCGACAATGCGAGGGCGGCTACACCAGCTGTCGCAAGGGAAATATATTTCAGGCGAAAGCGCATAGCTTAGTTCGATTCTTCAGCAATGACTGGTTTTTCAACAGGCTTCATGTCTTGCTCCACATCCATCGAAGCCAAAAGAAACATTGCGCCAATGACGGCTACCAGAATGACAATCAGAAAAACCAAGTTCCGCGGCATCTTTGTTCAACCAACTCTCTCTTTACCAAATTTACAACTACAAGCGCATTGGGTTTTGCACTCGTTCGCATCCTATGTATAGCCTTTGCCTCAATGGACAAAAACATGAAAGACCCTTTTGACCAATCCGCCGAAGAATCCGGTGAAGAGTGTACTATATTGATCGATAAACCGCTGGTTTTGATCGGTTTAATGGGTGTTGGCAAAACAACTGTCGGGCGCAGACTGGCAAAAAAGCTTGATTTGCCTTTTGTTGATGCCGATGAAGAAATTGAAAAAGCGGCGGACCTCAAGGTTTCCGAGATTTTTGATCGATTTGGCGAGGATTATTTCCGGGATGGCGAAAGACGGGTAATCGCACGCCTTATGGATGATGGTTGTCAGGTTATCGCCACGGGCGGCGGCGCCTTTATGAACGAAGAAACCCGAGAGCTTATATTATCCAAAGCGACAGCCATATGGCTGGATGCAAATATTGATATACTGGTCAATCGCGTTTCCCGCCGCGATACAAGGCCGCTTCTGCGAAATGGCGATCCAGAAACAATTTTGCGTGATCTGGCCGCGAAAAGAAATCCTGTCTATGCATTGGCCCAGCATCATGTCACTGGCAACGACGCACCTCATGATCTTACGGTCGAAAACATCATCAAGGCACTTCAAAAATGACACGAATACCGGTCAATCTTGCGGGCAATGGATATGAGATCCTGATCGAATCAGGCGCGTTAGATACAGCGGCGGCTCCACTCAAATCTCATATCGAAAACGGGCGAGCTTTCTTGATAACCGACACAAATGTTGCTGCCCGATGGTTAGAGCCGCTGGAAGCGGATTTGCACAAATCGGGAATCACGATGACCAGCCATGTGCTTCCTGCGGGTGAGCAAACCAAAAGCTGGGCGGTGCTCGAACAATTAACCGACTGGCTGTTGGACGAAGGCGTAGAACGATCGGACACGTTAATCGCCTTAGGCGGCGGGGTAATCGGCGACCTTACTGGATTTGCTGCGTCCATCCTCAAACGCGGTTGTCATTTCATACAAATTCCGACTAGCTTGCTGGCCCAAGTTGATAGCAGCGTTGGAGGTAAGACCGCCATTAATAGCCGTGCTGGAAAGAACTTGATCGGTCGGTTTAACCAACCGAAATTTGTGCTTATCGACCCATTGGTGCTCGGTACATTGTCTGACCGTGAGTTGCGCGCAGGCTACGCCGAGGTTGTTAAATATGGCTTGATCAACAATGCTCCCTTTTTTAAATGGTGCGAGGGAAACGGTACGGCTTTGTTAAACCGGGATCCCGATGCTCTAAGCTACGCCATAACCCAAAGCGTCCAAGCGAAAGCAGGCATCGTTGCGGAAGATGAGAAGGAACTTAGTGGCCGCCGGGCACTCCTCAATTTGGGTCATACATTTGGCCATGCGCTCGAAGCGGAAACTGGATATTCCAATAAACTAGTGCATGGCGAAGCTGTTGCTGCCGGAATGGCGCTGGCCTTCCATTATTCGGTTAAGCGCGGCCATTGTGATGAGGCCGACGCTCGCCGTGTTGAGAGTCATTTAAAAAATTCAGGATTACCGCACAGTCTGAAAAGCGCTTCGGTTAGCGCTTCGGGCGAACAGCTTGTTCAGCATATGCTGCATGACAAAAAAATGACCGCTGGAAACCTGCCTTTCCTTTTGGCCAACGGGATCGGAAAGACGTTTCTTGCTGACGATGTAGATTTGGAAGACGTTGCCGCATTTCTGGATAACGCTGAATAAGAAATTGGTTTAGTCGCCTTTATTTGCACCCGTTAGTCCAAAACCAAGATGTTTTCCAGCAAGCATATCGCCCGCGGCACGCTGCGCCTCCAGACGGTCGCAGTCCAGTTGCCGGAATTCGCGATCCACTTCATCGATCAACGATTCGTCTATATCAATTCCAGTCATTGTCTGGCGAGCCAAGTGGATTGCTGATTCAAATACTTCCCGCTTAACCCCTGAAAGGCCAGCCTTTTTCACCTCCAGCAAATGAACGCGATCATAAGCGCGCACAAACAGCTTTGCTTCTGGAAAGGACATTTTGATCATGTTCAGAGACTCAGCATTTAGTTCCTTGCCATCCATGCAAAAAACAATGGCAGCACATTGATCTGCCCCTGCCCCACGCAGCAAGTCTACACGCGTTCCGTCACCATAAAAAACCTTTCGGCCAAATTTCTGGCTCACGCCGATCTGCTGTGGTTTAACATCGATAATCGTGACGGGAATATTTGCACCGCTCAGCATTTGAGCAACCGTCTGCCCGAACCGACCATGGCCAACTACAATAACCGAAGATTTGCCCGCCAATGATGGATCATCCAGATCCACATCGCCTTCCGTTCGGGCCACGTTAAATCGCTCTACAATGAGCATCAATAATGGGGTTGTTGCCATAGAAACAGTAATCACAGCACCAAAGAGGCTGCTGGCTTCTGGCTGAATGAGCAATGCCTGCTCGGCCTCGGCAAATAGTACGAAACCGAATTCGCCACCCTGACTGAGAAGCATACCCATACCCAACGCAGGCAATGTGTCCATACCGAACAATTTACCTAAGCAGAATATGATGAGAATTTTGGTAACGACCAGCGCGATGGCTGCCCCGAACACAAATGCAGTATTCTCGGCAATCACGCCGATATCTAGCATCATGCCGACAGCCAAGAAGAACAAACCCAAAAGCAGGGATCTGAAGGGATCGATATCTGCTTCCAATTCATGGCGATACGGCGAATTGGCCAGCATAACACCAGCGATAAAAGCACCGAGCGCTGGCGATAGGCCGATCAATTCCATCAAAGCAGCACTGCCGAACACCGCAACCAGTCCAGCCACTATGAATAGCTCGCGCTCAGCAATTTTGCCGATCAATTCTAACACAGGTTGCAGCACATATCGTCCAGCCAATATAAGACCGCCGATCGCAGCCACACCAAGGATTGCCGTCATCCAGCCAGATAGGGCTCCGGGCTCAGCAGGTGCTCTAGACAAAACCGCGACAATGGTCAGAAGCGGAATGATCGACAAATCCTGAAACAGCAGGATCGAAAATGCTCTCTCTCCGGTTGGCGTGTTTAGCCGTCCAGAGGATTGCAGCATTGGCAACACCTGGGCGGTGGATGAAAGTGCCAATGGCAATCCCAGTGCAATAGCAGCTCCAAAGGTGAAGTTAGTTGTCGCCATGATCAGCAAAAACAAAGCCAACCCGCAGAAAGCAACTTGGCTCATTCCAAGACCGAATATCGCCTTGCGCAATCGCATGAGGCGCGCAGGAGCCAGCTCCAATCCCACTAGAAACAGCAGCAAGATAATGCCGATTTCGGAGAATTCGAGGATGGTTTCGCCCTCGCTAATCAAGCCAAAACCTTGAGGGCCGATCAATATCCCAGCGATGAGATAACCAAGAACCGCACCAATTCCGAACTTGCGGAACAGGAGCACGAGTATCAACGCTGCACCGAGCATGATGAAACCGCCCAAGAGCAGATCGCCCATATGTGCTTCTGTGCCCTCCATAGCTTAAGCAGCCTTACTTGCGTTCACGGCCGCTTCAAAAGCAGCAAGGATGGCATCATAAGGCAATAATATCGCGGCATGTCGACCGGGATGATCTTTCGCAGCACTTAGATGATTCATATTATTCCACTGACCTGGGCTATCCGACGAACCAGCCAAAAACCCAGCGAGTTGATCTCTTGCAGCGGTAATTTCATTCGACGATTTATTAATCGCCTCGGTCGCCAAAATAGCCGCTGAAGCCTGACCCAATGCACAAGCGCTAACTTCTATTCCCAATTGCGCAATGACTCGGTCATCAGACAAGATAATATCGGCGATCACCCGACTGCCGCAAGTGCGCGACCGAAACTCCGCGGTTCCATCGGGTTTATCAAGCCTCGATTGATGCGGGATCGAAACAGCCAGCCTAAGGATTTCCCGAGTATAAAGTGCCTCGCTCATTCTGGAGCCTCAGCCATTTCACGCCGCTCTTCGACAAACTGCACTAGAGTATCGCCACTGGCGTTGAGCAATGGATAGGTCCGAGAATCGGCAATCCATTCGGGGCGCGGTTCTGCTGTGCTATAGATACTGTCATAAACTAGAACCACCAGCAGATATGCAAGCGTCGCTCCAATTAATCCTTTGACCATCCCGAATCCAAAGCCGAGCACTCGGTCAATAGGGCCGAGTAGCGATTTGCGTGATTTGCGACCTATAGATTTCGCGATCCAGCGACCCAAAGCATAAGTTACAATCACAATCGAGCCAAAAGCCAATACCGCCGCTCCGCCCTCACTACCAATGGGTGCGATCAAAAAATCTGCAACTGGAGTATGTAGAAAGCGAACAGCAAATATTACGAGAATCCAAGCAATTAGTGACAGCGTTTCCTGCACAAACCCGCGCATAAAGCCGAACACAGCAGCGCCGCCCATCAGCAGCAATACGAAAATATCAAGACCAGTCATAAAGACTAGCTAATGGCGGCCAAGCATATGGTCAACGAGATTGGCGAGCTTCCCAAAGTTCACACAATTCACACCTGCTACAGCATTCTCTTTCGAAGCTGGAATCAGGGCTCGACTGAAACCCAATTTCGAAGCCTCTTTTAATCGAAGTGGGGTATTAGACACCGGGCGAACTTCGCCGGATAGCGCGATTTCACCAAATATCACCGCATCGCTCGGCATCGGTTTTTCGGCATGAGCGGAAATCAATGCTGCTGCCACCGCCAAATCGGCTGCAGGATCGGTCAGCCGATATCCACCGGCCACATTCAAGTAGACTTCCGCACCCGAAAAACTGAGGCCACATCGCGCTTCCAATACCGCCAATATCATCGCTAGGCGAGAGCTATCCCATCCCACCACTGAGCGGCGGGGAGTCGCCCCACTAGCTAGCCGGACGGTGAGTGCTTGAATTTCAACCAAAACCGGCCGAGTTCCTTCAAGAGCTGGAAATACAGTCGCGCCAGTTACTTCTTCGCTGCGGTCGGTCAGAAACAGCGCCGAAGGATTTTGAACCTCGCTTAATCCCATTTCTTCCATTGCAAACACGCCGATTTCATCAGTACCGCCAAAACGGTTCTTGATCGCCCGCAATATCCGATATTGATGACTGCGCTCGCCTTCAAAGCTCATCACGGTGTCTACCATATGCTCCAAAACGCGCGGTCCAGCGATATTCCCATCTTTGGTCACATGGCCCACTAGCATGATCATTGTACCATGTTCTTTGGCAAATTTAATCAACTCTTGCGCTGAGGCCCGCACTTGGCTGACCGTTCCGGGCGCGCCTTCAATAAGATCGCTATGCATCGTCTGAATAGAGTCAATAACCACAAAATCAGGCGCGTCTTTGCGCAGCGTTGTCAATATATCACGAACCGATGTCGCCGAGGCCAGTTTAACAGGTGCCTTTCCAAGTCCCAATCTCCGCGCTCTTAGACGCACCTGATCCGCTGCTTCCTCACCCGAGATATAGGCGACGGAACATCCGGCATTCGCCAACTTGGCAGAAACTTGCAGCAGCAAAGTTGATTTTCCGATCCCGGGATCGCCGCCCATCAGAGTAGCCGAGCCCGCCACCAGTCCGCCGCCGACCGCGCGATCAAATTCTTCTATTCCCGTCTTTTTGCGTTCGGGAAGTTGAATCTCAGAATCCAGCCCGACTAGGCGGACTTCCCGACCTCCACTTTGCAGATTGTGTTTGGCAGCGAAAACGGTATCGCCCACTTCCTCAACCAATGTATTCCACTCGCCACAATCCGCACATTGTCCTTCCCAGCGATGAGAGATGGAACCACAATTTTGGCAAACAAATTTTTTCTTCGGCTTGGCCATGACAACTTTCTAGTAGAACAAAAAAAGAACATTATAGTTTTCCATGTCTTTTTCAACCGCTTTCCTGCTTGCGCGATTCTCTACATCCTGTAACTCATAAGCCGATGCGCCAGAAGGAACTCAGACTCGCTCTTATTTGCTATGGCGGCGTTAGTCTTGCCATCTATATGCACGGTATTACCAAGGAAATCTGGAAGCTCGCCAAAGCCAGCCGCGATTTTCATGATAGGCAAAAAGATGATAGCTGCAGCCGCGCGACCTATTACGACATATTGGATTGGATGGAGTCAGAAACTGGCGTCAAATTGCGCGTCCTGCCCGACATCATCGCAGGCGCGAGCGCAGGCGGGATTAATGGTATATTCCTATCGCAAGCGATCATATCGGGTGAATCGCTCGAACCGTTGACTGACATGTGGTTGGAAACAGCGGACGTTGATACGTTGCTAGACCCGGACGCGCGGCCGCTCTCGCGCTTTTCCAAATTTTGGGCTGAACCGATTGCCTGGATGGCGTTGGGTCGCAAAGGCGGAGCTGTGGAACAGACCGTTTCCAAGGAAGCGCGGGAAGAAGTCAAAATGAAGCTCTCTCGCTTCGTTCGCGCTCGCTGGTTTGCACCGCCATTTGGTGGCAAGGTATTTTCCGGCCTGATCATGGATGCGCTTGCAACCATGAAAAAGACGGAGCGTGGTCCCAAACTACTGCCTCCAGGGCAACCGCTGGATTTGTTCGTAACGGTGACTGATTTTGTCGGTCATCCCGAAAAACTGCAATTGCATAGCCCGCCCGAAGCTTTGGAAATGGAGCACCGGATCACCATCAGCTTTTCGACGCGAAGTACAAATGGTGACGATATAGCTGATCCCGCCGAGCTGGTCTTTGCTGGCCGTGCCACCGCCAGCTTTCCCGGCGCATTCCCCCCGTTCACGGTCACGGAACTGGACAGTGTTCTTTCTGATCGCGATCATGTCTGGACCAATCGCCCGAATTTTCTAAAACGTATTTTGCCCAATCAAAGCCGCGCGGGAACCGCCGATGACACGGTACTGATTGACGGCTCTGTTCTGGCCAATGCCCCGTTTGCGCAAGCAATCGAGGCCCTTAAAAATCGCCCGGCCAAACGGGAAGTCGACCGGCGGTTTGTCTATATTGATCCGCGACCAGATCTGGACGTCGCAAAAAGTGACCGTGCACTTCAGATGCTGCAGGCTGAAGATGAAAGTCTGCCGGGTTTCTTTTCCACCATATTTGGCGCGATTTCAAATATTCCGCGCGAACAGCCGATTCGTGACAATCTTGATGATATATCTAAGCGATCCAACCGGATTATCCAGATGCGGCAGATAACAGATAATCTGCGCCCAGAGGTGGAGCAGAATGTCGAAGCCATTTTTGGACGAACCTTGTTTCTCGATAAGCCGACCACCGCTCGCCTTGCTGCATGGCGGCGCAAGTCGCGGGACAAGGCGAGCAAGCTCGCCGGATTCTCGTACAGCGCTTATGGCCATCTCAAACTCGCAACTGTGCTCGAAGATATCGCCCAAACTGTGCGGCGCGCAAAGGGCGAAGCCAATATCCATAATCACCAGGCATTGCGCGAGGTATTGTGGACCGAGTTGCGTCAGCGCGGGTTTGAAAATATCGCCAAAAAGGGAGGCGCCGGACCATCAAAACTGGCAGCCGATTTTTTCAGTCAGCATGATCTGGGTTATCGCATCCGCCGGTTGCGCTTTTTGGCGCGGCGGTTTGCCGAAGATCTCGATAGCGCACATCCAGATGATTATGCTGTGATCGAGCAAATGCATGATGTGATTTACGACTGCCTTTCTCTCTATATCGAACGCGAAACGGTCGAATATCTTGGTGACGATTTCGTCGCTTTGGCCGAACAAGCTGAAAGCAATCCGTCTGCCATGCTGGACAGCTTAGCCAAAGCCCGGGATCTGGCTTCTGCGGATGCCTTGGTGGATAGCAAGCTCGCCGAAGCCATGGCTGGATTGCCGAAGGCGGAGAAGCGCTCGATGCTGCTCGCTTTTCTCGGCTTCCCGTTTTACGACATTGCTACCCTGCCCCTTTTACAAGGCGAAGGTCTTGACGAATTTGACCCGATCAAGGTCGATCGAATTTCGCCCGAAGATGCCAAGTCGATCCGTAAAGGCGGCGTAGCAGCAACGTTAAAAGGCATTGAATTCAATAACTTTGGAGCTTTTTTTAGTAGAAGCTATCGTGAGAATGACTATCTCTGGGGTCGGCTTCACGGTGCCGAGCGGATGATCGATATCCTGCTATCAACCCTTCCAGAAGCCAAACGCCCCGATCCGGTCAAGACACTGGACTTCAAAAAGACCCTCTTCCGCGCCATTATTGACGAAGAGGAAAAGCGACTGACCAAGGTCGGGCCGCTAATCAGTTCGCTGCGCAAAGAGGTTAACCGCGCAACCCCTTGATTATTGAGCCCTAATGCATGTGATCGCCTTCTTTATGGGCTGGCATTTCCAAGCTTTTGTAGACAGCCTCAACAAACGCATCGCCCTTGATGAAAGCGTCTTTATTTGTATCCCACTTCGCGGCTGGCTTCATGGCTTGGATCTGCTCCAATGTCTTGCCTTCACCGCGCGCTTTTTCCACCGCACCGATGACGCTTTTTAACATATCGCGATAGTCCATCAGGTCCGCCTTGGTCGCCATCGGACCATGGCCGGGAATGATCTTTGTGTTGTCATCGACCATGGTCAACGCCTTTTCGGCTGCCGCCAATACGCCCTTAGCATTACCGCCACTGTTCAGATCGATGAATGGCAAAGTGACCTTGTTGAAATAGAGATCACCCATGTGAATCACATTGGCTTTCTTCCAAAAGACAATGCTGTCCCCATCGGTATGGGCATGTTTCATATGCTTCACATGCACTTCATCGCCATTGAGATGCAGCTTGATGCCATCATGATAGGTTACAGTAGGAAGCGCCTCTTTCGGGGAAGCAGGGTCATTGCCGCGACCGCTTTTCTGCTCGCCTGCCATCCTTTCCCGGACATGATCATGCGCCATGATCAGCGCGCCGGCCTTGCCGAAATTCTCGTTCCCGCCGCTATGATCGCCATGCCAGTGCGTGTTGATGAGATATTTGACCGGATCTGCACCCAGTGCACCAATCGCTGTCTGAATTTTTGGCGTTAGCGGCGCAAACTGATCATCGATCAGCACCGTACCATCAGGACCATAAGACACTCCGATATTGCCGCCTGCGCCAAAGAGCACCGCAATACTATCAGTCAGCTGTTCGGTCTTAATCTCGACTTTGGCAAAGCGGTCAGCCTCTTGCGCATTGCCTTGTGCACAAGCGCTCAACGCCAAGGGAGAAGCAGCCAAAAAGGCCAGAGAGATTGTTTTGGTGAGGGTAGTTTTCATCGGGAGTTTCTCCTTAAATTTAAACTCTTGTAGCCGATCTCTAGGCTTTGGCAAAGAACATCAGATGTACCAGTCGGCCGGTTTCCGGGAACGCCCCAAAAGCCGCGCCGCTATTGTGAAACAACCACGGGCTGAACAGGATCAACCGATTAAACCGCATCGGGACTAACATGGTGCGCTCCCACTTGGCTTTGTGAAGCGTATCCCGGTTCACGACATCTTCAATCAGTGCATTGATATCGCCATAGCCTGCTGTGGTGATGGCAAGCGGATCGTTAGGTACCCGTTCTAGTCCCGTTCGCTTGTGCCTGAAAAACTCCGTGCCGCCTTTGCAATGCTCAGGCAACGATAGATAGAGAATTCCGGAATAGAAAGCCGGGTCGATATGTACGCCGCTTCGCCCCTTGTCGCCTTTCAGGGTGATACGGCAATGGCTGTGGCTCGTCCCGGTAGCAGCTTGAACGGGCGCATTGATTATCTTCGAAACGCGAGCATCCAATCCTTGAATATCCAGTGGCGTCGTTGAAACATGACCAGGATAGTTGCCGCGTTTATAAGCTGGATCATAGTCTAGTGCCAAAGCCGCATTGCGCGCCGCAAGCGGATCAGACAGAAAATCATCGATGATTAGCAAGGACGGCAGCATGACGAGACCCTTTGTAATATTTTTGCATGGCCGTTATTATCATAACCGCGCGCCTGTAGGACAGGATTTTAGTGCTTGCCCTCTGTCTCCCAGCGGGTCGCAACCAAGCTCGGGCGCTTGCCAATTTTATTGAGCCAATGGCGCAACGGTAAAAGCTGTCCAATCAAATGATCCCCTTCAGAAGTCATTTGGACGGGGCGCAAAATGCAATAGACAAAGATATCCGCCAGCGAAAAATCCGCTCCGGAAAAATAGGGCGCTTCCTCAATCCGCTGACACACGATCCCTAGATGCTCGGCAATCTCCGGCAAGGCCGCCTCGATAATATCCGAACGCAGCGGAGTTTTCAAAAACCGGTGCGCCAAGCGCGGCATCAACAAACCATGTTCCGCTGCCGGAAACAGATAATTGTTCGCCACCGAAATCCAGCGATCCATTTCCGCCCGCGTCGCATGATCATCAGGCTGCAACGCGCCGCCATTGTGGGCGTTATCAATATATTGGCAAATCGCGACGCTTTCATAGAGATTGAGTCCGTCAATTTCGACTGTCGGGACTTTGCGAAACGGGTGACGGCGCCGGTTCTCTGCACTGCCCGCAGGCGTTGCCGTTATCGTCCAACTGATACCCGCCTCTTCTGCCACAGTCTGAACGATGCGGCTGTAGGTAGACATGATCGTGCCATGGATTTGAAGAGTCGGTCGGGCCATCAACGTCCTTGCCTATAACATCGCCATATCAACCGGCTGTTCCAGCAAAACGCGTCCAGCCAGTTCGAAGACCGCGGGAGCGGTCGCGATATGCTGGGTCGCGACATGGGCATCACGAAACCGCCGTTGCAGGCTGCTGCTGGAGTAGACCGCACCGCCGCCGCCTAACGTATAAGCGATCTTGCAGACATCCGCCGACACTTCGGTTGCGTGAGCGCAGGCCAGCCGCAATTGCGCCCGGGATTCAGATGAAATATCACCCTCGCCTTGCGCTTCCTGCCAAGCCTTGCCGACAGCACTCTCAAGGAAAGAAAATGCTCCGCAAAGCTGGGCAGTGGCGCGCGCAAGGTCGACCTGCACCGTTGCGCGCTGGGCCATGCTGCGGCCTCCGCCAGGTGTCTTCTTGGTAATTGCTATCTGCTTGATTTCTTCCAGCGCCGCCCGAGCATTGCCGAGCGCAACAGAAGATACGCCAAGAGCCAATAAGCCGAATAGCGGAAATTTATAGAGCGCCCCGGTATCGCGTGGACGGTCGGCAACAAAGGAAACACTGCGGTCTTTGGGTATTTTGATATCTTTGACACTGAAATCACCCGATCCCGTTCCCTTCATGCCAGCAACATGCCAACTGTCGATAAACTCGGCATCGCCAGCAGGGAAAAACAACATCCGATGATAAGGCGCGCCATTTTCAAATTTCTGCAGCTCGCCATCCTTAAAGATCATAGCGCCACCACCCAGCCAACTGCAATTGGCTGAACCGGATCCCCATTGCCACTGGCCCGAGAGCAGATAATGGTCGCCTTTATCTTCGGCCTTACCCATTGGTGCGAAAACGCCGCCGGTAATAACATCATCCGGCCCGAAAATCTCAGCCGCCGGACTTTCATCCATATAGGCCGCTCCCAAGGTGGATGTGACGGCAATCATCGCGCACCATCCCGCGCTGGCATCGGCCTCAGCAAGTGTCTCGATAACTTGCATGAAATCCAGCGGCGGCAATTCCAAGCCACCTAAAGAAGTTGGTTTGGACAGATTAAACGCACCGGCATCAGCCATTTTCGCTGCAAGGTCTGAAGGTAGACGGCGCGCCTGTTCCGTTTCGACCGCGCGATCGGCTATTTCCGGAAGCAGCTTCAATATTGCTGCGCCGGTATCCCCACCAATCCCCCTAATATCATATTGCAAACCTGTCATTCCAAAATCTCCATTTATAGCGGTCAGCATAGGAGTTACTATTTGTCGATCCAGCAAAAACATATACTAAAGACGATATGCGTATCTTGGTACTTTTGGGTTTTGTCCTTTTATTAGCGGGCTGTAATGGGCGCGCCGACACGGGCAGCATGCCTGGTCCGGACCAAATCGTGCGCCTGTCGGACTCAGAGATAAAAGGCCTTGATCCACAGAAAATTTCCGATCTGTCCTCTCTGCGCATTGCCGCAGACCAGTTTGAAGGGCTGACCAGGCTTGATGCCGCCGGAAATGCCGAGCCGGGAGTGGCGCAAGACTGGAATGTTTCAAACGACGGATTGCAGTGGACATTCCGCTTGCGTGGCGGGTTGCGATTTTCCGATGGAGTAACCTTTGATGCTGTGCTTTTTCCGCAAATATGGGATCGGCTGCATGCACCAGAAACAGCGTCCCCAACAAAAGCGCTGTTTGAGAATATTGCGTCGGTGACGGCTGAAGGCGGCACTTCTGTTGTGGTGATATTGAAAGCCCCAGCGCCATCGCTACCGATATTGCTGGCCCATCCCGCGATGGCTGCTTTACCGCTACATCGCATCGACCAGGCGAGCGAAAAATGGACCAGCGAGCGGCCGATGGTGGTCAGTGGTCCCTATCAATTGAGCATGTGGCGGCTCAACGATCACGCCCGAATGACTCGCAACCCTGAATGGCACGATGAACCGGCTCCGACCGCAACAATAATCTGGAAACCGATGGATGACAGCCTTTCGGCCATGCGGTTATTTCTGTCGGGCGGTGCAGATATCGCGGCTGACTATCCTGATAGCCGGCATAAATGGTTGATGGATAATCACCCTGATCTTGCGCACAGTGTTCCTTATCTCGGCAGCTATTATTTCGCGTTTAATACGCGCAAGGCCCCGTTTGACGACACGCGTGTACGCACCGCACTATCGATGGCGGTAGAACGCAAATGGATTGCCGAAAAAGTTATCGGCATCGGGAATATCCCGGCATGGAATCTTTTACCGCCAGAGCTAACCGGCGGCATTAGCGCCAAGCCCATTTGGGCCGATTGGGATCGCGAACGGCGTCTGGCCGCGGCGCGGCAATTGCTGGATGAGGCCGGATATGGCCCGGGCAATCCTTTAAGCTTTGAAATTCGCTTTAACAGTTCCACCGAGCATCGCCGCGTATCTGTTGCTCTGGCCGCTATGTGGAAAGACTTGAACGTCGAGGCCAGCCTGTTCAACAGTGAAGCCGCCCTGCATTTTGCTGCGCTCCGGCAACATGATTTTGCTCTCTCGCGGTCCGGCTGGATTGCCGATTTACCTATAGCGGAAAATTTTCTGACCGTTCACCAGCCGGCCAACGGCGCTGGAAACTATTCCGGATATGATAATCCTGCCTATGATGCCCTAGTCGCGAAGGCTATAAAAACAGCGGATCCGGACAAGAGAAACAAAATCATGCGTCAGGCGGATGAGACGCTCATCGCGGACATGCCGATATTGCCGCTCTATTTCTATGTCACCCGGTCTCTGGTCAGCAAACGTATAGAGGGATGGCAGGATAATATTTCCAATGTGCATCCCAGTCGTACTCTGCGTATAAGCACAAAATGACGAACACCAGCCCGCACAATCTCTTCACACGGCTTGCCCTTGTCGCTACATTTTTCAGCCTGGCCGGCTGTGGCATGGCGGGCGACGAAGATCGTGCCAGAGTGGCGATTATCGAAGATAAGGACCCGGTGATAAAACCGATTGGTATAGAGTTAAACTATGCCTCGGCAATCGCGCGATCTGCGATCGCCAAAGGCCTGGTTGGCTTTGATGAACAAGGCCGCGTCGTGCCAGCACTCGCCGCGCGTTGGATCGTCACTGATGATGGCTTGAGTTATATCTTTCGCCTCAACGATGCGCAGTGGAATGATGGCCGTTCCGTGACCGCCGAACAGATTGCGGCATTGCTGCAAGAGCGGATCACAGAGTTGAGTAAAAGCCGACTTGGTCCGGATTTGCTAAGTATTGATGAAATTGTCCCGATGACTGGCCGTGTTATCGAAATCCGTCTGACATCCGCCAACCCCAATTTCCTGCAGCTCATGGCGCAACCCGAACTAGGTCTGTTTCGAACCGGTCAAGGCGCCGGGCCAATGACCAAATTGGACAATAGCAAGGCCTATATGCTGGCCGTGATGCCCGAGCAGAAACCGGACGAGGATGAAGACCAAGAGGAAGAGCCGTCGATTGACGAAGCGGCCGCGGATGACCCACGCCGCGTCACCCTGCGGAGCGAAGGCGCTGCCAAGGCGATAGCCCGCTATGCGGCCGACTATACCGACGTGATATTGAACGGCAAATTTCATCATCTTCCGTTGCTGGATGAAGCAGGCGTGAGCACCAATGATCTGAGACTGGACCCTGTAGCGGGTCTGTTCGGTTTTAAATTCTTGAGAGCCGAGAGCTTCTGGGCCGTACCAAAAAACCGCGAGATATTGTCGATGACAATTGACCGGCCAGCACTTTTGACTTCCTTCCCTAACGTGACCGCTTGGCGGAGCCGTCAGAAGATCATTCCCGAAGCCCTTGATGTTGCTGGCATTGATGCACGACCATATTGGGCCAGCATGACCATACAGGAACGTCAGGCCGTTGCCCGTGAACATGTCAGTCGCTGGGAATCACTAGAGGGGCCGGTCCAGCCGCTAACCATTTCCTTGCCCGATGCAGCGGGGGCAGACATATTGTTCCTGCGCGTGCAATCCGATTTGCGCCGTGTCGGCCTTGACGCGGTTCAGGCAGGCCCGGATCAGGAGGCAGATATCCGTTTGATCGATGAGATTGCAGCTTATGACAGCGCCAAATGGTTCTTATATCGCCTGACCTGCACCGAAATGTCTGTGTGCCTGAATGACGCAGACGCAAAAATTGCCGAAGCCGATGCCGCGGCCAATTTGCAGATTAAGGCAAGATTATATGCCGAAGCAGAAGTGATGTTGGTCGAGCATTATACCTTTATTCCGCTGGCCGTCCCGGTCCGCTGGTCGATCAGCCGGCCGGGCCAGCAAGGCCTCGCGGTCAATCCTCGCGGCTGGCATCCATTGAATTTGTTGGTCGGAATCCCTATATCCTAAGTATGATAGTGAAGAATTTAGTGGGAGGGCGCATGGCGATTTCGGAAGAACAGTTAAAACGATTAGCCGAACAATTGCCAGATGTAAGCCGCGACCCGCAAGCAGTGCGAAACCGAGTAGAAGCCATGGAAAAGGTGCTGGAACGCGCTTTTGTCATTCCCGGAATTAACAAGCCTATTGGTGTCGATTCTCTGGTCGGTCTAATCCCCGTCGTCGGCGATATCGTCACTGCGGTCATGGGCGCCTATATCGTCTGGGAGGCCCGCAATCTGGGCATGTCCAAATGGCAACTGACCCGTATGGCAACCAATGTCGGCATTGATACCGCTTTGGGAGCAATCCCTCTGGCTGGCGATGTTTTCGATTTCCTATGGCGCTCCAATAGCCGCAATTTAAAGATTATCACAAAGCATCTCGACAAGCATCATCCCGGTACCCGGACATTAGAAGGTTAAGCTTCGGGAAACCGGGCACCGAAATCCTCATTGGCCAACCGCGCACTATTGGCAACAAAGCTGACCGTATGATAGGTTCCGCACAGGGCCATGATCTCCAGCTGCTCTTCCAACGTCCAGACGGCCTGAAAATCTTGCAGATGCCTATTCGTGATTGTTCCACTAGCGCATAGATCATCGATAGCGCAGATCAGCAGACGTTCCTTATCGCTCCAAACATCCTCACTAACGGCACGCTCTCTTGTCGCAGCGATTTGCGTTTCATTCAGCCGCGCGGCCTTTGAAAAAATCGCAATATGGACACCCCATTCATATTCGCAATTCCGGTTGGCGGTGGTGCGCAGAATGACAATCTCTCGCTCACGGAGTGTCAGCGGGCTGTCCTTATCGAGCAAATTGGGCACTGCCCTTGAGAGAAACCGCAGGCTATTTGCGAACGTACGGAAGAGGCTAAGTATATAGCTATCCTGCTGGGGATAGTTGGCGAGGATCGCCGTTATCGCCGGGTCATATGGCGGTTTAAGGGGTTTAAGAATATTGCTCATCGCGAGTCTCCGTGCTACAGTTAATGTAGTAGCGTTATGCTACATTAACTGTAGCGTCAAGAAAGGACTGTCTTGCCCGTTAAAAACATCGACAAAGCGAGAGGCTCCGACACAGGCCGGCCGATCATGGTACTTCTCGACATGCTAGGAAAGCGCTGGACCCTGCGCATTATGTGGGAATTGAGAGACCATCCGTTGACATTTCGTGACCTACAGAAACAATGCGGTGACATCTCTCCGACAACGCTTAACAACCGTTTGCGTGAGTTGCGGGATTTGCAGATTCTCGATCATGGCTCGGGCGGCTATGGCTATACCGCGCTTGGAGCGGAGCTAGGCACACAGATGACCATCCTCGATATCTGGTCCAACAAATGGGCTAAAAATCTAGCCAAGGATCAAGCCTAAGCGCCCCGCCAGATTTTAACCGGCATATCGTCCTGCAACGCTCTCATATCACGTGGACAGCGTTGGGGGCGAAAGCTCTTGCCAAGGCACAGGCGCACTTCTTCCAGCCAACCGCGCCGGTTAATCTTGAACCGCATCATATCCGCGCCCAGTCCATCATTGGCCATCACAAAAGCCGCGCGTAAACCCTTGACCGTCAGCGGTTTGCGCGACAGCCTGTCCATATTGGGAAATTCCACCGCATCGAACATGATCTTGGAAATCCGGAAATAGGTTTCGGGTCGCCGGGTCATACAGGTGCCATGCTTGGCCCATTCTTTCGCCATCAACCGCGTCGAAGGCATCATGCAGAAATTGCGCTTCACAAGCGCTGGCGGCAGCGCTTTGGTCGACCTGCACCATTGGGGATAGCTGGCCCCCTGCGCATCCGGCCACAAGCCGTGTAGGATGAAACCAAAGCTGCCGTCATCCCCGCTACACTGGGATTTATCGCGCCGGCTATCCTTGCGCAGGCGGCAATATTCGGGCGACCAGCTCATTGCGAGCGTGTAGCCCGATACCGGTTTGATCCGGCGCGGCTCCTTCGCTGGTTTGCTGGTCGGTGTTATAGGCTTGGCCAGCGCGGGTGCCCGGCACTGATAGGCTTGGGCTTGGGCCAAGCCGGGGACCGCTAACAAGATAATAGGTAGAATTATGACTTTCATTCGAACATATCTTTGCAATAGTTAGCTTCTTAAACAACCTACCCCGTTGATTCAAACCAATCTTGGGAGCGTTCCAAGAACAAGCAAATTACTCCACATAATTCAAGAGCGTACGAAATTCCGCTAAACCAAAGCTCCACAGGCGACACGTCATAGGCAAATCCTGCTTCAAAATTAAAAGCGAGTAATGCCAAGCTAAAAAATCCGCACCCAATGAAAGTCAGAACGGCAAATATCCATCGAAATATGTTATTGGCCCGTCGAGCTATCATATACCAGACAAAAACCATGAAGCCCAAAACGACCATGCTCTGCAGAATAGATTCTGGATCAAGACTGTTAAAAACCACCTCTTCGACGAAATTAACAAAGATCGCGCTCCAATAAAGCCAATCGAACCAGATTATGGAATCAGGCCTTGAACGATTCATCAAAACCACATCCTAAGCCTCAAATAGCAAGAGCTATTCGGCACTTTTACGTTACAACCGTTTTATCGGCGAACCATTGTTTGGAATCGCTGCGGAACAACATGAAAATCGCTCCGGCTTTCAGGGCGAGGATTGCAAATAGGATCGTCACACCAAGTGTCCGATAGTTATCAAGCGTCGCCAGCGACCAAATCACGCCAATGACATACATTATGACCAGCAACCATTTTCCAATGCTGGAACCTTTGCGCGCGATCTTATACCACAGCCAAAGATTGATCAGAAAAGGAAAGGCGATGATGGTGTAGGTTGCAAAAGCATTCATGCCATCACTGCCATCGCCGCGAGACATGACCATCGACCAGGTATCCCAATTCAAAAAGATATTAAGGACATTGAGCGCAAGCGCGCCTAAAAAAAGCTGTTCGAATCTGGTGATGGAATTTGGTCGCATTAAGGCCTCCGGACTTTGTCTAGAACCCATGCTTCCCGAAAATGGCGTAGCTAAGACTTGAATCAATTCCAAGCGTTAGCTGCGCCTTAGTCCGGTTGTGTCAAACGCAATCAATCAAAAGTTTTCTCCAGATCCACGGTCTTCTCGCCCGCAAACCATTTTTTGGCATCAGGCCGGAACAGCATATAGACCGCTATGGCCTGCATAGCCGTCAACACGAGCCCGATAGTCAAATTAAGCGGCGGCAATATCGCAAAAGAGGAGGGCAAAGCCAAAACCCCTATGACCATCAATACCAGCAAAATCCATTTCACAAAGCCAACGGCTTTTCGGGCAACCAGATACCAGAGCAACAGATTAATCCCAAAGCCAAAAGCGGTGGTAATATAAGCAAAATTGGGTCCCAGAGCAGCCGAATTGGGATCCGCCTGGATGGCCGCCAACGTCGTATCCCAAGTCAAAAATACGTTAACCAGACCAATGGCTAAAGATATTAGAAATAGCTGTTCAAACCGTATGATGGATGTTGGCCGCATAATGCTCTCCCTTGCAAAGAAGGTGCGAGCTTAACTCACACCTGAGCAAAGTCCAACCCGATATCCGCGGCCGGAGCGGACTGTGTTAGTCGTCCGACGGAGATAAAATCGACGCCGGTATTCGCTTTGTCAAAAATCGTCTCCAGCGTAACGCCACCGGATGCCTCGGTCACCACACGTCCGCCAATCAGGGTCACGGCCCCGCGGAGGGTTGCGGGCTCCATATTGTCGAGCAGCAAATGGGTCGCCCCGGCGGCCAGCGCGGGTTCAATCTGATCGACCCGGTCTACTTCGACAATGATCCGTTCGATCCCGGCATCAACCGCGCGCTTCACAGCTTCGCTGATGTCACCGGCAACCGCCACATGATTATCCTTGATCATCGCGGCATCCCACAGTCCCATACGGTGATTTTGCGCGCCGCCCATTCGGGTAGCGTATTTTTCCAGCACACGCAGGCCGGGAATGGTCTTGCGGGTATCAAGCAGGGTGCAGCCGGTGCCGACAATCTTGCGCACATATTCATTGGTCATGCTGGCAATGCCGGTGAGATGCTGCACCGTGTTAAGCGCGCTGCGTTCTGCAGTCAGCATGGCGCGACCTTTGCCTTTCAGGCGCATGACGTCAGTGCCGGCTTCAACCGCCTCACCTTCCTGCGCCAAAATTTCAATCTCGACATCAGGATCAAGCGACCGGAAAAATGCCTCGGCAATGGGCAGGCCCGCAATGACCGCATCGTGGCGGCTGTCCATCACGCCAGTGAAAATGGCGTCTTCGGGGATCACGGCTTCGGACGTAACATCACGACCCGTGGGACCGAGATCTTCGGCGAGGGTGGAAGCGACAAAAGCGTCGAGGTCGAAACGTTCCAGGGTGAAGCTCACGCTCAATCCTCATGAGCCAGATCAGCCGGTCCCAAATCACCCTGCCCGACCGTTGCGCTCGCCATTTCCATCATCTTGTCGATCGACTTGCGGGCCTGCAGGCGCAGTTCTTCGTCCATCTCGATGCGGGGCTCCAGATCGCGCAGCGCGATATAGAGTTTCTCCATCGTATTCAGCGCCATATAAGGGCAGATATTGCAATTGCAGTTGCCGTCCGCACCAGGCGCGCCGATGAAATTCTTTTCCGGTACCGCTTTTTCCATCTGGTGGATGATATGCGGCTCGGTCGCGATGATGATTGTATCGCCTTCAAATTCCTTGGCATATTTCAGGATCGCGCTGGTTGAACCAACCATATCGGCATGGTCCAAAATATAGGCCGGGCATTCAGGGTGGGCCGCCACGGGCGCATCGGGATGCTGGGTTTTCAGTTTCAGCAGTTCTGTCTCGCTAAACGCTTCGTGGACGATACAAACACCGGGCCATAGCAACATATCGCGACCGGTTGTCTTCGCGATATAGCCGCCAAGATGCTTGTCAGGACCGAAGATGATTTTCTGGTCCTTTGGGATTTGCGAGAGAATATGTTCAGCCGACGAGCTGGTCACGATAATGTCAGACAGCGCCTTCACCTCGGCCGAGCAATTAATATAGGTCAACGCGATATGGTCAGGATGTTCGTCGCGAAATGCCTTGAACTTATCCGGTGGGCAGCTGTCTTCCAGACTGCAACCTGCGTCCATATCCGGCAGCACGACAATCTTCTCCGGTGACAGGATTTTCGCGGTTTCCGCCATGAATTTCACGCCGCAAAAGGCAATCACATCCGCATCGGTTTCCGCAGCCTTGCGCGATAGCTCCAGACTATCACCGACAAAATCGGCAATGTCCTGAATTTCTGGTTTCTGGTAATAATGGGCGAGGATGATCGCGTTGCGTTCTTTACGCAGGCGATGAATCTCTTCGATCACATCCACTCCGGCCAAGCTGCCACCGATTCCACCACGTGCGTCCATTGTCTTTTCCTTTAAGTAACTTACCGCGCCTATGCCACGATGCAGCGGCGAAGATCAATCATCGATGCGGAATTTCATAATCCTAGCTGTCACGGCCTGCTCCGCGTCCATTCCCCCCACGATATAGTGATCATCGCCAGACTTTACGAGAGCGCGATGATCCATGCTGGGTACAGCCAGTTTACCGAGTTCCATCCACTGATCCGCCTTCAGGTCATAGCCAAAGACACGATCTGTCGGTGTCGCCGGAACCCCATCATAGCCGATCCCGTCATAATTATAGGGATTGTCACCGCCGCCAGCAAACAAGATCATGCCGCGATCACCATCACCCATGGCCGCCATCCGGTAGCGCGGTCCGCCTGGATGAGTCTCCACCGCGCGCCATGTAATCCTTTGCGGATCGCCCGGATCTATATCACCGCGCCAAGCAAAGGGGGAGGCGGCAAATTTGCGCTTGCCGTCGACCAGACCCGCTACAGCGACACCGTCAGTGATAATCATGCTGTGATTAGCAAGTCCGCCAGCATGACCAAATACCGGCGTTCCGGGAAATTCTGTCGCCATGCTCCACGTATCAAACTGCGTGTCATATAGTTGAACCAGACCGACATTACCCTCATCATGCCATCCGGACACCAAGTAGATGTATCGCCCACGATAGGGCAGTACGACCATGTCATCTACCGGCGTCGGCATGTCAGCGAGGCGCTTATAGTCTTTCGTTTTGGGATCAAAGGCGAAGACTTCCGGCGTCGAAGCTTCATCTCCATTTTCCGCGACGGTATAGCCGCCGAAGAGATAAATTTTTCCCTCTACAGTGATAGCGGAACTGGCCAACCGGCCTTCGTTTACCGGTACGGGCGTGATTTCTTCACAGTCCTTGATGCTGATGATGCAGGCAAAGGCGGCGTTGCTGGTATCTTGCCAGCTCTTGCCCGATTTCAGGCCGTTGAAACTATAGAGTGTCGGACCATCCGGGCCCTCTGCCAAAGCCACAGCGTTGTTGCTGATCGGGATGGGCAGCTCAAACTCCGCGACAGTGGAAACAGGTTGATCCATAGCTTCTTGTCCGCAGGCGCTCAGGGCCGTCACCATACCAAAGCCTATTAGGATCTTGCTCAACATATTTTTCATTCCGTCTCCCGCTCGTCCTTATCCGCCAGCACATCCTTGATCGAACGCGAAACGTCCCAGCGGTCTGCATTATCTACGCCGCGCTCAAAATCGAAAAATGCATCCACCTTGGCATCCAGTCCGGCGGCGCGCAGCGGCAGGACAAAGCTACTCTCCACAGCCCGCCTCGCGGCGTCGCGGGCCAAGCGCATTTGTAACGGGTTTTCGGCCTGTTTCGCCAGTTCCGAAACACCCTTTTTCCGATTGGCCTGATCCAGCGTCTTTTCAGCATCGGTTAGCGCCATCAATATTCCACCGTCATCATAGCTTTGGATGCGGTCAATCTGCACCTCGGGTCGAGCAATCTCAATCGGCGGCATTTCGACGGACAGCGTTTTTGTCTTCGCATCCCAGCGGACATTGTCGGCATCCAGCTTCGCCAAATCTACTTCGTAGCGCACCGATCCGGGCATGATCAAAGTCTTGCGCGCAGACAGGCCCATGCGGGTAACGGTGGTCGTGACGGTCGCATTATAGCTAGCGGAGAATACCGTAAGCCGGTTTTGTTCTCGCAGCCCGTCAAGGCTAGCGCTGGCAATCGACACGGGGTCCGGGGTGAACCCGCTTTCAAATTTTGAGAGTAGCAACCACGACAACCCGCCCAATATCACCAGGACACCAGCCATGATCGCCAAGGGAATGGCGAAGCGACGGTTCATGCCAACAGTTTCCAAATATCTCCATCCACAGCGACAATCTCACGGTTCTGCAAGTCGATCAGATGGGCGCGGACCGATTGACCAGCAGCACCCTTTAAGCGCGGATCGAGACCTTTATACATTTGCGTTACCATATCAGGAATGGCGGATTCACCGCTTTCCAGCAGCTTGAGTATCTGGCGCTCACGCTGTTTCCGGTGGCCCATCATACCCCGCACCAGTTGCCGCGGCTTGTCGACTTTTTTACCATGAGCCGGATAGTAGACTTTGTCTTCCCGCTCGTAGATTTTTTGCAAGCTTGCCATATAGTCAGCCATATCGCCATCCGGCGGTACGATAACACTGGTCGACCAGGCCATGACATGATCGCCGGTAAACATCGCCCCGGATTCCTGTACGGCGAGGCAGAGATGGTTCGACGTGTGGCCCGGTGTTGCTACCGCTTCGATGGTCCAGCCATCACCGGACAGGGTTTCACCATCGACCAATATACGGTCGGGTTCATAGGTTTTGTCGAAACTCTCATCGGACCGCGGCCCGTCATCCTGCAAGACCAATGGCGCGCAACCTACTATCGGCGCACCGGTGCGCGCGGCAAGCGGTTTTGCTGCCGGACTATGATCGCGGTGTGTATGCGTGCACATGATCGCTGTGATCTTCGCATCGCCAACCGCCGCCAATATCGCATCGATATGATTGTCTATCGCGGGCCCCGGATCGATGACCGCACGATCGCTTTTGTTTCCCACAACATAGGTCTGTGTGCCGGTATAGGTATAGGGGCTCGGATTACCCGCCAATACGCGCGCGACCAGCGGTTCCATCTGTTCGGATAGGCCGGTGGGAAAACTGCTCGGGTCAAATTCTTTGTTCATGGTCAAGATGTGGCATATTCAGACCATAAAACAACCATGAATATCGATACAAAATCGGGAGCGAACCATGAATTGGTCCGCTCCCGATCTTGTGACGATAGGTTTTATGTCGGTTTAAGTCATCGAAAGCTCAGCTTTGAGATTTCGGATCTCTTGATCATAATTCTCGATTTTCAACAGGTGTTTGGCATCTGTACTGTTGCATTCAGCCGCCTTGGCCCGTTTTTTTTGCAGCTTTTTCAATGTAACTTTCAATGCCACATGCTGATCCACTTTAACGCAGCCAACGACACTGGCCCAAGCGCGATCGTTCATCGCGCCTTTGCCCGCAAAGGCAATTTTTTTGTTCATGGCAACACAATCGGCATTTGAGTCACTCGCACTGCGGGCCCGGCTAGAACTGCGCGAACTGCTTGAGCTTTTGGAACGATTCGAACTCGTGACAATAGCTCTGAAATTAGGCTTGAAGGCGATTTGAGAAATATCCCAGATTCTCGAAGCAACACTTTTTGCTTCAACAGCTTCCTGCTGCGCTTCACGAGCCGCTTCCGCAGCTTCGCGCTGTGCCTCACGAGCTTCGCTCTGAGCTTCACGGGCTTCGCGCTGGGCCTCACGTGCCTCCTGCTGCGCCTCACGTTGCGCTTCGCGGATATCCCGCTGTGCTTCTCGCAATGCAAGCTCTACTTCCCGCTGTATATCGCGGTCTAATCTCGATTTCGCTTCGCCTTGCTCTTTCCACTCACGCTCTGCTTGTTCTAATTCACGTGCAGCTTCAGCAAGTTCGCGACGCATTTCCCGTTGATCAGCTTTGGCTTCCCGCGCCGCTTCATCCGCCTCAAGGCGCGATTCTTCCGCTTCCTCGACCATTTTCCGAATTTCTTTTTTGCTCAGCTGCTTGTTGGTCCGCAACACGACGGTCCGGCCATTATATTTGATCCGGTGGACATGTTCGTTTCCACTCGCCCGAACTTGTGCCCAGTCTTTTTCACCGTTCAACATGGTGATGTTAATTGTGCCATTGGATTTATCATGGGCAATAAATTCCAAATCTCGCGGTGCAACAGGCGGTACTGGCGGAACCGGAGCTACTGGTGCCCAGGACGTGTTTGAATATTGCTTGGAAGCACCCATTTTCCGGAGCCGTTTAGCAATTTCTTTGTCCTTCAGCTTACGCTTCGACTTAAACTGGAAACTGCCATCGTCATTTTCGACGGTATATTTATAACCATACGCATTTTTTTCTGCGACCACGACACCGTTACGGCCCACATCAACGCTGGTGCTTGTCGTACGGGTTTTGACAGTATAACCCTCGTTATCGGAATTGACTGTGAGATCTTCGTTATCAATGGCCTCCTCTACATAAGGATGCGCTTCGGTTTCCACCGCATAGGTGACCGTGGCGGTGAGCGGCAGGGCGACAACCGTACTGGCCCCTACCATCAAAGCCCCGGCCCGCTTACGGAAAGTAGATTTTTCTTTCTGTCCCAGCATTTTAAGCCGGTCCTTAATCTTGTTTTTCTGATTCAGCGGACTGGCAAGGCCTAGTTTATGCCCTGATACAGATTTCGCGATCGTCCGGCCATAAACAGCGCGCAATTCACGGCCATTATTGTTGAGGATGCGCGCATCGCAAGCTGTCTCCTGGTCCTGTCGGAAAGCGATCCACGCCAACCAGGCCACCGGATTGAACCAATGTATTGAGAGAATAAGCAGACCAATGAAGTTTGCCGCCAGATCACCCGATTCATGATGAGCAATTTCATGTTCCAGCGCCAGTTCGCGTTCGCGCGGTGCATAATCGCGGAAAAAATTTGTCGGCACAGCAATATATTTTTCAAACAATCCGAAAGCCAACGGTCCGCCAACTGCAGCCGTTTCCAGAATTTTAATCCGTCCATGGTGTCCGACAAGGCGGCCATCGGAGACAATATCTTCGCGGAACTGAAAATAGGCTGCGAGCTTGCTGATAAATAGCATGCCAGCACCGCCAAGCCAGACCACCAGCGCAATCATCATCCAATCAATCGATGCCAAAGCGCTAATCGCTGCGGCTTCGCTGGGCACAGCCATTGCGATTTCCGATAGTAGCGGTGTTGCTGCGGCCGCTTCACCAGTCTCGATCGGCGGTGGCGCCTTTAATGTAAGGGTTGGCATGAATAGTCTTGCTAGCGGCAAAGCCCAGAGCAGATAGGCAATATGTGCCCCAAAAAAATGAGCGACTGGTTTGCGGACTATCAACACCAGTGCCATGAGCAAGGTCATCGACACCATCGTGTCCATCATCCAATTGGTCATGCCTTCAACTCCCTCAAAAGCTCTTCGATTTCCCTGATATCGTCATCGCTTAGCTCATCAGCTTCGGCTAGATGGGCAACCAACGGTGTGACTTTCCCTCCGAAAAGACGGTCAACAAATTTACGAGAGACACCTGCTAGATAGGCGTCCCGCTCAACCAGTGGTGAATATTGGAACCGGCGTCCATCGCGCTCTGTGCCGATAACGGCTTTGGCAGCAAGACGGGACAACAGGGTTTTAACAGTTTGCAGCGACCAGCCTTTTGCATCAGCAACCCGGTCAGCCACTTCGGTCGCGGTCAAGGGTGCCTTTTGCCAAAGCACCTCCATAATCTCATGTTCAGCATCACTGATACGTTCGACCATATCCAATTTCTCCCAAATGAAACTGTCACATTTAAACGGATGAGGCTCATCACTGACTACACATGTAGTTTCATTGAGAGAGGATGTAAATGTGTAATTTTACATTTGCGGTGAGTGGAAGCTGCTCTCGGCTCTTTCAAACAAGCAAGCGAGATGACCTGTTTGTCGGAAAATTTTACAGTGCCGAACAAATTAACAGCACTTTAACCATCTAAGTGCTTAAGATATATGAGTTGGAAATAACTGGCACGTGCGATGCAAGGCTATGGGTGTTCCTATGTTTCACACCCATGAAACGCGAAATGAGGGGGACAGCGTACTGGTCTCCGCCGTCCCCTCTCATTACAGATTTTAGACAAACCACTACCTATACCCATATAAAAACGGCTCGGATCTCCTAATCCGGGCCGTTTTTGATTCTATGGTTCAAATTTGCCGAAGGGCAGTTTTGAAATGTGCAGAGCCTAGCTTGCTGCTGGTGCAACTTTTTTCTCGGCCATTAGTTCGCCGAGTTCGCCTGCTTCATACATTTCCATCATGATGTCACTGCCGCCAACAAATTCGCCTTTGACATAGAGCTGAGGGATGGTCGGCCAGTCGGAAAATTCCTTAATACCCTGACGCACTTCCATGTCCTGCAGGACATCAACGGAATCAAAGCCTACGCCGAGATGTTCAAGAATCGCCACCGCTTTGCTGGAAAAGCCACATTGTGGAAAAAGGGGCGTACCCTTCATGAACAGGACCACATCATTGGATGCGACCATGGTATCGATTTTTGCGTTTACTGCGTCACTCATCTTCATTCTCCTTTGCGGGGTCTACTCTGGAACCCCGGTGGTTAGCTGCAAAGCATGCAGCTCGCCGCCCATTTTACCTTTTAGTGCCGCATAGACGGCTTGATGCTGTTTCACCCTGTTCATGTCTGCAAATGCAGGAGCCAATACTTTTGCTGCATAATGATCGCCGTCACCGGCAAGATCTTGTATCTCAACCACGGCGTCTGGAAAGGCTTCCAGAATCATTGCCTTAATATCGTCACTCGCCATGGGCATTTCAGATTATCCTATTCAGCTTCTTCGATAAACTGGCGCCGCGCTTCGACCATCTTGTCGGTCAGCGCGGTACGAATACCAGCATCATCAATCTCGACACCGGCAGAGGTCAAATCACCCATCAGCTTACGAATGACATCTTCATCACCAGCTTCTTCAAAGTCAGCCTGAACAACTGCTTTGGCATAGGAATCTGTTTCTTCGGCGGTAAGACCCATTTGTCCAGCTGCCCACTCGCCCACCAGACGATTACGCCGTGCGGTCAGCTTGAACTGCATTTCTTCATCGCGTGCGAATTTATTCTCAAACGCTTTTTCACGATCATTAAAACCGGTCATAATTTTCCCTAACTTGCTTTATCCATTGCTGGACCATCTGAAATAGAAATAGGCATTGGCTGCATCAGCAACAAGAGGTCAGTGGAGATCAGTCAGCAACTTTTACAACAAGCTTACCAATTGCGCCGCGATCCGCCATTTTTTGGATGGCATTGCCGGCATCAGCAAAATCGAAAACTTCCGACACGCGCGGCTGAATCATGCCCTGCCCCCAAAGCTTGAACAGCCGGTTGATGTGCGCGCGATTTCCAGCTGGATCGCGCATGGCGTAAGCGCCCCAGAAAACCCCGCAAACGTCGCAAGATTTCAGCAACGTCAGATTGAGCGGCAATTTGGCAATGCCCGCAGGGAAACCAACGACTAAAAAGCGGCCTTCCCATGCAATTGAGCGTACAGCCGGTTCACTATAATCACCGCCAACGGCATCATAAATAACATCTGCACCATTGGGGCCGACAGCAGCTTTAAACTGCGCTGACAAGGCTTTGGATTGATCTTTGTCGAAAGGAGCGCGGCCATAAACAACCGTCTCATCAGCGCCAGCGGCTTTAGCAAAAGCGGCTTTTTCGTTAGAGGAAACTGCGGCCACGACGCGCGCGCCAAAAGCTTTCCCTAGTTCAACAGCGGCAATACCGACGCCACCAGATGCACCAAGCACCAATAGCGTGTCACCTTCTTTGATGTGGCCGCGGTCAACCAATGCGTGAATCGATGTGCCGTAAGTCAAGATAAGCGCGGATGCGTCTTCAAAACTGACTGTATCTGGAATTTTGAAAACACTATTATGGTCAACAGCGACTTTCTCAACCAAGCCGCCATGACCAGTGGTGGACGCAACGCGGTCGCCCACCTTCAATTCAGTGACGCCTTCGCCAACTTCAGAAATGACACCGGAAACTTCGCCGCCGGGTGCAAAAGGCCGGGGCGGTTTGAACTGATAGAGATCCTGTATGATCAGGACATCGGGATAGTTGATCGAGCAAGCTTTGACATCAATGACCACCTGACCTTTGCCAGCCGCCGGATTATCAACCTCAAGCATCTCAAGGCTATCAGGACCACCAACTTTTGTGGACATTAATGCTTTCATTATTACTTCCTCTTTTCCTAGCGAGTCTTCAAATGCACCTAAGCAGCCACTGGTTTGTGCCAAGCTTGTGCAGAATCGACCCTGTTTTCATGCGCCTCTATGGCATCTGATTTTGCCATTGTCAGGTCAATTTCATCAAGCCCGTCCATCAAGCATTGCTGACGAAACGGATCCATCTCAAACGTGAAGCGATCCTGAAACGGCGTGGTCACACTCATGCTTTCCATATCGATGGTGATTGGATCGGTTTTGGCGACCTCCATTAAACGGTCAATTGCTTCTTGCGGCAATGCAATGGCGAGCAGGCCATTCTTAAAAGCATTGCTGGAGAAAATATCAGAAAAACTCGGAGCGATAATGGCCTTAATACCCATATCATCCAGCGCCCAAGCAGCATGCTCACGGCTAGACCCGCAACCAAAATTGTCACCCGCGATCAGGACAGAAGCACCGGCATATTCCGGATCGTCGAAAACATTTCCATCCTTGGCCCGGACGGATTCAAATGCGCCTTCACCGAGACCTTCCCGCGATATTGTTTTTAGCCATTCCGCCGAGATGATAACATCGGTATCGACATTTTTCTGACCAAAAGGAAACGCTCGTCCCTCAACCTTACGGACGGGATTCATTCTGCGTCCTCATCAGGGTCCTCAATGGGCTCATTTTCATAGCGCCCACCCGATTTAAGACCCGGAGACTTAAACTCGTCCAGCTTTCGCATCTTGTGGCGACCGGCATAAATCAAGGCGGCGGCTACAGCTGCCGAGCCGACTGCAGCACCGACTTTGGCACCAGTGGACCATTTGCTTTGCTTTTCATCATCGCCGCTTTCTTTGGGCTTCTTCTTGTCGTCTGCCATAACTAAACCTTATCCTATCAGTTCACGCCCATCAATTTACGCCAATCAATTCACGCCAATTAATTCACGGACGTCAGTAAGCTTTCCCGTCACCGCAGCCGCAGCGGCCATTGCCGGCGACATCAAATGGGTTCTAGCACCCGGACCCTGACGGCCAACAAAATTGCGATTGGACGTAGAGGCACAGCGTTCGCCGGGAGGCACTTTATCAGGGTTCATGCCAAGACATGCTGAACAGCCCGGTTCACGCCATTCGAAGCCGGACGCCTTGAATATTGCATCCAGCCCTTCAGCTTCCGCCTGCGCTTTAACCAGACCAGACCCGGGAACTACAATAGCCCACTTGACACCATCCGCCGTTTTGCGACCTTCAAGCACCTTCGCAGCAGCCCGCAAATCCTCAATCCGGCTATTGGTGCAGCTGCCGATGAAAATATTTTCCACGGCTATGTCGCCCATTGCCTGCCCTGATGTCAGCCCCATATAGTCCAACGACTTGCGCGCCGCATCCTGTTTGGAAGCGTCGGGAAAACTTTCTGGTGCAGGAACATGGCCAGTCACCGGCACAACATCTTCCGGGCTGGTGCCCCAAGTAACAGTCGGCGCGATATCAGCGGCATTGATAGTAATAGTTTTATCAAATTCGGCACCATCATCGGTCGGCAATGTCTTCCAATAAGCAACCGCAGTATCCCAATCAGCGCCTCTAGGAGCCATGGGGCGGCCTTTCAGATAGGCAAACGTCTTGTCATCTGGCGCAATCAGGCCGGCCCGTGCGCCGCCTTCGATCGACATGTTGGAAACCGTCAACCTGCCCTCGATCGACATTTGCTCAAATACCTCACCGCGATATTCGATGACATGCCCCGTTCCGCCAGCTGTTCCGATCACTCCGATGATGTGAAGGATCAGATCTTTCGGACTAATACCGGGTCCGAGCAGCCCTTCAACACGGATTTCCATAGATTTGGAACGGGATAGCTGAAGCGTCTGTGTCGCCAGCACATGTTCGACTTCGCTCGTTCCAATACCAAAGGCCAGAGCGCCTAAAGCGCCATGCGCTGCCGTATGACTATCTCCGCAAACCAGCGTTGTACCAGGCAGCGTAAAACCTTGCTCCGGTCCTATAACATGAACGATACCCTGTTCAGCATCACTCGCGCCGATATATTTAATCCCAAAAGCGGGTGCATTGGCTTCCAGAGCTTCAAGCTGTGCAGCGCTTTGCGGGTCGGCGATCGGAACTTTATTACCAGCAGCATCAAGACGCGCAGTCGTTGGAAGATTGTGATCGGGAACGGCCAGCGTCAAATCCGGTCGGCGAACCTTGCGACCTGCTTTGCGTAACCCTTCAAATGCCTGTGGACTGGTCACCTCATGCACCAAGTGGCGATCGATATAGATCAGCGCCGTACCATCAGCGCGTTGATCTACGACATGGGCATCCCAGATTTTCTCATACAGGGTTTTTGCTTTGGTCATTCGGGGTTTATACCATCCTCTTATGCAATATGGTGTTTCGTTTACCCAGATCAATTGTCTGCGCAAGTGAGAAGTGACTTCAAAAGACCATTAGAATGGCGTATCTTCGTCAGATGAACAGTTTTGCCATCATAGCCACTATACTCGCTTCCGTCATCGCGATGGAATTTGTCGCATGGGGCGCGCATAAATATATCATGCATGGTTTCGGCTGGAACTGGCATCGCGATCATCACGAACCGCATGATAATATGCTCGAGAAAAACGACCTCTATGGCATTGCCGGAGCCGTAATGAGCATCTCCATGTTTGTGGTTGGCAGTCCGATGATCATGGGCGCTTCTGCCTGGGAGCCTGGCACATGGATTGGGCTCGGCATATTATTCTATGGTATCATCTACACGCTAATCCACGACGGGTTGGTCCATCAGCGTTACTTTAAATATGTCCCAAAGCGCGGATATGCCAAACGTCTGGTGCAAGCGCACAAGCTGCATCATGCGACCGTTGGCAAGAAAGGCGGCGTGAGCTTTGGTTTTGTATTTGCTCGAGATCCCGCGAAATTGAGGGCCGAATTAAAGGTCCAGCGCGAAACGGGAACAGCAGTCGTCAGAGATTCCGCTGGCGCGGTTTAAGCGCGCCCAATTTAAACATCGTCAGTGCAATACCAGCGAAGATCATCGCGCTACCGATAAAAAAGCGCGTGGTCAGTGTTTCGCCAAGTAGCAAGACACCACCCAATGCAGCAATCGCTGGCACCGAGAGCTGCGAGGCTGCAGCGGTGCTCACGGACAAGCGCGGTAGGACAGCATACCATGTGATATAGCCCAGCCCAGATGTGATAGTACCGGAGATAACCGCCAGCACGACCCCGGTCGGCTGAACCTCATCGCTATTGCCCAACACTGGGACTAGTAGCAGGCAGAGTATTGCAGCCCCGACAAAATTTCGGGCTGTTGCAAGAGCAGGTCGTGCAGCCCCCTTTCCGGCCCAGCTGTAAAAGCCCCAAGCTGTGCCAGCCAGTGCCATGATCAGACCGCCAACCAAAGACGGCGCAGTATCACCCGGTGCCAGAAAAACAGCTAGTCCGGCGATGGCCAGCAATAGCCCGGCCCATTGGATTGGTGTTGGATAGATGCCGCGAACCATCCCGATGAACTGCAGACTCAATTGCCCAGCTGGAAACAGGATGAGAGCCCCGATGGCAGCATCAAGCGACACATAGGCGAAGGAAAAGCTCACAGCATAGATGAACAGGGCGACTGCGGGAACAATAGTATCACCGCGCGGCAAAACCGCGCGACCATGACGAAAGCCCAATAACAGCGCCAGCATGATTGCTCCGGACACCAATCGAATGACGGTAAAGTTTGCCCAGTCAATAGTGTTCTCCGCCAAAGCCGCACGATTGAGCAGAGAGTTTCCAGCAAAGGCGCAAAGCGTCATCACTAGTAAATGCATGGTTAGCAGGCGCCCACCATTACTGTCTAATGACTGATCAACATCGGCCACTAACCAGCGAGCGTAGGAACAATCGGCCCGCCCAGCTCAATTGCTTTCTTATAAGCAGCCCGATCCATCATCCGTTTGGCATAGTCCATCGAGGCCGGACGATTGGCGAGCATACCCGCCGCCATCGCCAGCTCCATGACATACATCACATTTATGTCAGCGCCGGTGAAACCATCGCCAACGAGAAACTCGCGGTGGTCGATATGATGCTCGACATAATCGAGCAGCTTGACCACTTCACCCTCCACGAAGGGCGCATAGCCTTCACCGAGCCCGCCGAAACGCGGAGCGAGCATTTGCACAATCACCGGGTTGGCCAGCGTTCCTTCGGCAAAGTGCAACCATTCGAGATATTCGGCCCGGTCTTTTGAACCTGGTGCTGGAGCCAGTTTCCCGTCGCCATATTGCTCCAGAATATATTCAATTACCGCCCCTGATTCCATCATCAGATGATCGTCAATAATCACAGTTGGTGCTTTGGCTAATGGGTGAATAGCGGCCAGATCAGCCTGCGCCCGCATCGTTTCAGGATGCCGCTGATGCCGCACCATTTCATATTCCGCGCCCAGTTCTTCGAGCAACCAGATGATCCGAGTCGAACGGCTATATTCCAGATGGTGCAGTATGATCATGGGTGGGGCCTTTAAATAGAATTACGAATCAGGGTTTTATGCCGCGCCACTATATCTATTTATCGCTCCTGTGTGAGAACTAATGCCCAACCACACCCAAACTCTCAAATGGCCGGTCATTCTCGCTATATTTCTCAACCAATGTCGCGCTGGCTTCATTAAGGCCGATCAGCTCCACGGTCTTGCCTTCATTTTGCAGGCGTTCAACAATTTTGTCGAGCATACCGGTAGCCGAGATATCCCAGAAATGAGCGTCATGGACGTCGATAATTACGGTATCAATGCCCTCTTCGTTAAACTCCATCGCTTCATAAAGCATATCGACAGAGCCAAAGAAAATTTGGCCACCAAAGATATAACGGTGGGTCGTCACTTCGACAAAATCCTGAATGGTGACCAACTGACGCACTTTCCATGCGAAGAATATACCGGAGAGTAAGACACCGGTTAGAACGCCAATGGACAGATCATGGGTAGCCACAACCATCACCACGGTTGCGATCATCACGACATTGGACGGCCATGGGTGATGGGTAATTTCGGTGAAGCTTTTCCAGCGGAAGGTACTGATTGATACAAAGATCATAACAGCGACCAAAGCAGGCATCGGGATTTGCGCTACAAGTGGCCCAAGGCCGACGATCAATACCAAGAGCATCACGCCGGCGACAAAGGTCGAAAGACGCCGCTGACCGCCTGATTTAATGTTGATCACTGACTGACCAATCATCGCACAGCCGCCCATGCCGCCAATCCAGCCGGTGACGAAATTGGCAATGCCCTGTCCATAGGTTTCGCGTTTCTTGTCACTGCGGGTTTCCGTCATATCATCGACAATCGACGCGGTGAGCAAGGATTCCAAAAGACCCACAGCGGCCATCGCCAACGAATAGGGCGCAATGATCCGCAAGGTTTCCCAAGTGATCGGAATTTGTGGGATATGGAACCATGGCAGGCTATCTGGCAGCTCGCCCATATCGCCCACGGTCGACACATCGACCTTGAAATAGATACTGATCCCGGCCAGCACAACAATCGCAGCAAGTGGCGATGGCACCCAGCTAGTAAGCTTGGGCAGACCATAGATGATAGCAAGGCCAGCGGCGACCATCGCATAGGTCTGCCATGTCAAAGCGTCCCCGGTAAGCTGCGGCAATTGGGCCATGAATATCAATATTGCGAGCGCGTTGACAAAACCGGTAATGACCGACCGCGATACAAAGCGCATTAGCATGTCAAGCCGCAGCAAGGCAGCAATAGCTTGGAAAATTCCCATTAATATGGTCGCGGCAAAGAGATATTCGACGCCGTGATCGCGTACCAATGGAACCACCAGAACCGCCACCGCAGCTGTCGCGGCACTTATCATGCCAGGCCGACCACCGATCATCGAGATAATCACCGCGATCGAGAAACTTGCATAAAGACCAACACGTGGATCGACGCCTGCAATAATAGCAAAGCCAATGGCTTCGGGAATCAAGGCAAGGGCCACCACCAAACCGGCCAAAAACTCAGTCTTTGGATTGGATAGCCAGTCGCGTTTAAAATCGCTGTGTATTGCCATGAGATCGGTCCCCACCGGATGAAATATCTGATTGGAATGTTGCAACGCAACATCGTTCAGCGCGGCCATGAACTATTGGCTTCTCACCGTCAAGCGGAGCACCAAGCTTTACATTGGTTCTAGACTAAACGGACGCCCGAAGATCCTGCGTGATATTCGCAATCTCTGCGATTTCTTCTTCATGACCAATTTCACGGTGCGTTTCGGTCAGCGCCTCCGCTTCCCAAGCCTGCATCGCCGGATGGGCAATGATATGATCCACCCACGCCCGACCTTTTGCGCCAATATCGAGATTGAAGGTACGCACGCGATAGGCTACCGGCGCATAAAAGGCATCGACCGCAGTAAAGCTATCTCCGGCCAGCCAGGGTCCGCCAAAGTTGCTCAGGCCCTCGGCAAATAGCTCGCCAATCCGGTCCAAATTGCGCTGCAGCGGTAGATCGACATGATGTAGTTTCGCCCGCAGGCCAATATTCATAGGACATATATTTCTTAGCGGCGCAAATCCGCCATGCATTTCCGCTGTCGCACAGCGCCCCCATGTCCGCGCTTTTTCATCGACTGGCCAAACGCCCTCATGCCGCTCCGACAGATATTCCATAATCGCCAGCGAATCCCAGATCGTGCGATCATCATCCTTCAAACAGGGAACCTGTGCATTGGGGGCAAAGGCCCGAAACCGCTCGTAATTTTCTTCCTCGAAATAGATGATGTCATTTTCAAACGGGATATCCAATGCCCGCATCAACACCCATGGGCGGAGCGACCAGCTGGAATAGTTACGATTGGCGGTGATCAGCGTGTAGGTCATGGCATCTCCTTCGGCGATATATAGCTTGGGTCATGTTGAAAAGGCAGTGCGCGATCTTCGGCCAGCGCATATAATATGCTGGTGAAATCAGTTTTCGCCCGAAATCCCAATAGCCGTTCCGCTTTCCCCGCATCGTAAATGCGGTCGATATGATCGGGTAACACCCAGCCTTTTTGTTCGTAAAGCGCTGCTGCTTCCGGAAAATAACGTGTAATGACAGACGGCGCATCCAATATGAGTTGCCGACAATCTTCGCGTGCAAACGGCGTAGGCGCTGACAAGATGAATGTCTCGAAACCCAAATCACTAATACCGTCCAGCGCAGCGATATGGGCATCTGCGGCATCTTCGACCGTCAACCGGCGGTTTAGAAATTCATTGGCTTTCAAATTTGGGCCGCTTGGCGTTGCAAGCGTGTCATCATCTTCCGGAAAAAACCGGCCTGTGCGCAAAACCGCGACATTGATCCCGTGCAGCTTATGATAGAGACGACACAAATGTTCGGCGGATATTTTGGTCACGCCATATATATTTCGCGGCTTCAGCGGGCCAAATTCTTCATCCAGCCAAAACGCCTGTTCCGCCCCCCCATCGCGACCAGCGCGAACAGTCTCCGAGATCATCAAGGAGGTGGTTGAGGTAAAAATGAACCGGTCATGGCCCGCTTGCACGGCCGCTTCCAAGAGGTTCAGCGTCCCCGTGACATTAACGTCGACAAACGCGCTATTAGGATAACGAACAATGTCGGGTTTATGAAGAGCACCAGCGTGAATCACCGCTTCAATGGCATGATCGCTGAAGAGTTTATCTATCAATTTGCGATCAGCCACCGAACCGATCTCATCCGTGTGATCGCCAACCGCAACGTCCAGCCCAACAACTTCGTGGCCAATGGCGGCCAGTTTTGGCGCAAGAAACCTACCCAACCAACCCGATGAGCCAGTCAGCAGCAACTTCATCAAGTGCCTCCGATCAATTCGCGGCCAATCAGCATCCGCCGAATTTCATTGGTCCCTGCGCCGATATCGAGCAGCTTGGAATCGCGCCAGTAGCGCTCAACTGGCCAATCTGTGGTGTAACCGGCTCCGCCCAATGCCTGAACGGATTCTTCGGCCACGCGGACACTGCTTTCCGATGCATACATCACGGCACCCGCAGCATCGAAACGCGTGGTCTGACCGGCGTCACAAGCCTTGTTAACTGCATAAACGTATGATCGCGCACTGTTGAGACGGACGTACATATCGGCAATCTTGCCCTGCATTAGTTGAAACGTCCCGATCGGTTTACCAAATTGCTTACGCTCACGAACATAGGGAATGACCGTGTCGAGACAGGCTTGCATCAAACCCAATGGAATCGCAGCCAGCACTGCACGTTCATAATCAAGACCGGACATTAAAACACCAACGCCACCGTTAATCGGCCCCATGACATTTTCTTCCGGCACTTCACAATCGTCGAACACCAATTCCGCTGTCGGGCTGCCCTTCATGCCGACTTTCTCGATTTTCTGGCCGATGGAAAAACCCTTCATGCCTTTTTCAATCAGGAAAGCCGTGATCCCGCCAGAACCGGCTTCCGGCCGGGTCTTTCCGTACACCACCAAAGTATCCGCATCGGTGGAATTGGTGATCCAGAATTTCGTGCCGTTGAGGACATAACCACCCTGCACCGCTTCTGCTTTCAACTTCATCGAGACAACATCGGAACCGGCGCCTGCTTCTGACATGGCCAATGATCCAACATGCTCTCCGGATATCAGCTTGGGCAGATATTTCGCCTTTTGCTCCGGCGTGGCCCAGCGGCGTATCTGGTTGACACACAAGTTGCTGTGCGCGCCATAGCTAAGCCCCAGAGCCGCACTGCCTCTGCTGACTTCCTCAACCGCTATGGCATGCTCCAGATAACCTAGGCCAAGACCGCCATCTTCTTCCTCAACGGTGACTCCATGCAAGCCAAGATCACCCATTTGTTCCCACAGTTCGCGCGGGAACCAGTCTTCCCGATCCATCTTTTGGGCGAGTGGGCTGATTTTCTCGTCTGCAAAGCGGCGGGTCGTATCGCGGATTTGGTCGGCCATTTCACCAAGCTGAAAGTCAAATTGTGGGGTAGCAATCATATCGTCCTCATCTTTCTCGGATGCGCATATCATATTTGGTTGCGGCTGCGACCAAAAAATCAGGCAATATTTTATACGAAAACCTGGTGCGCGAAGGATTGCCGATCTTGTCCAGCAATGCCATAGGCGCAGCCATGCTATATGACCTCGCTCGCCCTTTCGTTTTCGCGCTCGAAGCCGAAAAAGCCCATAGCCTTACGATTGCCGGACTAAAGGCGCTCCCCTTGGGACCCGCGCCCAAATCCGACCCTGTGTTGGCCACCACAGTCGCCGGTCTCGATTTTCCCAATCCGATCGGCATGGCACCCGGTTTCGACAAAAATGGCGAAGTACCAGACGCGCTGATCCGCATGGGCTTTGGCTATGCCGAGGTCGGCACATTGACGCCGCGTGCGCAGCCCGGAAATCCCAAACCACGCATATTCCGGCTGCCGAAAGACAGAGCAGTGATCAACCGCTTGGGATTTAATAATCAGGGCCAGGAAAAATCCGCGCCACGCTTGAAGCATATGGGCGGACGCATGGGTAAAGGCATACTGGGTATCAATATTGGTGCCAATAAAGACAGCGATGACCGGATTGCGGACTATGTCATTGGCGTTCAAAACATGGCGCCCTTGGCGGACTATCTAACGGTGAACATCTCCTCACCCAATACGCCTGGTTTGCGGGCGTTGCAGGATAAGGCCGCGTTAGAAGAATTACTGGCTGCAGTAATGGAGGCACGGGGCGACCAAAAAGTACCGGTTTTCCTTAAAGTTGCACCGGATCTGGAACCGGCCGATATTGACGATATTGTTGATGTCACCATGAAACAGAATATTGACGCGCTCATTGTTTCCAACACGACAATTACGCGACCAAAGTTACAGTCTAGCAATCAAGAGGAAACCGGCGGCCTGTCGGGCGCACCACTAAAAAACTTGGCGTTACAAAGGCTCAAGGATTTTCGCACAGCAAGTGGCGGCAAGATTCCGCTCATCGGCGTCGGCGGCATCGCCAATGCCGAAGACGCTTATGAACGTATCCGCGCAGGGGCTTCCTTGGTACAGCTTTACACCGCCATGATATATGAGGGACCCACCATGGCCCGCGCAATGAGCTGTGGGTTAGCCCGCCTGTTAAAACAGGACGGATTTTCTTCAGTTACCGAAGCTGTTGGGGCGACATAGCATTTGGCGACAAATGATTTGCCAAAATGGCGTGCCATCCATAAAACTCGCTACCATGAAAAAACTCCTGACTTTATTCGCTTTTTTATTGCTCACCCCTATCGCCGTCCCGGCTAGCGCGCAAAATGCTGGCACAGCTGCATCAGCACATCCGGAAGCCACCAAGGCCGGTTTTGAGATATTGCAGGCGGGCGGATCTGCGACCGATGCAGCCATGGCCATGATGCTGGTGCTGACTGTTGTCGAGCCACAATCAAGCGGCATCGGCGGCGGCGGTTTTCTGCTCCATCATGATGCCAAAAGTGGCTGGATGGAAACAATTGACGGACGCGAAATGGCACCATCGGCAGCTGCACAGGATCGTTTTCTGGGAGAGGATGGCAAGCCATTGGGTTGGCGAGATGCAACGCCTGGCGGCAAATCGGTCGGCGTTCCCGGCAATATGCGGCTTATGGAGATGGCGCATAACAAATGGGGCAAATTGCCTTGGGAAAAGTTGTTTGAACCCGCGATCACGCTCGCAGAAAAAGGCTATGCTGTCAGCCCGCCACAATATGACTGGATGAAGCGGCTAGAAAAACTCTGGGTCAAATTCCCCGATATGCAAAAGCTATATTGGCGTGACGGAGCCCCTGCCCCGCGCGGTACGATCATTAAAAACCCGGAACTTGGAAAATTGCTGCGTGAATTGCAGGCGGGCGGAGCTGATACTTTTTATACAGGCAAGACAGCCGCCGCGATATCTGAGGCAGTCGCAAGCGCACCTCAGAACCAGTCGGTTTTAACCGAGCAGGATTTTGCCAATTATAACGCGATATTACGCCAGCCGGTTTGCTCAAGCTATCGTGAATACCGGATTTGCGGCATGGGACCACCTTCATCCGGCGCAACAACGGTCCTGCAAATATTAGGCTCTATCGAGCGGTTCAACATGGGCGATCTCTACAAAAAGGAACCGGCTCGCGCTTGGCATGTCATTGGCGAAGCGATGCGACTGGCTTATGCAGATCGGGAAAAATATCTTGCCGATCAGGACTTTGTATCGGTTCCGGTCGCGGGCCTGATTGACAAAGGCTATATCGCGAAACGCTCGCAAATGATAGCTTTGCAACGCGCTCGACCACAATTTCCGGGTATCGAGACCTATCCCGCGGGCAGTCCTCCCGGCTCCTCGCCTCGCACCGCTGCGATTTCATCGGAAGTGGCAGGCACGACCCATTTCACCGCCGTCGATGGCGAAGGCAATATTGCCAATATGACGTCGACTGTCGAAGGCCCCTTTGGCAGCCAGTTGCTAGCGCGCGGCATGGTGCTCAACAACGAACTGACTGATTTCACCTTCGCGCCGGAAAAAGACGGAGCGCCGGTGGCAAACCGGGTCCAGGCGGGTAAACGCCCGCTTTCTTCGATGTCCCCGACGATTGTTTATGATGCAACCGGCAAGCCTGTTCTCGCTTTGGGGTCAGCAGGTGGCAAACGGATCATCATGCATGTCACCAAGACGCTGATCGGTGTGCTTGACTATGGGTTGCCGCTGCAAGACGCTATGGCAATGCCCAATATCTATTTTGGCGGATCAGGGCTGTTGATCGAAAATGACAGTGATCTCATAGAGTTGCAAAGCGATCTTGCTCGCCTTGGTCATACTGTTGTTACAACCAACTTACCGTCAAAGCTTGCCGGCGCCCAAAAAACCGACAAAGGCTGGGTCGGCGCGGTTGATCCGCGCAGCACCGGCGAAGCGGTTAGCGAACTGCCTTAAGTCAGACATTTACTGTACAATGGTTGGAAACCATTGCCCGAAACTTTTATCCGCGCTAGCCTACCGCCATGATAGGGGGCTAGTCTTTTAAAGGCTAAGCCGCGCGAGAGGGTGAAGAGAGTGTCGGCAAAAAAAACAAGTAACCGTTATCTGGAATTTGACGGATTTCCCAATCTGATTTCCATGTTTTTCCAACGTGCTAGCGAAGGCGGGGACAAGCCGTTTTTGAGTACAAAGATAGACGGCGAATGGCACACCATCAGCTGGAACGAAGCAGCGCGGCAAGTGGCTGCTTTGGCAAAATCCTTCAAGAAGATCGGACTCAAACCCGGCGATCGCATTATGCTGGTGTCCGACAATTGCCCGCAATGGTGTATTGCCGATCTAGCGATCATGGCCGCAAAATGTATCACCGTCCCGACGTATACAACCAATACGCCCAATGATCATCAGCATATCCTTGACAACAGCGGCGCAAAAGCAGTCATCGTGTCAAACCAGAAATTGGCACAGAATCTCATTCCATCGGTTATTAAATCATCGGATGCCGATATTGTCATCGGCATGTCGGATCTGCGGATCGGCCAGTCGGGTGACTTTTCCATCCACCAATGGAATAATCTGGTCCAAGGAACGGATGAGGATGTTGCCGATGTTAGCGCAGAAGCAGCTAACATAAAACGAGAAGATGTCGCTTGTATCATCTATACCAGCGGCACTGGCGGTAAACCGCGCGGCGTGATGCAACCACATGGCGCGATCCTGCACAACGTCAAAGGACCAGCTGAAGTCATCGAGAATGATTTTGGCTGGGATGAAGAAGTGTTCCTCTCGTTCCTTCCACTTAGTCACGCATATGAGCATAGCGCCGGGCAGTTTTTCCCGATCGGCCTTGGCGCTGAAATCTATTATTCAGAAGGGCTCGAGAAGCTTGCATCGAATATTGAAGAGGTTCGACCAACTATCATGGTGGTGGTGCCGCGCTTGTTTGAAGTGCTACGCCAACGCCTGATCAAGACGGTCGAAAAACAGGGTAAGATGCCCAATTACCTGCTCGGTAAGGCCCTGAAGATGGGCGAACGGGAAGCGGACGGCAAAAAGCGTAAGCGTGACAAGCCGATGGATATTTTCCTGAACAAAACACTCCGCCCCAAGGTTCAAAAGCGCTTCGGTGGCCGAATCAAGGCCATGGTTTCCGGCGGAGCGCCGCTAAATCCCGATATCGGCGTGTTTTTCCAGTCGCTTGGTTTGACCTTGCTTCAAGGCTATGGCCAGACGGAATCCGGTCCGATTATCGCTTGTAACCGACCACGGACAGGCCTGAAAATGGACACCGTCGGCCCGCCAATGATCGATACAGAGGTCAAAATTGCCAATGATGGAGAAATTTTGGTTCGCGGCGAACTGGTCATGAAAGGCTATTGGCGCAATCAGGCGGAAACCGATCGCGTTATCGTTGATGGCTGGCTGCATACGGGTGATATCGGCTTGATCGACGAAGCTGGCCGGGTTGCTATTACAGACCGCAAGAAAGACTTGATCGTCAATGACAAAGGCGAAAATGTCGCGCCCCAGAAGCTTGAAGGCATGTTGACCCTGCAACCCGAAATTCTCCAGGCGATGATCATCGGCGACAAACGCCCCTATATGGTTGGACTTATCGTCCCGGATCCCGAATGGGCGCTGGAATGGTCGCGCGAAGAAGGCATGACTTATGACTTCCTCAAACTGCAGGCGAACCCGGCCTTCAAATCAGCCGTTAGCAAGGCGATGGACCGGGTGAATAAAAACCTGTCGGTAACCGAAAAGGTTCGCCGGTTTGAATTTGCCGACGAACCTTTTGCGATTGAGAATGAAGAATTGACACCGAGTATGAAAATCCGGCGTCATGTTATTCGGGAACGCTATATGGAACGGCTAAGCGCGCTCTACAAAAAATAAGCACGCTTACCGTCCGTAGCGATCACCCTGCGGGTTTCGTATAAGGCACGAACGAACTGAACGAACAGCTACCAACAAAAGCGCCGGTTTGCAGATCCTTTACTTGAGCAATCTCACCGCGACAAAGTTGTGGCGATGGCCTGCGTGTAACCAGTGTATGACGGTCAACATTTCGGCATCCACCATAAGGTTCATTGACATAGATTGTCTTTGGATTGCTGCTGCGACTATAAATTAGATATTTGTCACCAACGACGGTCATATTTTTCTGATCCGTCCTATTGATGCAGCTAATCGGCTTGCCAGCTTCGCGGCCAGCAATTTTCTTGTCGAACTTGGCTTGTTCTTTCTCACTGAGCTTGACCTCAGCTGTGCCGCTATTTGCGGCCGGTGCAGCGAGCAACAACGCTAGCGGCAGTGCGAAAATAATCTTACGCATGACGATTCTCCTTCGAAGTCCCCCATCGAAGTTATGTTGTACCATAAAACATGGAAAACCGGAAATCGGCGTTTAGAAATTATCCTTGGCAGTTCGCCGCTCTGCCAATTGGTCAGCCGACGATGCCCGCATGAATGGATTGGTCGCAGCTTCCAAAGCAATGGTGGTCGGTACTGTCGCCTCACCCTTGGCTCGTGCAGCCAATACCGCTTCCATACGTTCTTTCAACGCCTGGTTTTCTGGTTCTGCAACCAGCGCATATTCGCCATTGGCTTGGGTATATTCATGGGCGCAATAGACTTTCGTCTCGCCCGGTAATTTCGAGAGTTTTTGCATATTATCAAACATTTGTGCCGCAGTACCTTCGAATAAGCGGCCACAACCCATAGCAAACAAAGTATCACCGACAAAAACCACGTCTTCATCTGCAACATGAAAAGCAATATGGCCCGCCGTGTGAGCCGGTACATCCATAACGTCGGCCACAACATCGCCCAAACGAACTTGATCACCCTCTTTGACCATCGTATTCAGCGTCGGAATACGGGCCTGCTCTGCTTCAGGGCCAGTAATATGACAGCCCGTTGCTTCTTTTATCGCAGCATTGCCTCCGGTGTGATCGGGATGCCAATGTGTGTTCCATATCTGAGTGATTTTCCAACCACGTTTCTCTGCCTCGGCCAAGACAGGTTCCGCAACAGCGGGGTCGACTACCATCGTCTCTTTGGAATCGGGTTCATGGACCAACCAGACATAATTGTCCGACAATACGGGGATACGGATGATTTCAAGCATAGATGATAATTTACCTTTTATTCCCAATCTTGTCGATGGTTAACTGCCCGATAACTCTTTTACACTAGGGCATAAATATTGTTGAGCGGCCTATTTAAAGAGGAAGACAGTTGCGCATTTTCGTTATTTTTCTGGCTTTTATTAGCCTGTGCGCACCCGCAAGCGCAAGCGTTCCCCTTGCCCATGAACTGTGCACCTATGGAACTGCGCTCGATGGCAAGATATCCGAAGTCTTGGCGGCCACCAATAAGTTTGACTGTTCAAATGACAAATATGATTTCGCTGGATCCAAGCTATGGATGAAAATCCCCTTCAAAGCAGATTCAATTCCAGCCGGAGCGGTAGAAGTCCAGGGCGACAATAATGGACTGAGTTCCATGTCTGTGCATTCTTTATTGACCGATGGCAGTCTCAGGTCCGCCTATTTTTCGGAGCAAGAAGTCATCGATAACTGGCGCCCCAAGGGTCATTATGGCCTTCCAATACCAGGATCGGAAGAGGCTGGAACGCGCAGCCAGATAGAAACCGTTTATGTTTCGGTCGACAACCCAAGGGTGGTAAGCTCGATCACACTGGTGGAGCTAACATCGAAAAAGAAATGGGATGACCTGAAGCTACCACTATCGGCGATGTTTGCACTATTATGCGGCATGGCAATCATGCCGTTTTTCTACAATTCCTTTTTCTATGGAGCCCTGCGACATAGCTTCATGCTGTGGCACAGCGTTATGATCATTGGGACAGTCGTCTATACATTTAGTTCCTCTGGCTTGATCTTTTTGGTTTTCCCCGAGACCAGCTTGACGACAAAATTTCTACTCAACTATTGGACACTAGCCATTGGGATCGCAGCGAGCGGTTTCTTTCTCGATCGATTTGTCGAACCCGGTAAAATTGCAAAGTGGCTCCGCTCGCTGTTGCTGATCTCCGCCGTCCTGCCAGTTTTTATGACTGCCTTCATTTTTCAAACTATTGAAGGATATGACAACAATATCCGCAACTATTATCATGCCTCCTTCATCCCCTATTTGTTCGTCGTTCTCTATACGATGATCCATGCTTTACGCCGAGGCAGCAAAGCTATCTGGTTTCAGATAGCCGCTTGGACCCCGATTATTATATTCAGTTTCGACCGGATCGCACGCGGCATGGATCTCTATATCGGGATTCGCGAACTCGACTATGGCCTCTATTTCGTACTTGTACTTGAAACCATCATATTGGCTTTTGGCGTCGCTAACCGGATATTGAAGCTACGGCTTAGCCATGAGGATACGCTTAAGAAACAAGTCGAACTGACATTACTGGCCGAAACCGATGGTCTGACGGCTATCAGCAATCGCCGTGCCTTTGAAAAAGCGTTCAAACGCAACTTAAGCGAACGCAATTATCATCACCTGGCGATTTTGGATATCGACTTTTTCAAGCGGGTCAATGATCTGTATGGCCATGAAATCGGTGATGAAGTTCTCCGTCTAGTCGGACGAGAGCTCGCAAATACCCGCCATTTCTCTGCAAGAATTGGTGGAGAGGAATTTGCGCTGCTCATGAAACCGAGTGAACGGGGTAGCCGCAAAAGCAATCCAGCGTCAGAGCTCGCAGGCATCTGCGAAACTCTCATTCGGTCGGTTCATGCCAATGTTCCGGAAATCAAACAGCCGGTAACTTTCTCAGCTGGCGTGGCCGCGATTCCCAAGCGGACATCGTTAAAGTCAGTCATGGCGGTGGCCGACAAGCGCCTCTATAATGCCAAAAATAATGGACGTAATCAGGTGGTCAGTTTTGATATTTCGGAACTGGCGAAACCGCCGGCGGAAGGTACAGCCACCGCTTAATATCAAGGCACAATAAATCGAACCATTCTTTCGGTTACCAAAGGTCGCGATTGGTTAACGCGATAATAGGTTTTAGCAGCTATAAATCCGATCAACTGAGAGGGATGTAGATGTAATGGGGCGCTTTTTGGCCATGATGACGGCCATTTTCTGTTTGGCTGTATCGGCACAAGCCGCTGCGCAAGGCAGCAGCGCGCTCTGCGTTGTCCATACGGATATTGACACCGGCCCGGAACAGTTTCTTGACGACAATGCGAAATGGAACTGCAACTCTTCAACCAATAGTTTGCAAGGCCCACGCGTATGGGTATTATTCAACACCAACAAGATTGCCGCTGCCGGAAAGCAACCGGTATTGAATTTTCATGCGGGCCGTTTCGAGGGCTTTCACCTATATCAGAAATTCACCGATGGCAGGATCGAGCACACCGCTTTTGACGCCGCGGAACCTATGCGCTTTGCGTATAGCGCTTCGGATTTTCGCATTCCCATAGGTCTTGCTGATGAGAAACCAACCCACATAGCTCTCGCCCTTGATCAACCTTATAGCATCCCAATCGTTTCACGCGCGCATCTGTTACCAGCTTCAGAAAATGTGGAGGATAGATTTATCGAATATGGGTCGGCCATTTTTTCGGGCGCAGGCCTTATGGTTTTGCTGTTCAATATCATATTTTACCAAATATTGCGCGAGCGTTTTCTGATTTGGCATCAAATTATGATTTTTGCTGCGCTAATGCATTTGGCGACAAATTCCGGTTTGTTTTTCGAGTTTTTCAGTCAAATCGGTGTTTCTGCCAATTCTTACATAAGCCAAGCGGCCTTCTCTCTAGCGGTTCTTTCAGCATCTCTATTTGCGCGAAATTTGATCGAGCCAGGCAAGCTTAGCCCACGCATAGATCAGCTATTATACATGTCGGCAATTTGGATTTTCATCGCAGGCTGTATAACATTGGCACCGATCGAATTCATCCGACCCTTTGCACAGAAATTCTATTATCTATCTTTTCTGCCCGTCCTCGGTGTCTATTCCGTCGCAATTTTCTCGGCTTTAAAAGCAGGCAGCCGAGCGGCACGTTTCCAGATGATTGCCTGGCTGCCCGTTATGGTTTTTGGTTTCGAGAGGATTTTGCGCGCCGCCGGTCTATATGAGGGCGCCGCATGGTTTGATTATCTGATGCATATCGCGATTGCTTTTGAATTGGTAATTTCTTCCATTGGTGCTGCTGACCGGTTTATGGCCATCAAGCAACAGCGCGATCAGGCACGGAATGAAGCCAAATTTTTTGCCGAGCGGTCAAATACCGATCCACTAACGAATCTGCCTAACCGCCGTGATTTCGAATATATGTTCTCGCAAAATCTGAGTTCGAGCGAATTTGACCAACTTGCCATAATCGACCTAGACCATTTCAAATCTATCAATGATCGCTTCGGCCATAATATCGGTGACGAGGTGTTACGTGCGTTTGCTAGAGAAGCAGTCCAGCACGGACATTATGTTGCCCGTATCGGCGGCGAAGAATTCGCAATGCTGCTTAATAGTCGTCGTCCCGGTGAAGTCAGGTTTTCTCTGGATCAATTCAGAGAGGCTGTGAGCAAGGCCGTCAAAGAGCAAGTACCCATGATTGATGTTCCCGTAACAGTCAGCGTCGGATGTGCACCCATTGCACCCGGTATGCCGGTTGGCAGTGCTCTCGAACTTGCTGACAAGCGATTGTACGCCGCCAAACAGGCCGGCCGTAACCGTGTTATCGGCGGTGAAGGATTTGAATCGATCTTGGCAGTGGCCTGACCCAACCTACTCCGTTGTTTCTACCATTCGCCAATATTTTCCATACTCGCCCAAGGCTCTTGAGCCGGCAGGTTTTCACCCGCCTGCAACAACTCTACCGAAATATTATCCGGTGAGCGTACAAAAGCCATATGCCCATCACGCGGCGGTCGGTTGATCGTAATTCCTGCGTCCATCAAAGTCTGGCAAAGCTCATAGATATTGTCCACGCGGTAAGCGAGATGCCCGAAATTACGCCCACCATCATAGTCTTCGCCGCTGCCATCTTCGGCCGGCCAATTGTGGGTCAATTCGACCTCTGCAACGTCTTTTTGCCCCGGAGCAGCGAGGAAGATTAGCGAGAAGCGACCTTGTTCACTATCATAGCGCCGCACTTCTTCCAGGCCGAGGAGGTTGAAAAATTTAATCGTCGCATCTGGATCACTAACGCGCAGCATCGTGTGTAGATATTGAATCGGCATCGGGAGAACTCCATTCATCGCTATTCAGAAACGGTTCATCGCAGTTATAGCAAAGCCGAACCGGGTCGATAGAAACAGTTTAGAACGCTTGGAACGAGAGGGAAAGAGCTATGACTGATAATGTTGAAGGTACCAAATTTCTGGATAAAAAGAACAATGTGTTGCTGGTCAGTGCCGGACTGCTGACTGTCGGTCTGATTGCCGGCGGTTACTTGCTTGGTGATGGCTTGCTACGTTCCAAAATGGCGGACCGTAGTGTAACGGTTCGCGGTCTGGCTGAACGAGAAGTTACGGCTAATCTCGCGACATGGACCATCGCCTACAGCGCTCAATCAAGCAATCTTCAAGCCGCGCAATCTGACATCGATCAGGACACTGCCGCGATTGGTAAATTCTTCACTGAACTGGGCTTTAAAGCGGACGCGTTAAAACCTACCGGCGCCAATGTGAACCAATATAGCAGCAACGGTATTCCCCGATATACTATCCGTCAGCGACTCTCGTTGCGCACCGATGATATTGAAAAAGCGCAAGCCGCAGTCGCCCGCCAGTTTGATCTGGTGCGTCGCGGTGTTGTCCTCGAAGACGGTTCGGGCATGAGCTACACTTTTACCAAGCTGGACGAGATTAAGCCGGAAATGGTGGCAGAGGCGACAAAGGATGCACGCAAATCGGCTGAACAATTTGCCAAGGATAGCGGCACCGATGTCGGCGGAATTAAGTCCGCGACGCAGGGTTATTTCTCGATCAACTCACGCGATGGCGATGGCGGCGGCTATGGTGTGACTGACACGCCGTATAAAAAGGTACGGGTGGTGACGACGGTGAATTTTTATCTCGATTGAGCGTAGGGACTACTGATATGAAAACTCTCTGCCGTCTGGCCTTGGCTTGTTCGGCCATATCAATTGTGTCCCCGCTTCAGGCCGCTTCGGATCCGCCACTTGTCAACGAACCAGAGGTAAGAGAATTAGCTGCCCAAACGGACAATTTTTCCTTCAAATATAGCTACCCGAAATCTCTTACGCGCCAACCCGGCCTGGAACATTATCTCGACCGAAAGGCGCGAGAGGAATTGGAAAAATTCACTAAGGAAGCCGATCGGGACCATGCAGATATGGCGTCTGAAAATAGCAGCTCGTTAAAATTACTGCCTTATGAATATGAAATAAACTGGCAGGAAAATGGCGAAACCCCTGACTTTTTGAGCCTATCTCAGTTGTGGTATGGATTTTACGGCGGGGCCCATGGAATGATAGGTTCCAAAAGTCTGTTATGGGACAAATATAATAACAAGGCGATCGGACCTCTCGCACTATTCACTAGCGCTGAGGAATTTGACACGGCGTTAGAGGCAAAATTTTGTTCAGAACTAAACGCTCAACGTTCTGAAAAACGGGGTCGGCCCATTGCAATGGATAGCGATGATAGCTTCGAAAAATGTGTCGCCCCGTCAGCGCAAACAGTGATCTTGGGATCAACCAACGGAAAGAGATTCAATACCATAAACATCTACATAGGCCCTTACGCAGCAGGGCCATATGTTGAAGGCGATTATCAAATTGATTTGCCGGTGACGGAAGCAATCTTAGACAGCGTGAAACCGGCCTATCGTAAAAACTTCACCGTCAAACGTTAGCCAAGCGCCCTTCAATCAGGTCTTGATTTTCCAATAAGGCCGCTGCCAGAAAGCGCATCAACAATTGTATGCGCGGTGTGTTTTTGAGATCAGGATGGGTCAGCACCCAGAAATCAGGAGCAAATGATGGCGGCGGTGATTGCGGCAACCGCATCAAATCTGGTTCGGGATCGTTCATATAGCAAGCCCCCCTTATCATTCCATAGCCATTGATCACGGCCTTATGCCGCAAAGTAATATCATCGCTCATCATTGCGACCGGTGCGCCGGGAAACGGGCTGTCCGCAATCCAGCTTGGCGATCCTGATGGGGCCACCGACGTAATCCACTGTCGGTGTGCTGGTACGGTTTTTTCCAGATAATCACGGCGGCAATAATAGCTGAGCGCATATGGAAAGAGACGGCGACCGACCAGATGGTCCGGCGGTGTCGCGACACTCCTGATCACGACATCCGCCTCTGACCGATCAAGGTCCGCAAACCTATAGCTGCTCTGCAGCGACAATTTTATATCCGGATATTGTCCACAAAAATCGGCAAGATAACTAAGCAGCAGATATTGTCCCAAAGCGTCCGGAATGGACAGGGTAACTGGCCCCGACAATTCTGTTTCACCCGCCTTGCGCCGGCGGTCAACGGAAAAGCTAATCCCTTCCATTTGCTCGGCAGCACCAACCAACTCCGCGCCCAGCTCAGTTTTGCGATATCCATTTGCGGTGCGTTCAAAAATAGTTTTGCCATAGCGTTTGTTGATCACCGCCAGCCGCCGCGACACCGTGCTATGGGTCACGCCCAATAATGATGCCGCACCCCGCACCGTGCCTGACCGATCGAGGGCCAAGACAAATCGATAATCGTCCCAATTTTCCATCGGTGCATTATTGCACCAATATCAGATAAAATACATCCACTATTTCAATATTCATCGGTGTATTGAGGTGCAATATCGCAACATGAAATAGCTCAATAGCATTTCAGCACTCGTAAAAGGTATTTATTCATGACGGTCCATCACAAAGCTCTGACACTGGCTTCAACCTTCATCATTGCGCTGGCCATGCCGTCCTGCGGACTGATGGCGCAATCCTCGTCCGCCCAACCTTCATCACAACCATCTGCTTCTTCAGTGACCACTCCCCGATTGACCGTTGCCAAAGGACAATATCTTTCTGTCATTATGTCGGAAACAAAACCGGATGGCGATGCGGTACGTCAATCCTATTATAGCAAGGCCTTCCCACTCGGCCAAAAGTTCGGCCTCAAGCGTGAAGTGCTGCTTAAAATCGACAATGCCGTGGTCAGCGACTATAAACCTTCTGCTCTGACATTTTTCTCCTACCCGGATGAAGCATCGGAAAAGCAACTGACGAAACAGCCAGAGTGGCCAGCGATCAAGGCGCAACGCCCAAAAGCTTGGAATGAGCTGAGAATCTATAGCGCTGCGATGCAGGATGATCTGGATTGGCGCTTTGATCCTACCAAATATTATAGCTTGGTCGTCGCATGGACCAATCCGGATAAGCCCGAAGACTATCAGCGCTATCTCAACGGGATCGAGAAAGCTGTGCATAAAGCAGGCGGGCGGTTTATCTATAAAATGAAAGCCCCCAAGATGGAGGCCCACGCGACATCGTTAAAAGCGCCCAATCAATTGACGTTTGTCGAATGGGATGCGCCCAATGGCTTCGCGAAAGTGCAGCAGACCGACGACTATAAAGCCAGCCAGCCCTATTTTCTGTCTGGCGTAACAAATGTTGAATTTTATTATATGTCAGTGAACGGCAAATCATGACAGCCATCCGTTGATATCTTGCGGCATCGCCGCGATATAGGAGGTGATGCAAGATAATGTTGAACACTCGCCGTTGAGTCCCGAACAAGCAATTGTCGTCTTCGATGCCGAATGCATATTATGCTCGGCCAATGCGCAGTTCCTATTGAAACATGATCATGGGCGGCGCTTCCTGCTCGCACCGATGCAAGGCGACTATGGCAGCGCGCTTTACCGGAAATATGATATTGATCCGACCAATCCCGAAACCCTGATTGTAGTTCGGGGCGACAAATTGCTCCGCAACAGCGATGCTGTACTGGCCATCTATACAGGCCTTGGCTGGCCATGGAAAATGGCAGCGATAGCGAAGGTCCTGCCCAAATTTCTGCGGGACCCGGTTTATCGGTTGATCGCGCGCAACCGCTATCGCCTGTTTGGAAAACGCAATACATGCTGGCTTCCCGCGCCGGAATTTCAAGACCGTATGTTGTGAAGAAAATTCTGATCCTTGGGGGCTATGGAGGATTTGGCGCTCGCCTTTCTCATGAGCTCGCGGTTCGCGGCCATCATATTCTTGTTGCCGGACGAAACCTTCAAACAGCTGAGCATTTCTGCAAGACAATCGCAAATACCGAGCCGGTGCAAGCAGATCGCAATGGCGAAGTCGGGAAAATATTTGAACAGCATCAACCGGACCTGTTGATCGACGCGGCAGGACCGTTTCAAAACAGTAGCTATGCGCTTGTCCAACAATGCATTGCGGCCGCCATTCCCTATCTCGACCTTGCCGATGGTCGCGACTTTGTATGTGGCATTGGAGCCCTGAATGATACAGCGACTGCCACCGGCATATCGGTGATTTCCGGCGCATCCAGTGTTCCTGCTCTATCGGGAGCCGCCATTCGCCATTTGGCGTCTGAGGTCGATCATATTGAAGCCATCGAAATGGCTATCAGTGCTTCGAATAAAGCTACGGCCGGACCATCTGTTAGCAGAGCAATCCTGAGCTATGTTGGACAACCAATTAGGATCAGGCGCGCGGGACAATGGCAGACCAGTTACGGTTGGCACGACCTTCACCATATTAGCTTTACCTTGCCTAAAGGGTCGGACGTCCAAAAACGTTTGGTCGGATTGGCCGATGTCCCCGACCTAGAACTTGTACCGAGTCAATTTGACAGCAAACCAGCTGTCATTTTCCGTGCCGGTACCGAACTCACCTTTCAGAACTGCGCTCTATGGCTTGCAAGCTGGCCAGTGCGGTGGGGTTGGATAAAATCTCTGGAACCCTTCGCGACGGCGCTGCTCTCGCTACAAAATATGACGCGCGCACTGGGTTCTGACGTCTCCGCGATGAAGGTGGAACTATTCGGCCATGCAAATGGTCAACCGTGTCGGAAATATTGGACGCTGATTGCTAGAGAAGGCGACGGGCCTCAAATTCCGACCTTTGCTGCCGTAGTTCTAGCTGAAAAAATATTGCAAGGACGGACAAAATTTGGTGCCTATCATGCTGGAAAGCTCCTGACGCTCTCGGATTTCCAGCCGCTATTTGATCGCTATGCCATTGCCCATGCGACGCAGACTGCTGCCCCCGAACCATCGCTTTATCAAAAGGTAATCGGGGCAGAGTTCAAAAAACTCCCTGCTAGCATTGAAAATTTGCACAATGTTGTTCGGGATGCCGGCTTTCATGGCACAGCACAGGTTACAAGCGGCAAAAACCCCTTGGCCAAATTGGCAGCAAAGATTTTTGGATTTCCGTCAGCAGGCAAGCATGATCTCCATGTCCACATAAAAGTGGATGAAAAGGGTGAAACGTGGACGCGAAGTTTTTCGGGGAAAAAATTCTCCAGCCGCTTGCAAAAATCAGAAAGCCATCTGACTGAAAGCTTCGGACCATTTCAGTTCCGATTCAATCTGCCTGTCACTGAAAATGGGCTTACCATGGAAATGGCGGGCTGGAAATTCTGGTTTGTCCCGTTACCGCTCTTCCTTGCGCCTCAATCACGGGCAAGCGAATGGGACGAAGATGGTCGTTTCCACCTCGATGTTCCCATTGCTTTGCCTGTCATAGGCCTGATGGTGCATTATCGTGGCTGGCTAGTGCCGAGCCAGAAATAATGTTTAGCCTGGACAATCACCTTGTCGCTGCGCGCCGATGTTCATAGCCAGTTTGGCGGTTTCGCCGCTGGCCGGATCTTTGATGTTGAATGCCATTTCGCTGTCATAGCCTTCAGGATTGGCTTGGCCGCTCATCTTAATATCGATATCACCTTTACCAGTACCCTTGCAGGTCATTTCCAAATCGATGGATGTCGCTGATCCTTCGTCCTTGGTGGTTTCGCATTGACCGCCCAAAGCGCCAGACATTTGCTTAGCCGCTTCTTTCCATTGCGCGCCATTGTCATCGCCTTGCATACAAAACAAACCACCTGTGCCGCCGCCCGCAGCTCGCTCCATCTGAACAATAGTATTTTTCTTGGCATCTTCGGTCATGCCAGGAAAGTCGAGTTCGGTGATTTTGACCGTCTGTTTATACTGGCCAGCCGTCGGGCTGCCATCCCCGCCGCTACCGCATGCCGCCAGCATAAGAGGAGCTAACAATACCGGCAGAAGAAGTTTTTTGGTCATGAAAAGTGCTTTCTGTAATTGGATGAGACATTTCTATCGCCCGTCTGCAACATTTGGAAGAGCTTTGATATAAAGGTTACTCAGCCTCAGTGATCGCGAGTTGTTCGAGATAGGCTCGCGCGGCTTTCGCGGACCGGCTTTCGGCGTCCATCACTACGGCCTTTTCCCAATTGGCTTTGGCCTCAACCAAATCACCACCGGCATAGGCAATATTGCCTGCTTCCAGCGCCACTGCCGGATCATCGGCCGCCAGCTTGGCCGCAACGGCAATGTCTGCCTTAGCCAAGGTCAGATCATTCATTCGCCGCGCCAGCGTCGCCGACAACAGCCAAGCCAGTGGATCTTGGGGCGCAAGTTTATGGACCAGCACAAATTCCGCTTTCGCTGCGGTATAGTCATCAAGCGCGACATGCGCGCGTGCGCGGTCAAGATGTACTTCGCCCTTTTCCAAACCGATGAGAGTGCCCTGTACAAGCGCAGCATTCAAATATTCCAAAGCCTTGCCAGGGTCGTTGCCGGCGAGCGCAGCATTGCCCGCTTGCGCCCAGAAATTGGCGACGCGTGGATATTTGGCTATTTCTGCTTCTTGCGCGGCTTCTACGAATGTCTTGGTTGCCGCGGCCCAGTTAAATTGTTCCGCATAGGCGAAACCCAAACAATGCCGGGCTAGGAAACCACCGCCTTCAATCCGCCATTTATTCGCTTCGACAACCCCGCTCGGCGGGTCGTCCACCGCAAGGTCTACACACTCGTCAAAGCGGACTTCGGACATGGTCATCGGCGGCGAGGGATTGATAGTTTGCGGAAGCGGCGAACCAAAAGGCGAAGCCGATTGTGCGAGGATGAGGAGAAAAGAAGAAAGCATATCCGGTATGGGACCCTATAATCACAGCAAAATTTTATCTTCAACCCAACCGCGAAATCACATCAATCAATAGCTCGATATCCTGATCGCGCGACAGGCGGTGATCGCCGTCCTTTATCAAATGCACCTGCACATCGGCTGAACGCATTTTCTTGGTGATCTCCAGAGCATAGGCCCACGGCACATCGGCATCTTCCTGTCCGTGGAGCAAGCGTACGGCACCATCGAAGGCGATTTCCTTGTGGAGCAAACGATTGGCTTCACCCGACTGCCAGAAGATATTGGTCGTGACATAAGGATCATCGCTATATTCGCTATGTTCCTCCAATTTGCCATCGCGCAAGATTGTCATTTTCTGTTCCTGGCTGAAACCCCAGTCAGTAAAGTCGGGCGCGGCGGCAATGCCGACCATGGCCTTGACCCGCATCGGCCGTGCCAGCGCGACTAGGAGCATTAGCCAGCCGCCCATGGAGGAGCCAACTAAGGTAATCGAGCCGCTTGTCACTTTTTCAATCAGGAACAGCACATCATCGCGCCAATCGATCAGGCTCTGTTCTTCAAACTCTCCACCACTGGCACCGCATCCAGCATAGTCGAGACGCAGCATAGCGCGTCCTTGATCCTCCGCCCATGAGTCGATCGCCAGCGCTTTGCCGCCTTCCATATCCGACATATAGCCGGGGAGAAAAACGAGAGTACTGCCCTTCACGCCATCTTTGGCCGGGCGATAGCAATAGGCCAGATCAGCGCCACCGGGACGCCGCATGTAAAGGATATCGTCTTCCATTTTTGTCTTCCGCTGATGGTCTTTGCCTCTGCCTACGCAGGTGCAGGAACGACATCAACTCAAACGTGCGCAGAGCCGAAATAAACGATCCCGAGACACAGAAATGCGATAATCAACATGCCGACACCGCTGAGCATTGGTTGTTTAATTTTCGGCAATTGCTTCATCAATTCCGCAGGAGGGTCACCGGTAAAACCAAGCTGCCAATGCGGCCGCGTCTTGATTCCGTCATCCAGACCGAAGACATGCGAACCACCTGTCAACCCGCGGTAAACCAGATCGCCGAAATAATAAGCTTCGCTGCGCCATTGGTTTTCGAAAAACAGGAAGGTGTTGCCAATAGTTTCAATCCGCACGTGACGTTTACGTGCGCCCTTGGCATCGCGGTGCCATACGGGGGTCGAATTACTCATAGCGACCTAGCCTATAGCAAGTCGTGATTTACATTTGGTTACCGCCAGACATCGTCAAAAATTGCTCCACCGCGGCCGCAAAAGCGGCTGGCTGGTCCAGCATGATGAAATGCCTGCTATCGTCGATCTTTTCGAACGTTACCGTATTGGCGCCGGCAAAGGCGGCCTTGTACATCGGCGTAATCCTCGTTTCGGACATGATTTGAGCATCCATAGGATAGAGCATGGTCACCGGGATTTTTATCTCTGGCAACAAGGGTCGAACATCGGTGGTCATCAAATCATAAGTAAGCTGTGCCATGGTGCCGGTATCAGCGCTGCGCGCCCAATCGGCGACCTGTTGCTGGGCGCTTTCCGATCGCGCCATGCGCTGCAGGGTCTGCGCATCGGCTTCGCTACTATCTCGCGCAATCAACGTATCGCGTATCGCGACGGCCTGAGGCTGCAAAGTCTCAACCGTCATATCGGGGCTGAACAGCAGACCGAAAAACGGCAGGCTGTCGATGATCATCGCTTTGTCGACTCCCTCGGGATATACCGCAGCCAATTTCATTGCCGCCAGCCCGCCCATTGAATGACCGATTACCAGCGCCTTCTGGCGGCTGTTGCTGTCGACAATTTCATCGTCAATATAGTCGGTCAACTCACGGATAAACGGCTCCAGCAAAGGCCCGTCACGTTCGGTCATCGGCGCATCACCAAAACCGCGTATCTGGATCACATGAAGCCGGTAGCGCCCCTTTAACTGGCGCCGTGTGGCATCCCACACCGCGCGCGGTGTAGATAGGCCGGGGATTAGGACCACATCACGCCCCTGCCCTTCAACCAACACGGTAAAATGTCGACCGCCCAACAATTGCGCGCCACCAGGCAGATCAATGCGCTCCCCCCTGGCCGCATTCTCGGTTACGGACACCGCTTTGTCCAAGGTTGTGCAGCCCGGCAACATCAGGATCAGCAGCGCCCCATATATCAAAGCTCTCAAATTCATTGCTGCTTTTCCTCTCGCACCGCTCAGTCCTGCTTAAAAATCTCTTCAATCGCCATGTCAAACAGATCTGCAATCTTGAAGGCCAGCGGCAGCGACGGATCATATTTGCCAGTCTCTATCGCATTGACGCTCTGTCGCGAAACTTTTAGCCGTTCCGCCAAATCCGCCTGTGACCAATCCCGCTCAGCACGCAGAACTTTTAGACGATTCTTCATGGGCGCCACCGGACAATGCCGCCGGCAAGGCCGAACATGACCAGCCAGATCACACCCAGCCATTCCGGTCCCTCTGTCATCAAGTCATAAACGTTGAGATACTGCCATAAGGTTGCAGCGCACAGAGTTACTGCAGTGGCTATCATAATCTGCTTGGCTACAAGGAACCGCTGATATTCATCTTCCATCTCGACCAGCAAGCGGAATACGGTCCAGAAAACACCGCAGATCGGCAATGCCGTCGCAATGGCCAGCGCATAAGCAAACAGACCTTCCGGTGGGTTTGCTGAATTTTTAAGAGACAAGCCGCCAAGCAGTATGGCCATATAGGCCGTCATGAAAATTGCGATGCGCCATAAATAGCGTTTAAGAGATGGCGGAATTTCGGATTTTGGTGGCTGACCAGCCTGATCTTTTTTATCGTTCATGCGTTCAACCCCCGGACGCGATAGAAAAAATAGCCCAAGCTCCAACTGGCCAGCATCACCGCAATCACGTCGTCGCCGCGCAACGGACCATAGAGTAGATCCCAGACCAGATTGATGAAAAGCGTAGTGACAATGCCGACAATCGCGCCGTTGGTCATGAGTTGAAAATAATAATCCTCGACCTTCCGCCGGTCCATCGCCGCTGCCAAAGTAGCAATAAAAGCAATGACCAAGGTAAGCCCTGCCAGAGCTATAATCTTGAGCACAGGGTCAACCGCAACCATTGGTTCCGGGTCAAGATTTTCGGCAGTTAGCAACGCGCCGGCAACGATAAGTACAATAGCGAAAACCCAGTCCAGCTTTATAGTGCCCATGAGGCGCTCCCAGATATTGCGAGATGGGGACGGGGTCATCGGTACATCGCCAGAAAGAGGATCGCAAAACAGGCCCACATGGCGATATCTGGGTTGCGCGCTATCCGGCAGTACGAATATCGCATGGGCTTGATCGGCGTTTTCATCGAATTTCTCCTTCAAGGGTGATTGACACTATGTCAAGCTACATTGACTTTATGACTGCGATTCGACGAAATGTCAAGTTTCCATGACATAATGACAATAAACCTTTCCTACATGCTACCCTCCCGCTTTATTCACAGCAGTTGACTTGACGGGATCATGGACTAAGGCCATCAAACCTATGACAATTGCCAGGAATCGCCATTTTCTAAGGCTCCTTGTTGTGAAGTTAGTGAAGTTAAGAGATTGAAAACCTGATGACCAAGATGATCAAAATCACCCTTCCGGACGGCAGCGCGCGTGAAGTGGCATCGGGCACTACACCGGCACAGATAGCAGCAGATATCGGTCCCGGCTTAGCCAAAGCGGCTTTGGCCGCGCGCATCGACGGCGAAGTGCGCGACATAATGCGCCCATTAGAGACTGATACCGAACTCGCCCTGATTACCTCACGCGACGAGGAAGACGCGCTGGAACTGGCGCGCCACGATTTTGCCCATGTACTCGCAGAAGCGGTGCAAAAGCTTTACCCGGGCACACAAATTACCTTTGGCCCTTCGACCGACGACGGTTTCTATTATGATTTTGCGCCGGCTGGCGATCCGTTTACCGACGAGGACCTGCCCAAAATCGAAGAAGAAATGCGCCGGATTATCAAGGCAGACAAACCGCTGCGCCGCGAAGTGTGGGAGCGCAATGACCTGATCGCGCTGTGGGAAAAAGACGGCGAAACGTTTAAGGCCGAATGGGCAGCCGAACTTCCCGAAGGCGATGAGATTAGCGTCTATTGGTCCGGTGATGACTGGATGGATATGTGCCGTGGCCCGCATCTTCCTTCGACCGGCAAGCTTGATCCACAAGCCTTTCAACTGACGCGTGTGTCCGGAGCCTATTGGCGCGGCGACCAACGCAATCCGCAATTATCGCGTATCTACGGCACCGGCTGGCTGAACAAAAAGCAGCTCAAGGCGCATCTCGTCCGGCTCGAAGAAGCAGCCAAACGCGATCACCGCAAACTCGGTCAGGAAATGGATCTGTTCCATATTCAATCCGAAGCCATGGGCAGTATATTCTGGCACGCAAAAGGTTTTGTCATCTGGCGCGAGCTGGAAGCCTATATGCGCCGGGCGATTGATGGTGCGGGCTATGATGAAATTAAAACGCCGCAGATTATGGACGCGAAGCAGTGGGAGCAATCCGGCCATTGGGGAAAATATCGCGAAAATATGTTCGTTGTCCCCGATGAAGTGCCAAGCACCGAGGATGACGCTCCCTTGGTATCATCTGATGCCAACATGATGGCGATCAAGCCGATGAATTGCCCGGCCCACGTTCTGGTTTTCCGGCAAGGTATCAAAAGCTATCGTGATCTACCCCTGCGCTTGTTTGAACATGGCTGCTGCCACCGCAACGAACCACATGGCGCGCTCCATGGGTTGATGCGCGTACGGCAATTTACGCAGGATGATGCTCATATTTTCTGCCGCGAAGACCAGATTGTAGAGGAAGTGCGCGCCTTTTGTGCGCTTGCCGATCGGGTATATAAAGACATGGGCTTTGAAGGCTACTCGATCAAACTGGCGCTGCGTCCGGAACAACGATTTGGTTCGGACGCGGACTGGGACAAAGCCGAGGGCGAATTGCGTCAGGCGGTTGTTGACGCTGGAATGGCGACCGAAGAATATGGCTGGGAAGAGCTGCCCGGCGAAGGCGCGTTTTACGCACCCAAGTTGGAATGGCATCTGACCGATGCTATTGGCCGGACGTGGCAAGTTGGCACGATCCAATCCGACCGGGTTTTGCCGGAACGTCTGGACGCCAGCTATATTGCTGAAGACGGCGCGCGTCACCGTCCGGTGATGTTGCATCGCGCAATATTCGGATCTTATGAGCGGTTTATCGGCATATTGATCGAGCATTATGCGGGCAAAATGCCGCTTTGGCTCGCACCGACGCAAGCGGTTGTCGCAACGATTGTTACCGATGCCAATGACTATGCAGAGGAAGTTGCTGAAAAACTACGGGCCGCAGGCATTCGCGTGGAAGCCGATCTGCGTAACGAGAAGATAAACTATAAAGTGCGCGAACATAGCGTTGGGAAAGTACCCAATATATTAGTCGTCGGCATGCGCGAAGCTGAAGAAGGCAAAGTGGCTCTGCGTAAGCTTGGCCAGAAAGAGCAGATGTTCTTAAGCGTAGACGAAGCGGTAGCAATGCTGACAGAAGAGGCGTTGGCGCCGGATTTAAAGGGATAAGCAACATGAAAAAATGCAATATTGCCTTAGCAACAGCACTTATTTTGGTCGCCTGCAAACCGGTTGACGACAATGGCGCGGCGGTAGAAACTGCTGCCATGGCCACCGATGATCATAGCAACCACCAACAAGCGTCTGACGATAGCAATGATGCCGTCAAAGCCTATATTCGCGCAAACGCCAAAATGCATGAAGATATGGGCAAGACGATTGACCCGGACCCGGATGTTGCGTTCATGCAGGGTATGATCCCCCATCACGAAGGTGCGGTCGAAATGGCTGAAATTGTTCTGAAGCATGGCAAAGACCCCGAAACACGGGCTTTGGCACAGCAGATTATCGATAGCCAACGCAAGGAAATCGCTCAGATGCGCGAATGGCTTGAAAAGCAAGAAGCTTTGCCCGCGCGTAAGTCGTTGCTACCAAAATCGCTGGAAAATACCGGCAAAGTCGCCGACATCCCGCAGGTAACTCCAGCAGATCCCGAGGATTGAACGAACCATTGATCCAGAGCCTGTCAGACACTAAATATACATAACAATTTGCGGCCTTTGCGATTCCCCGCTATTGGCCGCTTCAAGCAATAATCTAGGAGTATTTAACATAGCTGCACCACCACGCCGTCCCACACCGCCCGTCAAAGGCGGTCCGCGTTTCAACAATTTGATCATTTCCGACACCGTTCGGGTCATCGACGACAAAGGTGAAAACCTGGGCGTGATGAACACTGGCGAAGCAATTGACCGAGCCAAGGAAGTTGGTCTTGACCTCGTGGAGGTTTCTCCAAACGCTGCCCCACCAGTGGCGAAATTCCTGGATGTCGGTAAGTTCAAATATGAGGCCCAGAAAAAGGCCAATGCGGCGCGCAAAACCCAAAAGGTTCAGGACGTCAAAGAAATCAAGATGCGTCCGAATATCGACGATCATGATTATCAGGTGAAGATGCGCAATGTGAACAAGTTCATCGACAATGGTGACAAGGTCAAAGTGACGCTGCGCTTCCGTGGCCGTGAAATGTCTCACCAACAACTCGGTATGCAATTGCTGCAGCGAGTTCAGGAAGACACAAAGGAAAACGCCAAAGTCGAAGCCTATCCAAAACTGGAAGGCCGTCAGATGCTAATGGTGCTGTGCCCTAAATAGTCTGGTGAAGCTATTAACTGGGGTGCTTATGTGCAACCCAAATGAAAGCCACACCGACTAACAAGGCCGCCAGCGCGATAGCAAATTCGAAATTTTGCGATACCATGGACTTGTCCGTTCTGTCGTGCGATTCTTGTAATGAATAACACGGCAAAACTAACGTCAGGTTAAATGGGCGTAACTTCCTGCGCGACTTTCAGCAGTGGTTTTTAGCTTACTGGTTTCGCTCGATATTGTTTTGGGAATTGCCGTTTGAGATTTGCAATCTTGGGCTTATCCCATCGCACGATGTAGCCCTGGCGTGGGTTTTTCTGCATGAAATCCTGATGATAGGTTTCCGCTGGATAGAATGCTTTATAGGCTTCAATCTTGGTCACAATCGGCCGCTTCCAATATTTGCCTTTGCTAAGCTGTGTTAGGTAGGCGCGGGCTGCTTTGGCCTGCGCATTGTTCTTAGGGATTAAGGCACTGCGATAATGTTTGCCGCGGTCCGGTCCTTGAGCATTTAGCATTGTTGGGTCAGCAACCACCGAAAAGAACACCTGCATCAACTCGCCATAGCTTACCACACTAGGGTCATAGACCACCCGAACGACTTCGGCATGATTGGTAAGGCCTGCACTGACCAGCTTGTAATCAGCGCTGCGTTTGCTGCCGCCATGATAGCCTGACACCGCAGAGATTACACCTTTGGTATGCTCAAACACACCTTCAACGCCCCAAAAACAGCCGCCGGCGAATATTGCAACGGCGCGCTTGCCTTTTTCTGCAGCATTGACACGAGGAGCAGGAATGATTGTTGCTTTTTCAGCAGCGTGCGCGTGGCTCACAAACAGGTTGGAGGCGCTCTGTTCGTCCGGCGAGAATGCGCCGATGCTGGACCACAAGATACCGACAGTGGCGATGCTCGCACCGACAACGGCTAATTTGGGAAAAATACTACTCATATCAAACGCCCTGTTTTCGGATCTGACTTAGCTAACCACATCAACGGTGCTGGCTACAGAAGACACTGTCTGACTAAAATCTTGCTGCTCATCATTTGGTTGCATGAAGAACAATGCCAGCGCGCCTAATATAAAGCCAACGCTTAAGCTGTAGGTCAAATCGGATTTAAAAAAATTCGGCATGGTATTTTCCTGCTGTGGTTACCCTGTGTTCGGAGCGGCCCCTGAATTGGTTACAGCAATAATATAATATGTCTTTCGCCGCTGTGAACGTGGTCACAGGGCGACATTCAGTTTCAGTGCGGGAAGGTTTTCTTTGTTTGACCTCAAACTAACGCAGCACAAGCCCTTTGAATCCGGGTACATGCTTCGCGCAAAATATCTTCCGAAGTCGCATAACTCACACGAAATGCTGGAGACAGACCAAAGGCCGCGCCATGAACCGCCGCCACCTGAGCTTCGTCAAGAAAATAGCCTATCAAATCCTGGTCATTTTCGATCAACTTACCCTTTGGCGTCTTCTTGCCCATCAGCTCGCTGGCATCAGGATAGACATAAAAAGCGCCTTCTGGCGTCGGACAATTCAGACCCGGCGTATCATTCAGCATTGAAACAACCAGATCACGGCGTTTCAGGAAGGCCGCATTGCGATCTGCCAGAAAATCCTGCGGACCATTGAGTGCAGCAACGGCAGCAGCCTGAGAGATGGAGCTAGGGTTGGACGTCGATTGCGACTGCAACTTACGCATAGCGCTTATCAACCATTCGGGGCCACCGGAATAACCAATCCGCCAGCCGGTCATTGCATATGCTTTCGAGCAACCGTTAACTGTCAGGGTCCGGTCATAAAGATCGGGGCAAACTTGCGCGATCGTCGTGAACGGAAAATCGGCATACCAGATATGTTCATACATATCGTCGGTCATCACCATGACCTGCTCATGCGGCAACAAAGCATCACCGAGCGCTTTCAACTCTTCGCCGCTATAGGCAGCACCAGTCGGGTTAGATGGCGAGTTCAGAATCAGCCATTTCGTCTTTGGCGTGATCGCAGCCGTGAGCTGCTCCGGTGTGATTTTATAATTCTGATCCGCACCCGCTTCAACAATTACCGGCGTACCACCAGCAAAGTTCACCATGTCGGGATAGCTCACCCAATAAGGAGCCGGAATGATAACCTCATCCCCCGCATCTAGCGTCGCCACCAAAGCATTGAACAACGTATGCTTCCCGCCACCGTTTATCGAAATTTGGGACGGCGCATACTTCAGGTCATTGTCGCGCAGGAATTTTGCGGCCACTGCTTCTTTCAAAGCGGCCGTACCGTCAACAGTGGTATAGTTGGTGTCACCATCCCGGATCGCCTTGATCGCGGCTTCCTTCACAAAATCCGGCGTATCAAAATCCGGCTCTCCAGCTGACAGACCAATAATATCCAGACCTTGCGATTTTAATTCGGTAACGCGGCCAGACATGGCCATGGTCGCTGAAGGTTGAATTCTGCCGAGAGCTTGGGAAAGTTTGGTCATGGGGTGAGTCCTATTTCGGAAACGTGCGAAAGTTGCCTAATATCAATGGAGAGCCGCTGCAACAGGGAGAATGGCTGGACCGTCATTTTAATATGACTAAAATCTGGTTTTTCCCGATAAAGTTTACAAATGGGACGCGATATGAGCGTTAAATTGGGTTGAGTGGAATGGATAGCGTGACGGATGGAAGCATCCAATAAGGAGCATTACGACGCTTGCGCTAGCGACCCTGACAAGAAAATGAAAACAACATGTTGCGAATTTAACAGAGACACCTCTGTGTAGGAAAGCAGGAATGTTTCAGCTTCGCTTTTTCACAAATTCCGCACGCAGTACGAGACCCTTTATTCCGTCGTGCCTGCAATCAATCTCCTGCGCATCACCGGTCAACCGGATGGATTTGATCAGCGTGCCGCGTTTCAGTGTCTGACCTGCGCCCTTGACCTTCAAATCCTTGACCAACGTCACCGCATCTCCATCGGCCAAGGGATTGCCAACCGCATCAAGAACTTCCGGCCCCTTGGCCTTTGCAGCTGCATCTTCCGGACTCAGCCACTCACCGCTTTCTTCATCATAGATATAATCACCATCACCTGCACCGGCACCATCCGCCATCACAAGGATTCCAGCGCTTGCTCCATATCCGCTATAATATCATCAATATGTTCAATCCCGACCGACACGCGAACCACATCTGGCCCGGCACCAGCAGAAACCAGCTCGTCGCCTGACAATTGGCTGTGTGTCGTGGATGCGGGATGGATGATCAACGAACGGGTATCGCCAATATTCGCTAGATGACTGAACATGTTCACCGCAGATACAAGCTTGGTCCCAGCGTCATATCCATCCTTCAGACCAAAAGTGAACACCGCGCCGCCTTTGCCGCCAAGATATTTTTGGGCCAGCGGGTGATATTCGTTGTCCGGTAAACCGGCATAGGACACCCAGCTAATCTCGTCCCTGCCTTGCAGCCATTTTGCCAGCGCCAGGGCGTTGTCGCAATGCCGCTCCATCCGCAACGTCAGCGTTTCCATGCCGGTGAGAATATTAAACGCATTCATCGGTGCCAGCGCTGGTCCCAGATCACGCAAGGACAAAGCCCGTGCCGCCAATATGAACGCAACCGGACCAAAGGCCTCGGTAAAGACCTTGCCGTGATAAGAAGCATTGGGCTGATTGAGAAAGGCAAACTTCTCGCTCTTCGTCCAGTCAAATTTACCGCTATCCACAATAAGCCCCGCAATGCTGTTGCCATGACCGCCCAGAAATTTCGTGCCGCTTTCGACAATAATATCTGCGCCATGCTCAATCGGGCGGCATAGAGCCGGCGATGCCATCGTGTTATCGACTATCAGCGGAATGCCCGCCGCGTGCGCGACATCGGCAATGGCCGCTATATCCTGAACCACACCACCGGGATTGGCGAGGCTTTCAATAAACACACAGCGCGTGTCATCGGTAATTGCATCCTTCACTTCGTCGACATTATCGGCATCAACAAAGGTGACGTTCCAGTCGAATTTCTTGAAACTATGCGCCAGTTGGTTAAGCGAACCGCCATAGAGCTTTTTCGCTGCCACAATATGCGCGCCGGGGTCCATCAGCACATGGAAAACCAGCAACTGCGCGGCATGGCCCGAAGCCACTGCCAGCGCCGCCGCGCCGCCTTCCATAGCCGCTATCTTACCTTCTAGCGCCCCATTGGTCGGGTTCATGATGCGGGTGTAAATATTGCCCACAGCATCAAGATTGAACAGATCGGCCGCGTGATCGACATCGTCAAACACATAAGACGCGGTCTGATAGATGGGTGTAATCCGTGCATTGGTTGTGGGATCAGGCTCGGTGCCAGCGTGCACAGCCATGGTTTCCAGATGATCGGTCATGAGAATCTCCGTAAAAAGCTATAGTTTGTTTAGGCGAGTGTCGCCTTCACCAGACCGCGTAGGCTATTTCCAATATATAGTCCGCTATCCAAATCTCCAGCCTGCAAATCAGCCTCAATCGCGTCGCCGCTTGCCAAAAGCTGTCCGCGCAATATGCCGGGTAGCACACCGCGTGTCAGTGGCGGCGTCAACAGCTTGCCATCACGTTCAACGAATATGCTCCAGATTGCGCCCTCGGTTAGATAACCGTCGGGATCATGAAATATGGGATGAGCAGCACCGTTCAAACCCGGCGCGGCATATACACTACGGTCGCTTGTCTTATGACGCAGACGGTAGTCCTGTGCATTGGTCGACATCGGCACCAGCTCGACTTTTACCGGTTCGGTCAACGCGTCCGGCATGGGTTGCAGTTCAATCGCAATGGCCCCTGAACGAGACAGCATCAACCGGACCTTAGCGGGCTCGTCCTGATGAAAGGTGATTGCCTGTATCGTGTTGCGCGCGGCGTGGCGGTCAAATTCAAATTCCAGTGCAGCGGCGCTGGCCTTCATCCGTTCCAGATGCGCCTCAAGGCGGATGATGCCGCGTTCGGGGTCGAACGCCATCGTCTCGACTAAATCTACGGTTATCGCGCCCTCATTCACCTCAGCAAACCTCCCCTTGGCAAGACATTCTCGCCACTCGTCGCCCCCGACAGAGTCTGCCACTATGCCAGAGCCGAGACCGATGGAAAGGGTTTCTTGGTCCATATCGATGAAGAATGTCCGGATGGCGACATTGAAAGCGGCATCGCCGCTGGCATCAATCCTACCGATGGAACCGCAATAGATACCGCGCTGATCCTTTTCCAGTTCATCGATAATTTCCATCGCGCGGATTTTCGGCGCACCAGTGATAGAGCCGCAAGGATAGATTTGACGCAAGAGGTCAATTGCTTTTCGGCCATCAGCCAGCTTTGCGGTCACAGTCGATGTCATTTGATGAATAGTCGGATAGCTTTCCACATGAAAAAGCTCTGGCACTTCTACGCTACCCGGTTCTGCGACACGAGACAGGTCGTTGCGCAAAAGGTCAACGATCATAAGGTTTTCAGCCCGCTGTTTCGGATCGCTCTGCAGCTCCGCCCGCACCGTTGTGTCGGCCTCTTCATCCTGAACCCTCGCCGCTGTTCCTTTCATAGGCTTCGCGGTGATCCGGCTATCTTTCATCGCAAAGAACAATTCCGGAGAAAAGGACAACGTCCAGTTTGTGCCATCAAAAACAACGCCGCCATAACCTGCCTTTGCTCGGTCCCGGATGGCAGCATAGAGCGCGAGCGGATGTCCGGCATGGAATGCATGTGCCCGGAAGGTCAGATTAGCCTGATAGATATCGCCAGCGACGATATATTCCTGCACTTTTGCAAAAGCGCGATCATAATCCAGCCGGGTTACGCCGGGTCGCAATTTCCCCAACCATGCGCCTTTGGGGTCCGGAAGCTGTTCGATTACCTCTTCAGGTTGCAAAAGCGTGTAATCTTCAAACAAACCGAACCATGCCAGCGGACAAGGCCGATCATCGGGCAGATGTCCTGCCAACCGGTTTTCCAACGCCATTCCTGCTTCATAAGACATATAGCCCGCCGCATGCAGTCCGCGCTGCTCTGCTTTTGCTAACTTGTCCAAAGCTGCGCCGATATCATCGAGTTTTCGAGCTTCCACGATCTCAATCGGATTACTGTAGAGACGAGCGGGTGCTGCTTCCCCTTCGTCACGGGCATCGTCAAGCAATATGAAAGGACTATTGTCAGGGATCATCCCCCTCCCCTAATTGCTTTTTATACCGTTCGTCCATAAGCATGAGCAAAACTAAACAGGGAGAGGCGCCTGATGCGCATCACATTTGTCGGCGCAATGGTCGCTGCATCATTGCAATTATTCGCTCCATCCACCCTCGCAGCAGATGAAATTGCCGAAGCCATTGCCCCCAAACCCAATGCATTGATCGCCGACCAAATACCCGACATTCCTATGTCGATTGTCGAAAAAACCCGGCCCTATATGGAATTCCGGACCGCAGGTTTCGTCGATTGGGATCCCAAAACCAAGGCGATGCTGGTCCGCACCCGCTTTGCCGATACCAGTCAGCTACACAGGATAGCGAAGCCTGGCAGCACGCGCGAGCAACTGACCTTTGGCAATGAGCCGGCCCGTTCTGCCAGCTATGCTCCCGATGGTTCTGCCCTTTTGTTTCAAAAAGACACTGGCGGCAACGAAGTGAACCAAATTTTTGCGTTGAAAGACGGCGTTCCCAAAATGCTGACCGACGGCAAAAGCCGCAACAGTCTTGGGCCTTGGTCCAGCAAAGGCAGCTTACTTGCCTTTGGATCTAACAAGCGAACCGGGCTCTACAATGATATCTACCTGATGAACCTCGCTAAACCCGATAGTGCCACCATGCTGGTCGCGTCGACCGGTGGCGGTTGGTTTCCGATCGACTTTTCGCCCGATGACAAGCATCTGCTGGTATTCAACTATGTCTCAATTACCGATAACCAACTCTATTTGATCGACATTGCGAATGGCACGTCGCGCAAATTGACCAACAGCAGCAATCCGGTCGCTTATAACGGTTTGCAATTTGCTCCGGATGGCAGGTTGTGGGCAGCTTCCGATGATGGCAGCGACGTTCAGCGCCTTGGTATCGTCAATATCGAAACGGCCGTTTTTGAGCCGATTATTGACGAGAAAGTCTGGGACATATCTGACTTTGACATCAGCAAGGACGGTCGCTGGATTGCCTATGAAATCAATCAGGCGGGCCGCTCCCTACTAAAGATTTATGATACGCAAAACGGTGCTGTGCGTACGGTGTCCGATCTGGGGCCCGGCGTGATCGGCGGCCTCAAATTCGCGCCTTGGGGAGAGCTCGGTTTCACCTTCAACGCTAACCAAGGAGGTAGCGACAGCTTTAGTATCACTCCCGAAACGCTGGCGATCACACGCTGGACCAAAAGCGAGACTGGCGGATTAAACGCCGACAATAATGTCGCGCCAGAACTGGTGGAAATTGCTAGCTTTGATGGCGAGAAAATGTCCGGCTTTCTCTATCGGCCTGATCCCAAGAAACATAAGGGCCAGCGTCCACTGATCATAAATGTTCATGGTGGACCAGAAGGTCAGGCAACGCCGCGCTTTTTGGGCCGCAACAATTATCTGATCAATGAGCTAGGTATCGCGATTTTCTATCCTAACGTGCGCGGCTCAACTGGTTTCGGAAAGCGGTTCGTGGCGCTCGACAATGGTCCATTCCGGCGGGAAGATAGTGTCAAAGATATTGGCGCATTCCTCTCTCACTTGCGCAAGGACAAACGCATCAATAGGCGGCGCATCGCAATCACCGGGGGGAGCTATGGCGGCTATATGACGTTGGCATCGATGCTTTTATATGGAGATCAGCTAAAGGCCGGCCTTGAAGTGGTCGGCATATCCAATTTTGTTACTTTTCTCGAAAACACACAGCCCTATCGCCGCGATCTGCGCCGCATTGAATATGGCGATGAACGGATACCGGTACAGCGCGCCAAGCTGGAAGAAATTAGTCCGCTACGGCGCGCCAACGAAATTGACATTCCTTTGATGGTCGTCACCGGCGCCAATGATCCGCGGGTTCCGGCCAGCGAAGCCGACCAGATCGTTGCCGCTGTACGTGCGAATGACCGACCCGCCTGGCATCTGCTCGCCAAAAATGAAGGCCATGGTTTCCGCAAAAAAGCAAATGCGGACTATCAGTTCTGGGCCTCGCTGCTATTCTGGCAGAAATATCTGCTGAACGGAGAGTAAGTGCATGGAGATACTTGTCTTTGCAGGAATCATCATCTTGTTGGTGTTGGTATTTGATACACGCAAAACAATTGCTTTGCTCCGCAATCGTATCGAAATGCTCGAAAGCGGTGAGCCGAAAGCCGCAACTGAAACCCGACAGACCGTTGCATCGGAGCAGGTAGTACAAGCGGGCCCTGAACCGGAGCCGGTTGAACCTGTAAAGCGTGCCGCCAAAGCAGCGGAAAAGTCAGAACGCATCGCCGAGCCGGCACCACAGGAACCTTCGCGGCGCATATATGAACCGACCTCTCCGCCACCACCGATCAGCACAGAACCGCCACCACCGCGTCCCAGCGCCGCGAAACGTTTTGAAGATCTTATCGGCGGCAAGCTACCGATCTGGATTGGCGGTATCGCCCTCATTTTCGCTGGCTTCTTCCTTGTCCGCTTTTCCATCGAAGCGGGATTATTCGGTCCTACTGCGCGCTGCGTTACCGCGGCTCTATTCGGTCTGTTACTCATCGGCCTGAGTGAATTTGGCTATAAAATTCCCAAATTCGGCAAAATATTCACCGATGACGCTCGCATTGGCCATAGCATTGCTGGCGCCGGGATTGCTGTGCTCTACGCCACGCTCTATATGGCCAGCGAGCTATATCAGCTTCTCAGCCTCTACGGCGCATTGGGCGGCGTCATTGCTGTCACCATATTAGCTTTCGTACTGTCACAGCGCCACGGCCCGCCGACAGCGATCATGGGCTTGCTGGGCGGTTTCGCCGCGCCTTATGTAGCTGGATTGGGACCGGAATCGGTTGCGCCACTACTCATTTATCTCGGTGTTTTTACTGCTGGTCTGTTTGGTCTCGCCATCCATCGCGGTTGGGCGTGGCTCGCTCTGCTGGCAACCGGTGGTAGTGTGCTTTGGACGACAGCGCTTTTGTTCATGGACCTAAGCGGCGATGTACCATTTGTCGGTGCCTTTATCGTGCTGCTTGCCATTGGCGGCGTTTTGACGCTGTCTCGCACGGGCACCAGCTTTGGAATCCCCAAACCGGTCATGCAAGCTATCCCGCTGGGCGTCGGCCTATTGCAATTGGTCACACTTGCGCCATTGATCGAATTCTCACTGGTCAGCTGGTTGTTCTTTGGCGTACTCGCGGTCTTTGCTATCGCTCTGGCTTGGCGCGATAGAGACATGACACCAGCGGTTGCGGGAGCCCTAGGTCTATCCTTAGCGATGGTAGCGACCGCCTTCTCCAACACCGGTGCCGAACAGATGCAGCTGTTCGCGGCTTTAGGACTGGCTGTGCTATTTAGCGTCGCAGGACATATCTTTGCCCTACGCGAAAAAGACGGGTGGATGTGGTCGTTGATCGGCATGGCTGCGCCAACCGGCATGCTGCTTCTTATCTATAGCTTAGGCAATTTGGGTTGGAGCCAGAATAGCTGGGCCATTTCCTGTCTGCTGACCGCCATTACAACAGCCTTCATGGCTTGGCGGACACGCGCCGAAGCCGCGTTTCTGCCGCCGCCATTGGCGAGCGGCTTAACCGCCATATTGGTTGCCATTGCCTTATGGATTTGGACACCGCAAAGCCTTGGCGCGCTTGTGGCAATCGCAGTGGCCGCGGCGCTTGCCTTCTGGGCCCGCTTCATCACGCGCAAAGCGATTGTCATCCAGTCGGCCATCGCCATTGGCTTTGGCGGCCTGATCATGTTCTCTGATGCCTTTGGATTGATTGAAGGCCTATTCGGGTCGCTAGGCGGCGAAACCGACCTCTATTTCTACTTGCCGGAAATGGGCCCCTCGACCATCGAACTGTTGCTTCCGTCCATTGCCATTGTCGGCATTGCCTATTTCTTTCGCGATAGTTTCGGAAAGGCGCTCTCGAAGATCATCGCTGGCTTCGGTTTGATCGCTGCAGGCGGTTTCGTCTATTCACTGCTTAAACAACCGCTTGCCATTGGACCGATCGAAGACTTTGTCGCCTATGGCTTTGCCGAACGCGCCGTTTTCACCCATTTGTTGGCGCTGGCCGGTTGGCTGTTGCTCAGGCAGAAATGGGATGAGAAACTCGCGGCGCCGTTACAATCCTTGGGCTTTGCATTGGCTGGACTGGCACTGTTCCGGTTTGTCTATTTTGACTTGTTGCTACTCAGTCCTACCAGCGTCAAACAGGCAATGGGACCTGCGCCGATTGCTAATCTGGGCACGCTGCACTTCACTGCCGCAATGCTATGGCTATGGCTCTACGCGCGGACCGAGACATTGGCCTCCGCCCTGCCCAAACTCGTTCGACCGCTTGAAATTGGCTGCCTGCTTGCCGCCATTGCCGCCGTCATGATCACCGTGCGTCAAGCCGTCCATGGCACAGATATCGCTACGCCGCCTTTCACCTCGACCGAGACCTATCTCTATAGTGCTGGGCTGCTTGTCCTTGCCATCGCTTGGCTCGCGCGCGGAATCCAGACCACCAATGCCATGCTGCGGATCGCCGGACTGCTTCTACTGACCCTCGTGACTTTCAAAGTATTCCTGATCGACGCCGCGCAATTGGAAGGCATCTTGCGCATCCTGTCATTCCTTGGTCTCGGCATCGCATTGATCGGTATTGGCTGGATTTACGGCAAGGTGATGCGAGCGGACGAAGCAAATACCGCTAGCTAGAGGGACCCGAAACTTGTCTGGCAGCACTCGAAAATCCAGTCACGCACTGCCTTGATCTCGGGGTTCCGCCTGTTATCGCGATGAAAAACAATCCAGGGCTTTCGAACCGGAATGGGAGGTGCGGATATGCGGACTAGTCCATGACGCTGAGCGAGAAAGTCAGGCACCATAGCGATAGCGGCTCCGGACTTTGCTATTTCTAGCAAGGCATAGATGCTGCTGGATTGTACGGACAGTGATTGCTCCAATTCATGCTGATTGATCCAGACCGATTCCGGGATATCGCCAAATTGATTGTCCAGACCCGCCAGCTTTTCTTGACGCAAGTCTAGTCGGTCCGGATCGCGTCCGTTGAGATAGCCCGTCGAACCATATAAACCAGCGGCGATTTCAGGCAGCTTGCGGGTGATCAAACCATCGCTCTTTGGGCGTGCTAGGCGGACGGCAATATCTGCCTCGCGCTTATTAAGATCAGCCAATTCTGTCGACATAATCAGGTCAACGGCCAGACCCGGGTGTCTATCCCAAAGCAATAGCAGATGCGGAGCCAGCACCGCCGAGACCATCGTTTCGGTCGTCGATATTCGGACGGGCAACGACCGCCGATCGGATTTTAACGAAAATGCCAGCCGCTCCATCTGAAATAGATGATCACCGCCCGCCTTTGCCAATGTCAGCACTTCCTTGCCCTGATCGGTCAACGTCACACCGCCCGGGCCGCGCAGGATGAGTTGTAATCCCGTTGCCATTTCCAGCGCGTCAATTTTGCGGCCCAAAGTCGCATTGGACATGCCAAGCGCCTCGGCAGCAGCCATAAGTGAACGCTTCTCCGCCACTTCGATAAAGCAGCGTACGGTATCCCAATCGATAGTCATGGGGCTTCTATATACAGGTTTATGATTTTCATAAATGAATAATCATTATTCATATCTGATAATTCCTTAGGCAACCCAACAGGCCGTAGATCGGGATCAAAGGAACCTTGATCATGACCAGCATACAACAGCTTACCTTCATCAAACCCAAGCAGTTCGAATGGCACGAAGTTGCCGCGCCAGTGATTGCAAACGCAGGCGAAGCGATTGTCCGGCCGCTCGCTGTCACCCGATGCGATCTCGACCTCTATATGGCCAGCGGCATGTATCCCATGGAAGGGCCCTTTGCCTTTGGACATGAAATCGCAGGAGAAGTCGTGGAAGTTGGCGACGGTGTCAAAGGTTTTGCTCCCGGCGACCGTGTGATCGTCCCGTTCCAGATTAATTGCGGATCTTGTGACAATTGTCAGCGCGGTTGGACCAATGCCTGCACCACTGTCGAACCTTTTGCCGCATATGGCTTTGCGCCCAGAGCCGAGCGAAAATGGGGCGGCGGACTGAGCGATCTCGTCAATGTGCCATTTGCCGATGCGATGTTGGTCAAAATTCCTGATACCGTTTCAATGAATGGAGCCGCGGCCATTTCTGACAATGCGTCTGATGGCTATCGCACAGTGGCAGAACCGCTTGCGCAGCGGCCGGGTGCAGATGTATTGATCCTTGGCGGCCTGGCGCAGAGCGTTGGCTTATTCGGCATTCAAGCAGCCCGCGCCTTGGGTGCTGGCCGTATCGTTTATCGCGACTATGACGCTGGACGGCTTGCCAAAGCCAAGGCGCTCGGCGCGGAAGTGATTGAAACCCAATATGGCCCCGACCTGCGAGTCACTGAAGAATTTCCAATTGTGGTAGAAGCAGCCGGTCTGCCCGATGCATTGACCTTTGCCATGCGATCCACCGAACCGTGCGGAACTTGCAGCGGCGTGTCCGCTGGCATGAGTAATCAAGCAAAAGTCCCGCTGCGATCCATGTACATGAAGGGGATTACTTATACCGTCAGCCGCGTCCATGCGCGCGCAGAGATAGAGCATGTCCTCAATTGCGCGCATTGCGGAACGATCAAACCAGATGATGTGATTACACGCTCCGTGCCATTTTCCGAAGCGGCGGACGCCATGATGGAACCCGATATCAAGATCGTGTTTGAAAGGGATTGACGCAATCGCTGTCATCCATGATCACTGCTATGGATGACAAAATCTGTTTTCAGCACAATCCTTATATACGCCGTGACGTTGGCGCTGGCTGCCTTTGCGCTCCAATGGCTGGAATATAAATTTTTCCTCAAAAGTATTCCGACGGATATTTATATTGTTCTGCTCGCCACGATTTTCGTGTCGCTTGGTATCTGGGTCGGGCATCGATTAACCGCCAAACGGACGGCGACGCCATTTGAACGCAATGGTCCCGCGCTAAAATCATTGGGTATTTCGAATCGCGAATTGGAAGTATTAGAGGCTTTGGCAGCTGGACAGTCCAATAAGGAAATTGCACGCAGCCTTGGCATTTCGCCCAATACCATCAAGACGCATGTCGCGCATCTGTTTGAAAAACTGTCGGTGGACCGGCGCGTATTGGCGATCGAAAAGGCGCGGTCTCTCGATCTTATTCCCTGATATATTTGGGTGATTATAGTCCAATCACCCATTTGGGTGATTTCCAAACAAGGAATTTTGCGCTTAGACCCCAGGGGTCGCCAGCAGGATGGCGAGTCTACGAACGGGGAGAATGATCATGCTGAAGATATCTATAGTCTATGGAATGCTAGCCGGAACGGTCGTCATAATAGCGATCTTGCTCGGCATATTATCCAGCGACGGTCAGGGGTTCTTCGCTTCCGAATATTTTGGCTATCTCCTGATGCTGATCGCCCTCTCGATGATTTTCATCGGGATTAAACGCTATCGTGATCAGGAACTAGGCGGGGTTATTAAATTTCTTCCCGGCCTTGGGCTTGGCCTGGCTATTTCGGTCATCGCCGCCGCGAGTTACGTGATCGTCTGGGAAGCCTATTTGTTCAGCACAGACTATAGCTTCATCAACGAATATACAGCTGGTCTCATCGAGGCGAAAAAGGCAGAAGGTGCAAGCCAAGCAGTGCTCGATCAAACCATTGCGGAAATGGAAGATATGAAGGTCAATTATGCCAAGCCCTATTTCCGCTTGCCGATGACTTTCTTAGAAATTTTCCCGGTTGGCCTGATTATCTCCGTGCTCTCGGCGGCTCTGCTCCGCAATCCAAAGCTTCTGCCTGCCAAAAACTAGCTTTACCCTATCTCGACGAAAGGAATATTCTATGAAATTAGGTGCCTTCTCCGTCAGCCTGTCTGTCAAAAACCTCGAGGCCTCGGAACAATTTTATCACAAGTTGGGCTTCACCTCATTTGGTGGCGACAAAAGCCAAAATTGGCTGATCCTTAAAAATGGCGATACGATAATCGGTCTATTTCAGGATATGTTCCCGGACAATATCCTCACCTTTAATCCCGGATGGAATAGCGATGCAGAAAATTTGGACGACTATACGGATGTTCGCGACTTGCAAAAGGATTTGAAAGCAATGGGTATAATATTCACCTCAGAGGCTGACCCCGACGGGAGCGGTCCTGCCAGCTTTACGATCGTTGATCCCGACGGCAATGCGATTCTAGTCGATCAACATCGGACCTAATGCGACCCGGCATCGCCCGCACCGCGAGGAACTCGGATGGAATCGACCAGTTTGCGAACGGCTACCGGTGTTGGCGCAGTCACCTTCGCAATCGCAATCGCTACGGTAAAATTGATCAGCATACCGATCGCACCAATGCCTTCAGGCGATATTCCAAACAACCAGTTGGCGGCGACATTGGCGTCAGGACTAACCAGCTTGAAATAGGCGATATAGCTAAAGGTGAAAACCAGTCCCGAAACCATGCCGGCTATGGCCCCTTCCTTGTTCATGGATTTTGAAAATATGCCCATAAAAATAGCAGGAAACAGTGACGCCGCTGCCAGTCCAAACGCAAAAGCCACAACCTGCGCGACCCAGCCGGGCGGATAGATGCCGAGATAACCGGCCACTACAATCGCAGCAGTCGCGGCAATTCGGGCCGCCATCAATTCGCCCTTTTCGGTGATTTGCGGACGGAATGTACTTTTCAATAAATCGTGGCTTATCGATGAAGAAATAACCAGAAGAAGCCCGGCCGCCGTCGACAAAGCAGCAGCCAGTCCACCCGCAGCAACCAGTGCGATCACCCAGCCCGGGAGCTTCGCAATTTCGGGATTGGCTAGCACCATGATGTCGCGGTCGACATAAATCTCATTCTCGCTCGCCATGTCAGGCGCATTGGCGATAATCCGCTCGCCATTCTCGCCGACATCACCGGTAAATTCCGGTGTTCCGACGAAAGGACTGCCCGCGCGGTATTTCATTTTCCCGTCGCCATCTTTGTCCGTCCAAGCGATCAGGTCGTTAGCTTCCCAGTTTTTGAACCAGTCGGGTGCAGAGGCATAATCCTTATCATTCACACTCTCGATAAAGTTTATACGCGCGAAAGCACCAACCGCTGGTGCGGTCGTATAGAGCAAGGCAATGAAGATCAGTGCCCAGCCTGCCGATTTACGGGCATCCGAAGCCTTGGGGACGGTGAAAAACCGCACAATCACATGAGGTAGACCAGCCGTCCCGATCATAAGGGCTGCGGTGATGCAAAAAACATCAATCATCGACTTCGAGCCATCCGTATAGGGTCCAAAGCCGAGATCCTGCAGCACTAGATCAAGCTTTTCTAACAGATATAGTCCCGACCCATCGTTGACGGTCGATCCAAGGCCCAGCTGCGGAACCGGATTGCCTGTAACCATGAAACTGATGAAGAATGCCGGAACCATATAGGCAAAGATGAGCACGCAATATTGCGCGACCTGCGTATAGGTAATGCCCTTCATTCCGCCGAGCACCGCATAGAAAAATACAATCCCCATGCCGATAATCACGCCCAGATCGATCGGAACATCCAAAAACCGCGAAAAGACAATGCCCACACCGCGCATCTGTCCGGCAATATAGGTAAAGCTGATGAATATCAGACAGATCACCGCAACCACGCGAGCAGCATTGGAATAATAGCGCGTGCCGATAAAATCAGGGACGGTAAACTGCCCGAATTTCCTGAGATAAGGCGCCAGTAGCAACGCGAGCATTACATAGCCCCCAGTCCAACCCATCAGGTAAACACTGCCATCATAGCCCGAAAATGCGATAATCCCGGCCATGGAAAGAAAGCTGGCTGCCGACATCCAGTCCGCCGCGGTTGCCATGCCGTTGACAACCGGATTAACCCCGCCGCCTGCAACATAAAATTCCTTGGTCGAACCGGCCCGCGACCAGATTGCGATGCCGATATAGAGCGCGAAGGAAAGTCCAACGAAAATATAGATGAGTGTTTGCGTATCCATGCCAGCCCCGCTCAATCGTCTAGATCATGGTTACGTTCGATCTGCTTCATTCGGATCGTGTAATAGAATATGAGTAAAACAAAGACGTAGATAGAACCTTGTTGCGCAAACCAGAAGCCAAGCGGATAACCGCCAATGGAATATTGATCGAGAAAGTCGCGGAACAATATGCCTGCGCCAAAGGAGACCGTGAACCAGATCGCCATGAGCGATCCAAGCAACCGCAGGTTTTGGGACCAATAAGCCTGTTCGTTGGCGTTGGTTTCATGCTCACACCCTTCCGGATCAACCTTCGCTTCTCCAGACTCCCCTGCGCCCTCTTCAGACATAATATTCTCCCCTTGCCGCGTTGGACCTATGGCAACTTAGCCGCCATTCAACTTGACGTTACAGCAGGTTGAGAATTTTGGTAGAGTGACTTTTAATAAGTTCCTGAACAGCCGAACGGAATTCAGACTGCTTCTGTCTTTACCGCGCTGCCAGTACATCATCAGCGACAAACGCATTGGTCTTGCGCTCATATCCAAATTGACTGGTCGGACCATGGCCAGGAATGAAGGTGACATCATCACCAAGCGGCCACAGTTTTTGTGTGATCGCATCGATAAGATCCTGATGGTTCCCGCGCGGAAAATCGGTGCGACCAATAGAACCCTGAAAAATCACGTCACCGACAACCGCCAATTTTGAAGGTTGATGATAAAAAATGACATGTCCCGGCGTGTGACCGGGGCAATGGATAACATCGAGCACCAAGTCGCCCACCGTCACCTGATCGCCATCATTCAACCACCGATCTGGTTCAAAGCTCTTTGCTTCCATCCCGTATCTCGCGCCGTCTCCGTCCAGCTTCTCGATCCAAAACAGATCATCCTTGTGCGGGCCTTCAATCGGCAGTCCCAATTCTTCCGCCAGCATGCCGGCCTGCCCGCAATGATCCAAATGACCATGGGTAATGATGATCTTTTCCAAATCCACGCCATGTTCCGCCACCGCTGCCTTGAGCCGCGACAGATCGCCGCCCGGGTCGCTGAGCGCGGCTTTATTGGTCTTGGTGCACCATAAGAGCGTGCAATTCTGCTGGAGCGGCGTGACCGGAATAATCACGGCCTTCAAGGGTGCTTCTGTCATAAAAGCTATTTGGCGGGGCAGTGACCAAGTTGCAAGGCTAGAAGTTCTTGGACAACGTCATAACTTAAAACCATGGTCGGCAATAACGGGGTCATTGGCTTTCTCATATTGTCTGAATCAAGCTGTGGAACCGCTAAATACAGTGCGATGACATCAAATAAGTTGAAAAACGACATGTGTTTTCGAAAACACTGTTCCAGGCGCCATATGCACCAACTGGCTCGGTTCAACTAAATCGCGCCTGAATTTATATCTGCTATTGTCGATGGAAACCAACCGTCAGATATGACGGGAGAGCAGATCAGTGCTACTTCTCAGCGAAGCCCTTCAACCCATCCCCAAACAAGGTTTTCCAGCCACCCTCTGCGCTACTTGCTGATGCCTCGGTAACATTACCCGACAGTGCATCCGAAACAATCAGCACGCCGCCATTGTCGCGATCTTCGACTGCCAGTTTCAGCATGGAGGTTGTAGGCCCGCCCCAATCGGGTGCCATATAGCCAACCAGATAGAGCGATTTTCCAGGCGACACCATCTGCACCCGATACCATTCCAGACTGCTGCCATCAGCCGCACTTTCGATCAACTGACCGCCAGTTGATGCATTCAACGTCACTTTTGAGCCTTCTCCAAGTGCTCGAAAATCATTCATCCACCAGGCGTCAATTTCATCGATCATCAAGGTCCAGATATCGGCGGCGCTGCGTTCGATTAGGACTTCAAATTGATATTTGATAATCCTTGCATCGGTAAAGTTGCTCATACGTCCTTCTCCTGTTCGGCGATTTGCTTCAGTTTGGCAGTGGATGATTTTATTCCATCAATATGTTTGACGACCCAGCTGTTGCAGACCGACTTGATGGGTTCCGGATTGAGATAATTCCAGCGTGTGCGCCCTTCGCGGCGCACTTGGATGATCTCTCCTTCGGTTAATATGTCGATATGCTTGAGGACGCCCGTGCGCCCGATATCGGGGAACAGATCAACCAGCTCGCCCGTATGCTTGGGCCCCGTCGCCAGCGCTTCAATAATCAGACGCCGTCGCCCGTCACCGAGCGCCTTCCAGATCAGGTCGTCATGAGAAAATTGATATGTCACCATATAGTGACATATAGAGACATAAATATCTTGTCAATTGTGCCCCCAACGACAGAGCTGGCCTCTTTCCTACACCCCGTAAATCAAGTTAACCTACTCCTACCTGACATCCGCTTTGAGCGCAAAAGCAGGCATTAGGTCTGATAGGACAACTTGCTTTGAGCCGATTAATCAGTCGGGATAGCCGGGTTTCCCACGGCAATCATCGTCTAGTTCACCATCGTCGTTATAGCCGTCGCAATTATCATCCTTGTCGACGAAATAGCCCGCTGCTGCTCCAGCGGCTGCTCCAATCGCTGCGCCTTTCAAGGCATCATCGGTATCGCCGGTTACCGCGCCGATGATTGCACCGGTTGCTGCTCCGGCGGCTGCGCCTTCGCCGGCATAGTTGCCGGCACAGGCCGATAGGGACAAGGCGGACACAGTTGTGACAGAGATAATAGTTAGTTTTTTCGTAAATAGTCGCATTACTAGACTCCTGAGATTATTTGCCCCCAATAGTTTTTCCATGAACGCGCTGGCTGCGGTCTGTTTGCTGAACGAAGCAGATTTTTCAGATGAATGGCGCGGATGTTGCGATAATCGCCGTGCAAGGGCCAAATCGCGGCGACAGCTCTTTCCTACACAGGCGATGCTATGATATTATCGGGATGCTCTTTCTCAGCTCTGAATATCGACTATGGACCCGGTCTCAACGGTGACTGAGAACTGGTGTGATGTGTGTGAACTTTGCTATGCGCTTTTCAACGATCAGGCATCATCACCCAGTGTGATTTGTGTGAATTTTGAAATCTGACATCAAAGCTTCAAGAGAACATCACACCGTGTGATTTGTGTGAACTTTGCAATAAATTGTGCCATCAAAAACGCCCCATTAGGACCTTGTCAAGATTGTCAACTTCGCTTCTATTATCCGGGATTACAGGAGATCTATGTCTTGGCTTTTATGGACTACAGTCGGTCTGACAAATATCGGCTTCTTCGTCCTCTAGCTCGATCTGCATTGTAATATGATGGATCGCAAAACGTTTTTTCATCGATTCCTGAACATCGGCGAGAAATCCTTTGCCCGGATGGCCACCGGGAATAACCAGATGCGCAGTCATGGCGGTTTCGCTGGTGCTCATTGGCCAGATATGCAGATCATGGACGGTCTCGACGCCCGGCAATTCCGAAAGCGCGGCGAGAACTTCCTCTACGTCAATATCTCGGGGAACGCCGGCCAGCGACATGCGGACCGCTTCAGACAATAAACCCCAAGTGCTCCAGAAGATCAGCGCAACGATAAACAAACTGATAAGCGGATCGATCCAGTTCTTGCCGGTGTAGAAAATGGCGATGCCGCCAATGACAACGCCTGCTGAAACCGCGGCATCCGCCATCATGTGCAAAAATGCGCCGCGGATATTTATATCTTCCTTCTGGCCGCGCATGAATAACATCGCGGTCCCGAAGTTTATGAAGATACCGATGGAAGCCACGATGATAACGGTTTGCGAGGCCACTTCACTCGGCGCGCTGAACCGGTTGATGGCTTCCCACGCAATTGCACCGCAAGCAACCAGCAGAAACAAGCCGTTTAGCAGAGCGGCCAATATCGACGATCCGCCAAGGCCGTAGGTGAATTGCTTGCTCGGAGGCCGCTTTGACAGTTCTGCGCCAGCCCATGCTACGGCTAGTCCAAGGACATCGGACAGATTATGCCCGGCATCGGCGAGCAGCGCCATGGAACCGGACAGCAAGCCGTAAGTGACTTCGACGATGATGTAGATAATGTTGAGCGCAATGCCGAAGGCAAAGGCACGGCTGAAATCTGTGGGCATATGGCCGTGCGGACCATGGCGGTCATGATGGCTGTGGTGGATATGCCCGTGATGATGGTGATGGCCGGACATCTGCGCTCCGATAAATTACTCAACGACTATATGTCACTAAATACACAAATTTATCAGAGCGGTCTATGATTATTATTCAATGTTTTCTGTATGTTATATCATTCATACGATATATGATCTGCGATTAGTCGACGATCAGGCCGATAGCGAGATAGATCAAGATCGCGGTACCAAAGCTAAACATGGCTGCAAGAACAAAGAGAATCCGAACGAGCGTGGCATCCATACCGCTCCAATTTGCAAGGCCAGAACATACGCCCATCAGCTTGCCATTGGCTTTGTCGAGTTGAAGTTTGTTTTTCACAGGGCTGTTTTTCCTTTTGTTTGATGAGATGGGTTCAGGCCAACTGGATGGCGTGGAACTGGTGGATTTGTTTTTGTCTGCCATTAGATCACCAATGAACCGGCGTTGTTCATTGCAGGAGCGATGCTCGCGCTTACGAAAACTACTGCGGAAAAGAGGGCGGCGAAAGAAGCGAGAAATTTGTTTTTAAGATCGTAGGTCATGGTGTTTCCTTTCAAGGGGATGGGAGAAGTTTAGATTACCAAAGAGCTGGCATTGTTGATTGCTGGTCCGACGCTGGCGCTAATCAAAACGCTGGCAGAGATGATGGCGGCGAAAGCGGCGGCGATATTATTTGAGACATTCGTGAACATTTTGATTTCCTTTTCATTTCAAACTGAGTTTCGCGGTTGTGTTAGCGAAGATGTCTCATACATTGCACAGGGCGTGCCAGTTTTGTTATACTTATATATATCAATAACTTAGGAGAATTTCGCGCAATATGTCAAATTGCGTAAAACCGATATATAGGACTTTTCACTAACATTTAGCATCTGATGAATAGAAAATGAACGGCGGAGCGGCGAATTGCGAATTTCCTTCTCATCATATCGCTGCAAGGCTAGAGATGGTGGCCTGTCATGACGATCTCCCGGCTCACTTTGCAAAATTTTCGGAACTATCCGCAGTTGCGTCTGGATGCCGCGCCGGGCTTTGTCGTGCTCAGCGGCGATAATGGAGCTGGCAAGACCAACATATTGGAAGCCGTGTCGCTGCTATCACCCGGCCGGGGGTTAAGACGGGCTCTCATAAAGGACATGGCCTATGAAGATTGTGCTGGCGATTTTGCGGTAGCGGCCGAACTGGGTGATATCCAATTGGGAACCGGGACCAGCGCAGAATATCCGGAACGCCGCAAAACCCGGGTCAATGGTGCGGCCGTGCCAACCAATGATCTGGCGCAATGGCTCTCGATATTATGGTTGACCCCGGCGATGGACCGCTTGTTCATGGAGGGGGCATCGGGTCGGAGGAATTTTCTGGACCGGCTAGTAACCGCCTTGGAACCGGAACATGCCAGAAATTGTACGCGCTATGACGCGGCTCGGCGGGAACGAAATCGGTTGTTGGCAGATGAATATATGCCGGACAGCGAATGGCTAGACGCTCTCGATGGACAGCTCGCCGGTTTTGGCAGCGCCGTCGCCGAGGCCCGCTTCCGCATTACCGAAGCTTTAAATAGCGCGCTGATGATGACCGATGATGGTCTATTCGCAGCAGCCAAACTCCATCTTGATGACAAACAGCTCCGCAGTGAACATGCGTTACTGGAGGCGCTCAGAGCAGGGCGTCAAGCAGATCGCGGCGCTGGCAGAACTTTGACGGGGCCGCACAAGGCTGATCTTTCCGTGTTTCACGGGGCAAAAAACCAACCGGCGGAGAAATGCTCCACCGGCGAACAAAAGGCGCTGCTCTTTTCGATCATATTAGCCCATGCCGACCTGATCGCCGAACAGCGGGGAAGCCGGCCGATCCTGTTGCTCGATGAAGTGGCGGCGCACCTTGACCCCAGACGCCGAGCAGCATTGTTCAACAAGCTTGCAGAAAAAGGTGGGCAAGTCTGGTTGACTGGCACCGAACCCGGGCTATTTGACGATGTCCCAGCGGATGCGCTTCATTTTCTAATTGCAAACGGCACGGTTACGAAGCGTTAACCACAAATTTTAGCCATCAATTTGCGCCTTCTGTTTAGACAGACATCATGCAGATGCGCGCTAAACCAAACTGGACGAGAGTGGTAAAGACAATGGGTGGCTCCATCGTCGCAATCCTGCTGGCTTTACAGGCGATCTTCTTTCCCGCCATCGCGAGAGCTGAAGAGAATATATCTCCCGATTATATGTCCCAAAAATATCTGCAATGCGTTCCCTATGCCCGCCAACTCAGTGGCATCCAGATCTATGGCGATGCCCATACATGGTGGCGGCAAGCGCGCTTCGCTTATCAGCGCGGCAACATTCCGCAAGTCGGGGCGGTGTTATCGCTTAAAAGCCATGGCAAGATGCAATTCGGCCATGTGGCAGTGGTCAGCGAGATTATCGATGATCGCAATATCTTACTGAACCACGCTAATTGGTCGCCGATTAATGGCCGCCGTGGTCAGATTGAGCGCAATGTGGCTGCTGTGGATGTATCAGAGGGTGGCGATTGGAGTCGCATCAAAATCTGGTACGCTCCCATTGGTGGTCTCGGCAAAACCGCCTACCCGGTTAATGGCTTTATCTATCCCAATGACAAGCCCGCTGGTTTCGAGGACAAACCTTCGCGCCAATGGGCTTTGGCCAATTCTATCCCGCAAGCGAAAGCGCCTCGCCGCACTCTTTTTGCTCGGCAGATGACAACCGAATTGAAACAGGCGGCGCAGCAGGAGAAGCTAGCGGACAACCAGATCACAGATTCTCAGCCGACTGATTTGATTGGAGAATTGCTGGACAGAGTGGGCAGCTGACGGCAGATTGGTTTTTAGCGCGTTCTGCGCCGGAGCCAGTAAAGATGAATGATAATCCCCCGACCTGTCTTGTCATACTAGCGGGCGGCCAATCCCGCCGGATGGGTAAAGACAAAGCTGTAATCTCTCTTGATGGTGAGCGGTTGATCGACCGAGCGATTGCGCGATACGCATCCTCTGTTAACCGCATATGGCTCTCGGCAGCCAGCGACTTTGATACCGGCCTCGACATTATCACCGACGACGCAGATGCGCCGGGCGGGCCGGTTGGCGCCATCTATACTATTGCGGCACATTTGCCGATACTTTGTCCCGAAGCCATCGGCTTTGTCACCATGCCCGTGGATGCACCTTTTGCACCTGACAATCTTATCGCGAAGCTCAGTACCGTAGCCGGTTGTGCGGTCGCGCAAGGACCGGAACGCCTGCATCCGGTCTTTGGCTATTGGCGCTGTGACATCGTCAATACCGTACGCGGAACCCATGAAATCGGGGAACGATCGCCGTCCTTGCAATGGCTCGCGCGGCAATGTGATGCCCAGCTAGTCTCATGGCCCGATGAGGATATATTCATGAACATCAACACAGCCGATGACCTTGCCGAAGCCGAGGCCCAAATATAAAAGCCGGCGCATGAGGGGGTGCACCGGCTCCTACTATCGCTATGGGCGATAACTTTTCTGTCTCGCTTATTTAAGGCGACGCAGCTCTTTTTTGGTCAATGTGGTCATCAACTTACCGTCAGTGTTGGACAGGGTTTCAGCCTGAACGCGACGGACTTTGCCTTTGTAGATCACCAATACATCGCCGTCTGCCGCAACGCGGTTAACTTTGGCAACGCTGGAACCAGTGGCGTCATATAGACGATCGTTACGCTGAGCTTCTGCAGCAAAAGCAGCAGGAGCGGTCAGGGAAAGGGCTGTGGCGGTAAGAATGATTGCAGCAAATTTATTCATTGTTAGTCTCCAAAAGGCTTCGGGGAGGTTGCTCAACCAATATGCTTACATAAAAGTAAGTTGCAATGTGAAATGTTGCACCTGCGAGTTGCATTTTTGCAATTGACTGACACTTTCTGCAATTTTCGAATCCCGTAATATTGTTGCGTGCCGCCGTCCTATTATGCCATCATCCGGTAAATCGTAATTGCCACGGGGAATTTCATGAAACGCTTCGGTATCCTATTCGCGCTCACCGCCTTGCCAACCGCCGCACACGCACAAGACGCGCAGGAGACTAAAATCTTGCAGGAAATCGACGCACGCTATGACAATACCGCCAGCGTCGCCCGCCAAATCTGGGAATGGGCAGAAGTTGGTTATCAGGAAGAAAAAGCCAGCGGCCTGTTACAGCAAAACCTGAGAGCACAAGGATTTAAGATAACCACCGGGGTCGCAGATATTCCGACCGCATTCGTGGCCGAATATGGCAAGGGCGGACCCGTTATCGGGATATTAGCCGAATTTGACGCCCTGCCCGGCATCAATCAGGACGCAGTAGCAACACGTTCCCCGATCGCAGGCAAACACGCGGCTCATGCATGCGGTCACAATCTGTTCGGTGCAGGATCACTCGAAGCCGCGATTGCGGTGAAGAAATGGCTGGAAGAAACCGGCACGCCGGGCCGCGTCCGCCTCTATGGTACGCCGGCCGAGGAAGGCGGTAGCGGCAAAGTCTATATGGTCCGTGCGGGATTATTCGAGGATGTTGATTTTGCTTTGCACTGGCATGCTGCTGGAGAAAACTCAGCTGCGGCACGGACAACCTTGGCCAATCGCTCGGCCAAATTCCGGTTCCGGGGCGTTTCTGCCCATGCCGCTGGCGCACCTGAAAAAGCACGCTCGGCGCTGGATGGCGTGGAATCATTCAACCTGATGATCAATATGATGCGCGAGCATGTGCCCCAGGACGCGCGCATCCATTATGTCATTACCGAAGGCGGAACAGCGCCTAATGTCGTGCCCGATTTCGCTGAAGTTTTTTACTATGTCCGTCACCCTGATCCCGATGGTGTTGACGCAATCTGGAAACGCTTAGAAAACGCCGCGCGCGGGGCCGCGCTTGGTACCGGCACTACCGTGGACTGGGAAGTCATTCACGGTAACAATCCGTTACTGGTCAATGAACCCCTCGCCAAGATGATGGACGCCAAATTGCGTCAAGTCGGCGGGATTAGCTATACGGCGGAAGAACAGAAATTTGCCGAAGGCATTTATTCGAGCTTTGACGGTCCAAAACTGGAACTCGGCAGCGAGTCTGAGATTCAGCCCTATGAAGTTACCCTCGGCTATGGTTCAACCGATGTCGGCGATGTATCATACGCCACACCCACGGTCGGCTTGCGTACAGCGACATGGGTGCCCGGCACCTCTGCTCATAGTTGGCAGTCATCGGCAGCAAGTGGCATGTCCATTGGTTTCAAAGGCACTCAAACAGCTGCCAAAACCCTGACCCTCGCCGCGATTGAGCTTTATACCAACCAAGAATTGCGGAACGAGGCCAAAGCCGAATTCGACAAGGCACGCGGGCCGAACTATAAATATAAATCTTTACTCGGCGACCGCGATCCTCCGCTGGACTATCGCAAATAGAAAATCGGGCAGCGGTTGTTCAATGGCCAGTTACTAACTTTCAGGAACAACCTTCAAAATCTTGCTGGAACCGGCGGTCTTGTCTTCGGTCAACAGATATAAGTTGCCATCCGGCCCCGTTCTTACATCGCGGAAGCGTGCGCCCAGCTCGCCGAAAAGTTCCTGTTGTTCGCCAAGCGATCCGTCAGCATTCATGTTGACGTGACGCACATGGGTCAAAACAAGCGCAGAGAGAAAAAGATCTCCTTGCCAGTCAGGAAAAATATCCCCGCTATATTGGGTAAAACCGGATGGTGCGATGGATGGCGTGAAATGCACCAATGACTGTTCCGTGCCATCGCGCGCCTCAAAAGGGGATATACGTCCGCCCGAATAGTCGATGCCATATGAGACCGTCGGCCAGCCGTAATTGGCCCCGCGTTTGATTTCGTTAATCTCATCCCCACCGGCAGGGCCATGTTCGTGGGCGAATATCCGTCCATCTACCGCGCGTAATATGCCTTGAGGGTTGCGATGGCCATAGCTCCATATCTCAGGGAGGGCGTCCTTTCTTTTCACAAAAGGATTGTCATCGGGCACGCTGCCATCATCGTTCAACCTAATGATTTTCCCGAAATGCGTGTCCAGTTCTTGCGCCTTTTCACGAAAGTGAAAGGCATCACCAACCGGCATCAACAACGTCCCGTCCGGCAGGAACTGAATCCTGGCACCATAGTGGTTGCCCTGTATCCGGCTTGGTGATGCGGCAAAAAGTTTTTGACCTTCAGACAAATGAAGGCCGTTGGTATCGTCAAGTTTGAACCGCATTAGGAGTAACGTATTCTCGTCCCCTTCTTCGGCGGCGTAGGAAATATAAAGTAACTTGTTGGTTTCAAATTGGGGGTGCAGGACAACATCAAATAGTCCGGCTTGCATACCGTCGCCAAAATGGACTTTGGGATATTCTTCTCCGGATGTGAAATCGCAGACTAAATCTGTTTCACCATTTTTGCTGACTCGCTTTAACTTTCCGGTTCGCTCCGTCACCAACATGTCGCCATTTGGGAGAAAGGCAAGCGACCAAGGGTGATCCAAGCCATCTGCCACAGTCTCGATTTTATAGTTGATCGGCGCTGCATCAACCCTGCCAACCGCTTCACTGGTTTTGGTGCCAGAAGACGATGCGCCCTGATCCGTACAAGAGACCATTAAGCCCAAAGCAAGCAATGGCAAAGCAAGCCGATAGTGACGCATGTTGTTTTCCCCAATATGTGTTTTCAGGTTTCGATCATGACAAACGATTTGTCCACAAGCATTTACGCTTGATCGCTCGGTCAAAGCAGTTAGGTTCGCGATATTAGGGGAGAATTGCAGTGCCAGGATTTTTTCGCTTCATTTTGGGATTGTTGGTTGGCGCGTTGGCCACTTATGTTCTTGGAACCGCAGTCAATTCGCAGTTTGTCATAAATGCGCATGGCGTGCCTGTTGCATGGGGTGACCGGATGAACATGACGATGTTCGATATTTCCAGCATGCTGCCTTATTTTGTGATCATCGCGGTCAGTTTTTTGATCGCATTTTTAATCGCTGCTCTGTTGAAACGATTTCTCCCCCGCCTGGCAGGCGTAGCTTATCCGATTGCCGGAGCAGCAGCCATTGGGGCAGCTCTCGGTTTAATGTATATGACGTTCCAAACAGTGCCAATCAGCGGCGCTCGGTCTACATTTGGATTTCTCGCGCAGATGGCGGCCGGGGGGCTTGGGGGCTGGATCTTTGGCAGAATTTCCAGAAAAACAGCAAGCCGTTCCGCCATAGTCGGTTAGGAAATCGCGTGATATTGATGCTGCCTGATTGAAAGTCGATATTTAAGCCGAGTTTTAGCAGCCATGAGCCATAGTCAATTGGATTAGTGGCAAGCACTGTTAAAATGGTCTTATGGAGAGCATGTCAATCAATCGACAATATGGTTCCACATCGCCTCCTTACCAAGTGAGACAAAATGGCAGACACAAAAGCGAACGGCTTAAACGTCCATCAATGGACCGCAAAATTTGCCGCGACATTGCAAAACGGCGATGTGGAAAGCGCGATCGCATTATTCGCAAAGACGGGCGCTTGGCGCGATGTTCTTGCCTTTACTTGGACGATCCGGACGTTTGAAGGACGGGATACCATTGGTGGGTTACTCCTCGAAAAATTGGCAAAAACCATTCCAACCAACTGGGCAGTCGAGGCTGAACCGGGCGCCAGTGAAGGTTGGCTTAGTTTCGACACTAAATTCGGCCTTTGCAAAGGATATGTCCGTCTCGAAAACGGGAAGGCTTTGACGCTATTCACTGCACTGCAAGACCTGCATGATCATGAAGAACCAAGTGGTAAACGCCGCCCGTCCGGGTTATATGATGACGATGACAACCGCAATTGGCGCGATCGCCAGCAGGCTGAGCAAAATTCTTTCGACCAGGGTCAGCAGCCTTATGTCCTTGTCGTTGGTGGCGGACAGGGCGGCTTGGCTCTTGGCGCGCGACTAAAGGTCAATGGCATCCCAACATTGATTGTCGATCGCCATGATAGTCCGGGCGATGAATGGCGTTCGCGTTACAAGTCTCTCACGCTGCACGATCCGGTCTGGTATGATCATATGCCCTATATTCCGTTTCCAGATAGCTGGCCGATCTACACACCAAAAGACAAGCTCGGTGATTTTCTCGAAGCCTATGCCAAGATCATGGACCTTAACATCTGGAATGGAACCGAATTCACGGCGGCCTCCTATGATGACGAGCAAAAACATTGGAATGTCACCGTCGAACGAGATGGCAAGCCCACCCAGCTGCATCCCACTCATATTGTTATGGCGGTCGGCAATGCCGGTTTCCCGCGCAAACCGGATTTCGATGGCGCTTCCGACTTTGCCGGCGAGCAATATCATTCAAGCGAATTTACCAGCGGTGAATTGTTTACCGGAAAACAGGTTGTCGTCATTGGCGCCAACAATAGCGCGCACGATATCTGCGCCGATCTGGTAAACAACGGTATCAAACCGACGATGATCCAGCGATCATCAACGCTTGTTCTCCGCGGGTCTACTAATAGCAAGATGGCGCGCCCGCTCTATTCGGAAGAAGCCGTTGAACAGGGATTAACGACAGAGCGAGCCGATTTTCTCAACGCCTCGGTGCCCATGCGCATGAGCGAACAACACCAGAAACAAATCTGGTCACAGGTCGCTATTTCCGACGCAGAATTCTACGCATCGCTTACAGAGGCCGGCTTCAAAATCGATTTTGGTGAGGATGGCACCGGTCTGTTTATGAAATATCTCCGGACCGCATCAGGCTATTATATCGATGTAGGCGCGGCCGCCATGGTCGCCGACGGCCGGATCGCTTTAAAATCCGGCGTTGGCGTGGACCGTCTAACAAAAACTTCGTTGGTGCTAAGTGATGGAACCATGATTGCCGCTGATGTCATCATTTACGCCACTGGTTTCGGATCGATGGAACAATGGGTCGAACGCCTCATATCTCCGGCCGTGGCCGAGAAAATCGGACGCTGCTGGGGATATGGTTCCGGCACAACCGGCGATCCTGGTCCTTGGGAAGGCGAAATTCGCAATATGTGGAAACCGACAGCGCAGGAAGGCCTGTGGTTCCACGGCGGTAACCTTCAACAATCGCGTTTCTATTCCCGATATTTGGCTCTTCAGTTAAAAGCGCGGTTTGAGAATCTGGAAATAGAAATTTAGAAATCCACAGCAGCCAGATACAGCTGTTGTGGTAAAAACACCCGCAAACCAGCCTGTAAATCCCAATGCCGTTAATCGAAGTCACCATAGTTTTCGTCGAAATCACCTGAGCAAGTTTCGTTTGTTACGATAATCCGTCAATTCAAGTTGCTTAAGGCATATTGGAGCCGGGAGGGTGTCTACATGCGGAAGCCGAAGACTATATCAAATTCTTGCACTGGTGCTGGACAATGAGTCTCACCAACGTCGCATTGAAATATCCCGCAGCTATCGCGGCCGCTTTGGCTTTGATCGCGCTGATCGGTATCATCTCAGCCTTTAGTACACCGATACAGCTGTTCCCCAATATCGATCGCCCTAGCCTAAGCGTACAGGCGGGTTGGCGTGCCGCCAGTCCCAAGGAAATCGAGTCTGAAATCACCATCCCAATCGAGGATGAACTGCGCGGGCTTCCTGGCCTGACCAGCGTGCAGTCCTGGTCGAACAACGGCAATGTCTGGCTCAATCTGGAATTTGCACTCGGCACCAATATGGACAAGGCTTTCGCCCAGGTGTCCAGCCGCGTTCAGCGCGTCCGCAACTGGCCGCTCGATGCCGATCGTCCTTCGGTTGGCGGCGCAAATGGTGATCAAGGCGAGTCGCTAATATATCTGTTTCTTCAGGCTTTGCCCGACGGCAACTTGGACACCGAAGCGCTTGCTACATTTGCCCGCGATACAATCGTCCCCGAGCTAGAATCTGTAGAAGGTGTTCAAGGCGTCAGTGTTGAAGCGCCGACCGGTGAACGGATTTTACGCATTCGCTTTGATCCATTGCGACTGGCTCAACTTAACCTCACTATAGAACAACTGTCCGCTGCTGTCGGAAGGTTTCAAGATATCGGTGGCGGGACTGTTGATGTCGGGCGACGCGGCTATGCCTTGCGCTTTGAAGGCAATTTTTCTGCCGACCAAATTGGCGACCTGACTGTCGCGCAACGCGGTTCCACCGTGATCCGGATGCGCGATGTCGCCGATATCAACGTTGGCCCCGACAAAGCATTTGGCGTGACCTATCAAAACGGCAACCCGGCAATCGGCATGCGGGTGGTTCGTCAGCCGGGCAGCAACACACTGGACGCCATTGATGGCGTTCTCGCTACCATAGCAACGTTCAACGAAAATGAATTGCAAAGCATGGGCGCTAGGATCGAGAAAAGCTTCGATCCATCCGTCTTCATCAAACGTGCCCTATCTTTCCTTAGTGGAAACTTGCTGCTTGGTACTTTGCTCGCCATTGGCCTGCTCTGGCTTTTTGTCCGACGCTGGCGCGCGACATTCATCATCGCGGCAACCGTGCCAGTATGCCTATTGGCCACCCTTGCCGTGATTGGAATGACGGGCCGTACGATCAACGTGATCTCGCTCGCCGGTCTGGCCTTTGCAACCGGCATGGTGCTTGATGCCGCCATTGTTGTGATGGAAAATTTCGTCCGTTTGCGCAATCACGGGCGATCTCCCGGGGAGGCTGCCATTGAAGCGGTATCGCAAGTTTGGCCCGCCCTATTTGCATCGACTGCCACCACCGTCGCAATCTTCATCCCGATCATGTTCATCGAGGATGTCGAGGGCCAACTATTTGCCGACCTCGCGTTGACGATCGCTATTTCTGTTGTTGCCAGCTTAATTGTAGCCGTGACATTATTGCCCGCAGCAGCGCGCCACTACGGTCAAGTCGATATGGAAGATAATGAGCGCCGCTGGGATGGTTATGCCGATCGCATATTCGCTTTAATTGATAGCAACAAGAAGCGGAGAATCTGGATCCCTTCCCTTATCCTCGCGCCTTTGGTCATCTCCTACTTCCTATGGCCACAGACAGATTATCTGCCAGACGTGAAGCGCGATGCGGTGGATGCCTGGGTAGGATTGCCATCAGGCGCAACACTGGAATCGGCGCGAACAGAAATTGCCGAAGAGGTCGTCGAGCGCCTTGATCCCTATTTAAAGGGTGATAAGCAGCCCGAGCTGCTCAACTATTATCTGTTCGTCAATCCATGGGGCATCAACACTGGTATAAGGATCAAGGATCAATCCCGTATCGATGAGATGACGGGCATTGTGAACAACGAGATATTAGCTGGCTTCCCTGATGTGCAAGCCTTTGCCCAACAAGGCAGCCTGTTTGGCAATTTCGGCGGCAACGGGTCGATTGAACTTTATCTACAGTCCGAAAATGATGAAGATTTGCGAGAGGCGGCGCTGGTCGCAACCGATAGCATTCAAGCCGCCCTGCCCGGCGGTATGGTGAGACCTAATCCCGATCCCAATGTGGTTGTTCCGGAACTGCGTCTCACACCTAATGATCGCCGTATCGCTGAACTTGGCATGACCCGGGATCAGGTTGGGCGGGCGGTTCGAGCGTTCGGTGATGGCCTTTATTTGGGTGAATATGTTTCTGACGGTGAACGGATGCGGGTCATCATGCGCGGTTCGGAAGCCGCTGATCCAGAAGCCATTGAAAGCGCGCCATTGGTCACACCCAACGCCGGTACGGTACCGCTCGGTGAAGTTGCAACCTTGTTACGCGGTGTCGGGCCAACCCAAATTAGTCATGTCGACGGACGTAAAACCGTCACCCTGAACATTAGCCCGCCTGCGGGCATGGCTTTGGGTGAAGCGTTGGACGTCATCAAGACCACTTCAGAACCTGCCATCCGGGATGCGCTGCAAGGCAGCGGAACATTGCGCTATGGTGGTGATGCCGATGCCTTGATCAAGGCGATCACATCTCTTAGCACCAACTTCATTCTGGCCGCAGCTTTATTGTTCGTAATCATGGCTTCCGTATTTCGTTCTGCGCGCGATGCGGCTCTGGTCATTATCGCCCTGCCGCTCGCAACTGTTGGTGGCGTGATTGCGATCCAGATACTCAATCTGTTCAAACCGACACCGCTCGACCTGCTCGGCATGATTGGCTTTGTGATCCTGCTCGGTATCGTGGTGAATAATGCGATCCTGCTGATGTCACAGGCACGCGAAAGCGAACGCGAAGGCATGGATCGGTCAGAAGCGGCGCGCACCGCGCTACGACTGCGTTTAAGACCAATATTGATGACCACTGGCACGTCGGTCATGGGCATGCTCCCGCTTGCCCTGGTACCTGGACCAGGCAGCGCGATTTACCGCGGCCTCGCCGTTATCATCGTCGGTGGAGTATTGGTCTCAACCATTTTTACCTTGGTGTTGCTGCCTGCGCTCATCCAGTTGGGAACAGCGAAGAAGGACAAGCCAAGCAAACCAGACACACCTGATAAACCGAAAAAAACCCCAGAGCCTGAGCCAAATTTTGGCGGCGGACTAATGCCGGAGCCTGCTGAATGAGTTTTGCATTACCCAATATGATCCGTGACAATCTGCGCTGGATATTAATCGGCGGCGCGTTGTTGATCGTCATGCTCGCTTATTTTCTATTCTTTGCGTCGGATGCGGCGGAAGGACAAGGCGGAGCCGGTCAAGGAGGGCCACCACCCGCCATAGTCACGCTCGCAAAGATCGAAAAATTAGCGCTTACCCCCAATTTTACCGCACCCGGTGACATTGTAGCCAATCGCGATTCTGTTGTCGCAGCAGAAGTCGCCGGACGCATACAAACGACGCTGAACATCGGAGCACGCGTCAGTCGCGGCACCGTCATCGCGGTAATCGATGACCGTATGGCTCGGCTGGACAGAGACCAGGCCCGGGCAGAGGTTGCGCGCTTGCAATCTGATCTGACGTACCAAAACCGGCTCGTGGGCAGATTGCAGCAGTTGCTGAAAGAAGAAGCGGAATCAGAAGCCTCTCTAGATGAAGCCATTTCCACACGGGATCAAACGCGTGCGCGTCTGGCCGCTGCAAAAGTTGCGTTGGAAACGGCACAAGTCGATCTCACGCGCACTCGCATCCGCGCTCCCTTTGCTGGTCAGATGGTTGAACGCAGAATTGAAGTCGGCGAATATGCAACGCCAGGTCGGGAAATTGGCCGGATTGTTGGTCGCCAAGGTTCCGAAGCCCGCGTTCGCGTTCCAATTGCGGTTGCTGGTTCCCTATCCACCGGACAAGAAGTCACAATTCTCGCTGATGGAGAAAGTCGCTCATCACGCGTGCGGACGGTCATTGAGGCAGGAGACGAGGTCAGCCGGACCGTTGAGGTGCGCGCGCCTATGGGCAGTCATAACCTTAAAATGGGCAGCGCCATTTCCATCACCGTACCAACTGGCATCGAGCGCGATGTCCTAACCGCGCCGCGTGATGCATTGGTACTGCGCGACAGCGGCATATTCGTCTATGTCGTCAATCCCAAAGACAAAACTGCCAAGCGTATCGATGTGCAGGTTGGAGAACCCGCTGGTGACCGCGTAGCTATTTCGGGACAAATCGCCGCCGGTGACATGATTGTCGTTCGCGGCGGCGAACGATTGCGGGACGGCCAGAATGTAACGTGGGACGATGGCAAGAAAGCCAAAGCCAAGCCAGAGCAGTCCGCAGGATGATCGGCATGCATATGCGCGCATTTTCGATTTTATGTCTTATAGCATTATCGGCCTGCTCGATCCGGGGCGGTCCTGACCTTGATATGACGGCTGTTCCAGATGCGCCTGATGGTTGGGCGGCTCGCCCTGACTTGTCTCTTACAAACACCGATGATCTGCAACCTGGGACGGTCAGCAGTGGTTGGGTGAAGAGATTTGATGACGCGGCTTTGGAGAGCGCCATTCAAGAAGCCTTTGCCAATAATCGTAATCTTCAATCGGTCTTGGCCCAATTGCGCGCGTCTCGTGCCGCCATGCGTGTGTCTCGGGCGGATCTTTTTCCAACTATCGATCTATCGGGAACCGCCACCGATGCGGAAAATGCCGCCACCGTATATGACGGTTCGCTTGAGGCCAGCTGGGAAGTAGATATCTGGGGCCGCAATCTCTCGCTCGCCCGCGCCGGCAATGCCGAAGCCAGAGCCGCAGCCGCTGACTTTGCAGCTGCTCGTCAAGCGTTGGCCGCCGCTGTAGCCCAAGCCTGGTATGATCGCAGCGCTGCTGGAATTTCTTTGGAGCTGGCTACTAGTGATCTGGAACGGCGCAAGGATACGTTGCGGATTACAGATGCCCGGTTCCGTGCCGGCCTTGCCTCGCGTCTGGATGTTCGATTGGCGCAAGTCGCGGTTTCCAATAGCGAAGACCGTTTGGAAACCGCGTTGCGCAGTTCAAAAAATGCAGCCCGTGCGCTGGAGGTTTTGATCGGGCGCTATCCATCCGGCGACGCAGCCGGGGCTAGTGATTTGATCATGCCCCAACCCCTCCCGAACATTACCGCACCAGTGTCGGTTCTGGCCGGCCGACCGGATCTGATAGCCGCCGAAGCGCGCGTCGATGCCGCCGGCCTTCGAGCGGTAGATGCCCGGCATGCGATGTTCCCACAATTGACCCTGCGCTTTGACAGCACCACAAGCAGCGGCAATTTCGGTGACTTATTTGATCCCAGCACCTACATCAACGCTATCTCCGCCGGCCTGTTACAGCCCCTGTTCAGAGGCGGTGCCTTGCTCGCCGAAGCCGACCGGCAGGGCGAACTCGCGAAATCAGCCCTATTCGATTACGCGCAATCAACCTTAACTGCCTTTCAGGAAGTAGAAGATCGCATCGACGCCGAAGCAACGCTTGAACGGCAAGTCGCTTCTACTGCCACAGCCGCTGAAGAAGCCCGCGCCGCCGTCGGTCTAACCCGTAGCCGCTACATCAATGGCCGCTCCACCATATTTGACCTGATAGACGCGCAAACGACTGCCATCGCATCCGAAACGCGAGCCATTGAAACCCGTCGCGCGCAAATTGAAAACCGTATCAATCTGCACCTTGCATTGGGGGATGAACCGCTGCCAGTGGGCAGCTGAACCAAGCGTTCACAGCAATCAATGAAACATAAGTTGCCGAACCAGAGTGCGACCAAAAGGAAAGAGACATTCTCCCCGTTTTACAGCTGTTATCAGCTGAAGTTCTCTGGGTCGGCTCTTTCATCAACAACTTTTAGCGATGAAAAACAATCTGCCTCTTGGTACATATAAGAAGTCCCCTGTCCCTGCCGCCTCAGAATTGCGCGCTGACCGTTTGACTCACTCCCACCAATATGCCGAACGACTTCGCGCACCTGTCACCAACTCGTTCATGGTCACCGGATCATACATCCGGCCATTGACCATTACCCGATGGATTTTGTCGCTGTTGCGTATATCCGCGGTTGGATCAGCATCGAGTATGACCAAATCAGCAAGCTTACCGGCTTCAAGCGATCCTATTTCGTCCGCCATGCCCAATGACTTGGCAGAATCAATCGTACCGGAGCGCAACGCTTGTAACGGTGACATACCGCCGCGAGCGAAGGACCAGAGTTCCCAATGGGTTGCGATGCCGGCTTGTTGACCATGGGCACCGATGGATACCAATACGCCCTTGTCGGCCAATTTCTTGGCTTCACGGGCATTATCGCCGTCGACAAAATCCTCTTCCGGTGCCTTGGTTCGGCGCACATTCGCCGCAGCCAATTGCTTGGGCGGCGTGTGAATGAGCAGCGGATGTTTGAAAACATCCGTCGCTTGCCGCCAATAGGGATCACCGGCGAGACCGCCATAGCTGACCACCAAAGTCGGCGTGTAATTGGTTTGCGACTGAGAGAACATCTGCACGACATCCTCATAGAAGATATCGAGTGGGATATTATGCTCCAGCGTGCTGTTGCCATCGGCGATCAGCGCCATATCCATACCGTAAAGCGATCCACCTTCGGCAACGACCAGCATATCTTCCTGACGCGCGGCTTCAACCACTTGCTGGCGCTGTTCGCGGCGCGGCTGGTTGTAATTTTTCACGCTGCTGCCGCCCTGGGCTTTCAAACGGCGGACATGGTCGAGCGCGTCATCCAGGCTGTTAATCTCGGCGTAGACTGATGCGGCTTTCGCGCCATAAACAATTTCACCAGTTGAGAAGATGCGTGGTCCAACGAGCAGGCCAGCACGCTGCATTTCAGCCGCGACGAATATCTCGCTGGCGCGGCTGGAAGGGTCATGAATGGTCGTGGTGCCAAGGGCCAAATTTTGGATCAGCGACCAATTTTGCTGCGGCACCAGTTCGTCCGTCCCCTGGGCACCATGGGCATGCGCGTCGATATAGCCAGGAACGATGGTCTTGCCTGAAACATCGACGACAGTCGCGCCTGCCGGAACAGAAACATTACCGCGCCGCCCGATCGAAATGATTTTATTGTCTTTCACAACGATCGTCCCGTCAGCAACAATGCCACCGTTTTCATCCGCCATCGTAATTAATCGCGCGCCGACCAAAGCGACCATGCCTTTCGGCTTATCGGCCGTAATGGTGCGTTCTAACGAGACACCGCTGGTAGGCGGTGCAAATTTCGGTGCATCCTTGTCGGCTGGCGCATTCGGAAACAGCGCGCTGGCCTGAGCCGAAAAGACCTGTGGCCCAATGCTCCAATGTAACTGCTGCCCATTTTGCGACCAGTGGATATAATCCGCACCGCCCTTGCTCACCCGAGTTACGGGCAACGATTTGCTATTCGGTGTAACGGCCACCGCCTGCGTGCCCGGCAATAGAGGCATCACAAAGGCTTCGTAATTCTGGCGGAAAGCAACATATTGACCGTCTGGCGAGACAATATAGTCGTTGGCCAATTCACCTGTCGCGTGCGTGCGTTTGGCCTCGCCATTAAGATCGCTACTCATCAACACGCGCTTATTCTCTTCCTGCGCCATCATGAACACACGGTCGCTAGTCGCGCCAAATTGCGGACCAGCAGCGCCTTTGGCAATACGCTCCGGCGCGCCGCCAGATGCGGCAACACGATAGACGCCATCATCGACGGAATAATTTGGTGACGTCAGATATCCGCCATCTTTCATTTCAAAGATAATCGTCCGGCCATCGGGCGAGAAATGCGGTCGGGCATAATGACCGGGCCGGTTCGTGACGACGCGCGCTGATCCACCCGATGCGCTGACTGTCTTGATCCGCCCGAGCTTACTGTCCGTCCATCCGACAAAGACGATCGAGCGGCCATCGCGAGACCAGGATGGAAACAGCTCGCGTTCGCCGTTGCTGCTCGTCAACCGTTTGGGCGAGCCGCCGCTCATCGATTTAACATACAACTGTCCTAGGCTTTCAAACACGACTTGGCGGCCATTGGGCGACACCGCTGCGAAGCGTGGCATCTTGGTGGTGAAGCTATCCGGTGCCACAGCAATTTTGGGATGCGGGGCATCCGCAACGCCGCGCGTGTCGTTAATCGCAAAGGGAATCACCGATGCGCCTGTACCATTAGCTGAAACCTTGCGGATTTTTCCACCAGCCCAAAAAACAATGCTACGACTGTCGGGAGTCCAGTCCATATTCGGATAGACACCGGTGACAGCCCAAGTTTCCTGTACATCCTGATCAAGGTCATCATAGACTTTGCGCTCGATACCCGTCGCAAGGTCTTTGATGTAAAGCTTCGATTCAGCCCGCTCGCGCCGGACAAAAGCAATGCTCTTGCCATCTGGCGAAGGCGTCGGGCGCACCGAACCGCCAAGGCCGGATACAGCGGTGGTTACCTCACCGCTTTCCAGGTCATATTCCTCGATATTGAACAGGTCCGTATTAGAATCCTGCGCATAGATAAATCGACCGCCAGGCGTTATGTTGCGAGTATAGTAGAGCGATTTGCCATCGGGCGCATAAATTGGTTCACCCAATTCCTTTTGATGTTGGTCATTGGGTTTTTTGACCAGAACGACCCCTGCACCACCAGACACATGGTAGACCCAAACCTCCCCGGTGCCCAGCGAACGGCCCGTTGTAAAATGTTTCTTGGCAATGATATAACGACCATCCGGGCTCCAGCTTGGCTGATTGAGCAAACGGAATTTCTCTTTGGTCACCTGTCGCTTGTCGCTGCCGTCGCGGTTCATGATCCAGATATTGTCACCACCACCACGGTCAGAAGTAAAGGCGATCCGTTTGCCATCAGGGGAGAAACGCGGCTGCACTTCCCAAGCCAATCCTTCGGCAATGCGGGTAGGCTTACCACCCGCCATCGGCATCGTATAAACATCCCCGAGCAGCGCAAAAGCTATACTGTTTCCATCTGGACTGACATCAACGTCGATCCAGCTACCTTCATCTGTTTTGATTGGCACCTGCTTGATAGGCGCGCCTTTGGGAGCATTCACGTCCCATTTTTCCTCTTTCGCTTTTTTATCGGCGGGTTGAGCATAAGCCTGCCCGGCAAAAGAAATGGCAGCAAGTGCAGTTATCAGGCGATATTTCATGAGGACTCCCAGTAGCTTGGCAATGGCTTTATTTTATGTCGAAGATAAACAACAAAATTAGCATGATGAACAGGAAATATTACACCAGACCGTACCCGCGCGGTCCCCGTTTATCATGATGGACCTATGACCTTTATTAGATTACAAGGATTTACATCGAGGTCTTAAGGCGGGAAAATATGGCGGGGGCAATGCAGCGCTATCGGCATGTCAGCATTTTGGTAACAGCGACCCTGTTATTGACAACTGGTTGCACGAAACAAGAGAAGATAACTGCGATCTCGGAAGAGCCCGCAAACTATATGCCCCCTGCGCCACCGACGGCAGCGGCAACACCAGCTCCAAGACCAGAAAAAGTGCGCGACAAAGCAATACCGGTCACAAAAGCCAATCGACAAAAAGCCCAACTAAGCGCCAAGCGTATAACATCTGGAATGGGTGTGTTTAGAGGCGGTAGATTACCAAAAAAAACCGGCATCCCGCCCTATCCGGTCTGGCCTCCCGAAACTCCGTCATCACGCGTCAGCCTCGACCGTTTTATCACAGCGCGGACGAACCTCTCCCTCTATGATGCCGGGCAAAAGCTGAAACGCTCTTTTGAGGATGCGGGCTATTTGGAATATAGTTATTTTGCCGCTCCCGGTGGATTTGTGCTGGTCACGCGTATCGAAAAGATCAGCGCCAAGGGCGACCCCCTGCCCGGCACGGAGCGCTATCAACTGCCCAATCAACGAAGTTCCGGGTCATTGACAAGTTTTGTCCGCGGCCTGTTTCTTGACGCGCCTCCCGGCTTTTATCGCTATATTGCGGTGGTGGTCAGCGACGAACCCTATCGGACAAGTCGCAAGACACTCACAAGCAAAAAAGCGGAAAGTCGACTGAGAGCTGGTAGCAACAACCTGTCTACCGTTTATAAAAAAGTCGCTTTCACCAGCGATCACAATGTGGATGCTCTGATCTATGAATTCACCAAAAACGTCCGCACCGGCAAAGTGCGGATGATTGCGCCGGGTCGTCTGGAACCAAGCATTCACCTAACCAAAACGAAGCTAAACAAGACTATCCGTTCGAATTTCAGGCGCTGATTGAGCATGCGAATATTCCTAAGCTATCGTCGCAGCGACAGTCAGGATGCAACGGCGCGATTAGCAGATCGATTGGCCGCCCTGCCCGGCATCAAATCGGTCTTTCTGGATGTGGAATCCATTGCCGCAGGCGAGGCCTTTCCTGTGCGGTTGCAAAGCGCGATGGCAGAGGCAGATGTTTGTCTTGTCCTGATCGGCAAAGACTGGCTCGGACAGACTGATAATGGCGGCAATTTCCGTATAGCTGCTGACGGTGATTTTGTTCGCATGGAGGTTGCCGAAGCCCTTAGCCTAAACAAGCGGGTTATCCCGGTTCTGCTAGGCGACGCAGTGATGCCCAACCGGGAACAGCTGCCCGAAAACTTACACCCGATGCTGGAACGCAACGCGCTTTTCCTTCGGCACATGTCCTTTAATCAGGATGTTGAGATATTAAGTGACGCCATATTGCATAACGAAGCAGGTGGCCGGCTTGGGAAAAGACGGCGACTGACATTGGCGGGCATCTCCGCCCGAATATTGGCCGGGTTGGCTATGGCGATTATCTTGTTGCTGGTCATCGGTTTGATCAGCTTTGCCGTCAGCGGCGGCCGATCATTGGAAACACTGCTCGGCGGCCGAGCAGGGCTTGGGCTACTGGTACTGGCGGCCCTTGGTCTATGCCAGGCGCTATCATTTGGCATGGTAAGGCTACCGTTTCGTAGGGGCTAAACAGCAGCAGCGGACACTCAATCAACCGCGGCTATTTTCCTCTGCCATCGCCAGCATGGAGAGCGCATGGCGCTTTGCCACAGCCATATGATCATGACCATAGCCGCCGCCCAACGCGCTAGCGACGGGTATATTCTTGTTTCGCGCTTCACGGATCACATAACATTCGCGCGCGACGAGCCCCTCATCTGTAAGGGATAAACGTCCCAACCGGTCATCGACATGCGGGTCAACACCAGCCTGATAGAGCAACAGATCTGGGGCAAAATCGTTGAGTATCGTCGGGAGGTGATCCGCCAACTTCGACAGATATTGTGCGTCATCCGTGCCATCATCCAAGCCAATATCCAACGTTGAGCGAGCCTTGCGCACCGGGAAATTCTTTTCGGCGTGGATAGATACCGTCATGATATCGCTGCGCCCGGCGAGCAGAGAGGCCGTGCCGTCACCCTGATGCACATCGAGATCGAGGATCATAATGCGTCCAACATCCCCTTCGGCAATCAGGCGATTAGCACTCACCGCCAGATCATTAAACACACAATAGCCAGCCCCTGTATCGGCCAGCGCATGATGGCTTCCGCCTGCGCTGTTGGCGGCATAGCCATGTTCAAGCGCCAGTTTGGCGGCCAGCCATGTTCCACCAGATGTAAACCGCACGCGCTGGGCGATTTCAGCGGATATGGGAAAGCCGATGCGCCGCTCTTTCTCAGCGGGTACAGATGATGAGAGCACCTGATCGACATAGTCCGGATCGTGCACGGCCTCCAGCCATTCGCGCTCCATGGCGTGCGGGGCGTGCACGATGTGATCATCGCCAATTGCCTTCACCGCCTCCATAACCAGCCGATATTTATCAAAGGCGAAGCTACCTCTTGTCGGTGGCGGGGCGACATAATCGCTATGGTGGACAATATGTAACATCACGACAGATGTATAACAGAACCGGCAAAAAAGACACTGTCCCCAACCTCCTATCAGCACCGCCGTTTGCTGGCCAACATCCAGATAAATGTTACAATTGCCGCAAATTATGGCTTTAGTCATGATCTTGGTTATAGTGTGTACATTGTGGTCAGGGCGCATCATGAGGGAACGGGGCAAAATATGGGGCAAGTACCAGCGACGCAGCTGTTTATCAGCCATCATTCCAGCAAACTGCCGGTTGCGCTGGAACTCGAGAAATCGCTTGCCAAATATGGCGTGACTTGCTGGCTCGCGCCGCGCGATGTCGAGCCCAGTGAGGCGTTCGACATGGCCATCAAGCGCGCCATTGACGAAAGCTGTGCCACCTTGCTGTTATTCTGCAGCCAGTCTGACAAAAGCCCGCACGTAAAGCGCGAGCTGATCCTTGCCGACTCATCGCGCAAGGCGATCATCCCCATGCGGCTGGAAGAACTGGCCCCGGATGAACTTGCTTATCATCTCGCCAGTTCGCAGTGGATTGACTGGCTGGAACAACGCGAAAGTACGATTGAACGAGTCGCTGCCAAAGCCCATCAATTGGCTGGCACAGTCCAAAAAACTATGACGATTGATGATCTGATCGAACATAGCGGAAACGGTGAGGCAGAAATTGCCCCGGCAGCAGCTATCGCAGAAAATCCCGCTGAATCAGAAGCCTCGGACCCAGAGCCAGAACCGGTTTATGAAGAATATGAGGATCTGGAACCAGAGAAACCAAAGGCCAATTGGGCTCTAATTGTTGCCATTGCCGCTCTGGTCGTGGCGTCCGTTGCCGCCTTTTTGATATGGACCACGATGGGAGCAGAAAAACCTACGGCGCCGGTTGATCCCATTGAACTTGTTACCGAGCCTGTCGAAGAAGAGGGCGATGTTGAGCCAGAGCCAGAACCGACGCCAACGCCGGTTGTCCCTAAACCGCTGCCACTAGATGGCCCCAGTTTTGATTGCTCAAAGGCGTCTCAGAGAATCGAATATCTGATTTGCGATACGCCAGAATTGTCCAAACTCGACCGAACACTGTCCGAAGTTTATAAACGCGCTATGACGGCTGCTGGTCCCAATAAAGACCGGCTCCAAAGGCAACAGCGCGCCTGGCGGACCAGCACCCGGGATATCTGCACCGATACAGCTTGCGTCGCCACCGCGGTGCGAGAGCGCATCGCGCTGTTAAGAGCGATTGCGGCTGGCAATCTCGACGTCCCCAGAGATCGACCGAGACCGGAATTCAGGAGCGAGTTTAGCGACGCCATTAACAACGTCGATCAGGCCATTGATGGGAATAGGCCTCAGACCGACATTGAGGAGTAAGTCTGAAGTCCAAAGCCCTAACTAAACAAAGGGTGTTTTCGGATTCAGGCGCGTGTCAAACACACCCACAATGGCAGGTATGGACACAACAGCAGAACCCAACAAAGTGACCTCAAGTCGCTACCCCAATTATGTATTGGGCGTCCTGTTCGTTGTCACGATGCTAAACTTCCTCGACAGGCAGATTATTTCGATATTGGCCGAGCCGGTAAAGCGGGATCTGGACCTCACAGATACCCAGATCGGCCTGATGACCGGGCTGTCCTTCGCGATATTTTATACAACGCTCGCCATTCCTGTTGCTGCATTGGCGGACAAATGGAACCGTAGCCGTATCATCGCCATCGCCATCGCCATATGGTCCGCCATGACGGTGGCTTGCGGTCTATCAACCAATTTTATCCAACTTTTCCTCGCTCGCGTTGGCGTCGGTATTGGCGAAGCGGGCTCTGCGCCAGCGTCCCATTCGCTCATCGCGGACCTGTTTCCACCCGAACGCCGCGCTGGTGCGCTCGGCATATTGGGTATGTCTGTCCCGATTGGTGCCTTTATTGCTTATGCTGGTGGCGGTTGGATCGCTGAAAATTTTACCTGGCGCATCGCGTTTTTTATGGCCGGATTGCCGGGTATCATCATAGCGATTGTCATCTGGTTCACGGTTCCAGACCCACGCGGCAATGTTTCCTTGGCCCAAGCCTTTAAACCCGATCCCAGCAAAACCAGTCTCAAAGACGCACTGATCCAGCTATCGACCAAGCCCGCCTATTGGCATCTGGTCGCCGCCGGCGTTCTGGTGCAATTTGTCTCTTATGGATTGGCTAGTTTCTATGGCGGCTTGTTCGTCCGCGTCCACGGCATTGGCTATGGCGAACTCGGCTGGAAACTTGGTGTCATGGTTGGCATTTCTGGGGGCTTCGGTGCATGGCTTGGCGGCAAAGCAGGTGATTATTTTGGCAAGTTGCGTCCCACGTTACCCCTTTTAGTTGCCGCCATCGTGATGGTCGTGTCTGCGCCGGGTATGGTCTGGGCTATATATGGCCCAAGCGCCAATATCGCCGTCCTGCTATTAGCCATCCCGACCTTTGCAGCGACCTTTTACTATGGCCCTAACTTCGCTGCTCTACAAAAACTGGCGAGCGACGAAACGCGGGCTATGGCGGTTGCAATTTATCTATTGATCGCGGGCATCATCGGACTTGGAATTGGCCCGGTTTTTGTTGGAATATTATCAGATATGTTTGCTGGTGATCTGGGCGAGGCCGCCGCCTTGCAGCGCGCCCTTGCCATTCTCGCACTGTTCAACATCTGGGCGGGGTTCCATTTCTGGCTGGCGACGCGGTCCATGAAAGACTGACTATATTCACACAAATTCGGTCAATTGCACTTTAACGGTTTCACTCACTCAATCTGCTGAGTAGGACGGTTCCATGATCGAGAATCTCCTACCGCTCCTCAAATCGACTTTCGGATTTAGTGCCCTTCGCGGTGTGCAGGATCAGGTTCTCATGCGGGTTATGAGTCAGCAAAACACGCTGGCGGTAATGCCGACCGGTGCCGGTAAATCCCTGTGCTACCAATTACCGGCCATCGCCAATGAAGGCACAGTCGTGGTTATTTCTCCACTGATCGCGTTGATGCACGATCAATTGCGCAGCGCAGAGGCTGTTGGCATTCGCGCAGCCACCTTGACTTCCGCCGATGACAATCGGGCAGAGACAATCGCAAGGTTGCAAGCGGGAGAACTGGATTTGCTCTACGCCGCACCGGAACGCGCGTCCGGCGAGCATTTTCGGAACCTTCTCGAACAGACGAAGATCTCGCTCTTTGCTATCGATGAAGCGCATTGCGTATCCGAATGGGGCCATGATTTCCGGCCTGATTATCGCTTGCTGCGTCCTTTGCTGGATCATTTTGGCGACGTCCCGCGCCTCGCGCTGACCGCTACTGCTGACGAACATACCCGCGATGATATCTTGGTGCAGCTCGGCATCCCACAAGACGGCCTGATTATCGCAGGCTTTGATCGACCCAATATCCGCTACAGTATTTCGCCGCGCAAAGGTTTAACCCGACAAGTCACTGATCTGGTCGAACGCGTGCCCGGATCCGGTATTATCTATGCCCAGACCCGCAATGCGACCGAGAAAATGGCAGATCAAATCGCTAGAACCGGTCGCAGTGCGCGTGCCTATCATGCCGGATTACCGCCCGAAGTCCGCCAACGCAATCAGGCGGATTTTGTCGCATCCGAGGATATGGTGATGGTGGCGACCATCGCTTTCGGCATGGGTATAGACAAGCCAGATGTACGCTTTGTTGCTCATGCTGGCCTGCCGAAATCGATCGAAGCCTATTATCAGGAAACCGGGCGTGCTGGCCGCGATGGCGATCCTGCTGAAGCACATATGTTCTGGGGAGCAGAAGATTTTGCCAAGGCAAGGCAAAGACTAACGGAAGTAGACGAACAGCGCCTGGACAGTGAACGTACTAGGCTAGCGGCTTTGGGCGGACTGGTCGAAGCGGCCGGTTGTCGCCGCGCGATCTTGCTCAAACATTTTGGCGAAGAGCCACCGCAAGGCTGTGGCAATTGCGACAATTGTCTCAACGCACCGATCACGCGCAACGTCACCGAGCTGGCGCGCAAATTCCTCTCCGCCGTCTATCGCACCGGCCAGAGCTTTGGTGTCGGTCATCTGGAAGCGGTGCTGACCGGCAAGCAGGAAGATAAAGTGCTATCGCGCGGTCATGATCAGCTGTCCGTTTTTGACATTGTGGGTACCGAAGAGGCGCAGTTGATCAAACCCGTCTCGCGATCTTTGTTACTCCGTGATGCCCTCCGCAACACAGAACATGGCGGGTTGATGTTTGGCCCTGAGGCCCGTTCGATATTGAAGGGCGAGGCTGAGGTAGCTATTGTCGAACCGCCGGTGCGGGAACGCAAGAAACGGCGCAGCGGCGCGTCACCCAATCCGGTTGGCGATCCGTTATTTGATGCGCTGCGGGCCAAACGGATGGAATTGGCCAAGGAACAGGGCGTTCCGCCCTATGTAATTTTCCATGACAGCGTGTTGCGCGATATGACAGGCTTCAAACCGCGCAGCTTGTCGGCGCTGGCCGAATTGCCAGGCATTGGGGCAGCCAAGCTTGAAAAATATGGTGATCCGTTTCTTACTGTCATTCAGGACGTGACCGAGGCACAGGACGCGAGCGTGTGAACAAGACTGCGCAGCCGCCATGCGGACAGTCCAGAAACCATCAAAGCGCTTGCAGATTTTGACGATTGCATTGAGTATGACAGCATATGTTCAACCACTGAACCGGAATAAGTGATATGAATGTCACAATATCAATCAGCATACTCAGCGCAGCCTCGATATTGACCGCCTGCGCGCAAGATCCGGTTCAAGACGCCCCTATAGAAGCCATAGAAGAGAAAGCAAAATCCATGTTCCGCTCCATCAATGAAAAAGTCAGCGTATCCCCTCAAATCAGCTTGGATGATGTCGTAGCCGCGAAAGCGGAAGGCGTGACGTTGATCGTCAACAACCGTCCTGATGGCGAAGAACCCGGCGCACCACAAAGCGCCGACATTGAAGCAGCGGCCAAAGCAGCCGGTATCGAGTATATCGGTATCCCGATTACCCATAGCGGTTTTTCTGCGCCACAAGTTGATGCAATGATTGCCGCGCTCGACCGAACCGAAGGCAAGACACTGGCCTATTGCCGCTCTGGCACGCGCTCGACTTTGCTTTGGTCATTGGCACAAGCAAAGAAAGGCATATCGCCTGATGAGATTGCACGTCTCGCCGGTAATGCTGGATATGATATCACGCCCGTTCGCGCGATGGTTGAAGCTTTGGCAGGCGGAAGCTGATAGACGCTAGACAGCAACTTACATTCATGTAAATACTGTGGGTATGGAGAGCTTTCCGGATCCTACGCTTTGGGCGATTCCCTTTTTCGTGGCGACAGTCGCGGGTGAGTGGCTGTGGAGCCGGAAAAACCGAAAAATCCGCTATGAAACCAAAGACGCCATAACATCGCTGTCGCTTGGCACTGGCAGTGTGGTCGCCGGGTTTCTGACGGGGGGCTTCGTATTTGCCCTGGCTCTATGGGTTTACGAACATCGCCTGTTTGATTTCCAAATCAGTTGGGTCAATGCGCTGTGGCTGGTGCCGATTGCTTTCATTCTCGATGATTTTGCCTATTACTGGTTCCACCGCACCGCCCATCGCGTTCGTTGGTTCTGGGCCGCGCATGTCATTCATCACAGCAGTCAGCATTATAATCTCACGACCGCTTTGCGGCAGACTTGGACCGGCTTTTTCGCGCTCAGCTTCATCTTCCGCATGCCTCTATTCTTTTTGGGCTTTCCGCCCGCATTGATATTCTTTCTCGCCGGACTCAATCTCGTCTACCAATATTGGATCCATACCGAAGCGATTGACCGGATGCCACGCTGGTTTGAGGCGGTGATGAACACGCCATCGCATCACCGCGTGCATCATGCGACCAATGCCCGCTATATCGACCGCAACTATGCTGGCGTATTCATCACGTGGGACAAGATGTTCGGCACATTTGAACCGGAAACCGCGGATGAAAAAATCAATTATGGCATCGTCAAAAATCTGACCAACCACAATGTCCTTTGGGCCGCATTTCATGAGTGGATCGGGATCGCTAAAGATCTCTGGTCGGCACCTTGGCGCTTTAAACTAAACTATTTGATAAAACCGCCCGGGTGGAGCCATGATGGCTCTCGGGAAAGCAGCGAAACCATAAAGGCACGCTGGGCACAGCAGGAGAGAAGAAAATGGCAGAATATGACATCATCGTCATCGGCGGCGGATCAGCAGGCAGCGCAGTTGCCGGACGCCTAAGCGAAGATGGTAAGCGTTCTGTCTGCCTAGTTGAAGCAGGCGGAAACAATAATAATTTCCTCGTCAAGACACCGGGGATGATGCCGTTTCTGCTTAAAAACGCCAACTGGAAATTTGATACCGTTCCGCAAAAGGGCCTGAACGGACGCATTGGCTATCAGCCGCGCGGACGTGGTCTCGGTGGATCCAGCGCGATCAATGCAATGGTCTATATTCGTGGCAATAAGTGGGATTATGACAATTGGGCGGCACTCGGCTGTGATGACTGGAGCTATGACGATGTCCTGCCCTATTTCAAGAAATCCGAAAGCAATGAACGTGGCGGCGATGAATTCCATGGAGGTGATGGCCCGCTATCGGTGTCGGATCAGAAATGGCCGAACCCAGGCAGCGTAGCTTTCGTCGAAGCCGCCCGAAATTTGCAGATTCCGATCCTCGATGATTTTAACGGTGCCAAACAAGAAGGCATGGGTATTTACCAAGTCACCCAAAAAGCCGGCGAACGTTGGACTGCCTCGCGTGCCTATGTCGAACCGGGTCGTGACAGGCAGAATTTGGACATCAAAACCAAGTCGCTAGTTGAGAAATTAGTCGTTGAGAATGGCCGTGTCACAGGCGTTCAAATCAAACGGGGGCGCAAACAAGAAACGCTCTCCGCAAAGGGAGCTGTAGTCCTGTCTGCTGGTGCCTTCGGGACGCCACATATCTTACAATTGTCTGGCATCGGCCCTGGAGAGCATCTGAAAGAAAAGGGTGTGGAAGTTGCGGCTGACAAGCCGGAAGTTGGTTCAAATCTGAAAGATCATATTGATTTTGTCTCGGGCTATCAGACGGAATCCAAAGAACTCATCGGTGATTCCCTGCAAGGCACGGTACGCATGGGCAAAGCGATCCTGGAGCACCGAATGAAACGCACCGGTATCATGACTACGCCCTATGCTGAAGCAGGTGGTTTTTGGAGCTCAAGCCCCGACGTACCGGCCCCCGATATTCAATATCATTTCGTGCCCGCGATGCTCGAAGATCATGGCCGCGAAAAGGTCAAAGGCCACGGGTTCAGTTGCCATGCCTGCGTCTTGCGTCCGCACAGCAAAGGTACGGTTAGGCTAGGTTCCATTGATCCCACCGCACCGCCGACGATCGATCCCAATTTCCTTGATGATGATCGGGACATTGCCACGCTTCGCTCAGGCGTTCGCAATATGCAGCGGATTATGGAAGCGCCGCCACTAACCGATTTCAAACCGACCAACCGCCATCCGATCGACATGAGCAATGATGATGCGCTGGACGCGCTAATCCGGGAGCGGGCCGACACAGTTTATCACCCGGTCGGCACCTGTCGCATGGGCAGCGATGATCATGCGGTTGTCGACAGTCGTTTGAAATTCAAGGGGCTCGACGGACTCTATATAGCCGACGCATCCATCATGCCGGAAATAATCAGCGGCAATACCAATGCGCCAAGCATCATGATCGGTGAACGCGCGGCGGACTTTATCAAAGCGGACCTGGCTTAACGGTTCAAAGCCTAAGCCAGAATAGTGTAGCCTTCGTCACCTTGCCCGCGGCACATCTGCTTAGACACGCGGGTTTCCTGGCCATCGATGATCGCAACATCGGTGATGTTGAGGCATTTGCGGCCATTGGGTTCAGTGTTAAGTGCCGTCACCGTTGATGACCCTGAAACACCGGCCCGCGTCGGGCTCTTCCATGTTGCGGTAGCACCGACTTCCTCTTTCTCGGTCACTTCAACGGTCGCTTCAACAGCTTCTTTCTGTTCTTCTTCGGTAAGCTGACAAGCAATTTCGCTAACCAATACGGCGCCGGCTGCGCTGGAAATCAATGTGCCGATTTTTCCAAGGCCTGCAGCATTACCAGCGACACCGCCCAAGAGACCGCCGAGTACACCGCCACGCTTCTTGGCTTTTTTGCATTTTTGCGGGCCTTTGGATTTTTTCGCGCTTTTGCTCTTCCCGTCTTTCTTACCTTTTTCGGACTTCTCTTCTGCAACAACATATTCCGGCATGGAATATCCGCCGCAACCCGTGTTAAAACAAAAGCGGTCCTGCAAATAAGCACGGTCCTGCTGATAACGGGATTCGAGTGCACGATAATCCGCGAGATTGGCACCATCGGGATCGGAAGCGGCATGTTCCCGGCGCATATCTGTATAAAATTGATCCCGGCTTTTCGCCGAATATTCCATCCTGCCGGCAACCTTGTCGGTATAGATTTGTGACAGCGTATTTTGATGATCGATCATCTGTTGACGAAACGGTGTCAGGACTTCAGCATAATAGCTATCAAGCAAGATGGTGCAGCGATTAGTGTCTTCGGCTTTATCAAACGGGGCAGCGATTTTCTGGAAATCTTCCCGGCAATCAGGGTAGCCATCCTGACTGAGTGTTGGCGTGATTGGTAATGCTGGCAAATCCGGTTCGGCGATCACGGGCGCGACATAGGCGCGATCTGCTTCTGACAGTGCAGGTTTATCTTCTGGTGGCGCGTCCTGTTCCTGAGAAAAGGCAGGCGCACCTGCACTCGCCAGCAGGGAAACCGCGATGAACGCATGAAATATGCTCTGAACTGGTTTTGTCATCTGATTGCCTCCCTTCGAAAATTGCTAGCTTCAAACCCGACTCACCGCAACCTCTGGCTGTCTGGCTTAGATGGATTACGTTGATACAAATTAAATTTACGCGACCTTTTTTGTCCTGTCTGTGAAATACCGCACTTCTTGTGGTAAAATTTATACTAGCCTATGATAGCCCCTCATCGGGCGGGAAGAACAGTCATGAAGAAATATTGCAAATCATTGATATTGCTAACAGCAATGCTGGCGGTTCAGGGCAATGGGGCGCCGACAGAACTACCGATGGATGCCGACAATCCAACATGCCCCGCTGCGCCCAACTGGACGAGCAACAAGAAAATGGAACTCACCCCGGTAGAACGGGGCGGAACGAAAGTGCTGCTGGCGGAAGGGGTAGTCGATATCGACTTGCCAGACCGATTGGAAAAAACACTGTCGGAAAATCCCGACATAACCGAAATCTGGCTGCGTTCACCGGGTGGCCATGCCCGCGCCGGTAATGAAGCAGGTCGGGTCATTCGGGAATTAGGGGGTTTGATGATCACCCGTATTCCGGCTGGATGGACGTGTTTCAGCGCATGCAACTTCGTCTTCATGGGTGGTCGTGCACGGATCATTGAGGCCGATGGCGGTTTCATGGTTCACATGTTCACCATGACGGGCGACCGCAATGCGATCAATTACAGTATCGAGATGGGCACCGACTCCACTGTCGAGCTGATCGGTGAAGTAGAACAGGAAAGCGCTCTACTCGCGACCGAAGATAATGACTTTCTGATCCGTATGGGTGTTTCGCGTAAGCTGCTCACCGACATCATGTACAAACAAAAAGCCGTTAAAACAGAGGGAACCGATCAATCCACGCGCCGCTGCCTGACCAAAGAGGAAGCGTTCAAATATAACGTCGCAAATGTGGAATAAAGCTTGTTCATCTGGTGTCTTAGCGGTCAAAGGATACACGATACTGTAATCAAAATGGCGCACTAGACATCCATGCTAAAAAAACTCCTCATTCTCGCCCTCTTGCTCTCTCCCACCCCTGCTTTTGCATGGGGAGAATATGCCCACCGCACCATTGCTGGAATTGCCGATACCAATATTGATCGGGCAACTAAGGAACGGATGAATCGACTATTCCGTTCCGCAGCCTTGCTCGGAACACCAAAATGCGACCTCAAAAATATCAGCGATGCCAGCGTCTGGCCCGATTGCGTGCGGCGCGACCGATTGCGCTGGGGTTATACTAGCCCGTGGCACTATCAGAATGTCGATATCTGTAAGCCCTTTGATCTGAAAAGCGCGTGCCGCAATGGCAATTGCGTGTCAGCACAGATTGACCGCAATGCGGCGCTCTTGAAAGACAAGTCGCTGCCGGCCCATATCCGGCTGGAAGCGTTAACCTTTCTGGTCCATTTCGTCGGCGACATGCACATGCCACTACACAGCGGCGATCGCAGCGATCGTGGCGGCAATGATGTTCGTGCGGCCTATGGTTTGATCGAAGGCCGGATGAACCTGCATTGGCTCTGGGATGGCCCCCTCGCGGAGCGCGCAATCACCGACGGACCGGACATGATCCGCCGCTATAGCGTTGAAGAAAAATCCGATAAATCATTCGGAACTACAGATTTTTGGGCCATGCAGGCATGGCAAGTCGCCCGTGATTACAGCTATCCAACCGCCGAAGATCAACCATCTTGTGGTCCCAAACTGACTACACGCGGCAAAGTGGACAATGATGAAATCCGCAAGCTGATCCCGATAGCCCGAATCCAGATCGAGCGAGCAGGCTTACGACTCGCACGATTGCTCGAAGAATCACTGAAGTAGCTGAATTTAACTAATTTTTAACGATGTCTGTCAATATTTGGCAGTTTTCCGTAATATTTATTTAACGATTTTTTCGGCAGTGATTCAACGGGTTGGGGATAGTTGTGCGAAATGTCACGACCAGATGTCCGAAAATTCCTATCTACATTCGTGTGAAGCTCTATCTCTTCATCGACGGATTTAAACGGTTCACCGTCAATTCACCAATGGACCTTAGTCTGCTGCTTAGTAAGTTTGGCAACAAAGAGAAGGAAAAACGATGTATTTGTCCCCAAGATCATTCGTCAACCGTCCTCAAGACGTATTGGCCGAAACGAACAATTCACAACAGGCTGCAGTGCTGCAGCGCGGCTATCAGCCGATGTACCATCTGGACATTGTCAATCGCTGCCCCGGCTGCGGTAAATCCCACTGGCATGTTGGCCGGTTCAGCGCGGAATGCGCGCATTGTGAAACGGCTTTGCCGCTAGCAATTGTATCCAGTCAGCCGATGGAGCCCCGCTTTACCGAAAGCTTCAGCAAAACCGCGATGGCAGCTTAAACGGACGACCTGTTACAGGTCTCCGAAGGATTTGAGCGCGGCCCGGGCAATGGGTTCTCCCCATTCCTGAACAAAGTGGCCGCCGCCTTCGATCATCATCGGTTCGGGGCAGCCGTTGATGAGTTTTTGCAATTTGAGCATGGCAGGTGGGCCCAAAACTGGGTCCGCATCGCCAATGGCCATAAAGCTATCGCCTTGCCACTCGTCTTTCCAAAAGACCGCGGCTTGGGTGCTGACCTCGACACCGTCCATTTCTGGAGAAACCGGCACTAGTGCCGGGAATTTGCGTGCGCCTGCCTGATAGCTGGGATCCGGAAAAGGCGCGTCATAGGCGGCAATTTCCTGTTCGGTCAGATGCGGTGTGCCGCTGGCGATAATCTGTCCGGTTTTGAACTCCGGCGTGTTGAGCGCAAATTCTTTCCAGGCGTTAAAACCATCGCCAGGCGTGCGACCAAGACCAAGGCCGGTATTCATAACAATCAAACGCGATAGACGTGCTTTAAATGCGCCATCGACCGGCAAGGTCAGGCCGATCAAACCACCCCAATCCTGCACCACCAGTGTTATGTTTTTCAGATCCAATCGTTCGACGAGCGCCAAGATATAGTTCCGATGAAAATCAAACGTATAATCATCCAGCTCCGTCGGCTTGTCGGAACGACCAAAACCAAAGAAATCCGGAGCCACAACCCGCGCGCCACTTTCCAAAAAGACCGGCATCATCCGGCGATAGAGAAAGGACCAGCTTGGCTCCCCATGCAGACAGAGGAACGTGCGGTCTGCATCTTTGTCCCCTTCATCAATCCAGGCCGCGCGCAACCCTTCATAGCCCGGCAAATCCTCCGCATAGTGAACGGGATAGTCAAAATCGGGAATATTGGCAAAGCGCTCTTCGGGGGTGCGGACTGCATTAATTGTCATGGTCGGGGTTCCTCTCACAAGTTTTGATATGAAACCTGTCATTGCCGCGCATGCTGGTCAAGGGCGCATTATTGCAAAGGGTCGCCTCAAAAAAGCGACGACCGGTGGATTGCTTCTCAAAGCAATACAATTTGATACAAAATTGCCCCACTTTCTCCCCAATCGCGAAACAATAATTGGTCATAGCAAGAGAAAGCTGCGACATGACTGATTTACGGCCTAAACGAAACACGACCCTGACGCTTAGACAAAAATGTCTGATGTCTGGTCTTGCCCTATTGATCGCTAGCTGTGGCGGCGAGGGAGATGCGCAACAACCGGTCACCCTGCCTCCTACCAGCCCTATCCCAACACCGGTACCAACGCCGACGCCGACACCTGCTCCAACACCGGCACTTCCAAATTTTCAGACGGTTATTGACGCGGCCGAGGCTTATAATGATGCCGACTTTGCAATCATTATTGGAGACGAAACTGGTATCCTGTTTGAATATGAGAAAGGCGATTTTGCAGTGACAGAACGCTATCTCATCGCTTCGGCAAGTAAATGGCTTACAGCCGCTTCAATCATGCGATTGGTAGATAATGGGGTGATGCAACTGTCAGACAATCCGCAGGATTACATGCCCTATTGGACCAGTGACCCAGCTGATCGCCGGTCGACGATCACACTTGAGCAGCTCTTATCCTTTACCTCAGGCTTCAATGCGAGCCCGCTCGTTAACAGTTGCGTGACAGATGGGAACACCACGATACAATCCTGCGCCGAAGAAATTTATGGATTTGATATCGCAACAGATCCCGGAACGGCTTATTCCTATGGGCCACATCATATGCAAATCGCGGCGGCCATGGCGGAGAGAGCCACTGGCCAATCCTTTAATGCCATTTTCCGCAACAATATAGCCGATCGAGCGGGCATGAGCACTGCCTCTAGCTATGTATCACCCAGTACAACTAATCCCAAGGTTAGCGGGGGTGGTGCTTCTACCGCACGCGACTATGCAGCGTTTCTCCACGGCCTGCTCAACGGTTCGCTGATTGACGATCGTCAACAATTTCTCGCTGATCGAACCAGCAATGTGTCTTTCCTTTTTCGCCCCGACGCAACAGCAGAAACCGGTGATTGGCATTATGCGCTTGGTGCTTGGTTGGAATGCGACGAAGCGACTTTTGTTCAGTCCTGCGCCGATGCGCAAATCTATTCCAGCCCCGGCTCTTTTGGTTGGACGCCATGGATTGATCTCCAAAATGGTTATTTTGCTTTAATTGCCCGGCGCGGCGCGCTTGGCACTGCAGATATCGGCGTAGAGCTGGAGCAGCTATTGCAGCCGCTGATAGTGGAAGCCATTAACGACCGATAATTGTGCAATTAAACCAGTAGAACCAACACTTTCTGGCAAGAAAGCTTCTTCAAAATCCAGCTATGATATGGCCAAAATACAACAGATTCTAGCGAATTTTTCATTTAGCTATTTTTGCGACGAACCGTGAAACGCTGTCATCCATCGTTCAGCTAATTTTATGCATCCGGGCCCGGTTCAAAGTTTTGAACATAGTAATATCTGCGACCAATTTGGCAGCAGATTAGTTTGATTAGTAATATTGGAGTTAGTTATGAAATCCCCCCTAATACTCTCTCTCCTGGCTGGCAGCATGTTGCTTCCCGCGGCAGCGCAAGCACAGGAGCAATCCCCCTTTTCTGGTCCCCGTATCGAAATTCTCGGTGGCTATGACACGCTTCGTTCTGGCAGTGACGTTGATATTGACACAGATGACGACGGCATTTTTGAAGATAATGATCTCGACCAGTCCGTTGACGGTTTCGCCTATGGCGTCGCAGCCGGTTATGACTTCGACCTTGGATCGGTGATATTTGGTGTTGAAGCTGAATATATGGATTCAACTGGAAAGCAGGAAACTGACGAAGATGTTGCCGCACCATTTGGTTACCGGATCAACGTCAAACGGGACCTCTATCTTGGGGCCCGGATCGGTGCTCAAGTCGCACCGCGGACGCTGATTTACGCTAAAGGTGGTTACACTAATACAAGCGTTGAATCCCGGTTCCAGGATCGGATCGAAGATGACGGGTTCGAATTTGAGTTTGATGATACCCAGACCATTGACGGCTTCCGCGTCGGTGCTGGTATCGAACAGCTCATCGGCCCGGGCTATGTCAAATTGGAATATCGTTATTCCAACTATAGCGCTCTAAAATATGATGACACATTATTCTCAGGCAATAATGAGATCGGTATTGATCTTGACCGGCATCAGGTTTTGGCGGGCGTCGGTGTTCGCTTCTAAACGCTGGTAATAAGCAAAGAAAAGGGCGCGCCAATTTTCGATTAGCGCGCCCTTTTTCTATCTTTTGAATAGCGGTTTAGTCGTTGCCGCTGCTTTCACCGCCACCGCTGACCTTGGCCGTTTCACCAGGAACCGGGAAACCCCGTTTCTTTAGGATATATTTCACTTCCGGATCACGGCCACGGAATTTACGGTAAGCTTCTTTGCGATCCGTTTCATTCGCTGTCGACAGGATAATCGAACGGAAACGCTCGGCCGTCTCTTCATCCCAGACATTGCCTGCTTCTTCAAAGGCTGCCCACGTATCTGCATCCATCGTTTCAGACCACAAATAGCTGTAATAGCCAGCTGAATAAGCATCTGATGAGAAGAGGTGATTAAATTGTGGCAAACGGTGACGCATTACAATCGTATCCGGCATACCGATTTCCGCCAATGTTTCGCGCTCAAACGCATCAGGATCAGTGACTGGATCAGCGCGGTTGTGCAATTTCATATCGATGATAGCAGAAGACAGATATTCCACGGTTGAAAAGCCTTCGTTGAAGGTTTTAGACTTGTTGATCTTATCGACCAGCGCTTGTGGCATCGGCTCACCGGTTTCCGCATGTTTCGCGTAATTATCGAGCACATAGCGGGTCAACAGCCAATTTTCGTTCACCTGGCTAGGATATTCAACAAAGTCGCGCGGGGTTCCGCCGAGGCCGGGATATTTAATGTCATAGTTGAGATAATGCAGCGCGTGACCAAATTCGTGGAACAAGGTTGATGCATCGTCGAGACTGATGAGCGTCGGCGCTCCGCCCCCGCCTTTGACGAAATTGTTGTTATTCGAGGCCAAGACATAGCGATTATTACCGCCAAGCTCATATTGGCTGCGATAAGTGGTCATCCATGCGCCAGAGCGCTTACCGGCCCGGGCAAAATTGTCGAGATAGAAGAGGCCGACAAGCTTTTCACCACGCTTCACTTCAAACGTCCGGATATCGGGATGGAAAACCGGAACGGTTCCAGTATTCTCAACAAAGCTCATCCCATAGAGTTTGTTCGCCGCGTCAAACATAGCTTCGACCATGTTATCCAGCTTGAAATAGGGTTTGATCTCCGCTTCATCGAGATCATATTTCGCTTTGCGCACTTTCTCTGCATAGTGGCGATAGTCCCAAGGCTTGATCGTGATTCCAGCATTCTCGGCATCAGCCACTTCCTGCATATCAGCGACTTCTTCCGCGACACGCGCAACCGCGGCAGGCCAGACCTGCATCATCAGATCCATTGCCGTTTCAGGCTCTTTTGCCATAGTATCGGCCATACGGAAATGGGCATGGGATTTAAAGCCGAGCAACTTGGCGCGATCCGCGCGCAGCTTCAGAATTTTGGCGATCGTCATATTCGTGTCGTTCGCATCGCCGTTATCACCGCGATTAATATAGGCGTTGTAGACTTTCTCGCGCAGATCGCGGCGAGTCGAATTTTGCAGGAAAGGCTGCATTACGGACCGCGTGTTTTTCAGCGCCCACCCGGTTTTACCTTGCTCTTTCGCCGCTTCAGCGATCGAAGCGATAAAGCTGTCTGGCAATCCGGCGAGTTCTGCTTCGTCGGTCAGGAAGATAAACGTCTCTTCATCCGCCAATACTTTATTGGAAAATTCGTTAAACGCTTTTGAAAGCTCGGTGCTCAGCGCGATCAGTTTGTCTTTGTCCGCGCCTTCCAGCAACGCGCCGTTGCGCACCAAACCTTCATAGTCGCGTTCGACCAGTCGCGTTTGCTGGGCATCCAGACCAGCTGCCTCGCGACCATCATAGACGGCCTTATAGCGAGCGAAGATCTTGGGATCGAGCGTCAGTTCGTTAAAAAAAGCCGAAATTTTCGGCAACCATTCGCCCTGAATTTTACGAACATCGTCGTTGGACAAGTTGCTGCTATGGACACCCCAAATGGCAAATAGCTCATTGGCTTTATTGCCTGCCAGTTCCAAAGGAACCGTGGTGTTTTCAAAAGTCGCAGGCTCCGGATTGTCACGTACGATTTCAAATTCGGCTTTAATGTCCTTCATCACCTGTTCAAAAGCTGCTGGAAAATCAGAAACCTTCACTTCATCCCATGGCGGCACGCCATCATAGGGCCCGGTCCATTCCTGCAAAATGCTGTTTTCAGATGCGTCAGACGTTTTCTTCATGCCGCTATTTCCGTTCGCGCTCATTTTGTTGAGTTCTGCTGTGGTCATCTTTTTTCCATGATGATCGGCCAAAGCGGGACTAGCCCCGAAACCTAGCAAGGCAGCGGTTGATACGCCCATGAAAAATTTGCGGCTGGAAACTGAAAATCGCATTTATGTCTCTCCGATAGATAGAATATGTTGCCCCTGTTCAGGACACAAAGCTCTGCGCTCTTTTACGCTTGGTACCCCGTTACAATAACCGTGCACCAAAGGCAAAAAGGTTGCGTTTGAAATCATGTTTTAGACGAAAAGCGCTTAGCCGTCGATGAACGACAAGGACCGCAGGATTGCGCCCCCTATTTCTTCGTAAAAGCGTCAATCCGTTCCTGCATATCCGGACCAGTGCCTTCATTTTCCATGACTTCCCAGATCAGTCCAGCATCAAGCGGATCTGCGTCGGTTGCCTCCAATAAGCGTTTATTCGCGCGATGAGAGAAAGATGAATTCGCCAATATCCGCCGCGCCAGAGCTTCGGTTTCTGCTTCAAAATCTGCAATGGGGAAAACTGTTTCGGCGAGCCCGATCCGCAGCGCTTCTTCCGCCAGGACCGTTTCACACGTGAACATCAGTTTTTTTGCTGTCGCAATCCCAACCCGGCGTGGCAAGCGCTGGCTCATACCCCAGACTGGGGTGAGCGCCCATTTCGCATGGGTATCACCGAATTTGGCATTGTCGGCTGCAACAATGAAATCAGCTGCCAGAGCGACTTCCAACGCGCCGGTATAGCAATGGCTGTGCACCGCCGCGATGACAGGTTGCGGCAATTTTTCCATCATCCGCAATGTTTCGGAATGCCAGCCGCGCGAGGGCACCTCTTCGCCTTCGGAAATGTCATTGAGATCATGGCCTGCGGAAAAGCACTTGCCTGCGCCGCGCAGGATCACGCAGCCAATAGTCTCATCCCGGCGAATATCGGAAATATGCTGTCGCACTTGTTTGAAAACGCCAACCGTGAGTGAATTTAGTTTATCGGGGCGATTGAGTGTTAAAACAGCCAGCCCGTCATTGTCTTCGCGTATCACCAAGTCGGTCATGTCCGTTCTCCAGCTCTAAATCATTTCGCAACAAGCTATGCGATTGGACGTCAACTAGGCAAATAAAAAGCCCCACCAGAATACTCTAGCGGGGCTCTAATTATTCTATTTTGTTTAAGCTTAAGCGTAGCTGACTTGAACGTTCGCTTTTTTCCGCTTGCGCATGGCACCGCCAATAGCACCAAATCCAACAATCATGAACGCCCAGGTGGCTGGCTCAGGAACTGCAGCGACCGATGAAACATTGATATTGTCGATATTTGCAGAGGTACCGTTTGCCGTCAAAATAAAGTCCAATTCGTCAATTGCACCCGCAAATCCAGCTATTGTGGTGAACATAGATGTTTGTGCTAAGCTGCCATTTAGCGAGAAAACGGAGACGCCGCCGAGGAAGCCGTTAACTTGGTATTCTGCAGAGCCGTTCGCGGCCGCCAGCTCAAATGAGTTAAATTGAAAAGTTCCGCCACCAACACGAATGGCGCCAAATGGGCCGCCGCCAAAAACGGAGCCTACAACAAGACTGGGTGCCGGATTACCGAATAAATGTCCTTCAAAAACATCGCCGCCTGCAGCGTCGACAGTGAATCCATTTTCGGAATAAGGTCCAGCGAAAACATCACCATTTGATCCACCCAAATTGTCAAACGTGATCACAGCTGCATTAGCCGCAGTAAAAGGCGCTAATGCCAGCGCGGCAGAAGCCAGAAGAAGTTTTTTCATACTAAATCCCTATTTAGTGCCAGTGTATTTAGCCGGCAGTAGGAGCGTAAAGATGCCCCATGGTGATTGCGAACCCTAACGAATAGTTAACAGATTTTACATAATTGAGCAACAAATTTTGTGCGCTGCAATATCCAGTATCAAACTGGGACAATATCTTATAAAACCGACTGTTAGCTAGGCCGCTCCGCCAGTAATGCCCGCACCAATGGCTGCAAATTTTCGTCATAACGGGCTAGCATGACATGCTCCTCGGCAGTCTCAAAATGGCTGACCAGTTGTTTGCCGTTCCACCAGTGTAGCGCAATGGCCGGAGGATCTGCGACAATCATATTGCGGCCATCAGGATTTTCGGGGTCTATCGGCTCCAGGTCGAACGCCACCTGCGGCGCGGTCGAGGCACAAATCGACAGGTTTGTACCTTCAAAGGAAGTGGAGATGTTGCGATGCAAATGACCGGTTATCAGGCCTTTGATCTGGTCATGACCCGCCATAGTGTCTGCCAGCACAGACACCCATGGCTCGCGGGGATCCGTATTCATCCAAGCTATTCCGGATTCCACCGGCGGGTGATGCAATATCAATAAGGTCGGTTTATCCTGTTTCTCCGCCAGCCGGTCTGCCAGCCATTGTGCGCGCTCCTCACAAAAAGCTCCACCGTGACGGCCTTCTTCGAGCGTATCGAGAAACAAGAGTCTGAGTGGGCCATCGTCAATTTCATATTGTACGAAGCCACCGGCTGTCGGCACATCTGGGAATTGCTTTCGAAACGGGCCACGTAGATCGTGATTTCCAAGGCACATATGAACCGGAAAAGGCAGGTTTGAAAAAGCCTCTTCCAATCGGATGTAACTATCCTGATCGCCGCGATCCACCAGATCACCGGTTGCCAGCAGCACATCTGGCTGCGGCGTCATCTCGCACAGAGACTTGAGCGCCTGATCCAGGCGTTTACGGTTAAATTCAGACGGATTATCCGGGTCGAAACCCAGATGAATGTCCGTTACCTGCGCCAATAGCATGGGCGCCTCCCCTCTCCTTCGTCGCCTCTAGCGACTGGCAATTTTCTGCTTCCGTATCTTTACACTCAGCTTATCAGACGGTTTCAAGGCATCATTGTCATTTGCCATTTTATCCTGCTTTTTGCGTTTGTCCTTTTGCTGCTCCTTGATCAACCAAGGCGCGCCGTCATCAGCATGATAATCATGACACATCGCGCATGTCGATGGAACATCAGCGGTTTTCTGAAATTCACCACCATGGCATTCGCGGCAGGTCTTGATACCGGGCAACAGCAGATCGCGGGCATTATCCGACGTTGTTGCGGCATGGCAGGAGGTACAATCCTCTTGAACATGCGCTTCATGGCTGAACCAGCCCTTGTGCATATAGCGGTCGGTCTGGGTCACAGGCTTAATTCCGTAATCCACCCTGCCTCTTGCCGTCGGCGGAGTCACTCCGTGACAGTCGAAACATGCACCGCCACGCGAGAAGACTTGTTCTATAGCCAAATTTGCTCGGCTCGGCCGAAATTGGACAGCGCGGGCGTAATCGCTCGCTACCCTGTTGTCATTTTCAGCACCCGGACGGCGGCGTTTCATGCCGCCTAGGTTAATCGGCCGCGACGGGCCCGTGGAGCGATAGTAAGCACGCAGGTCAGCACGAACCATATCCGGTTCACCGTGACGCAACGTCCGCACGGTGCTGCCAATCTCTTCAAAGGCCAGGCTGTGGCACATGCTACAGTCTTCCTTCATGTCTACCGGTTCAAACCGCACGCCATTGGAATCCGGCGTATGACAATCCGCGCAGGCCAGCGAATCACCGAAATCATATTTCGCCGACAATCGCCTTCCCATTTGAGCGACGCCGCCAGTTTTCGACATATGTACATCGTGCGGGAATTTCAGGCCGTTATATTCACTTGGCTTTTCATCCAATGAAACCCGCTTGCGTTCGGGGTTTTTGCCGCCCGGCTGAACCAACAGCGCAGGACGGAATTGGGGATGAGCAATTCCGAAATCAGAGGCATTTTCAAGCTTAGTATCGGTCAAACGCCCGTCCATTCCCTCGTGACAATCTGCGCAGAATTTTTGCGCAGTAGGTTGCATAGCACCTTCGCCCTCATGCTCAGTGTGACATTCAACACACCTGCCGGGTGGTTTGTTAAAGGCCGATGCGAACGCCGCACCTACTTTTTCAAAACCTTCCGGTTCACCCACGGCGGTTAACAAGCGATCTTTATCGGCATGATCATGCGCGTCATCTTCGTGGCAAGTGAGACAGGTCTTGTCCGTCACCGTCACAAAAGCGTCGACATGACATGCTTGGCAATCGCCTTCGAGGCTATGATGGGCCTCACTTAACTTACCGGATGACCACATAGTATCGGCATGGAAACCGTCTGGCCGCTCTTCGATACCCTTATAAGTCGCCCATGTATAAATCGGCCAGATCAGGAAAGCGGCGAGCGCAAGCCCGACAAAGCTCCAAGCACTGATCCGTTTACCGGGGAGCAGGCCCTTCAAAGTATATAGTGCGCCTTCTTCGCGGTCTTCGGCGGAATCGGATAAAGCCTCGACCCGTTTGACGGTCAAGATCACGCCTTCTTCGTCGTGACTGACCGATATCACATGACCGCCGAAGCCCAGCTCTGCTCCTTTGGAGGGATCAATCGTCGCGGCCATTTTCTCTCGGCCATCGACCGAGAATTTCTGACCCGAAATACTCTCAACTTCAATCTGACCATCATCCAGTTGTCGAATAACGGCATGGTCAGGATTAACAGCAAGATCGGGCAAGTGAATTGCGTTTGCGGAATTCCGACCAACTCCAATCTGAGTATCAGCAAAAGGATTGGAGCGGATAATCTCGCGGCCATCGGCAGTTACGGCAATTTGGCGAACGATAAATGTCATGTCTCTATCTCCCGCTTACCAGTAAAAGAAAACACTGATGATATGCGCCGACAGCGACGCGATCAGGGCAAAAGTCATGGGTACATGGATGAACAGCCAGACCTGTAAAAGAGCCTTAAGCCTGAGATGGCGGCGCACCCGGCCGAGTGTCGCCTCCTTCTTCTGCAGCAATGCATCGACCTTATCGAGCGGATCGTCACCGCCCATACGCGGTTGATAAGCGCGTTCCCGCCGCAAATCAGCCTGCGCAGCGCGGGTAGCGCAATTGGGATATTTTCCAGAAACCCGTTTCAAAAAACCGCCGCCGAAGGGATCTTGTTCCAGCGATTGCAACACCAAAGCGGCATGTTCCGCCGACAGGGGTTGCGACGCTTCATGCAATTGCCGGTCGAGCGAACGAAGACTTTCGAGCATCTGCGTTTCGGTCATCTCATCGCGGTTATTGGAAAGCGCTTGCGGGATTGTGGCGTAGAAATAAATGCCAACTATTCCAGAGATGATGACGATCATCATGAACGCATAAGCGGCCGTGTGGATGTTCCAACCAAATTGGAAACCAGTATGCAATGTGCCAATAACAATGAGACTGAGGCCGAGATAAATATGCGCCGATGTCCAGGCTTTTAGCGACCACTGCCCCGATGTCATTGCCCGCTTACGGACCCCGAGCATCGTGAGCCACAGGATCAACCCTGCGCCAATCGTGCCCAGCAAATAGCCATACCAGCTACCACCGTTATGGCGCGGTGACACGTCGATGAAGAGATAGCTGACTATACAGATCAGCATGATGAAAGATGCGATTTTCAACCAGCGATAACCGGCATGTTTCAGAAAGCCGTCGTGCATGGCGACTTTCTTTTTCGAACCACCGCCGGGGACAGGAACAGAAGCCATTATGCGTCCTCCTGCTCAAGTTTGGCGACCGTTAAGAACTCTTCTGGTGCTACCCGGATGGCCGCACCAGTTGGACAAGCGCGGACGCAGGCGGGACCACCTTTAATGCCAGCGCACATATCGCATTTGATCGCTTTTTTGGGTTTCTCGACAGCTGGGTCGCTATTATCGGAAACCCATTTTTTGTCAGCTTCGCCAGGACCAGGGCCAAAGCCAAAGAGTAGCCAGTTAAGAATTCCGGGTTTTTCTGGTGGCACTTTGTCCATGCGAATCACGCCATAGGGGCAATAGCGCTGGCAATTACCGCAGCCAATGCAAGTGTCGTCGATAAACACTTCACCGTCGGGACCACGATGGATCGCGTCTGGCGGACAGTCGGACATGCAATGCGGATGCTCGCAATGACGGCAACTGGTAGGAACATGAAGATGCGCATAGGTACGCCCGGCCTCTCGGTCGAGACGGGACAGTCCTTCATGGCTGTCCGCACAGGCCTTCTCGCAATTGTCACAACCGACGCAGAGATTTTCGTCGATAAGAAGCACATCGGTCGCTTCGCCAATGCCATTGTCGACGAGGAAATTGGCGACACCGGAATAATAATCGACAACACCGGAAAAACTGTCTTTCTTGGCTTCGATAAAGGCGTTGACATCCTGCCGTGCGGCCATGTCTTTCTTGGCGCGACGAAGCAGATCGGGATGGGCGTCGAGCACTTTCTTAAACGCATCACCCTGAATTTTGATCACTTCGGATTTAATCGCGGCCTTCACCGTTGCCGTACGCATACCGCCAGCAATAAGGGTCATCTCGCCGACATAGGAACCGGCTGGCAGGTAGGATAGAAACACCGGCTTGCCGCCAATTTCCTTTTCAACCACCATAGACCCGACGCGGATCACATAGATGTCATTGCCATCATCGCCTTCGTTGATAATCGCTTCGCCCGCGCGGACGTTCATAATCTCGCTGGTTTCAACCGCTTCGACTATATCTTCCTTGGTCAGGCCAGAGCCGAACATTTGCAGCAATTGCCGTTCGGTCGAAATGCGCGTGATCGCGCGCTTCGCAGCAGGCACAGAGGCCTGCAATTTCAGCGCAGCCGTTCGCGAAACTTCAATCGCAATCATGTCTTCCGCCGCCCGAATGGTTGCACCGCGGCGGCGACCGGAGATTAGACCGACCTCGCCAAAGATAGACCCTTCTTCAATCGGAATGACTTTCGAGCTGTCGTTCGGATCAATCTCGACCAGCACCGAGCCTTGAGCAATCGTGAATAGCGATGATCCGGGATCATTGCGTTCAAAAATCATCTCGCCATTACGATAGGCCAGCGGCTCACTATCGAGCATGAACTCGCGCATCTGCAAGGGGGATAGGTCGTTGAGGATGGTCACTTTCTCGCGGAAAAATTCGAGCCATTCTTCAACCGACTTGCCGCCAGGAAGCCCTGCAAATTTCTTCTCAAGAATCGGTTCATCGGCAGGCTTCAGTTCTTTATTGCCGTTGATAAACTCAATGACATCATAGCCTTGGTTCATGCAATGCTTGATCAGCGGATATCCAGCCAGCGCGCCGATTACATAGATGCCCTTTTTGGTACTTTCAAAAGCAGGCGTCAGCTTGGGATAAGCCTCACGATCTTCGCTGGTAAATTCTATCCCGCATTCTTCAACAAATTTGCGCGGCGGGGCGGAACCCATGCGGGCGATGATGCGATTGCAGGGGATTGTTTCCTGACCGTCACGAGTCTCGAGGATCAGCTCGCCATCTTTCACTTCCGCCGGTGTAGTCTCGTTGCGGATCATCACCTTGCCTTGTTCGCCCGCTTCCATCAGCAGCTTCACATTGGCCTTTTTCGCTCGGGCAAATTCGGCCGAACGGTTGAGGATGGTCACAATATTATTCTGTGCAGCATCGGCAGCCAACCCAAGTGCATTCTCGATTCCTGCATCACCTGAACCGATGACCGTAATATGCTCATCATAATATTCGCCGGGATCGTCCAGCTGATATTGAACCAATTTATTGTCGCCTCCAGGGCAGCGCATCAGATTGGGGTTGCCCTGCGTTCCGATCGCCATGACGATGGTTTCCGCAAGGACTGTGTCGCCATTTTTCAAGGTAATAGTGAAGTTGCCTTCTTCCCCCTCAATCTTCACCGGTTCGGCGTTATACTGGACGTTGACGCCGCAAACTTCGGTTTGCTTGTCCCATGTGCCCAAAATAGCTTCGCGCTTGCCAGCATCAAAATCCATATCCGAACGCAGCACCAACTGGCTGGGCGTCGCCATGACATGCTTGCCTTTTTGATATTTGTAGATCGTATCAGAAAGATGATCGGTCTTTTCGAGCAGCACATGTTTCAATTTTAACTGCGCAGCACGGCCAGCGGCACTCATGCCTGCCGGACCAGATCCCACGATCACTACTCGGAATTTATCAGCCACGCGCTATTATTCCCCCCTTTTACTGTATCAGTCCAACGCTCCCTCATGCGTTTTTACAGACCAATGCAGTAGTTTTTTTGGCTTAAGCGCGACCCCAAAAGACTTCACTTACCAGCATCTTACCAAAAAGCTTTTGATAAGCCAGTGGAAAATATCACAGTTTAGGCTACCGCTTAGACTATCGACATAGAGCAACAAAATACTTGTCAAAGCGACACAGATTACGACAATGCAAAGCGATCACCCGGGTTGCACCAATTGAGGAATGAGTTTTAGACATGAGCGAGCCAGAACAACCTGCACAACCCGCAAAAAAATCAAACGGCAACATTAGCCGTATCGCCTTGATATTGGCAGCAATTTTAGCCGTCGGCGCAGTCGGTGTGCAGGTCTATCGCAGCATGGATGCCGGGAGTTCGAGCGATAGCACCGGTCCAGAAGTAGCCGCTGGCGAGACCGAACAAGCCCCCAGCGTCGATGAAGTCATCGCCGGGCTAGAGAAAAAACTACAGGATGATCCCAAGGATGCCGAAAGCTGGCGGATGCTAGGCTGGAGCTATTTCGAGACCCAGAAATTTGCCGAATCCGCTACCGCTATGAAACGCGCGACTACACTCGATCCCAAGAATCCAGAATATTGGTCGATGCTGGGTGAGGCGCTGGTCATGGCTAGCGATGGTCAGCAAGTCCCTGCCGATGCCGCCGACGCGTTTAAAAAAGCTCTTGCTCTAGACAAGACAGATCCACGCGCGCGCTATTTCCTGGCGGTACAAAAAGATATTTCAGGCGACCATCAGGGCGCGATTAATGACTGGTTCGCTTTGCTCGAAGACACGCCCGCCGATGCGCCTTATGCCGGAGATATCCGAAGGGTTATCGGGCAGGTGGCCGAGAAAGAGAATATCGACGTCGCTGCACGCCTCGCCAAAGTCGCGCCCGCAGCACCCACCGGCGGGATATCCACTGACGGCCCGCAAGTTGCAACCGCAGCGATTCCCGGTCCCAGCCGTGAGCAGATGCAGGACGCCGCTGCCTTGCCCGCTGGCCAGCAGGAAGCGATGATCGCCAATATGGTCGATGGACTCGACAAACGACTCCAATCCGAACCCAATGATGCCAACGGCTGGATCATGCTGATGCGCAGTCGTCAGCAATTGGGTCAAACGGTCAAAGCCAAAAAGGCATTGGCTGACGGACTGGCCGCATTCAAAAATGATGGCGCAGAGGCGAAGCGGATCAGAGAGGCTGGAATGGCGTTAGGTGTTGGGGGATAGACCAAAGACAGCAGCGAAATTGCGTAACTTGTCTATTCGGCCAATCCGTCGATAAATGCGTGCACAATCGGTTCAATTTCTTCAAAATCAAATCCCGCTTCTACTTTAAGAGCTGCGCCATCAAGCATGGAACTGACCAACTCAACCAGCGGCTGCAGAGCCAATGGCTTTATTGCACCATGTTTCAGTGCAGCCTCTAGCCCCTGCCGCAATGAGAGGCGCGTAAACCGGTCTTCAATTTCCAGAAGCTCTTTCTGACCGAGCACAGATGGCCCTTCGATCAAGATTGTTCGCGCTCGCCCCTGTGAGGTAATGGCTTTCACAAACGCGCTGGAACCAGTTTTAAGCATATCAATAAGGCTATCCGCATCTTCGGATCCACGGCTAATTTCAATGCCTACCGCCTCGCAATCCTGCTCCACTACAGCGCGAAACAGATCCTGCTTGTCCGAAAAATGATGATAGAGCGCTCCGCGAGTCACCCCCGCTGTTTTGACGATTTCAGGGGTAGATGTGGCTGCATAACCCTTTTCAACAAATAATTTTTTCCCAGCCTTAATCAAAAGCTTGCGGGTATTTTCGGTACGCTTCTGGTTGGAAATCGCCTTTTTTTCTTGCATACATACAGCCTGTTTGTTACCTACATATTTACATACAGGCTGTATGTATAAAAAGAAAGAAGGCAAAGCAAATGAAAACGACCAGCTATTATCCGGTTATCCAAGTGACCGACGTGCAAGAAAGTGCCAAATTCTATATTGACAATCTGCGGTTCAAACCATTGTTCGACAGCGATTGGTATGTGCACCTGCAATCTATCGATGATGCCGGCGTCAATCTTGCGATTCTGCAATTTGATCATGAAACGATCCCCGAGCCCATGCGCCAGGAAACCAGAGGTCTAATTTTGAATTTTGAAGTTGAGGACCCGGATGCTTGGTTTGAACGGGCGCAACAAGCAAAAATGCCCATTCTCAAACCACTGCAAGATGAAGATTTCGGCCAACGCCATTTCATCACCCATGATAATTCGGGAATTTTGATCGATATTATCAAACCGATTCAACCATCGGACGATCATGTCGCCGATTATACCGATCCCTTAGCCATCGCCACTTGATATCTTCACTTCAAGCCAATCAAAGGAAAAAACCATGACCAATCACAAACAAAAATATGCTGCCATTTATGCGCTGATTACAACCGTGACCATTTTGACATTTATCCCCGGAATAATGACAGCGTCTTTCGCCTGATCGGCCGGATGAGACTGGGATGGCAATGGGTGTTGGAGGATAGTCAATTATGGGCGGCGGCTAACCAGAGAAGATTCCAGCTTTCGTTGGAATGAAGGCCGTTTTTGCTAAATAATTCTGTTCAACACAGCATCAAAAAATCGCGCAAAGACACTAAACAGCCAAGTTGTTCCTCATCGACGGCTTTGTGCCTTCGCGTGATCTCCCCCCAAAGCTATAAGGTCTAATTCATTCCTATAGCTTAATGCCTAGACCAACACCGACCACGATCGGATCAAGATTAATCTTCACGCGCTGCGTCCCGGCATCGGTTGTGCGCAGGCTCGCAGTGGTATCGATATCGAGATATTTGACATCGAAGTTCAGTGAAATCCGGTCGTTAAGCGGAATATCCATTCCCGCCTGCAGCGCCCAACCGAAGCTGCTTTTCAAGCTCACATCCGTTTCGCCAACCGCAGCTTCCAAATCCCGCGTCGCCTTTTCATTATAGAAAATCGTGTAGTTTACGCCGGCGCCTACATAGGGGCGGATCGCGGCATCAGGAGCAAAATGATATTGTGCCGTCAGGGTTGGCGGCAATACCCAGGTTTTGGCCAGGCGGCCAATGCTACCGGTCGTTCCGGTGACACCGCTGGCGCTGTGCTTGGTGGTGGCAGCGATCAGCTCGAAGCCGATATTATCTGTCGCCATATAGGTAATGTCGAATTCCGGCGCGGGGCTGTTATCCACGCTGACCTGCTCACCGGGAAAAGCGGGCAGGATCGAACTGCTTTCTTCACTCGGCATCACGTTGATAACCCGGGCGCGCAGCAATATATCGCCTTTTTCAGCAAAGGCCGGAACCGAGATGATAGCCATGCCCGACACCGCTGCGAAGGCGAGAAATTTTGTCGTTTTACACATTGGAAAAATCCTTCTTACTTAGTCCCCAATGGTGGTTAGGGAAGGTAAGAAGAGCTCGCATTGATCCATCGCAACATTGCAGTTGATCTGAATCAAGGGAGCAGGATTTTTACTTGGTGATCACCGAAAAAGAGGTTCGCCAAAGCTGCGTAATTTACGACTATGCAGCGTCCCAGCATCCGCTTCCTTCGCCAGCAGATCGATGGTCCGCAATCCGATGGCAAGATGCTGTCCTACCCGTTCCTGATAGAAGGCATCAGCCATGCCGGGCAGCTTGATCTCACCATGAAGCGGCTTGTCGGACGCACATAGCAATGTCCCATAAGGCACGCGATAACGATAGCCGTTGGCAGCGACGGTCGCCGATTCCATATCGATGGCAATCGCACGCGACTGGTTCAGCCGCTTGGCTATTTGCTCAAAGCGCAATTCCCAGTTGCGGTCGCCCGTCGTTACAACGGTACCCGTGCGCAAATGCTGTTTGAGCTGTGATTGGTCAATGCCTGTTTCTTCCTGCACAGCCTTGGTCAACGCCAATTGAACTTCCGCAATTGTCGGCAAGGGTATGCTTGGCGGCAAAACATCGTCGAGAACATTGTCGTCACGGAGATACGCATGGGCGAGAACATAATCGCCAAGCCTTTGCGTCCGGCGCAACGCACCACAGTGACCTATCATCAACCAGACATGCGGGCGCAAGACGGCGAGGTGATCGGTAATTGTCTTCGCATTGGACGGGCCGACTCCCATATTCACCAGCGTAACGCCGGGGCTGCCATCCTTGCGGACCAGATGATAGGCCGGCATTTGCGGTGGCTTAGCAATGGGTGGGCAAGATGGTTTGCCATCCGCGCCGGTAATCCGGTTACCCGGTTCGACGAGCATTTCGGCTTTGCCTGCCTTCACCTCTTCCAGACCGAATTCGATAAACTCGTCAACATAACGCTGATAATTTGTGAACAGGATGAAGGGTTGGAAATATTCTGGATCGGTCGCGCAATAGTGGCGGATACGGTGCAGCGAATAATCGACGCGCTCGGCGGTAAATAAAGACAGCGCGCTATCGACATCATCCTGAAAAATCTGCCCGCCATCTACAATTTCGTCATTGGTCTTGACGAGATTGGGGGTGTGGAAATGGTTGGGCAACGCGTCCTTACGCTCTCTGTCGAGCCCACCAGCGGCATTTTCAATCGCAAATGCCAGCGGGATCGGCGTATCAGAAAGACCGACATGGATTTTTGCAGTGAAGATGCGATTGATCCGCTCCAGCTGATCTAACAAATAGCTGCGATAGAGCGTTGGTTGGCTGATTGTTGTGCTGTAGCAGTTGATGTCCGAAATACGACCAGATGCCAAATTGCTGGTTTCCGTTGCCTGAGCAGCGGGAATCTCTACCGAAATCATCGGATAGACGCCTTGTTCGCGGTCACCATCGGACAGATCGCCCTTTGCATAGCGGGCAAAACGTGCGGTGATCAGTTCAATTTGTTCTTGGTAGAGTTTTTCGAGAAGAGCGATCGCCTCAGTTGGACTGTCGCATAGCGCCAAGGATTGGCGTGGGGAAGAAGTTGTCATGTAGTCTCCGTTTACAGTTAAAGGCCTGTACCGGAAAATGCGGCAAAAGGGAAAAACTAACTGCGTGAAAGTTTCAAAAACTGCACAGCAGCGTTAAATTCCGCCTGTTTGATTGCGCGGGTTGCAACAGCCAGATCATCGCAGCCCCATTGCTCTTCCTGCCAGAGCTCTTCCAGATTCATCAAGGGCCAGAGCGTATCCGCATCAAATGAACCCTCCACGAGCGCCAAGACCGCGACTAAAGATCCCGCGAGCCCAACTAGCGATAGCATCGCGGCTATCGTAAAATCATCCTGCGCTTTGACCGCTTCGCCAAGACGTGAAATTGCCTCATCGGACTGAGATTTATGCATGATGCCGTAAGTCAGCACAAAGCTCACATCATAGCGCTGGCGCGCCCAATCCAAAAGCGGGTCCCATTTTTCCGCCTGATGATCAGCCAGAGCTTGCTGGCTATCGTCTCCGCGATAATAGAGCATGTCGCTGTCGGCAAAAGCGGCGATGCGGTTGATAATCCGGTCCCGTTCATGCGCCACTTGGTCCAGCGCGCCTTGGGCCAGAGCGGTTAGTGGCATGGTGACAGGATCAATATCGTCTCCCTGTGCAGCCCATTCCCCGGCTATTGCCTCGGCCAGCGCAATTGTTGGCACATCCATTAAATTACGGGCCGGTGTTTTAATGGGCCTACCGTCCAACTCAATCGCGAAGCCCTTATCGGTAGTTACGCAAGCGGCTTGCTTATAGAATCTTTTCATCTGCCGCTTCTTTCTCGGCTTCCTCCGCCACCTGTCGCTTAACGAAAGATCGCACCATCTTGATCGGTACAACCCAGGTCTGGGCCAAACCGATAATCACCAACACATAACCAACTGCTGCCGGAATATTAGCCAGCCGGCCCAAGGATATCGCGATGCCGAGCATGAGAATCGCAATACCGAGCAAGCGGATGATACTGACCATGAAATGCAGTGCCTTTGCCTGCTTTTCCTTTTCAGGGTCAGCGACATAAATCGGGTCTTCAGATTTTTCAGGCTGGGTCATTGGCTCAGGGTCTCATATAGTTCATCCATGGTCATAGCCACAGTAAGCGCACCAGCAGTGAGCAATTCCTCGCGATCATGATAGCCCCAATCGACACCTATGGGACGCACGCCGGCGTTAACGCCCATCTCCATATCAAAACTGGTGTCACCAATCATTGCTGTCGTTTCTGCAGCAGCGCCAGCTTCGGATATCGCTAGATCCACCATCGCGGGATGTGGCTTGGACGGATGGCGATCGGCGGTCTGCAATGTCACAAATCGATTGGTCAGCCCGTGGAGTTCGAGCACATGATGAAGCCCGCGATCCGATTTTCCGGTGGCAACGCCAAGCATCCAGCCATCACTTTCGAGCCGGTCAATTAGGCCCAGCAAACCATCATAAAGTGGCTCATGCACACTGCCCTGTTGGCGCAGTTCGAAAAATCCGTCGCGGTAGGACTGAGTCACCGCTGTAACCAGTGCATCTTCCTGATCAGGTAGCAGCTGGCGGACGGCTTCCTGGAGACTAAGACCTACAATCCGGCGGGTCTGGTGATGGTCGGGCGGGGTCAGTCCGTGCGTGATGAAAGCCTGATCCATCGAAGCGCAGATATTGGCCTGACTATCAACCATAGTGCCATCGCAATCAAACAGGGCTAGCTTATTCATTTAGCGCTAAACTCCCGTATCATATGCGCCACGGCTCGGCGCCCTATGGCATCAAGCGCATCAGCAGCATTGTCTCGAGCAACGGCAGGTTTATTCTGGCTAAACTTCGCGGTTGGCCGCCACGCCTTAATTTCCATCTCGAAACCGACAATCGCATCGACCATCTTGTCAAATTTACCGGCATCCATTTTGTCGCGGTGCCATGGTTTCTTCGGTGCAAGCTTAGTTTCATTCTGCTCGGCTATGTCATCCAACAGCGCGACAAGACCTTCCCGCTCCATTTCCCGGACGGGGCCTTCCAATTCCAGCGACAGATAATTCCATGTCGGAACTTGGTCATCTATGCCGTACCAATCTGGGCTAATGTAAGCTTCCGGTCCGTTGATCACACAAAGCACCGTCAGGCCGGTGATCGATTTCGTCAGCGCATTGCCGCGTGACAAATGAAATTGCAGCGCGCCGTCGCCCGTTGAAAAAACTGGTACATGAGCAACGCGGGGGCCATCTGGCGTGGTCGCGAAAACCATGCCGAAGCCGATTTGGGCGATCAGCGACTCAAGTGCTGCCCGCTCGTCGGCATCATTATGGTCATTGCCCGACTTGGGCCATCGAAACGCGGGATCGGGATGCATTAACGGCCCTTTTGTTTGACTTTGGCTTTGTGCGGCATGTTTTTCTTATGCGTGGCCTTTCCGGCATTGGGGCGCTCACGCTTGGTCGGCTTGCCCGCCTTGGTCGGCTTGCCTTCATTTTCGCCACGCCCGCGCCGTTCGCCACGTTTGTCCTTGCGGATTTGCTTGGCATGGGCGCGGCCCTGCTGTTTGCGCACCGCTTTGCCACCGGGCTTTTTCTCATCCAGAACGAGATCGCCCAAGTCGAGATCAAGGCCGAGATTTTCGATAGTCTCGGCAAAATGCTTGGGAAGCTCGGCCTTCACATCCAGACTATGGCCATCAGGATGTTCAATTTTCAAGCGACGAGCGTGCAGATGCATTTTCCGGCTGATAGATCCAGTCAAAAAGGCTTCTTTTCCGCCATATTTACCGTCGCCCAAAATCGGATGGCCGATTGCGGCCATATGGACACGAAGCTGATGCGTACGTCCGGTAAAAGGCTGCAACTCTACCCAGCAAGCGCGGTTGCCAGCACGTTCGATAATCCGATAGCGCGATTTTGCGGATTGCCCGTGTTCTTCATCGACATGCATTTTTTCGCCGCCGGAGCCCGGTTGTTTCGACAAGGGCAAATCGATCATGCCATCGGCAATTTCCGGAACACCCATGACCAGCGCCCAATAGACTTTGCGCGCAGTACGTCCGGAAAAGCGCTTGGAGAAAAAGGAAGCAGCTCCGGGCGATCGCGCCAATAGGATCGCACCACTGGTATCCTTGTCCAGCCGGTGCACCAGCTTGGGCCGGCCTTTTGCATCATAGGTTAGTGCGTCAAGTAGCCCGTCCAGATGGGTTGTTGTCTTGCTACCACCCTGCGTCGCTAGGCCGGGCGGTTTGTTGACCACAATGGCGGACTTATCTTTGTGGATGACCAATTCTTGTGCAAAACTTATTTGATCTTGCGACAGATCCGAACGCGGTTTGGCAACTCGGCCTGGCCGTTCTATCTCGGCGGGAGGTACGCGAATGACTTGGTCTTCTTTGATGCGATCTCCGGGACTGACCCGTTTGCCATCGAGCCGCAACTGTCCGGTCCGTGACCATCGCGACACGACATTAAACGGCACATCTTCCATATGGCGTTTGAACCAGCGGTCGAGCCTTATATCATCATCGTCTGCGGACACGGTAAATTGCCGGACATCAAGCACTTTCAGCGCCTGCTTCTGTTCCTTGAGCTTACCCTGGCCTTTCGGCTTTTCCTCTTCGGAACCGCTCTCGGCCGTGGGATCAAATGTCGTCATGCTATCGCCCTCACCGCCATTAAGCCTGCAAATAGCGCCAGCACTGAGCCGATGACGGACAGCAATGCATAGCCCAAGGCCATGCCCCAATTTCCGCGCTCAATCATATTCAAAACTTCCAAACTAAAGGCCGAGAAGGTCGTAAAACCACCCAGCAAACCGACGCCAAGCAGCAATCGCCACGGCTCATCGACAAAATCACTCCGCGCCAGCACACCGGCGAGCACGCCCATTAACAACCCGCCCAGTAAATTGGCGATCAACGTCCCAAAAGGAAGGCCCGTTCCACCCCAATGAAAAACCAGCCGCCCGAGATTATAGCGTGCGGCTGCACCAACCGCGCCGCCAGCCATGACAAGAAGGGTTGCGTTCATGACGCTGCCTTAGTCGGCTTGGGCGGAATTTCCAAGCAGATCATGTGTCAGCCACAAGCGGATCGCTGTGGCAAGGCCCGGCGGTTCATTGGCATCCAGCCGCTGAACGTCAATTTGCGCTACCAAAGCATTAATCGGCACACCTTGTTTTTCTGCCGCCGTTCTGAGCAATTCCCAGAATAAGGGCTCCAGCGTGATCGACGTTTGATGGCCGGCGATCGTGATACTGCGCTTGACCGGCGGATGAAAAATATCTTGTGTATCTAAATCCATCCAGCCAGTTCCCGGCGCACCAGATTGTCGAGCAGATCTATACCGATATCGCTGTCATTGAGACAAGGTATATAGGCAAAACGCTCCCCGCCCGCGGCCTCGAAATCTTCTTTGCCGCGTATCGCCAACTCTTCGCAGGTTTCCAGACAATCGCTCGAAAATCCCGGTGCAAATATGGCGACTTTTTTCTTGCCCTGTTGGGCCAATTCTTCGAGCGTCAGATCAGTGGCTGGCTCCAGCCATTTAGCCGGACCAAAGCGGGACTGGAAAGCAATGGTCAGCTCTCGCCCCATTGCTTCCGACAATAGCCGCGCTGTTTTCTGGCAATGACAATGATAAGGATCGCCCAATTCCAATGTCCGTTTCGGCATACCATGAAAACTCGCAATCACTGCGTCCGGTTCAAAATCCAAGGCTGCAAGACCAGCCTCCAAGCTGGATTTCAACGCCGCGATATAGAAGGTGTCATCATGATAAGGTGGCAACATGCGGATCGCTGGTTGCCAGCGCATCGTCTTGACCGCATCAAAAACCGCATCATGCACGCTGGCTGTCGTCGCACCGCTATATTGGGGATAAAGCGGTGCCACCAAGATCCGTTCACAACCCGCATCTTTCAATGCCTGCAAGCGACTGGGAACGCTAGGATTACCATAGCGCATCGCCCAGTCGACGTGAACATCATCGCCATATTTGCCCGCCAGCGCCTCTGCCTGACGCCGCGTATAAACAGCAAGAGGTGAACCTTCGTCGGTCCATACCAAGCTATACGCATGGGCCGACTTTTTGGGGCGCGTATTCAGGATTATCCCGCGCAATATCGGCTGCCAGAGAATATCCGGGATTTCGACAACCCGTTTGTCAGACAGAAATTGCTTCAGATAGCGTTTCACCGCTTTTTTATTCGGTGCATCCGGGGTCCCGAGATTGACCAACAAGAGCCCAACCTTCCCAGTTTTTACCGTAGGATGCCCAGCGGGCAAATGATCAAGCGTCTGCATAGTCATGAAGCCTCAGAAAATAACGGTAGCTGACGGAAACGGAGACCCGTAGCGGAGAACAACGCATTTGCGATGGAAGGAGCGACAGCTGGCACGCCAATTTCTTCAACCCCAACCGGCTCCTCTTCACTACGGATAAACTCTATCTGTATGGGCGGGATTTCCGCCAGTCGTGGTAAGGACAGATCACTCATTCGGCGAGCGATTGGCAATCCCTTATGGAATCGGGTTGCCCCACCCAAGGCCATAGAAAGCCCATAGATGATACCACCTTCAATCTGTTGCCGTGCGATATCGGGATGAATGATCCGACCAATGTCGACAGTCGCGGAAATACGTCTCACTCTTAGCCCGCTCGCTCCGCGATTGGCGCTCACTATAACCGCAATATGGCCACCGCGCATTGAGTGACAGGCGAGCCCCTGACCACTGCCATCAAGACCGCCATCCCATCCCGCCATCGCCGCCACACCAGTTAAACAGCGGGCCAAACGAGGGCGTCCTGACATCATTTGCATACGATAGGATAAAGGTTCGATTTTTGCTCTCGCAGCCAGTTCATCGATAAAGGATTCGATAAAAAAGGCATTATAGCTATCGGCATTGCTGCGCCAGTTGCCCGTTGGTGCACCCACGTAGGCCGGATGGTGGTCCAGCGTGAAATTGGCAATATTATAGGCCACATCGGCGCCCGCTATCGCTTTGATATCCGCCTCACCTATCGACGCGCGCATCGCCTCGATCTCGTCCATTCCTCGCACCACACGCTTGCTTTGCTCTCTTGCAGCAGCGGGCGCGGCAACCTTGACTTGCAGCGCCTGTATTCGGCCCGCTTTATCGGTCGCAGCATCAAGCCGCGCAGCAGCAGGCGCTCGATAGTGGTCATGCATCATCTCTTCGGCACGCGACCAGATTAACTGCACTGGTCTTGCCATTTTTTTGGCTATGAAAGCGACCTGAGCTGCGATCTTGCTATCGAGGTTGCGGCCAAAAGACCCGCCAGCAAGCATCGGATAAAGCGTCACGTTGTCGGCACTGATCTCAGCTGCTTCTGCCGCGGCCTGCACGGCTGCGGCAGGCGCCTGCGTAGCAAGCCATAATTCCAGTCGTCCATCACGATATTCCGCAGTAGCGGTTCGGGTTTCGATCGGCGCGTGCAGAGCGGCCTCAACCTGATAGAGCGCCCGGAAACTATTATGCTCGTCAAATGCTGGCTTGGTCTCTCCGCGGCTGGCAAACCGAGTACCCGGCCCTTCTTCCAGTGCTTTTTCCAATGTTACATCAACCGTGTCGCTATCTGGCAACAAACCAGTTGTTTCAAACATCGGACTCATTTTATCGAGCGCCTGATTGGCCGCCCACCAATTGGTTGCGACAGCGGCAATCCAACGATCATGCTCGACCACATCGACAAGGCCGATAATCTTACTGGCCCCTTCGCGATTAAACGATTTTAAACGGGTCGCGCCAATTGGTCCCTGCCGGATTGACGCATATACCAAATCCGGCAAGCGAATATCGCCAGCGAAGTTGGCCGAACCATCCAGTTTCGCAGGCAGATCGAGACGAGGAACATCCTGCCCGACGAGATTGTTCACCGGATTGGACCGTAATGGTATGGGATCGGGTAGATCCTGTTTCAGTGCACCGACGGCCAATTCGCCAAAGCGCAGTTTATTGTCGCCATTTGCAACAAAGCCATTTTCGACAACGCAGGATTCCCAGGAAACATACCATTTTTCACCCGCAGCTTTGCTAAGCAAGACGCGCGCCGCCGCGCCTGCTTCCCGAAAACTGTGCGAATAAGCTGGGACAGAAGCGGAATCGGCCGTCACGATAAAATCATTTCGGGTCGCAACATTCTTGGCCACCCAGGTTGCCATCTCTTCGTCCGTTAATTTTCCAACGCCAGGCGGTAACAAGGTTTCCGCCCATTGCTGCGCCAGATAGCTATTGGCGTAGAGAGGATTAATCGGTGCCGGCTCAACCGCTATAGTGCGCCAATCTGCTCCGAGTTCATCGGCCAATATCTGTGGCAAAACAGTATAGACGCCCTGCCCCATTTCGCTTTGGGGCACCACAACGGTAACCTGCCCCTCTTTGGAGATTTTGAGATAAGCACCAAAGATTTCTTCATTTTCGGTAGCGCTAATGTTCGGCTCGTAAGCGCGAGGCCAAATGGCCCAGGCCAGCACCAATCCCGTCGCTGCGCTGCCCCCGATCAGGAAATTCCGGCGCGTAAAAAGCTTGGCGCTTTTGCCATCCTCTTTCGGTTCGATTTCTGTTTCCGGCTCAGTCGGCATTGTCACCCTTCATCAAGCCAAGCCGAGGAATTTCGATTTTCGGACAACGATCCATAACGACAGCCAGACCGGCTTCCTCTGCCCGTTCGGCGGCTGGCCGGTTGATCACATTCAGCTGCAGCCATACCGATTTTGCGCCAACAGCTATGGCTTCATCAACCACGCTTCCGGCGGCCTCTGAATTGCGGAAAATATCCACCATATCGATGGGTCCTGCCATCTCATCCAAGGACGATGCAACCTCTACGCCGTGCAACTTTTGTCCCGCCAGCCCCGGATTGACGGGCACCATATCATAGCCCTGATCGATCAAAAATTTAAGGATGCGGTTGCTGGCACGCTCCGGTTTAGCGGATGCCCCCACCAGAGCGATACGTTTTGTTTCGGTCAACAGACGGGCAATATCCTGATCAGTTTCCAAAGGCATGGCCGGTCTTTCCCTTCCCTATGAGCGTCTTATTGGTTATCCAACCATGTCGCGAGCTTTTTGGCAATATCATGGAAAGCTTTTCCCTGCAGACTATCGTTATAAGCTGGCGGTATGCCGCCATCACTCGACTTACGAATTTCGATGTCGAGAGGAACCCGCCCAAGGAACGGCATGCTCATCGTCTTGGCAGCCGCTTCCGCACCGCCAGCACCAAAGGGATCGCTAACTTCGCCGCAATGAGGGCATATATAACCTGCCATATTTTCAACCATACCGATGAGCGGGATTTTAGCCTGCTCAAACAAATCAACCGCTCGTACCGCATCCATCAAGGCAAGGTCTTGCGGCGTAGAAACAATCAACGCACCGACTGGTTTGTGATTTTGCATCATCGATAATTGCACATCACCCGTGCCCGGCGGCATGTCGACGATCAGAAGTTCGGTATCACCCCAATGGGCATCAATCAGTTGTTCCAGCGCCTTGCCTGCCATTGGTCCGCGCCATGCGATCGCCTGACCGGGCTTTGCCAGATGGCCCATCGACAGCACCGGAATATCATATTCATTCGGTACGGGAATAAGCTGCTTGCCTTCGGCTTCCGGACGACGGCCTTCACAATTTAACAGGCGTGGTTGGGAGGGACCGTATATATCAGCATCAACCATGCCCACTTTGTGGCCCAAGGCTTTCAGTGCAATGGCAAGATTGGTAGACAATGTTGATTTGCCAACACCACCTTTGCCACTGCCGACAGCGATCAGGCGGCGTTCGATTTTCTCGGCTGTCATAACGACATCAACTTTTTCGACGCCATCAAGCTCCAGCAGCTTGCCTTTTACGGCAATTTCAATCTGTCCGCGGTCACGAACATCCAGTCCGCTTACATTTAATACCAAAGAAACACGCGCGTCATCAAAACGAACAGCGCTAAATCTTCCACTTGCGACCTCGCTAAGAGCCGCCTCAATCATAGAAATATCAGTCATTTGCTTCGCATAGTTACACTTTTATCGGATTGACACTGTTTTTCTGACCTCACGCTACCTATAAAGAAAACATGGATAAAAAAATTGATGGGCAAGCGTCCCAAAAAACCTTCTTAGGATCGATATTAAATATGAGCAGTCCTTGGGGCAATGGCGGCGGCGATGATGGTAAAGGTGGCGGGCCACGCAACCCATGGGGCACGCCTTCTGGCGGATCCTCTGGTGGCGGGCGCAAAGGCGGGTCCAGTTCGCTTGAAGAGCTATTCAAAAAAGGAACCGGCGGCGGTTTCAAAGGCGGCATACCGACACGCCCCGGCGGACGACCCTGGTGGCCGATACTGCTAATCGGATTTGTCCTTTTATGGGTAGCGCTGACCAGCGTCCATCGCGTCAGCCCACAGGAACGCGGTGTTGTTACATTTTTCGGATCCTATTCCAGAACCATGCAGCCTGGCCTGCATTTCTCATTACCAGCACCGATTGAGCAGATCACAAAACTGGATGTCGAAGAAATTCGTACGATCGATATCCCAACCGGTGAATCGGAAAAACTTATCCTGACTGGTGATCAGAATATCGTCGACCTCGCTTATTCCGTGCGTTGGAATATCAAGTCTCCCGAACTCTTCCTGTTCCAAATTGCAGAACAAGAAGAGACGATTAAGGAGGTTGCCGAATCCGCAATGCGTGCGTCGGTAGCGAATTTCACGCTGGATGACACAATCGGTTCAGAGCGGACAGAAATTGAACAGCAGGTCGAACAGAATATGCAGGGCCTGCTCGATGGCTATGGTGCCGGTGTCGTTATTCGCGGTATCGCGATTAAAAAGGCCGATCCACCCGCAGCTGTGAACGATGCTTTTAAAGAAGTGTCTGCAGCCCAGCAAACAGCGCAAACCTATCTCAACGAAGCGCGCGCCTATGCACAACAGCTAACAGCACAGGCACAAGGTGAGTCAGCGGCCTTTGACAAGGTCTATGCAGAATATCGCCTGGCGCCGCGGGTTACTCGTCAGCGTATGTATTATGAAACGATGGAGCGCGTCCTGGCACAAGTAGATAAAACAATTATCGAGGCCGATGGTGTAACACCTTATCTACCACTACCGGAAATCAAGAAACGGGCCCAAGCGCCAGCGCCTCAAGCCGTGGAGGCGAAATAATGGGTAACATCATGAAAAACCCCGTCGCTCTTAGCGTCATTCTTTTTGGTTTGATCTTGATACTGGTCAATACGCTGATCATCGTGCCAGAAACCCGTCAGGGTGTTGTCGTACGCTTTGGTGAACCAGTAAGGATCATCAACCGCTATCAAGACAATGTCCCATTTGGCCAAACCGGGGCAGGCCTTCTTCCCAAGGTGCCGTTCATCGAACAGGTCGAATGGATCGACAAACGCATCCTCGATGTCGAGATGGAACAACAACAGGTGCTGTCTACCGACCAATTGCGCTTGCAAGTCGATGCCTTTGCACGTTTTCGGATCACTGATCCCCTGCGCATGTTCATTGCAGCCGGCAACGAAGCACGGGTTGCAGACGAGCTGCGGCCAATCCTCGGTTCAGCGCTTCGGAACGAATTGGGTAAACGCCCATTTGCCGCACTGCTCAGCCCCGAACGTGGTCAGGTGATGGATAATATCAAAACCGGACTCAATCGGGTCGCGCGCCAATATGGCGCGGAGATTGTCGATGTGCGGATTAAACGCGCCGACCTTCCCGATGGCACGCCTTTGGAAAGCGCCTATCAGCGGATGCGGACAGCGCGTGAGCAAGAAGCACGGACAATCAAGGCCCAGGGCGCTAAACAAGCTCAGATCATTCGCGCCGAAGCAGATGCGAGTGCAGCTAGAACCTATGCCGAAAGCTTTGGTAAGGACGCGGATTTTTATGATTTCTACCGCGCCATGAAAAGCTATGAAACAACCTTCCGCAAAGGTCAGGAGGGCGACCCAAGCTCATCCTTCGTTCTGTCACCAGATAACGAATATCTGCGCCAGTTCCGCGGGAGATAATCGGCTTTGACGTCCAATCGGGATATTGTGAACGCCTATTATGAGGCGCTTGCCCGATTGGATGTTGATGCATTTGAAGCGCTCCATCATCCCGACGTCGTCTATAATGTGTCCGGAAACACGATTATTTCGGGCCGCTATGACAGTTTTGCCGCGCTCACGACCGTGTTGCCGGTGATCTTCGAAGCACTTGATTTTGAGCATTTTCAGTTCGCCAAAAACTGGAAGATCATGACCGAAGGGCTCGATGGCATTACCGCGATCATGGAAGCAGAAGGGATCGCGCGTAACGGCAAACGCTATGATCAGCGCTATGCTCATATTTTTTCGTTTCGTGACGGCAAAATCGCTTCTGTCCATGAATTTTTCGACACGCATCTGGCAAATGATTCGCTTGAATTCTCGGGCAAAGCATCTTGCCAGACGGATGGTAAGTTCACGCTGTAGCCGCAATTTTCGATAGAAATATCGGCGTTAATGTCTCCGAGCTGCGCAGCATTGACTACATTTGTCGTTTTTTCTACCGAATGACGTTTTTTTTCGACAAATCAGCGATTTTTGGGTTGCGAATGCCTTTTGTCACACCCAGATATCCTAGAGATGGTTTAAAAACACCGATCTTAAGGCTGATCTTAATGATCGACTGTGGTAACATTCAAATTCGGTTCATAAATTCTGCGCCAATGATTTATGTAACTTGAATGAATTTGGCATCGAATAGACAATGTCGATGCTGGTAAATTGAGAGGAATATTATTGTGCGTTACGCTTACGGGATTTCAGCAGCTTTGCTTTTGGCTGGAGGGGCAGCAACACTATCTGGCGTTGGCTCCGCTGGTGCGCAAGTCGCTGCGAATGACAGCCAGGTAATGAAAGCCGCTGCGCCGCCAGCAGGCGCACCGATGAGCTTTGCCGACCTGACCGAGCAATTACAGCCGGCCGTTGTCAACATCTCCACGACACAGAAAGTGCGTGTGAGCAACAATCCGTTTGCCGGAACACCATTTGGTGGTCTCTTCGGCAATCGCGGTAGTAATAACAATGACAGCGGACGAACCCGTCAGGCCCAATCGCTGGGTTCCGGTTTCATCATTTCCGCCGATGGCTATGTGGTGACCAACAATCATGTGGTTGCTCCGGGTAATCGCAATGCGACGATTGAAACAATCACCGTGATCATGCCTGATCGCACCGAATATGAAGCCACATTGGTAGGTCGCGATGCTGCCTCCGATATTGCTGTTCTTAAAATCAATGCGAAAAAGGACCTGCCTTTCGTCAAATTTGGCGATAGCGAAGGCGCCCGCGTGGGCGACTGGGTTATTGCGATTGGCAATCCGTTCGGCCTTGGCGGCACCGTGACAACCGGTATTTTGTCGGCCATTCATCGCAACACCGGTCAAGGTGGCGCTTATGATCGTTTCTTGCAAACCGATGCGTCGATCAACCGTGGCAACAGTGGCGGACCGATGTTTGATCTGAACGGCAACGTTATCGGCATCAACAACGCAATTATTTCACCCACTGGCGGCAATGTCGGTATCGGCTTTGCCATTCCGGCAGAAGTCGCGGTTCCAATCGTGAACACATTGCGCAAGGGCGAGAAAATTGAACGCGGGTATCTGGGTGTGCAAATCAGCCCCTTAACCGAAGACCTTGCAGACTCGCTAGGTCTTCAGAAAAATCGCGGTGAGTTTATCCAAAGCGTAGTACCAGGCGAAGGTGCGTCCAAAGCCGGAATTCAAGCTGGAGACGTGATTGTGAAGGTCAATGACCGGGCTGTAACGCCGGATCAGACGCTTTCTTTCCTAGTCGCAAATCTACCCGTTGGCACCAAAGTTCCCATCGAATTGCTGCGTGACGGCAAGACTGTCAAAGTCAATGCGACCCTTGGCGAACGTCCTTCGGAAGAAGAACTCGCTAGCAACTTTGATCCCGATGCCGAGGATCCAATGGGCACAGATGAAGATGGTGCGAGTGCAGAAGCAACCGCGGAAGCGCTTGGTTTGTCAGTTGTCGATCTGACCCCTACTATCGCTCGTCAAATCCGCGTACCATCGACGCAAAAAGGTGTCGTCGTATCGACAGTTGATCGCAATAGTGATGCAGCCCGTAAGGGTATTACGCGTACGACAGTAATTATCAGCGTCAATCGTCGTCCGGTTAATACTGCTGCCGATTTGGACAAGGCCATCAGCGCTGCCAAACGATCGAACCGCGAAGCGGTCTTGTTACAGGTCAAGCAAGGCGGCCGTGATGCACGATTTGTTCCGGTGCGCCTCAACGAAGACTAAAACAGCATAAAAGCTTGTAACTTTACCCAAAGGCCAGCGCATCGCGCTGGCCTTTTTGCTTGGTGAGGGATATCCTTCAAATTCAGTTGATTGAGGGGATTCGTGATGAGTGGTGCTACAGAGATATTTTTGGGACTCGGCGGAGACGAACGTCAAAGCCTGAACCTCAAACGTGCCAATCGCCATGGCCTGATTGCCGGTGCAACCGGCACTGGTAAAACCGTTACGTTACAGGGCTTGGCCGAGAGTTTTTCTGCCAATGGCGTCCCGGTATTTGTCGCAGACGTGAAAGGTGATCTCGCAGGGATTTCCATGGCCGGTTCCTCGACCTTCAAACATGCTGACAAGTTGGAAGGGCGCGCCGAAGAATTGGGCATGAGTGATTACGCCTATTCCGATAATCCAGCAATATTCTGGGACCTCTATGGCAAACAAGGCCATCCGATCCGCACGACAATTACCGAAATGGGGCCCTTGCTGCTGGCGCGGCTGATGGACCTGAATAATACGCAGGAAGGCGTGCTCAATATCGTCTTTCGCTTTGCCGATGAAGAAGGTTTGCTGTTGCTCAACCTTGATGATCTGCAATCCATGCTGGCTTACACCGCCGAAAACGCGAAAGAGCTGTCTGCCAAATATGGTAATGTCAGCAAAGCCAGTGTCGGCGCGATCCAGCGCCAGTTGCTGCAACTCGACAGCCAAGGTGCAGGTCAGTTTTTTGGGGAACCCGCTCTGGAAATAGATGATTTCATCAAATGTGATGATCAGGGGCGTGGCTATATCAATGTGCTCGCTGCCGACCAGTTGATGCGCAGCCCGAAACTCTATGCGACCTTCTTGCTGTGGTTGCTTGCCGAGCTGTTTGAAACATTGCCCGAGGTGGGTGATCCGGAAAAACCGAAGCTGGTGTTCTTTTTTGACGAAGCGCATTTACTGTTTGATGATGCTCCCAAGGCATTGGAAGACAAGATCGAGCAAGTCGTACGCCTGATCCGCTCCAAAGGCGTTGGCGTGTATTTTGTCACCCAGAATCCCGTTGATATTCCAGAAGAAGTCGCTGGCCAGCTCGGAAACCGGGTGCAGCACGCGTTGCGTGCCTTTACCCCCCGCGATAAGAAAGCGATCAAGGCTGCCGCGGATACCTTCCGGATCAACCCTGAACTGGATGTCGAGGAAGCGATTACCGAGCTGCGTGTTGGTGAAGCTTTAGTCTCCACATTGATGGAAGATGGCGCGCCGTCGATTGTCCAGCGCACTTTGATCAAGCCACCGCGCTCTCGTCTCGGGCCAGTGACCGCCAAAGAACGGGCGATCATGCAGTCTATCTCGCCCTATGATGGCAAATATGATGAAGAGATAGATCGGAACAGCGCCGAAGAAATCTTGGCGCAAAAAGTCGTCGACGCCACTGAAACCGCCAAAGAAGTCGAAGAAAAAGGCGAAGAGGAAGTCCGCAAGCAGCCGCGAAAGAGCAAAAGCATGTGGGAAAAAGCCTTCAGCCGCGGCGCGAAAGTCGCAATGGGGTCAGCAGCTGGCATGGCCGCTTCAACTATGTTGGGGAAAAAATCCCGGGCCAACCCGATGCGATCCGGCGTCACCTCTGCTGTGGGTTCAATCGCGACCGAACTCGCTGGCCCAGTTGCCGGACGTTTCGTGCGCAATCTGATTGGTGGATTGATGCGGTAAGTCTTTGTGCTCCGCTGTAGGAACGATGGACTGCCTAAAAAACTAACCTAATCCTTGGGGCCAAAGAAATTTGCTGCGATGTCCTTTGCGATTCGCATGGGACGCAGGGTATCTGCATCGATGCAGCACCAACTCGATTGCACTTCCGCCAGCACATCTTCGCCACGCCGGATTACTGTGCTGTAAAAAGCACGGGCACCATGGACTTTTTCTAACAGCACTTCAGCAATGACATCATCGTCCAGAAAGGCCGGTTTTCGGTAGGTTATCTCATGTTTCAGGGCAACCCAGAGATGCGTTGCCACAGCCTCTGACGGCGCGATTTTCTCCCAATGAGCCACAACAGCATCCTGCACCCATGTCAGATAATTGGCATTGTTCACATGACCCATAAAGTCGATATCATCAGGCTCAATGGCGATGTTGTAGTGGTGGGGGATGCTGTTCATATTGCTAACAATAATGTTAGCGGTGAGCGATTGATAGAGCAAAAGCAAAAAAGCGACATACTGGTGTAAAATGATGCCAGATAGACACGATATTTTGTGATATGCCGCCATTTATTAAAATGACGGGGAGCTCAAAATGACGATTACCTATTTCCAGTTTCAATCTGGTTTTGGCGTGCCGAACCCCAGTCCCTTTTGTATGAAGGGCGAAATATTGTTGAGAATGGCGAATCTTGAATATGGGTCAGAGATTATCGACGATCCGCGCAAAGCGCCCAAAGGCAAGCTGCCGTTCATGACCGATGATGGTACCGAGATCGCTGATACGGCGCTCATCAAACGCCATCTGGAAAGCAAATATGATATCGATTTTGATGCCAGTTTGACGGCAGAAGAACGCGCCATCTCTCACGCCATGGCCCGGATGATCGAAGAACGGCTCTATTGGGCGACGCTCTATAGCCGCTGGATTGACGAGCATAATTGGCCAATTATCAAAAATTTCTGGTTCGGAAGCATGCCGCCGATCATCCGTAATCTGGTACCGATTATCGCACAGAAACAGGTTAAAACGGGACTGCATGCTCATGGTATTGGCCGCCATACAGTAAAGGATATCTACGCCTTTGGTGCGGCTGATTTGGAGGCATTATCGATACAGCTGGGTCAGAAAGCCTTCATGTTTGGCGACCAGCCCCGCAGCCTTGATGCAATCGCCTATCCGATCATTGCCAATAGCCTGGTTGACGAATTGCCGGGACCACTGCTCGATGCCGCCAAGTCGCACGCAAACTTCGCACCCTATGTACAACGGTGTGAGGCTCTATGGTTCCCGGATTTTAAACAGTAGCTTTCCGCTTTGATAATTTACGCGAGCCTCAGTTTGAAGTTTTCAAAAGCCAATGACCGTTCCAGCGTAAAATTCTGAAAGTCTATTGCACCGTTAATCGGGGCTAAAAATCCATCCACTGCCACTTTATCAGCACTTTCCAATTCCCGATAAAAGCGCAAAGCGCGTTGCAACATCCACAAGCTAAAGGGCGGCGCTATCCGTTGACCGGTTACGCCTTCAACGGTGAATTCCGCCATGCCCACAGCACGAGGCAAGTCAGCATCCTCGTTGGCCTCAGCCCAAGCCGTCAGCATATTTGCTGTTGTCTGGAGAAACGGCATCTGCTCTCCCATCATCCGTTCCAAAACCGGCGTCAGCGTTTCTGGCACCTCGTCATCGGGCAAAAATTCCCCGGATAGCGGCGCTTTGACGTCGACCATTCGTTCAACCCAGGCAGCCACACGCGGAGCAAGCCGCTTCATAATCTCACCTGATGCAGGATCGCGATAGAGATGGGCAAAAAGCGGACCAATCAAACCGTAGTCACCGATCGAGGGTCGCGATCCGAGTAGATAGTCATGCACCGCAAAATGCGCGTCCAGATCAGCTAGCAACGCCTCATAGCTTGCTTCAATGGCTGGAATGGTCTGATCGTTGATTCCCAAAATCGGGCAAAATCCTTTGAAGTTCTGACCACGCTCACGACCTATGACATATTGTTCTTCTTTACTCGCTTCTGGCGCAGCGACAGCGCCAAATTCGCCATAAACCCATTCTTCATTATAGTTCCACCGATAGTGCATGGCGGGGATAACCAGCCATTCATCGCCAAAAACTTCCATCAAAAGCGCGACCAGACGCTGTTTTGGCGTATCGGGATAGACCGATGGCCCGCCTGTTTCGTCTTCGAAATGATCGATGATCAGGGTGGTATCCTGAAGCGTTTGACCCTCTGCAGTTTCCATGACGGGGATTACAGGCCGTCCAACCTTGGGTATGATGATATTCGTGTAAACGTCGGTCGTGCTCAGGATTTCTTCATAATCCACGCCCTTCCAATCAAGATAAGCGCGCGCCTTTCCTGAATAGAGCGACAAAGGTCCGCCGTAAAATTTATGAGTCATCTATCAACCTCTTCCTCTGTAGGAGGCAACGCCTTGATCAGGAATCCACAGCCCCTTGGGCGGATCGCTGGATTGCCAGAAAACATCTATTGGAATACCCCCACGCGGATACCAATAACCACCGATGCGGAGCCATTTGGGCTTCATCTCCGTAAACAGCCGCTGCCCTATGCCGACCGTGCAATCTTCATGAAAGGCTGCATGGTTGCGGAAAGAACCTAAAAATAGCTTGAGCGATTTAGATTCCACGATCGTTTTATCAGGCGCATAATCGATGACCAGATGGGCAAAATCGGGCTGGGCCGTCACCGGGCAAAGCGAAGTAAATTCGGGAACTGCAAAGCGTGTGAGATAGAGTTCGCCGAAACGCGGATTGGGCACATAGTCAAGTACTGCCTCTTCTGGCGAGGTCGGCAAAGGGCTCTCCTGACCAAGGAAACGGGGTGCGGGGTTTTGTGTGTCATTATCTGTCATGCAGGTCATCTAATGCACAGGGCAGCTCATGTCATCCCTGAGTGCGCATTCATTCATGGTTCAGCGAACAAGGCGGCAAACGGTCGCTCAGGGCTAAAAAGGGCAATGGCGATAAATCGAATGGGACGAATGATGCGTGCAGGATCGCTGGCAATAATGATTGCTGGGATGATTGGCCTGTCGATCACCGCGATACCCGCTGCACATGGCCAAGCTATACCCCGGCAATTGCCCCCGGATCCACCGCCAGAGCTACCCTCGGTCAACGACTATTCCCTGCCCCCTGGTGACGGCCAAACTCCGGCCGACAATCAAGCCGAAGGACCGGTAGAGGAAAACGCTCTGCCCCCACAAGCTGCTCCGTCGTCCAGCGGCGTCACGCCTGACACGCAACCTGCAACCCAGCCGGTTCCCGTGCCAGCTAGACCGCAAACCGGTGATAACAGGACAAATGAAGTCCAAGCTCGCCAGGCGCCTCCAGGTGACGCGCGGCCGAACGCTCCAGCCGCTGACCCACGGCGCACCGCGCCAGCACCTTCCGCTGCTCCGCCGGCGGACAGTTCTGTTGCAGACGATAACCCACCCCAGCCGGGTTTCAGCACTGATCTACCCCGTCAAACTTTACCGTCAGCCCCTGAGGTTGCGCCGGAGCAATCACCCGCATCGCCGGTTCCAGAAACAGGTTCTGGTGGATCGATGTTCTATTACGTTGGCGGAGGCATAGTCTTGCTCTTTCTGAGCGGATTGGGTGCTTATTTCTTGCGGCGTAGGACAGCCGCATCCCTGTTGGCAGAAGAGATTGCAGACGATCCGGAGCCATTGCGAGCTGCAGATCCTGTTCCTGCAGCAACACCCCGCAAACCGGCACCAAAAATCTATGCGCCACCCAATCCCGCAAAATCCAAACCACCAACTCCGGTGTCATCAGACGGATTTGTGACCTCCAAAATTGGCGTCATTCCTGAACCACCATCGACACCCGTTAGAATTCCGCCCGTGCCTCCAGCACAAGACCCGAAACCGAGCGCAGCAGATCACTTGCAGTTTGAATTTACCGCCAACGGCGCTTCATCCACTTTGCTGAATGCGGTACTCAATTATACCGTCACACTCACCAATCTATCAGATCAGTTGTTGCGCGACATTCGCCTGTCTGGAGCAATGATGCAGGCCAACTCAGAAAATGCCAGAAATGGCGGCGTAGAGACAGGTGACGTGCTGCACATGATTGACAACCTGCCAGCAGGTGAAGCCATCTCTTTGACGGGCGATATCCGCTTGCCACTCAATGCCATTCGTCCGATCATTTTCAAATCACAGGCTTTGTTCATTCCTCTTGCTCGCTTCGGCGTCGCATATTCCGACCAAAATAATATCGAGTGTCAGCAAGCCGCATCCTTTATTGTTGGCCGAGAATATGAGCCGCGACGGCCAAAAATGGCGCCATTTCGACTCGACCTTGGTCCTCAGAGTTTTGGTCCCGTGGGCCAACGGCCACTCAACGCCTAAAGGCTATTGACGAAAATGCACCAAAGCACAGACTGTGTCTCACGCTAGATTCTGTCAGTGAAGCATCATGTCTAAGAAAACGCTTATTCCAATCCTTGGCGACCAACTATCGATGGATATTTCATCCCTCGCCGATCAAGACCAAGACCATTCGGTTTTGTTGATGATGGAGGTTGAGGTCGAGGCCACATATGTAAAGCATCACAAAGCCAAAATTGCCTATATTTTTTCGGCCATGCGTCACCATGCCACAGCATTGCGTGAGTGCGGCTGGACAGTGGACTATGTGGCTCTGGATGATCCCGATAATAGCGGAAACTTTACCGGCGAAATCGCTCGGGCCACAGAACGGCACAAAATCGGATCTATCCGCATTACCGAGGCAGGCGAATGGCGGGTCATGGCGATGATTGAAAACTGGCAGGATCAGTTTGATGTTCCCGTCACCCTTTGCCCGGACGATCGATTTATCGCCACACATCAAGAATTTGAAGACTGGGCGGAAGGCAAAAAACAACTGCGGATGGAATTTTTCTATCGCGAGATGCGCCGCAAGACAAGGTTATTGCTCGACGAAGATGGCAAGCCGGAAGGCGGAAAATGGAATTATGACGCAGAAAATCGCAAGCCCGCACAAAGCGATCTAATGATGCCGAAACCAATCCGCTTTCAGCCAGATGATATTACGCAGGATGTGATTGATCTGGTCGGCGGGAGATTTGCAGATCATCCCGGTTCACTCGAGCAATTTCATTTCGCCGTTACACATGAAGAGGCGTTGAGACAGAGACGTCAGTTTCTAGACCATGCGCTTGCCCAATTTGGTGATTATCAGGACGCCATGCTGACGGGTGAACCGTTTCTATGGCATTCAATCTTGTCCCCCTATCTCAACAGCGGCCTGCTTGACCCGCTCGATCTCTGTCAGGAAGTGGCTGATTTATATGCGGACGGCAAAGTACCGCTGAACGCTGCCGAAGGCTTTATCCGACAGATTATCGGCTGGCGTGAATATGTGCGCGGTATCTATTGGCGTGAAGGCCCGGACTATGCGCAGCGAAATTTTCTGGATGCCAATCGTCCGTTACCCGACTTTTACTATAACGGCGACACCGATATGCTCTGCCTATCTGAAGCCATTGGACAAACCTTGGACCTAGCTTATGCCCATCATATCCAGCGGCTGATGATCACCGGCAATTTCGCGCTTATTGCCGGAATTGACCCCTATGCGGTGCACCAATGGTATCTTGAAGTTTATGCTGATGCTTATGAATGGGTCGAATTGCCCAACACATTGGGAATGAGCCAATTTGGAGATGGCGGGATAATCGCTTCGAAACCCTATGCATCGTCCGGAAACTACATCAACAAAATGTCAGATCACTGCGCGTCCTGCCGTTATGATGTAAAACAGCGCACAGGCGACAGTGCTTGCCCTTTTAATGCTCTCTACTGGGACTTTCTCGCGCGCAACGAGGATAAATTAGGTAACAATAACCGGTTGACTATGCCCTATCGCACCTGGAGCAAGATGGATAATGATGTCCAAAAAGATCTGAGAGCCAGCGCAAAAGCGTTTCTGGAACGGTTATAAAACAATCATTTGCCGAAAAGCCACATAAGCTGTGGATTCCGCACCCAATGCGTTATAGCCTCGACGGCTTGAACACGAATCGATAAACATTGGCATATTGAAGCAGAGGCGATTTAATCTCTGCTTGCACAAGGAGCATAAAATGGAACTGCTGGTAACAACTGACTGGCTCGCAAATGAACTTGGCGCATCAGATTTGCGCATAGTTGATGCCACCAAATTCATGCCCGATGCCGGGCGCGATCCAGCCGCTGAATATGAAGCGGGCCATATTCCTGGTGCGGTCTTCATGGACCTGAGCGAGCTTACAGACACCGGCCATCCGGTAGAAAATATGCTTCCGCCTCCAGAAAAATTTGCGAGCCGCATGCAATCACTCGGCCTCGGCGACGGCAGTCGCATCGTGCTCTATGATGACAGTCCCCTTAAAAGCGCAGCCCGTGCCTGGTGGATGTTGACTATTTTTGGCGCGCATGAAGTCGCCATATTAGATGGCGGTATCGCCAAGTGGAAAGCAGAAGGTCGCCCGCTCGAAACCGGGAAAGAAGCATTACGTCACCGCCATTTTACTGTCTGGAAAGATGACAAGGACGTTCGTACAAAAGCGGATATGCTGGCCAACCTGCACAGCAAAGACGAGCAAGTTGTTGATGCACGTCCCGCCGGACGATTTTCTGGGGCCGAGGAAGATCCTCGTCCCGGCATAGCTTCGGGTAGCATCCCTGGTTCCGTCAACATTCCACATAGCGAGTTTTTCAATGCTGATGGCACATGGAAAAATGCTGATGAAGTGAAAGCATTATTCGACGGCGCTGGTGTTGACCTTGCCAAGCCAGTTGTGACGACCTGCGGGTCCGGCATGACGGCAGCAGTGGTTTCTTTTGCCGCAGCGGTGGCTGGTGGCGAAAAAGTCGCGCTATATGACGGTAGTTGGTCCGAATGGGGCGCTGATGCGGATACTCCCAAAGCAACGGCCTGATCTCTCCGTTAGCCCTGAGCCTGTCGAAGGGCGTCTCTAGACTTACAGCGGGCTTCGACAGGCTCAGCCCTAACGGAACAGATTTTGTCGAAGAATAATGGCTCCTCTGGCAACAAACCTGCCACCCAAACCGTTGTAGGCGGCAGGCGAAAAGAATGGACTGGAGCGGTTGTCAATCCGCCGGTCTGGCGTGGCAGCACACATCTTTATGACAGCGTGGCAGACCTAAGATCGGGCGTGTCGTCCAATGAAGACGGCAAGTTTTTTTACGGCCGCCGTGGCTCCCCAACCCAATGGTCCCTTGCCGAAGCACTAACGGAAATGGAACCGGGCGCCATTGGAACCATGCTGTACCCTTCGGGCGTCGCTGCTATTGCTTGCGCGATGCTGGCGGTGCTTAAACCCGGCGATGAAGTTTTGCTGACGGACAGCAGCTATGATCCCAGCCGCAGCTACGCCGACGCTTTCCTGCAACGCATGGGTATAACTGCGCGCTATTATGACCCCTTAATCGGCTCAGATATTTCAAGTCTTTTCACGGACAAGACGAAAGCGTTATTGCTCGAAAGTCCGGGAAGCCTGAGCTTTGAAGTGCAGGACGTCCCGGCCATCTGCCAGGCCGCCAAAGAGGCCGGCATTGTAACGCTGTTGGATAATACCTGGGCCACTTCGCGATTTTTCCCCGCACTGGAAAACGGTGTCGATATCTCCATTGTCGCGGCAACCAAATATATTGTCGGCCATAGTGATGTGATGATGGGCGCAGCGACCACGCACGAGAAATATTGGACCCGACTAAGACGCACAGCGCAACAGCTCGGTCAAATTGTCTCGCCTGATGATGCTTATCTCGCTGCCCGCGGCCTGCGAACGTTAGAGGTTCGATTGAAACAGCATGAACAATCGGCGCTGACTATTGCACATTGGCTGAAAGATCGCCCGGAAGTCGGCCAAGTGCTGCATCCCGCCCTGCCCGATTGTCCGGGGCATGATATATGGAAACGCGATTTCAAAGGATCGTCCGGTCTATTTTCTTTCCAGCTCAGCGAAGGCGATGAAAAATCACGCGCTGCGTTTATTGATGCGCTGACATTATTCGGAATCGGTTACAGCTGGGGCGGATTTGAAAGTTTAGCGCTGCCTGTGGATCCGGAAAAATATCGTACAGCGACGCAATGGACCATGAACGGCGCGCTGGTCCGCCTAAACATTGGCCTGGAAGATCCAGACGATTTAATCGCCGATCTTGCCAAAGCGTTTGAACACTATAACAATAGCTTATGATGCAGGACATTCTCGGCTACATTGAATCCTTAGCGCCAGACACACCGCGCAATGTGCAATATATCGAAAGCGCTATTGCCGTTGGACTTGTCATATTGTCGCTGGTCGCTGGCTGGTTTCTGAGCAAATATATTGGACCGAAACTCCGTCATATCTGGGAAACGCGAGCGGGTTACGAAAGTGACCTAGCCGGTCGCCGCATCCGCGATATGACGCGACGGGCGACAACCTTCATATTATGCGGACTTTTTCTGTCAATCTGGGACTGGCAGCTGGTCCCGCAAGTGGTCTTTGCTCTCACCATCGCGATTACCATGGGTCTATTCACCAATGATCTGATCCGGGGTGTCAATATGCCGGATTGGCTCGGCACAACCATGGGCTTGACGGTATTTGTATCTGCAGCCCTGGGACTGGTCGGCAACATTGATCGCATTACAATCGCGCTGGAGCGGGTTGGCATTGATGTCGGTACGAACCGCATATCTCTGCTGGCGGTTGTCACGACGATCATGACGGCGGTTATTCTGCTGGCTGTCGCACGCGTACTGATGAAGCTCATCAGTCATGTAATCTCGAACAGCCAACTCGATGGCGCCCAAAAAGTACTGGGGCAAAAGCTAGCTACCGTTGCGATATTGGGTGCAGCCTTCGTCCTTGGCCTCGATGTCCTCGGCATTGATCTCACCGCTCTTGCGGTTTTCTCGGGTGCCTTCGGCCTTGCCATTGGTTTCGGGATGCAGAAGACGATTGGTAATCTGATCGCCGGAATCATCTTGCTCATGGATCGCTCGATCAAGCCTGGTGATGTGATTGCGGTTGGTGACAGTTTTGGCTGGGTCAATAAAATCGGTGTGCGTGCGGTTTCGGTCCTAACCCGAGAGGGCAAGGAACACCTAATTCCCAACGAAAACCTGATGACACAAGAAGTGGAGAACTGGTCCTATTCCAACAAAAATGTGCGGATCAGTATTCCTGTGGGCGTATCCTATAACAGCGATATGGATCAGGTCATTGAACTCATGAAACAAGCCTGCGTGGATGTGCCACGTGTCCTCAACCATCCCAAACCGGTGGTATGGATGTTGGAGTTTGGCGACAATAGTGTGAATTTTGAGATCAGATGCTGGATCAACGACCCCCAGTCAGGAGTCGGTAATTTCAAAGCCGCAGTCCTGAAACGCGTATGGGATCTTTTCAAGGAACATGACGTGGAAATTCCGTTCCCGCAACGTGATGTCCATATCAGGTCACTGCCAGCAAAGGGGGACGTCCGTCTCTCCGCTGAATGAACAGGCTATTTTTGAAGCAAGTCCAATGTCCGGCGACCCGACATTTGAATTTCACGCATTAGTCGCTGGGCCGCGATATCAATCCGATTCCGACCCGTCGAATTTAACTGCAACAAAGCCTTAGCTCCTGATTGGGCCATAATGGCCAAATCATCGCATCCACGATCGAAACGTTTTTGAGTCATAGGAAAGCTTTGGCGATAAGCTGACTCCATTGCTTCCGGTTCAACAATCGCAAATGCAGGCGAATCTGGAGAACCAGCCATATCAGCTACTAATCCGGCCACCGATTCGACAGCTTTTAGACGGGCAAAGCTCTCAGCAAAGGGGTCACCTTCACCATCTGCTTTTGATATGGAATCAATTTTCGACATGCATCGGCGATAGATACTCATAGTTAATAAGCCCTAAACAAGCGGCTTTGCGGCCATTGGAACACATGGTGCAGATTTACCACACTATCAAAATATGTCATATTTGCTGTCATTTTTTTGTTGTGCGGCGCAGCAATATGCTGCAACTTTTACGTGCATGTTTTGAGATTGTCTGTTGCTGGCCCTGCTGGCGCAATAAAAAGACAACCGGGACAAATTCCAGGAGGGGCGATACGCATCAACCAGAAAGGGATTTTCATGCGCACGTCCAAAAAAGTCACACTCGGCTCAAAAGCCAAATCGGGGATTATCGGTCTTTCAGCTATTTTGCTGACAACCACAGCGGCCCCTGCCCTCGCTCAAGAAATCGAAGGCAGCGGCATTACTATTTCAGGCAATGCTGCACTCACATCTGATTACCGTTTCCGCGGCCTGTCTTTCTCAGACGGCGACATCGCGGTTCAAGGCGGCATTGATGTTGCTCACGAAAGCGGTTTTTATATCGGCACCTGGGCTTCTTCCATCGAAGATAGCGCGACATTCGGCCATACCGAACTAGATATTTATGGCGGTTGGTCTGGCGATGTAACCGATGGCCTGACGCTAGACGTCGGCTTGCTCTATTATATTTATCCTAACGGTGAAGGCGGCGCTGCTGGCCCAAGTGACTATCTTGAGCCTTATGCATCGGTTTCGACAACCCTTGGCCCTGTCGAACTGACGACAGGTATTGCTTATGCTTGGTCACAAGACAGTCTTGGCAATGATGACAATGTCTACATCTACACCGGCGTTTCCGGCGGAATTCCAAATACGCCAATCACGTTGAACGCAAATATCGGTATCAATGATGGCTCATTGGGCAACCCAGTAGGCGTGCTCGGCGATGACAATTATATTGACTGGATGCTCGGAGCCGACTGGGCAATTACGGAAAATCTGACTGCGAGCGTGGCATATACCGACACAGATGCGCCCTCAGTCAACAATTTTACCGATAGTGCAGTTCTGTTTACACTAGGCGTATCTTTCTAAACCCGATCGGGTTTGAATTCACAATTAGGTTCGTCACAAAAAAGAAGGCCGTTCTGGGGGCAGAGCGGCCTTTTTTTGTGAGACTAGCTCGCTGCGATCAGTCTCTTGGTGCTATCCGCCTTTGGATCATCAATCACCGCCGCCATATCACCCATTTCAACAATATGCCCCTCATCGAGCACGACAATCCGATGACAAAGCCGTCGGGCAGACGCTATATCATGCGTGATAAGGAGGATGCTAAGTTTGTTGGCTTGCTGCAGCTTTGCTAACAACTCTAGTATAGACGCCCCGACCAGCGGATCCAAAGCCGATGTCGCTTCGTCAAGGACCAGCAATTGCGGGCTGGCAATGATAGCGCGAGCAATCGCCACACGCTGTGCCTGACCACCCGACAGGCTGTTCGGCACCCGTTGGAGATATTCAGCGCCAAGCCCTACATCGTCGAGAGCTTCCTCAACCATCCTGTCGCGATCGGTACGCAAAAGGTCTGGCCGAAGGTTTTTAAGTGGTTCCGCAACGATATCCTGCACCTTCCACTGCGGATCAAGACTTGCCACTGGATCCTGAAATACCGGTTGAATCAAGCTGCGCATCGCAAGGCTACGAGCCCGGCGTTCAGGTAAAACTTCACCCTGCCAGTTGATCCTGCCAGATGTCAGCGGACCGATGCCTGCGATCGCCCTGCCCAAGGTCGATTTACCTGATCCAGAACCACCAACAATTGCTACCGCCTCGCCCTCGGATACGGTTAGACTAGCATCCACAACCGCTTCTATCTTACCCCGCCGCCATCCGGGCCGTGGAAACATTACCGTAACCGCTTCAGTTTCCATCAGCATGTTTCCTACCGCTGGCAGGACCGGTGCGGGTTCAGTGAGACGAGGCGTAGCGGCCATCAAGCGCTTGGTATATTCTTCCTGCGGATTGGCGATAACATCTGCCGAGGGGCCGCTCTCAATCACTTTGCCTTGGTCCATTACGATCAGATCATCGGAATGACCCTCCACAGAAGCGAGATCATGGCTGACGAGCAGCATCGCGAGTCCTTGCTCTGCGCGTAGTTCGTCAAGCAGCGCCATAATCTCCCCACGCAAGCTCGCGTCCAAAGCGCTGGTCGGCTCATCCGCGATCAACAGCTTAGGCCGATGCACAATAGCCGCTGCAATCATCACGCGCTGCCGCTCACCACCCGATAGCCGATGAGGGAATTGATCTAACCGTTCATCTGCACGTGACAGGCCAACACGTTCGAGCTTCTGGGCCAGTTCATGCCGAGACAAGCGCTGCGGCCCGGCTTGGTCAGCGGCCTCCTGAAGCTGGGCGCCTATGGTCAAATGGGGTGTCAGTGCCGTCAGTGGTTGTTGAAAGACAAATCCAGTTAACCGGCTGCGGGCTTTGCGCATTTGATGGGCATCGGCCTCGATCAACTCGATCCCGTCGAGCTTAACGGAACCCTGCGCTTCTCCCGGCGTAAGACCGAAAGGTGTGAGGCAGGACAGACTTTTTCCCGAACCGGATGCACCGATAATCGCCGTACATTTGCCAGCTTCGACCGTGATATTAACACCATCAACAAGCCGCTTGCCGCCAATTTGGATGGCCATATCGCGTATCTCGTAAACGCTCACGAGTAGATATCTCTCAGGCGCTCACCCTCTATCGTCAAGCAAACGAGCAGCAGCACAAGCAACCCGCCGGGGAGCAAGAGTCCAAGCGGCGTCATGTCCATATCATCCGCGCCTTCCTTGACCAATATGCCAAGGGAAGTCAGCGGCTCCTGAACCCCCAATCCAAGGAAAGACAAGAAGCTCTCGACCATCACCACTTGTGGTACGGTCAGCATAAGATAGGCCAGCGCAACACCGGCTATATTGGGCAGGACATGTTTCAGTATGATTGTAAGCGGCGGCGTTCCTGCAGCTTCGGCAGCCAATATGAAAGGTCGCTGTTTTAGCGCCATGACCTGCCCGCGCACCACCCGCGCCATGGTCAGCCATTCGACCAATCCGATGCCTATGAAAACCAACAGTATCGAACGGCCGAAGATCACCATCAACAGAATCACGATGAACATGAAAGGCAGAGCATAGAGAGCATCGACAAAACGCATCATCGCTTCATCGACTTTGCCACCGACCCAACCGGCCGTTGCCCCCCATGCGATACCGACGATCAAGGAAACCAAAGCGGCGGCTATCGCAACCATCAAAGTAACCCGTGTGCCCGCTGCCAATCGTGCAAGGCGGTCGCGTCCAATTTCGTCGGTGCCGAAAATATGCGATCCGCTAAACGCAGGCGCGCGCACCGCGTCCCAGTCAATCTGGTCATATGTCCATGGCAGGACAGCTGGCAGGACCAGCGCCAATGCTATAAGAACCAAGACAACCCAAAGCGGCCAATGATCGCGGCTGAATAGCGCCCTCATCCTTCGCGCATCCGCGGATCAAGCCAACCGTAAATCAAGTCGGCAAACAGGTTAAACAGGATGATCAGTGCTGCATAAAGTGTCACTACGCCAAGCACCAAAGGATAGTCCCGGTTTAGCGCCCCTTGGACAAAATAGCGTCCCAACCCGGGCAGTCCGAATACAGTTTCTACGACCACCGCGCCGGTAAGCAATCCAGCCGCTGCAGGGCCCAGATAACTGGCCACTGGCACCAAAGCTGGTCGCAGACCATGACGGAACAGGATTTTCGTTTCCGGCAATCCCCGTGCTCTAGCGGTCCGAATATGATCTTGTTTCAACACCGTTGCCAGACCGGCTCTCGTCAATTTGGCGATGGCGCCCGATACCGGCAGCGCGAGTGCAACAACCGGCATGACCAGCCAGGACCAGCCTTGGCTCGTACCCGAAACCGGTAACAAGCCAAGCCAAAGCCCGAAAAGCAGAGCCAATGCAGGGCCGGTCACAAAGGTCGGCAATGCGGTCGCGACAGTTGCCAGCATCATGATCGTCTTGTCAGCCGCTTTGCCTGCTCGCACCGCGGCAAACAAACCAGCAGAAATGCCAATCAGCAAAGCCAATATAATCGCCAAACCACCAAGGGTCAGTGATATCGGCAGTCCCTGCGCCACCAGTTCAGAAACTGTGAAATCACGATAAACCAACGATGGCCCAAAATCCCCCTGCACCAGCCGCGAGACATAAAGCCACGCCTGCTCCCAAAGCGGTTTGTCCAGTCCATAGGCTGTTTGCAGGGCGGCCTGTGTCTCTGGCGGTAAAGGGCGTTCACCGTCAAAGGGACCGCCGGGGGCAAGCCGCATCAGGAAAAAGGAAGCCAATATGATTGCTAACAGCGTTGGGATCGCTGTCATCAACCGCCTTGCAACCAGCGCCATCATCTGGCGCTACAGCTCCATCTGGCCAAAACAACCACGCACTTCGCTGATGAACAGCTCCGGTACTTCCATCGCAGCAAAGTGACCGCCTTTGTCCGCTTCACCCCAATATTGGAGGTTTTTGAACCGTTGCTCCGCCCAGCGGCGAGAGGGTGCCATGATCTCATTGGGGAAAATACTGCAACCTGTCGCAAGGTGAACGGGGTCTACATTGGGATTACCAAAACTTTCTAGATATAGCCGGGCAGATGATCCCCCGGCATTGTTCAGCCAATAGAGCATGATATTATCGAGCAGGCGATCACGGTCAAAACTGTCATCAGGTGTCGTCGCGCTATCGGACCAACCCTGAAATTTCTCCAGCACCCAAGCCATTTGCCCGACGGGAGAGTCAGCTAGGCCATAACCCAAGGTCTGGGGTTTGGTCCGCTGTATTTCGGCATAGCCGCCGCCCTGCGTCTGATAGTCCGAGAACCGCATCAGCGAGGCCTGTTCCTCAGGTGTCGGGCTTTTCATCACCTCTTCAGGCGGTGTCCCAACGACGATCAGATTAATATGGATACCCGCGCAATGGCCGATATTCTGAACGCCAATAGCCGATGTCACCAGCGCGCCCCAGTCACCGCCTTGAGCGAAATAGCGATCATAGCCTAGCCGTGTCATCAATACATCCCAGGCCTGCGCGATCCGCTCCACACTCCATCCGGTTTCCGTCGGCTTGCCGGAAAAGCCATATCCGGGCAGAGATGGAATGACGAGATGATAGGCGTCCTTGGCATCGCCGCCATGGGAGGCTGGATCCGTCAACGGACCGATAACATCCATAAATTCAACAATCGACCCCGGCCAGCCATGAGTCATGATCAACGGCCGCGCATCTGCTTCGGGCGAGCGGATATGCATGAAATGAATATCAACCCCGTCGATTTCCGTCATATGATGGGGATATTGGTTGAGTGCAGCTTCACAGCGCCGCCAGTCATATTTTTTACACCAATAATCAGTAACTTGCTGCACATAGGCGAGCGGTATGCCTTGAGACCAATCGTCCACTGGCTCTGGGTCTGGCCAGCGAACCATCGCCAAGCGGGTCTGCAAATCGTCCAATGCCGACTGCGGAATATCGATCTGGAAGTCTCTGATACTATCGCTCATCGCATCGTCTCCATTTAGTCCAGCTTACATCGCCATCTTACATAGTAGGCGTCGGTGCTTCACCCGAATAGTCATAAAAACCCTTGCCGGTTTTGCGACCAAGCCAACCGGCTTCAACATATTTGAGTAGGATCGGCGCCGGGCGATATTTGGGATCGCCAAAATCATTCTGCAATACGCGTAAGATCTCCAACAATGTATCAAGACCAATCATATCCGCCAATGTAATAGGCCCCATCGGATGACCGAGACCAAGCTGCACGCCGCGGTCAATATCTTCCATCGAAGCAGTGCCTTCGCCGAGCGCGAAAAATGCTTCGTTGAGCATAGGCAGTAATATCCGGTTGACCACAAAGCATGGCGAATCTTTGGCCAATACGGCTTGCTTGCCAAGCGCCTTCACATAGTCATTCGCCATAGCAACACTTTGATCGCTGCTCGCAAGACCGCGAATGACCTCGACCAAGCCCATCAAGGGTACTGGATTGAAAAAATGCACACCAATGAAACGGGATGGATCTTTCACCGCCTGCGCCAAACGGGTAATCGATATAGAAGATGTGTTGGTAGCCAATAACGCTTGATGGCCCAAAATTTCGGAAGCCGCTCCAAAAATCTGACGCTTGATATCTTCGCGCTCGGTAGCCGCTTCAATGATGATGTCTGCGCTTGCCATGGGATCCAGCGATCCAATCGTTTCAATGCGGTCAAGAGCAGTTTGCGCCGCCTGTTGCTCGATTTTTTCCTTGTCGACCAATCGCGACAATTGTTTCGCAATCCCCGCCTTGCCTTTTTCGGCAATCTCTTGGTTCATATCAGACAAATAGACATGATACCCGGCTTGGGCTGAAACCTGCGCAATTCCTGCACCCATTTGTCCTGATCCAATGATACCGATTGATTTCATTTGTCGTCCCTTTTCATTATCATGACCTAGCCGTTAATGCTGGTATAATATGGCACTAGCGATTGTCGTTCAAACTGGCTAGATTACAAATATGCCCCCTATTATTTCCACTATTGCCCTTATGGCACTAGCAGCGGCTCCAACGGCCAGCACGTCGCAACCCATTCCCAATCCAGGCGAAGTCAAAGTCTTTAAAGACTGGTCTGTAGGTTGTGATAATGGCGGTAATTGTCAGGCAGTTTCCTTAGTCGACGACGCAAGCGGCAGCTTCGATGATTGGGGCGGCCCGATTTTCATTGGCCGGACCGCCAGCAAAGACGATGTACTGAAAATAAGGGTCCTGCTGCAAGACACAGGCGTTAGTCAGTACCAAATGATTGTCGACGGCAAGATTGTGGATACCGGTCCGATAAGCCAGGGTGACTATCCAATCGAGATTATTGGCGAGAACGCCAAAAAAGTAACCCGTGCGATTGCACGTGGCAGGAACCTGAATGTCACTGGGCCTGATGGATCCAGTCTCACCAAAATTTCATTGGCTGGGTCGATGGCAGCACTCCGCTATATCGATCAAAAGCAGAAAAGAGCTTATACCCGTACGGCTTTGGTCGCAAAGGGTCGTCGCACTTTTCGGCCTATAAAAACCGAAGTTCCGCTCGTTACCACAAATCAATGGGAGCCTGCCAAACGGATCCCTGCGACTACTGAGATTGTTGATCTGGTTGAAAATTCAGTTTGTAAGGATGAACGGTTTGGCGTGGTCGAAGATCAGATATATCCCCTCGGACAGAAGGATAACCGCTATCGTGCTCTGATCTTAATCTCTTGCGGCTCGGGCGCCTACAATTTTTCCAGCGCCGCCTATATCGGTGAAATCAGGGGCGATGAGAAAGACGGCGCCAGTTGGGCTTTCCGCCCAGCTACTTATGATCTTCAACCCAGTTGGGGCGGCGAAGGACGCCCACCGTTGCTAGTCAACGCCCATTGGGAACAGAATCGACAGATATTGAGCAGCTTTGCCAAAGGCAGAGGCATTGGCGATTGTGGTAATGCCGAGAGCTTCGTTTGGGACGGCGAAAAATTTCGGTTGGTTGAAGCAAGCAGCATGCAGGAATGCCGCGGGGCTTATGAATGGATCACCACCTGGCGCGCGAAATACCATAAAGCTGGGGAGCTAGCCTCCCAAACATCAACGCCAACTGAGTCTAACAATCAATAGAGACGCTCCACATTATTTCTCACTTTAAGGTGCGTTTTTATATGGGTTTGCCTCGGCGAGAATCAGCGAGAAATAGTCTTTCTCATCACTCCATTCTCTAACGGGTGACCAGCCCCCAGCACGTAGCATCAGCCGCGCATCGCGAAGACCATATTTATGGCTGTTCTCGATGTGGATTTTTTGCCCTTTGATCATATCATATTGACAGCCATCAATCGAGAAACTGATGTCCGATTGCACTTCCAGATAGATTTCTATCCTTGCATAAAGGTCATTCCAGATTGCGATATGGCGAAATTGATCCACGACTATATTGCCATCCATTTCGCGATTGATGCGGTGGAGCAGATTTAGCGAGAACTGTGCTGTTACACCGGCGCTGTCATCATAAGCTGCGACCAGCACATCGGGATCTTTGATCCTGTCGAACCCTATTAACAGCTGCGATCCCGTACCCAATGTCTCACGCATGAAACGCAGCAAATCGACCGACGTGCGTGCTACCATATTACCGATGGTTGAACCGGGAAAGAAGCCGAGTTTCGGCATATCGGATACCTCATCCGGCAAATTGATCCGCCGCATGAAGTCGGCTTCCAGCGGGTAAATCGGAAGTTGCTGAAACTGGCTTTGCAGTTGCGCGGCGCTGGCAGCGAGAAACTCGCCAGAGATATCGATCGGAACATAGGCGTCAGGCTTCGTCGCTCTCAAAAGATGCGGTGTCTTGATCGAACTACCTGAGCCAAATTCGACTACGGCGCGACCTTTCCCTCCCATTTCGGCCACCTCACTACTATAGCTTTCAAGCAATGCGGTTTCGGTGCGGGTCGGATAATATTCGGGAAGTTCGGTTATCTGTTCAAATAATTCAGAACCCGCACGATCATAGAGCCATCTCGCGGGAATAGCATGGCTTTGCTCTTCAAAGCAGTGCCGAACATCGTCGCGGAATGCCGGATCAACCCGGCTGATTGTCATATCCATGAGAAAACCGTCCTTGGCGGCAAGATTAAGGATCAAATATCTTTGGCGAGACGCAGGCCGGTAAACTGCCAACGCTGATGGGGATAAAAGAAGTTGCGATAGCTATTCCGGATATGACCTGATGGCGTCGCAACACTGCCGCCTTTCAGGACAAACTGTCCTGACATAAACTTGCCATTATATTCGCCAACCGCACCCTCAGCCGTCTTGAACCCAGGATAGGGGCGATAAGCGCTGCCAGTCCATTCCCAGACTTTACCGCTGCCCGGTAAGTCCTTTTGCGCTGCAACTTCCCATTCTGCTTCGGTCGGCAAACGCGCGCCGTCCCAAATTTTTTGCGCCCAGCTAGCATAAGCATCAGCTTCGTAGAGACTGATATGGCGCACCGGAGCACATAGCACCCGCTCTCGCCAGCCCTGAAGCGTGAATTCCTGTGCTATTCCATCGTTCTCACGCCAATGCAGAGGACGACGAATGTTTTGGTCTTGAACCCAAGACCAGCCGTCTGATAGCCAGTGTCGCGGATCATCGTAACCGCCATCCGCTACAAAATCTTGCCACTCGCCATTGGTAATCGGCCGATCGGCCATGGCATGGGGATGAAGCATCACTTCATGACGTGGCCCCTCGCAATCAAATGCGAAACCTTTATCATCATGACCAATCTCTTGCACACCATGCTCGCCTTCGATCCAGACCAGCGGCGCTTCGATTATCGCAGCGCGCGGCCTGGGTTCCAGTAGGGAAGGACCCAAGGGGTTGCGCGAGAATAAATGCAAGATATCGGTTTGAAGCAATTCTTGGTGCTGTTGTTCATGGTGCAGGCCAAGCTCAACCAGATCGAGCAATTGGTTCGAAAAACCATCCATCGCTTGTGCCATCTCTGCATCGACATGAACACGATAATCCAACACCGCATCAAGCGACGGCCGGGTCAACAATCCTCGCTCAGGCCTAGCATGCCGAGCCCCTTCGGCCTCATAATAGCTATTGAACAAATAGGCATAAGCCTCGTCAAAGGGAGAATAACCCTGCACGTGATCGCGCAGCAAAAAGGTTTCAAAAAACCATGTCGTGTGCGCCAAGTGCCATTTTGCAGGAGAGGCATCATCCATCGACTGAGCCGTGGTATCGGCATCACTCAATCCAGAAATCAACGTTATGCTATGGGATCGAACAGCTTCAAATCGGTCTGCCAAATCTTGTTTTCGAGAGGTTTTTTGAACGCTCCCCGACGACGTTATTCTAGTTTCGGCTTGGCCAACGATCAGTCTTACTCCGTCCATTTGTTCGCAATAAGCAGAACATAGAGCGAACGACATTAGGGTCAACCGCTTATATTTGCGCCAACAAGGTGCGAATATGTCACCTGCGGTGCGTTTAAACGATGTTCTACTATATTAGCGCGATGCGCCGGGAACCCATAATATGTCGGCTTTACCGCCATTGTTGAGCATCCGGCCGAGGACAAAAAGATAGTCAGAGAGCCGGTTGACATAAGCCAGAGCATGCGGATTAATTGCCATCACCTGTGCGGCACCCACGGCAGTTCGTTCCGCACGTCGAGCGATGGCCCGCGCCAGATGAATGGCTGCCGCGGATCTATCGCCACCCGGTAGAATGAAGCTGGTGAGAGGATCCAGTTGATCGTTGACCGAATCAATCTCACTCTCCAGTCGTTCCACTTGCGATGGCGTTACGCGAAGAACCATGTCTGACGGGATGAAATCGTCATCCTCGCCCGCTGGCGTTGCGAGATCGGCCCCTAGGTCGAACAAGTCATTCTGAATTATGCGCAGCGACTGTACCAGCGCTGCATCAACAACCTCACAAATCGCGACACCAAGCGCACTATTCAATTCATCCACATCGCCGATAGCCGCCATGCGTGCATCGTTTTTGGCAATGCGCGATCCATCAACCAGGCCGGTCGTGCCGTCATCACCGGTTTTGGTATAAATCTTGTTGAGCTTGACCATCGCAGCAAGTTTTAGCTTTGGCCGCCAGCAAGCAATAGTAGCAATGCTACCAGAACGACAGCGATCGCCTGATATTTAACCCGGGCAAACATCATTTCATTCTGTTTCTTATGCGAAGCCGTGATTCCATCGGCGTCGACATCATCCGGCTCCATATTAACAAAAGCGATAAGTCCGCGGACCAAAGCAAAAACAACGGCGCCTGCCATCAAAACGATCAATAATATTAGAATATAGCTCATTTCTATCAACTAGTCCTTCGCCAGAGTAATTCCAACTGGGAATATATTTTTTCGCAATTCGTTGGTCAGAATATAGCCATCTACACCCGCATTTCGCAATACGGCCAAAGATGCAGAATCCCGGCTTTTCGAGAGCTTTCTGCCTGTTTCATCCAATAATATCGGGTGATGGACATAGCGCGGAACCGGAAGGTCCAGCAGCGCCTGCAACAACCGATGAATATGGGTCGACGCAAACAGATCAGCGCCCCTAACAACATGGGTGATCGCATCGCGCGCATCATCCAATGTCACCGCCAAATGATAGCTCACAGGTGTATCTTTGGGGATCAGCACGACGTCACCCAATGCAGCCGGATCAGCTATCTGGTGTCCGCGCCGTTCGTCAATCCAGCTTATATTGCCTACCAAACGCAACGCTTTTTCGACGTTCAACCGCCAATTATGCGGTTCAGTTTTCATCCGCGTTGCCGCATGATGGGGTTTAAGATTCCGGCAAGTCCCAGGGTAAATGGGACCATCGGGTCCCGTCTCCAACCCCTCCATCTCATGCACTGCACGCATGTCTGAACGGCTACAGAAGCAAGGATAAAGAAGGCCCTTTTGTTTCAAGCGTTCGGCGGCTTCAGAATAGCTATCCAGCCGCTGTGACTGGTATATTACATCCCTATCCCAATCTAGGCCAAGCCAACGCAGATCCTCTAATATCGCATCTACAAACTCTGGCTTGCTGCGTCCGCCATCAATATCCTCAATCCGCAGCAACAGCGTTCCACCGCGTTCCCGCGCATAGTCATAGGCGAAACAAGCGGCATAAGCATGCCCCATATGTAACAATCCGTTGGGGCTTGGTGCAAAGCGTACTACTATATCTTGGCTGACATACCCTCTTGACGTCATAGGGCAGATAATGTTGTTTGCATGTCAGTTGTAATGACCATGTCATGTTCTTGCGGATAAAGGACGGACAGTCAAAGACTAAGGGAGTAGTTAGACTATGTATCACCCCGACCTGTTGCGGCATCCCGAAAGTTGCCCGTCGCTGGTGTTGAACGCTGATTATACGCCGCTATCTTATTATCCATTGAGCCTATGGCCTTGGCAAACCGCAATAAAGGCGGTGTTCCTTGATCGAGTAAATATCGTCTCAAGCTATGAACGCGAAGTGCATAGCCCTAGTTTGGACATGAAAATCCCGTCGGTGATTGCGCTGAAAAGCTACGTCAAACCCTCCGAATACCCTGCTTTCACGCGGTTCAACCTGTTTCTACGCGACAAATTTTCCTGCCAATATTGTGGCAGCCTCGAAAACCTGACCTTCGATCACGTCATCCCGCGCCGCCAAAAAGGCCGCACCACTTGGGAAAATGTCGCGACCGCCTGCCTACCGTGCAACCTGAAAAAAGGCGGCCGAACTCCAAAAGAAGCGCATATGCAGTTGGCGGGCAGACCGATCAAGCCAACCAACTGGCAGCTCCAGGAACATGGTCGCGCCTTTCCGCCCAATTTTCTGCACGATACTTGGCATGACTGGCTCTATTGGGATATTGAGTTGGAGGGCTAATTACCGCGCCTCATATCCAGGCCAACTGGAGAAACATGATGACCGACCAACCTTTTGATCCGGTAGCGAATATCCAGATGATGATCGACGCCGATGTGCCGTTGGTTGATGGAAAACCAGACATGTCTATGGCGCCCCCTTTTGTCAGAGGTATGGATCTGAAGGGGTTGAAATTCACCCGCGTATCAGCGGGGGAATTTGACATGGAATGGACTATCGAGGCGCATCTCACCCATTATGATGGCATGGTGCAGGGCGGCATCGTGAACGTCATTGCCGATACTGGTCAATCCTTTGCTTATTCCACCACAAGCAAACAGTTGGAGGCATTTTCCACAGCTGATTTCGCAACCCGGTTTTTCCGTCCGATGAAAGCCGGAGACGTAGTTGATGTCAAAAGCCATGTCATAAATCGTTCGCGCCGGCTGGGTATTGTCGAGACACAGTTTATCAACCGTGAAACCGGTAAAATATGTGCAATCGTCACCGGCTCTTGGATGATCGTCAATCGCGATTTCGGAAATGCGCCGGAAGGATGAACTGAAGCTGGCCGAGACCGCCACTTTTAGGCTTAGGTTCATGCTATTTTCCCTACTCGCCAATCGCCCAATCAAATCGACCAACTGGCACCTTCAAGAACTTGTCATGACTGGCTTTATTGGAACTTTTAGCTGGATAGGTGAATAGATTGCCTGTTCTTAAGAACAGTTTTTCCCCAGACAATAGTTTTAGTGATTTTTCGGCCGAAACTCGGGGTCAAACTCTTGAAATCAGGATTATTCATCCTATATTCATGTAAAGGAGAGGTTTTGCGTGATTGAATTTTGGTTGGCGGATGAGAATATTTTTTTTAGCGCCGCCATCCTTCTCATGTTTGCAATCGGAATATTACAGCTTGTTGGATTAAGCGATTTTGGACCGGATTTCGGTACCGACATAGATCCCGACGCTGATTTAGATAGCGCTGGCGAAGGCCTCCTCTCCCTAATAGGATTTGGCCGTTTGCCATTTCTCATGCTGTTAGTTCTCTTTCTCGCCCTATTCGGTATCATCGGATTGGCCGGTCAGGAATTTTACAGCGGTCTGTTCGGATGGCTTCTCACGCCATGGCTCGCCGTTCCTGCGGCAGCCGTCGTCTCCTTGCCGCTTACCGGCTTGTTAGCACGTCCCTTGTCGCGCGTAATTCCCAGCGATGAAACCACAGCGATCGATATCGATATGCTGTTGGGACGCCGTGGAACAATTGAAATTGGCAAGGCGGAGATTGGTTCTCCAGCCCGCGCCAAAGTCATCGACCTTCACGGCCACGGCCATTTTGTGATGGTCGAGCCAGCCAATGACGGCGAGATTTTTCGTCAGGCGGAAGAGGTTCTCCTCGTTCGCCGGGAGGATGGAATGTTCAAAATCATCTCGCCCGATACCGTCAAATTTCTGGAATAGCCCGAACTAAATATTCAACCTGAAAGCCGTGCCGACCGCGATATCTGCTAGATTGCCCTCTAGTTTATTCAGCGCAGCGCACCCCAATATAGAAAGAAAAATATGACTGAGAATCTCATTTCCCTCGCCGTCTATGCCGGCATTATTTTTGTCACCCTCCTCATTTTCGGACTGATCATTACACGCCTCTATAAGCGCGCAACCAAGGAAATTGCCTTTGTCCGAACCGGGCTGGGCGGCGAAAAGGTTGTGATGAATGGCGGTGCTATGGTGCTCCCCGTTTTGCACGAAACCATGCCGGTCAACATGAACACCGTGCGTCTGGCAGTGGAGCGCAATAATGTTGATGCGCTGATCACCCTTGATCGATTACGAATTGATGTGAAAGCAGAATTCTATGTCCGTGTGCGCCCCGATGCCGGATCGCTGGCCATGGCCGCACAGACTTTGGGTCTGCGCACGATGCAACCCGAAGCGCTGAAAGACCTAGTCGAAGGCAAGTTTGTCGACGCCCTGCGTTCAGTGGCAGCTGGCATGACTATGAACGAACTGCATGAGCAGCGCGCCGACTTTGTTCAGAAGGTGCAGCAAGCCAGTTCCGCAGATCTGGCCATGAACGGTCTCGAACTGGAATCAGTTTCACTAACTGGTCTCGATCAAACCAGCATCGAACATTTCAATGCCAATAACGCCTTTGATGCCGAAGGCCTGACCAAGCTGACCGAACAGATTGAGCTGCGCAAAAAGGCGCGGAATGATATTGAACAGGACACGCGCGTTCAGATTGAAACCAAAAACCTCGAAGCCGATCAGCGCAGCTTCACCATCGGCCGTGACAATGAATTTGCGCGCCTGGAACAAGAACGCGAAGTCGAAATGCGCCGCGCCACCCAAGCGTCTGAGGTCGCCAGTGAACAGGCTGTCCGTAACCGCGAGGCCGAAGAAGCCCGGATTACAGCGAAGCAAAAGATCGATTCAACTCAGATTGAAGCCGATCGTGCCGTGAAAGAGGCGAGCATTGCGCAGGAACAAGCCATCGAAATTGCTCGTCAAGAACAGCAAATTGCGATTCAGAACAAAAGCCGCGAAGAAAGTCAGGCGAAGGCAGAAGCCGACGAAGCCCGCGCCAAAGCTGTGGCCGCCGAAGAGCAAGTCACAACCTCACGAGAAACCGAGGTTGCCGACCGCGATAAGCGCATTGAGCTGATCGAAGCGTCGAAACAGGCAGAACGTGAAGCCATTGGCGTCAAAGTACAGGCAGAAGCAGAGAAAGAAGCCGCTTCAAACCGTGCCGCGGCAACCCGACTGGATGCAGAAGGCGAAGCAGAAGCCGAAAAATTACGTGCCGAAGCATCACGGGTCCGCTTCGAAGTGGAAGCCGCTGGTCAACGAGCAGTCAATGAGGCAGCCAACATTCTGTCTTCCGATCAGATATCGCTCCAGACCAAATTGGCCTTGCTCGATGTCCTGCCCGAGGTAGTCAAAGAATCAGCGAAACCAATGGAAGCAATCGACTCCATCAAGATCGTACAGGTCGATGGCATCACCCAAAATGGCGGAGGCGGAAACGGTTCTGGCAATGGTGGGGGCGCAAATGGCGGTGGCAACGGCAACCTAGCCACTGACGCGGTCGCAGCTGCTCTATCCTACCGGGCACAGGCACCGGTTATTGACGGGCTGATGAAAGAACTTGGCCTAGATGGATCCTCGCTGGACAGTTTAATCGGAGGTGCGACTACGACAGAAGCGGCTCCGCTCGAAGCGCCAGCAAAGACGCAACCGAAAATGGCCACTGCGCCAGCGAAGGTTAAATCAAAGAAAATTACGGAACCAAAAACCGAACTCCCAGCTGAACCAAAGGCTCAAAAAGCAAAAGGGCCTTGGTCCGAGAAACCAGACGGTGAAAGTTTAAGTTGATCAGACAATAAAGCAAAAAGAGCCCGTCTTCGAAAGAAGGCGGGTTCTTTTCTGCTTGCTGTACAGTTCTTCTCTTAGGCACTCTTGACAACGTTGTCTTATCTATGCTGTAGTACGGTATTACTATAAGCCGGGTATTTCGTTGAAAACCAAATTGGGCAACCGAATATGATTGGTATAGGCTTTTGGTATATACCATTGGTATTAACCCCTTGACCTTTCCGCTGCTGCAGTGCAGCAACCCGGCATGACTGATAAACTCCCCAATGAATCATCGGCAACACCCTCACTAGTTGTGCGCCAAAATCCCGACATTAAATATCTCGGCAAGTTGCTCGGTGATGTTATCCGCAGCTATGGCGGCGAAGAGCTTTATCGCCGCACCGAATATATTCGCTCGACCAGTGTTGATCGCCATCGCGGATTGGCTGAGGCAGATGCGATTGATCCAGGTCTCGACGCGCTGTCGCTCGACGAAACCACCGCCTTTGTACGCGGCTTCATGCTCTTTTCCCTGCTCGCAAATCTTGCCGAGGATCGGCAAGGCGTGGCAGCAGAAGAAGGCGCCAGCGTTGCCGAAGCAATCGCAAAACTGGCCAGCGAAGGCGTCGATGAGAAAGCCATATTGGCTTTGCTGGACGATGCGCTTATCGCCCCGGTGCTGACCGCCCATCCTACCGAAGTGCGCCGCAAAAGCATGATCGACCACAAAGCGCGCATTGCTGAATTGCTGCTGATGAAAGATGATGGGGCAGATAATACGCCGGAAGGCGACGCGCTCGACGAAGCGATCATGCGGCAAATCGCGCTGCTCTGGCAGACCCGGCCGCTGCGCCGCGAGCGGCTGTTTGTGACCGATGAAGTGCAAATCTCGCAAAGCTATATGCGCGATGTGTTCCTGCCGGTTCTCCCCAAGCTTTACGGGAAATGGGAAAAGGTTCTTGGCGCTCGATTACCCAATTTCCTTAAACTTGGCAGCTGGATTGGCGGCGATCGTGATGGCAATCCGTTTGTCGATGCCGACGCTATGCGCGAGGCATTGTCGCGCGCAGCAGAGACGGTCATTGGCTATTATCTCGCCCGCATCCATGCGATGGGAGCAGAACTGAGTATTTCCACAGAATTGGCGGATGTCCCGGATGAAGTAATTGCTTTGGCCGAGGCCAGCGGCGATGATGCGCCGAGCCGTAAAGACGAGCCCTATCGCCGTGCCTTGTCCGGCATTTATGCACGCCTGTCCGCGACTCATCTAAAACTCTGCGGCCATGTCCCCGGCCGACCCTCGCCTATCATCGCGGAACCTTATGATAATCCGCAACAATTGCGCGAGGACCTCGTTACGCTCGCTCACGGGCTGCGCGCCGGAGGCAAGGGCGTGTTTGCAACATCAGGAGCCTTGGGGCGCCTGATCCGCACGGTCGAGCTATTCGGTTTTCACCTCGCCACACTCGATATGCGCCAGAACAGCCGCATTCATGAGCGGGTCGTTGCCGAATTGCTTGCAGAGGCCGGTGTAGAATCCGATTATCTTGCATGCGATGAAGAGACACGTGTCAAAATTCTTCGGCAGGAATTGGCTAACAACCGCCCCTTAGTCAGTCAATGGATCACCTATAGTGAAGAGACGGCCAAAGAACTTTCCATATTGCGCGCTGCGGCTGAAGCGCATGAACAATATGGGCCCGAAGTGATCGTGAATTATAACATCAGTAACGGCGAGACAGTTTCTGACATATTGGAAGTCTATGTCCTGCTGATGGAAGCGGGCCTTTATCGCGCATCGGCGGATAACAAGACTCCGCCAACTTGCCCGATCATGTCGGTGCCGTTGTTCGAAACCGTGGCTGATCTGGAAAATGCGCCGCAAGTCATGACTGACTTTTTCGCGCTCCCGGAGATGCATGCCTTGACCCGGGCTCGTGGCGCGCAGGAAGTGATGATCGGCTATTCCGACAGCAACAAAGATGGCGGCTATCTGACCTCCACATGGAGCCTGTTCAAAGCCAGTCAGGCACTGACACCCGTGTTCGAGAAGGCCGGGGTCAAGATGCAGCTCTTCCACGGCCGCGGCGGCGCTGTGGGACGCGGCGGAGGTTCGGCTTTTGGCGCCATCAAGGCCCAGCCCAAAGGCACGGTCGACGGACGCATTCGCATCACCGAGCAAGGCGAAGTCATTGCCGCCAAATATGGCACCATGGCGGTGGCAGAGGCCAATCTCGAGGCTATGACATCTGCGGTGTTGCTCCGTTCACTGGAACCAGATCCATCTGATCAGAAGGTTCAGGCCGGTTTTGCCGACGCAATGGAACAGATTTCCCGATCCGCTTTCACAGAATATCGCGATCTGGTTTATGGAGACGATAGCTTCCGGACCTTTTTCCGTCAGATGACTCCGTTGACCGAAATCGCGAAACTGAAAATCGGCTCGCGCCCTGCCAGCCGAACGAAAAGCGACAAGATCGAAGACTTGCGCGCCATACCATGGGTGTTCAGCTGGGCTCAGGCCCGGGTGATGCTTCCCGGCTGGTATGGCGTCGGACAAGCCCTGACTGCCTTTGATGATAACCAAAAACTTAAAGACATGGCCCAAAGCTGGCCGTTCTTCCAGGCGAGCCTATCCAATATGGAAATGGTACTAGCCAAATCCGACATGGGCATTGCCGCGCGCTATGCTGAACTTGTCGAGGACGAGGCGATGCGCGAGGCCTTTTTCGGCCGAATTAAATCAGGTTGGGAACAGACCCGTGACATATTGCTGGAAATTACCGACCAGCCCCATTTGCTCGCCAAAAGTCCTGCGCTGTTCAACAGCATCGAGCTGCGCCTGCCCTATATCGAGCCGCTGAACCACTTGCAGATCGAACTGATGAAACGACTGCGCGCGGGAGAAGATGACCCGCGCATTGGCGAAGGAATACAATTGTCTCTCAATGCTATTGCGACGGCTCTCAGGAACAGTGGATAGGGTGAGCATTTCTACCGTCAGTCAATCGGCCGACATATTTTTTCAGGCTTTGAGCCGCAAAATCGGGTTGGCACCGTCTTCAAATGTATAGTCAGGGTTTTCCAAGAGAAACTCGTCAACCGCCGTTCTACAGCCACCATAGTCGTGATAATCGTCGATCACAATCACGCCACCGGGGCTGAGATGCGTTGCTATGGCCTGTAGACAATAGGCGACGGGTTCATACCAATCGCAGTCCACATGCGCAAAGGCGAGCCTATCGACCTTCACGTCGGGCCAGCTGTCCTCGAATAGCCCTTTATAGAGGAAAATACCGTCTTCGCCGACCGTCAATCCATGGCGGGCGAAACTATGTTCAACGTCCGCTAGCAGATCATCCCTATACCCATAATATTGATGCCCATTTATCCCATGCGATGCGCCTGATTTAATGGTTTCATATCGGGATTTTGATTTATCATCGTCTTTTTCAGACATAGGTTCAGGGATCATGTCAAAAACGTCAAAGCCATGAAATTGGCGAGAAAGTTGATGTGATGGGCATTGGTCAGCAATGAGAATGGCAGAACCGCCCAAGGCAACGCCAAATTCGACGAAATCCCCCTCAACATCGCTAACGGATTTCAGGGCTTTCTCGATCCTTAGAAGCTTGGCTGTCGAAAGATAAGTCAGGCCTTCGCTCATCACGTCACGGGAGAGCCTCGAAAGGTCTTGGCTTGCAAGGCGGTTGCGTAAGCGTCGCACCATAGGCCGCAGTTGAGTCGACATAGCCATGGCATGATAATAGTTGGAAATGGACGAAAGCCAATTCCATTTCTATCCCAACGAGGGCCTCAAAACGCGTAAAAAGCACGCTTTTGCGACGAAGCGAACGATGGATAGAAAAGATCGCTCCGTCATTTTACCCTGTTGCTACGGCCTGAGAATCAAAGAGCTTCCAGCCGGACCGGCAAACCGTCTTTCGGTTGCGGGATCGGAAAGACCTGCCAATCAGGTTCATAATCTGACCCGCCGCTAAGTACGACCCGGTTTTGCGTCAGCATCGCATGCATCAAAATCTTGATCTGCATATAAGCGAAATGCAGCCCCAGACACATATGCGCGCCGCCGCCAAAGGGCACCCACGCATATTTGTGACGACCCGCGCTATTCTCTGGCGTGAAACGCAAAGGATCGAACTTGTCAGGATTGGGCCAATGCTTTTCCATTTTGTGAACAAATTGCGGGCTGATACCGATATTCGTGCCCGCAGGAATGGTATAATTGCGGAACGTAAATTCCTTAATAGCCCGGCGCGGAATGCTCGGAACCGGCGGAATCAGGCGAAGCGATTCCTTGAACGCCATTTCCGTCAGTTCGAGCTTGCCCATATCCTCATAGGCGAGCGGCTGCCCTGCCGGTGCTACACTGAGGCATTCTTCCCGCAACTTGTCCTGCCATTCAGGATTTTTCGCCAGCAAATAGATCATGCTGGTCGCCGAAGAGGTGATTGTGTCATGCGCCGCCATCATCAGGAAGTTCATGTGGTCGACCACTTCGTCTTCAGTCAGCAGGCTGCCATCCTCGTGGGTTGCGAGACAAATCTGGGTAAATATGTCTTCGCCGCCTTTTTCGCGCCGTTCCTTAACCTGCGGCGTAAAATAGCTCAGCAGATATTCGCGCGCCTTAACGCCGCGCCACATCTTGGTGAAGGGGATAGGCGAGCGGGCGATACCGACCGATGCCTGTACTTCATCCACAAATGCCTTGTTGATCTTGTCGGCTTCCGGCCCCCAGGGAATGCCCAGGATCGCGCTCGCCGCCGTGTCGAGTGAAAGCGATTTGATCGCAGGATAAAATTCAAAACTGGTCCCGCTCCAATCGGCCACGCGTTCGATTATACCCTCGTTCAAAACCTTGCAGTGATGCTTCATCGGCCCGGGCTTAAATGCCACGGACAATGCCTTGCGGTCAGCGCGATGGCGTTCAAAATCCATCAGCATCAACCCGCGCGGGAAGAGATTATTGAGCACCGGACCCCAGCCCTGCTCACTGGAGAAAATCTTATCTTTGTTGAACATGACCAGCTCTGTCGCATCCGCGCCCAGCAACATGACATTGTCTTTACCGAAGCTATAGGTCCGATAGACCGAACCATATTTTTCAAACATCTTCCGGCCGAAACCAATGGGATCCTTAATCACCTGAAGGGTTGTACCAAATACCGGTATCCCATCTTCGCCCGGGATATGGCCCAATGCTTCTTTGCTCGGCGGCTTCACCCAATGCGGGTTGGCGGTCTCGGTATAGGGATATCCATGGACTTGTGCTGCGCTGGCCAAAGTGAAAACTCCTAAAATTCTAAGGTTATGAGATCTTAGTAGCTACTTTCATTAATGTCAGCAAGCATCTGTGTTCATTTCCAATTCAATCCATCAATGTTACAAAATAGGGCAACAGCAAATTTATTCGGACTCGCGCAGCCAAGCCAGTCTAGAACGATAAATAGCCGATAAGCGGTGCCCAGCGCAGCGCAACCGGCAAAAAGGGGTAGAAACATGGCACAGTCTTGGATCCAGCAGCTTATCAAACCGGCCTTGCTCAGCGGAGCGATGCTGAGCCTGAGCGCCTGTGCCTATGGCGGAGGCGCTTATGGTGACGGCTATGTCAACGGTGCGGGCTATGCTTGCGATCCCTATGCGCCCTTTGATGATTATTATGCCTGCGACAATGGCTATGGCTATGCCAATATCGGGTTCGGTGGCGGCTGGTATGATAGCTTTTACTATCCCGGCTATGGCACCTATATTTTTGACCGGCGCGGATCGCGTTATGCGATGAAACGCCATCATCGGCGGCATTGGGCGCGGCAGCGCGCGGAATTTGGTTCGCGCCATGCTCGGCGCGGTGGTCGTGATGGCGTGCGCCAAGGTGGTCGCAACCTTACTCCGGAACAGCGCGCCGAACGCCGCGAGCGCAGGCGCGACCTGACCCCGGAACAACGGGCCGAACGCCGTGAACGTCGCGCGGACAGACGCGCCGAACGAAATGGTGATAATCGCGCAACCACTGGCCGCGCCGCGTTGAGAAACGGCGCCATTCGCGGTCAACGCAATAGCGAAGCCAGACAAGCGCGGCGCAGCAACCGACAAGGCAATAGCGTCCGTTCCGAACGCCGCACCCGGTCGGCGGCAACACCGCAGCGCGGCCAGCAAGCCCGTCCAGCAGTCCGGCAATCAGCACCAGCCGCACGCGCAGCACCACGTCCGGCACCTCGGGCGCGCCCCGCAAGACGATCTTCCCGCAGCGAAGTATCACGCCGGAATGTCAATGACGATTGACTCACGACAGATAGGTTTTCTATCATTAAGCTATTGATATAAAATAATAATTCTGAATTTATTCGTCTATTTAGCAAGGCGCCCAATGCCTCCATTTGGCACCGGGCGACCTGCCAGATCACAAGATTTAATGAATGAAAGGCGTTACTCGCCAACCGTCACACGGCCAACGCGATAGCCTTTTTCCTTCATTTCCTTCTTATAGTCCTTGTTAGCATCAGCGATCTCGTTGCGATATTCTTCCCTCGCGTCCCGGCGGTCTTCGTCATCCGTGGCGCGGGCCAGATCTTTATGCAGCTCATGCTCTGCCTCACGAATATCGGAGAGATAATCAAACCAGTAATTATTCTGCACATCAGCAATTGGCTGTGTCAAAATCTTTTCATGGGTTCCGCGATGCGAAGGGTGAGCAGCGGCCCCAACGGCCGGTAACATAATCATCGTCGCGCCAGCGGCGGTTAATATCATATGGCTAATCTTCATGGTCGTTCTCCTCATTGAAATTCGACCAGCACAGAACGGACGAAAAGCGCTTTCCGCTTCATGAACGCACAGAATCCTCAGGCGAGCCGCACCAATGATGCGGCAAAACCATATTTGGAGCAGAACTACTGACCTGATTTCAAAGGAATCTTTGACCGTAACGGCCAATAGCCTCCATATCGGTGCGAAAAATAGTTAAGAGAATTGTAATCTTTCCGCAAAATCGTTAGTTTCATCAATGTAAATAGCATCAGGGGCAAGTCTATGGCGACGGCGTATCGTGACATACAACCGGACAAATTTGAACCTTCAGAAACCCATCCACAGCATGGTGTGATTATCGGCGGGCCAGCAGCGCGGGCCAAACGGATCGAATATGGTATCTTGCTGTCATCGATGGTTATCGGGTCGCTCGGTGCGCTCTATTGGACGCTAACCCAAGCTACGGGCTGGGTTGAATGGTCGGCCTTCCTGTTCGGCTTTGTCCTAATCAATATGGGTGTCGGCATTGGCTATCACCGTTTTTATACCCATCGCGCTTTTGAAGCGGGACCGAAAATGCGCCTTGCTATCGGTATCATGGCACAAATGGCCTGTCAGGCTTCCGTGCTAAAATGGGCAGCGGATCATCGCCGTCATCATGCCTTTTCAGACCGTGTTGGCGACATACATAGCCCTTATATTGATGGGCACGGCAAAAAAATGTCGAAGTTAAAAGGCCTCGGCATCGCGCATTTCGGTTGGCTTTTCGATAACACGACATCAGATATGAAAGTCTATGGCAAGGGCCTGATCGACGACCCACAGGTATTATGGTGTCATCGCCATCGCTGGTCTATTGCCATTTTCTCCAGCATCGTCTTGCCGGCACTCTGGGCTCTGGCTTTTGGCGGCCCGGAACATATTATCGGCACCATCCTGATTGGCGGGTTTTTTCGCAATTTCTTCTTTCTAAATTTTGTAATGGGCGTGAACAGTGTTGGCCATGTTTTCGGCTCCCAGCGGTTCAAGACCAAAGACGGATCGCGCAACAACTGGTTCATGGCGTGGATGACCTTTGGCGATGGCTGGCACAACAACCACCATCAGCACCCGCGCTCAGCATATGCTGGCATGATGTGGTGGGAAATCGATGTGAACGGCTATATCATCTCGGCATGGGAGAAAATGGGCTTGGTCTGGAATGTCCAGCGCGCGCCTAAATATGTCCGCGATAGCGAAGGTAATTGGGTGCAGCAGAAAAAGCTTGTTGCGGCTGGTGTATCTCAAAGCCCGGAGGCTATGTCTGCCGATGATGGTGGTCTGATGTTCGCTGACGAAACAGAGAATCGCGAAACGAAGACGGCCGCTGACGCGATCTAATCGCTTAATCTGCTGTTACGGATCGCAATAACATTGTTGCGACAACGGTATCATTTGTTCCAGGATTAACCGCGAGTTCTTCCACGGATACACCGCGACCTTCTAGCCTCGCTAACCAGCCGAATAGGGCCGTGGGCTTCGCAGAGTCGATCGCCAATCTAACAGTGCCATTGGTCTGGGGGTCAAGGCGCCCCACGGCGAAACCGGCTTCTCCGGCATTTTGGCTAATGAAAACATCCAAAGGGCCAGTGACAGGTTTTACCGCCTCGTCCGCAGGTGCCGTTAGAGCGGCAACTTTAGCTTCAATCCGCGCCTGACTGTCAACAGCATCGGCATAGCTTTTCTGGGCTGATGAATAGGCGTTGATGAAAGGGGCAACAATTGCATAATATCCGACCACCAAGGCGACGAGAAACCCCATAACCCCAATTAATATTTTCTCACGCTGGCTGAGCGCCTGAAACCAGTCCTTTACCGCCGTCATTATGGAGCCCTCACCGTAACATCTGCCTTGGCTGAACCAGTCGCATCCTGGCGCGGATTGGCCGTTATTACAAAGCCGGATTTCTGAATGGTGATAAGCACCGGATTAATATCTTCATTCCGGACTGCTGATAATGTCGCCGAAACCGTACCATCCTTGCGATAGCTGATCCGATCAACCGATACCGCCTGGCTCTGCTGTAGCGCAGAAAACAAGGCCGACGCAGGAACTGAAAAAGCTATATTGCCGCGATTTTCACTTATCAGCCGATCGTTTAACCCTTTGTCCGCTTCCTCTACGGAATCAACCGGCCCTATCACAGGTTCTGCAGCAGCAAGCGCAGCGGCTTCAGCATCGCTGGCCGCCCAATGATATTTCAGCAGCTGCACCGCAGGGATTAGCAATGAAATGATAACGACAGCAGCAGCAAGCCAGCCCAATGCACGCTTTTGCTGGACCGTCATATATCGGTCGACTTTTTTCGCGAATGCACCGGAACGCAAATTGAGGGCGCTGTTGTCGGCAGCGGATGCCAATGCCCGATCCACAGATGCTTCTGGAAGAACAGCCACCTTGCTGTCACCAACCAAATGTGCCCGCAATGATGACTCGTCGGGCACGATGAGCTGCTCGCCGCGCAGAACGATTTCAAAACCAAAGTCCGCTGCGACAAATCCGTCTTCTTGCGGTGCCACCAGCCAGCCAGCAGGGATAATCGCATCGGGATCTATTCCAAGGGCTTTTAACTGTAATAGACCGCCGGCCATTACGTCGTTGCCAACCGACACAGTTGCCGCCTGCCCCGATTCATCAAGAACCGAAGCGATATGCAGGTTTTCCAGATCAAGGCTATTTTCCTGAGCCGCGAGGCGCGCCGCGACCAATAGCTGTTGATCGGTCAGATCATCCAGTGGCTCGTGCCAGCGCACCACGCCCAGCGCGGATGGCATTAACGCGATATGGGTGACGGGGTCATTCTCGAGAGATGGGAGCTTCAGGCCCGCGGCGAGCAAGGGATCTACATCACAGCCTTTTGCTTCCAGCCGGCCATCCAGGACAAGCCACCATTGCAGGGCTTGGACCTCTGCCGTGGGAAAAACCGTTACAAAGAGCTGCTGTGCAGACATTAGTCGCATCGAGTCCGGCTATTAAGACGAACGAAAAGAGGCAGCAATGGATTTTGTTCCAACATGGCCTCCCCGACTCGGCTGAAAAACTTTATTGCGTTTATAGCTGTTAGCTAGTCAATTTTATGCGTGATGTCACCTGCGAGAATTTGGCTATTCCGCATAGATATCAGCATTTTCCTCATCACCGCCCGGCGCGCCGTCCGCGCCCAGCGAATAAAGATCAAAGCCCGGGCCGTTGCGTCCTGGATTATCATATTGATAAGGGCGACCCCACGGATCATCGGGAAGTTTCTTAATATAGCCGCCTTGCCGGTACCGAGCCGATGGTGGCAGCGATGCTGGAGCGCTCGTCAATGCCGCCAAACCATCGGACGAAACGGGATAGCTCAGATTATCAAGCCGGTACATTTCCAGTGCCTGCCCCAAAGTCGCAATATCCGCTCGCGCTTTTTCAACCATAGCGCGATCTTGGCTTGGCAATACGTTGATCACGACAATGGTCGTCAACAGGCCCAAAATGAAGATAACAACCATAAGCTCTACCAGCGTAAAACCATTGGCTTTGGGCTTTTTCTTAGCGTCACGTGCTTGCGCTAAGCTCATTTCGGTAATGCGGTTTTTCAAAATGCTGAGCATATATTTTCCTATTAATCCGGCTCTACAGTCCAGCAAGATTCTGAAGCTGTAATATCGGTAGCAATATAGCCAAAATGACGACGGCCACAACACCGCCCAACAGAACAATGATCAGCGGCTCGAGCAAGGATAAGGCAGTAGATGTGAAATTATCAAATTCGCGTTCCAGATAATCTGCCGCCCGTGCGAGCATATCATCAAGCTGCCCGGATGCCTCACCACTAGCCGTAAGATACACCAGCATTGGCGGAAAAACACCGGTATTTTTGAGCGCTTTGGACAAGCTGCCACCGCCCCTGATCGCTTCAACCATATCTTCGGATGCCTTGCGCAAGACAGCATTGCTGATCGTATTGGTGGTCAATCGCAGCCCTTCGAGTATCGGCAAGCGGCTTGCCACCATGGTGGATAATGTCCGCGCCAGCCGCGCAGCATTTAAATCACGGATCAACCTGCCCAGAAACGGAAGGCGCAACAGAAAACTATCGAAACGATATCTGATATGCGGTTCTTTCAAGGCGCGCCAAGCAAGAAGGGCCAAAATGGCGATACCGCCCAAAATCGCCCCCCACCAATTGGCTAGGAAATCTGAAATCCCTATCACCAATCGCGTAACGAATGGCAGCTGCTGATTCACATCGTCAAATTGTTCAACGACTTTGGGAACCACAGCAATCATCAGCAAGGCAACGACCAACATCGCTACCAAAGCCAATACGATGGGATAGGCAAGCGCACTGATCAGTTTGCCACGCATTTCGGCTTGGCGCTCCAGCAGATTAGCCAGACGTTCGGTGATATCCGGCAAAGTCCCCGAACTTTCTCCAGCCGAAATCATCGCGCGATAAAGCGGCGGAAAACTAGCTGGTTCGCGGCGCATGGCTTCGGCCAATCGCTGTCCTTCTATGACACCGCTATGGACTGAGCTTATGCGATCGCGAACATGCGCTTTTTCATTCTGGTTACCGATTGTCCTGAGCGCCTCTTCGAGAGGGCTAACCTGCACCAGCGACGATAATTGCCGGGTGAATAAGGTCAGTTCTTTCGAACCAAGCTTTTTGGGCCCAAATAGCGAGCGAGCAGGTTTAGCTTCTGCTCCCTGCGCGGTCTCCATTTTCACAACATAGAAATTGCGCTCGGTCAGCTTGGCGCGCGCGGCATCATTGCTGTCGGCCGCGAGCCGACCGGTTTTTTCGCGGCCTTTGGGATCAATCGCCGTGTAGGAAAAATCAGGCATCGACCTGTTCATCCAGAACTTCGCGACGAGAAATGCGAATACCCTCTTCAGCTGTGGTCAGCCCTTCACGGACCAACGCACGGGCCGCTGAACCGAGATTGGGTTTTTTGAGAAAGGCATGAGCCGCGATACGCGCTTCGTCACCGCCATCATTGATCAGTTTGCGGATCGTCTCATCAACCCGGATGGCTTCAAATACACCAATCCGGCCCTGAAAGCCGGTTTGATTGCATTCATCACAACCCACTTCCCGGTAAACCACCGTGCCATTATCAAAACCCAACAACGAGGCAAGACTGCCATCGGCCTGTATCGGTATGCGGCAATGCGGGCAAAGCTTACGCACCAGCCGCTGGGCCACAACTGCCCGCAAGGTCGAGGCAAGTAGAAAGGGTTCGACCTTCATATCGCGCATCCGGGTAATGGCACCGACCGCATCATTGGTATGCACGGTGGACAGCACCAAATGCCCTGTCAGCGAAGCCTGTACTGCGATTTCCGCGGTTTCCCGGTCGCGAATTTCTCCAACCATCACAACATCAGGATCCTGACGTAAAATAGCGCGCAATCCAGCAGCGAATGTCAAACCAACCTTGGCATTGACCTGTGTTTGGCCAATGCCGTCAATCGCATATTCCACCGGATCTTCGACGGTCAGGATATTGCGGCTGCCGTCATTAAGTTGTTTCAATCCCGCATAGAGCGATGTGGTTTTACCGGAACCAGTCGGCCCAGTGACCAATATGATGCCATTGGGTTCGGCTAGCGCCTCGGTCAGAATCTCATGCGTGGTCTCGGACATACCGAGCAAATCCAGCGATATTGCCGCACTTTCCTTGTCGAGAATGCGCATCACCACCCGTTCATTCGCACGGTTAGGCAACGTGGAGACACGCACATCCAGCAATTTTCCGCCAAGAGTCAGGCTTATACGGCCATCCTGCGGAATCCGGCGTTCGGCAATGTCCAACCGCGCCATGACTTTGATCCGGTTGACGATGACGGAGGCCACATGGGGTGGCATCCGAAGCTTTTCCTGCAACACGCCATCCACGCGCATCCGCACGACCAGACCAGTTTCATAGGGTTCGATATGAATATCCGAAGCGCCCTGCCGTGCCGCTTCGGCAATAATACCGTTGATCAACCTTATAGTTGGCGCGTCATCAGCGCTGTCGAGCAAATCTTCTGCGCTGGGGATATTACCGGCAATGTCATCAAGCGCATCATTGCTGAGGCTCATATCGCCAGCCATTGCGGCCGCACTGCCATCCATTGCGTAATGTTCCGAGAGCATTTTTTCGAAAGCCTCTGGAGAAACCAAGTCGACATCAAAAGGCATCGACAGATAGCGGCGCAATTCCAGCAGCGCTTGGGGATCAGAGCCTTCGCGCATGGCCACCGTCAATCGCTTTCCATCGGTATGCATCAAAAGTACGCCATTGTCGCGTGCGAAAGCGTAGGGAACATCTACAAAGGACGGCGACATCGTTAGCTGTTCGCCAGCCGACTTGTCCTTTTCGCCGGAACCGTCAGTATCTGTTCCTTTCGCGATTTTCATCAGTCCTCTCTCTCCGCATTGGGATTGCTGGGCGTAACCGGAACGGGCTGTATGGAACCACTGTTTTGCGGCGCAGTAACGGCTCCCGGCGCATAAATAATCTGATCGCCTGGCTGCGTCGCGACGGCTGGAGGAACTGTCCCCATATAGTCGCGTATCAACACATCAAGGGAAGGTTCAAGCTCTGGGTCGCGGGCCAGCTGCCGATTCCGAATATAGCCGTAGCGACGCGCCGAAAAGGCACGCGCATCGGCGCGGTTGCGCAATATTTTTGGCCGGATAAACACCATCAAATTGGTTTTAACCCGCGATTTACCGCGCGACTTGAACAATTCTCCAAGCAACGGAATATCGCCGAGGAACGGGATTTTTTCGATCGTACGACGTTCATTATCGTCGAGCAAACCACCTAGCGCAATAATCTCCCCATCGCCCACCGTAACCGTGGTTTTGATCTCGCGTTTGTTGATGATGAGCTCGTTAAAATCGTCGGAAACCGGTCCGGCAATAGAACTGACTTCCTGACGCAGGTCGAGACGAACTTCATTACCGGCATTGATCTGGGGCGTGACTTCCAATTCGATCCCGACATTTTGCCGTTGGATCGTCCGAAACGCATTATCGAAATTGTCGGACAAGGCTTCGCCGGTGGAAACCGGAATTTCCTGACCGAAAAGGATGCTGCCTTTCAGATTATTGTTCACGGTCAGCGAGGGGGTGGAGAGCAGATTGGAATCGGAATCGCGCTGCACCGCGTTGATAATCGCACCTAATATCGTGTTACCACCAAGCGTCGTTGCAAAACCGGAGAAAGCACCCCTTGCCCCAAGGATCGAACTCGCCGCATTTTCGAGCAATTGATCACCTACTGCACTATTTGTTGTCGTCGTCGTTGCCGTGTCGGTGGTGGTTGTCGTTGTGGTATCAAATTGATCAGCCAACAAGCCACCGGCAAGATCGACAATATTAGGTGAAGCATTGGAGAAATTCGTTACCGCAAACGGCGTATTTTCGCCGCCGATCAAAAACTGCACCCCCAATTCACGCGCCAAAGAGTCGGAAATTTCAACGATAATCGCTTCGACGGAAACCTGTTCCTGGCGCTTATCCAGCTGCCGGATCAGCTCGCCGACCATCCGCTGAACATCGGGATTAGCAGCAACGATAATCGCATTGGTTCCTTCATAACGGGTGACCACCGCCGGACCATGGCGGGCGATACCGTTACCAGAACCTGTAGATACCGGGGTCACTGCAGCGGCCGAGCCGTCGTTACCGCCACCATTGGTTCCAGACACGGGCACAACAGAAGTAGGTGTGGAACCCGAACTGCCCTGCCCCATCAACTGTTCAATCACTGGCAACAATTGTTCAGCATTGGCATAATCAAGCTGGTGCACTCGGATCTCCGTACCGGATTCCGCACGCTGGTCGAGCTCACGCGCCATTTGCACGAATTTTGCAACCGCTCCAGGATCACCGCGCAGAGCGATGCTGTTGCTACTATCAATCGCCACTACGGTAACCGGTGTAACAACGCCCTCTCCTCCCTGTTGGGCAAGAGTTTGCAACGATGTCGCTATTTCCCGTGCGCCCGCATTTCTGAGGTTGACTATGGTCGAGGCCGCACTGTCTTTGTCAATTCGCCGGACCAATTCGCGCACGCGGCGGATATTGTCGGCATAGTCCACAATCACCAGACTGTTCGCATTGCGGTTGGCGGTAATTGCCCCTTGCTTGCTGATTAACGGGCGAAGTGTTTCCAGCGCTGCTGTGGCCTCGATCGATTTCAGCCTCACGACTTCTGTGACAAACTGGTTTGCCGGAGACTGCCGTGTACCAACGCGGGTCGGTTGAGTCGCCGCACCATCCGCAGGCTGAATACGATAAGCCCCGCCGGTTGTGGGAATGGCAACCAGGTTATTGGCGCGGAGCGTCGAAAGGAATATCTCGAAATATTCGGAACGAGACAGGGGTCGGTCGGTCACGACAGATACTTTGCCTTGCACCCGGCTATCAACAATGAACGTACGCCCGGTCACCCGGGCAGCATCCTGAACGAAAGCCCTGATGTCGGCATCGCGAACATTCAGGCTATGTTGCGCCAAAACTGGGCCAGTCATGACTGGCCCCAATATGGCCAGAGATACGCCCAGTTTTAGAGCGATTTTGGTGAAAACGGTCTTCATCATTGCGCTCCCAAGTTAATTGATAGGGGAATCGTATCCGCTCCGCGTTCCACCTCAAGGGACAGCTGAGCACCGGGAGCAATTTGTCTTTTCAACGTGGCAATATCGCTGGCCGAGGTAACTGGCTGGCCGTTTATCGACACAATGATATCGCCGTCCTGAAATCCAGCCACCCGAAACAGTTCGCCTTCTCCCCGTGGACTGACCACGATGCCGGTCACCTTGTCGCCGGTATTGCGCGAGGAGAGATCGATGGCACTGGCAATCATCTCCGCTGACGGCATATTGTCTGCAATCGATGGAGCTGGTCCACTCGGCAGTCCGGCGCCACCATCATCCGCACCCACCGTTTCGGCCGGAATAGACTGGTCAAGATACAGGCTTTCTCGCACACCACCGCGATCAATGATCACATGATCAAACTGCACCGAATTCAATGTCACGCCAGACATGATTTCATCCCCGACAGCGTAGCTTTCCTGAACACCATCTGGTCCAGCCAATATTGCGGAACCCTGCCCGGAACCTTCGTTCATACGGATACCAAATAAAGTGAGTTGCAGGGATGTTACAACATTTGCGGTTCCCGCCGGATCGGATCGATAGAAAGGATCAAAGCTATTGAAAAGGGATAGCCGGGATTGAGCCGACAGAATTTCAACATCTCGCGTCTGCCAAGCCCCCATCGGTCCAAAGGGCGTGGCCACCAGCCAAATCAATCTGATAGCCTGAATCGCCAGTAAAACTGCCAATATGACCAGCATGACTGGATAAAGACTAAGCGAACCAAATAGCCGGCCGCTCTTAAACATTTGCTTTAACGATAGAATATTCACGAATCCCCGATCCTGCTTCCCTGAAATCGCTATAACGCTTTGGTGACCAACCCGCGACTCATTGATGACAGAAAAATTACAGGGAGAGGTTCTAACCGGTTACGACGGCGCGAAACATTAGAAATTAATGCCAATGCTCATCGATAATCGCGTGCCAATATCATAACCATTGTTGATGATTTGCGTATTGTTCAGCGTCTGCGATTCACGATAGTCTGTTCCCAGCAAATTGCGGGCTTCAAATTTAAGCTCAAATTCCTGGCCGGCTATCGTCAACGCTTCGCGCATCACAAAATCCAACTGCCAGCCTGTCCGTTCGATCAAATCGGGCTGATCTTGCGGGCCACGTGCGGTGACGCGGGGGCTGTTATAGCTGACCAGCAAAGTCTGTTGCGATAGACCTTCCTCCGCTTCCAACCCGAATTGCAGATTAGCCACATGGGTCGACTGCCCTGTAAGACGATCACCATCATCAAACAGGTTCAGAGCCGCAGTCGGTTGCAACGTCACGGGATTAATAGCGGTATCTCCATCCGCAACATTTATTTCCGACTTGGTGTAGGTATAGTTTGCCGCGAGGAGCACACGGCGGTTTTTGAAAAACGCACCTCCAAACACAGTATCGAGCGGGAAATATTTTACCAATTCGACTTCCGCGCCATAGAGTTTCGCATTGGGAGCGTTGGAAAACCCGGTGAACAGCGTTCCGCCACCTTGTACAAAGGCAACATTTTCGATCGGATTGTCGATATCTTTGTAGAAGCCAGCAAGCGTGATCCGTTCACCGCGACCGATATAATATTCAAACCGCCCTTCCAGATTGACCAGCTCGCTGTCCTGCAACAACGGGTTACCAATAAATGTCCGGTCGGTATCGAGATCGAGAAACTGCTGTGGAGCCAGTTCGCGAAATTGTGGGCGCGCCACGGTTTTGGATGCGGCAAAACGCAATTGCATGTCATCGGCAAAATTCCACGTCAGCGTTCCTGCCGGCAGCCAATAATCATTATCCAGACCGGTTGCGACAGTCGCTTGACCGCCGGTTAACGTAATCGGCAATACTTCCTGCTGTGCGCTTTCATAGCGTATACCGACGTTCAACCGAAGGCCATCGGCCAGTTCAGCATCAACCTGACCATAGCCGCCATGGATTTCCAATTCGGCCGTATAAGCTGGCACAGACGATTGCGCTGCAACTTCGCGAAGCTCAATCTCTTGGGTAAAGACATTGAAATCCGACAAGAGGAAATCGATGCGCTGTTGATCAAAAGGACTTGGCAATCCATTTGCGGGAATGAAACGGAAGTCACGGCGTTCGGCATTTCGGTCATTGAGATAATAGCTATAACCCGCCGACAGATTAATCGGTACGCCGATATTGGTTTCATATCCAAAATCGATTCCAGCGCCATAAACATCATCATTCAAATTGCTAAAACGAATGCGCGCTGATTCCCCTGGCGAGGTCAAATCATTGACAAAATCATTGGCGAAGACCCGGTCAAAAGCATAGCTTGCGGTGCGCTGATAAGGCGCATCGCGCTTGGAATTGGCGTAGCTGCCGCGTAAATCGACTGACAGCGCATCAAATTTAAACTCGCCGACAAATTGGGTGGTGAATAGCTGGCGTTCGAACCAGCTCGACCGGCTTTGGTTAAGCAAAGTTTCTTCATCGACATTAATCGCATCAATGCCCTGTTTAATCGAAGCGTCTTTTACCGTGTCATGAATATAGAGGTTGGTAAAACGTAGCTTATGCTCTCCGATTTCTGCTGAAAGCGCGAGCAGTCCGTTGACTATGATCCGGTTTTCGGTCGTGAGGAAATTGAAATTCTGATCGGGAAGCAAACCGGCTGTGCCATCAATATTGACGATGCCTTGCGATGTTTGCTGAACGCCGCCCCGCGTTCTCCAACTATTTTCAAAGCCAGCCGTTGCAATAATTCCAACAAATGCATCGCCCACATCAACAGTCGTTCCGCCGGTTACTTCGGCAGAAAAATTGGCCGGAATGTCGTTGTTACGCTGGATCAACGAAGTTTGCGCATTATTCAAACTGGCGGCGAAATTCTGCAGATCTACGCTGGTAAAGTTCGTGCCCACCGAAATCGGAACATTTTGATTGATAGCCTGGGCAAGGCCGCTGGGAATATCCCGCGTGCCATCATCATAGCCGATAATATCGGTGTCGGATCCATCATAGGTATAGCCCAATTTGCCGGTCGTTTCGCTGTCACCGCTGAGGCCAAAGCTAAATTTTAGAAATGGCTCTTCTGGCGTGGCCTTGGTGGTCAAGTTGATCACACCACCGCCAAATTCGCCGGGATAGTTTACTGAATAGCTTTTCTGGACGACCGTCGATGCGATGACGCTGGTCGGGAAAAGATCAAGCGGCACAACGCGGCGCAAAGGCTCAGGTGATGGCAATGGTAAGCCGTTGAGCAAGGCCAGTGAATAGCGCTCGCCAAGACCGCGTACAAAAACAAAGCGGCCGCCAACGACACTAAGACCTGTTACGCGCTGCAGCGACCCGGCAATATCGCCATCGGCTGCGCGTGCAATTTCTTCTTCGCCAAGGACCGATACAACTTCGGACGTCGCCCGGATCGGGTTCGGAATAAATTTACCGCGAACGATAATCTCGCCGCTAAAATCGCCACCGGGTGCAGAAATATCAACATCTTCGTCCGGTACATCACCCGCCTGTTCTGGCTGCGCAGCATTATCATCGGAAGCTACCTGCGCCAATGCAGCCGGCGAAAACAGCGCCGTGCTCAAAAATAGACTTGTGACCAAAGATGCCCGCTTCGTCATCGGAATTTCCTTTTTAGTTCTGAAAATAGGGATGGCGGCATTTACTGGCCGCCATCCCGTCAACGATTTTCTTGGGGCTACCCAATGGTTGGAGCGGTTATGCAATCATTGGCATAGAGGCCGCAGGTCCAACCCTGGAACCGCGTATCATTGGCATCCTGCACAGCGCCGATGTAACTTACATCTTCAAAGAAACTGTCGATCGCGCTCACCGCAAATGGCGTGACGGCATTTTCCGTGGCACCATTTATGAACGCAAATGCTGCTGCAGAATTGCTCAGCGTCGATGTTCCGGCTTCGGTATTGTTGCTGCCCGCGTTAAATAGCGTTTGAATTTGGGCAGCCGTTACGTTGCCATCATCCACAAACGGGGTAGCGCAGCTTAGGAACAGCGATTCAAATACCGGCGGCCCGTTTTCGTCTGCCGCCGCGCCGGCTGCTTGAATGGTCGTTGCACTGTCTATGTCGATACAGGCTGACGCGCTGTTGAAGACACTGTTATAAAATGCATAATCGCCACCACCGCGCAGCAAGATCACGTGATCCTGACCGCTGGAGACAAATGTCACATTCGCAAGCTTATGATCCTGACGCGGTTCGGCATCCTCGTCTCCGTTTGAATCTGCTTCCATAACATGGTCACCACCGCCAACGCGCTGAACCGCGAGGACAAATTGGTTATTGCCTTTAAAGCCAGAGTCAGAGTCGACCGAGTCATCGTCAATGCCGGTCATCACCAGGTTTTTACCATTTACCCGGCCACCAAACCATTCGACGCCATCATCCGAGCTGTTGTGGACCTGAATATTCTGGAAAAATGTTCCGCTGCCAACGCCAGCCATGGTGATGCCGTTTAATTCGTTGCCTGGAGAAACCTCAAAACCGGGATAGCGAACTTGCACATAAGATAGTCGGCCGCTTGAATCCGCCGGTAAAGTGCCGCCATAGACAGCATTTGAGGGACCTTCGACAATCGCTTCACAATCGGTGCGGGTTCCGCCCGGATTGGATGCGCCACCGGTCGCGCAATCGGAAATCGGTGCGCGTCCCAAAATGACCACACCGCCCCATTGGCCGATGCTATCAACGCCGGTCGTGCCCAGAATATTCTGACGCGATGTCATGATAATAGGCGCAGAAGCAGTGCCCTCAGCAAATATTTGAGACCCGCGATTGACGAGCAGGAAGTCACCTCCAGAAGACCCAAAGATCACAACGCCTGGCTCAATCGTCATTATGCCGGTCGTGCCACCATCAACACCAACTTCGACAGCACCAGAGAAAGAATAGATCGTACCATCGCGTTTCGGAACAGTAAGATTGCCGGTTATTACGCCTGATACCTGACAGTTACGCACTTCTTCACCGTTGCCGGTAGTAATCGTGCCCACATTGGCTGTGCCAGTTGGGCAATCAGCGGCCGGACCGCCGGTAGGAGTAGGCGTTGGCGTCGGGGTTGGAGTAGGCGTGGGGGTCGGGGTTGGAGCCGGCAAAACAATGACGCCTTCTCCTGGTGACGCGACGTCATCAGCGCCGCAAGCAGTGACCGCAACCGCCGCAGCGCTAGCAAAAAGTACAGAACGAATTTGTTTATTCAACATGGAAAAAGTCTCCGCAGATTACTGATTTCAAACAATTCAGATCAGATGATGTGGAAACGAATCAAAGATGCCCCCATCGCCTTCTGCAACGGGCACTAGGCGCGTCAAATGACCCGCCGATGCGGTTTCTGTGACTCTTCAGAGACGAAAATATTTCAGGATTGTTGCAGTGGCTTTGAGAGCCGCAAAGGCGCTTTGTTTTTCATGCTGCAGTGCAAAATTACATCACATGAAATTTTGTTGAAACCAAAAAGGCGGCCGCAGAAACGACCGCCTCATCATGTTGATAGGATAGGTCTCTAGCGCGAAGCGAGCCTTCCATTAAGACTGTTCAAAGCGATTTCGGCTGCCGTGCGAGAGTTCATCACTTGGCCATCGGCAAGCACCAGATCAAAGCTGCGATTGCTGTTCATCGCTGCCGTGAACATTTTCGCTGCATCGCCGGATCGTCCAGTACGAGCATAGGCCTGTCCAAGATTGATCATCACAGCGGGATCGGAAAGCTTGCTACTTTCCAGCCTATCAACGGCTGTCTGATTATCGCCAGACATGAGCGCATCATAGGCTAGCGCGCCTTTATCATAGCCAATTTCACTGTCCTGCGCCTGCGCCAAACCGGGTAAAGCTGCCATGGTCAGGCCCACAGTAATGGCGATATTTTTTACGGTTTTCATAGTCACTCTCCTGTTTCTTTGCGCCATTATTACACTTTTATGACGATTATTGCAACATAACTGTAATAATAATGTCATTGAAGAGTCATTAAAAATTGGCGGGTAAGCGCCATTTTTATCGAAAGCTATGGGCTTCCAATATGTTAGGATCAGAAAAAAACGGAAAATATGGTAACAGAAACGGCCGTTATGCGAATGGCATATCCAGCAAGTCGTGCAAGTCTTTCAGCGCCTGCTGCTCACCCGTCACTTTGATCGCTGCCATGCCGAGCGTCGCGGCAGGCTTGCAGTTGATTCCCAAATCATCAAGATAGATGCACTGCTCTGGCTTTACGTCCAGCGCCTCGCACATCATTTCATAAATGCGCGGATCAGGTTTGCGAATACCGGCCTTGCTGCTTTCAATTATATGATCGAACCGCGCCATGATCGCGGCTATTGCGGCCGCTTTCTCATCATTCAACGCCATGCCAGAGCCTTTGCCCGATGGCACATTGTTGGTGATGCAGCCGATCGTAAAACCCTTGGCCTTCAGCGTATCGAGCATCGCCACCATTGCCGGGCGAATATCGCCCGCAAGACAGGCGAGGACTTCACGGCCATTCAGTTCGATACCAATGGCCCTCGCTTCCTCGGCAAAAAGGGCATCAAACCCCGCCGCATCAATTTCCGAGCGTTCAAACTTGGCCCAGGCATTGTCATGAGGATTGGTACTGTTGATCGTCCGCACACTGTGAATAGGCACGCCACGCGCAGCTTCGAGCCGGTTAAACGCATCAAAGGGCGAGCTGGTGATCACGCCGCCAAAGTCGAAAATTACGGTGTCGAATTTCATTTATTCAAATACTCCAATTTCAAACCCGGGCGTTTCCAGCGGGTTTTGACCAGTTTTCCGGTTGCCGACAGACAGATATAGGCATCCATCATATCGTCGCCGCCAAAGCAGATATTGGTGGTGAAGATATCAGGCGTTTCCACAAATTCGACCAGCTCACCGCCTGGCGAGATCACGCTGATCCCGCATTCACCGATAGTTGCGACACAGATATTGCCGCTTTCTTCCACCGCTAGGCTGTCGAAAAATTTATAGCCAGCAGGCCGATAGACCGGGATGCCGGGACCGCCCGGCCCCGCATCCGGTGCCACTTTGCCGGGCTCGGTAATGTTGAACTTCATCAAGCGGCAAGTGAAGGTTTCCGCCGCATAGAGCGTCTTGCCATCGGGAGACAGGCCGACACCATTGGGATTTTGCGAGGGGAAGACGACCTCTTCCATGTAGCTGCCGTCCGTTTTCGCATAAAAGATACCGACAATGTCGTGGATGCGCTTTTCATAGTCGGTTTTGCCATGATCGGTGAACCAAAAGCCGCCATGTTCATCAAACACAATGTCATTGGGACCGCGCAGGACACAGTCAAAATCACCCGACTTATAAAGCACTTCGACCGCGCCGGTCACTGGATCAATCCGTTCGATCCGCCCGCCGTCATAATTTTTCGCAATCCCTGCTGGGGTCAGAAATCCGTTCGCTTCCTGATATTCAAAACCCCCGTTATTGCAGACATAGATTTTGCCATCCGGGCCCAGCGCCGCTCCATTGGGACCGCCGCCGGGCTTGGCTATCACATCCTTTGTACCATCCGGTGCGATGCGGGTCAGCTGCCCGGCTGCAATCTCGACCAATATGACGCTGCCATCCGGCATCGCAATTGGGCCTTCGGGGAACCGCAGGCCATCGGTGACAAGTTCCATTTTTTTCCTCTCGATCTTTGTCACAGTCATTGCGGGAAAGCAGCGACAAGTCTAGTGCTGTCTCAACCGGTTACAGGAGCAACTATGTCCAACACTTACCCCCCTTCCCTGCAACTCCATATTGACGGCGAATGGATTGATGTGGAGGGTCGCGATGTCCATCATGTCGTCAATCCATCCACTGGCGAAACCATCTCTGACCTACCCAAAGCGAGCAAGGCAGACCTTGACCGCGCGCTGGATGCAGCGGGTCGCGCATTCCCGATCTGGCGCGATACGCCAGTCGCTGCGCGCGGGGCCATATTGCACAAAGCCGCTGACTTGATGCGGGAGCGCGCGCCAGAAATTGGCCGGATGATGACGGCTGAGCAAGGCAAGCCGGTGGGTCAGGCCACCGGCGAAGTCACTGCGTCGGCGGCGATGTTCGATGTCATGGCGGAAGAAGCCAAGCGTTGTTATGGCCGCGTGCTGGTCCGCCCGACCGGACAGAATAGTTTTGTGAAATATCAGTCAGTGGGTCCCGTGGCGGCGTTTAGCCCGTGGAATTTTCCGGTCTATACGCCAGCGCGCAAACTCGCGCCTGCTCTGGCGGCCGGTTGCTCGATAATCCTGAAGCCAGCTGAGGAAACCCCGGCCAGCCCGATCGAAATGATCCGCTGTCTGCTCGACGCTGGCTTGCCCGCTGGCACCGCGCAGGTGGTGTTCGGCGACCCTTCCGAAGTCTCCTCCCACCTGATCGCGTCCGATACTATTCGCAAGATCAGCTTCACCGGATCGGTTCCGGTGGGCAGGCATCTGATGAAACTAGCGACCGAAAATATGCAGCGCACGACGATGGAGCTGGGCGGCCATGCACCGGTGTTGATTTTTGACGATTGCGATCTGGACAAGGCGGTCGATCTGCTCGCCACGCAGAAATTCCGCAATGCCGGACAAGTCTGTGTGTCTCCGACCCGCTTTTATGTGCAGTCCGGTATTTACGAACGCTTTGCCGAAGCCTTTACAAAACGCGCCGAAAAAGTTCGTGTGGGCGATGGCTTTGAAGATGGTATCGACATGGGCCCGCTCGCCAATCCGCGCCGACCCGAGGCAATGGAACAACTGATCGGCGACGCCAAGGCCAAAGGCGCAACTGTGCGTCTCGGCGGGGAAGCGATGGATAACGATGGTTATTTTTACCGGCCAACCGTGCTGACCGATGTCCCGCTACAGGCAGATATCATGAACAACGAGCCCTTTGGTCCCGTGGCGGCGATGCGCCCGTTCGATACAATGGATGAAGCTATTGAACAGGCCAATCGTCTGCCGCTTGGCCTCGCGGCCTATGCGTTTACAGACAGCCTGCGCACCGCCAACATAGTCGGCGATCAGATTGAGGCCGGCATGGTAGCGATCAACAATTTGACCGTCAGTCCCGGCGACGCACCCTTTGGCGGGGTGAAACAATCCGGCCATGGATCAGAAGATGGCCCCGATGGATTAAAAGCCTATATGGTGACCAAAGCCGTTCACCAAAGTTGAGGATAAACAGCATGGAAAAACGTCCCTCAAATGCCCGAACGGGCGCGCAGGTTTTGGTCGATCAACTCGTAACCCAAGGCACCGACCGTATCTTCACGGTCCCGGGAGAGAGCTTTCTCTCCGTCCTCGATGCGCTGCATGATTGTGGCTCCATCGAGACCGTGTCGACTCGTCAGGATGGCAGCGCCGCGTTCATGGCCGAAGCCGATGGCAAGCTGACCGGCAGCCCCGGCATTGCCTTTGTCACCCGCGGCCCCGGTGCAACCAATGCGAGCATCGGCGTTCATACCGCGATGCAGGACAGCACTCCGATGATCCTGTTCATCGGCGATGTTGCGCGCGACGACCGTGACCGCGAAGGCTTTCAAGAAGTTGATTTTACTGCGATGTTCACCCCGCTCGCAAAATGGGCAGCGCGGATCGACAATGCAGCGCGCATCCCTGAATATATCGCGCGCGCTTTTGATACAGCCAGCTCCGGGCGTCCCGGACCGGTTGTGCTGAGCCTACCCGAAGATATGCTGCGCGATGTCGTTGAAACGCTCGACCGCCCAAAAGTCGTCGCGCCGGTACAGCCCATGTGCCCCAATGCGATGACCACGCTGACCGACTTGCTGCGCGATGCAACCGATCCGATTGCGATTATCGGCGGTGCTGGCTGGTGTGCTAGTGCCCGGGATAATTTCGCGGCCTATGCCGAGCGGATCGGCCTCCCCGTCGCTTGCGCGTTCCGGCGACAGGATAATTTTCCCAACACAAGTCCGGTCTATGCGGGAAATCTCGGCTATGGCCCTAATCCCAAGCTAGTCGAGCGGGTCAAGGCCGCTGATCTGGTCATCGCGGTCGGCGCACGGCTCGGCGAAGCAACTACCGATGGTTATACATTAATTACGCCGGATCATCCCGACCAGACACTAGTCCATATCCATCCCGACCCGGATGAGCTCAATCACGTCTATCGCATCGACTTGCCGATTTGCGCTGAGATGCACGAATTTGCCGAACAGGCGGCCCTATGGGACGATGATCTGCTAAGCTTTGACTCAGGCAAGGCGGCCCATGCCGACTATCTGGAGTGGACGACCGTCAAACCGACGGCGGCCAAACTGGATCTTGGTCCATGTGTCGCGGCGATGCAGGACATGCTGCCTGCCGACACGATCATCTGCAACGGCGCGGGCAATTTTTCCGGCTGGTGGCATCGCTACTGGACCTATGGCGACTTCCCGAGCCAGCTTGCGCCGACATCCGGAGCAATGGGCTATGGCCTGCCTGCGTCCGTGGCAGCAGCGCTGCGTTTTCCAAGCCGCGTTTCGGTGGTGATCGCTGGCGATGGTGATTTTCTGATGAACGGTCAGGAACTGGCAACCGCCGTCCAATATGATGCCAATTTGCTGGTGCTTGTCATCGACAATGGCAGCTTTGGGACCATCCGCCTGCATCAGGAACGTGAATATCCCGCCAGGCTATCCGCAACATCCTTGCAAAATCCGGATTTTGCGATGCTCGCGAAGGCCTATGGCGGCTGGAGTGCAACGGTTGAAAGCACGGAGCAATTTGAACCAGCTTTGCGAGAAGCAATGGAGCATGAAGGCCTGCGCCTGCTGCACCTTAAAACCGATGTCGAGTTTCTCACCGCAGCGGGTGCGACAGTCAGCGGATTGCGCAGCAAATAGTATTACGTGCTCCGCACGTGATGCGGAGCCCAGGATGAAAGGCCTGACGGCGAACCCCAGGCTCCGCATCAAGTGCGGAGCACAAACCCGCTATGTTGGCTTTTGTGAAAGCGGCTTTCCTGCAAAGCCCAGCCTGTGATATTGGAAAACTGCTCTTTCTCAGTCTTGAATATCCATGCGCAACGGTTCGTCAGAAGCCGTTATTTCTCTGACAAACCACGAAAATCTTTTCGCGCTTTAGCGGCTGTGACCCTGTGTGACCCTATTTTTAAAACCGAGCTAAGTTGCCATTTCCATAACCGCGCCCCATTCCTCTGCGGTAACCGGAACCACCGATAGCCGGGTCTGACGAATGATCGCCAGATTGGCGAGCTTCGGATTTTGCTTCATCTCTTTCAGCGGTACCGCTTTGTCCAATTTGCGAACCGGCTTCACCTTAACAGCTATCCAGCGGCCCGTATCGTCAAACGGATCTGGAAATTCTTCCTGACTGACCTCCATGATCCCAACAATTTCCAGCCCCTGCCGCGAATGATAAAAAAAGACCTGATCACCAACCTTCATCTTTTTCATATTATTGCTGGCTTGGGCATTTTTGACACCGTCCCAAGTGCCTTCTTTTTCAGCGATCAGATCATCCCAGCCATAGGCATCGGGCTCTGACTTCATCAACCAATATTGTGTCACTAAAGGCTCCTTCGCAAAAACAGGTGTCACCAATAGCCGCACAACCGCCAATAAAAAAGGCCCCGCCGGTTAGGCGAGGCCTTTCACAACTTATGATGGATGCAATTATCCAGGCATTACTACCGTGTCGATCCCGTGGATAACGCCATTGGTGGCATCCACATCGACCAATGTGACAGTCGATTTTCCGCCAGCGGCATCTTCCAAAATAACCTTATCGCCATCCAAAGAGGCTTTGAGGGAGGCACCTTGGACAGTCGTCAAATTCGCTGAACCACCGCCATCGCTGATAGCTTTGGCAACATCTGCCGCCGTCAATTTACCAGCAACAACATGATAGGTTAGGAGCGCTGTGAGATCGTCTTTCTTTTCCGGCGTCATAAGCGCACTCAAAGTTTCCTGATCAACTTTGTTAAACGCATCATTGGTTGGAGCGAAAACCGTGAACGGGCCATCGTCTGACAATGTCTGACCCAAATCAGCGAGCGTGACTGCCGTTACGAGTGTGGAGAAATCTTCATTACCTTGAGCGACGCCAACAATATTTGTCGGCTCAGCTACTTCCGTTACCTCCTCGGCAACCGCATCTGTGTCGGTGGCTTGTTCAGAACAGGCGGCCAAAGCAACAGTGGCGGCACTGGCCAGGAGGATCTTCGAATAAATACGCATTATATTCCTTTCACATTTAATCAAAATCTGACCGGACTGCGATCCAGAGTTTGAATGGTCCGAAATGGAGTTAATGCCCTGTTGAACAAGCGATTTGTCGACGAACCGAGGTAAAAATTACGACCTACCGTTGCTCCATAAACATGAAGTCGCGATCATAGCTTTTCATATGCGCACCGCCGTCCACAAACAGGGTCTGTCCGGTAACGCTTTTGGCCTCAGCCAGGTAACAGACTGCCGTTGCAATATCATCCGGGGATGACAATCGACCAAGCGGCATGAGGTCGGTTAAACGCTTCATCTGACCCGCTTCATACTCTTCTGTCGGGATCGTTAGCCCCGGTGCAACCCCGTTGACGCGAAGCTTATCAGCACAGGCTATTGCCAGCGTCCGGATGGATTCGGCGAGCGCCTGCTTGGACAAAGTATAGCTGAGTTGATCGCCATTGGGATTGCGAACCCGTTGGTCAACTATTTGGACTACCGCAGCACGCTGACCCTCAGAAAGACGCTGAGCCAGCGCGGTCGTCAACAAGGTCGGGACCATCATGTTGATTTTCAGATGGTTCTCCAACGATGCTTCGTCGAGCGTCTGGGCGTCATCATAGTCGAAAAGAGAAGCATTGTTGACGATAAGATCAGGAGCACTGCCAAATTGGCCAACAACAGCATCAAGCAGCTGGCTAGCGGCGCCATCCTTACCAAAATCAGCGACAAAACCTGACCAATTCGTATCATGCTCGCTCAGCGTTTGGGCAAGGGCCTCTTCTGGAGTGGCATCGCTATGACCATGGAGCGCCAGAGCATAGCCGGCTTCTGCCAAGCGGCCTGCGATATGGGCACCCAATCGTCTTAGGCCGCCCGTTACCAGCGCCAGCTTCATCTTGTCATCACTCATTTACGGGCTCGTGACATTGTAATGCCGATAGCCTCTCCTTTTTCGGAGATGAGCAGTTTCACAATCTTGACCGTAACCCGCAATATGGCTTTATCCTGCAGGAATAATGTCTCGATAATATGATCGGCAACCGCTTCGATCAGCTTGAAATGAACGCCCTCCGGCAAAGCGGTGGTCGCAGCATCTTTCAAGTCCATATAATTCTTGGAGCTTTCGAGCGGCGTATCCGCCTCATAGCGCTCCTGGATTTGAAGTTCAGCAGCAATAGAAATGCGCAGCGGCTGCGGCAAATGGGTCTCTTCGGAATAGATGCCGGTCAGTACATCGACCTCTAGATCATTGACCTCTAATGTAAGTGTATCTGTCATGGGATGTCTTCACCACTTTGAAAGCAAAATGGCAAGCCATGGTGTCAGTTTGTTAGGCTGGGGTTCTTACTTGGACCAACGCGCGTAGATCGCTGTCGGCAACAGCAATCCGCGCGCTTCTTCCCTTACCGCCAGTTCGCCAACCTCGATTTTTCCGCCCAAATGCGCCAGCTTCTCGTTGAGCAATGATCCCAAAGCCAGCGCCGACATGCGGACCGCATAAACCGTTAGAAAGAGACAGCGGCTATTTTCGTCGAGCAGCTTTCCGCAACTCTCGACCAGCGGCGCTAGATCTTCTTCCAATCGCCAGATCTCGCCATCTGGACCGCGGCCATATTTAGGGGGGTCGAGAAGGATCGCATCATAGCGACGCTCTCGGCGCACTTCGCGCGCGGCAAATTTCGCGGCATCATCAATAATCCAGCGCACTGGGCGCTCCGACATACCTGAAAGCGCCGCATTATCTCGCGCTGCTGATACGGATTTCTTTGACGCATCGACATGCACGAGCTTGGCGCCTGCAGCAGACAGAGCCAGTGTCCCAACCCCTGTATAGCCAAAAAGATTCAGGGCCTGCGCATCCTCCATATCTTCCAAGTTTGATCGGATCCACCGCCAGACTGGGTCCATATCCGGGAAATAGGCAAGATGTCGAAAAGGAGTACATTGAGCCGTAAAAGTCACTTCTTCCCAGGTCAGCGGCCATCCCTCTTGGGGAACGGGCCGATTAAAGTGCCAGCGTCCGCCGCCATCATCGTCTGATGCGGGTACAAACTCGCCATCGGCTTGCCATTCATCTTGTGCCGGCGACCACATAGCCTGGGGTTCAGGGCGAATGAAATGATAGTCACCATAGCGTTCCAGCTTGCGGCCATCACCGCTATCAATCAGCGCATAATCGCTGCGCGGATCGCTGATCATAACGCCAGGGCTTGTTGGGGCGTCAGCCATTGGCAGGTGTCGCCTTAGAGGTCACAAACGCCTTCACCGTATCATAGTCACCCGGCAGTTTATCGCAGGCTTCTTCACGATCGAATAGATCACCAATACGTCGCGGCAATCCTGGACGCAGGCCGGTAGCCCGCTCAACTGCATCCCGGAACTTGGCCGGGTGGGCCGTGGCCAATGTGACAATCGGGACGGACGGGTCAATATCAGCCGAACGGGCCGCCGACAGTCCGATAGCTGTATGCGGATCAATAACCTGTCCCGCTTCCTCTTGAGCCTGGCTCATGGCTAGCGTCATGCTATCGGGATCAACACGTTGACTCGTGAAAATCGAACTGGCTTTTGCAAGCATGTCGGGTGCGATCTGCATATTGCGGGTCTCTTCGAACGCTTTCATCCGAGCTGCTGTCTTCGCTCCGTCGCGTCCGTCAAGATCGAATAGCAACCGTTCAAAGTTACTACTAATCTGAATATCCATCGATGGCGCGGCTGTAGGCGTTACAGTTCCGGCGGAATAATCGCCTTCACTCAAAGCGCGATGAAGAATATCATTCACGTTAGTAGCAACGACTAACCGCTCAATCGGTAACCCCATTTGGGCCGCAACATAGCCCGCAAATACATCTCCGAAATTGCCTGTCGGAACCGAGAACGCCACTTTGCGATGCGGTGATCCCAATTGCGATGCGGCATAAAAGTAATAGACAATCTGCGCCATTAATCGCGCCCAGTTGATTGAGTTAACCGCTGAAATGGCGAACCGGTCAGTAACTTGCTTATCGGCAAACATACGCTTGACCATAGCCTGCGCGTCATCGAAACTCCCGTCCATAGCGATGTTATGAACATTGGGCGCCAACACTGTGGTCATCTGCCGGCGCTGCACATCCGATATCCGTCCATCGGGATGCAGCATGAAAATATCGACTTTGTCACGTCCAGCCAATGCGTCAATTGCTGCTGAACCAGTATCACCGGACGTTGCACCGACAACCGTCAGATGCTTGTCCTGCCGCGCCAAAAATGTCTCAAACAACAAACCTAGCAGCTGCAATGCGACATCCTTAAACGCCAGCGTTGGACCGTGAAACAATTCAAGCAACCAATGCTGACCATCTAGCTGTACCAGCGGCGTCACCGCTTTGTGAGCAAATTGCCCATAAGCCTGTTCACAAAGGTCGCGCAGTTCATCTTCGGTAAGAACATCTCCGATAAACGGCCGCATTACACGAACAGCTATCTCGGAATAGGGAAGCCCCGCCATATCGGCAATTTCAGCTTGTGACATTTTAGGCCAATGGGTCGGCACATAAAGCCCGCCATCGCCAGCCAATCCGGCCAATGTTACCTGTTCAAAATTAAGTGGCGCTGCACCGCCTCGTGTCGAGATATATTCCATGATGGCCAGCGGGTTAGCGGCCTCGCTGTCCAAGGGCAAGTTTTAAGCTTTACTTGCGGTCTTGTTGCGCCCTCGCAAAGCCAGAAAATAGATGATCAAGGCAATCCCTGCGAACAGAAACCACTGAACTGCATAGCCCATATGATTGTTGGGAATATCATCCGTCGAGGGTTCTTGGCTTTTTACCAACCCAGCAACAGGTTCACTGGCAACGAGGCGCACGATGTTCAGACTATCGGGAGCGATGATACCATTCACGAGCCCCCCACTCCATTCAGGATCCTCGGGTGACTTGGACCAGCCAGCGACGATTTGCGCGCCGGGCCCCTCTCCTCCGGTTGTTTGGCAATGCGCTATATGCGCCCAACCCGAATGTCCATAAGCATTGCGGCCGCTAACGGCGCGCCAAGCCAAAACTTCCAAGCAATTTACCGATGACCGCCGAAAATATGGCGGATTGTCTTCCATGGGTACCGACGGATAGCTGATGACCGGTTTATTACTCGCCGCTTGATAAGTAGCTAGCAGGTCATTTTTCCACTCAGCGCGCTGCAATTGCCAGATACCAAGCCCGATCATTGTCGCTACTGCTGCCAAAACAAGAATGGTGACAAAGATTGGTAACCGTTTCATGGTTCACCACTATCATCAATGCTTCCCTCCCGGGCTTGATTGCGATGCTCCAAAATCAGAAATATGGCCTTAGACAGCCTCAAAGAACCGATGACCGCTGCAATGGTTAGGGGGAACCACAAAATCGCATGAAGCCAAATCGGTGGCTGGTAGTTGATTTCCACAATCAAAGCGACAGCAAGCACTAATCCGCCAACGATCAATGTCAAAAAGGCTGCGGGGCCATCGCCGACGTTATACTTTTCATAATTCAGTCCACAGGCCCGGCATTTTTCAGAAAAAGCCGTAACGCTGCGAAACAAGGTTTTTTGCCCGCAATTGGGGCAGAGTCCAAAAAGGGCAGCGGGAAAAACGTCCGGCTGCCCTTTTGAGTTTTCGGTATCAGTCAAAAAACTGTCCTAATGAACCGGCGCGCCCCAGCCGCCCCATACATAAACAGCAAGGAACAGAAACAACCAGACAACATCGACAAAGTGCCAATACCAAGCGGCAGCTTCAAATCCAAAATGCTGCTTCGGAGTAAAGTGTCCTTTGTAAGCCCGCGCGAGACAAACAATCAGGAAGATAGTGCCGACAAGCACGTGGAAACCATGGAAACCGGTCGCCATATAAAAGGCGCTGCTATAGTTGATGCCAGCGAACGGGAATGGAGCGATACTATACTCATATGCCTGTATCGCGCTAAACACAGCTCCGAGAATGATCGTCAGCCAAAGGCCCGTGATCAGACCTTTGCGATTTCCATGAATCAACGAATGGTGCGCCCATGTAACCGTTGTACCGGAGCAGAGTAGAATTAGGGTGTTAAGTAGAGGGAGCTCGAACGCGTTCAAAACCTCAATGCCCTTTGGTGGCCATTGCAGAAGCGCTTCGGCGCCTTCCTGGCCGATCATATTGGTGGTAAAGCCTTCGGCGAATTCGAGCGGTTGCGGAAACAAAGAATAGTCGAACCAAGCCCAGAACCATCCGACAAAGAACATCACTTCTGATGCAATGAACAGGATCATTCCGTAGCGCAGATGCAATTGCACGACCGGTGTATGATCCCCGGCATGCGCCTCTTTAATCACGTTCGACCACCAAGCAAAGAAAGTCAAAGCAACGGTTGCCACGCCGATTGCGAATACCATCGGACCAAATGATCCAAAGACATCAGGGTGCAACCACATCACACCGCCAAATGCCATTGTCAGCGCAGCAAATGCACCAAAAAACGGCCAAATGTCTGGTGGCAAAATATGATAATCGTGGTTCTTGGCTCCAGCCATGGTGTAATTCCCCAAACTTCTTTCGTTGTTGTTCTTAGCTATCGCTCTTTGCGGGGTCTACCGCAATGCCGTCTTTCGAGCGATAAAATGTGTAGCTCAATGTAATTTCTTCAATATCGCGTGTTTCAGGATCATTCAGAATCGCTGGGTCGACATAATATAGTACTGGCATCCGCATGGTTTGTCCTGGCTTCAACAGCTGCTCGGTAAAACAGAAGCACTGTACCTTATGAAAATATTTGCCAGCTTGCAGGGGCGTGACATTAAATGTTGCCGTGCCAACGACCGGTTGATCAGATTTGTTGGTAGCAATGTAGATAGCCATGTCGCGCGCGCCAACGCTGACCCGATCGACGGCCTGCTCTGGCTTGAAAGTCCATGGCAAAGCGGAATTAACATTGGAGTCAAATCGAACAGACATAACACGTGATGTGGTCTGCACCGTGGCTGCTTGCGCTTCACCCACTCGCTGCGTGGTTCCACCATATCCAGTGACACGACAGAAAATTTCATAAAGTGGTACGGCTGCATAACCCATACCAAGCATGGCAAGGCCCATCGCTCCCGTCATCATAGCGCTGCGACGGTTCTTTCTCGACAAATCTCTGGTTTGTGCGTGGCTCATGATACAGCCCCGTTTATCTTAACGAAGGTAATAAGGTAAAATAGCACTACAAGAAAAAAGAGCAAGCCAGCCATGATCGCAGCACGGTGCTTTTGCTTCGCTTGATAGGCCTTTTGCTCTTCAGGCGACATGGTCGTTTTGTTGGTTTCGATCTCGCTCATGCAAAAATCATCCTGTCCGCAACCAGTGCGCCGAATAACGTAAACAGGTAGAGAATGGAAAAGGTGAAGAGATGTTTCTCAGCCTTCATGGCTGCTGGATTGTCTGTTTTGCTTAGACCCACGCGGAAGGAGAAGAAGGAGAAGGCCAAACTAAGGACAATTGCTGTTACACCATATATCGCTCCGGTCATGCTCATCGCAAAGGGAGCAATCGCGCAAACTGCGAGAATCAAACTATATAATGCAATTTGCCGCCGGGTTGATTGTCGGCCGGCAACAACCGGCATCATCGGTATGCCTGCTTTGGAATAATCGCTATTCACAAAAAGTGCGAGCGCCCAAAAATGCGGTGGTGTCCAGAAGAAAATGATAGCAAAGAGCAAGAGCGGCATGACAGTGACATCACCAGTTACCGCTGCCCAACCGATGACCGGAGGAAAAGCCCCGGCAGCGCCGCCGATCACGATATTTTGTGGTGTGCTGCGTTTCAGCCAGATAGTGTAGACCACCGCATAGAAAAAGATCGAGAACGCCAATATCGCCGCGCTCAGCCAATTGACTGCGACACCCATCAGCAGGACCGAAAAGACCGACAATCCGACGCCAAAGTGCAATGCGGTTTCGCGGTCCATTCGTCCCGCAGGCAGCGGACGATTGGCCGTGCGCTTCATCACCGCATCAATATCATGCTCATACCATTGGTTGAGAGCCGCAGAAGCGCCTGCGCCGAGACTAATGGCCAATATCGCCGTAAAACCGATAACCGGATGAATTGACCCAGGCGCTGCTAGCAAACCGCAAATAGCCGTAAAGATGACCAACGACATCACGCGCGGCTTGGTGAGCGCAAACAGATCCTGAGCGCTGGCCAGCTTATGGGGTGATGTCGAAGCGATTGTCATATCTGTATCAAATTTCTCAAGTCGTCATTATGGCTGTCTGCCCAACAACCAAAAGGTCACCGGGCAGACTGATCCGGAGTTTTGCCTCGATTACTTGATCTGAGGCAGCGTCTCGAACTGGTGGAATGGCGGCGGGCTGGACAAAGTCCATTCCAGCGTCGTCGCTCCTTCGCCCCAGTAATTTCCTTCTGCCTTGCGGCCAGCAACCAGCGACCAAGCAATGTTAACGAAGAAGATCAACACACCAACCGCCATGATCACATAACCAATGGATGCTATTTCATTCCAATAAGCAAATTGCTCAGGATAATCGGGATAGCGGCGCGGCATGCTCTGGTTGCCCAAGAAGTGCATGGGGAAGAACAAGACGTTCACGCCGATGAAGAAAATCCAGAAATGGAGCTGGCCAAGCAGTTCGCTATAATGGCGACCCGACATTTTCGGGAACCAGTAATAGAAGCCCGCAAAGATCGAGAAGACCGCACCCAGCGACAACACATAGTGGAAATGAGCAACAACATAATAGGTGTCATGGAGGTTATCGTCGATACCGCCATTAGCCAGCACCACGCCGGTTACGCCGCCAACAGTGAACATGAATATGAAGCCCAACGCCCACACCATAGGTGTTTTGAAAGACATCGAACCGCCCCACATGGTCGCAATCCAGGAAAAGATCTTGATACCTGTGGGCACCGCGATCACCATAGTGGCAGCGGTAAAGTACATTTTCACATTTACCGACATGCCGGTCGTGAACATGTGGTGCGCCCAAACAACAAAGCCGACCACACCAATTGCCACCATGGCATAAGCCATACCGAGATAGCCGAAGATCGGCTTACGAGAGAAGGTAGAAATAATGTGGCTGACCATGCCGAAACCGGGCAAGATCATGATGTAGACTTCAGGGTGACCGAAGAACCAGAACAAATGCTGGTACAATACCGGGTCACCGCCACCAGCAGCGTCAAAGAATGTCGTTCCGAAGTTACGGTCCGTCAGCAGCATCGTGATAGCCGCAGCCAAAACAGGGAGTGCGAGCAGCAACAGGAATGCTGTCACCAGAACTGACCAGACGAAGAGCGGCATTTTGTGCAGGGTCATACCCGGCGCACGCATGTTCAGGATGGTCGTAATAAAGTTCACAGCACCCAAAATAGAACTCGCACCAGCCAAATGGAGCGACAGGATCGCCATATCCACTGCGGGACCAACCGAACCGGAGGTCGATAATGGCGCATAGACTGTCCAACCGGTACCAGCGCCATTGCCGGTACCACCCGGAACGAAAGCTGAACCGAGCAGCAACAGAAATGCCGGAATAAGCAGCCAGAAGCTGACATTGTTCATCCGCGGGAAGGCCATATCCGGCGCGCCGATCATTAGCGGCACAAACCAGTTACCAAAGCCACCGATCATCGCTGGCATAACCATGAAGAAAACCATGATGAGACCGTGGGCCGTAATCAGGACGTTCCAAAGGTGAAGGGCTTCATCTGCGGAAGCACCTGAACCCACCCAGCTTGTAAGATACTGAATACCGGGCTCAGCCAGCTCCATCCGCATCATACCAGAAATTGCACCGCCGATAATGCCGGCGATAATGGCGAAAATCAGGTAAAGCGTACCGATATCCTTATGGTTGGTCGACATGAACCAACGTTGGAAAAAGGCCGGCTTATGATCCGCATCATGTGCATGATCATCCAAAATCTGGCCGTCTGCTGCAATAGTTGTCATCGCTTGCGTATCCCTTAGTTCGCAGCGGCGGCTGCATCTGCAGGCTCGCCTTCTGTTGTCGTGTCGTCGGATGCAGTTTCTTCAGCCGCATCATCTTCACCTTCGGCTTCAACGGCCTCGTCCCCCTTTAAGGTTCCGCCATTGGCACGCACCCAGTCGTTAAACTTGTCTTCTGGCAGGACCTCTACAGTAATCGGCATGAAACCGTGCCGCGCACCACAAAGTTCTGAACATTGGCCATAATAGACACCAACTTCGTCGATCTGGAGCACTTTCTCGTTAATCCGTCCCGGAACAGCGTCGAGCTTGAACCAAGCCGCTGGTATGGCAAAGCTGTGAATAACATCCGCGCCGGTGATCAGCATTTTGACTGGCTTACCAACCGGAATGACCATTCGATTATCAGCCGCAAGCTGGAAAGGTTCGCCACGCGCTTTAGCTTCGTCTTCCGGAAGCATGTTAGAAATGATTTCGAAATCACCATTGTCAGGATAACTATAGCCCCAATACCATTGGTAACCCGTCACTTTAACAGTGAGTGCATCTTCTGGGGCAGGCTCAAACTGTTTAGCGAGCAAGCTTATCGAAGGAACGGCAATAACCAACAATATGAGAACGGGTATCACCGTCCATATAATTTCAATGAAAGTATTATGTGTTGTTTTTGATGGCTCTGGATTTGCGCCACGCCGAAACTTAACCATCACGATAAAAAGGAGCAGCAGGACGAACAGGCAAATTACAGCCATAATCGGCAGCAATATGACATTATTGATCCATTTTGCTTCCTTGCCGGTTTCACTGACCTGTGGCTGGAAATCGATACCCTTATCCACCGGCATGCCAACACCTTCGGTTGGCTTCATCGGCGTATAAAGTGCTGGATCAAGGCCCGACGTAGGAGCAGCTTCTGTAACTGAAGCCTCTGCATCAGTAGTAGCTGAAGCAGGTGCCGCTTCCGCTCCCGGTGCTGCTGGCAACGCATCTTGCGCCATCGCCGCTGCTGGCGTGAGAATCAGGCCCAATGCCAGAATCCATGCTTTCACATAATGAGTCATTACTTGCTCAACCTTATCTAAGCCCTAATTTCCGGTCGTTTTAGCCCATAAGCCAGCCAGATTTTCTGGTAAATATGCCCATTTGGACACCAGCCCCATCAACCTGAAACATCCCGTTTGGAGCGGCTTATAAGCAGGGTTGTCGCAAGCCTCAAGCTACTCTACGCATATTTTTTTAGTTTTCGGGCTTTCATTAGAACCAAGATGAACCCATTTCAGAATCTCAGGACCAAATAAGACGGATTAAAAATATTGACCGAGCAAGAAATATTGAAAGAATTCCGAGCCAGTGACGCCCTATTGGAAGGGCATTTTATATTGTCATCCGGTCGGCACAGCGCGCAATATCTGCAGTGCGCCCGGGTTCTTATGGATCCAGCCCGAGGCGCGAGACTGACAAATGCACTAGTCGCGAAAATGCCACCAGATATTCGCGACGCGATAGACATAGTCGTTTCACCGGCCATGGGTGGTGTCATTGTCGGCCACGAAATGGGCAGAGCACTGGGAACCGAAGCGATTTTTCTCGAGCGGCCCGAAGGTGTATTTGAGCTGCGCAGGGGTTTCCGGCTCGAACCAGGCCAAAAAGTTTTGATGATGGAGGATGTTGTAACTACCGGCCTCTCATCTCGCGAAGCCATCAAAGCCATTGGCGAGGCGGGCGGAGAAGTAATCGCTGCTGGTGCTTTGGTTGATCGGTCGAACGGAGCCGCCAGCTTTGATGTCCCCTTCTATCCATTAATTGCACTCGAAGTACCTTCTTACGCGGATAACGAAGTACCGGTAGAACTGGCCGCCGTTCCGACAACAAAACCGGGCAGCCGCAAAATATGAGTGCGACGCCACATCTGAGACTGGGCGTCAACATCGACCATGTCGCGACCATTCGGAATGCGCGCGGTGGCGAGCATCCGGAACCCATTCGAGCTGCAACGATTGCCGCGGAGGCGGGAGCCGATGGTATAACCGCCCATTTGCGGGAAGATCGTAGGCATATCCGCGATGATGACCTCATTGAGCTAATGGACAAGCTGTCCATTCCGCTCAATCTTGAAATGGCAGCTACCGACGAAATGCTCGACATTGCCCTTCGTCATAAACCGCATGCCGCCTGCATCGTGCCCGAAAACCGGGAAGAACGTACGACCGAAGGCGGCCTCGACGCCGCGGGCCAACATAACCGGCTGAAAGATTTTGTAGGACAACTGCGCGATGCCAATATCCGTGTCAGCCTGTTTATCGAACCGGACCCACGACAGATTGAAGCGGCCATCCACCTCGGCGCACCGGTGGTGGAATTCCATACCGGCCATTATGCCCATATCAGCGGCGTGGAACGCGAAAAAGAATTGCGCCGAATTAGCGACGCTGCTGCTTTGGCGGCCAAAAATGGTATTGAACCTCATGCTGGTCACGGTCTGACCTTTGACAATGTCGTGCCGATTGCTGCTATTCCGCAATTGGTAGAACTCAATATCGGTCATTTCCTGATCGGAGAGGCGATATTTGGCGGGCTAGCTGGTAGCATTCAGCAAATGCGTGCTTTGATGGATGATACCCGGTGACCATAATACTATGATCATAGGACTAGGCTCAGACCTCTGTAACATAGAACGTATCCAAAATTCGTTGGATCGGTTTGGCGAACGCTTTGAAAAGCGCGTCTTCACCGAAGTCGAACGCGCCAAAGCTGCCCGCAGGCCTTATACAAAAGCTGGTACTTATGCGAAACGCTTCGCCGCCAAAGAAGCTTATTCAAAAGCGGTCGGAACCGGCTTTAAAGCGGGCGTATTCATGAAGGATATAGGCGTCATCAATGCCAAAAGCGGCGCGCCAACATTGGCCCTTACCGGCGGCGCCAAAAAACGGCTCGACGCGCTGACTCCGGCGGGATATGATGCGGTCGTTCATCTCACACTCACTGACGATCATCCATGGGCACAAGCCTTCGTCATTATCGAAGCGATACCCTCGATCCAGAAATAGGGTCGGGCGCGACAACAGAAGAAGAAAACAGGATATGGCTTTAGAAAAGGCGGATCAACAGGCGATCAAGGCTGGAGATTCCGAAAAGGAAAAGACCGATTGGGTCGGCGAAGCCAAGAGCATTGGACTGTTATTACTGGCGGTGCTGGCCTTCCATAGCCTGGTCGCTAAGCCCTTTTACATCCCGTCGGTATCGATGATGCCTGGATTGCTGGTCGGCGATCGTCTGATCGTCAGCAAATATGCCTACGGCTGGTCATGGGTATCCCCCACATTTCATGTCTTGCCGCGCATGGAGGGGCGGCTGTTTGGATCTCTTCCAGAACGCGGAGACATTGTGATCCTGACACCGAAGGATCAGAGCAGCGACTATATCAAACGGGTTATCGGTTTGCCTGGCGACACGCTCGAACTGCGCGGCGGTCAGGTTTTCCTCAATGGAGAGGCTGTCGATCAAGAGGCTCAGCCGGATTTGCAATTGCCAATAGATGCCAATGCTCCCTGCGGCAGCGCTGAGTTTCCGGGATTGCGAGGCGCTGATGCTGCTGGCAACCCGATTTGTTCCTTGCCGATTGTTCGCGAAACCCTGCCCAACGGCGTCAGCTATGATATTATTGATCTGGGTCCGCAAATGACCGATGATATTGCGCCAGTAGTCATACCAGAAGGGCACGTCTATTTGCTGGGTGACAATCGTGATCTCTCTGCCGATAGCCGCGTCGGTAGCCCACTTGGCTTGAACGGTACAATACCTTGGGAAAATATCGGTGGGCGCGCCGAGTTTATTACGTTTTCGCTCGATGGCACAACTAGTCTCAATCCGGTCAGCTGGTTTACATCTTTCCGAAGTGGGCGTGCCGGAACGAGTCTACGCCCCGATCGCACAGACAGCGCTTCCGAATAGAACGAAGCGCCTCAGAGACGCAGCCCAAGCGTTTCATCCAGGCCCGCCATGATGTTCAGATCCTGCACCGTGCTGCCAGCTGCGCCTTTGCCGAGATTGTCGAGCTTTGCAATCAAACGGACCTGATCACCACTGTCATCAGCGAAAACATATAGTTCCAGCCGGTCGGTTGCCGCGTCATTCTCGTTCAACAACAATTCGCCACGGCCGCTACCATCATGCACGGCTACAATGGCCGATCCGTTATAATGATCCTTCAAAGCTTCCAGTAAATCCTCGGCCTTCGTGTTGCGGCCCATCGCCTCAAGGTTCAACGGAACCTCTACAATCATGCCCCGATAGGCGCGGACAACCGCTGGCGCAAAAATAACGTCATACTTAAGGCCTGCATGGCGCTTCATCTCTGGCATATGCTTATGTTCTAACGTCAGGCCATAGCTGCGAAATCCGATATCTGGTTCCTGTTCGAAACGCTCGATCAGCGCCTTACCACCGCCTGAGTAGCCCGATACCGCGTTGACGGAATATGGCCAGTCACTGGGCAGTAAGCCCCGCGCAATAAGCGGCGCGACGAGACCCAGGAAACCCGTCGGATAACAACCGGGATTGGAAACAAACTGTGCGTTAGCAATGCGTTCCCGCTGCCCCAGCCTAAATTCTGCAAAGCCAAAGACCCAATTGTCCGCCGTACGATGCGCAGACGAAGCATCAATGACCCGCGTTTTATCATTCTCGATTAGCGAAACCGCTTCAATCGCCGCCTGATCAGGAAGACACAGGATTACAAAATCACTGTCATTTACAGCTTCACGGCGGGCATCAACATCCTTGCGTTTGTCCTCGGGCAACCGGACAAGATCAAATTCCTGCCTCGATCCTAGCCGGTCGGCAATTTCAAGGCCTGTGGTCCCGGCCGCTCCGTCAATGAAAACGCTATATGTCATCGCGGTTCGTCAACCGAGACGCTTGCGCGCCAGAACCGGTTTTTCGACATCATCGCCAAAGCGGGCGACAACTTTACTCAATGGCTCAACAGCCACTCGCATCCAATGAATGTTAGCGTGAATGATCCGGTCGCCATCCGCCATGACCCCAACATGATCCGGGAAGAACACAAAATCACCGCGCTTCAAATCTTCATCCGCTGCAATCTCGGTTCCGACGGCCTTTAACTGCTGGTCGGCATCCCGTGGTGCCGATTGACCTGTTAGGCCAAGCACCATCTGGATCAGTCCGGAGCAATCCAAGCCATCGCCACTGCGGCCACCCCATAAATAAGGGGCACCGATCAGTTGTTCGGCAAAATCCACACTACTGTTCGTGCCATCAAAAACCAGTTTAGCGCCAATTTCCTGAACATGGCGGACATGGACATAGCCCTTACCGGTTTTCAAAAACTTGCCGCACTCGCTTGGCTCTCCGCAGGCTAGTTTAGCACCCATCGGCAAGCGCTTGATCACGCCAGCTTTGACGTCAGGCTCGATAAATATCAACGCTGCTCGCGCCGAAACCAAATGGGTGGGCTGAGCTGTCTTACGCTGATGCTGCAATGCATGAACCGGTAAATAGCCTACATAACCATCATGGTCACAAAATCCCCAAGCCCAGTCGCCGACAACATCCAGCAGATGGAAATCCTCGCCATGCAATAGCTCGGAAACCGCTTCGTGATCTTTACCACCTTGCTTGCGGATCATCGCCTTGGGCGCAGCGCAGCGCATCGGCAGGGCTTCTGCATAATGGGGTGCGAACAATTTTCCGGCTAGCGCAACATCCGCCAGGTCGCCGCGATGCGCGGTTGTCCGGGGATCAAAATCCTCTTCGGGACCGTGCAGCGAAAATTTCGCGCGTGCAGCCTGATTTCCGGCTTCTATGTCCCCGACAATATTCATTTGTTCTTGTTTACCCCATTTACAGCTTGCGTCAAAATCGCAAAACGCCGCGCTTTATGACAAAGCTGTGACACCAGCGGCCCTTAACCGAGAATCCACCTGTTGATCAAGCAGCGACTGCAAAGCCTATTGGCCGTAACGTGCTTTCAGATAATGCCAGCTCGCTCGCAAACCTAATGCCTCGCCGCCTTTGGGTCGCCCTGCCTTGCTCGCTGGCCGCCATGCATAAGTGTCAAAATGCGCCCAAGGGATATCCTTCGGGACAAATTTTTTCAGGAATAGTGCAGCTGTTATGCAGCCTGCGAAAGAGCCAACAGCCACATTGTTGGTATCGGCAATCGGACTATTGAGACGATATTCATAGCGCGCCCATAATGGCATACGCCATAGAGGGTCATCTTCCTGATCACCGCTTTCCAGCAGACCAGCAGCCATTTCATCATCGCTACAAAACATCGCTGGCAAATCCGGCCCCAAAGCCACTCGCGCGGCACCGGTCAGGGTCGCAAAATCTATAATCAACTCAGGCTCTTCTTCGCCGGCTAGCGTCAGCGCGTCGCCCAGGACCAAACGTCCCTCCGCATCGGTATTCCCAATTTCCACCGTCAATCCTTTGCGGCTTTCCAAGATATCACCGGGGCGCAGTGCATGGCCATCCACAGAATTCTCTACGGCAGGAACAAGCAGATGAAGCTGAACCGGTAATTTTGCTTCCATGATCATCTTCGCCAGCGCGATGGCATGAGCAGCGCCGCCCATGTCTTTCTTCATGATCAGCATGCCCGCCGGAGACTTCATCGAAAGACCGCCGCTATCAAAGGTCACGCCTTTGCCGACAATCGCTATTTTGGGTGCATCTGCCTTACCCCATTTCAACTCGATAAGGCGCGGCGCATGTTCGCGCATTGCCGCTTTGCCCACGCCATGAATCATTGGAAAATGCTTTTCCAGCGTGTCACCACGAGTGACTTTCAAATCGCCGCTATGATCTTCAGCCAGTTTTTCAACGATATCCTCAAGCTTGTCCGGCCCCATATCAGCGGCCGGTGTATTGACCATATCGCGAACCAAAGCGGTAGCTTCCGCTTGGCGGATGGCTTCATCAACTTGCGATATCTCATCCTTGACCAGCAGAACACTTGGTCCCTGCTTGTTTTCTATTTCTTTATAGCGCTCAAAACTATGCTGCGGGATCAGCCAACTAAACAGACCGCCTTTAGCACTCGCACCTTTTAGGCGATATTTTCCTTCCGGCAGCTTCCCGCCCAATTTCGCCAATGCCCAAGGGTCTAGTTTTTTGTGGTTTTTCACACCGGCAACAACAGTGAAATCACCCTGTTCGGCTTTACTTTTAGCACCTTTTCCAGCCGCCATAGGAAGGATCAGAAATGACTTTGGATTGGCAACAAATTTATAAGCCTTCACTATGCTACGGACGCTATCGGGTTGATCTTTCAACCAGTCCTCAAAATTATGAACATCCAATATCTGGATGGTCCGGGCAGCTTGGCCTTTGTCGGCCTCTATCAATGTCTTAAAGTCGGTCATTCGCGTGTTATAGCTGCACAATGATCGGAACGCGAGTGTCTAATCAGGCTGCAACCGTTTCGGTTTTTGGAGCATTTTGAGGCACGTCCGTCGACTGGCTCCCAGCTTTCGCAAAAACCAACACGCCATCATCGATGGTCTTATGCCGCAAATTAATAATATCCTTGGGATAATTCTGATTGAGCCGCCAAGGTTTGCAGTCTCCTTGCTTCGGTAAATCCTTAATGGCCCTCTGGACATAGCCGGAGGTAAAATCGAGCATTGGTTCGGTTCCAACCGAGCCGTCTGCCGGCAGAGTTGGAGTCGCAATCGGCGTACCGTTTTTGTCCATGAAGTTTATCAACCGACAGACATATTCGCTGGTCAGATCGGCTTTCAATGTCCAGCTGGCATTGGTGTAGCCCATGGTCATGCCGAAATTGGGTACGCCGGAAAACATGACGCCTTTATAATTTATTTTTTCGCCGAAAACGACTGGCTCGCCGTCAACTTCAATAGCGGCGCTACCGCCGGTCAGCATTTTCAAGCCCGTTGCCGTTACAATAATATCGGCTTCCAGCGTTTCGCCCGACTTCAGCACTATGCCGGCTTCCGTAAAGCGTTCGATTTGGTCGGTAACAACAGACGCTTTGCCCGATTTGATCGCACTGAATAAATCACTGTCCGGCACCAGACACAAGCGTTGGTCCCACGGATTATAGCTGGGCGTGAAATGGGTCATGTCAACGCCCTCGCCCATTTCTTCTTTCACCATATCCAATATGCGCTTTTTGAAAACCTTCGGTTTGTTACGCGCAAGGTTGAACGTAAACAGGCCCCACAGCACGTTTTTCCAACGCGTGGCCAGATAGGCCAGCTTACCAGGCATTAGTTTCCGGAACCGCAGCGCCCATTTATCTTCGCCGGGCAGCGACACAATATAAGTCGGAGAACGCTGGAGCATGGTCACATGGCTCGCCGTTTCAGCTAATGATGGCACTAAAGTCACTGCGGTCGCACCGCTGCCGATCACAATTACTTTTTTGCCAGCATAGTCGATGTTTTCGGGCCAGAATTGCGGATGCACAATCTCCCCTGCGAAAGCCTCTTTGCCCGGAAAATTAGGACTATGGGCTTCATCATAGCTATAATAGCCAGAACACATGTGAAGAAAATTGCATTTGATGGTGCTGCTCGACCCGTCGCCATGTTTCAGGCTGACAGTCCACAGCGCCTCTTCGCTCGACCAGCTGGCATTCACGACTTTCCGGTTGAACCGGATTTTGTCTTCCAACCTATATTCATCCACCGTCTCGTGGAGATATTTGAGGATCGAGGGCGCATCGGCAATGGCCTTGCGAGCGGTCCAAGGTTTGAAATTATAGCCCAGCGTATACATGTCGCTGTCCGAACGGATGCCGGGATAACGGAATAAATCCCATGTCCCGCCAAGCCGTTCGCGCCCTTCGACAATGGCGAAGCTTTTGCCAGCACTGCGCTTGGTCAGGTGAACGGCAGCGCCAATGCCGGACAGGCCAGCACCAACAATGAGAACATCGAGAGTTTCATTTTCCATATCATTTATCTACTGACATTAATGTTAATTACAAGCCTTTGGTATAGAAAATGGAATTACTCTGCCGCTTCGAGTTCAGGCTCGGGGCCCGTCGTCGCTTGGCTATTCGGTCCATAAAACTGGATCACGCCATCATCGACAACATCTTTGAGCAGGATCTTTTTATCAAACAAATAGTCCTGATTAAGCTTCCACGGCATTTTCGTGCTGTTGCGCGGCAGTTCGTTGATGGAGCGCTTGATATAGCCCGAGGAAAAGTCGAACAGCTCTTCCTCCTCCACCGTTTCGGACAGAACCGGATTGGCAATCCGCGTGCTCGTCGCGTCCATATGGTTGAGCAACCGGCAGGTATATTCAGAAACAATATCAGCCTTGAGCGTCCACGATGCATTCAGATAGCCAAAGACAATCGCCATATTCGGAATGTCAGAGAACATGCAGCCTTTATAATAGAAATGATCGTGAAAATTAATCGGCTTGCCGTCGACTTCAAAAGCGACTTTACCAGCGACAGCTAGCTTCAGGCCGGTGGCGGTGACAATCACGTCGGCGTCCAGCGTTTCGCCGGATTTGAGTTTGATGCCATCGGCGGTCACCGTATCGATATGTCCGGTTTTTACGTCCGCTGTACCGGCGCTAATCGCCTTGAACATATCACTGTCGGGAACGAGGCACAGGCGCTGCTCCCAAGGGCCGTAAGGCGGGGTATAATCTTCCTTGTTATATTTATCGCCGAGCTCTTTCTTGAGTGGTTTTTCAAGTTTCTTGACGATTTTTTCTGGCTGATTCCGCGCCATGTTAAAAGTAAGGTCCTGCATCTTCACGTTTTTCCAGCGGATGATGTTATAGGCCCATTGATCAGGCATGATTTTGCGCAGGAAATTGGCGAGGTGATCTTTGGCATTGCGAGCAAAATACCAGGTTGGTGTGCGCTGTAGCATTGTCACATGCGCCGCCTTTTCAGCCATAACCGGAACGATGGTCACCGCTGTTGCGCCGCTGCCAATGATGACGACTTTCTTGTCGCTATAGTCCAAATCTTTAGGCCAGAATTGTGGGTGGACGACGTCACCTTTAAAATTCTCGATGCCCTCTATCTTCGCATCATAGCCTTGATCATAATCATAATAGCCGGAACCCATATAAAGGAAATTAGCGTGCATTACGGCTAGGCTGCCGTCTGACTTCTCCGCTGTTACCGTCCAGCGTGCCTCTTCGCTAGACCATCTTGCCGACAGCACTTTATGGCCAAAATGGATTTGCTCTTCCAGATCATGCTTCGCCTTGATCCGATGGAGATAATTCATGATCGACGGGCCATCGGCAATGGCCTTTTGTTCGGTCCAAGGTTCAAAATTGAAGCCCAAAGTGTGCATATCGCTGTCAGAACGGATACCGGGATATTGAAAGAGATTCCAAGTGCCGCCAATCTCGTCACGGCGCTCAACCAAGGCAAAGCTTTTGCCGGGGCACTTGTCGCGCAAATGAACCGCCATCCCGATGCCCGAAATGCCCGCACCTACAATTAGGACATCGACCGATACTATCGGTGTCTGTGACTGATTACCGCTTGTGTCTTTTATCTGCGTAGCCATTTGCCGTCTCTCCCAGCTTTGCATCTACTATGCCATTGCCGAGACAAGGTTGCAAATGACAATTTAATCAGCTGATTAAGGCTTAACTTCACTAACTTCACACCCAGGAACCGCTAAATTCCGACGAATCCTTCTAGATGGCCGAAATTATCAAGTTCCCTCTGCCTAGATCAACATAGTCGATCTGCGACTCTGTAGGACAGCATTATATTCTGACCGGCCTATTTAGCAGTCTTGATATTCTGATCTTCGCGCGGCGGAATCCATGTGATGTTCGGCTCGCTATTTTCTGCGAAGACGAGCGGCGCGCTTGGCGCGATTATGTCTGCATTGCGGATTTCGACATTGGCCGGAGCATCATTGTCAAACAGGAAAACCGGCGTATCATTATCGGATGCGGCGCGCACCACGGGTCGATCGATGACATATTTTGCTGTGCCGCCATGAAAAGAAAAATGACCCGGCCTGCCCGATCCGCCACGTGATCGCGGGTTTTCACTGCGACAGTTTTCAAGCGTGCCGCTGCCCCATAGACGGAAATTGCGTTTATTGTCTTTAGCCACACAATTGGTCAGCCGCACATCGGTGGATTTCAGATCAAAGCCGCCATCGGTGCTGCCTGTGGCGATACAGCTCAGATACTGAATCGCCTTATTTCCACGCTCGTCGGAAAAGCCGTCGCCATTCCAATAATCACTGCTCGACCGGCCTTGCTCGGCAAAACCATGGGCCTCGCATCGGCGATAGATGATCGACTGCGCCTCGTCATCGAGGACAAAGCCGGTGCAATAGCGTTCTGTCTCAGCGCTGGCCCGCGCGATCACGTCTTCGATCACGCCGTCCCGCGATCCATAGCGAATACGCGTCATCGCTCGCTTTATGTCGTCTCCGGTAATTTTACGCAGTGTAAAATTCGTCAGCGAAGCGGGGTTAGAGCGATCCGAAGCGGTATTTTCGAGAAAGCGGTACAGGTCTCTCCCCTGCACCTGTTCCACCACCAACCCGTCAGTCGCGACATTCACACGTATCGCGCCGTTCCCCAAATTGAGGAATTTTGAATTTTTGATGATAAGCCTCGATTGCGCTCTTAAGCCTTCACCAGAACCATCGCCCTGAAAGGTTCGACCGTCTATCGTCGCGGCCTTTGCCGAGCGAGAACATCCGGCAAGCGAGGCCAAAGCGATGGCGGCAACGACAGTTCGGCGGTCGAGATAATCGGTCATATCACATTCCTGCTATGGTGATGCCCGCCAGGAAACGGTGCCGGGAAAATTCGCGCCCTGGGAACGTGCCCGAAGCATCCTGATCACGAAAATCATATTGTGCATGCAGCGAATAACGCGGGCTGAGACGCCACTCGACGCCCATCCTTGCGCCGGTAATATCATAGTCCCGATCGATGTCCTGAAACCGATCCTCTTCGTAACTGATGTTGGCGCTGACGATCAGATTGCGCAAAAGCTCATAATCCGCCGTCAGGGAAAAGGATGTAGCGACATAGGCGCCCGAACCCAGCGTTGAGGATTCCTCAACGCCGCGATTGGCGCGCGCCGTCAGCGTCACGAGAGGCGTGATAAAATATTCGAGCTTGGCCCGTGCGGCAAAGCCGTCGACATCCTCGAAATCCGCATCCTCGAAATTTTGCTGAAAATATCCGATACCAATTTCCGAGCGGACCAGCTTACTGAGTTGGAAACTCGTCCCTGCGGTGATCTCATAGCCCTTTGAATCACGGGAGGGCGAAAGCAATGGTTGGTCGGTATAATCGCGCTGATTGACGCTTCCGTTTACAAAAACCGACATATCCGGGCTGACCGCAAATTCAGCACCCAGATCGCCGGTTAGCAATGTCCGATTACGAAAATCCTGATCAACGAGAACATCCAATCCATCGCGACCATCTTCATAATTGCGGGTTTCCGCTCCCGCGCGGCCAGCAATTCTGAGTTGGCCGAACGTCCGCGCTGCGCCCACGAAAGCCGAGGCGAAGCGATATTGTACCGGCTTTTGCAGATTGAGCGGCGAAGCAGGATCAGTCCGATCCTCAGTGCGCTGACCATTGCGCGTACCCACATATATCTGGCTTTCACGGTCCAGATCAAACCGGCCACGCAAGCCGAGAACATAGTCCGTCGTGCTTTGGCTATTCGTACTGATATATTGCCTGCGATCCAATTCGGCTGCGGTTTCAATGTTAAAACTGCCAAACTGCTTCGATGCTGTCAGCTTTGGTCTGACCCGAATAATCAGATCGTCACTCGCATCGCGGACGGCGAATATATTGCTGTCATATAGAGTATCGACGGTAATACTTGGCATGATCTCAGCCCCACCAATACGATAGGGCACGGGGTCAAAAGCGGGTTGAGGCCGTTCCTGCACGCTGAGGATATCGGGCCGCTGAAACTGCAGACTTTCATCACGAAAATCCTCCAGCACTTCGGATTGCTGCGCGTGAACAGTGCCAGGTAGCAATGCGACTAGGATTACCGAGATAAATATCCCGAGGCTAGGCTGATGCATATGTGCTTCAACTCCTTGCATCGCCCCAAGGTTGAACAGCAAGCTGATACGCAGCTACGCCGTGTGAATGCTATTCTCTATCACGTGCCAATAGCGCTGTGCCGCCTTTTCCGGTGTATAGTCTTTCGTGCGGGTCAAAGCGAGCCGAGCGAAGCGTTTGCGAGGTTCATCATCCTGTAAATAGCGCAGAGAATCAGCCATAGCTGCGATATTATTGCATGGCACCAGGATGCCAAAATCGGCCAAGGTCATGGCTTCAATTGATAAATTGCTTTTGTCTGCCAAAATTTCGGAAGGCCCGGACCTGCAATTGGTTGCAATCACCGCTGTTTCGGTGCTCATCGCTTCGACCAGAGCATTAGGAAAACCTTCGGCATTGGATGGCAGCACAAAAAGCTGGGCATCAGCCAATAGAGGAAAGGGGTTCTGGACAAAACCAGGCAGGATAATCCGATCCTCAAGACCATGATCTGCAATTTGCCGTTCAAGATCGGCGCGCAGTGGACCATCCCCAATGATGATGAGTTTTCCGGCAATCGACGACGCCGCGAAAGCGTCAATCAACAGACCGAAATTCTTATTCTCCACGAGACGGCCCATCGCAATAATATAGGGTTCATCCGGATGGGCAGGATATTTTTCCAACGCCTGCCGGGCAATGCGCACGGTATCGACGGGATTGGCGATAACGCTTATAATATCGCTTGGTATACCGAATGCATCTGACAGATTATCGGCGACACCCTGCGAAACGGCAATAATATGAGTGGCATGGCGATAAGATAGTCGGACGAGGCCGCGACCCATATGTCCGGAAAGGCCAGTGCCAAGGTGCGCACCGGTATTCACGCGCTCGCTGATGATCCAAGGCCTGCCGGTTCCAGCACGGCTCGCCCAGCTGGCAACATTGGCGCGCGTCAGAAAACTGAGTGTTGCCGCCGGGCGCAAAGATCGTTCCAGCGATCGCAATTGCCGGATCGATCGCAGCATGCCGCCGCGGCAATCGAGCTGATGAAGAGTGATCCATTCCGGTATCTCATAGGCGGCCGGTTCATCGTCCAACAAAGCCAGCGCCATGTCATAGCGATCGCGATAAGCCTCGGAGTAGAGGAGCAACGCGGCCATAACCCGCTCCGCGCCACCGCCGGTCAGGGAATTGATTATGAAGAGAATTTTCGGCCGCAAATATGTTAATCCCGATCAAGAAAACCGGACTTCTTATTATCAAATCGCAAGAGCTGGAAAAATGCTTCGGCGCTATACCGCGCCAATTTCGGGTTGACGGGAATGGGTTGAAGATCAGACGAAAAAAAGCAGTACGCCGATAGCGATCACGATCCATGTGATCAGTCCGGCGGCAACAATAACGAACATCCGTCCCGGTAACTGTTCTGCTTTTTCAGATGCAGAGGATGCTTGAGGTCTATCGCTTGATCCTGGTTCACCAACGTCATCTGCAGCGGGTGGGGCATTGGCAGGCGTTCGGGCGCTGACACTATTTTGAGACATAGCGTCTTTAGAAATTTTGGCTGGTCCTCGCCCAGCGGTATCTCCGCCCTTGTCGTCCAATCATGCCTCCCTTGTTCCAAAAATTACGGAACGAAAAAGTCAAACAGGGCGCAGGCTAGCTTTCAACTGGCTTCTCATTGCCCCTGTTTCCACTTTCCTGAATAGCGAAAAACCACAGATAATGGCATAAAAAATTACTCCTTCTATTTGCCACAAGGCCATGGTTGCCAAGTTCATGAAAAGGAATGACAAATGCGCGAAGACAAGCGTCGCGCGATCTTCTGCGGGTGCTTGCACCGCCAATTTCATCATGGTGCCCCAGAATAGAAGCAACAGAAAAACGCCCGCCCAACCCAATTCATAGAGATAGGCAACGATCGTATTGTGAGGATAGACTTTGAAAATCTCTTCCCAGCTGTCGGGACCAAAGCCAATCAGATGGTTGAGCGTTGATCCATCGAGCCACGCGTAAATATAACCGGACCAGATATAAATCCGGCCTGACAATAGACGCCGCTCGTCAAAGGAAAACTCGGCTTGCGGTTTGATATATTGGCCAGGGTCGCCGAAAAATATGGTTAGATCATTAAACCTTTCAGCAGAAAAACCCGCCAGCACAGCTATGACCGCCAAGGTTATCATGGATATGATGACCGCCAATATCACCCGCTGTTCGCGCACGAACGAGAACATGGCACTGCTGACCACTTGGATGGCCGCCAATGGCAATACTGCCAGCATCGTCGTGCGATAATTGGCGAGGATGATCCCGCCGAGCAGAGCGGCAGACAGCAAGGCCTGAATCATTCGCTGTAAAGTGACAGAAAAACAGGCCACCACAAAAAATGTCGCCATCGCGATGGAGAAGGTGGCCTCGTGATTATAGCCGCCAATATAGCTGCTCGAACCGTCAAATTCCGACGCCTTCACTGCACCCAGACCGATGGATAGCAACTGAAAAACCAACAGCGGCGCAAAGGCCCAAAGTAATGGCGTGAAAAACCGTGCCCCGTCGTTTTCAAGCAGCGCACGATAGACGGCGATCATCAAAACGATGAAATAGACATGTTTGACGGCGGCATTAAGTGCGGTGAATATGCCATCATTGGCGGCAGCACTCACGAGCGACAGCAGGATCAGCGCATAAACTGGTAACAGCGGCTTGAGCAGAAAATGGCGCGGAGCCACCAGCAGCAAGCCAATACCAGCAATGGCGATGGAGCCAAGCGCGTTCAAGCTCAGTCCGGCGACTACCGGAGAGAAGCTAATCTCATGAAAGGCGCTCATGATATAGCGCAACCAAATGGCAAAAATCACAAATCGCGCCGGATAACCGCGCACTTTTTTGAGCGCGATGACCATCGGCACCGCCAACAATGCAGCAACCAGAGCCAGTAAGGGCAAAGGCAAGGATGGCGCGCTTCCGTCCATTGCGAACCGCCCTAAGCGTAATATTCCTTATATTGTTTGAAATAGAGGCCCGCGTCCCCAAAACCGGTGCGCGCCTGTTCGACGACATCCACGCGGCTGAGCACAACCCCGGCGATATTCGCGCCGACGCCATCCAGTTGATGCAGGGCTATTTCAGCTGCTTTTGCGGGTGTTTTCTTCCAATGGACCAGGAATACGACCATGTCGGCCAGTGCTGCGAGCATGCGGGATTCCGCAACCGGCAGAACCGGTGCGGTGTCCAGCACGACAAATTGGAACTGACCGCGCAATTCCGTCAATAAATCCGCCATCGCCTGCGATCCCATTAAGTCGAAGGGCGTATCCTCGTCCGGTTTCTGACCCAGGAAATAAACCCCGCTATCCTCATCATGGACAACCGCCTGATGGAGCGATGCCTCGCCATTTAGAACATCGGTCAACCCGTGCGTGATCGATTTGGCCAGCGAGCGCGACGACGCCTGCCGCCGGGAATCGCAATCGACCAACAAGGTGCGGATGCCTGATCGAGCGGCCGCACTGGCAAGACAGATAGACGAACTGGTTTTCCCTTCGCCCGGCAAGGCAGAGGTTACCGATATGATTTTCGTTTGTTGTCGAACCGACGACCTTCCTCCCGGCGCCATAACCAGACTGGTTTTGAGCGCGCGAAAGGCTTCGGAAAAGGCCGATTTGGGATGGTCTATCAAAAATTGCGGTGGCCATGGGATCGGCTCACGTGATTTTTTGACTTCAGGCAGCGAACCGATTTCCGGAATAGAACCCAAGGCGCTGACCCCCAGCCTTTTTTCAATATCTGCCGCCGTTCTAAGGCCGTTTTCCATAAACTCCCTCCCAGCCACAACAGCCGTGGAAGAAGCTCCTGCAGCTACCAGAGCGATGGCGATATATAAGAGCGGATTAGGTGATATGGGCATGGCCGGTATGGCAGCGCGAGATACTTCTTTGGCACCACTGGTCTCTGTACCCTGGCGGGCAACGGACTCTTTGTAGCGGTCGAGAAAGCCCTGATAGAGCTCGCGCGCGGACGCGGCGTTTCGCTCCAATTCGCTCAGCCGCACCGAAGCATCGCTGTCTACTGCTAGCCGGTTTTGCAACCCGGCAATGGACGACGCAATCGAAGAGGTGCGTCCCCGCGCCGCTGTCGCTTCGGTCTTGAGACTAGCGACAATCCGTTCGACCTCGGCCCCGATCTGTACGTCAATATCGGCGAGCTGGCTTTGCGCATTGATCAGACTGGGATGGCGCGCACCATAGCGGGTTGTGAGGTTCGCCACTTCCGCACTGGCCGTGGCGCGCTGGGCTCGCAGGGCGCCGACAACTTCTGACTCCAGCGCCGCGCCGAGCGATTCACCGGTCAGCCCCTGCGCCACTTGCGAGCGCGCGGTGGACAATCTGGCATTGGCGACCGCCTCGGCCGCACGGGCTTCAGCTAGCTGGTTGTTTAATACCGATAGTTCCTGCTGGGTGATCGAACTGACATCCGTGGCAGCAAACAAACCTTCATCAGAACGATATTGGGCTACTTGCGATTCAGCTGCGAGCACCTCGCCGCGGAGTTCTTCGAGCCGTGTTTCCAGCAAATCAGCGCTGCGCTGAGTCGTACCTTCTTCGCCCTCCACGCGCGTTAGAAGATATTCATCAATCGTCGCATTGGCGATGTTCGCCGCCATTTTCGGGTTTTCCGACGTGTAGGTTACCGCAATGGCATAGGAAACGCCTTCGCGCTGAACGCCCAAAGAGCCGCCCAATATGCGGATGGCGCGGTCGCGGGCCGCGAGTTGCTGGGCAGCCGTGTTGGGCGGAACCGCGCCGACCTCTAAAAGACCGGGATTAAATTCGGGCTCGTTGACCAGCTTGAGCGCATCGACAACGCGCCCGGCGATGAAGGGGGACTGCAATATCTCGACCGTTGTATCGACGGTTGGCGAGTCTGTTGTCAGGGCTGGTGTATCGCTGTTCACCGGTACAACGTCCTGCGCTTGCCGTTCGACCACCATGGTTGCGGTAGCCAGATAACTGGGTGTGGTTATGAAATAGACTGCAGCCGTCGCGGCAATGGCGAGGATCGAAACCAAGAAAACCGGGACGATATGTTTACGAAAGGCACGACCAATGGCGCGCAGATCAATCAACTCGCTGGTTTCTTCGGCCACAAACCGGTCGAGCGGTAATGGTGTTTCCGACATTTTATTCATGGCACGCCAGCTCCTTCACAAAGCCCCCTGCGTTTTCGCCCTGATTACCGCCCCTAAATCGCTATATCACGCCCCCTTGACCGCCCGATAAATGCTCTGCCGCAGCGCAACAGGCATAAGCCGCAACGCCTCGATCATCACGAACAGTCCAACCCCCTCCGGCATGCAGAGATTACGGGAAAATTGCCGCGAAATCGTTCCACTCTTGAACGAGAAGCGGGCATATAGTCCGATCTGCTGATTGATTAGCCTGCGCAGCAATGCCCTCTCGTCCGTGCCGACATTTTCCAGCATCCTACGCGCCGTTTCCACCAAGATCGGGATGGTATCCGGATGTGTCATTTTGCTGACCTTATTGTCCGTATCGCGATGAAATTCTGCGCTGATCTTGGGAACATAGGTAAATGGGGCAAGCGAGAGCGCCCTAAGCCACATATCCTTGTCACCACCACGCACCGCCTTTCCCGCTGGAAACGGATCGGCCTGCTCAAGGACATCGCGGCGAAAGGCCGCTGCGCTGGTCCAGATCGGGCATTCTCCGGCGTCTACCCAGATATCGAGGCTTTCGCGAAAATAAGCAGTACGACCTTCGAGCGAAGCCAGCGCACTGGTCATTTTGGATGCCACGCGGTGATTTTCGAAAACATGCTCATAACGCGTGGCGACACAGCCTACCTGCGGTGTTCGCGCAATCGCCGCTGCTATGTCCGCCAGATGCGATGGATGCCAGATATCATCGGCATCAAGAAACACGATCCAATTGCCATTGGCCTCGGCAATACCAAGGTTGCGCGCGGCATATCCGCCTGGGCCAGGGGTATCGCGAAATAACATGCGAATGCGCGGATCGGTCATGTGCGAGACAATCGCTGCACTGTCGTCCGTCGACGCATCATCGATGACGATAATCTCTTCAGGGGGCCGAGTCTGTTGCAGGGCGCTTGCGATACTCGCGGCCACATGACGGGCCTTGTTATGGACCGGAATGACAACAGAGAAACTTAGATCAATCATTCTATCCCGTTTTTTGCAGTGCCGAAGATAATGTGTTGTGTGACATCGACGAATGGATTTTTTGCCTTGCCAACTGCGCGTTACAGGCATTTATAGAACCTAGCTCCTTCGTTGTGCAATGCAGTAAAGTTCGGTCGGTCTGGGGATTCTAACGACCGATCCCGAACAACAATTAGATCCGCATCAACTGATGCCGGATGAAGGAACTGTAATGGCGCGTAGCTCCGTCCAGACCAAGATTTTCGTCGTCAGTATGCGCAGCGCAGCGCAGCGACGACACGCATTTATAAGCGGCGGTATACCTAAGTCTTTGAATTGGGACTTTTTCGATGCCCATGAGAAACTGCATGATGGTCTCGATTATGATGAGGACAAAGCGATCATTGCCAAAGGCCGTCCGCTTAAGGCTGGCGAGCTAGGTTGCTATTCCAGCCATCATGCTTTGTGGCAAAAGCTGATCAAAGATGATGCCGACCAATATCTCATTCTGGAAGATGATGTTCTGGCAGACTGGAGCTTCATTAAGCCCCTGATCGCAGCAGATCATGGCGAGGCGGGTCATGACTATATCCGGCTTTATTACAAGAAACCTGCTCCGGCTCGCATATTACAGAAGGACTTTATCTGCCGGTCTACGCGGCTCATCGAAATGTCTGGATATTGCTTTGGCACGCAGGCCTATTTGCTAACCAAAAATGGCGCCAGACGCTTTCTGGAGCATACTCAAGAGGTGAGCCGGCCGATTGACGATCAGATGGATCGCTCATGGATCCATGGTGTTCCTAACCTGTCAGTGTTCCCATTCCCGGTATTGGAGCGCGCAGTCCCGAGCGCAATCGGCACGTCCCGCTTCGAAACCTATCAGATTCCCGAACGATTAAAACTGAGGCGCTTTGTCTCGCGGCAACGCGAACGTGCGGGATATCAAATTTTCGGCCGTCGCCGTTTTCGATTCCAACTCTAGTTAGTGAGTAGCCAACATATGACGGACAAAAGCACTGATTTTTCTGACAATGCTACCGGCAGTGCTGGGGCAATGTTTGACGATTCATTGCGTCAGAAAACGAAGTCTTCCTTGGGTTGGACAGTGACCAAAGCCCTAAGTGATCAGGTGTTTTCGCTGGTCATATTCATCATGCTGGCCCGGCTGCTGACCAAAGAAGAAATTGGCATATTTGCCATGGTCTATGTTTTTTCCGAGGTCGGCCGGATCATTGCAACCGGCGGACTTGTGCAGCTTATCGCGCGCGCCAAGAAAATCGACAACCTGCAGATTAATACGATTTTCTGGACCAATATGGTCATCGCCTTTGCCTATGTCGGGCTGATCTGGATATTGGCACCCGTGCTCGCCAATCTGCTCAACCAACCGGGCCTTATCGATCCGCTGCGCATATTATCATTGGCCTTACCGATCAATACATTGGGAGCTTCTCATTTCGCTCTGCGTCTGCGGGAATTTGGGCATAAAACTGTGGCCGTGCGATCAATATTGGCTGGGATTATCGGCGGGACTACCGCCGTTGTCGCTGCCATGTCGGGATGGGGCATATGGTCGCTGGTCGTCCAGCGCTGCGTGACTGAAGCGGTCGGTACTGTTTTGGCTTGGGCCTCCTATCGCTGGATACCGGCATTTCAGTTTGACTGGTTTCAGGCCAGACAGAATTTCGCCTTCACGAGCAACCTGACCATCGCCCAGCTTATTTTCCTGATGCTGGTACGGATACAGGATTTGCTGATTGGAGCCAGTCTCGGCGCCGCTGCTGTCGGTGTCTATCGGGTTGCATGGCGTTCCACGGAAATGTTCGCTGCCGCCGCGATACAGCCGTTTTCTGCGGTGGGCTTGCAGATATATTCCCGGCTGCAGGACAATCCGGTCGCGATGAAGCAAGCCTATAAGGCCATGCTCGGCATATGCGCCGCCCTGTCCTTTCCCGCTCTAGTGGGTTTCGGGGTCATTGCGCCCGACCTTGTGCCGTTGGTATTCGGCTGGAAATGGGAGGCGGCGGGCAACCTGGCTCAGGTCTTCGCGTTTATGGCGATACCCTATACGCTCAATTTTTTCGCCTCACCGGTATTGTCAGCCGTAGGCAATTCGCACCGTCAGCGCACGCTTGCGATCACGCAGCTTGTCATGACACTGATACTTACACTTATCGCTTTGCCTTACGGGCTGACAGCCGTCGCCATCGCCTATGTGGTCCGCTCTTACCTGACGCTGCCGTTGCAAATGCACTTCCTGAAAGAAGCTTCAGGCATCGGGAGCAAAACAACCTTTGATGCCATCAAAGCACCGTTTCTCGCCTCCGCTCTCATGGGCATCCTGCTTTGGACCACATTACAAATATTCGCAGATGGACAGCCGCTGTCTTGGATGAAGCTGATCGTCGCCATCACCGGCGCAGCCTTATTCTATGCCGCTGCATTGTTGGCCATCTCCGCAACCTATCGCCGTTTAGTCACAGACTTCTTCCCCCTAAAGGAGCTATCCCCCCATGCCTGAACAACTCACTCTCCAAAATACGCATCCCGGCGCTATCATGCACAATTTGCGCGCAACGATAGTAGAGCGCATCAAACCGCTGCTGGACGACCGCCCCTTCGCGCTGCTCGATTTCCCCGATCATTCCAATGTTGGAGATTCCGCTATCTGGCTGGGCGAGACGCAGTTTTTTGCCGATCATGCCAAGCCGCCCGCTTATGCTAGCAATTTGAAATCCCACGATTCCAACCAAATGGAACAGGCCATTGGCGATGGAACGATCTTCCTGCATGGCGGCGGAAATTTCGGAACCATCTGGAAATCGCATCAGGATTTCAGACTGGAGCTCTTGTCCCGGTTCCATGACCAACGGATCATACAGCTTCCGCAATCGATATATTTCGACAATTATGAAGCGGTAGATGAAACCGCCCGTGCGATTGAACAGCACGGCAATTTCACATTGCTCGTCAGAGACCAGCGCTCTCTGGAATTTTCGCGCTGCCACTTCCAGTGCGAGGTGTTTCTGTGCCCCGACATGGCACTCTACATGGAACCGCTTGAGCGTCAGGCACCGGTTCATGATTTCTATTATCTGATGCGCACCGACTTTGAACGATCGGTCAGGGGCAAGGCCGATCACCCCGGCCACTCGTTTGAAAGCGGTGACTGGCTGGACGAAGACAAGCTCCAGATGCGAATGTCTGCAGCAACGTCGAAGCTGATGGATTTCGGGCAAAGCCCCAACGCCGCGCGCGTTTTAAAATATGACCGGCTGGCAAACACACGCCTCAAACGCGGCGTCGGTTTGTTATCGTCGGGGCGGGTGGTTGTGACTGATAGATTGCATGGGCACATCCTGTCGACGTTACTCGGCATCCCGCATGTCGTGCTTGATAATAGCTATGGCAAGCTGCAAAATTTCATTCAGGCGTGGACATCGGACATTGGTTTTCTGGGCACGGCAGACACGCTCGAAGAAGCGCAGACTCTGGCAGAGGAGTTGCTGTTATGAAAGTAGCAGTGACCGGCCTGCGCGGAATCCCCAATGTAATGGGTGGTGTGGAAACGCATTGCGAAGAAATGTTGCCGCGTGTCAAAGGCATCGATCCCGACCTCAGTATAACGGTATTTGCACGAGCGCCTTATGTCAAAAAATCACGCTACCAATATCGCGGTATATCTATCGTCAGCCTGCCCTCCCCCGTCTCGGTCTGGCGAGAGGCGATAACGTCTACCTTCAATGCTATCCTCGCAGCACGCCGGACAAAAATGGATATCATCCACATCCATGCCATTGGCCCGGCCTTACTCACACCCCTGGCGCGTCTGATGGGACTCAAAGTCGTAGTGACCCATCACGGCGAGGATTATAACCGCGCCAAATGGGGGCGCATTCCCCGGTTTGTCTTACGCATGGGCGAACGGCTGGGATTGCTATTTGCGGACCATGTCATTGCGGTTTCTCCCTCGCTGGCGAAGAAACTGCAAAAGTCGTTCCCGGGATCGACCAACCGCATTTCCTATATCCCCAATGGAACGCCGGAACTGCCTCGTTCGCATGGCGATGCACTGAAACGATTTTCGCTGGAACCAAATAGTTATGTACTGGCAGTTGCTCGTCTAGTCCCCGAAAAAGGGCTACACGATCTCATCAAAGCCCATGCTGATATTCAGGACGGCCGCAAGCTGGTTATCGTCGGCGGTGCCGATCACAATAGCCAATATTCTGAATCCTTGTTGGAATTGGCCAATGACCGGGTCATATTTACCGGGCTGCAGGATCGCGGAACCTTGCGAGAGCTATATGAAAACGCGGCTTTGTTCGTGATGCCATCCTATCACGAAGGCTTGCCTATCGCTGCGCTCGAAGCCGGCTCTTGTTCCACGCCCATGCTGCTCAGCGACATTCAGCCCAACCGCGACATCGGACTGCCCGAGAAAGACTATTTTCCGGTCGGCGATACCGGCGCATTGGGCGAGGCGTTGAACAAGCCCAATTATCTGTACCGGGTTGATGCCGCAGAATTTCGCAAGAAATTTGATTGGGACGAGATCGCGCTCAACACATCATCCATCTATCACAAACTCATGGAATAAAAGCGACGATTAGAAACCGTTGCGGTGGACAATAACACCGAAGGTCCGCGCGAGAATTACCAGGTCATAGCCGAGTGACCAGCGTTGGATATATTCCAAATCTGATGCCAGACGCTGTTCCAGATCCGCGCGCGTCATCGTTGCGCCGCGAAAACCCCTGACCTGTGCCAATCCTGTCAAACCCGGCACTGTCGCATGACGTAGCCAGTAGTTCCGATCAATTTCCCAGAAAAGTTTACTGTCTGCTTTGGAACCCAGCGCATGGGGACGTGGGCCGACCAGACTCATTGTACCGAACAGAACATTGAACAACTGCGGCAGTTCATCGATACTGGTAGCCCGAATGAATCGACCGACACGGGTAATTCGATTATCATCACGATCGGTTGACCGGTCGCCATTTAAATCGCTTAAATCGTCTCGCATGCTACGAAATTTATAGATGTTGAAAAGCCGGTTGCCGTGACCCAGTCGTTGCTGTTTGAACAATATCGGGCCGCGACTTTCCATTTTAATGGCAATCGCGGTGACCAGCATCAAAGGCGCTAGAAACAGAATCGCCATCGACACAATTATGAGATCCACCAGACGTTTCAACCATAGTTGCAAGCGCGTCAGAGGTTTAACTTGCGACGCATGGATCAACCCCATGCTATGGCTGTTTACCGGTGCAGACCTGTAATGCCGGTAGACGTCTCCCGTGACACCGGTACTTTTGAGAACCAGTGCCCAATCATTATGACGTTCAATGGGACAAGCCACAACAACGCGGTCGATGGACCGAAACAAATTTCCCAATCGATCCAGCATGGCAGGATCAGAGATATCGGGATGCAATCCGGTTTCCTTCGCATCAATCATCGGTTGATCGAAAATCGGACCATGCGGAACGCCATCCACGATAATCAGTTCACTGAGCGGATTAGCGCCCAGCATCCGCTTGGCAAATACATGGCATATATAGCGACCACCTGCGATCAAAGCCGATGAAATTAAAAATCCGAAAGCCAAGAATGATGGATGATGCTGCTTCAATATCGACAGGCCAAAGAGGATGAAGAGGATCAACGTCAACGTCGCAAAAAGCGATGCGATACTGCGCACTGTTGCGCCAGCGCTCTTATAGAGTGCTCCCCGACCATAGGCATTACTATTCAATGCAAGCGCCAGAAAAATAGGGATCGACAACAGGCCAAGCTTCAATCCCGGCGAAGCGAACGGCTGATCAAGCAACAAGCTATTGCTTATCAGAAAGCCAATAAATACCGCCAAAGCATCTGTTATCAGCATGATCGAATAAATTCCCGCCCGCCGTGACCGCTTGGTCAGGCTGGAGTCTTTTTTCGGGGCGATTTTCGAGGCTGTGAAAGATGCGTTTTGCAGAGCGCGTATCGTTGCAGTCATCCGAGAACCCTTTCACGATCATTTCAGCGATATGGCGAGGCCAGCCCAAAGGTAAGAAATTCAAAAACAATGTTGCGCCGCAACAATCAAATCTCTTGATCAGTCCATTTTCTTATCTTTTTGGATCGAAATAGATCGTGCCTGCCATACTGAAACGGGTTTAAGATATTCCCCTGAGCATTTTTATTGCCATCCTAAAATCGGCTTGTCACCCCATGTTTACAGCGTCCAAGACAGGGTGTGTATTCAACACGATTAGATACCATATGGTCTATCCGCAGTTGCCATGAACGGCATTTGTGCCACGATAGACAGAGTCGAATTCAGATGTTGCATCGCAATATTTCGATGCCGAGGAGCACAAGCTTTGGATAATGCGCTAACAAAAAATATCGAGGCAAGAGACACCGGTTCGAATCAAATTCGTAGCTTGCGCTACACTTGGGCACTGATCCTGTCTGATCTTTATCGCTATGCCGGGAACCGCAGCACTCGATCCTTTCTGCGTCACTTTCTGTTTACGCCGGGCTTCAAATATTCAACCGTCATGCGGCTTTGCGGTTGCCTGAAAAAACGCAGTCTAATGCGCTTCACGCTCTACCCGCCCCTTAAACTCTTACTCCTGCGCTATCGCTATAAATATGGTATTGCCATTCCGGAATATACCAAAATTGGCCCCGGGTTTTTCATCAACCGTTTTGGCAATATCATGATCAATGGCGACGCGATTATCGGCGCCAATTGCAATATCACACACGGTTCCATGCTCGGACAAATGAACCGGGGCCCGAAGCAAGGATCTCCTATATTAGGTGATGGCGTCTTTCTGGCTGCCGGATGCAAAGTCATTGGCAAGATTAATATCGGCAATCGCGCGGCCATTGGCGCAAATGCGGTCGTCACGAAGCCTGTTCCCGACGATGCAGTGGTGGGCGGGATCCCGGCAAGAATATTGTCGATGAACGGATCGGAAGGCTATATAAACCGGCGCGTCGATGCCAATTATAGCACTAGTTTTCAGCCGGTTTCTTAGACCTACACCTAGAAGAAACGCTCCACGATCCTGATGGTATCTCCCGGATAGATGCGGGTATTACTCCCCAATCTGATCTTCACTTCATTTGGTTGATCAGAGCGTTTGATGAAAATCTGCTTTTGCTGTGCGCGATATGTAAATCCATCCGCTTTTGCTATGGCGGCTAGCACCGTCATGTCGGGATTATAGGGGTATTCGCCCGGCTTATTAACTTCGCCCAATATATAAATCGGTCGAAAATTTTTAACCTCGACGTTCACTTGCGGATTGATCACATAGCCATCCGCCAATGATGCAGCGATATTCAGCCCTAGGTCGGCAGGGGTAAGACCAGCCGCCGGGATATTTCCCACCAACGGAAAAGCGAGAACACCGTTGGCGCCGATAATAAATTCTCCGGTTAGCGTGTCCTCGCCATAGGTGTTGATCTGAACCGTTTCTCCAGCACGCAATTGATAGGATTGATTAATGTCCGGCTGTTCGGCCGTTTCAACCGGAAACGCCCCAGAGGACGCGCAAGCAGTCAAAAACAGCGTGATCATAAGAACCGAGCCAATCTTTCGACAGGTTCTTATGCCAAATCGGGTTTCCATATAGTTTTCCAGCCAGCCAAAGCGAAGCCCCCAAAACATTGATAATATTTGTGGGGATCGCACTCAAGTTCCGCACGACAATCGGAAAGACAAACTGGATCAACGGATAATATTGGCGCACCCGACAGGATTCGAACCTGTGACCTCTGCCTTCGGAGGAAACTAACCGTAGTGTTTTGTTTCATTCGGCTTGGATTATTGGCTTTTGGGACAAATAATCAGCACGTAACGGTCACACGTTACCTGAAACTGGCATCCCCACCTTGTAAATGGATGGTTTCATGAGCGCCTCCGGAATTTGGAACCTTCATAACAGCGAACTTCATTGCCACGTTCCAATTCCCTATTCTGCTGCCAAACACCTTCCTTGGATTTGCTTGCTGTCAATTCGCGTTGTTCCTCAAAAATCAGCACCAATTTCAATCGAGCGATCTTCTTGTTTGCAAATTGCGACCGTTGATCCTGCGAAACCGATGTTATACCCGTTGGTGTGTGAGTAGCCCGCACCGCGCTATCGGTTTTGTTCACATGCTGGCCGCCCGGACCAGATGCTCGGATTGCTTGATACTTGATGTCTTGATCCTTCAGCTCCGGAACATCATCATCATTTGGGATTGGTTTCACACCAACATACCAGTTTTTTCGCTTATGCTTGGGACGGAACGGACTTTCCCCGATCCAACGGATAGTTCCAGTCCGCTCGTCAGCAAAAGCCTCACAGCCTTTTCCAGACACAGATATCAGCAATGAAGAAGCTGCTTCATCTGGACGCTCCAAGAGTTCGCACTCCAACCCTAGTTTGGCAGCCTCTTTGCCAAAGACATTCGCCAGCTTTGATACAAACCACTGACATTCTTTCGGACCTTGACCAGCCGTGATGTGGAGAATGATGTTTTTCATGTCCGCCTCGTTTTATATGTGATGATTGGTCGCAGGGTGGCGACGATCTCGATAAGATTAGCTTTGCATAGATCGTTGATAACACTCTCAATATCCTTGTAGGCTTGGGGCGCTTCTTCAAAGATCAGGTTCTTGTCTTCGCAGATCACCCTCCCTCCCAAGTTTGTGCGCTCAAGGTCAGATATTTTTACCCGCCTTCCAAGCTTGGCCTTTGCATCACTTCGCGTCCATTTCCGGCCAGCGCCATGCGCGAGCGAATGTAAAGCCACATCTGCTTCCGCCAACTTCGGCGAAACAAGATAGGTCATTGTTCCGCGTGATCCCGGTATCACAACCAATCCTTTGTCGGCTGGTGCTGCGCCCTTCCGATGCAGCCAGCCCTCATTGTGCGGCGTCACACTGTTGTGGAAAATATCCAACTTCCGTTCGGCTCCCGCGCCCAGTCGGCTTAGAAAACGGTCCGCGATAATGTCTCTATTCAGTTCCGCCCAGCGCATCGCTTGGTCATGCTTGCCTCGATATGATGCAAAGGCGTCGCTGGTAACGTCCAAGCCTTGCGTGTTGTAATGATGGATATGCTCTTGCAATATTGCTTGACCAAGCCCCCTAGAGCCGCTGTGCACAAGCAGTAACATCCGTTCAGCATCCAACCAATGTCGATGAAACACCGCTTCATTGACGATAGTTTCGACCGTCTGAAATTCAGCAAAATGATTGCCGCCACCGATTGTACCTAGAGTTTCTCCATCAAGGTCTGCTGGCAAGTTCATTTCGGCAAGCTTCGTACGATGGTCACCGGTCCACGGCGTTTCCAGACCCGTCAACTTTCTAACGATCTTGTCGAGTTTGAACTTCCTGCTTGGCATGTCTGTCTGCCAAAGTGCCATCCCGCAACCAATGTCATTCCCCACAAGATGCGGATAGACATGGCTTGGTGACCAGAACGCGGCACCTATCGGTATACCACGCCCAGCGTGAAGGTCAGGGAGGCCAACAGCGCGTTCTATCCCTTCAAGGGTGGCGGTTTGATTAAGTTGGTCAATAGCTTGCTGATCAAGCCAACTGTCATCGGACGAGATGATATGGACGTTTTTGTTCATGGTCATTGAACATCTCCCCGATTGCTTAGTTTGTGCAGTTTCAGTTCCTTTTTTGAAAGTTGTTTCCAAATGGCGACAGACCATCGTTCATGCTCAAGCCAAGTTTCGTTCTTGAGTTCATCTCGTAGCTGGTCGTCGGAACATTTGGGATTGCTGTTTAGTGTGCAGTGAAACCAAAGCCCGTTGCGTCGAAGCAAAAGAGTGTCCTCAGCAATCCGCCGAAAATCGTCGAATGGACCGGGGTCATATTGATAAATGTTCCGGGCGTAGGGATAATCCCACTTCAAACCCAATTGAGCACAAAGCGCCCGCGTTTCCTTCACGATACCATCAAACGGATCGACATAAAGGTCAGGCCACCAACGACTTGGAGCAGATGCGCCTCGCCAACTATGTTGCCCCAGCCAACTGTCTCTCTGATCCACCGATATCCGAACCATGATCAAATCTTCGATATGATCTCGGACGTGCATTTTTACCGTGCTGCCGGTATCTAGCCGTTCACAGATTTCACTAAAAACATCATTCCATAGACGCCCACGCTGCTTTTGCAGAAAACGCCTCAGCGGCGCGAGGTTTTCATTCAGTGATTTGGTATAGGCGGCCTCTTCCCAAGCATGTCTTTTATGGCCTACGAATTTTCTATCTACATTTTTGTCTTTCTTCAATTTTACTGCTGGAGCATGGCTTGCTCCCCATCGTGGGCGTTCCACAATGACTTTGAACATATCAGCACGCATGGCGTTTCTCCTCAAATGAGAGGAAAGCAGGCGACGAAATTGATGGCCCAAAATTGGAGACCATTTGTATTTTATTGAGTGGGAATATCGCAGCGTTGTTGCCACGAAAATAGGTTAGGCGAGCGAACTCACCGACATAGGAATTGCCCATGAATATTGTTCCTGAATACTAAAGAATAGTGGAGTGATTGCGTTACGTGTTTGCGTATTTTGCATGATGCACTCCTTTCCTTGGTATTGAACAATCGGGGTTGAACGCGATCCATTATGTGCAGCATGTCGATAAATCAAGTATAAATTGAAACCAGTTTTTCGGGCGCTTCTCCAGCTAACAAAGCAATCGAGGCCAGCCTTTGCCTTTTTCTGCTTGCATAATAGCTATCGCAAACTACTTTGTATTACAAAGTTAGCTCCAAAACAAAGTTGATTCGAATAATGCAGGAAATTGACAAAGCCTTGTCTGATATCGGGCATATACGTCAGCAACTGGCCGCAAACAGCCGGTTTCAAGGGTTTACGCCTCCGATTATTGCCCTAACGGGTCTGCTGGCAATTTGCCTTGCGGCCTTGCAATCCAGCCGGCCCGAGCTGGCGCGTGACATTTCTTCGTATTTTTCGCTTTGGATATTGCTGGCGGTCATCTGCGGCCTGTTGACGGCAAGCGATGCCGTGGTCAGAGCGCGAATTACCCATCGCGGCATGGCCGATATGATGCTGGCGACGACGCTACGTCAATTCATCCCTGCTGGATTGATCGGTGCCGTCTTTGGTTTGTTCGTTATCACCCAAGCCTCTGAAGCGGCCTGGTTGTTGCCAGGATTATGGCAGATGCTCGTTGCGCTGGGGATATTTACAGCGCTGTCCAGCCTACCGCCGCGCACTATCTGGGCTGTTGTATTCTATTTTCTCGCTGGTTTGGCCTCGTTGGCATTGGCGCAGGCCTACCCCCTTTCTCCTTGGATAATGGGCGTACCATTTGGCGTGGGCCAGTTGCTGGCAGCTTTGATATTACATGATGCAAGAAAGCAGGCCAAACATGACTGACAATAATGAAGAAGCACCTTTTGCATTTGATGGGCTTGACCGGCTTTTTCATGAGAAGGCGCGATTGGGAATTTTGACTTCGCTAGTTACCCATACAGATGGAATCGGCTTTACCCAGCTAAAGGAACTGTGTGGTCTGACCGATGGGAATCTCAGCCGTCACATGCAGGTTCTTGAAGAAGCCGGCATGGTCGAGCTCCGCAAAGGATATGAGGGCAAAAGACCGCATACCAATTGTCGGCTCACCGACGAAGGGCGTCTCCGTTTTTCCGAATATCTGCTGGTTTTAGAGCAGGTCCTGCGAGGAGCGGCCAGTGCACCGTCTCCTGAACGCAAAGACAATTCAGATGACGATAGCAGCCCGTTGGGGCTTTCCCCTAAACCAGCATAGAGAAACAGAAAATGAGCGATACAAAACGCGTGGAATGGACAAAGCCTTATGGCGGTCTAGCACTCACATTTGGAGTAATAATCCCCGGGATTACAATCTTGATCGAACTCGTCACGCAGATGTGTGCAGATGCGTTTTTTGATCCCCTGCCTACTTGGCCGATGACATTGCTGGTCGCGGCAGTACCGATAGCCAATTTACATCTTTGGTATGCTTCTCGTTCGGAAGCCAACGTGTCTCCGTGGGCATTGCGGTTCTATGGGGCAACCCTCCTGATTTCCCTCATATACGCGTTGATCATGTTGCCGCTCTATCCGCTTGCCGTGATAGGCATCATATATTTCGGTATCGGCCTGCTGCCCATGGCGCCTTTGTTCACTGCGATATTCATGGGGCTCGGTATCAGCCGATTATCTGAAGTGCATTCTAGCATCTGGAAGCATTTTTTCACTGGAATGGGTATCGGCCTTGTTTTGCTAATCGCTGCTGATCTTCCCACCAGTGCAACCCGAATCGCCATTAACATGGCTGAAAAAAGCGATGACACCGATGCAGCGACATTGATGCGGTGGATCGGTAGCGAAGATGACTTGCTTCGCCTCGCCCACGGCGCAACCGGCCGTGCTGGCGGACTTAGTAGTATAATCTTGACCGGTGAGTGGGGCTTCGACCTTTGGGGTAATGGTTTGGCAAATGAAACCATGACAGCCCGGCGGCTCTATTTCCGGACGACAGGGCGTGCGTATAATAGCAGTGAAAATGCTGGCATCTTAAAAACTGGCAGACAACGTTGGATTTGGGATGGCGATCAAGGCGGTGACGTCGTGGGCGGCCATGTTGACACGTTATCTTTGGTAAGTTCTCGCATTGATGGCTCCATCTCGGCTGGGAATAACGTCGCCTATAGCGAATGGACGGTGGAAATTGCCAACAAGGATAGCCGAGGCGGCGAAGCACGTTTCACTATGGTTCTTCCCGAAGGTGGTGTTGCTTCTAGAGCAACTCTTTGGATCAATGGTGAACCGCGCGAAGCGAGCATCGCGGGCCGCGCAGAAGTGAAAGCGGCCTATAAAAAGATTGTGCAACGCCAACGCGACCCCTTGCTGGTAACAACCTCGGGCAACGGTCGATTACTGGTTCAGGCTTTTCCGGTGCCGGCTAATGGTGTGATGAAATTCAGGATCGGCTTTTCCGCTCCCCTTTCAATCGCCAACGATGGAGCACGTTCCATTGCCATGCCGGCAATCGTTGAACAGAATTTTCGCATCACAGACGATTTGAAGCACAGCATCTGGATGGAAGGTGACATTCCAATACGCCAAACAGGCTGGGCGGTTAGTACAGCCAAAGACGGCGCAACGAGGCTGCGTGCGTCGCTCGAAGATCAGGAATTACGCTTGAAGCGCCCGCGTATCATGGCGGAAAAAATTGATGGCCCCGTTTTCATGACGGCAACGATAGACTCTGGAAAAAAAGGGCCGCTTGTTGCGGTTCAACAGAGTATTACGAGGAAGCGGGGCAACAGCTTGGGTGGCATCACTATTCTGCTCGATGGATCGACGTCCAACGAAAATGCCGCAGAAGCGCTGTCTGATGCCCTGGATGGAATAGCGACGAAAACTCCGGTTGGGTTATTAATCGCTGCGGATGATCCGATCATAGTTGATCGTGCGCCATGGTCCGAAACGCAAAAGGCCAAATTTGTTGACGCCATTGCTGATGCGGATTTTGTTGGCGGAATTGACAATATACCGACACTTGTCAATGCGCTCGAGAATAGCTTGGGCGGCGAAGACGTTATATTATGGGTTCACGGTCCACAGCCTGTTGAATTCGCGGCATCGAAATCTGTGCTCGAACAATCTCTGGAACGTGGCGGGGCGGTCAAACCGAAATTGCTACGCTATCAAGCGACGCCCGGGCGTACATTTACAGTGCAAGGAGCGGCCATATTTGAAACAGCGCGAGAGGTTTCGCCGAGCGGGAATGTGGAAACCGATTTGCGTGCTTTGCTCTCAGACATCACATCCACAGAACCGAGCTGGCAGATTGAACGCTCTGCCACCCAAAAAGAAGGGCCTGGATCTCCGCATATAGTCCGACTTTGGGCTGCAAAGGAGTTGGCAATCGCTGCGCTCTATGAGGGTGAAGAACGGGAGCAGGCGATTAATCTGGCGTACCAACTGAACATCATCACCCCGGTTAGCGGTGCTGTGGTTCTGGAGACCGATCAAAATTATGATGAGAACGGTCTACCCGTACCCTCTTCCGATGAAGTGCCTAGCGTACCCGAACCGCATGAATGGGCGTTGATCATCTTGCTGATATTGTTTGTCGGCTGGGCCATCAGGCGCAGAGGTTATTCGTTAGACCAGCTCTTCTCCAGACCACTAGCAAGTACATGATTCAGGCACGTTATGCCGTGTTGCTTCTGGCGGCCGCATATTGGGATGCTTGGCGCTTGCTCATTGGACGGATTGGTGACGGAGCGGCTGCAATTCCCATTTTGATATTGTTGGTCGGCTTTGCGATTGCCTGGATCAAGCTAACGACTGACCGCCGGGTTCCTGCAATTTTGGTGGGTATCGTCCTTGCCGCATTTATCATCGTTTCAATATGGGGGACAGCAATGATCAAAATTGGTGTCGCCTTGATTGCAATCATGATGGTTGTCCATCGCGGATTTGGGGGAAAAAGGCCACCCTTCGCAGCAATCGGTGTTGGCCTGATGGCACTCCCAATATTACCATCACTTGATTTCTATCTGGCTTGGCCGATGCGCCAATTGTCTGCAACATTAACCGCCGGACTGTTGAGATTAAACGGATTCTCCGTGCATGTCGAAGGTGTTGCAATCGCATGGCAGGATCAACTGCTGCTGTTTGATGGCCCATGCAGCGGTATCAGAATGCTATGGGCCGCATTGTTACTGACCAGCATATTATCGCTGATCGGCCGGATTGGTGCATGGCGTTACGGAGCCGCATTGGTCATCACAGCGGTTCTTGCAATCTTTGCCAACGCTTTGCGCGCGGCGAGCTTATTCTATCTGGAAACCGGATTTGTTCCAAGAATGGAAGGGCCAGTTTTTCATGAACTGGTTGGCATATCATCCTTCGTTATGCTGGGAGTGTTGCTGGTCTATGGATTTTACAAGCAGGATGAAAGGATGCCAAAATGCGCCTGATCATTCTCGCTATTCTAACCGGTGGAGCCGCGTTTTCGCCATTGGTGCCCGAAAAGGAAAGCGGAGCGAAAATACCCTCTTCCTGGCCAACTCAGTTTGACGAGAAAATCCTGTCGCCCTTGCCGGCAGCTGCGGCTGATAGATATTTCCAAAACGGGTTTCCTGGCCATGTTGCTCGTTTTTCCGACGGGCGGAGACAGATTGTTTTGCGGCAAGTGAATGAAGCAACCCGAAAACTCCACCCGGCCCGCGATTGCTTTCAGGCACTGGGATATACCATCGATAATGCTGCCATGGAGCGTACGGACCAGAGACAGGCGCGATCCTGCTTTGATGCCGCGAAAGACGGCAAAACCCTCCGCATCTGTGAGGCGGTGACAGATGCGGAAGGCAATAGCTTTCCTGAAGTGTCAGCTTGGTACTGGCCGGCTCTTACCGGTCAATCAAAGGGACCATGGCTCGCCGCGACGACAGTCGAAACTGTCAACCGCTCGACACCATGAACACGCCGTTTTCTTGCTGATCAAATTCGAATTTTCGACCCGTGAAACGTTCAATGATGTCAGCGCCGGTTCTTGCATGCTGGCTGGGCTTCACCGTTGTAAATGATCCTCCACCCGCAAGGGCAAATGGGAGAAGCAGCTGATCCGCAAGATAGGGACCCGCAAAAGCATCGCTTTCCATATAACCCTTCATCCGGTTAGCCGCCGTTTTTGCAAGCCGTTCAGCTTTCAGACCCAGCTTGCCAAAGCCGCCTACCACTTCAGTAACATGCTCATATTCGGCCTCAAGAAGCAGAATATTCCCCGGCCCCTGATCTTCGGGAAGCTGACGTACACCAATGACATCTTCATCCCATTGCAGAACTTTTCGGGCTGCTTTTACTTCGCGTTCCGCCACTTCTTGGGGCAGTCCCGTGAACATTGCCGTTCCGATGACTGAGCGTAGTTCGCCGCGATCAATACAATCCATCCGCTTTAGCGGTGCTGGATCGATATCAATCTCGATTTTACCACCACCACGTGGATAGAAGCCGTGGCGCACCAGTCGCGCAGAGACTTTTGGTCCCATACGATTGATAATCGGTAGGAACGATCGTTCTATAAAATCAAACGGAGGGGCGAGCATATTATGAGTGCCCCCTTCCAGCGTGATATGCGAAGCTGTGTCTGCGTATAAAAGCGGCGGAAGAACCGTTTGCAGGACTAGATTTGTGCTGCCTGCCGTACCAACCGCAAACTTGTAGTTTCCGGCCTTCGTTTTTCCAGGCCGAAAAGTGATTTCGGAGGCACCCACAGCGAGGCCTTCGCAAACGGATTCGCTAATCGCACAGACGGCTTCAAGTGCTGTCACATGCTGACGCATCATCCCGGTCTTCTCGCGCTTACCGCGAATATTTGTAATCTGAAAAGGCTCTCCAGTGATAAGCGAGAGCGATGCAGAGGTTCTGAGAACCTGTCCGCCGCCTTCGCCTTCTGAGCCATCAATAATAATCATGAGTTCACCAGTTCTAAAAATATCTCTTCGGCACGCGCGTAGAATCTATCGTCTTCCCTTGATTTTCCGGAAACTTCAGACGCGCGGCCCAATTCATTGTTTATAAGCGTATCGACTAGCGGTTTCCGCGCGCCATTGCTCTTTTCGTTTGTTGTCTTTTTGGCTTCAACCAATTCATCGATATCAGCAACCAAGCTATCTGTTAGGTCACTGGCATCAATCAATGCTTGCAGGTTCATTGGCGGTCTTTGGCCAGGGCGATTGCGCAGAAAACGGATCGCTAGGGCTGGCCGCAAAGAATAGAAGTATTTTTTGACAGGGACGTCGCCCTCAACTTCTATCCAGCGCTGTGCATTGTTCCGTCCAAGATTGGCGTAATGATGTGCCAAAGCCCGGCCGTCAAATACCTGATCAGCCAATGTCCCTAAAGCATCCACAACGGGATGATCCTGCCGATATCGGATCGGCGATTCAATCCATTCGCTAACTACGGCATTGGATTTCATTAAAAGACCAAGGCCTTTACGAATGTCCCAGCCATTGAGATCAATCTCATCCAAGATTGGTTGTTCGATTACATCCCGTCCGGGACGTAGGCTCAGATACCAATCGCGTGTCCGGACATAGATAAATCGCACGTCATAATCGCTATCAGGTGAAGGAAACCCCCACGCCCGCGACCCGGACTCAACAGCCATTAATATGCGGACATTTTCTTCAGTTTCGATTTTGGCAAGACGGCTTTCAATCTCTGTCTGAACGCCCATTGGAATGGTGTCGATTTTGATGTGCGACATAAGTAATTCCCAAAAGCCGGTGTGTGAAGGTCATCCCTTCACACACACAACCTGTTTCAGCGTATGGACAATCTCGACGAGATCATCCTGCGCGGCCATGACCGCTTCGATAGGCTTATAGACCTTTGGCGTTTCATCGAGCACACCGATATCCTTCCGGCATTCAACGCCTTTGGTATCTTCAATATGCTCTTCCAGCGTCACTGCTTTCTTGGCCTCGGTCCGCGACATCACGCGGCCAGCGCCATGGCTGCAGCTTTCAAAGGACTCCCGGTTTCCGAGGCCCCGAACAATGAACGATTTTGCGCCCATTGATCCTGGAATAATGCCCATCATGCCCTTGGAGGCACGCACGGCACCTTTCCGGGTGATGAGAACATCTTCACCAAAATGCCGTTCCCGATTGACGTAGTTATGGTGGCAGTTAATCGCCTCCATTTCCGCATCAAACGGTTTTGCAATCTGACTGCGCAGCGCCTTGATGACATTTTTCATCATCATCTGGCGGTTTGCCGCGGCAAAATCCTGTGCCCAGCCCACCGCCTCGACATAGTCATCGAAATGGTCGGTCCCTTCCGGGAAATAGGCCAGATTCTGATCCGGCAGATTGATATGCCATTTGCGCATATCTTGCTTGGCCAGTTCAATGAACTGCGAGCCAATGGCGTTACCTACGCCCCGCGAACCACTGTGCAGCATCACCCACACCCGGTCTTCGGTATCAAGGCATAGTTCAATAAAGTGGTTGCCTGTACCGAGCGTACCGAGATGCGCGATGTTATTGGTGTTCTTAAACCGAGGATATTTGTCCGTGATCCGATCAAAACGCGCAGACAGCGGCGCCCATGCATCGGTGATCTCATTTGTAGCATCACCCCATGAACCTTTGTCCCGCCGACCCCGACCTACCGACCGGCCATGTGGCACGGCAGCTTCGATCGCACTCCGAATGCCTTCCAGATTATCCGGAAGGTCACTTGCCATAAGCGAAGTTTGAGCGGCCATCATGCCGCAACCAATATCAACACCAACGGCGGCTGGAATAACAGCGCCCTTGGTTGGAATAACCGAACCAATGGTCGCGCCGATGCCGATATGGACATCGGGCATGACTGCAAGATGGCCGAAGATAAATGGCATCTGCGCCGCTTTTGAAAGCTGAACGCGGGCTCCATCATCAACTGGGACACCGCGTGTCCACATTTTGATCGGGTGTCCGCCTTCAACGTCCAAATATTCATATTTTGTATCGACCATTGCAGGTCTCCTTATCATATTCTTTAGCAGCCAAGGGCCACATGGATAGGATCATAAAAATCTGGTCAGGACGGCTGGACTTGAACCAACAACATCATGCTTCCAAAGCACACGCTCTACCGATTGAACTACATCCTGCTTTTGGAAACCTCGGGAGCGGCTGGCCCATTCCAGCCGCTCCGGTTTCCGCCTCATCCGGTTGACCATGTTTGCTCAATCAATCGGACGCTCATAGCATTGCAGCGACCGTGCCAGTTTTACGATTTCCGGTGAAAATAATATTTAAGATATTGAATAATATACGATAACTGTAATTTCTTGAATTACTCTTATTCTTCCAATCTGCGTAGAGCTTTCAATTATTATATATCTTTAGATAATATTTTATCCTATAAGATAATAATGAAACCTCTCGTTGTCATTGGATTTTTGGGCTCCACGCTCGATGCAGCAAAGTTTGGGCCGTCGCGGTGGAATAAATGGCGGCCATCCCTGTCAATTGTCATGCAAGAAGATTTGCGCGTTGATCGCTTCGTCCTTTTACATGGAAAGCTGCATAACCGGCTGGCTGATCAAATTGCGGAAGACATTGAATCAGTTTCGCCCGAGACCACGGTGGATCAGAAATTCTTGGAATTTGACGATCCGTGGGAATTTGAGGAGGTTTATGGCAAGCTTCTCGACTTTGCCCGGGGCTATCCATTTGACCCTGACAAAGAAGATTATCTGATACACATCACGACTGGCACGCACGTGGCGCAAATTTGTCTCTTCCTGTTAACCGAAGCGCGTTATTTGCCGGGCCGCTTACTGCAGACGCAACCGGGCGGGAGTGTGAAGGGTAATGTCCTCGGCCGTGTCAGCATGATAGACTTGGATCTTTCCCGCTACGACAGCATCGCTTCGCGCTTTTCGATCCAAACGGCAGAGGATTCATCCTTCCTTAAATCCGGTATCGAGACGAAGAACATAGCATTCAACACGTTGATTGATGAGATAGAACAAGTCGCGGGGCGATCCAAAGCACCTATTCTGCTAACTGGTCCAACGGGTGCGGGCAAAAGCCAATTGGCACGCCGTATCTACGAACTGAAAAAACTCAAGCATCAGGTTTCCGGCAGCTTTGTTGAAGTAAACTGTGCGACCCTGCGCGGCGACAGCGCCATGTCCGCTCTGTTTGGTCATACCAAAGGGGCCTTTACAGGCGCTGCTACTGAAAGAGCGGGGCTTTTGCGGACAGCCAACAAGGGTATGCTTTTCCTCGATGAGATTGGGGAGCTTGGTGCCGACGAGCAAGCAATGATATTGCGCGCGATTGAAGATAAGCGGTTTCTGCCGGTTGGCGCAGATAAGGAGGCCGATTCAGATTTTCAGTTGATTGTGGGTACCAACAAGGACCTTTCTGCAGCCGTTGCCAATGGAACGTTCCGCGATGACTTGCTTGCTCGCCTAAATCTCTGGACCTTTGCTCTTCCAGGACTTGCTGACCGTAAAGAGGATATTGAGCCCAATCTTGATTATGAGCTCGATCGCTTTGCTGAGCGAGAAGGAAATCGGGTGACATTCAATAAAGAAGCACGAGATAGATATCTGAAATTTGCAAGTTCCCCGAATGCGCTCTGGTCTGGCAACTTCCGCGATCTGGCTGCCAGCGTAACGCGAATGGCCACATTGTCTCCCGAAGGAAGAATAGGGCGGGAAACGGTTGATCTCGAAATCATGAAACTAGGCCGCCTGTGGCAAGGCGGTGTCGTCGAAAAGAACGACGGCATGCATGCATTGTTTAGCGATGAAGAGCTAAATGCGCTCGATCCATTTGATCGTGTACAGTTAGCGGAAGTTGTTAATGTCAGCCGAAATAGCAAATCAATGTCGGAAGCCGGGCGGACGTTGTTCGCGTCATCCCGTCAGCGGCGCAAAAGCGCCAATGATGCCGATCGTTTGAAAAAATATCTCGCCCGCTTTGGCTTAAGTTGGGCTGAAATAAATGCGGAGGCATAACAACGCATGAAAACGATATTATTCGATATTGATGGGACGCTTGCCAATATCGAGCACAGACGCAATTACGTCGCCAAAGATAAACCGGACTGGAAATCCTTCAATGCGGAGATGGGCGGAGATATCCCCAATGCACCGATCGTGGCATTGTATAAATCCCTTTGGGCATCGGACGCCTATGAACTCATTCTGGTAACCGGACGAAATGAACGTTCAAGAGTACTGACGGAGCAATGGCTTGCCTGGAACGAGATTCCATTCGATCAAATATTGATGCGACCTGACAATGATTTCAGAGCCGATCACATCATCAAGGAAGAGATTTTAAATCACTTATTGGCTGCAGGAAAAGCGATCGAATTTGTTGTCGATGATCGTCAGCAAGTTGTCGACATGTGGCGCCGCAATGGGATCACTTGTTTGCAATGCGATGTTGGCGATTTCTAAATCTGGAAAAAATGAAGCAAGATACCAACCTATCGCCACTGCGATCTACGATCTACAAAACGCTGGAAACCAGCAGCCATGGAACTTGATCTCGCTTGCAAAAGAAGCTTCCGTCCTTCTTTTTGCCGTGAGAAAATCAGCTTAACCGGACCAATATGCTTGTTCCAACGATGCGCAAAATATTCTGCATTATCCCTGTGGGTTGCCAATAGTGATGGCACAGCATGATAATCTTTGCGGATGATGGAACCAAAAAGACTCTTCCGGACAAGAAAATAGCGCGGGTTTTCTATCGGCCCCAAAATTTCGGAAAGCGCATCTAGGAATATTCTCTCCTCCGCCCGTGACGCGTTATGCAGAATGACATTGTGATGGCCTCTTATGCTGGGTTCGATTTCAACTTCATAAGCACTAGGGAGACTTTTAAGTGCATCAATATGCGACAGGCTCTCTAGCAGCACATCGCCGACTTGTTTGAGACTACGTTCCAAAGTGCCATTTTTGATGAACAACCGTGTGGCCAGATAGAGCTTTGGAAGCGAATAAATCAATGTTAGGCCGCCAAATATCATCGCCAGTGTCGCAATTTCCCTGATGGATTGAAACTGCCGCAAGGCTCCAGCTGCAGAAGTAAAGCTGCCGAGAACGGCGCTAATGGAAAGATATTGCAACGTTTGATCATATGACCCTGCTCTGGGGGCATAATTTGCCTCCGCAATTTTATGCACGTGTGAGCGCTGCTCGGCATCACCAAGCGAGTAAGTCCATTTTTGCGCAATCTCGGAACGCTGTCTGGCATAAGCGAACATATGTTCGTTCTTGCCATCAATATGTTCAACATCCCAATCATGGGAGGAGATATCGAGCCGGCCAATACCGTTGCTAATATGATCCGAAATGCCGTTTGAAATACCCTCAAACATCTCAAAACGCTGACAAAGCAACCGCATATCGCTGCCCAGTTTTTCCATCTCGAGCTTAAACGGCCCAAAGGGCGTGTCCCAAACAAATCTGGCGACAGAAGATGGCCAAAGCTGATCAGATTGCGGCTCGACAGTTGCCAAATGCCAGATATTGGCGACCTTGTCAGGAGCATCGCGATCAATTCGGATCGCCCGCCCACGCATTTGATTGGACAGCATGTAGGAACCAACGTTGCTTGCCAGAACAAGCGTGTTAATTGTTGGCGCGTCCCAGCCTTCACCAAGCAATGCCTGCGTGCCTATCAGGATACGAATGGCACCGAGATTGAATAGATGCGTAACCAACCGGACAATCTTCTGGTTACTCTTTCCTTCTACCCGTAATTGGGAATAGCCGGGACAACCCGCTAGTGCCTTAAGCTTGATTTGGCTTTCGGGAATATCTGCAGTTTTGGCTGCATCCGATAGCATCAAACAAGCTGAATCCGGGAGGATCACAAGCGTACCGGTTAACACCCCGATCCGGTCTTCATTCAATTCTGCACGGCGCAATGTCTCAAATATGGGAACAACACCAAGTTTGGCTGGCTTGAAGAGTTGACCGGGATTGCGCGGCAAATCGGCGGCTCTAACATAATCGGTCAAAACCACCATGCGCAAACCATTGGCAAGGTGCTTGTGCTCTCTCTCTGCGATTTCAACAATCGAATCCAGCTTGGCCAGGCTGCCCGCCATTGCCTTAAGCACAGCACGACTTTCCAGCAATTTCACCCGGTTATTTTCTATGAGCCCCAGCTGGCGCAGTCGTTTTTCAGTCTGCTTTACAAGGCTCGTTGGATGTGTGGACAGGTCTTTATAGTCAAAAATGTACCCGTTTAGAAATGTCTGAAACCAAGGCGGTGAAAGCATCGGTATATTTTCGTTTTCAACACCAAGTAGTTCGAGTGGCTCATCTGGCAATTCAGCATTGCCTGCTGCCATTAGGATCAACATGGAGGACAAATATTCTGGGTCGCCCAATATCGCCTCTTCATGAAGCTCGGGACCAGCCATCCACGGATGGTTTTTAAGATATTCTATAAATGCTTCATCTGAAAGCAAGTCGGATATCAGCGTCGCAATACCTCTGCGGCGTTCTTCCAGCAAATCTAACTCGTTTTGCTGGGGGAGCGAGAAATGAACGAAATCCTGGTGCGGACACAAATCTCCATTGCGTACTAGCTCAGGAACTGAAATTTCCGCATCAATCGCGCCGCATAGATCATCATAGCGCGACCATTCTGCATAGCTTGCATCATAAGGCGGAGTGGCGGTCAAGGCGACCAAGGTGGCATTGGGTAGTGCGTCAACCAAATCGTTCAGGGCTCTCCACCATTCCCGGCGCAGATGGTGCGCTTCATCAACGATAATCGTTATTCCGTCCTCGGCACCAAACAAATCAATCAGTCGTTTAAAATCTGGCCTTTGATGTTCTTCACCCTCTCCCGCTTCAAATTTCCAGAGAGCGTGCAGCGCTTGATAGGTCGCGCTGGTCATAGTTTTCGGAGTTTTAAGATCATAGGAAATGTCGTTTGAGTCTAGTGCTTCAGCTGACAAAAACATTTCAAAAAGGCGTTCAGACCATTGGTTGCGAATTGTCAGCGTTGGCGACAATATTAGCGCTGGCCTCCCCAATTCTCGCATGACCTCAAGGCCAAGAACTGTTTTTCCAGAGCCGGGAGCCGCGACGATATGAAGCTTTGTATCTTCCAGATGGCCTCGCAATTCATCAAGGACACGTTGCTGGTAGTCACGCCATTGACCCTGAAACTGCATACGAGAGAACATAGCGCTATTGATCTTTGATAGATGCACAAGGGTCAATCAAATTCTTAGCCAACGCGTGCCCAGCTAGTCGATGAAAGGGATGGCGTGCTACCCCGGTGCTGCCCGGGGCATTATCTGGTTAAGCAATATTGCTTTAAGTAACTGAGAAATATGGCGCACCCGAGAGGATTCGAACCTCTGACCTCTGCCTTCGGAGGGCAGCGCTCTATCCAGCTGAGCTACGGGTGCTTGGTGCTATATTAGCGAACAAGCGCTTAGCAGCGGGCGGGCCGCTTTGCCAATCACTAATTTGGTCGATAGCCCGCTAATTTAGTCGTCGGTCTTTTCGCGCTTGGTCTTGGAGATTTCTTGAAACTTTCCCAGACCACAGGCAGCCCGGGTTTCTATCCGTCCAGCGGTGTTATCCAGCACGCGGATGATATCGACATTGCATAGGCGATTGGTCGACGTGCGATAGGAGAAGGCCTCTTCAAAGCCCAAACCACTGCATCTATTTGGCAGCTTGTTACGATAAATGTCGCCGTTGCGCATTTTGAAATCGATGGTCTGATCATCAATAACATTGGTCGAGCGGATTTGAGACCGGTTGACGCAACTTTTCGGCTCGCCGACTTTCTCGATGATATATTTATCGTCTTTCGACCGTTTCTCGCCAGCATAGGCGGCTCCGGTTGCGGCAAGAATGGAACCGATTAGGATCGGGGCAAATAACTTCATCATATATCTCCTTGCATTCAATCCCCACATCAATTTTTCGAAAATAGGCTTTGGGGGATTTCTGCAAGCTGAACGATTTTTAGGACCAATGGAGGTTCAGGCAGCCGTTGAAGGTGGTGGCGTTTTCTTCTTAAAGCGACACAGGTCTGCCAATGGGCAGCGCCAGCATTCCGGCTTGCGCGCCTTGCAGATATAGCGGCCGTGCAGGATCAACCAGTGATGGGCGTGGACACGGAACGGACCGGGGGTTTGTTTATCGAGCTTTTTCTCGACGGCCAACACCGTTTTGCCAGGGGCCAGTCCGGTGCGATTTCCGACCCGAAAAATATGCGTATCCACCGCAAAAGTTTCTGCGCCAAAGGCACAGTTCATCACAACATTGGCGGTTTTTCGGCCAACGCCGGGAAGTTTGGTAAGTTCATCGCGGTCTGCCGGCACTTCCCCGCCATAGTCGGCAATCAGCATTTCGGACAGAGCAATGACGTTCTTTGCTTTCGTATTATAAAGCCCGATGGTCTTGATATGCTCTTTCAGGCCATCGAGGCCGAGATCAACCATCTGTTGCGGCTTTGTTACCTGTTCGAAAAGCAACCGTGTCGCCTTGTTAACACCAATATCGGTGGATTGCGCGGACAGGGCTACGGCGACGACCAGCTGATAAACATTGCCGTAATTCAGCTCTGTCTCTGGCGACGGATTGTCCGCCGCCAGCCGCGAATAAAATTCGAAAATATCGTCTTTTTTCATGCGTCTGCTATCATTTCAGGCCGAGCATATCGGTCATGTCATAGCGGCCGGGTTGTTGCTGGGTAAGCCACAATGCCGCCTTGACCGCACCGCGCGCAAAAATCATCCGATTTTCGGCGCGATGACCCAGTTCAATGCGCTCTTCATCCGTAGCCAATATGACTTGATGGTCACCGGCCACTGATCCGCCGCGCAGCGATGCAAAGCCGATCGCGCCTTTCTCTCTCGCACCTGTCTGCCCATCACGCCCGCGCTCGCTATGATCGTCCAGACTGACCCCGCGCCCCTGTGCAGCAGCTTCGCCCAATAGAATGGCCGTGCCGGATGGAGCATCGACTTTGTACCGGTGATGCATTTCGACAATTTCAATATCCCAGTCATCGCCGAGGCGGGACGCAGCTTCTTTCACCAGCGCCGCCAGCATGTTGACGCCCAATGACGTGTTTCCGGTCTGCAGCACGGGAACTGTCTTGGCGGCTGCATCGATGGACAGGTGATGCGCGGGTTCAAGGCCGGTGGTTCCAACCAGCATCGGTTTGCCAGCCTCTGCGCATAGATCCAAACGGTGGCTCAGGCCATCCGGTATCGAGAAATCAACCAGCACATCGCTCTCTGCAAGCAGTGCCGCAAAATCATCATCCTGATCCACGCCACCGGCATGACTAAGTTCTTCCTGCTCGCCAATGGCGTTCACGAGGGCATGGCCCATCCGGCCCTGGCTGCCGATAATCCCGATTGATGTCATAAGTTCCCACCCTAGGCTTGCATTATTTTGCAGAAGCTGCTGGCATAGCGTTATGCGCGAAATAAACAATATTGTCATTCTGACCGGTGCGGGAATTAGCGCGGAAAGCGGTGTTGCAACCTTTCGCGGACCCGATGGCCTGTGGGAAGGCCACCGAGTAGAAGATGTCGCTACGCCAGAGGCGTTTCAGCGCGACCCGGCGCTGGTCCAGAAATTTTATGATGAGCGGCGGAGCACATTGCAGACCGTACATCCCAACGCGGCCCATAAAGCGCTGGCCAAGCTAGATGCGCAGTGGGGGGGCGACCTTTTGGTGGTGACGCAAAATGTCGATGACCTGCATGACCGGGCTGGCTCGCAGCGTCTGATTCACATGCATGGCGAGCTGTTAAGCGGACTATGTCTGGCTTGCGGTGAGCGCTCTGCGGTGACCGAACAGTTATCGAACGGTCCTGCTTGTCCCCATTGTGACGAGATAGCGCTACGGCCCGATATCGTCTGGTTTGGCGAAATGCCTTATCAAATGGAGCGGATAGAGCTGGCTTTGGTCCAGTGCGACTTGTTCGTCTCGATTGGAACGTCTGGTGCTGTTTATCCGGCAGCCGGGTTTGTCCGGTCGGCGCAGCATTACGGTGCCAAGACATTGGAGATGAATCTGGACCCGTCTGACGGCAGCCTGTATTTTGACGAAAGCCGGATGGGTAAAGCGGGAGAATTGGTCCCGGCTTGGGTAGAGGATGTCTTGAACAATGCCTGACATGAAAGGCCAGTGTCATTGCGGAGCAGTGCAAATCATCATCCCGTCGCTGCCGACTGAAAGAATAGAATGCAATTGCTCATGGTGCCGAAAAAGTGGCTGGACAGGCGGTTATTGGAATCCATCTGCCGTGAAAGTGGTTGCAAAGCCAGAAGTGCTAAATGGTCGTGTGCAAGGCGACAAGACCATCACTCTGTGGAACTGCAAAATATGCGGTTCGCATACCCATTGGACGCCGCTAACCGCCCCGCCGGAGCGCATGGGCATCAATATGCGAATGTTTGATCCGACAGACTGGCAAGACTTGCCGGTTCGGAAAGTTGATGGTGCCAGCTTTTAGGTCAGAGGATCAATTAAGCAGATTGACCGTCACAAACAAATAGATCACCCAAAGCGCCATCGCGAGGATGGATAAAGTGGATCCCATAACGCCCAATTGCCGGAACTTTATCGTCTTATCGGCAAAATGCTGGTACATTCCATAAATATGGACCACCCTTGCGACAAGAAAAAGCCCGGCCAATCCGGTCAGCGTCCAGTGATGGGCATCGGTCAATTCAAGCAACGCCAGCAATAAAATGGCTATCGGCGCGTTTTCGACCAAATTGGAATGACAGCCGCGTACCATGTCCATTTTTGGATCGCTGCCTGCGCCAAAGCCGGTTTCGGTGCGCAAACGCTGTCCTACCACCTTGAACAGCAGAAATATCATCAGCAAAGCGCAAATGGCGGCGGTTAAAGCAGTTACCGGTAATGTCATTTAGTGATCCCCTTCGACAATAACTTCCTGATTGCGGATTACGGGCCGCAACGCAAGTTAGCTGGCCGTTTCCCTGCCACAACTTTTGCATTCAGGGTCTTTGGGCAGATTGAGGCTACGCATGGATGGACGCAGACCATCAAATAGCTGCAACTTGCCGGCAGGATCCTCGCCAAAGCCTGTTACAACCCGAATGGCCTCCATCGCGGCAAAGCTGCCCATCAACCCGACCATAGCGCCCAGCACGCCAACCTCCGAGCAATTGTCGCAATCATCGGGATCCAGTGCATCGCCTACAAAACAGCGATAGCAGGGCTTGTCCTCTTCCCATCCCCGAAAAACACCAAGCTGCCCTTGAAATTGACCGATGGCGGCGGACACCAGCGGGACACGATGGGCAAGCGAATAGTCAGACACCAAAAGCCGCGTCTGGTAATTGTCAGAACCATCCAAAATAACATCAAATTGGCCAAAAAATGCTGCGGCGTCTTCAGAAAAATGCTGCGCGGTAAGCCTTTGATTAACTATGTTTATTACAACATCTGGATTGGTTTTTTGTGCTGCTTTTTTTGCAACATCAACTTTTGGTAGTCCAATGTCTTCGGTGGAGAATAAAACCTGACGTTGAAGGTTAGACAAGGATACCACATCGTCATCAATGATCGTCATCGCACCGATCCCAGCGGCGGCGAGATATTGAATGGCCGGACAGCCTATACCCCCAGCCCCGACGATCAGAATGTGAGCGCCGAGAATCTTCTTTTGACCGATGCCGCCAATATCTTTCAGGACGATATGGCGAGCATATCGGTCAAGCTGTTCGTCGGTTAAATCGCTCATTCAGGCCAGCGGAAATGCATCGCCGTTTTATACCATTTCGTTTTGCCATTCGCCGCTATGGGCCCGGCTTTGTTTCCATATTTGGAAAGGTGATTGACCATGTAGACTTCCAGTTCCCGGCAACCGCTTTCAACCGGTACGATTTTCGCCAACTCGCCATCAGGTGTTACCAATATCGCTGCCTCAATTCGCGCATAGACCCATTGCTCGGCGGTAGGCAATTTACAGTTCGCTTTTTTGGCGGCGCGTTCGGCTGCCATTTCATGACGCTGCATAAAGTATATCGGCTTGCTAAACTGTGCTGTTTCCAAAACAGAATAGTCGGCTGGTATGGCAGAAATTTCTGCGGTGCCTTGTGTGGTAGTGCTAGCAAGAGCCATGGCAAAAAGAAGGTCAATCATGGGGTATTCCTTTCTAAAAGCGTAAGATTACGAATTTATACACCAGTGGAACCGAAACCACCAGTACCGCGTGCAGTATCATCAAGTATATTTACTTCCACTAGATTTCCGCGCTGCACAGGTGCCACAACAATCTGTGCAATCCGGTCACCGCGTTCGACGATGAACTCCTCTTCACCCAAATTGGCAAGAATCACTTTTATCTCACCGCGATAGTCGCTGTCGATAGTCCCCGGTGAATTGAGAACGGATATCCCTTTTTTCAATGCCAGTCCGGAGCGCGGACGAACCTGTACTTCATAACCTTCTGGAATGGCGAAAGCGAAACCCGTTCCGACGAGGCCGCGTTTTCCTGGCGCGATCGAGGCGGCTTCGGCGGCGCGTACATCCATGCCAGCGGAACCACTGGTTTCATAACTTGGCAAAGGCAGGTCGCCCGCACCCTCCAGCCGCTTCACGGCTATCTCAATCGGTTCAAACATAGTCTCTCAAATCTCTTCGATGATTTTACTTACCAGCCGTCGGGCGACTTCTGGCTTGGGAAGACGTTCCCATATTTCAGTGCCACCGGCGGTGACAATATGCACGCTATTCTCCGCGCCGCCCATGACGTCGCCGGAAACATCATTGGCCACGATCCAGTCACATGCTTTTTTGGCCAATTTCGAACGGGCGTGCTCTTCAATCTTCTCGGTTTCAGCGGCAAATCCGATGAGTAGTCCGGGACGTTTTTCATGCCGAGCAAGGCCTGCTAAAATATCAGGATTCTCGACCAATTCGAGTGGCGCAGGGGCATCCCCCTTTTGCTTCTTGATTTTCTGTTCGGCGCGCGTGTCTGCCCGCCAATCGGCGACGGCAGCTACCATGACCGCTACATCAGAAGGCAGTGCATCATGCACAGCCGCTTCCATTTCCAATGCGGTCTCGACATCGACTCGCATCACACCTGCAGGGGTTGGCAGGTGAACCGGTCCAGCAACTAGAGTTACCTGTGCACCTGCTTCAGCGGCGGCGGCTGCAATCGCGAAGCCCTGACGACCGGACGACCGGTTAGCGATATAGCGCACCGGATCAATCGGCTCGCGGGTCGGACCGGCAGTAATGAGAACATGTTTGCCGTGCAGAGGACGATGTTGATCGGGGGCGAAGGCGGGCTGGCCTTCCAACGGATTGCGGCCCAATTCATTTTCACCGATCAGTGCGGAAGATTCAGCTTCACCGCCCAAATGGCGCATAATTTCAGCCATTACAGCAGGTGGTTCAGGTAGACGGCCCGGTCCAAATTCACCACAGGCCATGTCGCCTTCATCGGGCGGCATGACGACTAGGCCATCAGCGCGCAATTGTTCGATATTGCGCTGGGTCGCCGGATGATCCCACATGCGAACGTTCATCGCTGGCACAGCCAGCACTTGCGTATCGGTGGCGAGCAGCAAGGTTGTCGCCAGATCATCGGCAATGCCGCCCGCCATCTTCGCCAACAAATTGGCCGTCGCAGGACAAACTACCACCAGATCGGCCTCACGCGACAATTGAATATGCCCCATTTCGGTTTCGTCTTTCAAAGACCAGAGCGTTGTGTGCACCTCATTCTCGGAAAGCGCCGCCAGCGTCATCGGCGTAACAAATTGCGCTCCCGATTCGGTGAGAACACAGCGCACTGTCATCCCCGCCTTCTTGATCAGGCGGATAAGCTCGGACGATTTATAGGCAGCAATGCCTCCGCCGATTATCAGAAGGATGTGTTTGGGTGTACTCATTCAGATACCATAGCAAACTTGTGGAAGATTGCAGCAAGTGTAATCCCAGACAATGATCCACATAAAAAGACAAAGGGTTGTTCAGGCCATTGTTCAGAGAATATTAGCGCAGCCAAACTGAACAGAAATCCCCCCGCCATTGCCCCAACGGCTGTCCAAACGACAAATTCTTGGCATACCTCGTGTTTGTCGGCGAGCATCATTCCGATTGCTCCTGAAACAAGGGCGATTGGATAAATAACTAGGAGTCCAAAAAGCAATCCGATTAAGCCGATGGTCGATTGATGTAGGAAATCGGTGGGAGTGAATGTAAATTCCATATAGTCGCTAACATATATGGTATAATTCCAATAAATCAGAGCGGCTAACAAACCCGTCAGAGTAGCAGAAACCAGAGCTGGGGTTGCTGCTTCTCGAAAGACCTGTTTGATCATTACCCCCACATCCAAAGCGCGCCTGCGCCAGCCGCCGCTGCAATAACGGCCGTCAGAACATAGCGCCAGAAACCACCGCCATTGCCCGGCTTTCGGCGTTCCCACATTAATTCGACCTCTGCGACCGGCAATGCAGGCGGTGCGCCGCCTTGGCGCGGCAATTGTGCATCTAATCGTCGGACAATATCGGGCAACATCATCAGCGTATCCACGTCGGAATTAATCCGGTCGGCAATGGCCGCTTCTGGCCCCAGTTCGCCGCGTATCCAGTTTTTCACATAAGGGCCGCTGGCGTCCCACATGTTAATGCCGGGATTAAGATCGGTCGCGATCCCCTCGACCATCACCATGGTTTTTTGCAACAACAACAGATGCGGCTGGGTTTCCATGTCGAAATCGCGGGTGATGGCGAATAGACCGTCGAGCATATCACCTACGGAAAGCTCGCTAACAGGCTTGCCGCGCATGGGTTCACCAACTGCGCGCAGGGCCGTTGCAAAATCTTCCATGCTATGATGATCGGGCACATATTGCGCTTCGAAATGGATTTCCGCGACGCGTTTATAATTGCCAGTGGTCAGGCCATAAAGAATTTCAGCGAGCCAGAAGCGCGCTTTCTTGTTGATCCGACCCATGATGCCAAAGTCGATCGCGACGATTGTGCCATCGGCTTTTACGAACAAATTACCCTGATGCATGTCGGCATGAAAATAGCCCGCCTCAATCGCCTGTTTCAGGAACGTGTGGACCAACCGATTAGCAATATCATCGAGATCATGGCCAGCCGCTATCAAATCATCACGTCGCGAAATCTTGATGCCGTCGACCCAGTCGAGCGTCAGCACCCGGCCGGAAGTCCGGTCCCAATCAATGGCCGGAATTTCAAATTGTTCGACATTCGCCATATGCTCAGCGAGCTCAGAGGCCGACGCGGCTTCCCGACGCAAATCGAGTTCGCGCATCGTCCAGCGGCGGAAATTGGCGATGACCAGTTGCGGTCGGAGCCGTTTGGCCTCCTCGCCGCCCATGGCTTCGAGATGGGCAGCCGCCCATTCATAGGTCTCGATGTCGGCGGTGAATTTCTTGATAATACCGGGGCGCAGAACTTTAACGGCGACCGCCTTGCCTTCAATCGTCGTAGCACGATGGACTTGAGCGATGGACGCGGCGCCAACTGGCTCCGGGTCAATTTCGCTGTATAGCGCGTCGACGGGTTTTCCGAGACTGGCTTCTATTTCATCCTTGATGCTGTCAAAAGAAACCGGCGGTAAATTGTCTTGCAACTGCAAAAGATCGCGCGCCGCCTCTTCGCCGATTATATCGGGCCGTGTCGCGAGTGTCTGACCCAGTTTGATCGCCGCAGGCCCGATGGCCTGAAGCGCGGCCGAATAATTAGGCGTCTTGGGCTGGATCGTCCCGAGCCGCGCAATGCGAAACAGACGCCGCACTTGTGGCGGTGTCGCCTTATGCTTCTCTATGTCACGCAGCGCACCATGTTTGGCGAGCGTGCGGCCCCATTTAAGCAGGCGGAAGATATGGGTTCTGGATGATGTCATGCTATGGAAATGCTCAGACTTTCCAGCCGCTATGAATGGCGACGAGGCCACCCATCATCGGCTCAACCTTGGTCTGGGAAAAGCCCGCATCTTCAATCATATCGCGAAATTTTTCCATTGGCGGAAACCGGTCGATGGATTCGGCAAGATAGCGATAGCTATCTTCATCACCCGCCACAGCCTTGCCGATTTTTGGCAACACTCGGTGCGAGTAAAAATCATAGATCTCGCCAAACCCGGGCCATAAAGTCTTGGAAAACTCCATACAGTAAAACCGGCCTCCATAGCGCAACACGCGGTGCGCCTCGGCCAAAGCCTTCTCAATATGCGTGACATTGCGGATACCGAAGACAATCGTATAGGCATCGAAATGGGCATCCGGAAAATTTAATTGCTCGGCATTTTGTTCGCTCCAGACTAACCGGCCTTCGCCTTTCTTGATCGCGCGGTCGAGCCCCTCGGACAGCATGTCCGGGTTGATATCGGCAACCGTGATATTCGCGCCGCTGTCGACCATACGAAAAGCTATGTCACCCGTCCCGCCAGCCATATCGAGTATCTCTTCACCTTCGCGGGGCTTAACCCGGCGAGCGAAACGGTCTTTCCAGAGCCGGTGTGTGCCCGCGCTCATCGCGTCGTTCATCACATCATATTTGCTCGCGACGTTAGAAAAGACCTGACCAACACGGCCGACCTTTTCGTCTTCATCCACTTCTTCATAGCCGAAGGAGACAGTCTTGGTTTCGATCATATATAGGTTGCTCGCGTCTTTAGTATCGGACTCCAGAATTGGATTGGCAGAATCTGGATGACAGAATCTGTCCGGAGACAATTTTCGGAAACAGCTTTAGACGACGCTTGGCAGCACTGCAATCACCCTGTAGCTGCTGGATAGAGCGATAGCTGCGATAATTTAAGGGGCATGATGCCAGAACTACCAGAAGTTGAAACTACCGTGGCGGGATTGCGCCCGGTGCTAGAGGGCAAAAGATTGACCTTGGTCGAGCCACGCCGCGCCGATTTGCGCCGTCCTATCCCGACTGATTTGCGCCAACGCATGACTGGCGCACGGGTTTCCGGGTTGTCGCGCCGCGCCAAATATGGGCTGATCGAGACGGATCGCGGAGATGTGATGATCTTTCACCTCGGTATGTCGGGACGCTGGCGGATTGATCCGACCGAACTAGAGAAACATGACCACCTGTTGCTGGAAACCGAAGAAAACCGGCGACTGGTCCTGAACGACCCGCGTCGCTTTGGCTCACTCGACTTGATTCGGGCGGATGAGGTCAATGAATTTGGACCGTTTGCAGCTATGGGGCCAGAGCCCTTAGGCGATGCGTTTAACGGCGCCTATCTCAAAGCAGTGACCAAGGATCGCAAAGCACCGATCAAGCAATTGCTACTCGATCAACGCAATGTTGCCGGGCTGGGTAACATATATGTCTGTGAGGCCCTGCATATGGCCGGCATAGCGCCAAGTCGTATGGGCGGTGGTATATCGAAACCGCGCTATGACAAACTGGTTATAGCTATTAAAATGGTGCTAAAAGCGGCTATAGCGGCTGGCGGGTCATCCCTACGTGATTTTGTGCAACCCGATGGAGAATTGGGTTATTTTTCAAAGGAATGGTTAGTCTATGGCCGCGAAGGAGAAGATTGTGCCTGTGGCGCTCCGGTCCTGCGCAAGGTCGATGGCGGACGATCCACCTTTTACTGCCGAAAATGCCAGAGTTGATACCTAAGCTGAAAACCCTCTACTCATCTGTGACTAAGCTATTGACGGGAATCACCAACAGAGCTAATGACCGCCGACTTGAGCCAAGGTTGCATAAGTGATTTGTGGCTATCCAGCATTTCAGTTTTGAGGAAATTTCATGGCTAATACGCCGCAAGCAAAGAAACGTATCCGTCGCAACGAGCGTCGCACGGTCATTAACAAGAACCGCGTGAGCCAGATTCGCACGAAGATTAAAACCGTTGAAGCGGCTTTAGAAGCAGGCGATAAAACCGCTGCAGCCACCGCTCTTGCTGCTGTTCAGCCAGAATTGGCCCGCGGTGTTGCACGCGGTGTGTTCCACAAAAACACAGCATCGCGCAAATTCAGTCGTTTGACAAAACGAGTTGCTGCTCTCGCGTAAGAAGTTCTGGCTAAGGCCAGATAGGCAAATATGAAAAGAATCACCCGCTAGATTTCTGGCGGGTTTTCTTTTGCTCGAATCATATCAACATCAACCCCTCATGGCGAATCGCTGCTAAAAACCCTGCCATCCCCTCCTTGGCTTCATCGCCCAATTCTATGAATATCCGGCGACCATCTCTTTCATCAGCTTTGCGCTGGAGAATATTTTCATCGGTCATGGTTTTTATCCAACGCAGCGCCGTGGTCGGCGGGACGGACGCGGCAATGCAGAGACTCGAAACCGCAACCTTGGTTCCTTCAAGCTGCGCAGCCATCAGATCGAGCAACATGTCCCATGCGGGATCTGCAAATAGTTCCGCATCAAAATATTGATCCCGCAACCGCCTGGCCCGGATCAATCCCCGCACTTCGTCGGCAGATATCCCGCCGACGGGCACAGCGGGCAGATGTTCTGGTCCGCGATCATTATCCAGACCCTGCAGATCAGCTGACGATCCGGCCTTAAATCCGATTGGTGTATCGGCCAACTTTGACTGCGATCCTTTTTCCAGAAACGGACTGTCTATCAAACGCCTTTCGCCAGAGGGCAGTTCTGGACCGGACAATTTTACCAGCGCTTTGGCTATGCGTTCGACATCGGCTGAGATTTTCTTGAGATCCACCAGATCAATCTCGTCCCGGTCAGCGAACAAGCTACTAATCGGGCGCTGCGTTCGGTGTTCCAGTGATACAAACAATTCCGCCACGCTGTCGCTTAGCAGATGTTCGACATGGGGATAGTCTACCGCTGCCAATATGGTGTCCAACAAGTCTAGATCAGTGCGTATCAGCATAGGTAGATTGGATGCTTCACAGAAGCGCTCGATCTGATCCAGAGCTTTTTGCTGGATATTGTCCCATTCGGTAATCTGAATCACGATGGCAGCAATATTCATCCGGTCCGCGAGATCGTCCGACTCAAAACCGATCGGCAAAAGCGCGCACCGACCGCCAAGCAATTCAATAGCATGAACATAAAGAGCTCTGAGCGCTGCATCACCGGAAACCAATAAAATCTGACCGCCCCAAATGTCATCCTGCGTATTTTGATCCATAGTGATATATTACTCTTTCGAAGTGATCAGTTTAATCGGTCTGTGTTCGTCACCTAACACCATCTAATCTGCCTTTAATAATCGTATCGTAATGTAACGCAATGTTTCTTGGCATTGTTCGGCAGATACTCAAGTCACCTTCCTAGTTATAGTCATTTTGTGGCCATCGCGGCGCGATATTGAAGTCTGTAAGGGAGTCATTAAGGTGCATACTATTGTAAAATAGTGTATTTTCTTTCGCATAAATCTATCGACAAACAAATTTTTCGTCAAAAACCAGTTGCTCTCCATGAAAAACTATCGGCGAGTCGCATTATATTGTCGTTCAATGGTGGTTCAGCATGATAGACTTACGATATTAAACAGATGGTGGGCAAGTTGAAGGAATCACAATGACAGCGTCTCGGATTAGGAATTCAAAGCATATCAAACTGACAATTTTTGCGCCCGTCGCCTTTTTGGCACTGGGCGCTTGCGCGAGTCCGTTTCGTGCCGATGTCCAGCGGTTTGACGCCTTGCCACCCGCACAGGGACAGAGCTTTACGGTTGTCGCTTCAGACCCGGAGCTTTCCGGCGGACTGGAATTCACACAATATGCCGCCCTTGTTGAGCAACATATGGCTGATTTGGGTTACCAACGCAGCGATGATCCATCTGCAGCGCAGTTGATTGTCAGCATGGACTATGATGTCGACAAGGGTCGTGAAAAAGTGGTTAGCGACCATAGTCCCTTCTTTGCCACAGGATTTTACGGTCGCCGCAGCCGCTTCTATGGGCGTCATCGGTATCGCTATGGTTTCCACGACCCGTTCCTGTTCGGCGGTCATGGCTTTTCTGGCTATGGCGGTCTGCGCAGCTTTACGGTTTTCACCACAGCATTAGATATGAAGATTGACCGGCAAGCCGATGGCGAACGCCTGTTTGAAGGAAAGGCCGAGGCTTTGTCGCGGTCAAAAAATCTGACTTATCTGGTACCGAATCTGGTCGAAGCGATGTTCACCGATTTCCCTGGCAACAGCGGTGAAAGAATTCGTATCTCTGTGGCACCAGAGAAGAAATAACCAACTCAAACCCCGCCGAAGTCGGCATAAAGCCGTTACATCTGCTCGGTCAGCTTTCCAGCTGACGGAGCAGCATGCGGACATCATTGTCCATTTCGGTATCCTCACCGCGCAATTGTTCCACCAGCTTCACTGCATGGATAACCGTGCTGTGATCGCGACCGCCAAATTTGCGACCAATTTCTGGATAACTGCGGGGGGTCATCACCTTAGCCAGATACATGGCAACCTGTCGCGGGCGTGCCACCGCACGCGCGCGCCGTTTCGATGACATCTCGTTGCGATCGAGTCGATAATATTCACAAACGGTGCGCTGGATTTCGTCAATCGTGATCCGGCGGCGACATGCGCTCAATATGTCCGACAATTGTTCTTCGGCCAGCTCCTTGGTAATCGGGCGACCAGTCAGCTGGGAATAGGCAAGCAGCTTATTAAGGCCGCCTTCCAACTCGCGCAGATTGCGGCTGATCGTCCGAGCGAGAAACTCAACCACATCTTCAGAGACTTGCTGATGCGGCAGGGTGGTCAGACGGTGATGCAAGATATCGCGGCGCAGTTCGAGGCCTGCAGATTGGATATCAGCCACCAAACCCATCGATAACCGTGACAACAGTCGCTGGTCCACCCCGTCAAGCGCTTGTGGCGGACGGTCAGCAGCAACAACGACACGCTTGCCACGACTGATCAACGAATCAACCGTATGAAGAAACTCTTCCTGCGTCGAATTTTTGCCAACGATAAACTGAATATCATCGATCATCAGCAAGTCCGCTTCGCGCAGCGCTGCCTTAAACTCCATCGTTTCATTGCTGCGCATGGCAGAAACAAATTCAATCATGAACCGTTCGGCGGACATATAGATGACGCGTGCGGTTGGACATTCAGCCCGATAGGCATGACCGATCGCATGCATGAGATGGGTTTTACCCTGCCCGGTCGAAGATTGCAGGTATAGCGGATTGAAAAGCGGGTTTTCCTTTGCGGCCATACGCTGCGCGGCGCTTTGCGCGAGCACATTGCTATTGCCAGCAATAAATTCTTCGAATGTCATGCGCGGATCAAGGTCGAGCTGGAATTTTCCAGTTTTTGGGATCGCACTACCTTGATCGGCGACAGCTGCATTGCCTTGCTTGACTTGCGCAATCCGGGCAGCGCCGGCCTTGGCAGAAAAACTAATATTCCTTACGTCGGAAAAGTGGCCTTTCCAAGCCAGAGCCAAGCGCTCGGCATAACGCTCACGGACCCAATTGGCGGCAAATTCAGAAGGCAGTACCAGCTGCAAATCACCACTGTCCGAATCGAACCGCGCAAGTTTAATCGGTTTGATCCATTGACCAAAAATTTGCGCGCCCAAATCCCGGCGCAATCCAGAACAGATTGTCTGCCATGCATCAGCAAGCTGAGCAGCAACATCATCTTTCGTCTCTGAATTCCGAATTTCCACGCTAACGGCTCCCGCCCCCTTGGTTTTTGCCTCAATGGACGGATTCGCGCCTGAATTTCCTGTACTTTGTACCACTAACATCCCCCGACTTATCTCTAACCCGCATTAAAGCGGGGCCGCTCATCAACCAGCAAAAAATCCAGCCTTTGTAATCAGTTCCCAGCCAAAGAAACCGTAAGGCACGGAAAAACCTATGCTGAAAACACGTTTTCAACGGTATTTTTCAAATGTCATAGAGGCCAGGATTTTTAAATCCCTAACCGCCAGCCGATGTTTCTTACTAAGCGTGTCTGAGTGAGTCGAGCAAGGCCGTCGGTGTAAAAAAAATGAAATAATCTTATTGACAGCGGTAAGCTGTGGAAAAAGAGAAAAATACCTTTAAAGTATTGATAATATTATATTTTATCCTGTGGATAATCAGGCATAACGTGCGAATCGCGGAAGGAGCTTGGGTTTTACAATTAGTCACAAATATGTGCACGACCGGTATCAATCAGCCACCTCTATTTTTGGAATTTGCAGAAGCCTGAGGAAAGGTGCTTGCCAAAGCGCTCATGATTTGGCAGTGGCCGCGAACGCTTCATAGGCCTGACCTATGCAAGGGCGATTAGCTCAGTTGGTAGAGCGCTTCGTTTACACCGAAGATGTCGGCGGTTCGAGCCCGTCATCGCCCACCATTATCTCTGCGGGTTTCAGAGAATTTGGGAATTTCCGATTTTGCACACATGTACAAGCTACCATATCAGAGACTTAGCCTGTTCTTGCATGTAGCTCGGCGAATATCGCGCATAGTGCTTCTCTGCTATTTTGACTGTAGTGTGCAGATATTGGGCGATTTTTTCCATCGAAACGTTATCCCGTGCCATCCAAACGCCTGCCGTATGACGAAAAACATGCGGACTACATTTGATTTCAGCTCACTCGGTTAATTGGACGCAAGCCCAAGGGACCGGCAAATCAACCGGCCTGCAATATCTCTGCGGCGAACGGTTCTTTATTGATCATATGCCCGATTTCCACAGTAATGACAGCTTTCAGCAATTGCATGGAGCTTGATGTGTCGAGGTGCGGAAATGCCCGCAATGACCAAGGCCGAAGTCCATGACGTGAAGCAATTTCTATCTTGAGCGGTTGAAAAATTCCGTCCTCCCTGCGGCAAAATGCCGATCATCGTACCGCGCCGCTATGCCTTTGCCGGTTCGATCAATTCCGAAGAGGGCGACTATCTAAGCGACCCCACTGGCGCACGTCGCTTTTGGCCCATCGCTACGCAAACGATCGATCTCGAGGGCATATCGCGTGACCGTGATTTGATTTGGGTCGAAACGGTGCTGCGCTTCCAAGCTAGCGCTCCGATCAGACTTGACACTAGCGTCCAAATTAACCGGCTTTTAGATGTTTTACATGATTTTACTCATTGAGACATTTTATACGCGGAAAAGCATAGGGTTGATCAGTGATTGCAGAAAGTTACAAGGCAAATGCACCGAGCGATTACCGAACAGCACTAAACGCTGTCCGTGGCTTTGCTGCTCTTATCGTCGCCTTCTATCATCTGAAAAACTATTCTGATTTCGACTGGTTTGAAGCCATCCCGCCGATGCGGTTCGGTTATATCGGCGTCGATTTCTTCTTTGTCCTAAGCGGCTTGATTATCTCGCATACCTATCTCCAGCGCAGCTATGGCGCTGATCGCGGGTTCTGGCTGAAATTCATCTGGTACCGGCTGGCGCGACTTGTGCCTGTCCATTTTCTAATAATGACCGCGATGCTAATTGCCGCTCTGATCGCGCCAACCCCGCTCACCGGACAACAGTTAATCGATTGGCTTGGGCAAACGCTCCTAGTTCGGCAATGGTTCCTGCCGGATGCCTACACTTGGAACTCTCCCGCATGGTCTATCAGTGCGGAGTTGTTCGCTTATATCGCCGTATTTCCGATCATGGCTTGGCTGGCTCCCTCACTCAAAACCAAATGGGATGCCGTGAAGCTCATGGGCGTTGGCCTGTTACTTCTTTCGGCGCTGTTACTGGCGCACGGCACGGTCAATGTATCCCATAGCGGTGGGCCATTGATCCGCGTTGTTGGCGGTTTCATTATGGGTAGCGGCCTGTTCGTGCTGTTGTCTTACTACCACCAAAGCGTTACCTGGGACCGGCGATTTTTGGGCTTGCTGATACTTGCTCCAATCATCGTGTCCGTGATGTTCGCGGTCCGCTCGATAGTGCTCGCAGATCTGCTGTTCATAGCATATTTCGTTGCCGTGATTAGCTGCATCTATTTGGCCCAAGGCCGCATCGCTTCGCTGCTCTCGTCACGGCCTCTGTTCTGGTTTGGTGAAGTGTCGTTTGCCCTGTATCTCTGTCACATACCAGTCATGCGGCTGTGTGTGTTTGTCGCCAATAAATTCGGGTTGGGTCAGGGTCTTTGGTTTGGACTGGTCGCGCTCGTGCTATCGATCGGAGTGGCGCACCTGCTCTATCGCTATGTTGAGACACCTTCGCGCCATTTCATGCGCCGCTGGTACAAACGCAAAAGTGGACAGGGAAAGCTTAGTTTCGGTTAATCTCGTACCGGTCGCCGTGGCGCAGGAACAAGCCCTTCTCGATCAAGCGCAAGACGGCGCGATGCTCATAGGATAAGCTCGGGCGCGCAGTCGCGCCTTATTGGCACGTAGCCAAGGCGACGGACGTCGTCGCCCGGCGCTTGAGGTCCAATAAACAACTCCACCCTCACCCCTCCGCCAGCGTTTCTTCCATCAACATAGCCGCTCTCGCGCCATCCCAGTCCATCGCACCGATCACCCGCCAAACTTCCTTGCCGCTGGCATCATAGAGCACGGTGGTCGGCATCAGCCCTGATCCGAATCCAAAGCTCAGGCCATTTTCCTGATCGGTATAAGCTTCCAGTTCATTGAAATCCGCTTCGGCGAAGAAGGGATCGACTTTCTCTGCGCCCTGAATGTCCTGCGATACCACCAGCACTTTCATCCGGTCTTTCTCGCGTGCAGCCAATTCATCCAGCATCGGCATTTCAACGATACAGGGCGCGCACCAAGTCGCCCAGATGTTCACCAGCACCGGTTTACCGATAAAGTCTGACAGGCTGACCGTCTTGCCGTCGGGGTCCTTGAAAGGCGTATCGACCATCGCGCTGCCGCGCTGGGAAATATCCAGACGCCCGACCAGACCGCTATCGCTTTCGATGGTCTCGCCCTCTTGAGCACCATCATTAACTTGCTCCGCTTCATCAGATTGCTTATCGCCAGATTGTACACCACAACCAACAAGCATCGCCGGCAGGCATAGAAACAGGAATAATCGCATCACTAATCGCACATCAGATTCCAACAGCATGTGGGGCGGCAGGTTTGCCGATGGCCCTTCATCTATTATGCGCGAGATAAACGCGTCTATCCCGTTCGACAAGAAGTTATGGCAGCAGGACATCCGCGCATCGCTTGCGCATGTCGCGATGCTCGCCAAACAAGGGATAGTCGAGGCGGAAGATGCCACGCAGATCATCGAAGGCCTCAATCAAATCGCGCAGGAATATGAAGCAGACGGCGTTCCTGAAAATCTCGACCTTGAAGATATTCACATGACCATCGAAGCGCGACTGACAGAGATTGTTGGTCCTGTCGCAGGGCGATTGCACACGGCGCGGTCACGCAATGATCAGGTTGCGACTTCTTTCCGTTTGTGGGTCCGCGATGCCATGGATGATGTTTCCAATAGTCTTTGGGATTTGCGGGAAGCGTTGATCGCCCGCGCCAAGGAACAGGCTGACACGATCATGCCAGGTTTTACCCATTTGCAAGTCGCGCAACCGATTACCATGGGCCATCATTTGCTCGCTTATTATGAAATGTTTACCCGCGATAGCAGCCGGTTTTGGGCGGCCAAGCAGCGATTGGATGAATGTCCATTGGGAGCCGCAGCACTTGCCGGAACCGGCTTTCCCAATGATCGCCAAATGACCGCAGAGACTTTGGGCTTTGAAACCGCAACAGCCAACTCAATGGACAGTGTATCAGACCGTGATTTCGCGCTCGACTATTTGATGGCCGCATCGCAAACCGCCCTGCACTTGTCGCGGCTGGCCGAAGAGATCATCATCTGGGCCTCTCAGCCCTTTGGTTTTGTGAAGCTATCTGACCAATGGTCTACCGGCAGCTCGATCATGCCGCAAAAACGCAATCCTGACGCAGCCGAGCTAGTGCGCGGTCATGCGGGACGCATTGTCGGCTGCCTGAATGCGCTGATGATGACAATGAAGGGCCTGCCGTTGGCTTATTCAAAGGATATGCAGGACGATAAGCCGCCGGTATTTGAAGCCCATGATCTACTTGGTCTATCGATCGCTGCGATGACTGGCATCATCGAAAGTGTAACCTTTGTACCCGAACGGATGCGTGAAGCTGCCGATAGCGGCTTTTCCACCGCGACCGATCTTGCCGACTGGCTAGTACGAGAGGTCAATATTCCATTCCGCGAAGCCCATCACATCACCGGGTCGGCGGTCAAACTGTGCGAAGAGCGTGGATGCGGTCTTGCCGACCTAAGTGCCAAAGACCTTGTCACCATCGACCCCAGAGTAGAGGACTATGACATGCCAGATTTAAGCGTCGAAGGCTCTGTCGCAAGCCGGACCAGCTATGGCGGAACCGCGCCGGAGCAGGTAAGACAACGGATAGCAGAATTGGAACAAACGAATCGCTTATGAATAATTTTGGAAAAATCGCGGCATTGGCCTCTCTGATAATATTGTCTGCCTGCGGCAATCGCGGGTCGCTTGAACCAGTCAAGGGACAATCCTTACCGCCCGCAGCTTATGGCGAGGCTGAAAAGGCAACCAGTAAGGAATTGCTGACCCCTTCCACACAGGCACAACCGGAACGGAGCGACGAATTGCTTCGCCGGTCGGAGAAACGGCAGGACGATAAATTCGACCTGCCCCCGCCTGGCTAATCCCGCTTTTCGCCAATATCCTAGTGCCGCCAAATTCCTAATTCCGAAAGCCTCGTTCGATGGACCATTTTCAACTTAAAGATGGCGTGCTGCATGCCGAAGACGTCGCGCTCTCCGACATTGCAGAGCAGGTCGGAACCCCCGTTTATGTCTATTCCCGCGCCACGCTGGAACGGCATGCCCGTGTGTTTCGTGAAGGGTTGAAAGACGCTGGTAAGATCCATCTTGCCTTTGCTGTGAAATCCAATCCCAATCTCGCGGTGCTCAAAATCCTCGCTAATCAGGGCTATGGCGCTGACGTGGTGTCCGGCGGGGAATTGGAACGCGCTTTGGCGGCCGGAATGAAGGCAGACGATATCGTCTTTTCCGGCGTCGGCAAAAGTCGCGCAGAACTTACCCTCGGCCTAGACAAGGGCATCGGGCAGTTTAATCTCGAATCCGAAGAAGAGGGCCAGATGCTGGCCGAGATCGCAGCATCACGAGGCGAGAATGCTTCCGCTACGCTGCGTGTCAATCCGGATGTCGATGCAGGAACACATGCGAAAATTTCCACCGGCAAAGCAGAAAATAAATTTGGCGTCGCGATCGATGTTGCTCCTGATATTTTTGCGCGATTGTCGAAGCTTGAAGGCTTAAATCTGCGGGGCGTTGCGGTGCATATCGGCAGCCAGCTGCAAAACCTCGACCCGCTCGAAAAATGCTATACGCGTATGGGACAGCTGCTCAGCGACTTGCGCAGCGCGGGTCACGCAATCACGCATGTCGATCTCGGTGGCGGTCTTGGCGTGCCCTATAAACCCGAAGAAAATCCGCCTAGCCCCGCCGACTACGGCGCGATGGTCGCGCGCGTGACCGAAGGTTGGGACGTCACCTTGATGTTCGAACCCGGCCGCGTGATTGCCGGCAATAGCGGCGTGATGATGACGCAGGTCATCCGCATCAAACCCGGCGTGAACAGCGACTTTGTGATTGTTGATGCGGCAATGAATGACCTGATGCGACCTGCCATTTATGACGCGTGGCATCATTTCGAAGCCGTCCAGCCAACTGGCGACAGCATGACCGCATCCATTGTCGGTCCGATTTGCGAAAGCAGCGATATCTTTGCCAAAGAACGCGAAGTAGACCGGGTGCAGACCGATGATCTGGGTATATTTCGGACCGCAGGCGCTTATGGTGCCACGATGGCCAATACCTATAACAGCCGTCCGCTTGTTCCAGAGGTGCTGGTCGATGGCGATAAATACGCGGTGGTGGCCGAGCGGATTGAACCGTCGACCATCATGGCCGCAGAACATGTGCCGGACTGGTTGAAATAGCCGTGGACCAACTGCCGATCTTTGTGACGCTGAAAGACCGCAAAGTCATATTGCTCGGCAGCGGAGAAATGGCGGATGCGAAGCGGCGGCTCTATCAACGCGCCGGGGCGATCATTACCGATGATGAACAGGCCGATGCCGCGCTGGCGGTGGTTGCGCTTGAAGATGATGATGAAGCCGCAGCGGCGGTCAAGCGCCTGAGAGCGCGCGGCCTGCTGGTCAATGCCGTCGATCGGTCCGTCCTCTGCGATTATACCACGCCAGCCATTATCGATCGTGATCCGGTGCTGATCGCCATTGGCACCGGCGGCGCATCTGCGGGACTAGCAAAAGCCGTACGGCAACGGTTGGAACAAATGCTGCCTGCAGGATTGGGACAGCTTGCCCGCGGTCTGTTTGCCGCTCGTGACCGGATCAAAAGCCTCTGGCCGGACGGGGCTGATCGCCGCCGCGCAATTGATGCTGCGCTTAACCCCGGCGGGACGCTCGACCCATTTACCGATCATGATGCAAAGGCCATTGATCTTTGGCTGGAAGATCCGGCGGCAGGCAATCCGACAGGAGTGATTGCGTTAAAGCTTCACAGCGCCGACCCCGATGATCTGACTATCAAACAGGCACGGCTTTTGGGTCAGGCCGATGCGATATATGCACAAAGCGATGTTCCGGAAGCGATATTAACCCGCGCGCGCGCGGATGCAGAACGCTTTGATCTGGAGGCATTTGATGCGACACAGGTCACAGGGCTGACATTAGTGATACGCTACGGGTAAGCAAAGCAGGGGGCAGAATGACACTGGCATTGGCACAGAGCGATATCATAACGGTGCTGCAAACCGCGCTGGCACCAGCCTTTCTCTTGGTAGCGGTCGGCGGGATGTTGGGGCTATTTGCTGGCCGGCTCGCCCGGATTATTGATCGGTCGCGAATCTTGCAGGACTTGTTCAACGAAACCGAAGGCTATGAGCATCAATGCATTGTCGATGAGCTGCACGACCTACAACTGCGGATCAAAATCGTGAACAGCGCGATCTATCTCAGCGTTATAAGCGCTATTGTTGCCTGCATTCTTATCGGATTGCTCTTTGTGATGGGGCTGACGGGTTTGAACCTGTCCGCTGTCATCGCGGGCGCGTTCATTATCGCGATGAGCTTGCTGTCGATTGCTCTCATCCAATTTCTGCGGGAAGTCCGCATTGGTGTGAAGGACTTCATGATCCGTGAGGAATATTTGGAAAGTCACGACAGCAACGCGAGCTGAGCACTCTCAAGCAAAACCCGAGAAATGGTCAACACACCGCAATCTGATCGTCACTGGTTGCTCGTCCTGTAGGATGAAGGCCTTCAAAGCAGGCGGGACCAGCTGAAGGAACTATCATGCACAAGCTAACAGCCCTCGCAACCGCAGCATCCCTGACTCTTATCCTGGGAGCTTGCGTCGCTGGCAATGAAGATATCGAGTCATCATCGGACAAATATGAGCCAGAAGGGTTTGATCCCGAACGCGGCCTTGAACCTCCCGAGACCGAATCAACTGAGCCATCAGAACCGCAAAAATGAAAAGAGCCAAAAGTGAAAAGAGGCTGTCGATCGCGATTGGATCGACAGCCTCTAAGCATGGGTCAGCGGTTGGAAGTGCCGCTGCCGGGTTGCCTGATCGCTAAATCAGAGTTGCTCCCCGAACGGATTTTTCCGACCCCTGTGCTGAACCATGAGACATCGGACCACCTCCTTTCGCTTGTTGATAAGATACGAACTGTTGCATTGAAAATCTCCGCTTGTTCGACATAATGAATGTGAATCAAACCGCACATGCGATCAAGACTTGAATTATTTTAATTTGCTGTCAGAATATCGCGTTCCGCGGCTGACCGTCTCATCGCATCACCCCCACCATCCGGCACACAAATGTTCGCTACATGCGGCTAGTTGCGGCAATCCTCAACGACGCGGGTAAATTCCGGCCAAATCGGGATGGCGAGCGATGCCAATCCGCTTGTTTGAACCGCAAACCGGCCGCGGCTAAAGGCAATACGGTCCATCATATAGTCGGTAACTGGCAGCGCGATGGCAGCATAGTTGAGCGGTCCACCACTGTTGCGTGCAGGATAACTTTGCAGACCGGAACTGGCCCGTAGCGTCATTTGCGCGCCGCTATTGGCAACTGTGCCCTCACGCGACAGAAACAACTGATTGCGACCCTGATCACAGCGTATCATGAAGGTGGCTTCTGCATTGGGCGCGCCAAATAAAGCGATCGAGCCGCGATCATCCCGTCGATAGACCCAATCACCTTCAGCCAGCGGCCAATCTGTCCAGTCACCACTAAGTGGTTCTGGCGCGGGCGGTGGGGCCGGAGCTGGCGCGGGTGCGGGTGCGGGTGCGGGCGCCGGGGTATCCGTTGGAGCAGGCGTTGGTGATGGCACCACGCCGGAACAACCGGACGCTAACAATATGGCGGGAAAGGCAAAAATGATTCTCATATATCGAATATGGTCAAAAGCATCGGCTTCGGCTAGTCCCAATCTTATATGACATCAGATGAAGCCCGCCCGGCGAAAACCGCTCCACCCACTGAGGTGGGTAAAGTAAAACCAGCAAAACTGCGAATTGACCAGATATTGGTGGAGCGCGGACTGGCAGAAAGTCGCGCTAAGGCGCAAGCATACATCATGGCCGGCTTGGTAACAGCCGGCGATCAGAAGGTCGACAAACCCGGCCAGAAATATCTAAATGACATATCCGTCGATCTCAAAGGCAAAGATCACCCCTGGGTCTCGCGCGGCGGGATCAAGCTCAATCACGCGCTGGACCATTTTGATATCTCAGTAACCGACATGACAGCAATTGACGTTGGTAGCAGCACCGGCGGTTTCACCGATGTCATGCTGAGCCGGGGTGTGGCTAAGGTTTACGCGGTAGATAGCGGCACCAACCAGCTTGCATGGAAATTGCGGCAAGATGATCGGGTAGTGGTCCATGAACAAACCAGCGCGCGAATATTGACGGACACACATATCCCCGAGCCGGTTGATCTGATCGTCTGCGATGCCAGCTTCATTTCGCTGACCAAAGTACTCGACCGGCCCATGACCTTTGCAAAACCGGGGGCGCAGATGGTCGCGCTGATCAAGCCGCAATTTGAAGCGGAACGCGCGGATGTTGGTAAAGGCGGCGTGGTCCGTGATGCCGCCGTGCATGACCAGGTTTGTGAAAAGGTTCGCGACTGGTTGATCAGCAAAGGCTGGACCGTAAGCGGTGTGGCTCAAAGCCCGATTACCGGACCAAAGGGCAATGTCGAATTTTTGATCTTTGCCGTTAAACCGCAATAATGGCTCACACTGAGATCAGACGGCTTGCCATTAGTCTCGGCGGCTATTAGCGCATCATCACATGGCAAACTCTACAGACAATACGCCCGTCCCCTTCGGCATTGACCAGGGTCTTTCGATAATGCACCTCGTTGATGAAGGTGTCACATGGCTGAGCAATAATTATATTGAGCTGCTTGTCACCATCGCAATCGGCACCCTCATCTTCTTTGTGCTCGGGGCGATAAAACGATACGCGGCCCGGCAAGTGAGCAATAATGAAGGCCTGATCGGTTATCGTGCCATCATCACCCAGGCGATTGCCCGGACCAGCAAGTTTTTCATGTTCATGGTCTCTGCGCAATTGGTAGCAAGCTATTCCAACGCGCCGGCCGACATTGCTCAGATCGTGGGCTTTCTGTTCACAATTTCTATAGTGGTGCAGGTTGCGATCTGGCTGCGTGAACTGATCCTCGGCTTTTTCACCCGTAAACTGTCCGCTGATCCGAGCCAGAGCGATACTCTGCAGAACGCAATGTCGCTGATCCGTGTGCTGGTTACCTGCGTGATTTTTGCGATTGCGACCATTGTCATTCTCGACAATCTCGGTGTCGATGTCACCGGCCTGGTCGCGGGTCTTGGTGTGGGCGGTATTGCCATTGGCCTTGCTGCACAGGGGATATTTTCCGATCTGTTCGCAGCGCTTTCGATCATCTTCGACAAGCCGTTTCGACGCGGTGAATTTATTAGCTATGACAATACCACCGGCAGGATAGAAGAAATTGGTTTAAAAAGTACCCGGCTTCGAGCCGTCACTGGAGAGGAAATCATTATTTCCAACACCAATTTGCTCGACAAGGAAATCACCAATCTCACCCAATTGGGCCGCCGCCGGACGCGTTATGGCATTGGGGTTATTTATCAAACAGAGCCAGATGATGCGCGGCGTATTCCTGGCTTGCTGAAACAGATAGTCGAAGATAATGGCGCCAAATTTATCCGCTCCGGCTTTGTCGGCTTTGGCGACAGCTCAATCAATTTCGAACTCGATTTTGACATTATGAGCAGTGACTATGAGGTCGTCTACGAGGGTCGCCACAAAATCGGCCTGGCCATATTGCAAAAATTCAATGAGGAAGGTCTGGAATTTGCTTATCCTACGCAAACTACCTTTACCTCTGCGCCAGATGGCAAGATGATCATGCCCTATCCAGAAGGCGGCTTTCCGGTTCATATTCAAGAGAGCTAGCTTGCCGTAGCGTCAGCGCAAAGACAATAACTTGTCAGGACCAGTGGCAAAGAAAAACCTTGTTAATTGCCCGATTAAAAGAGACAATGCGCGCCAAATTCGACTCAAAAATCTCACTATAAAGGAACTTAATCATGCGTGACGCAGTCATCGTTTCCACCGCCCGGACCCCTATCGGACGCGCCTATAAAGGTGCTTTCAACGCAACAGCGGGCCCAACACTCGGCGCTTATGCAGCAAAAGCAGCTGTGGAACGCGCTGGCATTGATCCAGCTTCCGTTGATGATGTAGTCTGGGGCAGCGCGCTGCAGCAAGGTTCACAGGGCGGAAACCTCGGACGTAACGTAGCACTCCGCTCCGGTTTTCCGATTGAAGTGCCCGGCATGACATTGGACCGCCAATGTTCATCCGGTTTGATGGCTATTGCAACAGCGTCCAAGCAGGTCACAATTGACCGCATGGATGTCGTTGTTGGTGGCGGACAGGATTCCATTTCTACCGTGCAAACTCCTGAAATGCGCATGGCACCGGACAAAGCGTTGGTGGCGATGCATGACGATATCTACATGCCAATGTTGCAAACTGCTGAGGTAGTTGGCGCGCGCTATGGCATTTCCCGCGAAGCTTGCGACGAATATGCGCTGAAATCCCAACAACGCACCGCAGCAGCTCAGGAAGCTGGTAAGTTTGACGACGAAATTGTCGAGGTTACTGCAACCATGGGTGTTCAGGACAAGGAAACCAAAGAGATTTCCATGCACGAAATCACGCTCAGCAAAGATGAAGGCAATCGCCCATCAACAACGCTGGAAGGTTTGCAATCTCTGAAACCTGTGCTCGGCGAAGACAAAATCATTACCGCTGGTAACGCGTCCCAGCTTTCCGACGGTAGCTCTGCCAGTGTGGTTATGGAAGCAAGTGCCGCAGAAAAAGCCGGCCTGAACCCGCTTGGCCGTTATGTCGGCATGGCGGTTGCTGGCACCAAGCCTGATGAAATGGGCATTGGTCCGGTTTTCGCGATCCCCAAATTGCTCGAACGCTTCAACCTGAAAATGGATGATATCGGTCTTTGGGAACTGAACGAAGCCTTTGCTGTACAGGTGCTTTATTGCCAACAGAAGCTAGGCATTCCTGACGAGCTGTTGAACGTCAATGGCGGCTCCATCTCCATCGGTCACCCTTATGGCATGACCGGCGCACGTTGCACCGGCCACGCACTGATCGAAGGCAAGCGCCGCGGCGCGAAATATGCCGTGGTTACGATGTGCATCGGTGGCGGACAAGGCGCAGCCGGCTTGTTCGAAATACTCTAGACAGGACAAATATCCCGGGGCTGACACAATGATGTCGGCCCCGACCCAACAAAAACATAAGAGGATGGATCATGACAGCAGTAGGCGTAGTGGCGACTTTAACGGTAGCAGAAGGTAAAAATGCAGATTTCGAAGTAGCCTTTAAAGAGCTGATGGCGGCCGTCCAGGAAAATGAGCCCGGCAATGAATTTTACTCTGTCTTCCAGTGCAAGGATAATCCCCAGCAATATAAGGTGCTTGAACGCTATGTCGATCAGGCGGCTCTGGATGCCCACGGCAAATCCGACCATTTCCGCGCCAGCGGCCCCAAGCTTGCCCCTTGCATGGCGGCCGCTCCTGTGATCGAGCATCTCGACGGCATCTAGCTGGATCAATCATCACAAATGGCACAATGCCGGCGACGTGATACCGGTAAGCCCCGGTCTCATCGCTGGTGTGGTTTAATCGGCGTTGCGAGAGGTGAGTTCTTTCTCAACTCGTTGCAACATTGCAGAGCTCTGCATCGAAGCGGACACATCCGCTGGCGAGTTATAGAGCGAGCTCAGTAATACCAAGTCCATTTCACTAGCCGAAGCGGGGCGCTTGCTATCCGGTTGAACGGAATCGAATAGAGCAAGAATGGAATAGGCGGGTGCTTTGCTGGCCTGATCTTCTCTCGTATCAATATAGGAACGCATCGCCGCATAATCGGCAATCTGAACGGTTGTCAGATCAACCAGCGCATCTTTTTCGATTAGCAAGAAAGAATGGGTCATATTCTGTTCGGTTGTTCGCTTTATCCTCGACTTCACGTTTGAATTCATTGTTGCAACTTCAGTCTTTGCTTGTTCATCAGTTGGAAGAATGTCCGTTTCATCCGAATTTTGCAGAGCACCGGTTTCAGCCGAACCGGTTTGAATGCGTTTCCACGCGTAAGCCGGGCCGCCACTGTTGGCGATCCGCGCTCTCTGATGCGGTGCCATACTGCCAAATACCCGTGATCTTTTTTTCCGCAACGTTGAAATGGCTTCTTCGCCATCGGCCACGACCATAACGAAGACATTGGGGGCACAGCCCTCACCGGCAACCTTCATATCAGCGGCCATGGCGATGCCACGCATACGTTGTTCTACTTGTTTTACATTCTGCTCAGATAAACCAACGACTTTAGGACAAACGGCGCCCGGGAAGCGGGCATATTGTCCTTCGTGCCGTCCGCCTTTCGGCGTCGCGATGGTTGTCCGGATAAAGTCGGCAATAGCATCTTTTGTCGTTTTGGTCCCGGTGACAACAATATCATCGTCCGAGGACCGTGGATCGGTAAGCGTTGCGATCGAAGGAGCTGGAAAGAGCGCAATTCCCGTCACCAATCCTAAACCGACGAGAATATTCTGCTTCATTTTCATAGCAAGCTCCTTTTCACCACAGAAGCTTGCACAATGTGCGTTTGATGTAAAGCCAGCTGCCAGTGGCTGCTGGCAATTAGAGAAGAAGCAAGCTGACGGGTGCTAGCCAAATACCATTAGCTATAACACTACTATACATATGCGTTTTGTTGCGCCACATATCGGCATATGGAACTGCAGCTAGAAAATAAAACTGTCCTCGTCACCGCAGGTAGCAAGGGTATCGGATTAGCAACGGCATTGGGCTTTCACAAATGTGGCGCCAAAGTCGCCATTTGCGGTCGTTCACAAGATAGTCTGGATGCAGCCGCCGCTCAGATGCCCGGCTGTTTAGCGCTGACAGGCGATGTATCAAAATCAGAAGATATTGACCGAGTCATCCACGAGGTCACAGCAAAATTCGATGGTATCGATATATTGGTGAACAACGCAGGTGGGCCACCGCCCGGTCTTTTTGCAGAGCTCGCGGACGAGGATTGGGATAAAGCGATAGAGTTGACTTTAATGTCCGTCATCCGTGCAACGCGGTTGGTACTGCCTCATATGCGCTCCCAGAAATGGGGACGGATCATCAATATTTCCTCCTCTGGCGTGAAACAACCTGTTCCGGGCCTGACCTTATCCAATAGTATTAGAATGGCTGTACTGGGCTGGGCCAAGACGCTCGCTAATCAAGTCGCGGGCGATAATGTGCTGGTGAACACGGTTTGCCCGGGATTCACAAACACCGACAGGGTTACGCAAATCCTTGAAGCGCAATCTGCAGCTTCGGGCAAGACTACTAACGAAATTGCCGCCGCGATTGCCGCTGCAATTCCGATGCAACGGATCGGTCAACCAGAAGAGGTCGCCAATCTAGCCGTTTTCCTTGGATCAGAAGCGGCAAGCTATATCACGGGAACATCCATCCAAGTAGACGGTGGATCAGTACAAGGGTTCTGAAACGGCTAGCCAACATTGGGAAAGAGATGATAAACAATAGTCAGCCGTCGACCAAGTTAATAGTGGCTTATCCCAAAGCTCTTCAATAAGTTGATATGAAAATAAATGGGCCGATTGGTGTACGCAGGTGCTTGAACGATTAAGCGCGGGGCAGCGGCAAAGCTGTCTATTGTGGTGCCCATAAAGGGATCAACGAATAAAGCGCAGAGCCAAAAAATTTGGCCGATAGATACAGGGGAATATCATGCTGAGCGAGAAGCGGCGAACATTGCTGGTACTGAACGGGGTTGGATTGCTGATTTCCTCAGCTCTCGCAGGTTGGCTCTACTTCTTTTTCCTGTTGGGAGCACTTGATCTGTGGCCGCTATTTACAGATATTCCAGTTGAAATTGGTGGTGACCGGCGCGCATGGAACATGGCGCATCTTGAAGGCATCACCAATGGTTTGATCTTGATCGCACTGGCCGCTGTAGCGCCGTTTGTGCGACTGGGAGCCAAAGGCCAGACATGGCTGTTCTGGTCATCGCTGACTTATGCTTGGCTTTTTACACTGCCGGCCATTGCCAATGCGGTTTTCGGCACGAGGGGTCTTGAATTTGGTGGCGGGCCCTTCCCCGGTGACGTGACAATCAATAACATCATTTATCTGTTCGGCTGGCCGCCAATTGTCGCGGTGCACATTGGTTTCGGGTTGTTCGCATGGGGCGCATGGCGACATTATAAAACATTGGGGAACCCGTCATGAGCAATATGTTATCGCGCGATGGCTATCCCGATATCATCGTCCGTTCGATCCCCTTTGCCTTTGATGAGCAAATTAATCCTGTTTGGCATCCCGACCGCCCCGAATGGAGTCACATGCTCAACGGTGCGTCACTCACCATGCCCTATCTGGAACCGTTTCTGATCAAGACGGTCAAAGAAGGATTGAAAAATGCCAGCAATCAGGAACTGAAAAAAGACGTCTATGGTTTCATTGGCCAAGAGGGACAGCATTATCAGAACCATCGCCGCTATAACGAGATATTGAAGCAGGGCCACTATCCCGATTTGGCCGATGTCGAAGCGAATATGGAAAGTGATTACCGGCGCTTGCAAGGCAAGAGCCTGCGCTGGCGTGTGGCCTATGCTGCCGGATTTGAAACCATGACCATGGGCATAACCGAATGGTTGATCAAAGACCGGCGGGACCTTTTTGCTGGTGCCGATCCTGCAGTAACCTCTCTGGTTTTATGGCATATGGTCGAAGAAACGGAACATAAGAATGTTGCATTTGATCTGTATCAGGACCTGTTCGGTTCCTATTGGTCGCGCGTCTGGGGCTTGATTTTTGCGACCTATCATGTGGCGAAGTTTAGCCGTCAAGCTTATAGAAAGATGCTGAAAAAGGACGGCTTATGGAAAAGCTGGCGGAGCCGGTTGCGGCTCTATCGAATGATCGCGCGATTTTTTGTGAACATCTCGCCAGCCATGATCAAATCTGTGCTGCCCGGCTATCATCCCAGCAAGATTGAAGACCCCGACTGGGTATCGCGCTGGACCAACGCTTATGCCCATTTGCCGAAAAACAGCATTCCGCTGCTCAATACGGCGGATCCTGAAATCCCGGCACAATTCTCCACCTAGACCGGGTAAGCGTCGTCGCTCGTTTGATCTGGCTATGGCTTTTTCGGTTTGCGCGCCCGCAGCGCCACCAGCAATCCCGCCATCGCCAATAGCGCGCCGGCGGCTGGCAAAGCGGTCCACACATAATTCTCAAACAGGGTCGATAATATCATCGCCACGACCGGTACCAGCACGCTGGAATAGGCCGCTTTTCCTGCGCCGATTTCTCTAAGCAGAGAAAAATAGAGTGGGAAGGTAATGACCGAACCGACAATCGCAAGATAGACTATGCCGCCAAGATAGGCCGCGCGCATTTCGATGACTGGTGGCCCGACCGTGATCCATGACAAGATGACGTTGATCAGCGCACCCCAGAACATAGCCCATGCCAATAATGTGAGGATCGGATAGCTTTTGAGTTTCGGTAGAGCCTGCATCACATTGGCGACAGAGGCAGACAATATCCCGCCAACCGCTAGCGCCACGCCCAAGAGAACATCGGCAAGTGTCGCAGGTGAGCTTTTATATTCGTGCCAGAATAGCAGCCCGATCCCGACTGCGGCAATGGCCGATCCCGCCATAAAGGCACCGTTAATTCGTTGGCCTAGGAATATCCGGCCCAATATCGCATTGGGTACCATAAGCAGAGCAAAGAGCACTGCCACCAGGCCAGAGGTAATAAAAAGTTCGGCATTATAGACAAAGTTAAAGTTGAACGAGAATTGGGCGATGCCGATCAGAACCGCCCAGAATTGCCCTTTTGTTCCCAGCCGAAATGGCAGCCGCTTGAAGCCGACCAGCACGAACATTGCGGCCGCAGCGATCATGAACCGGTAGCTGACGGACCAGCTCGGCGGAACGTCGGAAATCTGATCCTTGATCACCAGCCAGGTCGAGCCCCAGATCACGGAAACCAATAGAAATGGCAGTAATATTCGCGGCGTCAGTAAACTGGCTTCGCCGCCCTGCTGAGCGCTCATAGGGCTCGAATCGCCTCTGCCAATGGACGGATTTCTTCCGCGCTCTGGTTCCAACTGGTTACCAGCCGCGCCTGTCCTTCGCCCCAATCGTAAAAGTCAAATCCGGCGTTGCGGAGAATTTCCGCTTCGGTTGTCGAAAGTTTGATGAATATCTCATTGGCTTCAACGGGATAGAGCAATCGTTCGCTGGCAGCATCCGCGATGATCTGCGCGCCCTGATTGGCCGCGCGCGCATTGTCCAGCCACAAGTCACCCTCGAGCATCGCCAATATCTGTGCGGCAAGATAGCGGCCCTTGGACTGTAAATGGCCAGCGCGCTTCCGGCGATAATGGGTTTCGCGCGCCAGGTCCTTGTCAAAAAATACCAAAGCCTCGGCGCCCATGCCGCCATTTTTGACGAAACCAAAGCTCAGCACATCGACGCCCGCTTTCCATGTCACGTCAGCCGGATGACAGCCCAGCGTGGCAACCGCATTGGCAAAGCGCGCGCCATCCATATGCAAACCAAGGCTGCGTTGTTTGCAAACTTCCGAGACCGCGGCCACTTCGTCCGGCGTATAGATCAAGCCATATTCTGAAGCATTGGTGATAGATACTGCCGCCGGCTGCACCTGATGCACATCATCCCGGATCGCGGCACACATAGTATCAATAGTATCGGGCGAAAGTTTCGCGCCTGCCCCTCCTGCAAGCATGAGTTTCGCGCCGCCGGTGTAAAAACCGGGCGCTCCGGCTTCGTCCTGTTCGATATGTGCTTCTTCGTGGCAAATCACACCCTGGTGCGGCTGGCACAGCGCGGCCAAAGCCAGCGAGTTGGCTGCTGTTCCGGTGGCAACCCACATCGCCTCGACATCGGTGCCAAACAGTCCAGAAAAAGCACTGCTCAATTGCGCGCTCAACGCATCGCCATCATAAGCGGTATCTTGGCTATTAGCCGCAGCCAAAGCTGCCATCACCTTAGGATGGACGGACGCTGCATTGTCAGAGAAAAATCGCATAAGATGGCCATGCTGTGAAGCGGCCGCTGCGTCAAGATTGTGATTACATTATCGTCGATCGCGGCCTACCGCTCCGAGAAAATCAGATCACTCAATAAACCAAAATTTTGCGTCATAGGCAGTGGTTTACACCTTATGAATCAGGTGTTCCGTTCGCCCGATATCAAGCTTTTTTACGCTTCGGCTCTGTTGTAATTGGAACCTCAGCCGCCGGCAGATAAATCGTTTCAACATTGGGAACCGACACATTATTTGACCGCAGATCGGTATATTCACCCAGCGCTTCCGCCTTACCGTACAGGAAGCCTTGCACCTGATCGCAGCCTTCTATGCGCAGCTCGTCGACCTGGTCTTCGCGCTCAACACCTTCGGCAGTCGTCGTCATGCCAAGATTCTGCGCCAGACTTATAACCGAGCGGATAATCGCACGACAATCTTCGCGTGTATCAATTTCGCTTACGAAACAGCGATCAATTTTGATCTTGTCGAATGGGAAGCTGCGAAGATAATTGAGCGAACTATAGCCGGTACCAAAATCATCCAGCGAGATACGAATGCCAAGATTGCGTAGCGTATGCAGTGTACGGATATTGGCTTCGCTATCCTGCATCAAGATGCTTTCTGTGATTTCCAACTCTAATCGATTGGGGTCGACCCCGGAGTGCGCTAGCGCGTTGACGATCGTCGACACCAAGCTTGCGCTGCGCATTTGGGTGGGTGACAGGTTTATTGCGACCGTCAGGTTTTCATCCCATATTGCGGCATCATCCAACGCCTTGCGAATAACCCACTCGCCCAATTGGACAATCATTCCGGTTTCTTCTGCTACCCCAATAAAATCATCCGGCATAACAACGCCGCGTACTGGATGCACCCATCGCAACAGGGCTTCATAGCCGATTTTCTTTTGCGTTTTCAGGTCAACAAGCGGCTGGTAGTGTAGGCGCATTTCATCACGGCCCAAAGATGCTCGTAAGTCGAGTTCCAGATTCCGGCGCGCTTCGGCGGCAATATCCATGCCTTTTTCGAAACTGGCGACACGGTTGCGACCATCGCCTTTTGCAGAATAGAGGGCTAGATCAGCATATTTTAGAAGCTGATTGGCATCGGCCATATCGTGGCTCCACGCCGCGACACCGACACTCACACCGGCTATGACATTGTGGTCATCAACCATGAACGGCTCGCCAACCTGTTCGACAATGGCATCTGCCACTGCGGCAACTTCATAGGCTCTTGAACCGGTTAATAACAATGCAAATTCATCGCCGCCAATGCGCGCCAGCAAATCACCTGGCTTAGCCAGTGTTTCGAGCCTGCGGGCAATCATTTGCAGCAGCTTGTCACCAATGGGATGGCCCAATGTATCATTAATCGCTTTGAAGTGATCAAGGTCGAAAAAGATGAGTGCGATTTCGTCGTCTGGCTCAGCTCTATGAACAGTGCGATTCAGTGTCTCGGTAAACAGTCGCCGATTGGGCAAATCTGTAAGACCGTCAAAATGAGCCATATAGCTGACTTTAGCTTCCGCATTTTTTTGTGCGGTAATATCTTCGATCACACCGCGCATCGCGATATTATCGGTGTCTGTTGTGTCGTCTGTCGCCCGGGCGCTGATCGTCCACCATTGCTGGCCACCGCCAACATCCACAGAAACTGTCATATCCCGAAAGGAACGACCATTGCTAATATGATCGGTCAACCGCGCGCACTGTTCTTTGTCCTCAATCAACGACACGATCTTCATTCCGTTCATCGTCTCACGGGGGTGTTGGGCCGCTTCTGCAAAACGATCACATACGTCAATCAATCGCCCCTCTGAATCGACAGAGAAAAGCCAGTTTGATGCTTGTTCTTCAAAATCATTCAGCAGTAATTTAACTGTTTCTGCTGATCTCTGGATTTCCTGTCCAGTCGTTAGCTGCTTGGCAAAATTCTCAAATATATTGCCGCAATTAACATATAGAACCGCTGCGAACATGGTCAGTAATGCGATGGCCGCATAGCTCTCAATCCCGCCAAGATAGAGCAAACCTGCGGTCAGACCGATATACATGATGATGGTCCAGGCCCGCGATGCTTCTGGAATGTGCCGGAATGATACGACGGCTGTACTCATTTTTCCGGCCCCGATAATAGCCAGAAGCATCAATTGATTGGGCGTCGCAACGGGTAACAGGCAAGCCACACCCGCGCCCCACATATGGGCGTAGCCAGCCGCATTAAATGTAACGCGCTTTTTCAGCCCCAACATTTGTTCACGAGACAATTCCACGATTTCGGACTGCTTAGCCAGATAAAGCCGTGTGATGGAAAGATAGGCAAACATGCCATACCAAAGGACATGCATGGCCAGTGGCGCTTGATTAAAAAACAATATCGACAATATGACAGCGTTGACAATATTCGCGAATACAGTCACGCGCACAGACTTACCATGTTCGGTAAGTTGTTCCCGTAAAATCAGGTCTTGGTCGGATTGCCCGAGCCCCCCGATCTTTTTGTCTTCTAACATCTTATTCCCCACAAATTGTGAGGTAGAGGGAAAATGTAAATATTTTACTATTTCCTCTATTTTACATAGCTTTACAGCTCGTCAGAGGCTCCGCTAGCGTTTCTTCGCTATTTTGAGTTTGTCGGCCTTAGCGCGTTTTTTGATTGATTCCTCACTGCGGGTCAGAGCTTTGGAAATCGCCTTCAGGGTCATCCCCTTTTTCGCAAAAGCATGGAGCTTTTGGATTTCTTCGCTGTTCCACGGCTGTTTGTGGCGTTCAAAATGCTCTTTCATTATAGCTCCATTCCGATAGCTCGCAGTGCATCCGGTGCCTTTTTCTTCACCGGGTGAAAGCCTTTTGTCGCCAGTGGCCAGATCGCGGCATCATAATCCCGCACCACCCACCGGACATTATTACCCCTTAACTCCTTGCTAATCGAATCTTTCAGCGCACCAACCGGCAGCCATGGCGACAAGAGACGCTCCATCCTGGCATTGGCCATAACAGCGCTCAATTTTTCACCCTTGTTCCACATGACGGCATCACAATCAAAATGCTCTGCCGCGCGGGTCACAGCGTCAGCCACGGCTTCGTTTGAAAAGGCGCGCACCTTTTCCGAAACACCTTTGGGACTCTTTCCATCCGGACCGCTCACGCCAATGATTAGCGATGGTTTCTGAGGCAATATGAGGCTTTCGGGATGGCAATCCTCTTCATGCACCAAAAGCGCAAAGGCCGAAGCGGCTGGCGGTGCAGGCGGAATCTTAAACGGCCGCAATTTGTAAGTTTTGTCCTCTTCCAGCGGGATAGTTTCTGCTGCCAAACCTATCGGCGTGAAACGACCATCCGTGAATTGCGTGATATTCTCTTTTGTCGCGAGATAAGTTTTGCCTTTGGTGTGCAATCCACCGACCCAGCGCCATGACAACGTGTTGGAAGCAGCGTCACCATCAATCAAATGTTGAAGAAAAAAGTCCGCGCCTAGCTCCCAGGGCAGCTTCAAAGTAAAGATCCAGATACTGGCAAACCACATCCGCGCATGGTTATGAAGATAGCCCGTCTCGACGAGTTCCTTCGCCCAATGATCAAATGCATCAATGCCGGTCCGGCCTTCTTTAGCCTGTTCAAAAGCTTTACGCACACTGCCCTGCGTTTTGAGCTGTCGAAATTTGGCATCCCTATTCGTGACATAGTCGGCCCATACTTCGGGACGCTGTTCCAGCCAGCCCTTGAAATAGCCGCGCCAGAGCACTTCCGCGATAAATTTATCCGCACCCTGCGCGCCATGGGCTTTTATCGCGGCGGCAATTAGTTCCTGTTCGGAGAGCAGCTTATGCCGGATATAGGGTGATAGCTTCGAGACATTGTCACGCCACTTATCCTGTTCGATATCAGCATCCGAACCATAGTCAAAATTGCGCTTATGTGCATAATTATGGCCGATATTGGGGGTGAAATCGGCAAGTCGCGATAATGCGACGGCTCTTGTGGGTGCGGGGTGTGTCATGGCGGCCCTATCGCAGCAATGAGCAAGCTTGCCAACTATACAGTTGGCCCGGGCCACCTAAGCGATTGATGGTCAAGCCTGCCAACATTCCGCCATATGGTCATCAACCATTCCGATGGCCTGCATATAGGCATAGATAATCGTGCTGCCGACGAAGCTCATTCCTCGCTTTTTCAGGTCTTTGGAGATCGCATCGCTAATCGGTGATGTAGCCAGCATTTCGGAACTATTTTTCGGTCGGTTTACGATCGGCTCTCCATCAACATGGGCCCAAAGCCAGCTATCAAAACTACCAAATTCCTTCTGCATTTCCAAAAAGATCAAAGCGTTTTTGCGAGTAGAATAGATTTTCAACCTATTCCTGATGATCCCCTCATCCTCTCGCAAAACTTCCAGCTCCCCGTCAGTCATCACTGCCACACGCGCGATATCAAAGCCGTGAAAAGCACGACGATAACCATCCCGTTTCCGCAGCACCGTCTCCCAACTTAATCCGGCTTGTGCGCCTTCTAATATCAGATTTTCGAATAATTTCTGATCGCCATGCTCGGGAACGCCCCATTCTTCATCATGATAAAGTCCGTAAAATTCTTTACCCGCTTGGCCGCCAAAACAGCGATGCTTTCCGTCTGAACCGATGATTGTCATGGACCGACCTTAAAACTACGGCGCCATTTTGGATAGCCCGAAGGCTGAACCTATTCGGCAGGTTGAATATCGGGCTCTGCCTTATCCGCAGACGGCCACCAGCCAATTTTTACTTTCAACCAGTTAATGGCGCGCGGTATCGGCGCGTTGCGATCCATCCATTCGGCATATTCCTTATAGGCAGGGTCGCTGAGCAGATGCTTTTCTTCGGTTTTCGCACGCCAGTAATAGACGCCGCTAACCGCCGCGATAATAACAGTGTTTCGCACCATATCTGTGAAGCTGTTCGAAGTGACCAGAAAGGGCATGGTCGCCAGCCACCAGTATAGATTTTTGGCGACATAGGCAGGGTGTTTGGTGAATCGATAGGGTCCGTTGGTCAGGATCCCGCGATGGGTTAGATTGGAAAAGCGCAAGCCAAAAGCAACAGTGGCCCATGCGTAGATGGCTGTTAATACAACCAATATCCCGCCCCATATCGCTAAGATGGTATCATGGCCTTCAAGCCAAAAGGCCCAATCTGCCGTGTTGACATGATAGTTGAGCGGACCATCCATCAAGATGAACGGCGGATAGCAAATCAATGCTGCAACCCAGCCTGCCAGATAGGGATTGGCGGTGCGAATATGGGCATCCAACGGCTTCATAGTCAGCAGATAACCAACGGTAGCAAATTGCACATCGACCACGAACATCGCGATAATCAACCAGTGGGCGATGGCAACCGGATTACTGATCACCTGCACTATATCGAGACGCACAATATCTCCAAATCCACCCGGTACGATCGAAATCATAAACGCGAGGAAAAAGCCTTTCACAGCCCAAGCACGCAGATGGTGAAAAATCTGTTCGCGATCATATTCACCGCCATGGTCCTTGTTTCCAGCACCCATTAGGAATTGTCCGAAATGCCAAGCGCCGTCACGTGGTTCAACGAACCGCCGGTCCATCCACATCACATAGGGTATCGATAGTCCAAAAACGAAGGGCGCCGCCGTTTCCATCATTTTCATCGAAAACTGATATTGGCCAGTCCAATACCAACGTCCCACACAATAGATTAGCGCGATAATCGCCCAAGTTGCCCAAAGTCCTGCAAGCTTGGCGACGCTGACGTCAAAAGTCTGTTTGAACGGTCTCGGGTTATTCCAGTCGATTCCGGTAGAGGCCCGCAAATGCACCTTGTCATAGAGCAATGACCAGATCACCATAGGAACGCCGCAAGCAGCACAAGCAACCAATGCAGAATATGGCCCATCCATGCCATATTGACGAGCAATTAGAATCCATAACACCAGCCCGATCAGCCCAGCGATACCCACACCGCTGGACACCGCAGATTGCGGACGCGGGTCAACAGCGTCTGGTTTCTTTCCGAACATAGTTCTGCGCTTTAACCAGAAATGGTAATTAACCAGTGAACATCAGTTTGCAGGCACGAATATTCTATGAATTTCCGACCTATTCCGTTATATTTTTTGGAAATTTGGCAATTGGCAACTTATTGCATCACTCTGTAACTTATTGGATCGCATTATAAAATGATCATGGGAAAACAAATGAGAAACCTCACTCTTGCTACTGGACTATCTATCGTTCTTATCGCCTGTGGTAATGGCGACGACGCGTTAGCCACAAAGGATGGAGCAGAAGAGTCGCAAGCTTTTGCAGATATCTCGCCAGTTGATCGTAAACCTTTTGAAAAGACCGAAGTCGCGAGTTTCGATGAACCATGGGCTATGACCTTCCTGCCCGATGGCCGGATGCTGGTCACCGAGAAGAAGGGTAATTTATTTCTGGTTGACCAGAAAGGCGAAAAAACCCCGATATTCAACATTCCAGAAGTAGATTATGGCGGGCAAGGTGGCTTTGGCGATGTCGTGCTATCCCCCGATTTTGCAACCAGCGGACGCATCTATCTGAGTTGGGTTGAAGCTGGCGAAAATGATACGAGAGGCGCCGTTGTGGCGCATGCGGATCTGTCTTTGGCTCCGAATGAACCGGGCGTAGAAGCCGAAGCGCCTGCGCTTGCCAATCTTACGACAATCTGGACACAAAACCCCAAAACCACCGGCCGCGGTCATTATTCCCATCGCATGGTCTTTTCACCCGATGGCAAATATCTTTTTATTGGCTCTGGCGAACGTCAGAAATTTGACCCGTCACAGGATATGACCGGTAATCTCGGTAAGATTCTTCGAATTTACCCTGACGGTAGCATTCCAGAAGATAATCCGTTTGTCGGTCAGGAAAATGTGCTTCCAGAGATCTGGTCGCTCGGACACCGCAATATCCTTGGCATGGCCTTTGATAGCGAAGGTAGGCTTTGGAACCAGGAAATGGGACCCAAGGATGGTGACGAATTAAACCTCGTCCAGCCGAAAGCCAATTATGGATATCCGATTGTATCCGAAGGCGATCATTATGATGGCAAGAAAATTCCAAACCACGATACGCGTCCTGAATTCGCCGCTCCAAAAGTCGCTTGGGTTCCAACGATTGCACCATCTGGAATGATCATCTATTCTGACGAACTCTTCCCGGCATGGAAAGGCAGTGCCTTTATCGGCGGGCTGGCAAGCGAAGCCATTATTCGCGTATCCTTTGATGGCGAAACCGCACAGGAAGCAGAGCGCTATGCAATGGACAAGCGCATCCGCGAAGTAGAACAGGGGCCTGAGGGTGCTCTATGGGTGCTCGAAGATGGTGAAGGCGGCAGGCTGCTGAAGCTGACGCCTTCCAAACAGTAACTGTTTATGACGCAGCGGTCGTTGTTCCTGACAGATCGCTGAGGAACTGACGCACCCGCTTGGCATTGGCACCAAGGTCGTGAACACCCACCCGCGACACCGAACGCATATCAATGATGCTGGCCGCGCCATTTTCTGCGGCGCGTGCCCGGATTACAACATCGTCTTTGAAACGGAACAATGAGATAGTAGCGGTAGCTTCCAGATGGCCGGAAGCCGGATCAACATTGATCACCTCCCAGCCGCGATCTTCGGCCAGCCGCTTGGCTTTTTCAATGACTTCGGCGACGGGCTGATCAATCCGGACAGAGCGGATGTCGGGATAAGCATCCTGATGCAAGGTCGCCCAGCGCTGACGCGGGTTCATGCCTCGCATCTCGCCGTCATCGGCACCGGGGATATTATCCCAGTTGTCGGCACGCAAAGTCAGAACGGAAAATTGTGGCGTATCAGCCAGATCAGTGGTGATGTCATGAATCGCGGGAAGCGACCCGATCGTCATCGCATAGCTCGCCAGATAGCCGACAAAACCAAGCGAAACTATGGTTCCAAGACCGAGCAGAGGCCAACGTGTCTTACGCTGTTTGCGGCGATCCAATATGATCCCGACGATCGCGATAATCAATGCAATCACAGCGATCAAGCCAGTCCATGGCAAAATTCCGAGGCCAGCTTGCCAACCCCACAGGCCAATGCCGGACCCGAATGCAGATCCGAAAAACACGATCACGGCACTAATAGCTAAAACCAGTACAATCCAACCTTTTGGGTCTTTGCGCAGCGCAGCCAGCCTTCCAGTCACTGGTCCGCTGGCATCAGCGATTGGTTGTTCTGTTTGTGGTTGCTGGTCCTGTTGACTATTCACTTGCATAACCCTCCTGTGATTGCTGTCTTTTAGACGCGGTGACGCCATAGTGCAATCAACACTGCAAGACCGATTTTAGCCCTATCATACTGCCGCTCGACACCACCCCTCAATGACGTTAAATGCGCCACTCTTGAAGTTGATCGACAGAATTGGACTTATCATTTGACGACCATCATGCCCCTTGCCGAAATTGATCCTGCGCTGGTCGAAGATCTGCTCAACGCGGCCTTTGGCAAACTGCGCACCCAGCGCACCGCTTACAAAGTCCGTGAAGGCATGGACATGCTGGAAGGATTAAGCGTCGCAGCGGTGAATATGGCAGAAAATGAGCTGCTCGGCTCTTTGCAATGCTGGCCGGTCGCGCTCACTGATGACGCAGGCAAGATGCATCCAATGATCATGGTGGGGCCCGTCGCTGTTTACCCTGATTGTCAAGGCGAAGGCATTGGCCAAGCGCTAATGAACGGCTTGCTCAAAGAACTACAGCAGGGAGAGAGCTTACCGCTAGTGATGATAGGCGATCCGGCTTATTATGACCGCTTCTTTGAATTCTCGCCTGAGCGGACAGGCGGATGGAGCCTGCCAGGGCCTTGGGATCCGGAGCGGTTGTTGGTGCGCGCATCAAAAGATGCTGTGTTACCCGAAAAGGGCAAGCTTGGCCCCTGGGTCCGTCCTGCAAGTAACTGAACCCGTTTACAAAAGCAACTTCCCACAATAGGCCATAACCATGCCTTATACACCACCGCCTGAACTTGCTTCGCTGTCCCTTTCTGCAATTGCGGAATTGGCGGAGGCTCAGGAATTGCCGCCGGTGGAAGAGTGGCAGCCGGAGGAAACCGGCGATAGCGAAATGCGTATCAACGCAGACGGCAGCTGGCTTCACCAAGGATCGCCGATCAACCGGCCCGCCATGGTGCGCGCTTTTTCAACCTTGCTTCGCCGCGAACCGGATGAGAGCTATGCGTTGGTCACACCCTATCAAAAGCTCAGCATCGCGGTGGAAGATGCACCATTTATAGCTGTTCAGATGGAAAGCGAAGGGCAAGGCAAGGATCGTAAAATGGCATTTCGGCTCAATACCGATCATCTGGTTGTCGCCAATGCCGAGCACTCCCTGCGTTTCCCAGCTTCTGAGGAAGCTCCGCAACCCTATCTTCATGTACGCGGCGGACTTGAGGCGGTATTGGCGCGTCCGGTTTACTATGAGCTGGCGGAACAAGCGTTGGCGGATGATCTCGATCCGTTCGGGTTATGGAGCCACGGTGCCTTTTTTCCGATTGATAAGCCGGAATGACGAGTTCGCTTGATCTGAGAACAAGACTAGCGCGGGCGCTGGAGAGCGGCCATGCCAATGATCTTGATCATGCGTTGTCGGACGAACGCAATTTCATCAAAGATTTAGGCAGCCTGCGCAGTGCGGCGGTGCTAATCGCGATTACCGACCGACCCGAACCCGGCGTCATTTTGGTCCAACGCCCCGATTATATGCGCAGCCATCCGGGACAGGTCGCATTTCCCGGCGGCAAAATTGATCCCGAGGACAAAGACGCGATCCATGCTGCGCTTCGAGAAGCGGAAGAGGAAGTTAGTCTTGACCCCAAGTTGGTTGACATAATCGGACCGACCGACCGCTATCATTCCGGCAGCGGCTTTAATATCCAACCGATATTGAGCGTAATCCCGCCCGACCTGCCACTGGTGCCCTGCCCAGAAGAAGTGGACGACTGGTTTGAGGCACCGCTGAATTTCGTACTCGATCCAAAAAACCAAGACGCCCATGTCGGTGAATGGCGCGGTGCCAAACGCGAATATTATCAGATTAACTGGCAAAATCGTCGTATCTGGGGAATTACTGCGGGCATATTGGTCAACTTGTCGAAGCGGCTGGATTGGCTCTCATGAAATTACCAGAAGCTCCATGGAATCAACGGCCATCGCTGAAAAGCCTTATCGCTGTGCTAGATGGTGGCAAAAGCGCCACTCGCTTTGTTGGCGGCGCTGTCCGCGATACGTTGCTTGGTCTGCCGGTAAAGGATATTGATGTAGCAACGATCCTGAAGCCCGACGCGGTAATGGCTCGCCTTAAAGGTGCCGGCATCAAAGTTGTTCCAACCGGCATCGAACATGGCACGGTCACCGCTGTCACAACAGATGGCCCCGTCGAAATCACCACCCTGCGCCGCGATGTGTCGACCGATGGCCGCCGCGCCACCGTGGCGTTTAGCGATGACTGGAAAGAAGATGCGGCGCGCCGCGATTTTACCATCAACGCGCTATTTGCTGACCCGCGAACGCTCGAGATTTACGACTATTTCGGTGGGCTGGCCGATCTGGAAAAACGCTATATCCGCTTCATCGGGTCTGCCGAGCAACGGATTGCCGAAGATCATCTGCGGATCATGCGCTATTTTCGCTTTCTCGCTCGGTTCGGACAGCATGCTGTCGACCAAACAACATTTGATGCCTGCCGCAAGGCTTCTCGAGAACTCGCCAACTTATCCCGGGAACGGGTAGCGGACGAATTGATGAAACTGCTCGCTGCGGCTGATCCGGTCTATGCCGTGCAGGAAATGATCGAGGCGGATATCTTTGCCAATATTGTTACCGAAATTGATACGAATGCCGGACAGATATTGGCCACGCTCATCTTGCGCGAAGAAGATCATGATATCTCACCAGATCCTGTGCGGCGACTGGTCGGCCTGTTCCCCAAAGACACGGACAAAGCGATAGAAATCACCACAGGCCTAAGATTTTCCAAGAAACTGCGCCGCGCCGTGGCATGCCGGTTGGCTGTGTTAGAACCGACTGTTTCGGATATCCCGGCAATCGCCTATCACCATGGGGCCGACGCCGCCCAAGATATCGCCTTATTATTTGCCGCAGATGATGAATTGGAAGCCAGCCTTGCCCAACTCAAAGGCTGGGTAAAGCCGGTCTTGCCCATGACCGGCGGCGACTTGATCGCTATGGGCCTCAAACCCGGGCCGATTGTGGCCGAGAGCCTGAAGACAGTCGAAGCCGCCTGGATTGCCGAACAGTTTCCGGGCGAAGACCGGGTGCGCACGCTTGCCCGCGATATTATTACGGGCCTGTAGATTTGAAAACCGCTGACCCCAACACCGATCATAAAAGGACAAATATATGAAAATCGAAAAAGATATGGTCTGCTTCATCACGGGTGGAGCCGCGGGCATTGGCTATGCCATTGCAGGGGCGCTGGCCTCGCGCGGGGCCAAGATCATGCTGGCCGATATCAATCAGGACAAGCTCGACGAGGCCGCCTCAGCGCTGACCGATAATGGCGCAGACGTTGCTACCGTCCTTTGCGATGTCGCGGATGAAGCGCAGATGCGTGCCGCCGCTCAGGCGACAATTGACCGGTTTGGCAAGGTTCATATCGTCGTTAACAATGCGGGTGTGGCACTAGGCGGCATGCCCGGCGAAATCGATATGAAAGACTGGCGCTGGATCGTCGATATCAACCTGATCGGTGTTGCCCATGGCGTAGAAATATTCACGCCGCTGATACAGAGCCATGGCGAAGGTGGCTATTTCATCAACACGGCATCGATGGCCGGTCACGGCGCCGCCCCCGGAATGGCGCCCTATAACGCAACCAAATTCGCGGTTGTCGGCTATTCCGAGGCCCTGAAGCTGGAACTCGCGCCCAGTAATATCGGTGTCAGCATCCTCTGCCCGGCATGGGTCAAAACCAATATTCACCGCAGCGCCTTTGATAAACCAACGGGTGGAAGCGACGAGAGCGATCCAAGGTTCAAGGAAATGGCTGCGGTCATTGATGGCGGGCTGGACCCAGTCGATGTTGCGGAATGGACTGCGCGGTGCGTCGAAGCAGATCGGCTATACATCTTCACCCATCCCGAATTTTCCGGCGCAATTGACCACCGCTATGCGATGATCAAAACAGACTATGATGCCTGCGCGGATTTTCCGGCGTTTCAAAAGAAAGATGCCGATTAAGGCTGCTCGCCAAGACGGCAATTTGCTAACTCAATATCATGACAAGTGATATTGAAGGTCCGTAATATCCCGAAAGCGGACACTAGCATTCAGTATACCGAACAGCGGCAATTAGGTAGATTGCGGTCATTGCTTTTCGTAAAAGTTCTGCAATAAACCGATAATGAATCATTCCGCTGCTAAAATTGCGCATCATTTTTTGTCGGTCGTATGGGACGGAAATCCGCCGGGCGAATCCGAGTTGAGCGCCGCACTGGATCAATTGCTATACAATTCGCATAGTGTCCCGTTTGCGGATTGTGCCGAAATCGATCTTGATCCTCCGGATAGAGACTATCCCGAACTGTTTAAGGCAGTTTCCGCTAGATTCCCCGCTCTTGGGTACTATCCGGTAGTTGACCCTTTAGAAACAGTTGATGGCGAAAAAACACTCGCAGACGCGATCGATGATATCGCTGATATTACAAACGACCTACGAGAAGTTGTTTGGCGTGATGAAAACTTGGGAGCAGATGATGCGGCTTGGTATTTCCGCTTAATGTATTTTCATTGGGGAAATCACGCACGCAGGCTTTCAATGTATCTCCATGCGCAACAAACTGAATAAACTCCCACCATATCCCGAAAGCGGACATTAGGTCGGCATCATTTCGATTTTTCGTTTTTGCGCTCAAGCTTGAGTTGTCGAGGTCGATAAACTTCGTGATACCACCGTAGGGTTTTAGGAAGCTCATCGAAAAGCTTATCAACGTCTTGCCATCTTTTTGGCCATGGAAATCGCTTGTACGAGTTTGTGTGAAAACGGATACCGGCCAGCCAAAGTTTTTCGACTTTCCTCCACTGCATGATGTTGGATTTTTTCGGGGCTTTGAACGATCTACCCATAAATGCTAGCGGGGAGCTACAGTTCGGGCAGGGTGCTAAATCGTCTCGCGGTTCGATTTTGAAACTCGTGCGACAACTAAAACAAGCATGTGCAACCAAATAACCGCCTCTTCGGTAATCGTTTTTGGCTGGAGGGACGATTACTCTTGAACCAGTTTTCTTTCTGATTTCCATTCGTCGAGCTTTTTCTTGCTTTGTCGTCATGATCGCATCTTAAGATACAATATTGGCCGATGCAATTAACGTCCGCTTTTGCGCCCAAAGCGGACACTAGCGTTGTGACCGCTTCATCCCGAAAGCGGACGCTAGCCGGCAATCTCAACGTCTCGCCTGAACCCGCTTTTGTAAATTGTCTGGGTGTCCGCCACACACATGGTTCGCGTTCCCTTTTGCTTTGCGCTGAAGGCGTCGATTTAATTTAAGAACTTTCAAGCCTTGCATTCCAGCGAGCGGAATATTGCTCGCAAAATGGATGTAGTTCCGCAATAGACGCTTTATGTGTATCGTCGCTTTTGCATGGCAATCCCATCCGCGTTGGAAACTGATTGCTATCGGTAACCGCGATGAAATGCACGCTCGGCCAGCCCAAGCGCTTGGCCGTTGGGATGACCCGACCCATTTGCTAGCCGGGCGCGATACACAAGCGGGAGGTACGTGGCTGGGAGTTTCTGAACAGGGGCGTCTTGCAGTCGTTACCAATTTAAGCGGACATGGCACACCCGACAGCGACAAGAAATCGCGCGGGGATCTTTTGAAAGACTTTCTATCCGGTGAAGGCCCTTATTCGGATTTCTCCACTCCCGATTTTCCGGATTTCAATCCGTTCAATCTGATCACGGTGACCCGCGACAAGGCTTTGATCCATTCCAATCGACCAAAATCTGTCAGCAATATTTTGATACCGGGCATATATGGCCTTTCGAATGGACCGCTGGACAAGCCGTGGCCAAAATCTGGCTACCTCAAAAATGCCCTAAAACAGTGGATGAATGAAAGCGCCGAATCTCCTGAACTTTTGCTCGACGCTCTGATGGATCAGACTAGTCATCGTCCGCAGATGGAAAGTGGGAATGATTCCGATGTCGCGCCTTCCTTCGAACCGCAATATTCCCCGATATTTATACGCAATCCTGTTTACGGAACACGGTGCAGCACCGTCGTTGCGATTGATCACAAAGGCAAAGGGTCGATAATCGAGCGGCGCTTTGCATCGTCGGGGACAACGACAGGGCAAACCGCCCTTGCCTTTTCCTGGCCGGTTTAAAGCATATGCGCGGCCGCCTCATCCCGATGTTTTTTAAGATATTTCATAAACGGTGTGCCGCCGGTTCCGACATCGGCGGTGTTACCAGCGCCGCCCTTTGACTGCTTGTTGATATAGCTCGCAGCATATTCGAGATGCCGGGTCCGGAACCGCGTCAGATTCTCCACACATTCGTTATAAAGCTCTGTCAAAATCGGCGAACCGGCGGACTGTATGAAAGGCCGCAAAACGCTATTTGCTCGAATATCGTCGATATATTGACGATGTTCTGGCGGACGATAAATGTGCAGCTCATCCAGATAAGTGCGTAACGGGTCACCTGCATGATCTACGCCTAAAAACGCGTCCATGGATGGTACAATGGAGGATTGCGATCCTGTTTGTCCGCGAAACACTTGGGGTTGCCCCGCGGTTTCTGCGACGCCTTCATAGATTAAGCCGCCGGACAGCGCCGGATTGTCTTTCCACCCGTGAATCCAGGGTCTGACGCGATGAAAATAGATATAGGGATCGCAGCGTTCCGGCATACGGCCAAAAATATCGTTCATATCATCCCAGACCGCCGACATAGCGGACAAGCCTGATTCTATCGTATCGACATCCTGATCCCGGCATGCTTGCGCCAGCGCGGGAATAGCTGCCAGCATTTCCCCGGCTCGGGCTTCAATGGCGACATGAATCAGCACAAACCATGCTTCGTCCTGCCCGCCCAGGAAAGGTTGAAGCATATGAATATTGGAGAGATCTATCGGGCCATCAGCGTCAATCCGGGCCCAATTGTCGAGGACGTAGCTCGAATAAGTCAGCAACGGCGGCTGTTCGATGGACTGGCCCATTTGCCAGATTGGCACCGCAAGACATTGGGGTAAATGTTTCGGCGGCTCCGCTTCTCCCCAAATGTAAGCTTGTACGAGGAATGAAAAATGCACCATCGCAAGCCGCCGTTCCCCGAGACTCGACGAGGCGCAAAAATCGGTCAAATCCAACCGCGGCAAGCTTTCTATATGGCGCCGCACTGCTCCTGACGGGATTATTTTCGGTAACGCCATCGCAGCTTCGCGAATTGCTTCTAGTTCTTGGGGCAGCTTGATTTTTTCGGGATCAAAGGATGACAGGAAACCGCGCTCTTTAGAGATATCATATTTGCTGAGATGAAAGGCTGCCACATCTTGTTCCTTGCGATAATTGCTGAGAACACAATATTACATCAAATGGGGCGCAAGGTGCTTGTCTATTGACGTATATTTGGACATAATACGCAATATATGATCGAAATAGATAGTATCAGCCGCAATATATTGCACGCGCTAGAACAAGATGGCCGCCTTAGTAATATCGACCTTGCCGCTAAGGTTGGACTGTCTGCATCGGCCTGTTTGCGTCGAGTGCAAGACATGGAACGCAAAGGCTTGATCAAAGGCTATAGAGCTGTGCTTGATCCAACCGTTCGCGGCGCAGCGATCACGATTTTCGTCATGGTCGGCCTATCCGAACATCTTAAAAAAGATGCCCAGGCTTTTGAACAGGCAGTGGCGCGAGCGCCCGAGGTGCGCGAATGCCATAATATAACAGGATCAGTCGAATATCTGCTGCGTGTGGAAGTCGCGGATCTGGCGGCCTATAAAGCCTTTCATGCTGATATCCTCGGCACATTGTCGCAGGTTGGCAGCATTACCTCCCATATTTGCCTAGGTTCACCCACTGACAAGCGAGCGTAACCTTAGCTTGAACAGAAGGTTGCTGTGTTGACTGCTGCATAGCGCCGAGAAAACAGGCTTAGCGTCAGGCTCTCTGATAGTGCTCGCGGTTGTCTTGTAAATGGGTGACCCGCAGACCAGGCATGCCAGCGCGTTCAATCGCTTGCTGCCAGGAAATAAATTCCTCGAGCGATATATTATAGTGATCGCAGGCTTCATCGGTTGTCAGCATGCCGCCATTGACTGCCGCCACGACTTCCGCTTTTCGGCGTACCACCCATCTGGTGGTCGATTGATGCGGTAAATCAGCTTTGGTCATGGCTTCCCCTAAAGGGCCGATGACAATGGCCGGTCTTGGACGTTTGTTCTCGATCATATTTACCTCTTACATGCCAGTCGGCATTTCTCTGCGTTTGCCCCCGCAAAAGAAAAATAGCGCTTTGGAGATAAACCAACATCGAACGGATAAGGTTAACGGATCTGCGGTTCGCAGAAAGAACAATCAGGAGCTATTCGCGTAATATCGCATAAGTGGCGTCAACCAGAGATTGGCCGCGATCATTGAGCAATAATCCCATACCCATCTGGTTCATGGTGTAGCTAAATGCCAAACCATGTTCCGGATCAGCGAAGCCGATAGAGCCGCCGGCACCGACATGACCAAAGGCCGCGTCACCGATAATGGCAGACATCTGGTCACCAGCGGGATAAGCGCGGTTGTCCATTGATTTCATGAAACCCGATGCAAAACGAGTCGGGGCAAGCAGCGTCGCATCAACCTGTGTCGCCGTCGAAACCTGTCCCATGTGGGCCAATCTCTCTGGCGAGACCAGCGTCACCCCTTTATGCGATCCGCCGAGCGCCAAAGGTTCGTACATTGCCACCTGACCGCGCGCATTGGATAGTCCTCCTGCGCCGCCAATCTCGGCTTTGTGAGCCAGCGGATCATTTTGATTCCAACCGCCGCTATTGAGGAAAGAAAGCGCTTGAATCGATTGCGGATCGGTGAATAATTTTTGGGTAAATAAGGTCATTTCTGCACTTGGATCAGGTGTGGCCAATATGACCGGAGCGATCGGATGGGTGACATCGTCGGGCAATCCTATCCAAAAATCAGCGCCCAATGGTCCGGCAACTTCGTCCTGAAAAAACTGACCCAGCGACTTGCCGGATACACGGCGTACCAGCTCGCCAACTGTCCAGCCAAAACTAACCATATGGTAGCCGTTGCGCGTTCCCGGTTCCCAAAAGGCTTGCTCATCCTCCAGCCGTTTGACCATGTAATCCCAGTCGAGATAACCGCCCGGCTTTACCGGTTCCCGCAAGGCTGGAACCGCACTTTCATGATTAAGCATCATCTGCACGGTGGTCGTCTCTTTGCCGTTTTTGGCAAATTCCGGCCAATAGTCCGAAACCGGCGCGTGCAGTTTCAACAGGCCGCGGTCCACCAATATATGAGCGCATAAGGCGGTTGCCGCCTTGGTGCAGGAGAAGATAATTGAAATTGTGTCGCGTTCCCAAGGGGTGTTGGTCGCTGGATCAGCCATGCCGCCCCAGAGATCGACGACTGTCTCGCCGTTGACGCTAACACAAACCGAAGCACCAACTTCGCCGCGCTCGGCAAAATTACGGGCGAACTCCGCCTCTACCCGTTCAAATTTTGCAGAGGTTGTGCCGCCGATATTTGCCGTCATGTCAATGATGCCTTTGATTGCCAATAGTATCAGACGGCTTGGCTCATCTCATCAATTTTTACAACAGGATGATCTTCTGCGCGACTGAAATAGATGGCGGCGTTTAAGCGACGTCTCCATCGACAGGTTCGTGCAGATCATGGCCGTCAACCTGGAGCAGCCCCTCCATCACTGCGCAAGCGACCATATGGGTGCGGTTTTTTGCACGAAGCTTCAGCCGCACGTTCTCGACATGGCGGTCCACCGTCCGCGGCGCTATATCAATATGCTGCGCCACTTCCTTGGTTGACAGCCCTTGGGCGATAAACTCCAGTATCTCATGCTCTCTCAGCGTGAGCACAGGACCGCTGGTCAAACTCTTTTGCTGTAACATCACGAGGCTTACCTTCTATAGTATCGGACAGGTTACAAAACCTGCCGACGAACAAATGCCCCCATTTGTCTCTGTCCTATGGCTGCCAGCAATAATAACCCTGTGCGCTGGCACGCACATAGTGCGGTCCTGAAAGACCTATTCATTTGATTGTTGGTGGTTCCCTCCCCAACAACTCGTCGCATCACATATATCGTCGTAACATTGTCCTCCGACGATGTGCATTCTTTTACCTGCTTAGTACCGGTTGGAGATAGGATAAAAACGTCCATACCAACCGCTTGTATTTACAGTAATTTACATCTTATGTCCAATCCATCGGTAAATTTACCTAGTAAAAACTACCACGCAAAATCGCTTGGGAAACAGAACAGGCGAATCGCTGGATAGACCAAATTCGGTCTCCTGCCCTACATAACGCTCACAAAACAAAAACAAGGTCGCATCTGAGGCCGGGTTGATATTCTGGGAATATCGGTCCGGAACATAGGAAAAAGGGTCGTGCTGAGGTCTTAGAGGAGACAGCACGGATGCAATCGCTATTAACCGCACCTGCCATGATGCAGGGGCTTCATTCAAACTTGCGCTCGACCACTTTACGGTTTCGCGCAGGTCAATTAATCTTCGACGAAGGACAGAAAGCCAGCCGCTGGTATGAAGTGGTGCAGGGCACCGTTCGTACGTGCCGCTTCCATATGGATGGCCACCGGCATCTGACCGGGTTTTTCTTCAGCGGCGACGTTTTCGGCGCCGACTATGGTACCTATGGGACAGCTGCAGAGGCTGTAACAGACGTCGTCGTGCGCTGTTATCGGGTCGGAGATATTACACAGGATTCGACGCCAAAGCCGCAGCTGGATGAGGCCGTTTCGATATTGTTTCGCGCCATGTCGACAGCACAACGCTATCTGTTCATCATGGGCCACCGGACCGCGACCGAAAAGCTAGCGGCCTTTCTACTCTGTCTGAAACAGCAAGCCAATGACGATCCCAACATCTTTGTTCCGATGTCGCGGAGCGACATTGCGGATTTCCTCGGTCTAACGGTTCATACAGTCAGTCGGACTTTTACGGATCTGGCGCGCCGCGGTCTGATCGAGGTCAATGGGCGAGATTCTGTCATCATTACTGACAATGCCGGATTGTGCCGCCTCGCCGGTGAGTATCAGGACGGTCTGGCGCCTAACGCCGATGCCGACATCCATCCCGCAGCAGATTTTTGCCTCGGCGAATTATCCGCCGCTTAGAAATTTCGCATGTTCAAGCATGTCTGGAGAAAACTCATGACCATCAACCACCTCAATCCACTCACGACCATTATTGCCCTTCCGGTCGCCGCATTTTACGGCGGTCCGGCAGCGGCCACCACGGACGCCGATCAAATCCGGCCGGCACCCCCGCTCAATGCAACTGAGGCCGAAGCGGAAACAGCCCGAATTATGGCCCGGTTGCGCGCCGTTCGATCGCCAGCTTTGCCGCAAGCAGCTGAATCGGAAACGCCACCTGTCAATCTGGCGATTGTGCCGCCCGCACAGCCACCAAAGAATGTAACGGATCAGGAAACGACCAATATCACCGCTGCCCTGCAAGCGATACAGTCCGAACTTTCGGAGCAAAAAAACCTGATCGCCAGTCAAAACGCGCTCATCCAGTCGCAAAATGACAAGATCCAACAGCTGGAGTTACACAACCAACTGGTGCGCGCAGCCGCCCCGGTTGAAACGCCCTTTGCTCTGTCACAGATGCGCGGTGCGGGTATCCAGCGCAGTCAGGTAGAGACAGCCTCTGTCCAGATAGGAACGACGCCGGATGACGAACTGACGATGCCGGATGGCCCGGTTGGTGAAGCACCACCGGAGGCCAATAATATCGAACAAAAAGTCGAGGCGGTACCGGAAGGCCAAGGCGTACTGACACCGCGTGGACAATTCGTACTGGACCCCTCGATTGAATATACGCGCTCATCGACCAACCGGCTGGTCTTCCGGGGTATCGAGCTTATTCCAGGCATTCAGATTGGTGCGATTGAAGCCAGCGATGCGGATCGCGATACCGTTGTAGCAACATTTGCAATGCGCTATGGCCTGACCAACCGCTTAGAAATCGAAGGCCGGATCCCTCTACTCCATCGAAAGGACCGGATTCAGGTTGTCCAGCAACGCGAAGAACAGATTACACGGGAAGTGGGTCTGGAAGAAACCGGTATAGGAGATGCCGAGATCTCGCTGCGTTACCAGTTAAATCGACCCAAACCGCAGAGTCCGATCTGGGTTGCTGGCCTGCGCGTCAAAACCGATACCGGCAGCAGTCCCTTTGAAATTCCGTTCGACGAATTTGGTGTCGCAACCGGCCTTGCCACAGGTTCCGGCTTCTGGGGCGTTCAACCTAGCATCAGTTTTCTGCTGCCCTCTGATCCTGTCGTAATCTATGGTGGGACTGGGTATTTGTGGAATATCGAGCGCAATATCGACAGGATTGTCGGCGATGTCCCGGTCGGTAAAGTCGATCCTGGCGATGCGATTAATGCCAGTGTCGGCTTTGGTTTTGCACTCAACCCGCGCTTTTCCTTTTCTCTAGGCTATCGCCACAATTATATTTTCTCGACCAAAACCCAGCTCGGCGACACGCTGCAGGAAAGCAATGACATTCAAGTCGGATCGCTTAACTTTGGCATGTCTTATCGCCTAAGCGAAAAGCAATCGCTGAACCTCGGCTTCCAATTTGGTGTGACCGAAGATGCACCGGATGTTAGCATCGTTGCGCGGATTCCGCTGCGCTTTTAACTTTACAACTTACGGCAAAAGGGGGTGACGAAGCTTACAATGTGAGCTCACCCTTTTTGCGCTTAAGCGGTCTTTATGCTTTGATCCGTATCGCTCGACAGAAACTGTCGGACATGGGCAACAAATAGTTCAGAGCTATGCTCTCGCCCCAGCAAGAGATGATTGTCTGTCGGCAAGGTAACGAATTCCGCTCCGCTGATCTGACTGGCAAGTTCCGCTCCTTTTACCACAGGAACCCGTTGGTCACCGCGCGCATGCATCACCAAAGTCGGACATTTTATGGAGCTCAGGCGATGGCGCACATCTATTTCGGCAAAGATTTCGAGAAAACGGGCGGCATTGGCCGGAGAGACGGTTTTTCGCTGAAATTCATCAAAGGCCGCTCTTTCTGCTTCTGTTGCGCCTGGAATAAGAGCACGGGAGAACAGATTACGATAGCTGGAATCGTCACGGCCCCAACCATTTGCCACCAGAGTGATCAGCGCCTCTCTTTCCTCCCGCGATTCTTCGTCGCCATCGACACGCCAACCCGCTGCATAGCCACCCCATAAGATCAAGTGACTGACGCGACCCGGGTTCCGCGCCGCATATTCAATCGCGACGGCCGCCCCTTGTGATATGCCGAGCAGAGGAAATCGCTCGACCCGGCTTTGTTCGACCACGCTTTCCAGATCGGTCACGAAAGCGTCAAACCCGAGGTCAACCAATTCCCAGTCTGACATCCCGTTACCGCGTTCATCATAGCGAATAAGACAATGATCGCGCGCCAATTCCTGAAACAAGGGTGACCAGACTTCACTGTCCCAATCCAGTTCGAGATGGTTCATCCAATTGGCTGCTTTCAGCAAAGGCGGACCCGTTCCGATGCGGGCCCAAGCGATGCGCGTTCCATCCTTCGCTCCTGTAAAACCGATTTTTTGCCGCGCAAGATGGAGCTGACCTGGTCGATCAAGCGGCGAGCCAGCCCTCGCTCCTAAATCCGGTAAAAGCCGCGCGCGCAATGTTTCCGCTTCCTCACGCATCGCCACGAGCCAAGCCTGATAATGGGCGTGATCCGGCAGGTCGAGCCCCGCCAGTAAGGGTTGATCAAGAGCAGCTCGCGATTCCGCAAAATCTGGTCCCGTTAGCTCTTCATCCCGCTGCGCACGGTCCGTTAGATTCGTATAGTCGACCTTCGCCGCAACTGGTTCGAAGCGAACCCATTCCCTATCCGCCACGATCCGCTCTGCCCCTGTATCGTTGAGCAACCGGCGTAATTTCCAGATTGCGGACCGTAACGCTCCTTTTGGATCGTCCGGCCCCTCCCAGAACAGGTCGCACAGCCTCTCACGATGCTGCGGTTTTTTCGTCAACAAAAGAAATGCCAGCATCGCCCGCGCCTTGCGGGATGCAGGTAACTTAACGGGATGGCCGGCACGGCGCACAGATAAGCCGCCTAAAACACCGATTTCCAAGTCAATCATGGTTTCAATACTCACTAGCCCCGCGAGTCATTTGGATATTTTTTGGCAGTTCATGGTCGCAGCCACCCCTGTGGCCGACGCATATTTTAACCCCATCGCATCAAAAAACAACGGAAATGAAATGCTCCTGAACATGCTGCGTAACACGCAGAGCCATCAAAGGAGTGCCGCTTGTTGAGAGCATATTCAACACCCCGATGAATAGAAGGAATCGATAATGTTGCCCCTACCAAACATGGTTAGACGACGACGAAGACAAGGATCACTTATAGGCTGTGCCGTTCTAGCGACGATAACGCTCGTGACCGCCATTGTTGCTATTATACCATCCGCAGCATCTGCAAAAAATTATCAAATCAACACCCAATTGGTACGCCACGATGACCTGAATCTGGCCAACCCAAAAGATGTCGACAAGCTTCACCGCAGGGTGAGTCGGGCAGCGAAGAACCTATGCTCGCTGCCCGGCATCGCCTCCCATTTTTTGAAACGCGATATCAACGACTGTATCGAAGAGACCCGGGCAAAGGCTCTCTAATATCTTGAACAAAAGATTGCAGTAGTGAGCGCGGAGACGCGGCCCAAAAATTGAGTTTAATTTTATCACAGGACCCACACGACCCGACGACCTCCCGCGAGAAGAAACATCCTCAGTGTTTGCTCTCGCAAACTGGGGCTGCACAAAAGTGCGGCCCCCAATTTTTTTAAAAATAATCCCAATTCTGCCGCGCTTTGCCGCGCAGATATTTCGAAAAGGATATTTTCATGACGGGACAACCGCTGGCTTTGATCAATGATCCGATACTCACACATAGAGAAATAGAGATACTGGAATATGTTACGCTGGGGTTATCTGCCAAGGAAGTCGCCCGCCATATCAAAATATCTCCGCGCACCGTTGATCGACACGTGGAAAGCGCGAGGCTGAAACTGCGCGCGAGAAACCGAACCCACATGGTCGCTTGTGCGGTTAAGGCAGGATTTTTAACGTTGAATGCGGACGGAATTCAAAGGATATTCAAGCTGAATTCTAGCCAAACATAGAGCCCGCTCTTGGACCAAAACAGATCATCCAGAACTACATTAGGTCAGGTTTATCCTTCTATAGGATTTCCCACTCTGCGATCACTTTTTTCTAATCCATCGCATTGCCAATATTGAGAGTTGATTTTTTATCATGAAAGTAGCTTCTTTACCCATAAATTGATCCAAAGAGGGCAAAATGCCTCAGACGATCATTTTTCTTCGGGAGAGGAGCTTCAGGTGGCGAACACGCCGGCGGAATCATATGAGTTTGAGAGCAGCACCAATTTGGAAGAGCTACTCGAACGCGTTTCCATTCGGAATCCCGAGGATATCCGCAAAGCTGCCTATAATCTTGAGGACATATCGCGAAAGCGGGGGTTCAGGGTTGCTCTTTGCGCCGACATATCATCGGGAAAACTGATGAAAGATGCTGAAGGCAATTGTCTGAATTCGGACATTTTTGGCTGGGTAAAAAGAAACGAACGGTGGTGGGAGGATCCTCGCTATGCGCTTCATTCCCCTATTCCGCGCGCTTGTCGATATGAAGGCGAACCCTTCTGGTGCGATGAGAACGGTTTTAATGGCCATACGCACAACGCTTTTCTCAACGAGATTGATCTAACAACCTATTTTACGGATGTGGCAAAAAGCTACCGTCAAATGATCATCGTCCCAATACATCTTCCTTTCGGACAGATTTCAGCAAATAGCTTTCCCTACACCGGACCGAAGATTGATGATTTTGGTATAATATTTTCCAAGACTAGCTTTCTGCTGGGCGCACTAACGCGGCGTTTCATTTCCGGATATGTATCGGTAGCAGCGCAATCCAATATCATTCCATCTGATTGCGGCCTGTCTAAACGAGAGGCAGAGTGTATCAAATGGGCATCTATTGGCAAAACAGATGAAGAAATCGGCGCGATAATGTCGGTTTGCCGCTCAACCGTTCGGTACCATATCAAACGCGCTAGTGAGAAACTCGGATCGGTTAACCGAACACAAACCGTCTTCAAAGCAACCCAGCTCGGATATCTGGGCGCCAGTCGCTGGTAGTCAAAAACGGAGAGCCGACCCGCTACCGCTAAACATCGCTCCGTTACCTAATTTTGTCATAAAATTTCTTATAGAACATAGGCTTATGCCTCAATTCTCGACTTCTTGTCCTTTTGGTTAGTTGAGTAAGACGTAGCGTCACCTAGACTGGCGCATCAATCAAGTCGGAAAACCGTCTAACAAAGAGGATGCGCATAACCCCATCAGGTCAGCGCAATGAGGGAGAGGAATATGACCAAATTTGCTACCCGTAGTGTATCAATTTTTTCGAAAACTGCCGTTCGGACAGCTCTGATGGGCTCAGCAGCGACATTGGCTATGGCCGGTGTCAGCGCGCCCGCTTTGGCACAATCGGAATCTGCTGAAGAAGGTGACGACAGAAATGTCATCATCGTGAACGCACGTAAGCAAGATGAAACGCTGCAAGAAACACCGGTTACGGTGACTTCGATCTCGGCGGATACGCTCGACAAATTTCAGGTCAACGAAATTGCGGATGTCGTCGGTCGTATTCCAGCACTCAACGTCCAAGTCGGCGGCTCCGGCGCTGGCGGTCAAATCAGCTTGCGCGGCGTCGGCACGACAAACATCTCTGCTGCCTTTGATTCAGCCGTCGCGTTTGATTTCGACGGCGTATCCATCAGCACCATGCGATTGGTGCAGGCTTCCTTTTTCGACGTCGATCAAATTGACGTTCTGAAAGGTCCGCAATCCCTCTTCTTTGGTAAAAGCGCTTCAGCAGGTGTCTTTTCCGTGCGCTCCGCCAACCCCACGCAAGATTGGGAAGTCGGCGGCAAGGCTTCTTATGAGTTTGAAGAAGAAGGCTACACTGTCGGCGGATATATTTCGGGCCCGATCAGCGATACTCTGGGTATTCGTGTGGCCGCCCAATATCAGGATATCAATAAATACGTAGAGCTGGAAGCCGGAACGCCTTCAGTTTTCGCAAATACCGGTAAGGGTTTGAAAAACTTTGTCGGGCGCGTGACCCTTCAATGGGATCCGTCAGATAGATTCTCAGCGAACTTGAAACTAAACTATAATCACAATGAAGGCGACAGCCTCTTGGGTCATTCTGATATCGACTGCGGTGCAAACGGGGTCGCTGACGATGTCTTCCTAGCTATTTCAGGGGTCTCCATTGCATCAAACGCAGTTTGCGACATTCAGGATGGACTTTATCCACATCCTGATGGTCATCCGGATCTGCAGATAATTGCTCCGGGAACAACAGGCGCGGACCGCTACGAAGGACAATCATATAACGAAACAAACACGTTCTTCATGCGTCTCGCGATGGACCTTGAGTTGAACGACAGTTTAACATTATCTTCGGTTACTGGTATTCTTGATCTGGACAACGAGCATCTTGATCATTTCAGCTATGTGGGAATTTTACCCAATGGAGATCCTGGCGGGTTGCCAGCTCCATTCTCTGACGGACTCCAACAATATTCGCAGGAATTTCGTCTCACCAGTGACTTTGATGGACCGTTTGATTTCATGGTTGGCGCTTTCTGGGAAAGTCGCAGTCAACCACTCCAGACATCTCAAAATGCCTTTATCGGCTCGTTCCTTTTCCCCGATTCTCGCGGCGTTGGTTTTGACTGGGTGGCCGACCGTGCAACCAAGAGTGAAGCCTTGTCATTCTTCGGCAGTGCCAGTTTTGACATAACGGACCAGCTAGAGATTTCTGGCGGTTTACGCTGGACTGATGAGCAGAAAGTTCACAGAACGTCTTTCCCGTTCCTTCACAATGCACTGACATTTTTGAACGGTATCGTTGGCGGTATTGGACTAGTCGTTCCTGAAGGATATCAGACGGGGCCAATCAAATTTTCCGACAGCAATGTTTCACCAGAAGTTACGCTCAAATATCAGGCTACTCCTGATTTAAACTTCTATGCTTCTTACAAGACAGGCTTCAAATCAGGCGGTGTTGATAACAGTATTTTACCAACCGCAGCGCTGCAATTTGTCACACCTGGCTTTGGTACGGATGAACAACGGCAAGCGGCTCTAGACTCGATCGTCTTTGATTCAGAAACAGCCAAAGGCGGCGAGGTCGGGATGAAAGCGATATTGGGCAACGGGGCGTTTCGTTTCAACACATCTGCTTATTATTACGTCTTTGACAATTTGCAGGTCCAGAATTTTGACGGTGCAGCAGTCCGCTTTTTGACCATCAATGCAGGCGAGTTAACAACACAGGGTATTGAAGTGGATTGGTCCTGGCAAACCCCTCTGGAGGGTCTCGGTTTCTCGGGCGGCCTTGGTTATACTGACGCCAAATTCACAGACACGTTTATTTCGCAAGATCCCGATGGTATCCCCGGAAATGCTGATGACGTTGATCTGGATGGTCGAACCGCAGCGCGTGCGCCAAAATGGTCTGGCAATGTCGCGTTCGATCTGGTTGTTCCAATGGGCGACGCCTTTGAATTCGGTTTGAACGGTAACGCATCGTACAGCAGCAAATATTTTGCTGGTAACAACAATTTCAATGATTTTGTTCAAGACAGCTATGTAACTCTTGATGCAGCCGTCTCAATTGGTGATCCTGACGGCAAATGGAAATTGTCGTTAATCGGCGTTAATCTTACCGACGAAATATGGGCGAATACGGCTGGTGACCGTCCCTTCCTGCCAGCTGGTGGAGATGACCGTGTCGTCACTCAGAACCGTGGCCGTCAGGTGTTCGTCGAAGCTGCCTTTAAGTTCTGATCGACTCTCCCGTTGATCAAATATGACCGGAATGGCGCAAACCATTCCGGTCTTTTTTGCTTGAACTCCAATACAGGTCGTCAAGAACTGGGATTCTCAAGCCGGTCCATGGCCTGGTTTAAACGATGTCCAAAAAGGAACATGATACAGGCACCCGTCATCGCAATCAGACTGTTCATGATCCAAAAACCGGTGGGCCCCATGGCTTCGTAATAGCCAGCAATATAACCGGATCCGATCCCCGATACAAAAATGGTTAGATAGGCAATAGCCATCATCAATGCGTTGATCTGGGCAGGCGCTCTTCGGGAGACCAATGCTAGTACCGTCGGCCAAGTCCACATGAAAGAAACGCCCGATAAAGTAAAAGCGATAAGCGGGAATATCATCGAGACGCCATCGGAACCGGCAAGCCATGATCCTAAAGCAAGCGATCCCACAGAGGCTGCCATAACCGCTGCACCAATCCCGATTTTCCCAAGATCGTCTGGTTCCCTGTCGCGCTTCGCTTGCCACCGCCATAGCAGGATCAAAAACGGGACAACGAGCACAGAAGACAGGGAATCAAGTGAAGAAAACCATGGTGCCGGTACGGACCCCAGGGCCGTGACAAGATCGACTTCACTGGAAACCCAGATCAATCCAACATTGAACATCTGATCAAAAGCGAGAAATTGGAACGCACAAATCGCCAGAATAATACCGATCAAACCGAGCATCTGGCGCTCGCTTTTTTCCAATGGTGGGATCGGCTCGCGGCTAGTGGCTAGTGGCTGTTCTGTAGCGAAATGGCGTATGCCAGCGAAATAGGTCAAGGCGGCCACGATCATGAAAAATCCAGCGGTACCGAAACCCACATGCCAGCCATAAACTTGGGCAAGCAAGCCGCAAACCAAAGGCCCTATCACCGCACCAATGTTGATGCCGGTCGAAAAAATCGTAAACCCTCTGGTCCGTCGTGCCTCATCAGATTTGGGATAAAGCTGCCCCACTTGCGCAGCGATATTTCCCTTGAGACAGCCGGAACCCAAAACCAGCAGCGTCAAAGCAACCAAAACCGTGACCTCAAAAGCCATCGCAAAATGGCCCAATGTCATGAGAATAATGCCCACCATGACCGTCTTTTTCGCACCTAGCCAACGGTCGGCAATCAGACCGCCGATAAGCGGCGTAAAATAGACCATGCCGCCATAGATACCGAAAACCTGACTGGCGAAGGCCTGTGTTGACAAGGGACCGGTGAGGGATTCGATCCCGCTTCGTAAAGCCGCCATTCCGGCGACATTCTCGATATGGCCGGGCAGCAAAAGCTCCTGAACCATATAAAGGATCAGCAACGCCCGCATCCCGTAAAAGGAAAAACGCTCCCAAGCTTCGGTACATGCGAGGAAAATTAATCCCTTGGGATGACCCCAAAACAGTTCATCGGTGCCAGATACGGGCATCTCGGACAGTGCCGTTTTATCAACCACGTAACATGTTTCGCAAATTCCCCCGTCCAGACCATCGCGTTAGTTGCTTCGCAATATCAGTCACTATCGACTGACTAAGGGTTGGTATCAGGTCTTAAAAGGCAAAAAGCAATAGACGGAAAATCAATCAGAGGATCGCTTTCGGTATATCTTCCGGCATCGCTCTCATTAAAATATCTGGCTTCTTCCATCATCCACAATAACGGTCCATCCGAACATTGCCGCAGCTCGCGGGTACTGCCACAGACTCCTCCGTGAGTGCCGGGGAACCAACGTTCTTGTGGAATGTTCAAAAAAACGCCGCGAACTCCCCCTCCAGTTCACGGCGCTTTCAGTAATCGGCCGGATTGGCAGCCGATCAATTCGGCTTCAATTTCCCAGGGCGCCGATGCCAGCTTGACCAGCAATATCATCAAGCGCGCTCCCGATCCGGTCCATCATCAAATCACTGTTGAAATTCTCATAACCGGAAAGGGTCAGCGTCGCGTCCACTTCCTGCACGGCTTCAAAGCCGTTAGCGGTATTAATCAGCATGTTCTGAACGCCATTGGCAGTCTCATGGACAATCGCAGTTTGCCCGTTGTTGAGCAGATAGACGGGCGTGTCGCCCACTTTCATCCGGATGTTACCATTGGACAGGACGCCATTTTCGAGAGTTGAGACATCGACGGGACTTAGACCCGCAGCGGCCGTCTGGGTGGTATGCGCGCCCTCGTCGCTCAAGCTCATTACGGTTTGCAACAGCAGCTCACCATTGACATAAGTACGGATATCGGCACCAAAATTTACACCCAACCCGTTGACCACAAACCCGCCGCGCAACTTGTCCAGATCTTCGTCTGAAACAAGTGCGGGCAGACCAACCGCCGCCACGGGGTCGGCTTTGGCGGTTTGGGGTATAAGCAAAGCGCTGGAAAACGCGATGCATGCGACCGTGGCGAAAATATGCTGTCTATAGTTCATGGCTTTTCTCTCATCTGACGGTACCGACTCGCACATCGAGCAATAGCTCCGGCGAGATCTGGTACAGGGGGGGAAGGTGGTTGGTTAAGTTGCCAATTGCGGCGGTTGCCGATACTTGATCCGTGGGCGCCGTGGACCAACGGTTCCAGTCACCGTCGAGATTATATTTTGGACGACTTTTTATCGGTCCATCGACAATTGCCAGAGCAACGCCGTTCCAATATTTTGCAAAATCCTCAGTCGAATATTTATTGATGCCGAGCACGGAATCGCCGACCAGCACCTGGTCTTGTGTCTGGCCTTTGACCACCACAAAATGCTTGAAACCATCAAGGTCGAGCAGCACGATCACGGGGCGCTTCACTTGGGAAAGCTGATCCGGCGTCAGTTTAAAGCCTTCGGCGCGATAGCCAACAGATGTCAGATAGTTGCGCATGTCGAGCATCGAAAAGCCGACTTTTTTTATCGCCTCTTTATCACCCAAATCCCACATCGCCCTGAACGGAGTGCGTTCGTTGGTGGGCTGGTCATAGTGATAAGTCAGCAAGGTCGCGACGGCCGCCGAGCCGCAGCTAAAATCATAGCGCTGGCGAACGACCGAACGGAACGGGATATCCCACCATGTCATCACGCCGACATAATAGTCTCCGCCGACTGATTCTCGTCCCAAACGGACTTCAGCCTGGGCAACGGAACTACAAAACAAGCTGGTACCGGTCAGGGCCAGCAGTCCGCCCTTCAAGAAAGATTTCAAGCCGATCTTGAAGGGCGGAAAGGCTGAGCATAGGCCACACGGGATGGGGGGAGTAGGGGTCATGGCCTATACCTTACCTAATCGGTAATATTGATCGTTACGCCCAGGCCTGCCTGGAGCGCCGACTGTGCGCCGGTGTTGATCACAATATTACCAAGACCGTTAAAACTGGACAGGGAATTGTCCGACAAGTTGACATCACCGGCAGTATAGTCGCCGTTGATCGTGTTGCCGGTATTGTCCGAATTAAAGGTCTGTTCGTTAATTGCAATTTGTGTGCCGCCGCGTAGCTCGTCGAGTTCATCCATCGACATAAGCGGGGATACAGATGGCTGGGCGGTAGTCGCGGGTGCCTGCGGCGCAGCGTTCTGATCTGCCACCTGCGCGCTCGCGTGGGATGCTGTCATGGCTAGGGGGGCTATCGCAAGAAGCCAAAAATGCTTTTTCATCGTCTTTACTCCCGGTTGGGGATGCAGATGTTGGGGGATGGAGGGGCCGGTTTCATCGGCTGAAACCAGCCCGCCCTTCATCAAGTCAGCGAGGGACGATTAATCGCCGCCGCCGCCAGCGCCATCAGCTGCTGCTGCTGCGCCATCTCCAAAGTTGATGGTGCCCTGTGCTGCAACGTTGGTTGCAGACTGAGCGTTGGAGTAAACGCCAGTGTTCATTGACTGGTTCACGATACCAGCAAAGGCTGAAAAAGCGTTTCCACGGTTATAGGCGTTACCGCTGTTATAGCCTACAGGTGCAGGTGAACCATCTTCACCATCAAGATCGACAATTTCGTCGAAATTTTGGGCAGCGTTGGTTGCTGTGAGCGTTTGCGTAGCAATAACGAGGTCATTGTTGTTGTTGTTATTGCTGTTGATGTCATCAGCCGTAAACGTGTTCGTTGTGCTAGCGTCTGCTGCCAGATATACATCAAGCAGGTCATTGACCACAACGGCACCGTTGTTGGTGTCGGTAACATCGTTATTTTGGTTTTGCTGAGCCATGGCAGGTGCGCCAACGGCCAAAGCAACTACTGCAGCTGATGCCGCCATTACTTTAGTCATTTTCATTGGTATTCTCCTTAGGGTCTAAGGCATCTCATCTTTCCCTGAACAAACAAGGAAGGGGGTAAAGAGGCCCTGTTATTTTGCCGCTTCATGCGACATCCCTTTGTTAGGCCGATTCGCTTTTTCGCTTGTTGCGATTTGGCAATTGCCGAGAGAATTTTGATTTTTTGGCCAAAATTCGGCCGTTTTTGTCAAACAAATAGTATAGATCATCCCATGAACCCGTGTTGATGCGTTACAAAACAAGTCGGGCGGCAAGCTTAACTGCCGCCCGACTAGGGGCATTGAGAATGTAAGCCCGGCGTTAGCCAAAGCCAACTTGCTTAAAAGCCGACACGCAGGGATAGGCGAACACCAATCGAGACATGATCTCGCAACTGTTCCTCTGCACTCACTTCGCCAGCGACGAGCAGATTGCGAGATCCGCTTACAAGCCGCAAGCCCGCAAGCCAACCATCGGTGCGGGTATCAGGGGATAATGTAAACGCGTCGCCATCCTTGAACCTGGCCGTGGTGTTGCCAAGGTCGCCGCCAATGATCTGGCGATAGCCGCCTTCCACCTCTGCGCGGAACCAAATCCCATCGGGATCCGTATCACCGAAGTTCAAGGCTGCTGCCAATGTCGTATTCAAAGCCAGCTCGTCGCTGTCGCGATCCTCGACGATAAGGTTAAACGCATCGCCGCCTTCGGTTTCAGTATAGCCGTCTTCTTTAAGGTTATAATAATCGACCGATACCGAGGGACGCAGAGAAACCCGTCCAATGTCCATTTCATAGGCTAGGCCGCCGGCAAGGCTGTACAAATCACCGGACCAATCCGCGACGGCAAATCGCGGTGCTGGCTGGTCATCGCCTTCGGCTTTTATTTCGAACCGGCGCTGCGAATCAAATTCGACCTTGGCGTAGGAGCCGCGTGCAAAAGCACGTAGTCCGCCCCAGCGTGCGCGCCAATAAGCAGCAAATTCATATTGGTCGCTATCCACTTCGTTCGCCGCGTCATCATCGCTATCGTTGCTGTTCAGGTAGCCCAGAGAAATACCGAAATTACCGATACCGCCTGCCTCGACTTCAATGCCTGCGGTGGTACCAAGGCCCGTAATGTCATAGCTGTCGGTCTGTCCGCGATCCTTGGAGACGCCCCAAACGGTTTGTTGCAACCAGAAGCCCCAGCCGCCCTGATCGCTGTAAGGCGCAACCGGGTCGGTCAGGAAACGGGCCGTGGAGCGCGAACCCTGGCTGACCGTTGCGAAGACGCCGCCCGCATGGTCCGGCAGCATCTGTTGGATGGTTTCGTCAAAAACCTCTGCTGTGGTGGCACCCAGAAAACCGGACGCAACCATTTGATCATTGTCGATCACCTTGAATATAGCTTCATAGGCACTGGCCTGCGACCGCGTGAGATTCAATTCCGTCGCCGTCTTGCGCTTTATGTCCACCCAGACCGCACCATCGGTATCATCGCCTGACACGCTACTCTTGAACATATAGGCCGACACCACGCCGTCGGACGCCAGGTTTTCACTGCCCGTCAAAGTACCTGCATCGACAATCTGATAGCGCCCCTCAGATTCGCTCACGCTGACCAGATCGATTTCCAATTGGGTGCCTTGATCAAAATTGGCGGTATCAGCGACCCGAAATTGTGTGAAATTTCCAGAACGGCCGTCAATGGTAACCCCAAGCGTACCTTCATCGGTAACATTGAGCGAGCTGATGTCCACGCCAGCGGTATTTGTCGCGATCAAAGTGCCGCCATTAACGTTGATCGCCGCTCCTGCTGCTCCTGCAAGCGCACCGCGAAACGTCGCTTCTTCTGAAACGGTCAGACGATCTGCGCCGCCGCCAAAATCAAGCCGCCCGCTAACCTGTCCGCCATCAATGTCGAAACGATCATCGCCGGAGCCAAAACGAACTTCGCCGATAATGGCAGGTGCAGCCGCATTGTCGCGGGCGAATTGCCGGACAGTCGCGCCGCCATTATTTTCGGACAGATCAATAGCGATGGCTTTGCCGACTCCACCATTTTCGCTGATCGCCTGAATGGTGCCGCTATTTTCTACAGAGTCCAAACCACCGGACCGATCAACAATCGCACCAGCTGATCCATCATTCGCCGCTATTGCGCCAATGGTCCCGCTGTTGCTGATCGAGTCGAGCTCTCCAAATTCACCGACCACGATGGCATAAACCGCAGAATCGGCTGCATCGCCGCCAGATGCGCTGATCTCTCCGTTGTTGGTAATCCTTGGCACATAGGCATATTGCTCGATGCGGATAGCCGTGGCATTATCATCAAAGGAATCAGCACTTACCGTGCCATTGACCAATATGCCGCCCACGATGTCCGTGCTACCCGTAACCAGCAAGCCGTTGCCAGCAACGCCATCATAAATGCCCCTGCCTCTGATCGAGCCATTGATCACGACACCATGACCGTCGGCCGCGTCGCCAGCAACAACACCAATTCGAGTATAGTCTTCGGAACCAATCTGTACGGCTGGTGCTTCACCAAAGGATGTGACCGCAGCATTGCCTTCTTCATCATCATCGATACCGTCACCATCTTCATCATCCTCATCAGGATCAGCATTGACCGGTCGGACGTCAAAAATTACGCCGCCTGCAACATCATCATATATGGCAACCGCCGGACCACCCTGCAGCAGATCATCAGCATCCAGTTTTGATACATCACTTGGCCGTGTCGTGCTGCGATAGCCGGTTGCGGTGATCGTATTCTGGATCAACAGTGCACCGTCGATTTCATCGTAAATCTCTACGCCGACCGCGCCCTCGCCGCGCACCCCAACGGAACCGCGCACCGTTACATCGCCTGTCGCAGCTGCCCTGATCCCCACACTATCGTCGCCAGTCACTGTGATCCGACCGCTGTGATTCAGTGATCCATCGATGGCATTTCCGAGATATATCCCGGCACTGTCATTGCCTTCGATCGTGATCGTGCCGCTGTTGACAATCGAACCGTTAAATGACCCCTCTGTGTAAATACCAATGCGATCTTGACCGGTTGCAAACCGACCATCCAGATCGCCGTCTTCGTCCGAATCCGTCGGCGTGTAATTTTCATCCATGATGATCGAGCCGCTATTGGTGATTGTGCCAGTCGCATTTGTCTCGGCGACGATCCCGCGGGTGCGATTGCCTCCGGTAACCTGGATGGTGCCTTGATTATTGACGTCATGATCACTGTCCATTCTTACAGCCGAACCGCCGGTTAGCTTTATCGAACCCTTGTCGGTGATCCGGATGTCATCATTGTCATCGCTCGTCGCAATCGGCGTGGTCCTCGCGGTATCGATCACGGTTTCAGCATGGACAGGGCCAGCAGCGATCAACAGGATGGGGGTGAGACTGGTGCAGGCGAGAAATTTACGCATGGGGGTGGTAATCCTTGTCTGAATATGAAGTTCGGGATATTCGACAAGACGTCGCCGTCAGGAACTAACCGTATGACAGGCCGCCAATGCGCGTATGATTTACATCTAGTGATCTGTAATATTTAGCTTTTAAAACAGCCAGCTTGAGCAGCTAAAACTTAACGTCGAAACCGATCCTAATGGTGCGGGGACGTAGCGGTGTAATCTGCTCGCCGAACGGCAGCGTGAAAGGCGAACCCAGGGCAAAACGATTGCCTGTCGCATTGAAAATATTGGATGCCTCCAACCAGATCGACCGCGGACCCAGATCCAGGCTCGCCGACAGACCAGTATCAATAAAGTCACCCTGATTGACATCCAGCACCGGACCGATGCCCAACCGGGATTCTCCTGTGTAACGAGCCCAGGCGGAAAACGAGATATCTGCTTGATCGGACAGAGGCCTGTTGTAGCTAACGCCCAGTCGTCCTGAAAAATTTGCAACATTCGGTAGGTTGTTGCTTTCAACTATCACAGCCCCTTCCGGCAGACCGTCGGAAAATTCAGCTTCCGAATTGCCGACGAAAATCGTGTCGGCAGGCTCTGTCAGGCGGCTGTCGGACCAGATCGCACTGGCTTCAATCGCTAAACCGGGCAACGGTCGCCAATTCATCGATCCGTCAATTGTCCATATCCGACCGCGACCAATATTCAGGGTGCCCGGCAACCCGTCATTTCCGATCAGATCGGCCTGTATATCATTCCACTTCGTATAAGCCGCCGAGATTCCAGCATCAAAACCGGTCTCGCCACCACTACTATAGACCAGCCCCGCCTCGATAGCGGATACTTCGTCATTGCGGAACCGTTCGACCCGATCGTCCCGCACTGCAATGCCTGCAGCGCGAAAACTCTCTTGATAGCGCACATGGCCCGTCAGGTTTTTCGCAAACCGGTATTGGGCCCCGACCGAGGGTAAAAAGGCAGTCTGGCTTCGCTTCGCCTTTTCCTCAGATACGATCCTCACAAAGGACGGCGTATCAAGCGTCTTACCCTCGAGCCATACACGACTTATCCGGCCACCGGCATTAACCATCAGGCGGTTCGATAGCGGCCATGTAACCTCGCCAAAAGCCGTGGCCTCGCTGGTTTCATTTTCAATGCCGACAATATTATTCGAGAAAAATTCGCTCTCAACCGAGCGCCTGATCCGATAGCGGTTATTGATCAAGCTCGTTCCGAAAAACCAGCTACCGCCATTGTCCATCGACCGGGACAGTCGCGTTTCCGATGTTAGCAGGCGGATGTCACCACGCTGGCGGAACAACCCGAGCTGTTCCGGAAAAAAATCTCCAAAGGCAGGTAGTGTTAAGTCGAATGTCTCCGAAACCCTCTGGTCGACAAGATTAATTGCCGTTGTCAGCTCGATATCATCCCATTGCTTGCCAACCACCAATTGTCCCAGGACAAACCGGTTGTTGTAAGGTTGTGCAAATGGTGCAGCCCGATCGAGCTTGTCGCCCGACCGGTCGGCATATTGACCATCACGACCGTCAATCTCTTGTGCTGCTGCCATCACGTCCATCGACCATCCCGCACCCGGATCGACGCGAAGCATGAAACGGCCACCGATAGTATCCATCTGGTTTACGTCATTCAGTCCGCGGCGGCGGTCGTCAATATAGCCGCCCTGCTCGCCGCCATAGATCGATGCCCGAATGCCGATGGCCCCCGCGACTAGAGGTATATTCACGGTCGCATTGGCATCTGCAGACGGATCACCATGTTGCGTAGCCGCCAGAGCAATCGACGTTTTTCCGCTCAGTTCATCTAGCTGCACCGCATTTGGTACTAACCGAATGACGCCGCCTAAAGTACCCGCCCCAAAACGTGTTCCTTGTGGCCCCTGATATACTTCAATGGTGCTCAGGTCGATCAACCTTAAATCCGGGTCCGGGGCATTATAATTAAGCCGCGCTTCGCCGAGATACTGTCCGGACACCGCCTGATTGGGTCCGTTAAAACTGGAATCTGCGACCCCGCGGATAAACAATCGATTGCGGCCGGGGCCCAATTGTGTCGAGCTAAGACTCGGCAGCGTTTCCAAAAGTGCATCCGTCCCGCGGACCTCGGCTGATGGCCCGACCTCATCGAGCGACAGCGTCAATCGACTGCCCGCAGCATCGGATTTAATAGTGTGGCGCATCAATTGGCCGGTAACAATAATATCCGGATTGATGACGGGTGGTGGCAGCGGTTTGGCAGCAGCATATTTTTGTCCTCGCACAGCCCGCTTCGACTGTTTCGGCACAGGTATAATCCGCCAGTGACGCGCATGTACGCGCTGTGGTTTTGCACCGATACCTGCTAGCAACCGAGTTAATGCCTGATGGGAGGTCATCCGTCCCTTGATGCGCGGTACTCGTCTCGCGCCCATGCGGGGATCGGCCAATCCGATACTGATGCCAGCCTGTTCTCCAAGCGTAAAAATCGCAGAGTCTAATCGACCTGCGGCAATATCTACTTCAATCTGGCTTTGGGCATGAGCGGGAGCTGCAATCGCAACACCCAGAACAGCGGCCGCTAGACTATGGTAACGCATCGTCCCCGATCAAAATCCAACCCTTACCTTGTTTTTTTGCCTGTACTCCAAGAACGGCAGCAATCGGCTCGATATTTTGCTGGTCTTCTTGGTTCAATTGAATCACGCCGCTAAATGGCCGGCCTGCGACCTCTGGAGATGCCACTATAGTAATCCCGAGATTTCGGTTCAGCGCCTGCGCAACCTCGCCCAATGTTTCACCGGCAAAACTGAGTCGTCCGGTACGCCAGGAACCGACTTTTTCGACAGCGATGGCCGAGACGGTCACCCGGTTTTCCAAAGCCGGTCGATAGAGACGCTTGCCTGCGGGCAGACTGACATTCTCTCGGCCCGGGTTATAGATCACCACCCCCTCAGAAACAGTAACATCAAGAGCTTCAGCGCTGCGTATGACATTAAACTCAGTACCTGCATCGACAAGGCGAACATCGCCAGTATCGACAATAAAGGGGTCTCCCTCGTCATGAACAACAGTGAATAATGCCTCACCGCGGTCCAGACGGGCATAGCGCGGTTTTTTATGATCCAAGGCAATGTTCGTATTGCCGTTAAGGGTGATTTTGCTGCCATCGGGCAGTGCCACAATTTCCGTCTGGCCGGGGCCCGTCATGACATCATATGGCTGTGGCATCTGGGTCCACACCCCGGCACTGACTGCAAATACGAGCGATGCTGCTATTGCCCCGAACATCATGCGTCGACGGTTCGTCTGCGTTCCGGGCATGATAAATTCATCATTGGCAGGGATCGGAAGAGGGTCTTTGTTTTCTTTTTCCTGTTCGACATTATTCGATAGTTCGACATATTTATTTTCTGCGCGAAGCATATTTTCATAGGCTGAGTTATGCTGAGGATCCGCCTCCAGCCACAAGGTAAACTCCTCCCAATCGGCAAAATCAGCCGCTCCGATTCGGATTGCCCAGGCCACAGCCTGGTCTTGGATATTGTTTTGTTTTTCAACCATCATACATGTCCTGTGACATAGACGTTGCCAATGCACCGATCCCGCATTGCATCGCTTTCGTTATCACCGATCTTCCCCCTCTTGCCACTCCACCAACGCCCGATAAGCTTTTTGCAAATCTTTCTCGACTGCGCTCAGGCTGATCCCCATTTCCTCGGCAATCTGGCGCTGGCCGATACCGTCAATTCGAAATCGACGAAAAATCTCGAACACACGCGGCCCTTCATTGCTAATCCTCTCTTCGACCGCAGCAAGTTGCTGGTTTGCGATCAGCGCACGATCAGGAAGTGGCAGGTCTGATGCCTCACCGGCTCCTCTGCTGATATCGCTCCATTCATTGTCGCGCTGCCGCGCTCGCTCATCCTTCCGATAGCGGTCATGCATCGCATTATTGGCAGCGCGGTAAAGATAAGGAAGCGGACTAACAATATTGCTGTCGTCCACATGAGACAGCTTCAACCAGAGATCTTGCAAGATATCTTCTGCATTATCCCGAGCGCCACGCGCGCTCAAAAAACGCAAGAGTGCATCGCGATGCGCAAGGAAAACGGCCTGAAGTTTTTGATGCTTCATAAGTTGAAGAATCTCTGCGGTCTGGAGACGGCGGGCTTTAATGAACGGATGGATTTCATTCTGCAAGCCTCGATAAATGCGAATCTTGATGCGGATATAACTTATTCTGCAACTGTGTCATCGTGTAAATTTACACATGGATACATAATATATCGTCTTGATCGAAAAAAAGTTCAAAAAAATTTGCGGGTTTCGGTAAGCGATGACGTCTCAAATATCGGACCCATCCCGAACCCTGCGGGTCCAATTTTTCCGAATCTTTCCCCGAAGATCGGAACTCCCGGGGGAAGGTTAAATTCGATCTTCCCTCGGGTCTTTTCGGATATTCATTTTCAGGAGCAAGCACATTGAAATATATGGGATTATTAATGCTGCCATTCATGCTTTCTGGTTGTGCATCCTCTACTTCTAGCGAAAATTTTGCGGGCAAGCGCGAGATGGTTTTTATTCCACCAGTTGATATTTATGAAACGACGAATTGTATTTCTCTCAACCAAGTTCGCTCGACCAAGGTCATTGACCGTATTGGTATTACTTATGAAATGCCGAACCGGAAAGTCTGGCTAAACCGACCAAAATGGGGTGCTTCTGTCCTCAATGACGGTTTGATCATGGTCACGCAAAGCGGCGGCAACAGGCTTTGTTCGGGAGATATCGTCCGATTTCTCGATCGCTCACCGACAGGGTATCGCGGCTCCATCGCGCTGGGACCATTTATTAGCTATTCTGACAACCAATAAACCCCTATCTTGCCGGGATCATGATCCCACTCCATAACAATGACATAAGCTTGCTTATCGATCCCCAACGCGGCGGAGGAATATTGCGATTTGACTGGCACGGCAAAGCGATATTCTGGCCGGCTAGGGATGAGGAATGCGGCCCATTGGGACTAGCCAATTTTGTGCTCGTCCCGTTTTCCAACCGGATCGCGCAGGGCTGCTTTTCGGTTGAAGGTAAATCTGTAAATATTCCACCCAACTATCCGGCTGCATCGTCACACCATGCCATCCACGGACATGGTTGGACCACCGCTTGGGAGGTGATAGCAAAATCAGAGGAAGCACTGCACCTGCGTTATCAGCATCCAGCCGATAGTTGGCCATGGGATTACACCTGTGATCAAGAAATAACCCTGACAGCTCATGGCTATGTCCATAAGCTAGCCATTACAAACCAGAGTGCCACCGACATGCCCGCAGGCTTGGGCTTTCATCCCTATTTTCCGCGCACTGGCGCCCAACTACACACGATATTTGAAGGTTTCTGGGACGTCGCAGACGATGGACTGCCTACCAAATGGATCGCAAAGACTGGTGCTTATGACCTCTCGGCAGATGATCCGGTCGATACGGTGTTTACCGGCCGCAAAACCGAGCACCGGATCGATTGGCCAACCCATCAGTTGACCATGACGCCAGATGCGGACCTGTCCGAAACTCATATTTTTGTGCCACCCGGCGAAGATTATTTCTGCGTCGAACCGGTTAGTCATATGACTGATGCGGTCAATCGGGACGGTTTAAAGGTTTTATCGCCCGGTGAAACATGGTCCACTCGGGTTGAATTTTCTGTGACCGAAAACGATCAACCAGCTTGAAATCCAGAAGCCGTTCGCGCCAGTTTTTCGACTTCAGCAAAATCAGTTACGCCCTTTGGCACAACCCAGCTACCGCCGACGCAAAGGACCGGTTCAAGGGCGAGCCAGTCGCCAGCCGTCTGCGGACCAATCCCGCCGGTTGGACAGAACAAACAATCTTTGAACGGCGCTGCGATCGCCTTTAATGCGGCAATCCCGCCAGAGGCCTCGGCCGGGAAAAATTTGAAATGATTGAATCCCATATCCATGCCGCGCATAATATCGCTGGCATTTGCGATACCGGGGAGCAAAGGAACATCATGTTTAAAAGCGGATTCCACCAGCCTTTCGGTCAGCCCAGGAGACACAATAAACTCGGAACCGGCATCCATTGCGGATGCCAGATGCGCGTCACTTAAAACCGTCCCAGCACCGACAATCGCACCGTCAACTTTTTTCATTTCCGCAATGGCTTCCAGAGCACAATCGGTTCGCAAGGTAACTTCTAATATCGATAGCCCGCCAGCGACCAATGCCTGAGCAATCGGTTTGGCACTGGCAATATCATTAATGACCAAAACCGGAATCACCGGAGCAGTACGCATTAGTTTCTCGATCGGTTTCAAAGGTCGTGCTCCTTCAAAAAGGCCGATGCTGCCCCGAATAGACCTGGTTGTGGATGGCTCAACAGCTTGACCGGAATATTTTGCATAACATTCTCAAAACGTCCCTTGGCAACGAAGCGCTCACAAAACCCTGATTGCGGCAGGATATCGGCGATACGCGCACCCAGTCCGCCCCCGATCACCACTGCTTTTGCGCCCTGTGCCAATGCCAAGTCGCCGGCCACTGAACCAAGGCTGAGGCAAAAGCGATCTAGTGCGGCGGCAGCCAGACTATCATTACCTTCCAGCGCCAACGCCCACAGGTCACGATCACTTATAGGTGCCGCTGATCGCCCTTCAATTTTGCTTAGAACCTCATATATCGCAACCAGCCCCGGACCCGATACAATCCGCTCTACAGAAACTCGCCGGTGACGTTTTCGCAACATCTGCAAAATCTGATCTTCGATGCTATCGCGCGGTGCAAAGTCAATATGGCCGCCTTCGGCTTCAATGACATGATAGCTATCTTTAGTGCGCAGCAATTGAACCGTTCCCAGCCCCGTACCGGGACCAAAAATCGAAATTGGGCCGACCATGGGTAGAGATTCATCTGGGCCGCAACAATGCAAGAGATTGTCACCGTTGAGATGCGCCACAGCATGTGCGACGGCCCCGAAATCATTGACCAGAGTATAGCGGTCGAGACCCAATTTGGCTGGAATGGCTTCGGGCCGGACAATCCATGGATTGTTGGGCAAGCGCAGCAACGAACCACCTACGGGACCAGCAACGGCAATAGCTCCATCCTTCGGCAATGAACGACCAATCTGCTCCGCGTAAAATTCCCAGGCGGTTTGCAGGCTGGCATGATCGGCGCTATTCATCACCACCTGATCGGTCAATTGCTCGACATGATGACCGTCCACTTGGGCTATGGCAAAGCGGGCATGGGTGCCGCCGATATCGGCTGTCACAATTTCCTGGTTCAAACTTATAATCCCGCCTGGTTGAGCATGGCGGAGGCGCCAGCTTCTGCATTATCAGATAAGTTACGCATAAGCGCGAAAAGCTCGCGACCTGTACCGGCATTTCCAACTGGTGTTTTGGCCAATGGCCGCGCCTTCCATTCAAGCTCATCAACCAGTGCAGTCAATTCACCGGTCTTGGCACAGATGCGAACGAGATCCCCATCCTGTAATTTTGCCAGCGGCCCGCCATCTTTCGCTTCCGGCCAACAATGGATAGCGGCGGGCACTTTGCCGCTCGCCCCTGACATGCGTCCATCGGTGAGCAAAGCCACTTTGTGACCCCGATCTTGTAACACGCCCATGGGTGGGGTCAGCTTATGCAATTCCGGCATTCCATTAGCGCGCGGTCCCTGAAAACGGACAACGATAATCACGTCACGATCCAGTTCGCCGGCATCAAAAGCGGTTTTAATATCATTCTGATCGGCAAAGACGCGCACCGGCGCTTCAATGGTCAATCGACTAGGATCGACCGCGCTGGTTTTGATCGCCGCACGACCGAGATTGCCAGTCAGCAATCGCATCCCGCCATCTGGAGAAAACGGATCAGTTACCGGACGGAGTATCTCGTCATTGCGGCTTTCGGATGGGGCTGCACTCCAGCCTAGCTTTTCACCGTCCAACACTGCCTCTTTCGCGTAATCCTTCATGCCGTCCCCCGCGACAGTCATGATGTCGCCATGCAAAAGACCTGCATCAAGAAGTTCGCGGATGACGAACGCCATGCCACCGGCCGCATGGAAATGATTCACATCGGCAGAGCCATTAGGATAGATGCGAGTGACGAGCGGGACCACTGCTGACAGCGCATCGAAATCTTCCCAATCAATAATGATCCCCGCCGCTCGCGCAATGGCCGGCAGATGGATCAGATGGTTAGTTGATCCACCTGTAGCCAAAAGCCCGACAGCGGCATTCACTATTGCCCTTTCATCAATACAGCGGCCCAGCGGACGATAATCCTCACTCGTTTTGCCAATGGCCGACAGTTGATGGACAGCGGCGCGGGTAAGCTCCTGACGCAGCTTGGTACCTGGATTGACAAAAGCTGCTCCGGGAACATGCAGACCCATCATTTCCATCATCATCTGATTGGAATTGGCTGTGCCATAAAATGTACATGTGCCAGCGCCGTGATAGCTTGCCGCTTCCGCTTCGAGAAGCTCATCCTTGGTCGCCTTGCCCTCTGCATAAAGCTGGCGCACGCGCTGTTTTTCCTTGTTCGCAAGACCCGATGGCATCGGACCGGCAGGAACCAAAATGGTCGGCAAATGACCGAAACGAAGCGCGCCAATAAGTAGACCGGGTACAATTTTGTCGCAAATGCCTAGCAACAAAGTGCCCTCAAACATCCCGTGACTAAGCCCGATTGTCGTACCCATCGCGATATTGTCGCGGCTGAATAGGCTGAGTTCCATGCCCAATTGCCCCTGGGTCACGCCATCACACATGGCCGGAACACCGCCCGCAACCTGAGCCGTGGCCCCCGCTTCGCGCGCGAAAATCTTGATCTGGTCGGGATAGCGGCCATAGGGCTGATGCGCCGACAGCATGTCATTATAGGCAGTGACTATGCCAATATTCATCGCCGAACCGGAACGGATCGCTGGTTTGTCATCACCGCTAGCGGCAAAGCCATGAGCGAGATTACCGCAGGAAAGGTTGGGACGGTGGACGCCCTTGTCGCCCTCGCGGTCAATAAGATCGAGATAGGCTGCGCGCGCAGCTTTGCTGCGCTCGATGATGCGGCTGGTCACCGCGTCCAGGGTGGGGTGCAGGCTTATGTCTCGCTCCAGAAAATTGTTATCGGGCAGGAAGCGGCTTTGATCAGCTGGGCAATCGGCAAATCATGCTCTCCCTTGATCGCCTGTTCCAATATAGTTTTCTTATCGGCTCCGCGCACGACAATAATCAATTCATTCGTGTCAATAAGCGCTGCCTTGTTGAGGCTGAGTCTTTCAAAAGGTGCTTCCGGCGGCAAAGGGTCCGGCACAGTGCGCACAACCAACGGGCTATTTTTATCACTCTGCGCTGATGCTTTCATGTTTGGAAAAAGCGAAGCAATATGCCCATCTGCACCCATGCCCAGCCAGACAATGTCAGCCCGCGGTGGCACGGTGTCTTCTGCCAGTTCGATCAGCTTTGCCTTGGTACTTGAAAAGGCGTTGGTCAGCTTGCCAAAGTTGCTGGCCTCATGGTCTTGAGCGACGATCCTGTCGTCGGTCAGCATCAGGTACAGCTCTTTCCAAGGCAGGTCCATGGTTGACAAAATATCAAATATTTCCAGCGGTGTACTGCCGCCCGGAACGGCCAATATCCGGGCGCTTCGTCGCTCAACCGCCGTTGCGATATGCGCAGCTACGGCTTCAGCATCGGCACGGCTTGCCCAGGTGACGGCTCCGGATTGAGCAACCTCATTCATGCCAGCTCACTCCGTCTCGCTCGGTCAGAGCGATGGCCGAGGATGGACCCCAGCTACCCGCGCCATAGTTTTTTGGCACCATCGCGTGATCGCTCCATATCTGACGGATTGCATCAACCCAGGACCATTGCGCTTCGACTTCGTCACGGCGCACAAATAATGTTTGATCGCCTTCGATTAGGTCAAGCAGCAATCGTTCATAAGCAATGCGGCGGCGCGCACTGGCAAAGGCCTGAGTGAGGGACAGGTCAAGTGGCACTTCGCGCAAAACGATCCCGTCGCGGTCCAGACCTGGTTCCTTCGCCATAACCTGCAGGCGGACATATTCCTCTGGCTGGAGCCGAATTACCAGGCGGTTGGCTATCGGCTTTCCGGAGCGCTCCCCAAAAATGCTGTGCGGTACATCCTTAAACTGGATCACAACCTCGCTACGGCGCTCGGCCAGGCGCTTACCGGTGCGTAGGTAAAAAGGAACGCCCTGCCAGCGCCAGTTATCGACATGAGCTTTTAACGCTACAAAAGTCTCGGTCTTCGATTGGCCACCAAAATCGCTCTCGTAGCCGGAAACTGCCGTGCCATTGACCGCTCCGGCATCATATTGACCTGTCACCACTTCTGAAGGATCAAGCTTACGAAGCGACCGCAGCACTTTCACTTTCTCATCGCGAATGGCGGTCGCATCATAATTGGCAGGCGGTTCCATCGCGGTAATCGCCAAAAGCTGCAAAATGTGGTTCTGCACCATATCTCGCAAAGCGCCGGTATCATTGTAAAAACCATGTCGTCCTTCGAGACCGACTACTTCCGACACAGTGATCTGAACATGATCAATTCCGCCCGCATTCCACAGCGGCTCGAACATCATATTGGCAAAGCGCAGCGCCAATATATTCTGCACCGTTTCCTTGCCGAGATAATGGTCGATCCGGAAAATCCTGTCTTCGGGAAAGGCTGCAGCCACGGCATCGTTAATTTCAGTCGAGGAACCAAAATCATTGCCCAGCGGTTTTTCAAGACCAATACGCACATTGTCGCCAGCCAGTCCTGCGGATTGCAGGCCCTTGATGGTGGGTTCGAATAAAAATGGCGCGGTCGACAGGAAAATCGACATGCCGGACGAAATATCACCAAGCTTTGCCGCAAGATCAGCAAAGCCCTCTGTCTTGGAAGCATCTAGCGGTTGATAGAAAAGTCGTTCCAGAAACTGCTCAATGGCAGTTGCATCCTTGCGTTCTTCAGGCAGAAACTCATTTAACGCATCGCCAATCATCTGCCGATATTCGGCATCATCAAGGCCGCTACGCGCCGTTCCGAAAATCCGCAGGTCTTTGGCAATCAAGCCGTCGACATGCAATGCGTAGAGCGACGGCAACAGCATACGCCGTGCCAGATCACCGGTTGCTCCAAAAAGAAGCAGTGTGTTGGATGGAAGCGAATTCATTAGCGCTCTGTGATCCCCATTGGCAAAATATAGCTCATGATGATGTGATATTCACTCCAAATAAGGGACCTATCAAAGCAGCCCGGGCAACCGTTCTTTTACTCTCCAGTGGCATGGTGTCAACGTTGTCTCGCTTACAAAACTGCTGTTTGATGGCTGAATTCGAATGCAGGAGCTGCGGCCTCAAAACAGACCGCAGCTCGCAGATGACAAATTTGACTAGCCTTCCATTTCCTCCAGTTCCTTACCGCGCGTTTCCTTGACCATCTTGTAAACGAAGATGACCGAAATCGCTGCGCAAATGGCGTAGAAACCATAAGCACCGGCGAGGCCAATACTGACCAGCATGATCGGAAACGCCATGGTGATAGCAAAGTTGGACAGCCATTGCGCCAGACCGCTGACCGCAAGACCGGATCCGCGAATCTGGTTCGGGAACATTTCACCGAGCATGACCCACATGACCGGGCCCCAGCTAAAGTTGAACAAGGCCGCATAGGCATTGGCACTGATCAGCGCGATCGTACCGGCATTGTCAGACAGTACCAATTGGCCATCCACCAGCGATCCGCTGGAAAAAGCGACAGCCATGATACCCAGTGTGAGTGCCATCCCGGCCGAACCGATGATCAGCAAAGGTTTGCGACCAATCCGGTCGATCAGCGCAATCGCCGCCAGGCAAGCGACAATGGACAGCGAACCACTCAGGATGTTGATCAGCAGCGCGTCGTTTTCGCTAAAGCCAACCGCCTGCCACAGCACCGCACCATAATAGAAAACGATGTTGATCCCGACGAGTTGCTGGAAGGTCGCAAGTCCGATGCCGACCCACACAATGGTCCTTACTTTTCCGGTAGCCTTGTTCATCAGATCGGAGAATTTCGGCGCATGATCGTCAGCCAACGAGGCTCTGATTTCCTTCACTTTGGATGCCGCTACATCACTGCCAAACAACCGCGTAAGCACGCCTTCCGCTTGCGCATCACGACCCTTGACGACCAGAAAGCGCGGACTTTCCGGAATTGCCAATAGTGCAAGCAGAAAGACTGTTGCCGGAATCATTTCAATCCAGAACATCCAGCGCCAGGCTTCATAGCCCATCCAGAACGCATTGGTCGACGCACCAGCCGAAGCGGCGAGCAGATAGTTGGAGAGGAAAGCAGCCGTCAGACCGATGATAATCATAATCTGCTGTATGCTCGACAACCGTCCGCGCATAGAAGCAGGCGTTACTTCGCTGACATAAGCAGGCGCCGTCACGCTGGCCGCACCAACAGCTAGGCCGCCAAGAATACGGTAGAAGACGAACTCGACTGACGATCCGGCAATACCTGATCCGAAAGCGCTGATAAGGAAGAACAAGGCAGCGACGAGTAGCAAGTTCCGGCGTCCGAACATGTCGGACAACTTGCCGGCCGCAAATGCACCAGCCGCGCAACCCAGCAGCATAGACGCCACATTGAAACCCGTACCTACGCTGTCAGAATTAAACGCTGTCTTGAGGCCATCAACGGTGCCATTGATGACCCCGCTATCATAGCCAAATAGAAATCCGCCAATGGTCGCAATCGATACGATCAGCGCGATGAAACCCATATTGGTCTGCTCATTCTCATGCGTTTGCATGGTATAATCCTCCCCTTCCCTTTCAAAAAGACAACGTTGACTTTTGCCATTAGACGTCGCCGCTATATATGTTTGCTACGTTCTAAAAATTAAGCTGAAACTTTCGCGCTCACGGGCCCGGCGGACTCGCGCTTGACCAGATGATGGTCGAGAAATATCGGTTTGGACCGATCACCCGACTGAAATGTTTGATCCGTCAAAAGGCCAACCGCTTCCGAAACCAGATCCGCTATCGGCTGGTTCACCGTCGTCAATTGCGGACTGATCACCGCCGCGACTTGTGTATTATCAAAGCCGACAACCGACAGATCATTGGGCACATGGATATTCCGGCGATAGGCTGCAGCAATTACCGCTGCTGCCATATCATCATTGCTTGCAAATACCGCGCTGGGCGGGTTCGGCAGATCCAACAAATTTTCAGCACAGGCCAGACCAGACGCCCAGGAGAATTCGCCCTGCTCGATCAGCTTGGGGTCGACATCGATACCCGCAGCTTTCATCGCTTTGGAATAGCCATCATAGCGTTTAGCAGAAACACTATGATCAGGATGGCCTTTGATGAAACCGATCCGTTTGTGGCCGAGCGACAAGAGGTGCTGGGTCATTTCCTCAGCCGCAATTTCATCGTTGATATTGATCGACGCTTGCGTTGCAGCTGGGTTACGCGGCGCGATAAGGACATAGCGAATATTCTTGGCATCGAGCATTTTTATAAGCTCTGGATCATCGCACAGCGGTGGCGTTACAACCACACCAACCGGTGAAGTATTGTCGATCATTGCCTCAATCTCGGCCAATCCATCTTCGCATTCTTCCATGATCAGATGCATACCGGTTTTATGGCATCGCTGCAGAGCGCCCAGGTGAACACTTTCAATGTAGCTGCGGCTGGGATTCTGGACGAGTAGGGCAATAATTTGGGGACCGCCCACGCGCAGACTGCGTGCAGCGACGTTGAGTTGATAATTCAAACGTTCCGCAGCGCTCATCACCAATTGGCGGGTTTCCTCGCGAACATTGCTTTCACCATTGAGCACACGCGATACCGTTTTGAATGATACGCCAGCATCCTTCGCGACATCGATCATGGTCGCACGCTGCGGCGGCCCCTCGCTCGTACTATTCTCCAAACCTCATCCCTTTCGGTGAACGTCGTTCATCCCAAGTATCTTGCTTAGAATCAAATTGGCACAAGAACAAGGTTTTGACAAGGTTGTCATTCGTCAATTTCATACTTAAAAGGGTGGTTGATTCCAAAACATACGAATGCACGAGTCTGAAGATGGAGAGAGACGAGAAGATGACGGACCAGAGCCGGCCGATAATTGGTCGGAAAATCACAGTAGATAGATGCGGCGTTAGGTCTCCGGCAACCGCATGACTAACCCTCTATATCTTGGCATTGATCTCGGCACTTCTGGTGTCAAAGCGGTTTTGGTTGACGACAGAGATGTGGTCGTTGCGGATGTAAACACGCATCTTGACGTCCAGCGCCCACAGTCTCTTTACAGCGAGCAAGACCCCGATGAATGGTTGAAAGCCGTCGATACAGCGATACGCCAATTGCCTGAGAACCTCAGAAGAAAAGTCACTGCAATAAGTCTTGCCGGACAAATGCATGGCGCTGTCCTGCTTGGCCAGGATAACAATATCTTGCGGCCTGCCATTTTGTGGAATGACGGACGCAGCTTTGGTCAGTGCGATACACTGGAAAGCGCCGTGCCGACACTGGCGCGCATTACCGGAAACAAGGCCATGCCCGGCTTTACCGCGCCCAAACTGCTTTGGGTGCGCGAAAACGAACCGGAGATTTTTTCAAAAATAGCGAAGGTGTTGTTGCCCAAGGACTGGCTGCGTTACAAACTCTCCGGCGCAATGGTATCCGATATGTCCGATGCTGCCGGCACTTTGTGGCTCGATACCGGCAAGCGGATATGGTCCGAGGAGGTGCTGCAAGCAACCGGTCTTGATTTGTCGTATATGCCCTCGCTGGCCGAAGGACCGGATCAAAGCGGAACTTTGTCCGCCAACTTCGCTTCACAATGGGGGATGGCGCAGGTTCCGATCGCCGCAGGCGGTGGTGACAATGCCGCCGGAGCCATAGGCTCTGGGGTCGCCCAACCCGGCGAGACCATGCTATCCATCGGCACATCGGGTGTGATTTTTCATGTGGATGATCAATATCGCCCCAATCCCTCTAGCGGCATCCACACATTTTGCCATGCCCTACCCGGTCTGTGGCATCAGATGTCTGTGATGCTCAGCGCAGCCAGCGCCGTCGATTGGGTCGCCAAAATGACTGGCTTTCAAGATACTCCCGCGCTTTTTTCCGCAGCAGAAACGCGCGGTCGATTGACAGACAATGAAATTTTTCTGCCCTATCTGTCTGGCGAACGCACGCCGCATAACGACCCGCATGCAACCGGTGCTTTCTATGGGTTGACACATGAGAGCGATCCGACAACGCTAGGACAGGCAGCGCTTGAAGGCGTTGCCTTTGCCTATGCAGACGGAGCAGATGCAATTGCTGCATGTGGCAACGAGATCAAGCAGCTTAACGTAATCGGCGGTGGTTCTCGCTCGCTTTATTGGGGCCGGATATTGGCTTCAGCCATTGGCAAGCCACTGGTCTATCGCGAAGGCGCCGACCGTGGTGCAGCCTTTGGCGCGGCGCGGCTCGCTCGTATCATGATCGAAGGGTTAGACGCCTCCGGCGTTCTTGCGGCTCCAGAAATAATCGAGACCATTGAGCCTGATCCTCAGCTCACCGAACTGCTTTCAGAAAAGCGTCAAATTTTCAAAGATTTATACAGGAATACCCGTCAGGGATAAGGAGTATCTTCAATGACCGATCACCAAGCCGCCTCCAGAGCCTATTTCAAATCACTGCCACAGGCCCGTTACGAGGGACCGGAAAGCACCAATGATTTTGCCTATCGCTACTATGACAAAAACCAGATTGTCATGGGCAAAACAATGGAAGAGCAACTCAGACTATCGGTCTGTTTCTGGCATAGTTTCTGCTGGGATGGGTCAGATGTTTTCGGTGCTGGCGGCTTCAACCGGCCATGGCATCAAATAGATGATCCCAATGCGGCCGCTGCTGCCAAACGCGAGGCGGCCTTTGACCTGTTCAATCTGCTCGACCTTCCCTTTTACAGTTTTCACGATGTCGATGTCATGGCCCCCGCGGAAACAGCGCAAGAGCATGTCGCCAGTCTCAATGAAGCGGTCGACCATCTAGAAGAACTTATGGCCAGTTCGGGCCGGAATTTGCTGTGGGGCACTGCCAATAACTTTTCCCACCCGCGCTATATGGCCGGCGCATCAACCAACCCCGACCCAGAAATAGCTGCCTTTGCTGGCCTGCAAGTGCGCGAAGCACTGAATGCAACCCACAGACTGGGTGGCGCAAATTACGTGCTCTGGGGTGGCCGCGAAGGTTATGATACGATCCTCAACACCAATATCGGTCAGGAGCTGGATCAGCTGGGCAAGTTTCTCACCCTGGTGGTAGAGCATAAACATAAGATCGGCTTTACTGGCGACATATTGATCGAGCCAAAGCCGCATGAACCGACCAAACACCAATATGATAGCACCGTACAAACCGTACATTCCTTTCTGCAACGCTATGGTCTGGAAGGCGAAGTACGCGTGAATATCGAAGCCAACCACGCGACACTTGCCGGGCTGAGCTTTGAACATGAAATCGATATGGCCTTTGCGCTGGATATATTCGGATCGCTCGACCTCAACCGCGGTGACCCGCAAAATGGCTGGGATACGGATCAATTTCCCAATGATCTGCGCGAAGTCACCCTGATGATGAAATCCATCTTGTCAGCGGGCGGCATGCAAAATGGCGGGATGAATTTTGACGCCAAGGTCCGCCGCCAGAGCATCTCCGCAGAAGATCTGGCGCAATCTCATATCGGCGCCGTCGACCTGATGGCCCGTGCCCTTTTAAACGCGGAGGCGATGATTAAAGATGGCCGTCTCGACCAATTCAAGGAACAACGTTACGCAGGCTGGAAAGACGGAATAGGTGCCAAAATGCTGGCTGGCGATGCCAATCTCGACGACGTGGCGGACTTTGCGCTTAACAGCAGTCATACTCCAGCTCCGGTATCTGGCCGTCAGGAATGGCTCGAAAATGTGGTGACGCAGTTGGTTCGTTAACTGGGGTCGACATCGTACTGAGAGAAGGGAAGCGATGCAGTCTCTAGCCGAAGCTAAGACCTTTTACCTTTAACGGTATGCGCGCCAATCGATCGCTGGAGGTCAAATAAAGCATCGAGCCATCGTCGCCAAAGGCGCAATTGGCCGTTGCCTTCTCTGCCAATATGCGGCCCAATAACTTACCTGTCGGCGACAGTATCAAAACCCCGCCAGGGCCGGTTGCAAAGATATGCCCAGTCTGTGCCACACACATTCCATCGGGAAGGCCCGGCGCATCCGCTGCCACCAAAGGCTGAGCATCGAAGAATAGTCCGCTGTCCGATAAGAGACCATCTGATCCAATGGCGTAGCTTTTCAAAAGCTGTTTTTCGGGATCCGATTGAGCAACATAGAGCGTGCGTTCATCTGGTGACAGCGCAATACCATTTGGCCGCGTCAAACTTCCATCAATCAAGGTCAGCTTGCCATCTGGCCCGCGCCGGTAAACACCATTGACGGGCTGTTCTTTGAGCGGAGATTCATCCCCGTCTTGGAGGCCATAGGGTGGATCAGTGAAATAGATTGTACCGTCTTCCGCCTCGACTAGATCATTGGGGCTATTGAATTTCTTGCCGTCAAACCGGTCTGCTAGAATGACGTCTTCACCGCTTTCTATATTGAAAGCGGTAATTGCCCGTTTGCCGTGGTTGGCGGTCAAAAGCCGACCATCGCGGGCCATGAGCAAGCCATTGGTACCATCACCTTCGGCGAGCCCCGAAGGCTTGCGAAACACCTCCAATCCCAGGGCTTCGGACCAGATAAAGGCAGTATTTTGCGGTACGTCGGAAAAATAGAGCCGATCGCGCTTGCTATCCCATGCAGGGCCTTCGGACCACGAGAAACCGTCGGCCAGCTGTTCCAGTTGCAGGCTGCTGTCGATCACTTCATCCAATCCAGGGTCCAGTCGTTCTACCTTTCCGAACAGCGGCCGGTTTTTCTGCATCGAAGGTTCTGCAGTCACCTTGTCAGCACAAGCAGAAAGCACCGTTACGCCCATTGCGGCTATGAATATCCTACGATTCACTCTCAAACCCCTGATCATTTCACATCTACTTTTGTCGCCAGCGCGGCCGCTGGAATATCAGTTTTCACAGCATCACTTAGGATAAAACTACTGCGCTGCCTGATGTCCTCAGCAGAGGCCCCGATCATGATATCAAAGCGCCCAGCCTCCGCGTGCCATTTACCGTCTTTGCCATAATAAGTCAGCTGATCGGACGTCAGAGTGAAGGTTACCGTCCGGCTCTCGCCTGGTTGCAACATCACCCGTTTAAACCCCCGCAACATCATTTTGGGCTGCGCTTGCCGCGATACTACATCACGCAGATAAAGCTGTGCTGTTTCATGACCGACACGTGCGCCCTGATTGACCAGCCTTATCGAGATATCGATGCTGCCGCCCGGTTGCAGTGTCGAGTTACTCAGACCCAAATCGCTCATCTCGACGTCGCCGTATGACAGGCCATGACCAAAGGGATATAGCTGGGTAATCGGCAGGTCTTTGAAACGGTTGCTGTCCTTGACCGGATCGGGATCAGCGGGACGACCAGCAGGATATTCTCCGTAACTATAAGGCACAGCACCAGTAGTCCGGGGGAACGCAACGGGCAGCTTGCCCCCTGGCGCAACCTTGCCAAAGACAATATTGGCTACCGCCGGCCCAGCCTCATTTCCGAGGAGCCACGTCATCAGCATAGCGTCGGCCTTTTCGTGAAGTTCCGGGATGGCGAGCGGGCGTCCTCCGGTAAGAAGCACGATCACCGGCTTTCCTGTAGCGAAAATCGCTTGGGCTAGCGCACTCTGCGATGATGGCAGGTCGAGCGATGATCGGCTGCGTGCTTCTCCCGACAGATCATAATCCTCACCGATAACGAGCAGTATGACATCGCTGGTTTTTGCCGCCTTAACAGCTGCAGCAATGCCGCTTTCGTCGGGACTTTGTGGAGCGGCTCCGGGCGTGAATGTAACAGTTGCACCCTCGGGAGCGCCTGCAGTGATACCATCCAATATGCTAACAACTTCCGCTTTATCGCCACGCGCGCGCCAGCTTCCTAGCTGGCTTTGCGTATCGGTTGCCATGGCGCCGATCACTGCAATTTTCTGAGCTGTGGCAGCGAGTGGCAAAGCATTATTCTCATTTTTCAACAACACCATCGACCGCTCGGCGACTTCCCGTGCCGCTAAAATATGGGCGGCCGAACGAATGTTCGCGGTTTCCGCCGCAACATCATGATAGGACATCGGGTTATCAAACAGGCCCAATCGTTCTTTCGCAGTCAGTACGTTGCGCACGGCATGGTCTACATGCGCGATCAGGTCCAGGTTTGCCGCCACGGCCTTAGGCAAGTCATCGGCGTAGACAAGGCTCATCATATCCATGTCGACACCGGCTGATACTGCCAGCGCGCCCGCATCGGCGCGGCTGCCAGCTATGCCGTGGTTGATAAGTTCGGCTACGGCATTCCAGTCACTGACCAACATCCCGTCAAAGCCCCATTTGGCCCGTAGCGTGCCGTTGACAAGATCAGCATTGCCCGTTGTTGGCTGTCCGCCGACATCGTTAAACGCGGTCATATAACTTCCCGTACCAGCCTTCATCGCAGCATAAAATGGCGGCAGATAAATCTCGTGAAGCGCGCGTTCGCTGATCTCCGCCGAACCATAGTCACGACCGCCCAGCGGCACACCATAGGCGCCAAAATGCTTGGTCGTTGCCATCATCGTCCCGGCACCCTTCAACGAGGTGCCTTGATAGCCGCGCACTTGCGCCGCTGCCATGATGCTTCCAAGATAGGCATCCTCTCCCGCGCCCTCAACGACCCTGCCCCAGCGCGGATCGCGGGCAATGTCTACCATCGGAGCGAAGGTCCAGTGCAAGCCGGAATTGCTAGCTTCCATAGCAGAAATACGTGCTGTCCGTTCCCACTGCTCAGGTTCCCAGCTGGACGCAATCGCGATGGGCACGGGGAAAATGGTGCGATAGCCGTGCACGACATCCATCGCGAAGAGCAGTGGAATTTTGAGACGGCTTTCCTCCACCGCCACCCTTTGCAATTCGCGTAAAGGCTCCGCGCCTGCCACATGTAAATAGGATCCTGCTCGGCCAGCGCGCACCCGATCCAACTCTTGTGGAGTCAATTTGGAATTGAGCGTTTTTGAACGTCCGCCTGCGGCCTGAGTCAATTGTCCGACTTTTTCTTCCAACGTCATTTCACGGAGCAAAGCCTCAACCCGGGCGCTGGCTTTAGTGGGAATGGCAGCAGGCAGATCCATGACGCTGGCGGTATCAACAACATGGGTCGGAAGCGGTCCAGGGTCCTGATCCTGAGCATGGGCCACTGATACCAGTCCAAAAACAATCATGGAAAGAGAAGCTGTCAGTGCGGCAGTGCGGGTGGTTTTCATTTTTCTCTCCGACATTTTTTGGTACTCTAGCCACAATACACACATGATGACAACCTTGTCATTAATATCCGTATGATGATAGGTACCGCGAAGGAGGGTGAATGACGGAATTGCGGGAAATGACAGAACTATTGGTCATAATGGGCGTGTCCGGCTGCGGAAAATCCACTATTGCATCACAGCTTTGCGAGTTAACGGGATGGACTATGATCGAGGGTGATAGCCTGCACCCTGCCGTCAATCGTCAGAAAATGGCAACGGGCGAACCACTTACCAATGATGATCGGATGCCTTGGCTCGATGCCATCGCTGGGTTGGTCAATGAATGTTCAGATGACCCGGTCGTTCTTGCCTGTTCCAGCTTGGACGAGACTATACGCAACAGGCTGACCAAAGGTGTGGAGCGACCTTGCCGATGGATATTTCTCGAGGTGCCGGAAGAAGTACTGAAGCTGCGGATGGAAGGCCGCAAAGGTCATTTCATGCCTTCTTCGCTGCTGCAGTCCCAACTGGCTGCACTTGATCCACCAGTGGATGCCATAAAGATAGATGGCACATGCTCGCCCATGGCTGTTTGTGAAGCAATATTGGCCGCTTTAGACGAAAGGATAGAGTAGCAGCGCTACGACAAATCCTGTCACTCCAGTGAGTGTCGAACTGACGCTCCAACTTTTCAATGTCTCCGCCGTAGTCAGCCCAAAATAGCGATTGATCAGCCAAAAGCCGCTGTCATTTACATGGCTACAGGCCGTCGCGCCGCCCGCGATCGCTACCGCGACCAGCGCAAGTTGCGGCTGTGTCAGCGCTGCGGCCGAGGCTATGGGGAAGGTCAGGCTGGCCGCCGTAATCATCGCTGCGGTTGCAGAACCCTGCGCGATCCGAAGCAACAGCGCAATCAGGAATCCGCAAATTATTGGTGCAATACCAAAGGCAAGCGTTGCATCCGCAAGAGACTGGCCTGCGCCGGTATCGACCAGTACCTGTTTGAAAGCACCGCCAGCACCGGTCACCAATAGCACAACGCCAACTGGTTCCAGCGATTTTTCAATCGCATCGCGCAAGGCCGACCGTCCCTCTGCGTCCGCAGGGCGCATCGCGAAAAATGCCATACCACAGGCAATGAGCAAGGCGATGACGGGCAAACCTGCGGTCTCGATAATGTTACGCAGCAGGCCTTCAGGAAGACCAAGCGGTGCGGCAACCGCACCTGCTATAATCAGAAGCAATGGCAATAGAATGAGGCCAAGCGCAACTTTGGCAATATGGGAATCGAAACCTTCCCCTGTTTCAACATGGTCGGAAAGCGAAAGCGGTTTACCGGGGGCCAGCCAACCGTTGCGCAAAGCGATACTGGTATAAATCGGCCCGCCAACCAATGCTGCGGGGATACAGGCGATAACTCCGAATAACATGACCCAGCCGAGATCAACCTGCAATTGCTGCGCCACAGCAATTGGTCCGGGCGTTGGTGGAATAAAGGCATGCGCCCCTGCCAGCCCGGCCAGAAGCGGCAAACCAAAAGCCAACGGGACCAGCGCAAACCTTCGGGCAAAGGCGAGGATGAGCGGAAACAGAATGATAAACGCGACATCGAAAAAAACCGGAATGGCGACGATGACACCAACGGTTCCTAACATCCAGCGCGTTACCTTCGATCCCGCGCCCCGTGTCACATATCGCGCCAGTGCCGTCACGCCGCCGCCATGCTCAACCAGAACCCCAAACATCGCACCAAGGCCAATGACAGCCGCAATCCCCCCAAGTGTTCCGCCCATCCCCTTGGCGACAGCGGCAATGGCATCTGCCGGGGCAAGACCAGCGCCGAGCGCCGCCGCTATTCCGGCAATGAGCAACGCTGGAAAAGGGTGCATTCTGGCGCGCATTATCAACACAAGCAGCGCTAATATGCTGAGCATCATTGAGAGTAATGCACGATTTTCAATGATCCAATAAATGGCTTTTATCCCCTCATGCTTGTCTTTAACTTACGAATATGACAACGTTGTAATGGTTAGTTATAGGCAGCAGTGAGATCGCTTGCAACATGGCTGTTTTTGATCACGAGCCGGCAAATTTCTTTGAGGGAGCCATATGTCAGCACTATCCAACATTCGCACGGTTATCTTCATCCTGTGCGTGGTTCTGTTAACGGGCTGCGTGGCATCACGGGATAGAATACAAGCCTCGGGGTGGGAGACTATCTCGGCGCAAAGCACGCCAACGGCGCGTCATGAGGCTGCTTTGGTCGCTTATAAGGACAAGCTCTATTTGATCGGCGGACGGCGGATCAATCCAGTCGACGTCTATGATCCGGTCACCAAAACGTGGACCGAGAAGTCTAAAACACCACTCGAAATCCATCATTTTCAGGCGGTCGTTTACGGTGATGCGATCTACATAATCGGCGCGATGACCGGCGGCTGGCCGACCGAAACACCACTCGACCGGATCATAATCTATTACCCTGAACAGGACAGGTTTGAATATGGCCCCGTGATCCCGCCTGCCCGCCGCCGCGGTGGGGCCGGCGTGGTGGTCCATGATGGCAAATTCTATATGATTGGCGGAATTACCAATGGGCATATGAATGGCTATGTGCCGTGGTTTGACGCATTTGATCCAATGACCGGAAATTGGCGTATTTTGCCAGATGCACCGCAAGCCCGCGATCATTTTCAGGCAGCGGTGCTGGACGAAAAACTCTATGCTTTTGCTGGTCGCCGCACCGAATATGCAAAGAAACTGGGATTCGAACAGACCACAGCCATCGGCGATGTCTTTGATTTTGTCCGTGGCACATGGGTACCGATGAATAGCATCCATTCTATTCCGACCGAGCGTGCCGGTAACATGGCGCTATCATGGAATGGTCAGATCATCATTGGTGGTGGTGAGAGCGGAGGGCAAGAGACGGCTCATGATGAAGTGCAGGCTTTTGATCCTGTTTCCGATCAATGGCGCGCATGGCCATCCCTCAATCGCGGACGCCATGGGTCGGGCTTTGCAGTCATCGGTGACCATGTCTACACTGCATCCGGCTCAGGAAATCGCGGCGGAGAACCTGAGCTGACCAGTTTAGAGCGGTTGCAGCTGTCACCGACACTCAACCGGTCACCCAAAATTGCGGCTACAAACCGGGCGCAGCCAGCCATCATGCAGTGGCATAAATTACAGCTATCCTTCGCCGGTCCTGAAACATCGGAAACATCCTTCGACAATCCCTTCACGGATTATCGCCTTACCGTTACCTTCACGCATGGAAGCAAAAGCCATGTTGTACGTGGTTTCTATGCCGCCGATGGCAATGCAGCCGAGACAGGCGCGGAGATTGGAAATATCTGGCAAGTGCGTTTCAGCCCGGGCGAGTTGGGCGAATGGCAGTGGCAAGCGCGACTGGCCAAGGGTAAAAACATCGCGATTAATCCCGATCCGAATGCGGGTGAAACCATTGCGCTAACAGATGGCAGCGGCAGTTTTTTGGTAACCGCATCCGACAAAACGACGTCGGACTTCCGCAATGCAAATCGCGGTCTATTGGTCGCCGATAACGGCTATTTTCGTTTCGCACAGTCTGGGCAATATTGGCTTAAAGGCGGTGCAAATAGCCCCGAAAATCTTCTCGGGTACAAAGATTTTGACGGGACCTATCGTATGGCCGACAATGCTCGCGAAGGTGAATCCGACGCAGGCGGCGGCATCCATACATTCGCCCCGCATCGCAAAGATTGGCAGCCAGGCGACCCCAGCTGGCGTGGCGGCAAGGGCAAGGCGCTTATTGGCGCGATCAACTATCTTGCGGCGCAGCGTATGAATGTCGCCTATTTTCTAACCCTCAACATATTAGGCGATGGCAAAGACGTCTGGCCCTACCGCGATCCGAAGGGCTTTAACCGCTTTGATGCCAGCAAGCTTGACCAGTGGGAAATCATCTTCGACCATATGCAGGCTAAGGGCATATTGCTGCACCTCGTGACACAGGAAACCGAAAATGAGTTAATGCTCGATAATGGGGACACAGGGTTCCAGCGCAAACTCTATCTGGCAGAACTGATTGCGCGCTTTGGCCATCACAATGCGCTGGTCTGGAATCTCGGTGAAGAAAACGGCCCCGTCCACTGGCGACCTGAGGGTCAGAATGATGACCAGCGACGCCAGATGATCCGCTATCTCAAGGCCGCCGATCCTTATCAGCACCCGGTACTGCTGCACACACATAGCGAAGCAGCAGATAAGGACGCGATTGCCGGCCCCTTACTGGGTGAACCGGGACTGGACGGCCTTTCGTTTCAAGTGTCGGAACGTGCCACTGTCAACGCAGAAGTGCAGAAGTGGCGCTCTCTGGCGTCGGCAAAGGGCCGCGAGTGGCTAATCACCATGGATGAAATCGGCAAGTGGGACACTGGCGCGCTGCCTGATTCCCTCGATCCGACAGATCACCAAAGCTTGCGCCGCCATGCTTTGTGGGGTCATTTGTTAGGCGGCGGCGCCGGTGTTGAATGGTATTTCGGAGCAAAATATCCTGCCAATGACCTCGCATCCGAAGACTGGCGTTTGCGAGAAAGTCTGTGGAAGCAAACCGCCATCGCTCTTGATTTTTTCAATAACTATTTGCCCTATTGGGATATGCAACCCTGCAATTCCTCGGTGGATCGGGAAGATGCTTATTGCTTCGGAAAGACGAACCAAGTCTACGCTATATATTTACCCGACGGCGGTAGGACAATCATTGACGTAGGCAAAGCGACAAAAAGCTATACCATCTCCTTTCACGATCCTGTCTCTGGAAGCACAGTGCAAGGGGAGACGGCAGTTGTCCCCAACAGTGGTAAACTATTGCTCACTGCTCCATCGGCAACGACTGGCAAAGACTGGATAGTGCTCATCCAATCGTAGCGGTGTTGATTTTTTTAAATAATCCGATGTACGGCGCCGGAATGCAAAACTTGCTAAAGTTCGAGGTAGATCAACTGCAAACTGAGACACTGGAAAAAATAGCATGCTTTCTCAGCACTGTCTCTCGATACCGCTGGGTTAGAGCGAACAACTCGCTTCTCCCGAATTTTCGACAATCATGATTTTTGACAGCGAAACAATGAATGCCCCTTCGCTACGCAAATTGAAAGGCGATGCGATGCGACTCATATCCGCGCCTGCTTCACCCATGCAGCTGAGCTTGATGTTAGCGGTTTTCCAGCCTTTGCCTGCAGCCGCTTTCATGCCATCTGTCACATCGATTAAGCCATCGCAGGGCTCGTCTGCCTTGCACGTTCCACCGAGCATGACGGCACCTGCCGGTGCGCTTTCCACCCTATAGTCAAACTGAACTGCCATATCACCATTCGCCTGCCGCGAAATATCAACCGGATTGGTTGAAATCAGGAAGGAAGCAGGGCCGGTCCAGGTTAACTGCCGCACATCCTCCTGCGCCGCGCGGTCTGTTGCGACAATGTCCAGTGTTTCGGCCAGCGATTTGCCGCGACTGTCACCCAGCGCGCGATAACCACGCGCATCTACGGCGCCCATCACCCAAGGTGACTGCGCAACACCAGCCATCATCATCGATGTGATGTCGGATTTTGTAGCACCGGCCAGCTCTTCACTCTCGCTCAGCAAATCTACATTCCCAGGCTGCGCATAGCTTAGACCATAACCAAAAGCGAAGAGCGGCGCGTAATCCGCATCCCCTTTATTCACTCCGGTTTGATAAGAGGAATTGGGCCAGGAGAAACTCAGCTTTCCTTTGAAATCATAACCTGGCTTACCATCCGTTCCGGCAACCAGCACATCCGCAACACCTTGCCCCGCCGTCCCCGGCAACCAAGCCGCAACAAACGCATCAGCGGCGTTGAGTTCAGGGTTTGTCCACATCGGTCTTCCGGACAAAAACACCGCCACTGTGGGAATTCCCAACGCTTTATATTTTTTCAGCTGCTCGAGCGGTTCCGTCGGTTCGAAATCCACATGCGGGCGGTCACCCTGAAACTCTGCATAAGGGTCTTCCCCAAAGACCACAATTGCGACATCTGGTTTCACCGCAAAAGATCCATCATCGCTCAAGACAGCTTTGCCGCCAGAGGCTTCAATCGCTTGCTTCAATCCCGCAAAGACAGAGTAGCCTTTTGGGAAATGACTGTTCTCATTGCCGGTTCCCTGCCAGCTAAGCGTCCATCCGCCAGATTGCTTGCCAATATTATCCGCACCATCGCCGGTGACCAGCACATTGGCACCCGCTTTTATCGGCAGAAGACTGCTCTCATTTTTGAGCAATACCAGAGACTCGCGAACCGCCTGCCGCGCAACATCCATGCTGGACGCAGAACCCAACTGATCCCATTTTCCAGCCAACGCCCGGCTCGATGGACGGCCTGCTTCAAACAGGCCAGAGCGCAACTTTACCCGTAATATCCGGGCAACCGCTTCGTCCAGACGCGCTTTGCCAATCTCGCCAGAATTCACTTGCGCTAAGGTATTCTTATATAGTTCTTTCCAGGTATCCGGCGCCATGAACATATCGAGCCCAGCGTTGAAAGACGCTGCACAACTCGTTGGCTTGCAACCTGCGACCTGCCCGTGGCCATTCCAGTCACCGACCACAAAACCATCAAAGCCCATCCGGCCGCGGAGCACATCCGTTAGCATAGGTTTGAAACCATGCATTTTTTCGCCATGCCAGCTATTATATGACGCCATTACTACCTGTACGCCCGTTTCAATTGCCGGGACATAGCCAGATGCCTGCAGATCGCGCAGGTCAACTTCGCTCATCAAATTGTCGCCCTGATCTTTGCCTGCGACGGTGCCGCCGTCACCAACAAAATGTTTCACTGTTGCGACGAGATTACCACCGGTTAGAAAATCATTGTCACCGGGCCGCCCCTGAATTCCAGCAACCAATCGCGGCGCGAACGTCGCAACGATTTCCGGGTCTTCCGAATAGCTTTCATACGTCCGGCCCCAGCGATCATCGCGCACCACCGCGATGGTCGGCGCAAAGGTCCAATCCTGTCCGGTGATACGAATTTCTTCTGCCGTCACCCGGCCGATTTCTTCCATCAGATCAGGATTATTGGCCGCGCCCAGCCCGATATTATGCGGGAAAATAGTCGCGCCAATGATGTTATTATGGCCATGAACCGCATCTGTGCCCCACAACACCGGAATGCCGAGGCCGCCATCGCTGGTGTCGATAGATGCATCCCAAAATTCATCCGCCAGCGCCAGCCAGGCCTGCGGTGTTGTCCGATTATTTCCACCTGGAGCACTGTTGCCGCCGTTGAGAACCGAACCAAGATTAAATTTTTTAACATCGGCAGGCGTAACCGAACCAATATCCGCCTGAATCACCTGACCGACTTTTTCTTCGACCGTCATTTTTGCAAGCAAATCCGCAATGCGCCTCTCTATCGCCGGATTGACAGCGATTGGCGATTGGCTCTTTGGCCAGTTTTCAGGGTTGATCGTTGGCTTCGTTTTGACAGCAGCTGTCGCCGCTGGCTCGGCAATATTTTCGACGTTGGCCGCATTGGCAGCACAACCGGAAAGCAACACAGCCGAGATGGCAAGAAACGAACTAGCAAGGGCAGCCGGCTTCCTGCTCCGATCCTTTGCTTTGGAGGATAGAGTATCAGCCATATATGCTCCTTCGATCAGTCGATATCACTTATCAAATTATAATGTTGTGACCAACGCGAATGTGAGACCCCTAGGGAGAACGGCGGGGTCTCACATTTCGCGCGGGTGTGCTGCTCGATCAGAAAGAGAAACGGGCAACAAATGTAAAGCGCCGGTCATTCGAGAAATAAGAGCGCGGTGTAAGCACCCGATCTCCAAATCCGGATCCGTCAGGCGCATCGACCTGCGCGCGCGTGACCGTTGTTTCATTCAGCAAATTGACGGCCTGTACCCCGATTTTCACATGTTCATTGATCGTGTAGAAAATCGAACCGTCCAGCTGCCCCGAAGCATCCTGCCAGATTGGTGAGAACGGGAAGATCACATCCCGCGTCGTCAGCAGATAACGGGATCGCCAGCTGTAAGCCACACGTGCCGAGATACCATATTTGTCATACAGCAGCGCCGCGTTGAAATTATGCTTGGACAGACCTTGCAACGGCAGATTGTTGATGGTCGGCGCAGGTTGAACGCCATTTACTGCTGTTGGATTCAAGTTCGAATTCGGAATATCCGAAGAGTCGATATAGGTATAATTTCCCTGGAAACCAAAGCCAGACAAAGGTCCGGGAAGGAAATCATAGAATTGGTTATAAGCCAATTCAACGCCTTTGACCGTCCCGCTGCCCGTATTGAACGGTCCAGCAACCAATACATCGGTCGTTAGGCCAGCGCTGTTAGTTGCGGAGACGATTTCGCTGCTTGAGGTTATTACATTTTTCAAATCTTTAAGAAACAGCGATGCCGTCACAGAACCCGTCGCATTAAAATAATATTCCGCTGACAAATCCCAGTTCACCGCCTCTACGGGTCGTAGATTTGGGTTGCCCACGTCAGCCTTGAATAAGGGCCCATTTGCTAAATCGCCGCCACCAACAACCAGATTGGTAATATTTTGCTGTGCGACAAAGAAGTTTCGAGTCAGACCTAATTCCGGACGACTAATACCTTTCGAGACACCAAAGCGGAAAATCAATTCATCCGTGACAGCCAGTTTGAGATTCAAACTGGGCAGCCAGTTGTTGAAAGAGCTCTGCGCCGTATCTGGAATGGCAACGCCGTCTGCAAATGCAAGAGCCAATGCCTGCCGCTCTGGCGAAAGGAGGCAAAACTCCTCTGGGTTTGGTGTAGGAATCGAACAATCGCCGGAGAATACATCGCCGGCCGTCGGTGTTTCAAAAGCACCGCGCGTCTGGAACTTTGTATTCACATAACGCAGACCGATATTGCCATTGAAACGCATCCCCCCAAAAATATCATCAGATCCGAAATCCAACCTCAAATAAGATGCGAAGGTTTCTTCCCGCGTCTCATTTGTTTCACCCTGCGTGAACGGCGTCCCATCGATGACATTGCTACGCTGCGCCAATGGCCGCCAACCGGCGTTAGTCCATTGATTATTGATATTGATCAGATCGGTGGACGTTGATCCATCCCGATAGCCGGAAATAATGTCCCCGCCGTAATAAAGCGCAGCACTTGGTTGACTAGCATCGCCGCGCTGGAAATTCGGGAACGCGAAATTATCGACTGGGCTGCCTTGAACGTCTCCGAAGAATACCGGTCCGGTAGATCCGTTCCAGATTTCGCTGAGCACACCCCAATTATAGACCGAAAAACGCGTTGTCTGCTCACGGGACGAGAAACGACCGCCAGCGCTAATTTTGCGCAGAAAGCTATCATCGTCAAATTCATAATCAACATCGCCGCGGAATGCGAATTCGTCACCCTCGCTATCTTCCAGATGATCCATAGCTGCCCGATAGAAGCTGTGAGTCGGATCTGAGAAATAGTCAGCAATAGCTGAACCATCTGGTGTTGGAGCGCTAAACTGGACATCTGGAATGCCGCCTGCGTTGATATCAATAGTTGAATTGGCAAACGTGCTACCAAAGATCGAGAAGTCGAGGTTCTCAGTAGTGGACTTGACATATTGCGCATCAAAATTGAACGAGAGCCGGTCCGTCGGATAAAATTCCAAATTCAAGGAGATATCTTGAGTGGAGGACTCTTGTTCAACTGACCGGCGAGCGAGCGTATGCTGAAAACCGTTGAGCGGAACACAATTATCAAATTGACCTGCCGGACAATTGGCGGCTGAGCGCCAGCCAGCAGTGTCGGTCAGAACACCATCCGTGAATTGCCCTGATTCATCAAAGCCGAATGTCGTTCCAGGAACAGGACGCGTTGTGTAGGCTTGATCAGCGGTTGCCTCAAACGTCCGCTCTGTCCAAGCCTGCTTGGCTTCAACTCGCAAGAACTCAAAAGTGGCCTTAGCATCGCCGGAATTACTTTCCCATTGCAACGCACCGCCATAGGATTGACGCTCCCGGTCAAAATCCTGCGAGCGCACGCCAGCGCCGCGTGGAATAAGGAGAGTCCGTGTCGGATCAATATCATTGCGGAATGTGTAGTCCGTGATTTGCGTGCCGTTGTTACGAGAGAATAGCTCGGACTGCGAATAGTTTAGCATCAGCCCAATATCTCCGATACCGCTACTCCAAACATTACTGGCGTAGAGCGAGAAAGACGGCGACCATTTTTTCCGCAAGTCGCCATAATTTGCTTCAACAGAACCCGACAGCACCAGCTCGCGCTTATCGAAAGGCTTGCGTGTCCGCAGATCAACAGAACCAGCCAGACCACCTTCGATCATATCAGCTGTCTGCTGCTTGAAAACGTTGACCGCACCCAAAAGCTCTGGAGAGACATCGTTGAAGCCCAATGCGCGGCCGTTGTTAGCCGAGAATGTATCCCGACCATTAAGTTCGGAACGCACAAATGTCAGACCGCGAATAACAACGCCCGCGCCTTCAACCGAAAAATGATCAGGATCATCAGCGGCAGCAAAGCGGCTGATGGAAATCCCGGGGATACGCTGCAAGGTTTCAGTAACCGAACGATCAGGCAATTGACCGATGTCTTCTGCCGTAATCGAATCAACAAATGTATCCGCAGTCCGCTTAATTTCTTGGGAGGATTTAATACTCTGACGAATACCAGTGACGATGATTTCGTCATCCGCCTCGTCCGTTTGCTCGGTGCTCGCATCTTGGGCCATCGCTGGCTGCGTGGCTACACAGCAAAGGGCAATCGCTGATACCGACGACAGGATTGTGCTCGGCCGAACCGTGCGCGAATGTGCCTCAACAGCATTAAATTTCTTCAAATTACCCTCCCCAATTTCAACCCCGGACCGACTTTTTGCAGTCAATTTCGGTGGTTCTGGCATAAATTAGATTATGCTCGATTCTCTATGACAAGCTTGTCATTTTCCGTCTTCTCCCGAAATGACAAGCTTGTCAATGGCGGAATGTCAAGATATTCATAAAAATGCAATGGATCAGATCAAGCGTTGCCATTTAGCAACATTTGCTCTTATGCTGTGCATATCAGGGAAGTCGGGGCATCACCTGTCGACGGAATATGCTTTCAACTGCATAATCCGTATACAATTAGGTGAAAGAAAAAAGATAAGATGCGACAAGAAACGGGACAGGCGATTGAAAGAATCGTGATTGTGGGCGGTGGCACCGCCGGCTGGATGACAGCCGCAGCCCTTGCGCATAAGCTGTCTGGGACTGGCACTTCAATCACTCTGGTCGAGTCAGCCGAGATCGGCACTGTGGGTGTTGGTGAAGCCACCCTGCCCCACATCCGGTTCTTCAATCAGACACTTGGCATTGACGAGGCCACGTTGATGGCCCGAACCAGCGCAACATTTAAACTGGGCATCGAATTTTGCGACTGGGGCAAAATCGGTGATCGCTATATCCATCCCTTTGGCGACTATGGCGAACAAATAGGCCCGGCCGATTTCCATCACTACTGGGCGCGGATGCAAGCATTGGGTGATGCGCACAAACTGGATGACTATAGCTATCCAGTGCGTGCGGCGGAGCACAATCGGTTCATGCTACCCGATCCTGATCCCAGTTCGATTTTCTCAACATTTTCCTACGCCTTTCAATTTGATGCCAGTCAATATGCTGCTTTCCTCTCGAACTTTGCCCAGAGCAAAGGCGTCGAAAGGGTGGAAGGGAAAATCGTGAAAGCCGATAGCGATGGGATAACCGGCAATATCGAATCGGTAACACTTGAAAATGGCAAGACGATAAGCGGAGACCTGTTTGTCGATTGCTCCGGTTTTCGCGGGTTGTTGATCGAACAGCATCTGGAAACGGGCTATGATGACTGGAGCCATTATCTGCCCTGCAACCGCGCTGTCGCTGTTCCTTGCGAAGCCAGTGATCCGATCGGCCCCTATACCAGAGCCACGGCGAGAACCGCTGGCTGGCAATGGCGTATTCCACTACAGCACCGGATCGGCAACGGCCATGTCTATTGCAATGAATATATCAGCGATGATGAAGCGACGGCCCTACTGATGGATAATTTGGAAGGAAAGCCGCTCGGTGATCCCCGGCAGCTCTATTTCAAAACCGGCAAACGCCGCAAGCTTTGGAACAAAAATTGCGTTGCCATCGGCTTGTCTGGAGGGTTTCTGGAACCGCTCGAGTCCACCAGCATCCATTTGATCCAAAGCGGTATTACCTATCTGATCGAGCTGTTCCCGGACAAGCAATGCGATGCGATGGATGTGAACGAATATAATCGCGTGATGGATCTCGAATTTGACCGGATCCGCGATTTTCTAGTGCTGCATTATGTCGCCAACCAGCGCGATGATGCCCCGATGTGGCGGGACCTGCGCAATATGGAGTGGCCGGACAGCCTGAAAGAGAAAGTCGATGCCTTCCGCCGGCGCGGGATCATTCCGGAATATGCGCACGGGCTTTTCCTCCCCGCCAGTTGGCTTGCTGTATTTGCCGGACAGAATATCATTCCCGATAGTTACGATCCCCGCGTCGACAAGATGACGACTGAAGAAATATCCGCGCGGTTCAATCTCGTGCGGGAGAAAATATCAAACGCGGTGCAGCATACCGGCCAGCATCTGGACTTCATCCAATCCTATGGGGCCGCGATTAACGGCAGTGCGGGAGCTGCCGCGCGTTGACCAAAAGTCCAGCCATCTCGAGCATCGCTATCATTGGGTCCGGCATTAGCGCCTGGTCCATAGCAGCTCTGCTCGCCCAAGAATTACCATCGCATATCAATCTGGTGGTCGTCGAGGACGCATCAGAATCAAGCGCAGATCAATTTGGTCCTGCCATAACCATCGACTGTGACAGCGCTTTTCACGAGATGATTGGGTTGCATGATGCCGAACTGATAACACGCTGTGACGGCAACCTATCTTTGGGAAACAGTCTTTCGGGTTGGCAAGGGGATGGGAGTCATTTTCTATCCGCACCATCCGGAAAGCTACCAGGCATTAATGGCGTTGCTTTCCATCATATTGTCTTGCGAGCCGCAATGGCCAAAGGGGAACCGGAAAAGCTTGCTGAAATCTATTCCGCTTTCCGCTTCCCTGCGCGAGCGGCTTTGGCCGGAAAACTGACGCATGGTTCAACCGACCCGCAATCGCCGCGAACGATGTTGCGCCCCTCGATAAGCTTCGACGCATCGCTTTACGCCGCGTTGCTGAAAAAAAAAGCGCTTGCGGCCAAGTCGATCGATGTCCGCCAGAGCAAGGTCGACCAGATAGAAACGCTGGATGATGCCGGCCATATCGAGGCGATTGTTTTGGACAATGGCGAAAATATTGTCGCGGATCTGTTTGTCGATGTGGATGGAACACTCTCAGCCGGATCGCAAGACGATCACATTGTTTCCATCTTGCCTTTTGACCGGATGATCAACAGCCAATTCCAGCGATCAGATCAAGATTCTCGTCCTTTCCCGTCGGCACAATCTCTGGATAATGCGGTCCTGTTTGAAACAGCCCTCCGCAACAGTGATTGCAAGACGCTGGTCTATGCTTCCGAGCGACTGGATGATCAGCAAGCCCAAGCGAGCCTCGGCGAACTGGACGCTTCCGCAACTCCTTTTGAATACGAACAACAGCGCAAAGCCCGACCTTGGTTAGCCAATATCGTGAGCGCCGGTAAAGCAGCTGGTCAGCTTGGCCCTTATCTATCCGCCGATTTCCGGTTGCTCCATCAACAGGCGCTTAACCTGTCCCGGCTGATCCCAGTTTCAGAGCACATGACCGTCGAAGCCAGCGAATATAATCGACTGAACAAAATCACCTTTGAGCAATTGCGCGATTTCACTTTGCTGCCCTTTGTCTTGAACGGACGCTCCGATGACCTGTGGACCAAGTTGCGGGAAGCAGACCTACCCGAAAGCCTGAAAATCCGGCTGGAGCAATTTAAAAGCCGCGGCCGGTTCGTGACCTTTGACGGTGAACTTTTCGAAGAACAGCAATGGATCGACATGATGATCGGCTTTGGACTGATTCCCCAACGCCATGATCCGATGGCCCGCACGATTGACATGGCGCAAGTCGGACAATCGCTAGGCCGGATGGTCGATGCTTTCCAGCAGACCATCAACGCCATGCCCACCCATCCAGCCTATATGGATCAGCTTTTATCAGTCGCCACCAAAGAGCGACAATCGGGGAATGACAATCTATGAATGACCGGCGTATCCGAAAAGTCGTCATTGTCGGCGGCGGCACCGCAGGCTGGATGGCGGCAGCTGCCATCGCTCATGTGCTCAAAAACGGCTATGCCGACATAACTTTGGTCGAATCCGAAATCATCGGTACGGTCGGTGTTGGCGAAGCCACCATCCCGCAGATTGTTAATTTCCAATCGATGTTGGGTCTCGATGAAAATGAATTTGTCGCTCGCACCAATGCGACCTTCAAACTGGGAATCGAGTTCGTCAACTGGTCCAGTCCGGGCAGCCGTTACATCCATCCCTTTGGCAGCTATGGTATTGAGATGGAGGGTATCGCCTTTCATCATTTTTGGTTGAAGCAGCGCAATATCCAGCGCGCCCGCGGCGAAGCGGTGACTCCGCTATCGGATTATTGCCTGCAGGCCGTGGCCGCCAAACGCGATTTGTTCATGCGTCCTGTCCAAGCACCAAATTCACCGCTCGAAAAAATTGCCTATGCCTTTCAATTTGATGCCTTGCTCTATGCCAAATATCTGCGCGAAATTGCCGAAAGCAGGGGCGTCAAGCGGATTGAGGGACGAGTGGTTGATGTCGCGAAGAACAGCGAAAATGGCTATATCGACAAGCTGAAGCTCGATGACGGACGAGAGATAGAGGGCGATCTGTTTGTCGATTGTTCCGGTTTTCGCGGACTGTTGATCGAGGAAGCCCTGGAAACCGGCTATGAAGAATGGACCCATTGGTTGCCCTGTGACCGGGCGGTCGCGGTGCCTTGCGAAAGCGTCGGTAGTCCCGAACCTTACACGCGATCCACTGCCCATGCGGCAGGTTGGCAATGGCGCATTCCTTTACAGCACCGGACCGGCAATGGTCATGTATTCTCTTCGCAATTTATGTCGGACGACGATGCAACGGATATCCTGATGCAAAATCTGGATGGCAAACCACTGGCCGATCCGCGCATATTAAAATTCACCACCGGACGGCGGAAGAAATTCTGGAACAAAAATTGTGTCGCGGTGGGGCTCGCCGCTGGGTTCATGGAGCCGCTGGAGTCGACTAGCATCCATCTCGCGCAATCGGCCATTGCCAAGCTGCTCGCCTTTTTCCCGCAACAAGAGATCAAGCCGGTGGATGTCGACATGTTCAACGCCATGACCGTGACAGAATATGAACAGATCCGTGATTTCCTGATCTTGCATTATCATCAGACCAAGCGGACGGATTCAGATTTCTGGAACCATGTGCGGACCATGGATGTCCCGGATAATCTGAAACAGAAGATGGAACTCTACCGCGAAACCGGCCGAATTTTCCGCCAGAATGACGAATTGTTTACCGACACCAGCTGGCTCGCCGTGATGGAAGGTCAGGAACTGGAAACTACCGCTTATCATCCGGTTGTTGATGCCATGGGTGAAGATCAATTGCAGGCGCGCCTGAAAAATGTCCGTGATGTGATCATGAATTCGGCCGATGTCATGCCAACGCACCGGAAATTTATTGACGATAATTGCAAGGCCGCAAACCATGCCAGTTAAACCGATCGATAAAATTGTCATCGTCGGCGGCGGAACTGCTGGATGGATGACTGCAGCAGCCTTGTCGAATGTCTTTCAAGGATCAGCCATGCAGATTGACCTGGTTGAATCTGAGGAGATCGGAACCGTCGGCGTGGGTGAAGCCACCATTCCCGAAATTATGAAATTTAATGGCTTGCTCGGCGTCGATGAAAATGAATTTATGCGGGCAACACAGGCAACGTTCAAACTAGGCATCGAATTTCAGGACTGGCATAAGCCGGGCGAGCGCTATTTCCATCCTTTCGGTGTCTATGGTCTCGACATGGAAGGGATTAGTTTCCACCATTTCTGGCTACGCGCCAAAGCCTCTGGCGATATGTCAGAGCTGGAAGACTATTGTCTGGCATGGCAGGCAGGCAAAAACGGCCGGTTTTCGCGGCCATCCGGACCGCCCAATTCACCTTTGTCCGGTATAAGATACGCCTATCATTTTGATGCGATACTTTATGCCAGATTTCTTCGACAATATGCCGAAAAACGCGGTGTCCGGCGGACCGAAGGCAAAGTCACATCGGTTCAACAACGTAGCAGCGATGGATATATCGAGTCTGTAACGCTCGAAAATGGTCAGGTCAAAGACGGACAATTGTTTATCGACTGCACCGGCTTTTTCGGACTTTTAATCGAGAAGACTTTGCAAAGCGGTTATGACGACTGGTCGCATTGGCTGCCCTGCGACAGCGCCGTGGCTGCGCCATGCGAGCGCACCGGCAATTTGACGCCCTATACACGCTCGACGGCACGCAAAGCCGGTTGGCAATGGCGCATTCCGCTGCAGCACCGGGTCGGCAATGGCTATGTCTATTCCAGCCAATATACCAGCGATGAAGAAGCGCGGCAGACGCTGATAGATAATCTCGAAGGGCCGGCACTGGCCGAGCCTCGCCAATTGCGCTTCACCACCGGCAAGCGCCGTGAAATTTGGAAAAATAACTGCGTCGCCATTGGCTTGTCGAGCGGGTTTCTCGAGCCCTTGGAATCCACCAGCATTCACCTGATCCAGAGCGCCATATCCAAACTGATTTCGCTCTTCCCCACAGGTGATTTCGATCCTATCGATCGGCAGAAATTTAACTCGTTGATTAATCAGGAATTTGAAACGATCCGCGATTTCCTGATCCTACATTATAACGCAACGGAGCGATCCGATTCTGATTTTTGGAACCATGTCCGTACGATGGATGTCCCCGAATTTCTGACACAAAAGCTGAAGCTGTTCCGGCAGGCGGGTCGCATCTTTCGCGACGAGAACGAGATTTTTGCCGAACCCAGCTGGCTCGCAGTTATGACCGGGCAAGGCATTTCCCCGGAACAATATCACCCTATTGCGGGTGTCATTAGTCCGGAAGAAACCAAGCAACGATTGCACGCTATCAAAGACGTGATTGGCCGCGCGGCGGCGAGCCTTCCGACTCATGAGGCCTTTATCGCGCAACATTGTAGTGCGCAGATGGGACAACAAAACATTCCGATGCAACAGCCAGCCTCGACACAGCCAACCCCTGCGGTTCAGGAAGAAGACCCGTTTAAGCTATGATGCACCCATGTCGAGCACGTATATTTGGCCGATCTCGATAGTCTGCTTAGCACCCGCGAGTTGGAAACCGACCACCGCTTGGCCAGCGCCCAACGTCATCGTCGAACGCATTTTTGCTTCATATAACTTCCAGTCAGTACCGATTTTCATGTCTTGATCACCAAAACCGTCATAGGGCGCTTTGTCTTCATTGATCCTTACACCGACCACGCCATTGCCATCCGCGGTATCGGCTTTGGTAGCTTTCGCCCAGAAGGCCACAGTGATCATATTGCCTGATATGATGCCGGTTCTTATCGGAACATTCACGCCCATATCATGCTTTGCCGCGCCCTTTTTGGCGACCTTGAGCTGCATAGCGAATTGGCCCGGTGTTTCCGGGGCCGCGACCTGTTTGGGCTTTCTATTGTTGCCATAAACAACCCAATCCACGACCGTCGGGTCGTTAATCAGCGTTCCCGGCAAGGCATCATCAATGGCCTGCAAAATGGCATTGGGTTGTTTCGCAGTAGCAGTTCCAGCTGCCAGCGATATTGCCGAAAGGGCAATGATAGTATTACGAATGATCATGACTTTACTCCCCCTGCATGATTCTCTGTTTTAGCCGCCGGAAAAGGTCACCTTTCCAGTTATATTGGCGCCTGCTGCGACTGTCCCCGGCTGACCCGATCCAATGCTATATTCGATCGTTCCCTGATAGGCTTTGCGCGATCCGTCGCTATCGACGAAGCGCAGCTTGTCCGGTGCAATGGTAAAAGATACTTTCTGCGACCCACCGGCTGGCACATTGACACGATCAAATTTTACCAAGGTACGGATCGGTGCATCGGCTTCGCCGTTGCGGCGGGAAGCATAGACTTGAACCACCTCATCGGAATCCATCTTACCTTGATTGGCCAAGGTCACGCTCAGCGTCAGTGGTTTGGACGGGTCATGTGTTTCCGGTGCCGATAGATTTGAGTAAGCAAAACGCGTATAGCTCAGCCCGTGACCAAAGGGATAAACCGGCTTTCCGGTAAAATATTTATAGGTCCGGTTTTTCATCGAATAGTCATTGAGCGGCAGCATCCCTCCCAGATCCTTGTAGAATGTCACCGGTAAACGGCCGGCAGGGCTATAATCCCCAAGCAGCAGCTCGCTAACCGCAAGTCCCGTCGCCTCACCGGGATAGAAGCCTTGTACTACGGCGGGCAGGTTTTCATCCGCCCACGACAAGTTGACGGCGCTTCCCGAGAAATTGACCAGAACAACCGGTTTCCCGGTCGCCTGTAATTTTCTCAGCAACGCCATTTGTTCTGCAGGCAGGTCAAGCGACGTTCGGTCTCCCCCGACGAAGCCGGGGACATCCACCGACATTTCTTCGCCTTCGAGCTTTGCCGAAAGACCAGAGAAGAACAGGATGATATCTGATTTGTCGGCAGCCGCCATAGCCTCAGCAGCCAGATCACGGTTAAGGTCAATCCATTCAAGCCGCGCCATCGGTTCAATGACATTATTGTGCCAAACCGGCGCTTTGGACAGGCTAACCTTGATCGCGTGCCTTTCGCCTTTGGTGAGATCGACACCGTCCGCTTCGACTGGCTTGCCGTCAATTTCGACCGCTAAATCCGGCCCAAAACGATAACGGCTGGTGACGGCAGGGCTGATAAAACCTTCCCAGACTGCCGTGAAAGCTTCATCAATCGCATCAGTAGCCGGTGATCCTTTCCATTCAAAATCAATAGCTTTTTCAATGGCTTCCCGAGCAGGCTCACCTTGCGCTTCTTCGCCTTCGTAATAGCTAGCCTTGATACCGGGTGCGAAACTATCGCCATCTCGATGAGACAGAACCGCAGCCGGAACAGTATCGTAATGCGTGTACATCGTACCACCGAGCGAACTGCCTGGAGCATAAGCAACATTGCCGTTTCCGAAGCGTGCACGCAATCCTTCCAGAGCGGTGACGGGTCGCACTGGCTTGCCGTGATAGTTTCCAATAAGAACATCGAAATTATCGGCGTTGGGGCCGATAACAGCAATTTTCTGATCAGCTTTCAACGGCAGCACGCCGTCATTCTTCAACAGAACAAATGATTTGCGCGCGGCTTCCTTCGTGAGCGCGAGATGCTTATCCGATCCCACCACATCCATCGGGATGGCGGCATAGCTGATTTTCTCTGGATCATCGAACATGCCGAGTTTGAAACGAGCAGTGAAAATGCGCTTCAGGGCACGGTCGATAACAGCCTCGTCAATCAATCCCTTTTCAACCGCTTCTGGCAAGGCCGCATAGACGCTGCCTTCTCCGTCACCACATACCAATTCTGTGCCTGCTTTGACCGAGATTGCGGCTGCTTCGGCCTTGGTCTTCACATAGTCATGATGCTCCGGACGGTGAATATTACCTATCGCTCCACAATCCGAAACGACGAAACCGGAAAAGCCCAACTCTTCGCGCAAGATATCTTGCATGAGAAGCTCGCTGGCACAGCCGGGGATACCGCGAACCGCGTTATAGACACACATTGCTGACGCAGGATTTGCGTCCGCTATCGCGGTCGCAAAAGCAGGCAGATATGTCTCGTAAAGGTCCTTGTCAGTTACGTCATAGTCATCCGTATGCCGGGTCGTCTCAGGACCGCTATGCACCGCGTAATGTTTCACGGTCGCAACCGTTTTCAAATAATCAGGATCATCTCCCTGCAGGCCATTTACGAAATTTACCGCCATACGCCCTGTCAGATACGGGTCCTCTCCATAGGTCTCCTGCCCACGACCCCAGCGCGGATCACGAAAGATGTTGATATTGGGCGACCAGAAGGTCAAGCCGGTATAGATTGAGGCATTGCCGCGTTTCAAAAAATCATGGTGCTTGGCGCGTCCTTCATCGGAAATGGTGGTCGCGATGCGCAGCATAAGCTCTTCATCAAATGTCGCCGCCATCCCGATTGCTTGCGGAAAAACGGTCGCTTCGCCGGCCCGGGCAACGCCATGAAGCGCTTCATTCCAATAGACATAGGCTGGAACACCAAGCCGCTCAATCGCCGGAGCCTTGTCATACATCTGTGCGGCTTTTTCTTCCAACGTCATCCGAGAGACCAAGTCTTCAACACGCTCTTCAATGGGCAGCGACTGGTCCTGAAAAGGAAACTCGGCGGCGGTGGCTACATCAGATGAATCGACAATCTGGCAGCCGGACAAAGACAGGCCAAGTGCCATCGCGCTTAAAAAATATTTCATAACATCCACCCTAGGCTTGAATTTTTTCTCCTTATGTCATCGTTGTCATTTATGAGTCAAAGAGTTTTTTCGAGCTTGCTTGAAGGCGCATGATTCAGTCAGATATCGCTTAAGCCACCGATCAAGAATGCGGCTATCTTGCGGTCTCGCTCCGTTGAACTGGGCCCGAGAACACCCTGGATGTGTTCCGGAAGATGCTCCGCCGCGCCGCTCGCTTCATCGTTGAAGACATAATGATCGAACAGCGCTCGCCACGCCTGTTTCTCATTAGACGGCAAGTCGCGGATACTAAGAAGTCCATGCGCCACAGCTGCAAGACCCGCCCCGGCCGTCTCATTGGCCCACCAATAGTTGACCAGCACATTAAACGACTCAAACGACTGGACAAAATGCCACCAAAGCGAAGGGATATAAATCGCATCCCCTGGCTCCAAATCGGCAACTAGAGCGTGATTCATCGCTTCCCGATATTTGGGATAACGCTCAAGGTCGGGCGTAATCGGATCAACCATACTGGCTGGTGGGCCCGCCATCGTCACTTCGAAGGGGCCGATGTAGAGGTTTTTCACCTGATCGGGCGGGAATAATAGAAACCGGCGACGCTCCCGCAGGGCGACTGCGATATTTTCCGATGCATCAAAATGCGGCGCCACACGCGCGGCATTTCCGATCCACACGCGCGGCGTGACGGCGGCATCCAACAATGACATCGGATTGGCAGCGGCAAATGCCGGAAACAGCTCCGCCGACTGACCCGCACCAGCATAGATATGCATGGGCGATGGGTCTTCTCTAATATCGAGTAGCTTCGCGATGACCTTTTTGATCGCAATTTCGCGCCGCTCAAAATTGAAGCCGCGCATATCCTCGCGATAGAAAAAGCGCCCCGCCATCTCAGGCTTACCGAGATAGGTCATCACCTTGGCATCACTGGCGAGACCGGTCAGGTAGGAAGCGATAGCATCACTGGACTGAGCCGCTGCCTGAGTGGCAGGCCAATCCGCCGCAAGGCCCTTTAATATCACGGGCTTACCAGCTGGCCGGATTTCCGTGTCAAATATCTGTCGTGTCACCGCATCGCGCGATTCCATCTCCTTAGGTGCGGCCAGATCAGCCATTGCAAGCCCTTCCCGTGTGATCATTAGCAGCATTCAAATTTGACCAGACAATATCTACCAACTCAAACAACAAAGATAAAGACAACGTTGACATTAATCTCTGTACCATCCTATCTTCGCGCTAATAACGTCGATTCCTTGTGAACCGGCGCATAAAGGCAAACGCCTGGACCTGCAAATGGAGAGAAGCTGCTAGCCGATGCAAAATGCCGGACAAATAGTGCGAAATCTGGCCATAGTGGTAGCTATTCTGCTGCCATCCTGCACCGTGCCGCGGTCGGCTATTTCTACATCTGCGCCCGCTCCGGCGGCTCAGATCGACCATGCCGCACAACTTTACACAGTCCGCCATGAACTAGAGTCAGATTTTGCCGGAACTCTCAAGCAAGTGGCCGCAGTCGGTTACAAGAAGATTGAACTGGCCGGTCTTTTCGATCGAGATCCTGCACTTGTGCGATCCATGGCTGACGCGCTCGATCTGCAAATTTTAGGGTCGCATATCAACTGGAAGCGGCTACGCGATGATCCGGATGGCCTCATCGAAGAGACTCGCATCCTGGGCGCTGAGTATATGATTCTTGCTTGGTTGCCGGTTGAGGAACGACAGACATTGGCGCAGTGGAAAGCCTGGATCGAGATCATCAACGATGTTGCCAGCCAGGCACATCACCACGGTATTCGGTTTGCCTATCACAACCATGAATTCGAGTTTGAACCAATCGATGGCGTCGAACCCTATGATTTGTTGCTCGCTGGCGTCGATCGTCGCTATGTGACATTCGAGCTCGACCTCTATTGGCTGACGGTAGCGGGGCGTTCTCCTGAGCGATATTTTCAAACCTATCCTGGCGGTTTTCCGCTGATACACGCCAAAGATATGGACCTGCAAACCACTGCAATGGTGGATGCTGGCGATGGACGCATCGATTTCCCTGCTGTGCTGCGACAATCAGAATATGCCGGCATTACCCATCTTGTCGCAGAGCATGATGTATCGGACCATCCTTTCCGGACGTTGCGGCGCAGTCTTGCCTATTTTCAATCTCTCAATGCCCAGTCGGACCCAGACCAAAGGAGCAAATGATGAACCTAAAAAAGCTAGCCACTGCAACGGCCTGCGCCGCCCTTCTGTTCGGCCCTGCACTCGCCGCAGCGCAAACCGACAGCCTGCCTGTCGGCCGCTGCATCAATATGGGCAACCATCTCGAGCCGCCACAAGAAGGGGACTGGGGTCGGAAGATTGCTGACAATGATTTTCAGATCATCGCGGCGGCCGGTTTTGAAACCATCCGCTTGCCAGTCCGCTGGTCCGCCCACGCCGACGATAACGCTCCATATACGATCGATGCCTCCTTCATGAATCGGGTCAAGCATGTTGTCTTCCTAGCGCGCGAAGCCGGGCTCAATGTCATTTTGGACGACCATCATTACGAGGAGCTTTACAAGGAACCGGCCAAACACGCACCGCGTCTTGCTGGCCTATGGACCCAGATCGCGGCTGCGTTCGCTGACCAACCGACGGACCATCTCTGGTTCGAGATCGAGAATGAACCCCATGACAAGCTTACCCATGCAAACTTGCTCGATACACTGACCCCGGCCCTTGCCGCCATTCGCGCAACCAACCCTGATCGCGCGGTGATAATCGGCGGCGAGCTATGGAGCGGCATCAATAGCATAGCGACATTGCCGCTGCCTGATGATCCGCACATTGTACCGACCTTCCACTATTATGACCCGTTCCCTTTCACGCATCAGGGGGCGAGTTGGGTGGATAATCCGCCGCCCTTGGGCCGCAAATTTGGCGGAGAGGAAGACCAAAAGGCGCTTGAAGACGACGTTCAGAAGATCCGCGACTATATTCGCCGCACCGGAAAAACGCCGTTTATGGGAGAGGTTGGAGCAATTAACCTCGCCCCATTGGCCGAGCGCGTGCAATATCACAAAGCGGTCCGGACCGCGTTTGACGCTGTCGGCATCGGCATGTGTGCTTGGGCTTACACGAATACCTTCCCACTTTATGACAGCGGTACAAAAAAATGGCTACCCGGTATGCTCGACGCCATCGGCTTGAAAGACAAATAAATTTCGGCCCTACAAGTCCGAAAACCATCATCGACGGCGACTGTGTAACCGGTTATGCCTTAGCGACGAACAATAGAAAATCATTCTGTTCAGGGGCTGAGGAAAAACCGGCATGGCGAAGAAATTATTATTACTGGCGGTTATCGTAGCGGCGATAATTGCGTTTTTTCACTATGATCTTGGTTCGCAGCTAACGCTCGAAAACCTAAAGGCGCAGCAGGACGCGATTGATGCCCAATATCGGGCTAATCCGCTGATCATTATCGGCGTATTTTTCCTGATCTATGTGGCGGTCACCGCGCTATCCATTCCCGGCGCAGCGGTCATGACGCTTGCCGCCGGCGCGCTATTTGGCGTGGTCGTTGGTACGATTGTCGTTTCCTTTGCCTCTACCATTGGTGCCACGATAGCATTTCTGACATCGCGCTATTTGCTCGGTGACTGGGTGGAGAGCAAATTCGGCCAACGGCTCAAAAATATCAACGAAGGCATTAAGCGCGACGGCATTTTTTACCTGATCTCGATCAGGCTCGTCCCGGCCTTCCCGTTTTTTGTGGTGAACTTGCTCATGGGCCTGACCAAAATGCGGGTCTGGAAATATTTCATCGCCAGCCAGATTGGCATGCTTGCTGGCACAATCGTCTTTGTAAACGCTGGGACGCAGCTGTCGCAGGTCAATTCGGTAGGCGAAGTCTTTTCTCTGCCGGTCATCGGTTCTTTTGTCCTGCTCGCCATATTCCCGTGGATTGCCAAAGCCATTATCGGCTTTTTCCAGAACCGTAAAATCTACAAAGGTTGGACCCGTCCAAAGAAATTTGACCGTAACCTGATCGTTATCGGAGCCGGCTCCGGCGGCCTCGTATCCTCACTGATCGCTGCCACGATCAATGCCAAAGTGACTTTGATCGAGTCCGGAAAAATGGGCGGCGATTGCCTGAACTATGGCTGCATCCCATCCAAAGCGCTAATTAAGAGTGCCAAGGTCGCCGAACAGATGCAGCATGCAGATCGCTATGGCCTGACCGCCAGCAAGCCGACATTCAATTTTAAGAACGTGATGGCGCGGATTGAGAGCGTCATCAAAACCATAGAGCCACATGACAGCGTAGAACGGTTTGAAGGCCTCGGTGTCGATGTCGTGCAAGGCTATGCCAAGTTGACCGATCCATGGACGGTCGAGATTGCACGCAATGACGGCGGCACCCAGACGCTGACCGGCAAGGCGATTGTTCTCGCAACTGGTGCGCGGCCGTTTGTTCCGCCCCTGCCCGGTTTGGAAGACACAGGCTATCTCACCAGCGATACGCTGTGGGAGGAAATGGCCAAACGCGATGCCGTACCGGAAAAAATGGTGGTCCTTGGCGGCGGTCCCATTGGCTGCGAATTGTCGCAATCCTTTTCCCGTCTGGGTAGTAACGTTACCCTGATTGAAATGGGCGAACGGGTTATGGGTATCGAGGATGAGGATGTGTCCGAGATCGCGGCCAAAGCGCTCGGCGATTCTGGCGTTACTTTGCTCTGCAAGCACAAAGCGCTGCGCACCGAAATGCAAGATGGCATCAAAATGATCATCGTCGAGAATGACAGCGGCGAACAGGCTCTGCCCTTTGACGACTTGCTGATCGCCGTTGGTCGTGCGGCCCGTCTCGAAGGTTTTGGTCTGGAAGCGCTGGGTGTCGAGACGGATCGCACATTGGTGACCAATGACCACCTGCAAACCACCTTTCCGCATATCTATGCCGCTGGCGATGTTGCCGGCCCGTATCAGCTAACCCATAATGCCTCCCATCAGGCCTGGTTTGCCACGGTCAACGCGCTGTTTGGCCGATTTAAAAAATTCAAACCAAGCTATGAATTCCTGCCGTGGACCACTTTTCTCGATCCCGAAATTGCGCATGTCGGGCTTAACGAACAAGAGGCTGAGAAGGAGGGTATTGAATTTGAGGTTACCAAATATGGCCTCGATGATCTTGACCGCGCGATTGCCGAAAGCGCCACAGAGGGTTTTGTCAAAGTTCTGACCCCTCCGGGCAAGGACCGGATATTGGGCGTGACTATCGTTGGTCAAAATGCCGGCGAGCTGCTCACCGAATATGTGCTGGCGATGAAACATGGATTGGGTCTCGGCAAGATTCTCGGCACCATCCACACCTATCCGACCATGGCCGAAGCGAATAAATTTGCCGCTGGCGAATGGCGCAAAAAGCATAAACCGGAATTGGCGCTCAAATGGCTGAAGCGCTATTTCAATTGGGCGCGGAGCTGAGCGCTAACTTCACTAACTTAACACCAAGGAAGCTTTATTCTCTGCCATTTCATCGGCAAAATTTTGGATTCTCGAGAACCGGAAATTTCTAGTCAGAATGATTCAGATTATCAAAGAGCCGATTCTCTTCATTTCACAAACCGCATATTGTAGGAAAGCTAATTGTGACACGGCACCCGATCAGGTTTTGAAGGACTGCCACGCCAATACCGTCCGTTGCAAAACCGTGACCACGCAGAGCCCGGCAAAGATATAAGCGAGCGTCGCAAAATGTACTGGAAACAGGCACATGATCAAGAAGAAGGCGATTGTCTCCCCGCCTTCCGCGAGACCGGTGCTGTAAAAGAAGCTCTTCTCCCCATGTGCGCTCGTTTCAGCGCCCTGCTCTGCTGCTGTTACGGCGAAGGCGAGAAAGCTGATACCGGTAATAGTGAAGGCCGCGACGAGGCCCAAGGCGGGTAGCAGGTTGACAGGATCAGCTATCCCGAAAGCTAGCGGGATAGACACATAGAAGATAAAATCGCAGACGATATCGAGATAGCCACCAAATGCGGTTTTCTGTGTCGCCCGCGCAACTGCTCCGTCGAGGCCGTCCAATATCCGGCTGATCAAGACTAGCGCCAGCGCCCAGCCAAAGTGCCCCTGAGAGACAGCATAGGCGCCGCCCAGACCAAAGCCCAACCCAAGCAAAGTAATAATATTGGCTGTGAAACCAATCCGGGCCAAGCCGCGGCCAATCGCGTTCAGCGGCGGATCAATAAAAGGACGGATTTTGGCGTCAAACATAGCGACTAGATCCTAAACCCATGTGATAATTCCAATTACCGCGCCGGTCATGGCGGTCGCGCAATTGCCGGCAAACCAGCTTTTCATCCCCAGCCCCGCGACTTCCGCGCGGCGTTCGGGACAAAGCGTGCCGATGGTCGAGATAATAAGACCAACGCTGGCGAGATTGGCGACCCCGCACAGCGCATAGGTGACGATAAGTTGCCCTTTTGCGCTGAACGTATCGGCTGGCAGCGCGGCTAGCTCCAGATAAGCGACATATTCATTCAAAATCGCTTTGGTGCCCATAAGCGAACCTGCCGCAGCCGATTCTTCCCACGGCACACCGATCATCCACATCAGCGGAGCAAATATCCAGCCAAATATCCGCTTCAGCGTGACGGCTTCTCCGGCGACCAAAGGCAGGATTGTGAGTATTTGATCGATGAGGGCAACAAAGGCGAAGATCACGATGATGACCGCAATGACTGCAAGAAACAACTGCACGCCATCCATTGTGCCCTTGATAATCGCATCAAAGCTATTCTCATATTTTAAGCCGGGCTCTTCGCGTTTAACTTTTGTATCCGACAGCCCCGGAACCATCAGTCGCGCGAGCAAGATCGCCGCTGGCAAAGATATCAGCGAAGCCGAAATCATATGGCCCACAGCATTAGGAACAGTTTTCTCAAGTGTTGTTGCATAAAGCACCAAAATCGCGCCCGATATTGTCGACATAGCGAGCACCATGATCGCGAACAGCTCTGCGCGGCTCATTTTCTCAAAATAGGCACGTACCACCAGTGGAGATTCAACCACACCAAGGAAGATGTTCGCGCCACCGCTTAGGCCTACAACACCGCTGACGCCCAAAGTTTTTTGCAAAGCCCAAGACAAGCCCTTCACAATGAGTTGGAGCACTTTCCAATGCCACAAGAGCGCCGCCAAGGCCGAGAAAACGATGACCAGCGGCAATATCTGAAACGCAATAATCAACGGCGGTGCCGCGCCTTCTTTCACGGAGAACGGCAATTCTGCTCCACCAAGATAGCCGAACATATAGCTTGAGCCGGCCAGCGTCGCTTGCTCGATCGCCTGCACGCCCTGATTGGCAAGGCCTATTATGTCCCATATGAAGGGGATGCGGACAATCGAAACGGCGAGAATAAACTGGACCGCGATAGCGCCCGCGATCCATTTCCAGCTTGGCCGATCCTTGCGGTTTTCTGACAAAATCCAAGCAAGCATCAGAATGAAGCCAATGCCGATCAGGCCCTGAAACTGGCTTAATATTTCAAGCAATAGCAACCTTCCCCATGGCGAAGCGATAATGCGCCACCATGGCGGAAAATTGGAACAGCGCCAACCGGCTTTTATCGAGCCGTTCTAGGAAGAGGCGGCGATGGCTCCCATCATCAATTCCTGATCCTTGCGGGTCGGGTTGCCACGCAGGCAAAGGCCGCCGTTGACCTGCAAATTCTCGCCAGTCATGAAACATTCGTCGCTGGCAAGAAATACCGCGGCAGCTGCGATATCTTCGCTCGTGCCGATGCGACCCAGCGGATAGCGGGCTTCGAAGGATTCCACCAATCCCGGCACCTGATCGACACCCGCCGTCATTGGCGTGCGCGTGAGGCCCGGCGAAATGCTGTTGGCGCGGATGCCCCGATCGCCAAATTCATGCGCGACGCAGCGGATGATATGGTCGGTTGCCGCTTTCGTGCCCATATAGGCCGCATGGTCATTGAGCATGACCGTGGCGGTTGCAGAACTGATCTGGATGATCGAGCCGCCATTTTTCATCGCCTTGATCATTGCCTGATAAAATTGAAACGGGCCGACCAATTGCAGGGCCGACATCATTTCCAGCTCTTCTCGGGTATTTTCCAGAAAGGGCTTGAGGAAACCGAGGCCAGTTGCATTAATCGCTATATCGACGCCGCCCATCTTGCTGATCGCGGTTTCTGCGAGCGCGTTGACATCATCTTCATTGGTCAAATCACATAGCGCGTAATGGCCGCCCAGTTCTTCGGCAAAGCGCTTTAGTTCGTCTTCCTTGCGCCCGGCCACCAACACATCGGCGCCTTCATCATGCAATCGCTGTGCTATGACCTGGCCCATATTACCAGCGCCCGCTGCGCCCAGAATAATTGCCTTTTTACCTTCAAGACGTCCCATAGACTCGCTCCTCAACATTTCTCGAACATTATCGATCAATGTTAGCGGGTCCCCACCGACCTGCTACTCTCAATATGATTATCCACTATGGCTATTCGTGCGTTGAAATAAGCCCGCTAAACAAAGGAAGGCCGGGAACAGCCCCCCAGCTGTCCCGGCCTCTTTTTGATCAACGGGAGGTTGATCAGAATTTGAAGCTAGCTTCCACAAAGACCTGGCGGCCACGGTTTTGGGTGACGACAAGGTCATCACCAACACCTGGCTCAAGGAATGGACGACCGCCACTGGTGTTGACCCAGATTTCGTCGGTCAGGTTCACACCAACCAGTGACAATTTCCATGCACCATCAGGATCACCCACGGAAATCGAACCGTCAATTGACACATAGCTGTCTTGCTTGAGGTCCGTCAGTGAATCTTCGTTGGTGAAATAAGATCCGCTATATTGCAGGTTGCCGTTCAACCCGAATTCGACCGCATCACCCATCGGGATAGACCAGTCAAAAGCCGCGTTGGCTGCAAATTTTGGAGCACGTGCTGCTGCCCGGCCATTGATATCTTCACCTGATGTAGTGACAAAAGGAGCAGAAAACTCCGCATCCGTATAGGCCAGCGCACCTGAAAGATTCAGACCATCAACCGGTGTGCGCCATGCCCATTCTACATCAACACCTTTACTAGTCAGCTGACTGGCATTGAATGTCTGGAACTGAATGGTTGTTGCATCAAAATTCTGCACCTGCAGATCATCAAATACATAGTAGAAGACAGATGTATTCAAAGTGATGGAACGATCAGCAAATTGTGCTTTAACGCCGACTTCACCGCCAAGGCCTGTTTCCGATTCATAGACCAGCGCGCCAAAATCTCCGGTAACCGCCGCAGCACTCAAAGAGCTTGATGGCAATGCGCTGTTATCAATACCGCCCGATTTGAAACCGGTTTTGAAGGCAGCATAGATATTGATATCATCAGCGGCTTGATATTTGATTGAGACTTCTGGCGAGAAATTGCTGTCGCTAAACCTGATCGGTCCCGAGAAGAAGCCGCTGTTGATAAAAGCAGGGCCAGCCGCAAGAAACGCATGAACGTAAGGAACAGAGATTGTGTTCACTTTCTTCTCATCGGTCCAACGCAAACCACCAGATAGTTCCAGTTGATCCGTCAAGTCCAAAGTCACACTGCCGAAGAACGAAACAGCTTCTGTTTTGGTGTTATGCTTCTTGAACCAGTCATATGTGTTGCCGGTAACCGGATCAGCCCCCACAAAACCAATATTGACGCCTAGTTGCGAAGTGTCGAAATCAATTTCGCGACTTTCATAGAAAGCGCCGACCATGAAGTTAAACATCCCATCAAAATCACTGGCAATGCGCAGTTCCTGAGTGAATTGCTCAGAACGGTTCCGCGGATCACTACAACCAACGCCTCCCGGCGCTCCGCCTGGGAATACACCAACATAGCCATAGCAATCCGTATCAACAGCATCCAGGCTCAGATAACCAGAGACAGATGAAAGAGTAAGAGAATCGGAAACATCCAGATCCCATTTCAGTCGACCAAAGAAAATATCCGTTTCACCGTAAGGAATGCCGTTGTCAAAACGTCCTTCACCAGCCGATCCTGCAGGAACCTGACTAGTTACAGCGGGAGCACCATCCGCATGGTGATAAAGACCATCATTGTCATTACAATCCGCATTGGAAGGAATGACAACACCGCCACCTAGCAGGAATATCGAGTCAGCAACGCCATTCGGGCCGCAATTAATATCGGAATGCGCAATCGCGCCATCATTTTCTTGCTTAATATAGTTGAGTTTCAAATTGGCATTGAAGTTATCGAATGGATCCCATTGGAAAGTCACCCGACTGACGAAATTCTGCAATCCTCTGGAGGTTCTAAAGGAACCATTTGGATTGAACGCTGGTGTGCCAGGCGCCAAATCAACATAATCTTCAATATTATTGAACTGGGCTGCAACCCTGATACCCAAAGCATCAGAGATCGGACCAGAAACATAACCACTGATGGTCGTGCCATTTTCTTCAAATTCCTGCGAAGCTTTTACGCCTACTTCCCAATCAGCAGTAGGGTTGGCAGAACGAATAGAAAACACACCGGCTGAAGCACTTTTCCCGAAGAAGAGTGATTGTGGCCCTTTAAGTACGTCGATCTGTTCGACATCAAAGAAGCCCGCTTGCACGATCCGCATGGTACTGACCTGAACACCGTCAAAATCAAATGCCACAGCAGAGTCAAACGAGGCCGAAATATTGGAAGACCCAACGCCGCGCAAACTGATCTGACCACCAGAGCCGGAACCGCCAACCTGGACGTTTAGCGCTGGCACCCGGCTCACCACATCGGCAATCTCGTTGACCTGGAAGTTTTCCAGCGTCTCGCCGCCAATGGCTGTCACCGTCACTGGGACTTCTTGTAATGTCTCTGTTTGCTTACGAGCGATAACCGTGATGACATTGCTATCATCATCTTCAGCGGCATCCTGTGCATGAGCAGGAGCAGCCGCGCCAGCGAGCGCTAAACTCGCCGCAGAACCCATAAGCAATACCCGCATGGATTTTGTTGCAAAAATACTATTGTGGTGTTTTGATTGTTTCGTCATCACTCTCTCCCAAAAAACCCCAGTCAATAATCTGAGGTCCATCCAAAATAACTGGCGGTTATTCCGCCTTATTTATGGGATCATCTTAAGCAGGAGTTTCGCCACGCTCTGCTAGCCAATTTGATAGCAAATTTGCAGAACTGTGGCATTCGCGCAACAAAATGCCGTGCCATGATAGCGATTCCGTTACGGATACTAGCGATATTGGGTATTGCTATGATGCCGGCAATCACGGCCTATGCTATCAAAAGTACAGGTTTTCAGGGAGGTTATATGAGCCGTTTAGAAGGCAAAATTGCAATTGTCACAGGGGCAGGATCCGGTCTTGGAAAAGCGATTAGCGAGACTTTTGCGGCTGAAGGCGCCAAGGTCGTAGTCACCGATGTTAATACCGAAAGCGTCGAAACGGTCGCAGCAGCAATCGGACCAAATGCAATAGCTCTGCATCAAGATGTCGCCGATCAAAAACGCTGGCAAGCGGTGTTTGACGAAACCGCTGCCGCTTTCGGAACACCGCATATATTGGTGAATAATGCTGGCTTGGTTATCCCGGCTTCTATTGAAGACTGCACGTTGGAGCAGTTTCGGCTCACCAATTCGATTATGTTGGAAGGCGTTTTCCTTGGATGTCAAACGGCTGTCCGGGCGATGAAAACCAATGACCAGCCCAGCTCAATCATCAACCTCAGTTCCATGGCCGCCCTACAAGGCTATTCTCCCTTCCTCGCCTATGCCGCGGCAAAAGGCGGCGTGCGGTCGATGACCAAATCAGTCGCGCTGCATTGTAAGGTCGAAAATTATCCGATCCGTTGTAACAGTCTGCATCCTGCCGGGATTGATACGCCAATGGTCCGGCAGCCTTCCGTGGGTGCCGATGGCGATGCCACACCGGCCACCGGGATGATCCCGCTCGGCGGATTGGGTCACCCCAATGATGTCGCGGAACTATGCGTTTATCTGGCGAGCGATGCATCGCGTTTTATGACGGCAGGCGAATATCCTGTGGACAATGGAGCGCTCTACCAGCCCCATCAGTAAAGATCAGGGCGCGCTGCCACCCAAGACCCGGGCCATCTCGCCCTGAAATTCCGCGAGATCGAAATAGTCGCGCCAATTGGCGATCTTGCCGTTTTCAATTTCAAAGGTTCCCATCACCCGAATGGCGATCCATTGGCCTGCCATTTTGAACCTGTCTGTGCGCTCGGTCAGCACGACATCGCCATTGGTTGCAATCGCGTGCACATCCCATTGCGCTTCGTCAAAGTCGAAAGCGCCGCCGCCGAAAAGAGCTTTAACTTCAGCTATGCCGTTGCACGGTTCCATCGGGATATTGTGATAGAAAATATCTTCCGACATAGCCGCGTAGATAGAATCATAGTCGAGCCGGTTCCAACTTTCGATAAAGTCGACAACAATTTTTTCAGCTTCACTCATCTTTGGTCCTCCAGTAATTATCGACCACGCACTCTGTGCAACAAATATCCGTTAGTGCTGAGCCTGTCGAAGCACGCCCCAATCTTGATGCCGCGCCAGCGTGAAAGAGGTCCTTCGACAGGCTCCGGACTAACGGTCTTGAAAACAAACCTTTACGCTTCGGGCGATACATCCAGAATCAATTTGCCCTTATTGCCGCCAGAGAACAGCTTCATGAAGGCATCATAGCTATTCTCGATACCCGTTTCGATATCTTCGTCATGCTTGATTTTTCCTTCAGCCAGCCATTGCCCCATTTGCGCAATGCCTTCAGGAAAACGCGGCGGATAGTCGCGGACGAGAAAGCCTTTGATCGTCGCCTGACGCGAAATGAGATACCATAGGTTACGCGTGCCCACTGGCTCAGGGCTATTATATTCACTGATCAATCCACAGAGCACCATCCGGCCATATTCGTTGATCGAGGCAATGCCCGCATCCATGATGGCCCCTCCGACATTCTCCCAGATCAGGTCCACACCGTCGGGCGCGGCAGTGGCAATTTCTGCCTCCAGCTGCGCCTGATCCTTGCCGCGATAATCAATCGTCGCGTCAAAGCCATAATCGTTCACGAGCTTCGCACATTTGTCTGCGCCGCCAGCGATACCGACGACCCGGCAGCCTTTAATCTTGCCGATCTGACCGACCAGCGAGCCAACCGCCCCGGCAGCGCCGGTGACCAGCAACGTCTCACCTTCTTTAGGTTTACCGTCATCGATCATGCCGAAATAGGCGGTCATGCCAACGGCGCCTAATACCGAGAGAAAATTGGTCGGTGATGGGACCAAAGAAGCGTCAACCGGCGCGGTGAAACCACCCGCCTGGACCACCGAATATTCCTCCATCGCCGCAAGACCGACAACCCATTGCCCTTCCGGGAAATCAGGGTTTTTCGAAGCATGGACCCGGCCCACGGCGCTAGCAGTCACGGCTGCGCCCAAAGCGATGGGCGGCATATAGCTTTCGGCATCGCTCATCCAGCCGCGTTGAGCAGGGTCGAGTGAGATATAATGATTGCGGACCAGAAACGCGCCGTCTTCCAGTTCCGGCAAGTCTTCCTCGACCAGCGCGAAATCGCTGGCCTTTGGTTCTCCGTCGGGGCGACTGACAAGCGTGAATTTGCGGTTCTTGGTCATCGATATTCTCCTAAAACTGACCCTCTCCCATAAGGAGAGGGTGAAAATTTATGTCTTAACTCCCTGCGATTTCTTGATCTTTTTCGCCAGTGACCATTTGTGGACTTCGGTCGGGCCGTCATAGATCCGGAAAGCGCGCACTTCGCGGAAGACCTGCTCGACCACTGTGTCCCGGCTGAGTCCGGTGCCGCCCATGACTTGGACGCACTTATCGGCAATACGGAACAAGGCTTCGGACACCGCAACTTTTGCCATCGAGCTTTCGGTGGTGCCAATATCTCCGGTATCCAGAACCTTCGCGCACCAGTCGATCATCAGTTCCGCCTGTTTCAAATCAATCTGATTTTCAGCCAACATGAAGCCAACGCCTTCATGGTCGACCAGCGGCTTTCCAAAAGCCATTCGCTTGCACGCATAATCCGTTGCGATTTCCTGTGCGCGGTCACAGCAACCCAGCCAACGCATACAATGGGTGAGCCGCGCTGGCGCGAGGCGAACCTGTGCATATTTAAAACCTTCGCCGCTTTGCCCAAGCATCTGGTCAGCTGGAACGCGGAGATTATCGATATTCACGACCGAATGGCTGCCCGGCATCGAGCTGTCGATAGTATCCAAAACCCGTTCAATCGTGATCGCAGGATCGGGCAAGTCGACAAGGAACATGCAAGCGCCATCATCGGACTTTGCCATGACAATTCCAACCGTCGCGCCTTTGGCACCGGTGATGAAAGTCTTGCGGCCGTTGATCACCCAGTGATTGCCGTCCGGTTTCGCTGTCGTCTGCATCATCATCGGGTCAGACCCAGCGCCATTTTCACTGGCCGGTTCGGTCATGAAAAAGGCGGAACGCGTAGTGCCTTCCACCAGCGGTTTGAGGAAATGGTCTTTCTGTTCCGGCGAAGCGCATTTGCCGAGCAGATACATATTTCCTTCGTCCGGGGCGAATGTGTTCACTGCCAGTGGACCAAGTGGAGACAGACCGGATTTCCGCAATACCAAAGCGGTTTCGAGGTGGGTCAAATGGCTGCCATCTTCGCGAATATGAGGGGTAAGGACACCGGCCTCTCTGGCCAATGCGCGCATTTCCTGAACCAGTTCATCAGTGGGGCCGTGATCCTCGCAACGCGGGTCTTTTTCATAAGCAAAGATTTTCTCGCGGACGAAAGTTTCGACTTTGTCGGCAATCTCAAGGGCTTCAGCACTAATTTCGTGGTTCAATGGTCTTCCTCAATAATAATCACGACGTGCTCCGCACTTGATGCGGAGCCTAGGACAGCTCTCGCTCTCCGTAACTCTGGGCTCCGCATCAAGTGCGGAGCACATTCTCAATATATCTAACGCTGCAAAATCGTTACAGCGGCCACTCCGGGAGCGCCATATACTTGCGTATAAGCGGTCTTCGGGTCACCCGGCACCTGATGCTCGCCAGCCGTGCCGCGCAATTGAATGACGTTCTCATAAACTTGCCGCAGACCAGAAGCACCAATCGGCTCTCCGCAAGCGAGACAACCGCCATCGGTATTCACTGGCAGCGCGCCGTTAATTTCGGTGCGCCCTTCAACCAGCCATTTTTCCTGATCGCCATGCGCGCAGAAACCGTTTTCGGCCATATGCATGATTTCAGCACCTGCCTCGGTATCCTGAAGCTGCGCGACGTCGATATCTTCCGGCCCCATACCCGCTTGTTCGAAGGCTGCCTTAGCCGCCAGCTCGGTTGCGGTGCCGCCGCGCTCATTATCAATCGATGCCGCGAACACTTCAAACGATCCCGGTGGGCGGGTGCGCATGACTGAGGTCTTCAGACGGATCATCGGTCCGCCCAATTCCTTCGCCTTTTTCTCGCTCGCGAGTATTAGAGCCACGGCTCCTTCGGCGGGTGAACAGAACATATATTTGTTGAGCGGATCACTGATCATCGGCGCGTTCATGATCGTTTCAAGATCAACCTCGCTGCGCCGCCACGCATGGTCGGTCTTTGCTCCATTGCGGAAGGCCTTTTCGGAAACCCGTCCCAATGCTTCGGTGCTCAAACCATTTTCATGCAAGTAGCGCATGATCTTCGCGCCGAAAAACTGGGTCGTCAGCATATAGCCAGCTTCGCCATACCAATTTGGCAATCCATAAGCGGCTGGATCGGCGTTAAACGCGCCGCGCGGATGTTTGTCGAAACCGACCGCCATGCCCATCTCATATTCGCCAGATTTGATCGCGCTGGCCGCTGCGTTCAGCGCCGAACCGCCGGTTGCGCAGCCATTTGAGACATTGATAAACTGGATACCGGTCAGACCAAGCTTCGACACCATGGTATCGGCAGCCCCCGATGCAGCAGAACCGCCAAAGGCAAATTCGACATCTTCCCATTTTATACCAGTATCAGCCAAAGCCTGATTCACGGCATAGACGCCCTGGTCCATTCCATCGCGGCCTTCGGTCCGGCCGAAAGGGTGAATGCCCGCGCCCACAATACATACATCGCTCATATCAATATCTCCTCAAACAGGCTGGAAAGCGTGAATCATAATTTGTTCATCGGCGGGGGCATCAGGGTCCAACGGGATCGCCGTCAGTTCAACTTCCATACCGATTTTAACGTCTTCCGGCTCCATACCTGTCAACCGCGACTCCACCATCGTCTGACCCGGCAAAGAAACATAGGCCACCACATAGGGTTTGAAATTCATCGGATCGGCTGGGCCCGCATAGGGCGTTTTGGGCGGAAAGCGCTGAACCGTATAGGTCCAGACAGTGCCTCGGGAAGCCAAGGCTATCGGCTCGATATCGTCATTCTCAGTTAGCGGCATCGGGAAGAATATATGGCCCGTCTGCTTGTTCCGTGCACCGACCAATGCGGTCATATTATCATCTGTGAACAGATTATCTGCGATTGGCTGTGCGCCCATTCGCCCTCTCCTTTTTCCTGTGCTTGCATTAGGCCAAAGCCCGCCCGCCAATAACTGCCAAAACGGCTAGTTAGACATTTGATAGTCAGCCAACTTAATAGCCAGGATGCACGGCAAGCATTCCGCCGTCCACCAGCAGATCGCTCCCGGTAACAAAGCTGGCATCATCGCTCGCCAGATAGACCGCTGCTCCAGCCAGATCAGCGCCCTGCCCCATACGACCCAATGGCGACATGGCAGCCACACGATCATATATGTCTGGCACAAATTCTTTGGCCGCATCGATAATGCCCGTGTGGGTGCCGCCGGGAACCAAATTATTGCAGCGAATATTATGCCCCTGCTGCGCGCAATGCACTGCTACAGAACGGGTCAGCATACGCACTGCACTTTTGGAAGCGGTGTACGTCACATCTCCGGGCAGTGCGGCAAAGGCTGAAGTCGAGGCAATATTGATGATCGAACCGGACGACCCGCCCGGGTTTTTCTTCATCGCCTTTATGCCATTTTGACAGCCGAGCATGACGCCAGTTAAATTGATACCCAGCAAATGGTGCCAGCTTTCCAGATCAATATCCTCAATCGATTTGGCGGCCACGATCCCCGCATTATTGACGAGGATATCGAGGCGACCAAATTCTGCCTGGGCTTTAGCAATCACTGCTTCCCACCCCTCCGATGTGGCGACATCCTGCTCCATGAACAGCGCGCCGGCCGAGTCAGCGACATTTTGTCCAAGCTCCACTTGCACATCGGTTGAGAGCACCTTCGCGCCCTCTTCGGTGAAACGCTTCACCATCGCGGCGCCAATACCGCTCGCCCCGCCAGTGATGATGGCTGTTTTTCCTTGCAATCGGTCGGTCAAATCTCTTCTCCTCAAATCCCTATCAAATTAAGCAGACGCCGACCCATGTCCGACGGCTCTATTGTTCAGTCAAATCCTCAGAAAGGAAATCCAATGCCAACGCCCGAACATATGACCGAAATCGTCCACCACTATATGGCCGCGATTAATGCCGGTGATATGGATGCAGTCATGGAAATCTATGCGGACAATGCCGCGGTGGAAGATCCTGCTGGCACGGAACCGAAGACCGGTTCCGATATCCTGACCTTTTACCAAAATGCCTTTGCCGGCGGCGCGAAAGCTGAACTTACCGATACGATCAGAATGAGTGCCAATACCGCCGCTGTCCCGTTTCGCGCGGCTATTGGACAAGCAGATGGCAAGATTCTTACCGTCGATGTGATTGATATTTTTATATTCAATGAGGCTGGAAAAGTTGAAAAAATGACCGCGCATTTCGGCCCATCCAATATTACGATGAGTGGTGGTTAGACTGCCTATCAACCGTTCAATAGCCTGAGCGCTTCGCCAAACGATCGGCATGGAACCCTGCATCGCCAAACATTTGCTGCGCGACATGGACACGCTTGAAATACAGGCCGACATCATATTCGTCGGTCACACCGATACCGCCATGCATCTGAATCGCTTCCTTGGTTGATAGCTGTGCGGTCATTCCCGACTTGGCTTTCGCCATCGAACATGTCGCTGACGCGCTTTCGAAATCGTCGTCGAGCAGTTGCAGCGATTTCAAAACCGCCGATTTGGTCATTTCGATCTCTGTTGCAAGATGCGCCGCACGATGCTGCAAGCCTTGGAATGAACCGATTTTCTGACCAAATTGCTCGCGTTCTTTGAGATAGTCAGTGGTGATGGCAAAGGCCTGTTGCGAACTGCCAGACATTTCTGCGCCCAATATGGCGCGGCCGGCAGATAATATGCCTTCCAAGGCTTCATAGCCTTTATCGACTTCACCCAATATGTCGTCGCCAGTAACCTCCAGGCCGTCAATTTTTACGTTAGCTGCATTGCGGCTATCAACCATCGGCGTATGGGTGCGTTCAATCTCGGCTGCGCTAGCATCCACCAAGAACAGGGTGATACCTGATGGATCATTGGCTTCACCAGATGTACGCGCCGCGATAATCAGCTTATCAGCCACATGGCCATCGGCCACGAATGTCTTTGATCCCGACAAAATATAGCCATTGCCGCTCTGGGGCGCAGAAAACTCAATATGCTCTGGCCGATGGCGCGGCCCCTCGTCCACGGCTAGCGCGAACAAGCTTGAACCGTCACAAATCGATCCGAGATGTTGGTCTTTCTGTTCTGCCGTGCCGTAACGTTGAACGGCGGTTGCGCCCAAAACAGAAGTCGAGAAAAAGGGTGACGCTGTTAGGTTTCTTCCCATTTGCTCGGCCAAAACGCCTGCGCCGACATAGCCAAATTCGCTGCCGCCATATTGCTCGTCAACGATGATACCGGCCCAACCCATGGCGGCCATTTCTTTCCACAATTCACGGGAGAACCCGTCGGGATTCTTGCTATCTCTAATCTCTCGAAATGCAGAAACCGGGGCGTTCTCGGTTAAAAACCCACTAGCCGCATCTTGCAGCATTTCCTGTTCTTCGGTGAGGATAAGGGACATATCAGTCTCGCCTGTCTATGCGCTGGGAAGTTCCAAGACGCGCTTGGAAATTATGTTGAGCTGAACTTCTGTGGTCCCGCCAAGAATGGAATAGGCGCGGTTGTAGAGCCAGGTATTGGCAAGACTGTCATATTCTATGCCGTCAGGACCAATGGTCGCCGCTTCCGTACCGCCAATGTCCATGCGCAGCTCACTGCCCTTTTTGGTCAGTTCCGATGCAGCATATTTCAACATCGATGATTTCGCACCAAGCCCATTACCGGCATTGGCTTCGTCATTCATCCGCTCGACGGTCAAGGTATAAGCCCAGTCGTCAATTTCAGCCTCGGCGATTTTTTGCCGCAAGGCTGGATCATCAAGCCGGCCCAAATCATCGATGCCAATCTCTTCTGCTGCATATCCACCAAGGTTCTCGGGGCCTTTGACACCGCGTAGAGGTGACATTGTACCCAGCATTCCACGCTCATGGACCAGCAGATTTTTTGCCACATCCCAGCCGCGGTTAACCTCTCCGACAACCGATAAATTACCTTCGCCATAGGCTTTTGGCACTTTTACGTCGTCAAAAAAAGTCTCGCAAAAGGGGGAGTGACCGGAGATCAGGACGATTGGTTTCACGCTGATCCCTTCACTCGCCATATCGATCAGAATGAAAGTAATGCCCTTATGTTTCGGCGCATCAAAATCGGTCCGGACCAAACAGAATATCCAGTCTGAAATATCAGCGTTCGAGGTCCAGACTTTTTGACCGTTGATCAGCCAATGATCGCCCTTGTCCTCGCATTTGCTTTTCAGCGAAGCGAGATCAGAGCCGGCGCCCGGTTCTGAATAGCCCTGACACCAGCGGATTTCTCCGCGAGCAATACCGCCAAGATGCATGAGCTTTTGTTCGTGCGTCCCAAAAGCCAACAAAGCGGGACCGAGCATCGAAATACCAAAATTGCTAAGCGGTTTGCGCGCGTTGATCCGATCACGCTCTTCGGTAAGCACTTTCGCTTCGTCCGCTGTTAAGCCAGCGCCGCCATATTCCTTTGGCCATGTCGGAACCGTATAGCCTTTTTCCAAAGCCGCTTCGAACCAGCGCTTTTGCGCGTCGGACTGAAACTCCCACTGACGTCCACCCCAGCACTGATTCTCAGCCGTAATGTCACCATCACGCATTTCCTGGGGGCAGCTTTCTGCCAACCAAGCCCGGGTTTCGGCGCGAAATTGTTCCAGATCGCTCATAATTTGCCTCTCGTAATTAAACCGTCATATTGCAGACGGCGAAGGGCTGGCACTGCGCAAATAGTTAGCGCAAGTTTTCAGCCAGCCCTTTAGCTGTTAGTCCAGTTTGAGCATTTGCTTCCCGAAATTCTGTCCAGCAAACAAGCGTTTGAGGGTATCAGGGATGTTATCGAAACCCTCTTGGATATCTTCTTTGAAGGTAATTTTGCCTTCCTTGATCCATTGGCGCATGCGTTTTTGTGCTTCTGGATATTCACTCATATAATCCAGCACAATGAAACCCGACATCGTTCCGCGCTTGAAGATCAGGTTGAAATAATTTTCTGGACCGGCGGGCATATCGCCTTTTTCATAACGGGAAATACCGCCGCAAATCACAACCCGAGCGTTCATGGCAATATGCGCTAAGGCATCGTTCAATATCTTGCCGCCAACATTGTCATAGAAGACGTTGATCGACTGGTTGCAAAGCTCTTTCAGCTTCGCGCGAACATCTTCATTTTTATAGTCAATCGCATGGTCATAGCCGACATCGCCGGTCAGCCAGTCGCATTTTTCCTTGCCGCCCGCGATACCAATGGTGCGACATCCGGCAATCTTGCCAATTTGTCCGACCATCGACCCGGTTGCTCCGGCAGCGCCGGAAACGACCAACGTGTCGCCCGGTTGGGGGCGACCATGTTTCAGCAGGCCGAAATAGGCAGTCATGCCGGTTGTGCCAAGCGCGCCCAAATTGGCAGCTAGCAATTCATCATCGGGCACTTTGTTCAGCTCGCTGCCCGGGACCATCGCATAATCTTGCCAGCGCAACATACCCATGACTTTGTCACCGGCAGCAAATTTTGGATCACGCGATTCGACAACCGTTCCAACACCGCTGCCGCGCATTACTTCACCAATTTCGGTAGGCGCGACATAGCCGCCGATATTTTCCATCCAGCCTTTTTGTGCAGGGTCAAATCCCAGAATCTCGTTCTTGACCAACACATGGCCTTCAACGACGTCTGGCACGGGAGTTACAACTTTCTTGAAATCATCGTCCACCAGCCCGCGTCCTTTTGGACGTCCGTTGATCAGCCACTGTCTGTTGTCGGTCATTATCTTCTCCATCAAAAACTTGGTTCTAATAGATCACAGATTGGCCATGGCATAACTGCCAGCTTTGATAGCAGCCTTGGGGCTGGAAAAAGCAGTGACTTATGGCATAGCGTCGTAATGAAGAAGTTTTTACTGGCGACCTTCTTTCTCATTCTGCTGATTATCGGCGGCCTGTTCGTGTTGCGTTTATTCATGGGATGGAATTACGGGATGGACGAAGCGCGCTCCGAAATTCACGCGACAACACTAGATGGAAAACTATATGTCGCTGGCGGTATCGGACTGTTCCGTGTGCTCGATAGTTGCGAAGCGCTGGACCTGGCTCTGAATGTCTGGTCAGACTGCGGTGAACTCCCGCGGGCTCTGCATCATGTGGCTATGGCTGCGGACGATAGCCATGTCTATGCGTCTGGAGGATATGTCGCGCTTCCGTTTGAGGCCGATAAAGAGGCTGGCCTCTTTCGCCATGATCCCGAGACCAGCACTTGGACCGAGATCAGCAAGCTGCCGCATCCGATTGGCCAGCATGCGATGGTCCATTTTGACGGCTCGTTATATTTGATCGGCGGGCAAGATGACGGGAAGGATCTCGACACGATTTGGCGCTACGATATCGCGGCTGACAAATGGTCGGCAATGCAGCCCATGCCGACTGCGCGCCATTCCCACGCGATCGCTCGTTCCGGGCCGCGACTATATGTGACCGGTGGACGCAGCGCCGAATTTGGCACCGAGATGAAGCGGGTCGACGTCTATCATTTCATCGAAAACCGCTGGGATCGCCTGCCGGACATGCAGACCGGACGTGGCGGGCACGGTGCCTTCGTCGACAACAATCAACTGCATGTGTTTGGCGGAGAATCACTCAGCGCAGCGAAAGTTCTTGCCGATCATGACATATTGGACCTCGCGACATCCCAATGGTCTTCCGGAGAACCTCTCAATCAGCCACGTCATGGCTTCGCCGTCAGCGACAAAAAAATGCAGAGCAGATTAACAATTGTTGGGGGCGGTGCGCGGCCAGGGCTGGAGACCATCTATTCCGTGACCGGGACAGCTCAGACACTGGGCATTGAGCAATAATATAGCCATTTGGAGTGCTGATAACTAGCGCGAGGAGGGGAACCAATATGAGAACCAGCAAAGACGAAGGCGTACTGCTTTACGCTTTCACATGCGGCTATATTACTCTGCCGATGAGCTTTTTTCTGGATGGTGAACCAGGCAAAGCCAAGGTTCCCGCCTGTGTATTCCTGATCGATCATCCCAAAGCTTTGGTGTTGTTCGATACGGGCTTTAGCGACCGTTTCGTTGGCATGGAAAAGGGGCTCGGTAAAATTGTCGATATGCCAGAGGGAGAGAGCGTTGCTGATCGCCTGCGCGATCTGGACATTGATCCGGCGCGAATCGACTATGTCATCAACTCGCATCTCCATATCGATCATGCCGGCGGCAATGCGCTCATTCCCGACGCAACAATTATCGTACAGAAACGTGAATGGGATTTTGGCATGGCAGGCGAAGACACCGCCTATGATCTGCAAGATTTCGATACCGGCCAGCCGGTTCAGCGCATTGCCGGAGAGCATGACCTATTTGGTGATGGCACGGTTATTATTTTTCCGACCACCGGGCACACGCCGGGCCATCAGTCGGTGCGGGTGAAGACGGCGACAGGCGAAGCTGTGCTGGCTGCCGACTGCTGTAATATGCGGCGTTCTCTGGATGAGATGCAGCTGCCCGATCATTGTTACAATGTGGATCAATATCGCGGATCACTGGAAACACTGTCGAAATTGCGGCGAGCAGGTGCACAGATTTTCTATGGTCATGATCCGGAATTCTGGGCGACTATTCCACAAGCAAAGCCGCTGAATCTCGGCAGCTCGGGTGCGGCCTGAAAAGCGTCCTACTCCCTATAACAATAGTGGCGAGTGGCGGGGCCTGCGCTATGTAGATTTAAGAGCAAAGACCCCCAACAGAGGGTGACCATTAGAGGAGCAAAGCCTTGAGCGATACACAGATGGCAGACAAAGATGTCCTGATCGACATTTTTACCCGCGCGGACCTGATTATGCAGTCGGATATCAAATTCCGCAAAATGATCGGTGCCGGGCAATTGCAAATTGTCTATTATCCCGTGCGTGGTCAGGAAGTTGTTTCCTCTGCCATGATGGCAGCGATCAATCAGGAAGATTATCTGGTCACCATCTATCGCGGTCTGCATGACCAACTCGCCAAGGGCATTCCATCGAAAGACCTATGGGCCGAGTTTGCTGGAAAAATGGCAGGCACTTGTAAAGGCAAGGGCGGGCCGATGCACATCACCCATCCTGAAACCGGCGTGATGGTCACCACCGGCATTGTCGGTTCCGGCATTCCGATTGCCAATGGCTTGGGTCTTGCGAGCCAGCTCGACAAAGACGGCAAAGTCACTGTCTGCTGCTTTGGTGATGGAGCCACCAATATCGGTGCCTTCCATGAAGGCTTGAACATGGCTCAGGTTTGGAAATTGCCGGTTATCTTCCTCTGCCAGAATAACCTCTATTCCGAACATACGCCGATGGCTTATGCGACCAGTTCCGAAACAATCAAACAACGCGGCGACGGCCTCGGCATGCGTTCTGTGCGGGTGAACGGCAATGACGCCAGCGAAATGTATGCCGCAGCCAAGGAAGCCGTCGAATATGCCCGCGCTGGCAACGGACCGACGTTGATTGAGGCGATGACCTTCCGCTTCCACGGCCATCTGCTCGGCGATACCGGCCATTATATTCCTGAGGCAGAAATGGAGCAGGCACTGAAGGACGATCCGATGCCGATCTTGCGTCAGCAGCTGCTCGATATTCAGGTTAGCGAAGCGGACATCGCCGCGATTGAAGCCAAAAATAAAGAGACTATTGACGAAGCGGCGCAATTTGCGCTCGATGCACCTTATCCTCCCGGAGACGAATACCGCATCGATGTTCTGGACGTGGAGATTGCAGCATGAGTGACGCACCAAAGGAAATCATGTTCGCCCAAGCCTGTAACATGGCTATGGCCAAAGCGATGGCCGATGATCCAAAAGTCATCCTGATGGGCGAAGATATTGCCGATGATCAAGGCGGCGGCGTCTTCAAAGTAACCGCTGGCCTGTCCGCCCAATTTGGTACCGATCGCGTCCGCTCAACACCTATTTCAGAACAGGCGATTGTTGGTGCCGCCGTTGGTTCGGCCTTGGTCGGATACAAACCGGTCGCGGAAATCATGCTGATGAATTTCATCACGGTCGCGATGGACCAGATCGTCAATCACGCCGCAAAATTACGCTTCATGTCAGGCGGACAAACCAGCGTGCCATTGACCATCAGGACAACCACCGGCGCCGGCACCGGCCTCGGCGGACAGCATAGCGACATGCTTGAAGCCTGGCTGGCCCATGTTCCTGGCCTGAAAGTCGTTGCCGCATCCAATCCGGCCGATGCTTATGGATTGCTCTACTCATCGATCATGGATCCCAATCCAGTGATCTTTATCGAGAATACACCGACCTACTTCACCAAAGGCCCTGCACCGGCACCCGATCATGTTGTACCACTTGGTGTGGCATCGGTCCCTCGTGAAGGCAGCGATATCAGCCTGATCACCTATAGTCGCGGCGTCGGAGCCTGCCATGCTGTTGCCGAGAAACTGGCTGGCGAAGGCATTTCCTGTGAGGTGGTCGACTTACGTACGATTGCGCCATTTGATGAGGAAACCGTGCTGAAAAGCGTCGCTAAGACGAAGGCGGCTGTGGTTGTTCACGAAGCGGTGAAAAATTTCGGCACCGGCGCCGAAATCTCATCGCGCATCCATGAAGAATTATTCTCTGAACTCAAAGCCCCTGTTGGTCGGGTCGGATCAGGCTATGCGCCGGTTCCGTTCTCTCCCGCCATCGAGAAAGCATGGATGTTCAGCGAAGACGATATCGAACGCGAAATTCGCAAAATATTGGGGTAAAAATGGCTACGGAAATACGCATACCGAAATTAGGCTTTAGCATGGAAGTCGGCACTCTCGCTGAGTGGCTGGTCGCCGATGGTGCCGATGTCACGGAGGGGCAGGAAATCTATGCCTTGGAAAATGACAAATCGACCCAGGAAGTGGAATCACCCGCAACCGGCAAGCTCAAGATCATTATCGATACAACCGGTGAGGAATATCCGGTTGGCGAATTGATCGGAACCATTGAATAAACATCAGTAAAAAGGGCATTATCAACGCCCTATCGATATTATTAGTAATGTTTGGTTGACTGCAAAACCAAACAACGCGACAAGTGACCCTAAATGAGAGCTCGAATGCAAGGGCTCCGTGGAGGATATGCGTTATTATGGCCGAAAATTTCGTTGCAGAAATTCCTGATGTTTCCAAGGCAACATTCCGCCGCAATCTAGACAGTGTTACCATTACCAGCGCGGCCGAAATCCGTCCGGCGGCTGAAGCAATCCATAAAATTGCCCAATCCTATGGTTTCCGGATTGCCGTCAGCGCGGACATTTCTTCAAAAGCCCATTTGGTCGACGCCGAAGGCGAGTTGATCAACAAGGATATCTTCGGATGGGTCGCGGAAGGCGAACGCTGGTGGGAAGATACCAGACTCGCGCTAAGCTCGCCTCTGCCTCGCGCCTGCCGTTATGAAAGCGAACCAATCTGGTGCAATGCCGACGGTTTTCATGGCCATTGGCAGAATGAATATCTCGACGAGATTGATCTCAAGGATTTTTATGAAGCTGGCGCCACCGCCAAGTCAGCCATCCTGATACCGGTCCACTTGCCTTTCGGCCAAATCGCGGCCGTTAGCTTTACGCCGATAGATTATAGCGTCACCGATTTGAGTGAACCTTACCGGATTTACTCGGACTTTTTGTCCATTGTGACCAGTCGCTTTGTGACCGGTTACGTACTCGCGATGCGCAAGAAGCACCGTATGCCAACCAATTGCATCCTGTCCAAACGCGAAGCGGAATGTTTGCATTGGGCCGCCATCGGCAAGACCGACAAAGAGATCAGCATGATCTTGTCTTTGAGTCATGCGACCATCCGCTATCATGTCAATCGCGCCGGGCAAAAGCTCAACAGCGTAAATCGCGGTCAGACAATTTTCAAAGCTGGCCAGCTCGGTTATTTGGGCGCTACCGACTAACTAACGACCGCTATTTGCGCAGCAACGCAAAAACACCGGTCATCGTCATTAGTAGTCGCTCACCGGCGACAATTTCGCCATGGCAATAAGCCGTGCGTTTGCCTTTGCGGTCAATATGGGCGTGTGCCACGATCCAATCTCCCAATTTTGCACCGGCCAGGAAATTTGTATTGAGGTTGATAGTAGCGATCGGAAGGCGCGGTTTTTCGCTCACAAACAATTGATAGCTGAGCGCGACGTCGGCCAAAGTTGTCAGCACCCCACCATGGGCCACGTCGATCCCGTTGAGATGCCCTTCCGTTATACGGATGCCGACCGCGATATGGTCTTCGTCCTTACGCGTAAAATAGGGACCGGCAACATCCAGAAATCCGGTGGAGAAAGTCGCCGGCGCAAATCCTTCGGGGACGTCCGTCAAAGCCTTATTCTGCTGCTAACAGCTTGGGACTCTTTGGCGGCTCTTCGCTATTCAACCACAAGTCCAATGTTTCATGGAAATGACGCAACTTACTTTCTTGATAGCTGGCAAAGGTCGCAATGCCATTGGGCTGACTTCTCGCGCCCTTTTGCATCGCCTCGTGGTTGAGGTAATCCTGATTGAATATCTTGGTCAGATAGCTGCCGAACTCGGCCGCCTCTGTATAGTCATCATGTAGATCTAGGAAGGTGCATTTCGCCGGTTCCGGCCGCTCCGCGCCCTCGGGCAAGGCGATCATGAACATCACTTCATGGAAGCATTGTTCCGGATTATTCCCGTCTGGCCGAAAGCGGTAGAAGATCGGATTAAAGTCGGCCCACGGACTGATGTTGGGAAAGACGCTATAAAAAATCGCATCGTTCAAGTCTGCATCGCTAATCGAATCGACCATATCTCCCCATTGCGGACGCATTTCTTCGCGGCGCGCTTTGGCCGCCTTATCACGGAATATATGCGCTGGTTCATTGGTATATTCGACCGGAGTATCTTCTTCACCGGGCGATATTTTGCCGCCGACCCAGTTACACATATGCAGATCAGCCGATTTGAGATCGCCTTCAATATGATTGGCATACATGTCGAAAATGCCGCTCTTGCCGTTGGGCAATGACACTTCAACGCGGTTTTCTTCCAAGCGCTTAAACGTGTGTTTGCTGATCGGATGAACAAAGCTCTGAAATGCTTTCCTGTCCGGAAAAGATTCGGGATTTGGGTTTTTAAAATCGGTGTGCGGGCTGGGCGGGCCGTCTGGCGACATCGCCCGCGACACATTGTGCCACACATCATATTTGCTGTTCGCATCCCCAAAGGCAGGCATTAATACGGGATGGGTCCCGACCACATGATAGCTTTCCATGAAAGCTTCCTGTGCAATTTTCCAGTTGCATGGCAGGCGCTTAACCAAATGCGCTGCCTTGTACCGATTCTCAAACGGAATGCCAAAGTGCTGATCCAGTTCGCCCAGGAAATCCTCCAGCGGCTCGCAATCAGGATCAGGGTTGATAAAAACAAATCCGCCCCATTCACCAACGGCTAGGTTCTTAAGTGAATGCGTTTCCTCGCTAACGGACGGAAAATCCCACTGGCACGGTACTTCCTTGAGTTTCCCATCCAATTCCCATGACCAACCGTGAAATGGACAGCGCAGCGCTTTTTGGCCCTGTTTATGATTGTCGCAAATCGCACGGCCCCTGTGCATGCAGCTATTGGGATAGGCCTTTATCTCATCCTCAGAAACACGAACGATCAGGAAAGATAGTTCAGCGATGTCATAAACATAAGTATCGCCGACATTGGGAATGTCATCCTTGTGACAGGCCATTTGCCAGACCCGTTTCCACAACATCTCGACCTCTTTGTCGTGCTCTTCCTGAGTCCAGTAACGGTGGGTTTCGATTGTCGTCACCCCAGGCTCCATGGGCGAATCTTTCAAATAAATCGCTGGCGGCGGAACGGTATCGCTCTCCAACACTTCATTATAGGAAATGCCGTTTGACCGATTATGCCCGGTTAACGTCTCGACCATCATATTCTCCTGAAAACTACAATTCTTTGGAACCAGATTACCGCAAGAAGTCGCAAACTCCACTAGTGAATCTGGCAGCCTACTGAATCTTTTGAGCGAATTTGCTACGATCCATTTTCAAGGCATAACCTAATGTTTTTGAGAGGACCGTTCGACCCTGTTACCTGTGTATCTTCCCCATAATGAGGCAGTGACGAATCTGCCCAAAAGGAGAGCAAACCCGTGAAACTTTATTCCAGCCTTGGTCCCAATCCTCGGCTAGCCCGCATGTTCCTTGTGGAAAAAGGCATTGAGGTGGAACGAATCCATCTCGACATTATCACCGGCGAGAATCGTGGTGAGGAATATGCGACCAAGAATGTGATGCAAACCACGCCCACTCTGGAATTGGATGACGGTACGCTGCTCAGTGAATCCACGGTAATCTGTGAATATCTGGAAGAAATTAAACCGGATCCCGTGCTGATCGGTTCGACAGCAAAAGAGCGGGCAGAGACCAGACGCTGGGCGCGCCGCATAGATCAGGAGATTGCGGTGCCCATGACACTCGGCTTTCGCGGTGGCGGCGGTCGGCCAATGTTCGAACCGCGCATGAACGTGGTCAGCACCGAGGCGGCGGCCGAATTGTCGGCCATGTCCGACAAGCACTGGCTTTGGCTCGACGCGCAACTCGGCGACAAAGATCATATCTGCCATGGCAAGCTGACATTGGCAGATCTTGTTGCCTTTTGTTTCATCAAATTTGGCGGCACAGTTGGCTGGTCGCTTCCCGAAGGCGCAGATAATCTGACACGCTTTGCGGCCAAGATGGAGGAACGCCCTTCAGCGGAAATCTGGCGCGGCGAAGAATGACCGATACGCCCTCCTCTTCTCTGGCTACTCTCGCCAAGCTCGGCACGATTATGCAGATCAGCTATGTGCCGGATGATTATGATGCCGCGCTTGACTATTGGACGCAGAAAATGGGCGCTGGCCCGTTTTTCCATACCGAAGGCGTGCTGGTCGAGAATGTCAAATATCGTGGCGAACCATCAGATATCCAGTTTTCTATGGCCATCGGCTATTGGGGCGATGTGCAGGTCGAATTGATCCGGCCTGACAATGATGCCCCATCCATGTTCAAGGACTGGCGCGCCAAGGGCCTGCAAGGGGTGCAGCATCTCTGCATCATCGTCGATGATTTGGCCGAAGCGCGTCAAATTACCGAGAGCAAAGGCGGCGAAGTGATTCAGGAAGTCAGCCTGCCCGGCGGGGTCGGAGGCGCTTTCTATGCTGATTATGGCGGCGGTCCCGGCACGATCATCGAATATCTGCAAATCCCGCAAGCGGGCCTCGATGGCTTTGCGGCCATGCGTCAGGCCCATCTCGACTGGGATGGCACAAGTAACCCTGTGATCGGAAAAGAATAGATGAGCGATACACCACCAGAACGCCGCCCGGACCAGAAGCCTATTAAATGTGTGCTGGTTGCCGCGGGCAAATATCACGATATTGATTTTGCTCGGCTCGAAATTTTGAAGCTGCTTGCCGAAGATGATCGCATTCGGGTTCGAGTATTTGAAGATTATGAAAATCTTGAAGCCATCAAAAACGCCGATATTCTGATCAGCTATACCTGCGATCTGTTGCCCAGCGAAGCGGCGCAGAAAAACATTCAGGCCTTCGTCAATGGCGGCGGACAATATTTTGCGCTGCATGGCACCAACAGCGTGCTCAAGTTTCTCGAAGACGGCCGGGTCGATGCGCCCGATGATATGCCCACCTTTGTCGACACATTGGGCAGCCGGTTTCTGTCCCATCCGCCGATCATCCCTTTCACCGTCGACAATGCCCAACCCGATCATCCATTGGTCAAAGGCATTCCCAGTTTTGAAACGGTTGACGAGCAATATCTCGTCGAAACCCGAGCCGAAATCGACGTGCTGCTGGACACCGAATATAATGGCACCGACGATATTAGCGGTTTCGTGCATAGCGACATTGAAAAAAGCCGCCACCCGGTCTTCTACATCCGTAAAATGGGTGAAGGCGCGGTGCTTTATCTGACCATGGGCCATTGCCGCGGCCATTATGATATGGATCCAGTGCTGGACTGGTGGCCTGAAGTGGATCGTTCCGGTTGGCAGCAGCCGATTATTTACGACCTGCTCCGCCGCGGGATCAACTGGTGCTGCCAGCCCGCTATTTCAAAATTCTAAAAGCAAAATTCTAACCCTGAACATCACTTAAAGGAGAGCAAAAATGGAATTAGGACTGAAGGGCAAAAAAGTCATTCTCACAGGCGGTAGTCGCGGACTAGGGCGCGCTGCGCTGGAGCATTTCGCAAAAGAAGGCGCGGATGTCGCGTTTTTCTCGCGCAATGCGGAACAGGTCGCAGCTGCCAAGAGCGAATTGGAAGCCCATGGCGGGAAAGTCTTTGCTGAATCATTCGATATGACAGATGCTGAGGGCTATCCAAAATGGCTGGAAAAAGCTGCTGGCGAACTCGGTGGTTGCGATATTTTCATCCATAATGTCAGCTCTTCGGGCGCCGGCGGAACCGGTGACTGGGAAATGACATTCAACACCGATATTATCGGCGCGGTCAAAGCGATGGAAGTGCTCGAACCACATCTGGAAAAATCAGACGATGGCTCGGTGATCTTCATGTCATCGACCGCTGCGTTTGAAACATTCGTGGCGCCTCAGGCGTTTAACGCGATGAAAGCGGCGCTGATCACCTATGGCAGTCAGCTAAGCCAGGCGCTTGGCCCCAAAGGCATAAGAGTCAATATGGTGTCTCCGGGCCCGATTAAATTCCCGGGCGGCAACTGGTCCCAAATCGAAGCGGGCATGCCTGAATTTTATGAGATGACCAAAGCAGGCTTTGCTCTGGGCGACTTTGGCGGTGCCGATGATGTGGCGCGTAGCGTTGTGTTCCTCGCGAGCCCTGCCTCCAGCTATACCACAGGCGCACATCTCGTCATCGACGGCGGCTTTACCAAGCGCGTCCAGTTCTAATTTCGTCGAAGGCCGGGCGGCTTAATTGACCGCCCGGTCTTTTCCTTCCCAATAGGGTGCCCGCAATTCGCGGCGCAGGATTTTCCCCGATGGATTGCGCGGCAATTCGGGGATGAAGTCCACAGATTTCGGACATTTGAACCCGGCAATATTGGTCCGGGCATGGGCAATCAGATCAGTCTCGTTGATCTCCGCGCCGTCTTTTAACACGACACAGGCTTTGACAGCCTCTCCCCATTTTTCATCAGGCACACCGATTACCGCGACATCCGCAATGGCCGGATGGCCGTAAATCGCATTCTCGACTTCGGCCGGATAAATATTTTCCCCGCCGGAGATGATCATATCCTTCACCCGGTCATGGATATAGAGATAGCCATCCTCATCAAAATAGCCCGCATCGCCGGTCCGCAGCCAGCCATCGGCATCGATGGTCGCCGCGGTGGCTTCAGCCATGTTCCAATAGCCTTTCATATTGAACGAGGAGCGCGTGGCAATCTCTCCCACTTCGCGCGCAGCGACTGTGTTGCCGTCATCATCGATAATCTTGACCTCAACACCCTGTAGCGGTTTTCCGACCGAGCGCATTTTGTCATTCCCGTTCGGATCATGGTCCTCAGGCGGCAGCGCCACAATCGTTCCCGATGTTTCGGTCATGCCGTACATCTGGATGAACTCACAGCCGAACATGTCGATGCTCTGCTTCATCATTTCCAGCGGGATCGGTGACGCGCCATATGAGATATATTTGAGCTTGGAAAAATCGACCTCGCCGACCCTTGGATTGTTGAGCAAGATCTGGATCGCGGCTGGCACCATGAAAATCTTGCTGATGCCATATTGCTCAATGAAATCAAGCGCCTGTGCGGGATCATATTCGCGCACCACAACCGCGTGGCCGCCGCTGTACATATTGCCAAGGCCCGACCCCGTGCCGCCGATATGGAAACACGGCATGGCCAGAAGCATCGTCTCACCCGGCTGCGATCTCTGCCAGTCGGCCAAATCATCGTCGGTCAGCTTGGAACGCGCGCCAAAAATCGAATAGCCGGTCATGATTGCACCCTTGGGATGGCCAGTCGTTCCGGAGGTATAGAGTTGAAGGGCGTCATCATCTGGCGCGCAAGCCACCATCGGATCAACATCCGGAAACCCGTCACGCCAGGCCGGATAACCAGCAAATTCCTCGTTCGCCTGTTCCGAACAGAAGATGGTTTCGACATATTCAAACTGCGGCTTTATCTGCTTAACCAGATCAACAAATTCCGGCCCAATGAACAGGATCTTGGCTTGGCAATTGTTGACGATGTAAGTGACTTCCGGACCAGCCAGTCGCCAGTTCACCGGCGTCATCACCGCGCCGACCTTTGCTGCACCCAATAATATCTCGAAATAGAGATGGGAGTTTTTGCCCATATAGGCGATCCGGTCACCCTTGGTTACACCCAGCGAAGCCAGCGCATTGGCGGCCCGACTGCTTCCCGCATCGAGCTGGGCATAGCTCATCTCTTCACCTTCAAAGGTGAAAACGAGCGCGTCGCCCTGATCCTTGGCTTGGTGCCGGATCACATCCGCTACGGTTACAATTTCTTCTTTCAGCATGGTCCTGTCCTATTCTGGCGACCCTCATCGTGGCCGATTCTCACATCTCTATCTAATCGCCGCAGCGGCGCAAACAGCCTAGCATATTGACTAGCCGTCTTGGTCGCACGCTTGGATTAGGATTGGTTTATGCGCGACTTAGCCCTCCATCAAATTACTATGACCAAGGGCGGGCCAAACGAACTTGTCCGGTTCGCGGCTAGGGCTGGACTCAAGAAAGTCTGCCTGTTCACCGCATCACCGCTGACAGCAGATGGTGAGCGGATGTTTGCGATTGTGGAACCATCGGACAAAGCAGTGTTTCAAAGCCAGCTCGCCGATAATGATGTGTCGATTATCAACGCGGAATATTTCCCGGTCATGCCCGAAGCCGATGTAACCGGATATACAGCAGCACTGGAACTGGCAGCTGAGCTGGGTGCGAAACGCGCCGTCACCCATATTCATGAGGCTGATCCGACACGTATCGCCGATCAACTCGGTAGGCTGTGTGCAATGGCTAGTGATTTAGACATGGAAATCGGACTGGAATTTACCGGTTTTGCGAAGGGCTGTGACAGCCTTGAAAAAGCGATGAACTTGCATCGAGCCATGAACCAGCGGAACTTGAAGATCGCTATTGATGCGCTGCATTTGTTCCGGACAGGCGGAACGCTCGATCAGCTAAAGGCCGTCGATCCCCAGATTATCGGCTATGCCCAGATATGCGACGGTCCGCATTTTCGAAAATCTGACGATTATGTCGAAGAAGCCATGAACCGAATGATCCCCGGCGAGGGCATGTTCCCGCTTCGCGCATTGATTGACCTCCTCGGCCAGCATGTCGACTTAGACATTGAAGTACCCCACTATGCTTCTGCGCCACATTTCGATGCAGAAAATTGGGCTCGAGAAGCAATAGCGGCGAGCAAGACATTATTAGAATGATCGGAGACCGTAATGACTCATGATGATTTGATCGACCGGGCAAATATAACCGACCATGTGCTAAAATATGCCACCGGCATCGATCGGCACCAGTGGGAGCTATATCGCTCGATCTTCGCGGACGAGATCACACTCGATTTTTCCAGCTGGTCCGGAGATCCGGCCAGTAAAATGCCGGCCGACGCATGGGTGGCCGGCGTTCGGGCCACGCTGGAACCATTTGACGCAACTCAGCATGTGCTGACCAATTTCGTGGTCACCCTCGACGGCGATAGCGCCACCTGCACCTGCTATATGGCCGCCCATCATCATCTCGTCGTCGATGGCGACCGGCAGATGCATAGCATTGGCGGCTTTTATGTGCACGAACTGGAGCGAACGGGCGGTGGCTGGCTGATCCACAAAACCCAGCTCAATGTGACATGGGAAATGGGTGATCGCGGCCTGTTTGAACTGGCCGCCAAGCGCGGTGCTGCATCGATGGCCTGAAGCAGTTGCGTCCTGCACAATTGATGCTAAGTTGTCCGGACAAATTTAACGAAGGATCATCCTTATGTTTCTCACCAGCCTCTCCGCTTTGGCCCTCGCCGCCGGATCGCCGCAGACCCTTACCCTGGGCGAGCAGTTGCCGGGCGTCTTCACTAATGAGGAACAGGCCTATTTTGAAAAAGATGCGGGCCGGACTCCGCCGCCATGGATCGCGCTGAAAATTGAACAGCGAGGTTCCGGGCTCGTCGTCACCCGCACGGATGCCTTCGGCAAAGCGGTTGCGGCACCACTCACGGGGCTTGCTGCCACAGGCGTGCATCGCGACAGCCTGACATTGGGCAATTGTACCCGCAATTTTGATCGCACGGACACGGGCTGGGTCTATAGTAAGCTACAAAATAGAATGGCCTGTCGTCAGGATTATCAAATTACCGGCGTCAATGCCGACGGGCTGACCCTGCGTTTTGCCGATGGCACCGAAACCCAATTGAAGCGCGCCCGTCCGGTCGAATGCTGGGCCGCCGCGAAGAAGACCGAACCCAAGGCAGATGGCAGCCCGGACTGGCTGTTCGCCCAGAAATTAAGCCTGCATGATCAAGGAGGACGGGTCATGGTTGGTGGCGGAGACAGTGGCGCCGAACCGCTGATCCTGCGTATGCGGGCGGTCTATTGGCCCAAGCCCAGCACGAACCGGCCAAGCATGGTGCTCTATGTCCATAAGCCCGATAATCCCGATAGCGCCGTCAGCTACAGCTGGGCCGATATCAATGCCAGCCGAGTTGGCTTGAACTTGCGCTGGATGCAGGCCAGTTGCACGATCAAAGGCGCCGAGCGTTCCTCCGATGTGACAAGCCAAAATTTTCGTGGCTGATTATTTTGCCGGTGGTGTGAAAAGGGCCTCGTCTATCGCTGTATTCACTTTGGTTTCTGTCCAGAATACCTCGTTGGATTTGCGCCCGTCATAATAGAGCGTGACATGACGCGCCTGCAGCCAGCGCGGATCTGCCAGCCTTACGAAATCATCATAGACCCGCAGATGCCAACCCTTTGGGGTGCGAAAACCCATCGTCCGGATGGCGTGACTTTGTTGATCGATACCAAATAGCGTTTTGCCGCCCTTCGGGTCGGTAAGCTCCACCGTATAAAGCGCATGGCCGCCGACATCATCATCCGGCAATCGGGTAGCAGTGAAACCGGGTTTGTCAGCCTGCCGGATGATCCCGAAACCGAAATTACTGGCCCAGAATTTTTCCGCTTCTGCCTTGGGTGTGATGCCGCGTTCTGTCCATGTTGTTTCCCCGTCGAAACCCACTTCGAAAATCAGCTTTTCGCCCTTTTTTGCTATAATCCTTACTTTGCCATCAGCACCATGGGCGACGGTTCGGTTGGAATCAAATATCCGCCACATGCGATAGTCGCTTGCAACAGTGCGAGGGTGATGACCAGTCGCACCAAAGAAAATCGCATGACCGGATAGTGTCAGCGAGCGAGCATTGGCCCAATCATCCCCGCCCGCAGCTTCCCGGGCCATGGACAATATGGCCGCACCGTCAGGTTCGCGCTCGGCGGCCGAAAGCGGTAACACAGCGACTATCAGTGCCATCAGCATCACGCTACGAAACAGACGAAACATGGGCAGCACTCCTATTTAGTTGTCCGGACAAATTTACCTTGCCTTCAACCCCTGGTTTCTGTCAACATCAAGCCATGAACAATCAGACCTCTTCAATCAGCAGACGTGCTTTTGTTGGTGGGATGAGTGCATCATTAATTGCCTGCGCCGCGCCGCGCCGAACCTGGAGCAAGACCACCGCTGATGTCATTATAGTGGGTGCCGGTCTGGCCGGATTGCACGCCGCGAGCCTGATTGAAAACGCCGGCTATAAGGTCATCCTGCTCGAAGGGGCTGCGCATGCTGGGGGTCGTCTGCATACGCTTGACGATTTACCCGGCCAACCTGATGCAGGCGGCATTCAAATTGGTGCGTCCTATAAGCGTTTTCATAACATTGCCGATCGGCTGGGTGTAGAACGCTATGTCCCGCCGCCGTCGCCACGTGGCTCCTTATACCATATTGATGGAATCCCTTTAACCGCAAAGCAGTGGTCAACGGCATTGCAGAACAAACTTGCGGCCCCGGAAAAGGCAACCCTGCCTGATCGCCTGTTTTTCTCCTACCTGAACAATCTGCCGAAGTTCGAAAATATCGCGGACTGGATGAAACCGGAAGCACAGGCCATTGACATCGCGCTAAGTCAATATTTGCGTGAACAGGGTGCCTCGGAAGAAGCGCTGCGGCTGATCAATGCCAATCTCAACGGGAACAGCATTGACCAACAATCGGCGTTGCACATGGCCCGATCGCTGGCGATGTTTCGCGCAAGCTCTGATCCGGTCCGCTACGTGCGCGGCGGATCACAGCGGATGACCGATGCCATGGCTGCGTCCCTGCGCAGCGAATTGCTGCTCAACAGCCCTGTCATGGCAATAAAGGATGAAGGCGATGGTATTGAGATCAGCCTTGCCGACGGACGCAGATTTGGCGCACGCCATGTCATCTGCACCGCTCCTTTTTCGACGATACGGAATATGACTATTGAAGCGGATTTACCGCAGGCGTTGCGCGCCATGATCACGCGGCTTCCTTATACACGCGCAAGCTTTGCGTATCTGTCGGCGGCAGAGGCTTTCTGGAAAAATGATGATCTGCCGGAAACTATTTGGTCTGATGATCCGATGCTCGGCAGAATGTTCGTGCTTGGCGATGATCCTGCGATGGTGAAAGTCTGGCTCAACGGTCCCAGCGCAGATCTTGTCGACGCGATGGATGACGCCGCAGCCGGGGCGGTGATAATCCGCAAAATCGAAGAAGCGCGGCCTTCTGCCAAGGGTAAACTCAAATTTCTGAGGATGTTCAGCTGGCAGAAAAATAAATTTGCCCGCGGAATATATCATCATATCGGTACCGGTCAGGGCGCGACCTTGGCGCTGGCCACACAATATCGCGGACAACGCCTCCATTTTGCCGGCGAGCATCTGGCTCAGCAAAGCTCAGGTATGGAAGGCGCGCTGGAAAGCGGGCAGCGAACCGCTGAACATGTGCTTGCGACACTCTAATGGAACATCACGACAAGGCCTGCAATATGGATAACAGGAAACCACAAAAACTCAGCCGCCGCCAGATCATGGCCGGCACTGCCGCGCTGGGCCTCTCGGCATCGGTAAGCAGCTATGCCAGTGCGAAAACGCTAGCTGTTATCCAGGCACCGGAACAGCGCAAAACTGTGGTTCTGGTGCATGGAGCATGGCATGGCGGCTGGTGCTGGCGAGACGTAAGAGCACAGCTTGAGGCGCAGGGTCACCGAGTATTCACGCCGACCTTAACTGGTCTTGCCGACAGAGCTCATTTGCTTTCGAAGGATATCGGCCTCGATACGCATATCAAGGACATCACATCCTTGATCGATTATTATGACCTCAGCGACATCATATTGGTCGGCCACAGCTATGGCGGGATGGTGATCACCGGGGTGGCCGACGCCAGAAAGGCCCAGATTGCAGAGATTGTCTATCTTGATGCTGCCTTGCCGGAAAATGGCCAGACGATGATCACGCAGGGTCCAGAACGGAGCCCGGACATCATCGAACAGAGCCGCAAAGCACTGGCCGGGCTCGCGCCCGATGGTGTTGCGATGGGCGCATTCCCGCCTGAATTTCTCGGGATTTCGACAGATCATCCTGGCTACAACTGGGTTGCCGAAAAGCTTACCCCGCACCCCCTAAAAACCTGGCTAGACCCGATCACATTGGAAAACGGCGGTTCGGCGGGATTGAAGCGCAGCTATATCCACTGCACGGCCCCGGCTTTGCCCAATAGCAGCTTTCCCTTTCATGCCGAGCAGGTGCAAGCCGATGATAGCTGGGTCTATCATGATCTCGCTACCGGCCATGACGCGATGGTGACGGCGGCCGATGACATTGTCAGGATACTAACCGCCGCAACATAAAAACCCGCCGCCCTTTCAGGCAGCGGGTCTATACCAGTTTTTCGCTGCGTCAGTAGCGAGCTGTCAAAACAACTCCAAATCTCCGTCCAGGCCGAAGACCAGCGATAAAGTTACGCTTGAAGGTGTCATCGCCATCAGCATAACGAATAATCTGCGCGACGGAATCCTCGTCAAACAGGTTTTTAACATAGCCCTGTATCTTGAAATTCTCGTTCTGGAAGCCGAGTCGGATGTCCGAAACGACCGATCCGCCAGTTTCCGCGAGATTGTGAACCTGCGCAAAGCTGGTCGAAACCACGCTGACATTGGCACCGGCAAATACTTCCCAATCACTTGACCCGACGGGCATACGCCAATCTGCATCGGCAAATATCTGATGGACTGGCGCACGCGGTATGCTTTTGCCTTTGATAGAGCCAAAGATCGATTGGCAGCCCGCGGTGTCGGGGAATTCATCTCCGGTTGAGCAGTTCACGAGATTATCGTCAGCGACATCATCCAGCACACCCTGGTTTTGATCAAAACCCGAAGTAAATTTGCTGTCAGCAAGGGCATAGTTAACTGTAAAGGTAAGATTATCGCTTGGTTTCAAAATCGTTTCCAATTCGAGACCAAATACCCGTGCATCTCCCGCATTGACCACCGCCGATACCACACTGGTCGGCGATTGGACATTCTGGGTTAGCTGATAGCCTTCTATCTCGTTGTAGAAGGCTGCCAAATTGACCGTCAGCGCGCGATCAAGAAATACGTTCTTCGAACCAATTTCATAGGCGGTTGCTTCTTCTTCCTCATAGGAAGGCACACCGGCGTTAATTGCTGTCACACCATTGAAACCGCCGGGCTTCTGGCCTTGGGCAAAAGTGGCATAAAGCAAGTTATCCGGCGTTACTTGCCAATCTAGCAAGACACGAGGAGAGAATTTGGTGAATGTCGCCGATGACAATACCGGTGCCACTGCTGGATCACCCAAATCACGGTCAATCACCGATTGCTCGATTTTCTCTTCCGCATAACGGGCTTCTACACTTAGCGTTACCGTGTCGGTAATATCGAAACCCACTGCGCCAAAAATGGCCCAATTCCGCAGGTCCTGATTATTGACATTGCGCGGGACAATAACATTACCGGCTCCCGCAGGGTTGGTCAGAAAGTTAAAGAAACATCCGTTGGCAGGGGAACATAATGCGGCGCGGCGAGCTTCCGAATTGGCCAGAGCGCGTATATTGGCATCTGCTGGTAGCGTGCGGATATCGCGGCTATCATCGCTTTGGTCGAAATAAAAGCCACCTACCATCACATCAAAGCGATCACCATCATAGGCCAAGCGGAGTTCTTGCGACCAGTCTTCGGTCTCACCAGCATTAGCGAATGAAAAGTCGGTTGGGCCTCCATTGACGATGCCGATACCGACAGGTCCTGCAGGGAAAGTAGCAAATGTGGAAGGCTGAAAACTATTCGGACCATAGTCGCCGTCCGTAACGAGACTGTTCCGCACGCGATTGTAACCCGTCAATGATGTCAGCGTCAGTTGATCGCTTATGTCATAATCCATCCGCAAGCTGGCGTTAAATGTTTTCACATTCAAACCCACATCGTCCGGATCAGCAAACTGCCGAGTATAATCAGTATTAATCTGCCCCGGCTGAATCACGCCACAGAAATAACGGCCTGCCCCTCCATAAAATCCGCCATTATCAAAGAAGCAGTTATTGTCGCTCGCGCTGGTCGCAAAAATCGCCGGTTGGCCATCATCTGTACGGTTATAATAGGTCCGTACCTGTGCAGTGAAAGGTCCGCCATCATCGAAGGCAAAACCACCGGCGAAGGAATAGGATTTCTGCTTACCCACCTTATTACCATCGAACAGGTTGGTATATTCACCGCCAAATTCAAAATAACGGCCAGAAGCAAAGGCTGTTATAGAATCGGTCACAGGACCACGAATATTGGCATTAATATCAAAGCGGCTATTCTCAGAGATGTCGGCAGAAATGCTGCCGGTCAAACTGTCAGCGCCAGTCTTTGAAATAATATTGATCGCGCCAGAATAGGTATTGCGACCATAAAGTGCGCTTTGCGGACCTTTTACGACTTCGATCCGCTCGATATTATCGACATTATAATCACCGATTGAGCCGCTAAAATAAATCCCGTCGATAAAAATCGCGACACCCGAAGTACCCAAGACATTGGCTTGACCACGAATGACAGGGCGGTTCGCATCCCGGCCCAGACTTGCGTCAAATGTCAGACCGGCAGTGACTTTCGAAATATCAGCGACGCTATCCAGCGCCAGATCATCTATCGCTTCGGATGACACAACGGCGACCGATGTCGGAATTTCTTGCAGGTTTTCAGAAAATTTCCGCGCAGTGACTATAATAACGTCAGAATCATCTTCGACGGCGGTATCAGTGGCACTTGTATTTTGTGCCAAGACCGAGGCTGGCATGGCCGCCGTTGCTGCCAACAGCGCGGCTTTGAATATCGTTTTCATATCGCTTTCTCCCTGATGTCCAGTTGTCCAGACAAATTTCTCCAAGCCCTGATTTCCACCGCTTATCTAATTTGTCCAGACAAATTTATGTCTAAGTGGCTTTGGAGGCACTCACTGTTACATTATTACAACTATGCAATAGTGCGATATTGGCCGTGCCTGTAGATTGCGATATTTCGATATTTCCTTCTTCATCGGCTCGAATAATATGGCCTCGGAAATTAGGTGCAAATAGCGGTTGCAATCATTCTCCCTTCGCGTAATTTGTCCGGACAACTTCTAGAAAGGACTCATCTATGCCAGCCTATATGATTGTGACCGCTGCTATATCGGATCGCGATAAATTCATCGCAGGCTATGGCGCAGCTGCCGGCGCACTCGTCGAGAAATTTGGTGGGCGCTATGTGCTCCGTGGTCCCGGGGCGGAATTGCTGGAAGGTAGCTTTGGCGATGGCGCGTCAATGGTCATATCCGAATGGCCAGACAAAGCGGCCGTTTATAAATTCTGGAATAGCCCGGAATATCAGGAAGCAAAAAAGTTACGTGCCGATATCGCCGAATGTCAGGTGCTAGTTATCGAAAGCCCGAAAATCGCATGACCGATATTATAAAACGAACGACCCTCATGGTCCGCGATGGCGACACCGCCTCGCATTGGTATGAAACAGTATTGGGCATGACCAAATGGATGGATACGCCGTTCACGCTTTCCGGAACGCAATTGGCAGCCGGGAAGAAAGGTGATCAGACGCGCTTGATCATATTGAAATGCGAACATGATATGATTGGCATGATCGGCCTGCTCGAATGGCTTGATCCCAAACAGGATGCACCCAAAGAGCTACCCACCGAGATTAAATTTGGCGCCCCGGTATTCGTTGTCGCTTCCGAAGATGCCAAGGGCGCTGTCGAGCGCGCTCGCGCACTCGGGTCCGCAATCCACAGTGAACCGCGCGAATGGACCGTTACTGGCGCTGATGGCAAACAAAAGGACATGATCGGCTGCTCTTTCTGGGATCTGGACGGCTATTTCTTTGAGGTGAATCAAGTGGTTAAGGTTCATGACTGAGTGACCGCCGCTGGTTCCTCTCTTGCCGATTTTAACAGGCTTGCCGCCGACAAGCAGATTGACGATGATGCAAATTATCAGTGGCGGGTTGCTGCACGGCCCGTTGGTAACGTCGTGCCATCGGACTTTGAGTGGGCAGTGACAGACATTCCCGAACCAGGCGATGGCGAAGTGCTGTTGAAAACCCATTATCTCGGCCTTGCGCCCGTCATGCGTTTCTACATGCAGGGTACCGGTGCTGCTGGCGAGCGCGTGCTGGAACCCGGTGATGTAATCCATGGCCGCGGCGTCGCACAGGTCGTCAAATCCCGTCATCCTGACTGGCGCGAAGGCGAGATGGTGCAAGGGCAGATGGGTTGGCAAATCTACAAAGTCTCTCGCATGACACCGCAGGAGAAGTTTTTCCGGATGCCGCCCAATGGTCTGCCAGCAGCGCTCGGCTCAGGTGTGCTTGGCATGACCGGCCTGTCTGCTCATGCCGGATTATTCGCGTGCGGTGATCCCCGAAAGGGCGATCGGATGGTCTTGTCAGGGGCCGCAGGCGGTGTTGGATCCATGGTCAGTCAGCTGGCGGCCAATGTCGCAGACTGTGAGGTTATTGGCATGGCGGGAGGGCCCGAAAAATGCGCGTTCATTCTCGACCACGGCTGCTCGCAGGCGATTGATTATAAAGTGGAAGATATCGACGAACGATTAGACATATTATGCCCCGACGGTATTGATTTATATTTCGACAATGTCGGCGGGGAAACGCTGGAATCCTGTCTCGAACGGCTGCGGCTCCATAGCCGGGTCGTGCTGTGTGGATCGATCAGCGAATATACCAGAGAAAAGCCGTTCAAACTTTCCAACTATACCCGGCTGCGCGCCACCGAAACGCGGATGCAGGGCTTTTTTGTTTATAATCATCTGGACCGCTGGGATGCGGTTATGGATGATCTGGCGGGATGGATTCACGACGGCAAGCTAAAACCGGTACAAGATGTCGAACAGGGCTTTGAAAATATGCCACGCGCGCTCGCCAACCTTTACTATGGTCAGAATGTTGGCGTGCAATGTTGTTCGGTCCGGGGTGAGCCAGATAATTGGATTTGAGGGAGATTAGCTATGGGTGAGAAACAACAGACGCGGTTTCAGCGCGGCAATTTTGTGGTTGCAGATATCGACCGGGCGCTGACATTTTATCGCGATGTGCTGGGTTTTGAGGAGACGTTTCGCAAAGGCCATAATCCCGACAGCTATTCGTTTCCGGTATTCGAAATTCCCGAAGAGGCGGAGATTGGGTTTTCGATCCTTTCGCTTCCTGGTCAGCCCCGTGTCATGGCTCTTTCAGAGGTTAAAAATGTTCCGTTAGAACCTGTGCCCCATCCAAGACGCGGCGCCATTGTGCTCGACGTTGCCGATCCCGACGCGGTTATGGAGGGGGCACGAAAATTGGGCTTGCAAGTTTATGAAGAAGGGCGGCTCGAAACGCATGATGGGCGGATCGGGCGCGAGATTGGCATTGTCGATTTTGACGATAATCTGGTGGTTATCTATCTGATTCCGGACGCGCAATAATGGCCAGTCAAGCAGACACGGATGCTGCGCCCAGCGCACCTGCAAAGCCGTATCCCAGTGCTACAGCAGGGTGGTTTCTGGTGGTCATGCTAACCATCGCCTATATTTTTAGTTTCGTGGACCGCTATATCCTCGGACTGTTGATAGAACCCATTAAAGCCGAATTTGATCTGTCTGACCGTTCCATCGGTTGGCTGCTCAGTGCATTCACTTTGGTCTATGGCTTTGTCGGCATATTCATGGGCTGGCTGATTGACCGGGGCAAACGGATGTGGATCGTATCCATTGGCGTCGCTCTGTGGTCGGCCGCGACGGTCGCCACCGGGACGGCAAAAAATTTCTTCCAGCTGTTCGCGGCGCGGATGGGCGTCGGTGTTGGCGAGGCGACCCTCAGCCCTGCAACATTCTCGATGATCGGGGATAGTTTTCCGACCGAGAAACGCGGCAAGCCCATAGCTTTCTACTCTTCTGCATTGCCAATTGGTGCCGGGCTGGCATCCTTGCTGAGCGGCGCGATAATTGCTTGGACGGCATCCAGTGGAACGCAATCCTTACCCTTTTTCGGCGAGCTTTCACCCTGGCGCTTCACATTAATCCTCGTCGGTCTGCCAGGCATATTGTTCGCTGCGTTTTTCCTGTTCATGAAAGAACCTGCGCGACGTCCAGCACCCGTTTCCTCTGACGTTATCGGCGGTAGTGGTTTTCTTGATGCACTTAAATATATCTGGAAAAACAAGGCGCTTTATATCGGCTTTGTTCTGATAATCGGCACGATGACAACCATCGCCTATAGCCAAGGTTTTCTCGCCCCCACATTTGAACGCACCTGGGGTTGGTCTGCCCAGAAATACGCGTTCGTCAACGGCGTCGCCTTACTGATTATCGGCCCTGCAAACATGATGATCATGGGTACCATTTCCGATTGGTGGACCAAAAAAGGGGTGCAGGATGCATCCTTGCGCATTCTCTATATCGGCTTTTTCATCATGGTCCCGACCGCTGCCATCCCCTTGTTCATGCCCAGCGCAGAATTGGCCTTTGCGATATTGTGCATCAATACCATCGGTATCGGCATAGTCTCTGCCATTGGTGTGACATCGCTACTGGTCATTACACCGGCCCAGATTAGGGGACAGGTTGTCGCGCTCTACTATCTCTCGATTAGCTGGTTCGGATCGCTTGGGCCTATTGCCGTCGGAGAATTGTCGAGCAGCGTTTTTGGCGAGGACAACTTGCGCTATGCGGTGGCGGCAGTCCCCCTGATCTTTGGCCTCGTCCCGTTTTTGATGATGCCCATGACACGGCGACTCTACCGGGAGCAGATGGTGCGCCTGGGAGCGGCCAGCGAATGATCCGCAAAGGTTATAGTGACGGCCCCTTTGGCCAGCTCCATTGGCGGATGCTGGAGCCTGCAGGAAAAGTGAGCCAACCCGACCTTTTTTGCCTTCATCCCGCGCCTTTTAGCGGACTCGCTTTTACCGGCATCATGCCGCATCTGGCCCAAGGGCGCAGGATCATTGCGCCAGACTATCCAGGTCATGGTGGCTCGGATGCATTTAAGACCGAACCATCTATTGAACAATATGCAGCAGCCATAGAGGCCGTGATAGCCGACCTTTCGGCCAACGCTGCGGTTGATCTCATGGGCTTTCATACCGGCAATCTTGTCGCGGTTGAGATAGGCCTGTTCGTTGCGGATCGCGTTCGCCGTCTGGCGCTGGTCGACGTTCCTGCCTTTGACCCCAAAACCCGTGACAAATATCGCGGCGCGATGTCCAAACCGTTGGAGATCACGCCCGAAATGCAATGTCTTGAGGCAGCATGGGATCGCGGAATGACCAAAAGATTGGCAAGCCAAGGCCCAGACCGCAGCTTTGACATGTTTGTCGAACAACTACGCCATGGCAAAAACATGAATGCGGCGTTTCATGCCGGATTTAGCTATGATGTCGACGGCAAGCTTCCTCAAGTCGCGCATCCAACACTGATATTGGCTTCTCAATCTGCGTTGCTCGAAGCTACGCATCGGGCGTCCAAATTGATACCTACCGCCAAATTGGTCGAAAGGCCCGACATCGCGCGTGCTGTGCTTGATGAGGCCGCTGCGATAACAGCATCAGAAGTCCTGATGTTTCTAGACAAGGAAAACCCATGAAATCCTATGCCATCTATTGCACCGACAAACCGGATACCGCTCAAAAACGGCTGGATGCGCGCGACGCGCATTTCGCGCATATAGAAAAGACGCTGGATAATTTGCTCATTGCCGGTCCGCTGCTAGACGAAGCCGGCGTGACCATCGGATCACTCTTGGTTGTCAAAGCCGACAATGCGGAACAGGCTCGGAAACAGTTGGAGGCCGACCCCTATTTCAGCGCTGATATCTGGGTCGATATCCGGATAACGCCGTTCATGCCAGCCGCTGGCGATTGGATTGGCGGCAAGATATGGTAGGCTTTCACAATTGCTGAGGAGATCAGAAAATGACCCGCATCACGCCGTTGACCATCGACGAATTGCCCGACGAGACACAGGCTGCTCTTAAATTCTCTGAAAATCTGATGGGCTATGTCCCCAATTCAGTGATGACCATGGCGCACTGGCCGGAATTGCTAGGCGCATTTCGCGGGTTGGTGAGTATAATCTATGGCGAGAGCACGATCGACAATGGCCTGAAGCGTCTGATCGGCGCGGTGGTCAGCGCAGCAGCCGGATGCCAATATTGCAAAGCGCATACGACATTAGGAGCCCGCGATGTTGGCGTGGATGAGGAAAAGGTCAAAGCCGTCTGGGACTATCAGTCGAGCGATTTATTCAACGCCGCCGAACGGGCCGCCCTTGATCTTGCCTTTGCCGCCGGACAGGTGCCCAATGCAGCGACTGACTCGCATTTCACCGCGCTCGATGCCTTTTATGACGAACGCCAGAAAACTGAGATTATAGCGGTAATCAGCATGTTCGGCTTTCTCAATCGCTGGAATGACAGCCTCGCCACGGAGCTGGAAGACAAACCGTTTAATTCCGCTACCGCGCTTTATACGCCGGACCAATGGCAAGCAGGTCCCCATCGCCGCCAGGAGGCATGAATAGTGCAAATGAAATCAACTTTGATAGCCGCCGTACTTGCAATCACGCTCCCCATGGCCTCTCCCGCAAATGCGCTTGATGGTCAGGCAGAAATGTCGCCAACAGATGAGCAGATGATCGTCGAGTGGGGTAACAAGTGGCAGCAGTTGTTCGAGGCTGGTGATATCGAGCAGATGCGCGATATGTATGAACCCGACGCGGTTCTGATGGCCCATGGCGCGTTGCCGCAAACCGGCGTTGATGAAATCCTGTCATTTCTGGGCCGCAACAAAGCCGCTGGCAACAGAGTCACCATCGATTTTGCCAATGAAGACATCACCATCGACGGCCAGCGCGCTTATCTAACCGCCAAATATTGGATGACAATCACCTTAGCCAACAGTCAAGTTCTGGACTTCAAAGGCCGATCCTTTCTGGTTTATAAGAAAAGTGGCGAGGGTCAGTGGCGGCTGTGGCGCGATATGGATAATCAGGCACCAGACGTGGCGGTGGAAGAACGCCCTACCCGTTAACCGATTTCAATCAGTTCCAACAGTTCACCAGCCGGACCATAAGCAGTCGCCGTTCGACGATCCCGATAAAGCGCCCCTGATCGGATCACAGGTGGAGCGATCCAGTCAATCTGGATCGCATCCAGATTGGAGACGGCCAGCGTCACGAGCGCATTTCCAGGTGGCAACATTCCGGCATGCTTTGGTCGCAGCGTTGCTTCTTCGGGATAATCATCCACTTCAACAATCGGCAAGCGTTCGATCTGGACCATGGTCAAATCAGACACTGTTCCTGCCGGCTTTCCGAACGCTTCATTGATCATGGTATATTCCAACGTATAGGTATCGCCTTCTGTCAAATGAAGCTGATCGCGATACCAGTTCACGGTTTGCACGCGGTCCTGAGCCGCTAAAATGACGATGAATATGTGATCTGTCAGCGACCGCGCTTTGGGCAGATCTGTTGTTGGTGTATCCTCCCGCACCTCATTTAGGTAAATCATTTCGCGACCGGGGCCGAGTGCCTGCATCGGCACAAAATAGGGTAGAATATCAATTTCCTTGGGCGGCCCGATAATATCAAAGCTACTGCCTTCCAAGCGCCCGGGCCAACCGAAGACATCTTCAACCGTTAATTCATAGGCCGCCCAGCCATAAGTTGTGGTCGGTTTAAAATCGGGATGGGCAGGCTGCTCGACAAGGCGGATGAAGCAATCAGCGCCGCTAGTCGGCTGCAAGACGGCCATCGGTGCTCCGGCTATCTTTGGACAGTCCCAGCTTTGCGCCAGATCTTCGGTCAATGTGCCACTTTCCACAAGCTGCATGCCCAGCACATCATGATAATCTTTCAGAGCCACTTCCAGATTCGGGACAGTGACAACACCGCCCAATATCGAACCATGTTGCAAAGCATGTGTCATGTCAAAACTCCGGTTTTCTCTTTTCCATGAAAGCGCTCACGCCCTCTTTGAAATCATCGCTTTCAAAAGCAGAGTCAAACAACCGCTCCGTCTCCGCATCATCATCGGCTTGCCCGTCCAATATCCGTTTGATGATGGATTTGCTCATGGTCTGGCTGTGCGAAGAAACCGACGCCATAGTGTTCGCTAACGCTTCAGCCTCGCTATAGGGATCATCAACCAGCAAGGTAATCAAGCCGATATCCAAGGCTTCCTGTGCTGACAGCAATTGCCCGGTGAATAATATCCGCTTCGCTTGCGATGGTCCGACCAGATCGACGAGCAATTTGGTATCGTGCAATGGATAGACCAGCCCCAGTTTGGAAGGCGTAATTCCGAAACGTGCTTTCGGACCAGCCACACGCATGTCGCAGGCCAGCGCTATGCCGCAACCACCGCCGACACAATCACCATCGATGATCGCGATAGTCGGCTTGGGTGCCTGCGCTAGCTCATGCTGTACCTTACCAATGGCCGCCTGATTTTTGGCCCGCCATTCAGGATCGGTAGAGCCAGTTGCAAATTCACCAATATCGGCACCGGCACAAAAGGCGCTGTCCTTTCGGCTTGCATGCAAGGTCAACACGCGGATCGCATCGTCGGCCATTGCATCAGCCAGCAATTCGGGCAGCAGTTCCCACATCGCTTGATTAAACGCATTGCGCTTTTCCGGCCGGTCAATGATCAGATGTGCGACCTTGCCCTCTTTTTCGAGCCGCAATGTCATGCAGGATCAACCTTCGCCAGATGCTGTGCAATCTGATGCCGGGTGGTCACCCAGACATGTTTTTTCGACCGCACATGTTTCAGAAATTCTTCGAACGCCCAAATCCGGCCCGGACGACCAATGATGCGTAGATGCAGGCCGAGCGACATCATCTTGGGATTGCCTTCTTCGCCTTCGCGATAGACTTGATCAAAATTGCGCTTGGCATAATCCAGCCATTGCTGCGGTGTCATTGCCGGGTCGGTCCACATTTTCATATCATTGCTATCGAGCTGATAGGGCACAATCGCAATCGGTTTTTCCGGAACCGTCTCCTTGTCCCAGAACGGAATATCGCCCGAATAATCATCCATATGATAGGCGAAGCCCTCTTCGATCAACAGGCGGCGGGTATTATCGGTATGGAAATAGCGCGACAACCATCCATAGGGCCGCGTGCCCGTGGTTTTCTCAATCGATGAAACAGCCTTGCGAATGAAATCGCGTTCCTTTTCCTCATCCATCTTGAACTGATGCACCCAGCGATAGCCATGGCTTACTGGTTCATGGCCCATGTCGGCGATAGCCTCGGCAATCTCGGGATGATTTTCCAGACTCATCGCGGCGACGGTCCAGCTGGCCATAATCTCATATTCTTTCAGTAGCTTAACGATGCGCGGCGCACCCGCCTTGATACCATAGAGATAGTTGCTCTCATTGCCATAATTGCGGATCGGCGATTTAATGTGGATGCCCAGCTCATCAACCGGTTCCATTCCGCGATCGCCGCGCGCAATCGTCATTTCACTGCCTTCTTCAACATTGACGACAATGCTCAGCGCCATTTTCGCATCGTCTGGCCAGTCCATCCGTTCTTCGATCAATGCATTTCCTCCCCGCCGGAAACGTTAAGCGCCTCTCCTGTAACATAAAAGGCATCGTCGCTAGCCAACCATGCACAGGCAGCTGCCGTATCCGATGGCAAACCGGGCCGCCCCATCGGATTTTTCGTGCTCATGTTAGCGAGATAGGCTTCGACATTTTCAAAACCGAGCAGCTTGGAAAAATATTCATTCTGCTGGGCGCCAAGACCGGTGGTCACATGATTGGGGCAAACTGCGTTGACCGTAATGCCGTGCGTACCAAGCTCCACTGCGCTGGCCCGGGTAAGGCCCACCATGCCATGTTTGGAACTCACATAAGCGGGCAGATGCGGGAAGCCGGTTTTTGCGGCTTGTGATGCAATGTTGATGATGCGGCCACCATTGCCTGCTGCAACCATCGCTTTGGCAGCCGCCTGGGTACAGTAAAACGCGCCGGATAGATTCACACCGATGACCTGATCCCATTCCTTGGCTGTATCGACCTCAAGCAGCGGCTTCATCATAAAACCGATACCGGCATTGTTGACGAAAATATCAACCGCACCAAAGGCATCCACGCTTTGATCGACCAAGGCCTGACATTGCACCGCATTACTGACATCACAGGCGATGGTCGCGACTTTGGCGCCACGCCCACGTAATTCTTCAGCGACCCCTTCTTCCTGATCGCCGATGGCAAGGTCTGAGACGACACAATTGGCGCCTTCATCAGCAAAGCGTTGCAATATGCCTTGTCCCAGCCCCTTTTCCTTTCCGGAACCGGTAACGACGATCGTCTTTCCTGCAAATTTCCCGGACATTAGAGATCTTCTGTAAGTATGAATTGTGGGCCGTCGGCATAGTCCTGGAAAGGTGCCGCCATCGCTTGAAATTCTGGGTCCGACACATCGGTGACAAATTCATCCATGCCGGTAATATCGATAATCTCGAAATATTCGTAAGGCGACGGATCATCCGAACCGAACAGGCCGGTTGCTTTGTGGACGGTGAAAGACGTGACCGAACTCAGCGCGCTGGCTGCGGGAATATCGCGTGTTTTCGCCCACTCCTCATATTCACCGATATCGACGCCTTCTTTCAGGTTAAACAAAACAATGATGCGCATCATCTCTCTCCTCTATATGTTTCCAAAAAAACTTCTGGCACGCGATAGGCGGACAGCTTTTCGTCCAGCTCTCGCGCTAGTGCAAATAGCCCCAGTTCATTACCTGCAGCGCCGATGAGCTGCATGCCAACCGGCAAGCCATCGCTTGACCAACCTGCGGGGATACTGATCGCGGGTAATCCGGCGATATTGGCTAAGCAAGTAAAGTCGGCCTGATTGGCTGGTGCCTTATCGTCATGGCTGAATGCGACTTGCGGCGCGGTAGGTAGCAAAATCGCGCCATGTTGCTCCACTACCGCCCTGATAGCATCGGTTGTTTCGGCGAGAGTTTTCTGGTCTTCCGCTAAGTCAGCAGCACTGCGTTCCGTGCCAAAGGTCAGCAGAAACTTGAGATGGTCAGACAGGCCGTCAGGGTTATTTTTCAGTACATCTGCCAGTTCTTGGGACAGGCCCAGCGAGGACAGGATAAACCCGGCAAAACGGATGCGGGTCAGCGGGTGCGGCAAGGTAAACTTCTGTTTGGCTCCAACGGCCTCCCGAGCCCTTTCGTAGCCTTCAAGCACAGCGGGCTCACAGTCCACGCCGCCAAGATTTTCTAATAATGCTATATTTTCAATGACTTGCGGATCAGCGAGATTCATCAATACCCGCGAAACCGTCTCCAAGTCCTCCAGTGATCGCGCCAGCGGACCGATGCTGTCGAGCGATGAATCCACAATCTCAAGTCCATCCTGACTGATCGCACCGGCGGTCGGTTTCAGACCATAGATGCCGCAATAGGCCGCCGGAATCCGCACCGATCCCATCGTGTCCGTACCCAATGCAGCATCGCAAAGTCCTGCCGCCACCGCAGCACCGCTGCCACCCGAAGAACCACCCGGCGTATAACTGATCTTGTGCGGATTATGGGTCGCACCGAAAAACGGATTGTCCGTCTTGGCACCAAGCGCCGCTTCTTCCATGTTGAGCGTGCCGATTATCGCAGCGCCAGCCGCGCGCAGTTTCGCAACAGCTTCGGCGTCCTTACCGGCGATGCGATCCTTGTAAGCCTTCAAGCCGCCAGTCCAGGGCAATCCCTCAACCGCAATATTGGCTTTGATGCCAATAGTCAGATTACTCAGCGGCCCGTCACCAAGCCGCGCATCCCGATCGAAATCGGTAAAGGCATTTAGCGCAGCATTAGCACTTTCAAGATCATCCCAATGGAGCATCGATCAGATCATAGCCCCCGCTCGTCAATCAGGCGAATCGGCTTTTGCCTTGTATCAATTTGCGTAGCCTTGGCCGTAGCACCAACATCGACAAGTTGCACAGCTACCTCAATGCCCAATCCCTTGCGCAACAGATCAACGGTTTGTGCATGATTGCTATCGCCGCGACTTTCCAATGTCACATGCATGTCATCTCGTCCGGCGGCGTCTCGCGTCACGCGGCAGACATATTCACCTGTCAGATCATCCCGCCCTTCAATGATCGCACCAATAGCGTGAGGAAAAATGTTGATACCGCGCAGCTTGACCATATTATCGCTGCGGCCCTTGAAACCGGTAATCCGCTTGAACACCATCCCGGTGGCATTGCTGTCGGTGCGTTCCTCGGTAATATCATGGGTGTTGAACCGGATACAGGGCGCGATGTCGTCCTTAAACAGGCATGTAACGACCATGTCACCCGTTTCGCCAGGTGCTACTGGCGCGCCGGTATCGACATTCAACAATTCCAGATATTGTGCATCTTCCCAAACATACATGCCGTCGCGTTCCGGTCCCTCTCCGGCGATGCTGCCGGTGTCACCGACGCCGTACCAATCAAAAGCTTTGGCCCCCTGCCAAGCCGCTTCGGTTGAGGCACGATCTTCGGTCCCCAGATGACCGATGATCATTTTCAAATTGATCCGGTCAAACAATTCTTCTGCTGCCGCGACATCTCCCAATTTGCGGATATAGTCGACAAAACCAACCATGCAGGTAACTTTGAAATCGGCCATCAGATTGACCTGGTTGATCGACCGAGTTTCTATCCCTGTACCTGCGCTCAAGAACAGGGCGTTAGTAAAGTGGGTCACGGCCTCGCGAATGTAATGCCCGCCGTTGATCATCCCGTGGCCATATACCGACTGCACGACATCATCCCGGCCCAACCCCATCCAGCGATACATCCGCCCGACTAGCAGATTGGTAATTTCTCTGCCCTTGGGGCCAAACATCAAGGGTTGCGGTCGCCCAGTCGTCCCCGAAGTAGTATGGAAAACCACCGGTTCGTCGCCGCGACCATCAAAATCACCATAAGGTGGAAATTCATTGACCGAGGCCATCAAATCGCTCTTGTCATAAACAGGAAGCTTAATAATGTCGGCCAAGCTCGCAATGTCACCAGCTTCAACACCCTGATTTCCCCACAGGCGTTGATAGAAAGGAATCTCCCAACCACGCTTCATGAGTTTCAGGAACCGCTTTTCCTGCAAAGCATGAAGCTCGTCTCGCGACATGCCGACATATCGGTTCGTAAAGGCTTCACCGATCGGATAATCTGCCAGCATCTGTTTGGCATCAAAGGCTTCGAAATAAGTTGGGAAGGTCATCGGGGCTCCGTCGCATAGGCTAAAGGATCGTCAAATATTCTGTTGTCGCAATCGTTACTGGCAAGATTGCGAGCAAGATCACATTTGGCTTTGGTCTGGGCATCGGACATTGGCGCGGTAGGGCTGCCAAGATTGTCTGTGATTACGCGCTTAACCTGCGTGCCATCGGAAAGAGTGATGTTCAGTTGCTGGGGCGCCAAAGCATTGTGATCAGAATTATCATCAATCCGAACAGTCACTTTCCCGCCAAGCCCCGCCAATGCCGGATTGGCAAATTCGGCTGCCGTGAAACAGCGCGGATCGATCATCCGATCCCGTAGCATCAATGGCACAAGAAAGGGCAGGCATAGCCGCGCATAGCTTGGTGTCATATCCGTCTTATAGGGCCGCCCAACGAGTCGGTGGATCAACGGTGGCGCAGCGACATCGACCGATTGCACCATTGCCGGATCAAGAGATCCATCGCGGAGCATGTTATCAATAACGCCCAATATTCCATGGCTGGCCCGCCCGGATGGGAAAGGCTTTATACTGACGTCTTCAATCAGCCATTTGGCGCCAACATTCTTAGTATAGAGAGAAATATCGCCGGGCTCGAACAGTTTAAAATAACCATATGGCCCTTCTAGCGCATCATGCGGTCCATTCATGCCTGCTTTGGCGAGATCGACTGCGGTAATCGCGGCCCGGGACGCACTGGCAATTTGCAGAGGCAAGGCAATTGATGCCTCTATATGGGCCTGCATCGTACCGGCAGCCTGGGAATAAGCGAGACCCAGGACATCAGCGAAGCGTTCGGCAGGCAGGCTTTCAAGCCGCGCCACCGCTAAAGCCGCACCGATAATGCCTGCCGTAGCTGGGCGGAAAAACTGCATGCCGCCAGTCGCCGCAACACCCATACCGCTTGCGATATCAACGCCTACGGCCAGCGCAGTTAGCAACTGCTCCGAGTCACATCCACCCATGCGATCTGCGCTTGCGAGCAAGGCCGCAGTAACAACGGACATAGCATGAACCACCGCCGGTTCATGCACAGCATCCCATTCGAGGCAATGGATTGCAAAGCCATTAAACCAGGCTGCTGAGGGCGTTGGCATGCGGTCTTCCGAACCCAGTAATCTTGCATCAGCACCTATACCCCACCCCTTCAGCGCGGGCATCATGGATTGCCCTGCAGCGGAAGCGGCACCCGAAGCGCCTATAGCTAGGGTGTCTCCGAGCAGATGGAGAGTTCCAGCTTTTGTGCTTGCGGGCAAGACATGATCTACCGCAGCAAAATCTAGGATTTGTCGTGTCGCGGTCATGACAGCCAGTCTTGCAGCATCTGGTGAATTTCGTGCGGATTATCGGTTTTAAGCGCCAGATCAATAGCGCGGTCCGCTTCTTTTTCCGACAGTCCGCCCCAGGCAACAAGCGCGCGAGTCTTATTGATCATGCCTTCGTAAGACAAAGGTCGTTCTGGATCTCCGAGCGTATCGACCAGTTCGATGCTTTCACCGCCTCCGCTAACCCGCGCGCCATAATGATCTGGGTATCGTGCGGTGATATCGCTCGCTTCCGAAACTTTGATACGGCTGCGTGCTTTGGCGAGCGCAGCGATCGCTTCTGGTTCAAAATCTGCTAGCTGTGGGACGCCGCGTTCGGCGACGATGGCCAAAGCGTGCTGGATCGAGAATTTTGCATCAATGACGGATAGCGGATCAGGTCGGTCACAAAAACTGATCGCATCGGCATAGGTTTCAACATAAATATCGCCATCGAGCACTTGTAGCTTAGCTTTAAGTTTCAACGCGGCATCGATAGCTGGATGGGCGTGACGGCATGCCCCCCATGGCTTGAAGCTGACTTCATGGATACGCCATTGATCCGGGAAGGTCATCGGTTTTGGGCTTTCACAAGTTGCAGCGTAAAGTCCTTGCGGCCCTTCGAGTATAAACCTAGGGCCTATAGCCCCATCTTCCGCTGCCATTCCGGCTTCGACCCCACTCATATGGGCGTGCGATATATGCCATTGCTTGGCATCCGAATGCTCATGTCGCATCTGCCACAATCCGCCTGCAATACTGCCTACGAGCCCCATGGCGTTGACCATGACCTGCTGATCCAATCCCTCGTCTCCCATAGAGACGATGGCTGCACCAAACGCCCCGGCCGTCGCGGTATTGTGATAAAAGGAATAATGCCGGTCATCGAAGGTTGACCCAATTGCTATGATTGCTTCATATCCACGGACGGCTGCATCAAGGAACGAATTCATCGTTCCCGCAGGACTTTCAAGCGCCGGCCAAATGACTGGGCCGGGGTGCAGGATTGAGCTTCGGTGCACATCATCCATCTCTAGGACATTGCCCAGCCATGCAGACCGGCTGCTGAAATCTCCCAGCTTCTTTTTCGCCTGTCCTGAATTGTGCGCTCCAGCCACACAGCCAAGCCAATCGAGCAAATGCAGTCTTGCCCGTTGCCGGGTCGCCTCATCAACGGGTCGCATCAAATGTACGGACAATTTCTCGGTCAGGCTCTCTTGCGTCATCGCCGCACCCGTCCTAAGACTGAGCTATGTCTGGGAGAGAAAATTTGGCCACCAAAAGCTCGGCGAAGAAAAAGCCTCGCTATCTGGAATTGGCCGATGAACTGCGTGAAGCAGTTTTGCGCGGTGACTATTCCGATCCTGGCGATTTCCCAACCGAATCCGTCTTGTGCAAAAAATACGATGTGAGCCGTTTCACCGTCAGAGAGGCTTTGCGCAAACTGACAGCAGAGGGTCTGATCACCCGTAAACGTGGTTCGGGAACGGTGGTTCAGCCAGCAACCGCTCGCGCCGGTGCGCTGCATCAACCGCTCAGCAATGTCGGTGAGATTTTGCAGTATGCGCATGACACTACGATCAGCTTTGAACCAGGAAAACCTGGCGCGATTCCTCACGATGTCGCTGAACAGATTGATACCAAAGCCAAAGGTGATTGGTTTACTTTTCGCGGCAAGCGCACAAAGCTCGGTCGCAAGCGGCCGATTGCTGTGACCGAAGCATGGGTTCATCCGGAGCTGGCGGACGCGGTCGCACAGATTGATATCAACGCCAAAACCCTTTTTGGGCAGATCGAAACTTTGGGGCAAGTCAGTGTGACTCGAGTGACGCAGGATATTCAAGCGATCAAGGGCACGAAAAAGATATTGGCGGACCTCGGCTTGGAAAAGGGCGATCCTGTGCTGCGTATCTTGCGCTGCTATTTTGACGAAACCGACCGGATGTTTGAGATTTCGGCGAGCTATCATCCCGGCGAACGCTTTGCCTATTCGATGCATATCGAGGTCGATTAGAGCCCGCTTCATTGCAACTTATCGACGATTGGGGCATCTTCCGCTTGCCAATTCTTTTCCGACGCAAAGCGAAACGACGGCCCAATCTGATGGCTACCATGGGCCTCGATCAATAGGCCGCGCTCGCGTAGGAAATCCTGATCCAGTGCGTCCCGAAAATCGAGAACGGGGGAGAAAGCAACATCCTTATCGGCGAACCAAGCGACCCATTCATCACGGCTTTTGGTTGCGAAGGTTCCGCGCAAATAGGCAATTAGGGGCGCTTGCCCGGCGCCGGGCTCAGCCTCGGCGAGTGGCAATAAATCTATTCTATCCAATGCTTTAAGAAGGTTTCGCGCGAATTTTATTTCCCGAGCGCCAAGCACGACATGCTTGCCATCGGCGGTTTCGTAAACATTGTAAAAGGCCGCGCCACCCAGAGAGCGTTGTGATTGAGATTGTGGTGATGCGCCTCCGGAAATGGCCGACCCAGCGGTATGGGCACACCAAGGGAGCATGGAGTCAAACATCGCGATATCGATATAGTCGCCCTCGCCCGATTTCTCCCGACCGATCAACGCCATAAGCACCGCTGACAAACCATTCAGACCAGCGGCCATATCCGCTGAAGGCACACCGGGTACCACCGGCGTTCCGTCCGCACCATCGTTGACCGACAGAAAGCCGGACAGGGCCTGCACTGCGAGGTCATGCGCGGGATGTTGCGCCATTTCGCCCTCTTGCCCAAAGGCAGAGATAGAACAATAGACAAGCTTCGGAAAGCGCGCCGATACAGCTCCGTAGTCAAAACCGAGCCGCTTCATCACACCGGGCCGAAATCCCTCGATCATCACGTCAGCATCCGCCAACAAATCCCACAACTGCGCTCGACCTTCGTCGGATTTGAGATCCAGCGTCAGCGCCTGCTTGCCGCGATTGAGATTGCGGAACCAAACCGATTGACCCGCTTCCATTGGTTCCATTGTCCGCGCAGGATCGCCAGCAGGCGGCTCGACCTTGATCACTTCAGCGCCATGGTCGGCCATCATCATGCTGAGCATCGGGCCCGGCAGAAAAAGCGAGAGGTCAATGACCTTGATACCCGTTAGCTTGGCCATTGGAGTTTCAGACTATCCCTTTCGCGCGCAGATCCGCAATCGCATCCGCATCATAACCAGCCTCGGCCAATACCGCATCACTGTCAGCGCCGAGCAATGGCCCCGCGCGGTTCGGCAAACGTTCGCCATTCAATTTGATCGGGCTGGACAATACATTCATGTCCGCGCGATCCGGATGGCTGACTGTATCACGCATGCCGATGGTTTTCAGCCAAGGACTATCCAGCGCCTGATCTAAACCATAAACGGGGGCGATAGGCATCAATCCCTGAAGCAATTCCAGCCAATGCGCCACCGGCTGGGCAGCAAAAACCTCACCCAACAGATCCGAAAGCGCCGCGCGATTGGTCAGGCGATTGGCCGGTGTATCAAAGCGCGGGTCGGTGATGAGCGCTTCGTAACCAATCCGCTCACACAGGATCGTCCAGAATTTCGGCAACTGTGCCATGACAAACATCCAGCCATCCGCCGCCTTGAACATCTGACTGGGCGTCGCCGAAGGATGGGCACCATAAGGCGCGCGGCCCGTGACATCCTGTTCATTCATATACCAAAGTGCTGGATAGCTGGTCTGATGCACAGCCGCCGATAACAGATCGACATCGACATCACAGCCTTCGCCGGACCGCTGCGAATCCAGCAAGGCAGCGAGCAAACCAACGGCAGCCATCGTGCCCGTCATGAAATCCACCATCGACAGGCCAAAGCGCACCGGCGGCCCATCGGGATCACCGGTTAGCGCGCAGAAACCGGCTTCGGCCTGCATCAAATAGTCATAGCCCGGCCATTTCGACCGTTCATTGCCGCGACCATAGGCGGAGATATGCGCGCAAACGATCGCGGGATTAACCGCTTTCAATGCGTCATAGTTCAGGCCAACTTTATCCGGCACGTCACCGCGCAGATTATTCGCTACGACATGCGCGTCCTTAGCGAGATCATGCAGCACCTTCTGGCCTTCATCAGTCCGCAGGTCGAGGGTGAGCGAACGCTTGTTGAGATTGAAACTTTGAAAATAGAGGCTTTCCTGTTCGCGCAACCAGTGCGGCCCAACATGCCGCGCCGTGTCGCCACCTTTTGGCGGTTCGATCTTAATGACGTCAGCGCCCATTTGCGCTAGGAACATGGTGCCATAAGGACCGGCACCATATTGTTCCGCGGAAAGAACGCGAAAGCCTTTGAGGGGTTGTTTTACGCTCACGCAGGGTTCCTCTTAACCCACTGTTTGGAAATGATCATTCGCTGCATCTCATTGGTACCCTCGCCAATGCACATGAGCAATGAATCGCGATAATAGCGTTCAATCTCATATTCTTTGGAATAAGCATAGCCGCCATGGACGCGCATCGATTCCTCGGAATTGCGGACCGCCGCTTCCGAGGCAAAATATTTCGCCATACCTGCTTCCAGATCACAGCGTTCGCCGCGATCATAAGCTTCGGCAGCATCCAGCGTCAGCAAGCGCGCAGCCCGCGCCCGCGTTACCATTTCGCCGAGCTTCAACTGGATCGCCTGATGGTCGGCTATCGGTTTGCCCATGGTCTCGCGCAGCTGCGCATATTCCGTCGCCAACCGCAACGAGCCCTCCGCCAAGCCAACGCCGCGTGCGGCCACATTGATCCTGCCAAGTTCCAGACCACCAGTGGCCTGAAAAAAACCTTGCCCTTCAACGCCGCCGATCAGGTTCTCGGCGGGAATACGATAATTGTCGAACATCAACTCTGCGCTGTCGATACTGTTATAACCGAGTTTCTTGAACTTCTTGCCAACTGTAAAGCCCTCGCCCTTGGGCGCGATCATAAGGCTCATACCTTTGTAGCGCGGGTCCGCTTTCGGATCGGTTTTAACCAGCAGCGCAAAACAGCTGCCATTGATGCCGTTAGAAATCCAAGTCTTGGTACCGTTGATCACATAATCATCGCCATCCCTTACGGCAGTCGTGCGGATCGCCTGCAAATCGGTACCCGCATTGGGCTCAGTCAAAGCCAGTCCGCCGCGAATTTCACCGCTGGCAAATTTGGGTAGCCATTTGGCTTTTTGCTCGGCCGTGCCAAAACGCTCGACCGCACAGGCCATGATCAGGTGCGAATTGAAAATGCCAGTGATCGCCATCCAGTGAGACGCGATCTCGGCAACAATTTTCGCATAGCTGGTCGCCGGTAAGCCCAGGCCTCCATATTGCTCGCCGATAGTGGCACCGAACAATCCCATGTCAGCCATTTCACCAACAAGCTGTTCGGGCCATTTATCCTCATGATCATGTTCCATGACCACGGGCTTTACCGAACGCATAATCCATTTCTGGATCGCATCCATGAAAGCCTGTTCCTCTTCCGGGTCAATCATATGCTGCGCAGTATCAATTGCCGTTGCCATTATCGTCGCTCCTGAATATCTTAAAATTGGGGCCCCTCCCCCATTTTATTCTAGTCGCCAGCCTATTTAGTTGGCCGGTTTAATCGTCGGCTCCGCCAAATCCGCGTTTCCAGATCAGCATCGTGCGTTCAAAAGTACACACAACTTTATCATCCTGATTTTTGCCAATGGTCTTAATTGTTACGATGCCCTGCTCCGGTCGCGAGGCGGACTCTTTTTTGTTCAGAACTTCGCTTTCGGCGTAAAGCGTGTCGCCGGGAAATAGCGGATGAGTAAGGCGGATTTTATCCCAACCCAAATTGGCCACGGCTTTCTGGCTGGTATCCGAAACGCTCATTCCAACCATCAATGCAACAGTCAACGGAGAGCAGACCAAAGGCTTTTTGAACTCGGTTTTCTTGGCAAATTCATAATCGAAATGCGCCGGATGGGTGTTCATTGTCAGCAAAGTGAAATGCACATTGTCGGTATCGGTGATCGTCCGGCCGGGACGATGCTCATAGATATGACCGACTTCAAAATCTTCATAATAACGCCCGAAAGTTTCGCGGAAACGTCCCGGGCTGACTTCAATTACTCCATCACGCATGTATTTATCCTTATCTGTAAAATCGATTTAAATGTTCAGGCCGTAGCAACGACATGACGATATCGTTGCATAACCGGTGCTTCCAACATACGGCCATTATGACTAATTGCTTTGCCGCCAGCTTCATCAAATGCATTGATCGCATCTATGGCTTCGGTTATTTCGGCAGCCGTAGGTTTCATTGCGGTTGCAATGGCGGAAATTTGCTTGGGATGGATAGCTGCTTTGGCATGAAAACCCATCGCCTTCGCTTTGCGGGATTCTTCTTCCAAACCCGCTTCGTTGCCCATATCAATATAGGGCACATCAATCGCAGTTACAGCAGCCGAGGCGCAGCATAATATGAACCCCCCACGCGCTGCCAAAAGTGGTTCCCATTCGAGCTTAGTTCCAAGCTCAGCAGAAAAATCACCGCCGCCGAACATCATAGCGGTAACCCCGGCACTCGCGGCAATAGCATCTCCTGCGCGCAGTCCTTTGACCGTTTCGATAAGCGGGACCAGACCATCTATCCGGTCACCCATAATAGCGTGAACAATTTCAACCTCTGTTGGACTTTCCACCATCGGCAGAAAAATCAAAGAAGGAAGATGTTTTGCTGTGGATAGCGCGAGCAAGTCAGCGAGACCGGCTGCGGTTTTAAGACCATTGATTCGCACCGCTGTTTTCGAACGATCGAGTGTATTTAATGCGTCCAGAACGGATTCGCGTGCACTGTCTTTCTGATCCGCAGGGACCGAATCCTCCAGATCGATACAGATCAGATCAGCATCGCTATTCGCTGCTTTTTCAAAGCGTTCAGGGCGATTGGCAGGTACAAAAAGGAAGTTGGTAAAACCGGACATAAGTTCCATTATCATGATTGATTGATATTGCCTCTTCACAATTTGTCCGGACAAATCTAAAGTCAACTAGAAAGTGAAATTAATTGCATTATCACTGGACGTAACTTTTAGGGAGAAGCGTGAAATGAATCGATTTTTGAAGCAGACGGCTTTGGCGACAATGGTGGCATCTTTTGCCTTCAGCACCCCATCATCCGCGCGAACGCTGGATCCGAAAAAACCCGAAGATGCTCTGGAAATTATGAAACGCACGCAGTGTGGCACGGCTGATGGTGTGCCGGCTGTTTATCACTGGTCAGGCAAAGTCTATTCTCGCGTTCAGGGCGAACCTGACAAGCACTTATATAATGGCGAAGGAATGAACATCCGCCAGTGTGTGAAGATAGAAAACCCCAAACGCGGTGTCGGTTACCGGCAGGTCAGTCGCGAAGTAATGTTTTATCTCGATCCCAAGACCAATGAAGTGCTGCGCACCTGGGACAATCCGTGGACCGGAGAGACAGTCAAGGTCATGCAGATTGCTAATGATCCAGTGAACAGCCGCCCCAACTATCCCTATCGCGCCGACGGCACGCCTTATACGCTTCCCAACATCCGCACACAGGGCAACTGGATGTTCATGCCGATCGAAGTACCGCTTTTCTATCACAATGTGCTCGCGGGCGATTATCAGGATTATGTCGGAAACAAATATCATGCGATGGAGATTTTCGATTTCACCATGCTAGCGGACGAAATGCTCGATACCAAGAACCCGACCGCCTATCCGTCGATCAGCTGGGTGCGCATTTCCGATTGGATGCCGTGGATGAAAATGCGCGGACGGCAGGGGCAAATGGTCTTCAACGCTATGGGAGCGAAGCTGAAAAGCTATGATGAGCTACCCAAGGTGATCAAGGATGAAATTGCGCTCAACTATCCCGAATATACCGCTCCGCCGCCGGGCGACGATCCGCGCAAGAACGAAACCACCTGGACGGTGTTCAAAGAGATGATTGATGCGGAACGGGCCGCAGAAGAAACCAAAAAATAACGCTTCCTAAAAGAGTTTTCTCCCTCGGGGTCGGCCGCGTTGGTCGGCCTCTTTTTTTGTCCTAAAACGGTTTAATATTTCCAAGAAATGCGGTTGCGACCAGCAACAGATAGACCATCCAGACCCAGATTCGGGTCGTGTCCATCGTCTTGCGCAGCGGTATCTCGGTAGCGTCTGACGACCCCTCGGCTATCAGCTTACCGAGCTGCCCGCCGACAGGCTTGAAAGCAACATCAATCATGATTGCTGCGGCAAAGATCAACCCGAACATCAGCGCTTTGGTTGCCAGCCAAACCGGCATAAGGGGCTCGCCTTGCGTCAGCGACAGGATTCCGAGGCCGAGGTAAAAGACGGTGAGTGCGATTCTTAGCACGGATTCGATTTTGCGGTCACGGGCAGCACGCTCTGTCTGGTCATGATGGTGCGCATCCCACACCAGCCATATCCAGAAAGCACCGACGGCCCAGGACAAAGCCACGGCCCAACCAGGCAAATCCCACCAGCCGCCAGCATCAACCATGGTGATCGTCAGCGGCACCATCAAAGCCCATGCAGTACGTGGCACCATGTCGAGATTGACCAACAATTGCAGCAGGACGAGTCGCTGCGGCAGATCATATTTGTCCCGCTTGCGAAAATGCTGACCGAGCATGAACACGCCAACATCAGCGCCGAGCCAGAGTACGAACAGGATGATATGGACGAATACCAGCAGCTGGTAGAAGGAAATATTGAATAGCTCTGTCATCGCGCTGGGCCCCCGATTGTTCTTTTTCTGCAATCATAGATATATATGTCCGGACAAATTGCAAACACCTTTGAGCTAGTCCAACACCCGATGTTCATCACACAAGGTCCGCTTGAACAATTGCCCATCCTTGAACCAATGCCAGGTCCGTGCGCGGTGATTATCATCATCGCCCAAACATATGATCTCATAAAAATTCGCTCCGGGATCATCCTTGCGGTTGAGGTTAAGCAGGATCAGACCAAAATCGGTTTCCCAGCCGCAGCCATCGAAATTCTCATTGTCCCACCACAGCTTCCCATCGCGCAGAACGCCGTTTAACGTAGAGCGATACTCGCGGCCATCATCCCACTGGAACAGGTTTTTCTGGATATAGGCATAGGGTCCCTCATGAGGAAAAATGCATTCCACGCGGGCCTTATGCTCGTCGACTAGCTGGTTGTCGGTGTCGACGTGACGGTAGATCCCGGTCCAGACACCATCATGTTTCATCATGGCCGGCATGATGTCCTTTAAAATCGCTTCACTCTGAACAACCACCATCAAATATCCTCATTTCCCAACTTTATCTGGCGTCCGGTAGGCGAGATGAAATGGGCCCACCAACAACCGATATTGGACTTTACACAGCTTTTGATTGTAATTGCCTTGCAACAAGGAATTGATCATGAGCAAACCCGACCTGCGCCAGCGCTTCATTAAGCCGTCCATGGACCCTCAAAAATTGCTGCATTTTCTGTCGGTCTATGACACCGGCAGCTTTTCCCGCGCCGCAACCGACAATGATGTCAGCCAGCAAGCCGTATCCAAAAGCGTTGCAAAGCTAGAGGAAAGCCTTGGCGTAAAGCTCTTCGAACGCGGTGCCTTTGGCGCGGAACCCAATCAATTTGGCCACGCCTTGGCTCGGCGGGCGAAAGTTATCACAGCCGAAAGCCGCCTTGCCGCTGCGGAAATTAGCGCCATGCGCGGCGCTGATCGCGGCTATGTCCGTATCGGCCTGGGCTGGTCATTCCTCACCCGGATAGCGCCGATGATCATCAACCGGTTTAGCGACAAACAACCCGGCGTGACGCTGAGCATAACATCTGGCGACACCAAATCGCTCCACGAGAAACTGTTGCGCGGCGAAGTCGAGTTTGTCGCTAGCGCCCCGCCGACCGATCTGGAAATTGACAGCGCCATAGAAACTACCCAATTGTTTGAAGACCGCGACGTCATCATGATGCGGCGCGATCATCCCCTTGCCGCCAAGTCCGATATAACACTGGAGGATCTAGCCTCACAGACCTGGTTGGTTTCCATGCAGTTACAAATGCAATGGAACCGGATTTGCAACGTCTTCCTTGCAGCCGGCCTCGCCCCACCAGCCAAATATGTCGATATGGATTCAGTGATCCTTGCCAAATCAACCCTGTTACAAAGTGACGCGGTCATGCTGCTCGCCAAGGAGCTGTTCGCAACCGAAGAAGAACGCGCCCAATATCATATCGTTGAGGGAACCCAATTTCCTGTCGCCCGCACCGCTTATTTTGCTACCCGCCGTAACTCCGTTCTTCAGCCTGCAGCCCAGAGCCTGAAAAACGAATTGGTCGCCGCCTGCCGTGCCGTGGTCGGGATCAACCAGCTGCGCGGAATCACTGTGGCTGAAAAGCCATAGAAACATAAAAAATCGATTTGGTTGTAGATACCGCCTAATTGGTTGTTAGCCCTCCCCCTATCAAGAAGATTAGCGCTATTTCTGCAAATTTGTCTGGACAACTTGAATGGTAATCAAGCATTCTCAGATTGTCTGGAACCAGGGAGACAAAAAATGACATCGCGCAAAGACGCTTTTAAGAATTCCGCCGTTTTTGGATTGGCCTTAACTGCATTGGTTGGCACACCCGCCTATGCGCAGGAAGCTGCCTCGGAAGAGGCGGCTCAAGAAGGTGGTCTGAACGTTATAGTCGTGACGGCGCAACGCCGCAAAGAAAGCGTGCAAGACATTCCCATAGCAATTTCTGCTTTCTCCGCGGAAGAACTAGAAACGCGCGGTGTGTCCAACGCACTGGAAGTAACCCAATTTGTTCCCAACCTTGTCGGCTTGAACAACACTGGACTTGGGACCGCCAACTCCTATTATCTGCGAGGAATTGGGAATACCGAATCCATCGCAACTTTCGATCCGCCGATCGGTACCTATGTTGACGATATTTACATGTCGCGCCAAAATGCCAATAATCTGTCTTTTTTCGATATTGAACGCTTGGAGGTGCTGCGCGGTCCGCAAGGAACATTGTTTGGCCGAAACACAACGGGTGGCGCAATCAATGTGATTTTGAAAGAACCAGGCGATGAATTCGCAGGCTATGTAGAAGCCGGGTATGGCAGCTATGAGCGCTATTTGGTGCGCGCATCGGTGGACGTGCCGCTCGCCGACAGTTTCGCTGTAAAACTATCCGGTTATTTCCAGGATGACGATGGATATGCTCAGAACACGACAACAGGTGAGCGCGTAAATGAAAATGATGGCTGGGGTGTAAGACTAGGGTTTCGTGGGGAGCTATCCGACAATGTTCGTTGGACAGGTTCTTATATGCACACTTATGCAGATTCCGGAAACATACTCAATTTTGAATGTGATCCCGCCAATCCATCCAATTGTGACGGCCGGTTCGTAACAACAGGGCTCACCAAAGGCGGCGACTTCAATGGTCTTTTGACAGGGCCTAAAAATAATTTTGGGTCTGGAAACGAAGTCTCTATGGACTTTATATCATCCAACCTTGAATTTGGCGTGGGTGATTTCACTGTAAACCTCATCACTGGTTTTGTTAGCCTAGATCAGGATTTTGCTCTGGATTTCGCAGATGGCCGCGGATTGCCGAGTACAAGTTCGCCAATCCCACCGGTTCTCGGATATACATTCGGTGGATTCACGATCGCCAATCAGGGTGATCACACGCAATTCACTCAGGAACTGAAATTCACAGGATCACTAGCTGACGGACTAATCGATCTTGTTGGTGGGGTATATTATTTCCATGAAGAGAATACGACCGATTTCGGCGACATATTCACTTTACCTTTTGCACCGCCGCCCACTGGTTTTCCAATCGTTTTGGCTGATCGGACAATTAAAAATAGCGCAGAAGCTTGGGCAGGTTACCTTCAGGGAGATCTAAACGTAACGGATGAGCTAACAATTACAGCCGGTATTCGTTACACGGACGAAGAAAAGTCGTTTGATATTCGCGACAACAGGGCATCGTGTAACGATGGAACCATCGAAGCGACCTGCGTTGATTCACAGAATTTGATCGCCACCAATGGTTTGGCGATCCCAGGCGACCAAAGCGTTGGTATTTGGACACCACGTTTTGCGATCAACTATGAAGCAACCGATGACCTTCTGCTCTTTGCTTCCGCGACACGGGGCTTCAAATCTGGTGGCTGGAATGCTCGCGGAACCTCCGCAAGCGAACTGCTGCCATTTGGACCAGAAAAAGCGTGGAGTTATGAAGCTGGCTTCAAATCGGAATTTCTCGACAATAGGGTGCGCTTGAACGTCACCGCATTTTATCTGGATATTGCAGATCTCCAGACACCCTCGGCATTTATTCGGCCAAATGGTTCACTCGCCTTTATCACCCGAAATTTTGCAGATTATCGTAACAAGGGTATCGAAGTGGAGTTTAACACGGCACCGGTGGATGGATTGAACATTTTCGCGTCACTCGGGTATCAAGACGATAATTATCGGATAAACCGCAACGCGCCAGCTTTAGATGCGTTTGGCGTACAATCGGTAAATGCACAACAAGCGGCATGTCAGGCCCAATTAGCTACCGGTCAAATCCCGAACCTTTCGGGCGGTGACACTGCGGCTTCCTGTGGAGTCGGCATTGTTGCTCCTGATGGCAGTATCGCGGAACCCGTCCGGACACCTGATTGGACAATTGCAATCGGCGGTAGCTACACAGCGGAATTTGGTGGCGGCTTCTCTCTCGTTCCGTCAATCAATGCAAACTGGCGCAGCAGCAGTGAAACCGGCACGAGCGAGGTCACGCTTTATGATCAACCGGTAACTGGACTTAGCGGAACAGTCTTCCCTTCCAACACTCTTGGCAATGGGAATGTGATCACGGGCTCTTTTTCCGATGATCGATGGATCGTTAATGCCGGCATCGCGCTTAAAAGCGATGCGGGTTGGTCGATCACCGCCGAATGCAAAAATTGTTTCGATCAGGAATCTGTAGAATCAACATTGGCAAACTATAGCTATCTTAATCCGCCACGTTCGTTCCTGATCAAAGGACGTTTTGATTTTTAATTCCGGCAATATGTCTGATAACATTTAGGCTCCGATAGTCGGTAAAATGATATCTAGCTTGCCCTTTAATGTGGCGAGACAATCGCATAGACTAAGAGGGAAGACAGGCATTTGATCGCCTGCCTTCCCTTTTTAAGACTTTTGATAGCGCTACAACTGAAAGGCGTTATAGTTGTCCGGACAACTTTTCGAATCACAGAGGGTGCATGACAGATCAGAACACGAGCAGTAACGAGTTTGCCATGGGCTGGAAGGTCCTGCTCGCCGGCGTTCTCGGCGTGGCCTGTGGAGCGTCACCGATACCGTTTAACGTCATCGGTTTTACCGTCGAACCACTGATCGAAGAATTTGGCTGGACCCGCACCCAGATATTGTTTCCAATAACGATTTTCGGAATTATTGCATCTTTACTGGCACCGTTTTTCGGGTCGCTGGCGGATAAATATGGCGTCCGGAAAGTCGCACTCTATTCGCTGCTGGCCTTTGGTCTGTCCTTCGCAGCGATTTCCTTCACGCCGACGGCTCAGGTAACATCGACACTCTATATCTACTATGCCCTATGGGTCGTCGTTGGCTTGATTGGCATTGGTTCCACGCCGGTTAGCTGGAGCCGGGCGATCAACCTATGGTTCTATAAAAATCGCGGACTGGCACTGGGCATATTACTTTTAGGTACTAGTCTAGCGGCCATTGCCGTTCCAAAGCTAGCTGTATGGGGTATCGAAAATTACGGCTGGCGGGCCATGTTTGCCATTGTCGCTGCGCTGCCGATATTCGTAGCCTTGCCACTTGGTTATTTTCTGTTTCGCGAACCGCGACCAGAGGAACGGCCCAAAGCGATATTGAGCGACAGCGGCAATCTCACGGGTGTAAACCTTGGCACAGCCCTCAAAGACTATCGTTTCTGGCTCATCTGGGTGTCGATTGCCATCATCGCCACGGCCTTTGGCGGCGCGTTCATAAATTTGCCGACCATGCTTAGCGATCGTGGATTGAATGCGCAGACAGCAGCTTCGGTCATGGGCGTACTGGGCATCGGTATATTTTCCGGGCGTATCATCACCGGCGCGCTATTGGATCGGTTTTGGCAAGGGGTGGTGGCTTTTCCCTTGCTCTGCTTGCCAGCAATCTCCTGCTATCTCCTACTCGGTGACAGCATCACTTTTCCAATGGCAGCGCTAGCCGGCTTCCTGCTAGGCTTTGCTGCCGGAGCGGAAAGCGATCTGATCGCTTATCTCACCGGCCGCTATTTCGGCATGGCCAACTACGGAAAAATCTACGGCATGCTTTACATGCCTTTTGGTTTTTTCTCGGCATTGTCGCCAATTATATACGCCAGCGTACGCGATAACATGGGCAGCTATGATCCGATCCTGAGCGTCGCCATCTTTGCCTTTGTTATCGGCGGTGGCTTACTCTTATTCCTTGGGCGCTATCCAGATAGCTTCCCAGAAACCGACCCTTCCCCCACGAGTAAACTTGCAATGGAGCAAAGCTGATGGCCACAAAAGCCAATCCCACCGCTGCCCAATATATCGCTGATACCGGTGCAGAGATACTGACCGATAGCGAGACACTGAATTTCTATGCGCATGACGTGTATCAGCGTGGCGCCGATCTGCTGGCTGTCGTGCGCCCGAAAGATAAGAATGAACTGTCCGCCGCAATTGCAGCAACCACAGCGCAGAATATTCCGGTCATCCCTCGTGGCGGCGGCATGAGCTATACCGGCGGCTACACGACGACCAAGGCTGGGGCGGTGTTGTTTGATCTGGCCGCGATGGACCGGATATTAGAGATTAACGAGACCGACATGACGGTCACGGTAGAAGCAGGCTGCACTTGGGCGAAGCTTTATGAAACGCTTGCGGCCAAGGGATTACGCACACCATTTTGGGGCACCTTGTCAGGTCTGAAAGCATCCATCGGCGGCGGCATGAGCCAGAACTGCCTGTTCTGGGGATCGGGTCGTTATGGTACGGCAGCGCAAAGCTGCATTGCTATGGAAGTCGTGCTGGCCGATGGCACTATCCTTAAAACAGGCGCAAATTTCACGCGGCCTTATGGGCCTGATCTGACGGGTTTGTTTCTGGCTGATACCGGCGCACTAGGCATGAAAGCGACCATCACCCTGCGTCTGATCCCCGAAGCCGAGGCACATGCATATGCCAGCTTCACTTTTGAAAATCACCAGGACATATTGGCGGCAATGGGCGCGATTGAACGGTCCGGTGTCTCCACGGAATGTTTCGGGTTCGACCCCAGTCTTAATGCCCTGCGGATGAAGCGCGATAGTCTGGGCAGCGATGCCAAGGCGCTGGGCCAGATGATGAAGAAACAAGGCTCGGTCTGGGGCGCAATCAAGGAAGGTGCAAAAGTTGTCGCGGCGGGCCGTGATTTCATGGACGAAGCGAAGTTCTCGTTGCATGTGCTGACCGAAGCACGAATACAGGCAGCGGCGGATGATGATCTGGAGCGCGCGCGCAAGCTGGCTTTGGATAACGGTGCGACCGAGACTGAAAACACCATTCCCAAAATCATCCGCGCCAATCCATTCGGGCCGTTGAATAGCATGCTGGGGCCACAAGGCGAACGCTGGGCTCCGGTTCATGGCCTGCTGCCGCATAGCCGCGCATTGGCATGCTATGATGCGATCCTCGCGTTGTTTGAAGAGCATAGCGAAGAAATGGATCGCCATGGCATTTTTACCGGCACGCTTGTATCAGCGGTCAGCGGCTCGGGCGCGATTATCGAACCGTGCCTCTATTGGCCCGATGCTTCAAATCCGGTCCACGAGGCAACGATCGAGCCTTCCCATTTTGCGAAACTACCGACATTGGAAAGCAATGCAGACGCCTGGGCATTTACCCAGAAACTGAAGCAAGCGCTTGTCGACCTGTTCCACGATCAGGGCGCGGCGCATTTGCAGATAGCAAAAACATATCGCTATCGCGACAGTCTAGATCCTGCTGCCGATACTCTGTTGCAAGATTTGAAAAAAGCCGTTGACCCAAAGGGCCTTATGAATCCGGGATCACTGGGTTTATAGAGCGGGATGGATTTTGACCGCAGACAGATGATGGCCGCGGCGCTTTGCGCCACTGTCACGCCGCCTGTTTTTGCCGCGACCGGAAAGAGTGATAAAGACAAAACTATGACCGAAACTAAAAACTACGCCGCCGTCGCGATGCAATTGGCCGCGCGATCGATCGAAAAGACACCGGATAAAGCGGCGGCCCGCGCACAGATGTTGGCAATGATTGGTGAGGTTGAAACCAAAATCCGTTCAGCCACCATTTTCATCCAGCAATATGGCGGCAGTCCAGTCAAATTGGTGGTGCTTCCAGAATATTTGCTGACTAGCTATCCTGGACGCATTTCCATTCCGGATTTTGCGGACAAGGCCGCGCTGGAAGCCGATGGACCAGAATATGAAGCCCTTGGCGCGATGGCCCAGCGGCTGAAAATGTTCGTTGCAGGCAATGCCTATGAGGTAGACAGCAATTTCCCCGGCCTCTATTTTCAGGCGAGCTTCGTCATCGCGCCTTCCGGTGATGTGGTACTGCGCTATCGTCGGCTCAATTCCATGTTCGCGCCCACACCCCATGATGTGTGGACAAAATATCTCGACATCTATGGGCTAGACGGTGTCTTCCCAGTAGCCAAAACAGAGATCGGCAACCTCTCGGCCATTGCGTCAGAAGAAATACTCTATCCCGAAATCGCGCGCGCGCATGCGCTGCGCGGAGCAGAGGTTTTCGTGCATAGTTCTTCGGAAATCGGATCACCGCTGGATACACCCAAAGATATCGGCAAGCGTGCTCGGGCACAGGAAAACATGGCCTATGTCGTGTCCGCCAATACCGCTGGCATTGAAAACACCACGTTGCCGCTGGCCTCGGCTGACGGCAACAGCATGATAGTGGATTATAAAGGCCGAGTAATGGCTGAATCGAACAGCGGAGAGACGTTTACCGCTTTTGCCGATATTGACATTGGTGCTCTGCGCGCCGCCCGCCGTAAACCGGCCATGACCAATTTTCTCGCGCGCCAGCGGCTGGATCTGTTCGCTGCGACCTATAGCGATTTATCCGTACAAAAAGCCGATGGTTTGATCGAGAACAATGACATCATCTCTCCGAACCGCGACTATTTTCTCCGTACCCAGGAAGAAACGATCGAACGGATGATAAAGGAGGGTTTGATATGAGCACGAAAACCTCGACTGACCAGAAACTGGACGTAGCGCCCCCTTATAATGCGGTGGCCCGGCACGGTGTATCGCCACAGCCGTCCCATGACGAAGTGGCGCGCTTTGATTTCCTCGCCAATTTCAACAAATTTCTCTCCGGCGCGCTCGGGCCCGGCAACAAACTTACTTATGACAAGCGCGTACAACCTGCTTTCGAGAAAGAACATGGCCGCGCACCCAAGGACCGGTTCGAAATCCGCCACGCAATGAACAATGATCCGTTCCACACATTCTGGTCAGCCCTGAAACGCAATTCGATGGAAATGCGCCAGCAAAATGGTCGCGCGATGGTGTTGCGCCAGATTGACGAGCTTAGCGCCAAGGCACGCCAGTATAATGAAGGCCGTGACACGCTGGAACTAAATCCAGAAATCGAAGTCCCACGCTATCAAAACGCCGTCGACATACATTGCATGCCCGGTAGCTATCATGGCGAAGAATTGGCTGGCGATGTGTCAGCCGGCGCCAATTATGACTGCGGAATATTCGCAACAACGGCAGGAGGCCTTGGCGCTCTATCCGATGGCGGCGGCGCAGCCTTGGTGGAATGGATCAAGCAGCAGCGCCCCGGATGGGAACCGTGCCGCGTTCTCGACATCGGCACTACAGTTGGTCACAACATCGTGCCGCTGGCACTGGCTTTTCCCAATTGCGAGTTTATCGCCATCGACACAGCGGCCCCGATTTTGCGCTATGCCCATGCCCGGGCGCAGTCGCTCGGCGCAACCAATATCAAGTTTATTCAGGCCAATGCTGAGGATCTATCTCGCTGGGAAGACGGCACGTTTGACTGGGTTCAAACTACGATGTTCCTGCATGAGACAAGCGGCAAAGCGCTACCAAAAATCATCGCTGAGGGCTATCGTGTGCTGGCCGATGATGGCCTGATGTTCCATCTTGAACAGCCGGAATATTCCGATGAAATGCCGCTCTATGAGCAATTTATCCGCGATTGGGATGCGTTTAACAACAACGAGCCATTCTGGTCCTCGATGCATGCGCTCGACATGAAAACCGTCATGAACGAAGCCGGCTTTGCGGCAAATGAGCTGTTTGAAAGCGGTGTCCGCGCCGTAGTCGATACGGATATCTTCCCCGAAGCCGCTACCGGCGATGACGAAGATCATGGCCGAGCAGCCTATTGGCATGCTTATGGAGCCTGGAAAAATAGCGATCAGATGCAGGAAGCAGCGGAGTAGGACATGACAGAAGAAGTTTTCGACTGGATGGCAGCGGCCAATAAAAAAGCCAAAGGCAAACGACCAGAATATTTTGATGATCCCGAAGACGAACGGATGCTGTCGATCTTGATGGCCGTCGTCGGAGAAGTATCAGTGCTGCGCGAGCGCATGGATACCGTCGAACGCCTGCTCGATGCCAACGGTACGATCTCGCGTAACGATATTGAAAATTACGCGCCGGATAAACAAGCCGCATATGAGCGCGGTGCGATGATCCGCGAATATATATACCGCGTTATGCGCGGCCCGCATCAAATGGTGCAGGAACTGGAGCAAGTCGAGCCACCGGTTGAAGAGGTGAGCCGCGAACTCAAGGACATTTAATGCAACACCGTATTATCGAAGGTCGTCTGGAATATACGTCACGCAAACCAGAAATGGCTGGGCAGAATCGCGGTTTTGAAACCTTCATGTTTACACATCATCACGACGGCAAAGTGACGATGCGCGCGCATTGCGAGATATATGAGCCAGAACCGACGGTAATGCGGGACATTATCTACGCAATTGATGAAGACAATCAACCGATGGACTGTCATGTCCGGCTGACAGTCGGCGACAGCTTCATGGGTTCTGGTTGGATGCGGTTTGACGGAACGCATATCGAAATGGAATCCTATGGACCATCGATCGGACGTCTGTCCCAACGCGTAGAAGCGCAATTACCACTGGATGGTTTTGGCACGCACCCGATTGTCTCGGACGGTTATATGCTATCGACCAAGGACTGGGACAAAGACACAAAGCGCCTGCTCAATTGTTACCTGCCCTCCCCCGATCATCGCGGTGCCACGCCGCCGCAGATCGCTCAGGTAAAAATTGGAGCGGTCTATCTGGGAAAAGAGGAAGTAACCGTGAAAGCGGGAACCTTTCAATGCCAACATCTTCAATTTGTTGACGATGCCAGCATCGTTCCGGGGACCGGTGGCATGGCTGGCGAACATCCCGCCTATGATGTCTGGATCACCGATGACGAAGACGGCATATTTGTGCAGGGCGGCGTCGGTGGTTACATGATGACCTGGTACGAGCTGGTCGAACTTAAACGGTAATCATGATCTTGCCCATATGGGCACCGTTCTCCAGATGGGTGAACGCTGCGGGCGCATCGCCAAAATCAAACACACTTTCGACCAGAAGTTCGATGTTGTTTTGGGCAACCACATCCAGCGCCTGCTGCAGCATTTGACGATCCCCGGACGCAATACCCTTGATCGTTATATTCTTGCCTATCAGTGCGCCTTGACTGGCGCTGGATTGGTCCTGGGGTGTTCCTGAAAGCGCTCCAAGCGATCCAATGCGGGCATTGACAGCGCAGGCCGCCACTGTCTCGCCCATCGCTGGAAATCCCAGCGTATCGACTACCACATCTGCGCCGCGACCACCTGTGGCTTCGAGCAACGCTGCGGCCCAATCGGGCCTGTCGCGATAATTTATGCCGAAATCAGCGCCCATTTCCTTTGCGCGAGAGAGTTTTTCGTCACTGGATGACGTGATAGCAAAATCCATTCCCATCGCCTTCGCCAACTGCAGGGTAAATATCGATACACCGCCGGTTCCTTGCGCGAGTACAAGATTACCCGGTTTGGCATCTCCAAACGACATCATGGCGTGCCAGACCGTGCTGCCAACGACGGAGAAGGTTGCCGCGCTGCTATCACTGACATTTTCAGGCACTATGATAGCGGCATTGGCCGGCAAAATAATTTTCTCAGCCAGCCAGCCATTGGCCGTCACGCCAAGGTCCTTGCCAAATACCGCAAAGCTATAAGCGCCATCCAGCCAGGTCGCGAAATGTGGTGCCATAATGCGCATGCCAACGTCCAGTCCCGAAACATCTGCACCGACAGCTTCAATCACACCGACGCCATCAGATAAAGGCACCCGATCTTCAGGCAAGTCCGTGCCATAATCGCCGCGCAGCACCATCAGGTCACGATAGTTGAGACCGGCTGCCGAGACCTTAATCAGAATTTCTCCGGGACCAGGCTCCGGTTCGGGATGATCTACTAGCTGCAGTCCGCCAATGCCGGTCCGTGAACCCATTTGCCATGCCTTCATGTGTCGTCACTCCCTTGCTCGCGCAGCGGCGCGAAAATACGATCAATAAACTTTTGTAGCTTGGCTTCTCGGTCGGCCGCAGACGCTTCCAATCCTTCGAGCGCCATCAGTCGCTCTTCCTGAACCCACATTTCTTGCGCCATGTTCATAGCTACAGCGACAAAGCGATCCATGCCCGGATCGTCGAAAAATTGTGGCTTACCGTCGGGGCCGTAAATATCCTTCGGCGTATCATCCGGCCTAAACGCCGGACCGGGCTCCTCGGTTTCTGCGCTCATCGTTTCCATGCTCCGAAACCAAACCACATGATACCTTCCGCCAGCCGTCCGGTGGTTTCGCTATCAACAGCGTTAGCGCTCTCATCCGCTATCGCTTGCGCAACGGCTTCCTCACCGTAAATGCCAATGCTGGGCACAACGAACTGGAAATAGTCATCGGCGGCAAAACCACCCGCTTCGCAAAGCGCTGGAGGGCTCTCATCGCGATAGCCTTTGTAGAACGGCTCCGAGTTATACCAACTGTCCCAATCGAGATAAAAGCCGTCAAAGGCGTTCATCTGGTCATTAGGCGGCAACTCCATATGAAGCAGCAGACCGCCAGGCTTGAGCACGCGATAGGCTTCTTTAAACGCGGCTGCACGGGCCTTTTTAGAGAGCTCGTGAAGGAACATTGAAGAGAAGACGAGGTCAAAGCTGTCGTCCGGATAATCCAGCGCATCGGCGGACATTTGCGCGAAATCGACGTCCTGACCCTGCATTTTAGCGCGAGCCGAGGCATAGCGTAATCCGCCTGCCGCAGCGTCGATCGCTTCAATCTTCGCATCGGGATAAGTCTGTTTCCATGGTAACGTATTGTGACCAATGGTGCAGCCAGTATCTAAAATGCTCTGCGGTTTAAAGTCCGGATACTTGCCCTTCACATAGGCGGCCATGGATAGACCAATATCATCCAAGTTAGAGCCCATCAGACCCATGGAGAACACAGCCAACCCCTGATCATAAACTGCGCCGGCCTCCAGCGATTCCCCGCCCCGGGTATAGCTGCCCGGCATCAGGTGCACCTCTATCGCATCGACATTGCGCGGAATATCTAGATCGGGATTCAGTTTGAGCGCACCGGGCCGGGCCGCAACTTTCTGCGCTTCTGCTTCGAGCCGCTCGATATCACGGGCCACGACATCGCCCGAGGCGTGCCAGACCATTTTCTGAGCCTGCACCCGCATCGACGAGTAAATATTAAATGCCGGATCACCGCGCAGGGCCTGATGTGCTTCGTTGCTGGTTTCCGGTGCGCGGCCTTTGTCACGGGCAAAAGCCGGTGCGGCACGCTTGTCATAAGCGGTACGCAAATCGCCTGCGAGATCGTTGAGAATAAACGCTCTGATGCCCGACACAAAGCGTCCACGCGCCGCTTCCTCTGCGGTCAATTCCGGTTTCATCGGATGTTGTAATTCTACGCCCATCAGAAATTCTCCTCTGCAAAAGCTTCTATTCGCGCTGCCTCGCCCGATTGCCGGATCAGCGCCTGTTTGCGGAAAAAGCGCATCAATCCGCTTGCCCCCATCCGTGATGCACCAAGCCCGGAATGGCCAAAGCTCGATTTCTCCGCTTCCCAAACCATCGAGGTCAAGGAACCATCATTAATCGATACTGCACCCGCATTGAGGCGCGATGCAACTATTTCAGCCTCTTGAGCTGATCCTCCAATGACCGCTGCAGACAAACCGAACTGGCTGTGATTGGCCATCATCACGGCTTCATCCACATCGTCAAACACCCGTACAGGGATAACGGGTCCGAAATTCTCATCAGAAATTACCGTCATCGATGAGGTCACATTGGTCAGGATCGTTGGCCGCAAATAAAGACCACCACCGAGTTTTTCGACTTTGCCGCCCGAAAGCAACTCCGCGCCTTTTTTAACCGCATCATCAATCTGAGACTGCGCTATCTGCGCCTGTTTCTCAAAGATAAACGGCCCGATATGGCCTTGGTTGATATCAGGATGATTGAGCTGCACCGCCTCTGCCTGAGCGACCAGACTGGTGAGGAAAGGGTCTGCGATTGCCTGGGCTACATAGACCCGCTCAATCGACTGACAGGCCTGACCAGTGTTGACGATACTCGCCCTAAGCGCCGTCGCGGCCGCCTTTTCGGGATCGGCACTGGCAAGAACGATCATCGGGTCTTTGCCGCCTAGTTCCAGACTTGCCGGAATAAAAGCTCTCGCCGCCGCTTGACCGACGTTGCGCCCCGTGGCGACCGATCCGGTAAAGCAAATATAGTCGACATGGTCGACCATCGCAGCACCCGTCGCACCGTCGCCTTCGATGATCGACAGCACAGTCGCCAGTTCCGGAACTTTCTGCACGGCTTCCATCAAAGGTTTGATAAAGCGCGGTGTCACTTCAGATGGTTTTACCAACACCGCCGATCCCGCCATCAGTGCCGGAATCGCGTCGATCAATGCCAGTGTCATCGGGAAGTTCCACGGGCTGATCACGCCAACCAAGCCAAAGGGCACCAGTCGCGTCGAAGTAGTGATCGTCGGCACCGATGTTGGTTGATCTACCGGCTGGCCATCGGCCATGAGCTGTGGCGCCATAGCGGCCCAGCGTCTTATCTGCCCCGGTACGCCCGCTGCTTCAATTTTTGAGATACCGCCGCGTCCGGTATCAGCAGTCAGGGCCGGAATGATATCGCCCAGATTGGCCTCTATCGCATCAGCCCATTGCAACAATATCCCGCCACGCGCTTCCGGTGTTTTCGCAGCCCAATTTTTTTGTGCATCGCGAAGCCGCTTTGCTTCGTCGGCAACCGCCTCAACGTCTAGGGGCGTGATTGCATAGTCTGCTTTGCCCGTACGCGGATTGCGTATCTTCATTGCTGTGCCTTCATTTTTGGGCCTTCATTTCTGGGCCTTCCAGCTATCGAGTATCGCATCACCCCGTGCGAACCCGATATCATTGTGCTCAGCAACGCCGGCAATCAACTTCTCAAAACTGCTAATGCGATAGGGTAGACCCATAATATAAGGCGTTAGGTGCATGGGTAGCATTCGCCCGCCATTTTGCTCCGCCTCCGCGAGCAACCAATTGGCCGCATCGGTCATCTGCTGTGCATAGCTGTCAACCGATTGCTGCTGGACATTGATGATCTGACGATCCGATAGTTCGTGGTTGAGCGGGATATTGGTAATCGCTCCCGAATCTGTCTGAAACGCATAAGGCAATTCGTCATTGGCCCAATCACACATATAATCGACACCGGCCTCGGCGAGCAATTTTGCGGTGTTGAAACTTTGCGAACGCGCTATCGACAACCAGCCGCGTGGGCGCGTTCCGATCACTTTTTCCAGCGCGGTGAGCGAACCTTCGATTAGCGCTTTCTCATCCGCTTCAGCCAGTCCGCTCGCAATAGTGCCGTTCATGTCGGTGCTATGCGCGATAATCTCATGGCCGCCGGAGATGATGTCCTCAATCAACTGCGGATAGCGCTGGGCGATGACGCTGTTGGTCGCGACCGAAATCTTCGCGCCAACCTTCTCAAACGCACCAAGCAACCGGTAAATCCCGATCCGCGTGCCATATTCGCGCGCGGTATAATGGCGATAGTCGGGATAAGCGGTCTGCATATGCCCCGGCGCGCGGAACGGATTGTCGTTGGGCACCATCGGGAAATATTCGAGGGAGATGACCGGCCATATCATCAGCTTTTTGTCGCCCGGCCATTGCACCGGCTTGCGATCAAACAGATTGCTGTACGGATAATAGTCATGGTCCATTCCGTGGCGGCGCTTGGGATAGTCGAGATAGCTGGCATCAAGGCTCATGATAAGTCTCCCGTCTGTTTGCGGAAGGCGTCAACTATATCACCAGCCTTGGTAATCCATGCCCGACCATCAGCCGCAATATGTTCAAGCACTGCTTCAAACGGACCAATGCGGTGAGGCTGTCCGATCAGATAGCTGTGCAGCGGGATGCACATCACCGTGCCGGACTGCGCGCCCTCTTCAGCGAGCCGGTCATATTGCCTGATCAGCGTATCGGCATATTCCCGCGGGCTCATGTTATAGATAAAGAACCCATAATGATCATTGACCTCTAGGCTGTAGGGTATCGCCGTCAGCTGGCCGGATTTCACCTTCACGTCAGTCGGCTGGTCATCATGATAAAGGTCACAGGTATAATCCATGCCATATTCCGCGAGCAGGTCGAGCGTGCGCGGCGTGTGGGTCAGCGCTGGCGCCAGCCAGCCTTTGATCCGTTGGCCGGTAGCGCGCTGAACTGTTTCAATCGAATCCTCAATGATCGCGCGTTCCTGCGCCTCATCCATTCCATAAGAATAGCGTGTGTTGTAAATGCCGTGGCTGAAAAACTCCCAACCGCGCTGATTGGCATCCTCGACCACTTCGGGAATATGGTCACATAACGCCACGGACAAGCTGACAGATCCCGGAAAACCATGCTTGGTCATCATCTCCGCCATGCGCCAATGTGACACGCGATTGGCATGATCGCGATGGCTGTAGCCGACCACATCGGGATGAGGCTTTGGCCAACTCTTCCGATGCGGATTGACCGCCGGGTCGAGTTCATAAAATTCCAAATTGGGCGCGACCCAAACAGCGCAGGTTTTGCCGTCAGGCCACTCGATTTTCGGACGCCCACGATAGGGCGCATAATCAAATAGTCCCGGATCAGATTTCTGCACGTCAGACACTAGCGCGCCTCCAACCAGTCAATCACTGTCTGCACTGGCTCGACATCAGCATATTTAATCTGCAAGTCGGTCAGATTGGCAAAATGATAGCTTTCATGCTTGTCCGCACATGTTTCAATCGGCACGATTGTGCGATAACCATAGCTTAAAGCATCCACCGCTGTGGCCCGAACACAACCGGATGTAGAACCGCCGGTGACAATCACCGTATCCACTTTATGCCACGTCAAATAGCTCGCCAGTTGTGTTTCAAAAAAGGCGCTGGGCATGCGCTTGGTATATTGCAGGTCATTGGCATCGACCTCGCAACGCGGATCAAGTTTATGCCGCTCGCTGTCATATTTGATATTCTGGAGCGAATCTTCGGTATCGGTGCGCGTGCCCCAGACACCGGCATCGCCTGCATCCGCTTTATAAGCGACACGACTCCAGATCACCGGCATGGCCTTTGCTCGTGCCAAAGCCGATATCTGATTAATATAGTCAATCTGCTTCGGATCGGTCTCATAAGCGGTTTTGAACATATCCATCCGGGTATAGGCTTGTTGTACATCAACATTGACGATGGCGAGCTTTTCTCCGAAACCGAATTTCTTGCGCGCTGGATTGCCAATCAACTCTTCAAAAATTTCCTTGGCCGTACGCCCGTCCTCAACCATTTTTGTGCCTTTGACGTCCATAAAGTTTCTCTCCGGAATCGATAAAAATGTAATAAACAACAGAAAAGACTTGTCGAGACAAATTTGTCCGGACAAATATAGAGGTTATGATTACACGCCATTTTATAGACGTCGCCAAAGACGGCAACACACGCCGTGTCCATTATCGCATGGTGGGTAGTGGCCCGCCGCTGCTTATGGTGCATCAAAGCCCGCGCAGTTCAAAAGAATATGAAGCGCTGATGGTAAAATGGTCTTCCCATTTCACCTGTATCGCCCCCGATACGCCGGGTTTCGGGCAATCCGATCCGCTGCCTGGTCATCCCGAGATCGCCGAATATGCCGATGCGGCCATCGAATTTCTTGATGCTTTAGGTATCGAAAAATGCGCCGCTTATGGTTTCCATTCCGGCGGGATCATATTGGTGACAGCGGTCAAACGGCATCCGACTCGAATCACCACCTTGGCCGTCGGCGGCTATGCTATCTGGTCCGCCGAAGAAATGGCCTTGTTCAGCGACCGCTATCTGCCCGAATTTCATCCGTCCGATTATGGCGAGCATCTGACATGGCTTTGGAATCGTATTCTCGAACAAAGCTGGTTCTTCCCATGGTTTGCGACAGATGATGCCCACCGGCTATCTGTCGCCAATGACGATCCGGCGCGGGTCGACGCAATCGTTCGCGAAATGCTTGATGCGGGCAATGCTTATCAGGCTGGCTATGGTGCCGTACTGCGCGCACCGCGGGATATTCCGGCGGTGGATGCTGATGTCCCTCCTTGCCTGATCAGCGCCTATGATGGTGATCCGCTGCAGGAGCATATTGATCGACTGGGCGATATGCCGCCGACTTGGTCGGCCCAAAAAGTAGCTACCCCAGAGGACCATCAGGCCGTCAGCTTAAATCATTTATTGGCCTCCCAAACAGCAGTGGTCGATGGTTTGAATGAGGCCAGCGACGAAGGCTTTGTAGCGATACAAACCGATATCTTTAATGGCCTAATCCATTGGCGCGGAGCGCGCGATGCTGATGAGCTTGTTCTGCATGCGCCTGCCTATGCAGCGATAAATGATCAACCTGCCGGCCAGATTGCGATTGATTTGCCCGGTCATGGCTTGTCCGACAATTGGATCGGCGAAGCACCTGTCGCTTGGAGTGCATGGGATGATGTCATCACTGCGGTTGCAGATGCACTTGGTACTAGCGAGACAGTCTATCCCGCTCTGCCCGATGGCGCACCGGATCAACTCTATCCGGATTTATCCCCTGACCGGTTTGGTAACTATCTGAATATGGCGTGGCAAATTGTTCGCGCCCGCCACATGTTTGCCCCTTGGTATCAGGTAGATGCAGCCCATGCCGTTGCTTTTGAGGAAGAGCGGCTGCGGCCTGAACATCTCGCCGCCGAGCATCTCTCGCTAATCAATGCATCAGCAGCCAAAGAATTTCACATCGCCCTCCAATTCAGACAAAAGGAAAACTAATGGGAATCAGAGAAGACATGCCGCTTTTGGGCCGCCATGAAGGCGTTTGGGATGGCACCTACACCTATTTTAATGCACAGAATGAAAAGATTGACGAGCACGCTTCCCGCCTGCTGTGCCGTCTTCCTGATGACGGGGATATTCCTTACCACCAGACCAACCATTACAAATGGGCTGACGGCAAAACCGAAATTCGCGAATTTCCTGCCGCTTATCATGACAAGCGCATATGGTGGGACAATGAACTGATAAAAGGCTGGGCCGCAGAAGTGCCGCTAGACGAATATAATCGCACCATGATGTTGTATTGGCAGCGGCAAGGTGATCCATCGCTTTATCTATATGAGCAGATCCAGATTTCGGATGACGGTCAGAACCGCTGCCGGACATGGCATTGGATTCGCAACGGCATGTTGGAAACGCGGACCGCGATACAGGAGACTTTTGTGACCAAAGACTGGCGCAGTATTGATGCGGAAATGGGGACTGTTTCTGCCTGAACCTTCTAGTCTCTTTAACAAGTTATGGGATAGCCATATCGTCACTTCCTTACCGGGTGGTGGCGCATTGGTGGCCATTGATCGCGTGTTTCTGCACGAGCGAACAGGGGCATCAGCGCTCAATTCACTAGCAGAAGCGGAGAGAGCGGTTACCGATCCGGCGCGCGTTTTTGCGGTGACAGACCATATTGTCGATACCCGCCCGGGACGCACGGACAAGACGTTAATGCCGGGCGGGCAGGCTTTCATTACTGAAACAAGAGCAGCCGCCAAAGTAGCTGGTATTACGCTGTTCGATGTCAACGACCCCGATCAGGGGATTGTCCATGTCATCTCACCGGAGCTCGGCATCGTTTTGCCAGGATGTACGCTGGTAGCGCCGGACAGCCATACTTGTACGCAGGGTGCTTTTGGAGCTCTAGCGTGGGGCATTGGTTCGTCGGAAGCCGAGCATGCGATGGCAACCGGGACATTGCGACTGAGTAAGCCAAAATCAATGCGCGTTCGTTTCTCGGGTCAGCCTACAAGAGGCGTCACTCCCAAGGATATGATCATGACACTGATCGCCCGCCATGGCGCGGCAGGCGGCAAAGGTCATGCGGTCGAGTTTGCGGGCGAGGCGGTCAGCGCGCTTGATATGGAAGGGCGGATGACGCTCTGCAACATGGCAACGGAATTTTCTGCGATGTCCGGCTTTATCGCCCCTGATGCCAAGGCTTTCGAATATTTGGAAGGTCGGCGCTATGCTCCCAAAGGAACAGATTGGGATCGAGCGGTCGAAAGCTGGAAGCAATTGTCTAGCGATACCGGAGCAGTTTTCGACACTGAAATTGAGATAGATGCCAGTGCCATCACTCCTATGGTCAGTTGGGGGACAAGCCCAGAAAATAGTATCGGCATAAACGGCGTAGTTCCTGATGATGCGGGCGAACGCTCGCTTGAATATATGGCATTGGATAAAGGCCAGAAGCTCGCCGGAACATCAATTGATGCGGCGTTTATCGGCAGTTGCACCAACAGCCGTCTATCCGATCTGCGCCGGGCCAGCGCCCTGCTAAAGGGCAAGAAAATTGCCAACCATGTCAAAGCCATTTGCGTACCCGGCTCATCCCGCGTCAAACGCGAAGCGGAAGCTGAAGGCATAGATGCAATTTTCCGCGAGGCCGGATTTGAATGGCGGGAAAGCGGTTGCTCCATGTGTTTCTATGCAGGCGGAGAGAGCTTTGCTCCCGGATCGCGGGTCATTTCAACGACCAACCGAAATTTTGAGAGCCGCCAGGGGCCCGGCGTTAAAACGCATATCGCCAGTCCCGAAACGGTTGTTGCGAGCGCGCTGGCTGGCGCGATTGCCGATGTACGGGAGTTGATGTGATGGCTGAACCTTTCACCACCCTCACCTCTCTTCCGATGCCGCTGGTCCGCGACAATATCGACACCGATCAGATCATTCCCTCCCGCGAGATGAAAAGCACAGGTAAAACTGGCCTTGCCGACGGCTTGTTCGCTGGATGGCGCTATACCGAAATTGATGGACGCGAAGCTGACCCTGATTTCGTGCTCAACGATCCATATTATACTGATAGCCAAATCATCCTCGGCGGCACCAATTTCGGCTGTGGATCGAGTCGCGAACATGCGGTCTGGGCTTTGGCCGAATATGGCTTTCGCGCCATCATCGCGCCCAGCTTTGCACCTATTTTCTCGGGCAACTGCGTTCGCAACGGGATACTCCCAGCCGTGATTGATGCCGATGCTATCGCCATCATCGAAAAGGCCAACAGCCCGATCACGCTCGACTTGAGCGCGCAAAAGATTAGCATCGACGAAGGAAAGAGCTGGGCCTTCCCCATCGACGAGGAAGCTAAAGCAATGTTGATCGAGGGACTCGACGCGATCGACCTCAGTTTGAAAATGGCCAACGACATTGCCACATGGCAAAAGGCCGACCGCGCAAAGCGGCCATGGATATATCTAGGAGCCAACCAATGACCTCTACCGTAACGATCAGCGAAGTGGGACCGCGCGATGGTCTGCAAAGCGTCGATGCCGTCATGCCCACTGAAGCAAAAAAAGCGTGGATCAGGGCCGAAGCGGACGCGGGCGTGAGCGAGATTGAAGTGGGCAGCTTTGTGCCGCCGTCGCTGCTGCCGCAAATGGCGGATACGGCCGAAATCGTCGCCTACGCGAAAACACTACCTAGCCTAGATGTTGTGGCGCTAATTCCCAATTTGAAGGGCGCAGAGCGGGCCATTGCAGCGGGTGTCGACAAAATGTCGATCCCCTTTTCTATGTCCGAAACGCACAGCATCAACAATGTCCGCAAAGATCATCCCGCAATGCTCGCCGAGATCAAGGCAATCGCAGAACTCGTCGCAGCGCAGCCCGAGGGACAGCGCCCGCATTTTGAGGTTGGTCTGTCCACTGCCTTTGGATGCACAATCGAGGGTCCGGTGAGCGAAGATCAGGTCGCGCGTCTTGCTGAGGCAGCTATGAACGCCGGTGTGGCCGAAGTCGGCCTGTCTGATACCACCGGCTATGCCAATCCCGCCCAAGTCACTCGCATGGTGCGCCAGATCAAATGTGCGATCGGCAGCGATAAACTCAACACCTTGCATCTTCACAACACGCGGGGTCTTGGTCTCGCCAATGTCATGGCCGGGTTAGAGGAAGGAATTACCACTTTCGACGCCTCATTAGGTGGCCTTGGCGGCTGTCCCTTCGCGCCGGGCGCGTCGGGTAACATCGTGACGGAGGATCTCGTTTTCATGCTCGAAGCTATGGGCATCGATACCGGCATTGATCTCGGCAAGCTTTTGAAAGTTAGAGAAATTATCGCAGAGGCCTTGCCCGGAGAGCCGCTCTATGGGTTTACGCCAGATGCCGGCCTTCCTCTGGGATTTGATAAGGCAGCGGCATGAGCACACCGACACCCCTAGCAGGCCTGAAAGTCATTGAATTCACCCACATGGTCATGGGGCCGGCGGTTGGAGCTATCCTAGCTTCGCTCGGGGCCGAGGTCATCCGCGTCGAGCCGATTGGCGGCGACCGCACACGCAATCTAGTTGGTTCGGGTTCGGGCTATTTTCCAATGTATAATCGTCATAAGCAGAGCATCTCGCTAAACCTGAAAGACCCGGAAGGTCTGAAGATCGCTCAGCAACTGGTGGCAGATGCGGATATTTTGGTCGAAAATTACCGGCCCGGCGCGATGGACAGGCTGGGGCTTGGTTACGAAGCCCTATGCAAGACCAACGAGCGCCTAATCTACGCTTCCGAAAAAGGTTTCCTCCCCGGCCCTTATGAAAACCGCACTGCCTTGGACGAAGTTGCGCAAATGATGGGCGGACTTGCTTATATGACGGGACCTCCCGGGCAACCATTGCGAGCCGGCTCCAGCGTCATCGACGTAACCGGCGGCATGTTCGGCGTGATCGCCATCTTGGCAGCGGTCGAGGAACGCCACCGCACCGGCAAGGGTCAAAAAGTCCAAAGTTCACTTTTTGAAACAACAGTCTATTTGATCGGCCAGCATATGGCGCAAATGGCAGTGACTGGCAAAGCCGCCGATCCCATGCCTGCTCGCATTTCCGCGTGGGCAATTTATGATGTGTTTCAAACCAAGGACGAACCCATTTTCATCGGCGTGGTCACCGATGCCTTGTGGGAAAAATTCTGCAAGCTGTTCGCGCTGGATGATCTATGGGCCGATGAAAGTATCCGCGAGAATAACAACCGCGTCGCCGCGCGCGACCGGATCATGCCCAAAATTCGCGAATTGATTTCTGGCTTCGGCCGCGACGAATTGATTGCCAAACTTGAAGGCACAGGCTTGCCCTTTGCACCTATCGCGCGGCCACAGGACATGTTCGATGACCCGCATCTCAACGCCAGTGGCGGTCTGGAACCGGTAACGCTAGTCGATGGCGAGCAAACAAAGCTACCCGGTCTTCCCATCGAAATGAATGGGTCGCGACCATCTAACCCCGCAAAATTGTCTAATATTGGCGAACATAGCGATAGCATATTGGTTGGACTCGGCCTCGATGCCGAACAGATTCGCGCGCTGCGAGATGATGGAAGTGTTGGCTAGACCAGTCTTACAAGATCAAAACTAACAGTGCCCAGCCGAGGCAATCTCCCTTATCCTTGCACGTAATAGGGGAGTGTGGTGGCGATGAATACAGATGTTCTTATCATTGGAGCAGGTGCGGCAGGGCTGAGTGCAGCCTTGGCCGCGCATGAATCAGGCTCCAGTGTCACCGTCATCGAGAAACAACCCAAATTGGGCGGCACTGCATCCATATCTGGCGGAATAGTATGGATACCGGGCAATCGGCAGATGCAGGTCCATGGCTTAGAAGACAGCCGGGAAGATGCGCTGGCCTATTTCCGTTCGCTCGATCAGGGTGATATTGACGATGTTACTCTATCCGCCTTTGTCGAAGAGGGGCCTCAGGCCCTCGCCTTTCTTGAAGACCTCGATGCTGCACGCCTGAGCCTGCTCGAGGGCTATCCTGACTATTATCTCGATCGGCCCGGAGCCAAGCCAGATGGCGGCCGCGCGCTCGACAACGACTTGTTCGACTTTACCCAGCTAGGTGCTTGGGCTGGCAAGGTTTTTGAACACGGCCCCGCGCCGCGCATGTTATTGCGGGAAACCCCACTTGGCGGTGGAACTGGACAAGTTGATCCGGCCGAGATGGCCCGCCGTGAAGCTGGCGATTTACGCGGCTGGGGACAGGCGTTGATCGGACGATTGCTGAAAGCTTGCCTCGACCGGGATATAGAACCTTTGCTGAATGTCGGCGGCTACCGTCTGCTCGTCGAAAACGGCCGGGCTACCGGGGCAACTGTGCGCAAAGATGGTAAGGATTTAACGATCCATGCGAAACAAGGTGTAATCCTAGCCACAGGCGGTTTTGAATGGAACGAGGAGCTTAAACAGACTTTTCTGCGTGGACCGCTGGATGCACCAGCGTCTCCACCCGGCAATCAGGGTGATGGTCTGAAAATGGCGATGGCCGCTGGCGCCAGCCTTGGCAATATGACCAGCGCCTGGTGGGTACCAACCCTATCCATACCAGAGGTAAAATGGGAAGGCGGTGCACAACGCGCCATGCCGGTGCTGATCGAGCGAACCCTGCCGCACACGATCATGGTCAACGGGGCGGGCAAACGCTTTTGCAACGAAGCCAATAATTATTCCGCCCTTGCAGGCGCGTTTCACCAATTTGATCCTGCCACTTACTCTCACCCCAATTTACCAGCTTATCTGATTTTCGATTCTCAATATCTGTCGCGCTATCCGCTTGCCTCGGTCATGCCTGGCACGCCGGTGCCCGCATGGATAAACAGCGCGGATGATTTGGAAAGCCTTGGTAAGGCGATCGGTATTGACGGGATACAGCTCGAAGAAACGGTCAACCATTTCAACGCCCATGCGATCAAGGGGCACGACCCCGATTTTGCTCGTGGCGAGAGTGCTTATGATCGGTTTTACGGCGATCGCTCGCGAGATGGCGCTTCGGCGACATTGGGTCCAATTACCAACGGCCCCTTCTACGCAGTAGAAATTAAAATGGGGACGCTCGGTACAAATGGCGGCGCCAAAACAGATGGATCGGCGCAAGTGCTGGATCTCGACGGAGAGCCCATTCCCGGTCTGTTCGCCGCTGGCAATGTCATCAGCTGCCCGACCGGCGGCGTCTATGCGGGGGCGGGTGGCACGCTCGGCCCGGCTTTGACCTTTGGATATATAGCCGGGCGCGCGGCGGCGCGGCGAATCAACAGCTGAAACAAATCATCGCTAAGAATGAAGAGGATAAGATCATCAAAATATTGACAATCGGCGCGACCGGCGACCAAGGCCACCCTTTGCTTCAGCGGTTGCTGGAAGCCGACATGCACCCAGTGGCGGCATTGCGCAATCCGTCGGCGCTGGCCAACACACCTTTTGCCAACGTCGAAACCATAACGGCCGATCTATATGATGAGCAGTCGATGATCGCCGCAGCGCAGGGCATGGATGCCATTGCGATGCATCTACCATTCGTTTTTGATCTGGAAAAAGCAACTCAGTTGGGCCGCAATATTGCCGCCGCCGCCAAAGCCAGCAGCGTCCGCAAGATTGTTTTCAACACCAGCTGTTATGTAGCCGACCAAGATAATGGCAACCCGGCCCATGATGGCCGCCGGGCGATTGAACAGGCGATTATCGACAGCGGCGTGACCTATGCCATTTTCGAAACCAAAGTGTTCATGGACAATATGATCCGCAGTTGGAACAAACCATCCATCGTCAACAGTTCGATATTTGCCTATCCGGCCAAACCGGATCTAAAAATATCATGGATCTGCCTCGACGATGTCGCAGCCTTCATGGTTGAAGCCCTGCAGAATGAAGACCTGCCCAGCGGACGCTATGCCGTTGGCGGGCCGCAAGCCCTAGTGGGTGATGAGGTGGCTGCCATACTCAGCGAAGTTGCTGGCAAACCAATCACTTTCAAAAGCCTGACACCGGACGCATTTGCCTCCGCAATGAGCCTGTTGGTCACCGGATCGGCAACAGTCGAACCCAAGTCGATTTATAGCGGTATGGCGAGCTTTTATAGCTTCTACAACGAGCAGCCGATATCCCCGCTGATCGCAGATACGGTCGAAATGGGAAAATATTTCAAAACCCGGCCCACACCGCTCGCGGAATGGGCGGCGCGCCAAGATTGGACCGATCCCACCGACCCGGCGCTGGCGATCAGAATGGCAGGTATGCAAAAGGCCGGATAACATCCTAATTCTATTGCTGTCATTCAAAAATCTGTCATGTTAATTGGCTAAGCCAAGAATAGTATTCGATAGGGAATACTGCCACTTACAGGATAGCCAGTATGCAGTTAAATCGTCGCAATTTTAGTGGAGGGCTGACCGCCCTCGCTTTTTCCGGATTTGCGCAGCACAGCAGCCTAGCCAGAAGTGGCGAGGCCATGTCCCATAAAGGATATGGCGCGTTGCAGCCTGATCCAAACGGTTTGCTCGATCTGCCCGAAGGTTTTTCCTATCGCGTCATCTCCGAATTTCGCGGCGCGATGTCCGATGGCAATCGCGTGCCCGACCGCGCTGATGGCATGGGCTGTTTCGCCATGCCGGATGGCAAAATCGCACTGGTGCGCAATCATGAACTCAAAGTCAGCAATTTCGATGATGGTCCTTTTGGCAATATCCCATCGACGCTGGAAACCTATGATCATAGCACAGATGGAAAGCCGCTGGTCGGCGGCACAACCACCTTGTTGCTCGATGGTCAAACGCTGGCTGTAGAGCGCGAACATCTTAGTCTCGTGGGAACGATCCGCAATTGTGCCGGCGGCATAACACCTTGGGGCAGCTGGCTGACCTGCGAGGAAGATGTAACCCGTGCCGGTGATGGCGTGAAGCGCGATCATGGTTGGGTTTTTGAAGTGCCCGCTGCCCATGAAGGACTGGTGGACCCGGTCCCACTTAAAGCAATGGGACGGTTTAATCATGAAGCTGCTGCTGTCGATCCGGCAACCGGAATCGTTTATCTGACCGAGGATCGCAACGACAGCCTGCTCTATCGTTTCATTCCCAATGTTGCTGGCAAGCTAACTGAGGGTGGCAAGTTGCAGGCCTTAGTCTTTGCTGACGAGACACTGGACAATGATAGCCGCAACTGGAACAATCCAAGCCTCAAACCCGGGGCGTGGCAATTTGTTCGCTGGATTGATATGACCGATGTCGAAAGCCCGGTAGATGACCTGCGCATCCGTGGAGCCAATGATGGAGCCGTCAAGTTCGCGCGCGGTGAAGGCATAATTTTTGGCGATGGCGAGTTTTATTTCTGCTGCACATCGGGGGGAGCGACCAAGGAAGGGCAGATCATGCGCTACCGACCATCCCGCTTCGAAGGACAAAAGGAAGAAGCCGGTGCGCCAGGGCTCTTGCAATTATTTATGGAATCGACTGATCGCCGCCAATATAGCTATGGCGACAATATCGAGATCGCCCCCAATGGCCATCTGATCGTCTGCGAAGATCAATATAGCGATACCGTCGATAACCATCTACGTGGTGTCACACCCCGCGGAGAAGCCTATGCTCTGGGACGAATTCGTGTCCAAACGGAACCTGCGGGAGCTTGCTTCTCTCCCGATGGAAAGACGATGTTCTTAAACCTTTATAGCCCAACAAAAACACTCGCGATTTCGGGTCCTTGGGGCAAAGCGATTTAGTTTTTGTACGAACGGCTAGAGCTTTAGTCCGTTCAAATAATCCAATAGTGCGGCGCTCGGCATAACGTCGGCATATTTTGCCTGCATATCGAACAAATTGGCCTGATGCGGCGCTTCATGCCGGTCGCCAACCGCATCTTCGGCGATGATTGGGATGAAACCATGCGAAGAACAGTCGACACAGCTCGCCCGCACACAACCGCTGGTCGACAGGCCGGTAATGATCAGACTGTCATTGCCATTAGCGGTCAGGGTTGATGCGAGAGACGTACCAAAAAAAGCGCTCGGATAATGTTTGGTGATGATCAGTTCATCGTCCGCTGGCTCCAGCCCCTTGGGCCATGCCCCCATTGGATGCCCTGCGACAAAATTTTCAAGCGGCGGGACTTTCTGGGCAAAGCGTCCGCCCTCAATCATCGACTTGGTATAGCTCACATTGGTATAGATGATCAGCAGACCCGCCTTACGCGCCGCGTCGCGGAGCCGAAGAGCATTTTCCAACGCATCCTCAACGCCAGCGTAGAGCGCGCAGGACGGATCAAAATAGGCTTCGACGAAATCAATGAGAATGAGCGCAGGCTTTGCACCAAACCCCATTGATCCGTCGAAGACCCCCCCGTAATTATCCGCTGTATCGCCTGTCATTGACTAGAATTTATACCCGACTTCGACACCAAAGCGGCGACGAGCACCCGGTGAGATAAACGAACCGCCAAATTCGACCGCTGGAATTACCTCATTGAGATATTTGCGATTGAGCATATTGTCCGCGAACGCAGTGATTTTCCAACTTTCGCCTTCAAAGCCAACGCGCAAATCAAGCACGCCAAAAGCTTCGCGCTCTGTTGGTGAAAAGTCACCATCGCCGACGAAGGCCGGCAATGCCAAAGCCGATCCTGGCAGCAATCCGCTAAACAACGTCGGGCCAACATCATCTTGTACCGTATGGAAGAATGTAGGTCCTGTGATCCGGTAATCCGCACGCATCACCAGATCAAAATCATTCGCAATCGGTGCAACGATCTGTGTACCGACGTTAATTGTATAATCGGATGTGGACGGCGATTTGTTGCCAACCGTGCCGGGACGAGAGCTGTTTTCCTTGATCTCGCTTTCGGTCACATTAAACGAGCCAAAAATATCCCAGCCGTCGACAATCTCTACATTGGCGTTAAATTCCGCTCCGTAAATTTCGACTTCATCGATATTCGAAACAATCCGAAGTAGGCCAAAAGCGCCGACGAAAAATTCGAAAAACTGTACATCGTCCGCCTGTGTATAATAGCCCGCCAGATCAAATGTCATCCGGCCGTTCCAAAGACTACCCTTGATTCCTGCTTCAAAGGCGCTGGATGTTTCTTTGTCGAATACGTCTTCGATGAGAATATTGGTGCCGAGAAACTGATTGAAATTCTGATCAATCACCGCAGCCGAGCCTTGGTTGTTAAACCCACCGGATTTGAAGCCGATACCCCAGTTTGCATAGAGATTAATGTCATCGGTCAAACCATAGCGCAGCGAAATTTTCGGCTGAAGCTGCTTGAAAGTCTGCGATTGATCGGCGATCGCACCAAAGGCCTGACCAGGATTGATCGGCCCACCGGTAAACGGATCCGTTGCATTTGGTACCAAATTACTGACGCTACGATCTTCTATATCATAGCGGAGAGCGACGCCGATATTGAACCGGTCAGTCGGCTCCCAATCAACCGAACCGAAAGCGGCGTAAACATCGGTGTTGAAATTATCGAAATAGAGCTGCGTGGTTGGGTTGGTGCTATTTTCATCGTTGAACAATTCACGAATAACGCCCTGTCCCAGATCAGCACCAAGGCTAACCCCGACATCACGATCGATGTTCAGGTAATAAGCACCGACCTGCCAGTTTAATGGACCATCGCTATCTGACGCCAACCGTATCTCTGCACTAATATCGGTCTGGTTACGAATTTGATATTGCGTCCCGTCGCACGTGGTTGGGCTATAGGGACCAAAAGTAGACCCGTTGGCGGGGTCAAAAATAAAGGGCGTAGGCACAGTCCCTACGAAACCCGGAGAATTGACTGGAAATCCTGTCAATGCCGCAGTTGTAGCAAAACAGCTATTGGATGCCGCCACCGAAGCTGCTGTAGCACCCGGAAAGGTAAAGCGCGCAAAGTCTGCCGACGTGCCGTCTGCAGTCAATTGCTGGTCCACATCACTATATAGTACCCATGCGGTGAGGACCGCAGCATCAAACTGATGCTCTATCTTGGCCGAGGCTTCAAAAGTCTGTTGATCATTGGTTGGCCGGATATTGCTGTAGTAATTGAACGGGTGGTCGTTCACATCTTCAAAAAAATCCGGGTTTACGCCAGCAAAATTAGGCAGGTGGAATGAGGCATTGAAATTAATCGATGCGCCTGAAAGATCGGCATAACGTGCCTTCAGATCAAGCTCGGTATCATCACCCAATTGCGTAACAAATCGGCCATCGATCGACCATGTTTCCTGATCATCGACAATAGCGGCGTTGTTTTGGAAGGAGTTGCGGAAAAAGCCATCGCTGGTCGTATAGCTGCCCGACAGAACAAGGCCTGAGCTATCACCGACCGGCACTGACACATAAGCAGATGCCTTATAAGTATTGTCTTCCGCCGCGCTCGCTTCGATTCCGCCTTCTAGGATATCGCCGGGCTTCAAGGTCTGGATGACAATTGCACCAGCGGCTGCATTGCGGCCATAAAGCGCGCCTTGCGGGCCTTTCAAAACCTCAATCTGGCGCAATGTACCCTGCTTCTGATTGAGCTGTGCGGTGTTGGTTTTCAAGATGCCGTCAACAACAAGCGCTACCGAACTTTCGGCATCGCGCGTTCCGTTAATCCCGCGAATGTTAATTTGCGTATCGCCAGCTTCTGCTGTGCCGGTAATAATCGTCACACCGGCGGTGAGCTGAACAAATTCATCCGCCCGCTCGATACCGGTTTTTTCAATTGCATCCGCACCAAATACCGTGATCGACGCCGGCACCTCGGTCAGCAATTCGTCCTGACGCCGCGCTGTAACAATGATGTCATTGTTATTGGCACCTTCGCTGGCACCTTGATCACCGGCTGATTGGGCCAAAGCCGGGTTGAAGCTAACCAAAGCGGCAAAGCCTGCCGAGAGTGAGAGAGTTGTCTTGATGTGACGCATATTAAATACCTTCCCTGGATGGAATAGTTTGCAGGCCTTTTGACCCGTCAAATTGGTTTTAAACGAGGACATTTTCCCCGCTCATATAAACATAGACTTCTTGAAATTTACCGTCGCGCATGCGCCAGAAATTGGTGTTGTTCAGCAATGTGACATTGCCGTCGGCATCGGTGAGTTCTGCTACAAAGCTGGCGGCGATCCGGCCATTGGCTTCATCGACTGTGCAATTAAAATCGCGATGGACAATGGTTTCATAAGCACCGAAGAAATCTTCAAACATGCGCTTGATTTCTGCTCTGCCACTGTGCCGGGTAAAGCTCGTCTGCACGCAGAATAAGGCTTCGTCATGGAAGCACGCCAAAGCGGCATCCATATTTTTCGCATCGACATTGCCAAAATAAGTTTTGGTCGCAAATTCGATCAATTCTGCACGGGATAGGCCGGGTTCATATTGCATCAGGCTTCTCCTTCTTTAAGCAGGTTATCGCCGCTCATATAGACAAAGACATGCTGGAAGAGTCGATCCTTGCAATAGAAACGATTGCAATTTTCGTAGCGAAGTTGCTCACCGCCATTGGGCGTGATCAAAACCGTGAATTGAGAGCAAACAGCATTGGAATCAGGATCGGCAACATGCACGAAATTACCGTGCCAGATTGATTCAAAATCGGTGAAGAGTTTTTCGAACATCGCCCGGATCGCATCGCGACCTTCATGGATCGTGTTTGATGTAGCCTCATGCAAGATCGCATCAGGCGCAAAGCAATTCAGCACCTGCGTCATGTTCTTATTATCAACGCCATCAAAATAACGCTTCGTGACGATGTCGATGTAAAAGGGATAAGGCAGCGGAACCTGTCCTGCCAAGCCGGGTGTCCAATCTGCCATTAATACCATCCTTTTCTGATATCATCATCCTTGGGCACCTCGGGTGCCGGGAACGCTTTTTTGCTATGAGTGAGACCGAGTTCGATCAGCGTTTCTAGAAATTTATAAGCGACTTGCCCGGGGTTCAGCACCGGGATCGGCATATTGTCATCGAGAAATTTTGCCGATTGGTGCATCGTTGTGGAACCGAGTACGATCACATCTGCGCCATCTTCTTCCATCGCAGCGGTTGCCTCGGCTTTCAGCTTGTCGAATATTACTTCTTCCTTCCCTGCCAGCAATTCTGTGACATCGGGCCGGGTATCTATTGACCGCAATGAAGCCACCCGGTCCCACCAGCCATATTCATTCAGGGTTTTCTCGTAGAGCGGAAACCATTCGGGCCACATTGTTAATACGGTGAATTTTTTACCCAGCATCATCGCAGCCGCAAAGGCCGCCTCACCCGGTCCAACAACAGGAATGGAAAGACGCGAACGCAAGGCTCGCATGCCGCTATCACTGACCGTATCGATCAATATACCAGCATAGCCCTCTTCTTCAGCCTTGATACCAGCTTGAAAAACGGTCCAGTCCATCAACATCGTGTCGTGATAGCTGTCCCCCAGCGCCGCGCCCCAAGGTACAGCGACAAATTCGGGCTCGAAACCTTCGCGAACGAAACTCGCGGGCAATTGTTCTGCGCGGGCTGCAACACCAGCTTCATCCATTGGGATTGGAACAATGACTTTGATACGTTTTGGATTGGGCATAATAGTTGACAAATCTCCCTACTGCACTTCTATTGTATACAAAATCACCCCGTCAAGCACAAACTGTTCGCCCTATGACTAAAATTAGCCAAAGCCTTTGAGGAATATGACCGATCCCATGATGCCCGCCTCGGAAACTGCTTATCAAAAGATCCGCGCTTTCATCCTGCAAGGGGAAGCCGTTCCTGGCATGCAATTGACCGAGGAAAAACTGTCCGAGATATCGGGCGTGTCGCGGACTTCCGTGCGGGATGCGGTCCGGCGGCTAGAAAATGAAATGCTGGTTGTCCGTAGCGCGTCCAAAAGACTGTCCGTGGCTGACTGGTCCGAGGGCGAGGTCGATGAGATGTTTACTTTGCGTGCAATGCTGGAAGCCCATGCGGCTGCCCGCGCTGCGCGGAGGATTGACGACGATGCACTGAACATATTGCGCAGCATTAACAAAGAGCTGAAAGACGCGGTGAACCAATCACCGCCCGATATCGCATGTTTTCTGGAAGCCAACCGGCGCTTCCACGACCTGATATTGGAATGCGCGCAGTCACCTCGGTTGACCAAGCTAATGCCAGCGCTGGTCGAACAACCAGTGGTTCGGCGAACCGCCCATCAATATTCCAAGATCCAACTTAACCAGTCAGCGGTAGATCATGATGAGCTGATCGCTGCCTTTGCAGCAAAAGATGCAGACTGGGCCAAATCAGTGATGACCAGCCATATCAGGAGGGCGTTTCACTCGTTTAGCATTACAGCCTCTCCGGACCGTCTCTAAGCTAAATAATTCCGCGATCCGAAAGATCTGCCATTTTCGCGCTATCCATGCCCAGCAATTCGCCATAAATGGCTTCATTATGCGCGCCGAGATCAGGGCCGATTGTTTCGACCTTCCCCGGGGTGTCGGACAATTTCGGCGCAACATTCTGCATCATGAAATTCTCATGCTGCGGATGATCCATTTTCACTAACGCATCACGCGCTTCGAAATGTGGGTCCGCGAGCATTTCCGGAGCACGGTATATATTACCAGCCGGAACACCATTTTCTTCACATAAGTCAAGCACTTGCTGGCTACTCAAAGTTCGCGTCCAGACATTGATGAGATCATCGAGTTCGGTTTGATTCTCACCGCGCGCCACATGGGTCGCATAGCGGGGATCATCACCCAATTCCGGCTGTCCCATCATCGCAGACATGCGTTTCCATACGCTGTCCTGATTGCCACCGATAAGCACGCTGCCGTCATTGGTTTCATAAACATTGGAGGGCGCAATTTTGGGGAGGATCGAACCGGTGCGCTCGCGAATATGACCAGCGACCGTATATTCAGCGACAGTTGATTCCATGTTGGCGAGAACGGCTTCGTAGATAGCCGAATCGACAACCTGCCCCTTACCGGTCACATGCCGGTGATGCAGCGCCATCATAGCGCCAAGACAAGCGTAAGTAGCGGCGAGCGAATCGCCGATTGAGAGGCCTGCGCGGCTTGGTGGTCGGTCGGGTTCACCAGCAATATAGCGCATGCCGCCCATCGCTTCGCCGATTGAGCCATAGCCTGCGCGGGACGCATAGGGCCCGGTCTGGCCATAGCCGGAGACGCGAATCATGATCAGCGCCTGATTGAGAGCGCTAAGCTGATCATAGCCCAGCCCCCATTTTTCCATCGTGCCGGGGCGAAAATTTTCTAGCAGAAAGTCGCTTTTCTCAACCAGCTGCTTGACGATTTCCTGACCTTCTTTTTCGCGCAAATTAAGCGTAATCGACTTTTTATTACGCCCGACGACGGAGAACCAAAGCGGTATGCCCTGCCCCCAGCTGCGCATGGCATCACCGACTTTAGGTGGCTCAATCTTGATCACTTCCGCGCCATGATCACCCATGAGCTGACCGCAAAATGGTCCTGCAATAAGCTGACCCATTTCGATCAATCTGAGTCCGGCTAGTGCCCCTTGCGCCATTAAAAAACCTCCTGCATGATGCTTTTGCTATACAAAGCACATTATGGATTGTATACAATTTCTATGGCTCATGAAAACCCCTTATCCATCAATATCGTTGAAGTGGGTCCACGTGACGGACTGCAGAACGAGCCGGATATCATATCGACCGCAGACAAGCTCGGCTTGATCAACCATATGATCGATGCCGGTATCCGCCGGTTGGAAGTAGCCAGCTTTGTTCACCCCGGTCGCGTGCCGCAAATGGCCGACGCCGAAGCGGTCATTGAAGGCCTGCCTGACCGCGATGATGTCTCCTATATCGGCCTGTGTCTGAACAAGCGCGGCGTCTTACGTGGGCTCGCCACAAAAGAAGGTGGCAAACGCGGCATTGATGAAGCGGGCTGTGTCATCGTTGCCAGCGATACGTTCGGTGAAAAGAATCAAGGCCAGACCATTGAACAAGGCATCCGCGAGAATCGCGATATGATCCGTTTTGCCAAAGCCGAAGGCCTGAAAGCGCAAGTCACAATTTCCGCCGCCTTTGGTTGCCCGTTCGAAGGACATGTCCCGCCTGAAACCGTGCTCCGTATCGCCAGTGAAATGGCCGAAGAAGAACCGCTTGAAATTGCGCTCGCCGATACAATTGGCGTGGGCGTGCCAGGACAAGTAGAAGATTTATTCGGCCGCTTAAAGGAACTGCTGCCTGCCAACATCACGATGCGAGCGCATTTTCATGACACTCGTAATACCGGCATTGCCAATGCTTGGGCTGCTGTACAGTCAGGCGTCTCAACCCTTGACGCGAGCTTGGGCGGGCTTGGCGGCTGCCCATTTGCCCCGAACGCTACCGGAAATATCGCGACCGAGGATCTCGTCAATCTGCTTGACCGATCAGCGATCAAACATGGCGTAGATCTGGCAAAAGCCATCGCCACTAATCAATGGTTCGAAATCATCTTGGATCGGCCATTACCCTCGCTTGTCGCAAGGGCAGAAGCATGAATGAATATCAATAAAGAGAGAGAATGACATATGGGGTATCGACTAGGCGTTGATGTCGGGGGAACCTTTACCGATCTGCTGCTGTTCAATGATGAAACCGGACAATTCTGGCGCACCAAAACGCCATCCACGCCTCATGATAGCTCGGAAGGCATATTAAATGGCGTTAACGCCATTTGCGCAGATGCCGATGTGCAAGCCAGCGAAATCGAGTATTTTCTTCACGGGACAACTGTCGCCACCAATGCGGTGTTGGAAGGCAAGGGCGCAAAAGTCGGCCTGATCACCACCGAGGGTTATCGCGATATCATGCAGATTGCGCGTAGCTATGTACCCGGCGGGCTCGCTGCCTGGATTATCTGGCCCAAGCCACAACCTTTGGCAGCGCTGGAAGACACGGTTACCGTCAAAGAGCGCATGGACGCCAATGGCGAAGAAGTCCGCCCGTTGGATGAAGCCAGTGTCACAACAGCTATTGAATATCTAAAAAATCAGGGTGTGGAAGCGGTCACCGTATCACTGATGAACGCTTACACCAATGGCGCGCATGAAAGCCGCATTGGTGAAATGGTCGCGGCCGAAATGCCTGACGTACCTTATTCATTGAGCCACGAAGTCCTGCCCGAAATGCAGGAATATGAGCGCACCCTGACGACGGTTGCAAACGCAGCAGTGCGACCCGTGGTAAGTAACTATGTATCCAGCCTCCGCGCCAAGCTTGCTGATGCCGGCATGGCAGGACGCTTTTCGCTGCTGCGCTCTGATGGCGGCCTGATGTCCTCGCAAAAAGCGGAAGAGCATCCCGTCAATATCTTGATGTCCGGTCCAGCCGGCGGTGTGACCGGAGCCGTCTGGGTCGCGAAAAATGCGGGGCTGAAAAACATCCTCACGCTGGACGTCGGCGGCACCTCGACCGATGTGGCGTTGATTGAGAATCTTGAACCGCGTCGGGTTCGCACGACCGAGGTCGGACACTTGTCGGTGCGTGCCTCTTCGCTGGACGTGAAAACCGTTGGCGCAGGCGGCGGCTCGATCGCCTATGTACCGGAACTAACCGGCGCGCTGCGTGTCGGCCCGCAATCGGCTGGTGCGGTGCCGGGACCAGTGGCTTATGGTAAGGGCGGTGAAGAACCGACTGTCACCGACGCTAACGTCGTGCTCGGCTATCTTCCCGAAAACTTGCTGGGTGGCTCGTTCCAGCTCGACCGCGAAGGCGCGAAAAAATCAGTGCAAAAAATCGCTGATGCTCTCGGCATTGATCTGATGGCCGCCGCACGCGGTATCATTGATATTGTGAACGAAAATATGTTTGGCGCGCTACGCATGATCTCGGTGCAGCAAGGCTATGACCCGCGCCATTTCGCCCTGATGGGCTTTGGCGGAGCGGGTCCGCTGCATGTCAACGCGGTGGCAAGGCTGATGGGCAGCTGGCCAGCCGTCTCGCCGGTATCACCCGGGGTACTCTGCGCCTTGGGCGACGCGACAACACGTATGCGGACAGAGACAGCGCGCTCCTTCTCCCGCCTAGCGACAACCACTGATGCATCGGAACTGATCGCAATCCTGAAAGAAATGGCGGATCAAACCCGCGCGGAATTGCTTTCAGATGGCGTTGCAGAAGAAGACCTGACCAGCGAATTCGAAATAGATGTGCGTTATGCAGGACAGGCCTTTGAGGTGCCCCTGACTATCACGCCAGAGGTTTTGGAGCGTGATGGCATTGACGGCATATTGGCCCGCTTTGACGAGGAGCATCATCGCCTGTTCACTTTCAATATGGATACACCGCATGAAATCGTGAACCTGCGCGCTGTCGCTATGGGGCAATCACTTAACCTGCCCGCCGCCGAACTGCCCAAGGGCAACGGCGATCCGTCTGACGCCAAAATCCGTGATCACAAATTGTGGATGGATGGTGCCGAACAAGATGGCGCCATTTATGATCGGGCGAAACTAAAGCAGGGCGATGTCATCACCGGCCCGGCGATTGTTGTGGAAATGGATTCCACAACCCTGATCGAAAAAGGCTGCGTCGGCGAAGTGGACGCAGTTGGCAATATCCTCATCAATTTGGCGGAGGGACAGTAAAATGCCTGCAACAATTATTGAAACCAACGACACACCGTTCCAGAAAATCGATATTGACCCGGTTACGCTGGATATTATTGAAAATGCATTGCGCAATGCGCGGATCGAGATGGATGCAACGCTTGTACGGACGGCCATGTCGCCCGGCATTCGCGAACAGGGCGATGCCTTTCCGTTGATCGCTGATCACACCGGCAAGATGATTGTCGGTCAGTTTGGCAGCTTTATCGACGGTTTCCTGCGCCTATATGATGGAACGCTCGAAGATGGCGACATGATCTTCCTGTCTGATCCTTATAGCTGTGACGGCGCTGTCAGCCATAACAATGACTGGCTGATCCTGTTGCCCATTTTCAAGGATGGCCGCTTGATCGCCTATACCGCCATGTTTGGGCATCAGTCCGACATTGGCGGCAAAGTGGTCGGGTCCATGCCGATCGATGCCAAATCAATCTTTGAAGAAGGTGTTCGCATACCGCCTGTCAAAATCTGGAAAAAGGGCGAATATAACGAAGACCTGATGAAGCTTGTCATGCATCAAACCCGCAAGCCGGATTGGTGTCAGGCTGATTTGAACGCGATTATTGCATCCTGCCGCGTGGCCGCGCGCCGTGTGATTGAAATGGCAGAACGCTTCGGCGATGATGTCTATGTTTCTGCCACACAGGAGCTGCTGGCCCGCAATCATCGGGCGATGAAAACATTAATCGGTCAGGCGATTGGTGAAGAGCCAGTTAGCTTCGAAGATTATATCTGCGACGATGGTATTGGCGCTGGCCCGTATAAAATAAAGTGCACGATGAGGCGCGACGGCGAAAAGGTCATTCTCGATTTTGAAGGGACCGATCCGCAAAGCGGGGCTTCGATCAACTTCTTGCTCAATGAAAATATGTTCAAGATGTTCTTTGGCATCTACATGATCATGGTTTTCGATCCGCAGATCCTGTTCAACGACGGTTTCTATGATCTGATTGAAGTGCGGATTCCCGAAGGCTCGTTACTCAAGCCCAAATTCCCCGCTGCGCTCTCTGGTCGAACCCACGCTCTGGGGCGTATTTTTGATATTCTCGGCGGACTATTGGGACAAAAAACACCGGAATTCCTGAACGCAGCGGGCTTTTCCTCTTCACCGCATCTGTTCTATTCCGGTAATGACAAAAACGGCGATTGGTTCCAGCTTTTCCAAATTGGTTTTGGCGGGATACCCGGTCGTCCGCTGGGCGACGGACCAGATGGTCACTCGTTATGGCCTGGCTTTACCAACGTTCCCAATGAATTTCTGGAACGTTATTTCCCCCTACGCATCGAACGCTATGAGACTGCGCAGGATAGCGGCGGCGCCGGATTACACCGCGGCGGCAACGGCATTCATCTAACCTATCGCTTCCTCGCGGCTGGAACAATTTCCATCCATGATGACCGTTGGTTCGTTCCGCCATGGGGCGTGAACGGTGGAGAGCCAGGAAAACGGGCTCGTAAAATTCTCGAGAAAGCGGACGGCACCAGCACGATCGTCGCCAACAAGGTGGAAGAAATCACCGTGGCAGAGGGCGACCAGTTGCACTTTGTCACTTGGGGCGGCGGCGGATGGGGCAACCCATTGGATCGCGATCCCGAAGCAGTAGCGCTGGAAATCCGTCAAGGCCTGGTCAGTGTAGATGGGGCGCGTGAATATGGCGTCGTCATTGCAAGCGATGGAACGGTAGACCAATCGGCTACCGATAGCCTGCGGGCCGATATGGCTAGCCAAGTTGTCGAAACCGACAGTCCGTTTAACTTCGGACCGGATATCGAAACGCTGCGCGCCAATTGTGTGGAAGAAACCGGCCTGCCTGCTCCTATCCAACCCGGGCATGTCGCCGCTTAACCAACGCCGTCAAATACTGGCCATTCTATTAGTGGCCGTTCTGTTAGTGGACTTCCCTTTTGCCGCCGATAATCTAGGCGTCAAAGGAGAGGTTTTCTTATGAGTATTTTGAACAATTTCAAACTGGAGGGCGACATTGCTGTCGTCACAGGAGCAGGCAAAGGCATTGGCCGAGCGATTGCGTTAGGCTTGGCTGAGGCCGGTGCAGATGTAGCACTGGCCGCTCGTACTGCGGGTGATCTTGAGACAGTCGCAGAAGAAATTCGTGCCCTTGGCCGCCGCGCCATAACCGTCGCTACCGACGTCACGGATATGACTGCGCTGGAGCATCTGGCACAGCGGACGGTTGATGAACTGGGTAAGCTGACAATCTGGGTCAGCAATGCCGGCGGCCTGCCTGATGGAACACCGCGCTATCTGACCAAAACCTCAGAAGATAATTGGGATGCACAGATTGATCTCAATCTAAAAAGCGTCTGGATGGGCGCGGTCGTTGCCGCCAAACATATGAAAGATGATGGTGGCGCGATCATTAACACGTCGTCCCGCGCCTCCTTTGGCGGGCAAGTGAAAAACGGCCCCTATGGTGCCTCGAAGGCGGCAGTGAACAGCCTGACCAGCACCTTGTCATTGGAACTCGCGCCTAAGATCCGAGTCAACGCGGTTGCCCCGGGTCCAATCCCGACTGAAAACTTCGATGAATCCATGGGAATAAAATCCGATGAGGATCGCGAGAATTTGCTTAAACATATTGGCGTTCCGCTGGGGCGTTATGGCAAGGAAGAGGATATTGCCGCAGCGGTCATCTATATGGCCTCGCCGGCGGCCAGCTGGGTCACCGGCCAATGTCTGTTCGTAACCGGAGGACGCTAAAGGAAAGATTGCGGGCAGCGTCCAAACTGGACTAGTATCTATGAAACAATAGATTGCGGCGCGCTTGAACAATATATTTCCGATATTCCAGTTTCTGAAAGAAAAATCCTCGGCAGGCCTTGGCTGCGCTCTGGTAAGTTTGACAGCGGTAACAGGCGCCTCTACCCGCAATCCCGGAGCCCATATGGCAGTTGCAGCAGACGGCAGCTCCGTCGGATCCTTTTCCGGCGGTTGCATTGAAACCGCCGTCATTGCCGAGGCCTTGGAGTGCCTCACCGCTAATGAACCACGCGAAGTCCGTTTTGGTGCAGGCTCGCCATATCTCGACATTCGCTTGCCTTGTGGCGGCGGCATTGATTTGCTGTTCAGTCCCCTGCGCAATGCGGGGATCGCTGAGGAACTGTTTGATGCCGTCTCGGCAAGGCAGCCCTTTACCATCAGCATGGATAGTAAAACGGGTACCATCACCAGTGCACCGGCCGAACAAGATCTAGCCGTTGTTCGAGATGGATCAGCGGTTCACATCAACCACATTCCAGCCGCTAAAATCATAATCCTCGGTCATGGTGCTGTTGTTGAAAATCTGACCAATCTTACGGCATCCTATGGCCTCGACTGCGAAATATTGACGCCGGATTTGGACATAGTGGACCGCATTACCAGAGAGGGTGGCACGGCTCATAGGCTTAAAACACCAGCGGCTACCGATCTCTATCAAGCCGATCCTTGGACGGCATGTGTCTTTTATTTTCATGACCATGACTGGGAAGCGCAACTGATGAAGCAGGCACTGGCTTCATCAGCCTTTTATATTGGCGCAATGGGTAGTTTCAAAACCCACAACACTCGCAAGACTTTGCTTAGCGAAGTAGGCGTCAGCGACGCGGCGATTAAGCGGATGAAAGCACCTGTCGGCATCATTCCGTCGACGCGCGACCCCGCCACTCTGGCGCTATCCACGCTAACCGAAATAATTGAAACTTATCACAGCCGTTTCAGCCGTACCCATGGCACCATCGCCTTATAAACACTGACCGTCATCGACTGTTATGTCAGACCCGGTCATAGCCTGCGAAACATCTGACGAAAGATATAGCATCATTGAATCGAGCGATGACATGTCTTGCAACCGCCGCCGATGGAAACCGGCTATCTGGCGCCGACCACCTTCGGTTTGATACCAGTCGCCCTGTATTTCGGTCGCGATATAGCCGGGATGGATGGTGTTCACATTCACCCCCTGCCGCACCCACTCACGCGCCAGATTGCGGCCGAGATGGGTAACACCGGCTTTGCTCGCAGCATAAGCGCTGTCTCCCTCGCCAGTCAGCCGCGACGTAATCGATCCGATGATTGTAATCCGGCCGTTTTCCTTGGCCCGGCTGTCGCTGGCGATGAGGCGCTTGGCTCCCTCACGGGCCACGAGATATACCCCGATAAAGTTTGTGCCGATAAGGTTCTGCAAACCTTCAAGGGGCACATCGGTCGAGCGTCCCGCAGCACTGACTCCAGCATTAGCGACGATTGAATCGACCACACCAAATTTCGCCTCCGCTGTATCATAAGCAGCGATGACAGATGCCTCATCCGTTACGTCGAGAGGCACCGCCAACGCATTGCCACCCGCCGCAATTATCTTGTCCGCCACTTCCGCTGTCCGATCCGTTCGCCGCGCGCCCAAAACGACGTTGGCGCCTGCCGCCGCGAACAGCTCCGCGAAATGCGCGCCAAGACCCGATGATGCGCCCGCGATTAGAGCGGTCCGGCCCGCGAGTGAGAATGGAATGTCCATATTTTATCCTCTGGATTATGCGTTATTATAATCGGCTCTAGACCATCACGTTCTGCTCAGCCAATATCGCTTTGCATAGGGCTCATCGAAGAAGTGGGTCGATACACAAGGGAGAAGATAGATATGATCGACGCGTCGCTCAATTATGAAGGCAAGATAGTTTCCATCATTGGGGGCTCCAGCGGAATTGGTAATGCCACCGCACAAGCCTTTCGCAAATGCGGGGCGCAAGTTCATGTCACTGGTACGCGCGGAAGTGCTGATGATTATTCCAAAGACGAAGGCTCTGACCTGAAAGGCCTGCATTATGCTCAGGTGGATGCCGCCGACGATATGGCCATTACAGCCTATCGACAGACTTTTTCTAAACTTGACGTTTTGATCTGCTCGCAAGGCATGGTGCTATATAAACGCGCAGAATTTGAACCCGAGAATTTTGCTAAGGTTATCCAGGTCAATCTCAACAGCTTGATGACCTTTGCCGGACAATTTCATGATCTTTTGAAGGAAGCACGAGGTTCGCTGATCATAATTAGTTCCACCGCCGCCTTTCATGCGACTGTGGGCAACCCCGCCTATAATGCGTCGAAGACAGGTGCCATGGGCCTGACCCGAACTTTGGGCAAGGCGTGGGCGCCTGACGGTATCCGCGTGAACGGCATCGCGCCCGGGCTTATCGCAACAAAGATGACAGCTGTGACAACCGAGAACCCGAAACGCCGGGAAGCGACCACCAGAAATATCCCCGTCGGCCGGATTGGCGACCCGGACGATATGGCAGGGCTATCGCTATTTCTTGCCTCCCCATTGGCGCGCTATGTCGTCGGACAGACGCTAATCGCTGATGGTGGATTGTTGTTGTGATGATCCGCCGAAACAGAGTGAAGACCGCAGCGGCCCTTTTATTCCTAGTGGCTGCAGCTCCTTTATACGCGGTTAGCCAGGAAGATTACCGTTACGACCAATATAGTAACTCTACCGATTGCGGGGATCGCAAGCCACTGACAGAAAAAGAGCAGATAGGATTATCCCGCTCTGGTGATCCTATACGGATCCTTACCATGACAGGCACTGCGGCCGAAAAGAACGAAACCGCGCACTGGATGGTGTTGCTCGTCGAGAAAACTCCTTTAAATAAAGCGATGGATTTTCCTACCGAACGCTGCGCCAGCAAAGTCGTGCTACAAATGTCTGATGGCAGAGAATTTCGTGGCCTTTTGGAATATACAGATCGGTCTGGCGAGGTTGAACATCGCGGACGTTCCTATCGGGTACTGTTTGAAACGGGCAGTCCCATTCCCGAACTTCGCTATGACTATGGCGGTTATCGGATTGACGGACATCTCAGCTATCCCGAACATGGCGATAAACCTCGGCCCTTTGCCGGTTGGTGGCTGATGGTTGAACGGGACTAAGAACATCGCTGGTAAAAAAATTGTCGGACAGAGGATAATGGCAGATTGCTGCTGTAGCTCAAACTAGGGCAGGCTCATCATGCACTGCTTTACCGGTCCACCAGAACATTATCGCTGCCATGATCAGGCTGAAAACCACAGTTACAATAACGGCATAGCTGAGCGACATCTTGTCATAAGCATCGGCCCAATTGTCACTCATCATGCCGATAAGTGCGGGGCCGATACCATAGCCTAGCAGGTTGATCGACAGGCTGCTGATCGAAGATGCCGTTCCGCGTTCTGACGGCAATACAGAGGATTGCACCATTGATATGGCAGCACCCTGAGTTGAAACCAGCAGAACATAGCCGATAATGTAGAGCGCGAGAGTCATTTCCAAACTGCCGGCAAGCAGGCAATAGGTCCAGAACGGCAAGGTCAACAATACCGCAACACCGCAATACCATGGCCGCCATTTGGGGTTTTTCGTCGCCAGATAGTCAGCCAGATATCCACCCAAAATCATGCCAGGAACGCCGGCAACGAACAAAGCTGCGCCAAGATAAACACCAACTTCGCCCTGGGTTACGTCATAATTGCGGATTAGCGTGGGTGCCAGCCAGATAGCAAAAGCGAATGATGGAATATTGGTAAAGGAATTTGCCAAAACGACGCGAAAGAAAACGCTGTTCTTCCAGAGCGATCGCATAGTGACCATGAACGGCTGTTGCGTGTTCGCCTCGGTTTGCTGATCATCTGCTATGAAATAACGGCCGCGCTTTGGTTCCCTGACCGTGAAATAGAGGATGACGCCCAGCAAAACCCCCGGCAAGCCCAAAATTATGAAAGTCCAGCGCCATCCGTAAACCTCCGCGATCAGGCCGCCCGCTGCATAGCCGAGCACAGGACCCAATACCGCCCCGACAGCAAATATGCCCATCGCGCGTGACAATTCATGTGGCGCGAAATAATCCGTAATGATTGAGACCGAAGGCGGTCCCCCTCCTGCCTCGCCAACGCCGACACCTAGGCGAGCCAATAGCAATGTCCAGAAACCAACCGCAGCGCCGCAGAGAGCGGCCATCAGGCTCCACAAGGACAAGGCCATTGCAACCATATTTTTCCGGTTTGTACGATCCGCTAAACGGCCCGCAGGAATTCCGAGGAGCAAGTAAAAGGCGGTAAAGGCAGTTCCCGCCAGCAAACCAATTTGCGTGTCGCTTAACAGAAACTCCGCTTTAATGTCCTCGATCAGGATCGACATAACCAGCCGGTCAGTGATGTTGAACATGAAGGTAAGCATCAGCATGATCAGCACATAATAACGGTAGATACCGCCAGTGCTTGATGTCGCCTGATCAGCCATATGCATTCCCTCCTAAAGGAACACAATGGATAGCGTGAAAAAGGGGGTGCAGCCAGCCTGACTGCACCCCCTTTTATGATAGGGTTATGGAACCTGCTTTAAGCAGCAGCAGTCAGTTTAATATGACGCCGCATATGATGATCGACGCTGCCGAATTCGCCTTCGATAATCGACAGCCGTTTGAAATAGCTGCCGACAGCGGTTTCATCAGTCACGCCCATGCCGCCATGGGTTTGAACCGCTGACTGGCCAACAAAGCGTGCCGATTGCCCGACACGAACCTTGGCCGAAGAGACCGCATGCTTGCGTTCCGCTTCGCCTTCATCCAGCTTGATTGTGGCAAGATAGGACATGGAAATAGATTGCTCATATTCCATGAACATGTCGACCATGCGGTGCTGAAGCACTTGGAAGGTGCTGATGGGAACGCCGAACTGCTTGCGCTGCTTGGCATATTCTAATGTCATCGCATGTGTAACTTGCATAGCGCCGGTTGCCTCTGCGCAAACAGCGACTGTTGCTTCATCAACAACCGTCTCAATAAGCGGCAGACCATTGTCCAGCTCTCCAATCAAAGCATCAGCCGATACCGAAACATTCTCAAAATAGACTTCCGAAGCACGGCGGCCATCGACAGTTGCATAGTCACGCAAGCTGACGCCAGCGGCATCTTTGGCAATGATAAACACAGACACACCGTTCTGATCAGCTTGCCCGCCCGAGGTACGCGCTGTCACGACGAAATGGCTCGCCCATGGCGCGCCAATCACAACCGCTTTCTGGCCATTCAATGTATAGCCTTCGCCATCTTTCTTCGCTGTAGTCGTCAAGTTCGCCAGATCATAGCGGCCCTGCGGCTCCGCATAAGCAAAAGCAAAAACTTTCTCACCAGCGATGATCGCGCTGAGATATTCTTCTTTTTGCGCTGCTGTTCCGGCATGTTTCAGGAAGCCGCCAGCACAAACAACACTGGGGATAAACGGCTCGACCACAAGGCCTTTGCCGAATTCTTCCATGATCAGCATGGTTTCCACCGCACCGCCACCAAAGCCACCATCTTCTTCCGAAAACGGCGCGGCTAGCATACCAAGCTCGGCCAGTTGTGCCCAAAATTCGGGGCTCCAGCCAGCATCACTGGCGATTATGCCACGCCGCGTGTCCCAGTCATATTGTTCCCGTACTAGCCGTGAAATACCGTCACGAACCATATTTTGTTCGTCAGAAAAATTGAAATCCATAGTTTCGCTTTCTTATAGTTTTTTGCGGTTGGATCTAAAGTCCGAGAACCATTTTGGTGATGATGTTACGCTGAATCTCGTTGGATCCACCGTAAATCGATGTCTTGCGCATGTTGAAATAGGTCGGTGCCGCGCTGTGCGCATAGTCCGGCCCAATCGGGAAGTCATTCGAGCCATCGGCTGGGAAACTGCGGAAATCAGGCGTACCATAATGGCCAACCGCTTCCAGAGTGAGTTCCGTCAGGCGTTGCTGAATTTCCGTACCCTTCACTTTCAGCAAAGAACTTTCAGGGCCCGGGCCTTTGCCCGCCTGCTCACCAGCCAGTGTCCGCAACTCGGTAATTTCCAGTGCCGCGAGATCAATTTCCAGCTGGCTTATTTTCGTTGCAAAACCCATGTCCTGAATAAGGGGCTCGCCATCCAGCATCTCATGCTTGGCAATATCTTTCAGCTGCTCGACACCCCGCTTGGAGCGAGCCACGCCGGCTATGCCCGAGCGTTCATGCGCGAGCAGGAACTTCGCATAGGTCCAGCCTTTATTCTCTTCGCCAATCAGGTTCTCCGCTGGCACACGTACATCGGTGAGCCAGACTTCGTTGACCTCATAGCCGCCGTCGATCAACTTGATCGGGCGCACTTCAATGCCTGGAGTATTCATATCCACGAGGATGAAGCTGATACCCTGTTGCGGCTTAGGCGCATCGGGATCGGTGCGGCATAGGAAGAAACCCCAATCCGCATGCTGCGCCAATGTCGTCCAGGTTTTCTGACCGTTAAGAATATAGTCATCGCCATCGCGAACAGCGGTGGTTTTGAGCGATGCGAGATCGGAACCAGCGCCCGGCTCTGAATAGCCCTGACACCACCACACATTACCACTTTTAATGCCGGGCAGATGCTTTGCTTTCTGCTCTTCATTACCAAAAGTATAGATAACCGGACCAACCATCGCGACGCCAAATGGTAGCGGCATTACAGCATTGACCCGCGCGTTTTCTTCTGACCAGATATAGCGCTGTGTCGGGGTCCAGCCAGTTCCTCCATATTGCTCGGGCCAAGCCGGAACGGACCAGTTTTTTTCGCCGAGAATCTTATGCCAAGCGGTCATATCTTCAGGGGTCATATCATCCTGAACAGCCGCACGTTCGATATTCTGGGGGTAGTTATTCTCGATAAAGCTACGCACTTCATCACGAAATGCATTTTCCTCTGCGGTAAATTCCAAGTTCATGAGCGACTCTCCAATTGTGAATTTGGCGCAAACATACGCCAAAAACTGCAGAAAACAAGCTGGTCTAAAGGCCGTAACGGCTGACGCTACGGCAAGCAGGACTCCCGCGACGTTTACCGCAGCAAATTCTCTTCAAAGATTTAATCGACTCCTTAAATGTCTTTCGAAAATTTGTCCTTGCGCCTTTTTCCGAAACGCATTCCGCGTTCCAACTTCGCCCTGAGTGCGGTATAATAAGCTTCCAGAAAAATTCGCTCGTCACCGCTCCCCGGCTCCCAACCGATCTTGTTACAGATCGAAGTGGTCACGGTCGCAAGCGCTTCATCCGTGCCAGTCCTGAGCACGCTTTCGAGTGTTTGCAGTTCAAATTCGCCATAGACCGACAGATCGGTATCGGAAAATTCATAACGGCTAGCCGTTTTCCCGGTGACAGGATCAGCAGAAAGCTCAGCAGAGGGCGCGACAACACCATCAAGATTCCGCTTCACATTCTGGATGACCCAGGTCCCCGCAATCAAATCACCACAGCGCAACCGGTCCTTGTTAAACAGCGGAAAGAGAAGAAACATAAGTACCCACAAAAAACCAGCCCATGCGGTAAAGTCGGTCATCGTGCCGTCAGCTTCTCCCGATGTGAGAAACATTAAAGGCAGGAATAGTTCGATATCCCGGATTATATTGCGTGCGATCACAGCTTCTGCGGTCAGACGCCCCCCATCGCGGGCCGCAACCCTGATGCCAACGGCTCGCTTACCCCATGTCGCAGCACGGTCCCCAAGCTCGAAATAGAGAAAATAGGCGTTGCGGAACAAGAAGACCGCGATAATCCAAAGGACGGCAACAACGCTGAGCGGGCCACTATCTTCCAACGCAATGCCGTCGCCGAAAGCCGACTCAAAGCCCCATAAGACCAATAAACCCAACAAGGAAACACCAAGGATCAGACCCAATATGATGAGAATATCCAGCGTCAGGGCACCGGCACGCGCGCCCGCTGTAGCGACTGTTACGTTAAGCGGAACGCCTTCGGGGGAGACCATGATCCGGTCAAGCTTAGGATTGGCAGATCGCCTGATCCACGGATCGGTTGCCGTGCTGCTCATGGATTAGCCCCCGTCCGATTACGGCCAAAGACAAAGAAATAGACTAACCAGAATGTCAGCATCGCTCCGCCCACCAGATAGCGCAAACCGGTGTCGTTGATGAGCTGACGTGCAAATCCTTCGAGCAGCCCGGCGCAGATCAACATGATCACCACACCGGCCATCACCAAGGCGGCGCGTTTGCCCGCATCACTGGCAGCGGTCAGATGGGATTTCGATCCCGGAAACGCTATGGAACGCCCGACATGAATGCCCGCAGCGCCGGCCAGTAATATAGCGAATAGCTCTGTCGTCCCATGGATGGACAGCCAGCCGACAAATTCAACGGTCAAACCGCGTTGGGCGAAGACCCAGAGCATGGCCCCGAGCAGCGCCATATTATGAATGAGCAGCAATATGCTTGGTACCGCAAAAGCGAAACCCAGCGCAAAGGCGAGGATCGCGACCTGCGCGTTATTACTGAACAAATAGGCGGCAAAAACGCCTAGTCCATCATGTTCCTTAGTGCTGAATAATGTCTCGCGCAGCGCCGCTTCGGTTGCGCCGGGCACGCGGGTATCGGCAAAGTTTCCGGGCACGAGCGCATAATACCAGTCGCTATCACCAGCGACCAGCACATAGCCGATCAGTGTTCCCGCGATCATGACGAACAAAGCGATCCAGATATCCAACTTGATATCACGGATAGCCTGACTCCAACCGCCGCCGAAAAAGCCCTTGAGCCAGCGGCCAAAACTTGTTTGGGTACCATAAACGAGAAAATAGGACCGCAGTGCCAATCCTTCGAGATAGTCAATCAGTCCCGCGTCCAGCGAGTTTTCGCGCGCAATAGATAGGCTCGATAACAAAGTCCGATAAAGCGTGGGCAGCGCCAGCACATCCTCGTCACTTAATCGACGCGCCTTGCCCTTCTCCATTTTGGTCACAATTTCTTCGAGCCGAATCCAATCGGCTTCCCGTTCCAAGCGAAAGCGATCGCTTTTGAGCGCGGCCGTTTCAATCGCCTGCTCCATCGTCGGATCTAATGCCATGCTCGCCATCAAATTGCTCCCCGCCGTTTGATTTTGAGATAGCTATTGATCAGCCGCGTGCCGATATCCTTATGCGCGCCTTCGATAACATCAATACCCATATGCTGCAGACGAGTGACAACCAGGTTCTTCTGCTCGAGCAGACTTTGCGCTGTCACGCTACGGGCCACATCTTCTGCGCTTTCCGGTTCTTTATTGATAAATTCAGAAAGCTCTTCATCTTCCAACACGACAAATAGCACCAGATGTTTATCAATCAGCCTGCCAGCTGCTTCCAACATCAAATCCGCGCTGGTCGGATCGGTGAAGTCAGTGAAGATGATGATCAGGGACCGCCGTTGCAATCGGTTGGATAGAGCTGACAAGGCCAAGGTGTAATTGCTTTCCTGATGGCGGTAGTCAATCGTCGCGGCATCCTGTTGCATCCGGTAAAAGTTGCGGCTGCCCGATAGGAAGGGTGTCGACAATTCCGGCTTGGCAGCAAAGCTAAAGAGACTGGTTTTGTCGCCGGATTTCAAAGTGATATAAGCGGTCAACAAGGCTGCGGAAACAGCACGATCAATGCGCGGCAGGCCATCGATTGGTTCGCACATGGCTGAACCACAATCCAACGCGAAAACAATCTGGTTGTTGCGTTCGGTATCATATTCCTTGGCGAGCAATTTACTGTGCCGCGCCGAGCCTTTCCAATCGATACTGCGCCGATCCATACCTGGTTGATATTCGGCAAGCGCTTCAAACTCGCTTCCCTCACCGCGAAACTTGCGGGCCAGTAGACCAAAAACGGAATCACGCAAGAACATCTGCACCGTTGGGCTGCGCACTGCCGAGATATTCGGCATGACTGCGATGGACTGGTCGCTTTGTTTCGAAGTTTGGCGCCATGCCAGACCCAGTGGCCCTTTCCAGCGCAGCCAGAGTTTTCCAATCTCTCCGGTCCCACGGCGGCTTGGTGTTGTCGTCGCAGCACCGCTATAGGCGCGCGTTTTGGGTTCAGACCGATCAAGCGTAAATTCCATCCGGCCATTGCCCGATAGCCGGTCATCCACCCCTAGATTACCGCTCACGGTGCGAGGAGCCATCAGTCCGGCAAATTCTGCATGCACGCCAAGCTCTAACGGAGCGCCAATTTCTGTTGTCTTGGGGACAGCCAGTTGCACATTCCCCGCCTTCGCGGCGACCAGTCCATCCACGATCAACAGCAACATCAGCATCACCGCCCAGGCAATACCAATCGCCCACAGGTTCGGCATGATCGCTGCCAGAATGGCCGCAATCGGCGCGCCAATAGCGATCAATAGGACAGCACGGGCGGTCGGATAAATCAACGCGGTGCTTCCGTCCGTTCAACCAGAGCTTCAATAATTGTGTCGACCTGGCGGCCTTCAATCTCTGCCGCAGGCGACAAGAGAGTGCGGTGACGCAATACAGATGGTGCGAGCGCTTTCACATCATCCGGCACGACATAGTCGCGGCCTGATATCGCAGCCCGCGCGCGCGCCGCCGTTGCCAGCATGATCGCGGCCCTCGGGCTGGCGCCATTTTCCAGATCGGCAGTTTCGCGGGTCGCGCGGATCAGCCGAACGATATAATCAGTGACATCCTCCACCAGTTTGACCGACTTCACCACTTCCGCAGCCGCTACGAGCGTTTTTTCATCAATTTGCGCGCTGATTCCGAAATCCTTGGGTCCCGGCGCACCGATACGCTCGCCATATTGCATGACGATTTTCTTCTCTTCCTCAGCATCAGGATATTCGATCAGGAGCTTGAACAAAAACCGGTCAAGTTGTGCTTCGGGGAGCGGATAAACACCTTGCTGCTCGATCGGGTTTTGCGTGGCAACCACCATGAACTGTGACGACAGGTCATGGGTCTCGCCGTCGATCGTAACGGCCCGCTCCTGCATCGCTTCCAGCATCGCGGCCTGAGTCTTGGGTGGCGTGCGGTTGATTTCGTCGGCCAGCAGCAGTTCGCAAAAAATTGGGCCGCGTGTCAGGGTGAATGTGCTGGTCTGGAAATTGAACAGGTTTGAACCGACTATATCGCCTGGCATTAGATCGGGAGTAAACTGGATCCGCCCAAAATCGAGACTAAGGGTCTCGGCAAAACATTGGGCAAGGAATGTCTTGGCCGTCCCCGGAGGTCCTTCGAGGAGCACATGGCCAGAGGAAAACAGCGCGATCAGCAGATGATCAACAATTTCTTCCTGCCCGATAATCGCTTTTGCAACCTCAGTTCGGATATTGTCTGCCAGTGTCTTCAATTCGCCGATATTCATCCGATGAGTTCCTTTTTCCAATTATAAAGCGCCGCTGCATGGTCCGCAGTTTCGCGAGAATTTTGAGCCTGGTTGAGATTGTTGAGCAAGACTGTGAACCGGTTCCCGCCAACCTCACCCAGCATATCCAGCTTGCGATTGACCTCCTCGCGGTCAGTAGCCGGTGACAAGCCGATCGCATCACTCGCTTCACTGCGGATCATCTCTCCATAGGGATTAGCGACAAGATGTTCGCGCTGCATCCGATGGATGAAGCCAGCGCTGTTATTAACCAATGCAGTCTTGCCAAAATCAATGCTGCGCTCTTCGCGTGCGGGCGGGCCAAAGCGATTGAACGCCATCCATGCCGCCGCCAAAGCCGCGATGATCAAACAGATTGTCGCCGACAAAAAGGGCGGTTTGAATGCCAGCGTTAAAAGATTGTCTGACGATCCGAGGCCATTGAAAGTCAAATCGAATATAATCGGGCCATCCGTCTGCGCCTCAAGCGCAGTGATCAGATCATAGGCGTGCCGTGCAATCTGCTCGTTGCCCATCCCGGTATTGTTCATCAAATCTGCATCAGCCACAATGACCACTGGATAATAAGCGGCATCGATTTCATCTTCAGCCGAGAGCGCTGATGGATCGAGACCTTCCAAGCTCTCATAAATACCGCCATCATCAACATAGGCTATCAACGATTCCTCATTCTCAGGATCCTCAACTATTTTGCGGATATAGTCGCCCGTCATCGTAATATGGATATCCGGCACGGGAATTGGATCACCGACCGCCGAATTGGCAATTTCAGACTGATTGAATTTCGATTTCGTTGGTTGCCTTTCGCTAGCGATCACTGCTTTGCTTTTGCCCTCATTGGCCTTCTCATCTGCTTCCGGACGGATCGTTTGCAGTTCGATGTCAACAATGTCACTCAACATCTTGATACCGGAATCGCTCTCGATAACACCCAAGCGCGTGGCCCAACCTTTTTTCGATTCCATTCCGACAAGATTGGTCGTGGCCACTTGCCATTTGGGCAAGATAATCATCGTTGGCCCAACATAGGCGCGCTCTTGTATGACTTCGGCGAGCTTATCTGCCTCGGCGTAGGCATTAGGCGTCAATATCAGCAATCCGGGCTTATCGATGCCGGCCGCATTCCGAGACAATTTTACCTCACGCCCGGTTTTTTCCAATAGGTTTGCCAGCGCTTTATAACCAACCAAGCTCTTCGACGCGCCATGTGCTCGGCCATTATTGCCGGAAGACAAACGGTCACCAGCTCCCAATCCATAGAGCAGCGCAACAAAGGCCGCGAAACCAATGACGAACATAATGATGATTGTCGTACGCTTAAATGGGTTGCTCTGAACGCTCATTTCAGGCTGGCCTTTGGTTTGCGCCAACTGTCGGTTAGTGCAAATTCGCCATAGGCGTCGCGCGATGCGGTCCAACCTTCTTCACCAATCGGCGTGGCAGCAAAAATACCACGCTCGACATGCCCGGCGATGACCGCAAACATAGCCCTCGCCGTTTCAGGCAAGCTATCAAACCGCTCAATTTCGCGAGACGTATTGGACGGACGCAATAGATCGGGACGACGCTTTTCAATATCTTCGATACTGCGAAACAGCAGGAGATGCGCAGCCTCGTCAAACTGTCCTTTACTTGCCAGCGCATCGGCCTCTTCAAGTAACCGCCGCGCAGCGCTTTGATCCGGTCGCCATTCTTCTTCCAGCTTTGGTTTCCGGCCGCGCCAATCTTGCCAATATGGTGACAATATAACCCACAGCAACGTCAAAACCCCCGCCGCCAGCAACACTAATAATATAATCCGTAGAACCGGCCATGCTGAAACCACAGCCTCGGCAGCGGGGCCCAGCGCATCGCTTAGCCATTCCAGAAAATCCGTCCACCATTCCGGCGGTTCTTCGGGAGGTTTAGCTTCTATGTTGGAAAATTGAATCTCTTCATCAGCGCGCACGTCTTTCCACGCGGCGTCAAAAGAAGCGTTCTCGTCATCACCCTGTACTACTGCGTCTTTTGCCACCCGTCCGATGTCGCAGAAACCGTGAGCGGGAGCAAGGACGAAGATTGCCACCGGCAAGATCGGTTTACGGTCACAGTCTAATTGACAGCACCGGTCAGAGCGGGGATAAACCCGCAAGGAAAAAGGGGCGCTGCTATAATGACATTTGATATTGGCCGCGTGATGAGCGCGACTTTCACGGTTATAGCCCGCCATCCCATTGTTTTTCTTGGTCTGTCCTTGATTATCGCAGGACTGCCTTATGGGCTAATGCAATATTTTGCTTTGAATCCCGAAGGGCTTGCCGCCCCTTTCCTCGATGGGATGTTCGACGACGTCGCCGACTATTGGCTAACCTTTATCTTTGCTGGCACGGGCATGTTCTTTGTCTATTTCATCCTGACCATTTTGCTTCAAGCCATGCTGATCGTCGCAACTATCCGCGATATGCGCAATCAGGATGTCGATATCGGCCTATGCTTTGCAGAGGCCATGAAGCGTTTTTTGCCTTTGATCGGGCTCGCTATCTTGTCGCTATTGGGCATCATGCTGGGGCTGATGCTGTTCATTGTTCCCGGCGTAATATTGTTCCTGATGTGGATGGTCGCAGCACCGGTCATGGTGATCGAAAATCTCGGGATAACGGAATCATTGAAACGGAGCGCGGAACTAGCCTCCGGTTCAAAAGGTATGATATTCCTGCTGATGATTATCTTCATGATCGCATCCAGTATGCTCTCTGGCATGGCCGAAGGGCTCGGTTTTTTTAACGCGACCGCCTCGGTCTTCGTCACCGTCATTGCAGAAACAGCGGTTGCCGCCGTGCAAGCCGCCGGTGTTGCAGCATTATATGTTGAGTTGCGAACAGTGAAAGAAGGTCCATTTACGGAAGCGCTTTCGGATATTTTCGCCTGAATGACCCTGTCCTTCCGTACCTCTTGGCTAAACCCATAGCCTCAGGTATAGGTTGCAGATTGATATCGAATTCCAAAGGGTGAGGCTTCCATGATTACATTGAACGTTAACGGTCAGGCAAAAGAAGTCGATGTCGACCCGGCAACACCTATTCTTTGGGTAGTCCGCGAAAATCTGAAAATGACTGGCACCAAATTTGGTTGCGGCGTCGCGCTTTGCGGAGCTTGTACTGTGCATCTGGATGGCAAACCGATACGCTCTTGCTCCACACCTGTTTCCGAAGCCGATGGCAAAGCGATTACGACCATTGAAGGGCTTGCGGAAGAAGACGGAACATTTAGCAAAGTTCAGCAGGCATGGGTTGATCAGCAAGTGGCGCAATGCGGCTATTGCCAGTCGGGCCAGATCATGTCGGCCACTGCCTTGCTTAAAAATAATTCCAATCCCAGCGACGAACAAATTGATGCCGCCATGGCGGGCAATATCTGCCGCTGCGGGACTTATGTCCGGATACGCAAGGCGATAAAGACCGCCGCTGGCGCGCCCTCTGAAACGCAGGAGGCTTGATCATGGCAGATAAGCAGATTTCCAAAACAGCTCCTAAAAAAGGCAAATGGACACGCCGCGCCTTCATTGGCGCCGGTGTTGTCGCTGGTGGTGCACTAGTCGTAGGCGTTGCTGTCCGCCCAGGCAATCCGATTGACCGACTCAGCCCGATGCTGGCCAAGGGTGACGGCGAACAACTGATTAATGCCTGGGTCAAGATTGATGCAGACAATATCGTCACGGCCATCATTCCCCATGTAGAGATGGGTCAGGGCATTTTTACTTCGCTGGCACAGATGCTGGCCGATGAACTGGATGCCGACTGGAGCAAGGTAAAAATCCTCGAAGCACCGGCAGACGCGAAATATGTTTCGCATGACATTGGCCGCGAATTTCTTGCGCCTAGCCTTGAAGTACCAGCCATATTGGAACCGACGGTCGGCGGAACCTTTTTGCAACTCGCCACGGCGATGAACTTGCAAATTACAGGCGGCAGTTTCTCCATTCGCGGAACCGGACAGCGCGCGATGCGGGTTGCCGGAGCGGCTGCGAAAGAAATGCTGCTTGCCGCAGCAGCAGAGGAATGGAATGTTCCCGCCGGTGAACTGCGCGCCGAAAATAGCATGATCTTGCACGACAAGAGCAGCAAATCAGCCCCTTTTGCAGATTTTGCCGCCGCCGCTGCTGAGCAAGGCCTTCCGAATAAACCCAAGCTAAAATCACCCAAAGATTACAAGCTGATGGGCAAGGCCATTGCCCGCACGGATATCCCGGAAAAATCCAACGGCACAGCGCTGTTTGGTATTGATGCGGATTTGCCGGGCATGAAATATGCAGCCGTAAAAGCGGCACCGGTTGTTGGTGCGACGGTAGAGTCGATGAATGCCGATACCGCCAAAACCATGCCCGGCGTTTTGCAAATCCTGAACATGGGTAATTTTATCGCTGTGGTCGCCGATGGCTATTGGCAAGCCGAACAAGCTCTCGGCACAATCGAAGCAAAATATTCCAAAACCGAGGGCGACACGCTGGATCAGGACGCCTTGTTCAAGCGCTATGCAACCATGCTCGATGAAGCCGGTGACAAAGACGGGGATGTCGAAACCGAAGAAGGCGATGTTGGTGAAGCCTTTGCTAGCGCGGCGACCAAAGTCGAAGCAGAATATAAAGTCCCGTTCCTCGCCCATGCCACGATGGAGCCAATGAATTGTACCGCCTGGGTGCGTGACGGGAAGTGCGATGTCTGGTCCGGCCATCAAGCACCGCTCATGGCGCGCAAAGCGGCCGCCGATACGTTGGGCATTGATATGGATGATGTGACCTATCACAATGCTTATCTTGGCGGTGGTTTCGGCCGGCGGTCGGAAAATGACGCGATTATCATGGCGACCCGCATTGCCAAAGCGGCGAAATATCCGGTCAAGATGATCTGGTCGCGTGAAGAAGATACAATGCAAGATCATTATCGCCCATCGGCCACGAGCCGTTTCCAAGGCGGTCTTGATAAGGACGGCAAAGCGGTAAGCTGGAGCAATATCCACACCCATCTCTTCGATCCGCAAGAAGCGCCGACTGTGCCTTATTATAATATTGCCAATCACAAGATTCGTAAGATTGACGTGCCGACACATCTAAGATTCGGCCCATGGCGGTCTGTTGATCATAGCCAGCATGGCTTTTTCATCGAAAGTTTTGTCGATGAAATGGCTCACGCAGCAGGCAAAGACGGCTATGCGTTCCGGCGCGAATTGCTCGCCGGATCAGCGCGCCATCTAGCCGTTTTAGACAAGGCCGCTGAAATGTCGGGTTGGGACAAGCCGCTACCCGAAGGCCATGGCCGCGGTATTGCTTTCGTGCCATCATTTGGCACTATCATTGCCGAAGTGGCCGAGGTCGATATGACCGGCAAAAAACCGAAGGTCAAAAAGATTTTCGTTGCCGCTGATCCCGGCTTCGCGGTCAACCCTGACGGCTTTGCCGCCCAGATGGAAAGCAGTATCGCCTATGGCTTGACCGCCACGCTTTTCGGCGAAATTTCGGTCAAGGACGGCGCTGTCCAGCAGAGCAATTTCCATGACTATCCAATCCTGCGCATCAACGAAATGCCGGATGTCGCAGTCGAAATCATCAATGGTGATCACAAACGGCTTGGTGGTGCAGGCGAACCGGGATTGCCGCCGCTGGCACCGGCTGTTACCAATGCGATCTTCGCAGCTACTGGCAATCGCGTCCGCGAGCTGCCACTAAGCAAAGTAGATTTCGCTTAAAGCCATTGGTGCTGACATTTATAAGGATAGATTGATGAAAGTAGTGTTTCGCGCATCCGCGCTTGTTCTGGTAACTACTTTGGCAGCCTGCGGGTCCGACCCAGCGCCAGAGCCCACAGAACAGATTGTTGTTCGCGAGCCTGGTGCTGATGTTTCGGATGATGCCGCACCTGAGCCAGCAGGCGAAGCGACAGACAGCTTGGTTGCAGCCGGCAAATCGGCTTTTAACACATGTATTGCGTGCCATGTTCTAGAAAAAGGCGGCGCTAATCGTATCGGCCCCAATCTCTACGGCATTATCGGTCAAGCCGCCGGCAGCGCCGATGGTTTCAAATATTCTGATGCGATGGCATCCTCCGGCATTACCTGGACCAAGGAAGAACTGGACAGCTATCTCGCAAATCCAGCCGCCAAAGTCCCCGGCACCACGATGATGGCCGGCGCGATCTCTGATGGCAGTCGACGAGAAGCTATTATCGCCTATATTGAGGACGCATCCGCCAATTGAGCGACGCGGCCGGCAAAGGGATCATGCTGGCTCTGCTCGCCGCTGGCCAGTCCCGGCGATTTGGCCATAAGGATAAGCTGACCGCCTTGTTGCATGGCAAGATGATAGGCTTGCATGCGGCAGAAACATTGGCCACCCAGCCTTTTGAACACCATGTCATAATAGCCTCCGATCCAGATCATCCCTGCACCGCAGACTGGAAGGAATTGGGCTATGAAATTGTTACAAATAATCATGCTATCGAGGGGCAATCCACTTCAGTCCGATGCGCGGCTCAGCGAGCCGCAGCGTGTGACGCCAGCGCATTGCTCATCTGCCTGGCCGACATGCCTTACATCACCCAACAGCACATCCAGGATCTAACCCTGAATTTTCAAGATAGTGGAGTAAAGAAGATTGTTGCATCCAGCGATAACAGCAAAGCTATGCCCCCAGCGATCTTCCCTTCGAGCAAATTTGAAGCGCTTTCAGACTTGCAAGGGGATCAGGGTGCAAGAAAGTTGTTGCAGACCGCGCAACTTGTCACATTGAACGATGATAGCTTGCTAGATATCGACACGCCCGAGACTCTCGCAACAGAAAATCGGAAAAGACGCTAATTCAGTCCTCAAACAGTTCCACGGCGTCGCGCAACTGAATATCCTCTCGCGCTTCCAATTGTTCTAGAAACCAATATTTATGCCAAGCGCCGTAAAGGATTAGCACCCGCTTTTCATGACCTTTCAGGCCATCCAATGCGATAGCGATTTTTTTATAATGAGCAGCATTGATATTCTGCCAGCCACCCGCCCCCAGATCATCACCAAACATCTTCTCATATACATCTTGCTGGGCTTTTACTGCTCCATCATAGGCCTCGCTATGAATGAACAGAGGATCGTCAGAACGCCCGCTGACGGCACTGTTATAAGATGCGATAGCCGCCTGTTGTGCAGCCCAATCTTTCGCCCGCGCTGGGTCTTGCTTTAGCGTCGCCAAAGCAGCGCGCCGGTCATCGGCAATTTTCTGTGTCCACGCCGCAACGGGAACAATTTCAAAGCCCAGCTCTTGGCGTAGCGGAAAAACGACATCGATCAGTTCCGGAAAATCATCGGCTCTGCTTTCCCGCACTTCTCCAAATTTTTCGTAATTTACGGATGCCTTGGCAAAGCGTTCAGGCGGCAGTTCGACCATTATGATATCAGGATCAAATTTTACGATCGCCGCCTTCAACACCGCCAGCGAATAGGTTTCGCTGCGGCGATGTTGGCCATGAATTGCTCCGACGACCGTGACTATATTGATGCCCGGTGCGAGCTTATCCTCTGCCGCCGGTGCAGCGCAAGCGAACAGGGTTGTGAAAAAGGCTAGCGGTAAAAGCCGCAGCAACCTCATCCTCGATCGAGCCGCTTACCAAGCTTCACAAAAAAGACGATCAAGAAAGGCACAAGCACAAAGGACAAGACAACTTTGGCTGTTCCCTGTCCGAGCAACAATTCGCCAATCGGACGCTCCCCGTAAAAAGCGATGGTGATGAAGATAATCGTGTCAACGACTTGCGACAGGGCGCTTGCGATAGATGCGCGAAGGGCTATCAGACCGCCCTTCATCCCCGTTAGTCGAGAGAAGATATAGACATTCAAAAACTGTGAGACGCCATAGGCCATAATGCCAGCAAACATCAGTCGCGAACCTTGCGACAAGATGATTGGAAATGCTTCTTTGGCCGGTTCATACATGCCCGGATCGGTTGGCAATTCTAGCACGATCCGAATCAGAACAATCGCCGTAATCAACGGGATGAAGCCGAAGCGTACCAGTCGGTTGGCTACCTCCGACCCATGCAATTCTGCCACTGCGCTGGATAACACGACCAGCAACAGAAACGGGAAAATGCCAGCTTCTACCGCGAGGGGACCAAGCGCCACCTGCTTTGCCCCCAATATCCCTGCAATACAGGTCATACCGCCATAGAGCACGGCAAAGACAAATAGGGAGCGCGGGATGAGGGTATTTTTTACAGCTTCTGTCATCTTCATTGCCTAGCGCGGTCTGGATTGAAAAAAAAGTACCAAAAACAAACGGTAAAAAGGAATCGTGACTCTCGGCCATTTTCCTCTAGGGAAGAATCGATGATATTTTTGGTATGTTTTGACGAGAGGTATCCGGGGGCGAAGGTCGGTCCAAAGGGGAATTTGTGCAGAGACTAGCAGTTTATTGCGGCGCAAGCGCTGGGGGGGACCCAGCTTTCGCCGAGACAGCAAAAAAATTGGGCCAAGTGATGGCCGAGCGTAATATCGATCTTGTCTTTGGCGGCGGACGTCTGGGCCTGATGGGAATTATTGCCGATTCCGTGCTCGCCGGTGGCGGTAAAGTCTATGGCGTCATCCCAGAAATGCTAAAAGACCATGAGGTTGCGCATACCGGCTTGACCGAACTGCATGTCGTGACATCCATGCACGAGCGCAAAGCGAAAATGACCGAGCTGACCGACGGTTTTGTCGCCATACCTGGCGGCATTGGCACTTTAGACGAGTTGTTTGAAGCATGGACCTGGAAGGCGCTTGGCTATCATGGCAAACCCATCGGTCTGCTTAACGTTAATGGCTATTGGGATTCCCTGACCGCATTTCTGGACAATGTCGCGGGGCATGGCTTCATGTCATCAGCTCGCCGTGAACAGTTAATTTTGAGCGAGGATATCGGCGACATATTGGATCAACTGACATCGGCTTATACCGGAACCAAAGGGGAAGTGACGTGGTGACATTAACCGGGGTAAACCGCTCATGACTTCTGTTCTAACAAGCATCGCTGGCATGGCAGTCATCCTGTTGCTCGCTTTCACTCTTTCGACTGGACGGCGCAACATCCGGCTTCGCGTCGTCGCGGCCGCATTTGCATTGCAGGCAGGAATCGCAGTGCTCGTGCTATATGTACCAGCTGGAAAAAATGTCATCGAAGCCATGTCGAGCGGAGTATCCAACCTTCTCAGCTATGCCGCCGATGGTACCAATTTCATCTTTGGCCCGCTTGCCAGTCCAGAAATGGGCGGAAACAGTTTCGCCATCGCTGCGCTGCCCGTCATCATCTTTTTCTCGGCCCTGATATCCATTCTCTATTATCTTGGCGTGATGCAATTCATCATCAAATGGGTGGGTGGAGGAATCCAGAAAGTTACTGGAATATCAAAAGTCGAATCCCTATGCGCAGCAGCGAATATCTTCGTTGGCCAATCGGAATCTCCATTGGTTATCCGGCCCTATCTGGCGAAGCTTAGCGAGTCCCAACTCTTCACGGTGATGAGCGTCGGAATGGCCGGTGTCGCTGGGACGATATTGGCCGCCTATGCATCCATGGGCATACGTATTGATTATCTGCTCGCAGCTGCATTTATGTCAGCGCCTGGCGGTATCTTAATGGCGAAGATTATCATGCCCGACGATCCCGATGCCGAAGCACCGGAAGAACTGGTGGTTGCCGTCGATTATGAGGAAGAAAAACCAGCCAATATCATTATGGCCGCCTCAATGGGTGCGCAAACCGGCGTCAAGATAGCGGTCGCGGTCGGCGCCATGGTTCTGGCCTTTGTCGCGCTGGTCGCGTTGGCCAATGGTATATTAGGCGGGGTCGGTGGTTGGTTTGGTCAGCCGGACCTCAGTTTCCAGCAAATTATTGGCTATGTCTTTGCGCCCATCATGTTTCTGCTGGGCGTGCCTTGGGAAGAGGCTTTTGCAGCCGGTGGCCTATTCGGCACCAAGGTCGTTCTCAACGAATTTGTGGCCTTTAGTGATCTCGGCGGATTGGCGGATAGTCTGTCTCCGACGACCGTAGCAATCGTAACCTTTGCGCTATGCGGCTTTGCCAACTTCCTGTCTATCGCCATTCAACTGGCTGTTACAGGCGGGCTGGCACCGAACCAGCGGCCAGTTATAGCGCGCCTTGGCCTCAGGGCGCTGGCAGCAGGATCGCTTGCGAACCTGATGAGTGCCGCCTTGGCTGGATTATTATTATCCCTCGGCTGAGCTGATAGATTGACAAACCCGTTTCGCGGAGCATCATAGCGTCATGTCCCAAATCCATGATACACTTTCATCCATCTCCCTTGCTTTGGCTGACGAGGATAAAAACGCATTTTCCGATCGCATCGGCCAGTCCTTTTCCGACTGGGGCTTTGCTATTGTTTCCGACCACGGCATATCAGATGACTTGATCGAAAAAGCAGAACAAATGTCCCGAGCCTTTTTCGCACTACCCGATGATGTGAAACGCAAATATCATATCGCCGGTGGCGGAGGAGCCCGGGGCTATACTCCGTTTGGGACAGAAGCCGCCAAGGATTCCGATATTCACGACCTTAAAGAATTTTGGCATATTGGTCGACAGCTACCAAGCGGTCATAAATTTGAACCTTTTATGAGCGCAAATATCTGGCCCAAAGAACTGGATGATTTTCGCGATTGCTATCTGGAACTCTTCGCCGCTTTTGACCTCGCCGGTCAGCGGATACTGGAAGCCATTGCCCGCTTCCTGAAACTGGAGCCCGATTTTTTTGATGACACGGTGCGTGACGGCAATAGTATTTTACGCCTGATCCACTACCCGCCAGTGCCAGCAGATTCGCCCGCCGTACGCGCGGCTGCGCATGAAGATATCAATACGATCACCCTGCTCATCGGTGCAGAAGAGGCTGGATTGGAATTGCTCGACAAGCAAGGCAACTGGCGGGCCGTGACCCCCAAACCAGGAGAGCTCGCTGTCAATATAGGCGATATGCTCCAACGGTTGACCAATAACCGATTGCCATCCACAACCCATCGGGTCGTCAACCCTGCGCCAGAACGACGCGGGCATTCGCGCTATTCCATGCCGTTCTTCCTTCATTTTCGGCCAGACTATCTGATCGAAACTCTATCCGAATGTGTAGATGAAGATAATCCCAATTTCTATCCAGAGCCGATTACGGCCCATGACTATTTGATGGAACGTCTGCGCGAAATTGGTTTAGCATGATTCCGAAAGTTGTGGGCATTAGCGGCGGTAGCTGTTCAGGCAAATCAACGCTCGCTGCCCATATCTTTGAAACATTAGGGCCGGACCAATGCGTGATCCTTCCACAGGATGACTATTTCTTTGGCTATGGCGATGCTCCGGAAGGCAAAGGCGGTCCTAATTTCGATCATCCCGATGCGGTTGATTTTGACAAAATGTACGCACAACTATCACTACTTAAGCAAGGGCAATCGATTGAGCGTCCGCTTTATGATTTCCCGACACATATGCCGAAGACGGAAACCGAGCTGACCGAGCCGCGGCCGATCATATTAGTTGATGGCATATTGATCCTACATCATGCGCTCCTACGACAGTTATTTGATCTGTCTGTGTTTGTGCGCTGTGATAGCGCCGTCCGGTTTAAGCGGCGTCTAGAACGTGATGTCAGAGAACGCGGACGAACGGCCGAATCGGTCCGGGAAGTGTTCGCCGATCAAGTCGATCCGATGCACGATAAATTTGTCGAACCTTCACACACCCATGCAGACATCGTGATAAATTCGCAACAGTCGGAAACCGTCGCTACGAGCGACTTTTCCGCAATTGTAAAATCAATAAGCGATATGATTCAATGAGATAGGCTCACAGTACTGTAAACTTTATCGATGGGCAGGCCGATATTCCAAGCCCTTGATAAACTGTGGATAAAAATTAAATGTTGCAGCGCAAAATAAAGTCGTTGCGATTGAGACGAAACTGTCATTTTACACCCCTAGGGAGCAGTTCGATTACATAAATCAAAGGACGCCCGCAGCGCCCCCCGATTATGTCCATCAACTGTAGAAGACCGCAAATGGGGAATCTAAACATGAAAATGAAATATCTTTTGGCAGCCAGCGTTGTCAGCCTTTCCACCGCAGGCCTGATGGCTACTCCAGCCGCAGCACAGCAGATTACATCTGGTGTTGAGGGCCAAGTTAAAGATGAGCAGGGTAACGCGGTTAACGGAGCAACTGTTGTCATTACAGATACTCGGACCGGCCAATCTCGTACCGTTACCACATCAACCAACGGTCAGTTCCGTTCTGCTTCGTTGGTTCCTGGAGGCCCCTACACAATCACCGCGACTGCTCCTAGTTTCGAAGGCCAGTCTGTTGAGGACGTGTTCATCAACCTTCAAGGCAATACCGAGTTTACGTTCGAGCTGGCTTCTGGCTCGGATGATAACGTCATTGTTGTGACTGGTACACGTGCCAATGTCACGCAGTTGGCAGTTGGCCCTGGTCAGTCCTTTGGCGTCGAAACGCTCGAAGGCTTCCCAAGCCTTTCGCGCGACGTTCGTGATATTATTCGGCTCGATCCGCGCGTCAGCCTTGACCGCGCCAATGAAGTGGACCGGATCAGTTGCTTGGGCGGTAACGACCGGTCCAACACCTTCACAGTCGACGGGATTGTACAAGCTGATACATTCGGACTGAACGGAACGCCATTCGCCTCTCGGAACTCACTTCCGTTGCCATATGATGCCATCCGTGAAACGTCCGTGGAATTCGCGCCATTTGACGTTGAATATTCTGACTTTACCGGCTGTGCTGTTAACGTGGTCACCAAATCTGGTGAAAACCAATTCCATGGCACTGCGTTTTTCACCTATCGCGACTCAGGCCTTCGCGGTGATACCGTCGACGGTCGTACGTCAAATGTTGATCCATTTAACGAAAAGCGTTGGGGTGCTACCCTTTCCGGCCCGATCATCAAAGATCGCCTGTTCTTCTTTGCAGGTTATGAAGAAACAGATTTAGGTGATGCCAATGAATTCGGTCCCAATGGCGGCGGTTTTCCAAATGAAGCCAGTTTCGTTACGCAAGCTCAGTTTGACCAATTCGCGAACATCGCGAGCACCGTCTATGGCCAAGATGTCGGCGGCTATCCAAGAACCTTGCAAGAAAGCAGCGTCCGCTATTTTGGGCGTCTGGATGCTTATATTACCGATGATCACCGGTTGGAAGCAACCTATCAACGCTTGGAAGAAACCAATGTCGAAGCAGACAGTGGGAACCAGGAACTAACTGGCCTCAACAGCTTTGAAGATGAAGGTACTGTTTCTGACTATTACTCAGTGCGCCTTTATTCTGACTGGTCCGACAACGTGTCGACCGAATTGCGTCTGTCGCGTGCAAATGTGACGGACGTGCAGGGTCCTGTGGGTGGAGGCGAAGCGCAAGATGCTAGTCCAATTGTTCGCTTGTCCGTCGGTCTTGACAACGAAACCAATGGCTTGATCCCGAACGGTCAAAATGGTCGCCTTTCAACTGGACCGGGTATTTTTCGTTCCGCCAATGCGCTCGAACAAACCGTTGATCAGGCCAAGTTCCAGATGAACATCAATGCCGGTGACCATAACATCAAGCTAGGTGCCGAGTTAAACGATCTGGAAGTGTTTAACCTCTTCGCAATCAATGCGACCGGAACAATTTTCTTCCGCAACCTAACGGATTTCCAAAACGGCGTCGTAGCCAATGGTGGATTTTCGAGCGTTTTTGGAAGCTCGGATGATCTTGTTAACGGCGGCCTCGGCGGCGCTACGATCGCGGTAACGCCATCCGGTGACATCAACGAAGCAGCGGCAACCTTTGGTCGTCAAATCTATTCTTTCTATGCTCAGGACGAATGGCAGGCGACTGATCAGTTGAATATCACAGCTGGTCTTCGGGTTCAGCTTTATGCGGGCGATGCACCGCGGCCTAACCCATCCTTTCTTAATCGAACTGGATTCACAAATGCCAATTCCTTTGGCCGGCTTGCCCCAGTAATTTTGCCGCGTTTAGCTGCTACTTATAACCTCGATAATGACGGGTTCTTCCATAGCACTTCGGTTACCGGCGGTGTTGGAATGTTCTCCGGTGGTGATCCGGTTGTGTTTTTCTCAAACGCTTTTTCCAACAACGGGTTTTCTTCGGCAAATGGCGATACTTTCAATGGCGCATGTGATGCCATCAGAGATGCCAATGGCAACTTCAATGTTCTAGAAAATGGTCAGTTTACGGGTATCCCTGCCTGCGCTCTTCAGGCAGGTTCTGATCGCGCATCGGCTGGTGGAGCGGACGTTCAATCAACCGATCCTGATTTTGATGTGCCGACAGTTTTCCGTCTTAACCTCGGTGTTGATACAATGTTCGGAACGGACAGCGGCTTCTTCTCCGACTGGAATATGAAACTCGATTACATCTATTCAAAATTCATCGATCCACTCAACTTTGTTGATCTCGTTCAAGCTCCTGATGTCACGCGCGGTCTTAACGGCTTCACAGTAGACGGTCGCCCAATCTATCAGGCCCTTGATACCAATTTCCCAGGCTGTAATGCGACATTGCAGGGTACCGGGGGAACGCCACCAACCTATCAAGGTTTGACCGGTGATTGTTTTGTAAACAGCGTCACCGGCCGCCGCGCTGGTGTGGATGATTTTATCCAGCTAACCAATGGTCGCTCCTATGATACCCATGTTGCATCTTTCTCTCTGTCGAAATATTTCAATCAGGGAATTATTACAGACGGTGGTAGTGTTAGTGTAACCATGGGTTATGCGTTCACGGACTCGAACAACTATCGCAACGTGGGCAGCTCAACGGCTACTTCGAACTTCGATGTCACGGCGGCCTTTGATCGCCAAAACCCGGCCACATCAACATCAAATTTTGAGACACGGCACAACATTACGTTCGCGTTGAACTGGAAAGAGCAGTTTATTGATGAATTTGATACCGGACTTGGTCTCTTTTTCTCGGCTCGTTCAGGCCGCCCTTTCAGCTTGACCTTTGATGGCGGCGGCGTATTTGCCGACGGTTCATCCGGCAATGACAATGCGTTGCTTTACATCCCAACGGGCTTGAATGATGCCAACTTGTCACCTCAGTCTGACTTGACAGCTGGCGGAGCCGTGGATCAGCTCTTGCAATTCGTCAACGACGGCGCACTGCTTAGCTTCGACTCTGATGGTAATCCTCAGAATAACGTGTTTGGCAAATGTAATTTCTCGGCCGGTCAATCGATAAGCCGTAACAGCTGCCGCAACGACTGGGTCTTTGATCTCGACATGCGCTTCAGCCAGGAAATTCCGGGACCAGGACGTCTATTTGGTGTCAAAGACAAGATTGAACTATTCGCCGATTTCGATAATGTTTTGAACATGCTCGACAGCGGTTGGAACACATTCAATCCGGTCGGTGAGTTTGTTGACCTTGTTGATGGCGGCGTTGATGCAGATGGCCGGTACATCATCACAGGTTTCAACCCAGATGATGACAACAATGTTGGCTTCTCGTCATCCATCTGGCGGATCCAACTTGGCGTTCGTTACGAATTCTAACGCCTAGATCCAACAACTGGACCTAAGCAGTCCAAACAACGGCGGCGCTGAAAAGCGTCGCCGTTTGTGTTTGTTGCTACCCGTTGTTGAACCGCCTGTTCGCTGACCGATACACTATACCAACCCGAAAAAAGAGCCGCCCCATTTCTGGGACGGCCCTCTATAATCTATATGGTAATTCAGATCGTAGTGATCAGTCTTCCTTCACCTCATAATATTGCGGTGCCGCAATATTCAGGATTTCGAGAATCTTCGTCAGAGCGGTTGGCTCGTCCGTTTCTTCCATCGCAGCCAGTTCGCGGGCCAGACGGCTAGAGGCCGCTTCGAAAATCTGACGCTCGGAATAGCTTTGCTCTGGCTGATCGTCAGCACGGAACAGGTCGCGAGTCACCTCAGCAATAGAGACAAGATCACCAGAGTTGATCTTCGCTTCATATTCCTGGGCGCGACGCGACCACATGGAGCGTTTCACTTTCGGTTTGTCTTTAAGTGTTTCAAGAGCCTCTTTCAGCGTCTTGTCAGAAGACAATTTGCGCATGCCCACGCCTTCTGCCTTGTTCATTGGTACACGCAAGGTCATGCGCTCTTTTTCGAAGCGCAGCACGTAAAGTTCGAGTTGCATGCCTGCAATTTCTTCATTTTGCAGTTCAATCACACGACCCACACCGTGTTTTGGGTAAACAACATAATCGCCCACATCAAAGGACAGCGTATTCGCAGCCATAAAAAGCCTTTCTTTCTCGATGGAAAAGAAGGTTTATTTCGGTCAAATTTTTCAAAACCCCGACGAAAAAACCCTTTTGTTCATATACATAACGACCGAACACCCCCCGTGCCCAGTCGCTAACCAACATCAGTGTTAGCAGATTCGTCACAAAAAAGCAATTTATCGTTGCAACGCACAACTTTTGTTGGCCCTCAAGCGCCGGGCGGGGGAGGGTTTTTTAAACCTCAGGCGCCGGGCGGGCACATCCGTGCCGTTGGCTACGCGCCATAAGGCGCGGCGGCCGGTCGGCCTTGCCTCGCTGCGCTCGGTTATATGGTTTCAAGCGAAGCGTTTAGTGTCGCGCCCGAGCTTATGCGAGGATAGCCAAGCGGGCGGATGCCCGCGCCCGGCGCTTGAGGTTCTAAAAAGAATCCTCCAAATAAACCTAATCGCCTTCGCCGGGTTTCTCAGAGAAATGGGCTTCAAACTTACCTTCGACGCCTTTGAATTCATCAGCGTCAGCAGGTGGTTCGCGGCTAACCGTGATATTGGGCCAGCTTTCGGAATATTTCGTATTCACTTCCAGCCATTTTTCCAGACCGTCTTCTGTATCTGGCAAAATAGCTTCGGCAGGACATTCCGGCTCGCACACACCGCAATCGATGCATTCGCTGGGATTGATGACGAGCATATTGTCGCCTTCATAGAAACAATCAACGGGGCAGACTTCAACGCAGTCCATATATTTGCATTTGATACATGCGTCGGTAACAACATAAGTCATCGGGTCGTCTACTCCATCTTACAGACCGTTATATTGGCGGTCGTTAAACTACTGCTATTGCGCAAAATTGGGAACGTCAACAGTTGGTTTTCGGTCCTATTTCATTCACCAGTGCGCAGTCTTTCAAAACAGCTTTGCGCATCCGGCGCGCTGCCACGCCGCAAAGGCAACATCGCTATTCGGATGACATGCACCTCACGGCCTTGCGGAATCGTTAAGATATCGCCCTGGCGGACCATCATATGAGCACGATCGACCCGGCGGCCATTAAGACGAACATGACCTTTGTTAGCCAGCTTTTTTGCCATCGTCCGATTTCCGGCAAAGCGTAGATACCAAAGCAGCTTGTCGATCCTGAGCGCCAATGGGTCAGGTTCGGGTTCAGCAGCCTTTTTACTTTTCAAAGTGGCATCCTATTTTTTCATTGCTTCCTTCAGTGCTGCTAACTCGGCAAATGCGCCGCCAGCGGTGGCCAAAACCGGTTCTGTCTTGCGCTGCGCCGCGGAACCAGATTTGTTTGGCCGCTTATCGTGGGGTTTCTTACTATGGTTTTTATTCGGTTTCCCCGATCTTGCTTTACCCATACCCTTCCAGCGCCAATAGATCGCCGGGGCTTCGGGTTGAGTGATTTCTTTTGCAGCTTGTTGCTCAACGGCTTCAACGGCGACTGCCTCGGCAGAAACTTCCGGTGCAGATGTGTCAATAGCGGCGATCCCAGCTTCTTCCGTTTTGTCAGGCTCAACGGCTTGCGGCTTGTCATCCGTTTTCACAAACCCCGCCATATCAAGCAGCGCTTCATGCACCTCTGTCGACAAGCCGAGAGATGTAGCAAGCGCAGGGTCAACGGCAAAAACTGGCCCCGCTTGTCGCGCCTCATGGGCTTGTTTAACCAAGCGTTCCGCCATATCAACACGTGCATATTCGCCGCCAATTTTGCGAAAACCCAATCTGCTGGCATGCTCAGGAGCGGCAAATTTCCAATCTTTTAGATGCACCGCATTATCGCCGGGAAGGGCAATCATGGGTTCTTCATCCAATGCAGCGAATAAAGCATTGCGCCAGAGCACGGCTCCCGGCTTCATCAATGCATGGTGGAAAATATCAAGCGCACCGAAAACCAATCCGCCGCGCCGTGCCATACCGCGCATATCATTATCTAGAGCTCGAACCGCCTGATCAATCTGACGACGCATGATGATACCGCCCGCTTCGACAATCTGGGCGAACAAAGCCCGGACAGAGGCGGGTGTGTTCGCATCATTGGCAAGCGCGTCAATTTTGACGAGGCCGTCAAGATGCTTCGCTTTCATCGCTTCAACCCATTGCTTGATGCGTTCTTCCGCTTTCTTGCTATTTTCAGGGGAAATATCTTTGAGCGCGCGATCAAATTTAATTTCGGGATGGAGAAGGTTTTTGCCTTTGCTCAGCACAGCGAGCTTCACCTCTTGCCAATAGACGACTGGCTGACCGGCGTCATCGGCAGCCAGCGTCAGTTCACTATCGGGGGCTTTTGCCAGCGCGTCGGCTTTATCAGTCATAATCGGTCCCAAATATCTTTCCGCTGCGGCAAGCAGCATCTTACGGTCTTCCCTCCGGCTATCCGAAGGCACGACAAATTGGAACCCCTTGAGCGTTCCAATTTCCAGTCCATCCACCAATATCGCGCCGTCATCTTCCAATACAACATCCTGCGGCAAAGCATCCTTCATCAGTCCACGCATCAAAACACGGGTGCGTTTGTCTACAAATCTTTGGGTGAGCTGACTATGCATGGCATCGCTTAGCCGACGCTCCAGCGCACGGGTGCGCTCCACCATTACGTCGGCTTGCTCAACCCAGCGCGACTTTTGCGCAATATAGCTCCAACTTCGAGCTGCAGATATGCGGGCAGCCAGAGTAGAAATATCCCCCTGAACATTTTCCAGTCGTGCGATTTCTTGAGCCATCCGAGCATGCGGAATGCGGCCGTTTCCTTGTGCGAGATAAGGCCAAAGCGACGCGACAAATCGCGCCTGATGATCCGCACCTATTTTTCGGAAATCCGGAATACAGGCTGCTTCCCAAAGCAAACGTACCTGGTCGCGTCCCCTGGCCAACCGGCTGACATTCGGGTCTTGTGCAAGCCGTTTGAGTACCGCCAAATCAATTGCTTCCGGCGCGGCCTGTAAAAACCGGCCTTTCGGTTTGTCCTCCAGAGACTGGATAAGACTGGAGACACTTGCCAAATCCGGTTCAGCATTGCGCCAATAAAGCCATTCCAACAACGGAAAACTATGATCCTCGAGCCGCTCGATTTCTTCAGGTTCCAACTCGTCGGAAGAAGCCAGTCCCGAAAGCACACCGAAACTGCCATCTTTTTGATGGCGCCCCGCTCGGCCAGCAATTTGTCCGATTTCCGCCAGTGTCAAGCGACGCCGGCGGCGGCCGTCAAATTTCTTCAGCGCCGCAAAAGCCACATGAGAAACATCCAAATTCAGTCCCATACCAATGGCATCTGTGGCGACGAGATAATCCACCTCACCATCTTGATACATTTTCACCTGAGCATTCCGAGTTTGCGGAGAAAGGGAACCCATTACAATCGCCGCCCCGCCATGTTGCCGACGGAGCATTTCGGCAATCGCATAAACATCCTCTAGAGAAAATGCGACAATCGCTGATCGCCGGGGCAGTCGTGACAGCTTACGCGGGCCGGCATAGCTAAGCGTCGAAAAGCGTGGACGAGAGATGATTTCAGCATCCGGAATCAGCTGCTGGATCAAAGGCCGCAGGCTGTCGGACCCCAGGATCATTGTCTCATCGCGACCACGTATATTCAGCATCCGGTCGGTAAAAATATGACCACGCTCGGGGTTTATGCCAAGTTGCGCTTCATCAATTGCGACAAAGCTGAAATCCCGATCAATTGGCATCGCCTCGGCCGTGCACAGGAACCAGCGCGCATCCGGCGGGATGATCTTTTCTTCACCCGTTACCAAAGCGACCCGATTGGCGCCCTTCAGTGCAACCACCCGTTCGTATACTTCCCGCGCCAGCAGTCGCAGAGGAAAACCGATCATACCACTAGAATGGGCGCACATCCGCTCGACCGCCAAATGGGTCTTGCCGGTATTCGTGGGACCGAGGACGGCGATAACAGGAGACTGGGAGAAGTCGGACATTTGCCCTACCTCACCGCATCCACACCAAACTGGCAAGCAGATTCCGTGTAAAATCGGCGAGAAAAGCGGCTGCACAGCTGGATATCCGCGATTTTACACGTTTTACCGCATAGCGGGCCTTCGATGCCCGATCTTAATTTGACATTAACCCTCTTCCTTCACAGAGATAGAAACAATATCGCGATGGAGTTCTGTCTTTTGCGTAAAGTAAAGACAGCATCGCCAAGGGGTGCATTTGTTCAAGAGTATCGACATGCTTGCCGATCAGGGAAATGGAGCAGCTGCTATAGCGGCCAGCCCTTCTGCGTCGGATTTTGACATGTCCGAAAATGTCAGCAGCATAGTCGATGATTGGCGTGATCGGTTGAGTGATGTTGACTGGGTCCCCGATCTCGGCCGCGACATTGGCAGTTTTACTTGGCTTCGCGGCGTCGCAACATTGGTTGTGCTTTGCGGCACAGCGATCAGTTGCTTACCCGACTTCGGGCCGATCAATGGCCACCAAAACGCAGCGCTAACTGGTTTTCGTGCCGACCAAGCAAGATCTCAAACTATTGCGCCTCTAGCTTATGGCGGAGATACGGGTATCCGCATGGCCGCCACTGATGCCGTGCGCCCACTAGCACAAAGCCCGGAACGCCCTTCTATTGAACTGGTTGCGACCTTGGGTCGAGGCGACAGTCTACGCCGGGTGTTGCAGCGTGCCGGTGTAGCCAAAGCAGAAGCAGGTGATGTGACCGATATGGTTGCCAGCGCGGTTTCATTGGGCGATATTAAACCGGGTACAAAGATCGATGTCATTCTGGGCCGGCGCCCTGCTAAAAATCAACCGCGTCCGCTGGATCAACTGGCTTTCCGGGCACGCTTTGATTTAAACCTCGAAATTCTACGCGACGGTGACCAATTAAAACTCAACCGCAAACCTATTGTTGTCGACAATACGCCCTTGCGGATCAGAGGCGTCGTCGGATCCAGCCTTTATCGCTCCGCTCGCGCTGCTGGCGCGCCGACCGAAGCGGTCCAAAAATATCTACAAGTCATCGGCAAGAAAATGTCTGTGTCGCGCGATATCCGATCAACCGACGAATTTGATATCATCCTCGGCTATCGCCGCGCTGAAACTGGCGAAGTTGAAGTCGGCGATCTGCTCTATGCGGGCATTGATCGCGGCGGAAAAGCCAAAGCGCAAATGGTAAAATGGAACAGCGGCGGGCGCACAAACTGGTTTGAAGCTTCTGGCGTCGGACAATCGCGTGGCGAGCTGGTTCGGCCAACCCGGGGGCGCAAGACTTCTGGCTATGGTATGCGGCGTCACCCGATATTGCGCTATAAACGCATGCATAGCGGGCTTGATTTCGGCGGCGGCTATGGTGCCCCAATTTACGCGGTCACCGATGGTAAGGTTACTTTTGCCGGTCGCAAAGGCGGTTATGGTAAGTTTGTGAAAATCAAACATAGCCGCGGCTTGGCATCCGGCTATGCCCATATGAGCCGCATTGCGGTTAGCAATGGACGTAGCGTGCGCAAGGGACAGATTATTGGCTATATCGGATCAACCGGCATGTCGACTGGCCCGCATCTTCACTATGAGCTTTATCGCAATGGGCGGACGATCAATCCTAATTCGGTAAAATTCGTTCAACGCTCTGAATTGAGCGGGAAAGAACTGCGGCGGTTCAAGGACGAATTGAAACGGCTGAAAAAAGTGGCGCCGGGCGCTGCTCTCGGAACACTGAAAAGCGCTTCAAGCGGTCCGAAAAAGCAACGGGAAATTAATCGGTTGAGCAAAGCCTCCGTCAGTTAAGGCGAACTGCCTCAGATGTCGCCAAGGCAAATCTCGGTTGCCGCATCCAGCTTTGCCTCAGGCGGGTTCATTTTCTCGCTAATTCCATCCAGATTTTTGCCTAATTCCTCGGCCAGGCAATTACAAACCGGAGTTGCGTCTGCTGCGGTCGCTCCTGCCTTTGTAGATTCTGTGACGCAACCGGCCACAAATTCCGTACTCCAACTCTCGTCAAAGCTTTTGTTAAAAGCGCCTGTCAGACTATTCTCGTCATCCGCACTACCACAGGCCGTCAAAGCAAGGGAGAATGTCAAGACTGCGATAATATGGGAGGAACGTGGTAGCATCTGTAATCCTTAGCGATTGAAATGAAGCCCATAATCCCAATATGCAGCGACATTGCAAGAGCCAAAACCCTTATGGGATATTGAGTAGCCTTGAAGGGTCCGCTAAGGCTGCCTCATGGAAACACCCATTACATCTTCATTCCCTCGCACCCGCCTACGCCGCACCCGCGCTTCTGCATGGAGCAGAGCAATGGTCCGGGAAAATATTCTAACGCCTGCGGATCTGATTTGGCCGCTCTTCATTTCCGAAGGAGTCAATGCGGAAGAACCGATTGCCTCACTTCCCGGTGTGTCGCGTTGGTCGGTGGATCTGATTATTGAGCGCGCAAAAGAGGCACGCGATCTGGGCATTCCCTGTATCGCTTTATTCCCCAATACGCCCAGCGAAAAACGCAGCGATGATGGCGCAGAAGCACTCAACATCGACAATCTGATGTGCCGCGCCACCAAAGCGGTCAAAGACGCGCTGGGTGATGATATTGGCGTGCTGACCGATGTGGCTCTCGACCCATATACTACCCACGGGCAGGACGGGTTGATCGATGCCAACGGCTATGTCGAGAATGACCGGACACTCGACATACTGACGAAGCAGGCGCTCAACCAGGCCAATGCTGGCGCGGATATCATTGCGCCTTCCGACATGATGGATGGAAGGGTCGCCGCGATTCGTGACACGCTGGAGCTCGCCTATCATCATAACGTCCAGATCATGGCTTATGCTGCCAAATATGCCAGCGCCTTTTATGGCCCTTTCCGCGATGCGGTGGGTTCCAGCGGGACTTTGAAAGGCGATAAGAAAAGCTATCAGATGGACGCTGCCAATAGCGATGAAGCGATGCGCGAAATTGCGCTCGACATTGCCGAAGGCGCGGACAGCGTGATGGTCAAACCCGGCCTTGCCTATCTGGATATTATTTATCGCGCCAAGACCGAATTTAACGTGCCGGTCTTCGCCTATCAGGTATCAGGCGAATATGCGCTGGTCGCCGCTGGTGCAGCAGCTGGTGTTGGCGATCGCGATGCGTTGATGATGGAAAAGCTGATCGCGTTTAAACGCGCCGGCTGTTCCGGCATATTGACTTATTTTGCTGCCGATGCGGCACGGCTGCTTCATGGCTGATATCATATTGGAAACCGAACGTCTGCGGCTACGCAATTGGCGTGATGAAGATATTGATCCGTTTATGACTTATCTCAACACGCCCAAAGTCACGCGGTGGCTTGGCGGTGTGCAGACCCGAGAAAAGTTCCTCGCAGCCGTTGAGCGAATCCGTGGCTATGACCGCGATTTCGGACACACCTTCTGGATTGTCGAACGCAAGTCCGACGATGCCCTACTGGGTTTCTGCGGACTGAAACGCGTCAACGCACCACAGCCCAAATTAACCGGAGCGTTTGAAATAGGCTGGCGTCTGCGTGAGGATGTCTGGGGACAGGGCTATGCGAAAGAAGCCGCAACAGCAGCAATGGATGCTGCGTTTACCCGCCATGAAGCCCCCTTTGTCGTGGCGCTCACCGTTCCCGGCAATGAACCCTCATGGGGCCTGATGAAACGGCTTGGAATGACCCACCGACCAGAGCTAGACTTTCACGACTCTAATTATGGCGAAGAACTAAATCCAACTATTGTTTATCGAATCGAAGCCAACGACTGGAAATCTGACACATGAGTGAACCACTTATTCTGCCGTTTAAAGGCAAAACACCGAAGATTCACGAATCGGCGTTTATTGCACCAGGATGCAAGATTATCGGCGATGTAGAAATCGGTCCTGAAGCCAGCATCTGGTATAATTGCGTGATCCGCGCCGACGTGAACTTCATCAAAATTGGCGCTCGTAGCAATATTCAAGATGGCACGACCATCCACTGCGATAGCGCTACGCCAGTCACACCAAACGGTCATCCGACGATTATCGGCGAAGATGTATTGGTCGGCCATATGGTTATGTTGCACGGAGCGACACTGGAAGATCGCGCTTTTGTGGGCCTGAGCACCACCGTCATGGACGGCTGTGTCATCGAGGGCGACGGGATGCTCGCCGCTGGTGCGACACTGACGCCCAACAAACGAATACCGAGCCGGCAATTATGGGCAGGATCACCGGCGAAATATATGCGCGACCTGACCGAGCCAGCAATTGCGGGGATGCGCTTAGGCGTGGCGCATTATGTTGAAAATGCCAAGGCCCACAAAGCAGCCCTCGAAGCCGCTGTAAAATAGGGCGCTGCCTAGCGGATAACAGATTTTAATTTGTCGATTTCAACCTGCTGTGACGCAACCTGCCCTTCGATCGCGTCACGAAATTTCGCGATCAGGGCCGCTCCACCCTTTTCATCGCTTGTAAATTCTTGATCAAGCTGCTGCATGTAAATCGAATCGATATCCGCCAGCGCCGACACCGAAGGGCTGCGGTCATTTTCCAGCGATGAAAGCTCCATCTGAGCCACGACCCATGATTCGCTAGATGGGGCCGCCCTGCGTGCCGCGGAAACGCTCTGCTTCACTTTGGGCAAATCTTTTAAGAAAATCTGATGTGCCGTGTTGCTCTGTTGGACAGCCGCATTAACGGCATTTTTCAAAGCAGCAGGAAGAGCCCCCATTTGGGCAGGGGGCGGTGTGGCCGCGTCATCTATCGCTGGGCCATCCTCATAAGGGCGCTTGGAAAGCGACGGAAAATCACCCGATTGCATAGCACAAGCGGATAGTGACAAGCCAAGGATAGGCACCAACATCAAAGATAATTTCATAGAAACATCTTTAGGCGGCGACGATTGCTGCGGCAATGGTCTTTGCATCGGGAATGCACTACTGTAATGGCCAGACGGGAGGGAAGCAGAATCCTGCCTAAAAATCGGCCAATACCGGTTGACACAGCCATGCCCATCTAGTAGCTGCGCACTCTTTCCAGCGTGAGCCGAGAGACTCGCGTTTCCCTGCTTGCGCGCTGGAACCACAAGATTGAAACGGAAAAATGCCATGTTCGCAATAGTGCGCACCGGCGGTAAACAATATCGTGTTGCCGCAGGAGATATAATCGCAGTCGAAAAACTAGCTGGTGAAGCTGGTGATTCGGTAACTCTTGATGATGTATTGCTAGCCGGTGACGGCGGCGACATGAAAGACCTCAAAGGTTTGACCGTAGCGGCTGAAATTGTTGCGCAGGAAAAAGGCGAGAAAGTAATTATCTTCAAGAAACGCCGCCGGCATAATTACCGTCGTAAGAACGGCCATCGCCAGCAGCATACAGTACTGAAGATCAGCGCGATCGGCTCTGAGAAAGCTCCTAAGAAAGCGGCTCCTAAAAAGGAAGCTGCCAAGCCTGCCGAAACAAAGCCAGCTGCTGAGAAGAAAGCGGCTCCGGCCAAGAAAGCGGCTCCGGCGAAGAAAACTGCTGCTGCAAAGCCAGCGCCTAAAAAGGCCGCTGCTAAAACAGAAGCAAAACCAGCCGCAGCAAAAAAAGCTCCGGCAAAAAAACCAGCGGCTAAAAAGCCCGCTGCGAAGAAAAAGGACTAAACCATGGCACATAAGAAAGCAGGCGGTTCATCCCGCAACGGCCGTGATTCAGAAGGCCGCCGCTTAGGCGTAAAAAAATACGGCAGCGAAGCTGTTGTGGCCGGCAATATTATTATTCGCCAACGCGGAACCAAGACTCATCCGGGTCGCAATGTAGGTATCGGCAAAGACCATACCCTATTTGCGCTCATTGATGGCAAAGTCGAGTTCCACAAAGGCAAGCTCGGCCGCAAATATGTGTCTGTAGATGCCATGGCGGAAGCCGCTGAATAACCGGATAGCCGATTACGGGTTATCCTTTGAGGGATGACCCGGATGGTTCAATAGAATCACCAAATTTCAGGGAGAGGGTCACCCCCTCTCCCTTTTTTTGTCTCTCCCTGTCAAGAATGTCACTATGTTGTCATCCGCCCATTGTAGGGGCCGGTCAAACCAACACGGGGGCGAATAGAAATCGACTGTTTGGAGAGTCCCAATGTTTGCAAGAACGCCAAGATTATTGTTGAGGCCGGGTTGGCCAGAAGATGCCGAAGCGTTGCATCAAGCCATTAATGATGAAGCAATTGTCCGCAATCTCGCCAGCGCCCCATGGCCCTATAGCCGCAATGATGCGGAAGAATTTCTGTCACTGCCTCATAAAGCCAAAAGCCCGCGCTGGCTGATCTACCGGCGGACGGCCGGTGCCCCTTGCCTGGTTGGTACTTGCGGCATTGACGTTATGTCGGATGGCAGTGTCGAACTGGGCTATTGGATTGGCCGGGATTATTGGGGCTTGGGCTATGCGACCGAAGCGGGTCATGCTGCTTTGGAAACGGCAAAGGCGTTGGGCCACCGAGCAATAGTGGCCAGCCACTTTATTGATAATCCTGCGTCTGGAAATGTACTCGTCAAACTGGGTTTTCAACGGACTGGTCGGAGCGCGCCACGGTTCAGCAAAGGGCGCAACAAAGCCGTTGCAACTGTTGAATTTGAACTATCATTGGAAGGCGACATGGAAAGCGATGTCGTGCGACCGCTAGCGGCCTAAGCGACTTTGTGCAAACGGCCAGGTTTGCGCCGGTCGCCAATTGGCGCGATAGCATCCGGCTCGTCGGGATTTTCCATAATCGCTGCTTCATACTCACTTTCAGCCAATTGAATGAGGTTGCGATCATCTTTATTCCACGGATGAAAACCAGGAAGGAAAAACTGGAACCAAGGCCATAATGTGCGGCGGACTGGTGCTGGGCTAACCAATGCATAATGCAGGAAGCCAAACCATGCGCGAGGGCCAGAAACACCATCTTGGCTTAGCAGGTCAAAAATGCCCTTAGTGCGGTTTTTGGCGAAACCGAGCGAAATACGGATCATGAACAAAGACTTGGTTGTCCAGCGTTTCGTCCGGCTCCAATCCTTCGTGGCATGCAGCCACGTATCATAAGCAACACCCTTATGTTCAACTTCTTCCGATGCATGCCACAACCACATTTTTCGCTGTTCTGCATCGGCGTCCTGAAAATGTACTGGATTGGCAATAAACTCGGCAGCCAAAATCGCGGTTAGATGTTCCAGACAGGTTGTCGCAACAAGCTGTCTGATAAGCGGCATGCTGCCAATATTGTCGATGACATCAGTAAGGGCCTGCTCCAGCCTAGACAGATCAAAATCTGCCTGTTCAATCTGTTTGTTGAAAAACAGATGTTCTCTGCTGTGTACAGCCTCTTGTTGGACAAAACCGCGAATTTCGCGTGCCAGCTTCTCCGGCACTTCGTCGCGATATTGCTTCAAAACCTTCATGAAAAACGTTTCGCCTTTGGGGAAGGTTACCGACAATGCGTTGAAAAAGGCCGATGCATAAGGATCGCCACCAACCCACCGCCGCCGCTCTATTGCGGCGCTGGCGAAATGCCGATTCCGTGATTGAATATTCAGATCAGCCGGCGTCGCGCTGCCCGCGATCGTCGTCGCTGCCTCCGCTGTACCGGCGTGTGATGGAACATCGCCCATTTCTATGCAAAACCTCCCAGAAATCCAATAGCTGTGCGACCAGTTTTTTGGTTAAGCAATCTATAGACCAGGAGGGTTAACAAAATACCTACAGCAGTGAATAAAATCACGGTTAACTCCCTGTTTACAAGGAGATTCAAATAAAGATTGCAGTAAAACGACGTTAACGCGAGACTGGTCTAAAGTCTCACTTACGTTGATAGCGGAAATACCAAACTTCGTGCCCTTGCCGCCGGGCTTTCGCTTCATAGCGGGTTTCCGGCCAACCACCCGGACGGATTGTCCAATTTTGCGGGCCATCACAGAGCCAGTTAAACTCATCGCGCTGATTCATGATCATCATCGCCCATTCCAGATAGACCGGATGATCAGTGCCGAACCGAAATTCCCCGCCCGGCTTTAGCTTGGCTGCGATCATATCCATCGGGCCATGGTTCATGAAGCGCCGTTTTGCATGTCTGGATTTGGGCCAAGGGTCAGGATGCAGCAAATAGACAAAGCTTAAAGTGCCATCCGGTATCCGCTCCAGCACATCCAGCGCATTGCCCATATGAAGACGAATATTAGGGAGGACGCCCTCCCGGATATGCTGCAACGCGCCAACCATCCCATTTAGATAGGGCTCACAGCCAATGAAGCCATGATCCGGGAGCATATCAGCCCGGGCAGCCATATGTTCCCCTGCACCAAAGCCAATTTCGAAATGCAGCGGCCGGTTGTCGCCAAATAATACTGGCGATGACACGGGCCCCTCTGTCGGAACGCTAATCTGCGGGAGGAGCTTCTCGACCAGTTCGACTTGCTGATCCCTGAGTGCATGACCCTGCCGCCGGCCGTAAAGCTGGCGGATAGTAGTCGGGTCGCTACGTTCTGACTTATCGATCATTCTTCTTTTCCGCGATTTGATTGCGTGCGATCCATAATGATCGGCTCGATAGCTACTTTCTTGCCATACTCAAACCGATGCTTATCAGTACCAATGACAGGGGCAATGTTAGAAACCTTCCTATTCTTCTGTCCTCAGCCCGCCATCAATGGTGATGGTGGATCCTTCTTCAGGCCAGGTAGTCGAGCTGGATATCAAATTCCCTTGATTGATCACCGCGATCAAAGTTTCGGGAACCGGAAGCACATTAACGTCAGCATATATGTCATGCTGCCCCAGTTTCATATGAACCGGCGTATATCGTTTTCGATTGTCGCCAGATATCTCACCCGACACGGTGTTCTGGTAAACGGACAAAGCCCTGCCTGAATCTGCAAGTGGTAATATGTAACTATTTTTGCTTTCATCAGCGCGAAACACTGTCCATTTTTCGTACTCTTCAGGGTCTCGGCAATAGGTGACGGCTTTGACCGTCTGATCTCTGTCACTCTTGTCTTCTTCAGCCGCGCTAGTAATCACACCACCAATCAGAGCATCAACCAGACTGGGGCGAAAGCTCTTTGCCTTTGACTTGAGCTTGAGTTTTTTGGCGCAGGGCTTCACGGCCAAGGCTGGCGGAGCCTGCTCCAGCTCTTCACCAGTTTCAACCGTCGATAAAATCTTCAGAATTTCATTTGCTACCGATTGTGCATCATATTCAGCGGACGAGTAACGAACCTTGAGAAGCCAACCATTAATAGGTGCCATGGCAATCGCGGTGCTTTTGTAACCCGAACCCGAAAGGCTGTAGGAGACTAACATACCCGCTGTCGATGATTGTCCAGCTGGAGTAAAGACGGTGTCAGTCACCTTTTCTGTAACGAACTCGCCAAAACTGCCGTTCATCAGACTTTGTTTGGCGGTTTCAAACCACAATGGGACAGAATTGATTGCGGGACGGTAAATATAGAGTGTCAAGCCTCCCTGCTTGTTCGGGTCCTTATAGGACACAACGATGTCCAACTGGTTCTTGGTCAGATCCCGAATCGTTGAACGGTCAAATCCACCCAGTTTGGCTGGGAAAACAGTTCCGGTATGCTCGTGAACCCAGACCTGATCTGGTTCCGACGAAATATCTGTCGGCTGTGCAAGAGCTTCAGTATGGCCAAAAACAAGAAAAAAGCTGAGCAGAAACAGTATTTTGCGCATTTGGTTAGCCTCCTGGCAGGTCCCTCATCAGAGCATAAGAATAGCATTGCCCATTGGCAATGAATGCTTGCGCAAAAGTCAGTTGATTGCCGCTTTTAGAGCATCCACCAGATCGGTCTTTTCCCACGTGAAAAATTCACCGTCCGCTTTACGCCCAAAATGCCCATAAGCAGCCGTCGGGCTGTATATCGGCTTGTTGAGACCAAGATGCGTGCGAATGCCTTTTGGCGTCAACCGGACCAATTTCGGTAGGATTTCTTCCAGCTTCTCTTCGCTGACGGTTCCAGTGCCATGCAGATCTACGTTGATCGACAATGGTTCTGCCACACCAATGGCGTAAGACAGCTGGATCGCACAACGTTTGGCAAGGCCAGCGGCGACGATATTTTTCGCCAGATAGCGGGTAATATAAGCCGCTGACCGGTCCACTTTTGTAGGGTCTTTACCTGAGAAAGCACCGCCGCCATGCGGGCTAGCACCGCCATAGGTGTCGACAATGATCTTCCGGCCGGTGAGGCCCGCATCACCATCTGGTCCACCAATTTCAAAGCGACCCGTTGGGTTTACGTGGATGACCGTATTATCCGTGATAAAGCCGTCCGGCAGCACCGAATGGAACACGCCCATCACATATTCGCGCAATTCTTCGTACAAGGCAGGATTATCGCTATCCTTATAATAGCCCGGTGCATGCTGGGTCGATACCACCAATGCAGTCGCCTCCACCGGCACTTCGTTGACATAGCGCAGCGTCACTTGGCTCTTGCTATCTGGCTCCAGAAACGGTGCCTTGCCGCTGTGACGGTCCGCTGCCATTTGCTTCAATATCTGATGCGAATATTGCAGCGTCGCTGGCATCAGAGCGGGCGTTTCGTCACTCGCATAGCCAAACATGATACCTTGGTCGCCGGCGCCTTCATCCTTATTGCCGCTTTCATCAACGCCTTGCGCGATATGAGCGGATTGGGGGTGAAGATGATTTTCAAAGGTCAGGTTCTGCCAATGAAACCCGTCTTGCTCATAGCCAATTTTCTTGACGGTATCCCGCACAACGGTCTGAATTTCTTCCTGCGCGCCGGGAGCCCAATTGCCATCGGTATCGATCATGCCCTTGCCGCGTACTTCACCGGCCAAAATGACGCGATCCGTGGTGGTCATGGTTTCACAGGCAACCCGTGCTTCAGGATCTTTGGATAAAAACAGATCGACGATCGCATCGGAAATCTGGTCAGAGACCTTGTCAGGATGGCCTTCGGATACAGATTCGGAGGTGAAGATAAATTCTGAACGCATGACTTTTCCTAGTATTTGGTCGCGTGAGGGCGCGTTATGTTAGATATAAAGAAAGGTTTATATGCGCCTCTTAACGAGCACGAAGCCGGATGGCAATGGCACAGATCAGTAATAGGAGCGCCAGTCCCAGCGGCAGCACATTGCCGTAGCGCGCAAACATCGTAGGACTTTCGGCAGACGGGAGTTTTGTGTCAATCCGACCCGCCTGTCCCATGGGAATGCTCTCGACCACCTTGCCCTTGCTAGTGATGACGGCGGATATCCCCGTCGGTGTCGAACGAATGACCGGAAGCCCTTCTTCAATCGCCCGCAATTGTGCTTGCGCAAGATGCTGCGGCGGCCCCCATGATCCGAACCAGGCATCATTGGACGGGTTGAAGATAAAGTCGGGGCGATTTTCTAAATCAACCACTTGGCCAGAGAAGATAATTTCATAACAGACTTGCAAACCCGCTTTCCCCAGTGCGCCTAGGTCAAGGGATTGCGGTCCTGGGCCCGGCCAGAAATCAAAATCACCCGGCGCCAGACGCGATAAGCCAATGGCAGAGAGAAGCGTTCGCATGGGAAGATATTCGCCATAGGGTACCAAATGGCTCTTGTCATAGCGGCCCAACAAATTCTGATCCGCATCCATCGCAAACACGCTGTTCCGCGCACCGATGGCGCGCCTGTCATCCGGCGCACCGGTTTCATCAAATTCCAGTTTTAGCGCGCCAAGCACCAACACATCTTCCGGCTTCATAAGGCTGGCGAGTTGAGCGCGGACCATTTCCGGCGGCCGCCCATAATAATAGCGTCGTGGATAGCCGGTTTCGAGATAGTCAGGAATGGCAGCTTCCGGCCAAAATAATATCCGGGGTGCATCATCTTTGCGGAGGGTTAGCCCGGCCAATTTGGCAAGATTTTGTTCTTCATAACCGGCCTGCCACTTGTCCTGCTGACCGATATTGGGCTGCACTATAGTGATATTCGGCTGCGTGCCTGAGCTGGGAAGATCATCTCCACTGCCGACCACGGTCAAAACAACGACGCCCAAGGCGACAATGACTAGGTCAAAAGCCCTGCGAACAATGATCCGCCATTTAAGGGCGATCATTCCGCCAACCGCCGAACCGACAAGACCGGCGATGCCGATTACCAATCCAGACAGACCATAGGTTCCGATGGACCGGGCACTTAAAGCATGCATTTCATCGACCGCGATGACGCCAAGCGGATTCCAAATAAATCCGCTGAACACCCAGCTACGCAGCCATTCCGTGATGATCCAGAAACCTGCGAAGGCCAGGACGAACACAATTGGTCTTCCCCTGCCCAAAGCCCAAGCACCAAGCGCCGTAAGCGCGGGATAAACGGCCAAATATAACGACAATAAAATGACTGCGATATAGCCAAGCCATTCCGGCATCGCGGCCTGAAAGGTAAAGGCCTTGGCGATCCAGTTGAGCCCGACAACAAAATGTCCCAGACCAAATAGCCAGCCAGACAGGAAGGCGGCTTTACGGCTTCCAAGACTATCGACAATGGCCATCCATAACGCCAGCGCCAAAAGGCTTAGCGGCCAAAACCCCAACGGTGCAAAGCCGGTTGCTGATATCGCACCCGCCACAAGCGAAAGCCAATAGGGATATTTGCGAAGCAGGGTGTTGAGAATGTTCACCCGCGGCTTCTGCCGTTTTCGGGGGTCAGGTTCAAACATTAATTACCTACCAAAGGTCTATTGGTTCATATTGGAGACTCAAACCGTGACAGCTTATAAAGCTTATACACAAAATAGCCCAAAAATTTATGCTCTCTTCGTCTCGATCAGCCGGATTATCATCACATTATAACAGTCGGGAAGCGTTATTTGATAATTGCCAATTGCCGGGAGTGAACAAGCATCGCTATAACTGGGATCATGAAAATAATATTGCTGTCTATACTCGCATTATCCCAACCGGCTGCCGAACCGTCAAATAGCGCACCGACCGCTTTAACAGCGACGCATCAGCGCGACCTGTCTTGCGTTGCGGCCTTTGCTATTGTGGCATCGGAACAAGAGCGTGGCATAGAAAGCGCGCTTGATTATCCGCTACTGTCCGAACGCGGACGGGTCTATGCTGGTCAAATTGGTGAACGCGTGATGGCCGAGACCGGACAAACCCGCGAACAGGTGCGCGATGCCATATTGGCGGCGGTCGCCGATCAACAGGCTAAGGTGAAAAACGTTGCAGAACCCGAACAGGTGGTTGCTGCTGAAATGGAAAAATGCCTGCCGCTGCTCGATACCGAAGTAACGGCCAAACCAAAACCAACGATAAATCAATGTGCCGGCATGCTGCAGCTGGCCTATGAAACGGTTTATGCGCGAGAAAAGCTGTCAAAAACAGCGCAGGATCTGAAGACATTGGCCTTTGTCCTCGACAATCGCGCACGCGAAAAGATGCGTGGCGAAGGCAAAAGTGGTTCAGAAAGCGATATCATCCTTACCCAGACACGCGAGGAGATGCGGGCGTTGGAACAGGATCCAAGCAAGCAAGCCGCATTGGATATCGATCATTGTTTCGCGCTCGCCGCACCGGAAAAGAAAGCGCAAAATTTTGAACATTGAACGGCGCCCTTTCCATCTTGCCTTTCCGGTCCATGACCTGTCGGCTGCGCGGCATTTTTATGGTGATCTGCTAGAATGCGCTGAGGGCAGGAGCAGCAGCCACTGGATTGATTTCAACCTTTATGGTCATCAGATTGTCGCTCATCTTGATGCAGAAGCGAAACCGCGCTCGACCACTAATTTGGTTGACGGCAAGGATGTTCCCGTACCGCATTTTGGTGTGGTGCTAACGATGGATCAATGGCAGACGCTGGCAGATCGATTGAACCGGCAGGAAACAGAATTTGTCATCGAGCCAACCATCCGGTTTCGCGGAGAAACAGGGGAACAAGCGACGATGTTCTTCTTGGATCCCAGCGGAAATGCTCTGGAATTCAAGGCGTTTGCCGGCGACGATCAACTATTCGCGACGAACTAATTCCGACCGATGGTCGGTCAATGCCATTCTGCGAACGATTTTATGGCGTCGCATTTTCTCAACAAATGTTGTCCGGCGCAAACTGACCAGATGCGCGGCTTCGGCAACCACCCCTTCCGCCATTCTGAGCGCCGACAAAAGATATTTGCGTTCTTCCTCCATCAGATGTTTTTTCAGATCAAAGCCATCCCCCAATGTCCCGCGATCAAATTGGCTATCGTTGCTGGTCGTTCGGAATGGCCGTACCTCCGTCCCACCGGCATAGCTTGATGGCAGCGCCTGCCGGTGATGCGTCGGGGCGTTAGACGCACGACGGCGAAAGAGCGAGGACAGTTGGCTTGCCGATATCATTACGCCCGGAAAAAGGACCGCTGCCCGCTCAACAATATTGCGCAGCTCACGCGCATTGCCCGGCCATGCATAGCTCTCCAGAGTGTTCATGGCTTCAGTTGAAAAATAGATCTCTTCGCCACCAATTTGAGCGATGAAATGCCGAATCAAAGGCGCGATATCATCGCGGCGATCCTTTAGCGCGGGAATATCAATCGGAAAGACGGAAAGACGATAGAATAGATCCTCCCGAAAGCGTTTATCTGCAATTGCTTCATCAAGGTTTTGATGGGTGGCCGATATGATCCGCGTATCAATCGCGATTGATTCCGTTCCGCCAATCCGTTCAATTTGCTTTTCTTCTAACACCCGCAGCAATTTGACCTGCATGTCGAAAGGCATGTCGCCAATTTCATCAAGAAATAATGTGCCCTTGTTGGCATCTTCAAACTGCCCCTTGCGCTGCGCAATAGCACCGGTGAAGCTGCCTTTTTCGTGACCGAATAACTCTGATTCCAGAAGGTCCCGGGGAATCGCTCCGCAATTCACGCCGATAAATTTTTCAGCAGACCGCGCAGAACATCGGTGCAACGCTTTGGCCACCACTTCCTTGCCGCAGCCAGATGGTCCGGTGATCATGACCGCTATTGGTGTAGCGGCAGCATAGCGGATCAAGCTCCGCACTTCTTCGATTGCTGCGCTGTCTCCTACGAGATGGTGTGCCGGATCATCTGGGTGCAATGTCCGATCATTCCCGATAGCATTGGGATTATATTCCATATCGCAGCTCCACATCAAAAAATGTATTGTGGAAGAGATTATGGAACGAAAAGCTAAAAAGCAGCCGGAATCTGCGCCGTTTCGGACAGGAAGTGGACCAAATTTAGTTCTGGTGATCCTTTTTCCAACGGTCGAGCGCGTGTTCCAAATGGGTTTCCGCCAAATCACGTGCGCTATGGCGTTGCAAATCAAGTGATTCGGCAAGCCGCTCCCCGATCAACGCATCGCCCAATGCCATCAGCACCAGCGTTAACGTATCCTCATGCATTTCCCGATCTTCGTGACCGCCATCGCCCAATTCATCAACCAGTTCATGGATCGCATCGACAATCGGATCGAGCGCATCTTCATTCCCCGTCAGCAACATCCAAGAGGCCAAAGCCCCAGCACCCTGTTTATCAAAAGCATCAAACGTCAGATCAACAATATCACGCACCGAGCCTTCGCCCGTCCGTGATTTTAGAACCGCCTGGGCAATCGACCCACAAACAGTATCGGTAAGATATTGCGCGAGCGATTTTTGCAACCCCGATGCAGAACCAAAATGGTGCAGCAAGTTGGCATGGGTTCGGCCGATCCGCGAAGCGACTGCTTTCAGCGTCACCGCCTGCGGCCCTGCTTCAATCAACAAATCACGCGCAGCGGCTAAGGCCATTCCGCGGCTTTCTTCAGGAGAGAGGCGTCGTTTAGCTATTGACATCTATGTAAGTAACCCTAATATCTATTCTGCAAGTTAAACAATATTTTGTGTAAAAGCGAATTCTTATGAACATGCCCCTTATGAATAACCAGGGCAGCCTGCAAGCCCAACCGGAAACGATTGATACGCCGACGCCCAAAGATCATCAGATCACGCCGCGCGATCGCCGCTTTGGCCGTGAGGCGGAGCATCAACCGGATCGATGGTGGCTGAACGGCGATCCGGTCGCAACGGCCTTTTATAACGCGCTGTCCCTTACTTTTCCGCGCGGCGAGGCGTTTTTCATCGAAAGCGTCAAAGCCTTTCGCGATGTCACGCCGGAAAAACTGCAAAAAGAAATCCGGGCATTCGTGAAACAAGAAATCATCCATACCCGCGAACATGTTGCGCTCAACCGCCGCGTCGAAGAAGCCGGCTATGATACCAGCGCTATCGAAAAACGCGTGATCGAATCGCTAGAAATGACGAAAGGCCGCCCAGCCATTGCAAATCTGGGTGCGACCATGATCCTTGAACATTTTACCGCCATCATGGCCCAGCAATTTATCGCCAATCCGCATCATTTTGCCAATGCCGACAAGGAAACCGCCGACCTTTGGCGCTGGCACGCACTCGAAGAAATCGAGCATAAGGGCGTCGCCTATGACACCTGGCTCTATGCGACCAAAGACTGGTCGCGCTGGCAGCGCTGGAAAGTCAAATCGCTGTTGATGCTGGTCATCACCCGGAATTTCTGGACCAATCGTTATACAGATACGCTCGACCTGCTCGCACAAGACGGCTTTACCGGATGGCGCACCAAGAGAAACCTGTTCAGTTTCCTTCTATTCACACCCGGCGTGGCACGTAAGATCATCGTTCCGTGGATCAAATTCTTCCTGCCTGGATTTCATCCGTGGAACGAAGATGACCGGCATCTGATTGATCTAGCGGAAAGCGAATTTACCGCCGCACTGCCGGATGGTACACAGACCGCTTAAACGGCATAACGCTATCACCCTATCGGCAATAGCATTTCAACTGCGCTTGATATTTAGAGATTCGCTCAGCCAATCGGCATATTCCGCGAGCGCTAGCTCGTTTCGGGAACAGTAGGTCCACTTCTGTTGGCGCTTCGCCACTATGAAGCCCGCCCTCTTGAGCAATTCTATGTGGCGGCTCATTGTCGGTTGGCTGACTCCGAAATGCGCCGCGATTAGCTGCACGCATACCCCAGTCTCTATAGGATCAGCGGATTCTTGTCCGCTAAAATACGTGCGCGGCTGATCAAGAATGCGAAGGATCTCGATCCGCGTTTCGTTGGACAGGGCCTTGACTTGATCTGTTCTCTTTGTCATTCGTATAGTTAAATAGCATATTAGCTAAATGTCAATGGGAAATAGGGATCACGCAGTGTTGAATCTGAACGAACGATTTTCTTACAATGGCCGGACGATTGCTTGGGGATCCATGGGTCATGGAGACCCCTTAGTCCTAGTCCATGGCTTCCCTTGGTCATCGCAGGCTTGGCGCGCCATCGCGCCCTGGTTGGCAAAAACCCATCGGGTCTATTTTTTTGATATGTTAGGGACTGGTCTCTCTGAAAAACCCGCAAACCAGAACGTGTCTGAATCGGTGCAAAGCGATCTACTGGGCGCTTTGATAGGCCATTGGAACTTGCGGAGGCCACAAGTCATAGCGCATGATTTTGGGGGACTTGCAGCCTTACGTGGCCATTTCGTCCACGGGATAGAATATGGAAAGCTCCACCTCATAAACGCCGTCGCCATGCTGCCATCCGGCTCGCCCTTCTATGCCCATGTCGCCAATCATGAACCTGCTTTTGCTGGTTTGCCCGATTATGCGCATGAGGCGCTGTTCCGGGCATATATCCAAGCCGCCGCCCACCATTGTTTGCGCGAAGAAGCCATTCAGATATATTTCAAACCCTGGTCCGGCGCGGAGGGCAAGGCCGCATTCTACCGTCAGATCGCGCACGCGGAACAGGGGAACATTGCACAAGCCCAAAAACTCTATGGCGCGACCGACTTTGACATTCATTTGACTTGGGGCATGCGCGATACGTTTATTCCGCCAGAGCAAGGGCGCGCGTTGTATGATCTTATCAACGCAAACAGCTTTACGCCCATTTCAGACGCGTCCCATCTTGTGCACGAAGATGATCCCGCCGCCCTTCTTGGCGCACTGTTACAGCATATTTGACAAGCGAAGCAGATTTGGAAATGAGAGCAATTGTTGGTGGATGTGACTTTTGCTTGAGAGGAAAGGTGATGCCCCGCGTTGCGAAGGTTTTATTGGCGCAGATACTGTCTTTTAAAACATGTAAATAGCTATTCCACTGGCTCGGGACTTGCCGCAATAGCCTTCAAAGCCACCGCCTGCCCAACATCATCACAGCGTGCGGCGATATCCTGCTCTGCGGTAAAAATACATACGGTCCGGACATGGCCCGTGGGCGCAAAACGCATGATCTGGCGCAGCATCATGGACCGCCCATCTTCGTCTATGCCGTTACCTGCGATCACCACATCGCCATCTTCTTCCACATCGGTTGAGTCAGCACGAAAATCTTTGAAGCCCAGACCCTGCAAAGCGGTCAATGCCAATTGCGTGCGCTGTTCCTCTGTCAACGTCCTGAGCGCCGGATTGGAGCCCAGGCTGGACGCTACAATGATGAGCGGTTGCGAGGCATCGGTCACCACGTCCTTGGGACCATCGGTCATCATCAAACCGCTACCCGCCAAGGTGCGCACGGCGCGGAAATCAGCGCGCTGCTCTACGGAAAAGGGCAGTCGCGATATTTCGTCTTCCAGCGATCCACGCGCCTGGAAACGCACCGATTGCAGCGCCGCTAGCACTTGTTGATCCGGATATGCTTCACTGGTCGAGGGTACCTGCACCGTGACCATCGCGGTGCTATCGGTGTTGCGCGCTATCATGACCCATTTGCGATAAGTAACGCCCCGCTGCGTCTGTTCACCGGCCGCGAGCAGCGCTTCGACATCACCCGCAAGCGTCAGCTTTTGCACTGGCCCTTCCATCTTCATCCGCGCGGCGAGTTTTTCGGGCGTAAATTGTGGAGCGATTTCGGCATAAGCTTCGGCCGGAAATTCAGCGATTAATATCGAAGCCCCCTCCTCGCTGTCGCGGAAACCGGAAAAGCTTTCGGCGACTGTCATGCCACCAGGAGGCTCCAGACCAACCGGGCCATCTGCTGGAAAAACTGGCGCACTCGCCAGCGCCGGAAAGGATAGGAACAGGCCGAGGAATAGATATAGCCCCGCCGCCATCGGTTTTGGATAAATACGCATCTGCTCTTCGTTTTCCTCTTTCCCCGGATAATCGAGCACTATCATGGAGCTACCCGATGAGCGCAAGATTAATCCGATCGGAAAACTGCTATTTCCAGATGCTCACTGCAAACAACAAGCCAGCCTGCTTACCTGCCATGTGGAAGCGCGATTTCACAGACTGACCCCAATTAACGCTTATTCCGCGGCCACTGTTTCAGCCTCCTCCTCGTCGCTCGCGCTCATACCCAGCCAAGCACCGATGACAGGAACCAGCAGGAACCCGATAGTTTCAAGCGTCCAGAATAGTTTGATCCGGCCAGAGCCGACCTCGACATCTGTCCGCAAACCGCGACCGGCCGTATAGCTGGACCCGTCGGCTATTTCTGCAATGACACCAAAGGCATGGCCAGGACCGCTGGTGAGCAGAGTCATAGCGCTTTCATAATCGGTCTGAACCCAGAACCAGCCGAACCATAGCATGGCAACGCAAACCAACCCGCCGGGGATCGCAACGATCAGGCGGGCGAGGCGCGATTGGCCGATCATCGTATAGGGTGCGAACACAAATATCGCGGCGATGAACAGGAAGATCAGATCAACAATCGCCAGCGGAAAAAAGGCAGCAGCCGCGCCATAGCCCAGCGCAACTGCGCCGCTGATGATGATGGCAAAAATCGCGCCTATAATCGAAATGGGCTTGCGGGGTTCGTCACTGGTTTGATCTGTCATATTGCTCGGTCCTTGAGTGGGGTTGGGGGAATAATGGATAGTGCCACACGCTAGCAGAGGCGGAGAGGAACAGGTCCAGAGCCAGTCATAAACATGCCCCGGCTGGATTTTTTTAGCAGGCTCTTCTGTTTTTTGCTTCTCATCGGGGCCAAGGTAAAAAGCCGCTGCGGCTGGTGTTCATTCATTGCTCTTGATCATCACCGACTGTCCAATCTCATTGCATCGCTCGACAATATCCAGTTCCGGCCTGAAAACGCACAATGTCTGGACATAGCCTTTACGGCCAAAGCGCGTGATTTGCTCCAGGGTCATTTTCGTTCCCTCAGAGTCCGAACCGCTAGCTGAGATGACAACGTCACCATCTTGTTCGGATTCCGTGCTAGCGATCATGATATCGCCAAAATCAAGGTCGTGGACAGACTTCAAAGCCAATTGCACGCGCTGGCGCTCGTTCTTGATATTTGTAGGTGCATTTTTGTAACCAGTGAACTCGATGGTAATTGTCGGTTGCTCAGTTTGATCCTGCCCGGCTTCAGGCCAATTCACCATGATCACTTTATTGACGTCCTGAGTCTGCACAGCGAAAAAACCCGCTCGGGAACCGAGAATAAACGGACCCTCTTTTCTTTTTTTCCACAAGGAATGGCTTGGCCGATATCGGATAGATCGCAACGCTTTGATCATTTCGGTTTCAAAATAATTGCCACTTGCGGCAGGAGCCCACGCGAGTACCACCGCAGCCATCTTGGCGTTGCGAGAAATCATCGCCCAATAGCGATAGTCAGTATCACCTTCGGTCTTCACGAAGACTGCCAAAAGTGCCTCTTTACCTCCAGGCAGCTTCAACGGCCGCGCAGATTGCTCCAGCGTTGCTGCATCCTTCCAAGTTTCTGCCGTGAAATCAGACGCCCTGGGTGCATATATTGTAACATCAAATTCCTCGATGAGGATTACAGCATCTTCTTTGCTATCCTCAAAGCCATGAGGACCTTTTAAAATAGTCATTCCATCCGGCGGCTTGAGACCGACGCCACCGCCGCCAGGAAAAATCACATCGTTGGCGAGCGCAGGTAAGGGAAGGAATACACCCAGAGACAGGCAAAAACATGCCGCTATCAGATATTTAAGCGAAGGCATCTGCTTTTCAGGGCCTCCTGGGATTGAGATAACAGGCCATCTGCTCCATGGGCGGTGCCACTCTTGCTGCGCCTTTGGGATGGGTGACTGTTTTGTAGCTTTTGAAACGTATCGACTGCCCAACTTGATCACAGCGCGCGCTTACATCCCGATCTGGTGCAAAGGAACAAATCGCCCAGATATGCCCATGCGGCCCGAAATGCATGATTTGTCGCAGCATTATATCCCTGCTTGCATCATCTGTGCCGGTGGCCGTCATCACGATATCGCCATCCTCTTCGACGTCTGTGGTGATGATGCTTATGTTTTTGAATTCAAGGGAGTGAATTGCCTTTACAGCCAAAGGCATGCGCTGCTCCTTACCCTCAAGGGTGCCGCGACAATCGTTGATGATGACGGTGGGTTGTACCCTGTCATCCATCTCGCTGCCATCCATTCCGACCGAGGACGGATCAGTCATGACCACATCATATGGTGGCCAAATCTTTACCACTTTGAAATTCGCGCGGTTACCGATGACATAGCGACGCTGCGCCATGGATTTTTCCATGGGATTGGACCATCGAAACCGGAGTGATTGTAGCGCGGCTTGCATTTTTGCGTCGGTATATTTCATGCTGCCGGTTGGCGCGCGCGCAATCACTGTTGCGAACAGCTTTGGCCCAAGCGCTTTCATCACCCAGTAGCGATATGCCGTGCCAGTTTCTGTATCCGTGTAAACTAACAGTTGCGCCTCAATGCCACCTGGCAGTTTTAGATGCTGCATAGGTCCTTCCACTTTTTGAGTTGCCGATGGAGTTCCCACCTTGGAGTCAGGCAAACCCCGATTATTCTTCTCACTGACAGATTTTTCGGCAATGCCAATCCAAGCATCTGCCTCACTATCGCGGAAGCCGGCAGGAAAAAGCCAAACCCACTGATCGGCGATCATCTCGCCCGGGGGCTTCAAACCGACTGCGCTATTCGCCGGAAAGACCACATCGCTGGTGAGCGCCTGAACCGGAAAAGGCAGGCTCAGGCAGAAAAACAGCCAGCACGCGATTACGCTTCTACCGGGGTACATATATTCTACTATTGATAACGCCATCCTTCATCTGTCGCGAACCGGATGGCCGCGATTGTCATGCGCTATTGTGTCGGACAATCCAGCAAACAAGGCGGTTGGCCCGCGAGATTGAGACGACTGAACGCTTTTTGCACTTGATCTGATGACGAAATACCCGGTCGGTTTCCGCAATTTTTGGTTCCGCTTGGCCGAAACTGTTAACTCGACAAACCTTTAATCATTGGTGGAACAGTATTATCACCATAGCCCTATAACCGTTTGATCAATATTATTTGGACGGTTTTGAACCAGGGGCAAATAAATGATGCGCTTTACAGCAGCTATTGCTGTTTTTATATCACTTTTATTCACGGGTATATTCTCACAGGCACGTGCGCAGACGCCGCTGGAGCATTTTGCGGCTCTGCCATTGATGAGCAGCCCCAAATTATCCCCGTCAGGCGACAAATATGCGGCGCTGATCTCCTTTCAGGGCAAGCAGATATTCGTCATTTCTCCCATCACCGCGGCGGGCGGGAAACAGGTTGTCCTGAATCTTGGTGACACAGATATGCGCGGATGGCGCTGGGTAAATGAAGATTGGTTGATCGCAAAAGTTGCCGATGTGAAGAAGATACATGGGAATGACTGGTTGATTACCCGCACGGCCAAAATCAAAGCGGACGGTTCATCCACGGAAATATTGGTCAACCGCACGGCCGCGCAGAATGCCTCCGACATCCTGTGGGTGGCCAATGATGGCTCGCCGGAAATCCTGCTCGCCTATCAAACCTCCATTTACTCCAACTATCCCGGTTTCTGGCCGCAAGTAGATCGTATCAATCTGGAAACAGGTAAAAAGAAGAGGATCGTCAAGTCCCGCCACAATGTAGATAGCTGGTATGCAGACCCGCTCGGCAATGTCCGCTTGGGCATTTCGCACAACCATCAAAACCTGTCATCGAAGCTTTATTATCGGGAACGCAATGGTCAGCTTTTTAAGATGGTAGACCGAGCCAAACGCAAGAATGACGAAAGTTTGACGATACCAAGCATATTCCTCGCTGATCCCGGAAAAGCTGTGGTTTTTGACGATAAAGACGGCACCGACGCACTTTATCTTTATGACCTGAAAAACCAGGCCTTGGGCGAAAAAGTCCACGAAATTAAAGGCTATGACATTGATACAGTCATTCGCAATCGAGATGGCAATGCCTTGATAGGCTATGGCTATACCGATACGCATTACCGGATCGAATGGATTGATACACGGTTACGGGAGCTGCAGCAGGCCCTCGACAATTCTACACCCGGCAAAACCGCAACTATTACGTCTATGAACCGCGATCAAACGCGCTTCATAGTCTCGGTCGGCAGTCCATCACGGCCGGGCAGATATTATCTATTTGATACAGCCTGGGGCAAGATGCAAAAGCTGGGGACAGTGAACGAGCAGCTTAAGAATAGCAGCTATGGGCCCGTAAAATCTATCCGCTACACAGCTCGTGACGGGCTCTCTATAGAAGCCGTGCTGACTTTGCCCAAGGGACGGCCCGCCGAGAAACTACCGCTAATCTTGATGCCACATGGCGGTCCGTTTGCCCGCGATTCCGAAAGTTGGGATTGGCAGGCGCAGTTTCTTGCCGATCGCGGCTATGCCGTATTGCAGCCCAATTATCGCGGTTCATCGGGCTATGGTGTAGCCTTTGCCTTGAAAGGAGAAGGGCAATGGGGCCTCGCAATGCAAGATGATCTCGACGACGGGGTGAAATGGGCGATCGAGCAAGGCATTGCCGACCCCGACCGCGTCTGTATGGTCGGTGGCTCTTATGGTGGCTATGCAGCAATGCGCGCGGCCCACCGCAATCCCGAAATCTATAAATGTGCAATGTCATATGCCGGTGTGTCCGACCTTTCCGCAATGATCCGCTATGACCGTCGCTATCTGGGTAGCAAATGGGGCCGGACCTGGGTCAAGGAACAGGCACCGGATCTGAAAGGGGTGTCACCGATCAACCATGTCAAAGACGTGAAGGTGCCGATGCTCATCATGCACGGCAAGCGCGACCGCCGGGTGAAGGTGAACCAGAGCCGGAATTTTGCCAAGGCCCTCAAAAAAGCCGGCAAGGACGTCCGTTATGTCGAACAACCAGAAGGTGATCATTACTTCTCTCTAGAAGCTGACAGGGTTCAATTTCTACAGGAAATGGAAGCGTTTCTCGCCAAGAATATTCCAGCGGGATGAGGCTTCGAGAAGGGTCGCCTTAGTGGGCGGCCCGATTCCCGTCGGCTTTCATATCCACTTTCTCCACCCATTCAGGGAAGAAGCTGGGCTCGCGGGTGGACCAGCCAGGAGCAGTGGCGGCGGCTTCGCTGATCGATTGCAGCAGGCCTTTGCGGGTCTTGGGATGGAGATGCGGCAGGGAAGCCGCGGCACAAAAACTGCCGGGCAGCCATGGCCGTGCATCGGGGCCGAGCAAGCGCTCGTAGAGAAAACGGTAAGCGGGGAAGCTACTGATGCGCCCCTGTCCCAGATCATAAGCCGATAGCGAGATCAAGGCAGGCATGAATTTTTCGATGCTATCCATCCCACAATCCTGTGGAATGGCTTTTCGGATATCAGCCAGCCGTCTGTAGAGTTTCATCTGCACTTGAATGCCAGCTTCCTCAACCGCATCACGCGACCAGGTTTCGATCGCATCAGAACGGTCCAACCCGACGTCGAGCGAGCGGCGGATATAGCGTTGAGTCGCTGAACCAAAGCCCGCAAATTCCTTCATTTCCGACAGTGTCATTGCGCCTGGCACCGGTTGCATCGCTTTGGTCATGGTAACTCCTACTCTAAAACATTGCTGTTGTTCCCACGAGAGCCACTTGACCAAAACATGGTTAGTATTTCGTTAAATGGGATCTAAATCACCCAGCAAAATGGCTTATGATGCTAGAATCACGGCGTAATTAGCTGCCCGCGACCGAAAGTTTCGACCAACCGCAAGTATGTTTCGACCGGACACGATTCCGATAGAGACAATTGATACCATTATATTCTAAGCTGCATGCGAATGAGAAATTAGGCGCTTAATGAGAAAATTTGACATCGGAAATCACAAACCATCTGTGGGACAACAGGTCGCTATCCTGTCGATCCTTGGATTTTGGCTTTTTTATGTGATCATAATTACCTTAAGGGCCGCTGTCGGAGATTGGCCAGCACAAGAAGAACTGGCCGTACGCCGAGTGGTTGTAACCATATTCGGTATCGGTCTAACCTATCTATTGTATCGCTTGTTGCGGTTATTCGAGGACAAGGCGCTCTCCACCCGCATTATGACGGCTTTTGCAGGCGCGATCCCTTGTGCCATCGCCATTGCAATATTCAACTTTTATGTCTTCAATGTCTATGATCCACAAAGCCTGTTTGATGAAGCGCATGTGGAGGAGATGCGCAAATATGCGGAAAAAGAGAACTTTGCACTAAAGGCGATTGTGGAAGACAGCATCTCCCGGTTTTTCTTCATGATCAGTTGGGCCTCGCTCTACTTGACACTCAGCTATGCTGGAGAAGTCCGCACCGTCGAGCGCAAGGCGGCGCGTTTTGCACAGGCAGCACAGGATGCCGAGCTGCGCAGCTTGCGTTATCAGGTTAATCCACATTTCCTGTTCAACACGCTCAACAGCCTCAGCACTTTGGTCATGCGTAGCCAGCCGGAAGAAGCAGAGAAGATGATCCTCAATCTGTCGAAGTTCTATCGCAGCAGCCTTTCCGGCGACCCGCTCGAAGATGTTGCTCTGTCCGAAGAAGTGCATCTGCAAAAGCTCTATCTTGATATTGAAGCGGTACGCTTTCCCAAGCGTCTGAAAACCGAGACAGATGTCCCGACAGAATTGGATGATGTACTCGTACCCGGCCTGATCCTGCAACCGCTGGTGGAAAATGCGATCAAACATGGCGTGGCCCACAGCAAGCGCCCTGTGACGATCCGCATCAGCGCGACGACCAAACGCGATTTCCTGATAATCACGGTCAGCGATGATGGCGAAGCGCAGCCGAAAAACAAATCCAACGATCAGAATAGCGGCATAGGTCTGGCAAATGTCCGCGACCGGCTAGAGACTAGATTTGGTTCTCAGGCCAAGTTAAAGACATTCCATCCTGACGCTGGCGGATTTGTTGCGGAACTGACCATGCCCCTCTTAGCGGATATCTGATTATGGCAGATGACATAGCCTCGCCTCCAACCCAGCTGAATACGCTGATCGTCGATGATGAACCACTGGCGATCGAGCGGCTGCAGCTTTTGTGCGCGCGGCAAGAACATATTAATCTGGTCGGTACGGCAAGTGACGGAGAGGCCGCCATTCGCCTTGCCCATCAGTTGGAACCAGATCTCTTGCTGCTCGACATAGCGATGCCGGGCATGGATGGACTGGAAGTGGCCAAGAAACTCTCAGAACTGGAAAAGCCGCCAGCCATTATCTTTGTCACCGCTTTTGACAAATTTGCTGTCGAAGCCTTTGGTGTCGCTGCCATCGACTATTTGCTCAAACCGGTTGAAGCGGAACGACTTTCTATAGCCATTGCCCGAGTGTTAGAGCGCACTACGGATCAGATCGCGGCCCCGACCGAGAATTCTCCTTGGGCAGAAGAGTTTTGGGTCCCTTACAAATCGGAACTGCGCCGCATTGCAGCCTCTGAAATCAACCGGATCGAAGCCGAGCGCGACTATATGCGGTTGCATGTGGGCAGCGAGCAGGGTGGATCCAGCTATTTGCTGCATCAGACGATTACCGGGCTAGAGGGACGGCTTAATCCGGATCACTTCATTCGCCTGCACCGATCCCATCTGGTCCGCCGAGACTGGATTGGCGGCTTGCGTCATGATGGCGGCGGAATATGGATGGCTTGCCTGAAATGCGGCACGGAAATCCGTATCGGTCGTACCCATTTGGCCGAAGCGAAGAAGCTCGCCGGAAGATAGCTTCGTCCGCTAACACTCAAACGGCGATACTGCCCTTCACAACACGACAGACAAAATAAACCCCGGTGTAAGGGCACCGGGGTCATTAGTTGGTTTGGCCAAATGTCAGGCCGCTTAATTGGGATTCGCGGCTCTTGGGTTTATATTAACTGCCGCCGATAACGACCGAGCTTGTACCAAGCGTTCCTGCTTCAGCTCTAGCGATAAGCGACACTTTGGCGCGCTTGGCGGAGAATTTTGCTTCTTCGACACAGCCTTTGTGATCGACCATATCTCTCAAGCTACGTGTATCATAACCACCACATACCTGGCGTACGGCGCCTTTGATTCGTCCGTCCAGAGTGGCTTGACCATCAGCGCTGGTTAGGTCCAGATCAGCATAGCTTACCTCAACAGTTCGTGTCGTCCGGTTCTGTGCGCTTGCGCTTGCCGAAAAACCGGTAGCGGTCACAGCGATTGCGGCGGCAGCAAAAAGACCTTTGCTCAAAATAGAATTTCTCATGTGTTCACTCCTCAACAATATTTTGGGCAAACCGGAATTTGGGGGACCGGGTCTGCCGAGATAGTCCCTGCTCAAAGAAGGGACCTGGTTTATGAAGGCGGGAGCAGTTTGTTTCGACCAGCTCGGGGAAGAGCTTTGAGACTTATGCTGCTGCTCCCACCTCGTATTCTTAGATACGGGAAGGGTGGTCGGCGAGCATCCGAACTTCGATAAACAGCCATTTTGGTCGGTGAACAACAAAATGCTTCGACCAACGACCATGGGGCGTCGATCAAAGTAAATCTATGTAACTTTTGTTACTATTCAATTAGTTACATATGACACCGAATCAGGGTGTATTACGGGGTTAAATCAGCCCAGACAGAGGACTCGAGGGGTCTGCGTACATCCGCCGACCCATTCGGCCCGACAGATAAGCCTCCCGTCCGGCTTCCACCGCAAGCTTCATTGCGCGGGCCATGCGGACGGGTTGTTTGGCTTCTGCAATGGCAGTATTCATCAACACACCATCACAGCCCAGTTCCATCGCCACAGCGGCATCGCTGGCTGTACCCACGCCAGCGTCGACCAATACTGGAACACCGGCCCCTTCGACAATCAAACGGATGGTGACGCGGTTTTGAATCCCCAGCCCCGACCCAATCGGCGCGCCCAAGGGCATGATCGCAACAGCCCCTGCATCCTCCAGCTGTTTCGCAGCAATGGGATCATCGACACAATAGACCATTGGCTTGAAGCCTTCTTTGGCCAGCACCTCGGTTGCTTCCAAAGTCTCCCGCATATTAGGATAAAGCGTCTTCGCTTCGCCGAGCACTTCTAGTTTCACCAGATCCCAGCCGCCTGCCTCGCGCGCCAGTCGCAATGTGCGGATCGCATCATCGGCGTTAAAGCAGCCTGCGGTATTGGGCAGATAGGTGGTCTTCTTGGGATCAATAAAGTCCGTCAGCATCGGTTGGTTACGATCCATGACATTCACCCGCCGAACGGCAACCGTCACAATCTCCGCACCCGCCGCTTCTACAGCTGCAGCATTTTCTTCAAAATCCTTATACTTTCCAGTGCCGACAATCAGACGGGATGTGAATTTCTGCCCTGCTACGCTCCAGCCATCGTCAACGGCCACATCGCCAGCATGATCGCCCCCACCTACAAAATGAACGATTTCGAGTTGATCGCCATTTTCAACCATAACGTCCGCTAGCGTGGAACGCGTTACGATTTCGCGGTTCCGCTCGACAGCCACCTTCTCGGGTTCCAGATCAAGCGACCGGACCAGATCGGCGACGGTCATCCCGCCCGCAATCTGTTTGCTATCGCCATTTAGCTGAATTGAAATTTCTGGCATTACCAATGTTTCCATCTGTTTGATCTCGCTTTTCGGAATCGAGCCCTATAAAGAGGCCATATAAACAGCTAAGCAGTGCCGCAACCAAAAGCACGATATGGGGGACAATATATTGTCAGAGGGAACAAGCTCAAAAAAGACAGTCTTTGTCCTGAACGGGCCCAACCTCAATTTGCTGGGCATGCGGGAACCAGAAATTTATGGGTCAGATACCCTTGATGATATTGCCGGACGGCTCGAAGATCAGGCGCACGATCTGAACCTTGAAGTCGATATCCGCCAAAGCAATCATGAAGGTCATCTCGTCGATTGGCTGCAGGAAGCCGCTGCCGACGAAGCGCAGGCAGTGATTTTGAATGCGGGCGCGCTGACTCACACTTCGATTGCCCTGCATGACGCGATCAAAGCGATCGCGGTACCGGTAATCGAGGTGCACCTATCCAATCCGGCGGCGCGTGAAGAGTTTCGGCATAAGAGTTTAATTGCACCGGTTGCAAAAGGAACGATTTGCGGCTTTGGTGCTTTGGGTTATCAATTGGCGCTCGACGCTGCCAACAAGCTTTAGAAGATAATTTTAATTTAATATGGGAACCAGAAATGGCCGCAAAAAAAGATAGTGATGGCAGCATGAATGTAGATCTCGACATTGTTCGGGAGCTTGCCGGGATATTGGATGGCGCTGGCCTTAGCGAAATTGAAGTCGAGGATGGCGACCGCAAAATCCGCGTCTCTCGCGGCGGCAGTGGTGGTGTATCTGCCCCAGTTCATGCCGTAGCTGCGCCCGCCCCGATGCCAGCACCCGCAGTTGCAGCCGAAGCCGCACCGCCACCTGCTGATGATCATGCAGGCGCGCAAAAATCACCGATGGTCGGCACGGCCTATCTGGCGCCGGACCCAGAGGCAGCCAATTTTGTTAGCGTCGGCGATAAAGTCGCTGCAGGTGACACCGTTTTGATCATTGAAGCCATGAAGGTCATGAACCCAATTTCGGCCGAAAGCGCTGGCACTGTGAAAGCGATATTGGTCGAAAACGGCCAACCGGTCGAATTTGACCAACCGCTGGTTGTGATTGCGTAGATGAGGCCCGGCGCATGACCATCAACAAAATCCTTATCGCCAATCGCGGCGAAATCGCGCTTCGCATCTTACGCGCGGCGCGGGAGCTCGGTATCGAAACTGTTGCGGTACACAGCACTGCGGACGAAGACGCGATGCATGTCCGGCTGGCGCATGAAGCCATCTGTATTGGGCCGCCATCAGCGACTGACAGCTATCTCAGCATTCCGGCCATCATATCCGCAGCGGAAATCAGCGGCGCGGATGCTATCCATCCCGGCTATGGCTTCCTTTCTGAAAACGCGCATTTCGCCGAAGTGGTCGAAGCGCATGACATTAAATGGATTGGCCCCAAGCCCGAACATATTAAAGTCATGGGCGACAAGGTTGCAGCCAAAAAGACCGCAGGCGAACTGGGCATTCCTTTGGTGCCCGGCTCTGATGGCGCAGTAAGCGAGATTGAGGAAGCGAAAAAAGTGGCCGCCGACGTTGGCTATCCGGTCATCATCAAGGCAGCTTCGGGCGGCGGCGGACGCGGCATGAAGGTCGTGAACAGTGAAACCGAGCTGGAAACGCAGATGAAGCAGGCTGGCACCGAAGCCAAAGCGGCTTTCGGTGATGCGACGGTTTATATTGAAAAATATCTCGGCGATCCGCGCCATATTGAATTTCAGGTCTTTGGCGACGGCCGCGGCAATGCCATTCATCTGGGCGAACGCGATTGCTCACTGCAACGCCGTCACCAGAAGGTACTTGAAGAAGCACCTTCACCCGTGATCAGCGCGCAACAGCGCGAGCGTATGGGCAAGGTCTGCGTCGATGCCATGAAGGGCATGGGCTATCGCGGCGCGGGTACGATCGAATTTCTCTACGAGAATGACGAATTCTACTTCATCGAAATGAATACGCGTCTGCAGGTAGAACATCCGGTAACGGAAATGATTACCGGCTTTGACTTGGTCCGCGAACAGATCCGTATTGCAGATGGCCGCGATCTTTCTGTCACGCAGGAAGAACTGGAATTCAAGGGCCACGCGATTGAATGTCGGATCAATGCAGAGAATCCCAAAACCTTCGCCCCATCACCGGGCAAGGTGATCAGCTATCACGCCCCCGGCGGCATGCATGTGCGCGTCGATAGCGGGCTTTATGCCGGATATTCGATCCCGCCTTATTATGACAGCATGATTGCGAAGCTGATTGTTTATGGCCGGACTCGCGATGGATGCATGATGCGGCTGGCCCGCGCGCTGGACGAATTTGTCATCGAAGGGGTTGAAACGACCATACCGCTGCATCAAAAACTGGTATATGATGAAGGTTTCCAATCAGGCGAATATACGATCAAATGGCTAGAAGAATGGCTGGAAAAGGACGCAGAAGCTTAGTTTTGCGTCACAATCCATCGAATTTTGTTCATATAACTCGATTCTTTCCTGAATATTACAGCCCAATTCAGCTGAATGACAGGGTTAATAAGCTATGACTTGTTCCACAGATGCGGCAAATGGGGTCGCGTAGTTATGGAGCGAGCCTATGCGACTATTTTATATAACCGGCCTGATGGCAGCCACGATGCTGACACCAGCGACAGCCTCCGCCGCTGATATTGCACCAAATTTGAACAACAACATGCGCGCAATCACTGTTGATCTCACTGGCACCGTTGCCCTGCAACGCGATGGCCGCGGAGAGCGTAGAGCCAATCGCGGAAACCGGGGCAACGGAAACCGTGAAGCGCGACGCGCCAATCGGGGCAATCGAGAAGCGCGGCAAGCTAATCGCGGCAACCGAGAAGCCCGCCGGGCAGGACGAGCCGAAAACCGCAATAATCGCGGGCGCGCTAATGTGCTGACCGAAGGCGATCGTGCAGAGCAGCGGCAAAACCGCCGCGCCAATCGGCAGCGAGATGGTAATGCGAACCGTAACGTCTCGCGCAGCCGCGCTGATGTTGGGCGTTCGAACAGGCAAGCTCGCCGGGATACTGTCCAACGCAGTGAACGCCGCTCAAACCGCCGCGCAAATGCCCGTGGTGACCGGAACAGAGATGGCCGGGTGGACCGCCGCTTTGATCGGAACCGTGATGGGCGCATTGATCGCCGGTTTGACCGCAACAATAATGGCCGCGTCGATCGGCGGGTAGACCGCAACCGTGACGGTCGGATTGATCGTCGCTATCGTGATGGACGGCGTTATGGTTATCGCGACAATCGCAAGGGATATCGAAAAGGCTATCGCGATGGACGCCGTGGCTATAAAAAATGGAACCGCAGCTGGCGCAACGACCGGCGCTATAACTGGAGAAAATATCGCAAGGCGAACCGCCACTATTATCGACCAGGCCGTTATTATTCGCCCTATCGGAACCATAGTTACCGGCGCTGGAATATCGGCATTTATCTCGGATCGTCCTTCTACGGATCGCGCTACTGGATAAACGACCCATGGCGCTATCGCCTGCCACCCGCTTACGGGGGCCATCGCTGGGTTCGTTACTATGACGATGTTCTGTTGATCGACACATATGACGGCCGCGTGGTCGATGTGATCTACGACTTCTTCTATTAAGTCGCGGAGCAAACGGAAATCAGTTTCCTTAGGTGAGGCCCGCAATCAGAGATGATTGCGGGCCTTGATCTATATTATCTCTTGAAACCATCTGCCGCCCGTCGCACACAGGGCAAAAGACCTAATGGGAAAGATTGAGATATGATCCGACATCTGATTGCGATTGCAGCATTGGGCTTTGCAGCCCCGATTTCGGCGGCGGACGAAAAGCCGATGGCACCCGTTACCATTATTAAAGTCGGCAATCTCATCGCCGATCCCTCCAAAGGTGCTTCTGGCCCAGCGACGATCACCGTAAGCGACGGCAAAATTATTGCTATCAGCCAAGGATCGGTTGTCCCCTCTGCGCCGGAGGATCATGTCACTATCGTCGATATGTCGGACAAGACAGTTATGCCCGGGCTAATCGATCTACACGTCCACCTGACCGGCGATCCAGGCGGAGATTTTTGGAAACAGGCAACCGAACCAGCCGAATGGGGTGTAGTTGTCGGTGCCAAAAACGCACTGGTAACCGCTAAGGCAGGCTTCACTACTGTCCGCGAAGCGGGGTCTTCACAATATTCTGCCTTCTCGCTGCGCAAAGGTACAGCCGAGGGTGTGATACCCGGACCGCGCATCATTGCCGCCGGCCCGGCGCTAGCCATTGTCGGCGGCCATGGCGATACGACCGGCTTCAAGGAAGATATTAACGATAGCTTGGCCAGCGGCTATAGCTGCACTGGTCCTGTTCAATGCGCAGAGAAAGTCCGCAAGGCCTCCCGCGCAGGCTCTGACATTATCAAAATTACCGCCACTGGCGGCGTGCTTTCTCAACAGGGCCGCGGTCTCGAAGCCCATTTTACCGATGCTGAAATGACGTCCATTGCCGACACAGCTCATTCGCTTGGATTAAAAGTCATGGCCCATGCGCACGGTGCACGCGGGATCGAAGCAGCAGCACGCGCTGGTATCGACACGATCGACCATGGCACGTTTGCAGATGAGGCTGCGCTCAAGGCTATGAAAGCCAATGGCTCTGCGCTTGTCCCGACTCTCATGGCATTTCAGGGTGTGAGCGAAGGCCTCGGCAAAGGTATCTACACCCCGGTAGTGGAAAATAAGATCCGCGAAACATTGGGTAGCGTTGGCAAAGCCGTCACCATGGCCAAGAAAATGGGCGTGCCAGTCGCCTTTGGCACCGATGCTGGAGTATTCGGTCATGGCCGCAATGCAGAAGAATTTGCCCTGATGGTCCGCCACGGACTTACCGCGCGCGAAGCGGTGGCCAGTGCCACCACCCTCGCCGCTGAAGTCCTCGGCATGGAAGGCCAGATTGGCCGCATTGCCAATGGCTATTCTGCTGATCTCATTGCCTTTGATGGTAATCCGCTCGAAGATGTCACGGTACTGGAGAATATCGACTGGGTGATGATCCGCGGCCGCGTGATTGACTGAGGTGCGCCATGACGACAGCCACCAAAACCAAAGCGACCAAATATAATAGCCCCAAACGGATGGTCGAGCTGAGCCGGCGGGTCACCGATACGCTCAATGCTCATCCCCAGGTGCAATGGCTGGAAAGCCCGCATGCGCAGCTATTTGTGCACCAGAATTTCCTGTCCGATGCCGATTGCGCCTTGCTGATTAATATGATCGATGCCGATTCAACGCCATCAAGTGTGTACGAGACAAAAAAATCTACAGATTTTCGGACCAGCTACAGCTGCAATGTCAAGATAGATGATCCGGATATTCAGCGGATCGAAAAATCCATCTCTGACCTGATGGGACTGGAAAACGACCATAGCGAAGTTTTACAGGGACAGCGCTATGAAGTCGGTCAGGAATTCAAGGATCATCATGATTTCTTTCACGAGTCCGAACAATATTGGAAGAATGAGGAAACCAATGGCGGGCAGCGCAGTTGGACCGCTATGGCCTATCTCAATGAACCGGAAGAAGGTGGAGCAACCGCGTTCCCGCAACTCGAATATAAGGTCGAACCGCGCAAAGGCATGCTGCTAATCTGGAATAATATGGGCCCTGATGGCAGGCCCAATCTCAACACGCTTCATGCCGGAACTCCGGTTGTCAAAGGCACGAAATATATCATCACGAAATGGTTCCGCCTCAATCGCTGGCACGGTCGCCCCGCGCAATAAGGCGCTGATATTAAAATAATATCCGGAATGAGTCTGGAGATGCCCGGCAACAGATAGCGGGCAATCACTGACCAACAACACATGCCCTTCGACAAACGACATCAGCAATCGTTGCAGGTGAAACCAAGCCGTGTTAGCCATGCATAACAGCTTTTTAAATTAGGGAATCATCATGATCAACAAGTCTCTCGCTCTGCTAGCCAGCGCTAGCCTACTCGCCACCGCTTCGGCCGCAAATGCCAATAGTCTGTCCGTGACCAGCGCCGCAGCTATCCAAGAAGAAGCCGCAGCGCCGGCGGAGAGCGAAAGCGAAACGTTGAAGGCACTGTTCGCAAAAAGTGATGCGGACAGTCTGCAGCGCAACCCCATTGGCGCTTTGTTCCGCGGCGACGAACGCTATGCTGACCGTCTCGGTGATTATATCAGCGATGAATATTTCGCGGCCGAACTGGCTGCTGAAGAAAGCGAACTCGCCGCCCTGATGGCTATCGACCGCAGCAAGCTGAGCGTAACCGACAAGATTGCCTATGATGTGTTCGAGCGGAACAAAAAGCAGGCCATTAAAGGCATGTCCGATGAGATTATGGCTCTGACGGTTGTTCGTCCACTCAATCATTTTAGTGGCTTTCACACTTTTTATCCCACCTTTGCATCCGGCAAGGGGGCAGCTCCCTTCAAAACGGTCAAAAATTACGAAGATAATTTGAAACGTCATGTTGAGTTTGTCACGCTGATTGACCGCTCAGTTGGCCGGTTCCGTCAAGGTATGGACAGCGGCGTAGTCGAAACCAAGCTGACCGTTGGCAATGTCATTGAACAGCTCGCGACACAAATTGGCCTGGGTCTTGAGAAAAGCCCGTTCATGGCACCGACACAGGCATTTCCTGAAGACTTCAGCGACGCTGACAAAGCCCGTTTAACCAAAGAATATGAGGCGATGACGACAAAAATCTTCGCGTCCTACCAGACCATGCATGATTTTCTGAAAAACGAATATCTACCGGTTGCCCGCGAAGGTGTAGGCCTATCCTACATGAAGGGCGGCGATGTGATGTATAAGCATCTGATCGAAAACACGACCACCCTGCCTTTGGAAGCCGACTATATTCATAATCTTGGTGTTAGCGAAGTCACCCGGATCAAAACCGAAATGGAAGCGATCAAGGATGAAGTGGGCTTTGAAGGCACCCTGTCCGAATTCTTCACCTATTTGCGGACCGATTCGAAATTTCATCCGGAATCTCGCGAGGCGCTGACCCAAGGCTATTATGATCTCGGCAAAAAGGTCGACAAAGTCATTGCAACGCAGTTCAAAGTGCTGCCCAAATCCCCGCTCGAAATTCGACCTTATGATGAATCGATCGAAAAATTTCAGGCAGGCGGTTCCTATCAGGGCGGAACGCCGGATGGCTCTCGCCCCGGTGTATTTTATTTCAACGCATATGACCTGCCATCGCGCAACACATCAGGCATGACAACGCTGTACTTGCATGAAGGCGCGCCTGGTCACCATTTCCAGATATCGTTGGCGCAGGAGAATGAAGCACTTCCAAATTTCATGCGTTTTGGCGGTAACACCGCCTATGTCGAAGGTTGGGCGCTTTATTCAGAGAAGCTGGGCTTCCCGATGGAGCTGTTTGACGACCCCTATCAGCGTTTCGGTCATCTCGATGACGAAATGCTCCGGGCGATGCGGCTAGTTGTCGATACGGGCCTACACAGCAAAAAATGGACCCGCGAACAAGCGATCAAATATATGCTCGATAACAGCAGCATGGGCGAGACCGATGCTACCGCCGAAGTCGAGCGCTATATCGCCATCCCGTCACAAGCATTGGCTTATAAAATCGGCGCATTGACTATCCAGCGACTGAAGAAAAAGGCGCAGGACGGTCTGGGTGAAAAATTCGACCCGCGCGAATTCCACGATCAAGTGCTCAATACCGGTTCCCTGCCGATGACGGTGCTGGAGAAGAAGATCGACGACTGGATTGCTACACAGATCTAATTTGATCTGACTGGTCAATTTTTCAAATCCCTATTGCCCCTATACTGGCTGCCTATTAGTAAGGTTTTCAGTATAGGGGCACTATTACATGATACGTATTTTTCTTTCGGGGCTTTTGTTTTTGATTTTTATGTCACCCGCCCAAGCGGCATGGCATGAGGCAAGCAGCGATCACTTTCTGGTCTATTCCAACCAGAAGGAAAAGGATGTCAGGGCGTTTTCGGAGCGTCTTGAACGCTATCATGAAACCATGCGCTTTCTCTTCAATCGACCTGCCACAAAGCTCAGCCCGTCAAACCGAGTAACGATCTACGTCGTAAATAATATCGGGGATGTGCGTGACCTTTATGGTGACGGCAACAAATATGTCGGTGGTTTCTATATTCCGAGGGCTGGCGGTTCGCTCGCGATCGTGCCTAAGGTCAAGAGTTCTCGCTATGAAATGTCGCCGTCCGAGCTCATCTTGCTGCATGAATATGCTCATCATTTCCTGATTGGTTCATCTGCCCGCGCCTATCCTCGCTGGCTTAGCGAAGGCTTCGCTGAATTCTATGGCACTGCCAAATTTGGCAGTGACGGCAGTGTGAGTGTCGGCCTGCCCTCAAAAGGCCGCGCCTATGAACTCGCACTCGCTAGAGACGTTCCAATGGAATTGCTGCTCGATACGAAAGCCTACGCTGAGAACAAGTCGAAGCGTTACGATTCATTTTACGGTCAGAGCTGGGCGCTTTATCACATGCTACATTTCTCATCAGAACGAAAAGGGCAGATGAAAACCTATGTCGCCAAACTAGCCCAAGGTGTGGACGAAATGACTGCCGCTCAGCAAGCTTTTGGCGATATCAAGCAATTAGACAAAGACCTCAGTCGTTATTTGAGGCAGCGTAGAATTACTACCTATCGCATTCCATCTGAATATATAAAAATCGGGAACATCGATGTCCGCCGATTGCGGGCGGGCGAGGCTGCGATCATGCCGATCCTGACCCGTTCTAAGCGCGGTGTAAACAAGGAACAAGCCGCCGAATTATTGCCAGAAGCACGCGCCGTGGCTGCTCAATATCCCAATGATCCAGCTGTTCTCGCGGCATTGGCAGAGGCAGAATATGATACAGGCAATAACGCAGAGGCCATTGCTGCAGCAGAGCAAGCCCTCGCTTTAGATCCAAACATTATCAATGCCCATATCCAGAAAGGCTATGCGCTTGCCAGAATAGCCGCAGGCGCAGATGATGAAGCCGCTGCATGGAAGAACATGCGCCGACAATTTGTAAAGCTGAACAAAATCGAAAATGATCACCCGATTCCGCTGATCCAATTTTATCGCAGCTATCGTGATCAAGGCGTGGAGCCGCCGGCCATCGCCATTGATGGCCTGGCGCGCGCGCTGGAACTTGCGCCGTATGACAACGCACTACGCTGGATGATGGCTAATGAATTCATGCAGCAGGAAAAATATGAATGGGCCGCGCATACACTGGGTCCCCTGGCTTATAGTCCGCATCAATCTGACATGACAGAAGTTGCCCTCACTTTGCTTAAGGAAGCTGAAGCGAAGGCATTGGAAGCAAAAAATCACAAAGAAAACGCTGTCGGTTCCTGATCACGATAAACTGTCAACCGCGCTGCTTATCAAGAAAAACTCTGATCCGGTTCAATTGTGGAAGAAGTTCGTGCCATATGGATGATGGCATATTCTGCCGGAACATCTCCGCCATCGGCCCGAGCGCCGCTACAGCATCATTTCTGAGTTTGGCGCCAGTCTCTGTAACGGCCACCCGTCTAATGCGGCGATCGTCCGGATCATGGACCAGTTCGACCAACCCCTTGTCCTCCAGCCTGCGCACGGTTGACGACATCGTTGGCTGGGCCACCTGCATCGCGCGAGCTAGCTCGCTGATCGTTTCCTCGACTTCCAGTCTCAACAGATGATTGAGTACCGAAAATTGCGCCACCGTCATGCCTTTGGGCAAATGCGATTGAAACAGATTGCCAGCCAGCTGGTTGATCATTCCGATTTCGTTCATCACCGCAAATTCGATCGGATCGCCCGCTAGCCCTGCTGGTCTCGGGCCGGATTTGGATACTGATTCTGAATCACTCTCTTCTGTCATGTGATTTCTTTAGACGTTCAGGATGAGCGATTCTACTGGCCATCTGGGGGATGGTTCTGGGGCGGCTGCATAGCCAAGGCGGAAAAGACCCTGAACCCGGGATGGAGCGGCCACCGCAACATAATCGTGATACTCTTCATAAAGCTCCGACATTTCAGGGAATTCCTGCAATATCTGACTAACCGGATGCATGGCCAGTCCCAATGCGGTTGCAGCCTGATTGATCCTGACCCAGGCCATGCCGGTTCGCAATTGCGTTGTCCGGCTATTCTCCACGGACTGCAGCCAGCCAAAGCTGCTCGTATTGCGGAGCGCTTCCTCATTGATGGAGATACCGGTTTCATAAGCACTACTCCCCTTTTTGGCGAGCTCCTCCCGCGTGATGATACCACCCAGCAGACCCGCTTCAATCATCGGTCCGCCCAGATCAATACCGTCCGGACTTGCATTAATCTCATTCGCTCCAATCCGAATCAAATCGACGCTTTCCATCTGAGTACGCGGCGTTTCATATTCGACCATCCAGGCTTTCCAGGTCAAATCGCGCAATTTGGCAACCCGTCCGGGTTCACTGGTTGTGACAAGCGACAGCCCCGTATCCGCATGCCCCGCAAACGCCATGGCTTGAAGCTTAGCAAATGTTTCATTGTCAACGCCTCGCGGGTCAAAGGGTTCTTTCGTGCTGCGCCGGTTCAATATCGAACCGAACAGAGGATCGCGCTGAACCGATGAATCTTTGGTCATTGTAACCGATGCAATCGGACGATTATCGAGTACCGGCTCGGGCTCGCCCTCGGGGAATGGTGTAATATCTGCGCGATATCCTTTTTCCGCAGCAGCCTGGCGGAACAGTTCAACAAATGCCCCGAAACCAATGGTGATCTGACGATTGGGCGGATCAGTATGCGGCAAGCGTTTTTCCAGATCGCAATATAGGGTGAAACTATCATCACCCACCAGCCTGACTTGCCATGGCTGACGGTTGTGCGGATTGGGCGCGAGAATGGCATAGGCCATTGCATCAAGCCGCGGATCTCCAAAGCCAGTGGTTGCTTGTTTCCAAGGCTCCTGTGCCTTGGCAATTGAACGTGTACCGACATAAGCACCGAAACCGCCGCCAAGGAGTAAAAGGGATGCACCGCCAGTGACCAGAACCTGCCTACGCGAAACCATAATCGAATCTCCATATTAATCTATAATATAGAAGCCTATGTATATGCCTAAAGAATGTCAAATCAATGTGTTACCGAAACATGGGTAAAATCCTCTGGGGAAATCACCCATGTTAACATTCAACCGATTCAACTCGTCTGGCATTAAGGGCAGAACAACCGTCTTCGCTATCGTCACGGCGTCAAAAATTTGTAAGGGGCAGATGTCGTTCAGAACCAGCTTTAAACTGGCTTTGCGCCCTGTTGAAATGGCTCTGAATGTCCGGAAAAGTCGAAGGAGTGATAACCGCTTGTTAACACTTTTTTAACTTTTTAGTTTAATAAAGGTTAACGAAATCAAAGCGAGTGGGGCATACTTAATTTGATCTGGTCTGCGATAAAAAATGACTTCTGCTTACTCCCCCGAAGCGAACTTATCCGAGACGGAACTTTATGTTCTCGGGTCGCTCAATCAAGCCTGGCCATCAGCGGCAACCATGTCTCCGGACATGATTGAGTCCGCGGAGGCGAGCGCTAATCCTGCGTTTTTTGTCGATGTTGTCCAAACATTAAGCGACAATGGCATGATCTTGTATGAAGCTTTCCTGACCGGTACGGCATCGGGCCCCCGTTTTCTCGACACGATGATCACAGCACGCGGCAAGGCCGCCTTGCAATCGGAAGATACGCATAGTTGAATATGGGTTTGGCGCTTGGCGCCACATTAATCTAAATAGTTAATTTTTCAGGCTTGAGCGACAGCTGAGGCAATGGCTGCGATATGTTTCAATGTCGCCAGTCCTTCTTCACCCAGATCCTTCGCTTCGTCATCGGCACAGGCCACCATACCGATGGTGCCGCCATTGCCATTTCTGATTGGTACAGACGCATAGAGCCCCAAATGCTGTGTCATCGCGTTGCGCGGACTACCCAGCTGTTTGATATCTATACCGGGATGACTGGCTGCCCAGCTTTCATCGCAGCAGGTGGCAGCATGGCTGATGGTGTCGACCATATCGATACCGCCATCATCATCGCTGTCGTAAAGCGTGATCGTCGCGACAGGTGTTTCAAGCAATCTTGCCGCCAGATTGGCGAGCAGATCCAAGTCCCGTTCAACTGAAATAACTCTGTTCATACCCGATTTAGAACCCTTTATCTCAGTGTGTTTTACAAAAAACCTTAAAGATTTGATTAACCATTGATGAACACGCTCTTACCAGATTCTTCCCACACTCCAAATGACTCTATGTAACATGCTGTAAAGCACATGAAAGATAAAGCTTTTTTGTAAGAAAGTTTCTTTTTATCGTACGTACAGTTATGTGAACAAGATGACAAATCCGTTACTTGGTTCATCTTTAGCGATTCTTGATTCGCTGATTTCCTTCGACACGACCTCGCGAAACAGCAATCTGGAGCTCATCTCCTGGGTTGAAGATTATCTTGCGCAATATGGGATCAGCGCCACGCGGGTTAGTAATGCCGATGGGTCCAAGGCCAATCTCTACGCAACCATCGGTCCCAATATCGAAGGCGGCATCATCCTGTCAGGCCATAGTGATGTCGTACCGGTAGATGGGCAGAATTGGTCGAGCGATCCTTTCACCGTAACCGAGCGCGACGGCCTGCTCCATGGGCGCGGCACGTGCGACATGAAGGGCTTTATCGCCCTCGCTCTGGCAGCAGCCCCGATGCTGAAAGAAGGCACGCGTCCGGTACATCTGGCGATCAGCTATGATGAAGAGGTTGGCTGCCTTGGTGCACCTGCAATGATTGAAGAGATTGCCGCAGCCCTGCCAAAGCCTGCATTGGCGATTATTGGTGAGCCAACAATGATGAAGGTAGTGACCGGCCACAAAGGCATTTGTGTCCATGAGGTAGAGGTTCTCGGCCATGAAGCGCATAGCAGTCTGACCCATCTTGGCATTTCCGCCAATATGGTTGCGATAGAGCTGATGCATGATCTTGCCAATCTCGCACGGGAGCTTTGGGAAAATGCCAATCCGGAATCTCCATTCACACCGCCTCATGCAACTCTTACGGTTGGGAAGATGGAAGGCGGCACAGCGGCCAATATATTGGCACGGCGCGCGCATTTCGTTTTTGACTTGCGCTGTCCGCCCGATGTCGATCCGGATGAGATCCTGAAACCGTTCAAGGAGAAAGCTGCCGCTATTGACGCTCAGCTGAAGGACGCCTTTCCCGGAACTGGTGTCCGCGTGGAACAATTGTCCAACGCGCCGCCTCTCGGTCAATCTGGTTCCGCAGAAGCCGAAGCCTTTGTTCGCAAACTCACCGGCGACAATAGGCCGGCTGGCGTTGTTTCCTATGCCGCCGAGGCAGGGCAGTTTCAGCAAGCAGGCTTTCCGACCGTGATTTGTGGCCCCGGGTCGATTGAACAGGCGCATCAGCCGAACGAATATATCAGCCTCGATCAATTCACACGCGGCGCCGACTTTATGGTAAAATTGATTGAAGAGCTGAAACAGGAATAGGCACATGGCCAAACTCAGCAACTATGCAGGACGCACCGCTCTCGTCACCGGGGCCGGCGATGGTATCGGCAAGATGCTGGCGATCAAACTTGCGGAAGCAGGTATGACGGTCTGCGTTCAGGATATACGTGAGGAAGCGGCGGCGGCTGTTGCACTGGATATTGGTGGCGGTGCTTTTTCCATGACGTTCGATATTAGCGACCGGGATGCTGTTGCTGCGGCATCAGAGCGTTTTGCCAGTGATCATGGCGACCTTGCGATGCTGTGGATCAATGCCGGTGTTGGTGTTGGCGCATCGCTATTGGACGGCAAACCTGATCAGGTGCGCTGGGCCAATGACGTTAATGTGCTGGGTGCGATCTGGACGGCGCAATGTTTTGTACCTTTGCTGAAGGGCGATCCGCGCCATGTCGGGATTACCGCTTCGACTGCTGCGCTGCGGACACCAGAAGGCGACTTTCCCCTCTATGCCGCCACCAAACATGGCACGATGGCAGTCGCTGAAGCCCTGAGTGGAGAGCTGGCGGCCAGGGACATTGAAACAACTATCTTATGCCCCGGCCTACTTAATACCGAGATTTGGGATGGTGCCAAAGCCCGCCCCGAGCGCTTTGGCGGAAAGCGCCACATGGATCCGAAAATCGCCGGCATGTGGCGGGACGCCAAAACGCCCGATGCGATGTGGCCGGACATAGAGCGCGTCATGGCAGCAGGCGGCGGCACTTTGGTTTGCGCTACGGATGATGGAGAAACCCGCATCGCGATGCGGCAGCGGATGGACGCTATCGAGAATGGACTGGTAGAAATTTAGTCAGCAGGTTTATTTTACGTTACGGAATACCCAGCTTCCCGCTTTTATCGTAAAAAGTGGATTTTTGGCGGAAATTAGCCTATTATAACTACCATGCCAGCCGTTAAAGCAGCCCGACCTACAGATGTCTTTTCGCGCGAAGAGTGGGCGCGTTTGACGCGTGTATCGCCCTCGCGGGGCCTTTGGTTGACGCTGCATGGCTGGTTGACGACTGCAGTTGTTTTAGCAGGCACGGCATTGTTATGGGATTGGCACTGGCCGGCGGGCCTCGTCGCCTTCCCTTTTGCAATCGCAATTGTCGGCGGGCGGCAATTGGGCCTCTCCATTTTAATGCACGAAGGCGCCCATGGACTGCTCCATCCCAATCGCAAAGTGAACAATTTCGCCGGCCAATGGCTGACTGGTGCCGCAACGGGAAGCGATCTGCACAGTTACCGCGCCTATCACCTGACCCATCACAAATTTACGCAGCAGCCGGAAGATCCCGATCTGGCCTTATCAAAGCCGTTTCCGACAACACCGGCTAGCATGAAGCGCAAGGTTTTTCGCGATTTGACCGGGCAAACATTCCTCAAACAGCGCAGTGGTCAGTTGGTTTCAGCTTGGTTGGGGCTGAAGGCAATGTTGCGCGGCTCGTCTTCGACCGATGGCAATGGCAAGCGCGATACATCTGCTGGAACTGCGCTTAATCGCGGCGGTGCTGCTGGTGTCTCTGCTCCGGTAACAGATTTAGACGGTGCCATAAGGACAACCAAGACCGTCGCGCGCTTTCTGCTGATCCAGCTTCTCGTCCTCACGGTCAGCCTGCTGACACTGGGCATCATTCCTTTCCTGATTTGGATCATTGCGCTCGCAACGACGTTCCAACTCTTTCTGCGCATCCGCAATATTGCCGAACATGCCTGCACCACGACGGGAAGCGAAGACCCGTTCACCCACGCTCGCACAACCTATGCGAACCTATGGGAACGCACCACAGTTGCACCCTATTGGGTGAACTATCATAGCGAACATCACCTGTTCATGGGCGTGCCGTGCTATAATCTGCCAAATGCACATGCGCTGCTACTGGCGGAAGGTATGGACAAGCGGATGACAATTGCGAGCGGATATCGGGATGTATTGAAACAGGTAACTCGCCCCGCCACAGCCTAAGCGGCAAATTTCCCCAGCTTTTCAGGTGTCAAATGGCCGGTTTTCGTCCAGGCTAGACATCCCTCTTCACTATAAGGCGTGTGCGTCCATCCCGGTGGTGTCCGGTCCCATGTTCCGGTGGGATAATCGCCATGTTCGTCGGTCAGACTGCCTTCAAGGATGTAGGTTTCACTGCCGCCTTCATGGACATGTTCAGGATAGCTGCTGCCCGGTGCCCATCTGACGATTTTCACTTCCTCGCCCTCAAAACGGTGGAGCCAGGCGAATTCCACACCCGGCGCGCCACCATCCTCAAAATCCAGTGCGTTGATATCGAGCGAGAAATGCGCTGTATCCGCAGCATCAAACTGGTGCAGCTTCACCAATATGATGCAGCCATCCTGACTATGTGGTTTGTGACTGGTGCCGATGGGATTGCGCACATAAGTCCCAGCTGGAAAGTCGCCATGTTCGTCAGAGAACACGCCTTCAACCACCAGAAATTCCTCTCCGCCGCTGTGAACATGCGGATCGAAATAACTGCCTGGGGCATAACGTACCAATGATGTGGCGCGCGCAACTTCTCCGCCCACCCGGTCAAGCATTTTGCGCTCGACACCGGGCAAGGGAGAGGGAACCCATTTCATATCCTCCGGACGCAGGACCACGGGTTTTTCGAAATTGGCGTTGATCCTCATTTGCGAGTCTCCATTCAACCAGCGATGCTCGGGCGAGCTTCCACTTTTGCGCGCCACTGTGCAAGATTTTTACAATCCGCCGGGGTCTCAACACCTGCAAAATCGGCAAACCCAAGGCCAGCAAAGGCAGTAATATCAGCGACTGAAAATTCATCTCCCGCGAGATAGGGTTGTTCGGCCAGCACAGCATCAAGATAGTACATGGTCGAGACAGCCCGTTTCTTTTGATGGTTGCCCCATTCCGCGCATTGATAGGTTTCGATCGCTTCACCTAGTCCGGGTGTCGCGTGATGGAAATAAGTCCCCACTGCATCGAGCAACCCCGCCTCGGCCCGCCGCTGCATCATCGCAATCACGCCGCGTTCCTTTGGTGACTTGCCGGTGAGTTCTTGCTCTTCGGTCAGACCATCGAGATATTCCGTGATCGCGCTACATTCGGAAATGGTTGTCCCGTCTGCTAATTCCAGCACCGGCACGGTTGCGGATGGGTTTTTCTCCAGAAACGCCGCTGTGCGATGCTCCCCTTCGGGAACATTGACCGAAATAAATTCCACCTGATCAAACAGACCCTTTTCTTTGAGCGCAATACGAACGCGGGCGGGATTGGGGAAACCTTCAAAATCAAGAATCTTCATAGTCAGGGCCTTTCTTGTTAATTACCTATCGATAGGTAGGTAGCACTGGAATCGCACTTGATCAACCCCTATCTTGTGATAGGTAAACGAAACAGGTGGGAGCAGACACGATTAGCAAGCGCGATCAGATATTGGATATTGCAGAACGCGGCTATCGGCAGGGCGGCTTTGCGGGACTTAGCTTTCGCGACATTGCTGCTGCGCTGGATATGAAAAGCGCGTCCGTGCACTATCATTTTCCCCATAAGGAAGATCTCGGCAAGGCTGTGGTCGAGCGCTATACTGAAAACTTGCTGGATAGCCTGGGTGCGCCGGATTCAGCAGATGATACGGTAAGGGATCGTCTTGTCCGGCTAGTAGAGGCCTATCGTGCGGCCTTTGCCGAAGGAGAAAGCAGCTGCCTGTGTGCGGTATTAGGGTCGGTGAGCCCCCAATTGCCGCCCGCCGTGCAAGCAGCGGTGAACAGCTATTTCACGCGGCTGATGACATGGACAGAAACAGCTTTGGCGGGAGCGGAGCCAGCGACTAATCTCAACGCCTCTCATATCATTTCTGCCTTGCAAGGTGCGATGATCCTCTCGGTTGCCATGGGCGATGCCCGCTATCTCGATGAGGTTGCTGAGGACCTAGCTGAAAAGAGCCACGCTTAAGTGACCGCATTCCTCATCATTCCTTTGGCTTTTCTGCTCGGCTTTTCGCTGGTTCGGGCTGCGACCTGTACGGTTGCGGCCACCATGCGCTGGGTTGGCGAGGGTAAGATGGACTGGTTATTCGGTTTGCTTGTTGTTGCTTCCTGGGCGGGGCTGGTGTTGTTTCTGTTACTGCAATATTCTGGTCGCGCACATATTCCGGTCGATATCGAAATTGGCTGGCAGCTGTTTTTCGGTGCGGCGATCATGGGGGTTGGCGCGCTCATCAATCGCGGCTGTTTTGTCGGCACGGTCGGCTATATTGGCGCAGGCAAGTTCAGCTATATCTTAACCTTTGTCGGTCTGGCGCTCGCCATGCTGTTACTGCGTGTCGATATGCTCAACCCCTTCGCCCCGGTGGTCATGACAGGACGGACTCCGATCGAAGGTAATATCGCCAAACAGGCCGTGTTGCTCGGTTTTGTTGTACTATCATTGCTCAGTCTGTGGCTGATCATTGCCAAGCGCAACATGGCCATGCTGGCGTTACTGACCATCGGAATCACAGCCGCTCTGATCTATGGCACGCGCCCGGAATGGTCCTACGCGGCGGTGCTCAACAGCCTGCTCGCTGGACAGGGCCTGTCTGTTGGCATGACCGTTGAGTTAGCGGTCATGGCCTTATTCGCCGGTGCGGTTTTCAGCAGCTGGCTCAAAAACAAATTTCACCCGCAATTCGGAACGTGGAAGCTGGCCGCTGCCAATCTGATTGGTGGATTCCTGATGGGCATTGGTGCAGCTGCCGTCCCGGGCGGCAATGATGTTTTGCTGCTGTGGACCGCACCTGGGCTGACGCTTTATGGCGCGGTGGCTTATCTGGTGATGATCGCGACCATTGCGGTTATGCTGAGGGCTATGCCCTATGCAACAAAAGCCCTTGCCCAGAGTCCGTTGTTCAAAAAAGCTACGCGCGAATGAAGCGGTGCGCGGCGCGATCCTTTTTGGTGGTCGCGGGATCGAATACCTCGCCGTTCATCGCGATATAAACCCCATGCGGTAATGTTTGCGTCGCAGCCAATGCAAAGCCGACATTAAATTCGGCATCGCTATTGCGTAGAGTTGCTGGCTGCATTGCACCCGTTAGCACAATGGTCTTATCCGTGATATCCGCCAGTACCATCCCGGTTTGCACCATAGTATCGGTGCCATGAGTCACGAGTATCTTGTCGGCATCACTGGCCGCCACGGCATCATGGATCGCCTGACGATCGTCATTCGTGAGTTCCAAACTGTCCTTGCGCATCAACTGCGTCACGCGGTGCGGAACATAGACATTATTTTCCGCCAATATATCCGGCAAGGGAGTCGGGCCGATATGATATTCCGATAATGCGTCGAAATAGATCTTGTCGATCGTGCCGCCGGTGGTGAAAATATCGATCATCAGGCGCATTCATCCAGCACAGGTATGGCAGGCGTCCCGTCCGGAGCATCAAACGGCTGGCGAAAGGTGAAGGCATCTGCCGATGCATTATTCTTTTCCAGCAATTCGATTTTCTCCAAACCTTCTTCCACCGATGGAACATGGCCAATCGGAACCCACCATAAGGCTTGATAAGCCTCAATGTGCTCCGCCCATTCTTTGCGGCGGCGCATGATCGCAAGATGCTCGGGGTTTTTGTAAACAAAGTCACCAAGTGACTGGACATCTTCCCAGACCGACATATTTACGGCCAGACGCGGATCGTCCGGAACCGGATCAATATCGACAGCATCATTGCCCTCTCCCACCAACCGCCAGATAAATCCCGGTGCCTCGTCCGCCAGTGCGTTTACCGGATCGAGAGCATCCATAAAGTCAGCGTTGGCCGGATGGTCTTTCTCCCGCTTGAAGCGCAGGATATTAATCTGTGCGAGATGATAGCCACTGATGCCGCTACTCATAACAGGGCCTCCGCGATCAGCTTGCGCGTGTTGTCAACGCCATAGAGCGCAATAAAGCTGCCCATGCGTGGTCCCTGCGAGCTGCCGAGTAGGGTTTCATAAAGCGCCTTGAACCAGTCGCGCAGGTTATCGAACCCGCCCTCTTTGCCGATCGTATAAACGATCGTCTGGATATCTTCGGCAGGCGCATCATCCGGCAATGCGCCCAGCTCGCTATCAAGCCTTTCCAACGCTGCGACTTCGACGCCTTCCGGCTTCCGGCGATGCAGCGTCGGCGCGATAAAATCTTTATGATAGGCCATGGCGTTGCCGATCAACTCATTCAGATCAGGATATTTTTCCGGCGTCGCATCCGGTGCATATTGCCGCAAATAACCCCAGATTTGTTCGCGATCCGCATCACCCATCACACCAACAAGATTGAGAAGCAATCCGAAGGTCACCGGAATAATATCCTCGGGCACATCGCCGCCGTGAACATGGTGCGCAGCGTTACCGAGCTGTTTGTCCGGCGCTTGATCATGCCAGTTAGCCCTGAACTGAAAATATTCATCCACGGCTTTTGGGATCACGCCCATATGGAGCTGCTTGGCGGATTTCGGTTCGCGGTAAATATAGAAAGCGAGGCTGTTTTCAGAGCCATAGCGCAACCACTCGTCGAGGCTCAGGCCATTGCCCTTCGATTTGGAAATCTTCTCGCCTTTTTCATCAAGGAACATCTCGTAGATGAGCCCGTCGGGCTTGCGCGCGCCGAGTACCTTGGCAATCTTGCCCGACTGCACGCCGCTGTCAGTCAGGTCCTTGCCATACATTTCATAGTCGACGCCCAAAGCCACCCAGCGCATTGCCCAGTCGACTTTCCATTGCAGCTTTGCACCGCCGGTAAGGGCATTGTGCTCAATCATTTCACCGTCATCTTCAAACCGGACAATGCCCGCTTCCGCGTCGACAATCTCGACAGGTACCTGCAAGACATGACCGGTCTTAGGGCTGATCGGCAGGATAGGCGAATAAGTCGCCTGGCGTTCCTTGCCCAGCGTAGGTAACATGATGTCCAATATCTGCTGATTACGCGCCAGCACCAGTTTTAACGTCTCGTCAAACGCACCGCTTTGATATTGCTCGGTCGATGAGATGAATTCATAATCAAAACCGAAACGGTCCAGAAACTCGCGCAGCATCGCATTGTTATGGGCAGCGAAGCTATCATATTCAGTGTCGAAGGGGTTCGGCACTTGCGTCAATGGCTTGTGCAAATGCTCCGCTAACATATCCTGATTGGGGACATTGGTGGGCACTTTGCGAAATCCGTCCATATCATCAGAAAAGGCGATCAGCCGCGTCGGGTTACCGGTCAGCACTTCATAAGCGCGCCGCACCATCGTGGTGCGCAACACTTCATTGAACGTCCCGATATGCGGCAGGCCCGAGGGGCCATAGCCAGTTTCGAACAGCATCGGCTCGCCACCGGGTTTCGGTGCAGGCGCGCCACGCTCACCGCGATAGCGTTTGAGCAATTTGCGGGCTTCTTCAAACGGCCATGCTTTGGATTGCTGTGCAGCTTCACGATAGTCGGTCACGATATGATAGTCCTGTTAAATGGTTTGCGTCGTTTATTTTGCTTGGTTCTGCGCCAATAGTAGCATTACCGTCTATAGCAAGTTAGAACAGCACAAAAGCAGGAGATTTCAAATGGGTGCATTGATCGCGGGCGTGTTGCTTTGGAGCGTCGTTCATCTTGTCAAATCGGTAGCGCCGGGCCTTAGAACCGCCATAAGAGCAAAGACTGGAGAGGGGCCGCATCAGGGGCTTGTCGCATTGCTGATCGTCACATCAATAGCGCTGATGATTTATGGCTGGCGCACGGCGCAATATGAATTTGTATATGATCCGCCAACCTGGAGTCGGCATCTCAATATGTTGCTGATGGTGTTTGCGATTTTCTTGTTTGGTGCAGCTCAAGGCAAATCAAAGATCAAACAGGTCATCCGCCATCCGATGCTGACCGGCATGCTGATCTGGGCAAGCGGCCATTTAATTGCCAATGGCGACAGCAGATCAGTAGTCTTATTTGGCGGACTCGGTCTTTGGGCGCTGGTTTCGCTATTTACCGTCTCGCGCAACGAAGGTGCTTGGGTGAAACCCACAGAAACGGCGACGGTCGGACGCGAGATATTGAGTATTGTAATCGCTCTGGTGCTTTATATCGTCCTGTTCGGAATGCATCGTTTCTATGCCGGTGTGGCTCTTGCCGGTCCGAACGCACCCGGATGACTATGAACGGAAAAATGTAAAATTTGACTGACCACACGCTCCCCTTTCCCGCATTGCATGCCAGCCATAGCGGCATCTGGATTTGCGGCAGCGATGGTGTATCCCGCGCCATTGGCAAGGGCGAGGCCATTGGCTGCGTCGCCGAGACCCCGCATATCCTATTAAACGCGCCGCTTATGGGACAACGTTTGGGCTATCCCGACCTATCCGGTCTCGACTTGCTAGAGCTATTTGCGTTCATCCATCCGGCACAATTTGTGGTTCCGACCTCTGCAGGCTTAGCCAAGACGTTGGGGCTGGAACCAGCGGAGCAGGAAGCGGATATTGCAAAGCTCTATCGTTTAGCTGCGGGTCATTTATTGACCGGATTACAAGCGCCACATTGGACGGAGCGCGAAGGCGCCTGGAGCAGCGCGCAGGCGCTCTATCGCTTGCGCTGGCCGTGGGCTGGGGAAGTGTCCAAACGCCTCAAAAAACCGGACGAAGCCGAACGCTGGCTGTTTTCCAAGCTAGAAGAATGGGAGGAAGAAACCCCGCGCCCCGCTCCGCGATCCATAACGATGGAGGAAAGCGCGACCTTGACGAGGTTGGGCGACTTAACTGGTGAGGGATCTGAGGAGCGCGCGGGCCAAAAAAGCTATGCGGCCGCCGTCGCCAAGATATTCAACCCGCGCCGCGTGAAGGGCGCGCCCAATATGCTGCTAGCCGAGGCGGGCACCGGTATTGGCAAGACATTGGGTTATCTTGCGCCCGCGTCGCTTTGGTCGGCGAAGGCTGGTGGTGCGGTGTGGATTTCCACCTTCACCAAAGCCTTACAACGACAGCTCGACCGCGAAACGCGACGTATTTATCCCGACGAGGAAACATTCCGGAAGAAGGTTGTCGTCCGCAAAGGCCGTGAAAATTACCTCTGCCTGCTCAATCTGGAAGATGCTCTGCAAGGCGGCTTTGCCGGACGGGCAGCGATACTCGCCCATCTGATCGCGCGCTGGGCCGCCTATTCAAAAGATGGCGACATGGTCGGTGGCGACCTGCCTGGCTGGCTCACCACTTTGTTCCGCCGTAACGGTGCGACGGCGCTGACCGATAGGCGCGGCGAGTGCGTCTATGCAGGCTGCCCGCATTACCGAAAATGCTTCATCGAAAAATCCAGCCGCGCCAGCCAGCAGGCGGATATTGTTATCGCCAATCACGCGCTGGTCATGGTCAATGCTGCACGCGGGCGAGAGCAGCAGAATGCCCCAACCCGTTTGATTTTCGACGAAGGCCATCATCTATTCGACGCGGCGGATAGCATGTTTGCCGCACGGCTGTCGGGTCAGGAAGCCATTGAGATCCGCCGCTGGGTGATCGGACCGGAAAGCAAGAATCGTGGACGGCGTCGCGGTCTCGCCGCACGGCTAGCCGATCTGGCCTCTTATGATGATGAAGGTGGCCGCGCGATAGAAAGCGCGCGCCATGCCGCAGAAGCCATGCCGAGCGATGGCTGGCTGCAGCGATTGTCGGAAAGCGAGCCCTTTGGACCGGTTGAAGCCTTGCTGGGTGAGGTGCGCAACATGGTCTTCGCCCGCGACGAGAGCCAGAGCGCGGATGCAGGCTATGGGCTCGAAACCGAACTCACCGATGTCCAAGGCCCGATGATCGACGCAGTCGCCAATGCGGCGCAAGCGATTGACGCCTTGCTCAAGCCATTGGTCCGGCTTGGCCAGCGGATAGAGCATCTGATCGAGGAAGGCCCTGACTGGATGGATGCGCCCGCCCGCGCTCGGATGGAAGGGGCTTTGTCGAGTCTCGGCTGGCGCTGCGATACGTTGTCCGGCTGGCTCGCTTTGCTGTCACGCATCGGCGGTCCGGCTGATCCTGACTTTGTTGATTGGCTAATGATCGATCGATTTGAAGGCCGCGAATATGACATTGGCATCTGTCGCCATTGGCTTGACCCGACCATTCCGGTGACAGAGGTAGTCACCAAACCAGCCCACGGCCTGATGATCACATCGGCCACGCTGAAAGGCGGTGGTGATTGGGAGACGGCACGGGCACGCAGCGGCGCGGTGCATCTCGATCAGGCGGTGCAGGAATTTGAGGTACCGAGCCCGTTTAACTATGCAGAACAAGCCAAGGTCATCATCGTCACCGATGTGAAACGCGGTGACATGGCCGGGCTGGCCGGAGCCTATGCACAGCTGATCGAAGCGTCCGGTGGTGGCACGCTGGGATTGTTCACCGCGATCCGGAGACTACGCACCGTCTATGTGCGGATTGCCGACCGGATGGCGCAAAGCGGCCTGCCGATTTATGCGCAGCATGTCGATCCGATTGATACAGGCACGCTCGTCGATATTTTTCGTGATGATCCTAAGGCCAGCCTGCTGGGGACCGATGCGCTGCGCGACGGCGTAGATGTGCCGGGCCGCAGCTTGCGCCTTGTTGTCATGGAATCCGTGCCATGGCCGCGCCCTGATATCCTGCACAAGGCCCGTAAACTGGCCGGTGGAGGAACCGCCTATGACGACCGCATCATCCGCGCGCGGCTGGCCCAAGCCTTTGGCCGAATCATCCGCCGCGCCGATGATCACGGGCATTTTGTGATATTGTCATCTGCCTTCCCGTCCCGCCTGCTATCCGCTTTTCCCAAGGACACACCGGTGGAACGGATGCCGCTGGATCAAGCCCTCGCCGAAATAAAAGCAGCTAAACCCGAAACTGTGAAATCCAGTCTTTCCCCTGACATATCTTTAGGGCATGACGCTGCGCTGAGGGACGAAATTCGGGATAAATCGGGCGGCATATGAAAAAACTGACACTTTTACGGCACGCAAAGTCCAGTTGGGATGATGCCGTCACCCGCGATTTTGATCGGCCACTCAACGAAAAAGGCAAACGTGCCGCCGCCATTATCGGCAAGTTTATCAAGCGCAATGGCCTTGCCTTTGATCAAGTTCTTGCCTCCCCTGCCGTTCGGGTTATCGAAACATTGGAACAAGTGGAACCAGCAAGCGGTTTGTCTTTCGAACCGCAATGGGACCGCAAAATCTACCTCGCCTCTTCGGTCACTTTGATGGATGTGCTGCGCGGTGCCAAGGCAGATGCGGATCATGTCCTGATGGTCGGTCATAATCCTGGCCTCGAAGACCTAATCTTTGATCTGGTACCCGACGATGGCTCATCCGAAGCGCGCGGCGCGGTCGAGGTTAAATATCCTACTGCTGCGTTGGCCGAGCTCAGTCTCAAGATTGAAAATTGGTCAGACATTCAAGACAGCTGCGGGACGCTGGACCGGTTTACCCGACCCCGTGACCTCGATCCGGAATTGGGTCCGGACTATATTTAGCTGATCGTTTAAGTCACATCTTAATATTAAGGCGCAAGTTAAGGCCGCGGAACAGCATGACCATAGCTAGCTGCGCACCAACCGCCCTGGTCGGGCTCCGGTATCTGTGTCATTTTCACGAATTTTAGTTCCATTACAATAGGTTGCTATATAGCCGGTGACAGGCTGCATCACACGGGTTCCGCCAGCTGGCAAGTCTTTATAAGCCACCGGCGAAGCTACGCTGAGCTTGTTAAAATCGATCACGTTGATATCAGCGCGCTTGCCGATCTCAAGAGAACCGCGATCATCAAATCCGTAGAGGGCCGCATTGCGGGCCGTTTGTTTGTGCACCAGAAATTCAAGCGGAAGACGCTCTCCCTTCTTACGATCGCGCGCCCAATAGGAAAGTTGCGTTGTCGGCATAGTGGCATCGCAAATAAGGGTCACATGAGCCCCTGCGTCGCTTAGACCGGTGACAGTCTCTGGATGCTCCAACAGCTCCCGCAATACTTCCATTCCCTTGGGCAGATTGGCGGCACTTAAAGAACAGAATCGCGTCCCGTCATCCTCCAGCATCCAGTCATAAAGATATTCCAAAGGCTCGCGACCCTCGGCTTTGGCAAGACTACCGATGGTTTCATCTGGTCCGGCCTCATAGTCCACCGGATCTGCTAGAGGATATAATATACCAGCGCCCCGACCGAGCAATGCCGAGATATTTTCCATGCTACCCGGGGCTTCATGTTTAATTTCCTTTTCCGACAGCAACGCCTGTTTCACTTGCGGGTCGCGCATGGCTGCGACCCTCTCGATCAGTGGCAAATCGGCAAGGCTATCCAGATATGTAGGTTTGCGCATGAACGGATGGTAGCTGCTTAAACCCGTCAAATAGCCGATCAGACGCGATGGAACTTGGGGATGCAATTTAGCGCCATTATCGTTGGCTTCTTTCGCCATTACCAAAGTTTTGCGCCACAAATCGGGCTCATAATCGGGCGACTGGACCAGGGTGAATGTAACGGGCCTGCCGCTCGTCACAGAAATGTTTCGCATCATGGCATGCTCTTGTTCAGGCGTACTCCTTTCGCCGCCCAGATGTTCAAGCTTGCCTACGGTTCCGGCTGGGATGAGTTCAAACACACCTTTGTTAAGCCTGCCCATCGCGCCGGCAATACTCAGTAGTTCTTCTTCCGGAGCAAAGGTTCCGGGAACTTCAGTACCCCAGAGCGAGCGATGACCGATCGTACGCGATGTACTAAAACCCACAGCCCCGGCTTCGATCGCGTTACCGACAATCTGAGCCATGGAATCAATTTCTTCGGCGGTCGCATCCTTATTCTCTTTGCCACGCTCGCCCATTACGTAGTAGCGGACCGCGCCGTGTGGGATTTGGGCAGCAACATCAATCGCAAATTCGCGACCCGCAATATAGTCCATATATTCGGGAAAACTTTCCCATTGTCCCCATTCTATACCTTCATAAAGAGCGGTGCCGGGAATATCCTCCACACCTTCCATAAGTTCGATCAGGGTTTTCTCTTCGCCTGATTTGACGGGCGCAAAACCCACACCGCAATTACCCATAACCACAGTGGTCGCGCCATTATGGGAAGACGGAGCGAGTTCGGTATCCCAACTTACCTGGCCATCATAATGGGTGTGAACGTCCACCCATCCCGGGGTGACGATAGCGCCCGCCGCATTCAGCGTTTCCTTGGCCGGACCAGAAATCTGACTGCCGACCTCTGCAATCAAACCGTCCTGAATGGCAATATCCCCAACATAGGGCTCACCGCCAAGCCCGTCGACAATCATGCCGCCTGTGATGATGGTGTCGAACATAATTTATCTCCGGATAAAAGGAGAATTAGATGTATGATTTAGGACAAGCTTTGCCCACTATTGGATTTGAGGGCCGGTTAGATAGAGTAGTTACTGCCGGCTAAGCCTGGCTAAGCGCACTCGACAAGCGGTCACGGATAGTTTTCAGTTCGTTGAGCATTGCGCCACTATCCTCTTTGACACTTGCGGCCATTGCAGGCGCGGGCGCGGCTGGTGCTTCCTGAATCGCAGCGGCACCAGACTGCGTCTTGCGCCCGGTTAGAGCCTTCCGCGCACCCTTTATCGTATAGCCTTCTTCGTTGAGCAGCCGATTGATCGTTTTGACCATATCGACATCTTCAGGTCGATAGTGCCGGCGCGAACCAGCCCGTTTCAGCGGTTGGAGCATTCCGAACTGATCTTCCCAATAGCGCAAAATATGCGGCTTGATGTTGAGCTCTTTAGACAGCTCACCGATGGTTCGGAATGCACCGCTATCTTTGGTCATACTATACTCGACCTTTCAGATTACCCGGCCGCGATAATGCGGTCGCGCATCGTTTGGCTGGCCCGGAAGGTCAACACACGCCGCGGGGCAATGGGAACTTCCACACCGGTTTTAGGATTACGACCCGTGCGCTCGCCTTTGTCACGCAGAACAAAGGTGCCGAAGCCGGAAATTTTAACATTTTCCCCGTTTACCAGCGCGTTAATCATATGATCCAAAATCGACTCGACCATCACGGCGCTATCCGCGCGAGACAGGCCAACTTGGCGATTCATAGTATCGGAAAGATCGGCACGCGTAAGAGTACTGCTGTAGCTCATCAAATATATCTCCTAGTAAGAGATTGAAAACCCTAGATATCGCATAGAGCAAGTTGGGAAATTTGTAAATCTTAACAGTGGATTTCGGTCGTTTCTCGCGATAAGCCGAAGTTATGACCGATCAGATGACCAAAAATGCCGACAAAATGGTGACTTTAGCCGATCTTTTGAACCAGTGTGGATCGGGCGGCGAGTCGAATCCCGTCACTTTGCCCCAAGGCTGGACTCAAGGCCGAACAGCCTTTGGCGGCCTTTCAGCAGCGCTCGCCTATCAAGCCGCGAGTCATATTGAAGACGAATTACCAGGCCTTCGCTCGGCGCAAATTGCTTTTACCGGTCCGTTATTTGGCGCGTTAACCGCTGAGACAAAAATGCTCCGCCGGGGCCGCAGCACAGCCTTTGTTCAGTCTGAACTTTTTGGCGACAAAGGGCTTGGTCTTCATTGCAATTTTATCTTTGCGAGCGAGCGCGAAACTGCTGTCAAAACCCACGACATGACACCGCCAGACTTTCCGCCGCTGCCCAAAGAAGAAGATTTACACAGCGGACCAGAGCAGTTTTTCACGTCTAAAATGGAATTTGTCGGAAAACGGATTGATACCAGTATCAAAACGAACAGACTGACGCGCTGGATGCGGCTAGCGGATCGGGACGGCCTGGACCCGGTGGCAGAAATAATCTGCATGGGCGATAGTTTACCGCCCTCTATCATGGGGTTGCTCGACAAGAACGCAATGGTTAGCTCGATGAACTGGCAGGTGAACGTCATTGCCGACCATCCGGCAACGCAAGATGGCTGGTGGCTTATCGATTCACAGACCCATCATGCAGATCACGGCGCGAGCAGCCAGTTTATGAGCATCTGGAACAGCGACCGGCAACTTATTGCTACCGGCATGCAAAGCGTAGCTTACTACGCCTGACGGTTGCGCTGATATCAACCCTCGGCCGGTTCACCACGACGATTAGCGAGCATGTTCTGAAGCCCGCGTTTGCCGCGATATTCGAGCAACGCCAGTGCGGGAATCAGCAGCTGTAGGATGAATGCGCCGAACAATACGCCAAATCCCAAACTGGCCGACATCGGGATAAGAAACTGCGCCTGCAAGCTCGTTTCAAAAGTAATCGGCGCGACGCCTAGAAAGGTCGTGAGCGACGTCAACATAATCGGACGGAAACGAGATTTCGCCCCGCTCAATATCGCCTGTTCAATCGGCATGCCATTGCGCAGATTTTCGTTGATAAAGTCAATCATCACCAGTGAGCCATTTACGATCACGCCCGACAGAGCAATAATCCCGAATATGCTCAGCACCACCAATTGCAGACCGAGCAGGATGTGGCCGATCAGCGCACCGATAATCCCAAAGGGAATAACCGCCATGATAATCAATGGCTGCACATAGGATTTGAACGGTATGGCTAGCAGCGCATAAATGGCTAGCAAAGCAAAGATAAAGGCAGTGCCAAGATCGCCAAAAGACTCTGCCTGTTCTTCCTGTTCCCCGCCGAGCGTGTATAAAAGCTGAGGGTAATCGGCCTGCAAACGCGGCATGATATCGCTGGTCAGCGCATCAGCTATTTCCTGTCCCGTGACCACATCTTCATCAAGATCAGCCGTTATGGTGGTTATCCGGCGTCCATCCGTCCGGCGTATGATGGAAGGCGCTTCGCCAAAGGACACGTCGGCCAGCGTTGCGAGCGCGACTTCACCGCCCGGCACACGGACCCGGAAGCGTTCGACATCGGTGATCGAATTGCGTTCTTCTTCCGGCAAGCGGATATAGACCCGGACATCTTCGCGGCCGCGCTGGACGCGCAGCGCCTCGCTGCCGAAAAAGGCGGCGCGTACTTGCAAAGCCACATCTTGTAGAGTCACCCCAAGCGTTCTGGCCGCCGGTTTCAATCGCAGTTGAATTTCCTGCAAACCTTCATCCTGATCGGTTTCAATATCAAACACGCCAGAAAAGCGAGTAAGCTCTGCCATCAACTGTTCAGAAGCCGCATCCACGATTGCTGGGTCGGGGTCAGATAGCTGAACATTAACTGGCGCGCCGACCGAAATCAGTTCCGATGCAAAGACCAGAGATCGCACTTCTACGAGCGGACCAACCGTATCGCGCCATGCGCTTTCAAATGCCTTGGCATCAAGCTCTCGCTGGTCACCTGGTGCGAAACTAAATTGCACGCTTGCAACATTGGATGAGAAACTTCCGCTGGTCGGCTGAGGACCGCCGTCGCGCGCCGCCTGCCCAATACTGGTGAATATTCCGCGCAGGGGAGAAGGCTCATCTTCCTCCTGCTCAGCCTCAAACTCCGCAAAAGCCTCGCGTCCACCTGCTTCAATCAGTCGGGCAATTTCCTCGGTTTTCTCGATCGTTGTACCGGCTGGCATTTCCAGACTGGCGGTAACGATATCCGCCTCTACCGACGGGAAAAAACCGGTTTTAATGATTCCGGCGGGAATGAAGGAAGCGAACAGGATTAATATCGCAACCGACCCGGCCACAATAACATAAGGCATACGCAGAGAGAAATTGAGCGCGCGATCCAGCGGGCCATCTACGAAGGCCTGATAATGTTTATCTACCCTGGCTTGCAGCCTTTCGAAAAACCGCGTCACTATGTTCAAATTTGGCGTCCCTGGGGCTGGCAAATGACTCAGGTGATAGGGCAGGATGAGCAGACATTCGATCAGCGACAATGCCAGAACTGCGATGACAACCAGCGGAATGTCAGCCACCAATTTGCCAATAACGCCACCTATGGCGAACAGCGGAGAAAATGCGGCGACTGTCGTCAGCACTGCAAAAATCACCGGCACCGTAACCCGGCGCGCGCCGGTAATCGATGCGCCAAGACCGGTACGGCCATTTTCGCGCTGGGCATAAATATTCTCGCCCACCACAATCGCATCATCGACCACCAAGCCAAGGGCAAGAATGAAACCAAAGAGCGAGAACATGTTGATGCTCGAACCCGCCAGATCAAGCAGGTAGATGGCACCGACAAAGGTCACACCAATGCCCACTGCTGTCCACATCGCCAATCGGATGTCGAGAAACAAAGTCAGCGCGAGCAACACCAGAAACAAGCCGATTGCCGCATTTTTGAGCAACAGGCTGAGACGATCGTTCAGCAGTTCGGAATCATCGCTCCAGATTGCATAAGACACACCTTCGGGCAGTGTATCGACAAAATCATTATCCAGATATTCCCGAACTGCTGCGGCCACATCGAGCACCCGCTCGTCACTGGTCCGAAAGACTTCGACGAATGCCACCGGCTTGCCATTATAGAGTGGCAGCAAATCAGCATCTTCAAATCCGTCCTTTATCGTCGCGACCTGACCAAGCCTTATCAGCGCGCCATTTTCATTGCTCACCAGGACGATATCTTCAAAATTCTGCTGGTTGTAATTTTGCCCGAGAGTGCGAACCCGCACTTCCTCGGTGTCGGTATCAATCGAACCGGCCGGACTATCAAGACTGCTCGCAGCGACGGTCTGGGAGATGTCATTGAGCGATAGACCAAAAGCCTGCAGCGTGTTTTGCGGTACTTCGATCGAAAGCTCATAGTCGCGGATCGAACTGGTATCGACAAACGATACCTCATCCAGCGCGGCGAGAGAATCTTCCAGTTGATAGGCCACTTCTTTGAGCGCGGTTTCCGATACATCGCCATATATCGCGATCCGCACGACGCTTTGACGGGTAGTCAGTTCCCGAACATCGGGTTCTTCCGCTTCATCGGGGAAGGTTTGGATCTGGTCGATCTCTGCTTTCACATCGTCGAGCGCGCGGTCAATATCCGTTCCGAGTTCCAGCTCGACCGAAACAGCGCCTGACCCTTCATAGGCGTTGGCTGTAACCTTTTTAACACCGTCTACAGCTTCGACCGCTTCTTCGATTTTCTGGACGATCGATTCTTCGACTTCATCGGGCGTGGCGCCGGGATAGGTGACGCTGACCTGCACCGTGTCGAGACTATTTTCCGGAAAGACTTCCTGAACAATCGTCCCGAATGATGCGATACCGGCAATGAAGAAGAACAGCATCAGCAAATTGGCGGCCACACCATTGCGCGCCATGAACGCAACAAATCCGCGCTGTTCCATCACTTCTTTGCTAGGCGTTTCCGGACCCGAAGGCGGAAAACTCGACTGATCTACCGGTTCGGTCATGGAGCTTTATCAGCTCCAGATTTGGCGGCTTTTGTTTTGCTTACAGCCGGTTTAACTTCGGGCGCAGCAGCTTTTCTGTCTTCCGCAATCCGCACCTGTTGGCCATCAGTAGCCGTTCTCAGCGTGCCCAATATCACCATAGGCTTTTCGCCCAGTCCAGCCGTGCTGATCAACGCCTTTTTGTCAGTACGCTGCAGTATATCCACTTTGACAATGCGCAACTTTCCATCTCGCACCAACCATATCTCGTTGCCCGGCCGCAGCGCTGCGAGCGGCAGAACAGCATATTGATCCAAAGCTCGACCGGTAATTTCAGCGTCCACAAAGCTGCCGACAAACAACGGCGGTGCGCCCGATGCGCCTGCCGATTTTTGGCCCTCTTTCTGGACAACCGCCGGAGCGCCGCCGCGCAGCGGATTCGGGATACGCAGGAATACATCAATAGTCCGGGTCTGCGGATTGAGAACACTATTCGCGCGATCGACAAAAGCCTGCCAGCGATAGCGTGTTCCACCATAATCAGAATAGACCGACGCTTCGATCCGGTTGCTACCGGGCCGCCACAGCGCCGGAATCAACGCCGCTTCACTTTCCGACAGCGGGATAACCGCCTCAAAATCAGCAGTACCGACCATTGTGCCAAGCGACTGACCCGGCGCAACATAGCTACCTAGAGCGATCTCTTCTGATCGTACCACGCCGGAAAACGGCGCGCGTACTGTGGTGCGTTTCAATGCCGTTTGTGCGTCAGACAATTGCGCCTGAGCTCGCCGAAGCGCAGCACGCGCGGATAGCAATTGCGGTTCGCGAGTTGCTAAACCGTTGGTTTGTGCAGACGTATCTGTTTGCTGGCCATTTGTATCTTGGGTTTTTGCCAACACATCAGGCGGTAAAATCCGTGCCGCATAGTCGCTGCTATCGACGCTTGCATAGGCGTTGCTGCTGGCACCGCGCTGCTGAAAGCGGGTTAGCTCAGCCTTGGCCAGCGACACTTCCTCGCGCGCTTCCATGACCGCGACATTTTGCGAAGCGACATCGGCTTGCGCGGTCTGGACGGCATTGCGATAGTCCGCCGTATCGATACGGAAAAGTGTCGCGCCGCGGGCCACACTTTGGCCTTCGCGCAGGCCTGGATTGACATAGACCAGCTTGCCCGCAACTTCTGCTGACAAAGTCAGCTCTTCCCGCGCGCGGATCGTGCCAGCGCCCTGCACCATCAAGTTACCAGAACGAATTTCCAGTGGTTGGGCCTGGACCAGCGGAATATTCTCCTCCGGCGGCTTTTCTTCGGGGCTCGGACGCAAAAATATCAGCAGTGCCGCAATTAATATTGCTGCAAGCAGGATCAGCCCGCCAATAACGCGTTGCCGATGCACTATTCGTCTCCTCTAAATTCTGATGTTCCAGAAGCTGGATCATCACTGTCGGTATTTGCCATGACCGGTGTTTTTTTATCCCAACTACCACCTAAGGCGCGGTGCACTGCTAGCCGGGCCAACGCCACGTCACGTGCTGATCCGGACAGGGCGGACTGCACCTGATATTGCGCACGCAGAGCATCGAGATAATCGACATAGCTGCCAACCCCCGTCGCAAAACGACGGGATTGCAGCTGCGCAGCTGCGCTTGCCTCGTCCAGTTGGGAAAAGAGAAAGCGATAACGCTGCCGCTCTTCTTCATAGCTTTCGATTGCCACACCGACTTCTTGGTAGGCGGTCAATACGGTTCGCGCATATACCGCCGCTTGCTGCGCATATTGGGCATCCGCAGCCTCGATATTGGCCCTTATTCTGCCGCCTTGAAACAGGGGTGCAGTCAAGCCAGCACCGAGATTAAGTATCCATGTATCGAATATCTCAAACAGGCCCGATGGACTGCCAGCTTGCGTTCCTGTTCCAGCAGTAAGGCTGATCGAAGGAAAGCGCTCCGCTTTGCGCGCGCCGAGATTGAACCTGGCTGATTCAAGCCGTTGACCCTCGGCATAGATATCCGGCCGCTGCGCGAGCAAATCGATTGGCAGGCCGGAAGGAATGGACGTGAAAACTAGCTGCGGCGCCAGTTTTTGTCCGAGAAACTGTTCCATATTATCGGAATATCGTCCGACCAGCACAGCCAGTTGTCCTTCGGTCGCGGCAAGTTGGCTTTCGCGCTGTGGTAATCCGGATTGAATATTGCGGAAATCCTGGCGCACTTGATAAAGTTCGAAAGACGTCGCCAAACCGCGACGATAGCGATTTTCCGTCTGCTCCACCCGATCACCCAGCACGTCGATGATCTTTGTGGTCAGGGCTATTTGATCGCGCGCATCGACGATGTCAAAATAGCTGGTTATCGTCTCTGCGATTACAGCAAGGCGCGCTGCTTGCAGATCGGCTGCCGCAGCTGTTGCGTCCGCCCGGCCCGCTCGCGCATCATCGCGCAGCTTACCCCAGAGATCTACTTCATAGGAAAAGCCCAAGCCAGATGTATAGCTTTCCACCTGAAAACGCGAAGCCCCAGCAGCTCCACCAAAGCCTGTTCCAGCAGTGGGCGTATCAGAATAGCTGCTGCCAACATCAGCATTAATTTGCGGGAATAAGCCACTTTTCGACACCCGCGCCTGCGCTTCTGCCGCGCGCAGGCGGGCGGCAGCCTCGGCCAGATCGAGGTTCTTGGCCAATGCTTCGTCCAACAGCGCGTCGAGAACCGGATCCTGAAAATCAGTCCACCATTGCGCTGGTTCATAAGAGCCGCTTGCATCAGACTTACTAAATTGCTGCGGCACGCCAGCAGCAATTTCCGGCGCCGGGGAATCGGGCGCCATGCTGACACAGCCGCTCACCAGCAACATCACCGCGCCAGACGACAAATAGGCTCTAACAAGTTGACTTTTCACAATAGGGGCACCGTTTCAGCGGCCTAGAATCTACTAAGCCGATTCAAACTGCCATCGAACTAAATGAACGTCAACGTTTTATTTGTACGGTTGCGTTCATTTTGCTATAGTATATTATTACCAAGGGGGAACCGCCATGAAAGATGCGGATACAAATCATGCACATAGGCTAGCCGGCAGACCGGCCAGCCAACGCAAAATTGCCGATATTTTGGCGGCTGCGCGCGTTGAATTTTTTGCCAATGGCTTTTCAGCGACTACAATCGAGGCGATTGCAGCGCGGGCGCAGGTTTCCAAAGTGACCGTTTACAGCTGGTTCAAGGATAAGGAAAATCTGTTCGGGCAAGTGGTTCAAACAGAGGTTGCCCACATGCGCGAAAATTTTGTGCCGGAGAATTTGGCAGAAAAAAGCTTGCGCGAAATCTTGCTCCACGCCGCGCTCGGCATGCTCGACTTTCTATTGCGGGATGACAGGGTTCGACTGGAACGAATGCTAGCTGCAGAAATGGCGCGCGATCCAACAATTGGCAAGATGTTCCTCGAAAACGGGCCGCTCAGAATGGCTGAAGGCCTTAAGGCCCTTTTGCGAGCCTCGGTCAAAAAGGGAGAAATTCAAAGTGATGATTTGGAAGCGTCCGCAGAAATGTTTGCTGGACTGGTGATGGGCCGAATGGATTTGCTGCTACGTTATGGGCATAAGTACAAAATGACTGCAGCGGACAAAGAAATACGCGCAAAGCGGGCCGTTGATGCCTGGATGTTGATCCATCAGCCTTGAACCAATCACTTACGCTAGTTATCGCTGCGTTCAGCCTGAAACATTTGCGCCCAGACCGGAAGATGGTCCGATGCCTTGCGCGCCGAAGCGCTGTCATGCACACCGCCTGCCAGAGCCTTCAGCTGATCACAATGCATGATCCGGTCGAGCTGGGCTATTGGTCCGCGCGAGTGGAAACTGCGCCCGCAATCAACGAAATTAAAGCTACGGCCGAAATCTTTCAGGCATCCGCCAGAGGCACTCCATTCGTTGAGATCACCCATTAAGATAATGGGCTTGCTCTCACCATGTTGCTTAGCAAGCTTGACGATCGCAGCGGCTTGGCGGCGGCGCCAAAGACCCGATAAATCCAAGTGCATCCCGAATATCGACAGGTCAAAGCCGCTTACCTCCAACTGCGCCATAACTGCCCCACGCGGTTCCAGATAAGGGATATGCAATATATCATGCGCAACTATCCGGGCTGACTTATGCGCCAATATGGCATTACCGTGCCAACCCATGGAATCGGTCTGTACATCGAGAGGAATGGCGCGATAATCGCTATATTGCTCGAGCAGCAGTGACGGTATCGCTGCTGCTCGCGTACCGAAACGACGATCGGCTTCCTGAAGCGCGATAATATCCGCATCCAATTCATTCAGCACCTCAATGATGCGTCCCGGATTGCGTCGCCGGTCCGTGCCGACCGCTTTATGAATGTTGTAACTGGCAACTTTTAGCATCGAAGATTCTGCAATTTTTCCACGCCGCTTCCACATTATTTTTCCGATTTCTATTGGATCGGGCAGCCATCAAATTAGGGATATGCGCGGATCATGCAAATTGATTCTAATCCGGCGATCCACTGCCGATGATCCAGATCAATCACATGTTTGACGAGCGATGATACAAGATATATCTACAAGATCGTAAATCTCCGGGCAGGAGAGGCACCAGAAGATCGCGACCTTAGCAGACCCTATAGCAACCAAAGCAGAGGCCTGACCGTGCATCCTGAAATCCCTTATCTTCGCGAAACTATCATCTTCCTGATCGCCGCCGGGCTGGTCGTACCGCTGGTGCGCAAAGCTGGGATTAGCGCTGTGTTGGGCTTCTTGTTTGTCGGTCTGATCATCGGCCCGTTTGGTGTTGGGCGGCTCGTTGGCGAAACGCCCGTGCTCGAACTAATGGTCATCGCGGATGTTGAGGGCGTGAGCCGTTTTGCTGAACTTGGGGTTATCTTTCTACTCTTCACCATCGGCCTTGAACTATCCGTTGCGCAGCTTTGGGGGATGCGACGACTTGTCTTTGGTTTCGGTACTATGCAGGTCACGATTAGCGCGCTGGTCATCGGAGCCATCGCTTATGCCTTTGGGAACAGCTTGGTAGCAGCAACCATTTTCGGCTTGTGCCTTGCGCTCTCATCGACCGCTCTAGTGATGCAATTGCTTACCGAATCGCGCCGACTGAGCACACCGACTGGCCGTGCCAGCTTTGGAGTGCTGTTGCTGCAGGATCTCGCGGTGGTACCAATATTATTTTTTGTCGGCATAGCCGGTGCGACAATTCAGGGATCACTAGCCCTGGCAGCGTTGCAAGCGATTGGCGAGGCAGTGTTGGTGATAGCATTGATCTTCATCATCGGCCGCATCGCCGTCCGCCCGTTCCTGCGCTTTGTCGGCGGCACGGGAAACCGCGAAGTATTTATGGCGGCGGTGATATTGCTGGTCCTGATCACAGCGGCACTCACAGCAATAGCAGGGCTTTCGATGGCTCTGGGGGCTTTTCTCGCCGGGCTATTATTCGCCGGTACCGAATATCGCCATCAAATAGCTAGCGATATCGAACCGTTTAAGGGTTTGCTCTTGGGCCTGTTCTTCATCTCAGTCGGGATGAGCCTCGATATTCTTGCGGTCTGGGCCAATATCCAGTGGGTATTGCTGTCAGCGCTTGGCCTGCTTGTCATAAAGGGCCTCATCGTGTTCGCGCTCGCCCGCGCCTATCGACTCCCTAAAGATGTTGCTGCGGAAACGGCAATTTTGATGAGCCAAGGCGGCGAGTTTGCGTTTGTCGTTATCGCCGCCGCTTTATCCTTTTCCTTGCTTGATCAGGGCAATGCACAGTTCATGCTACTTGTCGTTATCGTCACGATGTTCCTGACGCCCTTGCTCGCCATCGCGGGACGGCGATTGGGGGATATGTTACGCCAGCGAGACGCCCAAAATGGCGAAGTGCCGGCAACCATAGATAACGAGCATCCGGTAATTATTGGCGGATTTGGACGCGTCGGCCGCTTGCTTGCACAGCTGCTGGAGGAACAGCGCATTCCCTATATCGCTATCGATAGCGATCCTGATCTGGTGGCAATCGAACGTGCCAAGGGGGCGGCGATTTTCTTTGGCGATGCCAGCCAACCCGATTTATTGAAACATTTGGGCATCGAAAGAGCTGCCGCCTTTGCCACCACGATGAATACGCCGGAAGCCGCTGATCATGTCATTAAAACAATCCATCGGGACTGGCCCCATATCCCGATTATAGCCCGCGCGTCTGATGTCCCGCATGCTGAAAGCCTGCGCGCCAGCGGCGCCCGAAGTGCCGTTCCGGAAACTGTCGAAGCCAGTCTGGAACTCTGCGAACAATTGCTCAGCAATATCGGTTTTCCGCAAGAGGCCGCCCGCTCCATCGTCGATGATCAGCGGACATGGCAAACCGGAAAGGGGGGCGAAGAATAGATCAGCGCTATTGAAATGCCTGACCTATAGCGTGGAATATGGCGATATAGAGCGCGCACTTATCACCTATTTGTCTTGTGATATATTGGCGGTGCGCCAGCCAGAGGAATAGGCTTTCTGACAAACAACTTTTCGATGTAAACTCATCGCTTGCCTTTGTGATCACCCTACTGTATTAGAAGAACAATACACACTGGAGGGTTCTCATGAAAAAATTGTTGCTTATCATTCCTTGCCTCGCGCTTGCATCCTGCGAGGGTTCTATCGCCAGCGCTGTAGGTAGCGCCGGAAAGAGTAGTTTTGCTGATGGCACAGAAATTCCTACTAAGGATACCAATCCGGGCACATTTGACGGCGTGACCCTCGCCGGCCCAGACAAGATCATCTTCACCACCGGCGCGGATTTCTCTCTTCGGGCGGAAGGCGATGCCGATGCGCTGGAAGAGCTGCGCTACAAAATCACCGATGGGCAGTTGAAGATCGGTCGTGAAAAAAATGGCGTTTGGAGCGGCGGTTCAGACTCAGCGACCATCTATGTCAGCGCGCCAACGTTGAAAAGCGCGAAACTGGCTGGCTCTGGTGATATGCTAGTCGACAAGATGGACAGCGAAAGCGCAAGCCTAAGCGTAGCCGGATCGGGCAATATCAATGTCTCCGATCTTGAAACCACCACGCTCAGCACCAAAATTGCCGGCTCCGGCAAATTGACCATGGCCGGTACCGTCAAAACGGCAACCATTAAAGTGGCTGGGTCTGGCGATATTAGCGGCAAGGAATTGAACGCAGAAAATGCGACAATTAAAATCGCGGGCAGCGGCGATGTTGTACTTTCCTCGGACGGAACGGTGAATAACAAGATTGCGGGATCAGGCGATATCCGGATTCATGGTACCGCGAAATGCCAGAATAAAAAGGCGGGATCGGGTAAAGTTACATGCGGTTAAGACCCCGCCACTGATTTCCCTTTCCTACATGATCGGCCTTCTGCTATCCTTTTCTTAAAGACTTGGGGGAGGGCTATCATGACCGCACAAAATCATCAGAACCAGCAGTGTACAGCTCTTGAACGCGTGTTTCAGCTGGCCGCGTTGGGGAAAAAAGAGGGCTGTGATGTGTGTGAACTTTGGGCCTGGCCCGTCTCACAAATCTGGCCCGTCTCACAAATAAGGCCTGTGATCTGTGTGAACTTTGGAACGGCTCATGCCTAATTTCTGGGAAAAACATGCCGTCCCGCGGATTATAAAATTCGCCTGCTCACAACCCGCTGTGATGAAAGACCGCAGCGAAATTGTCCCCCGGGCACAGGGCGAGGTGCTGGAACTTGGCTGCGGCGGCGGGATCAATCTGCAATTCTACGACCGATCAAAAGTAGACAAGCTGACTGGGCTCGACCCTTCCGCAGAATTACTCGACTATACGCGCAGTGAAGCCAAGGCCCTAGGATTTGAGATGGATATCCTGGACGGCATTGGCGAGGCGATGCCGTTTGAAGATAATAGCTTTGATACGGTACTCACCACCTTTACTCTTTGTTCAGTACAAGATGGTAAACAAGTCCTGAACGAAATGCGGCGGGTATTGAAACCGGGTGGCAAAATCCTGTTCCTCGAACATGGACGCGCACCCGACAAAGGTCCCGAAAAATGGCAACAGCGGATCGAACCAATGTGGAAACATATTGCCGGCGGTTGTCATCTGCACCGCCCGGTCACGAAACTATTCGAGGCAGAGGGGTTCGCATTGGATCAAGAAGGCGGGCATTATGCCCCGAAAACGCCCAGATGGCTGGGTTGGATGGAATTTGGAGAAGCACGGCCGTTATGAAGAATCTTTTTGTCATGCTTGCCCTTAGCTTTGCGGCGATGATCGCACCGGCGCAGGCGGCGGAGCGAAACTTTTCAGTCTCCAGCTTTGAAGACGTCCGAATTATCGGTAGCGTCAATGTGTTCATCTCAACCGATCGCGGCGTGTCGGCCAAAGCGGAAGCGGCAAATCGGGAAATATTGGACCGCGTGTCGCTGCGCAAAAGCGGCAGTCAACTCATTGTCTCCGTCACACCCAAGCCCAAAGATAGTGGCCGTTTTTCTGCCGATGAACCCGTCACCGTGACTTTGAACAGCTACGTAATCAAGTCCATCACCCATAGCGGTTCGGGCAAAGTATCTCTCGACAAACTGGGCGGACGCGATCCCAAAGCACGGCTCAGCGGCTTTGGCGTGTTGACGATTAACGATGTCGATAGCGACACTCTCAACGTTGCCATGAATGGCGGTGGACAGATAGTCATGGCCGGCCAGGCAAAAAAAGGGCGGATTCAATTGCTCGGTTCGAGCATATTCGACGGTTCCCAATTAACATTGGAAACACTGGAACTAGTCCATCGCGGACCGGCGAGCAGTCATATCTTTGTCGAAAAAGAAGCCAATATTTCGAATAGCGGCACGGGCAAAATCCAAATTGACGGCCGACCCAATTGCAGTGTGAAATCCGGCGGATCAGCGCAGATCATCTGCGACCCCAAGCGATAGCGATTTTACTGGGCTTTTATTTTAAAACAATGCTTTAGTGTATAGTTCCGATCGATTGATCGATCGATAGCAATACGCAAAGCCGTTCAACCTGCCGCCATTTGCAATAATGGATATGATTGCCAACGGCCCGGCTTTTATCAGCCCGGTTAGCCGCTTCGAGACCGGCTTCTTCACCAAAATTGGTGATCAGTTGCTCGGCATCGGAAAAATTGGTGGAGTCTATAAAAATGGGTAGTTGCAAAACAGGCTCCTGGAATAAAAAGCAGGGCTCTATCGCCCCGTTCAACAGCAATGGTTGTTAGAGAAAAGGAATGGAAATTCCGTCAAAGCCGATGGTGAACAAAACCTTATTTTTTGGTAAGCAGACGAGCCTAGCCATTGTTGACCGGTCATGGCATGGCGGCGCAATATATATGGAACAGGGACTGCTATGACGAACGACCAAGAATCAGAAAACAGATCGAACAAAAGCGCCGGCGGATTTTTCCTGGCGGTCGGATGTATTGTTGGTGCGATAGTGGGCGGTCTGTTGGGGCAACCTTCGATCGGACTTCTGGGCGGACTGGTAGCGGGCGCGCTAATCGCAACGGCAATATGGTTCTTTGACCGTTGATATAGTCAACCCACTGGCGAGAGAAATACAGGATTCCAAAACTCGCTAGCAATAGCGCGCTTGTCATCAGACGCCGTGCTTCCTATTGTCTGCCCATGCTAAAACATATTCGCAACTTCTCGATTCTGGTCATCCTGATCGCCATTGGCGCAGGCTATTATGTCACCCGGGGTGATACAGCACGGATTTCGCTAGAGGCGACCACTGGTGTCGAACCAACAATCACCAATGTCCGCAAAGAGAATTTCCCGACGATTAATATCGCCGAAGCTGATCCGTGGAATCCCGGCGAAGGGCCGGTTGCCGCAGAGGGCTTGACCGTCGAACGCTTTGCAGAAGGACTGGATCATCCCCGCACCATGTTGCGCCTGCCCAATGGCGACATATTGGTGGCGGAAACAAACAGCCCGCCTCGAACCAATAGCGGTATCGAGGGTTGGATCATGCGCAACCTGATGAGCAAAGCGGGCGCTGGCACGCCATCTGCCAACCGGATCAGCTTGCTGCGCGATGGTGACGCTGACGGCAAAGTGGACGAAAAATTTGCCCTGCTCGAAAACCTCAACTCCCCGTTCGGCATGGTGCTTATCGAAGACACGCTTTATGTAGCGAATACCAATGAAGTGCTGGCCTTCCCCTATACCGTCGGTGATACGAAAATCACAGCGGAGGGCCGCAAGGTCGCCAACCTGAATGCCAAGGCACCGAATAATCACTGGACCCGCAATCTTGTTGCGAGCCCCGATGGCAAATATCTCTTCATTGCCGTCGGTTCAAATAGCAATATTGGCGAGAACGGGATGGATAGCGAAAAAGAACGCGCTGCCGTTCTTCGGGTTGAATTGGCAACCAATGATAAAATGATCTATTCCGATGGCCTGCGCAACCCGGTCGGCCTTGCTTATGAACCTGTTTCCGGCAAACTCTGGACCGTCGTGAATGAGCGCGACATGCTCGGAAGCGACATGGTACCAGACTATTTGACCGAAGTTCTCTTTGCTTCGCATTACGGCTGGCCATGGCATTTCTGGCGCGGCCATATTGATCCGAGGGTCGAGCCCAAAAATCTGGATCACCGCCAATATGAGCGGCGACCCGATTATGGGCTAGGCGCGCATGTTGCGCCGCTTGGTCTGGCCTTTTCCAACGGCAAGGCTTTGGGCGCGCCCTTTGACAGCGGTGCCATTATCGCGAGGCACGGCTCGTGGAATCGCAAGCCCTTATCTGGCTATGATGTTATCTACGTTGATTTCGATGAACGAGGAAAACCTCAAGGCAAGCCGCAAATGGTATTGAGCGGTTTTGTCGATGATGAGGACAAGGCGCGTGGGCGCCCCGCTATGGTGGAGTTTGATCAAGCCGGCGCACTGTTGGTCAGTGATGACGTTGGCGGTATTATCTGGCGTGTATCGAAACCAGGAGCCCCAAAACCGGCATCTGCACCTGCCGCAGAATAATCTATTATAGCGACTTGCCTGCTCGTCCGGCCAGCTCAACGATATATTGCCAAGCGACCCGGCCCGACCGGCTGCCGCGTTGCCGCGCCCATAAAAGTGCATCATCGCTTTCATATGCCAGATCATGGACTTCGGCATAGCGATCTATCATCGCCAGATAATCATCCTGTGATGCGGCATGGAAACCAAGCCGCAAACCAAAGCGGTCTGACAGCGCCAATTTATCGTCAACGACATCACGTGGATTAATCGGGTCATCCTGTTCGGCCATTTGCCGCGGGACAATATGGCGCCTGTTTGATGTAACATAGAGCCGAACATTATCTGGACGCGCGGTAGCACCACCTTCCAGCATTGATCGCAACAACCGAGGCGCAGCGCTGCCTTCTTCGAAGCCAATATCATCGACAAACAAAATGTACGCGCGATCAGTCTTGCCTAATGTCGCGAACAGATTAGGCAGGTCTTCGAGACTATCGGCACTCGCCTCAACCATCGCAATATCTGTGTCCGCTATGTGCAATTCACGTACCACTGATTTAACCAGCGCCGACTTGCCCATACCGCGAGAACCCCACAGCAAGACATCATGGGCGGCAAAACCATCGGCCAGCCGCTTGGTATTATCCAGCAACCGTGTCTTCTGATCCTCAATCCCGGTCAGCATATCCAGTGCAATGGGCGCAAAGCTATCAATCGCTTCAATGGTTTTCCCGGTCCAATGGAAGGCTGGACCCGAACTGATATCAGCAGGAGCAGAAGCAATCGGAGAAAGGCGTTCCAAAGCGTCTGCGATCCGTTGGAGCGTAGCCTTGGTTTCCCCGTCCGACATATCAGGCGACCAGTTCCTCGCTGTCGAGGCGATATAATATATCTGCCCCGTCCATGGCAGCCGCTTTCAAACCCATGGCTTCCGGTACAAGATGGTCCAGATAATAGCGCGTCGTCACCAGTTTAGCTTTTAGGAACGGATCATTGCCGCCAGCCAGTTCTGCTTCGGCAATCCGCAGCTGCTTTTTCATCAACATACCGCATGTTGCTGTCGCCAGCATGGTCATAAACGGATAGCTGCCGGCCAGCCGGTCATCAATCGACGCGTCGCCACTGGCCATCCAATTTGCAATATCTTCGACCGTCATAGCCAAGGTCATCAACCCATCTTCGTCTGCTGCCTCCGCCTTGATATCTGCGATAAGCCCCATCAAGGCATCGCCGCCATCAAGACCCAGTTTCCGGCCGACAAGATCAGCCGCTTGAATACCGTTCGTGCCTTCGTAAATCGGCGCGATACGCGCATCGCGAAAATGCTGGGCAGCGCCGGTTTCCTCAACAAATCCCATGCCGCCATGTACCTGCACCCCGATAGAAGCGACTTCATTGCCAATATCCGTGCCGTATCCCTTGATCAGCGGGGTCAGGACTTCGGCCCGTGACTTCGCGCCTTCGATCCCAAGCGTAGCCCCGTCTACATGCGCTGTCGCATAGTAGAGCAACGCTCGCGCCGCCTGTGTCAACGCTTTGCTGCGCAAGATCATCCGGCGCACGTCGGGATGCTCGATAATGGCCACAGGTTGCTTGTTCCCGCTACCGGCACGGGCGGATTGCACTCGATCGGTTGCGTAATAGATAGCTTGCTGCGTTGCCCGTTCTGCAATCTGTACGCCTTGCGAGCCAACATTGATGCGCGCATTGTTCATCATCGTGAACATCGCTTTCATCCCGCCAAATTCGCCACCAATCATCTCGCCGATGCACTCGTCATTCTCGCCGTAGGCCATGACGCAAGTTGGTGAGGCATGGATACCGAGCTTATGTTCGATCGATACGCAGGTCACATCATTAGGCGCCGCGCTATTGCCATCGGCATCCAAATGAAATTTGGGAACGATGAACAAGGATATGCCCCGCGTCCCTTCCGGTGCGCCCGGCGTCCGGGCCAATACCAAGTGCACGATGTTGTCGGTCAGGTCATGTTCGCCAAAAGTAATATATATCTTCTGACCTTTGATCTTATATTTGCCCGCATGCTCACCTTCCGAAATCGGCTCGGCAGTGGCACGTAACGCGCCGACATCGGAGCCTGCCTGTGGTTCGGTCAGGTTCATTGTTCCGGTCCATTCGCCGGAAATCATTTTTTGCAAATAGGTCGCCTTTTGCTCGTCGCTGCCATGAGCGTGGATCGCCTCGACCGCGCCGAAACTCAGCATCGGGCAGAGAGTGAACGCAAAATTGGCCGCACCGCAAGTTTCGAGGATCAGTGCTGACAACGAATAAGGCAACCCCTGCCCGCCAAATTCTTCCGGACCATCAATCGATGCCCAACCGCCTTCGACAAATTGACCATAGGCCTCTTTGAAACCAGCAGGCATGGTCACAGCACCATTATTCCATTTCGCACCAACCGTATCACCGATGCGGTTAATCGGGGCAAATTCTCCGGCCGCAAACTGGCCAATGCCTTCTACGATTGCTTCGACCATATCTTCGCTGGCACCCGCAAAGCGTTCATGCTCAGCTAACGCGCCAACATTGGCGATATGTTTCAGGACGAAATTCTGTTCTCTGCTGGGCGCTGTAAAGCTCATCTTCAATCTATCCGCTATTGCTTGAAATCACGCTGGGCTATAGCGCCCTATCATGTCCGGCTCAAATGATCATATTAACGACAATGCGCGACGTTACGGCAAGCAGGCGATAGCCGATGCAACCACGCGGTTACAGGCCGGCGAACTGGTCGCTGTGCCCACTGAAACAGTCTATGGTCTGGCCGCCGATTCGACCAATGCTATCGCAATAGCAAATATTTATCGGACCAAAGGCCGCCCCGATTTCAATCCGCTTATTGTTCACGTACCGGACATCGATGCGGCCAGAAAAATCGGGATGTTCAATGATCTGGCGGCCACACTCGCGGAAAAATTCTGGCCCGGCCCTCTAACATTGGTCATACCAAAAACATCTGACTGCCCCGTTACACCAGCGGTAACAGCTGGTCTCGATACCATCGCATTGCGTTGTCCGGCCCATCCCTTGATGCAGGAACTACTGGAAGCCTCTGGGCTTTTCCTCGCTGCGCCATCAGCGAATAAAAGCGGCGAGATCAGTCCTACAACCGCGAAGCATGTCGAACGCAGCTTAAGAAGCGCTGTTCCTCTGATATTGGATGGAGGTCGTTGCGAAACCGGTGTTGAGTCAACTATAGTTGCGATCAGGGATGAGGATTATCAAATATTGCGCCCGGGTCCGATAACGAAGGAAGACCTGCAACGCATCATCGGCAAGCCCGGGATTGCAAAGCAAGTCTCGACTATCGAAGCACCTGGTCAATTGATGAGCCATTATGCACCATCCAAGCCGGTACGTATCAATGCAAAACAATCTGAACCAGACGAATATCATATCGGCTTTGGCGACATCGATGGCGACGATAATCTGTCGGCCAGCGGCGATCTAGCCGAAGCAGCGACCAACCTGTTTGCCGCGCTGCATGTTGCGGATGCTGCCGCTAAAGCACAGATTGCCGTAGCGCCAATCCCTAAAAGCGGTATCGGCTCGGCAATAAACGACCGGTTAAAGCGGGCTTCTCAACAAGAATAATGTGTTTTTTACATTGATTTACGGCCAAAAATTAGGTGATTTGGTGAATTTGCGGTAAATCATAGCCGCGCAGCTCAACAGAGGCTGTGAACATTTCTTGGGGGAGTCAAGAACATGACGGCTATACAAAAATCACTTGCAGAATTTCTCGGTACCTTTTGGCTTGTCTTTGGCGGGTGCGGCAGCGCGGTTATCGCGGCCGCCTTTCCTGATGTGGGCATCGGCCTATTGGGCGTTTCACTGGCCTTTGGCTTGACAGTCGTGACCATGGCCTATGCCATTGGGCATATCAGCGGTTGCCACCTCAATCCCGCCGTCACTATCGGTCTTTGGGCCGGTGGACGCTTCCCAGCCAATGAAATTCCTGCCTATATAATCGCCCAAGTGGTCGGAGCAGTCGCCGCCGCAGCTGTGCTCTATCTCATTGTTACCGGTAATCCTGACTATGACATTGCCGTCAACGGGCTTGCCGCCAACGGCGTCGGCGAGAAATCTCCCGGCGGCTATGCAATGGGCGCAGGAATAGCGATCGAAATATTGCTGACCTTCTTCTTCCTGATCATCATCTTGGGTGCAACGGATGGAAGAGCGCCAGCGGGCTTTGCGCCGTTGGCGATTGGTCTCGGCCTGACACTGATTCACTTGATCAGCATTCCCGTGACCAACACATCGGTCAATCCGGCACGGAGCACCGGTCCAGCGCTTATCGAAGGCGGTATCGCGCTTTCGCAACTTTGGATTTTCTGGATTGCGCCAATTATCGGCGCGATTTTAGCTGGAATAACTTACAAGTTTTTCGGCAGCAATGCGCCAGATATTGATGGTACAAAAGGCTGATTCTGTCGGCAACATAGCTTAGTGGAAATCAAAGGGCCGGATCAGTTGATCTGGCCCTTTTTAGGTTAAAACCATATTTTTGTTGGTCAGCGCGCTTTCGCGACTTATGAAGGACCGTCGGGAGGGGACTAGATGGGCGTATATGACTGAGTGTAGTCAAAGATTTCTGGCGTTAATCGGGACCGTTTTGCTGCTTGGCTGCAGTGAAGCCGAGAGCGATGAGCAACCAAAAGAACGTGCCCCCGTTCCAGCTGCAACAATCATTGCCAGTACGGCCAGTCAGAATGAAACCATAACATCTGCGGGCACAGTGCGCCTGCGCCGGGAGACCGAACTCGGCTTCACCACATCCGGAAAAGTGTCCTCGGTCGGCTATGAAGAAGGCGATCGGGTAAAACGCGGTGCAACCTTGGCAGCACTGGACAACAGCACGGTATCGGCCGATCTCGAATCCGCCAAAGCAGAGCGCGACCGAGCCGCAGCAGAATATGGCCGGATCAAATCCCTCTATGCAGATGGCTGGGTTACAAAGGCACGGCTGGAGCAAGCGGACGCCGCTTTGCGCAGTGCCAAAGCACGCGTTAGTGCTAGCGGCTTTGCCAACAGAACCGCCCATATTCATGCGCCCAGCAACGGCATAATCCTGAGCCGTAATATTGACGTAGGGCAGATTGTTTCCACTGGAACCACCGCCATTATCCTCGGGGAAACCGATAAAGGCTTCGTCTTAAAAGTCCCATTCGCTGATGCCGATGCATCGCGGGTACGCGTCGGCATGCGAGCCAACGTAACTATCTCTGCCATTTCAGACGCTGCCATCGAAGCCGTGGTTAGCGAAAAAGACGGCCGCGCAGATGAACGCACCGGTACGTTTGAAGTCAGCTTTCTGCTGCCCGCCAATAGTCGGTTGCGGTCAGGCCAATTGGGAACCGTTGATATCGAAGTATCCCGCGATAATGAGGGTGCGATCGCCATTCCCGCTACCGCCATATTTGGTGTACGATCCGGCGAGGGACTGGTTTTCGTCGTCGACAAGGACAAAAAAGTCAAAACCCGCAATGTCATCATTGGCGAATTGACAGATGATAGTCTGGAAATATCATCCGGGCTGTCTGAAGGCGATGTCATAGTCGCCAACGGCACTGAAAAATTGCAAGACGGTGATGTCATTAAACCGATCAGCACGACCAAATGATCTGGTTGCAAGATTCTTTGTTGAGATTGCCATAGATGCTTGCTGAATTTGTCATAAAGCGTTGGCAGTTGACGATGATATTGTTTTTGCTGTTGGTGGTTTTGGGCATCAGCGCCTTATCCAATATAACCCGTGCTGTTGATCCACATTTCCCCATTCCTGTCGTCAGCATCATTGCCGTTCTGCCCGGCGCCGATGCGCAAGATATGGAAGAGACGGTGGCCAAACCCATTGAAGAGGCTGTCCAAAGCCTGGATGATATCAAGGAGGTTCGTTCCAACAGCACCGATGGAGGCAGCACCATCAGTGTCGAGTTTACCGACTGGACGGGAGACGTAGAAGGCTATTTTGATGATGTAATCCGCGAGGTGAATGCCATTCGCGATACATTGCCGCAAAATCTCCAGCGCCTGGAATTCCGAAAGGTTCGCACCACGGAGGCAGCGGTGTTGCAACTTGCCCTTGTCAGTGAAACCGCATCATGGCGGCGATTAGACAAATATGCAGATGATTTGGTTGATAATCTGACTCGCTATCCCGGCGTACGCGAAGCTCGCATATTCGGCCTGCCTCAACCAGAGATCAGCGTAGAGATCGATCCCGCACGATTATCGGAGTTGCAAGTTCCGGCCAGCACGGTTGCCAATGCATTGAACCAAGGAGGAATTGAACTTCCCGGCGGAGCGGTGCAAAGCGGCAATCGGCGGTTAAACGTCAAAGCGGGTGGCGTTTTTCGCAACTTGGAAGCCATCCGTGCTTTACCCCTGCGCGCTACCGGCGGAGCATTGCTGACCATTGATGACGTTGCGACGGTAAAATGGGGCGCGGCTGAACAGATATATCGCACGCGACACAACGGAAAGCGCGCCGTAATAGTGACGGCGACTCAAAAAGACGGCGTTGATGTGACCCGCCTGAGAAAAGAGCTCAGCGCAGAACTTGCCAACCAACGGACTAGCCTGCCTGCGGATATTAAACTGGCGTTGCAATTTGACCAGAGCCTCGATGTAACGAGCCGCTTGAATGAGCTCACCCGTGATTTTGCCATCGCCGTCGGATTGGTGATTTTTACCTTATTGCCGCTTGGCCGACGCGCGTCGGCATTGGTGATGATTTCTATCCCCTTATCCTTGGCCTCCGGGCTGCTGGTTCTTTACGCGATGGGCTATAATCTCAGTCAACTTTCCATAGCCGGTTTCATTGTCTCGCTGGGCCTGTTGGTTGATGATAGCATCGTTGTTACGGAAAACATCGCGCGCCATTTACGGATGGGGAAAACGCGAACACAGGCGGCCATAGAGGCTACGCTAGAAATCCGCGGCGCAGTTATCGGGTCAACGTTCGTTCTTATATTTGCTTTTGCACCGCTGTTATTTTTGCCGGGCGGAGCAGGCTCTTATACGCGCTCTTTTTATCTAGCCATCATGATGACAGTCGCGGCCTCCTTGGTAATCTCGCTATCGCTGATTCCATTTCTTGCCAGCCGCATGTTGCGCCGCGATGAAAATCCAGAGGGCAACGCTTTGCTCCGTTGGCTGAACGAAAAAATACAAACCTTTTACAGTCCGTTCTTACATATAGCTTTAGGTGCGCCACGGAGGACCGTCACAATCGCAATGGTCCTCTGCATATCAGCCTTTGCGCTGGTTCCGTTGATGGGTTTCTCGCTCTTCCCAAATTCTGACTCGCCCTATTTCCGGGTATCGATTGAAACAGAACAAGGTAGCAGCTTGAACCAAACCGATAAGGTCGTCAGCGAAGTTGCTAGAATTATGGAAGCGGAACCCTCGATCAAAGTCCGGGCAGAAAATATCGGCGCCGGCAATCCGCAGGTCTTTTATAACATTTTCGTCAGCGCAGAGCGTACCAACTATGGCGAAGTGCTGGCAGTGCTTGATGAGTGGGATGCAGATGACGGGCCAGAAATGATCGCGCGGCTCCGAACAAAATTTGATGCAATAGCGGGCGCGCGCGTGAAGCTAGAACCTTTTCAAAATGGTCCGCCAATTGCAGCACCTGTGGAAATCGAGATATCCGGGCCACAGCTTGATGTCCTGAAAGATCTCGCCGGTCAGGTTGAGGATATCTTGCGCGATACTCCGGGTGCCAGAGACATTAATAACCCGGTTGGAACAGACAAAATAGATCTTGATATCGGATTAGATGAACAAAAAGCAGCCTTGCTCAATATCCCGCCAGGTGAAGCGCGCCGGGCCATTCAACTAGCCATTAGCGGCGAACGGGCAGCGACTTTTCGGGATGAAGAAGGCGACAATTACCCGGTCACGGTGCGCTTACCATTGAAAGAAACGCAGCCGGTTTCTGCTTTAGACGATATTTACCTGGCTACCCGAAACGGCGATCCGGTCGCTTTGTCGCAAGTTACCAATCCAAAACTGGTCAATGTCCCGCCGCAAATTCAACGCAGCCAGTTGCAGCGGTCGGTATCGATTACCGCGCAGCTGGAATATAACGAAGTGGCGTCCATTGTGACCAACAATGCAGTTAGGAAGATCGAAAATATCGATTTTCCAGAAGGCTATTCATTCTACATTGGCGGGGAAAGCGAATCTATTGGCGACACATTTGGGAATCTGGGACCGATTGTATTCACAGCGGTACTCTTGATACTCGCCATTCTGGTGGCCGAATTCGGGCGTTTTAGAGAAACGATAGTCGTTGCGGGGGTTATTCCCTTGGGAACATTTGGCGGGTTGATCGCGCAATATCTCTCGGGAAGTTCGCTCAGCTTCATGGGTGTGATCGGCTTTATTGCGTTGATAGGTATTGAGGTTAAAAACTCCATACTGCTGGTTGATTTTACCGCGAAGCTGCGCGAGCGGGGAATGCCTTTGCGAGAAGCAATTGAAAAAGCCGGCGAAGTTCGCTTTCTGCCGGTATTGCTCACATCAGTTACTGCCATCGGTGGTTTGCTGCCGCTCGCTCTGCTTGGCGGAACACTTTATGCACCGGTTGCAATCATCATTATCGGCGGATTGATTAGTTCAACCTTGCTTTCTCGCGTTGTAACCCCAGCTATGTATTTACTAATCGCACGCCGGGATGAAGAACGGCGTGTGGAAGAACAGAAAAACGGTGACAGCGCTTCCCCCGATCAGACAGCGCCCGCCTAAAAGGAGTTTATGACTATGCAGGAAGCGATTTTCGCCGGTGGCTGTTTCTGGTGCACCGAAGCGATATTCAACGACATTGCTGGCGTTCACAGCGTTGAAAGCGGTTATATTGGCGGTGCCAATCCAAACCCCACTTATCGCGAAGTCTGTTCCGGCACGACCGGACATGCCGAAGGGATCAAGATTGGTTTTGATCCTGATGTGGTAAGCTATGTTGATCTGCTCGACATATTCTTTGCAACCCATGAACCAACCCAGCTCAACCGTCAGGGCAATGACATCGGAACGCAATATAGATCCGCTATCTTCCCGTTGGACGACGATCAACGCGCCGCAGCAGTCGCGGGCATAGAACGGGCTGGCGCAGAGCGGTCGGAACCAATTGTGACCACGATAGAAGGACCGGCAACCTGGTATGTAGCAGAAGATTATCACCAGCAGTATTGGGCGGATGAAGGGCGTGGCAATCCGTATTGTGTTGCCACAATCCCTCCGAAATTGCAGAAGCTACGAACCAGTTTTGCGAATAAATTAAAGGATTAGAACCATTTCCATGAAACCGATCAAGAAAGCCGTCTTTCCCGTTGCTGGCATGGGCACGCGCTTCCTGCCCGCGACAAAGGTTATGCCTAAGGAACTTTTCCCGATCGTCGATCGCCCATTGCTGCAATATGCGGTCGATGAGGCACTGGAAGCCGGCATCGAGCAGATGATATTCGTCAACGGACGCGGCAAGGGCATGATCGAGGACCATTTCGATCTCGCCTATGAGCTCGAACGTACCATGGGTGATAGAGGCAAAGATGGTTCGGTTCTCGACGGCACCCGCCTGACGCCCGGCAACAGTGTTTTCGTGCGGCAGCAAGAACCGCTCGGCCTGGGTCATGCGATTTGGTGCGCGCGCGATATTATTGGTGATGAGCCCTTTGCAATATTCCTGCCCGATGAATTCATGGTCGGCAGCCCCGGCTGCATGAAACAAATGGTCGATGCTTATGATAAGCTCGGTGGCAATATTGTCTGTGCGCTCGAAATACCGATTGAGGATACGCCTTCCTATGGCGTGATTGATCCCGGTTATCGCGACGGCCCAATTACCGAGGTTAAGGGGCTTGTTGAAAAGCCGCCCGCTGGCACTGCCCCTTCCAACCTCATTCTGCCGGGTCGCTATATCCTTCAACCTGAAGTTATGCGTATCTTGGAGACCCAAGAAGCCGGTGCAGGCGGAGAGATCCAGCTGACCGATGCCATGGCGCAGATGATTGGCAAACAACCGTTCCATGGCATGACCTTTGACGGGGCTCGCTATGATTGTGGCTCGAAGGCTGGGTATGTCGAGGCCAATTTAGCACTGGCACTGGCGCACCCCGAAATAGGCGACGATATTCGCGCGATGGCTGAGAAGTTACTCGCGAATTCATAGGCTTGTGCTCCGTTCAGCCGGTCTTCATTGATCGTGGCGCACAAATCCCATCGAGGAGATCATCCATGCGCCTGACACCTGTTCTGATTCCCCTATTGGCCCTGACAACGCTCAGCGGCTGCGTGGCCAGCAAGATCGTCACTGCGCCGTTCAAGGCCGCCGGTACAGTTGTCGAAACCGCTGTCGATGCCACTACCCAATCTCAGTCCGAGAAAGAAGAGGATATCGGGCGCCGCGTATTGGCTGAACGCAAGGCAGAGCGCGAAGCCTGTTTGGACCGCGCCGAAAGCAAGGAAGAACGTAAACAATGCAAGGACGCCTATAAAGACGATTAAGAATAATATCTTATGTCTCCGTTAGTCTTGCTAACAGAGCCTTGTTTTCGGTAAAGATCTTACCGATCGCCATCATCCAACGCCAAAAGTGGCGGAGCATATCTCCCTTCGACCGCTTCCATCTTCGCCATTTTGGCAATTTCCTCTTCGAACAATTTCACCCGTTTCTTCCAGCGATAGTGGGTCGATGCTGAAAAAATCCCTTTGCCATGTTGCTTACCGTAGCGCGTCCAAAAACGGATCGCGGCCTGCGGATCATAATCTGCATTGGCCATGAGCCAGACCGACAACCGGTCCGCCTCTATCTCGATCGCCTTAATCCGCCCCGCACTTTTTCCAAATTGCCCAAAAAACCCGCGATTGACGTTTTGCGCGTTGAGCCGGTCCCGATGCTTCAGCAGATTATGCGCAAGCTCGTGAGCAGCAATGGCGGCCAACTCGTCATCAGTCAGCACATATTCCGCGAGCGTGGAGGAAATACTGACAATTTTTCCGTCAGCCGAGGCTTCACGTTTTTTGCTAACTTGAATTTGAAACTGGCTGGCACACGTCTGCGTTGCCGTAAGCACAATTTCACGGTCCGTTCCGTCGCGCATGATGGAGATTTTCGCACTGCCATCTGCCGCTGCATCCAATAGCATGGTCTTAACCGCCGCAATCCGGCGATATTCGGGCTTCTCATTCGCGAATAGCTCGTCATCAACCACGATATTTTCAAGCAACTTCTCTTCAATCGCAATTAAGTTATCGCCAACCTGTAACCCCGCTATCTCGGCTGGACTGCCGAGAGCGACTGCGTTGATCGCTATATTGCTGGCAAAGCCATGCGCAAGACGAGCTGCATCTTTGTTACCATATTGATTCAAATCGTGGAGCAATATGCCGAGATGTGGCACCGTCTTCCTACAAAATGCTGCGTTTGCGGACACCAACCGATATCCTATCCCGTGCGCCCGCTGGTCGAGTATTTGCAAAGCTTTAAGCCCGAGCACGGCCTCTGATTCAACAGATTTATCTGCCGGGCCTTTAGCCCATATCGGAGCCGATAGCACAGCAAACATCGTGACAAGCAATGGTAAGAGACAACGCAACATCATTCCTATCTACCCGAACAAGCCTTTCACGCCGTTGAACGCCAGATCAGATCCACTCTCTTCAAGATTCAAAAACGCCATGACAATCGCCACACAAATCAGAACAACAGCAGCAACATATTTGAAGACATCTTGCACCTTGTCAGCATTGCCCAAGCTCCGCGCCCGCGATGCCAATGCTGCATAAAAGGTCAGGCCAGCCGTTTCGGTAAATATCGTCAATCCTGCCAATATACCGAACTGTACCCATAGATTACCAGACGGATCAACAAACGGGGGGATGATAACCGTATAGAAGAACAGCGCTTTGGGGTTCGACATATGCACGGCCAACCCGCTTAAGAAACCGCGCTTGAACCCCTCTGCGTTCGCCGTGGAGCCGCTAAGGTTCTGGCTCGCCCCGCGCAGCATCGCGATGCCAAGCCACGCCAGATAAGCGACACCCAGCCACCGCAAAACCGCATAGGCCGACGGGAAAGCCTGTATCATAGCGATTAGCCCAAAAGCGGTCAGGGCGTACCAGATGAAATTACCGACATTAATCCCGACAATTGGCCCTACAGCTCCGCGCATTCCGCCCTGCCGTCCGGGCGGCAAGGCATGGCTGACCGTCACCATAGTCGCTGGCCCCGGCGTGAAGCAGAAAGTCAGGTCGGTGATCAGGAAAAGCAGGATGGTTTCGAGCGGCATAGTCAGGCTGGTCGGCCTCTCCCAAGATAAACGAGATTATACAGCTTATACATAGAATCGCACAAAAAATGCTGCCCCTTTTTCCGACGGCGAGAGTCCCAATAGCACCGCGCGGCTGCCGCTTTAGCGCGATGAGTGATTAATAGAGAAACCAGTTGATGTCGGACAGCAGATTTTTGTCCATGAGATACTCATCAACTTAGATGTTTCTTCAAATAGTTGATCAACGCGTTGACTCGCGCCGGGCGATGCGGGGAAGGCGGCATCAGGAGATTGAGTGTCATCTCACCAAAATGCCAGTCGGGCAATATCGTCTGCAACGCCCCGCTATCAATCGCGTCCCGACATATAAAATCGGGTAGATAGCCTATGCCGCGTCCAGCGATCAGCGCCGGTAGCATGATATCACCATTGTTGCTCTGAAACCGGCATGGCGGCCGCACCGATATTTTTTGATTCTCAGGCCCCTTCATATGCCACATTTCCGGTGTGGCATTATTGGAATAGAGAAAGCAATCATGGTCCGCGAGCTGCTCTGGCCGCGTTGGTTTACCGCGCCGTTCCAGATAGTCGGGTGCCGCGATAAAATAAGCCTGCATGCTGCGTACGCGCAAGGCTCGCAAACTGCTATCCTGCAATTCGGCAATGCGAATGGCCACATCAAAGCCCTCTTCAATCAAATCAACGCGGGTGTCGCTCAGCTGCACATCAACCATGATCTCAGGATATTCACACATAAAGTCCGCGATAACCGGCGCGAGATGGGACAGGCCAAAGCTCAAAGGCGCGGCTAACCGGACCTGTCCGCGCAGCAAATGGGCGGTGTCACGAGCCGCCTCCATCGCCGCCTCTCCGTCCAGCGCAATGGTTTGTGCATAGGGGAGCAGCGCCTTTCCCGCCGTTGATAGCGATATTTTACGAGAGGTCCGATGGAACAATACTGTGCCGAGCGACTCCTCCAAACGCGTGATCGCTTTGGACACGGTCGGCTTGGAAATCGCTAGTTCATGCGAAACCGCAGTAAAACTACCGAGCCGTGCTGCGGCGGCAAATATTGCCCAGGCTTCAAAATCTGGAAGGTTCATGTCGATCTTATTATATAATTTTTGGAAACAATCAATTTCCATATTTGATATTTAAGAAACAATTAGATCATCCTATTTCACTCTCAAGCAAGACGGAAACATGCCTCCACAGCGAGCATGGAGCCGTCCAAAACAGGAGAATGACAATGATCGAGAAACGCACATTTGATGAACTGGCCTACGTCAATCATGATTGGCTAAAGGCCCGGCACCATTTTTCCTTTGGATCCTACCATGATCCGTCTCGCATGGGTTTTGGTCCAATCCGGGTATGGAATGATGACGAGATTGCCTCTCAAACTGGATTTCCGATGCATCCGCATCAGGATATGGAAATCATTACCTATGTTCGCGAAGGCGCGATTACCCATCGCGACTCTCTCGGCAATGAAGGCCGCACCGAAGCGGGCGATGTCCAGGTTATGAGCGCGGGAACCGGTGTGACCCACAGCGAGTATAACCTCGAAGACGAACAGACCCGCTTGTTTCAGATCTGGATCGAACCCCGCGCTCCGGGCGGAGATCCACGCTGGGATGCAAAGGCCTTTCCAAAGGGCGACCGGTCGGGCCAGCTGGAAATACTCGCGAGCGGCTTTAACGACGATATCTCCAGCGGCGCACTGATGATCCAGGCCGATGCACGGCTATACGGCGCGACACTGAAAGCGGGAACGACCATCCGGCACGACATCGCCGAACGCGCGCATGTCTATCTCGTCGGTTCGGCTGGCAAATTGCGGATCAACGGCGAAGAGGTACATGCCCGCGATGCACTGGCGATCCGTGACGTCGCATCACTGGAGATCGAAGCGGTTGAAGATGCTGAACTGGTATTTGCCGAAGCCTTTGAAACACAAAACTAACACCCGCGAAGGAGGGGCGCTGTGCCATTCCCTGGACCCAGAAATAAGAACTGGGGCGCTCCTCCACTTTATCTAATTAGAAAAAGGAACACCTCATGACACATAGTAAATCTGTACTTCGTATCGACGCCAGCGCTCGGAAAAATGGTTCATCCTCGCGCGCGCTGAGCGATTCCCTAATCGAGCAACTGGCTCCCGAAAACCTGGTGATCCGTGATCTTGCAATTGACTTGCCTTTTGTAACAGAAGATTGGGTCGGCGCAAATTTCACCGACGAAGCAGATCGCTCTGACGAACAAAAAGCCACACTCAGCATATCCGACACGTTGGTGGAGGAGATAGTTGCTGCCGATACGCTGGTGATCGGCACGCCGATCTATAATTTCGGTGTCCCTGCCGCATTAAAGGCATGGGTTGATATGGTCGCCCGCGCACGGAAAACATTCCACTATACCGCCAATGGTCCTGAAGGTTTATTGACCGGGAAAAAGGCTTATATTCTGATCACATCGGGCGGTACAGAAGTTGGCAGCGAGATTGATTTTGCATCAGGTTATCTGCGCCATGTGCTTGGCTTCATTGGCATAGAGGACGTTACTGTTATCTCGGCAGGTCAGCAGATGATGAAAGGCGAAGCAGCCGTGTCAGAAGCTCTGCAACAGATTGCGGCAGCTTAAACCTCTCCTCAACACCGCCAAATAAAAAGCCCTGCCGGATTATCTCCAGCAGGGCTTTTCATGTTTGTATTGTCAGAAGCTTTTAAGCGTATGAAACTTTCACATTGGCTTTGCGCTGACGCCGCCGGCTTGATCTCAGAGCACCGCCGATGGCACCAAAGCCAAAGATCATGAATGCCCATGTAGCTGGTTCTGGAACCGCGCTACTAATCTGTCCTGCTTCACTAGCAATGATCGCCGCATTGCCATTGGCAAAGCGCGCCAAGACTTTCGTCGGATTTTCGCCGGAAAGCGCAGCACCAAATTCAACCGCTGCCGGATCATAAGGGAAAGTCACGCCGTTGGTGACCGCATTGCCGACGCCAAAAGGTGTGATATCAATATCGAGGTTGGACCCACCTTGCCCAGCTCCAGATGGACCGGCCATACCTTCAACCAATCCAATCGGATTATCGCCATCACCATTGGCCGAATATGCGCCAAAAGCGCCGCGATATTCTCCGATATAGCCACCTTGGCCTCCGGAAATCACATAGTCGAGCGCATTGTTAAACAGCAGGTCGGTATTAGCGGCGCCAATATCATCCTGAAAGTCACCGTTGAACAATACGATATTGCCCAGCACAAAGGATTTCACATTTGCCGCAGCCCCAACCGACAGGCTGGTACCAAAGCTTGATCCATTGCGTGTATAGACAAACAGATCGAATGAATCGAGGAATCCGGCCGTTGCAAGCTGTGCATCGCTCACGATGGTGGTTGTGTGGCCACCGGCGGAATATAATGTGTTGATGTTATTGTCGCCAAAAATAGCAATCAAAGCGGCATTGGCCGGAACTGGCGCAATAGCCATTGCAGACACGGATGCCGCAAGAAGTAGTTTTTTCATGGTAATTTTCCCTCGCATTAACGACCCACTCGAAAATAAAAGGTACTCAGCAGAAAGGAATCACAAAGCCTCATCGAATCCTGAACTAATTTAACGTTAACAGAATATACACCATTGTGCAAATTTGATGCGATAGCTTTCCTCCCTTAAACGGTTATTCTGATACGAAATTCTAGGCAACAACGATCGCCGAGACCAAATAAAAAGCCCCGCCGGATCATCTCCAGCGGGGCTTTTTGTTTAAGCATAGGGTTTTAAGCGAAAAGCCTATTTTTCTTCGTCACCCGCCTCGACAGCAGCTTCTGGAGCTTCAGCGGCTGGCGCTTCTTCTACCGTTGCTTCTGGTGCAGGTGCCTCTTCGACAACGGGTGCATCAAAAACCTCTTCGGCGACCGGAGCCGGAGCCGCAGCAGCTGCTGCTTCTTCGGCTTTCAGTTCCTGAGCAGCAACCATCGCATCAGCGATTTTCTGCTGCTGAGCGCGAAGCGCGGCGTCACGGCTTGTTGCGGCGATCCGTGCCCGGTTCATGCCAGCACCCGTACCGGCCGGAATCAAACGTCCAACGATGACGTTTTCTTTCAGACCGATGAGAGAGTCCTTCTTGCCTTCAACGGCCGCCTGGGTAAGCACCCGGGTGGTTTCCTGGAAAGAGGCCGCTGAGATGAAGCTGCGCGTTTGCAGGCTTGCCTTGGTGATGCCGAGGAGAACCGGCTTACCTTCAGCAGGAACCTGCTTCTTGGTAAGCTTTGCGTTATACTCAAGCATCTCTTCCTTATCGATTTGCTCGCCAGGAAGAAGTGTCGTGTCGCCACCATTTGTGATTTCAACTTTCTGCAGCATCTGACGAACAATCGTTTCAATGTGCTTATCGTTGATTTTCACGCCCTGCAGACGATAGACTTCCTGAATCTCTGCTACCAGATATTCAGCCAAAGCTTCAACGCCCATGACTTCGAGAATGTCATGCGGATCGGGTGAACCGGAAACGAGGTTATCGCCCTTCTTCACGAAATCGCCTTCTTGTACGTCGATGACTTTCGTCTTCGGCACCAAATATTCGACTTGATCGCCTTCCTCAGGAACAATCGCGATTTTGCGTTTCGCTTTATAATCGCGCAGATATTCAATCCGGCCCGATATTTTCGCGATAATCGAATTGTCTTTCGGAATGCGTGCTTCGAATAATTCAGCAACCCGCGGCAAACCACCCGTAATATCACGGGTTTTTGCAGCTTCGCGAGACACACGAGCGATAACGTCACCCGCTTGTACTTCCTGACCATCCGTCACGGATAGCGTCGCGCCATTGGCCAGCAAATACCGACCAGCTTCGCCACTATTCTCGTCCAGCAAAGTCATGCGCGGACGCAGATCTTCTTTGTTAGCACCGCGGCCAGAAGCACGATATTCCGTGATAACACGCTGAGCGATACCGGTGGCTTCATCGGTAATCTCGGACATGGTTTTGCCGTCGATCACGTCTTGATATTTAATGACACCCGGTTTCTCGGTAATCATTGGCATGGTGAATGGATCCCATTCCGCCAGACGATCGCCCAATTTAACCTTTGCACCATCTTTAACCAGCAGGCTGGTACCATATGGAAGCTTGTCAGCACTACGCTCACGACCATCGGCATCGATAACCGCAATTTCACCTGAGCGAGCAAGTGACAAGAAACGTCCGTTCTTATCTTCGATCACTGGCATGTCGCGATATTCAACCGTACCTTCAGCAACTGCTTCGAGGTTTGATTGTTCGTTCAGCTGCGCGGCGCCGCCGATGTGGAAGGTCCGCATCGTTAGCTGCGTACCCGGCTCACCGATGGACTGTGCCGCGATAACACCAACAGCTTCACCGATATTCACCGGTGTACCGCGAGCAAGATCACGACCATAGCAAGTGCCACAGACACCCATTTTGGATTCACAGACCAGCGGAGAGCGAATGCGCGCGGATTGAATGCCGAGCTCTTCGATCACCACAATAGCTGCTTCGTCCAGCAAGGTGCCGGCTTTGATCACAACGCTATCATCTTTGCTGTCGACAATATCTTCGGCCATTGTCCGGCCCAGGATACGCTCACCAAGCGATGCGATAACCGAACCGCCCTGGACGATGGCTTTCATCTCCAGCGCATTTTCGGTGCCGCAATCATTTTCAACAATCGTACAATCCTGAGAAACGTCAACCAGACGCCGTGTCAGATAACCGGAGTTCGCGGTTTTCAAAGCGGTATCAGCAAGACCTTTACGCGCACCGTGAGTCGAGTTGAAATATTCGAGAACCGTCAGGCCTTCTTTAAAGTTCGAGATAATTGGTGTTTCAATAATCTCGCCAGAAGGCTTGGCCATCAGTCCGCGCATACCGCCCAGCTGTTTCATCTGTGCCGGTGAACCACGGGCGCCAGAGTGGCTCATCATGTAGATGGCGTTAATCTGACGCTCACGACCATGCTCGTCCTCTGGCGTTGCGGCCAGCTCGTCCATCATCGCGTTCGCAACCGTGTCACCACAGCGGCTCCACGCGTCGATCACTTTGTTATATTTTTCCTGCTGCGTGATCAGACCATCTTGATATTGCTGTTCATAGTCAGCAACCAAAGCGCGGGTCTCTTCCACCGTTTTATCCTTGGAATCCGGAATGATCATATCATCCTTACCGAAGGAGATACCGGCCTTACAGGCGTGACGGAAGCCAAGATCCATGATCGCATCAGCGAACAGGACCGTGTCTTTCTGACCCGTGTGACGGTAAACTTGGTCAATCACGTCCCCGACCTCTTTCTTGGTCAGCAAACGGTTCACAATGTCGAACGGAACCTTGTGTGATTTTGGCAGACACTCAGCGATCAGCAAGCGGCCCGGTGTGGTTTCGAAACGTTTGAGGATAGGTTTGCCATCTTCATCGGTTTGCGGAACCCGGGTGGTGATTTTGGAGTGCAAAGTCACCGCACCAATTTCCAGCGCCTGATGCACTTCCGCCATATCAGCCAAAAGCATGCCCTCGCCTGGCTCACCTTTGCGATCCATCGTAAGGTAATAGATACCAAGAACCATATCCTGCGAAGGAACGATAATTGGCTTACCATTGGCTGGTGACAGGATGTTGTTGGTAGACATCATCAAGACACGCGCTTCCAACTGCGCTTCAAGGCTCAGCGGAACGTGGACAGCCATTTGGTCACCGTCAAAGTCGGCGTTAAATGCGGAACAGACCAATGGGTGAAGCTGAATGGCTTTACCTTCAATCAATACCGGCTCGAACGCTTGGATGCCCAAACGGTGAAGCGTGGGAGCGCGGTTCAGCATCACAGGATGCTCGCGGATCACTTCTTCCAAAATGTCCCAGACTTCCTTGCGCTCTTTTTCGACCCATTTCTTGGCCTGTTTAAGCGTCATCGAAAGACCCTTGGCGTCAAGGCGTGCATAGATAAACGGCTTGAACAATTCCAAGGCCATTTTCTTCGGCAGACCACATTGATGCAATTTCAGTTCAGGGCCGGTCACGATAACCGAACGACCGGAATAGTCGACGCGCTTACCGAGAAGATTCTGACGGAAACGACCTTGCTTGCCTTTCAGCATGTCGGACAAAGATTTTAGCGGGCGTTTGTTCGCACCAGTGATGGTACGGCCACGACGGCCGTTGTCGAACAACGCATCAACCGATTCCTGAAGCATACGCTTCTCGTTCCGGACGATAATATCCGGCGCGCGCAATTCCATAAGGCGTTTCAAGCGGTTATTCCGGTTGATCACGCGGCGATAAAGATCGTTGAGATCGGATGTTGCGAAGCGGCCACCATCCAGAGGCACCAATGGACGCAGTTCAGGTGGGATCACAGGAATGATTTCAAGGATCATCCATTCAGGCTTGTTACCGGAATCAATAAAGCTCTCGACGACTTTCAGACGTTTGATGATCTTCTTGGGCTTTAGCGTCGACTTGGTCGTCCGCAGCTCTTCCATAAGATCATCACGCTCGCGCTGTAGATCAAGGTCTTGCAACATGATCTTGACGGCCTCTGCGCCGATGCCTGCGGAGAATGCATCTTCGCCATATTCGTCCTGTGCTTCGAGCATTTCGTCTTCGGTCAGCAGCTGGAATTTCTCCAACGCTGTCAGGCCAGGTTCGATAACCACATAGCTTTCGAAATAAAGAACGCGCTCGAGCTGCTTAAGCTGCATGTCGAGCAAAAGGCCGATACGCGACGGCAAAGACTTCAGGAACCAGATATGCGCGACCGGAGCAGCAAGGTCGATATGACCCATGCGTTCGCGACGAACTTTGGTGACGGTAACTTCGACACCGCATTTCTCGCAGACAATGCCTTTATATTTCATGCGTTTATATTTACCGCATAGGCATTCGTAATCTTTTACCGGACCGAAGATGCGCGCACAGAAAAGACCATCACGCTCTGGTTTGAACGTACGATAGTTGATGGTTTCCGGCTTTTTAATTTCACCGAATGACCAGCTGCGAATGCGCTCTGGCGAGGCAAGACCGATTTGAATCTGGTCAAATGTTTCCGGCTTTGCGATCGGATTTGCGAAATTTGTTACTTGGTTCATATTTTCTTCCTTCGGGGTCTATGCCCAAAAATCTAAATGCTAGCGGGAGTGGGTTTTAACGCCTCACTCCGCCGCTATCGCCACGCCGTCATCATCGTCGTCCTCGTCACCGAAGCTGGAGAGTTCGACGTTGAGACCAAGCGAACGCATTTCCTTGACCAGAACGTTAAAGCTTTCGGGCACACCGGCTTCAAAGCTATCGTCGCCTTTGACGATCGCTTCGTAAACCTTGGTCCGTCCGATCACGTCATCCGATTTGACCGTCAGCATTTCCTGCAACGTATAAGCCGCACCATATGCTTGCAGCGCCCAGACTTCCATTTCCCCGAAGCGCTGACCACCAAACTGAGCTTTACCGCCCAGTGGTTGTTGCGTGACGAGAGAATAGGGTCCGATTGAACGGGCGTGAATCTTGTCATCGACCAAGTGATGCAGTTTGAGCATGTAGATATAGCCCACCGTCACCTTACGGTCGAACTTGTCTCCGGTCCGGCCATCGAACAGGTCAACCTGACCTGAACGATCAAGACCTGCCAGTTCCAGCATGTCGGAAACATCACTTTCATGCGCACCATCAAATACCGGCGTTCCCATCGGGACACCATTGCGTAAATGGCCAACCATCTCAACGATTTCGGCGGTATCACGGGTATCAATATCTTCGTGATATTGTTCGCCGTAAATCACCTTGAGACGCTCTTTGACCGCGTCAGGTGGCGGTGCCGCCTGCGGATCGGGGTTAGCCAATTTCCATTCTTCCAGAGCTTTCGTTACCTGCTCACCCAGACCACGTGCGGCCCAACCAAGGTGGGTTTCAAAAATCTGACCGACGTTCATTCGTGATGGCACACCCAATGGGTTCAGCACGATATCAACCGGTGTTCCGTCTTCAAGGAATGGCATGTCTTCTTGGGGAAGAATGCGGGAGATAACCCCTTTGTTTCCGTGACGACCAGCCATTTTATCGCCAGGCTGCAATTTGCGTTTCACGGCAACAAAGACTTTGACCATTTTCAGGACGCCTGGGGACAGTTCGTCACCACGCTCCAACTTCTCGCGGCGATCTTCGAAACGTTCGTTAATTTCCTTGATCGCTTCGTCATATTGACCACGGGTTGCTTCAAAGTCGGACTGAACCTTGTCATCCTTCACAGCGATTTTCCACCAATCAGCTGTTTCCAGCTCGGACAGGCCTTCGGCTGTGATCTCTGCACCCTTCTTCATCGGCTTCGGCGCGGATGTCGCGGTTTGACCGATCAGCATGTCTTTCAATGCGTTGAAGGTTGCACGGTTTAGAATGGCGCGCTCGTCATCCCTATCTTTCGTGAAGCGCGAAATTTCTTCGCGTTCAATCGCCAGCGCACGTTCGTCTTTGTCGATACCGTGGCGGTTAAACACACGCACTTCAACAACCGTACCCGCAACGCCCGGAGGCAGACGCAAGGACGTGTCACGAACATCGGAAGCTTTTTCACCAAAGATCGCGCGAAGAAGTTTTTCTTCCGGCGTCATTGGGGATTCACCCTTAGGCGTAATCTTACCGACAAGAATATCGCCTGGTTCGATTTCCGCACCGATATAAACGATACCCGCTTCATCGAGGTTGCGAAGTGCTTCCTCACCGACATTGGGAATATCGCGCGTAATATCTTCAGGGCCAAGCTTGGTATCACGGGCCATGACTTCAAATTCTTCGATATGGATCGAAGTGAAGACATCGTCTTTCACGATACGCTCGGAAATAAGGATACTATCCTCGTAGTTATACCCATTCCAAGGCATGAAGGCGACGAGGCTGTTTTTGCCCAGTGCCAATTCACCCATATCGGTCGATGGACCATCAGCGATCGTATCACCTTCTTGAACCATCTCACCGACCTTCACCAGCGGACGCTGGTTGATGCAGGTATTCTGGTTGGAACGCTGGAACTTCTGGAGGGTATAGATGTCAACGCCGGACTTGCCTGCTTCGACATCACCCTGCGCACGGATTACGATACGGGTCGCATCGACCTGATCCACAATACCGCCGCGGCGGGCTGCAATCGCAGCGCCACTATCACGGGCCACGGTTTCTTCCATGCCGGTTCCGACAAATGGCGCCTCAGCTTTCACCAAAGGCACAGCCTGACGTTGCATGTTCGATCCCATCAGGGCGCGGTTAGCATCATCATTTTCCAGGAATGGGATGAGCGAGGCCGCAACAGACACAAGCTGCTTTGGCGAAACGTCCATCAGCGTGATTTGGTCACGCTGAGCGATCAAAAATTCGCCCGCTTCACGAGAAGAAACCAATTCTTCCACAAAGCTGCCATCGTCGGTCAGTTCCGCGTTGGCCTGTGCCACCGTGTGCTTCTGCTCTTCCATCGCGGAGAGATAGACAACATCATCGGTAACCTTGCCTTCTTTAATCTGGCGATATGGCGTTTCGATAAAGCCATATTTATTCACCCGGCTAAAGGATGCCAGCGAGTTGATCAGACCAATGTTCGGGCCCTCAGGCGTTTCAATTGGGCAAATACGACCATAATGGGTCGGGTGAACGTCGCGGACTTCAAAGCCTGCACGCTCACGGGTCAAACCACCGGGCCCAAGCGCCGACACACGGCGTTTATGGGTAACTTCCGATAGCGGATTGGTCTGATCCATAAACTGGGACAGCTGCGAGCTACCAAAAAACTCGCGAACCGTTGCAACAGCAGGTTTCGCGTTAATCAAATCGTTCGGCATCACGGTGGATACGTCAACGCTGGACATGCGCTCTTTAACCGCACGCTCCATACGCAACAGACCGACACGATATTGGTTTTCAAGAAGCTCGCCAACCGAACGCACACGACGGTTACCAAGGTTATCAATATCATCAACTTCGCCCTTGCCGTCTTTCAGATCGACGAGGGTTTTGACGACAGCCAAAATATCTTCTTTGCGAAGAACGGTATAATCATCCGGCGCATCCAATTCGAGACGCATGTTGAGCTTCACACGACCAACAGCGGACAGGTCATAACGCTCAGGGTCGAAGAACAGGCCTTCGAACAAGGCTTCAGCGGTCTCGCGGGTTGGCGGTTCGCCAGGACGCATGACCCGGTAAATGTCGGACAGCGCGCCATCACGGTCTTCAGCCTTATCGACTTTCAGCGTATTGCGGATCCAGGGACCGGTTGTAACATGATCAATGTCGAGCAGTTCCAGCGCGTCAATGCCAGCGCCATCCAGCTTCTCAAGATTTTCAACGGTGACTTCGTCACCAGCTTCGATGTAAATCTCGCCGGTCTTCTCGTTGATCAGATCAAAAGCACTGTAGCGGCCAAAGATTTCTTCGGTTGGAATGACGACAGATTTCATGCCATCTTTTTCAGCCTTATTGGCGCTACGTGGCGTAATCTTGTTGCCGCTGGCAAAGATGACTTCACCGCTATCGGCATCAACAATATCAAAAGTCGGCTTCTGACCGCGCCATTGCTCGGCGACGAATGGAATGGTCCAGCCGTCTTTCGCGCGCTTGTAAACGATACGCTCGTAAAATTCGTTGAGAATATCTTCTTCGGAATAGCCTTGCTTCAGAATGCCGGTGATTTCCGCACTCTTGGTCCGGCCTTCATCTTCAATCTTACCCTGAATTTCGATCGCGCCCATGGGCTCTTTGATCGTGATCCGGTTGCCTTCCATCTCGGTGATTTCTGCAGGCTGCTTCATACCAGCAACGCGAACCATTTCACCAACCTTGAATGGCGGCTTCTTCTCTTTCACTTCGATGATCGCATCACCCAGCGAACGCAGCAATGCGGTAACCGGCAATTTACGCTTACGGTCGATACGCACATTGACAATGTCTTTCGCGTCAAATTCAAAGTCGAGCCACGAACCACGATAAGGAATGACGCGGGCCGCGAACAGGAATTTGCCCGATGAGTGGGTTTTGCCGCGGTCATGGTCAAACAAGACACCGGGCGAACGGTGCATCTGGCTGACAATAACGCGCTCCGTGCCATTGATGACGAACGTGCCGTTCTTGGTCATCAAAGGCATGTCGCCCATATAAACGTCTTGCTCTTTAATATCGAGAACGGAGCGCGCTTCTGTTTCCGGATCGACTTCAAAGACGATCAGACGCAGCGTGACTTTCATCGGCGCTGCGTAAGTGATGCCGCGCTGACGACATTCTTCAACATTATATTTGGGATCTTCGAGCTGATAGTTGACGAAATCCATTTCGGCGGTCCCGGCAAAATCGCGGATCGGAAAAACGCTGCGCAGCGTTTTTTCCAAGCCAGAAACATAATCAATCGACGGATCAGAGCGCAGGAACTGCTCATATGATTCGCGCTGAACCTCGATGAGATTCGGCATTTCAATGACTTCATGAATGTCGCCAAAGATTTTGCGGATACGTTTTTTGCGGGTCGGTGTGAGAGCTGTTGTCTTTACCGAAGATGCTTTCGTCGCCATGTATTTTTGCCTTCTCGCCATCACCGGATTTACGCCATTTATGAAGCGCTTAGCCGGTGGAAAACCAAATGATGTGGGGCGCTCCAGAACAAAAAGCCACGGCCTCTCAAACCCATATCTTCTGGGAGGAGAGTCGCAGCTTATAGCGTCCTGAAAACCGGTCAGATTTCATTTCTTTTGGCGCACTGCGCAACTGCACGCCCTGTCTCGAAATCTGTGGTGAGCCGCTCATATAGGGAGATAGTGGATAGGGGTCAAGGGGCAGAAGACTGGCAATTGGACCGATCGAAGGCGATAGCAAGACCTCATGAAGGTTCCTCTTTGTACCACTTGGTCGCCAACACACGGACGAGCCAAAATAACATCACAATCAGGATGATCGGCTCCGGTGCGGACAACAAGCCAGTATCTTGTAGGGCTTTTGGAAAAGCGCTCGCTCCAGGGCCAGTGAACAAGGAACCGGCTGCGATGAAATAGGCAAAGCACATCCGCCACAAATGCCGGGCGATACGGTTTTTGCCGGAAACGCCCGGCCGGGCAATCATCACAACGTCACCTGCCGCAGCCAGAAGAGCAAGCCCTGCGAAAAAATAATGCGGAAAGGCCGGCAATCCATCCTTCAGTCCGTCTGCGCTGTTTTGCGCTTCCAGACCGAAAAATAGGCCGCCAGCGGCAACGCCTAATGCAAGGATCAGCGCGACATAGTGAAACGGATTGACCCGTTCATCCTACCGCCGGGCAGCCATCCAGGATGTGGCGACAAGATAGATGGTAAAAACACCAACCAAGATGGAAATGGCCATCGGAAGAACGAGGGCCAGATAGATACTGGCAACAGCCATGAGCACCATGCTTATGAAAAACACATTCCCGATGCCGCGATGCACACGGGAGCCCTTGCGCGCAAACAACGCGCCCGCACCAGCCAGAACCGCGATTGTGCCCATAGCGATATGAAGGAGCATGATAAATGTCATCGGCGATATCCTCATTCAATAGATCGGAACGGGGAGCCTATATATCTGAATTTATTGATTATCAATAAATTACTTGACGATTATCGATAATTGTATATTGATAAACAACGAAACGCACATCGTAATTCAATATCTCTGGAGACTAACATGACACATATCGCGGCCAAAGGGGAGGAAGATCTCGTCCTAAAGTCAGCACGCCTGCTACTCGGTTTTTTCCGAATGGCGGTGATCTTCGCATCGGTAATCCTTGTGCTGTCATTGCCCGCCATGGCGATTTTCGGCCAAGACATATTGACCAATGTGGGCGAGAAACTTGTTAATCCACCGCCAAGCTCGGTGATTTGGATATCCGCCGGGTTTGTCATGGTACTGCTGCTAATCATGCTGCTTTGCTATTTCACTATCGACCGGCTTCGTAAGATGCTGGCTTCGGTCCGACAAGGCGATCCGTTCAACCGGACCAATGGCCTGCGCCTGCGCGGCATGGGGATTGCCATATTTGTGATCCAGGTCCTGTCTGGCGTACTTGGCGCGCTTATCGGAGTGATCATTAGCTTGCTCGGGGAGGCAAAAGATGGTGAGCCGATCACCGTTGCAGGTGAATTCGGGCTCTCGCTGTCTGGTATTTTGCTGGTGTTGCTGCTCATCATTCTGGCCCGCATCTTCGATCGCGGCGCAGACATGCGCGACGAACTCGAAGGTACAATATGATGACCAGAGTTTTGGGTGATCCCTTTTTGAGATTTGGTGCCGCTATCGTTAAAGCCGGCCAATATCTGTTTGCACTGGCCGCGGCGCTGGTCCTGCTTTTGGTTCCTTTGTCAGTGGTCTTTGGTGACAACGTCCTACAGGCCGTCCACCAACATTTTGCATTTGCAGATTCCTATTATCCTGTTGGTTCGGTCGTTACGCTATTATTATTCGTCTCTGCGGTCTTCGCTTTGTGGTGGATATTTTTCCGTTATCTCACCCATATTGTCGACACGGTGGTCGCAGGTGATCCCTTCATTGCCAGTAACGCAAACCGGCTTCAGCACATGGCGTTTCTATTGCTGGCGATTCAACTGATCTACATTCCAACAGCGGCCTTTGGCTTGATCGTTGAAACGGCGTTTAAAGGACCGACATCGGACGTCGACGTGTTCTGGGATTTTACCGGACTATTGATGGTCATCACGCTGTTTATATTCGCTCGCGTGTTTCGCCACGGCACCGACATGCGCAGCGACTTGCAGGGGACGATCTGATGGCCATCACTGTGAAGCTCGATGATCTATTGCACGATAATCGCATGACCTTAACCGAACTGGCAGAACGGGTGGACATCACTATCGCCAATCTGTCGATCCTCAAAACCGGCAAGGCCAAGGCGATACGGTTCAGCACATTGGAAGCCATCTGCAAGGAATTGCAATGCCAGCCCGGCGATCTGCTGACATTCGAAGATGCAAAGGACAATGAAACGCGATGACCATCACACCAGATCCATCGGCAGAAACAGAAACCAAGACTTTGGCAAGAATTGTTGGCCTATCGTTGCTGGGGACTATTGTGGTCGGCACGGTGAGCGCGCTGACCGTCGGGCAGGGCATTGATATCAACCTGTCAGCCGATATTGTGGCTACCGCACGAAACATGCTCGAAGCCGAAACGGCGTTGCGGGCTAAGGCCTATATTGCTTTGCTGGTCTTTGCGCTGGAGGTCGTTATTGGCGCAGGTTTGTTCTTGCTTCTCCGACAATCCGGCCGGTTGCTCGCAGCGTGGAGCCTAATCATCAGTCTCGGCGCCGCGCTAATGGTTTTACTGGGCGCGGTTTTCAATCTCAACGCTGCTGAAATTGCGGGGAATGTGGCATATTCCGAATTGGCGGATGAGCGTCTGAAATTGCTGCTCACCGGCTTTCAGGCAACGTCCGATTATACGTCCTTTCACCTTGGCTTGATACTCGCAAGCGTGGGCAATGCAGGTTTCGCCTATCTGTTCCTGCGCTCTGGATTAATCCCGAAGCTGATTGCCGGATGGGGTGTCTTTGCCTTTTCTTTTGTCGCGGTCGCCATTGTGGCGCGCGACTTTATTCCCATCATCGGGCATAGCGCAGTGACAGTTTCATTCATGCTGTCCAATCTCATCGCCCTGATTTCTCTTGGATTATATCTGGCCATAAAGGGCGTGCGGTCAGCCTGAGTTTTTCGAACCAAATTCAGCCGACTCAACGACTTTCCGTACCATCTGCGGATCATATTCCACTTGTCCATCCAATATGAGCATCGCCAGCCCGTGGACAAGCGACCATGCATGCAGAGCGGCAACGGTGCGCTGTTCACCCGACATAGTATCAGGCATCAAAGCGGTGATGCCCTTACGCAATTGCAAAAAAGCCTCTCCCATTTCGGATGGATCATCCGTCTCGAGATCAACTTTCCCGACGCGATCATAGATCAGGCGGACCAAAGCCGGGTTTTCGACCGACCATTGCACATAGGTAACCCCAACATCGACAAAGCCTTCGCGCACATCGCTAGCCGCTTGTGCCGCCTCTGACTGACTAATGCCCAAACGGTTGAGCGCTTCGAGAGCCAAAGCATCCAGCAATGCGTCTTTATTGGGGAAATGGCGATAGAGCGCTGTGGCAGACACGCCCAGTTCCCGCGCCAGCGCGCGGAGCCCCAGATCGGGATGAGCCATGTCCGCAATCCGCGTCATCCCTGCCGCAATGGCCGTCGCGCGCAGATCACCATGGTGATAGGCGCCAGAAGACTTTCCCGAAACCTTGCCAGAAAGCTCAGGCGAATCTTTAATGTTGACACTGTTACCTTTAACGCTCATGTTAACAGCATAAACATGTGGAGTCGTTTAGCCAAGGGGAGTTTGCGCCAATGCCGATATTTGCAATTGCAACTGCCGTCATAGCAGTGACTGTCGCAGCTGCGCATTTCATTCTTGGCGAACGGGTAGTGTTAAAGCCTCTTTTTGCCGAGCCCACAGACGGCTTGCTGGCTGCACCAACGATGCGCCATCTGACTTGGGCAATGTTCCAGTTGCACAGTCTGGTTTGGGCCAGCCTTGGCATCGCGGTCCTACTGAACCGGCTCCAAGGTGGCAGCGACCTGATCGGATATCTCGCGATCCTGATCTTTGCGATATCCGGTATTGGAAATTTTGCTGCGCTCCGGCGGCCTCATCCCGGCGGCATATTATTACTGCTCGCAGCGGCAACAACCGCTGCCGACATCTGGTTTAACTGAAAAGGATTTCACTATGGCCTCTGTTATAGAAAACACCATTCGCGCTGCGGTGACCCCCGTCATGGGCGCGGTCGCCAATTTCAATCGCAAACGGATGAAAGCGCCAGAAGGTGGGCACCCTTATTTAACCGGCATTCACAAGCCGATGACGGAAGAAGTAACGCTCGCTAACCTGAAAGTGGATGGTGAAATTCCAGCACAGCTTGATGGCCGCTATCTGCGCATTGGTCCCAACCCCGTAACCGCACCTGATGAAGCCAGCTATCACTGGTTCGTCGGCGACGGGATGGCCCATGGTATCCGCATCACCGATGGCAAGGCCGAATGGTATCGCAACCGCTGGATACGCTCCAACGCCGTGAGCGATGGATTGGGTGAAGACCGCAAGCCCGGCATGCGCAAACCGCGGACCGATACCGCTAACACCAATATCGTAGAAATTGGTGGCCGGACTTTTGCCATTGTAGAAGCTGGCGGCTTTCCGGTCGAACTGACCGACGAGCTTGAAACGGTTGCACACAACCCGTTTGATGGCTCCTTGCAAAACGCGTTTTCCGCGCATCCCCATATGGACCCGAAAACCGGAGAGATGCACGCGATTTGTTATGATGCACCAGTGATGGACACCGTATGGCATGTTGTCATCGGCAAAGACGGCAAGGTGAAGCGGGAAGAGCCAATTGCGGTGGCACAAGGCCCATCTATCCATGACTGCCAGATTACCGAGAATCATGTGCTCGTCTTTGACCTGCCCGCGACTTTCTCAATGAAACGGATGCTAGCTGGCTTTGCCTTCCCGTATGACTGGAACCCTGATCACAAAGCCCGTGTCGGCCTATGCCCTCGCGACGGATCAGGCGCTGACACCATCTGGTGTGATGTCGACCCCTGCTATGTCTATCATCCGGCCAATGCTTTTGAGACAGATGGCGGTAAAGTCATTGTCGATGTAGTGGTCCATGAAAGCACCTATGCACGCACAACCTTTGGCCCGGGTGGAGAATGGTCACGGCTAGAACGCTGGACGGTTGATCCGGTTAGCAAAAAGGTAGACCGCAAAGTCCTGAATGATCGCGCACAAGAATTCCCGCGCTATGACGAGCGCCTGTCGACCAGCGACTATCGCTATATTTATAGCATCGCCCTAGCTGGGGAACCGGATCAGCTCGATATGGCTGGCAACGAACTGTTCAAACATGATTTGAAAACCGGCGAAACTGCTGTTCGCCATTTTGGCGACAATCGCCACCCGGGCGAGTTTGTTTTCGTACCACGATCACCTGATGCGGCTGAAGACGACGGCTGGCTGATCGGTCTAGTGATCGATATGAACAATGATACCACCGAGCTTCAAATCCTGAAAGCCAACGACATTGCGGGCGAACCACAGGCGGTGATCCATGTCCCGCATCGCATCCCTCCTGGATTTCATGGCAATTGGATCAGTGCGGCCTAGGCTCTAGTCTTTCTCGATTCTGGCGGAACCGAACCCTTCGGAAAATTGCGGAGCCTCGTCGGTTATTTCTTCCCATGCCGCTTTGGAACCGACAAAGATGTGGGCGGCATAACCGCGCCCGCCCGGATCGCCATCCAGCAAACCCGCTGGTACGAAAAACATATTGCTTTTTTGTCCGTCCAGCGGAAGCGGGCTGCCGCATGTTTTGCAGAATACCGAGTGCCATTCGTTCCCGTCCGGAACGAAGAACCTAGAAATCAACTCTTCCCCACGCTCCCATGTGAAATTATCACGGGTCGCGTAGAAGACAGCATTACCGTTTGTACCAGATACTTTCCGGCATTTGGAGCAATGGCATTGTCCGATCGGGCCTGGTGGACCGCTGATCGAAAATGATACCCCGCCACAAAGGCAACTACCGGTCAATTTATCGGTCATGGTCTGATGTCGGTCCTTTCAATAAATCCATATTAAGTACATATCATATCGGGTCAGCGATAAGAACCGATAGGTCTGTCGACAAATGAACTTATTACCTTCGATATGCTGATGATGAATCTGGCCATACCGCTCTGGAAGTTTGGGGTGCCGATGGATAGACCAACTAAATCTCCTCCAACCGGCAACCACGCAGTTCCAAAATGTCTCGCATTTCGCGATAGGCGCGCGGCGTATCGGTGAGTGGGATATAAGGGTGAAGGTGGTGTACAATATGATATTGCATGCCCATTGATCCAATATTGCCCCACATGCTTTTGAAGGCGCGCGTATCTTTGTAACGTCCGGTTTCATCAGCAGGATGATGCGGTGCCCAGCTGAGAAAAAACTGGATATAGGTCAGACCAATTTGCCGGGGCAGCCACCATAACAAAGCCGCTTCCAACACATAGCCAGACCAAGCCAGAGCGATCAATATCCCGAAATGGATGAGTTGAAACAGCGCGCCATCGAGCAATACGTCTGGCCGCCCAATGTCCTGCAGGACATCGCCATATTTGTTAAACCCACCGCTGGCTCCCGGTTGGCGGTTCTGGATCGACTTCCAGATAGCTGGCCACGGGCCGCTGGCCATGCTGCTATAATCAGGATCGAGATCCGGTTTATTGGCATGTAGATGATGCTGAATATGGGTGAGCTTCGCAACGCGATAGGGCAGCACCAGCGGGATCGTCGAGACATGCCCGACCAGTTCATTCAACCAACGCCATTTGGTTCCCTTGCGCCCGATAATATCATGCTGCGCCTCATGCGAAGGCAAATAGCAGAGCATCACATTTAACGTGGCAATGATGAAGCCAAGCCAAAGCGGCACGACACCCAAAAACACCAACGGCCAAAGCGATAGCCAGACCAGCAAATTGCCCAACCCCCATGCCACCGCTTCCCAAGGCAAGCGGTCTGCATATTTGCGGGCAATGGCAATTTCCTTTTTGCGCAGGTCCGTTTGGGTCAAAGTTCCGCTCATATCCAACGGCCTTTGAACTGCGCGAAAGCACCCCATGTTCCGCCGACGATCAATCCCAATGTCAGCGGAGCGAGTCCCAGAGAAGCCTGCCAGCCAAGCACCTGGATGATCTGCGCGAGCAGTGGTCCCAAAAATCCGATACCGAAGATCAGGGGCATGAAATGAAGGATATTTTTCAAAACAAATTGCACGGCACCGTCCTTGTCAGAAGGTAAAGTTAATCCGACCGACGCAAAATATCAATCTGTTTACAGCATTGTCAGTAGCTCGCAAAATAGGCGCAATCTTATACCAGCATTCAGCCTATCTTTTTTTGTCGTGTTTTTCGGGGAGCCCTGATGCGTTCCGGCTCAGTGCTTTGTTCACCAATTTCGATAGCGTCGGAGCCGGCTGCAGTTTCTGTTTCAGATCGCCCAACCACATTGGCCGCTGGCATAGCCTTGCTGAATAGATAGCCTTGTACTTGAACGCAGCCTTCTTCCTTAAGCTGACTGAGCTGATCGCTACGCTCAACGCCTTCGGCTGTCGTTACCATACCGAGACTGGACGCCAGGCCGGTAACCGCGCGAATAATCGCTCGGCAATCTTCGCGGCTATCCACTTCATCGACAAAGCAGCGATCGATTTTGATCTTGTCAAATGGGAAGCTGCGCAAATAGTTGAGCGAGCTATAACCGGTGCCAAAGTCATCCAGCGCGATCCGCACGCCCAACGAGCGAATCTTGTGGAGCAGTTCCACATTCGACTGATTGTCGTTCATCAGCACAGATTCGGTAATTTCCAGTTCCAGCCGGTGTGGCGAGACACCAGTCGCAGCCAAGGCGTTAATGATGGTTGGCATAAGATTGGGACTACGCATCTGGGCCGGCGACAAATTTACCGCAACGCTAAGATGGTCAGGCCATTTGGCTACCTCATATAAGGCCGATCGCACGACCCATTCGCCAAGCTGTACGATCAACCCGGTATCTTCAGCTACCGGAATAAACACATCCGGCATGATCATGCCTTTTTCGCTATGATGCCAACGGAGTAAAGCTTCGTAGCCGATCGTCTCACTGGTATCGATATTGACGAGCGGTTGGTAGTAAAGTTCCAGCTCATTGCGTTTCAGCGCGGCACGCAAATCCATCTCGATATTACGACGGTCCTGCACAGCTTCATGCATCGACCGTTCAAACACCGATGCACAACCACGTCCATTTTCCTTGGCGTGATACAAAGCGATATCGGAATGTTTGATCAGCTCGTCAGCATCATTGCCACTTTCTGGTGCAAGTGCGATTCCGATGCTCACACCCGTCACAACCGGTTGACCTTCCACCATTACTGGTTCCGACAATTTCTCGATGATGTTCTTGGCAGTTTCTATGACTTCTTCACGCGAACCAACGTTACGCAATGACACCGCAAATTCATCACCGCCAAGCCGCGCAACCACGTCTTCTATGCCAATATTATGTTCCAGGCGGTTTGCAACGGCCTTCAACACCAGATCCCCAGCGCCATGTCCCAACGTATCATTAATCGCTTTGAAATGGTCGAGATCAAGATAGAGCACAGCCAGCTTCTGATCATTCTTCATACGCGCGATCGAGCGTTGCAGCGACTGATTGAACAAGGCGCGGTTGGGTAGGTCGGTCAGGCTGTCGAAATGGGCAAGATGGGCAACGCGTGCCTCGGCCTTTTTAGCGCTGGTAATATCAGCAGCAACACCGCGAATATGCTGGCTCTCTCCATCGGAAGTTTTGATACGACGACCAGAAAGCTTCCACCAAAACTCCTCTCCATTGATTTTGATCGGAACATGGACATCACGAAACGCCTGGCCCGATGCCAGAGATTGGGCGAGTTGATTGCGCTCGGTGGAATCCACGAACAAATCCACCAATGGCAAATTGCGCAGCTCTCGTATTTCCATATCCACCGCTGTGGCAAACCGCGCCGAAGGATTAACGATCAAATGGTCGCCGTCCACTTCCCACAACCAATCGGAGCTTTGTTCCGCATAATCGTGCAGCAACAGCCGGACGGTTTCCGCAGCATCTTTTTGCTTAGCGGCATGCAGATGGCGCTGAACGAAATTGAAGAAGAACATGCGATATATATAGTCAATGCAGAGCGCGAAAAAGACGAGCAATATGGCTGTACTTATCCCACCAAGACCGTCAGCAGCGATGAATGCGCCAGCATAGCAGAGCGTTGTGATCGACAGATTATAGGTTTGTGCGCGAGGGACACTGCCAAAAACAAACCCGCCGACAACCAACCCACCCATGGCCAAGATTGCAATATCAAGGCTGTATGGGACTTGCCCAAACGCAACCGGGATAGCCAGTACGCAGGAAAAACCGATGCTGCTGATTATGCTCTCAACATGGATGTCCTTTATTATCGACTTATAGTCTGCGGTATCCACATCCAGGGCGGCTTGGCGAAGGAAGTTACGAACACTCACAAATGCAGCGATGGTCACATAGAAACAAGCCGTCACGATGAAAGCGGCGTTCGCATGGGTGAATAGCAGCGCCAGAGCATAGATGGTCAGCGGCAGAGCGATTAAAGCCCCTAACCGCGATATCTGGCCGAAGGATTTAAGCTGTTCCCGCGCGACAAGTTCGGCGGTTTCAAGATCAGTGCTTATCTTGAAATTCCAAACCTTTTTTTGCATTTCCAGCAATCGCTGTAGTGTAATTGTCTCTCCCATGCGCGCGTCCCGTTTACTCAATGTTACATATATTGTCGTGACATTAGAGCAGGGGTATTGGCATAACGTTAACGTAGGTAAATAGCTTTTTAACTGAGAGCTTTATCGAAAAAGTTGGATGCTTAAACGCCCATTTTAGGGCACTAAACTAAGCAGCTGCTTGGATATAAATTATAGCCGACGATGATGATCGCCCCGGTTCCTAATCTGAACTCTAGTCGCGTTGCCGTTAACATCTACCAAATTGTCTGGCCCAATAAGAGACTGGGCCACAGCCCTCCTTCCCTATTGGAACAAGCAAACCTATAGGATAAGCCCTCAGACTGGTATCGGTCCGTTGGGCGGCGTCGGGAGGCCGCATCTATGAAGCCTTTTTATATATTAGTTTCGGCGGCATTTGCCTGGCTTTTGGCATTACAGCCTTTGGCCGCTCAGGAAATATTTGTTGGCGTGGCCGCGCACGAAGTTGATACCCCGCTGTCGTTCAAAATAGATGAAGAGGGCGTCGATTTCCAAGCCGGATATCGCGGCAAACGAATAGAAGCCCTATCGGTCATCGGCGCGCCCTCGCCCTATATTTTCGCTTCGATCAATAGCGCTGGCGACACCAGTCTGGTCGCGGTCGGTCTCAGTTGGAAAATCGGTGACAAATTTTATGTCCGCCCCGGAATCGGCCTGGCCGTTCACGATGGCCCATCCTTGCGTTTCGCTCCCGATGGCTCGCAAACCCAATTGGGTTCACGCATCCTTTTTGAACCGGAACTGGCAGTTGGTGTGCGGCTGTCCGAGCGTATCGATCTGGAAGCGAGCTGGGTGCATGTCAGCCATGCACAGCTCTTTAATGGCAATCAAAATCCGGGCCTCGACATTATCGGCGCGCGGCTGGTGATCAAACTGCCTTGACATCTCAAAATATATGTAACAACTTACATATATGGAAAATGACTATCTACGCGATTCCGGAATAAAGACTCTCGGCACACGGATCAGGCGTCTGTTTGAGCGGCTCAACGGCAATGTGACCGAGCTTTATCGCCGCGAACTGGACTTCGAACAACGCTGGTTTGCGCTTGGCATGTTGCTTGCCGATCACGGCCCGATGAATAGCCGGGATGCGACAAAGATGCTCGGTCAAAGCCATGTCGCGATGGTTCAAGTCGTCCGTGCCATGGAAAAAGCCGGCCTGTTGGAGCGCAAGGCCGATAACCGCGACGCACGCAGCAAAATATTGCATCTGACCGCTGCGGGTTCCGAAAAGCTACAGCAGGTTTCAGCACTATCCCAGATCGTGGATCAGGCTGCCGAAGCACTGCTGCGGGAAGCCGCCCCCGATTTTCTCAAACAACTTGATAGGCTGGATGATGCGCTGGACCGGCTGAGCTTTGCGGAACGTATTGAAATGGCATTTGCCAAAGAGGGGCAGAACAAATGATATCAGCATTATTATTGTCAATGCAGCCGGTACCTGCAGACTGTGCCGATGAACATGCCGCCATCACGGAAATGGCCGATGCGATCGATCAAAAATATGTCCTTGCCGATGTTGCTACCCAGTCGGCAGCCATTGTCAGAGGCAAACTGAAACAAGGAGCATTTTTTCAGCATTGCAGCGACACCCAAACCTTTGCAAAGGACATGACCAAACAATTGCGCGCCATCTTGAACGATGGTCATATCTTCGTCGAATATGCTCCGAATTCTTCCGAGGCAGGAGAAGATGACTGGTTGGAAACATGGAGAGATGGTGCGCCGGGTCGAGGCTTTGGCGTTAAACAGGTGGAGCGGCTCAAAGACAATATTTCTTATCTTCATCTCACCGACTTTTATGAATTTCAAACCGCCAACAAAGCGTTGACTGCTGCTTTTGAATTGGTCGACAGCAGCGATGGTCTGATACTCGATTTGCGCCAAAATCCGGGTGGATCTCCGGAAACCGAATGGCCCGTACAATGGACTTTCATGGCGCCGGGCTCCACGATCCCGCTGCACCGCGAAACCCGCCATGGCAAAAAGCCGGATCTAAAGGAACCGTCGCTGCAATGGCCGCGATATGGAACCGAAAGACCGCTTGCTATCATAGTCGACAAAACCACATTTTCTGCGCCAGAGGCCGTGGCCTACTCGCTGCAGGCGCAAGGCCGGGCGGTTGTGTTTGGAACCCCTAGTGGTGGTGGAGCGCATATGCTGGGGGATGCTGTGTCGCTCACAGGCGGATGGCACATCGTCATTCCTGAAACGAGGCCCTATAGCCCGCATACCGGCGGTAATTGGGAAGGAGCCGGTGTGATTCCTGATATCGAGACATCAAAAGAAGATGCCGTCGAAGCCGCGCAAAAATGGATTACGAGCGAACTTGAATCAAAAAGGGCGGCTTCCAAACCGGAAACCGCCCCTTAATCTTATCAATAAACCGAAAGGCTTATTTCATTTCAACGGTACCGCCAGCTGCTTCGATCTTACCTTTGATCTCTTCAGCTTCAGCTTTGTTGACGCCTTCTTTAATTGGCTTAGGTGCGCCTTCGACGAGTGCTTTCGCATCGGTCAGGCCAAGCTGTGTGATCGCACGAACTTCTTTAATCACCTGGATTTTCTTTCCGCCGTCGCCGGTCAGAATGACGTCAAATTCGCTCTGCTCTTCAGCAGCTTCGCCGCCGCCGCCTGCAGCAGGTCCAGCAACTGCAACAGCAGCTGCAGCAGAAACGCCCCACTCTTCTTCAAGAGCTTTAGACAGTTCAGCCGCTTCCATAACGGTAAGTTTCGATAGTTCTTCAACCAATTTAGCAATATCAGCCATGTTATTTACGCTCCAAATTTTCTAATCAATGTTTGAGTAAGTTTGTTTATTCACCCGTAGCGGCATAAGCGCCGACTACACGTGCAAGGGCTCCAGCAGGCTCTTTAACAACCCGTGCGATTTTCGTTTGCGGTGCAACAAGCAATCCAACAATCGTTCCGCGCAGTTCATCAAGAGAAGGCATAGAGGCCAGCGATTTAACGCCTGCTTCGTCAAGAAGGGTATCACCCATTGCGCCGCCAACAATCTCAAGAAGATCATTGGATTTTGCAAATTCAACTGCGATTTTCGCAGCAGCCACCGGATCATCCGATGTGGCAAGAGCGACTGGGCCAGACAGCAAATCTGCTATCGGGGCATAGTCGGTTCCTTCCAGAGCCAGCTTGGCAAGGCGGTTTTTAGAGACTTTGAAGCTTGCACCGGCTTCACGCATCTTTCCGCGGAGTTCCGTGGACTCAGCCACGGTAAGACCCAGATTGCGTGTGACCACAACAACCCCGGCTTCCTTGAAAGTCGCGTTTAGCGCAGAAACGGCTTCGGTCTTTTGACCACGATCCATATTTTGCTCCTTCACGTGAATTGCGTTTTGAGGCGCAATCCGCTTTCTTCAAAAACGCCACTCCGGCGCGAACCGGGATGACGAGCGAAAGGAATGATCGAAACCATTCCTGTATAATCCGAAGGGGGGTTTTGGTTGCCTTGTCGCGATAGAAACGCTGACTGCAAACCCGCGAGTTTCCTCACGAAAAAACTGATCCCCGTCTAGGCTGGAAATTAAGAAGGCCAAATTACCTTCACCGGCTGTCTCGGACGGAAATTGTGGTTCGTTTGACGGAACCGCAATTTGTGTCTGTGCCATTAGCGGGAATGGCCCGGATGTCAAGCGCTTTGGGGAGCGGCAGCTATAAGGACACACCTTGATTAGATGGCATGGATAGAGAGACTATTGATCCTTCTGCAACACACCGTCTTCGATCGTATAATAATCGCCTTTATCCGCCACGAAAATATGGCTCCACAGTGTTGTTTCGGTAGCACCATCAAACGCGCCCATGGCGACAGCGATCTTATCATGATGAATCGGATCCCAAAACAGCGTTGAACCGCAGGTGCCGCAGAAACCGCGCCTGACTTTTTCGGACGACTGATACCACCGGACATTGTCTTCACCGTCAATGGTAAGAGCACTTACCGGCACGTCAGTACTCGCGAAATAATGCCCAGTTTGTTTACGGCATTGCGAACAATGGCAGGCATCCGGACCGGGTAAATCGCCCGTGACCGTAAGAGTAACGGCGCCGCAGAGGCAAGAGCCTTTATGTATCGTATCTTGCATGTCTTCTCCTTTATTTATCCCCTGGTGTAACCGGATACCGGCTCACCCCGAAAAGCTCTCTGTTCCCCAACTCCAATGGTGCGCGTTATTGCACCAAGAAAGATAGCTTACATGAATTATAACAGAATAGTTCGCAACTCCGTCGCTCTCACAGGCTTGGCTGGCTGCATGGTTTTTTCGCTTCAGGCCCACGCCCAATCTGGAAATGACCGAGAAGAAGGGTTTTATCTATCTGCATCCGCAGCAGCAGAATTTTTGAATGATAGTGATTTTACCGGCACCCAAAATCCTGCCGCCGGAGTCCCCGGCGTTGCAGGTGCACCTGCAAACGTGAACGTAGAATATGACACCGGCTTCGCGGTCAGAGGCGCGGTGGGGTATAAGTTTAAGAACGGTCTGATACCGTTTCTGAAACCCCGTGTGGAAGTGGAAGTGAGCTATGCGGAAGCAGATGTAGATAGCGGCGCGTTCAACGGCGGCAATCAGACGTTTGGCGGTAGCATCAACCGTTTCACAGCAACTGCGGCTCTGTATAATGACATCGTCTGGTCACCCAATCAAAAGATCATTCCCTATTTCGGCAGTGGTATTGGTATTGGCGTGGTTGATGCAGACATCAACTATTTCCCCAACAATGGCGTCGCGACCGCACCCACTTTTGAAGTAGATGGAAACCCCACAGGCCTGGTGACCTTCAACGCTATCGGCGCAACCGTGAAAGCTAGCAAACGCTTCGATATCTTCGCGGAGGGACGCTATACCAAAGTCTATCGCCGTGACTTTACGCGCAGCTTTGTTGGCGGCGGCGGTAACGGCTTCAACGCAAATCTGCGTGATGACACAGAATCGTTCGGTGTCGGCCTTGGTGTAAGGGCAAAATTCTAAACTTGCCGCCTCTCAGATGAGGAGCGAGCAAATAAAAAAGGCCGGGAGTGATCTCCCGGCCTTTTTCTATCTCATTATCTAGCGAGACGCTATATTATGCGCCTTCAATCTCGCCGAGATCGATTTTCAGGCCGGGACCCATGGTCGAGCTCAGACCGATTTTCTTGACATATTTGCCTTTCGCGCCAGCTGGTTTGGCTTTGACAACCGCACCGACCAGAGCATCGAAATTCTTGCGCAGATCTGCTTCTTTGAAGCTCGCTTTGCCGATTCCGTTATGGATGATACCCGCTTTTTCGACGCGATATTCAATCTGGCCGCCCTTGGCGTCCTTGACCGCTTGTGCGACATTTGGGGTAACCGTACCGAGTTTCGGGTTAGGCATTAGGCCTTTAGGACCAAGAACCTTACCGAGACGGCCAACAACGCCCATCATGTCTGGGGTCGCGATGATACGATCATAGTTAAGATCGCCGCCTTGCATGGCTTCCATCAGATCTTCTGCGCCAACAACATCTGCGCCGGCTTCTTTCGCTTCGTCCGCTTTTGCGTCTTTTGCGAAAACAGCAACACGGGTTTCTTTACCGGTGCCAGCAGGCAGAGAAATTACGCCGCGAACCATCTGGTCAGCATGACGTGGATCAACACCAAGGTTGATTGCAATGTCGAAAGTTTCATCGAATTTTGACTTAGAAGCCAGTGCTTTCAGCGCTTTGATTGCTTCATCAATGCCATATAGTTTTTCGCGGCTAACGGCTTCGTTTGAAGCTTTTGCGCGTTTGGTGAGTTTAGCCATGTCTTATCCCTCCACCACGTCGATGCCCATCGAACGAGCGCTGCCCGCGATGATTTTTACAGCTTGCTCAGACGTATTCGCATTGAGGTCGGCCATTTTGAGTTCGGCAATTTCTTTCAGCTGCGATGTTTTGATTGTGCCGCCAGAAACTTTACCAGGTTCGCTGGAACCTTTTTTCAGCTTCGCGATTTTCTTGATGAAATAGCTGGCTGGTGGTGTTTTGGTTACAAAGGTGAAGCTGCGATCCGCATAGACCGTAATCTTGGTCGGGATCGGTGCGCCTTTTTCCATCTTGTCTGTAGCCGCGTTAAACGCCTTACAGAATTCCATGATGTTAACGCCGCGCTGACCCAGTGCAGGGCCGATTGGCGGGGATGGATTTGCAATACCGGCAGGTACTTGCAAATTGATGTAGCCATCAATTTTTTTAGCCATTTGGCTTTCCTTTCATTCTATCAGGCTCCGCATGATTGCTTCGCCCTCAAATTAAGCGGTCAAACAGATGATCCGAAAACCATCCTTCCACATTGGTGTTTTGGCGGCAAAAGCCGCCGGTGGTGATCCAGTGGCTCAAAGCCGCTGGGGTTTATCCGGTGGCGCAAACCACCAAATTCTTACTTCGCGACTTCAACCTGTTCAAAATCAAGTTCGACAGGAGTGGCGCGGCCAAAGATCGATACGGATACTTTGACGCGGTTTTTCTCGAAATCCAGTTCTTCGACAATCCCGTTGAAGCTGGCGAACGGGCCATCGAGAACTTTGATCTGGTCGCCAATTTCATAGTTGACCGTGATCCGTGTTTTGGGAGCGTTCGCCGCTTCCTCTTTGGTGTTGAGGATGCGCGCTGCTTCTGCTTCACTAATCGCTTGCGGCTTAGTGGTGCCCAGGAAACCAGTCACTTTCGGCTGATCTTTAACCAAGTGATACACATCATCGGTCATCTGCAGCTTGGCGAGCACATAGCCGGGGAAGAATTTCCGCTCCGACTGTACTTTCTTGCCGCGGCGCACTTCGGTGATGGTTTCGGTAGGGACTTCGATTTCTTCAACAAGCGGGGTTAAGCCCAAACGCTTGGCATCCGCCTCAATGGCTTCTTTGACCTTGTGCTCATAGCCTGAGTAAGCGTGAATGATGTACCAGCGTGCCATGTAAATAACCTAATCTAAATTGCGTTTCGCGAGAGCTTAGCCACCCTTGGCGAGATTAAGGAGCCAACCAACGACACCATTGAAAACCGAATCAATCGCCAGGAAAAACAGCGCCAAAATCGTCGTCATGATCAAAACCATGATCGCGGTGCGGACCGTATCAGGCCATGTCGGCCAGACAACCTTGCTGTTTTCGGCACGGACTTGCCGCATAAATTCGCCGGGATTGACTTTCGCCATGGTATGATTCCTAAATTACTTTTCCCCAAACCCGGCATAAACTCCGGGTGTCAGTCTGTCGACTGGGATCGGATATATGCATGATTTCGGAAAGAACCAGCCCTTTAGCTCGTGATTCCCGATTCCGCAAGACAAGAGTGGGATATTACTGGCGTGATTCCGCCACGATAAGAGACTTTATCCACGGCAGATGTTCCCGACCGACAAAGAGTTGGTCCTGAATAATATAGGATGGCGATTCAAAAATTCCTGATTCGCTTGCCTTATCTCGGACTAAAGCCAGTTTCTCGAGCGCTGATCCAAGGTCTGGAATGTCGATGCCCGCCGACTGGAGCAAGCCCACAACCACCGCTTCATTATCCAAATCCACCTGCTCTATCCAATAGGCAGCAAAAGCTGCGCGCATAAACGGAACAGGGTCTCCTTCCATTCCGGCTATGGCCGCCAATGCTAGATCAGAACCAGCAGGTGTTTTCGAAAACAGCATTTCCCGCCCTTGCACTGCTGAATAGTGCAAATAGGTGTCTCGCTGAGCAATCGCACGAACCCGGCGATGGCGTTCCCCAACGGTTTCATCCGCTTGCTCTTCAGGCACTGACAAAGGCCGCACTGAAAAAGGGAGCCAGTCGATATGGACGCCGGTTTCGCGCGCCAGATCCAATGTTGGCTCGAACGCCAGATAGGAAGCGGGCGATTTAAAATCGAGATAGATGGTTAGCATGGCCCCACTCCCACATTATCCGCCTCAATGGCATCAATCTCATAGGCGATATCGGGCGCCGGCCCTTCTCGCCCCTGCAAATGCCACCGAACATAAGGCAGATGCTCGCGGCCAAACAAGATGGTGCCGTCCAACACATAAGTCGGAACGCCGTAAATACCGCTAGGATGGAGCTGAGACTGAAGCGCATCATGCCGGGCGCGGCCTTTCCCTTGCTCAAAAGCCGCAAAGCCATTCGAGTCGATTCCGGCCTTTTCCAAACAGGCCTCAACCACTGAAACATCCTCAATATCCAACTCGCGCCGCCAAAAGGGCGGATAGACAGCTTCAAAATATTCGCCGAGCCGGTCGCGATCAGTCTGCATGACCCACAAAATCGCGATATTGGGAATCGAGGAGTCCCAGATTTTCTCTGTACCCTTGAGCATCAACCCCTGACGCTCGGCATAGCGGCGGGCATCGCGATAGGCATATTTAACCCAGCTCCACTGGCTGGTGCTGCGGGTGCTCTCGACAACCTTGCCCTCTTTTTTTCGGGCTGATCCGAGATAGCTTGGGATATCGAGCGTTAACGGACGCCAGTCGAAACGAAGCCCCAGCGATTTCTCGAGCGCTAGCGTGGGCCGGATCGCAGCAAAGGCATAGGGGCTTTTAATGTCAACATAGACAATCAGCGGCGCTTCGCTCTCCAAGGCTTTCACAGGTCATCTCCTTGGATCATGGACGAAAAAGGGATCAGTTTAACTGGCCAATGCCCGGCCGGGATGCATGCCATCGACATAGCCCATGAAAGGCTCGTGGATGGAATAGCCAAGCAGCTCTTGTGCCCGTTTCGGTAAGGCTGCCGCTTTCTCCGGCGGCACAGCCAACAACATGGTCTCCAATGGCCGCATCCAGCCCGGGCAATATTGCGGAGTCACGATCAACCGCGAGCTGTCCGAACGGTTAGCCCCGCCACGATGCCATAAATTACCCTTGGCAATCATCAAGGAGCCAGCTGGCATGATCGCCTTTACCGCATCTGGGTGCGCACCCGGGTCATCATTATCATCAAGCAAGGATTTATTGGAAAAATGGGACGATTCATTGGCGCCCTCCGGTTTCACTGGTCCCCATTTGTGACTCCCGGGGATCACCTCGGTCGCACCATTGTCATCGGTCATCGGATCAATGGTCCAGAATGTGCTGACCCCAAGCGCCTTGCGCGGCATTTTCTGACGGCAATGGTCATCGTCCATATGCCAAGGCTGCACAGTTTCGCCCGGATGCAGGTTAATGGCTAGGCAAGCGGACAGCAGGCAGGATTTGCCCAATTCCCGCTCGGCAAAAGCCAGCTGCAAAGGGTGGGTAATCAAGTCAGCAAATATCGGGGCTTTGCCCAGCATCGCATAAATGCGATTGGACTCGACACCTTCAAACACATTACGGCCGCGAATATCAGCTTCGATAAAGGGCTCAAGTGCCGTGCGCTGTTCCGCGATTTGATCGGTAGTCATGATTCCCGGGAAAATCACATAGCCATCGGTTTCATATTGTTCCCAGCATTGCTCGAAACTTCTGCCGCCCAAAAAGGGAGCTAATGCGGCCTCGTCAGCCGTTGTTATTTGCTGTTCGGTCATGTGCCAATTATGGCAGAAAACAGCGGTTCAAGCAATTTTCTGCGGTGACGCTACGGCATCTCACTATTAGTGCCGTTCGATCAGGTCCCATTTGTTGCCGAACGGATCGCGAAACACGACCACTTTGCCATAGCTTTCGACTCGGGGCTCTTCGACGAAGTCGATACCCGCACGTTCCATCAGCGCGATGTCTTCATCAAAATCATAAGTTTCGAGGAACAGAAATACTCGGCCGCCAGCTTGCTCGCCAATCACCTCTTCCTGCGCTTCATTGCTGGCCTTGGCCAATAGCAGCCGCGTTTCGGTGCTGCCCGGAGGCGCCACCAAGACCCAACGTTTATCTTCGGAAAGCTCGGTATCTTCAATCAGATCAAAGCCCAACAAGCCGACATAAAAGGAAATCGCCTGATCATAATCGGGCACAATTAACGAAATAGCTGAAATAAACTGCGTCATTCTCTGAAACTCCACTTTTACATTATATCGCGCCATAAACTTCTGGCTTTATCAACAGATAGATTTGCCTTTGCTTAAGTGTCTTTCAGAAAACCAAAGTCAAGCTTCCGGCTTCCAATCTGGCTGCGTTTCGAATGAAACAACATCTTCCCCAAGTTGGTCCCAATGCTGTCTGTCGCGCTTGAATATGACCACCTCTACTTCCAGTCCAACAGTATCATCCATCGAACCGAGCGGCAGCGTTAGGTGATCAGCTAGTCGCGTGTTCCTGCCATAGATGGGGCTGAAGCAACATTCACAAAATGCTTTGGTAACTTCCGAGCCGTTACCTGACATGTACTTAAATTCAGTCAATCTTCCAGTCAAAGTCACCGCATTTGAGGGAAACATGGCCCCGACCGTGTGACCTGTTCCACTAAATCGGCGACATTCATCACAATGGCATTGAGCCACGATAACTGGTGGTCCAGTGGCTACGTAAGTCACTTGACCACAAAGACATTTTCCAGTGTATTTCTTTGTCATCAATCGAACATAGAAGCTGTGGCCGAAGATGCAATTCAAAGGCAATGACCTGCAAAAAGGCCGACGCTATGTTTCCATCAAAGCAAAGGTCTGTGTCAAAAAAGCAATTACTTCTGCATCTTACACGAAGAGAAAAGTGGCAGGGGCGCACGGGATCGAACCGTGGGCCTTCGGTTTTGGAGACCGACGCTCTACCATCTGAGCTACACCCCTATTTGGGCCAACCAACAATCACGCTGACCAGCTAATTTGTGCGCATTAGCGCTATGTGCGGCCAAGGGCAAGCGCCATTCTGCACCCTGCCTCAAAATCGCCTTTCGATACTCTTTTGAGCCAACAACATAGTTAATTTTCACCGAATCCCTGTTTACCGAGCGAAAGAAGAGGTGGTTTACCTGCATGTGTGAAAAGCGGTCTGTCGGTGCACACCCAAGTATCGATAAGCGATCTTCACTACCAAGGAGTTTCCTATGACATATACACTGGCCCAGAAAACTAAAATTCCACCCACCATAGCGCCCTATGCCTTCATGGCAGAGGAAGATCGCTGTGCACCCCGGCACAAGGTTGCTATCCCTGCGAAAATGCGATTTTCCGGTTCCAGCAGCTTTCCTTCGGAAGTCACAAATATCTCATTGGCTGGCTTTGCTTGCGATGCATTGCTGCAAGCCCATCCTGGCACCAGATGCTGGCTAACGCTGCCCGGTCTGGCACCGCTGGAAGCAGAAGTCGTTCATCGCAAGGACGCCGGTCTGGGCTGCGCATTCAGCAACATGTTGAACCCTGCCGTACTTGATCGTTACTTAGCGAGCTACCCAGCCCGCAATTCTGTTCCGGCCTAACCCCCCGGTTCCTCGAAGGTTCCCCCGGCGCGCCTGCGCTGCTATAACATTTTCCAAACTGGTCTGGAGAATGATATGGCTGATGCCTCCCCCACACAAACAGGCACCAAAAAAACAGGCGTAAAACCCGAGCCGCTGAAAGTCCTGCGTATCTTCCGAAAAGAAGATGCGCAGGACTTTGGCGATGCAGGGCATATGTCCTATGTCGATGATGCGCCGGTCATCCTAGATGGTCTGACCAAAATGGGCGAGGCGGGCGTCGCCGATGGCTACAAAGGCACGTGCCTTTTCAGTGGCTTTGGTTTCTCACTCCACCACTTCTGGTTCAAGCCCGGCTATCCGCTACCGTTGCATAGCCATGACAGTGATTGCCTCTATTATGTTATTGCAGGTGATATCCGCATGGGCACCGAAGAAATGGGTCCCGGCGACGGGTTCTTCCTGCCTGCCGAAACGCCATACACCTATAATATTGGCGAAAAAGGCGTCGAGATTCTCGAATTTCGGACGGCAGAAGATTTTAACATCCAGTTCAAGGGCAAGACCGAAGCCTATTGGGAGAAGATGCTTGAGAGGTTAAGGAACGAGCGCCCCCAATGGCAAGAAGCCCTGCCGCCTAGCCGGGATTTTCGGAACGCCTGACTATTCAGCGGCCTGCAACTGCGGCGCAAACATAGCATCCAGTTCCGCATCATCGGCCTTGATCAGCCTATCTGCCCATTGATGAAAAACCTGCCCGCCACCTTCGTTGCGACCAAACCAGACTTTATCAATCAATCCTGATTGCAGCGATTCATGCTGGCGTTTTCCGGTCGTATAATCTTCGTCTGCGACCACGGTTTCCAGAAATGCAAATTGATCCTGCGCTCCCTGCCTTACCGCATCGTCAGTGGGTTCATATTCCATCACGTAAAATTGCGTTGTGAAACTCTCACCCACAGTTTTGCCCGGGAATAGCTGAGAGATCATCGCGCCGCGTCCGCCGCCGCCGTAAAAGCTGGCGATGGAGATATGCGGGAAGATTGTCCAGACGCCCTGTAACAGGGCATCAATCGGCCAATCCTTTTCGTCCATTTCGGTCAAGTCGAGCTGCTCATCGCTGCCGGTTTTTTGTACGAATTTGGATGGCGCAGACAGTCTTTGATGAGGGCCCCAGGCAAAGTAATTTGCTTGATTGAAAAAATCGGCCCCGAATGTGTCCTTGTGCAGCACTGGCAAGTGATAGAAATCCAGATAACCATCATAAGCGGTTTTCCAGTTCGGTCCGGGAATCGTGCGCTGGTCAAACAAGTGCCAGGTCTTGAAGCCGAAGTGCTCCAGCAGTTCATCATAGCCACAGAGATAGGAGGCGATGTCGAGCGTACTTTCTGGATCAAGTGTCGCCCAGATCAAGCCTGCGCGCTCAAGCGTAGGAAATTTCTTCAGGCAGAAAGCTGCTTTATCGACCGTGCCGAAATCTTTGGGTGACGCCACCGCAAGTAAGTCGCCATTATTCTTAAACGTCCAACCGTGATAGCCACAGGTAAAGCGTGTCGCATTGCCGCTGCCCTGCGCCACAGGGTTGCCGCGGTGGGTACAGCTGTTCAGAAACGCCTGCGCCGTACCGTCTTTCTGACGGGTGACGAGAACCGGGATCCCGGCAATCTCCATCGCCTTGTAGCAACCGGGCTCGGGCAATTCGCAGGACGGTGCTACCATCAATGGCAGGCGTTTGAAAATGCGATCTTTTTCCAGTTCAAAACGATCTTCATCGGTATAATCAGAAGCAGACACTGCCACGACGTCATCCACAAGTTCCATTGTGCCCGCTGCGCCATGGTCAACCAGTGACCGGGTCATTTCGAGTAATTTTTGCCGTGACATGTCTCTCTCCAGATTTTGCCGGAGAATATCAAAAAATAGCAGTAATCACACTATTCTTTATGCGGAGACTCTTCGTCACTGCTTGCGTCCACGACGGCTTCTGGTGCTGGATCAGGCTCGTTCCGCGTCCATATCCATGTTCCGCAAATCAACGCCGCTGCCACAGGGATCAGGTTCCACGGCATTTTCAGGAATATCAGCGCAACCGCGATGCTAACCGCAAACGCAGCAATTGCTGCTCGTTTGCCGCGCTTCGTAATGGCGCGCCGATCCCGCCAATTGCGGATATGCGACCCAAAGACGTGGTGGTCGAGCAACCAAGCCTCTAGCCGAGGACTGCTGCGCGCAAAACAGAAGGCTGCCAATATGACAAAGGGCACGGTTGGCAAAAGCGGCAAGATGATACCGATGCTGCCTAGCGCCAGTGCAATAAAGCCGCCAGCCAGATAGAGATGCCGTGTCATAAAGCGCCGTATCCTATATCGTGAGGCGCTGGGCAATCTATTTCCCGCCAGATCTGAAATCCGATGGTCTATCGCGCTGCTGACTGGGAAGGTCCGGAAAACCGCAGGATCAGAAACCCGAGCACGCCAGAGATCAACGAACCGCTTATGACGCCGAGTTTCACGGTTTCGATCTGCTCTGGGTCAACAAAGGCGAGATTACCGATAAACAGGCTCATCGTGAACCCAATGCCGGTAAGACAGGCCAGGCCATAAAGTTGCATCCATGAAACACCCATAGGACGCCGGACCAAGCCGATTTTGGTGGCGATGAACATGAAGCCGAACACACCGATTTGTTTGCCGATCACAAGGCCTGCCGCGATGCCAAGCGCCAACGGTGCAAACAGATCACTGAATTGCAAGCCAGCCAGCGAAACGCCGGCGTTGGCGAAAGCAAATATGGGTAGCACCAAAAAGGCCGTCCATGGATGCAGTATATGCTCTAGATGCTTGAGCGGAGAGGTGCCGTCTTTGGCGTTAAGCGGAATGGCAAGCGCTGCGATTACCCCCGCCAACGTAGCGTGAACACCGGATTTCAAGACGCATATCCAGAGGAATGTGCCGACCAGGATATAAGGCGCGACCCGAACAACCCCGAGCCGGTTCATCAGGATCAGGACCGCAATTCCTGCCGCTGATAACATCAGCGAGAAGCTCGATACTTCGGCGGTATAGAATAAAGCGATGATGATAATCGCACCGATATCATCGATAATCGCAATGGCGAGTAGGAGTATTTTTAGAGACAGCGGCGCATGCTTGCCAAGCAAAGCGAGTACGCCAAGGGCAAAGGCAATATCGGTCGCTGCAGGAATCGCCCAACCGTTGATATTGGCTGCAATATTCCAGTTGAAATAGAGGAACACCGCTGCCGGTAAAGCCATCCCGCCAATCGCTGCTATGGCTGGCAAACCGGCCTTGTCAAAACTCGACAGCTGCCCTTCAACGACCTCCCTCTTTACCTCGAGACCAACCAAGAAAAAAAATATCGCCATCAATCCGTCATTGATCCACAAAGACAACGGCTTGGCAATTTCCAACGCGCCAAATTGCACCACCACGGGGATGTTCAAAAAAGCTAGATAAAGGGGGCTGAACGCGCTGTTCACTGCAATCATGGCAAGTAACGCGGCAATAAATAACACGATGCCCGCACTGGTTTCACGAGCGACAAATTCCAATAGCGCTGTACGCATTTTTCCAGCCATAGCTATGCTTTCATAGAGTCAGATTATGTGGGTAAAAAAATGGGGCAGCAGCGCAAAGAGGGAGGGCTGCCACCCCAGGTCGGGGGTAAAAAATTATCGCTTATGTCATTCGGCGTTCAGGTCCATGCCGAAGAAATGTAATAAGGCCTTTCAATTTTAACTGCAGCAGTTTCATGGCGTGTATCTGTTCCATGTCCGTCCGGGATTCGGAAATCTGTTTGTCGAGCTTGCGATGTTTGCGGATCAGACTGTTAATATATTTTTTCATGTCCTCATCTCCTTTCTATCGTCTTTGCTTCGCTTGACCTTGATATTGCAGAAAGTTAGTGATATTTCTAATCGAATGAAAATTGAATAATCAATAGATAACATCTATCACCTTAGAAGGTATCCCCTATGCCAACTTTACGTCAGTTCCAATATCTTGTCGCGGTGGCCGATCACCGGCATTTTGGCCGCGCAGCGCAGGCTGCTGGCGCATCCCAACCAACCTTGAGTCACCAGTTACGGGCGCTCGAATCGCGGCTGGGCGTGACGTTGGTAGAGCGGCGGACCCACGGCGCGGAACTGTCCCCGATTGGTCGCGAAATCGCAGAGCGGGCCAGACAAGTGCTCGTTCAGGTAAAAGATATTCGCGACCTTGCCGAGCGCGCGAGCGAGAGCTTAGCCGGGACATTGCGTTTCGGGGTATCGCCTACACTCGGTCCCTATCTCATGCCGCCGGTTATCGCGGCGCTCCATCGCGCGCAACCCGATCTGCGCTTCTATATGCGAGAGGGCATTCCCGACCTTCAGGCTATGGAATTGGTCAAAGGTGCGATTGACATGCTGCTCGGCCCGTTACCGATAGAAGGGGAAAATCTCACCATGGAACCCTTGTTCCGCGAGCCGCTGATATTGGTCGCTCCTCCCGATCATCCACTGGCGATGCAGAAAAAAGTCACTAAAGTTGATCTTTATAACGCACCGGTTCTTAGTCTTGATCGCCGCCACCATTTGCATAGAGATGTGGCCGAACAGTGCCGCCAACACGGCATGCACCTGTTACAGGATTACGAAGGCACCAGTCTCGACAGCGTACGTCAAATGGTCGCCTCCGGCCTCGGTCTGGGGATTTTACCGGCGCTCTATGTGCGCTCTGAGTTGTCGCATGGCGGCGACGTAGCCCAGCTCGAAGTCCAAGATTGGACCGCCTCGCGCAGTATCGGCATTGCTTGGCGCACCGGCGCAGGCTTTGCCGATGAGTATATGGCCGTCGCTCAGCGCATTGCTGAAGAAGCTAAAATTTTGTTGAACACCCCCGTTAACCGGGAACATTAATGGCGATCGAACTCGAACTGCTGCTGAAAGCCTATGCGTCGGGTATTTTTCCGATGGCCGATGCGCGCGACGATCCCGAAACCTTTTGGGTCGAGCCGAAAACCCGTGCCATATTGCCGCTCGATGGCTTTCGGATGTCACGCTCTCTGCGGAAAACCATCCGGTCCGGTCGTTTCGAGGTTACGGCGGACACTGCCTTTGCGGATGTCATAGCGATTTGCGCAGAATCGGCGAGCGATCGCCGCGAAACCTGGATCAATGCCGATATTGAAGAGGCCTTTTGCCTGCTTCATAACCGCGGTCATGCCCATAGTGTGGAATGTTGGTCGGTCGATGAAAAGGGTAAAAAGACACTGGTCGGTGGACTTTATGGCCTTGTCATTGGCGGTGCTTTTTGCGGAGAGAGCATGTTTTCGCGTGCCCGAGATGCGTCCAAAGTCGCGCTGGCGTGGCTCGTGGCGCGCCTGATTGTCGGGCGGTTCGCTTTGCTGGACTGTCAGTTTATGACCGATCATTTGGCTTCGCTTGGCGCCATAGAAATTAGTCAGGAAGAATATCTCGAGCAGCTACATGCTGCCCAAACCCATCACTCGCCGGCGTTCTCAGCAATCAAGTCAGCAATCGGATCTGATGATTCAGTCGGCAGTGTTTCGGGAACCGGAGGCACGGGTGTGGGTGCCGGTATGGGTGTCGGCGGAGACACCGGTTCTGTTACCGGCTCAACTGCATCAGTTGGCGCAGCCTCATTTACCGCACTCGATGTACTGTTAGCCGAACTGGATGAGGACGAAGAACGCGGAGCGGTTGGATTACCAGAATCAGAAGGTGGCGCCTCTTCACCGGCGAAGCTCATCGCACAGCTTTTAACCCAGACATCATAAATCGGATGCTCAACCACGTTCAATGAAGGTGACTCACGAAACAGCCAGCCGGAAAAAACTGTCCGCCACTGGTCATCGCCCTGACGAGTGGCTGGTCGTGCATTAACGAGCAACTGAACAAAAGCTCCTTGCTCTGGGGTCATTTCCCATGGTGCCGTACGTTCGCAAGCACGCAGTCGCACAACCGCACGACCGATGCGGATCGACTGACCCGGTTTCAATTCCAAATCACGGGTTAAGCCATTGCGCTTGTTCAAAAAGCCCAATGTCGCAACACGCTCCGCCATTGGTGTGCCAATCTGCTCGCTAACCTGTTGCACCAGCTCCTCGTCATTAGTCGCCGTTGCTTCCGCTTTTTCAGCTGGTTGACCTGAGTTTTCTTGGCCCTCATCATCTCCGCCAAACAGCCCGCAGCCTGATAACAGCAGCGCACTTGCCAAAACCGAGAATAGGCGACTCTCACCAATCGCAGGGAAACGACGGGATGCCATCATTCAGCTTCGGCCGGATTCCACGGTTCATAATCGCCGGTTGCACTGGCCCGTTTGCCACCGGACTCAAGCGCTCCAGCGGGACGATAGGCTTTGGTCGTGCCGGTCAAATTGCCGGTTGGTTCGATTTCCCAAATACGAGGCTGCGGCAAATGGCTTTCCGGAATTTCGTCAAAACTCTTATGCAGCCAGCCGTGCCATTCGGGTGTCACCCGGCTCGCGTCGTTGGCGCCGGAATAGATAACCCAGCGCTTGTCGCCATCCTTGGCAGGATTCTTAGTCTGGTAATATACATTACCAAAAATATCCTCGCCCACCGATTTGCCCTTGCGCGCACTGAACAATGAAGTGCCGATGGTTGCACCGTCCCACCACGTAAAGATTTTGCCTAATATTCCCATGCCTGTCCGCTTAGCGTCACGAGTGGGGGGTTCGCAATTAAAAAATGCGTCGAAACAAAGGGCGCAACCCTCGGTCTGTCGCTATTGCTGCCATTCTACTTTATCGCCCGGTGTAATCCCCAACTCAGCGGCACGGCCGCCCGCCAGTTCCAGAACTGCTGAAACCGGCTCGCCCGATGGCACCGGGTCGAGCGAATAAGGTGTCGTATTGGCAGCGATGGATTCGATTGTGCCATCGCTTCGGACGAAGATTATATCGAGGGGAATAACTGTATTTTTCATCCAGAAGCTCGCCATGCGCGTTTCGGTGAAAGGGAAAATCATACCCCGATCACCGGCCAGTTCCGTGCGAAACATCAAACCACGCGCTTGCTCGGCAGTGGTCTTGGCCAGTTCGACCATAAATCTGTGGGATATGCCGTTAGAGGTGATGGTCAAAGGAATCTGCCTAAGCCCAGCTTTTGACAAATTATTCTCTGCCGCCGCTTGGTTTTGCGGGGTCTTTCCATCAGTATTGCCGGCCTGCGCATAGCAACCGTTTAGACCCACACACGATAGCAGCAGTATAGGCCATACGGCACGTTTGAAAAATCCGGTCATAGACAGACGCTCTTCATACACATAGCTATTCGGTTTATTCCGACCCTAGCGCAGTGCTGATCTGTACGGCCATATGGCCGCGATCACCATCATCAATACGGACCAACAAATGTTCCCCCGGCATTATTTCCGCAATCCCGGCATTGCGCAGCGTTTCCATATGGACAAAAATATCTCCGTCCATGCCCTTGGCGACTAGAAATCCATAACCCTTCGCTCGGTTAAACCATTTTACCTCCGCCTCTATAAAGGCTGCAGAGTCTTCGACCGTGTGAAAGGATTTGCGCCGGACTTCGGGGGCCGGCTTATGAACTAGCTGCTCGCAATTGGTTTCGTCGATATCGAGAATTTTTGTCGCCTGCAGGCCTTTGGCCGCATCGACATATTCGCACCGCACAAGGGCCATCTCTGGCAGATCCCTGCGGCCAAGCGGTTCTAGCACCGTCCAGTGCACCAATATATCCTGGCCCGCGTCAAGGTCATTGCCCTGATGCTGTTCAAGATCAGGAATGATAAAGCCAAAGCCGCGATGAGAGTCGAACCATTTAACATGGCCGATAGTCTGCAAAACAGGCGTTACCTGAGCCTCGCCGTCACAGACTTCAACATTGGTCGAACCGTCATCGGCTCTGGCGGGTTCCGCATATAAACTTGCCACAACACATCTCCGAACACACTAGCCGAATCATGGGTCCTTCAACCAAAAAGAATCGGGGAAGCATAATATAGCATATTAAATGTAAACTTGCGATTCTTGTTGTGATCAGAATATTTTAACTCAAAAAACAGGTCTTCTAAATCTCTACTTCAATCTCTTCTCCCGGTTTTGCAAATACAAAGCGACGGGCCATGTCAAACTCGTGCCCTGCCCGAAGGAAGGCCTGTAACTGCTTCCGGCATTTGTCCGTATCGGCCTGTTGCTGGGCAAAGGGTCCGATGGACTTTTTGCGCGCATAAGTGCGAGCCGCATCCCACTTTTTCGCATCGCTCAGGTCGAGCGCCTCACGATCATCGCCTTCAGCAATCCCGGCTTGGTAGAGCGCCTGCGTGACACGCCGTTTGCCATAGCCTCGATTAATCAGAGCAGTCGCACGATTTTTCGCAAATAGCGCATCGTCAATATAACCGAGCTCAACAAAGCGCTCTACCATCGCCTCGACATCGGCGGGCCGGTCCTCTGACCATTCCCGCTCCCGTAATTTGCGGAAAAGATAGGATTTTAATTTGTGTCGCGTCGTCGCGTAGCGAGTGACATAGCGTAAAGCGAGCTCTTGCAGGCTATTATGGTCCAACGGTCTACCGCTATTTTTCAACGCTTCGCCTCTCATTAAGAACCACTGCCCTTTTTGTGCCACAGTAGAGCCGAAATTTAAACGCCAGTTGCAATCATTAAGGCTTGTTTAGGGTTAAGACAGCTGAATATTTCTCAAAATTTGGCTGAATATCTGGGAAAATGACGATTTGTAAGAAGGCTGGACCTTCTGGAAAATGGATTTTGTATGACTGAGCTGACACCAACCCCAACCGCAGACAATCTCCCGCGCCGTTTCGCCGATTTTGAAACGGTAGGCGAAGCGCTGGATTACGCCGCGACGGGTCAAAGGGGATTTAATTTTTACGATGCCCGCGCCGCACTGGCGCGGGTTTATCCCTTTGCCGAGTTACAGATCGATGCAATGGCGGCAGGCCGCCGCCTGATTGGTTTTGGTATCAAACCAGGCGACCGAGTTGCCCTGATCGCTGATACAGAACCAAGATTCTGCGCGTTATTCTTTGGCGCAATTTACGCTGGCGCACTCCCGGTTCCATTGCCATTGCCAACGTCATTTGGCGGCAAAGAAAGTTACATCGATCAGATCGGCGTTCAGCTCGATAGCTGTGATCCTGCGATATTACTTTATCCTGATGAGATAGAAGAACTCGCTATCGCCGCAGGACAGTCCCGTAAAATTCCAGCTTTCGGCTGGGATAAATTTGCCGAAAATGATGTGCCCGATTGTGAATTGCCGCAAGCGAAGAGCAGCGATCTTGCCTATCTACAATATTCTAGCGGATCGACCCGCTTCCCCCATGGCGTCGCCGTGACCCACAAAGCATTGCTCCATAATGTCGGATCACATTCCCATGGCATGAACGTAAGCGAGGAAGACCGCTGTGTTTCCTGGTTACCTTTTTACCATGACATGGGATTGGTTGGTTGCTTCATTTCAATGGTCTGTAATCAGGTCTCGACTGACTATCTGAAAACCTCTGACTTTGCGCGTCGGCCGTTATCATGGCTGGACCTGATTTCGCGCAACCCTGGCACATCCTGTAGCTTCTCACCAACATTCGGCTATGAGATCTGCGCGCGCCGGATCGGCAGCCAATCCAATGTAGCTGAACGCTTTGACCTGTCGCGCTGGCGTCTCGCTGGCAATGGCGCAGACATGATTCGCCCGGATGTGATGCAGCGCTTCACGGATGCTTTTGCGCCGGCAAAATTTGACGCCAAGGCCTTTTTGCCAAGCTATGGTCTCGCCGAAGCCACTTTGGCCGTAACCATCATGCCGCCAGGTGAAGGGATGGAAGTTGAGCTGGTTGAAGAAACCGAACTGTCCGGTGAAAAACAGGCTGATGGCAGCCGCCCCAAGCGCTATCGTGCGATTGTCAATTGCGGCAAGCCGGTGCGCGATACGTTGCTGGAAATTCGTGAAGAAGATGGCAGCATCTTGCCAGAAAAGGCTGTTGGCAAGGTTTGGATGCAAAGCCCTTCTGTGATGGAATGCTATTATCGGGATCAGGAAGCGACCGATGCCTGTTTGATCGATGGTTGGCTCGATACCGGAGACATGGGGTATTTGTCCGACGGTTATCTATACATTGTAGGCCGCGCCAAGGACATGATTATCATCAACGGTAAAAACCACTGGCCCCAGGATATCGAATGGGCTGTGGAGCAATTGCCGGGATTCAAGGCAGGCGATATTGCTGCTTTTGCGATCACGACACCGGGCGGCGATGAAACACCAGCGGTTCTGGTCCAGTGCCGGACCTCGGATGAGATTGAAAGATTGCGCTTGCGTGACGAGATTCGCGAGAAGGTTCGCGCTATCACTGGCATGAACTGTGTTATCGAATTGGTTCCACCACGAACTTTGCCGCGCACCAGCTCAGGTAAGCTCAGCAGAGCCAAGGCTCGCAACCTTTATCTTTCCGGAGATATCCAGCCCTATGCTGTAGCCGCCTAAAATCAGTAATCAAAAGCATTAATATCGATTAACTATAAATCGAAAAAATATACACTCGCTTACTTTTCGATAAGGTTTTCCGCGTAGGGGCAAAGCGTGGAAGAAAAAGTATCATCATCATCGGGGTTACCCCAAGAAATACCGCTCAGCGTCCTACTTGGGATTGCTGATCCCGAGGGTGTAGACTGGGGACGCATCCGTATGCTCCAGTTTGAAGGCATGCATCAAAACGGCTTCATCAAAATGATCGGGTCGATCACTTGCGGTATATTGGCAGTTCAATTTTGCATTGATCATGTAAACTGGTTTTTGCTCGGCGCTTGGACCCTCGCCCTGCTCGGACTTTACATCTACTCCTACGTCAAAGCCCGCAAAGACGCGATTTGGGAACGGAAAAGCATTTCCCGGCGCGAGAATATCGAAGTCGTCTTAACGTCGGGAGCTGGTGGCCTATTATGGTCTACAGCGATAGTGTTGTTCGGCCCCTCGGGGGATCTGAGCAGCATGGTCAGCATATGGGCCCTGGTTCTATGCCTAATGGTCGGATCGGCGATGCTAATGTCTGCCGTTCCTCTTGCCAGCATCATTTTCATCGGGATGTGCGGTATTTCATCGACTATTGGCTGGTATTTAATCAATGGATATCAAATGGCGATGGCATCTGCCGCTATTGCAATGCTGTTAATAGCATCTTGCCTTATGAACGGCCGTTCTTTCGTCAGCCGGAAGATTGCCGAAGCTAATTTGAATGAGAAAAAGGAAGTCGTCAGCCTGCTGTTGCGCGAATTTGAGGATACCGGGGCAGATTGGCTGTGGCAGACCGACACGTCGCGCCGCCTGACCCATGTGTCCCCGCGCTTTGCTCATGCCGTCGGGCGCACGGCCGAAGATATTGAAGGCCGGCCGTTCCTGCAACTGGTTGCTGGCCAAGCATGGGACTCTGGAAAATTCTCGCCTGCACTGCACGAATTGGCAGAAAAACTGAAGCGTCGCGATAGTTTTAGTAATATGCTGGTTCCCGTGCTCATCAACGATACGACGCGCTGGTGGGAAATTTCGGCATCGCCCAAGTTGGACGAAAACGGTATTTTCCACGGATTTCGAGGCGTAGGGTCCGACGTAACGGAGCAACGCGAATCTGCCGACAAAATCTCTCATATGGCACGCTTTGATACGTTGACCGGCCTCCCCAACCGGTTGCAGCTGACCGAAACGCTTGGCAAGGCACAGCGCGATTCCGACAAATGGAACGGCCGTTGCGGTTTCATGATGATCGATCTCGACCGGTTCAAGGCCGTCAATGATACATTAGGTCATCCGGTCGGTGATCGCTTGCTGGCTCGCGTGTCAGAGCGACTTCGCTCAATCATGAGCGATAACGAGCTGTGTGGGCGGCTCGGCGGCGATGAATTTGCCATTGTTATCAAAGACGCCAGCGATTCCCAATATATGGATATGCTGGGCAAGAAAATCATTGATACCTTGTCGCGCTCTTATGAGGTCGATCAACACACGCTTTACATCGGTGCCAGCGTCGGCACCGCTATTGGGCCACGAGACGGTCGCACCGTCGAGATGCTGATGCGTAGTGCTGATCTCGCGCTCTATCGCTCCAAGGATCAAGGCGGCGGCGCGCATAACCAATATGAACCGAAACTTCACGTCCACGCCGAGGAACGCCGGGTCATGGAAATTGCCCTGCGCAAGGCGTTGGACAATGACGAGTTTTCGCTCAACTATCAGCCGGTGGTTAGCGCGGATACGGGTGGAGTGACGGGCTTTGAAGCTCTTCTGCGGTGGACCAATCCTGAATTTGGCGTGGTTTCTCCAGCCAAATTTATTCCGCTAGCCGAAGATGCGCGACTGATCGTGCCAATTGGCGAATGGGTTATGCGCACGGCTTGCAAGGAGGCGATGAAATGGCCTGCAGCGATCAAGATTGCCGTAAACGTATCGGCGGATCAGCTGACCGATCCCAGCTTCCTGGATATGGTTGTGTCCGCGCTTCAAGAGAGCGAATTGCCAGCCCATCGACTGGAAATAGAAGTTACCGAAAGCATCTTCATGCGTGAAGGCACCGGTGCCACGCAGGTGCTTGATCAAATTATCGGACTTGGTATTAATCTGTCGCTTGACGATTTTGGTACCGGCTATAGTTCGCTAGGCTACCTGCGGAAAACTCGTTTCTCGACTATTAAGGTCGATCGTAGCTTTGTGCAGGGCGCTGCTAAGAAAGTACCGGAAAGTCTCGCGATTATTCGTGCCGTCGTCGCTATGGCTGACAGCCTGGGCATGACAACTACAGCCGAAGGGGCCGAGACTGAAGAAGAGGTCAAAATGATTCAAAAGCTCGGCTGCAGCAAGATTCAAGGCTATTATTTTGGACGGCCGATGGCGCCTCATGATGCGCTGGATTTGTTCAAGGATTTCAATCCTGATACGGCTCGACTGGGCGACCGCGCCGCCTAAACCGGAGCTGTTCGATTATAATTTCGACAGCTTCTTTTCGATACCGCGCCAGATTTTAGCATAAGCCAGGGCGGCAGGACTGCGCGGCGCAAATTCGCCAACGGGTTTTTTAATCCGGGTCATCCGTTCCACATCACTGGACATGGGAATAGTCGGCCATTTTCGGTGTTTGGCCAGCGTTTCTTTATGGATGGTACGGCGGCGATCGACCATATTATAGACTGGCAATAACGGAGCATGTTTGCGCCGCCGCGAATCGAGGAACATCTGTACATCAATCAGCGCCCGTTCCGATAAAGGTGACGGGATGACCGGCACGATCACAAGATCGGCGTTGCGCAAAATCTGTTCGCTAGTTTCCGTGAGGCCGGGCGGACAATCAAGAATGATCCGGTCATAATCGTTTTTCAGCTCGCTGAGGATCTTGCCCATATGCCTTTTCTTGTTCAGCTCGAAAAAGAACCGATCGAGGCCACGCAGCGATACATCAGCCGCAAGGAGATCAACATTTTCGATTCCAGTTGGCTTGATCAGCTTGGCTGGCTTGATGTCACCGGCAATCATTGCCTGAGCGCGGTCTTTTTTATGCCGATCGCCATTTAGAATGAACGATGCCGCGCCTTGCGGATCGAGATCCCAGACCAAAGTTCGTCGCGATGACTTGATCGCACTATTCCAAGCAAGATTGACAGCCGCGCAGCTTTTTCCAACGCCCCCCTTCATGCTGTAAATTGCGATAACGGCCATAGATGTGATCCGGAATTGATAAACAGAAGATGTCAAACAGACAGGTCACCAAAATATTGTGGCTGTCAGATAATCTCCTGCACCCGATCTTGCGGCCGGCACAGGCGGACCCCTTTGTCGGTCTCAACCAGTGGACGCTCGATCAGGATCGAGTCGGTCGCCATGGCATCCAATATCTGGTCAGCCGTAGCACTATCATCTGTCAGCCCCATCTCTTCGGCGGGCGAACCGCGCGTTCTTAAGCCTTCTTGCGGGGTGATGCCAGCATCACGGTAAAGCTGTTCCAGCTTGGCACGGGTTGGCGGGTTTTTGAGATATTCCACAACCGTAACGTCAACCCCCGGTGCTTCTTCAAGCAATGCCAGGGTTTTGCGGGAGGTCCCGCATTTGGGATTATGCCAGATGGTCGCTTTCATATCGTGCTCCTTAACAGGGTTTTTGTGCCCCATAAACACCACCTCACGTGATGTTTCAAAGAAAATTTGAAAAATCCGACAAAGGTCATTGCTTATGAGAACTATTCTCATTAGTGCCTCGATTGATATTGAGAATGATTCGCATACTAAGGATTTTGCAAATATGATTTCATCACGTTTTCGCGGTACCAAAATTTTTTCGGTTGCCAGTGTCATGGCCTTGGTGGTGCAGGCCAACACAGCTTTTGCAGCTGACGAAGCTCTGGACGAAGCGAGCTATGATGATCAAAATGAAATCATCGTCACTGGTGAGAAGGACGGTTATCTCGCCATTAGCAGCGCCGGCTTGAAAACCGGAACGCCGCTGCTTGATACACCGCAAACAGTTTCCACCGTGACCCGCGAACAGCTTGACGACCAGGCGTTGCAGGATATTGGCGATATATTGCGCTACACGCCTGGCACTTCCATTGGTCAGGGCGAGGGTAATCGCGACCAGATTACGATCCGTGGCCAGAACACAACGGCTGATTTCTTCGTCGACGGCATCCGCGATGATGTACAATATTTTCGCCCGCTCTATAATCTCGAACGAGTAGAAATTCATAAAGGCCCCAATGCAATGATCTTTGGCCGTGGCGGCGGCGGCGGCATCATCAACCGGGTCACGAAATCCCCAATCAGCGGTGAGACATTTGGTTCAACAACTGCCAGCGTGGACAGTTTCGGCGCCTTCTACCTGAGCGGCGACGTTAATGCCGCGATTGCCGATAATGCTGCTTTCCGCATCAATGGGCTTTATGAAGAATTTAATAACCATCGCGATTTCTTTGATGGTCGGCGCATTGCGATCAACCCGACAATAGGCGCTGAACTGAGCGACCAAAGCCGCATCCTGCTTTCCTATGAATATGTTGATGATGATCGCTCGGTGGATCGCGGCAATCCAGCCGAACTGCGCGCCGTTGGTGACGCCTGTTCATTCGACAGCCCGTGCGGTCCGTTGCGCGGATTTCGCGATACATTGTTCGGCTTTGACGGTGTCAACAAGACAACATTGCAGGCGCATATTCTGAAATTACGGGTGGAGCATGATTTCAGCGATAATTTGAAATTCAACGCTACAACCGTCTATGCCGATTACGACAAACTCTATCGCAATGTCTATCCTGTCGATGCGATACTAGGCGTCCCGGCGGGTGGTCCGCTGGTCGATTCCATCACCCTCGATGGATATAACGATACCACCGATCGCGAAAATTTCATCACCCAAGGCAATTTGCTCTGGACGGGTGAAACAGGCAGCATTGGCCACACCTTGTTACTCGGTTATGAAATTGGCCAGCAGCAGTCTGCCAACGCCCGGCAAGATATCCTGTTTGCCGACAGCAATGATGACCAGATCACTATTCCGTTGACCGATCCGATTGCCCAGCCGGCATTTAGTTTCCCGGCATCGACCCGCAATCGTGTGTCGGACCTGAAATTCGTTTCGCTTTATCTGCAGGACCAGATCAGCATCGGTGATCATTTTGAAATTGTCGGCGGCGTCCGCTTTGACAGTTTCGACATTGATGTGAACGACATCCAAAACAACGTCCGCCTGAGCCGGACAGATGATAAATTTTCGCCACGCCTTGGCCTGATCTACAAACCGCAGGAAAATATCTCTATCTACACCAGCTATTCCAAAAGCTTCCTGCCGCGTTCGGGTGACCAGTTCCTAACATTGACGCCGACAGTCGGTGATGTTCTGGGCACCGTCGATCTCGAGCCGGAGAGCTTTGAGAACTACGAAATTGGTGCAAAATGGGATATCACACCGAGTCTCAGCTTGACGACCGCGCTGTTCCGCCTTGACCGCGACAACCAAGCCACGTTGCTCGATAATCAGGGCAATACGACATTATCTGGTTCCCGCACGGAAGGTTTTGAAATCCAACTAGCGGGTCGTTTGACCGAGAAATTACAGGTCAATGCGGGTTACAGCTATCTTGATGGCAAGCAGCGCAATCAGGACACAGTTGACGGGCAGGACCTCCGCTTGTTCCAAGTGCCTGAGCACATGGCTTCGTTATGGACGAAATATGATTTCAACAATCAATTAGCGGTCGGCCTGGGCGTGACCCATCAGTCGAGCCAATTTGCTACCAATGATAATACGGTACGTGTCCCATCCTTCACCCGGGTCGATGCCGCGCTCTATTATACGGTGAATGAACAGTTCAAAATTCAGCTCAATGTCGAGAATTTGTTTGATGAAACTTATTTCCCATCCGTACATAATAACGACAATATTACGACAGGCGAACCGATTAACGGCCGTCTGACAGCAACGTTCAGCTTTTGAACACTGTTCGTTTGAATTGCTGAATTTACTAATCGTTCGTGATTGCCTACGAACATCAGAGCATGCTGGGTCTGTCGATCACCCCACCCTAAACCCCATCGATGGGCCCAGCGTGTATGGCGGCACATATTTCACCTAGGGCAGATTACGCTGTTGTGGTGGGCTGCAATCGAACCGCACTGATCAAGATCATCGCAATGAACAGAAATTGCAGCAACGCCAGGCACTCATCGCGGTTCCTATTTCTTTGGCGTTAGCGCGGGAACCGCTTTGGCGGCATCGGCTGGATCAATGCCCGGCGGCGGCGCAGCACTCAGGACATCATCGCCGCGTGCAACCCGGCCCGCGCGCTGGATGGCCTCTCGAATCCGTGGATAAGTTCCGCAGCGGCAGATATTGGTAATGGCTTCGTCAATCTCGTCATTGGACGGATTGGCATTTTTCTTGAGTAAAACCGACGCTGCCATAATCATACCGGACTGGCAAAACCCACATTGCGGGACGTTTTCGGCCGCCCAGGCCTGTTGTACCGGATGACTGCGGTCACGCGACAGCGCTTCAATCGTGGTGATGAATCGGCCTTCCAATTCATCAATAGTGACCAGGCAACTGCGGATCGCCTCCCCGTCAATCTCAACCATGCATGCGCCGCAATCGCCGGTGCCGCAGCCATATTTAGTGCCGGTCAGATTGGATGCATCACGCAGCGCCCATAAGAGCGGCGTCTCCCCATCCATCCGATATTCCACGGGTCGGCCATTGACGGTAAATTTGGTCATCTAATATTAGCCATCGGGATATCCGTTAATAATGAGCCCCATCAATTGACTAACTGTCTTTTTCTATTCCCGCCAGCTTTTGTCTTCCCGGTCGATCAGCCGCACCATCGCATCAAACTCCGGAACGCCTTGAATAGCAGGATCAATCGATGCCTGCGACAGATTGGCCAGATGTTTCTTGATCACCTCTTCACCAATCACAATCGGCTTGCCCATGGACAGTGTCTGCATCTGAATTTCGCAAGCGCGCTGCAAAACCCAATGGTTCAGGAAAGCCTCTTCCAATGTCTTACCCATCACCACAGGCCCATGATTTTCGAGCAGCATCATGCGCTTTTTTCCTAGGCTCGCAAGGAAACGTGGCCCTTCATCATCATGAACCGTCACGCCTTCAAATTTATGATAGGCAAGGCGCGGAACAATCGCGGCGGCATAGAAGTTCACTGGCTGCAAGCCGCCTTCCAGCGATGCCACCGCCATAGTCGCCGTCGTATGCGTATGGATGATGGCATGCACATCTGGCAGTTCCCGGTGGAACAGGCTGTGCTGGGTAAAACCCGCTTTATTCACCGGGTAGGTTGATCCATCGAGCGTATTGCCGTCGATGTCGATCTTGACCAATGTCGAGGCGGTCACCTCGCTAAAATGCAAGCCATAAGGGTTGATCAGGAAAGCGTCATCTTCACCCGGTACTTTCAACGTGACATGATTGAAAATCATTTCATCCCAGCCAAGGTGAGCGAAAATCCGGTAACAGGCTGCAAGCCGCTGACGCGCCTTCCATTCGTCTTCGCTACAACTTGATTGGATGTTGATTGCCGTGGCCATTTTCCGTCTCCTGATTCGCATTATTTGCACTTTGGGACGGATATGACACAGCTTCTTGTGATATCAAAAGGCTTTCATGGCGCGAAAACGGCGGATAGGCGCCACGGAAACGCGGAAAAATGCCACATATTTGAGTCGGAAATGCTTGAAATCGGTAGATTAGCCTGTTAGGCGCGCTGCAACTGCAGGTGAACGAATCCTCTGCAAACCCTTTTTTATGGCTTAAATAATTTTCGGCCGGTTATGAATTGACCTGGTCCAGATACGATATTGAACGGAGTTACTCAGTCTTATGCAAATCATGGTTCGCGACAATAATGTTGATCAAGCCCTTCGGGCGCTGAAAAAGAAATTGCAGCGTGAAGGCGTTTATCGCGAAATGAAACTGCGTCGGCATTATGAAAAGCCTTCCGAAAAGCGTGCACGTGAAAAGGCTGCTGCTGTTCGCCGCGCCCGCAAGATGGAGCGCAAGCGGATGGAACGCGACGGAACAATTTGAGTTCGTCCGTCTTATAACACCGGCTTTCATTGAATAGGTAGTCCGATATGTCCGTAACCACTGTTCCAATCCGGCCCATCAAAAAGGGCTCTTTGACGAAGCTTTGGATCGGACTAGCCATAGTTTTGGCAGTTGCAGCGGCACTGGCCTATGCCGGAACGCAAGATGCCGTTACAACAGGCGCCTCAAACGAACAGTTTCTGGCAAGCAATGCGGATGAAGATGGTGTTGTAACCACGACTTCTGGTCTTCAGTATAAAGTGCTCAAGCCCGGTGAAGGCGCATCGCCCACTGCAACAGACACGGCGCTGGTAAAATATAAAGGCACAACCCGCGACGGTAATGTGTTTGACGAAAATGAGCAGACACCAATGCCTGTGGGCGGTGTTGTACCCGGTTTTTCCGAAGCCTTGCAATTAATGCAAAAAGGCGGCGAATACCGGATCTGGATCCCGTCAGAACTAGGCTATGGTGAACAATCGCCTGGCCCTGAACTGCCAGCCAATTCAGTGCTGATATTTGATGTATCCCTGCTCGATTTCATTTCGGCGGAACAGATGCAGGTGTTGCAACAACAAATGCAACAGCAAGGCGGCATGCCTGGTGGTCCACCACCTGGTATCCCTGGTCAGTAAGCAACCAATTTAAAGTCTAAAAGTTGCGTTCCGTTCGGAATGCTGCGGATAATATCGGAACTGGTAACTGGGGTTTTCTCGTCGGAAGCCTCAACTAGTGTGCAATACTGACACGCCACCTGAGGGTTTACAGAGGAAAAAAGGCGCGCTGCCTTGTTCAGGCGTCTGATAATTCTGGTTTATCCATGCTTCCAAGGCTGCGGCCTTTGATTTCGAAACTATCGCAACAACACAGCCGCCAAATCCGCCGCCTGTCATCCTTATACCACCGGTGGTTCCCAAGAATTGCGCTCCGATTTCAACCAATCGATCGATTGCCGGCACCGTTATCTCAAAATCATCACGCATAGATGCATGAGATTCTGCCATCAGCGCAGAAAGCACTGTCAGGTCATCGGCCTCTAAAGCTTCTGCCGCAGCCAATGTGCGAGCATTTTCTGTCACCACATGCCGCGTTCGACGAAAACTCTCTTCGTTCAAGCCGGAACGCCCCTCCTCCAGCTGCTCAATGGTCAAATCACGCAGCGCCGCGACTCCATAATGGGCCGCGGCCTGCTCACACTGAATCCGCCGCTCATTATAGGCGCTGTCCACCAATCCTCGCTGAACTCCAGAATGAATGACGACGATCGCCAAATGTTCCGGAATTGGGATAGTCGATGTTTCCAAAGAACGACAATCAATCTGCAACGCCGACCCAGCTATGGCACGTGCAGAAACCAGTTGATCCATAATCCCACAGGCACAACCGACATAATGGTTCTCACTATGCTGTGCGATCAGCGCCAGCTCTGTCTCGTTTGGCGCGCCCGATTGATGCAGTCCGGTAAAGCCTTTGGCCAGCGCTACGCCTAGCGAGGCGGACGATGAGAGTCCCGCGCCTTGAGGGACATTGCCAGCAATTGCAACATGGGTTCCCGTTAGCTTCAGCTCTCTGTCAGATAGACTGGCAACGATACCCCGGACATGGTTTTTCCATTCTGCGGACTGCTTTGCAAATGGCTGGGTCGGATCAAAACTATCCCGGTCGCCGTCAAGATCAACGGCAAGCGCCTCTACCTGCGTTCCGGTGCTCGGCCCTATCGCGACGATCGTTTCATAGTCGATTGCACAGGGTAAAACGAAACCGTCATTATAATCGGTATGCTCACCGATCAGATTCACTCGGCCGGGAGCCGCCACCAGCATTGCCGGTTCTGCGTCATAGCTGTCGACAAAGGCTTTTGTTACTCTATCCCGCAATAGGGCGCGCCTCGCCGCAGTCATCGGGCCTGCTCGCTGAAACGGGTACCACTCAGGGATCGCAGCATCTCAGCCGCTTTTTCAGGTGTCAGGTCGCGCTGGGCCTCGGCGAGCATTTCATAGCCGACCATAAATTTGCGGATGGTGGCGGAACGCAACAAAGGCGGATAGAAATGCGCGTGGAGCTGCCAATGAGCAACATCATCCTCGCCAAATGGCGCGCCGTGCCAGCCCATAGAATAGGGAAAGCTGCACTGGAATAGATTGTCATAGCGGCTGGTTAGTTCCCGCAATGCCAAAGCGAGGTCGTCTTTCTGTTCCTCGTTCAATTCCGTCATCCTCTGCACAGCGAAGCGCGGCAGCAACAATGTCTCGAAAGGCCATTCCGCCCAATAGGGGACTATGGCGAGCCAGTGATCCGTTTTCACCACTACCCGTTCATCAAGCACTGCTTCTCGCTCTGCCAGGTCGAGCAGCATCGAGGTTCCGAAGTTTGCATAGTGTCCGCGCAAGCTATCCTCTTCGCGGCGCAGCTCGTCGGGTAAGTGGCTGGCGGCCCACACCTGGCCATGGGGATGGGGGTTGGAACAGCCCATCATTGCGCCCTTATTCTCGAAAATCTGCACAGACTTGTATATTTTACCGAGAGTATCTGAAAGCTCACACCATATGTCCACAACCGCTCTGATCTGGGGCGCGGAGAGTTGCGGCATGGACTTACCATGGTCGGGTGAGAAACAGATGACATGACATTCGCCAGAAGTCGTCTCGGCCCGGAATAGCGGATCTTCCGTTTGCTCCTCTGCAACGTCGTCCATCAAAGCGGCAAAGTCATTCTTGAACACAAACACGCCGTCATAGTCGGGATTTTGATCACCCGTAATCCGCTTGTTCCCCGGACAAAGATAACAGTCGGGATCGTAGGAAGGCGGCTGTACTTCCGGTTCGCCCTCATCCCCCTGCCAAGGCCGCGACAACCGCTGCGGCGAGACCAAAATCCACTCGTCTTTCAGCGGGTTATAGCGGCGATGCGGTTTGTCAAACATGGCTCTATGTCAGCGCCTCTTTAAATCCGGCAAAGCGCGCTTTGTTACCCATTGCTCGATTGACCAGCAAGGCGGCCATGACCGATGTCGCCAGCGTGACCACCATGAAATCAATATAGTGCATGGTGATGATACCAGCCGGTTCCAACCGGAATGTATAGGCACCGTATAGCAGTACGCCCCAAATCACGCCGCCGACCGCAGCGGGCGCCGAAACACCGCGAAACAAAAGCCCGGCGATAAAGGCGGATAATATCGGCATCGATAACAAGCCGTTTAACTGTTGCAGCAAGTTGATGATACTCTCCGCATTTTGATAAAGCGGCACCAGCATGATCGCCACGATGGTCAGCAAGACAGAAACAGCCGCAGCCAGTTTCCAGTGATCGTCAACCTTACCGATAAACTGTTCGTGAAAATCGACCGAATAGAGCGCCACCGAACTGTTGAGCACCGCGCTAAACGTGGTGATCACGGCCGCTGCTACCATCGCGGCAAATGCGCCCGATAACCATCCCGGCAGCACTTCGGCTACCAGCCGGCCGTAAGCCGCATCACCGACATCACCGAACAGTTTATAAGCCACAACGCCCGGAATCACGACAATGGGCGGCACGATCAAAATACGGATAATCGCTGCAACCATCACGCCCTTTTGCGCTTCCTTGACGGTGGGCGCGGCCATCGCCCGCTGGGTGATATTCTGGTTGGTCGACCAATAGAAAATCTGGATGAAAATCATCCCCGTAAACAGGGTGTGAAACGGGATCGGTGAATCAGGTCCACCGATCATCGAGAGTCGTTCCAACGGCATATCGGTAACAATATCATAGTCTACCGCTGCCAGAGCCAATATGACGATCGCCATCGCCAGACCCAAAATGCCGACACCGGAATAAGTATCCATCACCGCCACTGCCCGCAGCCCGCCGAATATCGTATAGGCCGCAGAAATTACCGCCAAAATCCCGGCAAAATAGATGAGCGGGATGGTGCTGCCAAATAGTGATTGCATGAACAAAGCGCCCGAATAGAGCGCGGCGGGCAGATAGATGAGTATGTTTCCGAACAGGAAAAGTCCTGAAATCAGCGTCCGGATACTTTTGCCCTTGTATCGCTTTTCGAGCAGCTGGGTCACAGTTGTACAGTTATTTTTATAGTAGATGGGCACAAAGACAAAGGCGAGGATGAGCAATCCTGCAAAGCCGCAAATTTCCCACCAAGCCAGCAACAACATCTGATTGCCATTCATGCCAACCAGCTGATCGGTCGACAGGTTAGTGAGCGTGATCGAACCGGCAACAAACAACCATGTCAGGCCGCCACCGGCCAGAAACACGTCCTTGCTCGACCCGTCATGGGTTTTCGCCTGCCGGACTTTCGCCCAGGTGGCAAAGCCAATCAAGGCGGTGATGGCGACACAGACGATAATCTGAACGCCACTGGTTGTCGGTAAATTGGCTAACATGCGATCCCCTTTGGCCCCTTTGTTCTGTTTTCCCCGGGGTGCCTTTTGTTAGGACCAGACTGCACAAAAGCCAAGCCGAATTGCGCCGGAAACTATTTGACTTTGCACTGCAATTCATCGCCTATTCCGGGCATGATCGAAACAGGGAAAAGCTGGCGAACGGATGGTGACGACATCACATTGGTGTTTGTCGCCGCTGGTCGCGATGAAATTGACCTTGCCTATCTGGGCCCCCGTTTGCCCGATGGCGAAGATCTCTCGGCACTGGTGCGTGCTGGCACATTTGGTCTGCACGAGAATGAACCAGACGCCCCCCGCATCGGCGGGCTGTTACCGCAAGCCCATGACGGTTATCGCGGACGGCCAGCCTATCAAATCCGGTCTGGCAAGAGACAAGCCGATTGCGGTTTTCAGTTGGCACATATTCAGGCAAACGGCCCAAATATGATGGCCACATGGGTTGAAAAATCGACCGGCTTGCAAGTCGATATGAGTTGGGAAATTGTCGGTCCCCGCACCGTAGAAGTGACCATGGAACTAATGGTGGACGACGAAGGAGATATTCTCCTTGATTCCGCGTCATCACTTTCGATGCCGCTGCCCCGCCGCTTTAACCACATGACCGCCTTTTCCGGACGCTGGGCACGCGAGATGCAGGCAAAAACGACCCGCATCGGTCCCCAAGCCATCGAGATGCGCTCCGCCAATGGCAAGCCCGGTTTTGATGCCGGTAACTGGTTGGTGTTTCATGGCGATGATGGTCAAAATAATGACGCAGACTGTCTCGGTATCCATGCATCCTCCTGTGGCGATCATATGACCCATGTCGTGCAGGATCAGGATGGCCGGACCTGCCTGTCCATCGAGGCCCTTCGGCAACCGGGCGGAATTGCTCTGAATGCAAGTGACATCACCAATCTTGGTCAAATCACCCTAATCCTCGGTGACAATCAGGATCATCTCACCCAACTGTTTCACGATCATGTCCGAACGAATGTCCTGCCGCAACGAACGGATTGGGGACCGCGCAAAGTCCATCTCAACAGCTGGGAAGCGCTGGCGTTTGATCTTGACGAAGCAAAGTTAAAGACGCTGGCCAGTGCCGCCGCCGATCTTGGCATTGAACGGTTTGTACTGGATGACGGCTGGTTCAAGGGACGGCGCGGCGACGATGCCGGTCTGGGCGACTGGCAAGTGGATGAAGCGATTTTTCCGGACGGCCTGACACCGCTGATTGACCATGTGCATGGGCTTGATATGGATTTCGGCCTGTGGGTCGAACCGGAAATGGTCTCACCCGACAGCGACCTGTATCGCGCCCATCCCGACTGGTGTCTGCATGATGATCGTGCGGATCGTCCGACCGAGCGCAATCAACTGGTGCTCGATCTCAGCCGCGAGGACGCTTTTGCCTATATCCATGACGCTTTGACAGCGTTGCTCGACAATCATGACATTGCCTATTTGAAATGGGATCATAACCGGCGGTTATTTCCCGATAACGGCCTGCAGCAATTTGCGATCCAGAGGCTGCTCGGCAAACTCCGACAACAATATCCGGCGGTGGAGATTGAAAGCTGTTCCAGTGGCGGCGGCCGCGTCAGTTTTTCGATGCTGCAATATTGTCATCGCATCTGGCCGAGCGACAATAATGATCCGATCGAACGGCTGCGGATCATGGAGAGCTGGACGCGGTTCCTGCCGTTCGAGATTCTAGGCAATCATGTCGGGCCCTCGCCCAATCCGATCACCGGACGGCGCACAGATATGGATTTCCGGGCCAAGGTCGCTTTGTTCGGACATATGGGCGTCGAAACAAATCCTGCGGCGATGAGCGAAGACGAACGGGCGATCTTGCGGGCGCATATCGCACTCTATAAGCAATGGCGCGATGTTCTGCATGGCGGCGCATTCCGGCAATTGCGCCATCCCGAATCCAGCATCTATGGCCAGATGGTGTTGAGCGGCCAGCGCGCTCTGGCGGTGGTCGCGCAAACCGCCTTTGCCGAAAATTTCAATGTGGCGCCGGTTCGCTTGCCGGGTTTGGATGCTGACACGCTTTACAGCGTCACCCTGCCCAAGCCGTGGCCGCAGAAATCATCCGCCTATCTCGCCGATCCGGATGCGTGGGAAAGCGGCTTTGTCTTGAGCGGACGGGCGTTGGCCGAACGCGGATTGGCGTTGCCGCTGACCTATCCCGAAACCGCATGGTTGATTGCGATAGAAGAACAAAAATCATGAAAGCAAAAATGATGAAACTGGGATGCTGCTATTATCCGGAACATTGGCCGGAAGACATTTGGGCTGAAGATGCAAGGCGCATGACCCAAATGGGGCTGTCGCAGGTGCGCATCGGCGAGTTTGCGTGGAGCCGTCTCGAACCGAATGCGGGGCAGTATGAATGGGAATGGCTGGACCGGGCGATCAAGACATTGGGCGATGCGGGACTGGAGATCATCCTCGGCACACCGACGGCGACGCCGCCCAAATGGCTGGTCGACAGCATGCCGGATATGGTGGCCGTGGATGAACAGGGCCGCCCGCGCAAATTCGGATCGCGCCGCCATTATTGCTTTTCCCATCAAGGCTATCGCGAACAATGCGCGCGGATCGTCGAGGCGATGGCGGAGCGCTATGGTGACAATCCCGCCATTGTCGCATGGCAAACCGATAATGAATATGGCTGTCACGATACGATTGTAAGCTATTCCGGGGCCGCAAAGCTGGCCTTTCGTCGGTGGCTGACCGACAAATATGACAATGTCGATGCGCTGAACACCGCATGGGGCAATGTCTTCTGGAGCATGGAATATCGCAGTTTTGATGAAGTGGAGCCGCCCAATCTGACGGTGACCGAGCCCAATCCAGCCCATGTGCTCGACTATCGCCGCTTTGCCTCGGACGAGGTTGTCACTTTCAACAAGTTGCAGGTGGATATCCTGCGCGCCCATAGTCCGGGGCGTGACATGATCCATAATTATATGGGCTTCTTCACCGAATTTGATCATCATGCGGTGGCCAAGGATCTCGATGTCGCCAGTTGGGACAGCTATCCGCTCGGCTTTCTCGAACAATATTGGTTCAGCGATGAGGAAAAGCTGCGTTATACGCGCCAAGGCCATCCCGATATCGCCGCCTTTCATCACGACCTCTATCGCGGATGCTGTGACGGTGGCCGCTGGAGCGTGATGGAGCAACAGCCCGGACCGGTAAACTGGGCCCGCTATAATCCGGCACCGCTGGATGGCATGGTGCGGCTGTGGACGCTGGAGGCGATGGCTCATGGGGCAGAACTGGTGTCCTATTTCCGCTGGCGGCAAGCATCATTTGCGCAGGAACAGATGCACGCGGGCTTGCTCCGTCCCGATAGCGAAGTGGCGCCCGGTGGTCATGAAGCTGCGTTGGCAGCGGCTGATATTCAGCAGCTCGGACAGATTGGTGAGACGGCGAAATCGGTTGCGCTGCTCTTTTCTTATGAAGCGGCTTGGCTGTTCGAGACGCAGCCGCAAGGGCAGAGCTTTCGCTATCTCGAGCTGGTTTTTGAAATGTACAGCGCGCTGCGGCAGCTGGGCTTGAATGTTGATATAGTGTCGCCGGATGCGGCGCTTGATGATTATAAGATGATCGTGGTGCCGAGCTTGCCGATATTGAGCCCGACACTGGTGGAGCGTATTGCAAAGCTAGAGGTCCCGGTCCTGTTTGGCCCCAGAACGGGCAGCAAGACCGCCGATTTTGCGATTCCAGCTGATCTGGCACCCGGTCCATTGCAGCAGCTGATCCCCTTGAAGGTATCGCGGGTGGAAAGCCTGCGGCCCGGTATGATCGAAAAAGGGTCGGACTATGATGTCACGCGCTGGATCGAGACGGTGGAAACAGATTTGCCCAGCGACGAAGCGCTGGTGGATGGCCGTGGGATCATCTTCTCCAACGGTCCTGTCCGCTATCTGGCGAGTTGGCCACCGGCACCTCTGGTAAAGCGGGTTTTTGCTACCATGGCCAACGAGGCGGGCATCGCGATATTCGACCTGCCCCGCGATCTGCGTGTCCGGCAGCTCGGCGATCTGCATTTTGCCTTTAACTACGGGACCGAAGATCTCGACCTCACCGGCCTTATGCAGGGCAGCAAGCTGGTCCTAGGCGATACCATAGTTAAGAGTGCGGGTGTTGCCGCATGGAAAGCGGGCTAAAGCCGCTCCGCCTGCGCCACCGCTTCCGAAGACCTAAGCGCCGACAATATCCGCATCAGATGGTGGACATTGTGCACTTCCAGATCAACTTCGAACGTATGGAACGGGGCATCGCGATTAGTCATGCGCAGCCGCAGGATATTGGCATTGTGAAAGCCGAAAATTCCGGCCATCTCTGCGAGCGTGCCGGGCTTGTTGTGCAGCACCACCATCAACCGCGCCGCCGCGCCATCGGTTTCCATGCCCCAGCTTAGGTCTACCCAGTCGGCATCCACGCCATCGGCGAGTTTCAGACAATCAATCGCATGCACTTCGACATTCGCGCCACTGCGGCGCAAGCCGACAATGCGGTCGCCGGGCACCGGATGGCAGCATTCGGCGAGATCAAAGGCGACGCCAGGCGTTAGCCCCTTGATCGAAATCGCCCGATCCTGTTCCGGCCATTCGCGATCGTCCTCGTTATCGTTGACGCTGCCGGGCATCAGCGCTTCCATGACTTCGCGGTCGCTCAGCTCACGCGTGCCGATGGCGATCATCAGTTCGTCATCATCTGGCAGGTCCAGCCGCTTCAGTGCCGCTTTCAGAGCTTTTTTGCCGATTTTGCCGGGCAGTCGCTCGACAATCTCATCATAAAGCTTGGTGCCAATTTCAATAATCTCGTCACGTTCCTTGTGCCGCACGAACCGGCGGATCGCCGCGCGCGCCTTGCCGCTGATGACAAAGGACAGCCATCCGGGCTGTGGTTCCTGCCCATCGGATTTCAGAATTTCAACGACATCGCCATTGGTAAGCTGCGTCCGCAAAGGCACGTGACGGCCATTGACCTTGGCCCCGACCGCCTGATTGCCGAGGTCCGTATGCACAGCATAAGCAAAATCGACCGTCGTCGATCCCTTAGGCATCTGCAGCAAAGTACCCTTAGGCGTGAAAGAAAATATCCGGTCCTGATACATGGCGAGCTTGGTATTTTCGAGCAGCTCTTCGGCATCTTCGGCATGGTCAAGAATTTCGATGAGGTCGCGTATCCAGCCCGCCTGCCCATCCGGCCCACTGTCCTGTTTATAGGCCCAGTGCGCCGCCAGCCCATATTCATTGTCGCGGTGCATCCGTGTCGAACGGATTTGGATCTCCACCCGCATATTATTGCCGTGCATGATCGTCGTGTGCAGCGATTGATAGCCGTTGCGCTTGGGCGTCGAAATATAATCCTTGAACCGCCCCGGCACCGTTTTCCATTTTTGATGCAAGATGCCCAGCGCGCGATAACATTCCGCGCTGTTATCGGTTATCACCCGAAAAGCCATGATATCGGTTAGCTGTTCAAAGCTGACATGCCGCTCCTGCATCTTGCGCCAAATCGAATAGGGATGCTTCTCTCGCCCGCTTACCTCTGCTGCCAACCCACCCGCTGCGAGCGCCTTTTCCAGCGATCTGGCAATTTTATGGACCTGCCCGTCATCACCTTCCTTAATTGCATTAAGGCGTCCGGTGATCGTTTCATAAGCTTCCGGCTCAAGATGACTGAACGCGAGCAGCTGCATCTCGCGCATATATTCATACATGCCGATCCGCTCAGCCAGCGGCGCATAAATATCCATCGTCTCATGGGCGATGCGCCTTCGTTTTTCTTCGCTTTTGATGAAATGCAACGTGCGCATATTGTGGAGCCGGTCGGCCAGCTTGACGAGCAGCACGCGGATATCATCCGACATCGCGAGTAGAAATTTGCGCAAATTTTCCGCAGCCCGTTCATTGTCGGTCTGCGCTTCAATCTTCGACAATTTGGTCACGCCGTCGACCAGCCGGGCAATATCGCCCCCAAACAGCTTTTCAATTTCTTCGGTCGTGGTCAGCGTGTCTTCGACCGTATCGTGCAGCAGCGCAGTGACAATGGTCTGTTGATCAAGCTTGAGGTCGGTCATCAGCCCGGCCACCTCGATCGGGTGACTGAAATAGGGATCGCCGCTGGCGCGTTTCTGGCTGCCATGTTTCTGCACAGAGAACACATAGGCGCGGTTGATCAGATCCTCATCCGCCTCCGGGTCATAGCTGCGCACCCGCTCTACAAGTTCATATTGCCGTAACACAGCTGCAAACTGTCTGGCTTTCACCGCAGGAGCAACAAAAAAATAGCGTTGAAGACAATGCCTTCGAGGGTGAGAGGCAAAGCTTCAACGCTAGAGGTTGACCGGCCGGGCCATTTGCGTGGCCGTAACGGGATTGAGTGGCCGGTCGTGAAGAGCTAATTATTTGCGGTTGGCTATCCGTTGCTTCGAGCCGGCTTTGTCTCCGTTACAGCGGGCCAGAGCTTCGGCATCAACGGCTTCGCCTTTGTAGGAAAAGGACGCCAATGGGCCGACTTTGCGGGATAATTTTGCACATACCGTTTTGATCGATGAACCGCTTTTGGCGCCTTTGCATTCGGTGCCGGCACAGTAGATCACCGTACCCTTAATGATATGGCGCGTAGACTCGACCGGCTGCTGCAGCTCGGCAGTATAAGCCACCGGCTTGCTGCGTGCATTAGCCGCGCTAGCGGTGAAGATAAGCGTGGTAGTCAGAACGGCAACGAACAGCATCAAGATGTTGCGCAGCGGGTTTTGGGAGATAAGCATATTATGTTCCTTTCAAGTCAATAAGACCCTGTGTCTGCGCCGATTCCCGGGGAGGAAAAATCGGCTTGCAATTTAGGTTGCGAATCAGTACTTAGTTTATTAGGTTTTAAGTTGCAACTAAAAACTTATATTTTTTTTTGGTATTGTTCAAAACTGGTCTAGGTAAGGTACATGGATAAATTGACTGAAAATCTCGCAGAACTCGGAACCGGCTGTTCGCTCCCCATCTCTTTGGAGGTGATTGGCGAGCGCTGGTGCTTCATGATCTTGCGCGCATCCTTTAATGGCGTCCGCCACTTTGAAGGTTTTCTGTCGGAAATCGGCATAGCCCGGAACATATTGGCGAACCGTCTGACCCGGCTGGTCGAAGCCGGCATCATGTCTCGTCGTCCGTGTGATCACGACAAACGCAAGGTCGAATATCGCCTCACCGACAAAGGCGCTGACCTGCTCTCCGTTATTGTGGCCATTCGTCAATGGGGTGAAAAATGGGAAACCGGCGTGCCGTCCAATCCCGTATTGGCTGATGCCAAAGACCGCCAGCCAATTAGCCGGATAACATTACGCGCGCATGATGACCGGGTTTTAGGCTTGGATGACCTGTGCTGGATTGATGAGGAAGAATTACGGAACCATGGCTCCGGAGATGCCGCCGGTGATACAGACCGCGGCGATATGGTGGTCCGCCATCTCAAGGAAATTGGTGAGCCTTCTGCTGCTTGAGGGCAGGATGACAGTTCAAACTATGTGTAGTGGCAACGGCTAGATTGGCTTTGGCGATCCACTAGGCTTGTTTAAACTCGACGCTAGTGTCCGCTATGGGTGCAAAAGCGGACACTAGGTTTTGGGATGAAGCGGCCACAGTACTGGTGTTCGCTGTAGGGCGCGAAAGCGGCCGTTAAACATTGTCCTCATCTGACACAGATCATTAAAAAAATCCCATGTGATTGATCACGGGCGCAGCTCATGTTAATGATTCGTTAGGGTTCGCAAAACCACGGTGAGGATATGGCCTGTTATGGTAAGTCCTGATCAATAATATTTTTGGGGTAACAATGAAAAAAATCATATTTGCAACAGCGGCAGCGATGCTGATGTCTTCGACTGCTAATGCAGCCACTCTCTTTTACCAAGGCGGTTTTAGTAACGATCTTTATTCCTTCGATACCGACACTGCTACCGAGACTTTAGTTGGCGATTTGGGACTAGGTGCTGATTCCTTGGGCATGGCATTTGGTTTAGGGAGTGTGCTCTACGCTTTTGAGCGTGCTTCACAGAGCCTTTATACAATCAATACTGCAACAGCCGCCTCTACGCTCGTTGGCAATGCTGGAATCGGAGCTGAAGACTTTACCATTAGCGGAGACGGAACAGTTGGTTACGCAACGGCTAACAGTAACCTCTATAGCGTCGATCTTGGGTCCGGTGCCTCAACGCTGATAGGTGCAACAAGCACGACTCTGGATGGCTTAACAACAGCGCAAAGTTCAGTAACAATCGCTGGAAACATGTTTGCGGCAGGTTCAGTTTTTGGTGCTGATGGCGATAGTCTTTACTCTGTCGACGTCGGGACCGGAGCGCTAACTCTTCTGGGCTCGACCGGAGTTACGAGCGAGGCACTGTCATTTGATTCAGACGGTACACTGTTTAGCCACGGTAATGATGGCTTTCTTTACACGATCGATCTGGCCACACTTTCTGGGACACAGATCGGTAGCACGGCGTCAACCCTGGTATTCGGTTTAGCAGCACAGCAAGGTTTGGCAGGTGCTGTTCCAGAACCGGCAACATGGGCTTTCATGATCTTTGGCTTTGGTGCCATTGGCGGTGCGATGCGGCGTCAGCGCAAAGCGAACGTCAAAGTCAGCTACGCTTAAACGCACATAAAAATGACCCCAAAGCCCTGCTGGAGAAATCTGGCGGGGCTTTTTGTTTTTATGCTAATATCCGCTTTCGGGGTGAAGCCGCCACACTGGCTAAAGTCGCCAATCGATCAAATCTCAGATAATCTGCCCAGAGAGAATTTCCGCCCAAACGGCTATTCGTTCACATAAATACTATTAATCGGCCGCGCCATGACGCGCTTCACAATCGGCTCGAAAAATTCCAGCGGGGCGCTGTCATAATTGGCATCAAAAGCCTTCTGGTCATATTTTTCCCAGAATTCCGCGCAATCTTCAAAATGCTCATGGCCGCAAAAACCTTCGCGCATGTCGCGGTTTGCAAGCTATGCTCTCGCCGGTCGACGGGAAAACCACCATAATGGCCGCCGATGATTTCCCAATCTTCCTTGGCACCTTCTTCCATTGACGCAAATTTTGCTGTCACTTCATTGGGGCCGCCCATGTCATTCTCCCTAGGTTCACGATTATCTTCGCGTTTTCTCGCAAGATTCATGCGATTCTTTCCCAAACCGAATTGCCACGCTATAGATAGGAAATATGGCCGTCATAGATATCCGTCCCCAGCCCTTTTTCGGCAATAAAAACCGCGCATTCTGGAATTTGCAATCCGGTGGCTGGGCTGCGGTTCTGGCGCTGCGCGGATTGTCTGGAATTTCCAACGGTTTGCCGCTTAGCTTCCTGGTCCCCGCCATCATCGGAACGATAACCGGCTATTCTATCTCTTTGTTGCTGTCGGTTATCTACCGCAACCTGATCAATCGAAAGCCGTTGGTGACGTGGGGCGTAACTGCCGCTTCGCTTGCGGTCGCTGCCTCGCTCTATGCTTTTATCGATGCGTGGGTGTTCCGAATTCAAAACCCGAATACCGAAACCGCGTTCGGGACGCTCTATCTCGGGGCGCTTTTCCTTGGCATCATGCTGCTGGGCGCTTGGTCGGCGCTTTACTACGCGATCAACTTCTTCCTGCGGGTCGAGGAACAGAATGACCAGCTTTTGCGCCTGGAAACCCAGGCAACGCGCGCGCAATTGGCCATGCTGCGTTACCAGCTAAACCCCCATTTTCTGTTCAATACGCTGAACAGTATTTCCACATTGGTGCTGCTGAAACAGACCGAACCTGCCAATGCCATGCTGTCGCGCCTGTCTTCGTTCTTGCGCCATACGTTGGTCAATGAAGTGCATAGCCGTGTGACATTGGCGCAGGAAGTTGAGACCTTGCATCTCTATCTCGACATCGAAAAAATGCGCTTTGAAGACCGGTTGCGGCCTAGTTTTGATATCGACCCAGCTGTCTGTGATGCGCTATTGCCTTCGCTGTTGTTGCAGCCACTGGTTGAAAATGCGATTAAATATGCGGTGACCCCTCTCGAAGAAGGCGCTGAAATCGCTGTATCTGCGCGCCTTGACCAAGATATGGTAAGAATTACGGTATCGGATACGGGCCCAGGGAAAAATGGCCCGATACCGAAATCAACCGATTCCACTGGTGTCGGGTTGGGAAATATTCAGGAGCGATTAAACCAAGCTTATGGAGAAGTGCATGAGTTCGAGATTAAATCATCAACGGGAGGCGGTTTTTCTGTGATCATTGCATTGCCATTTGAAACCAGAGAACAGATCGAAAAAGAGGCAGCGCAGGACAACGCCACAATCGACCAAATCCGGAACGAAGCAATATTTGGGGAGCATGCATCCGATAAAAGCCATGGGGGTTTCGTCACCGCCCCCGCCATGGCTTCATCGCACCAAAAGGACATAAATCCATGACGATCAAGACGATATTAGTCGACGACGAAAAGCTCGCCATTCAAGGCCTTCAAATTCGTTTGGAACAATTCGAAGATATCGAAATTATCGACACGTGCAGCAATGGTCGTGAAGCGATCCGGAAAATCAAGACGTTGAAACCCGATCTGGTTTTCCTCGACATCCAAATGCCTGGCTTTGACGGTTTTTCCGTCGTTCAAGGGATTATGGAGATAGAACCGCCTTTGTTCATTTTCGTAACCGCCTACGCCGACCATGCCGTCCGTGCCTTTCAAGCAGAAGCGATTGATTATCTCGTAAAGCCGGTAGAACCCGACAGGCTCGCTGACGCGCTGGAACGCGTGCGCAATCGCCTCACCGAGAAGCGCGGTGCGGAAGAAATTGAAAAGCTGAAAAATGTGCTCAACGAAGTGGCACCGGGCGCCATGGCAGATATGGAAAACGCAGAAGAACCAGCAGCCGCGAGCCGCTACGAGAAACTGATCAACGTCAAGGATCGCGGCCAGATTTTCCGTGTCGACGTCGATACGATTGAGCGGATTGATGCCGCTGGCGATTATATGTGCATTTATACGGCCGATAACTCGTTGATCTTGCGCGAAACCATGAAAGATCTCGAAAAGCGTCTTGATCCACGCAATTTTCAGCGTGTCCACCGCTCGACGATCGTCAATCTCGGTCAGGTGCGGGAAGTCAAACCGCATACCAATGGCGAGTGTTTTCTGGTCCTGGGCTCAGGCGCGCAGGTCAAGGTCAGTCGAAGTTACCGCGACGTCGTCGCGCGCTTTGTTCATTAGCAACGGCGGTTTTTGAAAAAATCCTGGAGCAAATGGGCGGATTCGGCTTCGTCGAATCCCGCGTAAACTTCTGGAACATGGTGGCAGGTGGCGGCGGAGAAGAAATTCACGCCGCTGTCCACCGCGCCGCCTTTTGGGTCAACCGTACCATAGTAGAGCCGCTTGATTCGGGCATGGGCGATGGTACCAGCACACATGGTGCACGGCTCCAACGTCACCCACAGGTCACAATCTTCCAACCGGTCCGTTTTTAACGTGCGGCAAGCCTGCCGAATCGCGACAATTTCAGCATGGGCACTGGGATCCTTGTCGGTACGGGTCAGGTTATAGCCGCGCCCAACAATCTCGCCAGCTCGCACAATCACCGCACCTACCGGTACTTCGCCTGCCTCTGCCGCTTCGCGGGCGAGGGCCAGTGCTTGCGGCATATGGGAATGAAAGCTATCGGAGGCCATGAGCCCAGCGATTAGCGCGAAGTGACGGCAATGACCAGATGAACCGACTGGCCGAATATTTTTCGTGATATGTTTATTGGCACAAAAGCGCAGCAAAATATCGGCGTAATGCTTGACGAGTAGGCCATTTGCGGTTAGTTGCGCTGTCTTTCCTACGGGAATCACTCAATAACAAGAAATTGGACAGATAAGATGTCGCGGATTTGCGAACTGACAGGTAAGACTCGGCTGGTAGGTAATAACGTATCGCACGCCAAAAACCGTACCAAGAAAACCTTTTTGCCTAACCTGCAAAATGTGACCTTGTTGTCCGATTCTCTCGGCAAAGGCGTCAAGCTGCGTGTATCGACCCACGGTCTGCGTTCGGTTGAACATGTTGGCGGGCTGGATAACTGGCTGCTGAAAACATCCGACGACAAATTGAGCCTGCGTGTACGCCGTCTCAAAAAAGAAATCGCCAAGAAGCAGGTTGCTGCTTAAGCTACTGTTTTACAGTATTATTTGGAAATAGATGAAAAGCCGGGGCTCGCCTCGGCTTTGTCATTTGGGGCGCTGGCCTTTGCCGCATCAGCCTTGCCCTTCTTCCGCTTCTGCTTGCCGGGCAGTAACCGGAACTTCATCAATAGAGTTTCCTGAAATGCTTGGAAATTATCGTCAGACGCGATCCAGATAATGACATCATGGCCCTCTGTCGTCACTGCCAGCGCTTCCATATTATCCACCTTTATCGGTGACTTAAGTGTAGCGATCCGCTGTGACGTCCACAGTTTGCCCGCTGCAATTTCCGTCAGATCGCCGATCGAAACAATCGCAGAGACACCATCGAGCGGGGTAAATCGGCGATGCAACAACAGCGCTCGACCATCGGGTAATAGTGCCGCATCGGTAATCTCATATCCTCGCGGCGGACGGTATCCGAACAGCCTCGGCTCATTTCCCGCTTCCGCCGGATCGCCATCAAATATCAGAGCCTGATAACCGCCTTTGCTATAATCCGCAGACTCCGAGAAAACCAGAAAGCGATCCGCTGCCTCCTCCTTTCCTGGCAAGCGCAACATCGCTTCGGCGCCGCCATTTCCGGGCCAGTCCTGCATCGCGTCAACCTTATGCTCGGCCTCCTTGCGCGCAAAAGATGGGCCGTAACGCCAGACACCATGATAGCGTTCATAGCCTACCCAATATTGACCCGTATCCGGATCATGGGCGAGCGATTCAGCGTCCCAATTTTTTCTGGCAAATTCATTTTCCACCGGCGGTCCATCCGGTAGGGGCGCAATGAACGGGCGTTTGGCAAGACCTTGATCTTGATCCAACGTGAAACCGATCAGTACGCCTGTATCGCTCAACATAAGAAATCGGTCATCCGGCAGAGCGTGCATCGAAGAAATGCCACCGAAGTCATCATTGTCGCTGGTCATTTTCCAACCTGCCTGAAACTCTAACCGACCGGCTTTTGAACGGTTGGAGTCTTGAGAATCGAAGCTGATCGACTGGAGTTGGATATACTGGCTGCTATTCTTGGGCGGCGGCGGCCCATGAACATAGGTCACCGGAACAAGGAAGAAAAACAGGGATAGACATGCTAACAATCGGGTCACAAATCGGCCCATAACCGATCTGCGGGTGCAAATATATTCTAATCTGGACGATCAACCAAATCTTGGGCTAATAGCTCGATCACTAGCGAAAAGGCTCGATATGAAGAAGATATACTCTGATGCGGCATCCGCGCTCGACGGGCTGTTATTTGATGGCATGCATTTATGCGTAGGAGGTTTCGGTCTATGCGGCATTCCCGAGCGGTTGATTGACGCGATTCAGGAATCTGGTGTCAAAGATTTGACCATTGCTTCGAACAATGCCGGGATCGATAATGAGGGCCTAGGCAAATTGCTGCGTTCAAAGCAGGTCAAGAAAATGATTTCTTCCTATGTGGGTGAGAACAAAGAATTTGAAAGACAGTATCTTTCTGGAGAACTGGAAGTGGAATTCTGTCCCCAAGGAACACTGGCCGAACGCTGCCGCGCCGGTGGTGCCGGCATACCGGGATTTTATACTAAAACGGGCGTCGGAACACAGGTTGCCGAGGGCAAGGAAATCAAAAATTTCGACGGCGAAGATTATATTCTCGAACGCGGCATATTTGCGGACCTATGCCTGATCAAAGGCTGGAAAGCCGATAAAGCAGGCAATTTAATCTTCCGCAAGACTGCCCGAAACTTCAATGCTCCGATGGCGACAGCCGGCAAGATTTGCGTCGCCGAAGTCGAGGAAATTGTCGAGGTCGGCGCATTGGATCCCGATGCGATCCACCTACCGAGCATCTATGTCAAACGCCTGATCAACGGGTCGCCTTATGACAAGAAGATCGAGTTCCGCATGACCCGAGAACGGCAGACAGTCTGATGTTTGGCAAAAAAAATAGAGGCGGCCGTATCGATAATGCTATTTCGGTCGAACAATTCGATTTTCTCGATCAATCGCATGAAGTTGCTCGTTTGTGGGTAGAAGATGGCGCAGGTGCAACCTGTATTATTCAACCTGAAAATTTGGAAAAACCGGAAATGTTCGGCATGCTTATGGTCGATTCCATCCGTCACGGCGCGCGGGCCTATGCACAAGCGCAAGGCATCCCGGAGGCCGAGGCTCTGGCGCGAATATGGGCTGGTCTCGATGCCGAGCGCAATCACAGCACGACCGACTTAGACACTGTACAAAACTATGAGAAGCCGGACTGATGCCTGCACTGTTCCCGTTGATACTGGCGTTCACAACTATGATGAGGAATAAAATTCATGAGCTGGGATAGAAATCAAATGGCCGCCCGCGCTGCGCGCGAGTTGCAGGACGGCTATTATGTCAACCTCGGCATTGGTATCCCTACACTGGTCGCCAATCATATTCCTGATGACGTCGAAGTCACGCTGCAAAGCGAGAATGGTATGCTCGGCATTGGTCCCTTTCCCTACGAGGACGAAATTGATGCTGACCTGATTAATGCCGGCAAGCAGACCATCAGCGAGCTGGCTTCGTCGAGCTATTTTGGCAGTTCTGACAGCTTTGCGATGATCCGCGGCGGACATATCGATTTGACCGTATTGGGTGCAATGGAAGTCGCCCAAAATGGGGATATCGCCAACTGGATGATCCCGGGCAAAATGATCAAAGGCATGGGCGGCGCTATGGACCTTGTCGCCGGCGTGAAGAAAATCATCGTCGTGATGGATCACTGCGCCAAGGACGGCAGCCCGAAGTTCATTCCCGAATGCACGCTGCCCTTAACCGGCGCCAATGTGGTGGACATGATCATCACCGATCTCGCCGTATTTCACCGTGCCGATCATGACAGCCCTTTCAAACTCGTCGAACTGGCGCCAGAGGTGACGGCTGAAGAGGTGGCGGCGAAGACGACGGCTTCCTATATTTAAATGGTGTTGCGGCCATATTGGCGCATTTAATCACTCGAAAGCCCTGCCAGACAAGACCAGCGGCGGTTAAACGGTGATAGGTTATTGAAAACAATAACTAAAGAACACTTGATTTATCGTCCTATGAGGGACATCACTAATTTATATCCAAAATGGATGTAAATTACTTATCAATTGAAAAAATTGAGGTATTTGGGGAAATATCGGGATCGGGGACTAATATGTCGGAAGTTGATAATCGAATGGACGAAACGCTAATCGCTTTAACATCACAGATAGTTGTGGCGCATGTGAACAATAATAATGTTGCTGTTTCGGATCTACCTGTGCTGATAAACAGCGTGCACAGCGCTTTGACCGATCTCACTGGAGAGCCAGGGTCGGCAAAAACGAAGCAAGAACCAGCTGTGCCGATCGACCAATCGATCAAGCCGGATCATATTGTCTGTCTGGAAGACGGCAAGAAATTCAAGATGCTCAAGCGTCACTTGATGACACGCTATAATATGACGCCAGAAGAATATCGCGCCAAATGGGGCCTTGCACCAGATTATCCGATGGTGTCGTCCAATTATTCAAAGGTGCGTAGCGGTTTGGCGACTAAAATCGGGCTGGGCCGGAAATAGGGCCTGCTTTCCACTAAACAACGCGTGGGCACAGTCATTTGACTATAACAGATGATAGTGCCCACAGCTATTTCGTTAAATAACAAATATATATACCCGATTTTATTATAAATAAAATATTTACAGCTTTGTAAAACCACTGTTGTTGCAAAACTTCATGTAATTCCTAATATTTGAAACATCATGTTATTCTATTGATGAATCACTCCGCATATCATTTGGTTGCCTGCGTAACCAAACAGGGAGTTTATTATGCGGAGTATTTTTACGACGAAAACCCTACGCCAATGCTGCGCCTCAGCAGCAATTATTGCGATAGCGATATCTACAACAACGGCGAAGGCACAGGATAACGGCAATAACCAAACGTCCAGTGAACAGAACGAAGTGGAGGCAACTGATTCAACAATCATTGTGACTGGGTCACGAATTTTGCGACCCGAACTTGAAACTGCTGCTCCATTTGTAGCATCTGTTGGTCGAGAGGATATCCAAGAGCGCGGCTTTACCAACATCTCAGATGCGCTGAACGAAGTACCTGGCTTTGGCACACCTGTCTCAAGCGCAGGCGATCAGGCTGGGTTTTCTGTTGGCCAAAACTTTGTCAATTTATTTGGAATCGGATCGCAACGCACCCTAACACTAGTTAACGGTCGACGGTTTGTTTCTTCGAACACCGCTTCGAATTTTAGCGGTGCAAATGCCGGTCTCCAAGTTGATCTAAACGCTATCCCGGTCTCACTCATCGAACGAGTTGATGTTCTTGCCGTCAAAGGCGCTACAACCTATGGTTCAGATGCGGTTGCTGGCACAGTAAACTTGATCCTTAGAGACGACTTTGAAGGATTGGAAACCACAGCACAGGTTGGTCTTTTTGAAAAAGGTGACGGACGGTCTGTCTTTGCGAGTGCGACCCTCGGCACAAACCTCAACGAAGGCCGCGGAAATATCGCCGTAAATTTTGAGTATAACGATCAACAGGGTGTTCTCTCATCTAGCCGAAAAATTTTGCGGGAAGGCTTGTTCCGCGACAACGAAAATAATCTCATTCGTCAGCGCAGACTTTTCGTTCTTGATGATGGCGGCTTACCAACTCGGGGGCCGGGCCTTGGCAATGGAGGCTATTTGACCGATGGATTTACCGGAACCGAAGGTGGATTCCGCAATGCTGCCGGTGATTTTGTAACTTTCGACACAAATGGGAACTTGGTTTCTTTCGATCCCGGCGTTCCGGATGGACTAGTCAACGCCAGTGGCGGTGATGGCTTAGACCTATTGCGTGCTGGTCAAATTCTTTCAAATCTGGAACGATATTCGATATTTGCCTTGGGCCACTATGATGTCACAGACAATATTCGTTTCTTTTTCGAAGCCAATTACGTGAATACGAGGGCAGTAGAGCTTGCCAATCAGCCGGTCTATCAAAGTGCCCTGTTTGGCGGTACCAGTTCTGGTTTGGGTGTTTTGCTTTCCAATCCCTTTTTAACCGATCAGGCACGTGACGTGTTGAGTCGCCCCGGCAATCTAGATGGTAATGGAGACGGCGTTGCCGATCTAAACTTTGACACAGATGGCGACGGAACCAATGATGACACGCAATTCTTTTTGCAGCGCGCCGGTTTTGATTTGCTCGGAGGCCGTAACCCGAACTTCCAACAGCTAGATCTTTTTAGGATTGTTGGTGGTCTTACGGGTGACTTCGAATTGTTCGGAGGCAGAACTTTTACCTGGAATGTTTCCCATGCATATGGTGAATCGCAAGCGGTCTCACGGCGTACCGATTTGGTGCAGGCGAATTTCATAAACGCTATCGACGCTGTCACGGACCCAACGACAGGTGAGACTGTATGCCGTGTTACCCTCGATCCACCGCCAGGAGTTCCGCCACGTTCAGTAACTGGCTGTGTCCCTCTTAACTTATTTGGCGAGGGTGTCGCTTCAGCTGAAGCAATTGATTTTGTAACAGCAGAAACATTAGCGGAATCCCGCAATGTGCAGAACATTTTCAATGCGAATATTGGCGGCGGTCTTTTTGACATATTCAATAACGAAGTTGCAATTAACGTTGGTTATGAATTTCGTAAAGAAGAGCAGAGCTTCACTCCAGATGGTTTTTTACAGGAAGGCTTAGGCCGATCAGTTCCCATAGCACCGGTAAGTGGAAAATTCACGACGAACGAATTTTTCGGGGAAGTTCTCATTCCAATTATTCAGCCATCGAACGACTTTTTTATAGATAGACTGGAGCTTGATGGCTCCATTCGCTATATAGACAATTCGCAAGCTGGAAGTGCCACTGTGTGGTCTGTGGGCGGTCAACTTGCTCCGATAAGCGATATTACAATTCGCGGCAGCTACACGGAATCGGTTCGGGCACCGGCAATCACAGAATTATTCTTGCCCGGTGTTTCCATTTTCTCGTTTGCAGATGATCCTTGTGATGTGGACTTCCGAAATGCCGGTCCTGATCCGGCGCGTCGTCAGGCGAACTGTGCATTGGATGGCTTGCCAGCAGACTTCGATTCCCAAATTGATGATGCATCTCAGGAAATCACCTCTTCAGGCAATCCCAACTTGCTGAACGAAGAGTCGAAATCATGGACTGCTGGCGTAATTCTTCAGCCACGTTTTATTCCTGGACTGACGATTACGGCGGATTGGGTTGATATAGAATTGACAAACGCGATTACGACATTGGATTTAACCGACGTATTGCGCTCTTGTTATGACAATAATGATTTCCCAAATGCTTCAACTTGTGATCAGTTTCAGCGCGATCCCACGACCGGCCAAATCGTTAGTGCTACAGTGGGTCAGTCAAATGCAGGTATGTTTGAGTTTGCAGGGCTGCAGGCTTCGGCTCGCTACGGTTTTGAACTGAGCAACTTGTTTGGTAGCGAAACGGATTTGGGTAATCTCGACCTGTTATTGCGTTACTTCTATCTCGATAAAAATCAGTTCACTGTTGTCGGCGTTCTCGACGATGACCGAGGCGAGATCGGCAATTTCAAGCATGAAGTAAACGGCACCATTCGCTACACGAACAATGATTTTGGCATATCGTTTACAGGTAATTATCTTTCGAGTGCGGCATTCGATCTGGAAGAAGATCAGACTGCCCCATTTGCCGGCGTGGGAAGCTACTTTACTGTCGATACGACCATCTCTTGGGATATCAGCGATAACTTCCGTGCAGCCTTGACGGTTAACAACCTATTTGAAGAAGAGCCGCCGTTTCCTAGTAGGAGCACTACCCAATATACTGCCGGTGTTTTGGGCCGAGAATATCTTTTCCGCATTAGTGCGGACTTCTAGATCCGGAATGTTTTGGTCTCATCCTCGTGGCGCAAGCATGAAGATGGGACCAAAATATCCAAGTTCCCTATAGGGTGAAAAAGGGCATCCCGCATATTTCTAACGATTGGTGAACATCCTTTTGATTTAAACGAACCTCCCCAACCAACCTGCAGATTAAATTCCCAACTTAGCCAATCTCTGATAACGCCGCTGCCATGCCATTATCCTGCATTCAGCACACGCAATTCCAATCAGGAACGGGATCATGAAGGCGGTCATTGTTGGCGGCGGGGTTGGCGGATTAAATGCCGCGCTATGTTTCGACAAATTCGGCTGGGATGTCGAAATATTGGAACAGGCAGCGGAGCTCGAAGATATTGGCGCTGGCATTCAAATCAGCCCCAATGGAATGCAAGTTCTGCGCGCGCTTGATATCGACAAGCAGATTGCAGCAACCGGTTTTCAACCCCGCGCCACGCAATTCCGCATGGGCCAATCCGGCCGCGTTATCATGACTCAAGATATGGGCGAGCGCCTCGAAGAAAAATGGGGCGCGCCTTATCTGCACATTCATCGGGCCGACCTGATTTCCACCATGGCGCGCGCCTTGGAAGAACGTTGTCCGCGCGCCATACGAATGGCGGCGACGGTCACCGGCTACGGTCAGGATGCCCGAAAGGCCTGGGCAACACTGGATGATGGTACGCCGGTTGAAGGCGATATTGTTATCGGTGCGGACGGGATTAAATCGCCAATTCGCACACAAATGCTGGGTCCGGAAAATCCACACTTCACTGGCAATGTGGCTTGGCGTGCGGTTGTGCCCGTCGCCAAATTGGGCCGGAATGTGCCGTTACCGGTTGCTTCGGTTTGGCTCGGCGAGGGCAAACATGCGGTGACTTATTTACTGCGGGGTGGGACGCTGGCCAATCTGGTTGGTGTGGTCGAGCGCGATGACTGGCAACAGGAAAACTGGACCGAAAAGGGTACGCGCGAGCAGGCCTTGGCCGACTTTGAAGGCTGGCATCCGACTATCACAACCTTGCTGGAACAGGCCGACCAACTTTATCGCTGGGCCCTGTTTGACCGGGATCCGCTGGACCAATGGGTAGATGGCCGGGTGGTCGTAATCGGTGACGCTGCCCATCCGATGCTGCCGTTTATGGCTCAGGGTGCTGTTCAGGCCATAGAGGACGGCTATGCGCTCGCTCGCTCGCTTGCTGAATATGGAGATAGAGACAATGCCCTCAATCGCTTTTTCGATGCGCGGCGAGACCGAACGGCTGCTGTTCAAAAAGCCGCACGGCGCAACATGGGACTTTTTCATCAGCGGACAACAGGCGGCAAGTTGAGCACCTATGCACCGATGTGGTTGGCCGGAAAAATCCCGGGTCCGGAAGCTTTCGACGGGCAAATGGAATGGCTCTATGGCCATGATGTTACGGCCAATTGATCTGGGCGGTTCGGACAAGGAACAATAATGTTTCTAACTACCGGATATTGCCTATGCGCTACGCGCCTGTCATAGTGCTATATATAGCTAAGACAGGGGAAAGTTGATTATTACACGTTCATTGGCGTGGATTCGCCTCCACCCCGTCGTCTCTGGCCTGATCGCCCTCATCGTAATCGCGATCCTTTACAAGGTCATTGTCCCTTCGGCCCAGACATATGAGTATGTCACGGAACCCGTGACTCGCGGCGAGGTTGCTCGCATAGTATCGGCCAGCGGCAAGCTCCGGGCGCTCAACACCATCAATGTCGGATCGGAAATTTCAGGGCAAGTGACCGACGTCTATGTTGATTTCAATTCCCCGGTCGCGGCCGGACAAGTGCTCGCGCGGATCGATCCCACCCGTATCCAGGCCCGCGTCACCCAGGCACGGGCGCAGGTGGCCTCGGCACGCGCAACGCTGGCCCAGGCCGAAGCATCGATTATCCGGGCACAAACCGATTTTGAAGTGCAAAGCCGTGAGTTTGAACGCCAAAAGCAGCTGGCCGATAAAGGCTTTGTGTCCAAGGCCGGTATTGATCAGGCACGCAACGCGCTGGCCAATGCCAGAGCATCGCTGAGCACGGCAAAGGCACAAGAACAGAGCGGGCGCGCGGGAATTGCCCAGAGCGAAGCCGAGCTATCGTCCGCTCAGCTGGACCTCAACCGCACACGGATCACTGCTCCGACCAGCGGTGTGGTGATCAACAAGCTGGTCGAGCCTGGTACAACCGTAGCGGCCAGTTTTCAGACACCCAATTTGTTCGAAATTGCCGCCGATACCAGCCGCATGCAGGTCGAGGCCTCGGTCGATGAAGCCGATATCGGGCAGGTCAGGGTGGATCAGTTGGTCCGCTTCACCGTCGACAGCTATCCTGACGACACATTTGTCGCGAAAGTCGGCCAGATTCGCAAATCGGCAACCGAAGAACAGAATGTCGTCAGCTATCTCGTCATTCTTGATGTCGATAATAAGGAAGGCAAGCTGCTCACAGGTATGACTGCCAATGTTGAAATCGTCACCGGCACAAGGGCCAATGTCTTGCGAATCCCTGCTCCGGCCATCCGTTTTCGTCCGCGGAAGGGCGACCGGCCTGAGGAAGACAAGAAGGAATCAGCCAAGCCGGAGGATAAAAAGTCCAAAAAGACCCGCACCGCCCAGATCTGGCTCGCTGGCGATGATGCCTATAAGCCGGCTCGACGCACAGTTACAATTGGGCTGGCCGGAGAGGATTTTGTAGAAATCCTCAAAGGTGTGAAGGAAAAGGAGAAAGTCCTCGTTCGTTCTAAGAATCTCGAAAATGAAGATGACGAAGAAGAGGATGAATTTGCCCGCGGGAACACATAGATAATGGCCCTTGTCGAAACACAGGATCTGGTCAAAAATTATGAGCTGGGCGGCGAAACGGTGCGCGCCGTTGACGGTGTTTCCCTGTCCATCGATCGCGGTGAATATGTTGCGATCATGGGTGCGAGCGGTTCAGGCAAATCGACGTTCATGAATATGATCGGCTGTCTCGATATCCCTACTTCGGGCGAGGTTCGGATTGACAGCATTGCCACCGGCGACCGAGATGGTGATGCGCTGGCTGAGCTGCGCAACCAGAAAATAGGGTTCGTGTTCCAGCAGTTCAATCTGCTCGCGCGCACGACCGCCCTAGACAATGTCGCGGTGCCGCTCATCTATGCCGGTCTTGGCAATGAAGCGCGCCGCGAAAAAGCGCAGGCGAAACTGGAAGAAATGGGTCTTGGCGACAGGCTGGATCACTCTCCGGCAAAATTATCGGGTGGGCAGCAACAGCGGGTGGCGATTGCTCGTGCGCTGGTTACCGATCCGGTTATCCTTTTGGCCGACGAACCCACTGGCGCGCTCGACAGCAAGACGTCCGAAGACATCATGCAGATTTTCCAGAGCCTGAATGATCAGGGCATCACCATCATCGTCGTAACCCATGAAGCGGAAATTGCCGATCATGCCAAACGACGGATCGAGTTTCGTGATGGCAAGGTGATCGAGGATGTGGTCGTAAACAATCGTCGGCAGATTCAAACATGATCGGCAACATCAAACAAAAGGCATCCGGCTGGCTGGTCAATGTGGCCATCGCAATGACGGCGCTGCGCACGAATTTGATGCGATCGATATTGACGACCCTGGGCGTGATGATTGGTGTATTTGCAGTGACGTTAGCTGTCGCCGTTGGCTCTGGTGCGCAGGTGTCAGTGATGCAATCGATCAATGCGCTCGGCTCCAACATGGCTCTTGTATTTCCACAACCGGATACTGGTGAAGGCGGCCGGCGCTCTTTTGATCGCGGGCGGCTGACCATGCGCGATGCGCGCGCGATCCAAAAGCAGATAAGCGGAATTGAAGATATCGCTCCCCAACTGCGGTCTAACATTCAACTGATAGTGGCAGGGCGCAACGCATCGACTAACGCAGTCGGCGTGACGCCAGGCTATGGAAAAGTGTCCAACCTCGTGGCCGCATCCGGACGGTTTATCAGCGAAGCCGATGTGCGCTCCGCCGCCCGTGTCGTGGTCCTTGGCCCTACCGTTGCGCGCAAATTATTCGGAGATTTTGATCCGGTCGGCGAGACCATCCGTATCAACCGTGCGCCGTTTAATGTCATTGGTATAACGGAGTCCAAGGGATCAAGTTTTGGCAATGATAATGACGACATCGCGCTCATACCGATCAGTACGATGCGACAGCGTTTTTCAGGCGACACTCTTGCCGGGCCAGATGATTTACAGATGCTTTTTGTCGGCTTTGAAGATGGCGTATCGCTGCCTCAGGCCAAGCGAGAAATGACCAAATTACTGCGCGAACGCTATCGCGTGCGGGGCAAGGATATCAACCCGTTCACTATCCGCACGACCGAAGAGTTCATGAAAGAATCCGCGCAAGTAACGGGTATATTCCAGATCGTTCTTGTCGCCATTGCGTCCATCTCACTGCTGGTTGGCGGGATCGGCATCATGAATATCATGCTGGTCAGCGTCACTGAACGCACCCGCGAAATCGGCCTGCGCATGGCCTTGGGCGCAAAGCGCAGCGACATCCGCAACCAGTTTCTGGTCGAGGCGGCAGTGCTCTGTGTGATTGGCGGCGCTATGGGATTGATACTCGCTATTGCGGGTGGAACGGCGCTAACCATCTATGCGGATTTCCCGGTTCCGATCGGGATCGGGGTCGGTATTGGTGCGATTATATTTTCTGCCTTCATAGGTCTGTTATTCGGTGGCTATCCTGCCGTCCGGGCTTCCCGCCTATCGCCTATCGAGGCGCTGCGCAGCGAATAGCGTCGCTCAATATTCCAGATTGCCTTTGGTTGCAGTGGCACCGGGCTTCATCAGCAAAGATTTTCCACTCTTTAAATGACCGCCCAGGAATGATAAGAACAACAGGTCCGCAACTGGCGAGATCGGGTGGGTAACCACCGGGGAGCGGGCGCATCTCTAACGATGCAATTTTCAGTCGCGCGCCTGGGCATTTCTTGAACCGAAGGAGACATGCTCATGACTGACTCGCAACAACCTTTCCATATCGTCTTTCTCTTATTCGACGCCATTACGCAGCTGGACTTCACCGGGCCCGCGCAATTTCTGGCGCGTATGCCGGGAGCTGTCGTGCATACAGCAGCAAAGGCCATGCAGCCGATCCAGACCGACAGCGGTTTCGCAATGTTGCCGAACACGAATCTGGCCGATTGCCCACAAGCCGATTTGCTATGCGTTCCCGGCGGCTTTGGCACGCGCGATGTCATGCAGGACCAAGAGACGCTGCAATTCCTGCGCGATCAGGCTGCGGGGGCGCAATATGTCACCTCGGTTTGCACAGGATCACTGGCACTCGGAGCCGCGGGGTTGCTGCAAGGCAAGCGGGCGACCAGTCATTGGGCCTATACTTCGTTACTGGAGAAATTCGGCGCGACTTATGAACCAGCCCGCGTCGTAAAGGATGGCAACGTCATTACCGCTGGCGGGGTAACATCCGGCATTGATTTTGCGCTGACCGTTATTGCGGAAATTGCCGGGCAGCAATTTGCCGAAGCGGTACAGCTCGGCCTTGAATATGATCCCCATCCTCCGTTTGACAGCGGTAATCCAACTGTTGCTGATCCCAAGCTGGTGCAAATGCTCAACGATCGGACCTATGGCGATGTCCTGAAAGAGTTGGAAAAACTGATCGACGCTAGCTAAACAGTTAGAGGACTTGGGGCTCCGCTTTCGTCATGGCCAATGCAAGCCCGATATAGAAAGCCGATATTCTGACCGACGCCTCTAAATCTCCGGCAAGACCCTCTGCCAAAACGACACCGCGCAGGATTAGTGAAACAAAACTGTTTTTCTTTTCCATGGCCTGTGCAGTCGCGGTGGCAAACGGTTATTATATTCACCCGCTTATTGCCCCGGTTGGCGATGAATTTGGTGTGAGTGGAACACTGCTTGGGCTGGTGCCAGCGCTAAATCAGATCGCGCTGGCCCTCGGCATATTATTGCTGCTGCCGCTGGGGGACCGAGTCAACAACCGCAAGCTGGTCATTACCTTTGTTGCGGGTCAGTTTCTGGCGTTGCTCGCCATGGCCACGGCACAGGACTTCCGGTTGTTTGTCGCGGCATCCTCGCTGCTCGGCTTTGCAACAATTACGCCCTATTTACTGCCCGCTTATGTCACCAAGCGGGTGCGGCCGGACCGTATCGGTCATGTCACCGGGATCATGACAGCCGGCATAACCGTTGGCCTGCTTGGCAGCCGCGCGGGGGCCGGCGTATTGGGACATTATTTTGGTTGGCGATCGGCTTACTGGGTCGGTACGGCGCTGACCCTGTTGCTGCTCGTGATCCTGCCGCTGATCATGGAGAAGGATGAAAAGCTGCGCGATGATAGCGAGCCTCAGCAAAGCTATGGCGCACTGATCGCATCACTCTGGCCGATTATCAAAACGATGCCGGACGTGTTGCTGGCGGGGTTGCTACAAGCATTATCCTTCGGGTTTTTTCTGGCGCTATGGCTTGGTATCGGGCTGCATGTTACCAGCCCGGAAATGGGCTATGGCGTGGATGTCGTCGGCTATCTCGCGCTCCTCGCCGCCAGCAATATTATAATCGCCCCATGGTCAGGTCGACTGGCAGACCGGATCGGCGCGGAAAAAGCACGCATGCTATTTGCCATCGCCCAATTGATCGGAGCGGTCCTATTGATATTCGCTGGCAACAGCCTGTGGGTGTTGATCCTGCCGATATTGTTCAGCAATTTTGGCGGTGCATCAATGGATGTCGCCAACCGCACCATATTGTTCGGCCGCGCACCCGAAATCCGCACCCGTTTAATGACGATCTATATCGTTATCATGTTCCTTGGCGGCGGCCTGTCTAGCTGGCTAGGTACCGCGGCCTATGCTTGGGGCGGCTGGGACGCGATTGTTGCTATATCGCTGGTCTTCGCGGTCCTGATTATGGGTTTCTCGCTCTTGGGCTTGCGGCTAAAGCCTACAGCTTAACCAACACTTTGCCGATATTCCCGCCGGTAAAAAGCTTGTCATAAGCAGTCAACACATTGTCGATTCCCTTGGTCACATCAAATGGTGTATCGATTAGCCCTTGGTCGAGCCATTGCTTGAGCTGCTCCGTAAGCCGTTCCCCCTGATCCATGAAATCAGGCGAGAAAAAGCCCTCGACGCGAAGCCGCTTCATCAGGATCTGGTCAAAATTCTCCGGCCCCTGCCCGCGCCCGTCGCCCTTATATTGAGCCAACAAACCGCATAAAGCCACCCGGCCGTAGAGCGCCATATTGGGCAGGACATCGTCAAGTATCGGCCCGCCGACATTATCGAAATAGGCGTTGATCCCACCTTCAATTTTCACAAGCTCCGCCGCGATATCATCATTTTTATAATCAATCGCTTTGGTGATCCCAAGCTCTCCCTCCAGCCAGCGGCATTTATCCGGTCCGCCCGCCAGACCATAGACATTGGCCCCCATTATCTTGGCAATCTGACAGGCCAGCACCCCGGTGGCACCTGCTGCTGCCGAAACCAACACGTTATGCCCGGCCTCCACACCAGCGGTTTCCTGCAAACCCCAAAGGGCCGTCCAACCATTAAATCCCAGCACGCCAAAATGTTGCTTGATGTCACTAATATCCGCATCAACTTTGACCAACCCAGCCAGTTCCGGTTCGATCATCGCATGTTCCGCCCATTGACCAAAACCACGAACGAGATCACCTTCGGCAAATCCGGCATGGCGGGAAGCGGCGATATGACCCAATACCAGTCCAACCATCTTGGTGCCCAGTTCCAGCGGCGGCTGGTAACTATCTTCTCGCTCGGTCATCCACATACGCGTGCCCGCGTCCATCGAGAGATAGGCGGCTTTGACCAACACCTGACCGTCAGCCAATTCCGGCATGGATTCGGTTTCCAATGATAGCGCACTGGCCACATCGTCATTCTCGGGGCGTTTATTCAACTGCCAGAAACGGTTGGTGGTCACTGCTTTTCTCCCCTGTATCAGGGCATAGTCTAGAGCAAATCGCGCCGCTCGATATTATCCTTATTGGCAGGGAGGCTGAACAGCATGCCGTCTTTTCCCATCACCATTGTCCCGCGAAAGCCGGCCGTCACACCTTTCAGATAATAGGCTTCCAGAAAGCCTATCGGCACCGCCGGAACGATGTGGGAGAAGACCAGCATTTTCGCTTTGGCAGCCTTGGCCGATTCCACCACTTGGGCAGGCGACGCATGATAGTCGGGAATATCCGCCATGATTTTTTCCAGCCGCGGCCGCTCGGCTTTTTTCATCGCCGCCTCGGTGATCGCAACCATCTCGGCGTTTAGCACTTCATGCACCAAAATGTCGCAGCCATTGCAGGCCTTCTCAATCGCTGCGCTTCGGACTGTATCGCCGCTAAACACCATGGAGCGACCTTTATAGTCAAAACGATAACCGACCGCTGGCACAACCGGTTCGTGACTGACGGCAAAGGCAGTGATTTTCAGGCCATCCTGATCATAGACTATCTGCTCGACCCCATCCGCAGGCAAGACAAAGGGACGCGCAATTCCACCGATACCGGATGGACGCATGATGTCTTCGCCATGATGTGCCACGCGGTAGCGGGCATCAGCAGCATAAGCGGCATTTATCCCGTCAACTATGGGCGCTACGCCCTCGGGCGCGATTACCGGCAATGGCTCGTCATGGCCGCCGCCCGCCCAGCGCTGCAATAATAGCTCGCCCATGCCGTCAATATGGTCGCTGTGAAAATGGGTCAGCAGCAGCGCTTCGATCCGTCCCGGGCTGAGGCCCATTTCGCCCAGCCGGCGCACCGCTCCGCCGCCTATATCGACGATGAACATTTTGCCGTCGATGATTACTGCGGAACAGGGGCCCGCGCGACTGGGATCCGGCAAGGGCGATCCCGTTCCGCACAAGGCCAGATGCATGCCTTCGGGCAGATCGCCTATCACATCGCGGCTAACCGCGGTTTCTACTGCATTGGAAAAAAGCCGGGCTCCGATTTCCGGACGGAGAAGCCATGTGGCGCTCGCAATGATACCAATTCCGATGGCCAAGCCCCATAGTCGGCGCTTGCTAAAAAATTTGGACTTGCTCATGCATTCCTCCGGTTGCGTTTTATGACCTTAACATTCTACCAGATTGACAGCCAGACCACCCTGCGATGTTTCCTTGTAACGCTCGCTCATATCCAGACCGGTTTTGCGCATGGTTTCAATCACTTCGTCGAGACTGACGCGGTGCGTGCCATCGCCCATGATAGCTAGCCGCGCTGCTTCTATCGCTTTGACCGCACCAACAGCATTGCGTTCGATACAGGGCACCTGGACCAGTCCGGCAACCGGATCACAGGTCAGTCCCAGATTATGCTCCATGCCGATCTCGGCGGCATTTTCAACCTGTAAGGGTGTACCGCCCCAGGCCGCCGTCAGGCCAGCCGCCGCCATCGAACACGCAACACCGACTTCGCCCTGACAGCCAACTTCTGCGCCGGAGATGGAGGCATTTTCCTTGAACAAAGACCCGATGGCAGCCGCGGTCAGGATAAATTTTTCAACGCCAGCAACATCGGCCTTGGGCGAAAAGCGCTCATAGAAACGCAGCACCGACGGCACGATACCTGCCGCGCCATTGGTCGGGGCCGTGACCACTTTGCCGCCAGCGGCATTTTCTTCATTCACAGCCAATGCCCACAAGTTGACCCAATCGAGCACCGTCAAAGGGTCGGACAAAGCCCGCTCCTGCCGCTCCATCAATCGTGCGTGTATCAGGGGTGCGCGGCGTTTGACTTTCAAGCCGCCGGGCAAAATGCCGCCGGACTTAATCCCGCGGTCAATACAGGCCGACATCGCATCGGCGATCTGCTTTATGCCGGCACTGATATCTGCATCCGACTTGTCGACCCGTTCGTTATTGCGCATGATATCGGCGATGCACAGGCCTTTGGTCTTGGCAATCTCCAGCAGATCGTTGCCGGAACAAAAAGGATGCGGTACATCCCAGAGTCCGCTTTCCGGATCATTGGCCCCAATCTGATCCTGGTCCAATATCGCGCCACCACCAACCGAGTAATAGACGCGGCTTGCCAGTTCCTCTTCATTCTTAAAGGCTGTGAACCTCATGGCATTAGAGTGAAAATCAAGCCGTTTCCGTTGATCGAAGATGACATCCACTTCTTCATCAAAGGCGATATCCTGCACGCCGCCCAATTTGATCCGCGCGCCACTTCTGATCTGATCAACCAGAGTATCGGCGGCATCCGGTTCGATATTCTCTGGTACTTGCCCCGATAATCCCAACAAGATCGCGCGATCGGTCGCGTGCCCTTTACCGGTTAGGGCAAGCGAGCCGAATAGTTTCGTTTCTACCCTTGTGACTTGATCGAGCAGCGACTGATCGGCCAGCCGCGCCACAAAATTGGCCGCCGCCGACATCGGGCCCATCGTATGCGAGCTTGATGGCCCGACACCAATTTTGAACAGCTCAAATGTGCTAGCAACCACGGCCTGTTAAGACTTTTTCGTCGCAGCTATCCATTGTTCAACCATGGTCTCCAATATGCTCAGTGGCACCGAGCCGCCGCCGAGCACCGTGTCATGAAAACCCCTTATGTCGAAATCATCGCCAAGCTCTTTTTCCGCCTTGGCGCGCAGTTCCTGAATTTTCAGCATGCCGATTTTATAGCTGGTCGCCTGACCCGGCATCACCAGATAACGCCGCACTTCGCTGCGCACCGCGGTTTCTGGAATTGGTGAATTGGCGAGGAAATATGCCACTGCCTTTTCTTCGCTCCAACCTTTGGTGTGCAGTCCGGTATCCACGACCAACCGGATCGCGCGCCATATCTCCGTCGTTAACCGGCCAAAGTCGGAATAGGGGTCTTCATATGCGCCCATTTCTTTCGACAATAATTCCGAATAGAGCGCCCATCCTTCGCCAAAGGCCGGAATATAGCCGCCCTGCGCACGGAATTTTGGAATGCCCGTCAGTTCCTGCGCAATCGAGCTTTGCATATGGTGGCCGGGATTGCCTTCATGATAGGCAATCACTTCAAGACTGTGGATCGGCATGGCGCGCATATCGGACAAATGTGCATAATAGGTGCCGGGGCGTGTCCCGTCAGGAGTACCCGGGCGATAATGCTGGGCAGCCCCGTCTTGTTCCCGGAAAGGCTCCACCCGTTTCACCACTAAGTCCGCTTTTGGCAGGGTTCCGAAAAAATCAGGCAAGCGCGTTTTGATGAACGCCAAATGCTTTTCGGCCGTATCAATATAATCCTGCGCGCCCTTGTCATCTTCCGAGAAATAAAATTGATCATCTTCACGCAAGAAAGTGAAGAAGGATTGCAGGTCGCCTTCGAAATTGACCTTGTCCTTGATCGCTTCCATTTCGCTGCGAATACGTGCGACTTCGGAAAGACCGATAGTGTGAATGGCCTCAGCGGTCAGGTCAGTCGTCGTCTGATTGTTGAGGCGGTAATTATAGAAAGCTTCGCCGTTGGGCAGTTCAGACACACCAAAGGATTCTGCTTTTGTATTTGGCAAGTCCTGTTTGAACCAGGCGATGATCCGCTCATAGGCTGGCTTCAGCGAACCGGTAAGCGCCAGCCGTGCTTGTTCTTTCAGTTCATCCGAGCGGGCTTGGGTGATCGTGTTTGCTTCCACAAGCGCGGCCAATTTACTTTCGGTCGCCTCCCACAAAGCCGACGAACTGCCGGTATCAAATGGCGCACCGGTCGTGATTTTTTCGGACTGCTCGATTACCCCTTCATAAGCGAAGCGTGGCGGGCGGGTGCCCGACTCGGCATTCGCCTGAGCCCTCGTGAGAAGCTGGTCCAGCGCCCTTGCGCTGCCTTTCAGCCGTTCAATGAAAGCGACCATGTCGGACTCGCTGGCGACCCGGTGCTGGTTGATCAAAAAGGTCGGGAAGAAAGACTGCTGACCGTTAAACTGGTGCAGGACATAACCATTCTGACGAAACGGTACGCCGGCCTCGGCCTGCTCCAGCCGGAACAGCCACATGTCCCAGGAGATCTGCGCATCCGGCGTTAGTTTCTCATAGTCAAAGTCACGCTTCATCTCGGCCGTCGCCACGCGCATCCATGCGAGTTGACGGTCGGCGGCTTCAATCGAATAATCGTCAATCTTGTCATAAGCAGTCCGGCGACCCAACAAAGTCTGACGGATTGGACTAAAAGCCAGCTGTTCTTCAAATTTATTATCGAACCAGATGTTGAGACGATCTGTCTCGGTCTCCATCGCATCCTCGACTGCAGGCGCAGCATTTTGCGCATGAACCGCGGGAGCAGCGACTGCGATCCCCGCCATTGTGGTGGAAGCCAATATTAGTTTGAGAAACTTAGTCATGCTATCTGATCCCTGCGCAAGAAGTTACACTAGCAACTGCATGGCATATCCTAGCAAGTTTGCAAACGCTGCTCGAAATGCTCAAAGTTTTGCAGGAATATAAATTCTATCGACGGTTAGAAGATACATGAATGTTTCTAATTTGCTGTTTCCGGCTGTTCACACACGGTTTTTGTTGGGTCTGATGATCGTCCTGAATTCATTTGCGAGTAGCTGCGGCAATCGCAGCGATCTTCAGCTCTTTGGGGTTTTTTCAAAGCCTCTAATACGTCTTGGCAATATCCCCCCTGCCCATGTGCTTGCCATAACGCGACATCGTTGGGCGAGTTAAATCCTGCGTATTTGATTACACCCTTTTCCCTGCCAATGCTGAACCGATGGCCAACCTGACTGCTTAAACCAATAGATAATAACGGTACTATATCCCGCTCATTATCAATACTGATCATTCGCTCTGCAATTTTTTCGTCTGCATATATAGCCCAATGATCCCGTGCGCCTGTCGGCGGATTAAGACCAGCTGCGCTATCTTTACGGGTATAGATGGACTGGGGAGTCGCAAAACCAATGATCGCTTCGAGTTTATAGGGCCAGTTATCCTGATAGCCGACTTTGGCAGGTCCATCCTTTTCCTGACGTTTAATTTCCAAACCATCAAATGCCGGACCGAGTAGTATCGCGATACCGGCACCTCGACTATGCCCAGAAACTACAATTCTTATTTTATTCCCAGTGCCATCCGAAATTGAGTTATCAGCGACAAACTTACTCAATTTACTTGGACTTTGCTTGGCTTCGCTTTCATTTATATCAAACTCGTTGTGCTTTAACACGCGTCCGATGACATTCAACGCGCCGCTCCGAAATCCTGCGTGACCTGGAGGCGTATAATAGTATCCATCGCGCCATTTTGTTGCATAATAGCTGATCTTAGCGTTCTCATACCAGTCACGCTTGCTTTCACTTCCTGTGATAACAACGAATACCCTATTGCTTTGTGCTTTCCCGACTAGAAAAACATCCGTCGTGTCACCAAACAAGCCGAATTTCGCTTTAATATAAGCAGCTTCATATCCTAGGTCGCGAAGCCTTTTTTCACCTTCTGTTTTCTTGAACTTTTCATAGGTAGGCGATAACATTTCAGCAGATTCTGCAATGATGTGGCAAGCATCGGGTATTTCTGCCAGTTGCTGACATGATATGTGAATCGGGTCACCAGAATTTGGAGTTGCTCCATTTGCTGTATTAAAAGATACTAGGAACACAGCTATTAACAGTGTAATTATTCTCATTATTATCACCCCCCTTTGTAGTATTATGGGAAATAGTTAGCATAATTATTTCATTAAAACAAAAAAAGGGGCCGGAAGTTTCCTTCCAGCCCCTCTTGTGAGTTTCAGCGTTAGCCGGGTGGTTGGGTTTAGAAGCCCATACCGCCCATGCCGCCGCCCATGCCGCCCATGTCAGGCATTGCAGGAGCGCCGCCAGCGCTGTCGTCCGGTGCGTCGGAGACAGCAGCTTCGGTGGTGATCAACAGACCGGCAACCGAGCTAGCGTCCTGCAGAGCAGCGCGCACAACTTTGGTTGGGTCGATCACACCAGATTTGACGAGATCTTCGTATTTATCGCTGAACGCGTTAAAGCCGTAGTTCTTGTCTTTCTGATCTAGCAATTTGCCAGCGACAACCGCGCCGTCAAAGCCAGCGTTTTCAGCAATCTGACGAACAGGAGACTGAAGCGCTTTACGAACAATGTCGATGCCGCGGGTCTGGTCGTCATTATGGCCTTCGAGACCTTTCAGAGCAGAGGTTGCATAAAGAAGTGCGGTTCCGCCGCCAGGGACGATGCCTTCTTCAACAGCAGCGCGCGTTGCATGCAATGCATCGTCAACACGGTCTTTCTTCTCTTTCACTTCAACTTCGGTAGCACCGCCGACTTTGATCACAGCAACACCGCCAGCGAGTTTCGCCAGACGCTCTTGCAGTTTTTCTTTGTCATAGTCGGATGTGGTGTTTTCGATCTGCGCACGGATCGCTTCAACACGAGCCTTGATGTCTTTCGACTTGCCAGCACCGTCCACGATGGTGGTGTTGTCTTTGTCGATCGTGACATTTTTCGCTTCACCGAGCATGCCAAGCGTAACGCTTTCCAGCTTGATGCCAAGATCTTCGGAGATCATTTCACCTTTGGTGAGGATCGCGATATCTTCGAGCATCGCTTTACGGCGATCACCGAAGCCAGGTGCTTTGACTGCTGCGATTTTCAGACCGCCGCGCAATTTGTTGACCACGAGGGTCGCGAGCGCTTCGCCTTCAATATCTTCGGCAATGATCAAAAGCGGACGTCCGGCTTGCACAACAGCTTCCAAAATTGGGAGCATAGGCTGCAAGTTGGTCAGCTTTTTCTCGTGGATCAGGATGTATGGATTTTCGAGGTCCGCAATCATCTTGTCCGGGTTGGTGATGAAGTAAGGAGACAGGTAACCGCGATCAAACTGCATGCCTTCAACAACGTCGAGTTCAAAGTCGAGGCCTTTGGCTTCTTCAACCGTGATCACGCCTTCTTTGCCGACTTTTTCCATCGCTTCTGCGATTTTCTGGCCAACTTCTTCGTCGCCATTGGCAGAGATAACGCCAACCTGAGAGATTTCAGCGCTGCCTTTGACGTTCTTGGAACGTTTTTGCAGATCGGCAACAACCTTATCAACCGCCTGGTCGATACCGCGCTTCAGATCCATTGGGTTCATGCCGGCAGAAACGGATTTCATACCTTCGCGAACGATGGACTGAGCCAATACGGTCGCTGTGGTGGTGCCGTCGCCAGCAACATCATTGGTTTTCGATGCAACTTCACGAAGCATCTGTGCGCCCATATTTTCGAACTTGTCTTTCAGTTCGATTTCCTTGGCAACCGATACACCGTCTTTGGTGATACGCGGTGCGCCAAATGATTTGTCGAGAACCACGTTACGGCCTTTAGGACCGAGGGTTACTTTTACGGCGTCAGCGAGAATGTCGACACCTTTAAGAATGCGTTCGCGTGCGTCGCGACCAAATTTTACGTCTTTAGCAGCCATGTTATTTTCCTCTGCTTATGAGATTTGAATATATATGTGAAAAAGCGGGATTACTTCTCGATGATGCCGAGAATATCGCTTTCTTTCATGATGATCAGGTCTTCACCTTCAACGGTGACTTCCGTGCCGGACCATTTGCCGAACAAGATGCTGTCGCCTTTTTTGACGTCGAGAGCAGTGGTTTTGCCATTGTCGTCTTTCAAACCGGAACCAACGGCAACAACTTTGCCTTCGGATGGCTTTTCTTGCGCGCTATCTGGAATGATAATGCCGCCAGCGGTTTTCGCATCCGCCTCTATGCGGCGAACCAGTACACGATCATGTAGTGGACGAAATTTCATATGTTTCCCTTTCTTGTCCAAATTATCTTTCTTGCGGCGCCGCTCCTTTAGCCTGGGCCATCAAGAATCTATTCAATGGAGGATTAGCACTCACTTGAGTCGAGTGCTAACGACGCCCATATGGGCTATTGTGAGAGATCGTCAAGGCTTTGCGACAAATTTTCTAGATTCTTTTTCTTGCCTGTGTTCGCTAGAAAAAAGCCGTTTCTGAACAGCAGCACTTCGCTTTTCTACAATCACGAAAAAAGAAATGTAACCAATTAAGCGGCAGCCGCGAAACAGTTGGTGAGCCTGCTCGACATGCTCAACCCCATTACCCAATCCCCTAGAAGAGGAAATTTAAATGTCCAACTCCATGATCAAAGCTACTGCCGCTGCTGCTGCCCTCGCTGCCGCTGCGACCATCGCAATTTCGCCAACCACTGCTGTTGCAGCTGGCGCAAAAGAAAAATGTTTCGGTATCGCACTGAAAGGCAAGAATGATTGTGCCGCAGGACCAGGTACAAGCTGTGCTGGTACATCAACCGCAAATTATCAGGGCAATGCCTGGAAATACACGGCCAAAGGTGCCTGCGTTAAAGCCGGTGGTTCATTGACCGCGAAAAAAGGCAATAGGAAGCCAGTGCCTCAGAAAGGCTAATCGTCCTTTGGTCACGTCCAAGCCTCTGGCGCGAAACGTGATTTTAAGCTAAGTTTTGCGGATGTTCCTTATATCCAAGCCTCAAATTTTGATCTGTCCGTTATGACAACGCCTATGTCTCACTCCCTCCCTCCATCAGGTGGCATAGGTCTGAAGTCGGTACATTATAATGATGTATTGTCTGAGGAAGACGGATCGAAGAAACCCGGATGGGTAGAGGTGCATCCGCAGAATTACTTCGGTGATGGTGGTCCGCTACATCGTTGGTTGACCGCCATCGCCGAAGACTATCCTTTGAGCTTTCACAGCGTCGGGCTCTCGCTCGGTTCTGCGGATGGCCTGAACCAATATGATCTCGATAAAATTGCCGATCTTTGTGAGCGCTATCAACCAGCCATGGTCTCCGACCATCTGAGCTGGAGCGGCAATGCCCATGATCGTTATCCCGATCTGCTCCCCATTCCCTACACGCAAGAAGCGCTCGATCATTTCTCCGCGCAAATTGATAAAGTACAGGATCGTCTGAAACGCCCGATGCTGATCGAGAATCCGTCCCGTTATCTCAGCTACCGTGATGACGAGATGAGCGAGACGGACTTTATCTCTGCGCTTTGCAAGCAAGCCGGCTGCGGGCTGCTGTTCGATATCAACAATGTCGAAGTGACGGCGACGAATGTCGGGCTGGACATGGAAGCCTATATTGATGCAATTGACCCCGATATTGTCGGCGAGATGCATTTGGCCGGTCATGCCCGCGAAGATCATGAAAGCGGTCCTTTGCTGATTGACGATCATGGTTCAATTGTCAGCGATGTGACCTGGCGACTTTATGAGCGTTTCATCAAACGCGCTGGTCCCAAACCGACACTGATCGAGTGGGACACCGATATTCCCGCTTATGATGTGCTGATGGCTGAAGTTACGAAAGTGGAAACCGTGCTCGGCAGCCATGTTTTGAACGAGGGTCAACATGCCATCGCTAGCTGACGGTCAATCGCGTTTCATTGCCTGTCTGCAGAAAGGGCCGGGGCATTTCCCAGATGATCTGTTCTCGGAAGATGCCGCGCGCGCGCTTCTTGGTCTCAAAGCCCATGCCAACACCGTTTCTCATGCGCGGCTCGTAGCACTCGAAAATGCCTATCCCAAATTGCATGAGCATATGGGGCATGAGTCTTTTCACACCATTTCGCGGGATTATATCGAGCAGGATCATATCCTAACCTGCGATATGAATACTATCGCGGCGAAATTTGCGGATTTTCTAGCCAAACGCGGTTTTAACGAAACAGAAGTCGATCTAGCCCGGATCGAATGGGCCTGGATTAAAAGCTATCATAGCGCCGAGGCACAGCCGCTTGCGCTCAATGACATTGCCACGCTGGACGAAGAAAACCTGCTTGGCCTTGAAATCGGCGCGCATCCGGCGATGCGGCTGATTAACCTAACTGGTGCGCTTTCTGCTGAACTATCCGAACTGGGCGAAGATACCCCCGACGCCCTTATGGTCGCCCGCCCGGAAGCCGAGGTTCTCTTTCACCCGCTGACCCAGTTAGAGCATGATATTGCAGAAAAAATTGCAAATATTTCCACAATGGGTAACCTTTTGGCTGAAGCCATCGAACTGGGTGGTGAAGACACTGCAATGGAGCGACTTATCAAGCTCATCCAAAGCGGCGTGATAATAAGATTATGATATAGATTTTAGCGGGGAAGAAAACATGATGAACCTGATTAAAAAAGCAATTGGCCTTGTAAGCGGCGCCTTTCCAGAAGCCATCGCCTTACTCTTTGCTCGTGTGGCTCTTGCCGGAATTTTCTGGCGGTCAGCGCGCACCAAAGTAGAAGATGGCAGCTTTCTGACAATGAAAGAACTCACCGTAGATCTGTTCCGCGATGAATATGGCATGCCCTTTCCAGAGATAACCGGCCTGATCGCAACCTATGCTGAGCATTTCTTCCCGATCCTCTTGGTACTGGGACTAGCAACACGCTTTGGAGCCGCCGGACTGCTCGTTATGACCCTGGTCATCCAGTTTTTCGTCTATCCTGAAGCATGGTGGTCCGTACACATTGTCTGGGTAGCATTAGCAGCAATCCTGATTACCCGTGGCGGCGGTCTGTTCTCCCTCGACAAGCTGGTCGGCGGGAAACTGGGCTAAGCTGGGAAGCCGGGGAGAGCAGCCATGATCGCCAATGAAGAAACATTGCGTCACTTGATGGTCAAAGCGCAGGGCGGTGACAAGCAATGCTATACAAGCTTGCTGACCGAGTGCGAAAAATGGTTGCGGCGCTATTATGCACGCAAGATCAATCCGGCAGAAGTCGATGATCTGGTGCAGGAAACGTTGATCTCGTTGCACCGCAAACGGGCCAGCTATGATCCGACCAAAGCGTTTCTGCCCTGGCTCGCGGCCATCGGACGCTATCGCTGGATTGACGGCCTGCGCAAAATCTACCGCCACGAACATGGCGAACTGAATGAAGAACTGGTTGCTGACCCTCAGGACGAGGATGTGACCGCCAAGGTGAGTTTGGAACGTTTGCTGGGCATGATCCCGGAAAAACAAGCAGGCGTTATCGCTATGGTAAAAATTGAAGGACTAAGCATTGCCGAAGCCGCGGCAAAAACCGGCCAGTCGGAATCACTGGTGAAAGTAAATATCCATCGGGGGCTCAAAAAAATGAGCGCCCTTATCGAGAGTGAATAGCATGAGTAACGTTGCAAAAAATGTGGCAAATAGTCTGATCGACGATCTGGTCGATGATTTGGCACCGGTCCGCACGCTGAAGCCGTCCGGCGGCATGGCGGTCGCGGCAATCCTAATGCTCGCGGTTTCTTCCAGCGTAGCGTTCTTTTTGGGCGTGCGCGGTGATCTGGCAATGGGCATGGCGCATCAAATGTTCTTTTTGCGCAGCGGTGTCCTGTTGATGCTCGGCTTTGCAACTGCCTTGGCGGCGGTCAATATGGCCCGGCCCGGTGTCGGCAATCTCAATCGCGGATGGATTTGGGCACTGGTCACGGCGGCCCTGTTTCCGCTGACCGCTGCTATCATGAGCGCGATCAACATGCCGCCGGTTGAGGCTCTGCGCCCCAACGAAGGCCTGCGTTGCCTGACGGTCAGCATGATGTCAGCGCTCGTCATTGGTGGCGGCCTAACTACCTGGTTACGTCAAGGGGCTCCAACCTCTCCAGAACGCGCTGGCTGGTTGGTCGGCATCGCATCCGGTGCTTTGGGCGCGGCGGCTTACAACATCTTCTGCCCGTTTAACGACATTTACTATATCGGATTGTGGTTCACCCTGCCGGTACTGGTTAGCGCCATAGTGGGCCGGATTGTGGTACCGCATCTTATCCGCTGGTAATTTCAACCAAGCATAACCATATTAAAGGCGGCGGTCAGCGATGATCAGCCGCCTTTTTTTGGAGAATGACGACAATGCAGTTTGCCCGCGGAGCTTGGAAATTTCTGGTAGCGATTAAAGACGGCCTGGTGCTCATCGCCATGTTGCTCTTTTTTGCGGCGCTTTATGCCGCGTTGTCGGCCCGGCCCAATGTTGCGGCGATAAGCGATGGCGCGCTGCTCCTTGATCTCAAAGGCACGATTGTCGAACAACCGGCACAACAAGATTTCACTGCTATGTTCACCAATAACGAGAACACTGTCCGCCAATATCGGCTGCGCGATGTTGTTCGTGCGCTTGATGCGGCGGCAGATGATGACCGGGTGAAAGCGGTCGTGCTTGACCTCAGCGCCTTCATGGGGGCTGGACAGACCAGTCTCAACGCTGTGGGAGAAGCACTGGCGCAGGTCAAACAGGCTGAAAAACCGATATATGCCTATGCCAGTTTCTATAGCGATGACAGCTATCAGCTCGCCGCTTATGCTGATGAAATCTGGATGGATCCGATGGGCGGGATTGTCTTTGCTGGCCCCGGCGGCAATCGGCTTTACTATAAAAATCTGATCGATCAGCTTGGCATTACGGCCAATATCTACCGCGTCGGCACCTATAAGAGCGCGGTTGAGCCATATATGCGCGACAATCAATCGCCGGAAGCCAAGGAAGCATCAGTGGCGCTTTACTCCGTGCTCTGGGACAGCTGGTTGACGGAAGTCAAAAAGGCGCGGCCACAAGCAGTGATTGAGCCTTATGCCGATGATCCCGCTACCTTCATCGAGATTGCCGGCGGCGACTATACCAAGATCGCAGTCGAGCAAAAGCTGGTCGACAAAATTGGCGACCGGGTTGCCTTTGGCCGCTACGTTGCCACCAAAGTTGGCGAAGATACAACGCCGTCTCCCGACAGTTTCAAAACCATCGCTTATGATAATTTTGTCACCGCCAATCCCGAAAGCAGCAGCGGCGATGCCATTGGTGTGATCACGGTTGCGGGCGAAATCGTTAGCGGCAAAGCAGGCCCCGGCATTGCGGCCAGCGGCCGGATCGCCGAGCAAATTTACAAGGCGCTCGAAGAAAAGCAGATTAAGGCACTAGTTGTACGGGTTAACTCCCCCGGCGGCTCTGCCTTTGCGAGCGAGGAAATTCGCCTCGCCCTTGCGGATATCAAAAAGGCAGAAATTCCCATCGTCATTTCGATGGGCGATGTTGCTGCGAGTGGTGGTTACTGGGTTGCCGCAGCCGGTGATCATATTATGGCGGAACCGGATACGATTACCGGCTCCATCGGTGTATTCGCAGTTCTGCCGAGCTTTGAAAAAGCGCTGAGCAAATGGGGCGTAAATGCCGATGGCGTGCAGACCACGCCGTTGTCCGGTGAACCAGATTTCGTTGGTGGGTTTAGCGAAGATTTGAGCACGGTGCTGCAATCGGGCGTCGAGCATAGCTATGAGGATTTTCTATCCCTCGTCGGCAAGGCGCGCGGCAAAACCAATGCCGAGGTTGATACCATTGGTCAGGGCCGCGTCTGGGACGGCGGCACCGCACGGCAGCTGGGGCTCGTCGATAGCTTTGGCGGCATGACCGAAGCACTGGCCGAAGCGGCGAAACGTGCTGGCCTCGAAGAAGGGGCTTATCATGCCAAATATCTCGAAGCGACACCGTCGTTTAAATGGCTGCCCATTGGCGGACTGCCTTTTGCCAACGTTGAAGCAGAGCCAGTAACCGGTATGGTTGGCTGGATCGCACGGCAGCAGAAAACGACTTTTGCCAATGCGCTCAATACCGCACGAGGCCTGATGACGCGCGAAGATGTGCAAGCACTATGTTTGGAATGTGGCGGTGCTGGCCAACAGGTACAGACCGGCACGGTACCAGATCTTTTCGACCTGCTTCGAAGCTATTCGCTATCTTCCGCGCCGCGATAAGAAGGCAAAGACAGCCCCTTCACAATCGCCAAAGCGCGCAAGGCGAAACCAGCGACAAAGGCAACAAGCGCGGCCGCTATGCCGGGCATACCGGTCTGGACGAGCCCAACAAAAGCAAAGGCTGATAAGGCTCCGGCGGTCACGTAAAGTTCTGGCCGGATGATGATCGAAGGTTCTCCGGCAATCAGATCGCGGATAACGCCGCCAACGCTCGCCGTGATAATGCCCATGATCGCTGCTGGCACCGGATCAATGCCCAGCTGCAACGCCTTGGCCGCACCAAAGACAGAATAGGCCGCCAGACCAATTGCATCAAACCAGTCCACAGCCCCCGCCTTCCACCAGCGTACCGGCGTGACCCAGATCAACAGCGCAATGCCCAGGCAGAGGACCGGCACGCGGCTATCCTGTACCCAGAAAACGGGCGCACCGATCAGCAAGTCGCGAACCGTGCCACCGCCGACGCCCGTGACCAGGGCAAAAAAGGCAAAGGTAATTAAAGTCTGCCCGTTACGCGCCGCAACCAATGCGCCCGATATCGCGAACACCGCGATTCCAAACAGGTCGAGCCAGCCCAACGCGTCATAGAGGATGGCGCTGTTCAATCGTCTTTCCGTCTATTGCGAGAGCCACGCGTGAACAGCATCACAAAGCCCAGCATCGAACCGAATAGCGCAATCGCTGCCGAGCCTATCAGGATCGGATGACTGGTGTCTTCGCGGGTCTGTAGGTCCATGATGTGCAGGCCCCACATGAAATCAAAGGCGCGCCAGAATTGCGTTCGGACGGCCAGTAATTCTCCAGTATCCGCATCAATATAGAAACGCGCGTCATCCTCAAAAATAACCTGCCAGGACGGACGATCTCGTCGCAAATCAGAGGGTGCCTCATCCGCCGCGAAACGCTGCACCGACTGGATCGGGCTATCATCCGACCGTGCTGCAATGGCCAGCGTACTGGCATCGGTGGCGGCAATGGGTGGCAGCAGTTTTCCGGTCACGGCATCGGCTCGCCTTTTCCCGCCATCGGCATAGCTGATAACCCAGAAAGGGCCTTGCGCATTTTGCCGCAGGGTCAGGTTCTGGGCTTGCCGCCCTTCCAGAACTGGTGCCACGGGCATGATGTGGTCAAGCGCCGGCTGTTCGCTGCGCAAATGATTGCCGCGCACGTTTTCAATCGGCTGGGACACCATTAACAGACCAGAGGCGGTCCATAATATAATCGGCACGCCGATCAGCCAACCGAGCCAGATATGCCATTTATAGAAACTCTTGTGATTTATGGCCATCACCAACCTCCGTCACAAAATATCAGTTGTCCAACAATTGACCGATCTGCCGTGCACCATCGATCGCCTTATAATCCTGATACCGGTCCGTGATAACCTGCATGCCCACCGGTAAATCATCCACCATTCCAATTGGCAGAACTGTTGAAGGAAGGCCCGGGAAAGTGGCCAATCCTGCCCAAGCAAGCTGCTTGGCCGCGGCATGATCCTCGCCATTTATCATTATTCTGCGATCTTTCATCGGCGTCGTATCATGCGGAAAAGCCGCAGTGCTGGATGGCGGCGCCAGGACAAAATCAGAATCCTCAAACACCGAACGCCAGCGCCGTTGGTTTTGGGCTTGAGCATCCAACAGCGTGAACCAGTCCTGCGCTGTTACTTCCGTTCCATCAGGGCGAGCAATGCCGGCGTTCATTACGGCGTTGAGCATATGTAAATAGTCGCGATGCTGTTGCACGAGATCGGGCAGAAGGTCACTAGATCGAGAAACTTGAGCCCCTGCATCCTCCAGTAGAGCGCCAACATGTTCCATCCGATTGCACAAGGCGTCATCGGTCAACGCCGCAGGATGATCAGTCAAAAGCAAAATATGGGCGTTCTCGATAAGGACCGTATTTTTAGCGAGCGGTCGATCAAGGGTGATATCCAGCAGAAGTTCAAGATCATCAGCACCACGCGCCAATGGTCCGACTACCGATAGAGGACGGGAAGCGCCTTCTTCCGGTCCTGGCATAAAATGACCTTCCATGCTGACAACGCCATAGGTCGGTTTATGGCCCCAGATACCACAATAATGTGCCGGCACTCGAATCGACCCGCCAATGTCGCTGCCATATTCCAAGGCCACCATGCCGCTCGCCACGGCCGCCGCAGCGCCGCCGGAAGATCCCCCGGGCGAATGTCCATGATTATGCGGATTATTTGTCCGGCCATATATGGGGTTTTCCGAAAATGTATCAGCAAGCATTGGCGGAACGTTGGTTTTGCCGAGGATCACTGCTCCTGCTTTTTTGAGATGCTTTACCAAAACAGCATCTTCATCGGCAATATTACCTGCCGCGCTTTCAATACCCCATGTTGTTGGCAGGCCCGCGATGTTGAAGCTTTCCTTCACCGTCATCGGTACGCCCAGTAGAGGTGCTTTTTCACCTTTTTTCAACCGCGCATCAGCATCCCGAGCCTGTTGTCGCGCCCGATCAAAATCGCGCACAACGACAGCATTGATCGCTTCATCCAATATTTCAATGCGCGCGATTGCTGCTTCCGTGGCTTCAACCGATGTCAATTTACCAGCCGCAATTTCAGCGGCCAGGTCAATAGCGGTTGATTCTCCAGTCAGGGAAACAGCTGTCATATTTCATCTCTCTTTGTGCCTACTGATGGAGGGTCACATTCAAATATGGATCGGTTTACCCTGCACCGCCATTGCCGCTTCCTTGATCGCTTCACTATGAGTGGGATGCGCGTGGCAAGTATAGGCGATATCTTCGCTGGTGGTACCAAATTCCATCGCCTGCGTCACTTGCGCAATCAGCGTTCCGGCCAGCGATGAAATGATATGCGCACCAAGAACCCGGTCGGTCTCGGCGTCGGCAATCACCTTCACATAGCCATCGGTATCGCGGTTGGTTTTCGCACGGCTATTGCCCGCAAACGGGAATTTGCCGACTTTATAAGCCACGCCGCTTTCCTTCACCTCTTCTTCGGTTTTGCCAATCGATGCGATTTCCGGATAGGTATAGACCACGCCAGGAATCAGGTCGTGATTCACAATACCTTGCTGTCCCGCGACAAATTCTGCGGCCGCAATGCCTTCATCCTCAGCCTTATGCGCTAGCATCGGCCCGGGGGTAACATCACCAATCGCATAGACACCTTTGACCGCTGTCTGGAAATCATGGCCGACTTCAATCTGGCCGCGATCATTGGTTTCCAGTCCCGCCTTTTCGAGCGCGAGGCCATCTGTATTGGGCCGTCGGCCAATTGCTACCAATACAGCATCCGCTTCGATAGTTTCCGCGTCTCCGCCTTTAGCCGGTTCGACTGTCAGCGTGGCTTTCTTGCCTTTTACGGTCACGCCGGTGACTTTTGTTCCGGTTTTAATATCAAAGCCCTGTTTTTTGAAGATCCGCGCGCTATCCTTGCGGATATCGCCGTCCATGCCAGGCAATATCTTGTCGAGATATTCCACCACCGTGACCTTGGCACCAAGCCGCAGCCAGACACTGCCTAATTCCAGACCAATCACACCCCCGCCAATGACAACCATATGGTCGGGCACTTTCGGTAGTTCGAGCGCGCCTGTGCTGTCGACGACGACATGCTTGCTATTGTCGATATCGACACCGGGCAGCGGGGTAACCGAAGACCCCGTCGCGATGATGATATTTTCCGCGGTAACCGTCTTGTTGCCGATCTTGACGCTATTCGCGCTTTCAAACGCGCCGCGCCCTTTGAGCCATTCGACCTTATTTTTCTTGAACAGAAATGCGATACCGCCGGTCAGTTCATCCACCGCCTTGGATTTTTCCGCGTGCATCTGTTTGAGGTCGAGCTTTGCGCCGGTCAGCTTGATGCCAAATTTCTCCAACGCACCCGAATGCGCCTCGTGATAAAGTTCGGACGCATGTAGCATCGCCTTGGACGGGATGCAGCCAACATTGAGGCAAGTGCCGCCCAGTGTCTCCCGGCTCTCCACACAAGCGGTTTTGAGGCCGAGCTGCGCGGCGCGAATAGCCGCGACATAACCGCCCGGGCCGGAGCCGATTACCAGAACATCATAGTCATATTCACTGTTAGCCATATTCTGCCTCTTGGTTCGTCATCCCGAAGTTGTTTCGGGATCTCGGGAGATGCTGAAACAGTTTCAACATGACGAGTTGGGGTTATTACCTAGATTACAAATCAATCAAAAGCCGGGTCGGATCTTCAATCGCTTCCTTGATCCGCACCAGGAAAGTCACGGCCTCACGGCCATCGATCAAACGGTGGTCATAGCTCAGCGCCAGATACATCATCGGGCGCGCGGCAATCGATCCGTCCGGCATTACCACAGGACGTTTTTCAATCCGGTGAAGTCCAAGAACAGCCGATTGCGGCGGGTTGATAATCGGCGTCGACATGAGCGAGCCGAAAACCCCGCCGTTCGAAATCGTAAACGTACCGCCTTTCATATCTGCCATGGTCAGCGTGCCGTCCTTGGCCCGCTTGCCGAAGTCGCCAATCGTGTTCTCGACATCGGCAAAGCTCATCGCTTCGGCATTGCGGATCACGGGCACGACGAGACCGTTGGGCGCGCTCACTGCGACCGAAATATCGACATAATCATGATAGACAATTTCTTCGCCATCAATCTGCGCATTGACCGACGGCACGTCTTTGAGAGCAAGGCACGCGGCTTTTGCAAAGAAACCCATGAAGCCGAGCTTCACCCCATGTTTCTTGGCGAACAGTTCTTTATATTTGCTGCGCGTTTCCATGACAGCGGTCATGTCCACATCGTTAAACGTCGTTAGCAGGGCAGCCGTGTCCTGCGCTTCTTTCAGGCGTTTCGCGACGGTCTGACGCAAGCGGGTCATTCGAACACGCTCTTCGCCCCGACCGCCGGTTGCGGCAGGAGCAGAAGCTGCAGGCTGCATATCAGCGCCCTTTGCGGTGCCCTTCTCGACCAATGGTGGAGCCGCTCCGGTTTTCACATATTGCTCGACATCGTCTTTGGTCAGGCGGCCATCTTTGCCAGTGCCTTTAATCTTACTGGGATCCACGCCATGTTCGAGAACCAGGCGGCGGACCGCTGGCGACAGGGTGATGGAGGATGCATCAGCTACTGGCGCTGCCTTGGCGGCTTCCGGTGCAGGGGCAGCTTTGGCTGTTGATGCAGCTCCGCCGCTGCCTGCTTCGATCTTCGCGATAATCGCACCAACTTCAACGGTATCACCGACTGCAACCATATGTTCACTCAGCGTTCCCGCTTCCGGTGCCGGCACTTCGAGCGCAACTTTGTCGGTCTCCAGACTCGCAATCGGCTCATCCGCCGCAACCGTATCACCGGGCTGTTTGAGCCATTCGCCTACCGTCGCTTCGGTGATCGATTCGCCCAATACGGGAACTTTTACATCTGTTGCCATAGTCTTCTATCCTAATTTGTGCTCCTGCGAAGGCAGGAGCCTATCTCCTGTCTGCGCATCCATTCACCACTTGGAGATGGGCCCCTGCCTTCGCAGGGGCACAACTCTCTATTACTTACCCACCGGATGTCCCAAAGCCTCAGCCACCAGCTGCGCTTGCTGTTCTTTATGCCGCGACGCCAAACCAGTTGCGGGCGACGCCGATGCGTCACGCCCTGCATAAACAGGATCAACGGGGCCCAATTTCGCTTGCTCCAAACAATCCTCAAGATACGGCCTGACAAAATGCCAGCTGCCATTATTGCACGGCTCTTCTTGTGCCCAAACCAGCGTCTCAAGGTTTTTCATCCGCTTCAGCCGCACGACCAAAGGCTCGGACGGGAAGGGATAAAGCTGCTCGATCCGCACAATCGCTGTGTTCTTGTCTTTCGCGGCATCGCGCGCGTCGATCAGATCATAAGCCACCTTGCCCGAACAGAGCACCAGCCGCTTCACATCCTTGTCAGCCGGTGGATTAGTATCCGACTTGATCCGCATGAAATGATGATCGCCCTGAAACTCGCTCGCGCTCGATACGGCTGACTTATGACGCAATAATGATTTTGGCGTCATAATCACCAAGGGCTTGCGGAAGCTACGCAGCATTTGACGGCGCAATACGTGGAAATAATTGGCCGGGGTTGTGATATTCGCAACCTGGATATTATCCTGCGCGCAGAGTTGCAGGAACCGTTCGAGCCGCGCCGAGCTATGCTCTGGCCCTTGCCCTTCATAACCATGGGGCAGCAACATCACGAGGCCATTGGCGCGGAGCCATTTAGCTTCACCCGAAGCGATAAATTGATCAATCATGATCTGCGCGCCATTAGCGAAATCACCAAATTGCGCTTCCCAAAGCACAAGTGTTTTCGGATCAGCGCCAGCATAGCCATATTCAAAGCCGAGCACGCCATATTCTGAAAGCGGGCTATCGAGCACTTCAAAACGGCCATGCGGGACGGTGCTCAAAGGTACATATTTCTCTTCGCTTTCCTGATCGACCCAGACGGCATGGCGCTGCGAAAATGTTCCGCGCCCGCTATCCTGACCAGATAGGCGAATATTATAACCTTCAGAAACCAAGGACCCATAAGCGAGCGCTTCGCCAGTCGCCCAGTCGAAATTTTCGCCAGACTGGAACATCTTCGCTTTGGCATCGAGCACCCGGCCCAAAGTCTTGTGAATCTTGTGCCCGTCAGGAACGGTGGTCAGCGTGCGCCCAAGACTTTCGAACAATTTTGGGTCAATCGCGGTTTCAACATTGCGCCGAGCGCTTTCAGGATCGGCGGGAATATGCAGCCCCTGCCAACGCCCGCCAAACCAGTCCGCTTTATCGGGTTGATAGTCATCAGCCGCCTTGAATTCGCCCTCGAGATGATCGGCAAAGGCCTTACGCGTCTTCGCGCCCCAATCCGCGTCAATCACGCCTTCCTCTATCAACCGGGCTTCGTAAAGCTTGCTGACTTTGGGATGCTTTTTAATCGCAGCATACATGACCGGTTGGGTAAAGCTGGGTTCGTCGCCTTCATTATGGCCAAAGCGGCGATAGCACCACATATCGATCACGATATCGCGGCCAAAGCGTTGGCGAAATTCAATCGCTATTTTGCAAGCGAAAGTCACCGCTTCGGGGTCATCACCGTTCACATGGAAAATCGGTGCCTGCACGCCTTTGGCAACGTCCGACGGATAAGGGGATGAGCGCGCAAATTGAGGGCTGGTGGTAAAACCAATTTGGTTGTTGATCACGAAATGGATGCAGCCGCCGGTATTATAGCCACGGATGCCAGAGAAGCCGAGACACTCCCAGACGATACCTTGGCCAGCAAAGGCGGCATCGCCGTGGATCAGCACGGGCAAGACCTGATCATGTTTTTTCAAATCATCGCGCGCCACTTGCTGGGCACGGACTTTGCCGAGCACCACCGGGTCAACCGCTTCGAGATGCGAGGGATTGGGAACGAGAGACATGTGGACGCTGATCCCGTCAAATTCGCGATCGGTGGAAGTGCCCAAATGATATTTCACATCGCCAGATCCGCCGACATCATCGGGATTGGCAGAGCCACCGTGAAATTCGTGAAAGATAACCTTATAAGGCTTTGCCATCACGTTCGCGAGAATGTTCAACCGTCCGCGATGGGCCATTCCATAAACAATATCGCGGACACCGGCGGCGCCGCCGTTTTTGATGATATTTTCCAGCGCAGGCAGCATGGACTCACCGCCATCAAGGCCGAAACGCTTGGTGCCGACATATTTCTTGCCGAGGAAATTTTCATATTCCTCGCCCTCAATCACCTTGTTGAGGATCGCTTTCTTGCCTTCGGGCGTAAACTGAATGGCGGCGTCCTTGCCCTCCATCCGGTCCTGCAAAAAGCGCCGTTCCACCGTGTCGGCAATATGCATATATTCCAGGCCAACCGAGCCGCAATAATTGGCGCGGAGCACGGCTTCGATCTCGCGGATCGATGCGGTTTCAAAACCAAGTACACCGCCGAGAAACACGGGCTTGTCCATCTCGTCAGCGGTAAAGCCGTGAAATTCGGGCGTCAGGTCAGCCGGTTCTTCCAGCTTGGACAGGCCCAAGGGATCAAGATTGGCCCCAAGATGTCCGCGCACGCGGTAGGTGCGGATCAGCATCATCGCACGGATAGACTTTTCCGCCGCCAAGCCAACTTCAGCGTCGGACATGGACTTGCCGGATTTCGCTGCAGCCGCCTTGATCTCGACACCCATTTGCGTGGGGTCAAGCGCGCTGTTTAATTCATCGGCGTCATCAATCGGCCAATGTTTCTTTTGCCAGCTCGGGCCTGCTTCCTTTTCGGAAGTTCCTGCAAATTCCTGACCTTCTAGTCCCATGATCTGTTCCTTGGGGAGGGTGAGCCCCTGCCAGCGCAGGGGCCCAACAATAATCTAGACCGTTTCTTTCAGCATCGCATCAAGCGTGGTGCCAAGCTCTGACGGGCTTGGAGACACACGGATGCCAGCCGCTTCCATCGCCGCGATCTTGTCTTCTGCGCCGCCCTGGCCGCCCGAAACAATCGCGCCCGCATGGCCCATGCGGCGGCCCGGAGGCGCCGTGAGACCTGCGATAAAGCCAACCATCGGCTTGCTGCGGCCTTTTTTCGCTTCGTCAGCAATAAATTGCGCCGCTTCTTCTTCTGCGCTGCCGCCAATTTCACCGATCATGATGATCGATTTGGTTTCATCGTCCGCAAGGAAAAGCTCGAGCACGTCGATAAAGTTGGTGCCATTGACCGGGTCACCGCCAATGCCGACCGCTGTGGTCTGGCCCAGGCCAACCGCTGTGGTCTGATGCACTGCCTCATAGGTCAGCGTACCGGAACGCGAGACAACGCCCACGGAACCTTTTTGGAAAATGCTCCCGGGCATGATGCCGATCTTACATTCATCAGGAGTCAAAACGCCGGGGCAGTTAGGGCCAATAAGCCTCGACTTGGAACCTTGCAGCGCCCGCTTCACCCGCACCATGTCGAGCACCGGAACACCTTCGGTAATCGCAACGATCAGTTCAATCTCGGCATCAATCGCTTCAAGGATCGAGTCCGCAGCAAATGGCGGCGGCACATAAACCACCGAAGCGGTCGCGCCGGTGGCGTGCTTGGCTTCTTCCACAGTATTATAGTTGGGCAGACCGATATGGGTGGTGCCGCCCTTGCCGGGGGTCACGCCCGCAACCATCTGCGTACCATAAGCCAAAGCCTGTTCGGTGTGGAACGTGCCGGTATTGCCGGTCATGCCTTGGGTTATGACCTTGGTGTTTTTGTCTATAAGAATGCTCATCCTATTTCCTAATCAGTTGCTAGAATTGTTCGCTATCGAGCGATTTTTGAAAATTTTGGCTACAAGAACAGTTGCGCCCAGTGTTGCCAGTAGCGGTCCCCAAAAAGCCGGAACGATTATTGTCCCCATCGCAGTGGCTTCAAGCGTTTGCTGATCGGTCCACCAGAACCAATAAGTTGGCAATAAAGGCCATCCCTGCCACAGCGATAGTCCTACCAACAAAACCAACACCGAAAGATATTTACTCAACCGCTTTGCGCGCTCATTTGAAAGGAATAGTGACACAAATGCTCCTATTGCGCAAAACAAGGCAGAATAAACAAGGACTTGAATGAAGATCACGCCAGCGAGCTATCCAGCCCCTTACAAGCTTCCAGCAATTCCTTCACCGCATCGACCGACACGTTGAAATTGCCCTGCGCTTCGTCGCTCAGCTCAATCTCGATGACTTTCTCAACACCGTCTTTGCCGATGATGCACGGCACGCCGACATAAAGATCATCCACGCCATATTGGCCGGTGAGATGCGCAGCGGCTGGGAGCACGCGGCGTTTGTCCTTGAGATAGCTTTCGGCCATCATGATCGCGCTGGTCGCGGGCGCATAATAAGCCGAGCCATTGCCGAGCAGCTGAACAATCTCGCCGCCGCCGGAGCGGGTGCGCTGCACAATTGCGTCGATATTTTCCTGCGTGGTCCAACCCATTTTGATCAGATCAGGGATCGGGATACCAGCAATCGTAGAGTAGGCCGGAACCGGAACCATCGTATCGCCGTGGCCGCCGAGAACGAAGGCGGTGACATCTTCAACCGACACATTAAATTCGTCCGCCAGGAAATGACGGAAGCGCGCACTGTCGAGAACGCCAGCCATGCCGACAACCTTGTTATGCGGCAGACCGGAAAATTCACGCAAGGCCCAAACCATCGCGTCGAGCGGGTTGGTGATGCAGATAACAAAAGCGTCCGGCGCGTTGGCCTTGATGCCCTCGCCCACAGCCTTCATGACCTTAAGATTGATGCCGAGCAAGTCATCGCGGCTCATGCCGGGCTTGCGCGGAACGCCTGCTGTCACGATGATCACGTCGGCGCCGGCAATATCAGCATAATCGCTGGTACCTTTTAGATTGGAATCAAACCCGTCAACCGGAGCCGCCTGGCTGAGGTCGAGCGCTTTACCGGCGGGCATGCCTTCGGCAATATCAAACAGGACGACATCGCCCATTTCCTTGGAAGCAGCGAGGTGAGCAAGCGTGCCACCGATCATGCCAGCGCCAATCAGCGCAATTTTGTTACGGGCCATTTGAAGAAATTCTCCTGATATCAGAGTCGTAGAAAGATATGTCCGCAGGATTAGGCTTATCCACAGGCAATTTCAACCATTGAAAGGACCAATTTAGGGGGTTTCTTTGCAAGTAGTTTGCATTAGCAATAATCGCTCTAATGACGATTAAAGCCTGTCCTCCAATCAAAACCCGTCATCCTGAACTTGTTTCAGGATCTCTCAAAAATGGACACTGCCTGCAGGAGGTTCTGAAACAAGTTCAGGATGACGATTGGCGGGTAGTAATCGCTTTCCTACATGTGCTGGCTCATGATAAATTACGGCTTGTAATGCACCCTATTTTGAACAGGTTCTGCTCTAATGTTTTATACGATTGCGCTTTGCCAAAGAGCACCAATAATCTCTGAAATAAAACGGCATGGGCAGGGTGTGATTTGTGTGAACTTTGGGAGGAGTTTTTGTTGGACCGGGTGTTTTTATTGGACCTCAAGTGCCGGGCGCGGGCATCCGCCCGCTTGGCTTTCCTCCCATAAGCTCGGGCGCGCGGTCGCGCTTGCCGACGCGATGCGTCGGATCAGCGCGATCTTGCCGGCTGGCACCAAACCGACGCGAAGCGGAGGCAAGGCCGACCGGCCGCCGCGCCTTATGGCGCGTAGCCAAGCGGGCGGATGCCCGCGCCCAGCGCCTGAGGTTAAACAAAAAAACCCCGTGAACCGTGTGAACTTTGCCCCCATTGCCAAGACCGGTGCGGCGCGCCATGATGCCGAAAAAAGAAATCAGGAGAGAGCAAGCCCATGCTGAGCAAAGGCGACGATTATCCATTGCACCAAACGCCCGAACCGATGGCGGTGTCCGGCGGCAACCGGAATTTCTACGACCGCTATTTCTTCAACGGTTATAGCGCGGATGGCAGCATTTTCTTCGCTGCGGCTCTCGGCGTCTATCCCCAGCTCGACATTATGGATGCCGCCTTTTGCGTGTCGATAGACGGCAAGCAACATAATCTGCGCGCCTCCAAACGCATGGGCAGCGAGCGGCTGGACCTGAGCGTCGGTCCAATCACAGTTGAGATTGTTGAGCCGTTACGGGAACTGCGGCTCATCATAGAGGGCAATGACAGCCCGATTACCGCCGACATCCGCTTCACCGCGCGCCACGTGCCCATAGAAGAACCGCGCTTCATCCGCCGGGACGGGCCGAGGCTAGTCATGGACTATACAAGGATGACCCAGAACGGCGGCTGGTCCGGGACGATCAGTGTAGACGGCCAAGACATTGCCCTGAACCTTGAAACCCATCGCGGCACCCGCGATCGCAGCTGGGGCATCCGGCCGATTGGCGCGCCAGAATCGCAACCACCACCAACTGGCGCTTTCCCGCAGTTCTGGTGGCTATGGACGCCTTTGAATTTCGATAACCACGCCTGTTTCTTTCACAGCAATGACGATGGGGAAGGATTGCCGTGGAACCGGCGCGGCGTGGTCGATGACCTGGCTGGATCAGCCAGTGAATTTGAACCCAAAGCGATGGATTTAAGCTATTATCAAGGCACGCGCCGCATCAAACAGGTCGCGCTGGAAACCGGCAATGGCACGCTCTCTATCACGCCGCGTACCGGCGACCAAAGCCGCACATTTTATATGTCCGGTCTTGGTTATATGCATCCGGTCTGGGGACACGGGATGGATCATGGCGATCTAGAGGTTACGCACGACATCATCGCCCTCGAACCCTCGCCAGCCATTGATATGACAACCATCCATATTCAAGCGTTGAGTGATGCGGTGCTAACTGTGGATGGGCAGGAGCATCACGGTATCGGGGTGGTCGAACAGCTGTTTATCGGCCCGCACCAGACTAGCGGGCTGACCGGCCTGATGGATCCTACATCATGAGCGCGGCATTCCCATTGCGCCCGGAAGCGTTTGAAAAGGCGTTTGTTGAGGAGGTTTTTGGCGCACCATCGGGGGCTTTGACATCGCTTACCTACAAGCCGGTTGGGACGGGTCAGGTTTGCGATAGCTATCGCTTTCGTTGCGAATGGAAAGAGGGCTATGACGAGTTATTGCGACCACCAACGTTCATCGCCAAATGTCCAAGCGCCGATGAGATCAGTCGTAGTGCGGCCGCCATTTTCCATCTCTATGATATGGAGGTAGGGTGGTACCGCGATGTTGCTGGCGGCTCCGGTGTCATTTGTCCGAAATGCTACCACGCTGCCATTGCCGACAACGAACAGGAATTTGTCCTGATCCTCGAAGACATGGCACCGGCAGAGCAAGGCGATCAATTGGCCGGAGCAACACTTGTCCAAGTTGAGACGACTCTGGAAGAAGCTGCTGGCCTCCACAGCTTCAGGCCTGATGGTGGCTTTGAGAAATTCAAGTGGCTTCACCACTCCGCTGATAATGTTGCGTTTACCCAGCAGACCCTGGCCAATGGCTATCCGCTTTTCAGGGAGCGATTTGCCGACCTTCTATCTAGCGAAATACTCGATATTGGCCAGCAACTGGTGGATCGGATCGGCTCCTATGTAGGGCACGAACCTTTGGAACAGACCATTACCCATGGCGATATGCGGCTCGATAATATCCTGTTTCATGGGGGCGGGGAGATCGCTGCTCTGGTGGATTGGCAAACCTGCTCGCTCGGCAATCCCGCCAATGATGTCGCCTATATGATCGGCACCAGTTTTGCCGACCCGACTATGCGCCGGGATGAAGAGGAGCAGTTAGTTAAAGCCTATTTGGCGCGGCGAAAGGATGCGCCGGATTTCGATGCCTTCTGGCAGGAATATCGCCGCCATGCCTTTTCCGGTTTCATTATGGCAATCAACGCGTCGCTGCATGTTGAGCAGACCGATCGCGGCGACCGCATGTTCGCGGCAATGGCGGAGCGCCCTGCGCAAATGGCGATTGATCTGGATAGTTTGAGCTTGGTTTAGATCAGAGTGCTTCGCCCGTGCCATGGCCGAGCGCGAGATAGTCATCCGACTGCATCTCGACCAGCCGGGAGGCGGTGCGGACAAATTCGAATGACCCGTCACCCTCGGGATATAGCATATCGGGTTCAGCATCAGCACTAGCGAGCAGCTTGACGCGATATTCGTAGAGCGCGTCGATGAGGGTGACAAAGCGTGCCGCTTCGTTGCGGTTCTCTTTGGACAGGATAGGAATACCGACGATGATGACACTGTGAAAATGCCGCGCAATGGCAAGATAATCCGGGGCTCCTCGGGCTTCGGCACACAGCCGTTTGAACGAGAAAACACCGACGCCTTTCAGCGCTTTAGGCACATGCATCGACCGAGCGCCTTGCACTGGCAGTTCTTCAGATGGGACATGCGCGCGGTCTTCGGGCGGATAATCGGTCAGGCGAAAGAAAGCCTCGCTCAATGCCTTGGTCGCAGCGTCGCCATTGGGCACATGCCAAAGGTCAACCCCACCGAGACGCTCGCGGCGATAGTCGGTCGGCCCGTTGAGCGAGATGACATCAAGCCGGTTCTCCAGCAGATCGATAAACGGCAGAAAATGTTCGCGATTGAGGCCGTCTTTGTAAAGATCAACCGGTGGTCGATTGGAGGTCGCGATCAGCGTCACACCAGCCTCGACCAAGCCGGCAAACAGCCGCGACATGATCATCGCGTCGGCGCTGTTGTTGACGACCATTTCATCAAAGGCGAGGAACCGCGCCTCATTTGCCAGCGCCGTCACGACCGGAAGGATCGGATCACCTTGCTCCTTCTTGCGCTCTTCATTTAACCGGGCATGCACATCCAGCATAAATTCATGAAAATGCGCGCGCTTCTTGCGGTTGATCTGGAGGCTGTCGTAAAACAGGTCCATCAGCATCGACTTGCCCCGCCCGACACCGCCCCACATATATATGCCGCGCGGCGCTTTTGGCTTTTTCGAAAACATACGCCAAAGCACGCTACCACGAGGTGGAACAGCTTCTAGTTCTTCCTGCATTTGAGCCAAACGCTTTGCACAAGCCTCTTGATCGACGTCCGGTTTTAGTTCGCCATTGGCGATCAATGCCTGATAGCGCGGATAGAAGCCCGTCATATGCGCGTCACGCGGACGCCGGTTTTTGCGGCGGCGCTTTCTTCACGATTGCGGTGTAGGACGCCATATTTTCTTGACCATCTCCCTGCACAACCAAGCCGCGCAGAAACAGAAAACGCCCCGTTTCACGAGCCACTTCCACCTGCGCTTCCAATGGCTCATAAAGCCGTGCTGCGCCGATAAAATGGGTTTGCAATTCTAAAGTCACGGCAAAACCAGAGGGTCCGATATCGAGCACCCGCATTGCAGCAAATAAAGCGCAATCAATAAAACCCATCATCGTTCCGCCATGAACCACATCGCCAAGATTTCGATGCTGCCGCTCCGGAAACATTCGAATTCGGGCGATAGTATCAGCAACGCCGTCACCACCCCGTCGCATGATCATGGGACCCAAAAAGCTGTTATAGCATTCGGGGTCTTTCAATTTCCAGTGGTACCAACCCGGATGATCAGGATCTGGTTCGCTTGTAAAAAACTCAGGTTCTAGGTCAGCCATCAGCGTGCTACCCATCTGCTAGCATCGACCAAGTATCAAGCTTCCCGAGCAGCCGCCATCTTCTTGATCTCAGCAATTGCCTTCGCAGGCGACAGACCTTTGGGACAGGCATTGGCGCAGTTCATGATCGTGTGGCAGCGATAGAGCCGAAAAGGATCCTCCAACTCATCGAGCCTTTCACCGGTCATTTCGTCACGGCTATCAGCGAGCCACCGATAGGCTTGCAGCAAAATAGCAGGGCCAAGGAATTTATCAGAATTCCACCAATAGCTTGGGCAACTGGTTTGACAGCACGCACACAGGATGCACTCATAGAGACCATCGAGTTTTGCGCGATCTTCAGGTGATTGCAGTCGCTCTTTACCAGATGGTGTTGGCGTAACCGTTTTCAGCCAAGGCTGTATGGATGCGTATTGCGCATAGAAATGGGTAAAATCAGGGACCAGGTCCTTGATCACTTCCATATGAGGCAGCGGTGTAATTTTTACTTCCTTGCCACAATCTTCAATCGCTGTGGTGCAAGCAAGGCCGTTTTTACCATCAATATTCATGGCACAGGATCCGCAAATACCTTCCCGACAAGACCGGCGGAAAGTAAGCGTTGAATCCTGCTCGCTTTTCATCTTGATCAGCGCATCGAGAACCATTGGTCCGCAGTCATCGGTATCAATCTTAAACGTATCATAGCTGGGGTTTTTGCCGCTATCCGGATCATAACGATAGACCTTGAACGCCCGAGCTTTGCCGCCGCTCAGTGCTTCATGCACCTCTCCGGTCTTACGGATTTTGCTATTTTTCGGGAGAGTGAAAGTTGCCATCGATAATCTCTTGTCTTGGCGAAATAATAGGTGTCGCGTTAAAAATAGATTTGAAGGAGGGATATAGCCGATTTTTACCCGATTTCAATGCCTGAAATAGCTAGCAATATCGTCGAAAATCGCCGGAAAACCAAGGAATCACAAGCTGCTGGCAATTTTGATAATCTCCACACCGCCAGTGATTTTGATTCTTTTGCCTCATTTTCGATGCCAAATTGCCCAATTTGCTTGTTAAATGACTATGACCACTGATATTATGGAAAAACCAGCCCCAACATCCATAAGCGCTACAGGAACATCTTATATGCAGACCGAAAACGGTGTGACTCTTCTGCTATATGGCGAAAATGACACATTAATCTGGGGCATGACCAATGCTGAGCGGGCCAAACGCCTCGCCGGCAAGTTGGAGAACCATGCCAGTCAGCTTTGGGTCAACCTTGCTTATGTCTTTGACCCGCAATGGATGCAGTACATCCAGAAACATCCGGGCGCTGTCCTGACCGTCAAAGGTGTGCCGGTTCTCGGTCATATTCGAAATGACGGCGATGCTGAGAGCTTGACCGCATTGCGCGTGCCGGATGGAGCAATGTTGATTGAGTATAGCGAAAACCCCCGTATCCATAACCACCAGCTGCGTAAATTGGAGACGCCTTTCGTCCGGGAACTGACTTCCGCAACGGTGAAGGAAATCGAACGGCAAAGTTATTTTGGCGCTTATAAAGGCGTGACCGATATCTTGACGAAATATCTTTGGCCGGAACTGGCATTGGTGCTGACACGTTTTGCTGCCCGTACCGGAATGACCCCAAATATGGTGACCGCAATTGGTGCGCTTGGCTGCATAGCAGCACCATTCCTATTCTTTTATGGCTATTTCTGGTCGGGCATGGCGTCGGGCTTTGTTTTCATGGTGCTCGACACTGTTGACGGCAAGCTGGCGCGCTGCACCATCACGTCTTCCTTTTGGGGTAATATTTTCGATCATGGCCTAGACCTTGTTCATCCGCCCTTCTGGTGGGGGGCCTGGGCGCTTGGTCTCAGCGCAGTGGGTCTGGGCTTGCCCGAAGACCAACTGAGTCTAGTATTGATTGTGATAATAGGCGGCTATGTCTTGCAAAGAATCATCGAAGGAATATTCATGCGGGTCTTCGATCAGCATATCCATGTCTGGCGACCGTGGGATAGCTGGTTTCGGTTAATCACCGCCCGACGTAATCCCAATATGGTGTTGCTGTTTGTTTCAATGCTTTTTGGCCGCCCCGATATCGGTTTGCTTGCTATCGCATGGTGGACGTTAATCTCTCTTGCCGTTCACATGGTCCAGATTTTCCAGGCTACCGTAGTTAGAATGCGTGGCGGCAAGATTGTTTCTTGGCTGGAACAAGAACAGGGATAGGCGTATGACAAACGAGACTATCAAGAAATTTGGTTATCCCGAGACATTGGTGCGCGACTACGATCATTGGGTGGTCTTGCTTCGTCCCGCGCAGGTCACATTGGGCTCCCTTATCGTGGCAGCCAAATCCGAAGCGAAAGATTTCGGCGACCTTTCACCAGATCACTTTGCCGAATTAAAGACAGTTACAACCGACGTCTCCGCGCTACTGGCTAACTTGGTTTCGCATCAAAAACTCAACTGGCTCATGCTAATGATGGTCGATCCGCACGTCCATTTTCATCTCATCCCACGCTATGAAGGCAAACGAGAATGGATGGGGTTGAATTTTGAAGACAAATCCTGGCCCGGCCCGCCTGCTCTAGGAGATACATTGAAGCTATCCGGTGATCAGATTTCAGATATGACGGCCTGGTTAAAATCAGGCTTTGATAATTAAGCTGATCCAGCAACCCACTTATCTGTTAATATAGTAGCTGTTTCCAGATCGTTCAGAAAATCAACCTCCGCCCAATCATGGCCTTTTATCGACACCGTGCCAACCTTCTCGCTAGGTGCAAGCGCATCAATTATCTTGAGATACCAATTTTCAACACCAGCAGGTGTCCGCATAAAGTCACGTACTTTTTCTCTAAACAACGAACCGCCTTCTCCGCGAAAAGCCAGGAACCCGATCGATTCAGCATCGCTTTGTTCGGCCGTTAAGGTCTTGCCAATAGCGGCTAAGCGATCACCATCTAAAGACACTTTCATATCATCGCTATCATAACAGTCTTTGATATCAACCGTCACTGTAATCGGCCAGCTCTCTGTCTGCTGTGCCGTTTGAATAATCTCAGGCGAAATCAGCGTATCGCCATTGAGGATCATGAAATCCCCATCCATCATATCGCGCACAATCCAACAGCTACCCAGATTATCGGCGACCTTATAAAACGGATTAAAGTGGATGATGATGTTTAGACCCGCCTGCTTTAACGTTTCCAGTTCAACCTCGACCATGTCGGTCATAAATCCGGTAACGACATGAAATTCATTTACGCCGCCAGCGGACAGCATCTCTATCTGCCAAGCGATCAAGCTCTTGCCCGAAAAATCAATCAGGCATTTGGGGCGTTCGGCCGTCAGCGGCAAAAGCCGCGATCCTTGTCCGGCGCTTAGTATTATTACTTTTTCGATCATGTTGGCAATTGGCCTTTATCGGGATAGGAATGCTTCGGGGAGACACTTAGAACGATGGCCATCAAAGCTCAATCCTGTAACCACCAGTTGCAGTTGCGTCTTAAGATACCTGATTGATAATGGCCGAGGAGGCAGCGATAGAAACAGGGAATACCAGCAGCGGAAAAACCGGCATCAAACGGATTATCGCTAATACTGGCTGGTTGCTTGGAGGCAAAGGTTTTGGCGGGTTTTTAAGCCTCTTCTATCTCGCGATATTGACACGGACTCTTGGTGTTGAAGGGTTCGGCCAATTTGCATTGATCACTGCCACGGCACAGGCCATTGCACTCATTGTAACATTTCAAACATGGCAGGTCGTCATCCGCTTTGGGGCCCGCTATTTAAAGGGCGCGCAAAACCGGCAGAAATTCGGCAGGCTCGTTGGCCTTTGTACCTTATTGGATTTGGCGGGTGCTTTGGCCGGCTGCCTATTGGCCTTTTTTGCTGTTCGCTGGCTGGCCCCCCTTTTTGGCTGGGATCAGCTGTTGGCGCAGAATGCTTTGTTTTTCGCACTCGTTATGCTGCTTTCGATCAAATCGACGCCCACCGGCATATTACGGGTGGAAAACCGCTTTGATCTGGCGGCCTATGCCGAGGCCATCATCCCCGTGGTACGACTGACCGGTACGTTGATTGTATGGTTCCACCAACCCACTATTCTCAACTTCCTGATCGTCTGGGCCGTGTCGGAATTGATCCACGCCATCGGCTATTGGCTATTAGCGGCATGGCAGAGCCGCGACATATTATCCTTTCGAAACCTTCCTAAAGCCAAGCAAGCGGTCGCCGAGAATCAGGGTATTGGAGAGTTTTTGTTGGTGACCAATCTCGGATCAACTTTTGCCGGATTATCAAAAAATATCTCATTGCTGATCATAGGCTATTTCGTCGGCCCTTCGGCCGCAGGGCTCTATCGCCTAGCCAGTCAACTCAGCGTTGCGATGACCAAGATATCGACGTTACTATCTCGCGCCATATTTGCCGAGGTCAACCTAATCCGCGCCCAGCAAGGGACTGAGGCTATGGCAATATTGTTCCGCCAAGCCAGCCGGATGCTGTTCATCACTGGTGGCACCGTCATCCTTGTCATCATAGTCATTGGCAAGCCGGCGCTCTTTTATATGTCCGGGCCCGAATTTTTACCCGCCTATCCGTTTTTGATATTGCTAGCGGCCGCAGCTTCTATCGACCTTGCTGGCGCGATATATGAACCGACTTTATTGTCTGGCAGCGGCGCTCGAACGGCCTTGATCTTGCAGGCCTGTATTGCCGCCTTATTCCTCGCCCTGTTGTTTTTGGGACTCCATTTTTTCGGCGCCCTCGGGGCAGCGGGTGCCATGGTTGTGGCCGCCATCGTCCGGCTGTTACTGTTTGGCAGCGCAGCCCGGCGCAATTTGGCGAAAGGTTAGGAGGAAGATTCCCCGGCGCGTTTGGCCAGAATCTGCTCAGCCAAGACAAGGTCGGTTTCCTTATCCACATCAATACAGGCCTCTGCTTGTTTCATAGGAACGATGGTTATCTTTATTCCGAGCTTATGGCCCACCCGCTCGGCAAGTTGATGGATGGTAAGCATCTTGGTCACCGCCAAAAACAGCAGCCAAGGACCAAAAATTGTCAGTATTTTCCAGCCCTTTTTCCGATCCTGCTCCACTTCCGCCCAATAGGCCAATAGTTGCTTTGCCTTGGGAGAACCGAAATAGAAGAGATTGGCTCCACTGTATTGGCCGCCTCGCAATTTCAGCCATGTGCGCAGTGATGCCGGATAGCTAGCGAGCAACACGTCTTTCTCGACCATCGCAATAGCAATGTCGCCCGATCCAGCCGCTGCCAGAAAATCATCAATCATCGGCCGGTTGAGCAGAACATTATCCGCCGTGGTTATCAACATCGGATAGCGCGTATCATCCTGGTCGAGGACCTTACCCAAAGAATCAGCAATGGTCGCGCTGCTGGTCTGTGCGATGACGCGGTCGTTGGAATCCAGCCCCACAGTGTCCGGATGTTCCCAAAAGGCGCTGAAATCCTGCGCCAGCAAATGCACAGGGCCGATGGCTTCATGGCCCAACAAAGTCTCTGCGACATGGGCCAACATGGCTTTGCCTGCTACTGGAATCAAAGCTTTGACCGCTATGCCCCGGCTATCCGCCATAGCATCTCCACCAGGACGACTTCCGGCTAATATGATCGCGCTGGTCGGCGACAGGGTTGCGCCATCCTCCGCTTTCGCAGCCATCATCGGCGGCTTTCGAAAAAGGCAATCATGTCATCCAATACCGGGCCTTTGCTGCGGAACGGTTTGGCGATTGCCATCATAATCTCAATATGATCCATGTCGGGATATTCGGTATATTCCGCATCGCCGCCTAATTCGAGAATTTTATCCCGCAATATCTGACTATTACGCGGTCTTACCTGCTTATCATCAATCCCTGTCGAGAGCCAAAGCGGCGGCGCATCTGCGCGTGCAAAGTTCACCGGTTGAGTCATTTCCGGCAGGCGATAGGAACCAAAGCTGTTCTTTGTGGTTTCCGAATCAAACGGGTAAAAATCATAAGGCCCAGCCAAAGCGGCAACCCCCTTGATCAGATCCGGCGTCTTGCCAAGCCGCCCCAGCCATTGCCGGTCCAGCGCGAGCATCATGACATTATAGGCGCCAGCCGATTGTCCCGAGAGGAATATCTGGTCCGGATCGCCGCCCATATCTTCGATATTGTCATGCACCCAGGCGACGGCCTTGGCGCTATCCTCCAAAAAGCCGGGAAATTTGGCTTCGGGATAGAGCCGGTAATCGGCCAGCACCGTTATATAGCCGCGATGGGCAAACGCGCGACCGGCAAAAGCATATTCATCCTTGGAGCCCGCACGCCAGCCGCCGCCATAGATGAACACTACCACAGGTAAGGGCTTGTCTGACGCCTCCGTCGGAGCCCAGATATTCAGGCCAAGGCCCAGTTCTTCATCAAAGACCTGATCGCTGACGAGCAGCTTGGCGTCACCATCACCAGGTATGACATTATTGACCATATCCAGTTGCCGCGGACCGGGTTGAGAGAAAAACCAATAGGCAAAACCAGCCACAGCCAGTGCCACTATCCCGAGAGTGATAAGCCATTTCATGCGCACAACCTTTTCTTTGTGAAGGCTTTAGCCAGCAGAGCGGATGCTGGCAATGCCCGGGGGGAGAGGAAGGAGAGGCGGTAGAGGCTCCCCTCATCCCCGATCTCAAAGTTCACACAAGTCACACGGCCTGTTTCTCTGTTTCCTGATGATAAAGACCGCTGCGCTGGAGCAAGCCGCTGCGATCGGCGCGTTCCCAGTCGAGGTCATCCCAGCTTTCACATTGCGCAACATCCA
>CANMWO010000003.1:0-20000 GCA_947501695.1 uncultured Sphingomonadaceae bacterium
GCTATTCATGTCGATGCAGCTATTGTCAGCATATGTGAGAAATATGGATTATCACGATAAGATTTAGCCGGTCGCTATTGTCCGCTTTCGGGATATTGCGGACGCTCGAATAAGCGCTTTCCTGCGCCGGCCCGGACGTGATGTTTTCGGTCCGCTCTACCTCAACTGTCGATATTCATCCAGCTAGGCGTCGCCCAAAATCCAGTCCACAGCAGCATCCGCGTGAATTTCCGTGCTGTCATATATCGGCAGGATATTGGCTTTCGGGTCCACGATCATTGCCAATTCCGTTGAGGCCAGAACAACCGCATCAACCTCTTGCTTGGCAATATCGGTGATGAAGGTTTTCAGGGTGCGCTCTGAATCCCGTGTGACCTTACTGAACATCAATTCTTCGTAGATGATCCGGTCAATCTCTTCGACCCGGTCTTCATTGGGCGGAGTCAGGGTAATGCCCTTGCCGACCAATCGTTTGCGATAGAAACCCTCGGTCATCACATTGCGTGTACCAATCAGGGTTGCCGTTTTCGCTCCGTCCGCGACCATTTTATTGCCCACCAGGTCGGCAATATGCATAACCGGCACATTGACCTCAGGCGCAACCTGTTCGTAGATTTTATGCATCGCGTTGGAACAGATCAGGATGGCGGTCGCGCCGGATTGCTCCAGCCGCTTGGCCGAACGCGTCATCAAACCCGCCGCAGCATCCCAGTCATCATCGGATTGCAGCCGTGCATAATCGTTGAAATTCACGCTTTCCATAAGCAGATGCGCGCTGGCAAAGCCACCTAGCTTGCGTTGCACTTCGCTATTGATTCGATGATAATAGGATTCTGTAGAAACCCACGACATCCCGCCAATCAGGCCAATTTTACGCATGGAATACATCCCTGATAAAGTTATACACTACCGGGAATTAGATCATCCTAGAGTGCTTTAACAATGTCCTCGCACATTTTCTTTGCATCCGACAGTAACATCATGGTCTGATCCATGTAAAATACTTCATTGTCGACACCAGCATAACCGACGCCGCCCATGGAACGTTTGATGAAGAAGATGGTCTTGGCTTTTTCAACATCGAAAACCGGCATGCCATAAATGGGCGAACCTTTATCGGTTTTTGCTGCCGGGTTCACCACGTCATTAGCGCCGATGATAAACGCCACATCGGCCTGTGCAAATTCGCTGTTTATATCTTCGAGCTCAAACACCTCGTCATAAGGCACATTGGCTTCGGCGAGCAGCACATTCATATGGCCCGGCATCCGGCCGGCCACAGGGTGAATGGCATATTTGACGTTCACGCCTTCTTCTTTGAGCATGTCACCCATTTCGCGCAAAGCATGCTGGGCCTGCGCCACTGCCATGCCATAGCCCGGAATGATGATCACGCTCTCGGCCTGCTTCATCATATAGGCTGCATCTTCGGCAGAGCCGCGTTTATACGGTCGATCGATCTTCTCTGCACCATCCGCTGGGCCACTAGCGGCGCCAAAGCCGCCCGCAATCACACTGATGAAGCTGCGGTTCATCGCCTTACACATGATGTAGGACAGGATCGCCCCGGAGGAGCCGACCAGCGCCCCGGTAATGATCATTGCGGTGTTGCCAAGCGTAAAGCCCATCGCCGCAGCCGCCCAGCCGGAATAGCTGTTGAGCATCGACACCACGACGGGCATATCCGCACCGCCAATGGGGATGATCAGCAGGAAGCCAATAACAAAGGCCAGCGCGACAATGATCCAGAAGATCATCGCCGTTTCACCGGTTGGCAGGATCGCGAAATAAGCGGTCAGGCCAATAATGGCAGAAAGCACGCCAAGATTAATGACATGACGGCCCGGCAGCATGATGGGCGCTCCGGACATATTGCCGTTGAGTTTCAGAAAGGCGATGACAGAACCAGAGAAGGTAATCGCACCAATGGCAACGCCCAGGCCCAGTTCCACGCGACTGACGACCAGTATCTCGCCTGCTGCGTCCAAAATGCCAAAAGCACCCGGATTGAGATAGGCAGCCACACCGACCAGAACCGCGGCCATACCGACAAGGCTGTGAAAAGCCGCGACAAGCTGCGGCATATCGGTCATCGGGATGCGGCGTGCGATCACGAAACCAATCCCGCCGCCGATAGCGATAGCAACGCCAATTTCTGGCAGGCTCGCAACATCATGGGTGATCAGCGTGGTGACCACAGCGATCAACATACCGATCATACCATAGCGGTTACCAGCGCGGCTGGTTTCCGGTGATGACAGGCCGCGTAGAGCGAGAATGAACAAAACGCCCGAGATAAGATAGGCCACGGCGACCCACGGATTAACCGCTTCGCCGGATGCAGCCATTGCTGGTGTGGCAAAGAATAGCGCCGCTGCGCCCCCGATAACTGGCCCCAATAGTGCGCGCATTATTTGCGCTCCTTTTTCTTATACATAGCGAGCATCCGCTCGGTCACGGCAAAGCCGCCAAATATGTTCACACTGGCCAGAACAACGCCCACGAGGCCGAGCCATTTCGCGGTCTGACCACCATCAGCCTGCGACCCGGCCGCCGCCGCAATCAGCGCTCCGACAATGATCACAGAAGAGATAGCATTGGTCACAGCCATTAACGGCGTATGCAAAGCCGGTGTCACCGACCAGACGACATAATAGCCCACAAAACAGGCCATCACGAAGATTGAGAGAATTGAAATAAAGTCCATTCTAAATGCCTCCTAGTTCGCCAGAAGGCGCTCATTCACAACTTTGCCGTCTTTGGTCAGGCGTATCCCGATCGTCACCTCATCATCATCGGGCAGCACGGGCCGTTTGGCCTCTTCATCCCAATAGGCGCTGAGGAAATTATAGAGGTTGCGGGCGAAGAGGGCAGAGCTATCGGCCGCCATAGTTGATGGCATATTATTCGCGCCATAGATTTTGACGCCATGCTTCTCAACAACCTTGCCAGCCACAGCGCCTTCGACATTGCCACCTTGCTCGGCGGCCAAATCGACGATCACACTGCCGGTGCGCATGGTGGCGATCTGGGCGTCGCTGATCAAACGCGGCGCAGGGCGTCCGGGGATCAGGGCCGTGGTGATCACGATATCCTGCTTGGCGATATGTTTGGAAACCAGTTCAGCTTGCGCCTTCTGATATTCCTCGCTCATTTCGGTGGCATAGCCGCCGGTTCCTTCGCCTTCGATTCCAGCGACATCTTCAACAAAAATCGGTTTCGCGCCGAGCGATTGGATTTGCTCTTTGGTCGCGGCCCGTACATCGGTTGCCGATACCTGCGCGCCCAGGCGGCGGGCTGTCGCAATGGCCTGCAAGCCAGCAACACCAACGCCCATTACGAAGCATTTGGCCGCCGAAACGGTGCCGGCCGCAGTCATCATCATCGGAAATGCGCGGCCATAATGAGAACCCGCTTCGAGCACCGCCTTATAACCGGACAGGTTGGACTGGGACGAAAGAATATCCATCGATTGCGCGCGGGTGATCCGCGGCATGAATTCCATCGCTAGCGCGTCGATGCCGAGCTTCGCATATTCATCGACCCGCTTACGCTCGCCAAAAGGATTGAGGCTGGCAACCAGCCATGCGCCCTTTTTCATACCCTTGAGTGATTTGGGTTCCGGTCCCTGCACACCCAAGACGATATCGGCATCTTTCAGAACAGCTGCACGGGTACCAATGCTGGCTCCCTCGGCTTCATAATCCGCATCCGTCACCGAAGCAGACAGGCCTGCGCCTTTTTCGACCGCTAGCGTAGCGCCCAGTGCTGTGAACTTCTTTACCGTTTCCGGAGAAGCACTAACCCGCCGCTCGCCATCGGCGAGTTCTTTCAATACCGCAATTTTCAAGGGCTATTCCAATCAGGTAACAAGAAGAATGATGACCAATATCGTCACCAGAGCCGTAATAATCGAGCCGATTTTCATCCAGCCGAGAAAACGTCCATATGTCTCTTCTGCAGATTTCATATTATTGTCAGAAGTCATGATTCCTCCAAATATTCGAATAAAGATTGCCGTTGCTCTAACCATATACATCGTATCGCTCAAGGCCCCGCGGCCTGTTTTATCCTAATAACAGTGATAGAAAATATCAGTCCTTCTTAATCCGGTCTTTACCCCTCGTTGTTACAGAATTGGTTCATTCTGGCACATATGGGATAAAAATGGCTCAAAACGGCACAAAATTGCTGATGTTAATCGACGATGAGCCGGCGCAATGCCGGTTAATCTCTGCTCTTGCCTCGCGGGCCGGCTATCGCACAATATTTGCGCGCGATGCTGAAACGGCCATCGCCACATTGGGCACACAGGATGGGATGATGCTGGACGCGGTCATCCTCGATCATTGGGTACCCGGTTCAGAAGCAACCGAATTAATTGCCGAACTGAAATCCCGTCGCCCTGCCTTGCCGATATTGATGCTGACCGCTGTTGGTTCAATCACCGAAGCTGTTGACGCCGTCCGCGCTGGTGCAACCGATTATCTGATCAAGCCAGTCGCGCCCGAACAAATGCTTCAAGCTCTGTCTGCCGCCGTGGAAAGTTCCAAGGACGTCGGTGAACTACAGCCGCTGTCTGAAAAAATCTCTGCCCCGCTTGAATTTGAAGAAATTGTTGGCGCTGCCCCTGCTTTTCGTGCCGCTCTCGCGATCGCCGCCAAAGCGGCTCGTGCACGCGTCCCCGTCCTGATTGAAGGCGAAGGCGGCGTTGGCAAAGAAGTCATCGCCGATGCGATTCACGCGGCCAGCCCGCGGTCAAAACTGCCGATGCTGAAAATCAACTGCGGAGCGATCACCGGAAGCTTGCTTGATTCAATTCTCTTCGGTCACGAAAAAGGCGCCTTTACCGGAGCATTTGATCGCAAAATCGGCCTGTTGCAGCAAGCCGAAGGCGGCACCATATTTCTCGATGAAGTAGACCGGATTCCTGCTGAAACCCAGGTGCGCTTACTGCGTTTCTTGAAAACATCTGAAATCCAGCCACTTGGTAGCCCGAACAGCTTCCAGATTGATGTGCGGATCATCGCGGCGACCAACCGCCGGTTAGAGCAGGAGGTCAAAAAGGATCGCTTTCGCGAAGACCTTTATTACCGCATGAACGTGGTGCAGCTCACCATCCCGCCGCTGCGCGACCGCACCGGCGACATTCCGGCCCTTGCCCGGCATTTCCTGTCACGGCTTGCGCTGCAACCGGGGCTTCGCAGCCTTGGCATTACCGATGAAGCGCTCAACCTGCTGCGCAGCTATCAATGGCCAGGCAATGTCCGTCAGCTACAAAGTGTATTGTTCCGCGCCGCCGTGATGTGCGACCGCGATGCACTGACCTGCGATGAGTTTCCACAGATTGCGTCTTTTGTAGCCGAGTCCGGCGATGCCCATCCACATCTGCTCAGCAGCCCCGAAGGCATAGGTATTACGCTATATTCGGAGGATGGAAATTTGCGTCCTCTCGAAGAAATAGAAGCGGATGTGATTCGTCTCGCCATTGGCCATTATCGGGGACGGATGACGGAAGTCGCCCGCCGCCTCGGCATTGGTCGCTCGACGCTATATCGTAAATTGGCTGATCTCGGGATCGACAACGCAGCTTAATGTAATTGCCCTCGTGATTGGGCGCCTCATCTTCTGAGTTGATGTTTATCGCTCGACTCCCTAAGTCTAGCGAATATGAAAAACATACGATCCCCATTCCCGATTAGCGCTGCCCTGACCGCAGCCTTACTTCTGTCCTCTTGTGGCAAACAGGAAGCCGTTGGCGACGTTCCTTCTGGTGAAGAGCTAGCCAAACAGGCCGATGCTGCAAGCAAAGCGATCCGTGATGAAGAAGCGGCTGCCAATGCAGATGGCACCGCTCCTGTTATCGATAGCGCTGCGATGACCAGCTACGCTAACGCGCTGCGCGGATTTTCAGTCATGGTCCCGAAAGACTGGGCTGCTGACGAAAATGCCAGTGATGATAATGGCCGCATTTTTAATGATGCGAAATCAAAAGCCACGCTCACCGTCGGCTGGATCGAAAATCGCGAAGACGCAGATTTAATCGCCGCAGTCAAAATGCTGGAAGATGCCGGAGAAGACATGACCGGCGACTATGTCAATGAAAACGAATATCGTGCGTCCGGCCTTATCGAAGAAGGCAGCAAAACGGCTCAGCGCATCTTGCGCAAACCTGATGGCACGATGATCAAGGCCTCAATTACCTATCCAGCAGACAGTGCCGAAGCGGTTGATCCGCTGGCGAAACAAATATTGGATAGCATAACGCTGCAATAGCAGGTCTGGCAAACCACAACCGCCAAAAAACTTGGCTTAGCGGTCCAGTTTGGCGTCAAGAAAACCCGGTACCGGGCCATTCCAATCATCTTTATCCGCGCTTTCGACAGGCTCTGGCTTCGGTGTCTGCTTGGGCGGTTTTGTTGGTTTTTCGGCGGATTTGGCAGGTCTATTTTTCGGCTCGACCGGCCTATCATCGCTATGCTGTTTTGTAGGCCCGTCGTTTTTAGGCCTGTCGTTTTTAGGTTTCTCGCCTTTTGACTTTTCACCCTTTGGCTTTTCAGGTGCCGACTTCTTCCCAGCCGGCTTCTTCTCAGGCTTGACTGACTTGCTGTCGCGGACAGGAAGTTTCATGCCGGTCAGCTTTTCGATGCTATCGACATGCTCCTCATCACGATTGGTGACAAAGGTAATGGCTACTCCGGTTGCGCCCGCGCGCCCGGTACGACCAATCCGGTGAATATAATCATCGGGATGCCAAGGAATGTCATAGTTGACGACATGGCTGACGCCTTTGATATCAAGCCCGCGGGCCGCGACATCAGACGCGCACAATATATTGATTTCACCAGACTTGAAGCGATCTAGCTCTGCCAAACGTGAACTCTGATCCATGTCGCCATGGATTTGCCCAGCGTCGAAGCCATCCTTGCGCATCTGTTGGCAAAGGTCGCGCACCTCGGTCTTGCGATTGCAAAAGATAATGGCTGTATCAACGCCTTCATTGTCCAATATGCCATAGAGCAGCTTGCGCTTTGCCTTTGGCGCGACATTGATGATGGATTGTTCAATAGATGTGTTGGCAGTCGCCGGCCGCGACACTTCTACAGATTTAGGATTGTTCAAAAACTGATCAGACAATTTCTTGATCGGCGGTGGCATTGTGGCCGAAAATAACATTGTCTGGCGGGTCGACGGCAATTTTGAACAGATTTGTTCGATATCGGGAATAAAGCCCATATCGAGCATACGATCCGCTTCATCAATGACCAGCAGTTCACAGCCAGACATTAAAATCCGCCCCCGTTCGAACAGGTCCATCAATCGACCCGGTGTAGCGATCAGAACATCTACGCCTTTTTCCAAAGCCTTGACCTGATCCCCCATCGACACACCGCCAATGAGCAGCGCCATGCTAAGATTGTGGTTTTTGCCATATTTTTCAAAATTTTCCGCAACCTGCGCAGCCAATTCTCTGGTTGGTTCCAAGATCAGCGAACGCGGCATCCGGGCCCGCGAGCGACCATGCGCCAAAATATCAATCATCGGCAGCACAAAACTCGCCGTCTTGCCAGTGCCGGTTTGTGCGATCCCGATAATGTCCTTCATCATCAAGACCGGCGGGATGGCTTGCGCCTGAATGGGCGTGGGTTCATCATAGCCCGCATCGGCTACTGCTTTTAGCAATTCATCAGAGAGGCCGAGGTCGGCAAATTTCATAGTGTTTCCGGAAAATAATGGTGCATTGTCGCACGATAAACAGGCTTGTAAAAGCCGCTTCGGGGGATGGTGCTAAACGTAGCTTTTGTCAAGCTATCTAGCGTGTTGGCTTCGCTAGATAAACGGCGCTTGGCGAACGGTCATTCCGGAACCAATAGCCGGAACCGGTCAATCTCACATTTTGATCCGGTGCGAGAATGTAATATATCGCGACCAGCACAGATTCTTCCATCACCGGATTTTTCCATATAGAATCCAGAATAGAAGCTACGGGCTTGGCATTTTTTTTCCAGCCGGGCGCGAATCTGCTTGCGGTCTTTTGTCACAAGATCAAGATACCGATCACCAAATCGCTGCACGCCCAAAATGTTATTCATAGGAAGGCATTTGCCAATCTTCTTTTGGGTGTATTTGGTCGGCCCGGAACGGCGGGTGATGTCAGCCAGGGCGGATGAAACAACAGATCGACGACGGGGCACCCGAATGATCACCCTTTTCTGAATACGAACTTGGGCATATCGCTGCGCTACCGGCGTTACAAATACACCGTCTGAATCGGATAAGCCTTGAGTCGCAGGCGGCGCTGCGGCGATAGGCGTAGCCGACAGCAATGATGCATAGAGCAAAAGACTCACTGAAAACCCCTAGTTATCATCGCCATGCCTATAACAACGTCGATTGAACAATTGATGAACTATCGTTTCTGCTGGTATATGAGGGTTTTCGTATAAAGCATCTATATTTTTAATGATCCTCACAAAATACCGGAGCACATAATGTCGGAAACACCCGATTGGCTAAACAGCATGGCAAAAATTACCGGAACCAAGGGCTTTACGCGGGCTGCTGACGAGATGCAGCCATGGCTGACAGATTGGCGCGGTCGCTATACCGGCAAAGCGCTGGCTCTGGTTTCTCCGGCATCCACGGCAGAAGTGGCCGCTATTGTCAAAATTGCGCATGAACATTCGGTTTCCCTCGTACCGCAGGGCGGGAATAGCGGCATGGTGGGTGGCGCGACGCCTGACAGAAAAGGACAATCCGTGCTGTTATCGCTGCGCCGGATGAACCGGATCCGCGACATTTCGGCGGGCGACCAGCTCGCGGTCTGTGATGCCGGCGTGATCCTGCAGAACCTTCACGAAGCGTTGGATGAGAAGAGCCAACGCTTCCCGCTAACATTAGGCGGCAAAGGGTCGGCAACAATCGGCGGTCTCGTATCGACCAATGCTGGCGGTACTCAAGTTTTGCGCCACGGTACAATGCGGGCACTGGTCGCCGGACTCGAAGCGGTTTTGCCAGACGGAACAATTTATGACGGCCTCGCTCCGCTCAAAAAAGACAATCGCGGCTATGATCTGAAGCAATTGCTTGTCGGTGGAGAGGGAACATTGGGGATCGTCACGGCGGCGACACTAAAAACGGTTCCTGCCTTGATAGATCGGTGCGTCGCATGGGCGGGCGTTGCCTCTCCGCAAGCTGCATATAAGCTTTTCCAGTTTCTCAACGCGCGCGAAAGTCAATCTCTGGAAGGTTTTGAAATCATTCCGAGATCATGCCTGGATGCCGTGCTGAAGCATATCCCCGACACCCGGCCACCGCTTGATCCCGCTACATCTTGGAATGTGCTCATCGAAATTGTTCGGGATCAATCCGATGCGGTCGATCCGCGGGAGTTGGCCGAAAGCCTGTTGGCCAAAGCAATGGACAGCAACCTGATTAGCGATGCTGCAATCGCCGCTAATGAAAGTCAGGCCGAAGCTTTTTGGAAAATACGCGACTCGATTTCGGAAGCGGAGCGCGCCGATGGCCCTGCCCTGCAACATGACATCAGCGTACCAGTCCCTCAAATGGCTGATTTCATTGCCGAATCTGGCGCAAAAATCGAGGCCAGCTTCCCGGGCACCGAGGTCGCCGCCTTTGGCCACATGGGCGATGGTAATGTCCATTTCCACGTCAAAGCCCCTCCCGGCATCACCGATCCTTCAAAGGCGAGGGAGTGGATGTCCCACTCCTCGCAGACCATATCGCCCATGGTTCATGATCTGGTTATCGCCTCCAATGGCTCCATTTCAGCCGAACATGGTATTGGTCAAACCAAACGGGACGAACTTGGACGCCTATCAGGTGATGCGCGACTGTTAACCCTTCGCGCTATCAAGGCCGCTATCGATCCCAAAAACATTATGAATCCCGGTAAGCTAGTTCCTCTTGCGTCCAGCACGTCAGCCTCTTAAAGCCACTGCAACAGATTATCATATTCTAACCTATTTTTCGGAGAATAAATATGGCCACCGCGCCTCAAGCCCAAGCTCTTCCCATGTTCTACAAGGACCTTGTTCCGCTTAACTCCAAAGAGCATGCAAAATGGAAAATCAAAGGGTTGGACAATGCGTCATTCATGCAGGATCAACATGCGATTCCTTTGACAATCGAAGAATTTCCAAATGCATCTCGCAACTATCCGATTGTCTTTTCGGTCGGTGAAAACTGCGTACCTCTAATCCTTATGGGCCTTAATGAAGGCGTCAATACCTTTATGGGCGAAGATGGCCGGTTCAACGAGCCAGCCTATGTGCCAGCCTATGTCCGCCGCTATCCTTTCATGCTTGCCAAATTACGCCCAGATGCTGAGGAACTATCGCTCTGCTTCGATCCGACAACCGGCGCCATTGGTGAGTTTAAGGACGGGGATGCGCTATTTGACAAGGAACAACCATCTGAAAAAACGAAAAGTATTTTGGATTTCTGCGAGCAGTTTGAGCAAGCCGGTCAACGCACTGGCCAGTTTGTCGAAGAATTGACGAAATTGGACTTGCTGATGGATGGCGAAGTTTCAATCCAGCAAACTGGCATCGAAAAACCATTTGTCTATCGTGGTTTTCAGATGGTCAATGAGGAAAAGCTGCGTGAGTTGCGCGGTGACGAATTGCGGAAAATCAACCAAAATGGCATGCTGCCGTTGATCTATGCCCATCTATTCTCATTGCAAATCATGCGTGAAGTATTTGCTAAACAGGTTCAAGCTGGCAAAGTTCCACAAGTTACGGAAGCACCAACGATGTAGACGACGGATGATTGAGGATATGATGATCCAGTGACGCTCGCAGTATAGAACTGCAAGTTGATTTCGCTGGATCATAGCTACTTCCATCATTGTCATGATCGCTTCGGCAGAATTGACCGAAGATGGGACCTTCAAATCATCTAGTCACTATATGGAATGCGGCAAGAAATGGCCAAATTGGCGGCATAATTGCACGGCAACTCGCAACATTTAGCACAGAATCGGATCAATAATTCACAATTGGGTCTTGCAACTCGTTACGCAAGCGACCACATTGTGAGTCGTACAGGTCCACATCCCCCGATTGGATCAGTACGGGCATTCTTAGAATGCCACCTCCCTGAACCTTGGCCACCTCGCCATCATGGCGGGGTGGTTTTTTTGTTTGATATCACTACCCTTTGCTATTCTGCTGCAAGCAGAAACTGATTGTTGATTTGGTCGGCTAGTTGCATTGCTAGATTCGCTATATGATCCGCCATCACAGGCAAATTGATGCCAGGTTCCCGTAACGCCGTATCGAGATAGTAGCGACGATCCACTTCCAATTGCAGGGCATGAATATCTTTTTCAACCTTGCTGTGGCGCTCTAATATATACCCTCCTGCATACGGATAGTTCAACCGCGACCTGACACCAGATTGCCGAAGGAAAGACCGGATAAGCTCGGAATAGCGTGAACCTGCGCTACGGCCAAAACGGTCACCGATAATGATATCAACATTACCCTGCTCCTCATCCAGCGGCGGCATACTGTGGATATCTAGCAAGATGGCCCCACCGAATTTCCGGCGCATATGTTCCAAAATATCGGCAATATTATGGTGATAGGGCTCATGACAAGAGTCCAGTCGACTACTTATATCATCCCACTCCCATTTTCTCCGCCACAAATTACCGACACCGTGCAAACGACTAGGGACAACGCCCAGCCCGCCGCGTACTTTTCGGCTGGGTGCCGGCACCTGCGAAGGCGAGAGACCATTGACCATACCAACATCAATTTCCAAACTACTGCGATTCAAATCCACCCATGCCCTTGGTTGATGGGCGATTATGGCCGGAAAGCCAGCGGATATCGCTGTACTGGCTAGACGATCCGCATAGCGATCCTCCAACCGCAACAAATGCGCGGCCGGTACAGCCAAATTGCCCATAATCTCTTCTGGATAAACACGTCCCGCATGCGGAACACTAATCAACAGCGGAAATTGCAAATCATCAACGTTGTGGAACGAAAACGGCGCGTCACCGGGTTCGATATGCATCAAAATGTCGACAGTCTTACTAGTCATCTTATCCCATTCGTTCCATTGCACAATATCCTATAAAATCCACCGGCAGAACCAAAATATTAAGAGATTTGCGCCTATGGTTAAGTTTAGGCATAAACGATGCAGTTTTTTAAAGATAGTGATAGGGAATGGCCCAACAGATGATCAGAATTCTCCTTGCGGAAGATGAGCAGGCGATGCGTGAGCATCTGACGCGTGCGTTGCAGAAATCCAACTATGAAGTTGTTGCAGTTGATCGTGGAACAGCGGCTCTTCCCTATCTCGAGTCGGAAAAGTTTGATTTGCTTTTAACCGATATTGTAATGCCAGAAATGGATGGAATCGAGCTGGCACAGCATTGTGCAAAAGTATCTCCGGATACCCAAGTGATGTTCATTACTGGGTTTTCAGGAGTTACCCTGCGTGCCGGTGAATCCGTTCCCAAGGCCAAAATTCTTTCCAAACCGTTTCATCTTAAGGATCTCGTTCTTGAAGTGCAGCGGCTATTTGAACCCGATAGTGTCGGCGAATTGAATTAAGTCTTGCACCCCGTCTAGGTGCTAGCTAGACGGCCTGCAGCGTGGGCGTATAGCTCAGTGGTAGAGCACTTCGTTGACATCGAAGGGGTCGGGAGTTCAACTCTCTCTACGCCCACCATTTTTCGGAATTTTTGGTTACGCAGCCAATGCAATACGCGCGGCTAGATCCCGACTGGGGGAACGGCCGTGCCAAGCGGTATAGGCGCGGGTAAACGCACTAAGTTCGCTGTATCCCAATTTTGTAGCGATTTCGGACAGGGACCGTGTCCCTTCAAGAAAATAGAGCTGGCAAGCGTCTCTGCGTACACGCTCCAATATCTGACGAAAAGACGCTCCTTCTGCCACAAGTTTACGGCGCAACGTACGCTCAGCCATGCCAAAGGTTTCGGCAGCGGCATCTAAGCTCAGTCCAGACTTATCCAGCAAGTAGAACAAATAATTATAGCTGAGGCGCGCCAAGGGGACCGGTTGTAATCCATTAGCTTGAAAACTGTTTGGCTGTTGTTGCGCTGCACGCGCTAACATTCGGTTGCGAAATGGATTAGGTAGACTGATCACATGCGGATGCATTTCCAGATAGGTTTGGGATTGATTGAAAAAACAGGGCACCTTTAACGGATAATTCTCGCCACGAACGAATTCATCGCAACTCTTAGGTTCGCGATGCTTAAAAAAGGCGGCTTTGGCGGGTACCAACCCGCCTGTAGTTATCCGATTACCAACGTGCGACAAGATTGAGAAAATTATGAGAACTAGGTCTTTCGCTCCATCGGAGGCTGGATCACACGACAGACGACAGGCCGAAGCAGTTCGCTCCCATGTGAGCATGGGCCTATTGGTGCCAAAGTCGATCGCAGCAGCTGTGGATTGCAGTACATCTTCAATCGTGTCGCCAAACATCATAGCATAGCCGATATCCGAAAACCCAGTGGGTATCATTTCGCGACCAATGTCCGAAAAAATATTGTCGCGCCCAAGCTCATGGACGCTGGCTTGATAAAGTGCAGTTACAGATTCGCTATCAAACCGACCTTTCGGATCGCGCAACTGCGAATCCGTAATGTTTAGTGCGGACAACAGAACAGGTTTTCGCGCGCCAAGATCATAGCAACTGCGAAAAACTTGGAATAAAAATTGTGACGAAACGCTTATATCGTCTAAATCTATCTGCCCCATCACAATAGCTAGGAGCAGAGCGCGATCAAGCTCAACGCTCTTTCGACCAAGGTGCAAAATTGACGACGAACAAGTCGATTGCAGCGCATTAGGCCAAGTGTCGGCCTTGATCAGCAGATAATCAGTAGCGGATCACACTCGCGCCCCAAGTAAAACCGCCGCCCATCGCTTCTAAGACCAGCAGATCACCACGTTTTACACGGCCATCCCGAACGGCGGTATCAAGCGCCAATGGTACGGAGGCAGCTGACGTATTGGCATGTTGATCGACCGTTTTGATTACTTTTTCCGGTGCCAATTTTAACTTCTTAGCCGTCGCATCCAATATTCTTGCATTGGCTTGATGTGGTACGACCCAGTCAATGTTATCCATATCCTCACCGGCAGCATCCAAAGCCTCTCTCAATACAGATGACAGATTGACTACTGCATGGCGAAAAACCTCTCGCCCCTTCATCCTTAACTTACCAACGGTGCCCGTAGTGCCCGCTCCGCCATCTACGTACAGCAATTGGTTATGCTGACCATCAGCATGCAGGCGAGTGGACAAGACACCTTTATCAGTTTCCTCTCCCGATAGGATGATCGCGCCTGCGCCGTCGCCAAACAGGACGCATGTTGCCCGGTCTTCCCAATCGAGAATGCGGCTGAACGTTTCTGCACCAATAACAATCGCATTTTGTGCGCTGCCTGCACGAATCATGCTTTCGGCAACCGATAGAGCATAGAGAAAGCCGGAACATACCGCTGCGACATCAAAGGCGACGCAGCCGTTACAACCCAGTTGATCTTGTACAATCGTAGCCGAGGCTGGAAAGGTCTGATCGGGCGTTGCAGTTGCCAGAACAATCAAGTCAATATCTTGCGCTGCTATACCAGATGCCTCAAGCGCCATTCGCGCGGCTTCAGTCGCCAAGCTGGACGTTGTTTCATCATCCTCAGCAATGTGGCGGAATTTTATCCCCGTGCGCTCGACAATCCACTCGTCGGTCGTGTCAACTTTTTGGGCAAGGTCTGCATTGGAAACTTTCGTCCGCGGCAGGGCAGAACCAGTCCCTTTTATGACCGCGCGACGGGCGGTCACAGCACTCATTTCGCGGTTGCCTCCTGGGGCGTCGCGTTACTGATCTTATTCAAATCTTCGCTAATCCGTTCCAAAATGCTATCCTCTACCAACCGTGCCGCCACTTCGACGGCATTGGCTACGCCTTTTTCGTCGGCACTGCCATGGCTTTTTACCACCACGCCGTTCAATCCCAAAAAGACGGCACCATTATGATTGTTCGGATCCAGATGCTCTTTGAGCAATTCAGTTGCGGGTCTGGAAATGAGAAACCCGATTTTGGATCGCAATGAACTTAAAAAACTACGCTTTAAAAGGTCGGTAACAAACCGGGCCGTTCCTTCTAGTGCTTTCAGGGCAATATTCCCAGAAAACCCATCAGTAACGATAACATCTACATCGCCAGTGGATATTTTGTCCGCTTCCGTAAAACCCTGAAAATCCATGGCCAAACCGTCTGAGTTTTTCAAAGCATCTGCAGCTGCTTGAAGTGCGCCTGTGCCCTTGCCGTCCTCAGTACCAATATTCAGCAATTTAACCGTAGGCTTTTCAAAGCCATTCATGATCCGGCTATAGGCCGCTCCCATTACGGAGAATTGAACAAGATTACGGCTATCGCATTCAGCGTTGGCACCCAGATCCAGCATAACGACATCGCTATCCTTCATGGTCGGCAACAGAGCCGCAAGAGCGGGTCTATCAATGCCTGGCATCGTACGTAGCGCCAGTTTCGAAATCGCCATGAGCGCGCCGGTATTGCCAGCACTCACTGCCGCACTCACCTCGCCTGACTTTACAGCATTTACGGCCAGACCCATTGATGTCTTTTTTGAACCGCGCAGCGCTTGGCTAGGCTTAGCATCGCCAGACACAACATCATCGGCATGCAATATTTCGGAAGCGGCGCTTAGGTTAGGATGGCTTTTCAACGCTTCCTTGATCAAAGCCTCGTCACCGACGAACAGGAATTGAAAACCTTCATGCCGGTGCCTGGCCAAAGCGGCGCCAGCGACCATAACCTGTGGGCCGATATCACCGCCCATCGCGTCAATTGCGATTCGCGGCCTCATCCCCACCGGTTATTCCCCTTGATTAGCTGTGTGATAGTCGTGACGTTAGTCGAGCAAAGTCAAAAAGACTATAGATCGACAGCCATTACTTCACGGCCATTATAATGACCACAAGACCCACACATATGATGGGGACGCTTCAATTCACCGCAATTTGAACATTCTTGATATGCTTCAACTTTCAAAGCATCGTGGGAACGGCGCATTCCGCGCTTGGACGGCGTAGTTTTTCGTTTAGGGACAGCCATTGCTCAGCCTGTTCGTTAAATTTCAAATTTCATATAAGTGTACCGTAAGCCAAATGCGATTTTTGAGCAAGCCAGCCCCTATAATATATAGAGAATCACCGGTCTCATGCGATCAGCTTATTGCACGCGAAGGTGCGCGTATAACGATTTTCCTGTGCGTTGCAAGCATTGTGCATCTATAGAGGCGTGATAATTTCAATCGCTTTTGGGGGAACCATGATTTTACCTATTACACTTACCATTGCCGGCGCTGCCGCACTCGTCAATATTTGGCTCATGATCCGGGTTGGACAAGTACGCACATCCGAGAAGGTCAGTATCGGTGACGGCGGCAACGACAAGGTAATCCGTCGTATGCGAGCCCATGCCAACTACGGCGAAAGCCTTCCTATCGTACTAATCTTGATCGCAGCGATAGAACTGGCCAGCGGTTCACCCACATGGCTTTGGGTTGTTGGTGGAGTATATATGCTGGGCCGGATAGCCCATGGTATTGGAATGGATGGAGGCAAACTGGGTAAAGGCCGAATGGTTGGAACGATCCTGACCTTGCTCATTACGTTAGGCTTGGGCGCCTATGCCATTTCAATCCCTTATTTCAACTCAACGGACGCTAGTACAACTCCGGTAACGGTCCAGGCCAGTTGATGCCTGTCATCTCGTAAGCGGGATATCGCGCTGTGATGATGGAGCTTATGGAGACGATCCTACTCAAATACTAAACGCCAGAATTGCATGCGCTTAGAATCCACTACACCTTGACTGGTGTCGGCACCGGCAGGGGGATCACATGAGCGCCATGACTGAGCAAAGGTTGTTGGAAAGTCGTAAGAAATAAGAAAAATTTCTTCTCCACCACCTAGTAGTTCGATCTGATCATTTTTCAGATCGACGATCGATTTTATCGTAAATGTCCCCTCCCCGGCCATTCCTGGATCATCACGACGGATTACATGCCAACCGAATCGCCCCCCTCTTGGCGGCGTATCAAGAAACCATGTATCAAGTGGCTCATCACTGATGGCATATCTATTCAAGGCTTCAAATAGCGGTCCTTCGATTAAGGATTGGCACTCCTTCACCTGTGGCCGAAGGACGGTTTCACGACCGATAGTTAGGCCTAGCTCTCTATCAAACGAATCACCTTCAAACAGCGCTGGATGCGGAGTAACCGAAAACTCGGCCGCCTTCAGGGTTATATTATAGACGCCATCGACTAAGGCCGCTTCAACCGATGCTCCATATTGTTCGAAAGCCAAATGCTCGTCTTTCACCGGTTCCGAGCATGCGGCCAAACCAAAACAGGTAACGAAAATGGACATCAGTGCACGACGCTTCATATAAACTCCCTCATGAGCGGTCAAAAGCGTCATATTGGCAAGGTTTCGATCGAACAAGCATGTGACCGATAGTGTCAATCTTGCCCGACATTAGCTACTCTGGACACCCTAAAGCCGGGCAAAAGGCGGGAATAGATTGGTCATAGGATTTCTTATTTCACGGGGCGGCTTCAGCTTAGCTTAAACACAAAAAAGCCGCCAACCCATTCAGGCTAGCGGCTTTTTGTTGGTTGCGGGAGTAGGATTTGAACCTACGACCTTCAGGTTATGAGCCTGACGAGCTACCGGACTGCTCCATCCCGCGCTACCAATGGAAATTGTATTTCAACAATTGCCAAAAATCAAAAAAGCGGCCGGCCCATTGCTGGACAGGCCGCTTTTGAAAAAGTGAATGGGTTATTTCCTCGTGACTGCATCTATATGCGCCTGCTGCAATGCCTGGCGACGACCTACTCTTCCATGCCTTAAGACAAAGTACCATCGGCGCAATCTGGTTTCACGGCCGAGTTCGAGATGGGATCGGGTGGGGCACAGACGCTATGGCCACCAAGCAATGAAGCAAGCGCATAAGCTGTAATCACGGGTCTTTTAATCGATATATCGTTGGTAAGATATGCATGTCTAAATCCATGCACATATTACCGTGGGCTGAGCTTATATGTCCAGCATCTACGACAAGTTGATTATCCAATTCCTTGGTCCAACATTGTTGTTGATGGCGGGATTCTACAAGCGCGAATTGAGTAATTAGGATTGGTTAGCTTCACGCATTACTGCGCTTCCACACCCAACCTATCAACGTGGTGGTCTTCCACGACTCTATGATAACTTATCTTAAGGGAGGCTTCCCGCTTAGATGCTTTCAGCGGTTATCCCGTCCATACATAGCTACCCAGCGGCACGCCTGGCGGCATGACTGGTACACCAGAGGTATGTTCAACCCGGTCCTCTCGTACTAGGGTCAACTCCTTTCAATTATCGACGCCCACGGCAGATAGGGACCAAACTGTCTCGCGACGTTCTGAACCCAGCTCACGTACCACTTTAATTGGCGAACAGCCAAACCCTTGGGACCTGCTCCAGCCCCAGGATGTGATGAGCCGACATCGAGGTGCCAAACGATTCCGTCGATATGAGCTCTTGGGAATCATCAGCCTGTTATCCCCGGCGTACCTTTTATCCGTTGAGCGATGGCCCTTCCACGAGGGACCACCGGATCACTATGACCGACTTTCGTCTCTGCTCGACTTGTCAGTCTCGCAGTCAGGCGGGCTTATGCCATTGCACTCTAACAGACGGTTTCCAACCGTCCTGAGCCCACCATCGCGCGCCTCCGTTACTCTTTAGGAGGCGACCGCCCCAGTCAAACTACCCACCACAGAGGGTCCCTGATCCGGATAACGGATCTAGGTTAGACACCAGAAAACAATAGGGTGGTATTTCACATTATGGCTCCACTCGAACTGGCGCTCAAGTTTCAAAGCCTCCCACCTATTCTACACAATTCTTTCCTAATGCCACTCTGAAGTTGCAGTAAAGGTGCACGGGGTCTTTCCGTCTAACCGCGGGTACTCCGCATCTTCACGGAGAATTCAATTTCGCTGAGCATATTCTGGAGACAGTGGGGAAGTCGTTACGCCATTCGTGCAGGTCGGAACTTACCCGACAAGGAATTTCGCTACCTTAGGACCGTTATAGTTACGGCCGCCGTTTACTCGGGCTTCAATTCAGAGCTTGCACTCCTCCTCTTAACCTTCGAGCACCGGGCAGGCGTCAGACCCTATACGTCGTCTTGAAGCCGACTTAGCAGAGTCCTGTGTTTTTGCTAAACAGTCGCTACCCCCCAGCTTGTGCCCCCTACAAAAAGTTGCCTTCATGTAGGGCCTCCTTCTCCCGAAGTTACGGAGGTAATTTGCCGAGTTCCTTCAGAATACTTCTCTCAAGCGCCTTGGTATACTCTACCTGACCACCTGTGTCGGTTTCGGGTACGGTCTATATGGTGGAGCTATTTCCTGGAACCTCTTCGAAGCCTGATCAATCCAATAAGATCAGACAACACACGAGATCCGTCACATTCCACCAGGTCACGGAATATTAACCGTGTTCCCATCGACTACCCCCTTCGGGCTCGTCTTAGGGGCCGACTCACCCTGCTCAGATTAGCTTTAAGCAGGAACCCTTGGTCTTTCGGCGACAGTGCATCTCACACTGTTTGTCGCTACTCATGTCAGCATTCGCACTTCCGATACGTCCACCGTCGGTTACCCTTCGGCTTCATCCGCTTACGGAACGCTCCGCTACCGCTCATAATAAATTATGAACCCTAAGCTTCGGTGCATATCTTTAGCCCCGTTACATCTTCGCCGCAGGAACCCTTATTTAGACCAGTGAGCTGTTACGCTTTCTTTAAAGGATGGCTGCTTCTAAGCCAACCTCCTGGTTGTTTTGGGATTCCCACATGCTTTCCCACTTAGATATGACTTGGGGACCTTAGCTGTAGGTTAGGG
>CANMWO010000003.1:25000-661017 GCA_947501695.1 uncultured Sphingomonadaceae bacterium
GGCTTGCGATATGGCCCGGGCTATCGACCTCTGTCGCGATGGCGGCAGTTGTTTATGTTGCTGACCAGTTTTTACCGGACATGATCGTCTATGCGCGGTTTGCGATATTGGTCGCTATTGGCGGCGTTGCCTATGTCGGTTTATTGTGGCTATTGGCCAAACCGACGTTGATGGAAGTCATCCAGCTGATCCTCCGCAAGAAGGTAACAGAACCAGAGTCAGCTGCTGACCTTGCGGAAACCCCCTCTTAAAAGCGCGCATTGCATGGAAGTGGCCATCGGCTAGGGCAAGGCTATGTCTCACATAATGTCCCTGGCCGCTGGAACCCTTCCCGAATTTCTGCCTGATCAAATAGCCGATGCAGCCGGCCGATCCGGTTTTGGCCATGTCGGCTTTACTATTGAACCAGAACAATGGACTCGGGATCAAGCCAAAGCCACAAAGGCCGCGATCAAACAATATGACCTTTCCGTACTTGATGTCGAAGTGGTGTGGATTCCCGAAGGCGGCGTTCTGACCGACAACCACCGGTTTATTATAGATGCCGGCGCAGAACTGGGCGCACCCAATGTCCTCGTCGTCAGTGCCGAACCAAACCCCGACCGAACCGCAGCCGCATTGCATCAGCTATGCGAATGGGCGGCACCAGCAAATATGAGGGTCTCGCTGGAATTTCTGATGATCACTGCGGTGCGGTCGCTTGATGTCGCCTTGGATATTGTCGCCCGCTGTAATCATCCCGGTGCAGCGGTGCTGATTGATAGCTTGCATTTTCAGCGCGCGGGGCATGCCGCTATTGAACTCAAGGCCGTCGACGGAAATTTGCTGCCCTATAGTCAAATATGTGATGGTAACTTGCACTGTACTGATAATTTTGACGCCTATCTGGAAGACGCGGTCGATTTACGGGATGCACCGGGAGAAGGCCAGTTGCCGCTTGCCGATATGTTAGCTGCCTTGCCTGCCGAGATACCGCTCAGTCTGGAAGTACGGTCCAAAGCCTATCGCGACCAATATCCTGATCCGGTTGAACGCGCCAAAGCGGTTCGGCAAAAGAGCCTTGCTCATTTCGACGCTATCGGCATTTCCGTCCGTTAGGCAGACTGTATATAGTTGCGCATGGCAGCCGCTTCGCTTTCAATCTTGTCAATGCGATATTTGACCAGATCACCAATAGATATAAAGCCCACCAACTTGCCGCCTTCGACCACAGGTAAATGGCGAAAACGGCGCTTGCTCATTAACGACAGCGCTCCGATCGCGCTTTTTTGCAAATCAACCGAGATAACATCTGCTGTCATAACATCCGCGACCTGCTTATCCATCACAGCGGCCCCGAGGTTCCGAAGGCCATGTATGACATCCCGTTCTGAAAAAATACCAGCGACCTTATCACCGTCGAGCACCGGCAAGGCTCCGATTCTTTGCTCGGACAATATCGTAACCGCTTCGGCTACGCTCTGATCGGCACTGCAACTGAATATCGGTCCTTCGCGTCCGTGTAAGATTGCCTGAATTGTCATGCGCGCCCTCTCCCCATCTCCTAAAATCGCTACTGATTCTCTCCGTAACCATAGCATAGCATATTTTTTGGCCGAAGTTGGGCTTGATGGCAAATCCAATAACGTCCAAAGAGGAGCAACCCCAACGGAGTTACATATTTTGCCTGGTCCATCACAGCTAGATGATCCCCTATATGCTGGTATTGCTTGGTCGCGTTACTGGCGCCTGATGCGCTGGATGACGGCGCTGACTTTCATCTGCATTGCCGTTGCACTGGGCTTATTATATTATCTCCACGGACTGGTTTCGATTCACATGTATATAGCCGCAGCGGCGGGTGTTGGCTTTGCCCTCCTCCTCACGGCAGCATTGATGGGACTGGTATTCCTGTCGAGTGGCACCGGTCATGATGACTGTATCGATGATCCGGTCAGCAACGATATATCCCCCGATGAGTGATGAGGAACTGAGCAAGCTCATTGCCCTGCAACCCGTGCTGCGGGTTGCGCCACAGCCGCGTGATCTCAATAATAACGGCCATATCTTTGGCGGCTGGGTTTTGGCGCAGATGGATATTGCCGGCGGCATCATGGCCGCCCGGGTGGCGCAGGGTTCGACCGCAACCGTCGCGATCGAGGCAATGTCCTTTCTCGCGCCGATCCTGACCCGCGATATTGTATCGGTCTATGCTCAGGTCGAGCGGATTGGCACCACATCGGTCAGCCTACGCATTGATGTTGTGGCTGAGCGTAATCGCGGCGAAAAGCATGTTCCGGTGACCAGCGGGCTCTTCACGTTCGTGGCGCTGGACGAGGAGCATCGTCCCCGGTCGATCCCGGACAGCTCGAAAACCAAGTATATTGGCTGAAATCAAAGCACTGAAAGGCCAGTCTGTCGGGGGCCTCAGTCCCTTTATGAACGAGTTTATACGCTTTATACACAGAATCGCCTAAAAACTTCTAGGCCTCCGCTGTCTGCAACAACCACTATGGCTGCCACGCTTAGAAAGCGCAGCCAAGGGCTATCACAGTCATCTAGCTGTAGGAAAGCCCGTCCCCATATTCCCCGGTTTAGCAGCTATCAACGCACGACCTGATAGGTGAGCACGCGCTCGCTATTGGCGGGCACGGTGACTTTCCAGAAATCCTTACCATCCTTGCGGCCCAGCTTCTGGCTAAGCTTGCGCAGCTTGTCATCATCACGGCGGTGAATTTTGATCTCCACCTGCGCCGCAATCCGGGAAGCATTGGTGATAACCAACCGCATGTTGTTTACGCTCTGTTTTTTGGTATCCGCTTTTCCGGTTGACGATATCTGATAGCGAACCAACGGGCTCGTGCCGATGGTAACTTCCACCTCTTCTCCGATCGCCTTGTCATCCAGCCCGCCCTCACCGAGCAATAAACGCTCACCGCCGGCTTGCTTGAAGGCAACCATTTTACCGGCCGGCAGAGCAACGCCGAGGCCATCTTTTTTCTTATTCTGGAAACGCAATGTCGTGAGCAAAGGCGATGGGTCTTGATAACCATCAGCCCGAACCTGCGCTTCATAGATTTGTACGAAAGGTATCGCGGTCTTTTCAAACATCGCCACCTGTTTCTGGCTTTGCGAAGCGACAGTCACCGGAACCGGAATGCGATAGAGTTTCAGGTCACCGAGATCTTCCTGTTTTGTCTGCACTTTCCTAGCTGCGCCAACAGCGACCAGATCGCTCTCTGCTTCCATCGCCGCCATTGGGGCCGACAATCGTACTCCCTCAAAACGCGACCGGCTGCGGTCCTGGTCAAACCGTTTTACCATGATATCGCTAGTCGTGGCTTGCGGCCAGCAACGCAAGGAAATGCCTCCACCGGTCGCACGGGCAATATTATCGCGGCCTTTATTGGGCTGTCCGGCCACCGTCTGGGTCTGGGCATTGGCGAAACTTGTTTCATCACCATTGGCCAGAGTCACCCAGGAAAACAGATTCATCGTCTGGCCGTCAGCACTGACATCTGCGACATAATTGGCCTGCCAATCGAACCCAGTTGCAAGATAAGACAGCGTCACCGTCGCGCGGGTTGGTGTCGCGACACGGCTTTTCACGGACAAAGTGGGCTTGGCTGACAAGCCTTCGGGAATGGCGGGATAGACAATGGCTTCATTCAGACCCGTGCATTGCAAGGCTTCAAAGCCTTCTGCAGTCTGTAACACCACGCCGCCGCTAGCATCAGTGCGGATTTGTGCGTCAAATTCTTTGGTCACACCGGTAACCGCGCTGGTCCGCCGGATCGTAACCCCGCGTCCAAGATAGCCGTTGAGCAACGCCGATGGCGACAAAAGAGCTGCATCGCGATTTTTCTCGATCACGCCATCGGGCAATCCCGTGACGATCGCCGATTGCGGAATAATCCCACCCGCTACACCCTCAAAGCGCAGGTCAATCTCGCCTGCTGGTAAAGTCACAGTGCGCTGCTCCGTGATCAGAGCATAGCCACCGAGGTAGCTCAGGTTCATGCCCCTGTCGCCAGTTCGGCGTGGATCGCGATAGACGGTCACCGATACCGATGATGGACCATCGGATGTTACCATCTGGCGCGCCCATTCCGATGCTGGCTGTTCCGATTGCGCTAAAGCTGGAACGCCGATTGCAACAAGGATGAACGCCGAGAGCGCTCGCAATATCATAATCTAGAACCGCGTCTCAAAGGTTGCAGTCACGGTCGCTCGCCCATTGGCTGGCACCGGAACTTTCCAAACGATACTATTGGACGAACGCCGCTCGCTTTTCAGGCTTTCGTTTACGATCCTGGTGTCGCTCCAATAAAAGTCGAGCCCGTCCTGAATCACCAATACGGTCACTGGTGTCGATTTGGCATTGGTCAGTTCATAAGACATGCTGCTGCGCCACTTGGTCGACGACAGTCGGCGGCGTTCAGTGACTGTCGGCTTAACCTTCACATCAAATGCTTCACCAGTTTTCAGGCCGAGTTCCGACCCCATCGGCGTGTGGCCAATATTATTCTCACCGATAAATTGCGGCTGGCCAGAAGCGTCTTTCATATAGACGCGTACGGTTCCAGCGGGCAGCGCATCGCCCAAGCCGCCATCGGCAGAAGCACTGAATTGCAGCACTGTCGCCGCGCTTTGCGGTTCGTTCTGTGTGCCCAGCCAGCGATTGGTATATTCATAGGCCTTTTGCGCCGAAGCTCCGGTTACGTCGAGAAAGCTGACCTGTTTGGTCTGCGCATTGGCAATCGTCGTGCGCGCGGCCAAGGGATAGAGATAGAAATCACCAAGCGATTCACGATTGGCGGATTCGGTTCCAGCCCGGCGAATATTATTCCGGCCGACCCGGTTCCGCTGCCCGTTCACGCTAGGCGTTCCGGCCACCAGCAGAGTCTTGGCATTGTTAAATGTCGTGCCGGTATTATTGGTCAGCGTGACCCAGCCCTGCACATCCATCTTGCCCGCATTTTCATCGAACAAAGCAACATAATCCGCTTTCCAGCCCATGCCGCTGGTCAGATAGCTGAGCTGCGCAGGCCGTGTGCCGCCACGCGTGCTGTTCAATGTCACCGACAATGTTGGCCGAGCCCGCAGATTGTTCGGCACTTTGTCAAAAATCACCCGCGTCGGCAACCGGTCGTCGCGCAGCACTTCTATGCGGCTACCAATTTGCAGCACAACGCCGCCGTTGGCAGCTAGCACTTTGGCGCGCTCGCGGGTTTCTTTACCGGTCGCTGGGTTGATGCGGACAATAGTAACGGTTTCGCCAACGGCTTTTTCCATCAATTTTTGAGGAGACAGCAAGTCATAATCAAAATTCTGCTCGACTATGCCGGTATCGGCAGCATTAAAGCCAACCGTCTCGGCCCTGATCTGTCCCGAAACTCCGGGGAAGGTCTGTACCGAACGGCCCGATGGAATATTCAAACGGCGGGTATCCTGCACCAGCGCCAGATTATTATTGTAAATCGTAACAGCTATATCGCCTTGTCCAGAGGACTGGCTGATAGCCGGGGTTGCAAGGGTAGCCAGTGCTAGACCGGTAAAAACTAGAAGCCGCATGTTTTCTCTCTCCATCGTTCGTAATGCACGGCCTAACGCCGCGAAAATGAATGTAGCTTAAACGCTCATGGTGCTTCCTGTTCAGTATCTTGCGGCGACAACCAACGCAGCCGCACAGTTCCGCCATCGCTGCCCAATCCTGCCGCTCGTATTGTGGTCGCATTGGTGTCGAACAAAGTTTTTCTCGCAACTTCAATATCTTCCGCCGATCCATAGGCTCCAAGCGGCAGTTGAACGCGCGCTGCAGCCCAACCGATTAGGGGCAACTGCCGAGTCGATCTTTCAGTGATCACGCCGTCGGTCACCTGCAGCGACGGCAAGGCCACCGCCGGCGGTTTTATTTCTATGGTCCAATCTTTAGCTTGATTGGCGACGCGCTGTTCCAGTGCATAATAAGTATCGAGCGTTGCCCCCTGTAACGGTTTTGCCGATACGACCGCTCGGCGCTTTGTCGTATCAATCGTCACGTCATCTGTCGAAACACCAGCCACCAGTGCAAGGTTTTCGCGCAGTTTGACCACCCGGATTTCCGCTTCCTGTGCCTGTTGCTGCGCGCGCGCTGCTGCCAGTTCAACACTCGCAGCAGTCGTGCCGGTTTCAACCCGATATTGTTCAATCGCAACCGCAATTGGCCGACGAAAAGCGCGGCTGAGGACGCGTGCGCTTTGTTGCTCGGCATCGCCAACGATTTTAGGTGTGAAAACGGAAGCGCTCACCAAAATCGGTTCAGCATCCCAATCAATATCTATCTGAGAAACCCTCGCACTGCCGCTAAACTGGTCCTTAATATAGCCATTAGCCTGACGCGAGACATTGGCTTCCCAGGCAATTTGTTGCAGCGAATAGCCCAGCGGAATGGCTAGCCCCACAAATACCAGCACCATCACGCCAATCTGCACTTGTGTTTGACGCTCTGAAAGACTGGAATGAAAGCCATAAAGCCGCGCCATACCGGCAGCTGTCAAGGCTATGGTCATCAGGTTGGTGAAAAACAAGAGCAGGGAACCGCCAAAGACCGTCATATTGAGGGTCGCCAGTCCAAAACCAATCACTGCCAATGGCGGCATCAAAGCTGTCGCGATTGCAACGCCAACAATCGTACCCATGCGCCCGCGGATCATCGCATAGGCGCCGGCCAGTGCGGAAAATAGAGCTACCGCCAGATCAAATAAATTAGGCCGAGTGCGAGCGGCAATTTCTGTGGTTACGGTTTGAAGCGGCGACAGGGCCACGACCAATGCTGCAAATAGAACAGCAACCAGCGTCCCCAGAACCAGAGCCTTTGTACTTGCCTTGAGCCAAGCATAATCACCGATCGCCAGCGCAAAACCAGCACCCATGATCGGGCCCATAAGTGGCGAGAGCAGCATGGCGCCGATCACAACAGCTGGAGAAGATAGTAGCAACCCCAATATCGCGATACCCGCCGACATGCAGGTCATGAACGCATAGCGCGGACTGAAATAGCTGTCTTCCTTAACCTTGGCGATCACGGCCTGTTGATCGACACCGGAACAGACTACAACGCGCCACCAACGGCGGAACAAAAGGATACTGCCAGTGACGGGTTGGAACGGGCCAACCTCTTTTTCAGGCTTTGACGCCGGAGCCCCGGTCTCCGCTTGCGAATTTTCGGTCATGATTTTCTATAGGCACTCTCTGCCAGAGACGACAATATAGAAACGACATAGAACATATTACCTTGGGGGTAATTGAAAAATAAATAAAAATATCTTTTATCATAAAACCGTATGACCTATATATAGCACAGCGATGTAAACCAAAGTAGGAGCACCCCGATGCCACGTCCCGAAACCGATATCGAAGCTGGCCGTGAAAAACTGATCCAGACGGCGGAAGTGATTATTCGCGAACGCGGAGCGATTAGCTTTACTATCACTGATTTGGCGGCCGAGTCAGGGATGTCGCAATCCAACGTCTATCGATTCTTTGAGAATAAAGATGCGCTGGCAGAAGCCATGGCAGGTCGCTGGTTTGCCGAGCTGATCACGATTATCGAGGATCTGGTTGAGGCCGACATGCCGGCCAAGCAAAAGCTCTACGAATTTTTTGCCCGGCGACTGGCCATTAAGCGCACCCGTTTTGAAGAAGATCCCGACCTTTTCCGTTCCTATATGGAATTGGGCAACGAACATTTTGAAGTCGTTCGCGGCTATGTCGACCTGACCGACCACTATATGGCGATCATTCTCGCCGAAGCGATGGAGGAAGGTTATTTCCAAGGGTTAGAGCTCGACAAAATTGTTTCGCTGGTGAACACCATGGTGCAGCCTTTTTGTAACCCCAATTTGATGATGGATATGATGCATCTCGCCGATGAAGACCGCTTGCGGTTGGTTATCGACACGATATTAACCGGCCTGAAGGTGCACGAAAAGCAACGACCTAAGAAAGCAGAACTGCACATTGCTAGCTAAGGCTGGAATCACATAGCAGCGAATCAATCGCTTATTGCTCTTATGGCAAGAATCAGCGAAGAGCCCGCATGATTGAGACACTCAATATTTGGTTGAGCACCTATACTGGCTTGGCTCTCCTTCCGTTCCTGTCAGTTTGTCTGATTGTTGCCGGCGCCGCTTTTTTTCGCGGGCTGACTGGATTTGGCTATGCCATCCTATCCGTGCCGCTCGTCAGTCTGGTTTCCACACCAGCAGTAGCTGTGTTGATGGCGATCCTTATGCAACTCATCATCGGCCCCTTTGGCGTCAAACAGGCACGCGGGATTATCGATGTACCGATGGTTTCCAAAATTGCTATACTGGCTTGCTTGTCCACACCGCTCGGGCTTTGGCTGCTGGATGTTGTCAGCGTCGATATTGCCCGATTGATCATCACTACGATTGCTATCGGCAGTTTTTTCGCCTTCATGATGAAACGTCCGCAGACGCTCAACAACTCACCACTACATATTGCATTGGTTGGGATCATCTCAGGCCTGCTTAATGGCTTTGCCGCGATGCCTGGACCGCCGGTTGTCCTTCATTTTGTCCGCAAGCAAGTTCCGCCAGCGGTATCCCGCGGATCGATGATTACAATATTCTTTGCCACCGCCGCTATGGCAACCGCAGTCGCTTTTTTGCGCGGCATGGTGGACCTGCAGCTTTTGGTTCTGACCGCACTGACCTGCCCGCTGATGATCGGCGGAAACCATTTGGGGTCGAAATATTTTGGCGCGGTCTCCGAACCGGTCTGGCGCGGCTTCGTTATGGTCTTGCTCGCGATCGCAGCGATTGTAGCGCTGATCAAGCTATTCTGAACGCCGACCTTACGCGTCTTTTGCTAACCACTGCTTCATCATCGCGGGTGGCGGTGATGCGTTCATTTCGCGTTCGTCCAGCGCCGCCAAGGCGCGCGTGCGATCATCCTCGGTAAAACTGCCCGTCGTCAGGCAAAATTCGATCATATTGCCATTGGGATCACGCGTATAAACCGAGTGGCACCAATTATGGTCGATTTCGAGCACATCGAGGCCCGCTATGTTCCATTTTTGCCGCCAGCCTTCGAGTGCTTCGGGGGTATCCACCGAAAAACTATAATGGTTTGTGCCCTGTGGTGTTTTCGCCGCTTCGTTGAGGTCATAAGCATAATCGACCTGTCCGGGCGTCTCATTGAGTTCCCAGAAAGCGATAAATTTGCTGTCATCGCCATCCATGCGATAGAAAAAATGTTTTCCCCAGCCACCACCGGCGACAGGAGCGATTTCTACCTTCACCAGTTCAAAGCCCATGATACCCTCATAAAAGGCGTGAATGGCCTTCATGTCCTTCGCCGCCAGTGCTAGGTGATGATAGCTCATTGACTCGGCTCCTTACGCTTGTCGACCATACCCATTACATCTGCTGTCGTACCTTCTGGCGCTGGCACTTCCGCCACCCGCTCGTCGACATCATCAAATTCCAAGCGCAGCGCCCGGCTCATCACCGCGTGCATCATATAGGTGCAAGTGATATACGTCAGTTCAAGTATCTCGACCTCGGACAGATGCTCTTTAAGCGCCGAGAATACACCATCCGATACGCGCCCCTGCTCCAGCACTAAGCCGTCGGTATAAGCGAGCACCGCCCGTTCTAACGGGCTGAAACAATCCGCCACTGACCAATTAGGGATGGCTTTGACCTGCTCTTCAGAAAACCCCTCGAACCGCATGGCCTTGCTATGCTGCGAATAGACAAATTGCGATCCAACGGCATAGCCGGCGCGAATCTGTCCCAGTTCGCGCAGCCTGGGATCGAGCTTGCGATTGGGTGAGCGATAAAAACCAAAACCCTCCGTCGTATGTTTGAAAGCATCGGGGACCTGCGCGAACACCGTCCACCAATTGCCAGGCGTTCCTGTTGCGGTTCCTGGTTCTGCTACCGGGTCCCGATCTCCGAACAATGTCTGATAAAGTTTCAGCACATAGTCGTCGGTCACTTCAGAGCGTGGAATTTCGCGCAGTCGAGGCATGGGTTTCTCCTATGCCCCGACTATGCACGATTTGGCAGAAGGTTCTACCCCGCTAGATTCCGCAGCACATAATGCAGAATGCCGCCGTTGAGGAAATATTCCATCTCATTGGCGGTATCGATCCGGCACAGCGTGTTAAACGTTTCCGTAGAGCCATCAGCCCGGGTCATTTCAACTTCAACCGTCTGACGCGGATCAAGCGTTGCAACACCCTTGATGGTAAAGCTCTCGCTGCCATCAAGCTTCAGTGTATTGCGATCAACACCCTCGGCAAATTGTAGCGGCAACACGCCCATACCAACCAGATTGCTCCGGTGAATACGCTCAAAGCTTTCCACAATCACTGCGCGTACGCCCAACAAGTTTGTACCTTTGGCGGCCCAGTCACGCGAAGAGCCCGTACCATATTGTTCACCACCAATGACAACGAGCTCGTTACCGTCGGCTTTGTGGCGCATGGCGGCGTCGTAGATTGGCATGATCTCACCATTATATTTGGTGTAACCGCCTTCTTTGCCGTCGGCCATTTCATTCTTGATGCGGATATTGGCGAAAGTGCCGCGCATCATGACATCGTGATTTCCGCGGCGGGAGCCGTAGCTGTTGAAGTCCTGCTTCGCCACTTGGTGGTCGCGCAGATATTCGCCGGCGGGGCTGTCTTCCTTAATCGCTCCGGCCGGAGAGATATGGTCGGTCGTGATCGAAGCGCCCAATAGCGCCAGCGTCTTCGCGTCCACAATATCCCCAACAGGTTCCGGCGTCATCGTCATGCCGTCAAAATATGGAGGGTTCGCCACATAGGTAGAACCAGCACGCCACTGATAGGTATCGCCGCCGGTCACATCGATATCCTGCCACGCCGCATCGCCCTTATACACATCAGCATAGCGGCTCTCGAACATCTCGCGGGAAACCGCGCCGCCCATGGCTTCGTTCACTTCATCATTGGTCGGCCAGATATCGCGCAGATAGACATCCTCGCCATCGCTGCCCTGCCCGATCGGCGTTTCATACATATCCTCACGCACCGTGCCTTTCAGCGCATAGGCGACAACCAGCGGCGGCGACGCCAAATAGTTGGCCTGCACATCCTGAGACACACGGCCTTCAAAGTTACGGTTGCCGGACAAAACGCTCGCCGCAACAATGCTGTTGTCATTAATCGCCTTGGAAATTGCTGGCGGCAAAGGCCCGCTATTCCCGATACAGGTCGTGCAACCATAGCCGACCAGATTAAAGCCGAGATAGTTGAGATCTTCCGAAAGCCCCGCTTTATCGAGATAATCCGTCACCACCTGAGACCCCGGCGCCAGACTGCTCTTCACCCAAGGTTTGCGCTGCAAGCCCCGCTCCCGCGCCTTACGCGCCACCAGACCAGCGGCAATCAGCACGCTGGGGTTGGAGGTATTGGTGCAGGACGTAATCGCGGCAATGGCCACATCGCCATGGCCAAAATCATAATCGCTGCCATCCACAGCCACCCGGCCCGCGTCATCATTGCGACCAAAGACTTCGCCCAGATCGCGGTTAAAGCTCTCGTCGAGATCCGCCATAGACACGCGTTGTTGCGGCAATTTTGGCCCCGACAAAGACGGCACCACGCTGGTCATATCCAGTTCCAGCTTGTTCGAATAAATCGCGTCTTTCGCTTCGTCGAGCCGCCAGAAACCCTGCTCCTTGGCATAAGCTTCGGTCAGCGCAATGTCCGCTTCGCTACGACCCGTCAGGCGCAGATAATCCAGCGTCTTGTCATCAATCGGGAAGTAACCGCAGGTCGCGCCATATTCCGGCGCCATATTGGCAATGGTCGCGCGATCGGCGAGCGACAGGGCCGCCACGCCCGGACCGTAAAATTCAACAAAGCGCCCGACCACACCAACAGCCCGCAGCATCTGCACACAGGTCAGCACCAGATCGGTCGCCGTAATACCCTCGGCCAGCTCGCCGGTCAGTTTAAACCCGACCACTTCGGGGATCAGCATCGATACCGGCTGACCCAGCATCGCGGCTTCCGCCTCAATACCGCCCACGCCCCAGCCGAGCACGCCCAGGCCATTGATCATCGTCGTATGGCTGTCGGTGCCAACACAAGTATCGGGATAGGCGACCATTTCGCCATTCTGATCCTTGCTGCTCCACACGGCCTTCGCAATATTTTCCAGATTCACCTGATGGCAAATGCCGGTTCCGGGAGGCACAACCGAGAAATTGTCAAACGCCTTTGATCCCCATTTCAGGAACTCATAGCGCTCCATATTGCGCTGATATTCCAAGGCCACGTTATTCTCAAACGCTTGCGGCGTGCCAAATTCGTCGACCATGACCGAGTGATCAATCACCAGATGCACCGGCACCTGCGGGTTAATCTTCTGCGCGTCGCCGCCCAAAGCCTTAATCCCGTCGCGCATCGCGGCGAGGTCAACAACGGCCGGAACGCCGGTAAAATCCTGCATCAAAACGCGCGCCGGACGATATTGAATTTCCGCGCTGCTCTTGGCCTCTTTCTGCCAGTCGACCACCGCTTGCGCGTCCTTGGCAGCGACCGTATGGCCGCCATCTTCAAAGCGCAGCATATTTTCGAGCAAGACTTTCAGCGTATAAGGCAGGTGATCAATATTCCCGAGCTTCGCCGCCGCCTTGGCGAGCGAATAATAGGCATAGTTGGTGCCATTAACCGAGAGGGTCGAGCGCGTGCCCAGCGAGTCTTGTCCGGTGGTGGTCATAAATTGTTGCTCCGTATTTAAATCGTTGTTGCCGGGAGGAGCCTGTCCGCCGAACCCTGAACTGAATTCAGGGGGAAGGCAGAGGGGAAGCAGGTGCGTCCAGCGAGTTGATAATCCACTAAAAAGTGATTCTGGAGCGCTTTAGACCATGGGTGTTCTGGGTGCAATGGGGGGGCAACTTGGAGAGTCACATAATTGATAACTTTGAAGCGAACGTAAGTGGCAAATCTAAAGGATCGACCAAACCCACGATGCACACAAATTTGCGACACAATACCGATCAAATTTACTTACTGAACCAGCAGTTCAACGTTCATTTCCGACTATTATGTATGACGCCAAAACAAGCCGACTGAAATTTACATGAGTCCAATTAAATCTGGCAAACTCCCTATGTCACCTAACACACCATCAACTTGTGAATAGAGGTCCGATGCTGCTTCAACTCCATCACGCGTATTTTTGAGGAAACTGATCAATCGTTTCCAAGCCGGTTTACTCTCGGGGGCCTTAGCCACTTCGGCGACAAGTTCTTGCCCTTGCTGCGTTGTTTTTTTTGAGTCTATTTGCACCAAGAGCGCCAGCACTTTTTCAACTACCTGCTTAACATCCTCGGAATCCAGACCTTGAACTGATTTAATTACCCCTGCATCTATGTCGCCATTGTTTGCAATTGCTCCGACAGAGCTATTTGAGATATTGTTTGTTATATTGACCATTGGCCTCTCCCTTAAATCAAATTCATTGTCGTTAGAATACAGGTCTAGGGCTTCTTGCTGCAAAGAAATTCTTTTTAGTTCTCGATAGATAGCGGTCTGTGCAGACGCAGCTTCTATTCTCATTCGCGTTGGAGATTTTTTCGCGGCACGCTTGTAAAATTCGACCACCAAAGCCGCATAGTGTCCGTCCATATAGGCGTAGGACGCCATGTGGTCCAAGAGCGCGCTTCTTATTTCTAAATCATCCTCACGCATCATCCAGTTTCTGACAATTTGTGAAATCTCTGGAACGTAATGCTCACGAAGTTCAAGCGCTATTTCAAGTCGAACGTCTTCGTCCTCGTCTTGAACACAAAGACTAAAGAAATCGAGCTCTCGCGATAAGTTATACTCGTCAGACACAAGAAGTCGAGCCATCCATTTTCGGACTTCAGCTTCACTAGATTCAAAATTTGAGGTAGGAAGTTGCAGCGAAGAAAAGCCCAATTTTAGGCGAGCCTGAGCCCAAATCGAGTATTTACTGACCGAAGGAACATCGTGTAGGTTTAGCTCACTTAATGCGATGAAATTGGTATGTCGCTCATGAAATAAATGCTCTGGTGCTTTGCCCAATCCCGTCAAAACAAGTGCAGCTCGAAACTCGGCGGGTGAAGCGTTGTCAAGCGGGATTCTGGTATCTATTAGTCTTTTTCGTTGCTTTATGCTGTGCTGGGAAGCCGCAATTAACAATGTTCCATCCAACTCTAAGCCACTTCGCTTCAGCTTTTCATTGGCTATCGTATCCGTATGACATGCGAACACATATGCAACAATCGATGCCAATAGGTCTGGATCAGCAGCAGCGTCCGTGACAAGACCCAAGACCAAATCCACGCAGTCCTTTGCACCGAGTTCAGCCAATGCATTGACCGACCAACGCCGACAATTGGGGGACGGACGAAATAAGCACAGCCGTATGGTTGATTTCACCGGAGTTACCTCAGCTAGATGATAGCCTTCAGTCAACTTTTTGCATAACCATTGAAGAGCTTTTACGGCGATCCGATCATCAGCATTGTTAAGCTGCGCGATCAAATATGCTTCTTCTTCCGAGGAAAAGAATAAGGGTTTGGAAGAACTCACCGTCTCTTTTTCGCTTGCACCCAACTTAGAAAGTGCTCGGTCCAAGGATCAAAAGAATATCGAGGTTTGTCGAATGGTTCGACCCACCCCAAGTCATTAACAGCTAGGCGTTTGGTTTCAGGGTAAAAGAACCCAGGGCTGGCAACCTTGACCAGCCCCAAAAGTGCACTCTTGCCGCGATGCTCGAAAAATAGACAGCCCAAAAACTTCGAATTATTCTCGAAAAATGGCAAATCTCGAGAGAATTCAAGATCCAAATCAATTGCTGCTGCTGTTAAACCCGCATTGACGACCCCATGATTTTCAAATTCAAAGAGCGTCATGTCATCATGCTCTACTGGAACCGTGAACCCCAATGACTTTTTACCTAGGAATTCATTTCTGTGCTCTCGGAAAGAACCTCTATCAAAACTCAAAAACTCATTTCGACGTTGGAAGAACGTAAAAGAATAGAAAGGGACTAAAAAATCATCTTCGTTCTCGGTCAAATCTCGATAAACAAAGTCGCCTCTCTTAATTATCCGCTTGAGCTGTGCAGGCGTTAAAAAGGCGTAAGCGTTTTGGTTGGAAACGGACGAAATTAACTCATGTTGGAAATGAACGATATTTTTATTTTTTAGTTCAAGCTTCCGTCGACGTGCGACAATCGGGCGTCTAAATTCAGAAGGAATACTGGAGTCGTTAATAAACTTTTTGAGAAAGAAACGACCGGGCCTATTTCTATAAAAACGGCTCCTATCTCTGAACTGAAGGATGTCTTCACTTAACCGAGCTCCCAATGTCTTATGCTGTGTTTTGCCATGCAAGTGCGTAGGAACTAAATATCGAAGATAAGCTTCTCGCATTATTTCCTGCGTTGACATTGGCACCCTACAGGATTCCAAAACTTTTTCAGCTATTTGAAGATAAGAGTCAGTATTATTGGACATAGATTTATTCAACAATAACAATACTTAAAAGTCCATAGAAATATATTTCCCTTTCCTACAACCCCCACATTTTGATACACCGGCCCGAATCAAAGGAACAAAGGAAGAACGAAAGGGCCGATTTCCCCATGGCAGACGACAACCCCAATCCCGAACATCCCGCGGGCTTGCCCGCCACGCCCTCAGAGGCTCCGCCGCCCAAACCCTATCGGGTCCGCCATGATGGCTGGACGGTGGAGCGGCAGAATGAGTTTATTGCCGCGCTGGGCCGCACAGGCTGTGTGCGCCCCCACCTTTAGATTGATGCCCCGCATCAATCGTCGTTAGGACCCGCTCGCGTGGCGGGGATTAGCTGGAACAGCGCTTATAAATTTCGCCAGCGCGATGCCGATTTTGCCGAGCGGTGGAAGCGCGCGCCAAACACGCATTGGGTCGGGGGAGAAGCAGGATGTCTGGTATCACGGCAAGGTCGTGGGTCAGCGCGTCAAATATGCCAATGACCTGCTGCGCTTGCTCTATCAGCATGACACCAACGGCGCGGGCCGCGACGCGGCGGGGGCGCTTTGCGCCGGCGAATAAGGAGGTTGATGGTGGAGTGATAGCGGCGCGGGGAATTAGGCGCGCAGGCCTGTCGCTCAATCCGCGTCGTTGATAATCAGCTCCATCGCCGCAACCACGGTCGCTATGGTTTTTGCGCCCAGCAATTCATCGACCTTGGCGCTGGTCTGATCGGTAATCGCGCTGGCTTTTTTGACCGCTTCGGCGCCCGTTTTGGTCAGCTTTAACAGCCACGCCCGCCCGTCCGTATCATCGCGCACCCGCGCCACCATTTTCAGATCAATCAGCCGCCGCACCATCGCGGTAATCGCGGAGTCATTCAGCCCCAGCTCCGCCGCCAGCCGGGTCTGGGTCGTGGTCTCTTCCGATGCAATAATCCCCAGCGCCGACATCTGCGCCGTCGTGACACCGGCAACCTCCAGCAACTGCCGGTCAGAGCTTTTCTTCAGCACATGGGCGGCAATTTGCAGCCGCGAATAGAATCTGAGGTTTCTTGCCGTCATAGCGGGATGCTATCCTATTTCCCGCGCCTTGTGAACATATTATAAGTTCATAGGTGAATTATAAATGACGGGGTTCGCTAGGCAAAGGCTGATATTGCTATCCATAGTCTATGTGATATAGTTCATCACTGAACTAAATGACGACTCGCGTTTTCATCAACCGCTTATGCGGACATGACTGTCCCACCATCCTAGAAAAGGAACCATAATGATCCAAGATCCAAACGATTCAGAAATGAATGATCTGCGCATGTCCGACGAGGGCCGCGTGCTCTATGACAAGGTCAAGCGCTTCGTTACCGAAGAAGTCGATCCGATCACCGAGCAGTTTTTTGCAATGGGCGAAGGCCGCGCGGAACGCTGGAGCTATGCACCGGGCCAGCTCGAATTGCTTGAAGGCGTGAAGAACAAGGCGCGCGAACAAGGGCTGTGGAATTTCTTTCTGCCGGACGCGGAATCTGGCGAAGGATTGAAGAACCTCGACTATGCTTTCATCGCTGGCGTGCTGGGTCAAAATTCCTTGGCGTCCGAGTGCATGAATTGCAGCGCGCCCGATACCGGCAATATGGAAGTGTTGGAACGTGTTGGTACGACCGCCCAGAAACAGGAATGGCTTGTTCCCTTGCTCGAAGGTAAAATCCGCTCGGCTTTTGCGATGACCGAGCCGGGCCATCCATCATCGGATGCGCGGAATATTCGCACCGAAGCGATTCTCGAAAAAGGCGAATGGGTCATCAACGGAGAGAAATTCTACATTTCCGGTGCTGGCGATCCGCGGTGCAAAATCATGATCACCATGGTCCGCACCAATCCAGACGGCCCCTCCCACTCGCAACAATCCCAGATCCTGGTGCCCATCGACACGCCGGGCGTTGAGATTATCGGACCGATGCACGTATTCGGCGATGACGATGCACCCCATGGCCATATGCATATCAAGTTCAACAATGTGCGCGTGCCAGAGGAAAATATCCTGCTCGGTGAAGGACGCGGCTTTGAAATCTCCCAGCTGCGCCTTGGCCCTGGACGCATCCATCACTGCATGCGGTCCGTTGGCGTTGCGGAACGCGCGCTGGACCTGATGATCCATCGCGGCGGCAGCCGGGAAGCCTTTGGTCAGCCTTTGGCGCTGCTCGGCAAGAACCTCGAAGTCATTTCTCGCGCTCGTATTGATATTGAAGCCATGCGTCTCATGGTTCTCAAAGCGGCCAAGGCTATGGATGTCATGGGCAATAAACAGGCGCGTGTCTGGGTTTCCATGGTCAAAGCCTATGTTCCAGAGATTACATGCCGGATCATTGACGAAGCGATCCAGATTCATGGCGCCGCTGGTGTGTCCCAATGGACCCCGCTGTCCCGCATGTATGCCAATCAGCGAACATTGCGTCTCGCCGACGGGCCGGATGAGGTCCATCATATGGTGGTTGGTCGGAATGAAATGGCCAATGCCGGTTACAAACCGCAGCGCTAAGATCGAGACCTAAACCATATAAAAGGCCGGATGTCATGTCCGGCCTTTTTTTGTCTGGATAGAAGCTTTATTCTTCGCTTAGCAACGGCTTTGAGCCGTCGCCCAGCACCACGAAGGCGGCCCAATAATAAGGATGGGATGTAATCGGATCATCCATCAATTTCTCTTGCGCCAATCGCAGCGATGTCGACAGCGCCCCGCCCTCTTCGCTACCTTCTCCGCGGAACATGCCGCCGATCAAACGCTCGGTAGCGTCAAAGTCATCGGGCACCGGCCAATGGCTGGCCACAACGGAGCGTGCGCCCGCTCCGACAAAGGCGCGCACCAGACCATCCAAAGCATAGTTGCCGCCGGTTGCAACCCCGGCCTCTCGCGATGCACCAACACTGGCCATGCCAGCAGTGTCACAGGCAGACAGGATCACGACATCGGCATCGAGCCGCAGATCAAAAATCTCTTGAAAACTCAACAGACCGTCTGATGTCTCACCGCCAAAGGACGTGACCAAAGCTGGTCGCGCGGTACATTGTGGCTTGGGTGCCGTTACCAGACCATGGGTTGCGAAATGGATGATGCGATATTCATTCAGATCATCCTGCGCCAATAGCGCGCTGTCCGAGAAACCAGCGCCGGTGATGACGTTGGACTTCGATGTGCCGACAATGTTGCTCGCAAGGTTCAACTCGGATGAGGAAATTGGATTGCCCCATGTTTCTATGCCCCACTGGCACTGATCGTCCTGCGTCGCCGTATATTGCACGCGCGCATCCGGGACGGCATTTTCCCCGAGACCGAGATATTTATATTTGCCCGATGATGGCGCAATCGCGCGTACCTCGGCAAAGGATCGCGGCGATACGGCGATCGACATGTCACGGCCTTTGCCAAACCATTGGATGCCGGTAAAATCGAACAGATCAGAGTCAATGTCCTGCGTGCGGTCAACATAAGCGTCAACGCTCGCTTGATCCTCAACCAGCAAATAGGGCGGCAGTTGCAATAATGGCCCATCGGGTTCGTAGATCAAATGGGTGACATCAGCTAGCTCGGCCGCAACGGGTTCGAACAATGACAGATAAAGCGCGCGCGCCAATTCGACATTGAAGGGATAGGTTGTGGGCGCGCCATATTCGATACGCACGATGGAATCCCGCAGATCATTGACGGTTTGCTGCAGGGACGACAAGTCATCGGCAACTTTAAAGCTGCGGACATTATCCGCTGTCACGAGGATGCTGTATATTGCGTCCCCAACGATATTCACCTTATAATAGGCTTCCCCGGTTTTCAGCAGCTTTTGCATTTCATCAAGCTGCATCACTTGCGGGGCGAGCACGCGATATCGAGGGAATTTGCTCAATTGCGATTGCAGGCGCGTTTGTTCCAGCTCCAAATTGCTCAGCGCGTCACGCGCATAGCTGAGGTCGCGCACATCATCGGCGTTGGGAACCGCCTTGGATGCCAGTTGCGCGATCTGTATGGTCGTTCTCGCAATTTCTCTGGTGCGGGACACCGCCAAGCGGAATAGAGCGGACGCTTCATCATCCCCTTCTGAAAGCTCGCGAGCCAGCGCCGCTTGTGTCTGCGCGACACCGGGTCTTTGCAGGGCTTGCGACGCCAGGAACATGGCCGCCGACGCATTGCCATCGCCTGCCGGTCTGGTGGTCAACAGCTCAAAATACGGCCCCAGAAGATCCCGCATGACAACGGCGGCTCCGGAAACCGAACTGCTCTCCTCTACGACCGTCGCATAGAGCGCCAGCGCTTCGTCCACCGAGCCGCTGCGCCCCAGAAACCCGGCAAATCGTGCTTTGGCAGCAAGCAACGCGGGTGATTGCGGATATTCTCTTTCAAAAATGGTGATGGCTTCCGAAAAATGGCCTTTTGCGGACGCGAGATTGCCCGAAACCTCTGATATCAGCGCCAATTCTGATCGAATGTCAGAGCGCAACCAAGCTGTGGAGATGACCCGGCCATCACGCACAGATTCTATGGTTTGCAATGCTGTATTTTGCGCTTCAGCGGCGGCTTTAAAATCCTTGTTGATCCGCATGGCAACGCCGCGCAAATAGCTCGCCTGACCATCCAAAATCTGGCCGCGCTCAAAGTCGCTCAATCCGCTATCAAACCCGCCAACCCGTCTCAGGTTTTCATTCTCGCGGTTAATCTGAACCGACAGTTCCGACGTAATTTCACCCGATGAAACGATATCGTCATCTATGCCTGCGGAAATCTTGACCACGGGACGCTGCAACAACGCGATGGCCGCATCGGCCTTTTGTTGATTGAGCAGGTGAATCGTACGAAAATTACGGATCAGCCTTTGGGTGACACCATCGCGCCCGGCAACCGAACTATCCGCGCGATCAAACAAAGCCCGCGCACTGGCAAAATTACCAAGATTGGATTGCTGTAATCCCTGATTGGCCAAAAATTCTGCGGTACGGGCGGTGCTGCTGCTATCCCGCGCGACCAGAGTTTCAAAAAACTCTGATGCCTCGGCATAGCTGCCGCTGTGATTGCGCGAATAGGCTTCGCTGCGCGCGCCTTCGATATCCAGTGACCCGGCTTGAATACGCGCAAAAGCGACCGGATCGCTGACCGAGGTTGTGGCGACCTCAACCGGACCGGAAACAGGTTGATCAGAAACCAGCGCCGCCAGTCCCAGACGCAGCGCGGAATCATATCCGGCAAGGCCCTGCGCAATATAGGTCGTGTTGCCGCGCTCGGTCGAATAGATACGGTGATCAATCCGTGTCACACTATTGGTGCAAATTGTCGCAGAAACCGAACCAAGGTTTTCAATCGCAGCTTCATCCTCTTTTCGGCATGTCAGCGTGTCCGAGGTCTTAAAGCCAGCGACGGCAACCGCATCGGTCGCGATATCGCGGATAGCCAGAAATGTCCCGACACTGGTCGCCGCATCCCGACAAACAATGCGATACCCCCGGTCAAACATGCCGTTCAATTCAGGCAAGTTCGGCGCATTTTGCGCGGTGCATAAAACGCCCGTGCTGCCGATCCGAAAGCTGTCCTGTACCGACAAGGGTAGATCACGCGCCATGGCAGGTTGAGATGCCAGCGCAACAGTCGCCGAACCGATTAACAGAGCCGCCGCGAATTTGGTTTTTTGTCCGATCATAGTCCGTCCACCGTGCTGATATCATCCGATGGGGCCGAGCTTGGAACGCCCATTAAATTCGGATTCCCGCCGCTGGTGACCGGTTCCGATATGGACCCGGTGCTGCCCATCGGGCGTGTGTTAATTATTGAAACGGTCCGGGAAATCGGGCTTTTGCTTGTCGCCTTTTCTTCGGCCTCTTCTTTTTCTTCCTCGGTCAATTCTTCTTCATCAACATCCTCAGCAGCCTGTTGCTGTTCCTGCACCGTGTCGCGAACGCTGACCGCTATGGGCGTATCTTCGCTGACGAGGTTCACACAGACCGCCGTGGCCAACAAACACCCGTTGATACTGGAACCAGCGGTGAAGCCGTCGGCCGGAGCCACCGGAAAGACCGTTGCCAAAACATCATCATTTACCACTTGGGTATCGTCAACATTCAGGGTCGCGCCAAAAACAAATACATCCAGATCACCCGCGCCGGTCGGAATAACCTCAACCTCACCAGTTTCGGCATAAAAGCCATAGGCTATGCCGCCCTCTCCGACATTTTGAATAAGCAATGTTTCCTCTGCCGCAAAGGTAATGCTCGCCGCCTGAATGGAGCCATCGGGATTGCCCGTCGGCGTGGCTCTCGCCAAGACATCATTGCGGCCAGTGAAAAACGGATCAATCGCCAATTGGTCCAGCAATGCAGCGCTACCCGAATGAATATGGCGGGCGGAAAGTTCGAGGATACCTCCGGGCGAATTGCCTTCCAGCAATATGCCGCCAGTGTCGCTTGCAACGCCGATAGTATCACCGGTCAGGGACAGTAGATTATCTGTCGCCATATCCGTGATATTAAGCGTGCCGGAAACCCGGATGTCATCCGTTGAGGATATCTGCAAAGCACCGTCAGGCCCAACCAGATTAGCGCCAAGGGCATCCGAACCGGTCAGGTCCAGATCGCCAATTTCTATCCCGCCGGAACCATCGGATTCTATGCTGATCATATTGGCGCGCAAACGGCCGGCTTCGGCATTGCTCAAATCATAGCCCAACGGACCGCCGGCAATATCGCCAATGGAAGCGCCGTCGGCACCAATATTGGTCAACGTCAATTCGGTGGTATTTTCATCACCCAGACCCCCGCCTGCACCAATATCAAGATCACTTGATATCAGGGATATGACTGGCGCGGTCAAAACACCGGCAAAACCGGCAAGGCCTGCAGCATCGACGCGGAACAAGGTGGAGAGGGCAATATTTCCCTGACTGACAAAATCGGCTGCCGTCGCTGCGGCCAAATTACCGCCTATGGCATTGTTGATCGTAATGGAGCCACTGGTTGCAACAGGGTCCAGCGCGAACAAGGGTGTCGGATCTCCGCCGGGGCCAAAGGATGCCTGCATGCTCTCATTAGCGAGATATATGAAATTATCGGGGCCGTTTGCCGTGCTAATGGCGTTGGTTGTAATCGTGGTACCTGCCAGCAATATCGCATCAGTAGCACTGGTGACAGTACCGGTCGTTATCGCTGCAGGGGTCAACAGGCCAATGGTCGCCGTGCCGGTCGCAAGGTCGCCCGTGACAATGCCTCCAACAGTATCAATGGCTATGCCCAATATGCCGCCATTGCCGACGCCCTGTGCAGTAATGTTACCGTAGCTGCCGCTACCCAGAGCCTGGGATACAAAAGCGCCATCCGTCATTATCGCGCCGGTGCCTAAAATCGACTGGTCCGAATCAAGCCGGATATCATCAACGCTGTTCAGGCTGCCGGTCTGCACATTGCCGCCGGCGACTATGTCGATCAAGCCACCAGCATCGGCATTGGCCAAGGTCAGAGCACCTGCGGAATCAACCAAAAGATCGGTGCCCGCGTCGATATTACCGAAGCTCGCGCTGCTGCCGGTGACGGCAATATCAACATTGCTGCCCGCGATAATATCCTGAACAGCCACAGGGCCGCCTGATGCAATGACAATAGCGCCAACCGCCTGAACCATGCCGGTATCAAGTCCGGTTGCACCTTCAAGCGCAACGTCCAAAGCGCCATCAACGGCGCCAAGCGTTAGCGCACCATTGGATGCGATATCGATCACACCGCCACTGGTTACGTCGCCGAAGCTAATGTCAGCCAATCCCACAGGAGCAACAATGAAATCATCACCCGTATCGATCGTACCACCGGAAATGACTCCGGTCTGAGACGCAATTTGCGTCGACATGACCGCTGTAATAGCCGTCAATGTGATGGCATTCAGTGCGTTGATATCAACATTCGCGCCCGCGTCGATGACACCGGCTGTCACTGCGCCAGCATTGGCCGTCAGGACAGCATCACCATCGGTGGTAACATCCAGAACCGCAACATCGCCGTTCAAGGATGTTGCCTGTGCAGCGCCAACAGAAGTCAGATTGCCCAACATCACGTCGGAATCGGCAGATGCGGCTAATGCCCCACCGCTGTCCAGATCACCAGTCACCAAAGTATCGGTGGCATCAAGCGAAAGGTCGCCAACACTCGTCAGATTGCCGGTTTGCGCGTTGCCGCCCGTTATAATATCGATCAGTCCGCCTGCATCGGCATTTGCCAGGATTAGAGCATCAGCAGCATCGATCAAAATGTCAGTGCCGGCATCAATATCACCGAAACTGGCGCTGCTGCCGGTGACGGTTGCATCTACGCTTGTTCCTGCGACAATGGCTTGAACATCTACGATCCCGTCCGATGCAATGGCAACCGCTCCGATTGCCTGAACAATGCCGGTATCAAGACCTGTCGCGCTGGCAAGCGCAATGTCCATAGCACCATCGACAACGCCAAGAGTTAGAGCACCATTGGACGCGATATCGATCAGACCACTGCTGGTTACATCGGCAAAATCAACATCTGCCGCACCCGTTGCAGCGACAATGAAATCAGCTCCGGTATCAATAGTTGCGCCAGAGATTGCTCCCGTCTGAGACGAAATTTGCGCTGATAAAGTCGCTGTAACATCGGTCAGCGTGACGGCATTCAGCGCATTGATATCAACATTCGCGCCCGCGTCGATGACACCGGCTGTCACTGCGCCAGCATTGGCCGTCAGGACAGCATCACCATCTGTGTTGATTGCGAGGGCGGTCAGGTTCCCGGTCGTTGAAATGGCCTGCACGGGTCCCACTGCGGACAGATTTCCCAGCATAAGATCAGAATCAGCCGATACGATCAGCGCGGCTGCACTGTCGAGATCACCGGTCATCAATGTGCCGGTTGCATTGACCATAAGATCGCCGACACTCGTCAAATTGCCGGTCTGCGCATTGCCGGTTACCGCTATGTCGATCACACCGCCACTGTCTATGTCGCCAAAGCTGGTATCCCCAGTGACCGCCGTGGTGAAACCAGCAACGGCGTTGACGTTGGTACTCAATATAACATCGGCCGCCGATGCCAGCACGGTTGTGCCTGCCACCGTCAGTAAGCCGGGATTAACCGGCGGCACGCCATCACGGCTGACCACAAAGGTCCCGTTTGTATCGAGATCAAGATCGCCACCAATGGTGATCGCACCCGTGTCGGTCACGACGGCAATATTACTGTCGGTCACCATGATCACATCATTGGTGACATTTAACGTGCCATCCACCGCCGATAGGAAACTCGGCTGGCTGCCACCGCCGATGATATCACCCGATATAAATGCATCATAAGACGCGATGGTTGCCATGCCTTGATTAATGTCGATTTGGCCGTTCGCAACCGTGCTGATTCCCGCAACGGTGCCTGCTCCGGCATTGGCCGTGCTAAAAATACTGACATTACCGGCGTTGAGTGATCCTTGTTCGATACGGTTAAAGCGATTGGTCACCAAAATTGTAGAGTCAGAGCCGGTCGCATTGCCGCCATTACCCTGCGCTGTTCCGGCCCCGCCATCGCCGCCAGCGGATTGGGCCGTATAGTTCACATCACCGATAATGACCGGCGAACCACGAGACAATAAGGTCAGTTCACTTGCAAAAGCTTCACCACCATTACCGCCATCGCCAACTATCGCGCCGGTTCCCCCGTCGCCGCCGTTGCCCGCCACCGCATCGGCCGTAATAATCATATTACCAAATGTCGCAGCGCCCAAATTAGCTGGTGTGTCAATGCCGCTTGTGGTGCCGACCTGAACAAAGGCCGCCGTAGCAGAACCACCGGAACCGCCATTGCCGCCCGTGCCGACCCCGCCATCACCACCAGTGCCGCCAAGGCCGCCTGCCGCAGAGCTGTTTATGTTAACATTGCCCAGCGTCAGAACGCCGCTACCCGATGACCCTAGAAGCGCTATTGCTCCGCTCGCCACGGCATCACCGCCATTGCCACCGGAGGCGCCGCCGATGGCATCTCCGCCATTGCCCGCGCTGGTTGCGCTATTGATGACTGTATCACCGAAACTGATGCTGCTGAGGCCACCGGCAACCGAATTGCGAGCCTGGATGGTGACCGCTCCGCTGGTTGCGGTCCCGCCGTCAAATCCGGCACCGCCGATGCCGCCGTTCGCGTTAACAGCAATGTTCAGACCATTGCCAGACAGCGCACCGTCGCCTCCGCCAAACGCAGTGATATCGGCAGAACCACCGGTTGCGTTGCCGCCGATGCCGCCATTCCCGATCGAGGTGCCACCAACGGCATTGCCGGAAAGCATTGTATTGCCAATAATATCGATTGTGCTCGCTGGCCCAACGGAAATTCCTACAAAACCGCCCACTCCGTCGCCGCCGCTGTCACCAGTGTTGCCGGTTCCATCCGCAGAAAGATCGAGCGCTCCAGCGATGAAAATATTCGCCAGACCGCCATTTGTTGAGAGTTGGATTGCACCGCCGGCCCCGTCGCCGCCAGCGCCCATGGCCATTCCGCCGGTACCAAATGCCGTTCCAATCAGGCCGTTGAAGTTCATTGACGTGCCGGTATCGGCCGTGATGGTTATATTGCCGCCCGTCGCCGTTCCGCCATTGCCGCTGGAAAAGTTGATAATCTCGGCAAATGTATTGATGGTCGTTGCACCAAGATCGATCAGATTATTGGTGCCGCCGTTGCCGGAAATCGTAACCGAACCACCCAGGGTATTGCCGCCGTTGATATTTGCTCCGGCATCGCTCGCGTCAAGCGCCTCGGCAAAAATAAATGTGTCCGTTCCGACCAGAAAACTAGCATTGCCACCGTTTGCTTCCACCGAAATTGTGCCAGCCGTGCCATCGCCACCGTCACTGCCGCCATCATTGGCCCCGCCAAATCCATTGGCCTGCAGTGTTAATTGAGCGGTCGCACTAATCGTACTATTTGCTCCGGCCTGCGCAACAATCGAACCGGCCGTTCCGTTGCCGGATCCTCCTCCAGCCGAAATACTGTCTCCTCCCAAACCGGATGATCTGAAAGTGGCATCACCGACCAGATTCACAATGCCGCCGCCATTGGCGAGCAAGTTTACTGTCCCACCAAAGCCGTCACCGGCGCCCGCTCCGCCGTCGAGACCACCCAATCCGTCAGCGGAAGCAAAACTGGTGCCGCCAATTGTCAACATGCCGCCATTGGCGGAGATGCTTGCATTGCCGCCGGTGCCGTCATTTGAACCAGATCCGGTAACGCCGTTCGCACTCAGGTTGGCGTTGTCGTTGATCGTCAAATTGCCGCCGGTGGTTTCGAGTGATACAGATCCACCGAAAGTGCTGTTTTCACCAAATGCCTCTGCATTGAGGTCAACCGGACCGGTTATTGTGATGCTGCCTGGGCCAGATCTGATCGTGCCCGAACCACCTAGTGCGGTTCCCGACATTCCCAAGCTACTAAAACCGCCAATGACTGGGCTCCCTAGCTGCACATCCGCGCCGGTTGTTATAATGCCGGTTGCGTCAGATGTTGTAATCAACATCGCACCACCAGTTACATCGCCGCCATTGCCAAGCGCATCGCTATTGCCGCCTTGCACCATTCCGCCAGCGATGAGCGTACCGGCAAAATTCAATGTGGTTCCGGAACCAGCATCGATCGTAATGGCACCGCCGAGGGCCGAACCGGCATCGCCAGAAAATGCATCCGCACCTAATGCACCCGTGCCAAGTGTCGTGAAGCCTCCAATGTCGATCAGATTATTCGCGCCGCCCGTGCCGGAAATAGTGATCGTGCCGCCAACGGCATTGCCGTTCGTGTCATTTGGACCGCCATTACCCGACGATCCGTTACTCGCCGCAGAAATGGATAAATTGCCGTCAATCGACACGGTTGAATTGCCATCATTGGCCAATAGCCTGCCGGTACCGCCGATGCCGTCACCGCCATCGACTCCGCTACCGCTAAAACCGCCAATTCCGTCGGCAAACATCGTGACTGCGCCGGTGATATTTACGGCGCCGCCGCCTTCTGCGCCAATCTCGACCGTTCCGCCAAACCCGTCGCCAAGCTTGCCAACGCTGAAATTATCGGCGCCTGTGCCATTAGCACTGAGCATGATATCGCCATTTAAAGTGATGGTTCCGCCGCTGCCGAGGATGCCGATCACGCCACCGGTCCCGTCTTCCCCGTCCACCACGCCCTGAACATCGGCGCTTAGATTCGTCATGCCATCAACGGTGATCGTGCTGCCCGCTCCGTTGGCCATGACATCGACAAGATCATCGGCCCGCAATGTCAGGTTGGAGGCAAATGCCATCGCGCCTGTATTGGCCGTCGCCGTAATATTGGTCGAAGCACGAGCAGTTACGGCCGAAGTAAAGCTGTTATTTTCAATTTCTATAGACGCATCAATCGCGTTGACTGGCTGCGCCGCAATGACATCACCGGCAACATTGCGGCCGGCGGATAAAATCACCGCATTGCCAACCACATCGGCAGCTCCGGCAATATCAAAACCAATATCCCCGCCATTTTGGATGGCGATGCTGATCGCGTTATTTTTTGGGACCGCAACCGCATAGACACGGTGATTATCACCCACGCCGCTGCTGGCAGGACCGGCCGTTACACCATCATGGAGAATGGCCACGCCACCGACATCGCCATCTGTGCCAATCGTGACATTGATATCGAACAGGCCCTGATTAAAGGTAATCGACGCTTGTTCCCCCGCAATATAGGCGGCAGAGCCATTTACATCCACATCGCCCGACTGGGTCACAATCGGTGCCAGCAAACCGACATAACTATTTTCCGGCGTCAGCGTGATCGACGCCCCAGCATCTATGGCGGCAAATGTTCCGCTGACAGCCTGGGCAAAATTGGTCGTCCCGCCTGCATCGATAAACTCACCCATGCCATCAACTATGGGATCAGCTGTGGTCAGGAACAGCCCGCCCACATCAATAACTGCAGTCCCGCCGATGACTATGCCGCCGGGCGCATAGAACCAAACACTTCCGCCCGGCATAAACGGACCGCCGCCAACTCTCACCTGGCTTGTGATGGTACCGTTCAAAATTATCGGCCGCGTATTATCAACCGGAATAATCCGATTAAGAACTGTAAAGTTTGCAGGGCCACTAGGAGCAGTTTGATAAATGGCTGTGTTACCGGCGGGCAGAAAATCGATATCCGCGCCATTTATAGCCATGTCATTGGGTAGCCAATCAATCACCACCTGATTTGTACTAACCGAGATGGTATCAACAAACGCGTTAGAGTTGATGCTAGCATCACCGAATTGGACGGTTGGCGTCCCCTGAAACGCCATCTGGGCATGGACGGCGGAAGACGTGCCAAAGAAAAGGCCAAGAGCAAGAGCTGCACTTGACGCCAATGGCCGATGGCGAAGCGTATTTAAGAGCCTGGATTTACCGGTCATTTAGCGTTTTCCCCATGGGAGTAACTTGGTCGTGAATGATATTAGAAAGCGGACGTCGCCCTTGCGGGTTTGCAGTCCTGCTGCGCGGGTAGGTAAGGCGACCGTTAGATCCAATCGCGCGCGGTCCGAAATACTGCTGCGGATGCCAGCGCCGACCGACAATAATCGCTGCGGGTCAATATTGCCGGGGCGATCCTTGTTCCAAACCCATGCGGCATCAGCAAAAGCAAAAGGTTGGATCGTGATATTGGATCTTTTCGGCGGACTGATGCGCGGGCCCCTTGCTTCCAGTTGAAAACCAACGCCATCGTCACCGATGATGACACCCGGCTCATAGCCGCGGCCGATTGTATAATTGCCGCCGGAATATTCTTCAAAACTGAACAGCGGGTCAAAGGCATATTGCGCTTTGGGCCGGATAAAAAAGGATAGTTTTGGCGAAACCACATATTCCGCGGAAGCAGAGGCTCTGATTGTTGTAGCCGTGGGATCACCATCGATGCGGCTCGGCAACGTCTCGCCCGCGGGGCAAATTGGATTACAGCCTTTACTCGCGCCCAATATGCTCAAACCGCGCCGAAGCTCCAAACTACCGGTTAAACGCCAACGCGGGGCAGTGGTTGATTTGCTGTCAACCGCATCAGCATCGACACGGGCATAGGCAACACGCAGACGGTCCCGACTTAGCGGTGTAATGAAATCCACCTTCTGGTTCACATAGTCAAAGCCGCCGGACAGGGTTACATTGCGCGCCTGACTGCGGACCAGAGGATAGCTTGCCTCGACCGATGCCAATAAGGTTCGCGCTGTCAGGTCAGATGTATTTCCGCCGCCAAAGGCACCGAGATCGGGTTTTGTCCAAGCATAGGTGAACCGACTGCTGAGGCGCAGACCTTCACCGCCAACACGAAAGCTGTGGCCGGCTTGCAAAATTTGCTGCTCACGAAATTCAGCTGTGGAATAGAATGAAATATTTGTCGTGTCGCCCATGCCGGTAAGGCCATGAAACTGTGCGCGCAGCTGACCGCCCCAGATGCCCGTATCTTGAGCTGCCAAATTCTGGACATTCAAGTCCACTTCAAACGGCGTTCGGGTTACGGTTACGTCTCCGATAAGTTCCCCCGGCCCTGTACCTGCGGGCCGCAACGTCAGCCGGACGTTATAACCGGGAAGATCGCGGGCCAGTAAAAGATAGCGCTCGGCATTGTTGCGGTCGAAAATTTCATCATTCTCAAGCTTGGCCAGATAGCTTCCGATCAGCTTTTCCGCGCGCCCCGCTTCGCCACGCACCCGCACATTAGTGATGCGGGCGTAGAGCACTTCGAATTTTACCTGTCCGCCTTCAATACGCTGTGCCGGAACTTCGACAGCAGCCAGATAGCCTTTGCTTCTTAACAGGGTCGCTGCTGCATCGCGGATAGCGCACACTCTTTTAATCGGTTGCGATTTACCCAGATAAGGCGCGTAGGTCTGGCGCATCTCAGCCTCAGACACGCCCTTCAGATTGTTGAATAAAACATCATCTATATCGACGCGAATGTCGTCATATTCCGGCTTGTCCAGCGGACAGGGCGATCTTTCAACATTATTTTCGATCGTGAGACGCGGAGGAGCAGTTTCGGTTGACGGAACAGCGCGCTCAATCTCATCTCGCGTTGGCGGTGTGATTTGCTGTGCATAACCCGCTGTTGTACCGAAAATCATCAGCACGCTAAACGCGCCGACGAGCCGCCCCATTTTCATTTTCACGTTTTGTATCCCCTGTGGAGCACCCAGCTCGCGTTAACCCGTACATTAATCACAATTGTTTACAATTATGTAAATTTGACACGCCCTATTCCGCCATCATTGTGCCAATTCCCTTAAAAAGAGGCGATACAAACCGCGATAGGAGACTAACAACCCAAAACCCCAGGCTTCGGGTTACGAGGAAATATGGTGCCCGAGGTAACCGGCTATCGGGCGCGGCCATTGTCCACTTAATCTGATTTGGACATTGCCGCGGAACACTGACCGAGGTTGCGCAACGATGCGAGTAATTCGATCTGGACGCCCAATGGCATTTCAATAAATGATTTTCGGAAAAACCGTAGTTGCATTTTTGTATCAGTTTTTCTCCGCGATCAGTCATCTTTGGACGCAATTGCGGACTGAATAGGAAGACAAGGGCATAGCTCTGCCTATGGATCTCTACTCAAGTCAGGACTATTTCTGGCTGCTTCGGGCACAGAATAAACGCGGGAGATGGCAGAAATGAACCAGCCTGCGCCATATTCGGACGGCTAGTCCGATATTCAGGCGAGCCGGAAATCCTGTCGATCACTTTGGTATTACCAATTGGTATGCATTAAAATTCGATATGGTATGTATATTAGGTTGACAAAAATATCCAAGCCCGTCAGTTTCTAAAAAAATAAGAAAATATTCAGGGAGGAATACTGATGCGCTTTCACGCTCTAGCTGCACATTCGCAGAACCAACATAAAAGAATAATCACCGCTTTGCTGGCTACCACAGCGATAACCGCAATGGCTGCGCCAGCGGCTGCGCAGGATGCAGCGGCGAGCGAATCGGATGACGACACGATCATTGTCTCGGGCATACGGGCGACTATTCAGGGATCGATCGATTCAAAACGCGATTCGGTAGAGGTCTTGGATGCCCTGTCAGCGGAAGAAATTGGCGACATACCGGCTCTATCAATTGGTGAGGCTCTGGAAACGCTGACTGGTGCAGCCTCTCACCGTGAGCAAGGCGGTGCGACCGAGATTTCCATTCGTGGTCTTGGACCGTTTCTTGGTTCTACCGTGATCAACGGTCGTACAGCATCAAATGGTAGCGGTGACCGGTCGGTCAACTTTAGCCAGTTCCCGTCCGAATTGTTTAACAAAATTGGCATCTACAAGACGCAGGCAGCCAGCTATATTGAAGGCGGCGTAGCCGGCCAGATTTCCTTAGAGACTGTAAAGCCGGTCGACTATGGCAAGCGAAGCCTTCAAGGCGGATTCAAGCTTAACATCAATCCTGATAATCTTGACATTGACTCGAGCCAAAGATTTCAGAAATTTGGGTATCGTGGGACGGTTAGCTATATTGACCAGTTCCAGTTGGGCGATGCTGAACTTGGAATTTCGCTTGGCTATTCTCGCAATGTAACCACGAACCCTGAGCAGGAAGCAAATGTTTCCAATACAATCCGTGCCTGCGTGGTAGATCCGACAGATACGGGCGACGGCGTATTTGACGATGGTAACTGCGACACCAGCGGCGATACAATCGCCGGCTTGCGCGATGGTAGTGTGACCGATGATTTTGTAATCGCACGGAACAGCTATGCATTCCGTTCGAACATTACTGAGGACACACGCGATTCATTCTTCGGCGCAATTCAACTCAAGCCGAGTCCCGATGTCGATATCAATGCCGATTTCCAATATTCGAAGCGTCTCTTTCGTGAACAACGCAGTGACCTCAACTTTGCAGAGGGTCGTCGGATAGACGGTATCGGCGATGCTAACGTAATTGAAGGCTTTCCATTGATGTTCACCGAGACCGGTGCGCTACGTCAGTTCACGAACGAACAACGTATCGAGGCGGTCAGCGAATATCTGGAGCGAGATGAAGAATATTATGGCGGCGGACTGTCTCTTGATGCGCAAGTTACTGATCGGCTCAAGATTTCACTAGATGCATCCTATTCGCGCACACAGCGTATCGAGGAGGCGGTACAAATCCGGTTCCGGACCGAAGATGGAGAATCAATCTTCGGAAATACGGATGCAAACGGCGATCCGTTTTTCCCGGAAGCTTTTGAAAGCGATCAAACTCCTAATGCCGACAGAGATAACGGAACAGATGACCGGATTGAGACGGCTGTTCAGATTAGACAGAACGGCTCTGAGGCATTAAACTTTATCACTCAGAATTTCGATGTCACAGACCACAGCCTGTTCGCAAATGATCCACGTTTGCGCGCCGATCTAGAGCAAGACCGTTTCAACAGCGTGTGGGCGTTCCGCGGAGATGTTGAGTATGAAGTGGACGGTTTCTTGTCATCGCTGCAAGCAGGTGCCCGCTATCAGGAGCTGACATATAAAGACGTTCCCGGCGCTCAGAATGGAACCAGCCGTCAGCAAATCAACTACAATGACACTGACGCAACGGGGGCCCTTGCGGTTGCAAACCAGGAATGCCGTACGAGTTTTCCTGAAACTGGATTCCTATCCTCGGTTTCCGGCGGTAACGCGTTGATCACCAATGTTGATTTGGCCGGCAATGTAATTAGTACGTCCAATACGTTTGCGACTTTCGATGCGCTCTGTATCGCGCAAGTTCTGGAGCGCGAAGATCCGCAAGGTCTGGAATTTGATGAAGATGGCGTTCCTATCTTTCCGACGGGTGACTTTGATTCGATTCAAAACACAGATGTAACGGAGCGCAGTTGGGCCATATATGGTCAGGCGAATTTTGATAGTGAATGGGGCAATGTGCCCATCCGAGGCAATGTTGGCTTACGGGTAGTGGGAACTGACGTGATTTCTCGCGGGTTTCAGGCGGATCTTGAGGTCGTAGCCGATCCTGTTACGGGCGACTTTACGTTGAACCAAGTGGGCGGCAATCTCGTTCCCCGTCAGACAAAAAGTTCTTACACGGAATTCTTGCCGAGCGTTAACTTGGTTGCTGAAATCCGGCCTGATCTTCAGGGGCGTTTTGCAATTTATCGCTCGCTATCGCGTCCTGACCCTTCGAGTCTGGGCGATGGTCGAATATTCAATTTGAACAATGATGATTTCGCGACTGCTCAAGAGGCGATCGCAAATGGCATTGATACTGTTACCGCCACCGGTAACCCGGCTACTAGCCCGCTGCTTTCGTGGAATATAGACGCAGGTCTCGAATGGTATCCTAACGAAGACACGATCCTGGCCGTCAATGCCTATTATAAGAGTTTTGATGGTGGTTTTGAAACGGTCGGTATTTTTGAAACCTTCTCCATTAATGGAGTGGATCAAGAACTACTTGTGACGTCCGTTAATACGAACACTGATACCAGCACAATCTATGGTGTCGAAGTGACGGCCGCACACCGGTTTAGCTACCTGCCGAAGCCACTTGACGGTCTTGGCTTCAAGCTTAGCTATAACTATGCAGACTCGAATTTTGAATTTGAAGATGGCACGCTTGGGGCCATCACGAGTTTAAATGCAGACGGTACAACGTCCGTCAGTAACGGTCTTATTCCTCCTTCGAACCTTTTCGGTTTCTCGAAGCACGTTCTAGCGGCGCAGCTTTACTATGAAATTGGCGGTTTCAGCGCTCAAGGTGTCTACAAGTATCGGAGCAACTACTTCCAGCAGTTCGTAGCAACGCCGGGACGCGTTCGCTATGTCGATGATACGAATGTGTTCGAAGCTCGTATTTCCTATAAATTGACCGATAACATCAAGTTCTCACTCGAAGGAATTAACCTGTTCAACGAGCCCCGGACCAATTTCCGGGGTGCGCCGGATGATTTCGGAGCGATCCAGGTTTACGGGCCGCGTTACTTCGCTGGCGTGCAATTTAAATTCTAGGCTCCCAAAGAGGGACGGCGCGGTGGGAGCTTGAACCTGCCGCGCCGGTTCATCGCGCTTTGGTTTGGTAATTGGGTCGACAACTGGAGTGGCTTTGGGTTAGGCATATGAATTGATCGGTTAATTTAAGTTGGAGGATATGCAGCATAATGTCAGAGAAGAGACTCTTCCACAGCGTTGCTGAACAAATCTCCGATCTTATTGATGAGGGTGCCTTTCCATTAGGCACGCGCCTTCCCGGGGAACGCGAACTAGCGGAACGCTTTGGCGTTAGCCGTGTAACGATTAGGGAAGCGGAAATCGCCCTGCAGGCGGTCGGAAAAATTCAGATTAAAACCGGTTCCGGTGTTTATGTTTCCGAAGAACTGCCGAAAGATCCTGGACAATTACCGGATGTCAGTGCGTTTGAGCTAACCGAAGCGCGATCCCTGATCGAATCTGAAGCGGCGGCGCTTGCGGCAAAAGTGATTTCGGACGAGGCATTGGAAGATTTACAAGGACTCGTCAGCCAGATGTCGGCGGCCAATGATGATGCGGCGACAAGTGCAGATCGCGCTTTTCATATGACCATTGCCAAAGCATCCGGCAACAAAGCGATTGTTCATACGATTGAGACATTGTGGCGGATGCGTGAAGAGCTGCCCAAGGTAAAGAAAACCTACGGTTCGGTATGCGAAGAAGACGCCGAATCCCGGATGAAAGAGCATCAATTGATCCTAGATGCGCTCAAGGCGCATGATCCAGACGAGGCGCGCAATGCCATGCGCGCACATTTCTTCCGGTTGATCGGCGCTATGCTGGACGCGACCGAGCAAGAAGCGCTGCGCGAAGTGCAGCAACGCGCGATCGAGAGTCGCGAGCGTTTTCTGAGCAACGCCAACATCGGCGGCTAAGCCCGGTTAAAATTGGTATAAACAAAAAGCATATTTTGGTATTACAAATTGGTTGACGTAAAATCACGTCAGTGTTAGCCCTTGATCATAAAATAAAAGGATGATCAGGAGATGGTGTTCAGGTTTGCCCTGATAATTGGGATTTTCATTGCCGGGGCATCGCCTGCGCAGTCCGCTCAATATCTAGTAAAAAACCAGACGGAATATTTCGTCGCCGCCAAGAAGGTTAAGGCAGGGGATATTATCATCCTGGCCAATGGCGAATGGCGAGACTTTGAAATCGTTTTGAGCGCCAAAGGCACCAAGAAAAAACCAATCACCCTCATCTCAGAAGAAGCTGGAAAAGTGATTATCTCCGGGCAATCCAATTTGCGCATCGGTGGTAAGCATATTCTCGTCACCGGCCTAGTATTTCGCAACGGCTACAGTCCAACTGGAGAGGTGATCTCTTTTCGCCGGACCAAAGGCGACCTCGCCTATGACAGCCGCATTACCGAAGTGGTGATTGACCATTTCAACAAGCCTGACCGTTTTGAGAGCGATTATTGGGTTGGCATGTATGGTCAGCGTAACCGCTTTGATCACAATCATCTCGTCGGCAAGAGCAACAAAGGCGTGACCTTTGCTGTCAGGCTCGACAGCAAGGACAGTCAAAAGAACCATCACCGCATTGACCATAATTATTTCGGCCCGCGTCCGGTATTGGGTTCCAATGGCGGTGAGACCTTGCGGATCGGCACCAGCAAATATTCGATGTTCAATTCCCATACGCTGGTCGAGAATAACTATTTTGACCGCTGTGATGGCGAGGTAGAAATCATCTCCTCCAAATCCGGCGCAAATGTCTATCGCGGCAATGTCTTTTTCGAATCGAGCGGAACATTGACCCTGCGCCATGGCGACGGCAATCTCGTCGAGAATAATGTCTTCATGGGTAATGGCAAAGATCATAGCGGCGGTATCCGCGTGATTAATCGCGACCAGATTATCCGTAATAACTATATGGAGGGCTTGCGGGGTACTGGCTTTTCCAGCGCGCTTACAGTGATGAACGGTGTGCCCAATTCACCCGTCAATCGCTATGTGCAAGTCGACAATGCTGTTGTGGAAAACAACAGTGTTGTCGACAGCAGCCGGATTACCTTTGCGGCTGGTGCTGACAAAGAACGCTCTGCGCCGCCAGTAAACAGCCAGTTCTCAAACAATATGCTGAGCGGCTTTGGCGATGGCACTTTCATCAAGGTGCAGGACGATGTTAGCGGTATCCGCTTTGCCGATAATCTGTTGACGGTCGGCAAGGTAGAAAAACCCATTGCTGGTATCTCAAACACATCCGTAGCGTTAAACCGCGCGGACAATGGCTTGCTTTATCCCGAAGGCTTGAACGTTGGAGCGTCCCGCGATTTGAAACCGGTGACGCGCGATCAGGTCGGGGTTTCATGGTATGCAAAACCGGCAACCGGTGATCGTTTCGGCAAGGGCAAGGACGTCGCGGTCGCACCGGGTGAGGATAGCCTGACGAAAGCGTTGGCCAAGGCCGAAGAAGGCGACCGGTTGGTGCTGAGCGCTGGTGATTATGTGGTCAACAAGCTGCTGCCGCTGGATAAGGCGATTGCTATTGTTGGCCCCACTGATGCGGTTGCCAAAATCACTTTTGCGCGCCCCTCACTCTTCGAGATTCGTGAGCGCGGCAGCCTGAGCCTATCGAACGTCTTGATTGACGGAGCATTGGCACCGGATTCAGTAGGGAATGCGGTCATTCGGACGACCAGCTATCCGATACAATCCAACTTCGTGATCGCGCTGGACCGCGTCAATGTCGCCAATCTGGATGTCAATAAATCCTTCCATGTCATCGCGCTGGGCAAGAGCAGCTTTGCGGATCGGATCAGTATCAAGAACAGCAATTTCCTCAACATATCCGGGTCGATCATACAGGCCGCAGCGGAGACCGAGGATTACGGTCAATATAATGCGGAATATGTCAGCATCTCGGAATCCAATTTCCAAGATATTGGCGGCGAGGCATTCAACATTTATCGCGGTGGTCGCGACGAAAGTACCTTTGGCCCGCATTTCTCTCTTTCCGAGTCCAATTTCCTGAATGTCGGCAAAGGCGGCAATAATGCTTCCGGCGCGGCGATGGTGCTGCACGGTGTTCAGCATAGCGACATTCAAAAATCGAATTTTGCTGATAGTGCAGCAATTAAGATTGTTCACACAGTTGGCCGTCCCCAAACCCGCGTTGCTGGGAATGGCTTTTCCGCTACACCGGCGCCGATTGTCGAAGAGTTGATCTGGGCCGGTGAACCGCGTGTGCAGATGTCAGACAATGTGATGTCGGACGAGGTTGCAAAGTGAAGCATTTCATTCTTCCTTTTGCCCTGTTGAGCTGTTCAACCGCTTGCGTTGCCGGCGCTTCCGATGCAGCGCAGTCAGCGTCCGCTGCGACGCCACAGCTATCGAACTCATTATTTGATGGCGAAGTTGCCCGTTCGCGCGACTTCCTGAAAATGATGATGGATGCCGGGGTAGTTGTCCCGGTTCCGAAGGATCCTGGCGGCGGCTATACCCACGAACAACACAAACGCAATTACAAGGCAATCTATCAGGCGGGCATGCTGTACCGGATTACCGGCGAGCAACAATATGCCGACTATGCGCGGGATATTCTGCTGGCTTATGCCGAGCTTTATCCGACGCTTGAAGCGCATCCAGCACGCAAGAAACAAAATTACGGCAAGATTTTCTGGCAGGTTTTGAACGACGCCGTGTGGCTCGTGCAGAGCATTCAGGGTTATGAGCAAATTCGCGATTCCTTGCCACAAGCACAGCGTGATCGGATCGAAAATCAGGTCTTTCGCAAAGCAGCTAACTTCTTGTCGGTAGAGTCTGCGCGGACATTTAACCTGATCCACAATCATGCAACCTGGGCAACCGCTGGCGTTGGTATGACCGGCTATGTGTTGGGTGATCAGGACATGGTCGAGCGCGCCTTGCTTGGTTCTGCTAAAGACGGAAAATCGGGTTTCTTGCGTCAGACCGATCTCCTTTTCTCCCCAGACGGTTATTATTCGGAAGGGCCTTATTATCAGCGTTATGCGCTGATGCCCTTCATGGTTTTCGCAGACGCGATTGAGAAAAATGACCCTGCGCGAAATATTTTCGAGCGCCGCGACGGGATATTGCTCAAGGCGCTGCGGACAACCGTCCAATTGACCTACGGTGGTTTCTTTTTCCCGTTTAACGATGCGATCAAGGACAAGAGCCTCAATACTGAGGAGCTCTATCACGGCGTCGCGATTGCCTATGCCAAGACGCAAGACCCGCAGCTGCTATCGGTTGCTAAATGGCAAGGGCGTACAGTGCTGACCAGCGATGGCCAGCAACTGGCCAAAGATCTCTCTGCCGGGAAGGCCACACCATTTGACTATAAATCGCTGCTATTGCGCGACGGTCCCGAAGGCAAAAAAGGTGCCGTCGGGATTATGCGTAACGGCAGCGGACCACGCCATCAGGTACTGGTGACGAAGAATAGCTCGCAGGGCATGGGCCATGGCCATTTCGACAAGCTCAGCTGGCAATATTATGACAACGGCCGCGAACTGGTTTCGGATTATGGCGCTGCACGCTTCCTAAATATCGAAGCTAAAGAAGGCGGAATTTATCTCCCCGAGAACAAAAGTTGGGCCAAACAGACGATCGCTCATAATACGCTGGTAGTGGACGAGGAAAGTCATTTTGGTGGGAACACCAAGGCGGGCGAAGCCCAGTCACCCCAACAGCTTTATTTCTCCGATGAAGTCGGGACCCAAATCAGCGCTGCGAGCATGACGGGTGCCTATCCTGACGTCGCCTTCACACGCACCATGGCACTGCTCAATATCACGGGGCTCAGCCAGCCGCTCGTCGTCGATATCACGCGCGCGCAATCCGACAGCACGCACCGCTATGACCTGCCGCTACACTATCAGGGCCAGATCATGCGCATTGGCTTTGATGTTACATCCAATGCCCAAAGCCGTCCGGTCCTCGGCGACAAAAATGGTTATCAGCATATCTGGGTTGACGCGGAAGGCACAGCTGCTGCCGACGAAAGCTTCATCACCTGGCTATTGGATGATCGTTTCTATACGTGGCGTTTTGCGCCGCAGGCTGGTGCGAAGATGATCCTCGCTGAAAGCGGGGCCAATGATCCCAATTTTAATCTGCGCCGCGAACCTATGCTAATCCAGCGGGTAGACAATGCCAAAAACACAAGCTTTGCCGGGATATTGGAAGCCCATGGCCGCTATGACGGCGCTGCTGAACAAACAGTAGCGAGCGACAGCCAGATCAAGGAAATGAAGTTTGAAACAGTGGATGGCAACGATGTGTTGTTCCTTGAAACACTGGGCGGAACAAGGCTGGCCTTCGCGATCTCTTATGATCCCGATAGCGCGGCGACACATAGCATCAAGTTTCGGGGACAGACGCTAAGCTGGAAAGGCTTTGCCGCCCGAATTGATTTGGGAACGGGGAGAGAATGATGAGTGTAACTATGGACGAATGCAGTTCCAGCGCTGTGCGCGCATCAGATGTTCCCATTGAAGACGTAGGTCCCGGCATCAAGCGTCAAATGCTTGGCTATGGTCCCGGCATTATGATTTGCCGCGTGTGGTTCGAGAAAGACGCAATCGGTGACGTGCACAGCCATTTTCACAGCCAGTCCAGCTATGTCGAATCTGGGCGGTTCATGGTCCATGTCGACGGTAAGGATTTTGAACTGGGCGCTGGCGATTGTTTCTATGTCGCGCCGCATCAGGACCATGGCGCTGTTTGTTTGGAAGCTGGCGTTTTGCTCGACACCTTTAGTCCCGCACGGGAAGACTTTTTGGATGCCGGAGACCCATCATGAGCGCTGTTACTAAAGTCGGAAAATTCCGCTGGGCCATTGTTAGCCTTGTCGCATTGGCGACGATCATAAACTATATTGATCGTGGTGCACTCGGGTTTTTATGGCCGGAAATTTCCGCCGAACTTGGTCTGACGAAACTAGACTATGCGATCATCCTCAATGTTTTCACCTTCGCTTATGCCTTTGGCCAGACATTGTTCGGGAAAATATTTGATTGGATTGGCACGAGAATGGGATTTGTGCTGTCCATTGTTGTCTGGTCTGCCGCTACCATGCTGCACGCGGTAGCCAACGGCTTGACGAGCTTTGCTATTTTCCGCGGATTGCTAGGCGTCTCAGAGGCAGGAAACTGGCCCGGCGCAACCAAGGCTAACGCAGAATGGTTCCCGATTAACGAGCGAGCACTTGCTCAAGGTATCTTCAACTCTGGCGCGGCCATTGGCGGGATCGTCTCGGCTCCGATCATTGCCTATCTTTTTGTCTTTCTGGGAACATGGCAGGCGACCTTTATCGCGGTCGGTGCGCTCGGTTTCCTGTGGCTGGTGCCTTGGCTGATCATGTATAAGTCCGGCCCCGAAGATCATCCTTGGCTGTCGGAGGACGAGCGCCAATATATTCTGACCGGTCAAAGAAATGTCGAGACGAATGAAGTCGCAACCTATGCGCCTAGCTCCGGTGAGATACTTTCTCGCAAAGAAAGCTGGGGCGTTATTATGGCGTCCTTTTTCCTCGACCCGATCTGGTGGCTCTTTGTTGGTTGGCTGCCACTCTATCTTTCCGAAACCTATGGCTTCGGGGTTGCAGAAATCGGTCTTTATGCCTGGGTACCATATGTTGGCGCCATGTTTGGTGCCTGGTTTGGTGGGCTTTTGGCGCAAAACCGGATCAAATCGGGCTGGACCGTCAATAAGAGCCGCAAGTTTGTCATCGCATTGGGCGGACTTATCATGCTTGTTTCATTGCTGGCGACGATAACCGCTGCAACGCCGCTTATGGCGGTGCTGTTAATGGCGGCCATTCTCTTCGGTTTCCAGACGGCAGTGGGTAATATCCAGACCTTGCCAAGTGACTTTTATAACGGGAAGTCTGTAGCTTCACTCGCCGGATTTGCCGGAACAGCGGCCAAGCTCGCTGTGGTGGGTCTCAACTTCCTGATCCCGATCATCACGATCAACAGCTATGCACCTGCTTTTGCAGTTGGCGCAGCGTTGGCGATCCTCACCGTGTTGTCGGTGTTTATTTTGTGCCCCGACATCAAGCCTCTCAAACCCAATTCTCCCTAAAACATCTCAATCTTCAATGTTCTAAAAACAGGAAAAAACATGACTAAATTTAATGGCAAAACAGCAATCGTTACCGGCGGAAGCCGCGATATTGGTCGGGCGATATCCGTCAAGCTAGCGGCAGAAGGCGCCAATGTTGTCGTCAACTATTGCAACAATAAAGATGAGGGCGATGCCACCATCGCTGAAATTGAAGCCGCTGGCGGCAAGGCCTTGCTGGTACAAGGCGACATGACCAAGCAAGCCGATGTGACCAACTTGGTCGATCAAGCGCGCAGTTCCTTTGGTGATGCAATTGACATTGTCGTTAATGTGACCGGCGGCTTGGTGGAGCGCAAAACGCTAGACCAGATGGACGAAGAATTTTTCAACTATGTCATGCAGCTCAACGCCACCTCGACCTTCCTGGTTACCAAAGCGACCGTTCCGCACATGCCCGAAGGCAGCGCAATCGTGAACCTCGCCTCACAGGCTGGCCGTGATGGCGGTGGGCCGGGCGCATCCGCCTATGCGACATCCAAAGGTGCGGTGATGACTTTCACACGCAGTATGGCAAAGGAACTTGGGCCACAGGGTATTAGGGTCAATTCCCTTTGTCCCGGCATGATTGCCACCACCTTCCACGACAAATTCACAAAAGACGCTGTTCGTGAAAATGTTGCCAATTCAACACCGCTGCGCCGTCAGGGTCGGGCAGAAGAAACGGCCGATGCGGTCGCCTATCTGGCGTCCGATGAAGCCTCGTTCATCACCGGAACCAACATCGATATTAACGGTGGCCTCCTGTTTTCGTAACAACGAAAACATGAAACAAGCGAGCAAGATATGAGTAAAATAATCGCGCAAATATTGGAGGCAAAATTCCAGGCCGCCCCTATTGTGCCGCTGATAGAGGCCGACGATCCGGATGTGGCTGTACAAACCGCCAAGGCGCTTCAGGCCGGCGGATTGGACGTTGTTGAAGTGGTTCTGAGAACCGATGCAGCGCTCGATTGTATGGAAGCCATTGTGAAGGAAACTTCCGACATAATCGTTGGCGCGGGTACTGTACTTACCGTTTATCAGGCGGGACAGGCAGTGTCGCGAGGCGCGCGATTTGTGGTTTCGCCCGGTCTGGTGGATGCGGTGGCGCAATATTGCCTGGATCGATCGGTACCAATATTTGCCGGCACGATGACGGCCGGCGAAGTGCAGCGTGCTTATGCCTTGGGTTTGCGCACCGTGAAATTTTTCCCGGCAAAGCTTGCGGGCGGTGTGCCGATGCTCAAGGCGCTATCATCGGTATTTCGCGAAATGCGTTTCATGCCAACCGGCGGCGTTTCTGCAGAGAATCTGCCGGAATTTCTCGCTGTTCCATCGGTGGTGGCATGCGGCGGCAGCTGGCTAACCCCCAAAGGATCTATTGAGGCCGGTGACTATGGTGCAATTACAAAATTGGCAAAAGAGGCCGTCGCGCTCGCTAAAGCGGCGAGGCCATAAGGAGTTTTAACATGGCAGATTTTTTATCTTTTGGCGAAATTATGCTGCGGCTGAAAACGCCGGGCCACGAACGGTTTTTCCAGTCACCTGCATTTGAAGCTACGTTCGGCGGCGGCGAAGCCAATGTCGCGGTGGCACTCAGCAACTACGGTTTGTCAGCCGGCTTTGTGACCGCATTGCCCGATAATGACATTGGCGCGTCAGCTATCGGAGAATTGCGGCGCTTTGGCGTAGATACAACCCAGATCCGCAAATCGGGAGACCGTGTTGGGATATATTATCTGGAATCAGGCGCTAACCAGAGGCCTTCCAAGGTTGTTTATGACCGCGCCCATTCATCGATCAGCGAATGTCGTCCGGGCGATTTCGACTGGGAAACCATTTTCGACGGCGTAAAATGGCTGCACATAACAGGCATTACACCGGCCCTGAGCCAGTCCGCAGCCGACCTTAGCATTGAATGCGTGCAGCAGGCGAAAAAGGCGGGTGTTACCGTTTCCTGTGACTTTAACTACCGCGGCAAACTCTGGAAATACGGTAAGACTGCTCCGGAAGTCATGTCCGAATTGGTCAAGCATGTTGATGTCGGTATTGCGAATGAAGAAGATTGCCAAAAATCTCTCGGGATCACAGCAGACGTTGATGTTGAAACCGGGGAATTGGATACCGCAAAATATGAAGCGCTCTCGGAAAAGGTGCTGGAACTTTATCCGGACATGTCGACAATAGCGATTACCCTGCGAGAGAGTCATAGCGCGGACCGCAACGGCTGGTCCGCCTGCCTGCGGACGCGAGACAAGGGTTTCATGCTGTCCCGGCACTATGAGATTACCGACATTGTCGATCGCGTCGGTGGCGGTGATAGCTTCGCTTCAGCCCTTATTTATGGCCTCAATGCCTATGATGATCCTCAGCAATCTCTGGAATTTGCGGTTGCAGGAAGCTGCCTCAAACATTCTATCTTGGGTGATTTTAACCGGGTTAGCGTGCCAGAAGTTGAGAAACTGATGAGTGGCGACGGATCGGGCCGCGTTCAAAGATAGTCTCTTGGAACGCGATGCTATCAACCCATTCCGACTGTAGGCAAGAACCGTTGCCGGCTTTCGCTAGCGCGTTGCTGTACTTCACGCAGTGCTTCCTTTTCAGTGGCATCGAGCATCGAACCGATTAGACGCAGGAAATGCTCCCGCATGGCACGGCGCGCAGAAGCCGGATTGCGGGCTTTGAGCGCCTCCAATATCTCTCGATGCTCCTCGGCACGAATCTCGGCATCCTCATCACACACAGCTTCGTAACTATGTCTAACCTGAGGCAATTCCTCGCGCATTCGCCACAATGTTTCAATTGTATGGACTAGCGCATCATTACCGGACGCCTGGGCAATTGTTGCATGAAAATCTCGATCGGCTGCAAGGGAAGCCTCTTCGTCGCTGTTGGCCATGGCCACAATGAGATCATCCAGCTTTTGAAGGTTCTCGTCGGAAATTACTTTCGCTGCCAACCCTGCTGCTTCCGCCTCGATCAAGGATCGCGCTTCGGTAAGCTCGAAAGCACTGACATCGGGAAGATGTCCAGGGGCATATTGTTGTTCCTCACAAACATAGGCGCCTGCTCCGGTTTTAGTCTGAATACGTCCGATAGCTTGCAAAGCAATTTCGGCCTCGCGAATTGTGACCCTGCTAACCTCAAACCTTTCGGCCAACTCTCTCTCACCCGGCAAGCGCGTTCCGGGAGGAAACACACCGTCATCAATCAGGCCGCTTATCCGTTCCGCAACACTATGAAAAAGTCTTTGCTCAGCCATACGTTCGGGAGTTCCTTTCCATAAATCAAAGTTTTTGACTACTTCAACCTAGTGCAGATCCATATCAATTGTAGATTGTTCAGCAGGCAACTCTAAGTTGCCAAAAATGGCGCAGCAGGTTCAAGCTCCCGCTGCGCCAGTTCTCCTTAGGGAGTTCTTGAAACGGACAGTCTTCAGCAAGTTCGCTGAAGACTGTCACTGACGAAGCTTGGTTTAGAACCTGACCGAAGCACCAAAGGTCAGCCGACGATCCGGAAGGCCTTGGTTGCAAAATAATCCGCCAGAATTGACACAAGATTGTGTGATATCCGACTTGAGCAGGTTCGCGCCTTCAACACCAATATTGATATTTTCGGTCACATCATAAGTGATGCTTGCGTTCAGCTGCCCGCGTGACTCCGTAGTAACCGGGAAGCCAATTACACTTCCTAGAGAAGCACCAGCGGCCGTATCCAAAGTACGGAATGAATCACGCCAAGTGTAACGGGCACGAGCCGAAAGACCATATTTCTCATAATATAGGGTTAAGTTGTAAGCATGTGGAGAGAAATCAAGCAAACCGCGTGTTGCAGTAAATGGTCCGGTGAGACCACTGCTGGATTCCAGAATTTCCGTACCACGGCTATCAGCATCTGATGTGTCTTGAATTAGACCACCACCAAATTTCTGATAGGTATAGTTGGCAATCACACCGAAGCCAGATGCAAATCCAAGCGTATCTTCAAATTGAGAAAGATCATATTGGAATGCAACCTCAATACCAGTTTGAGTCGTTTCGCCCGGATCGTTGACTGTTGTGTTAATCGGAACACATAGCCCGTTACCCGGAACGTTGGACAAGACATTACGATCAGGAACCGGATTAAAGATACCGCCGCCTTCGCAAGGATCCGTTATATCGCGGAAGCCATTGGCATCTTCGACAGCTGCTTCAGTCAACGTCTGGAACAAATCTGTGCGTGTTTTATGGAAGAAACCGACGCTGATTACGGAAGACGGTGCAAAATACCATGACAGTGAAGCATCAAATGAAGTCACTGTTTCGGGCGACAAAGTAGGATTGCCGATAACCACAGCATTGTTTGGACCAGTCGGGAAGCTAATCGAGGTCGATAGAGCATTAAAATTTGGACGATTAAAATCTTCGGTCCAGCTGGCACGTAAAGCCAAATTGTCTGTCAGGTCTGCAACAACATTCACACGCGGTAAAAGTTGTTTATAATTACCGGATGTTGTCACCTGAGAAACTACACCACCGGCGACCTGGTTCCCAATCGAATTCACTCTCGTACTAACATAACGAAGACCGACATTGCCGCGGACCTGACCAAAGTCAAAATTCGCCTGTCCGTAAACGGCATGGGATGTTTCGTTAACGTTAAACGAGGCCGCAATATTGCCCACATTAGTTGGATCAAGGTCAGCCAACAACCGGCCACCATTTGCAATCGCAGCCATCCCACCTGGGGTCGCATCAAGCGCAGCCTGCAGAGTACTAAGTGTCCCATCCCGGTCACCAAATGCCAGATTGGGATTGACCGTAATGAAGTTCCGAACGGCCAAAGTCCGACCATCCGCATCACCGAAATTATCTGGCCCCAAAGCAAGAAGATCCGCGAATGCTGTGCCGAATGGACTGTTATCCAGGTTACCGGTGCTAAAGGCTGACCGAAGCCGCGTAAACTCAGATTCTACTCTGTTGTAACGATAACCCCAATCAAATGAGGTTAGGAAACCGCCAATATCTTCGACATCCAAACTAAGATCGATACGCCCTGCTACTTCATCATTTTCAGTCCTGTTGTTGCTCGCCGTTACCGCGTCCAACACAACATTCGCGCCACTAAGATCAGTCAAATCTGCAACTGTCGGCGCAAAAGGTGAATCAAAGTTGATACCAAATGCCAGCGAACCACCAGTCAAGTCATAGACGAATGGAACAGAGTTATCATTACTGCCGTTGCCTGCAAGAAAAGGATCAAGCGCAAGCGGATTCGGGTTGATGAAATTTAACGTCGTATCCAGCTGAGGTGATGAGGTTTTAGCGCTTGTCCGTGACGCCTCTACCCGAGCAGAAAGACGGCCGGTTTCATATTCTCCACCAATTCTAAAAAGGGTGCTTTTGGTAAGACGTGCACCGGTATCGCTCGAAAAGCGCAGATTGGGATCATCATCATCGTCGGCGATATTCGGCTCAATAAAGCCAGTCAATGCCGCCTGGATACTACCCAAACTCACGCCACCCAATGAACCAAAATTAACCGTTTCAAAAGTAGCCGGAACGTTTTGGTCGGCCAAGCTACTGACGCCTGAAGCCTGGATACGCGAACTATCCTGACGACGTTCCTGATCATTATAGAAACCATCGAAGAAGAATTTCAAATTGTCGCTGGGAGCCCATTCGACCGAACCAGCAATATTGATTGTTTCATATTCAAAATTTTCGAGCTCCTGATTGAGGAACTGAATGCCGAGATAATCAAAATCTGGCCCCGGGGCACCAGCAGCCGTAACGCTTTCGCCGACCGAAATAAGGGTATCACGGTCAACGCGGGGACGGAATGATGTTGATTCTTGCTCGGTATAGCTACCAGCTATCACGATGCCAATTTCGCCCGCGCCTGTATCCCATCTATTACCAAAGCTGCCCGAAATTCGTGGTTTGATACTATCGGAGAGCTCACTATACTCCCCTTGCGCACGGAACGATATAAGACGATCCGTCAAATCAAGCGGGCGAATTGTCCGCAAGTTGATGGTACCACCAACGGAACCTTCAATCGTTTGCGCGGTTGGCGCCTTTGTGACTTCAACTGCAGCAATGATGGCTGCGTTAACATCTTCAAAGCTAATACCACCGCGACCAGAAGTAGGGTTGCCGGTGAAATCATTACCGGTGCCGGACCCGATGGTTCCAACACCATTAATCTCAGTACGGTTTGCGCTAGTACCACGGATTTGCACACCTACGCCAACACCGCCTCGGCGAGTAATCTGAACGCCAGTGACATTTTCCAGAACCTCAGCGAGGTTTTGATCAGGTAACTTACCGATGTCTTCAGCCTGAATCACTTCAACAAGACTGGCTGCATCCCGTTTTTCAGCAAGCGCGCTCGCAAGCGAACTGCGAATGCCGGAAACGATGATCACATCATCATTTGCGTCGTCCGCAATTGCTGCGCCCGAATCCTGTGCTGCTGTATCTTGTGCATGAGCTGGATTGGCCATCATCATAATAGCCGTGCTGCCCAGCAGCGCCGTCATCATATTGGCTTTCCCAACAGTTGACGCGCGTAAAATCCTACTTCCAAACATCCCATCCTCCCAAATGTTATTATTATTGATAGGAAGTTCGGCTCATTATTCCAATTTGTCAACCAAGAAATTATACCTATATGATTTTATTGAGTTACCTATCTAACATACCAATTATACATACCACTTTTTGAAATGGTAGAATTTGCTTGATCGGATGATGGGCAAAGAATCCCCAGGCCGTTGATTTTCAAGGAATTAAATAGGAATATCTGTATAGGAAACGACCTGAGCAATTTTGAATGGATCACGAGCCACATTGCTCGAACCTGGTTACATCCGTTCAGATTTGATCCTAATTGTCATCATGGCTGATCGGTCTTCACACAGGTCGATGCGGCGCTGTCTATTTGCAAATAAATTGCCGTTCCAAAGGCATCGAATGTGCGGACGCATGTACAGAAATTGTGAAGTTCCGAATTATCGAGACTTTCAGAGGAACCAATATTCTATACCGGCTGAACATTTCGCAAGGGGCGTGTAATCGCCAACTCTTGCGTGGCATGCATGATGCCAACTGCGTCGATCCCATAATTGCGATACAGCTCGGCGATCGATCCCGTTTGTCCAAATTTCTCTACCCCAAGGGCACGCGTTCTATTGCCCTTCACCGAACCAAGCCAAGCAAGTGTTGTAGGATGCGCATCACAAACTGTCACGATAGCCGTAGTAGAATTGACGTTAGCGAAGAGCCTTTCAATGTGAGAACAGGCTTGAAAGTCTTCGTTCTGGCGTCGTTTCTGCGCGGCCGAAAATCCCGCTAACAAACGATCGGCGGAGGTGATTGATAACAGTCCTATATCGCGAACATCCTCGCCCATTTTACCGACCGCTTCAATGGCTTCCGGTGCCAGTGTTCCTGTATAGGCGATGATCACTTCTGCGTTTGGGCCTGGTTCTCGCAACCAATAGCCACCGTCGATTATCGAAGATTGCAGTACCGGTGTCATTTGACGGTCAATTTGTTCAATTGGCCGTGTCGAGAGACGTAGATAAATTGAGCCGCCGGTTTCATCTTCAAGACAATTCTCAGACTCTGGGTCTGGATCGTCATCTTGCTGCATGAACTCAAACCCAAATCGCATAATCACGGCAAGTTCGTCGGCAAATGCCGGTTCAAAATAGGCCAGGCGATCCTGTGCCATGCCAACCAGAGGCGTACCGATAGATTGATGTGCCCCGCCTTCGGGTGCAAGACTGACCCCAGATGGGGTGGCAACAATCATGAAGCGTGAATCCTGATAGCAAGCATAGTTCATCTGATCCGCCGCGCGGTAGATGAAAGGATCGTATACAGTGCCAATCGGTAGAAGCCGCTCACCATTGATGGCGTGCGACAGGCCGGCCGCTGAGAGAAGGAGAAACAAATTCGATTCTGCAATACCCAGTTCGATATGCTGGCCAGTCGGTGAAGAATCCCATTTGAACGTTGATGGAATTTTCTGATCCCTAAACAGGTCGACCTTCTCGTTCCGCGCAAATATTCCGCGCCGGTTGACCCACCCACCCAAATTTGTCGAAACTGTCACATCTGGCGACGTCGTCACGATCCGATCGGCCAACTCGGTAGTATCTTTGGCGATATCATTCATAATATTGCCAAAGGCCATTTGCGTGGACAGCATCTTATTTTTCGCTTTGGAGACTGGCAATATTGCCGGCACAGCGATTTTGGGAGAAGTCAATTGACGCCGGCCTTTAGAGAAAAACGCCGCATCTGCTAACAGTTTTTGAAGCGACGGCTTATCTGCTTCAACGCCTTCCCATTTCTCCCATTCATGCCCCTCACGGACATTCAAGCGCTTGCGTAACACCTCCATTTGCTTGGGTGTCATCAGTCCCGCATGATTGTCTTTATGGCCAGCCAAAGGCAGGCCATGGCCCTTGATTGTATAGCAAATGAATAACGTTGGACGATCATGTTGGGCAGCGCGCTCGAATGCCTCGGTAAGTGACGGCAAATCATGTCCGCCCAAATTCCCCATGAACTCTTCCAGCCGATCATTGCTCAGCTGATCAATTATATTCAATACATCGGGGTTATCAGCGAAATCGACATGAAGACGTTCGCGCCATGCGTCAGCACCTTGGAATATGAGGGCCGAATAGAGTTGATTAGGACATTGCTCGATCCAGGACCTTAGCGCTTCGCCGCCTTCCTTTGCGAATATCGCTTCCTGAATCGCACCATGCCTAAGCGTGACAACATCCCATCCAAAGCTACGAAACATGCTTTCAAATTTCTCAAACAATCCTTCGTGCACAACGGCATCTAGCGATTGACGGTTATAGTCCACAATCCACCAGCAGTTGCGTAAATCATGTTTCCAACCTTCGATCAGCGCCTCATAGATATTGCCCTCATCCATTTCCGCATCACCGATTAACGAAACCATGCGGCCTTCGGAGCGCCCGTTCATTAGGCCGTGATGTGTCACATAATCCTGAACCAATGAGGAAAATAAAGTTTGTGCAACACCAAGGCCCACAGACCCGGTGGAGAAATCGACATCATCGATATCTTTGGTGCGTGAAGGGTAGCTTTGTGCGCCGCCAAAGCCGCGAAAATTCTCTAATTTTTCCTGTGTTTGTTGATCGGCCAAATATTGGATGGCATGAAAAATTGGCGATGCGTGCGGCTTAACTGCGACCCGGTCCTCCGATTTCAAACAAGCAAAATAGAGCGCCGTCATAATTGTCGCCATGGAAGCAGAAGAAGCTTGATGCCCTCCCACCTTTACATCTGACCCGTCTTTCTCACGCAAATAATTGGCATGATGTATCGTCCAAGAGGCAAGCCACAGGATGCGACTTTCCAAAATTTTTAGGTTTTTCAAACGTTGCTTCGACATCGCGTTGCCTCATTGTGGAAGATCTTGATCTTCATGAGCTATTACACCAAAGCAAGCGACATTAAGTGGCATTTTATAATGAATTTGGTATCCTAATGATGGTTATCGCTAATATTTGGAGAAATAATGATGAATAACTCTAAATTCGATACGATCGACAAAAACATACTGAGCGCGCTGCAAAAAAATGCCCGGCTGTCGATGTTAGAACTTAGCGAAAAAGTTGGTTTGAGCCCTACCCCCTGTGCGAGGCGCGTCAAAAACCTGGAATCAAGCGGAGTGATATTAGGCTATCGGGCCGAACTTGATGACGCACAACTAGGATATGGATTCTCGGTATTTGTTTCCGTGCAACTCGATAAGCAGGTTGATAATGCCCTCCATGCTTTTGAAGATGCTATTGGGCAATATTCAGAAGTAGCCGATTGCTGGCTGATGACCGGGAACAGAGACTATCTCATGAGAATAGCGGTTTCAGATTTGGCTGATTTTGAGGCTTTTTTGACCAGAAAGTTGACGAAAATTCCAAGCGTTGCGTCGATCGAAAGTTCAGTTCCGATCAGACGTGTTAAATCACAACTATCACTTAGCGTCACCGATCCAATTTAAAAGATTGACCCAATTCGGTAGCTCTTGGTTCGTTCAGGATTTCCCTTGCCGCAATTTTCAGTTTTCTAATGCCTCCTTTTAAGCTCTTAGTGGACACAAGCTTATCGGCGGTTTCGGCCCGAAAGCGAACATTGGCTTGTGTCGCAAAACCTCCTCGGATCGCGTCTTCAAGAACAATAGATATCGGCTATTGCCATAACCAAAAATGTAACATAGTTACATTGAAATGGAATTGTCCTCGAATCAATCTGGACGCTTATTTGCAGGCGCTTTTTGGTTGCCTGTGGTTTTATGCGCGTTGTTGTTCGGTCAGATTATGGCAACCGGCCATGTGCATGAAAAAGAGTTTGATGCATCATCTGATACAGAATGTGCAATTTGCTCGCATACTGCGCAGAATGACGATCTTGATGTGCCAAATTCCATCGAAGCGCCGACCATGGTTTATTCAAGTTTATGGTTTTCGCCAACTACAACTCGGCAATTTTCTTCCGCAAAATTGGAAGAAAAAGCGCGGGGCCCGCCCTATTCCTGATGTCAGCTTGTGAAATGAACACAGCATATTGCTGTGTGACTTTCTGCATCTGATCTTTCCAAAGATATTTTGGCGGGATCCGCTTGGATCTGACGCTTCGTCTTTAGTGTTTCGGGGATATAATAATGAAAAAATCAAATGTCGCGCGCCTGCTTTTAAGCTGTGCTCCAATGTGTGTAGCGAATGCTGCTTTTGCACAAACTCAGGATAATGAATCAGCCAATTTCTCAGATAGCGATGAATCTGCAATCGTCGTATCAGGCCTCCGCCCGGCCTATCGGGGTGATTTTGACGAACTAGAAATTCCACAGGCGGAACAGATTATTGATGGGGATTTGTTACGCAATGCAAATGCGCTCGATCTAAGCACAGCGCTCGATCTATCGGCATCGGTTGCCCGGCAGAATAATTTCGGCGGGCTATGGAACGCCTTTTCGGTACGCGGCTTTTCCGGAGACATAAATTTGCCGAGCGGGTTTCTCGTGAATGGGTTTAACGCCGGGCGAGGCTTTGGCGGACCGCGCGATCTTGCCGGCATCGAGTCTGTCGAAGTGCTAAAGGGCCCGCGATCAGCACTATTTGGACGAGGTGAACCGGGTGGTACCGTCAATCTCGTGACCAAACGCCCGGGCTTTGAAACAGCCGGCGAGATTCAGTTCCAAGCAGGTTCATTCGATTTTTACCGCGGTGATGTCGATCTCCAAACGACCGTTGGTGACAATGTCGGCGTACGATTTGTCGGATTTTACGAGGATGCCGGAAGTTTCCGTGAAACCGTAGATACGGAACGCTATGGTATCTATCCCTCGATCACCGCAAAACTCGGCGAAGATACCGTTGCCACCTATGAGCTTGAATATACCGAGCAAAAAGTTCCCTTCGACCGCGGTGTTATTTTCTCCGAACAATTTGGTTTCAGTCCGCGCCGGACCTTTACTGGCGAGCCGGGCGACGGGCCAATTGAGACCGAAGTATTCGGACATCAATTTGAACTCCAGCATAATTTTTCTGACAATTGGAGTCTGCTGACCGGCATCGGCTATCGCGAGACCTCGCTCGTCGGCAATGCATCGGAAAATAACTTCGGCGGTCGGCAAATTTTTCTTCAGGATGGCCAGACGATCACTCGCTTTTTCCGCTTCCGGGATTTCGATTCTGAATATCTAGTGCTGCGCGGAGAGCTTGCGGGCGAGTTTAACACGGGAACATTGCGCCATCGCTTGTTGATCGGTGCGGATTATGATCGGTTTGACAATAGCTTGTTCATCCTTCGCTTTCGTCCACCTTTCGTTGCCGCTGGAACCGACATTAGTACATTGGATCCTGCCACATATCTGTTTCTCGATGCCTTTAACCCGGTTTATGGCCAGTTTCCTCAACCGGTGCCCGGGCCCAATACGGACCGAGAGGAAGTCCTAAAGGGTTTTGGTTTCTACATTCAGGACCAGATTGATATCACGGACCGTCTGCAAATTCGTATCGGCGGACGTTTCGATGATTTTGATCAGGATTTGACCAATTTGCGCGCCACTCCCGCAACCACGATCAACAGCAAGGACACGCGCTTTTCGCCGCAAGTCGGTGCGGTCTACCGTGCGGATGATGGGCTCAGCATCTACGCTTCTTATGGCGAAGGCTTTCGTCAGCAGACCGGTTCGGATTTCCAAGGCAATCAATTCGCCCCGAATATAACCAAATCTGCTGAAATTGGTGTGAAGGCGGATATCGGCGCCTATATCAACGGGGCCAACGGGAATATATCCCTTACCGCCTTTCAAGTTGAGCAAAGCAATATCCTCGTAAACGACGACCGCCCTGAGGCAGTGGCCGCTGGCTTCTTTTCCTTTCCGGCAGGTGAAGCGCGCAGTCGCGGTATCGAGTTTGATGCCAATTTGTCCTTTGATAGCGGATTCAGTTTATGGCTTTCCTATGCCTATACCGATGCTGAGTTTACCAACAGCAATCCCGATGAAAGTTTTGGCGCTCTGATTGAAGACGGCGATCAACTGATTAATACGCCGAAACATCAACTCAGCCTGCTTGTCAGCCAGGCCTTTGATATAGGCGAAGTTCCCGTTCAGCTTGGTGGTGGCCTGCTCCACGTGGGCGAGCGCAATGGCTGGACCGGGTTTGATTTTACGCTGCCGGATTATACCACAGTCCGCCTTTTCGGTGAGGTTGAGATCGTCGAAGGTTTTGCACTGCGGCTTGATGTGGATAATGTTTTCAACGAAACATTTTACACCAATTCTTTCGCGGATGTCTGGGTGCAGCCAGGCGCTCCTACCAGCGCCCGCGTTTCAGCACGGTTCAAGTTCTAGGAAGAAAAGGATTAAAACATGACATCGCCGTTAGAAGCTCGTTCTCTCTCATTAAATCGCGAAGGAAATAACGTCCTGGATGGCGTCTCTTTCACGGTTGCCGAGGGTGAGATATTTGCGTTGCTGGGAGGCAATGGGGCTGGAAAATCAACTACGTTGCTCGCCTTTCTGGGTTTTCTGGAACCCTTGGAGGGCGAGGTATTGGTAAACGGTACCAGCGTTCACGGCGATGTCGCCTCCGCACGATCGGCAATTGCATATTTACCTGAGGCGGCGGCATTATATGGCCATATGACCGCCTATGAAAATCTCGACTATTTTCTGCATCTGGCAGGCAAACCGGCAAGTCGGGACGGGCTCGATGCGGCATTGGACCGGGTTGCACTTCCTGAAGAGGCGCGTTCCCGGCGGTTGCAATCTTATTCAAAAGGTATGCGGCAAAAGACTGCGATTGCACTCGCACTATTACGCGAGACACCAATAATGCTATTGGACGAACCGACTTCCGGACTTGATCCGGTCGCAATTGATGAGTTCCACGATCTGGTCAAGACGCTGGCACAAGGTGGACAAACCATCCTTATGGTTACGCATGATGTTTACGGCGCGTGTCAGGTCGCCGACCGGGTTGGCTTGCTCCGGCATGGGCAGCTTGTGGGTAGTTTCTCCGCTGGAAACGGAAAGCGCATTGACACCGAGACGGTTCATGCAGCCTTTGCGGAGCGAGAAGTAGCATGAGTACCATCTCCCGAATAGCGCGCGAGGAATGGCGGCTATGGCTTCGCTCAAAGGTCGTCGTGGCTGCCGCTGTGATCGTCACAGTGCTTCTTGCCACAACCAGTATCTTGACGATCAACCGCGTCGCAGAAGAGCAATCGCAACGGCTCGAACAGCAAGTTGCAGCTGAAAAGACCTTCTTTGCGCAGCCAGATCGCCACCCGCATCGGATGGTACATTACGGTCATTATGCATTCCGCCCCCCGCCCCCGCTTGCGATGTTCGAACCAGGCGTTGATGCGGTGACGGGTCAGTCGATTTTCCTGGAGGGCCATCGGCAAAATACCGCAATGTTCGCCGATACCAAGGCAGCAGCGGATCTTGGTGGTTTTGCCGCGCTGACCCCAGCGAGTCTGTATCAGATACTCTTGCCACTCCTTTTGATCGTCCTCGGCCACGCTCTATTTCTGCGAGAACGAGAAAGCGGTACCCTGGCAGTGATGCTCGCACAGGGGCAATCAGGCACGAAGCTGGCGCTGGGCAAGGCGCTGGCGCTGCTGTCGGTTATTGCGATTTTCATGATCCCGTTGATAGCAGTCGCGGCTTATTCGATGAGTCTAGGGGAAAGTGGATTGGCGGCATTGTCGCTTGTGAGTGGCTATTTTGTATATCTGTGCGCCTGGGGCGCTATTGTTCTCGCCGCTTCGGTGATCCTGAAACAGCGGTCTGTCTCGCTGGGTGTATTGATATTTGCCTGGCTTTTTGCGGCGTTGATCGTGCCACGTTTGGCCATAAACGCGAGCAGTGCGGCAATTGACGCGCCGGGCAAGATCGAAAGTGATCTTGTGATGTTGGCCGAACAGCGCAAGCTGGGGGATGGTCACAACGCTGCAGATCCAGCATTCCAGCGCCTTCAGGCGGAAGTGCTGGAACAATATGGAGCCGATACAATCGAAGAGCTGCCGATCAACTGGCGCGGCGTTGTCGCTTCCTATTCCGAAGCGGAACTAACCAAATTGCTCAACGGCTATGCCGAAAATCGCATGAATCTAGAGGCGAGCCAGTCGCGTATATTTGACCTGTTTGGGCTTGCTTCCCCGACTATAGCGATCAGTTCTGCCTCGCGTACGTTGGCTGGAACCGACCTGGCGACGCATCACCGTTTCCTGCGTGAGAGCGAGACACTGCGCTTCAACTTTGTCCAGTCTCTCAACGAAATTCATGCAAATGAACTTGACTATGAGACCGATATCAACCGCAATAACGATGCCGCATCTTCTCAGCGGGCTCAAGTTAACTCCGAAGCTTGGCAAGTGCTCGACGAGTTTCGCTTTGGACCTGACCCCGCCAATGCGAGAGTAAGCCGCGCTTCGCTATCCTTGGGCGTATTGGTCGGTTGGTTGCTGATAGCAATCGGGGTCATATTTATGGCCGCTCGCCGGGTGCGTTTATGATGCTCGGTAATCTAACTCGTGAAATTCGTTTCCTGGCCCGGGATCGTGGCGCGTTGTTCTGGCTGGCGCTCGCCTTGATCCTATCTGTGGTCGCGGTCTCCTTTGGCGTGGCAGAAGTGCGCGATCAGCGTGACACGATTGCCACCCTGGTCGAGGAAGACGCTGCCGATCGCGCCAATGCGCTCGAGGGGCAAGAAGAATGGGGGAGCGCGGCCTATTATGCGTTCCACCTTACATATGCTCCCCCCTCTGAATTCGCCTTTGCCGCGATGGGACAACGCGACAGCAGTCCATGGAAGCACCGTGTGCGTATGCTCGCGCTGGAAGGACAGATCCATGAGGCGGATACCAAGAATGCCGATTTCGGATTGGTGGGGCGCTTTGATTTTGCCTTTCTTGCTGCATCAGTAGCTCCATTGCTCCTAATCCTTTTGCTCTACGACCTGCGCGCTTCCGAACGCACAGCGAGACGTCATGACCTATTAGTCGCGACGGCTGGTGCGTCTTGGCAGCTATGGTTTCCAAGAGCATTTGTCCGGATGATCATGCTTACGCTCCTGTTATTACTGCCGCTTTGGATCGGGGCGCTGATGGAGGGCACGGCTCTATCCGCTATTGGACAAGCGAGCTTTGTTCTTGTCGGAGCATTGCTCATCTGGTGGTTAATCGTCGAATTGGTTAGCCGGATCAATGCGTCGCCTTCGATCCTGCTGACCTCACTTATCGGACTGTGGCTGGCTCTGGCAATTGTCGTTCCTGCTCTCTCCAAAGCAGCTATCGAAGCGAATAATCCTGTTCCTGATGGAGGGGAAATCCTGCTGCTCCAGCGCGAGACAGTAAACGATGCGTGGGATCTGCCCAAGGAGGCGACGATGACGCCATTTGTTGAAGAATATCCCGAGTGGCGTGAATATGCGACCATTGAAGGGCCATGGGCATGGAAATGGTATTACGCGTTTCAACAAGTTGGTGACCAGACAGTAGCGCCGCTTGTTGGGCAATATCGCCAAGCCAGATTGTCTCGCGATCGGCAGGCAGGGCTCCTTGCATTGCTTTCGCCGACCTCCTTTGTCGAACGAGCTTTTGAAAAGCTCGCCGGAACCGACGCTGCCGCGATGATCGCTTACGAAGACGCAGTGCGCGATTTTCATGCAGAACTTCGAGCATTTCACTATCCGATGCTGATCAAAGAGGAACCATTTGATCCGAATGTGCTGCAACGACTTCCGGCCTACGTTCCTTCCGCTACCGGAGATTGATTTTGTGATAGCGCGTCTTTTTTACTTGCTCATGTTTGGCATTATTACATTCCAAGCTGCCGCGGCATTTGCTTCCAAACCGGAAGCTTTTGTCGTTGGTAACAATAGCATTGAGGCGGGCATTCGCAGCGATCTTCAACTGATTGTCCCGGCTAGTGATGAAGAACCTGAAACATTCATTCCGATCACTGTTTTCCATGGCGCTAAACCCGGACCCGTGTTGGCCACAATATCAGGTGTACACGGTTATGAATTTGCGCCGATAATCGCAGCCGACCGCTTGGCCGGCCGAATAGACCCAACGCAAATGTCCGGTACGCTGATCATCGTGCGGGTTGCCAATATCCCGGCCTTCGAAGGACGTTCGCCATTCGTAAATCCCGTCGATGACAAGAATCTCAACCGGTCTTTTCCGGGCAGCGAAAAGGGCACGCAAACTGAACGGATTGCTGACATTCTCTCCCGCGAAATTATCGCCCGGGCAGACTTCCTGATGGATATTCACAGCGGTGATGGTGCCGAGTTTCTGGAAGCCTTTGTAGGTGTTTATGGTGGACCACTATCAACGGATTTCAACCTGGCATTGAAAATGGCAAAAGGTTTCGGCTTTCCCAATATCGTCCGCTACAGCATGAACACACAGGAACAGGTAGACCGTCGCCGTTCGCTGAACCGGCAGGGCGTGGCGACCGGCATACCAACTATCCTGGTCGAGATAGGCCAAAATGGCAGCCGCGAGGAAAAGCATGTCGATGCCATTGTAAAGGGTGTTGAGAACGGACTTGGTATCTTGGGAATAATGCCTCGCTCACCCCATGATGTACCGCCCGTGCAACGGCTTTTCGAAGGCACTAAAGGTGTGTCATCATCGCATTCCGGACTATTCTTTCCGGCAAAAACCGGCGGCCGATTTGTATGGAAAGGTGAATTGATCGGGACCATCCGAGACTATGCAGGGAAAGAAGTGGAACAACTATTCTCTCCTATAGACGGTTACGCGCTCTACGGGATCAAGGGGCCACCAGTGCGTAGAGGTGACGGCGTCATCACCATTGGTGTGCCAACCGATGGTTATTGAAATATTCCTCTAAACAGCATTGCAATTGATGTTCCCTAGCGTCGCTTTTGCGACCAAAGCGGACATTGGCCTACAAAAAAGCCCTGCCAGATCGCTCTGACAGGGCTTTTGGGTAAACTTGTTGTCGTGTTTAAGCGTAGCTGACTTTCACATTCGCTTTGCGCTGACGGCGCATTGCTCCACCAACCGCACCAAAACCAAAGATCATGAATGCCCATGTTGCTGGCTCAGGAACTGCGCTGTTAAAATTGCTAAAACGAACATAAATCGTTTCCGGAACACCGGAACCCTGGCCATTAACACCATCTGTCACTCTACCCGCCGCGAAATCGTTTAAATCGACGTGCGTGAAATCGCTCCAATATTCTGAAGCGAAACGATAGACGGCATGGTCGCTGAAGCCAGCGACAGCAGCAGGTGTTGCAAAACCCGGTCTTGTAAAGTCTTCCCAGTCGGGCCGTGCTGCCCATTCTGAAACTGAGGCAACGCGCCATCCTTCTGCTGCACGATAGGATGCCGGTTGAATATTGCCGGGACCAAATTCGTTCGGTGCAATCGGTCCAGCATATACCCAGTCGAGCCCGGAACTGTTAAAATCGAGAATAACCTCGGAGTCCGGAATGATGAATGTTTCGTCAAAAATCACGGCATGGGCGGGCGTAGCCACCGTCAGACCTGCCAGACAAAGAGTTCCAATAGTATATTTTAGCATTTTTAATCCTTATCAGCGCTACAGATTGCAGCGCCCCCTCGTTATTTGGCGACCCCTCACCAATGGTTCATCGTTCCACCTCAAATTGCTAAGCAGCTATAAACGATTCACCAAACAACGCTTTCTACACCAACTTTTGCAGTATGTTAACTTAATATTTACCTTTATCGGGCGCCCTGCTTCGCTGTCCTGGAATGGGACGATTATAGCAAATTTGTAAAAGATGCGGATATGGATATCTGCTTTTGAGCCCAAAGCGGACGTTAGGGATGCGACACGGCCAAGCTTAAACCCTTAATTACAAATATCTTATTCTACTGGATTTAAGCCTAATTCCTCGGCCCAATGCTCGCAATCCAATCGATCACAGCATCGACATATCCGCGCGGTAACCTGTGTTTGCTATCAAACTCAACCCGCGTCAGTTTTTCGCCACCAGCTTTGACCAATGCATCATTATCGGCCTTGCTTGAAAATTGATCCTTGCTCGCGGTTATCAAAAGCCATCGGGCGTGCACCTTGCTGGCGTGGTTGATGGGCGCGACAACCTTTGCACTTTGCGCTGCCGGTGGCACCATGGTGACGATATGCGTCACCTCCTTGTGTTTCGCCGCAAAAAGCACCGCCATTTGCGCGCCCATACTATATCCTGCCGCCAATATGTGTTTGGGTGGTCCAAATTTGCTGTTCACTTTCGCAAGCAACACATCATAGTCATTCAAAGTGCCTTCGATCATTGCCAAATAAGGCTCAGGCTTGCCGGACCTTAGGTTTTTCAACCGCTCAAGCGGTTTCATATCATCTTTTCGTGCGCCATGTGATCGAGCGTCCAATGCTACAACCCGGTACCCTCTTCCAATCAAATCTTTGGTGATCAAATCAGTATAGGAACCATGATCGTGCGCTAACCAGCCGAGGCTGGAGCCAGTCATACCGTGCATCAATATAGCCAAGGGCGCATCTTTTTCTGTCTTTATATTCTGATAGATAAACCCGGTAATCCGGTTCCCATCAGGCGCTTCCAATGCAAGCTGTTGGACATTGGTTTGTGCAGACGCGCTTGCGTTGCCCAAGATCATTGCCGAGGCAGCAAAGAAGGTCGTTACTATTGCTATGAGTTTGTTCATCGAAATCTCCATTAGGTTGGAGACTTTTTAAAGGCCCAAGAGTCAAAACAGCGTCAAATGCACCTCTGCGACAAAATACAGCACTAAAAGAGACTTTTCACAAACAGCCAATTTACCAGGAAACAACTGCTGATGTCCCGCCTTCCGAACGGGCATCAACGGAGACCTGAATTCCAAAATGCGAACACAGTCTTTCAACCAGTGATAATCCAATGCCAAAACCATTTCTGCTGGCGGATTGTCCAATCCCAATTCCGGTGTCTTCAATGCTCAACTGTCCATCGGATATAGAAAGCGAGACCATCCCTTTGTCTGTATAACCAAAAGCATTGCGCACAAGATTCCCGACAATGACTTGTGCAACAGCTTCCGGGACCGGCATGTCAATATTCTCACTACCGGTGATGTCTATTTCTACGTTGCCCTCATCAAGCAGATGCTTGTTCAGTTCGATTGCGTGCAAGCATGTTTTCCAGACATTGCATCTTGCGTTGTCATCAGGTTGCCGCCCCAGCCATAGGATTCCTTCCGTCAGAAGCCGCATGTCGCCTAAAGAGGATGCTAGTCTTTTGAAGGGAGCGCCCTTTTGACCCTCTTTCTCCATGATTTCGGCAGCGCCAACCGCAACTGATAGCGGCGTGCGCAATTCATGGCTCACATCCCGATTAAACTGCCTTTCGCGTTCCATCAGATTTTGAATGTGTTTGTCTTTGTCGGCAATTGCATCAGCCAAGACTTTTATTTCAACAGGAGCGCCGCTTAAGTCCAAAGAAGCATGCTCCAGCATCTTGCCAGAAGTCACCGCTGATGCAATTTTCTCTATTGGCAAACTCAACTTCTTGGTCATTCGCAGCAAAAAGAAGATGGTAACAAGCAGCATCAAACCGCCCAGCAGAGCTATCAATATCACAAAACCCCATACTTGCTCGGTTGATCGAACATAGGTGCGCGCATTGAATATCAAATATTGCTTTGCTTCGCCTTCGCCTCGCACCGCCAGGTGGTAATGCCCGTGCTCACCGCCAAAAACTTCATATTCTCCGGCCTTCCAATCAGATTTAATTTGACTGACCAGCCACTTGGGCATCGCCTCTGTCCCATGGAAATATTCCATTTCCAAACCTGAAACCGTTCTCTTGGTTCCTTTTTCATATTGTACCGATGATGACAGTTGATCTGCCTTCACGCTGACCTGATTTCCAAAAATCTCATCTTCAAGACTGAATTGAAACATCACCGCCATAAACACGGTGATTAAAAAACATATGCTGATTGACGTGATGAAATTGCGGAGCACCAGATCATTTACTTTTTGCGGTCGTCTATTCATCGGATGAACTTTCTTTCAGGCGATAACCGCGAGAACGATCGGTCTCGATCTTGCAGCAGGTTTCCAGCGATGACAGTATTTTCCGCAAGTTATATACATGTGTCCTGAGCGCCCCGGAATTTGGAGGATCCTCTCCCCAAATTTTATAAGCAATGGTCTCGCTGGAAATCGCATTGGGCGCAGCCTCTATCAGAAGCCTAAAAATTATGGCTTCCTTGTTGTTCAGAGGTCTCGATGAAGACCCATTGCTCACGATATTATCTGTGGGGTCAAACATTAGTTCGCCGTATTTCAGCGATGAAGCATTTTTGATTTTCGGACGCTTGGCAAGCGCATCAATCCGAATTTTCAATTCCCGCAACGCGAACGGTTTGGTCAGATAGTCATCAGCACCTGCGGCAAATCCAACTTCCTTGTCTTCCAATGTATCGCGCGCGGTCAACATCAGGATTGGCGCTTGCAGATTTGCTTCGTTCTTATAGGCTTTGCAGAGGTCTATGCCGTCACATCTCGGCAGCATAAGGTCGAGGACAATCACATCATAGTCATTGGCGAGCGCCAGTTCTAATCCGTGATCACCATTATAAGCAAAATCCAGGATATATTCCGGCTCCAAAAACTCGGCAATATTGGCCTGAATATCCAGATTATCTTCAACCACCAAAACTCGCATCAGCTTGTCCATCTCCAAAATCTGGTTGCGCAAACTAGCACAAGCCAACGCATTATTCGCCCAGCCTTTGGCTTAGCGAAATCAATGTCAAAAAGCTGTCAAAACCGACTTCACATTCATTTGACACTGGCCACCCTATCAATGTTCTCACACGAAAATTTTGAGGACTGCATGGATCATAAAATAGAACTAAAGGACGTCGGTCACTATTTTGATACGCCGCATGGCCGTATCTCGTTGTTTGACAAACTGTCGCTTTCATTTTCAGGCGGAAGCACACACGCTATTGTTGGCCCGTCGGGCGTCGGCAAGTCTAGTTTGTTGTCTTTGGCTGCGGGTCTCGAGCTGCCTCGTTTAGGAGAGATAATATTTACTTGCGATGGCGAGCAAATCTCACCCGTTAAACTGCGCCAGAGGTCAGGTTTTGTTTTCCAACAATTTCACCTTATGCAGGAATTGGATGCGATCGGAAATATTGCGCTGCCGCTGCGGTTGAACGGCAACAAGCAGGCATATGATATCGCCAGAGAGTGGCTGAAGAAAATCAATCTTGACGATCGTGCCAATCATAAACCCACGCAACTGAGCGGCGGAGAACAGCAACGGGTGGCGATTGCCAGAGCGTTTGTATCCAATCCAGCCTTTATCTTCGCCGATGAACCGACCGGGAATCTGGATGAAGCTACTTCGAACAATGTAGCCGATCTTATGTTCGATTTCGCCAAGGAAACCGGATCAGCATTGATTATAGTTACCCACAGTTCTGCTCTGGCTGAACGCGCTGATAATTGTTTCGCGCTTTCCGAAGCCCATCTCGAGAAAATCAAATGAGTTGGATAAAACTGGCCCTCGATAATTTCATAAACGACAGTAAATCAAGCGATGGTCGTTTGGTGATATTGACCCAAATTACCCTGATATTATTCCTATCGACATTGTCGCTAACGAGCGCTTCAGTGCAGCAATATCTGGATGGTAATCTCAACAATATGCTGGGTGCAGATATCTCTGTTTCAGGACCACGCCCCTTGTCAAATAGCGATGAAAAGTTGCTTGCTGACAAGGCCGCAAGCATTGCCAAAGTACAGTTGACCCCGCTGGCGATTTCCCTGCGCGGGGAAACCATTCCAGTGCAGCTAAAAATCACCGATGAAAATTACCCGCTGCAAGGCAGTCTCAAAATTGGGGCAACTCAAAATCAAACAATCCAGAAGACGATCGAACATGGACCGCCACCAGGAGAAATATGGTTGGGCCCCAGAGCAAGCAGCAAGATTGACGCAGATATTGGTGACCGGATAGCAATTGGCGAGGAAACATTCCGTTTCAGCGCGATTATATATCATGAACCTGATCGATTGATGGAAGGTCACTCCGTTGCCATGCGGGCGTTGATCAACGGTAAATCTCTGTCGATTGAAGATATTAAGAGTAGCAAGACCTTGTATCGTTACTTGCTAACGGCAACCGCTGGACAGCAGGAAAACATCGAAAATTGGGTCTCTGATAATCTCAATGATTTCACCCTCCTAACCAAAGCCAGCGGCGATCATCCGTTGGCACTATTCTGGCAGCGGACCGAGAATTTCCTTGGCCTTGCGTCGGTCATCCTCTTTTTCCTTGCCGCGATCGCAATCGATATGGCCAATCGGCGTTATCTGGAACGACAGAAGCAACGCTTGGCCGTGTATCTCAGCTTCGGACAGTCTTTGGCATCGTGCCTCCGTCTATCCCTGCTGCAATGGCTTTTAGGCTTCCTGCTCTCTTTCTTGATCGCAATTGGCCTCGCATATATCGCGCAGTATTTTCTGATCGCGCAACTGGCCGAACAATTTCCTGGCATCACATCGGGCTGGCATCCAGCTACTATCGTGAAGACTGCTGGTTTGATATTTATACTCTTGCTTGCCTTTCAAATTCCGATGTTGTGGCAGCTCAGTCGCACTTCACTGGTTAGCCTGATCCGCGCTGTCGCATATCCGTCCGCACATTTGCTGAGATTATTTTGGGGTTTTGCGAGCATTTCGCTGCTCGCTGCATATTATTCGGATAATTTTCTGCTGACCGGTTTGACGCTGGGCGCGTTAGGCGCTGCTCTTTTGCTGATGGCAATATTGAGCTGGATCGTTCTAACCGCAGGTGAGCTTTGGGGACGAAAATACCCCGGATTATTGTCCTTTAATTTCTTCATCATGAAACAGCGGATATTGAGTAAATCATCGCAGATACTCGGGCTGGGTCTGTGCAGCCTGCTGCTGCTTTTTACGCTGATGTTGATGAAAGATATCGGCGCCACCATGGAAGGTTACACACGCGCCAATAACGGCAATTTGATGGTCGCCGAACTGCAGGCCCAAGATAAGCCTGTGCTTGAGGATTGGGCACGCAGGAACAAGAGTGAAATCCGGCAATTACGGCCATATGCCGCCGCGAAATTATCCGAAATCAATGGCCTGTCCATTGATGAAGCAATTTCAACACCCAGCGATACCTTAGCCACCGTTAAAAGCTCCATCCGGCTTAATTGGTCAAATACCATCCCGTCAAACAACCAATTGGTTGGAGGCAAGTGGTGGTCAGAAAAGGAAGCGAACTGGAATCAAATCTCCGCTGAAGATGAAGTGATGACCGATTTAGGCCTCAACTATGGCGATCAGCTAACCTTCGTGATTGATGGGAAAGCAACACAGTTCAAATTGGTTGCCAGCCACGCCTTTAAACCGGGAGGCGGTTCGGTGACATTCTGGTTTCAGATCCCCGAGCGAGCGATTGAAGCGATCAAGCCCGAGGTCTTCTATATGGGAAGCATGGAACTCCCGGATGCAGCCTGGAGTAAGCTTGGTTCGCTTTGGCAGAACCATCCATCTTTATCACTGGTGCCATTGAAAGAGCTGACCCAACGCTTTGACGATACACTCGCGATGATCACAAAGCTGGTGGTTGGTTACGCAGCCATGGTGTTGATCATGACCGCACTGGTGATTGCCGCATCGATGAAGGGCTTTGAGGCCGAAGATCGGCAAAAAAACGGTCTGTTGATGAGCATGGGTGTGACCAAGAAAGCATGCGTGAAACTGGCTCTCTATGACTGGCTGACCGTATCCCTGATTGCCGGCATCGGAGCGATATCGGGGACTTGGCTCGCCGGAGTGTTGATCTACCAGTCTCAATTTTCGATGACCTATGAGCCCGATCCGATCTGGCTGGTCAGCACGATGCTTGCAATTGGAGTTACGGTTTGCGGGATCGGCGTCATCTACAGCCGCAAAAGCCTCTCAACATCTATCAACACCCTATTGAGTGAATGATTATGAACTTGGAAACATCTGACAAAAGCCCGCGCACTTTAAACTTCGGCGCACTTGCTGACTTGTTGATTGTGATGGCCGTGCTTGTCATCGTGAAGCAATCTGTGCTGCCCTATAGCTTCCTATATGCCGGCCCCGCATCGACGTTCAGCGCGATGATTTTTGGAACTATATTACTCCGGCGGAGAGGCCTCGGCTGGAAAGATCTGGGACTGCGCTGGCCGGAAAGCTGGTTAAAGACAGCTGGACTGACATTGCTCACCATGTTCCTGTTTATCGTGGCCGTAAAGAGCATGCAGTTGGTGGCGGAATATTTCTTTGATAATGTCGGTGCCAGCGGCCGATTTGATCATGTCGAAGGCAATTTGACAGCTTATATTGGCATTATGTTTCTTGTTTGGACCCATTCCTCATTCTTTGAAGAACTGCTGTTCAGAGCCTTTGTTATCAGCCGGGCCAGTCATTTCTTTGGGGGAGGCCTAAAGGCCGACTTAATCGCAGTGGTTTTCTCATCCGTGTTTTTTGGATATCGCCATTATTATTATCAAGGCATGTACGGCGCGCTGGTTACAGGTGCTGCCGGATTTACGTTTGGAATGCTTTATCTATGGTTTGGCCGCAAAAACATATTGCCGCTGATCTTTGCCCATGGAATTTTCAATAGCTTGTCGCAAACATTCAGATTTTTGGGAATAGATGACTAAGTAATACAACAGCTAAGAATATCTGAAATTCAAATCATCTTTGCAGGTGGAAATAGTCATGTCCGCCTTTGCGCTCAAAGCGGACACTAGGCATGTGACCGCTTTATCCCGAAAGCGGACATTATATCTCAATCTAAATCGCCAGAGCATTTGCAAATGATGCCAGACCATCAGAGCTAATCATACCTCGCGTGTCGGATTAACCTGACGGATTGTTTTGTATCATTAAGGTACAAATAGAAATTGCAATTCTCCTAGTTTGCAAATTGCTTAATAATATCCTAACGGAAAAAAGGGTCGCACCGTTCATAAGATATTTAAAACTATCGATAAAAACCAAGGCCATTTTGTATGAAAAAGATTTTACTCACTTCTGCAGCAGCTCTATCGATGGCTGCTATAGCGCTTCCGGGCGCTGCACATGCAGCGATTGTAATCGACATCGAACAAGTCGGATCGGACGTAATCGGTACCGTAAGCGGTTCCCTTGATTTAACCGGCCTGACGAATAACGGCACTATTCTTAATTCGATCGGCGTGAGAGGCACTCCAGGCTTTTTCGGAGGCGGAGCCAATGGAAGGCTGCAAGCTTACACTGGGATAACGGGCCCAGTAAATTGGGGAACAGGTGGGGTAACTTTTCCTTCGTCAGCCTCAGGTGACTTATTTGCTTTTAATCCAGACTTTATCGGCTCGCCGCGTATTTTTGTGCCTATTGGATATGCATCGAATTCTGCGATTTCATCAACTGCATCATTTGCTGGCGCAACCCTAGCCAGCCTGGGTCTCGACGCTGGCGTCTATTCCTACACGGCACCGAATGATACAATTACAGTGAACATCGGCCAGCTTGGTGCTGTTCCAGAACCAGCCACATGGGCCTTCATGATCTTTGGCTTTGGTGCCATTGGTGGGGCCCTAAGATCAAATGGGCGGCGTCAACGTAAAGCTAATGTGAAAGTTAGCTACGCTTAAGCCAATCACAATTTTACCCTATAGCCCTGCCAGAGCAATCTGGCGGGGCTTTTTGTTGGTGGTCTAACGTCCGCTTTTGCGTTCAAAGCGGACATTAGGCATGTGACCGCTTTATCCCGAAAGCGGACACTAGATGCTTTAACTCAGTCAGAACTGATGTCATTTCCACATTTGGAACAAGAGCTCTCAGGTAAGAAATGCTTGTTGGCCCATAGTAAATTATCCAACAGGCCATAGACCTCACTACTAAAAATAGATTTCTGACATCTCGAACATCTAAAAATGAATGTGCCCAACACAGAAACTGCTGCAGAGACCGACAAGCCAAAAACAATGGTTTTACTGAGCTCCCCGATGCTTAATCCATAAGCCGCCATCAATACAAACAACGACAACGCAAATACTCTCATCCAAAATGCCAGTTTGTATTTCATTAGGGTCCGCCAGCTGGTTTCATCGATCAAGACAGTATCGTTCTTTGCTGAAATCTACAATTTCGAAAATGCGGTTTCTCCATTAACGGCATGTCCGCAATATCCCGAAAGCGGACATTAACCTTTGACCATAATCGGCGTGTGATCGGGAACTTCTTCCCAATCGTTTTTGGGTATGGAATAATCCTCTTTGCAAAACTCTATTGCTTCGCCGAGACTTTCATACAGGTCGTCTCTAGTCGAAGTTTCCATTTGTCTATCTTCGAAATAAATGGCGTAGACGCCAAAATCATAATGTTCCAAGATGACTTTGGAATTGTTGAAGTGAGCTATCAAAGCTCGGACTAACGATTGCCCATTAAGTTTTTCAGTCATTCGTGATCGTTAGCAGATCGTATTCCTAGTGTCCGCAATTTCCCGAAAGCGGTCATTTAATTGCGCCTCAAAATGCATATTCTGACACTCGAATTTTCGTACTATACATCTGGCTACTCGGCCATCAGCGCAGTTGGTGTTGAAATGATCACGTTGCTGCTCGGTACCAACGGAGTCGGCTTCAAATGCAAAAACAGGTTGCCGTATGCATAGGACATGACATCGCCCGCGACCTCTCCCTCAATCTGAGTATCAATGGCGAAGATACGGACATCAATATCGGCGGCATCATTTTAAACACAACGGATAAAATCAAGGGAATTGTGTCCTTGCGCAACAGTTTCTAACCTAATTGGGTGATTTAAATTCTTTTAAAAACAGATGGTTAAATGATTTTTTGTACCTTTCCATTTACCTGAAGTGCGGGTTACTCCCTCCCGCGGCGATATGTTTTCAAAAAAGGGCTTTCAGACAATTCTGAGACAACCATGGGGAGTATATCTATGCCTAAAAGCACTATTCGGCGTTCTAAACTGTCAACCTTCGCGCTCGCAGCATCTCTGCTTATGCTGCAGGCTTGCGGAGGCGGGGATGGGAACGGAGATGAATCATCAACCGTAACTCTCCCGGTTGTCGCGACACCTGCACCAACTCCTGCACCCACCCCGACACCTCCTGAGACGACGCTGGCGGAAACTGTTGCGCAGTTTACGACCATCGATCTGAACAACTTGCTGAACTATGCTGACCCAGTCCTGCCAGCCTATTACGACAATACCGTTGCCAATCGGGACAATGAACCGGCCAACAACCAGTTGGAAAACCGGATAGCAACACTCGGCCGGGTATTATTTTATGACACACAGCTCAGTATCAATAATACCAAAAGCTGCGCTTCCTGCCACCAACAAGCATCCGGCTTTGACGATCCTGATCGTTTCAGCACCGGTTTTGCCGGTGGGACTTTCACAACTGCCCATGCCATGCGTCTTGGCAATATACGCTATTTCCAGCCGGGTTCGGCCTTCTGGGACAAGCGGGCGGCTTCACTCGAAGAACAAGCGACCGAACCCATAAAAAATGCAGTTGAAATGGGCTGGGATGACGCCGCTGGCGGGATCAACGCTTTGATCACGCGTATGGAGGGGCTTGAATATTATCCCGCCCTCTTTGAATTTGCCTTTGGCAATGCAACTATTACCGAACCCCTTATGCAGCAAGCACTGGCGCAGTTCGAACGGGCCATGATCTCCTCGGACAGCCGCTGGGATCAGGCCTATGCTCAGGTGTTCGCTCCCAATGCTCAAAACCGCAATCTCAATGTTAATCTAACGGGCTTTACAGCTTCCGAAAATCGCGGACGGCAAATGTTCATGACTAGCCGCAACAATGGCGGTGCGGGATGTTCTGCCTGCCATCAACCACCTACTTTTGCTCTCGCCGTTAATAGTGATAGCAACGGACTTGATGCGGGCGAGACCGTTGAGTTCAAATCACCATCCTTAAAGAGTGTGGCGCTGTCGAACTTCTTCATGCACGATGGCCGGTTCTCTTCGCTTGCTCAGGTTGTCGAACATTATAATAGCGGCATTCAAAACGGCCCCGCCCTTGATAACCGATTGCGTGAGGGCAATGATCCGCAACAGCTTAATCTGACCGACACTGACAAGGCGGCTTTGGTCGACTTCATGGAAACATTGACTGACGATAGCCTCGCGTCCGATACAAGGTTTACCAACCCATTCCGATGACGCTGTTAGCTCAACGCTCCTGTCTTTCATTATACGAGTTGGGCTCTTCAATTACATTCGATCGGGAGATTGGGTAAACTGGATCACCTCAATGTCCCGACATCCCGAAAGCGGACATTAGAATGGCTGTTTAAAGATTCAGATCATCCACAGCCATTTGTAATTCCTAATCAGCATGATACTAACCTATCAAGATGATTTTCGAAGCAGCTTCCTTTGCAGCAAGATAAAAGCGGACTGTCAAAAGTTTTTGACGATAATCGCGCATTGCTGCAGCGGTTCTTGGCTGCGCGTACGCGGGATACCGCATTGGCCGAAGATTTGCTTCAGGATGTTTGGATAAAAATAACCACCGGGACACAGTCCGGTCCGATCGACAATCCATTGGCATATCTGTACAAAATGTGTGAATATACTGCTCGTGATGCGCATCGATCAGAGGTCCGTAAACTGGCGCGAGAGACATTATGGTCGGAGGCTGGTTCGGACTTCAGCGCCGAACGCAGCGATCATCTGACGCCGGAGAAAATTACTATTGAGCGCGATCAACTCAAACGAGCACTAACGGAGCTTGAAAAGCTTCCAGACAAAACGCGCGAGATATTCATAGACTTTCGAATCAACCAAATAACACAAAAGGAAATAGCGAGAAGTCAGAACATCAGTATCAGCGCGGTGGAGAAGCATCTGCAACGCGCATATCGAGTGATAGCCAAATTTCGTAAAAATAATGATGCGGGAATGGACTGACCGTGGCGACTGAATCCCATATGAACAAGAATAATGCCTTGCCGGATAGGATCCATGAGGAAGCAGTCCGCTGGATATTGCGTCAACGCGATGCAGATATGCCTGACTCGGAATGGGCGGCATTTACTGAATGGCTGGAAGTTACGCCCGATCATATGACCGCTTATAATGACGCTCTTGAGGCCGATGAAGACTTAGGTGTCATTGGCCCTGCTTTGGAACAAATGCACCATGATGCTGCTGACGACGATGATGGCATTCCCGATAATGACAACACGCCCTTTAACTTGATGTCGCGTTGGCCAGCATTCGGCGCTGTGGCAGCGATGCTCTTGGCCGTCGTTATTTTCTGGCCCGGGACGCAATCTCCAAAATATGCAACATTCCAGACCGAATATGGAGAGATACGCGAAGTTGCGATAAATTCTTCGGTTTCCATGGTCATGAATGGCAATACGGAACTGGCTTTGGATAGAGAAAACGCCACTGTCCAGATGCTACGCGGCGAAGCGACTTACAGAGTTGAGAGCCCCAAACCGGGTGCGTTGCGGGTGGAAATCGATGATTTGACCATCGTGGATTATGGCACGGTATTTAATGTCGTCCGTGACAAAACCATGCTTCGCGTTGCCGTGACAGAGGGCGCTGTGATGATCGATCCGGAGCAAGAGAAAATTCTGGTATCAGCTGGTGAGCAGATCGATATGCAATTAAAAGATCTTTCATTGACGCGGAGCACAGTCTCAGAAGATGCTGTACTGGCCTGGCAAGACCAGCAATTGGTATTTGAAGATAGGCCGGTTAAGGCAGTCATCCGCGATATTGAACGTAACTTTGGAACAAAAATTTCGGTTTCAAATGGATTGTCCAACCAGAAAATTACGGGAGTGATTAGTCTGGCCAATGATGAAGCCATGGTCATAAATGATGTCGCGGCGGTTTTGGGAGGCAAGGCCCAAAAAGCAGAAACCGGATGGCGCATAGTCGATTGATGATCAGTTGAATATTGCTTGGCGAACCCTAACAATCTAAACATCCGCTTCATATGATGAAGTCGATCAACTTTTCTACAATTCAGAAAATATGCGTGTCTGTGACCGTGTTGCTGGCTTTAAATTCTGCGCTTGCCATATCCGTCCAAGCACAAACAAGGGCCTTGGTAGATATTCCCGCTGGCCGGCTCAGCAATGCTCTGCGTATCATAAGTAAACAGGCAAATATCACGGTTATCGGGACCAGCAGCGATTTGTCCTCGGTCCGTACAAAGGCTGTAAGAGGAGAAATGACAGCAAAGAGCGCGCTGCGCCTTTTATTGATCGGTACAGCTTATCGAGCGCGCCAAATTAATAGCCGGACGTTTCGCATTGAACTCAGTGAGGTAAAGCGTCAGCCAAAGGCTTCGCCTGCGCTCGAAAAGCCAAGACCCGTTCCTGTACCGCGCTCACCACCTGCTGAACCAGTGACCATTTTGGTTACAGCCACAAAACTGGATTACACGCTCCGAGACTATCCTGGAGCTGCTCACACTATTCCGCTCGTGGATATTAGCACTGGGGAAGCAGCTGGGGGACTAGACAAACTATTGTCCAAACTTCCCGTCACGAGCGGTACTGCTTTAGGGTCTGGACGGAATAAGATATTCCTACGGGGTATCGCTGACAGCAGTTTCAATGGACCAACCCAATCCACAATCGGGCTCTATCTGGGTGAGCAGCGCTTGACCTTTAGTGCCTCAAACCCTGACTTGCGTCTATACGACATGGAGCGAGTGGAAATACTCGAGGGGCCCCAAGGAACGCTCTATGGTGCCGGTCCTATTGGCGGGGTTCTTAGGATGGTTCCCACCGTTCCTCGATTGGACAAGAGCGCTGCCACTATCTGGGCTTCTGGTGTCGCAACCAGCGGTGGCGAAGCAGGTTATGATGTGGCTGCAATGGCAAATATACCAATCACCGAAACAGAAGCGCTCAGGGGCGTCATTTATCGTGGACAATCGGGAGGGTATATTGATGATAGCCTGCAGCCGCTTGAAAACGTCAATAAGAGCGAGATCACTGGAGGGCGTCTGGCGCTTCGTTCTGAACTGTCGCCTGACTGGTCTTTGAATCTTCACGGATTCGGGCAGAAAACCGAAGCAAGTGACGGGGATTATATTGACGCGCGCCTCCCCGGGCTAACCCAACGCAACGCGATAGCTCAGCCTTTTAGCGCAGAGATATGGGGATTAAATGCTACACTTGCCGGATCTGTCGGAGATATTCAGCTTGTTTCAACCACCGGGATCGTCGGTCACGACCTTGATACCCGATATGATTCGGGCACAACGCAAAATGCGCCGCAGCAACAAGCCTTTGATGAAGCACGCGAAATTGAAATGTTCACCCACGAAACCCGCCTTTCGGATAACCGCGGTGATCGCTTGTCGTGGCTCTTCGGTATAAGCGCTCTGCAGCACCAGGATGATTACGAACAACTCATTACCAATGCAAATGGAGCTGATCCTCCACCCTTTGCTAATATTGTTTATACAATATCTGAATATGCGCTTTTCGGAGAAGCCAAATATGCGTTCAATGACAGTCTCTCGACAATGGTTGGAGGCCGACTAGTCCATTCGCGAGGCAAAACGGAGCGAAGCTTTGGCGCAACCAACAATGTCTCTTTGGAAACTGACGCGCTACGGTTTCTGCCGGTAGCCGCAATTTCCTGGTATATTTCGGATGAGCTAACAGCCTATGCCCGTTACCAGCAAGGATATCGAACAGGTGGAATCACGATTGAACGAACGTCCAATGGAACCCCACAAGTTGCACGGTTCGATCCAGACAAGGTTTACGCATTCGAAACGGGATTGAAAGGTAGATTGAATTTCGACGTACCAATCGATTTCAGCTTGGCCGCCAGCTACATGAAATGGCGCGACGTTCAAGGTGATCTGATTGATATTATTGGTTTTCCGATCACTCGAAATATTGGAGATGCGAATATTTACGGATTGAGCATGCAAACCGATACGCTCCTGACAACCAGCCTCAATCTTTCGAGCGCTTTCTTTTTGAATCACTCGCGCGTGATGCGAACGACGCCGAGAGACAGTTTACTAAGTGCAATGTTGCCGAACATTGCTCCTTATGGCGCGCGGCTAGCGCTAAGTTACCGTCTGGATACAGGAGATAGGTCTGAATTACTCGCATCAGCAAGCCTTGAATATACTGGAGAATCCCTTCTCGACATTGATGCGATGCAGCAAGTCAGACAAGGCAATTTTGCAAGCGCCGATATTTCCCTGACTTGGCGTAAGTCGTCGTGGGAAATGGGAATTGAAGCAAATAATATAACCAATACCCGTGGCAACCGTTTCTCCTTCGGAAACCCTTTCAGAATCAGACAAGAAGATCAGCAGGTCCCATTGCGACCATTTAATGTTCGCCTGTCAGCAAAAATAAGCTTGTAGAAATCCTCCGAATTAGGAGGTTTTTCGAAACTTTCCACTTTTTTCAAATTTCTTGTGCGGGTCTTTGCCTGCCGTGGCGACGTGTATTTGAAAGGGCACGAAATCAGCCCGTGACGCAAAAAAAGGAAGTTACAATGCAATTAAACAGGCGCCAGTTGCTCGGCACGACAATCACAGCAACCGCCCTCTCAGCATTGCCCGGATGTACGACCGCTTCATTCGGTAGTCGTTCCAGTTACGCGACGGCGATCATCGATCCCAAAAACCAGAATACGGTTTTTCACTGGGTTGATATCGCGATGCAGCAAGTCCGCGATCAACGTGTGCCTCCACCGCGTGCTGCCTATAATTTTGCGGGTCCGATGGTTGCGGGCTTTGTTGCCGCCAATGCAATTATCGGACGTTATACTAACCCCTATGGATTGGGTCCTGCCCCCAAGGGTGCTGATCCTGAGGTCGCCTATGGCGTCGCATTTGCCACGGTTGCCTCGGAGTGCTTTCAACAGCCGTTTCTGTTTGAACGTGGTAGCTTCAAGAAGCGTTTTCCAGATGGCGAAGCCAAGGATCTTGGCGTTAAGTGGGGGCGTCACGTAGGTTTGCATATAAACAAGATGCGTACACATGACGGCTCAGAACCACATAAAGCCAATTATTATCTGGGACGGTATGACCGTCGCCAAGATGTCATGAAATGGACCCCAACCGGCGCTGCTTATAGTGCGGGCCCTGGCCCTGCTGTTGGCAGCTATGATCGCGGCCTGTTCCCTGGTCATGGCAAGATCAAGCCTTGGACAATGACCAGCGGTTCACAATTCCGGTCTGATCCTTTTCTTGATCCCTCCAGTCTCGAATTTGCCGAAGATTTTGATTTGATCCGGCGTCTGGGTGGGAAAGACAGCTCTATCCGCACCGCCGACCAGTCGGAAATTGCGCTGTTCTGGGAAGATGGCCCATGGGGGATCACTCCTCCAGGGCATTTCCTCTATATTGCCATGCAAGTCATGCAGGATCGCGGTTTTGATTTCCTCGACATGGCGCGAAACTTCGCGCTACTGGGCGCAACCCAATGCGATGCTTCGATCAATGCGTGGGATAATAAATTCCACCACGATGTGATCCGTCCGGAAACAGCAATTAAGTTTCGGTGCAGCAAATTTGGCAGCACCGATCCCCGAATGGTTGAGCAAGCCAGTTGGGAAAGCTACATCCCAACGCCAAATTTCCCTGGCTACACATCGGGCCACTCCACTTTTGGGGCGGCAGGCATTGAAATGACCAAATTGTTGATCGGTACTGATCGAGTCAATTTTAGTCATGAATCGCCAGATCAGGTACTTTGGCCATCGTTGAAGGGCAAAGTCCGGCACTGGACCAATCTGGAGCAAGCCGCGGAAGAAAATGGCTGGAGCCGTCTCTATGGCGGTGTCCATTGGAAGGCCGACCATGACGCCGCCATGAAAGCTGGTCGTCAAATCGCCCGCCACGCACATCAAAACATGTTCATCCGAAAGGCATAAACCAAATGCGAATACTCAAACCAGCGCCGATCTTCGGACCGGCGGTAGCCCTTGCTGTGCTTGTTCCAACCGCCGCACAGGCACAGGACGTCAATCTGAACTATGATGCCCTATCATCGCTGGAGGAACCGCTTGCGACCGACATTGGCGGTGTTACGGTCGAGCTAACTGGTCTTGTCGATATCCCGCTAGCTATTGATATTGAAAGCGCAGACGGGACCGATGATACCGATATTGGATTTGTTGGAAATTTCCAGATTAGCGCAGAGACCCAGCTTGATAACCGCTGGACACTAGGGGTCGCCTATTTCGGGCAATATGCAACTGATGCGAACAGCGTGTTTGACGGCGTGGACGACTATAGCGACAATGTCGCGGGATTTGTGGGTACCAGTTTCGGAACCTTTATCGGCGGCAATACCTCTGGCCAGGTTCGCGAGCAAACGCGCCGGAAGCGGGGTGTCGGCAATGCTTCATTGGCCTTTGATAACTTCTACGGTGGCTTGGATGAATGGGGTGGCGCTTATGTCGGACGCTTTGGCCCGAGCATATTGTCAGCTGCAGTTGACGAAAACGGCGATTTTGAACTGGGCGCAACGTTTCAGCGACCGATCGATAAAAATGATATCCGTTTGACGGCGAGGATCGCCGATGGCCGTTTTACGTCCTCTGATCTGACCACCCAATTCGATACAAAGGGTATCGGTCTAGTGGGCGAGATTGTTTATGGCAGCACAACCTTTGACTTGGGTGGCGGGTATGAGCGACTGGAATCATCTACGGTTGATGTTGATCGCTGGTTCCTCTCGGCAGGCGCGCAAACCCAGATTAACAATCTGACTCTCTCGGCGGAAGGCCATTTCGGGCAAGTTGACGGTCAAAGCGAAAAATCAGCCTCGCTTGGAGCCGCTTACGCCCTCGGACGCGGCCTATCACTGAATGCGGGCATCAACTACCAAGAGGCCAGCATAACATCCAGCGGAATAGACATTGTAGATACCGATGAAATTCAAGCTTTGCTGTCTGTCAGATTCAGTTTCTAGCGCTTGTCTGATGACTACGAGTTACACCGCAGAAAAAGCTATTACTCCCTTTGTTAGCTTGCGGTGAAGGTGCCGCCGCCATGGCTGTAACCAGTCCCTCCCCCAAGGGCCTATGCGGCGGTACCACTTTTTCCTCCGACCTGCCTGCAGGGCAGGTCAGATATTACACCCAATTGAGTGTCTCCTCCTAATGGTGAGCGCCGATAGATTACTGCAAGGAACAGCGTTAGCATGACCATAGCGTGTCTCTCTCAATAGCTGTCATACCGATAAAAAAGCCCAAGTTCATGCAGTTTGCCAATATTATCAAGTTTATTACCACTGGACTGCCAGGCTGTTTCTGGTGCGCAGTCGTAAGCGTAGAAAATGCGGTTCCACTCGACACGCCAAGATTTTTGCTCGCGAGATTATGAAGCGGCAGACTCTGGATGAAGTCATGCGTCGAACCGCCGTTCGTGTAAATAAAAAGACAGATGGCCGGCAATCCCCATGGCGTCAAGGTGACCTACCGTTCGATGTATTCCTCGCAGGAATGCGCGCCCTACCCATTCCTTAGAACCATAAAGAAGTACGGGATGAAGATCGCTAGGTTCGAAAAGTCATCCTATTTTCTAGTGTCCGCATTTGCGCCCATGGCGGACGCTAGATTGTAGCGGCTTCATCCTGAAAGTCGACAATAGCGCGCCAACTAAAAGCTCCGCAAGATTGCTCCTTGGCAGTTCAACTAGTATTTCTTCTGCAATTCGTTATGCACGAAAGCTAATACCATTTGAATGGACGGGATATTATGAAATCTCTAACCAAGTCTTTGCTGTTTGCCACGGTCCTGCTTTCCGCTTGTTCGGTCAGTGATAATGAGCCCACTATCGGTGATGGGGAAGGCACTGCAAAAGACGCCAGCTATTCAACCGGACTTGCCCAAGAGACACAAGCGGGATTGGTCGACTGCGGAAGTGGTTCCCGAATCAGCGCTGTCGGTACAATAACAAGTAACGACGGTAAGGCATGGACCGTTCCCGCCAAAACACATTTTGATACAGCTCCCAAAGCCACCGATCTCCATAATGAATGTGGAGGCGAAACGCTTGCCAACTTAGAAGCTCTTGATCTTGCATCAGTTCCCCTCATGGATGCAGGCGGGAATGAAGAATTTACCTTCTACATTTTTGCTGACAATTACTTTGAGCTTTATGTGAATGGAAAACTTCTGGCCGTCGATCCCGTGCCCTTCACACCTTTTAATTCCAACGTCGTTCGTTTCAAGGCATCAAGACCCGTGACAATCGCATTGATGGGCGTTGATTGGGAAGAAAATCCGGGAATTGGTTCCGAATAGAACCGGAACAGTTCCTATTTTCCCGGGGATGCCGGGCTGGTCGCACATTTGCAGGATGCTTCAGGTCAAACAGTCGTAGTCACCGATGACAGTTGGAGTGCCCAGACTTTCTACACAGCACCCTTGAACGATCGCTCCTGTCTCGTCGATACGGATAATGTACGGGACAGCTCATCCTGTGCCACCGAAGGCAGTAGCGACGGAACCAGAAGGTCAGCGGCCTTTTGGCAAATTCCGGTCAATTGGATGAAGGCTGAATTTGATGATACCGCTTGGCCCAGCGCAGTCACTTACACCAACGATGTCGTTGGTGTGGATAACAAAAAGGCCTATACCAACTTTACTTCCGTATTCGATGGTGCAAATGTCGACGCCGAATTTATCTGGTCATCAAATCTGGTGCTGATGCGCAAAACTATCGAATGAAATTCCCCCAACTATGACTTATTCACCACACTTCGTTTCTCAAACTGGAGTATTGATCACATGAAAAATCATATGTTCGTTGCAACATTGGCGTTAGTAGTCACAGCTTGCTCGCAGGACAGCGCAACGCAGGAGGCCGACGCCAGCCAGGTTGAAACAAGTGTAAATGCCGATGCGGTTGAAATTGCGTTGATCGATCCTCTCGACAGTACCACCAATGAATATTGTCTCGACATCGCTGGTGGGCGGGAAAGCGTTGATCCGGCCAATGGGTTGCAAGGCCATACTTGCTATAGCTATACTGACAACCTGGGCACGGACCAGGTTTTTGATGCAAGCCGCATCGCAGACAGTGCCCTTGTCATGCCCGAATATGACGTCTGTGTTGCCGTTTCCGGTACAGATATTTCACTTTCCGCTTGTGATAATAGTGAGACGCAGAAAATCAGTTTTGGTGAAGACGGCACAATCAAGCCTGTCGCTTCTCCCACAATGTGCTTTACACTGGCGGCTGACACACGGTCCGGTAAAAGCAATGTCCACCAGATTAAGAAACTGTCCTTGGAGAGCTGCTCAGATGAGAAGGCTGCGTACCAGAAATGGCGGACAAGAAACAGTGATGACACTCCGAACAAGAGTTGATGGACAAACGTTTGGATAGCGTGATTGAACGTCCGCTTTTGCGCCCAAAGCGGACGTTAGCGCTGTGTCAGCAATATCCCGAAAGCGGACATTAGATTGTTGAACTAGGGCGGTTTACTTACCGCAATTGCTTGATTGCGATGACGTAGACATGGGTTTCTGGGTATTGATCAAGCTCCAAATGCATAAGCGACAATCCATTATCCAACAGAATTTGGATATTTGCAGACACATGGCCGGTGACAAATGGTCTCTGGGGCACAGTTCACACAAACAGTAAAAGCTAAGTTACGGAAACTTAGGTACTAAATCGGTGACCAACTTACGTCGCTGGAGATGTCTGAAATCGGGGAAAGAAATGGTGCTGCTAGGGAGAATTGAACTCCCGACCTCGTCATTACCAATGACGCGCTCTACCACTGAGCTACAGCAGCACGAATTTCGTTGCCGGAGCCATCTGCTCCAAGCCCCGCGCCTATGGCGAAATGGTTAAGGACTTGTCAAGCGGAGTTGCATTTTTGATGGGACGCTGGCAAATAATGTCGATGCCCAAGCCACAACCCAAGTCTGAAAAACAGCGTAAAGAGGCCGCTAAGGCCGAGCGGCTTACCGAGCAATTGCGCTCTAATCTGAGGCGACGCAAAGCGCAGGCCAAGGATTTAAAGGGCGAAGACGCAAATTAGATCTTGGCTATGCCGTAATACCAGCCCGTTCTGGTGCGATAGTCTCAAACTCTGTTACCGCATCGATGAAGCTTTGCGCGACTGGCGTTACTTCTTCCGTCGCCGGGTCAAACCAGACATAGGTCAGTTTCACCACGTTCAGTAGCATATTGTCGCGTACAATATGAGCGATGGCAGAATAGCTGGTCCGGCCGAATCGGGTGATACGCAGACATACGTCGATCAGGTCATCGGCCTTCGCAGGCGCGAGGAAATCGACTTCTGCGTGCCGCACCCAATTGTCGCCGCCAAACAGCTCCATAAACTTGCCGAGCGAATCTTCATTCCCTTTGGCTCCTACCAGCATGCGGAAATATTCGGTCACGCCGATATCAGCAAAGGCGAGATAATTTGCGTTAAATACAATGCCCTGCATATCCGCCTCGGCATAGCGCACACGGACGGGGGTGATCAGGCGAAACCCTTCGCGCGGGTCTTTGGTGTCTGTTGTCATACTGGAAATTGTCCGTAGATATCTGGGCTCCGCATATGATGCGGAGCCCAGGATGAGAATGTGTGACAGATAAACCTAAGCTCCCCATCAAGTGCGGAGCACAAGCTCAATGGGTCATAGTGCCGCTGTTTGCTCTTTGAGCCAACCCAGCGCGTCGCCTTCGACCTGCGGCCCGACAATATCGAGCACTTGTGCATGATAATCATCAACCCACTGGCGCTGATTTTCGGACAAGATGGAGACATCAATCAGTCGTCGGTCCAGCGGTGCGAAGGTCAGTGTTTCAAAACCAAGCATGTCCTGCTCCGCCCCGGCGACCTTGCGTTCCTCGACGAGGATCAAATTTTCGATGCGAATGCCGAAAGCATCGTCCTTATAATAGCCCGGCTCATTGGAGCAGATCATGCCCGCAACCAGTGGCTCGGCAAACCCGCCGAAGGCAGCAATGCGTTGTGGCCCTTCATGCACCGACAGATATGCGCCGACGCCATGACCTGTGCCGTGGGCGTAATCAACACCATCGGCCCAGAGATATTGCCGTGCCAATATGTCGAGCTGTCCGCCTGTGGTTCCCTTCGGGAAGACGGCCTTGGCCAGCGCGATATGACCTTGCAAAACTTGCGTATAGCGCTTGATCATTTCCTCTGTGGGCTCTCCCACAGCCATAGTCCGCGTCACATCGGTGGTGCCGTCGCGATATTGCCCGCCGCTATCAACCAGATAGAGCGTGCCGGTTTCAATCTTGCGATTGGTTTCCTCGTTCACGCTATAGTGGCACAGCGCGCCGTTGGGACCAGCGCCAGAAATGGTCCGGAAAGACAGGTCCATCAGCTTATCGGATTGCCCGCGAAATTCAGCCAGCTTAGCCGCAACTGACAATTCGTCATGACCGCCTTTGGGAGCTTCCTGTGAGAACCAGTGCAGAAATTGACTCAGCGCCGCGCCGTCGCGTGCCTGGGCCGCCTTATGGCCGTTTACCTCCGTGTCATTTTTGATCGCTTTGGCAAGAATTGTCGGATCGCGCTTTTTGACGATATGCGCGCCAGCCCCTTCGAGCTGTCCAAAGATCGCGGCGACGGATCGCTCCGGATCAACACCAATTTTCTGACCGTCATATTCCGCCAAAGCATCGGGAAATTCGCTGTAATCCCGCAGTGCAACGGCATTGCCCAGATGCACACGTACATCATCGGTCAGTTTTTCCGGCGCGACAAATAGCTCAGCATTGCCATCGGCTTTTACAATCGCATAACCGCGTGGAACCGGCGTATTACTGATATCCTTGCCGCGAATATTGAATGCCCAGGCAACAGAATCGAGCGCCGCAATAACCGTCGCGTCTAGCCCTTCGTCCTTCAACCATGCGGCAATATCTGCACGCTTGTCTGCTGCACTTTTGCCAGCAAATTCATCCGGCTGCACATCTAGTTTCGCCAATGATGGTTCTGGCTGATCTTCCCAAACGGCATCAATGGGATTCGTTTTAACCGCTATCAGTTTGGCCTTTTGCTTAGCCAATTTCGCTTCGGCTGATTTCGCCCAATCCTGCGTGTGCAACCAGGCATCATAGCCAATAGAAGAGCCTTCAGGCGCGTTTGCGCCGAGCCAGTCAATGACACTTTGATCTGCGGTACCAACATATTCATAAAGTTTGCCATCCACCTGATCGCGCACTTGAATGGTGTAGCGCCCATCGATGAATATCGCCGCTTTGTCCTTGAGCACAACTGCCGAACCCGCCGATCCACCAAAGCCGGTGAGCCAGGAAAGGCGCTGCGCATAATCACCAACATATTCGCTCATATGCTCATCACAAATCGGTACGACAAAGCCGTCCAGCCCGTCTTTTACCATTTGCTCGCGCAGGGCGGCGAGCCTTGTTTCATACGTGGACATTAACATCGGCTGCGAAACTCCTTGAATTAGCTGCTCGGCAAACACATAGGTGTTTCAGACGATTTCCGCCACCAATTTCCCCAAAGAGAGGCGTTATGAAACAGATATTTTTACCGCTGATACTGGCTGCCAATCTGGTTGCGACACCGGCTTTCGCTGAATCTAAAACAGAAGAGACCATGAAAAAAATGGAAAAACCACCTGTCGCTGAGCAGCGGCCTCATAGCTATGAACGCCACGGCTATACGATTAGCGATCCTTATCACTGGCTGAAAGATCAGAGTTATCCCAAGGTCGATGACGAGGATGTACTCGATTATCTGAAAGAAGAGAATAAGTGGTTCGAGCAGAATATGGCAGGGCAAAAAGCGCTGACGGACGAGCTGTTCAAAGAAATGAAGGCCCGGATCAAAGAAGACGAAAGCTCGGTCCCACAGAAAGATGGCGATTGGATCTATTGGGCGAAGTTTGAAGAGGGCATGCAATATAAGCAGCATTATCGGAAATCCGTTTCCGGCGGTGCAGATGTTCTGATGATCGACGAAAATGAGCTGGCCAAGGATAAGGAATATTTCCGGCTGGGCGCGATGTCGGTTAGCCCCGACGGCAAGCTGCTGGCGTTTTCCGTCGATGATACCGGCGCTGAGCGGTTCGAGGCGCGGATCAAAAATCTCGAAACTGGCGAGATGCTGCCGGACGTCATTCCTGGCACTCTTTCAAGTTTGGTTTGGTCGGCGGATTCCAAAAACTTGCTCTATGGTTTGGCCAATGAAAACTGGCGCACCGACAATGCACGCATGCATGTGATTGGCAGCGATCCCAAAGATGATATCGAACTGTATAAGGAAAATCAGGACGGCTTTACCGTTGGCATTGGCCTCACCCATTCGGAAAAATACATCGTCATCGCCACCGGTGACAATGAAACAAGCGAAGTGCGTCTGGTTCCAACCGACAATCCGACGGCCGAACAATTGCTGATTTCTCCGCGCAAAAAGGGCCGCGAATATTCGGTCGAGGAACATGAAGGGAAACTTTATATCCTCACCAATGATGACCATGTGAATTTCCGTTTGGCGACCGCATCGCTGGATAAGCCCAGCGAGTGGGCAACGCTTATCGCTGGTTCAGACGAATTTTACCTGACCGACATGACCCCATTTAAGGACTTTTATGTTACCGAAGGCCGCGACAATGGTCTCGATCAAGTCGAGATCCGTTCCTATGCCGATCCATCGAAGATAGAACGCATCGCTTTTCCCGAAGCCAGCTACAATGCCGGACTCGATGACAATCCGGAATATGAAGTCAGCAAGCTGCGGCTGGGTTATGAATCGATGGTCACTCCGGATACGGTCTACGACTATACGCTGGCCGACCAAACGTTGGAAACGCTGAAGGTTCAGGAAATTCCTTCTGGCTATGATGCCAGCCAGTACACCACCGAGCGTCTGACCATAAAGGCACGCGACGGGGCGATGGTTCCGGTGTCGCTTGTGTATAAGAATGGCACCAAAATAGATGGCAGCACGCCGCTGCATCTCTATGCTTATGGCGCTTATGGCTATGCCGTCCCGCCGAGCTTTTCAACGACGCGGCTATCGCTGGTTGACCGCGGCTTTGTCTATGCCATTGCCCATATCCGCGGTGGTGATGATCTTGGCCGCAACTGGTATCTGCAAGGCAAGCTGATGCAGCGCACCAACACGTTCAACGATTTTGTCGACGTCGCTAAAGGCCTCGCCGACAAAGGCTATACCGCCAAGGGCCGGCTCAGCGCTTCCGGCGGCTCGGCAGGTGGCGAGCTAATGGGCGCGATCGTCAACAGCGATCCTGGTCTATGGGGCGCAATTGTCGCCCATGTTCCCTTTGTCGATGTGCTCAATACGATGCAGGACGAAAGCCTGCCCCTCACCCCCGGCGAGTGGCCGGAATGGGGCAATCCGATTACGGATAAAGCAGCGTTTGAATATATCCGCAGCTATTCTCCTTATGATCAGGTGAGCGCGCAAAATTATCCGCCGATGCTAATTACGGGCGGTCTCAACGACCCGCGTGTGACCTATTGGGAGCCAGCAAAATGGGCGGCTAAACTGCGCGCAACCAAGACGGATGATAATATCCTGTTGCTCAAAACCAATATGGGCGCGGGCCATGGCGGCAAGTCTGGTCGCTGGAATCGGATCGAAGAAACGGCCGAGGAATTTGCGTTTATCTTATGGCAAATGGGCGTGACAGATTCGCAGAAATGAGTGAGCATTTCCTAGAGATTGTTGCGCAGCCGGAAGACATTGACGAACTCGGCCACGTTAATAATGCGGTCTGGGTCCGCTGGATTCAGGAGATGGCGACAGCCCATTGGCAGGCGATAGCTCCACCGGAATATATCGAGCGCTATATCTGGGTCGTGAGCCGGCATGAAATTGACTATCGCGGCAATGTCAGTGCCGGCGAGACCGTCACCGGCCGCACATGGATTTCCGAGCCACCGAAGGGTGCACGTTTCTGGCGCAATGTCAGTTTTGCAGGAGCCGATGGCAAGTTGAAGGTATCAGCCAAAACCAATTGGGCGATTATCGATCAGAAAAGCGGTAGGCCAGTCCGCGTGCCTCCACAGTTAGTGGATTTGTTCCTCTCTTCAGAATAAATATTCAGGGCGCCGGGATTGGCGTCACCGGACCAAGCGGCGATGGTTGATCGACCCGCTCTCCTTCGGCTGTACGCAATTGTTGCGGCTCTAATATCGCGGCTGTTTCAATCACATCCAATGCGCGCCGCGCTTCATTATAGCGACGTGCTTTTTCCATCCATTGACCAGACAGCTCGTCGCTATCGGTGCTGCCGGGCATTTTATCAATCTCTGCAATCGCGGCATCGACATTGCCATTTTCGACAAAGCGCTTGGCGCGGATCAATCGTTGTTGCGGTATGGGAGAAGGCGTTCCATCGCGGCGAACCACAAATAATTCGGACATTTCCTTTTTCAGATCAGTCCAGAAACCCTTTCCGGATGACCCGCTCGTCAATGCGGGGCCGATATCATCCAGTCCCGTTGCTAATTCTTCCTGCGTCACAGGCGCGCGCGATGCGTTGATAATTGTTGTCACAGCTTTAGGCTGTGCGTCGGCGAAACGCAGGCGTAGTTGTGATTCAATATAACCAAGGGGCGACCCGCGATCGAGAGCGCGCCGCGCGGCGAAAGCGATGAGCAAGCCCTCTGCCCTTGCAGCATTTCCAGATGCGGCCTGTGCCTGAACATTGATTCGTGACAGCCGATCCTCAAGATCAGCCACCCGTACAGCCAATGCTCGTTCTTTGTCCGGTGTAAGTGCTGGAATTTCGGTTGGCACCGGTTTGACCGGTGCTGGCGGCAATACCGTCCCATCCGCTTCGATCCGTTGTGCCAGAGCAGTTGCAGGATCGACTGTGACTTGCTCGGTTGTAGATCCAGCCGCGACAACAGCAGCTTCAGGCTCGGAATCAAAGGGATTATAACGTGAAAATAACCAGCCAGCGAGAATGGCCCCACCCACAAAGGCGACAACCATCAACACCAAAACATTGCGGGTCAAATTGCTTTTCCCGCCATTCGACGTGATTTTTTCATAGTCCCGGCTCATGAAAGCTCCTCAGATACTGCCTGCGGGCTTCGGCCCGTCCCGTCGTCTCTACGACGACCCCGGTTCATGACATAGTCGTCCAGCCAAAGACAGTAAAGCATCGTCGGTCGGCTGCACTGCAGCGTCGACATTTTTCCAACCGTTTCCTGCCGCTTGCGCAATATTAGCGGATAGGGCTGCAACAGGATTGATTGACCGGTCGATATTCAGCCGGTCCATCTCGTCAGCCAATATGCTTGCGGCCCGGATCGAATAGAGCAGAACTACATTGCCCTGCCGAAGAGCAGCTTGCGCCATTTCGCCCAAAGGCAAGGCCCGCGCTTCATAGACGCGGCTGAGCGTGATCTGTCGATCGGAGGAGACCAATTTGACGTGATCTTTACCGGTAAGTCTCAAGATACGGGGAAATTGACCGGAGGGCAGCGATTGCAAAAGCTCTTTAGCGCCGCTGTCGCCGATCACCGCAACGTTAAACCCCGCCTCCCGCGCCGCCACAGCAGTGGTTTCTCCTACCGCAAGTACCGGCAGTTGACTGTATTTTTGCAGTTTCGGCCCCGCATGTTTCACAGCGTTGCTGCTCGTCAACATCACTGCATCATATTCTGAAGGCGGCGGCGTGGCCCAAGCTATCGGTTCGATAACAAACAGCGGATCGACAACAGTCGAAATATCTAACTCATAGGCACGTTTAGCGGTCTCATCGGCGCTGTCCCGCGGCCTCAAAATTACAACCGACATCGTCATCGACCGAATATAGCCTTCAGTTCTGCACTGGCTTGGCCAATTAGTTTTTGAGCCAAACGGGCTGGAGCTCTGACGTCGCCGGTATCGAAATCGGATGTGCCGCTAATGCTCTCGCTTCCGTCCGGTAGAAGGATTTCTCCGCGCAAGTTGATCTTGAGCTTATCCACGGTGGCCAATGCTGCGACCGGGCTATGGCAATCGGCCGTTAGTTCCTTGAGAAACAAACGCTCGGCCGTAACCGCTTGAGCGGTTCGTGTGGATGAAACTTTCTTCAACAATCGGCGCACATGCTTAGAAGCAAAGAGCGTTTCAATACCAACTGCGCCCTGAGCCGGCGCTGGCAGCATGATATTCTCGGAAATCTCGTTACCAACGTCGTTCATATCCAAACGGTCTAGCCCAGCGGCTGCCAACAGCGACGCGTCATATTCCCCTTGTTCGATTTTATTCAGCCGTGTCTGGACATTGCCGCGAATAAGCCGGATGTCGAGATCCGGTCGTTGCCGCAACAATTGGGCCTTACGGCGGGGAGAGGCCGTGCCCACTACGGCGGCTCGCGGCAACAGCGCTATGCTATCAGCACCCACCAGCCGATCGTGAATGTCCGCTCGCTCCATAATCGCAGCAATAATGAAGGCGTCAGGTCTGAGAGTCTCAACATCCTTCATGCTATGAACGGCGCAATCAATGTCTCCCTCGTGCAATGCGCGATCGAGTTCCTTGGTCCACAAAGCCTTGCCGCCGACCTCAGCCAGCGCCCGGTCCTGTATCTTGTCTCCACTTGCAACCATTGGCACCAGTTCCACCTGATCGGGTCGCCAGCCATGGGCAGATAAAATCGCAGTGGCGGCCATTTCCGCTTGCACCATCGCGAGCGGTGATTGGCGCGTACCAATCCGCAAAGGCCGGTCGATGCCGGCCAATATTTCCAGTTTGTTGTCACCATTAGCTGTCATGGCTCTTGTCCTAATCCCACCATGGCTTAAGTAAAAGAGATATGAGTATAATTTTGGGCATTGAATCAAGCTGTGATGAAACAGCAGCGGCGCTAGTCACGTCGGACCGCGAGATATTGGCCCATAAATTAGCGGGTCAAGAAGCTGCCCATGCGCCATTTGGTGGCGTCGTTCCTGAAATCGCTGCCCGCGCCCATGCCGAGATAATCACGCCGCTAGTCGAAGCCACGCTTGCCGAAGCTGAAATGACGCTAGATCAGGTCGATGCGGTCGCCGCTACCGCCGGACCCGGACTGATCGGCGGTGTGATGGTCGGATTGGTTACGGGTAAGGCGCTCGCCATGGCTGCGGATAAACCACTGGTTGCGGTCAACCATCTCGAAGGCCACGCACTATCTCCACGTCTCGCCAATCCGGATTTGGAATTCCCCTATTTGCTGTTGCTGGCTTCTGGCGGCCATTGCCAGATATTGCGGGTTGAAGGTGTTGGCCAATATCGACGGCTCGCCACAACCATTGATGACGCGGCAGGCGAAGCTTTTGATAAGACCGCCAAAATATTGGGTCTCGGCTATCCCGGTGGTCCCAATGTGGAAGCGCTCGCCAGAACCGGCCAAGCCTCTGCAGTTCCCCTGCCCCGCCCACTCAAAGGATCGAAGGAACCGCATTTTTCCTTCGCTGGCCTCAAAAGCGCTGTCGTCCGCGCCCATCAAAGCGGCGAACATAAGCCAGAAGATATTGCTGCATCGTTTCAGCAGGCAACCGTGGATTGTCTGAAAGACCGGCTGGAAAAGGCATTGCGCGACCACGGTACGGTCCCTCATCTTGTGGTAGCCGGTGGAGTCGCCGCAAACGGCCCCATCCGCGCCATGCTGGAACAACTGGCTGATGATCATGGCATGAAATTTACCGCGCCGCCTTTGTGGCTATGCACGGACAATGCCGCAATGATCGCATGGGCGGGAGCCGAACGCTTTGCCGCTGGCCTCACTGACGGCCTCGATTTTGTCGCTCGCCCCCGCTGGCCACTGGATCCGACCGCCGAAAAAGCTCGCGGTGCCGGAGTGAAAGCATGAATGAAACCAAAGCCAAAATTGGCGTCATCGGCGCCGGTGCTTGGGGTACAGCACTGGCACAGGTTCTATCCGAAGGGCAGGATGAATTGCTGCTCTGGGCACGTGAGACCGATGTCATCGCACAAGTTAACGGCGACCATGAGAACAAGGCCTTTCTGCCCGGACATCCGCTTCGGCAAAATATTCGCGCAACCCAGAACCTCGATGAGTTGGCGGCGTGCGAAGCGTTGCTTTTAGTGACGCCGGCACAGCATTTGCGCAGCTGCCTAATGGCCTTGCCCGACAGCAATGCCGCACTGATCCTCTGTAGCAAAGGCATTGAAGCAGACACGCAACAATTGATGAGCGAAGTGGTGCAGATGGTTCGCCCCGACAACCCGCTGGCGGTCCTCTCTGGTCCAACATTTGCGCATGAAGTCGCCCAAGGACTGCCAACCGCATTGACGCTGGCCTGCGATAGCGAACAGCTGTGGGACAGGCTTAACCCGTTAATCTCAAAACCGTCTTTCCGGCCCTATTATTCAGATGACATTGCTGGTGCTGAAATCGGTGGCGCTGTCAAAAATGTTCTCGCCATCGGTTGCGGTGTGGTCGAGGGAGCAGGCTTAGGTCAAAATGCCCGTGCTTCGATTATCAGCCGTGGATATGCCGAAATGTTGCGCTATGGTGTGGCGCGCGGTGCAAGAGCGGAGACGCTTTCCGGTCTATGCGGTCTTGGCGATCTCGTCCTGACCTGTTCGTCGACCAGTTCGCGCAACTTTTCTTTGGGAAAAGGACTGGGCGAAGGCCAATCGGCAAAGTCGCTTCTAACGGACCGTGCGACAGTCGCCGAAGGTGCTTCAACCGCACCTGTTTTGCAGCGAGATGCAAAGAAACGAGGCATTGACATGCCTATTGTTGACGCGGTTTGTGCATTGCTCGCGGGGGAGACCGATTCCAGATCCATTGTAGCGCAACTTATGGGCCGGCCTTTGGTTTCCGAGCGACGCTAGCGCAAAAGATGACAATGAGGATCGAGTGCGGTAAAGCCCATCGTTCCGATCTAACCCCCCGTTTTGCAAATAGCTTTACCAGCCGGAGACATTTTTTTTGACCAGCCCGGAATCCTCAGGCTCATCCTCTGGCCCGTTGCCCCAAAAGGTCGCGGGATCCGATGACAACGCCGCTTCTGGGGTGACGGATCAGGAAGACGGCAAAGAAGATCTGGCCGCTCTGGCAAAAGGTGGCCGCACGAATGTTTTCGGATTTCTGCTGCGGCTAGCGGCGCGCTTACCATTTTTGTTCATCGCCGGACGTATTTACGGGGCAGAAGCGCTGGGGCGTTTTGCCTATGCGATATTGATCATAGAATTTGCCGCGCAGCTCGCAACACTGGGTCTGAGGCGCGGACTTGCCGAACAGCTCAGCCGCACGGAACGCCCGCACGTTCATGTCGTATGGGACGGATTGCTGGTCAGCCTGTTTGCCTCGATGCTTGCCGCTGTTTTGCTCATATTGGTTCCGCAAATCATGTTTCCGAACAGCGAAATAAACGGCCTCGACCGGTTTTTACCACTCGTGATTTTTGCCATTGCTGGCACAGATATTGCGCTGGCCGCTTTGGCTTATCGCTATGACATTGCTTCAACCGTCCGCGCGCGCGCCGTAGTCGAGCCATGGACAATCAGCATCGCAGCGTTCCTATTTTCATATTATTCACTGCGAGACGGATTGATATTGTCCTACGTCGTATCGATGGTCGCGGCCTTGGTCGCCTCGCTTTGGCCCTTGCTCAAAAGCTATGGCCTTCCTTGGGGCTGGCGACCCAAGCCGATTGCCCTTGCCAAACTGGCCCGACATAATATGCCGCTGGCCGCGGCCGATGCTGCGGAATGGGGATCGCGGCGGCTAGACCTGGCCATTCTAGGTTTATTTGCTTCGCCTGCCATTGTCGGCGTCTATTATATTGCACAACAAGTCGCGAGCCTGCCGCAAAAGCTCAAGACCAGCTTTGATCCCATATTAGGCCCTGTTATTACGCGTAATCTGGAAGCAGGAAATATGAAGGCCATTGCCAATCAAGTGAGCCAGGTCGGCTTCTGGATTATCGCGGCTCAGGCAGGAATTGCACTAGCCCTCGCTATACCCGGTGAGGCCGTCATGGGGTTAGTTGGCCCCAATTTTGTTGGCGGCACCGGCGCTCTAGCCTTTCTTTTGGCTGCTGAGGCTGTCGCAGCCACTGCCGTGGTGAGCGAAGCCGCCTTGGTCTATATCGCCCGGCACCGCAATCTCCTCATCTCTCTGTCGATGTTGCTGTTGCAAGCCGCGCTAAGTGTCGCCTTCATCCAGGTTTGCCTCCGCATGGGATGGCCGCCGTTATTTCAAGCTGCTGCCGTGGCCGCTGCCCTGATGGTTGCGCTGGCCTATGCCTCAATCGTCAAAGCCGTGTTCCTGTCGAAACTGCTCAAGGCGCCCGTCAACGGCTGGCGCTGGTCGCTGATTTTTGCGGTTATAGTGGGAACAGCCGTTGGCTATCTGGCGACCTATTTACCGGAATGGGCAGAACTGATCATCGGTATACCGATGATATTGGGCAGCTATGCCTGGGTTATCTGGAAATGGGGCTTTGGACCGGAAGACCGCAAATTGTTCAAAATGAAAAGCTAAGCGGTCGATAGTCCTACGTGGTTTAACCCAATCGCTGTTTAACTAGTGCCTTCAAATCCGCTTCCGGCCGCGCGCCATAATGTGAAATCACTTCCGCTGCGGCAACAGCGCCAATGGTCAGACAATCTTCCATGGAACGCTCTTCAATATATCCGCTGAGGAAACCAGCCGCAAACAAATCACCTGCGCCAGTGGTATCAACGATTTTTTCGACCGGCTCTGCACCAACCGCATAAGTCTTTGTGTCCTGCACCGCGATTGCGCCCTTTTCGCTGCGCGTCACTACCAGTGTTTCGACCTGCGCTGCGGTCTGTGCTACCGCTGCGTCAAAATCTTCGGTTTCGCATAGGGATTTAATTTCCGCTTCATTGGCGAAAAGAATATCGATCATCCCGTCTTTGATCAATCTGGCAAAATCATCGCGATGGCGTTCGATGCAAAAGCCATCCGACAGAGTGAAGGCAACCTTACGGTCATTTTTGTGAGCAATATCAATCGCCAAAGCCATAGCCGCCTTGGGCTCTTCGGCGTCCCATAAATAGCCTTCGAGATAGAGGATAGCGCCGCTGGCGATCAGATCAGCGTCAACCGCTGCTGGTGGTAAAAACTGGGAAGCGCCGAGAAATGTGTTCATCGTCCGCTGCGCATCCGGCGTCACCAATATCAAGCAGCGCGCGGTTGGTGGCTCTTTACCCAGTGGCGGCACGTCGAAGTCAATTCCTGTGGCGCGAATGTCATGGGTGAATACTTCGCCTAGTTGATCGTCCGCTACCTGCGCGATCAAAGCGCATTGACGACCCAAAGTGGATGCGCCGGCCAATGTATTGGAACCCGAACCACCGCTAATTTCACGTGCTACGCCCATATCCCGATAAAGCTGCGTTGCGCGCTCTGCGTCGATCAGCGTCATCGCGCCCTTATTCAGCTGCTCTTCTTCCAAAAACGCATCGTCCGCCTGCGCAATAACATCAACAATGGCATTGCCGACGGCAACAATATCGTAACGGGCATCGGTGGTCATAAAGATATCCTTATATGGGGAGCGTATGTGCGCTGTCCGTTAGGGGTTCCGCGCCGTTGGTTCAAGCAGAATTGACCCAAGGCGCGATTTCATGACATGGGTTATCTATGATCAATGCTTTCCTCCTCGCCGTCGGCCAATTATCGGATCGGCGGATAATATCTCTGCTCTTGAAGGTATTTCTGATCTCCTTGCTGCTGTTGGCGGTATTTGGCGTCGGTGCTTTTTTTCTCTTGTCATGGCTGTTTTCGCTGACTGCTTTGGATAGTGGCGGTTTAGCAGCGGCTGCCGCAGCAATCATCATCACAGCGTTGACCGCCATATTCCTGTTTCGCGTCATTGCGATTTTTGTGCTCAACATTTTTTCCGACGATGTTGTCGACGCTGTCGAGGCCCTCCATTATCCAGACCGTGCGGAGTTGGCGAAGCCACCGGGCTATATGCTGGGTCTGAAAATGGGACTGGCATCGGTTGGGCGGGCAATTGGCTATAACATTCTCGCATCACCAATTTACATCATGCTGCTCGTCACCGGCATAGGCGCACCGATTGCCTTTTTTGCTGTCAACGCTGTTCTCATCGGCCGCGATTTGCAGGACATGGTCGCCGCTCGCCATGTTGGAGATCCGGGGCAGATGGACGAAATATGGCGGATCAACAAAGCAACCCGCTTTGGGCTCGGCCTGACCGCTGCACTGTTGCTTGCTGTCCCGATTGTCAATTTTGTTGCGCCGGTTTTAGCAGCCGCTATGGCTACCCATCTTGTTCATATGAAACGTGAAACTGGCCTGGAAGAAAGCAACTGACATGATCCGCAAGCTCATCATCCTATCCGCGCTGCCCGCCCTTGCAGCCTGTGTATCAACTGGGGCCGTCAAAACTCCGGCATTGCCCACTGCCGCGGCCTCACCGCTTAGCAATGTCCAAGGCTTGGAACTGGTAATGGGAAAAACCGCTGGTCAATTGAAACGCCTATTCGGAAATCCGCAAGCTGATGTAGCCGAACCACCCGCGCGCAAATTACAATTTTCCAGCGGTGCATGCGTGCTGGATGCCTATCTCTACCCAGAGAAAACGGGCGGCGAAGGCCGAGTCACTCATATCGATACCCGCCGCAGCGATGGCGCCGAGGTCGACCGGGTATCTTGCGTCAATGCGTTGCGGGTGCGTTAGATTATCAAGAACGGAACAGGTTGTTATTAATTTTCAATCGATTGCCACTCGGCAACAACATCTGCATCTTCTTCGGTTGATGCGCGTTTCTGTCCTTCCAAGACAAACTGCTCCTCATCCAATTGTGAAAGCGCCCAAATCGCCGACCCGCGCACCACAGCGTCTTCATCATCTAGCAATGCAGTAACACTCGGAACCAAGCTGTTGTCCCCGCTATTGCCCGCTGCAATTAGGCTATTGCGAACCATCCGGTTCCGTCCCGACCGTTTGATCGGCGATCCCGAAAATATCTGACGAAAGCTGGCGTCATCCATCGCCAAAAGGTCTGCCAAAGCAGGGGCTGCCAGCTCGGCCCGTGGCAGAAAGGCTTTGTTTGCCGCTGCAGCTTCGGCAAATTTATTCCATGGACAGACCGCCAGACAGTCATCACAACCATAGATATGATTGCCCATCGCCTTGCGATATTGCCGCGGGATCGGGCCTTTCGATTCGATAGTGAGATAAGAAATACAGGCCTTTGCATCGAGCCTGTAAGGTTCAGGAAAGGCATTGGTTGGGCAGACATCCTGACAGGCGGAGCAACTGCCGCAGCTATTTTTCACTCCGGTCGACTGCGCCAGATCGAGAGTGGTGTAGATCGCTCCCAGAAACAGCCAGCTGCCATGGTCCCGGCTAACCAAATTGGTATGCTTGCCCTGCCAGCCGAGACCCGCCGCTTCGGCAAGCGGCTTTTCCATCACCGGCGCTGTGTCGACAAACACCTTCACCGCACAATCGGCTTGATCCACTAGCCAACGCGCGGTTCGTTTGAGCGCGCCTTTGACAACATCATGATAATCCTTTCCCTGTGCATAAACCGATATCCGGCCATGATCAGGCACTTGTTCCAGAGCAAATGGATCACGCGCTGGTGCATAGCTCATTCCCAGCATAATCACGGACTTTACCTCGGGCCAAAGGGTCGTCGGGCTGGAGCGCTGTTCTGCGCGACTCTCCATCCAGATCATATCGCCATGCTGACCACCCGCGAGCCAGTCCTTTAAGCGATGGGCCGTTACTGGTGCGAGAACCGCAGGCGCGATACCAAAGGCCGCAAAACCTTCCTCCCGCGCTCTATTTTCAAGCGATTCGGTTATTCTTAACTTGTCATCAGCCATAAAGGGCCACTATCAATCAACGCGTCCCATTAGGAAAGCCGTAAATGACTTCCAGCGCACAAGAAAACTTCCTCGAAAATGCAATTGAAGCCCACCAAATAGTCAAGAGATTCGATGGCGAACTGGCTGTCGATGGCATTGATCTGAAAATAAAAAAAGGCAGCATATTCGGAATATTGGGTCCAAATGGCGCCGGTAAGACTACCACCTTGCGGATGCTGCTCGGGATTATTGATCCCGACGAGGGGGAACGGTTCCTACTCGGTTCGGATGATCCAATCAGCAAGGCCCACCAAGTCGGCTATCTTCCTGAAGAACGCGGTTTATATCAATCAATGAAAGCCTTTGATGCCATCGCTTTCATGGGTGCGCTGCGGGGACTTCCCCTTGCCGAGGGCAGAAAACGGGGCCGCCAGATGATGATCGATCACGGCCTCGGCGACGCCGTCGATAAACAAATCCGTCAATTGTCCAAGGGCATGGCTCAAACGGTACAGCTGCTCGGCACGATTGTTCATGATCCCGATCTAATCATTCTTGACGAACCATTTTCCGGTCTCGATGCACTCAACCAAGGCAAGCTGGAACGCCTTATCCGCGGACAGGCCGACAAAGGCGTGACGGTGATTTTCTCCACTCATGTCATCGCTCATGCCGAACGCCTATGCGAAGAAATTGCTATTGTCGCCAACGGCAAAATTCCTTTTACCGGTAAAGTTTCTACGGCCCGCGATCGGCTTCGCCCGCAAGTGCATCTGGAAACCCGCAATCTTGATGGCCCCTGGCGTTCCGCCATTCCTGCCGATTGCCAACCATTAGGACATAACTGGCACTTTACCTTGCCCGAAAGCGGTGTTGAACCATTGCTCCGCGCATTGGTTGAAGGTGATGCGGGTATCCAATCGCTATCGATTGAAAGGCCCGGCTTGCATGACGCCTTCGTCCATATTGCCGGAGAAGCAGTGGCCAAAAAAATGGAAGAAGATAACGCAATGGAAGGAGAAGCCGCATGATTGAAACTATCCGCGCCGCCTTCGTCATCGCCCGCCGTGACTTTTCGGCGATCATATTTTCGAAATCCTTTTTCTTTTTCCTGCTCGGCCCCCTGTTCCCGCTGATTATAGGAATAGCAGCCGGTGGATTAGGTCAACAAGTCCGGCAAGATATTGATCGGCCGATTATTGGCGTCGCACTAGAAGAAAGCCAATCCGAGAAACTCGTAAGTGCGCACGCCGCTCTGGCCAAAAATCTTGGCAACGGAAGCTTTCCGGAATTGCTCATATTAACCGATGTCAGTCCTACAAGCCCCGACATCAAAGCCAAACTGGACACAGCGTCGAAACCGCTCACCGCGATTATTTCTGGCTCGCTGGAAGCGCCATTGCTCACCGGATCTCAACAAGATGTCAATCGGTGGAAGGGTCGAGTGGCCTTGCTATCGGAAACAGCCATGTCTGGATCAAACCCGGTCGCGGTTAAAACGGATTTTGTCGGCGCAACTGGCAGCTCAAAAAAACGGACTCAGATTGCTACTGCACAAGGGGGACAGATTATCTTGATCCTGCTCACCATGATCTTGGCAGGTATGGTATTGTCCAATCTGGTTGAAGAAAAAACCAACAAGATCATCGAAATCCTTGCCGCCGCCATTCCGATGGATGCTATTTTTCTGGGCAAACTCTTTGCAATGTTGGGAATGGCATTGGTCGGCATCACAGTGTGGTCAACATTGGGATTTATCGGCGTTTCGGTGATTAGCGCCGGCATTCCTGATCTGGCTGCACCGGCAGTGGGCTGGCCATTATTCTGTGTTCTGATGGTGCTTTATTTTTCTATGGCTTACCTGCTTTTGGGGTCACTGTTTCTGGGAATCGGCGCCATGGCGACAACCGTCCGCGAGGTTCAGACCTTGTCGATGCCCGTTACTATGGGCCAATTGCTGGTCTTCTTCCTCGCCGCCTTTACGGTCACGAAATTGGGTGAGCCTGTAGAGTGGTTTGCCGTAGTCTTTCCATTCAGCTCTCCTTTCGCGATGATTGCGCGAGCCGCACAAATGGATAATATCTGGCAACATGGTGTGGCGCTCATCTGGCAAGCTATGTTCACGTTGATCATCATTCGCTTCAGCGTAATGTTGTTCCGCCGCAATGTAATGAAGTCTGGCAATAGTGCGCGCAAGAAAAGCCTATTGAAGCGATTGGGTGACTGGAATTCGGCGTAGAATTCTTCCATGATTCTATGAATTTGACGAAAGCCCGTTGACATTGCTGTCAATAAAGGCAGACTAAACGGGTTTTGAAACGCAACCGATTGCCCAAGAAGGGCAACGGCAGGAGAGAATCATGGCCACCAATCCCGTCCTAAACGCATCAACCCTTACCACATCCCCTACTGCTGCAGAGGCTCTGGAAGCGTGGTATAAGGAAAATCCGCCAGTTGCAGACGCCAACCCCAATCCGCGCGATGTCAGCAAGGCGGACCTCTACAGCAAAGACTTATGGCGGGCGCCCTTTGCCGAGATGCGCGCCAACGCGCCGATTAACAAAGTCGAGGATTCGGATTACGGGCCCTATTGGAATATCTGTGATCACAAGACGATCCAGCATGTCGAAGCGCTTCCTGAACTTTATTCCTCCGATGTCAATAATGGCGGCATAACCATTGCCGAAGAACGCGACAATTCCGATTTCCAATTGCCTATGTTCATTGCCATGGACCGCCCCAAACATACCGGGCAGCGCCGTACCGTAGCCCCGGCTTTCACGCCCACAGAAATGAAACGGATGGAAGAAGAAATCCGGCACCGGACAGCCGAGGTTCTAGACAGCCTGCCATGGGACAAGGAATTTGACTGGGTCGACAAGGTTTCGATTGAACTGACCACTGGCATGCTCGCCATTCTTTTTGGTTTCCCATGGGAAGACCGCCGCCTGCTCACTTATTGGTCAGACTGGGCCGGTGATGTTGAACTTTCGCTAGCGCCAGAATTGGACGAACAGCGCCAGAAGATTCTTTATGAAATGGGCGCCTATTTCCAGAATTTGTGGAACGAGCGCGTCAATGCCGAACCGACCCCCGATCTCATCTCTATGATGATCCATAGTGAAGCCATGAAAGACATGGATCAGATGGAATTCATGGGTAATTTGGTACTGCTTATTGTTGGCGGCAATGACACCACCCGCAATACTATGTCGGGCCTGGCTTACGGCCTCGATCAATTTCCTGATCAACGCCAGAAACTGCAGGAAAATGAAGAACTAATCCCCAATGCAGTACAGGAAATCATTCGCTGGCAGACGCCGCTAGCGCATATGCGACGCACCGCAACCGATGATGCTGATCTGTTCGGGCATGAGATCAAAAAAGGCGACAAGCTGATCATGTGGTATATCTCGGCCAATCGCGACGAGAACGTATTCCCCGAAGCCGACAAGCTGATTGTCGATCGCGAAAATGCGCGGCGTCATCTGGCCTTTGGCTATGGCATTCACCGCTGCGTCGGTGCCCGCCTTGCCGAGCTACAGATCCGTATCTTGCTTGAAGAAATGGCTAAACGGCGGATGCAGGTCAATCTGACCGGCGAAATGAAACGTGTTCACGCCTGCTTCGTCCACGGTTTCCGCAAGATGCAGGTTAAACTGTCCAAATATTAATCGCTCAAAACCGGCGGGCCAAATATCGATAAGCCCTTGTTCAGGCGCTATATTGTAACCATCTTTGCATAAGAACCGAATAGAAGGCGAACAGCAAAGAAAGACGGAACATGACAGGCCTTAGCAGACGCAAGCTCATTGCCAGCGGATTAATCGGTGCAAGTGCCTATGGCCTTGCCAGCTTTACCGGTATTTTCGGGAATAGTGCCGATGCTAAAACTGGCAAGAAATTTAAGATCACCCGTACCCCCGAAGAATGGAAAAAGCGCCTTGGACCCGCGCGCTACCGAATTTTGCGCCAGGAAGGAACCGAACGCGCTTATTCTAGCCCGCTAGACAGAGAAAAACGCCAAGGCATATTTGCCTGTGCTGGCTGTAATTTAGGGCTATATTCATCCGAAACGAAGTTCGATAGCCGCACTGGCTGGCCGAGCTTCTGGGCACCGATAAAAGATCGCGTCGGTACAACTACTGACTATAAAATTGGCTACCCGCGGACTGAAGTCCATTGCGGTCGTTGTGGTGGGCATCTCGGCCATATTTTCAGCGACGGTCCAAGGCCAACCGGCAAGCGCCATTGTATCAACGGTTTGGCGCTCAAGTTCATCCCGGCCTGAATGACGAAATCTTAGCCAGCCTCTTTGGGTGCTTCCATCTGTTGCCAGAACTCCAGCTTGATTCCGTCGCAATCCAGGATCCAAGCAAATTTGCCGTATCCCTCATCGACTTGACCAAGAATTTCGAGCCCCTTTTCCTTTAACTGAGCGACATAGGCATCCAGATCATCAACCCGCAGATTGATCATGAATTTCGCTTCACTGGGTGCGAGATAATCGCTGTCTTGGGGAAAGTGGCTGATGAGGCTGTAAGGGCTCTCACCCTTCTCATCAGACCAGCTGAGCATCGGACCATATTCGCCGTCCAATCCCAGAAAATCCTTGTACCATTGTCGTGTTGCCGCCGGATCCTTCACCATGTGAAAAACCCCGCCTAGTCCGGTTATTCCCACCATGTTGTTCTCCTTAGATAGTATATACTAGGACACAAAAACCGTATCACAGCCTAGGTTTCGAAAAGCCATTATTTTGGCAAAACTCTCCATAGCCATAGACTGCTGCCAGAAAGTTTCACGGGTTGCAGCCACTCCGGCTTTTCATTTTTGCCTAACTTGGCCCAAAGACCGTTAGGATGCCCTTTGGCGTATGTTTTGAGTTCTGCCTCGTCGGGGCAAGCTAAGATATATGAGATTCCCCGCGCAACAAGAATGTCGTGTGCTGTTTCCGGCGCTGATATAAAAATCTGGATCTGATCCGCCATCGCAGCGTCATTGCGGTGGTGACTGGTGGCCAATACGCTATGCGGTGTTTGCACCAGTATCTCTGGACCCAAGTCAAACGGAGCAACGATATTCGATTGCGGCAAGGCATTGAGCGCCGCCAATGATTCAGAGGAATCACAGGTCGGACCATCATCTGGCGATCCAGTTTCATTCTCGTCGATCTGTGCATTATTGCCGCCAACAGCGTTTATCATACCAAGCACAAGCGGCCCCGGAAGGATCAGGAAAACCACCGCCACAGTTGCAAATATTCTGGTGATTGGCCGTGTAATAGAGCGCGCGCGAAGAAACGCATTATGGACCGCCCATCCGACAAGCGGCAGAGCGTAAGCCGCTACCACTGCCGCGGCGCGCTGTACGAGCAGAGAAACGACGAAGGCCCACAACAGCGCATAGGTTAAAAGAAACAATTTTTCGCGATCGACCACATTAAGCCTTCGCCCATAAATAAAAGCCAAGCTGCCAAGGCCGACGATGATCGAACCACCGAACAGCGTGATAATCTCTTTCCACGGCTGGGTCCAGATCGGCATCCCTTCCCGGACATTGATCAACCAATAATCCCGAACGAGCGGATCCAACTGCCCGAAAGCGCTGCCCACACATTGGGGCGCGCTCGCATATAAGGTACCCAGCGCGGCGATCCCGGCAACGCCAAGAGCGATCAGACGGACGATCCAGGAAGCAGGCGCAAATTTGATCGCTGGCAGGATGATAATCGCTCCGGCAGCGCAAGCCATAAGGTGGGCCGGCGAGATCGCATCGCAATAGTTGGCGAGGATTTCAAACTGTCCATGATTGGCGAAATAGAGGATGAAAGTGCCGGCCAAAAACCCGGTCAACGTCCAGAATAACCTGACGCCTTCATCAAGAGAAACAATCCAGCGAAATGCCAACAAGGCAATGAACGCCACAGACAAAGGCAAGCCTTCGAGTGATATTGACAGCCATAGCGCCAAAGACAAACCCATGACTTGACCGGCCTTGCGCTTATCCGGCCAGAACATCGTCCATAACACCATCAGCGCGAGCACGGTCTGCCAACCATGATGGTCAATCCGCATTGGTCTTAGTTGCGCCACCACAGCAACCGCCGTGGCTGTCAGGGCTGCAGAGAGCAAAGCGATCTGTCGATCAAATAGCTGCTCGGCAATTTTCGCAACCAGCCACATGGCGATGCCCAGCGCCACCAGTGGCACAATGACCATGGCCGCTAGTTCGGCGGATGCCGGACCCATGACGGGACTCAAAATTAGAATGACCAAAGCCAAAGGAAGCTCAACCAGGCGCGGCCAGTGCATGGGCTGACTATCCGGCAGGGCAAGGCGATATTGCGTGGTATCGAACCAGCTTTGCCCCGCCAACCAATCACGCAGTTGTACCTGACGCAATTGGTCATCCGGGCCCCAACCGATACCGGATGCGATTTGATCGAATGATACAAAAATGAGCACCGCACAAACGGCGAGCCAGATGAGCAAAAGCGGAAGCTTGTCTCGCAAGCGGTCAGTCACAGTCATTGCGCGACTTCGGACTGTCCTTTGGCTTTCAGGTAAAGCCAGGGAACCCGTTCAGGGTCAAATTGGGAACGGTTATGCCGGTCAAAATATGGCGGCATATGGTCTCCGACCAACAATATGTCAGCCTCGGGGAAATCGCTCGCGGTAATTTCTGTGACCAGCGCCTTGTCAATATCGTCAAATATCGCAAACTGACGGCAAATCATCGGGAAATCCTTGGCCAGTTCCGGTGAAACTTTCCCGCAATCGTCTGCATTCAAGTTAAGCCCTGTCGGAACAGGTAAATGGGCGTTGAGGGTCAACCAATAGAGAAACGTTGGCTGATCCGCCTGCTTCAGGCTTTCTGCGAGCAACTGGGGTATCTGCCTATCGCAAGCGCCTGCAAAAACACCGCCACACCATTCAGCACCTTTTTTCTGCAGATCTGGCCAGAATTCCTGTTTTTGGAAACCGATATTCGGATACCATTCGGCTCGTTTGAAAAACTCGCCTTTAAAGCTGTGCACCGCATGGGTCGCATAACCTTTATTAGCAAGCATCGCGGGCAGACAATTTAGTTTTGCGGCATCCGCTGGGTCGAGCAGTTCATAATAATCGCCCCATTGCCCGCACATCTCGCGAAACTCGCCTGATGTGGTGCTGTTATAATAGAGGCTTGTGCCTTGGCTGACATCATAGCGCGCCTGGATCGCACTATTTTCATAATATGCGAAAAGCTTGTCCGACATGATCTTGTTGTCATTGGGCACTCCGAGCGATTCCACCATGATCAAGATCAAATGACGTTTGCCATCAGCACGAGCCGCCAGTCCGGTTTTTTCCACAGCCGATTCAAAAGTCGCGCCAGCCGGAGCCTCACGAAAATAATGGCCGCGCATGCCCTGCCCCATAGCAAAATCAGCGCCTGCCAAGCCAAAGATTAACGCGCCACTCAATAGAATATGCAGCGGCTTTACAAAATTGCTGTCACGTTTGAGCATGAACCAGCTTGTGATTAACATCCCGATGATAACCGCTGCAGCAACGAGATATTCTATCGAATTGGACGGCTTTATCTCCGCGAAAAACTGCATCGAATGCAACAGCGAAGACATACCGAGATTGAATAGACCCGCTACAAAAGACAAGATAGAATAAGCCGTCACGCCAGCAAAAGCGATCCATTGGACGATCCGCGGCATACGTTTGACGATCAGGCCAATAAAGCCAGCCACGGCAATCTCGAAATGACGCGGTGGCGCCCCTACGAACCACATCGCCATGAACGGAATGTTGATCAAGCCTATCCAGATAAAAGACCAATTGAGGAGCTTTTTCAGATCTGCCGACAGACCAGCCTGAGGCGCTTCCATCGTAATTGCTGTCACCGAAATACTCCAAATTTACGGGTCAGGTAGACCGCAAAGAAGCTCACAAAAACCGCCGCTCCTTTTGCAACAACCGGTACCACACCTATTTCGGTGAGCCCGCTCACTATGCAAACGGTAATGCCTAAACCCAGGACAGCGGTGCCGATGAAACCAATTCGTTGCAACTGCAGCGCCGCGCCCGTTTTTGTTTTACCGGGGAAAACGAAGCTGGATGAAATTAGCCAGTGGACGATGATGCCGGCGCTATAGCCTGCAGCTGAAGACCAACCCGGGTCGGTTGCAAGGGCAACCAGCACCATGAACAAGGCTACATCAAAGGCGAGACTGACAATACTGGCCAGCAAATAGCGGGTAATCGAGAAACGATTAAACAAGGCCAGCGGGCCGGGCAGATTTCCTACCCAGACCCCGACGGTCGACCGTCTATCCTGACCGCTGCGCTCCATCTCGTTTAGGCTGCCTTGGAAGGCTTGGCTTCTGGAGCGTCACCATCAATCCGCGTCGGAACATCGCGCATGCTTTCCAGCGCGGCTGCCCGATCTTCGGAAATCACTGTTTCGGCGCCCTCGTCACCGGCTTCGTGATATTCGGCGTCTTCGTTGACGTTCCACACATTCCATTTGCGCGACCCGGCTTCGATATTTTCCACAGTCAACATCGCCGTCATCATAGCGTGATCCTGATTGTTGTACCGGTGCATGCCATTGCGGCCGACCATATGAAGTGTCGGGAAACGCGCTTCTAGGTCATCGCGCATGGTTTCGACGTTAGATTCATAACTGTCATCGTAAACGGGATAGGCTTTTTCTTGACGGACAACGGCGCCGCCGACAACATCTTCTGGTTTACACAGACCAAGAATCGCCATTTCTTTCTTGGCAAGTTCGACCAGATCTTCATCGGTCGAAGACCAAAGGCCATCATTTTCAAAGCAGAAATATTCCAAGCCAACACAAGCTATCGACTCATCCGGCACCATTTCAGGTGACCAGCTGCGGAAGTTCTGTACACGGCCAACTTGCACACGATCATCATGGATATAGATCCAGTTGTCCGGGAACAAATCTTCGGATTTCACCATGATCGCCACCGTCAGGAAGTCACGATAGTTGAGTTCCTGCGCTTCCGGCAAAGATTGCGGCAGCGGGTGAATACGCGTGGCCAGCTCGCGCATCGGCGCAGAGCTGATCACATGTTTCGCATTGATAACAGTTTCACCATCTTCGGTAGCAGCCGACACGCGCCAGTTACCGTCGGCATCTTGAGCCAGCTGTTTCAAGCTGTGCCCCATGAGCACTTCATTGCCCTTGGACCGCACGAAATCACGCGCCGCATCCCACATCATGCCAGGGCCGAGGCGAGGATAGCGGAAGGTTTCGAGCAAAGTCTTGGTTTCCATGCCGTCATTGGGCTTCTTGTTGAGACCCAAGGAGCGTTTCAAACCATCGACAACCGCGCTCCAAAGGCTCAGACCCTTAATCCGCTGTGCCGCCCAATCAGCAGACATTTCGTCACAGGGCATGCCCCAGACTTTCTCGGTATAGGTTTTGAAAAAGATCGAATATAGCTTCCAGCCGAATTGATTGACCGTCCAGTCTTCAAAGCTCTTCACATTTTTGTTCGGGAAAACCTTCGCCTTGGCATAGCTGACCATGCACAAGGTTGAACGCCAGATGCCCAGATTCCACAAGGCTTCAAAGGCGCGCAGCGGATAGCTGTAAAATTTACCCTCATAATAGATACGGCTCATCCGTGGACGCTGAATAAAGTCGTCGGGCAGGATTTCATTCCACAAATCCACGACTTCCTTGGATTTTGAGAAAAAGCGATGCCCGCCAATATCAAAGCGAAAGCCTTCATGTTCGACCGTCCGGCTGATCCCGCCAACATAGGTGGGGTCTTTTTCTATCACCTTGACCGAATAGCCTTTTTTGCTGAGCAGATATGCGGCGGTGAGGCCTGCTGGTCCTGCGCCAATAATGGCTACATCTACGGGGTTATTCGCTTCAGTCATAAATCCGGTCCCTGTTCAAAAACGCGGCACTCGTTAGCGCCAGTTCATGTTTCAGAAACCGGAGTGAACGAAATTGGTTAGCGATAAGTTAATGCGGGTGTAAATTTGGCCATAACTTACCAAATAATGTTGAATTTCTGGGAAATCTGGAATAATTGCCGATTCGCAAAGGCAAATGCCTTTGCTAACACTCGGAGCTTTTTTGTTAGAGAATGTAACAACCAACTGATTTGAAACCCATTTAGCGTTTCAAGTCACAGTGATGACGGATCCGGTGCGCGCAGCGCACAGGCGTTTTCGTCGTATCCTATGGTTTAATTTCCGAGTAAATATAATGAACATTTCTAAAGCTGAGCAGCGCGTGCTTCACGCGCTCGCTCAAGGTGGACATATCCGCCACAAACGTAACAAGAACAGCAAGATAGACGAAGTCATGTGCGTGACGCGTGACGGCTATATCTTGTCCGACTGCACGCTCGACATATTCGCACGCCTCAAACGCAGGCGCCTAATCATGTCCCGAAAAGGCAGCCCCTATCGCATCTCACATCTCGGCAGAGTGTCCGTAAGGCCTCAGCTCGACAATCGATAAAGGAAACATAGTGAAACATCATGTTCAAAACCCGACCCATCTCGCGATGGATCGGGTTTTGCTCCAACGACATATTATAGAGGTGATGGCTAGCATCCCCCTAAGGGAGAGGGTTAAGCGCCTCTCATTCTGACAATCTTAAGTCAATATGATCGGCCACCGGAATTCCCATTGGGCCTGATCTGCGAAAATGTGCGGAAGCTTCGCGGAGAATGGGAATGAAATATTTCCGTGGTCGCCTAAGTGACATTAGCTCATCAACTGCTAGTTTTTGACCCCATACACCTTGTGTCGCACCGTTGTGCACGATGTTAATCAACTCTTCTACGCGCCGCCATTCTGCTCGTTTGTTCTCTTGGGATCTCACCCAAACTGCCCATAATCCGGTAAAAACCGCAACAATAAGGGGTACGGCAATCGAACCAACGACGACCCACTGGCTAAAATTTTCAGTATCGATACTCACTCCACCAAATCGTCCGGCAACATCGGTTCGCTCAGCAATTTTTCCATCGCCTTCCAGCGCCAGACCGGAGCATCGCCTTGCCGTTCAACCCAAGCCTTCACCATATCCTGACCAAGCCCATAGTTGATCACATAGCTGCGATACTGATCGTTAAACGACAGGGATTGCTCAGCCCTTTCACGGCTGACAAGCTGATATTTCTGAATCAGGGCCAGCGCGTCATCGCGCGTGATCGTCTTGTCGAGATAGGCCTGCGCAATGACAAAGCGCGCGCCCTTCAACTCGCTTAGCGCCTGTTGTAGCTTGAAGTAATCGGCCGCTGTCGATGGATCGAGCCCCGCGAGCGGATAAAGCACATCCCGTTCAAACGCCAAACGCTCTTCACCGGGAAAAGCGAGATCAATGCCATAATTGGCGGACCCCTCGGCGATGAGCGATTGCGGCGAATAGAGCGGATAGATTGAGAATTCCTGCCAGCCACGTTCTCGGGTCAAGCGTTGTTCGAGAAGCATGTTATAAACATGATGACCAGGATAACCTTCATGGCAACCGAGATCGACGGCGCGGCTGATGCGGATCGGCAGATCGGTATTGATCTGAATCAGGCTTTGGAAATTCCCTTGGTAGTAATTATAACCACTCCAGCTCTTGCCGGTGACAAATTCCATCTTGAAATCTTCGTCGGCTGGTAAGTTGATATGCGTTGCCGTGCGCTTCTTACATTCGGCGATGGCGGCATCAAAAACCGGTTTCAGACGGCCTGTGGGGATAGTGAATCGCGCTTGATAGGCTTCGACCCGCTCATGCAATGCACCGGTGCCTGGAACCAATGCTTCGATCTTGGTGAGAGCAGCATCATAGCTACTCAACGGCCGAAACTCGGGCGTTACTCCAAACAGGCCTTTTGCCTCTTTTGCAAAAGGAAAAATCTCTTCCTGCATCATTGCATGACGGGTTAGAGCTGCTTCCAGTTGCGCCGATAAAAACCGTTTTCTGGCCTCCACCAAAACGTCATCGCTGACCGGCAGCGCATCAAGTCGCAGCATCAGATCCACTATGCCGTTGCCCAATTCCCGCATATCACGGGGCTTCGCCTTGGCCGCAGTCGCCCATTCCGCCGGGCCATAATAAGCGTCGACATAGCCAGCTTCCTGCTCACCGAGTTCTAGGGTCAGTTTCACATAGTCACGGCTTATTGCGTCGATATTCGAAACAGATGCTATAGTCAGCGCGGTTCCAGATGGCGGCGGCACATTGCTGCAAGCGCTCAGCAATGTGGCCGCTAGTGCGCCTATCCAACCGATCCGCGTCAAGCGACTTTGGCCGGTTCAGCCATAGTCGGTTCATCGTCATCATCTGTAGGTTGTGGTGCAAAGCGCAGGATACAAAAGCCAACAATAGCCGACAGGAAAGAACCGCCGAGTACGCCGATTTTCGCCTCTTCGATCAACAATGCTTCGCCGGGAAAGGCGAGCGCGCCAATGAACAGACTCATCGTGAAGCCAATACCGCATAACATGGCAACACCATAAACCTGCAGCCATGTCGCACCGCCCAGTCGCTGCGCGAAACCGGTCTTCACCGCGATCCAGACGCTGGCAAATATACCGATCTGTTTCCCGAGGAAAAGGCCTGCCGCAATGCCAAGTGGCAGTGGTGCAAAAATCTGCTCCATACCAATGCCTTCCAGCGATACACCGGCATTAGCGAAACCAAATATCGGCACGATTAGAAATGCACTCCATGGTGCGATCGCATGTTCCAGCCGATGCAACGGCGAATCATGAGCATCTGGCGCCCCTGGTGTAACAACAATTGGGATCGCCAGCGCGGCCAAAACACCGGCAATCGTGGCGTGAACGCCGGACAGCAAGACTGCAAACCACAGCAAGAGGGCAAAGAACAGGTAGGCGAGCAAGGATCTCACTCCCGTCTTGTTCATCGTATACATAATACCAAGAATGACGGCGGAAGCGAGCAAGGCCGCGCCATTGATTTCAGCCGTATAGACCAGCGCGATAATCGCCACCGCGCCCATATCATCGACAATCGCGACAGTGACCAGAAACAGCTTCAACGATGTCGGTGCTCGCGAACCGAGGAGCGCCAACACTCCGATCGCAAAAGCGATATCCGTCGCAGCAGGGATTGCCCAGCCATTGTAAAGCGCCGGCAGATCCCGCACGATCACAAGATAAATCAACGCAGGCACCACCATGCCAGCCGCTGCAGCCAGTATCGGCAAACGTCGCCTTTCCCAAGTATTTAGCCGACCGTCGACAAATTCCCGCTTGATCTCAAGACCAACGAGTAGGAAAAAAATCGCCATGAGACCGTCATTTATCCAAAGATGCGGAGTCATTGGGCCCAGTTTTTCTGAAAGCACCGGGCCTTTCACTTCATGCAGAAAATGATGGTACATGTCATAAAGCGGGCTATTGGCAACGATCATCGCCAGTGCAGCTGCGACCATCAGCAATATGCCACCTGCCGCTTCACTTTCCAGAAAATTGCGCAGCGCAGAATCGGTTCCGGATCGCGCTAGTTTCTCAGAGGACATAAAGGGCCTTTTGTTGATCTATAATTGGTTAAGACCCATGCGCAGACATGCTTGTAAAATCAAGAGGGAGTGTGGGTTTCTTTATAGCTGAAACGGATAATTTCTAATTTGAGGACGACGCGAACAGCTGAACGGCCAACCGTTCTAGCGCGACCTTGTTACGCCCACCTTCCCCTGATGGTGTGTCATCGAGCCAGTCGGCAAGCCCAATAATTATATCATGCGATACTAACCGGATGTCGGGCATGACTATGTCCAATATGTCGCGCGGCTCCAGCTTCATCAAGCCGCTGGCCAGAACGCGAACTTGTGCGATAATCGCTTCCTGCATCGCATCACTGTTCAGAAGAGCCACCAGCGCGCGGGTCTGAATCGGATCCAGTGTTTTGGCATAAAGGCTATGGAAGCAGGTCAACGCCTTAACCCCCGCCTTATTATAGATGAAGCGCATCTGGCCGCGGCCGAACGTGCTTGCCCAGATAGGCGCAGGCTGACGCGCTTCTGCAGCATACCATATCGGTTTGGTCCGGGGCCCGTATTTGAGCGGTATACCGGCCGCTTCACCCTGTCTAATATAAGCGGCCTCGGTTGTCGTAAGGTCACTAGGCGGGTTGAACAGGAAACAGGCCTGCCCGGCTTCGGCGAGCCTTTCAAAATCGACCTGGGCAAAGACGGTATCTGCCACTTGTGCCGTCTTGCCTACACAGCAGGTCATTCGCGCAGTATCGAGCCCAAGATTCTCGGCTTGCGCGCGGGACATAAGGAAATAGCGATTTGCACCGGTTGCAATCCCCCGCTTCGTCGTCACCAGCTCTCCGAGCCGGATGTGGCCCTCGGCTGGGCTTTTCACGGGTTGCCGCAGCAATATGTCCCATTTTTTGCGCGATTGAAGCAAGTCACTACGTAATGTCTGGCGAATAATAGCCGGACCCTGTTCCAACGCCGCTAGCGATGCCGGTTCACTAGCCTGAGGAACATAGAAACTTTTCACCATAGGGTTAGGTCGGCCTGTTTTTTCGATCAGCAGAATTGAAGCAGTGGACATATTATCTTTAAACGCATGCCCGGCGTGATCGATCGTCACCAACCCGCTGAGCAATCCCCGCCGCAACAAGTAAGTTTTGAGCGACTGACCATAGTTTGCGCTCATCCACTCGGCGGGGATCAATATCGCCGCCCGTCCCCCTTGCGCCAACTGCTCACAAATCTTGATGACGAAATAGATGTAGAGATTGGATCGGCGGCTCAGTCGTTGCCCCGACCATCGCTCAATATCATCAGCGATCTTGGCGTTGAGATGATGGTCACGGTGCATGATGTAAGGTGGATTAGCGATAATCGCGTCAAACCGGGCTTCCCAATCTACTGCCAGAAAATCGCACTCCAGAAAATCAACGTGGAACGGCCCTTCTTCAGCCAACCTGGCTTTCGCCAACTGCAGCGGTTCTTGATCAATATCATAGCCGGTAAATCTGCGGCCCACGCCCCGCTTTTGACATATATCTATCAGCAGCCCAGTACCAATGGCCGGATCAAGCACCGACCGAGGAGACACACCGGCAATCCAATCCACCATGATATTTGCATATGCCGGAGGTGTGAAAAACTGGCCGAGCTTTTTTCGACGCGTCAAATTGGCCGATCTCGTGAATAAAATCTCGGGCGAGAGAGTAGCGTCCGTTTGCTGTTCAGAAAGTGGCGCCTGCGAATCCATTTTTCAGGACATAAATTACCGGCGGCCATTGTCGAGCCATTTGATAGACATGCCGCCATCAGAACCGACGGCATGCCCTATAGGTTGTAAATACAAACCGATGTGGTCTATTTGCCTAGCTTACCGATGTCTCTAGGCTCAGTCGGCCAAAGCATCGTTTTTTAATGGTAGTCGCTTGAGATAGATGTCGGCGATTTCATTGGCCGTAAAAACCGGCGGCTGTTTCAAATTTGATTCCGCCTGCCCATCGTCGCCCACACAGGCATTTATTGCCATTAAAAGCGAGTCAGCCAACGGTGCGGGATCGGTATTCTCGATATCGCCTTTCAGCATCAGGCTTTGCAGAAAATGTTCGATCTTCAACCGCAAAGGTTCGTCAATCCGATGATCATATTGTTCTTCAATCCATCGGAATGCTCGCCGGTCACGGGCCCGTGAAGCCCTCAGCTCAAAGCTTTCCGGCGACAGTAGAATTGCGATACCGGCCCTGCAGAAAAGATGGAGCATCTTTTTCACCGGCTGATCAAGGTCAAACTTGATCTCAGCCATCGCCACGTCAATCTTCTCAAAAAGCTCCAGACGGGAAGCACAATAAAGCTCTTCCCGATTGGCAAACTGATTATAAACCGTTCGACGCGATACGCCTGCTTCTGCCGCGACTGCTTCCATCGCAAATTCGTTGAAACTTTGTTGGCGCAGCTTTCGCCGCGCTGCATCCAAAATCAACCGACGAGAGGATGCGGGCCGCCATGCAGACCCTTCTGCATTCACATCAATCTTCGGGTTTCTTGTCTTTACTCTGGTTGCCATTTTACGCTCCTGTAACACTAGAGGCCGGGGGGTCGGCCTTTAAACTGCACGTAGGAGGTTACGTAAAATGGTGTAAAATATCTCGTGATTTTCTACGAACAAGCCCCAAGAACCGACAAAAATGCCCAAGGAGCAATAAACGACATTGCGGACCAAATGAACGACCCGGTGAAGCGGTTTCACTTGCGCTAAATCGGTTGCATAACTGCTTTATGGGCATAAGCTGCAGAGCCATGAGGGGAGGGGCATCCTTCCTCCACTTCATCCTGCTTGCAGGTTTGCTTCAAATCGTGCGTTGGTCTCAGCATCGCTTTGCCGATGACATGGGGTCTACCCATCTCCTTTTCAGCGAACAAAACACTGCTGTTCAGCCAGATGTAATATCGACCAAACTATTTCCCTACATCCCGTGGATTGCTGTCTCCCTCAGGTTCAGGCCATGCCCCCGATCACGTTGCTAATCAGCGATGACGAACCGCTTGCGGTGTCACGTCTGGTTGAACTAGTCCAGCGCATGGACAACGTGACGCTGGTAGGAGAAGCCTCCGATGGTCAGGAAACGCTAGACTTTATTGACCGACTCAATCCAAATGTCGTTTTGCTGGACATCGAAATGCCTATACTCGACGGATTTGATGTGATCGAACATCTGTCTGCTTCTCTGGACAAGACAGCAGGCAACATACCGCTCGTCATCTTTATTACAGCTTATCCCCAATTTGCAGTCCGCGCATTTGAATCCGGTGCACTGGATTTTATACCCAAACCTGTGCGCTATAACCGGCTGGTCGAGGCTATTGATCGCGCGCGTTCCGCTTATGCCGATCGTGAGGCGCGGCAACGTCTGGCGCTACTCGGAAAAACGCTCGATCAGCTCCGTGAAGATCGATCCCGTGTCTTGAATGATGACCATTATCTCTGGGTGCCTCGCCATGGTGAAATTGTGCGGGTCGACTATGACAGCATCGACTGGATCAGGGCAGAAGGCGAATATGTACGTCTCTATTGCGGCCAAACATCCTACCTTTACCGGCAGATGATCGGTGATTTTGTTGCCAGCAACACCGCCATCGGTTTCTTACGCGTCCACCGCTCCGCCGCCGTTAATGTCGCGCGGATCACAGCAATCCGCCGCAACGCCAATGGTGGCCGAATGCTGCGCTTAAGCACTGGCGATGAAGTAACCGTTGGCAGAAAATATGCAAAAAATGTGATGGCGATTATTTCACCCGAGAAATCGTGAAAAACTATCTATTATCAATATATTGGATGATAGAATTTCCATATATTTTTATTTTTTTACAGTGACGTAAACTCACCGTTGCTCTGAATCTTCATAATATTATCAATATTCAAAACACTGTCATATTTGATTGCTGAACCGTTTATTCGCCCTATTTGGTTGCCCCTGAAATCAACCAAGGGAGCCAGCAATGCGGCCGAACTACAAAACAAAAAGCTTACAAAAATGCCTGACCTCAGCAGCGATAGTGGCCATGGCCATCTCTGCGACAACCGCCAAGGCACAGAATCAAGATGGCACGGACAGTGAAGAAGCTGCCGACGTTATTGTTGTCACGGGATCACGGATTACCAATCCGAATCTGGAGCTATCCAGCCCGGTCAACGTTATTGGCCGCGACCAAATTGATCTTGCTCCATCATTGACTGCCGAGGAGTTGATTCGGGAGCTTCCGGGCGTGGTTGCTGACCTTGGTTCAGCGGTTAACAACGGCAGTAGTGGCGCAGCTGAAATCAACCTGCGTGGACTGGGAAGCAACCGTAACCTAGTTTTGCTTAACAACCGACGGATCGTTCCGAGCGGTCTGACCGGTGTTACTGACACCAACCTGATTCCTTTGGCATTGATTGAACGTGTTGATATCGTAACCGGCGGCGGCGGCACCGTTTATGGTGCTGATGCCATTTCCGGTGTTGTCAACTTCGTCCTCAAAGACGATTTCGAAGGTGCAGAAATTTCAACCAGCTATGGTGTTACGGAAGAATCCGACGGATCAGTGTTTCGCGCCGACCTGACGATTGGCGGAAATTTTGCCGATGATCGCGGTAACGCCGTATTGAGCGTCGGTTACCGCACATCCGATCCTGTGCTGCAAGGTGATCGAGGCTTCGGTTTTGAGTCGCTGAATTCTGGCACCGGAGAGCCGCGGGGATCCGGAACGTCAGTCCCGACGGCTATCAATGGGCAGCAATTTGATCCGGATACCGGTTTGCTTTCAGACGATACCAACACGTTCAACTTCAATCCCTTCAATTATTATCAAACACCTTTCGAACGTTTTAATGTTTTCGGCGCTGCGCGCTATGAGGTTGCCGAGGGAATCGAAGTTTATGGACAAGGCCTCTATTCCAAAAATACGGTCGAAACACAGTTCGCGCCGTCCGGATTGTTCGGCACGACTTATAACTTGCCGCTTAGCAATCCGTTTCTGACCGATGCGCTGCGCAATCAAATTTGCGCGCAGGCTATTGTCGGAATTGGCCAAGCCGAATGTGATGCGGCCGCGAATGTCACCGACCCAAGCGATCCAGCTTTCCGGGCACCCGCCGTTGCGATAAACCGCCGACTGGTCGAACAAGGTCAGCGCCAACAGACGCTGGAATTTGATGTTTTCCAACTAGAAGCCGGTGTTCGCGGAGATATTACCGATACGATTCAGTTTGACGTTCATGCTGCACATGGGCGATCGACACGCGTCCGCAGTCAGAATAATAGTGGCCTGCGCTCACGCATTCAGCAGGGACTTTTTGCGGTTGATGCCGAAAATTGTATCGACTCGTCAAATGGTTGTGTTCCAATCAACCTCTTTGGTTCCGGTCAGGATATTTCTCCGGAAGCAGTCGCTTTCTTCAACCAGCCTGTGTCTGCAACCACTAAAACCGAGCTAACCACTGTGACAGGTTCGATTTCCGGTGACGCAGGCTTTACCATACCGTGGGCAGAGACACCTGTAAACTTCGCCATTGGCGCCGAATATCGTGATAATGTCGCGTCAATCATTCCTGATATCGCATCCGGTACGCCTGATGAGATACTGGGCAATGGTGAGCCGCTTGTGCCTCAGTCGGGTAGCTATGACGTTGTGGAGGTCTTTGGTGAACTGGTGGCACCATTGGTCGAAGACAAACCGTTTTTTCATAGCCTGACTTTGGAACTTGGTGGTCGCTATTCAGATTACTCCAATACCGGTAGTAATTTTACGTGGAAAGCAGGCGGCAGCTGGGAGCCGGTAGAAGGCTTCAAACTGCGCGGTATTTATCAAAAGGCGGTGCGGTCTCCCAACATCGAAGAGCTGTTCCAGCCCACCACCACTGGATTGGATAATTTGGCAGTTGATCCTTGCGCGGGTGCAAATCCTGTCGGCAATGCGCAACTTACAGCAACCTGTATTGCTCAGGGCGCGCCGGCGGGGCAAATCGGTTCTATCCCTCAACCTTCTGCGGGTCAAATCAACGTGACGAGCGGCGGAAATGAAAACCTAGATGTCGAAAAAGCCAGAACCATAACCATCGGTGCTGTTATACAACCGGCCATTGTTCCTGGTTTAACGGTATCCATTGACTATTATGACATCGTCGTAAAAGACGCTATCTCTGAAACCACCGTAAACGATGTTTTCGCACCTTGTTTCGCAGCACCAAGCGCCGATAACCCAGCCTGTGCCTTGATCCAGAGAAACCCGCTCAACGGGAGCTTGAACGGTGGTTCAGATACGCCGGGCGCCACTCTCACTCTCTCCAATCTGGGGCGCTTTGAAACGTCAGGAATTGACTTTGGCATAAACTATCAGCGCGAGTTAAATTTCGCTACGCTTGGCCTGCAATTCAACGGCAACTATACTATTGAAAATAAGTTCCAGGCGACACCAACCAGCGTCAATCGCGAATGTGCCGGGTTTTATAGCGTTGCTTGCACAACCATCGGAGGCATTAAACCGGAGTTCCAGTTGAACAGCCGGGTCAGTCTGAGTCGGGAGGAAGGTTCCATCTCGCTGGGCTGGCGACATATTTCTGGCCAGGATATTGAACCCTCGCTCGAGGGAAGTTTTCTGCCCGAGTTCGAAAGCATTGATTCCTACAATATCTTCGATCTGGCAGTGAGAGCGAACGTAATGGAAACACTCAACGTTACCTTTGCTGTTGATAACTTGTTCGATAAAAAACCACCAATTGTCGGGAACGATATTGGGACAACCGACTTTAACAGCGGAAACACTTTCCCAACGACCTATGACGCTCTAGGCCGTCGTTACACCATTGGTGCGACGCTGACGTTCTAAACAAGTACTTTTAGATCGGAAAAGAAAGGCGGCCGTGCAAATGGCCGCCTTTCTTGTTTTATGAAGGCTTAGCACTCCCACGCTTAAGGCCGCGAAATCATCCCACCATCAAGCGCAATGGTCTGACCTATCAACCACGACGACGCTCGTGAACATAGATATAGCGCCGTACCCGCAATATCTTCCGGCGCCCCCATACGCCCACGCGGAATCTGCGAAATAGCCATTTTCGTCATTCCGTCATTCTCAACAATCTGCTTCGTCATGTTGCTCGGAAAAAAACCGGGGGCAATCGCATTTACGTTGATATGGTACGAAGCCAAATCGGTCGCCAGATGCTCGGTCAGATGGATCACACCGGATTTACTTGCGGAATAAGCATAGGTCGGCATGCCCGAATTGCGGATGCCGTTAATTGACGCAATATTGATGACCCGCGCCGGATCATCTGGATTGCCCGATGCTTTGAGCAGCGGCAGGAACTTCTGGGTCGCAAAGAATATCGCCTTGATGTTGATATCCATCACCTTGTCCCAACCTTTCTCGGGAAAGTCCTCAATCGGGGCGGCCCAGTTGGCACCGGCATTGTTGATCAGGATATCAACCTTGCTCTCCCGTTCGCTGATTGCGGCAACAAAGGCTTCAATGCCTTCGACATTCGACAGGTCAGCGGGAATGGCGATGCATTCGCCCAGCTTAGAGAGCTCCTCCGCCATCGCCATCAATCGCTCTTCCTTGCGCGCGGTGATATAGACTTTCGCTCCGTTCTCCACCAAACCGCGCGCCATCATCGCGCCAATGCCGCTTGATCCGCCAGAAACAACGGCGACTTTGCCGCTCACGTCAAATAGGCTCTTCATATGCTCTCCTGTATGCTGATTTCGATGGGCGTATCCATTCCACAGCATTGCACGCTTGTCACGCGTGTTGAGCGCTTGGCCTTCTGCGGCTCTTACAGTATCTATTTGGGGGCGTTGGAGTTTTATTTGGCGTGTTAGTTAGAAATTTGGTTCCGAAAAACTTTGCCATTTGTTGAACGACGTTTTCGGCGCGTCAGGCCACCCTTGCTCGCGCTGCGGGATTTTTGCCGACGCCGATCCACCGGATCGGCTCTGCTTGGCAAAAATGGTGGACAGGATAGGATGGGTTCCTGTTTTCGACTTTCGTTCAAAAACGTTAGAAATGTGTGACATATTTCGCCTTTGTGTAGCAAGGTATGTAGCAAAGTGTAGCAAGCGTATCAGAGGAATGAATCTCTATATCTTCTGGCGGTGAAATCTTTGATCATTGCTGGTAAAAAATCCTCAAAGTCTAACATTCGACTCGATGTAATTTCTCCTTCTGCTTGAGTAGCTTGGAAACGTGAATGGTCAATTGGTGATGCATTAAACCGGCAGGTCGATGCAATCGGTTGCACAAGAACGCGATTTGCGTTCCGTTGCTTTTCTTTTCAAAGGGCTATTATCTTACGCCCAATTTCAGGACAAAGCAGCCGACGTTCTAACGTCTGCTTTGGGCGCAAAAGCGGACACTAACATTTGACGATAGAACCGTGGAAATCAGCTATCGAAGCCTTTTTCCTCAAAAGGGCAAATTTCCACAATTACCTTCCAGTTCTTTTCCAGCGAAAACCGATTGCACAAATGGCAGTGTGTCTCCTGTAGAACCAGGAACGACGGCGCGATGGTCTAGATCAGGATATAGTTTGGACACAATGTTCGATCCCGCTTTGCAGGCACCTTTCACCAAGGCCGCCTGCATCCGCGGCGGGGTATCCCGGTCTTTTCCGCCTGTCCCGATGAACGTTGGAACGGGCAGCTTCAGGGTTGGATAACCCATTTTGGAAAAGGCAGCCAAGAGATGCTCTGTAGGCGGTTTTTTGAATACCCGATTATAGGTTAGCTGTTCCTTGATGACGCGGGCTTTGACATCCTTGTGGCAGGTATTTTGTACCGATTGAGCAATTGGAAGGACATCATCTGAAACATAGTCAGTCAGTTTGAACTCGGGATTGATGCGCTGCACCAAGGAGAGAGCGAGCATGTTGTATCCGAGCATCGGGTCGACACGGTCTGGCGGTCGAGATTCTTGGAGGGCAACCAGAGCTTTGGGAGAAAAATAGGGCACACCCGTCGCTACGACCCCTGCTATTTCGACACCAGACGCATAGTCGGCGGCATAGGCGGCTGTTGCCACTGCTGCGCCAGCGCCCTGAGATTGTCCAAACAGGACGACCTTTTTCGATACTGGAAAATCGGCCGATTGTACCGCTTTGATGATATCAAGATTACTATAGGCTTCCGGACGTGTGGCGAGATACGGATGTGTTCCCGGGGTTCCCAGACCCTGATAATCTGACGCTACGACCGCATATCCATTTTCAAGCCAGAATTTGAGATGAGTTCGATCTTGTTCTTGGCGTCCGTTCCAGGACGGCGCGCAAATATCAGCTATTCCAACGGTTCCGTGCGTCCATGCCATTAGCGGCCAACCACCTTCTGGCGCAGTGCCTTCAGGCAAAAACAACACACCTGAAACAGCAACGCGTTCTTTCCCATCCAAGCCATCTGTCGACGAATATAATAGGCGGATGTTTTCTCCGGCACCGGGATTAGATTGTTGCTTGTTCAGTGGTTCTTGACGAAGAAGTCTGCCCGGTTGCGCAATTTCGCCGCCGAATTGATAGAAGTCAGACAAGTAACTATCACCCAGCATCATATTAGTGGGCTTGCTAATCGTTGTTACTGGAGGTTCATCGAGAGGGGTAGTGCAGCCGGAAAGAGAGGCGAACGCTACGAGCGCCATAGCCGCTATTCTTGTTCTCAAAGATCTAGTTCTTCTGCTCATTTTCGACTCCTACTTGGGCTGGATCAACTCGATTTCACGTCCCGGAAAGCGACGTCACGATCCAGATCCGGTTCTTTAGGCAGGTTGAGCACCCGCTCGGCTATGATGTTCTTTTGAATCTGGTCGGTGCCGCCGCCGATACTGTTCATATAGGCTTTGGCGGCATCGAAATTGATGTTGGCTGCGTCCGGATAATCGTCGCCATCAAGCAACGCCGCATTGCCGAGCAAATCTGTTGCTATCGCCGCCTCACCATGCTGAACGCGTGACATCGCGAGTTTGCCTAGCGACATTAAAGAGGACGATCCGTTGGTCATTATCTCTTGTTTCGCCCGCTGCATGTTCAAGCCGTTAAGCTCTCGATAGGCCAACGCTTGGGCGATTTTTTGGCGAACAGTCGGATCGTCATATTTCTCATATTTACGCGCCAGTGTGATCAATTGTGGTTCGCTATCCGCCTTTGATTTGCCGCGACGCTCGGTAATCCCTTGCCCCATGATCAACCGTTCATAGGCAATAGCGGTCTGGAACGAAGTCCAACCTTCATTGAGATTACCGATAATATGCGATGCGGGAACGCGGGCCTCTGTGATGAAGACCTCGTTAAATTCGGACTCGCCTGTAATCTGATTAATCGGTTTAACCTCGACGCCATCCTGTTTCATAGGGAACAGAAAGAACGTAATGCCGCGATGCTTGGGAACATCCCAATCTGTACGTGTCAGCAGCATCCCATATTCGGCTTCCTGAGCATTGGAAGTCCAGATTTTCTGACCTGTGATGATAAAATCATCGCCATCAGGGATCGCTTTTGTCCTCACACCCGCAAGATCGGAACCAGCATTAGGTTCCGAATAGAGCAGACAGCATATCGGGCCGGTAAGCATGACCGGCAGCATCGCGCGTTTTAATTCCTCGCTGCCGACTTTGAACACCGTAATGGCACCCAAATGAAAGCGATCACGGGCGGAGCCTTGGGCTTTACGCTTTGCAAATGCCTTTTCGATGATACCGGATTGTTTTTGGGAAAGGCCAAGTCCGTAATATTCCGTTGGCCAGGATGGCACGCAAAAACCTGCTTCAAAAACCTTGGTTAGCCATGCCTTTTCATCATAGCTATCCTCGCCTTTCGCGCAGCGTTTTTCGGAATCCCAATGCTGGTCCAGCCAAGCCTCGACGACACTGTTAATATCTTCGGGGGATGCGCTTCGATCCAATATAGCCATTATGCTGCCTCCCGGCTTTTCAGGTAATGCTCGCGATGCTCGTCCGAACTGCCAAAGAGGGACAGTCCTGCTCGGGCACGCCGCCAATAGAGATGCGCGATATGTTCTTCGGTATAGGCGATGCCGCCGTGCATTTGGATCGCTTGCGCTGAGACGGTTCTGAATGCATCTTTGCAGGTAAAGGCGGCCAGCGAGACAAATTTTTCTGCGCTCGACGAGCCAGAATCTAGCGCTTTCGCCGCAGCAAGGGCCGCAGAGGTCCCGGACTCGACTTCAACCAGAAGGTCTGCTGCCATATGTTTTATCGCCTGAAAGGAACCAATAGGACGACCGAACTGATAGCGGGTACGCAGATATTCCATCGTTATATCAAAAATAGCGCGTGTCGCTCCAGCCTGCTCGGCAGCGACGGCAGCCACACCACGCATACGCACCTGATTGATGCCCTCTGCATCCATGTCTTCCAATTTAATCGCCTCTGCATCAGAGAAATTGAGCGTGAATAAACGTTGCGCGGGATCGTTGGTGGACAAGCGTTCCGCAGAAACAGCATCCGATGCTGTCACAAGGTAAGCGGAATCAACGCCGTCTTCTTTCAAACCAAGTAAATGATAATCTGCAACGCCAGCGTGAGACACAAACGAGACTTGGCCATTCATAACCCAACTGTCCCCAGAGAGTTCTGCGGACAGGCTATGACCATCATCGGACAGTGATACAAAATCGCCGGTTCCGCCTATGGAGACAGTAAGTTGACCCGCCGCAATTTTCTGTAGCAAGTCTTGTTTGATAGGGTCCGGTACAAAGCGTGCGATCATTTCCGCGGCAACAACACATGTAGAAGCAAACGGAACGGGTACCAGCTTTCGGCCGACTTCTTCCATCACCAGCGCAACATCTGTTGCGCCGCCGCCAACGCCGTCGAAATCTTCCGAGATAGCAATACCGAGCAATCCCATCTCGGCCATCTGTTGCCAGATAGAATTATCATATCCTCGATCACTGGCGATACCGGCACGCAGTTTTTCTTGATCAGCTTCGGCTTCAAGGTACCGAGAAAATCCGTCTCTTAATGCTTGACGATCTTCGTCAGATATCTGGCTCATGTGGCTATGTTTCCCTTGCTCTGCATGCTGGATTTTCAACTTTACAAATCTGTAATTTTATTTCATATCGTCAAAAGCGAACAGCTGTTCGTGTTTTAGGCGTACGAGATTTGAGAAGTCAAGTTGTTGTTAAGAGGGAGGGAGTTGCATGTCGATTGATGCCAGAAAAATGCCAAAATCCGCGACCTTGCGACGCACCCCTCGACAGAATCGCGGAAAAGAAAGCCAAACCAAGATATTGGATGGTGCACGGAAAATCCTATCTCAAGACGGATTCGAAAAGTTCAGCATGCGCCGAATATCGGCAGTGTCTGGTGTCGGCCTCAGTACAATTTACGATTATTTTCCGAGCAAGACTTCTGTCCTTCACACTTTGCTTGAAGAGCGCTTGAAGCTGAGACTCAAGATTTTTGATCGCACCATCGCTGCAATACCGGCAGATGCAAAGCTCGGCGAGTTTATCGAGAGCTACCTCGGCTCCATGCGCAAAGAAGGCTTCTGGTCCATATACGACATTGGTTTGCGCAACGCTGCCACGCTTGAGGAAAGCCTAAAGAGCTTGCTCCAATGGTATGAAGCGGAAACCATTGATCGCTATGTCCAAGCTTTACGATCTGCTGGATCGAAATGGTCCGGGAATGATCTTCGGACCACAGCATCCTATTTACTATCAATCTCAGCTCAATTTGAACCGGGAGTGATAGTGCAGGAGGATAAGAACAGTCGAAAGCTCACCTCGGAACTGGTTCAACACACATTTTCAACCATTCTAAGAAAGGTGCTTAATTAAAGCCATCGCGGCAGCGCGAATAAAATCACTATTTTTTCTTAAAAACTACCAAAAAAATTTGGAAATATCGTCAGGGAGAACAACTATGAAGACATTTAACAAGATACTTATGGCCGCCATGTGCAGCACAGCGATAACCGCGCCTGCATATGCGCAAGACCAGGATGGGGCAGAAACTGTTGATGACAATGTCATCATCGTGACCGCCACCCGCCGCGCACAAGATGTCCAGGACATTCCTATTGCTGTGACCGCAGTTAGCCCAGTTCAGCTCGAACAGCAGGGCGTTGTAAACGTCCAGAATATCGGCAGCGTTTCGCCAAGCTTCTCAACTTCCAATGCACAAACCGCATCCGGCACGGTCGTTCTTCGCATAAGAGGCGTCGGCACAACATCTAACAACATCGGTTTTGAATCGGCGGTGGGCATTTTCGTAGACGGTGCATATCAATCTCGCCCCGGCGTCGCGCTTGGCGAGTTTGTTGACGTCGAGCGGGTTGAAGTGCTGCGCGGTCCTCAGGGAACTTTGTTTGGTCGTAACACCTCAGCTGGTGCATTAAATATCACTAATAAACGGCCTGACCTTGATGAGTTTGGCGGCTTTGTGAATGCAACCTATGGCAATTTTGATCATATCAGTGTGCAGGGCGCAATTAACGCGCCGATTATTGAAGACACGCTAGCCTTCCGTCTAACCGGTGCATACCGCCAACGCGATGGCTTTGTTGACGTCGTGGACAGCACGGGCAACAAGATTGCAGAATCCAACGAAACCGATCAATATCTCGTTCGTGGGCAGCTTGGTTTTGAAAGCGAAAGCGGAATCACGGCACGGTTGATCGGCGATTATTCGCAGAGCACAGCAAGTTGTTGCAGCGCAGTCGAAGTTCTGCGTTCCGGCGTTGAAACCTCTGGCCTTTTTGCTGCTGTAGGACTTGGACTGCGCGGCGGACAAGCGGGCGTTAACGCAGCGACCACCCCATTTGATACCGTAAATGTACAACGTGCGCTTGATGACAGGCTATCTACGGAGAGCTTCCCATCCGACAGCAAAATAAGCCAGTGGGGCATAACAGGAGAAGTGGAAGTCCCATTGGGAGACAATGCTGATATTATCTACATTGGTTCCTATCGGGAATTTGAGGCACGAAATGCTTATGATTCCGATTTCTCCGGTCTAGATATATTCAATGTCTTACCTGACGTCGGCGCGGGCGGTGGCACGGAAATTAACACCATGACCCATGAATTGCGCGTTCAAGGCGAAGCCTTTGACGGAGCGCTAAATTGGTTGGTCGGCGGATATTATTCCGATGAAGATATCAGTCAGACAGCGAATTTTGGGCTGGGCACCGATTATGATCGTCTGGTCGGGGCATTGCTGGGTGCAGGAACTGGCGGTGCAACGCTTAACCCGGCGAGCCCGATATTCTTGGGCGCAACACCGCTTCAAACACTGACAGGTGTTGATCCTGCGACAGTGCGTACGGCAAATCGCTACACACAAAATTCGAAAAGCTGGTCCGTCTTTACCCACAACACACTGGAAGTAGCGCAAGGTTTGAAACTGACTGTTGGTCTGCGCTATTCTGACGAAAGCAAAGATGGATCCTTTAGCCAGCCATTTATCAACAACAATCTGTGCCCGGCAACCTTGGGTCAGATCGGAGCAGGAAATGTTCCGGCTCCTCTGATCAACAATATTTTCGGATTAGGTTGCTTTGCCTTTACGGCCCCGGCGATCGGATCTGATGCCAACCCGTTCCCGCTGCCGCGTCCGTTCGACTCCACGTTTAGCGATGAAGAGTTGATCTATACGGGTAAGGTATCCTATGAGTTTGCATCGCCGATTACGGTTTATGCCAGCTTCACGCATGGCTATAAATCAGGTGGTTTCAACCTTGACTCCACTGCTGCAGCAGGCGGTGCTGATCCGCGTTTTGCTTCCGAGGAAGTGGATGCCTATGAAGTCGGCCTGAAAGCCAAATTCCTCGATAATGCGGTAACTTTGAATGTTGCTGGTTTCCACGAGGAATTCACCAACTTCCAAGTTCTGGAATTTACCGGTGCGCAGTTTACGACGTTTAACGTACCAGTTGCCAAATCGACTGGTGTTGAACTTGAGACAGTTATCCGTCCAGACGACAATTTCACCATCAATGGCGGGCTTACATACACAGATGCCAGATATCCTAACAACTGTGCAGGTAGTCTGACATCTCCGAATGTTATCAACCTATGCGGTAACTCGCTAACCAATGCACCGAAATGGGTTGGGATCATGGGTGCAACCTATGATCGTGATTTGGGCAGCAGCCTGAAGTTCTTTGTGAACGCCCAGCTCCGTATGGAAAGCGATCGCCGCACCTCAACCCAAGCGAGCTTGGTTCCAAATGCTGCGCAAATTACTGCAGCTGGAAGCGTTCAAGCCGCAGCGGCTGCAACAGCGTTGAACCCGTTTGATATTCAAGACAGCAATATCAAGATCAACATGCGTGCCGGTATCGGCGACATTAACGACGCATGGGGCATCGAAGCCTGGGTAACGAACCTGACCAACGAAATCACTCGCGGTGTTACCTTTAACACTGTGCTGCGGTCCGGTTCACGGTCTGCATTCGTTCAGGAACCACGGATGTTTGGCCTAACGCTTCGCGGCAAATTCTAGAATAGCAAGTTTTGATCCTTCTCTCTCGTTGGATCAACTGAGGCGGCTGGTTGGGGAACCGGTCGCCTCTTTGCTTTTTGGGACAAAGAGGCAATCAGCTAATGTCCGCTTTGGGCGCAAAAGCGGACATTAGATTTGGAAATTGCAATATTCTAGCGCCGCAAATAAACCGAGTAATTGCGGTCCCAAGGCGGATCAGAAGCCTTGTGTATTTAGGGAACAGCGACATCGTCATCGATAATCCGTTTCGGACGCACTTTGGCATAGCGGGATTGGGGTATCCAACTGCTTATCGTGCGCATTAGATGTGATGAGCCTGTGATCATCACACCGTCCTCGTCCATCGCATCGCGAATACCGATGTCACCCATCCAAATTTCGGCCAGTGCAGCCAAGCTGCTTGAAATATAGAGGTCGACGTCCTTTCCAGGGTCATCTGTGCAAAGATCGACTGTATCGGCTTGAGCGATTAACCACCACCTATTGTGCGTTTCGATATCGCTGAAGTTGACGCTGATGACGGTTTCACCATCCGGTAGTTCTTCGGTTTTAAGGGAGCGATGAAAATCCCACATGAAGCTTCCTGCATCGAGATCTTCGTCACGAATGCGTCGCCGCGCCCATCGCAGTCCCCATCGAGACATCTGGTCAATCAGCGGGGCCAATTCCCGCCCACATCGCGTAAGATGATATTCGGTGGACTTCTCACTCGCATTTGATTTCTTGATGATCATGCCGTTCGTTTCCATCTGTTTGAGACGGTTACTGAGTACGGTGGGAGAAATACGCGGCAACGCGCTCTGGAAATCCTTATAACGTGAAGCGCCCATAAAGAACTCCCTGAGAATTAGGAGAATCCATCGATCACCGATCATATCGGCGGCTTTTACAGCGGGGCATAAACTGCCGGAATTGTTCATCGGGTTTCCTCTGCACACAACGTCACTACCAACACGATAGTGCAAAATCGCCAGTTTCCAACCCTAGCTGTAGTTACTACGCAATGTGTAGTGCGATCCTACGCCTTTCGTAGTGGCTTACTACACTTGGCTAACTATCGCTAACCTTGGCTATCGGCGAATGTCATCTCATCGTCGGATAGGTTCCGACAAACTTTGGAGATAATTCATGCCACTCGTTACAATTGACGTTATCAAGGACGTGTTCACCCCCGGCCAGAAGGCCGAGATTATTGAAAATATCACGGAAACAATGGTCGCCATCGAAGGCGAAGGACTGCGCGGTGCTACCTGGGTTCGCATCAATGAGTTCGAGCAAGGCGACTGGGCGATTGGCGGACAGATGCTCGGCGCATCTGATGTGCATGCGATGGCCTCTGGTTAGTGGATATCAAAGCCGCCGGGAACCGATGGAGAGTCCCGGCGACTTGAAAAACCCGCTGACTGAGGGTTTTAACAAGGGGCTATGGGTTCTAATGTCCGCTTTCGGGATGAAGCGGCCACAGCGCTAGTGACTGCAATGGGTGCAAGAGCTGCATTAAATTTTGAGTATAGAACTGGCTGCTAAAACCAGTACCCGTTTCTTAAAAACAAAATTCAAGTCCAATAGCGTTTCCGGAGTTCCTGCTTATAGAGCTTCCCTGTTTCATGACGCGGCAGTTTTCTGTCAAAATCTATCGATTGCGGGCATTTGTAATGGCTCAAATTGGTTCGACAATGTTCGATCAAGCGGTCCGCCAGTGCCTTACCGCGTTGTTCCCATTTTTTGGGCTGCACAACCGCTTTAACCTCTTCTCCCATATCCGCATTGGGAACTCCGATAACAGCGACATCATCGACATCGGGATGCTGTACCAGAAGGTTTTCGACTTCCTGCGGGTAGATATTCACCCCGCCGGAAATGATCATGAAGCTTTTGCGATCGGTGAGATAAAGGTAGCCGTCTTCGTCAACATGACCAATGTCGCCTAACGTGCTCCAATTGGGGTGTTCCGGATGGCGGGAATCTTTTGTTTTCTGGGGATCATTCAGATATTCAAAATCTTCGCCACCGGCGAAATAGATCAGGCCATCTTCTCCAGCCGGTAGATCCTCGCCATTTTCACCACAAATGTGAATAGTAGCGCCTTGCGCTTTCCCGACCGAACCCGGTTTTTCGAGCCATTCTTCTGGTCCGATGGCAGTAGAACCGTTGCCTTCTGATCCCGCATAATATTCAGAAACAATTGGTCCAAACCAATCGAGCATCTGGTGCTTGGTTTCGATGGGACAGGGAGCAGCAGCGTGCAGAACATTCTGCAAGGAGGAAATATCATATCGCTCGCGAACCGCCCTGGATAATTTCAGCAGGCGGATAAACATGGTCGGGACCATCTGAACAAAGGTAACGCGATATTTCTCAATCAGTCGCAGCATCTCTTCCGCATCAAATCTGGGCATGATGACTATGGTTGCGCCCAGGCGCTGCGGAATGGTGGAAAATATCAGCGGCGCCGCATGATATAGTGGAGCGGGAGTTAGCAAAACGGAATCCTCATCAAACCCGAAGCTCTGCTGCATCAGTTTGGCGCGAACCATTGGTGCGTCGGCCGGTTCGTCAGACAAAGGGACCCTGACACCCTTGGGACGCCCTGTTGTTCCAGAGGAATAGACCATCTGATAGCCCGCTCGTTCGTCGGCAATCGGTTTTTCTGGAAACGGCGCAATTGCCTCAGTCCATTGCGTGCCCTCTAAAATGACAAGGGTATCGGAAATCAAGCTGCTTTTGCGATCCAGGAGTTCCTGTGCAGATTTCACGAGAATGTCGGTGACAACAAGTTTGGCACCGCTGTCGTTCAGGATATAGGCGGCATCTTCTGCGGTAAGTTGGGTCGATATCGGACATATGTAAACGCCCGCTCTTTGGGCCGCCCAGTAAACCTCAAAAAATTCAATGCCGTTGGGCAACCAAATACCAATGGCATCTCCATTGTCGATACCAAGCGACCGGAAATAATGCGCGCCCTTGTTCGCGCGCGTTTCCAGCTCTGCGTAACGCAATGACCGAGAACCATCGGCCAGAATCGTTGCAAGATGGTCCGGGTGGGTTTTTGCAAAAACACGAGGATGCATCTTATCGTGCCCTTCTATTCCGCAGGCTGAAGCGAGGCTGATCGGAGACTATCCGCCTTGAATGTGGCAGCAGCCATCAGCGTCATTCCAATGACCAGCACAGCAACAATAAACCACCCAAGGGTTGCAAAACCTCCGATGTCAGAAATTGTTCCCGCGGCAACCGGTCCCATTGCCCCGCCCATGGTCGCGAAGGCTGGATGCGCTCCTGCAAGACGGCCTGTTGGATCAACCACCGCCAGACCGCCCAGAAAGGACGGTAACATGATGGCAGGCATAATCATGATCATCGGAACGCCGATGTAGAATCCGATTTTCTCTCCGCTGATCGCAATGCCAATCACCGCGAGACAAATAAACACACCAACGAGCACCAGCGGTTTCGTACTTCCGAAACGCGCGCCGACGATGCCGGCACAGATAGGACCGACGATGGTCAAAAGACCTGCAAAGAAGAAGATTGTACCGATCTTGGCCAGCGGAATGCCGACATCAGCACCTATTCTTTCGACAAAGGCGGCGATACCTGCCTGACCAAAGAAGAAAATACCCAGGCCCAAAAGCGCAATCCATCCTGCATTCGCTTTGAACCGCCCGGCGGACTTTTTGTCATTCGATGCTTTTGCCGGAGCACTAATATTTGGGGCTTTGTTGTTTGGAATTACGGTGATCAAAATTAGCCCGATGACGGCAAGAGCAGTGTAGAGTCCATAGGCACCGTCCAGACCGCCGCGGATTATCGCAAAGGGAACGGCAAGTGCGAGGAGCGAGATGAAAGCGCCCGCGCTGGCATTCACCCAGCCAAAAGTCATTTCAGGCTTGGGGGTACGTGCGGCGGTTGCCATGATCGAACTGATGACCGTTCCGATACCCAAACCAGCCAATATGCGGCAGATGACCATCATCGGGATATCCGTCGCTATTACGGTTAGCGCATTGCCAGCAATTACTAGCAATACGCCCGCAACCAGCATTGTTTTCAGATAATATTTTGATATCAGGCGTGATCCGACGATGGAAGCTAGCGAAACTGCGACCCCCTCGGCTGTCATAACCAGTCCAGCCTCGGTGCGCGTAGCATCGAACGTGGACACGATGGCGCCGATATTAAATGCAATGGTCAGGGGCGCTGCAAAAACAGTCATGAAAATGACCAGCAAGGCCGCGAGTTGATAGGGCTTTAGCACAACGATGTTATCACTGGTCATGAGATATTTCTCCCCCGGCAGATTGGCTCACTGATCTTGGCTCACTCACCCGCGCAGCAAGTGGCCGGGCCGCGCGCCGGTATCCTGATCATTCGCTCTGGTTTTGACACCATTTACATAGGTCGCGATATAGCCCGATGCCGGTTGCAAGATGCGCTTGCCCCCAGCCGGCAGGTCTGCATGCACTTCCAGTCCGCCGAGTTTCAGTTGATCGAAATCGATAACGTTAATATCTGCCCGCTTGCCAACTTCCAGCGAACCCCGATCCTGCAGATTGTAAAGCTGGGCATTTTTATAGCTTTGTTTGTGGACGATAAATTCAAGCGGTATTTGCGCGCCCCGCTTTCGGTCACGGCTCCAGTGCGTCATCTGATAGGTGGGCGCGACACCATCGAATATCAAAGTGACATGGGCACCGGCATCACTCAATCCGGTCACTGTTTCGGGATGCGACAGCATCTCGTGAATCGCGTCATGATTATAGTCATAGAAATTGCTGCCCAGTACGATGGCGAACCGGGACCCGTCATCTTTGAGCAGGAAATCATACATGAATTCCTCTTCATCCTGACCCAATGCGGCCGCCCGGGCTTTGAAGCTCTTGTCTGCGGTTGGCTCGTAATCGATCGGATCTTCGATCTCAAACAGACCGCCTGTCGCGATTTTGAACATGTAATAGACATTTTCCATCGTACCCGGCAGATCGGGTTTTACGTTCTCATCAGACAATATTGCTGCGCGGACTTCCGGTTTGCGCATCTCGGTCAGAAGCTGATCAAATGGCAAGTCGCGCAGCTTGAGAAATGTCTCCCGGCGCTGAAACAGATGATAGGTTCTGAGGTTTGTTACCAACCCGATTGGGCGCGAGGCAATTTGGGGAAAAAGATGCGCACCCTCCCGGTTAGCGGCTGACACTTTTTCGAGAATATCACGCCATGCCGTTTTTTCGTCGGCATGCTGAAGCAGAGTAAAGGTCACCGGCCGGCCACTGTCGCGTGATATTTGCGTCATAAGTTCCAGTTCTTGTTCAGCGCTGCGTTTTTCACCGCCCAGCATTTCCAGATCGCCAATGACGCCAGCGGGGATAAGCTCGAAGACGCCTTTGCCCGCCTCCGTCATCGCGTTGGCGAGTATCAGGATTTCCTCATCCGCAGCAAATGTGCCCGGAATGCTATGGCCATGTGTCGAACGGTGCCCGATGGTGCGAGAGGTCGAAAATCCAACAGCTCCCGCTTCCAAGCCGTCTTTCACAATCTTTGCCATTTTATCGAGATCATCTTGCGTCGCCGCTTCGTTATCCCGGCCGCGCTGACCCATGACATAGTTGCGCACGGCGGCGTGTGGGATTTGCGCGCCGATGTTCAATGCAAATTTTCGCGAGGCAATATAGTCGAGATATTCGGGAAAGCTCTCCCAAGCGCCCCATTCTATGCCCTCATAAAGGGCAGTGCCGGGTATATCTTCAACTCCCTCCATCACTTCGATCAAATCCCGTTCTCCGCCCGGCGGAACCGGCGCAAAACCGACGCCGCAATTGCCCATCACTACCGATGTTACGCCGTGGCTGGCGGATGGATTCAATTCGTCGTCCCAGCTCACCTGACCGTCATAATGGGTATGAATATCGACAAAGCCGGGCGTGACGATAGCGCCCTGTGCATCAAGCACTTCGTAGGCAGTCGTTGTGATCGCGTCATCCATCTCGACGATCATTCCGTCTTTGATGCCAACATCTCCAATGCGAGAGGCGCCGCCCAATCCGTCAATTATGGTCCCGCCTTTGATCACTATATCGAGCATTTTTATCCTTTCACGTCATACCCGATACCGCGCAACGCCTGAAGCGGCGTCAGCTTTGGCGAGGGCGAATCTAAGTCACATTGGAAAAATTCTTATCTGTGTCTGTGCCATCTGGTGATGGTTTCTCTTCCGCATTCTCCGGACGCATGGTCAGTTTCAAAACCGCATCGATGTGCTGTTCGATCTGATCATCATCAAAGACGTCAATGTCGAAGGCCCGTTTGATTTCCGGCGCCATCAGGAAGATATTCTTGGCTGCGGCAATATTGACATAATGCAAGTTCATCGCAGGCACGTCATCAACATAGACGCCTTGCTCCTGCGCCAAGGCAACGCGGGCAATCGCACGCGATGTGTAGGGCCGGATAAAATTCTCTGTCAGCCATTCAAGACGTTCGCTCTCGTGCATCGTTTCGAAAAAAACGATCCGGCTCAATTCAGGATGCTTTGCAGAAAAGCGGATAAAATTGGTGGCACTGTTGATGATTTGCTCGCGCGGAGACATCTTTTTCCATTCTGCCTCATCCTTGTGCACGGCTTCATCGAGCAAGCCATAGAGATAGGCCACGGCGGCGCGCCAGAGGTCATCCTTGCTGGAATAGTGATATTTGATCGAACCATGGTTTACACCAGCATCTTCAGCGATTTTGCGCACAGAGGTTCCGGCGAAACCAAATTTGCCAAATTGCACGACCGCCGCTTTCAGCAGTTTCGAGCGCGTATCTAGTTCCAGTCCGGTTTCCATATTATCCTCGCAAATGATGACGAATTTCAAGCCGTCTTTCTGCTGTTCTAAAAGTCTTTTGTCACGCGAATACCCCATTGCCGTGGTTCACCAACCAGCCTGTTGGAGATTCCCCCAAACAGATCGAGCGCAATACCGCCGACAAAATATTCTTTATCCAAGATATTGGTTCCGAAGACGGCGACGTTCAGGCCGCCCCATTTCTCGAGATCGAGATCAATTTGGCCGTTCAGTAAGCCAATCGATGCAATGGATCCTTCGCCCGGATCCAGCGCCGCGACAACAGCCGGGGCAGCAAGGACATCCTCGCCAATCCAGAAATAGTTCGCCTGAATACCAAGCTTGGCCGTGTCTGAAACATAATATTCGTACCGGCCGTTCAGACTGAACTGCCACTCCGGGCCGCCAAGCGGCTCGTCGGTCCGGTCAAGGAGATTTCCCGCCGCGTCAAAATCAATAAACTCGTCAAATTCCGCGTTGGTATATCCAGCAGTGGCTCCCAATGACAATCCATCCACGGGCGTCACCTGAAGCTCTGCCTCGAAACCCCAGATAGTGGCTTCGGCAGCATTTCGTAGCACGGTCGTTGGCACGCCCGTCATACCAATACTATCCGGGTCAAACGCTGTTCGCTGGATGTCGGTATAGTCGCTATAGAAAACGGACGTGTTGAAACGAACATTGTTATCGAACAGATCTGCTTTAAAACCGGCTTCATAGTTCAAAACAAACTCGGGATCGACGATGGTCGCTAGATTGTCCTGATCGATCGCGCCGCTTCGGAAGCCGCGTGATACACTGGCGTATAGCAACGTCTCATCTGTTGGCTTGAAGTCGAGACTGGCCAGCCAGGAGAAGGCATCAAAACTAGCATTATTCTGAAGAAGCCCGGTTACAACCGGTGAAATATCGCGAACCTCGCGGTCTTCATTTGTGTAGCGAAGACCAAGTGTCAATTTCAATTGATCGGTAATTGCAAAGCTGTTCTGAGTGAACAAAGACCAGCCTTCATTTTCTGCCGCCGTTGTCTGAAATCCACCAACATTATCAATATCTTCTCCGGACTCTGTCGAATAAAAGCCACCAACTTGCCAAGTTAGTCGGTCATCCAGCGCCGTTCCGGACAATCGGAGCTCCTGTGCGAACAGGTCAGAATCCTGACCCAAAGTGACGGATGTACTCGGAGCGGATTGCACCAGTGTCAGTGAATTTTGTTGCCGATAGCTGGTTATGGATTCCAGCGTGGCGCCGCCCAGATCAAGGGTCGCCGTAGCATTGATATTAAACTCATCCGATCTGGCAAACGGTGCCTCGGCGCGAAAATCGTTCCCGGCGTAAAAATTCGGATCGGTCGTTTCGACAGCTATTGGCAGGATGAAAAAGCCAAGGTCCAGCGATGCGGATCGCAGGGACCGGAAGATGGACGTGGACTCATCGACGTCATGATAGTCTGCATTGATGCGGATGGAGAACGTATCACTGGGTTCAAACAACAGCGAACCGCGAAGAAAAATTTCATTATCGTCTGCGAGTTCACGGCCCGTTCCAACCCCAATACCAAAACCATCGCGATGTGTCAGCGCAGCCCCAAGGCGAATACCAAGCGTGTCTTCCACCAGCGGCACATTGGCGACTAGCTGCGCGTCCGTCCGATCAAAGGAACCATATGTAAACTGACCGTAGCCGCTTATCTCGTCCAGCTCCGGCCCCCTTGTGACGACATTCACAGCTCCGCCTGTGGTGTTTTTGCCATAGAGCGTACCTTGTGGACCTTTCAGCACCTCAATGCGTTCAATATCAAACAGATTGGAGAATAAGCTGGTCCCACGTGTAATCGGCGCACCATTGATGTTTATCCCGACAGCCTGATCTGCATTCAGTGTCAAAAACCCGGAAGTTTGGCCGCGAATAGTCAGGTTAGCGAAAAGCGCTCCGGTGGCTCCTCGCGGCCTGACGTCAAAATTGGGTGTCAGTTGGGATATATCGGCAAATTCGGTCAGTCCGGCTTCTTCAAAAGTTTCGCCGGTGAAAGCAGTAACTGAGACGGGAACGTCTTGCAGATTTTCCTGAACCTTTCGTGCGGTTACCACGATGGTCTCGTTTTGTGCATAGGCTGGCATGCTAGTCATGCCGACCGCGCCTGCAATGATTCCTGTGCCGATTAGCTGCCGCATGCGCCGCAGAGCGCGCTGAATTTGAGTTCCAGTCATGTCTTCCCTCCTGTGAGCTGCCGTTTTAGTGCCAGCCCCCAGTTTTCCGGGTTGCTGACATGACAGTACCTTGTTGTCCGGTTTTCAGTACCGGAAGATGTTATCTATCTAACGCGACATTGATCCAGAACTCTCTAAAATGATACGACTGGATATAAAATAATGATATTGGATATATCGAAGTATATCCAGCTCAACTTGGTTCGGAGCACTGAATTCTGTGAGCAGGTATTAATGTCCGCTTTCGGGATATTGCTGACATTGGGAATACGGAAGTTGCCGGTCGGGTAAGCGCCCCAATTTCGGACGTAGGCACACAAATTCTTAGTCCCTGAAAGCGGACATTCTCCGAGGTCATTCCGACCAAGGAGAAAGCAAATGACGTATTCACAATTCGATCCTGCAGCACAAAACCGCGTGCCATGGAATTTCGGCGCGAAGATTGGTCCCAAAAGACCGTTCAATCAAAAACAGATATGGGCAATCCGGTTCTTCCTCGACCGAGAGAAGCGCGTTCGAGATCGGGCACTCTTCGACTTGGCGATCGACAGCAAGCTCCGGGGCTGTGATCTGGTTGAACTCAAGATCGGTGATATCGTCAATGGTTCTGACATAAGAAAGCGAGCAGCGATCACACAGCGCAAGACGGGGCGGCCAGTTCAGTTCGAAATTGCATCGGATGCGCGTGACAGCCTGTTCGCTTGGTTTGAACGTAGGGGTGGGTCACTCGGTGACTATGTTTTCCCAAGCCGTGTCGATCACTCACGACATTTGAGTACACGCCAATATGCAAGGCTAGTCGATGAGTGGACCCAAGCCATTGGATTGCGGGCTGAGGAATACGGTACGCATTCGCTTCGTCGGACGAAGGCCTCGATCATCTACAAGGCCACAGGCAATATCCGGGCAATCCAGATATTGCTTGGTCATTCCAAGATCGAGAACACGGTTCGTTATCTAGGCGTCGACATTGAAGACGCTCTTACACTCGCAGAAAAGACGGAAATCTGACTGATGTTGGGCGCCAGCTTCGAGCAGGCTGGCGTCCGCTTCTGGGGGTGAAAGCGGATGTGGGCTATATTTGTTTGTGAGCTCGGTCGCTTCTTTGGCTTCACATGACTGCGAAGCCGAGTCAGAGTCCTTCAGGCAGTGCTACCGAGCCATTGGCCAAAGCTGGCGAATGGCTATGGTGTAAGGGATGAATGCAAGAAAGATCATCGCAGATGTGTATCCAGTGATCCCGGTCGAATCCATTTGCGCAAACAGTATTGCGTCGAGCAAATCGCCCGCTTCAGTGATGAATCGCATGATCAGCACAACCACCAGCATCGCAGCCGAACGCCGATAAAGCGCGAAGACGGTTATCACAGCGGCGGCAATGTTGCGCACGGCATATTTGAACAACCCTGTTTCAGTTTCGGTTCCGTCTGCGAGCGTAACCGATCCAAGGTCAGGACCTACCAGGGTCATCACCGCGTTCCCTAACGGCACCCCGATCATAAGGATTATCCCAAACCAGATTATCCATATCGGGATTGTGTCTTTGGTGGGTGCTGGGACATTTTCCATCATTGGCTCCTCTCACATCCAGCCCAAGGCCGGCCTGCTCATTTCGCAATTATCAGCTGGACAATTTTGCTCCTTTCTTGGCTGCTAACAACCCGCTATTGTCCGAGAAAGATGCTAAAACTGTAACTCTATTATACGGATTTCGGAACAATGCTGGACTACCTTCGCCACATCGCGGTCTTCTCAAGAGTCGCTGAGCACGGCTCGTTCACCAAGGCGGCTAAGAGCCTCGGCATCGCCCCCTCTAGGGTCAGCGAGTCGGTTGCCAAGCTGGAAAGCCATATCGGTTTGACGCTTATCAATCGCACCACGCGCAAGATTGCTCTCACCAGCGAAGGGCGCCGTCTCTATGATGATACGGCAGGGCTCATGGATGGGGCAGAGCACAGTATTAAGGCACTGCAAGGAACAGAGATGCAGGCGCAAGGATCTCTGCGAATTTCCTTGCCGACTTACTTGTCATCCACTTCAATCACACAGGCGATAGGCCGGTTTGTTGCGCTCAATCCGCAGGTCCATATCGAAGCTCATCTGAGCGATCGACCCTTTGATCCGATCGAAGATGGCTATGACATGTGCGTGCGCGCCGGCCACTTCGACAAACGCAAAGTCAAGTCTCAAGAACTTGATGTGTTTGAGCGCGCGATCTGCGTTGGCAAAGGCTATCTTGATGAGCACCTGCCTCTAGCACATCCGCAAGACCTGACCGGTTGGGATTGGATCAATTACCGCCACCGCAAACGCTCTTACGAGTTAACATCGCGATCGGGTAAAACCACAAGGTTGTCGATCGAAGACGAAGCCCGACTTCAAGTCGACAACATAGAGGCCTTGTACAGCTTCGCATGCATGGGGGCAGGAGTGGCCGTCATGCCATTGGCGCTTGTCGAGCGAGGCGTTCGAGACGGAAAACTGGTACGGTTGTTCGAAGATTGGACCCTCCCGCAGGTGAGATATTCAGCCATTTGGAATGATAACTCCCGGCGGCAGAGTTTGGTGCAGATCTTGGTCAGTTTCTTGGCAGACCATCTAAGCACAAGGCAGACCTAGACCCAGCGCATTCCGGATTGAGTAATAGTCTCTTACAGGAATCACGTCTTATCATTTCAATCCGGATTGTCTAATTCGGCCCCTTGAAAAGGAGGGAGGGAGGCGAATGGGACAAGGACTCGAAAACGTTCGAAAAATCTATCTTGAAGGTATTGCTGGCGGTGATGCGCGGCAGGCGGTGGAGCAGTATACGGGCCACCGGTACACGCAACATTCCACTGGCGTTCCAGATGGCGCTGAGGGGTTTCTAGCGTTCTTTGAACCTTTCCTTGAGCGCAACCCAGAACGCGAAATCAGCATCGTGCGGATGTTCGAAGATGGTCCGTGGGTGTTTTGCAGCGCCTATCAATCGCTGAATGGTGGCGATGCCAAATGGGTTACAACCGACATGTTCTATTGCGGAAGTGACGGACTGATCCTTGAGCATTGGGATACGATCGCCGCTTATGTCGAGGTCACCGACACCAAGTCAGTTAATGACATGGTTGGCGGTCCTAGCACGGTCGATGAAACCGTTGATACGGCGACGACAAAGGCGCTGGTCCTCGAATACACCAAACAGGTCCTGCAAGAGGGCGATGCGACCAAGCTCGATCACTTTGTCGCCGTTGATCTTATTGAACGCGGCGCTGTGATTGGGGCCGGCCGTGAAGGCCTTGCGGATTGGATTGGCTCTGATGATTTCGGCTCTTACGAGTTTCTTTTCAATCTCATTGGTCAGGGTGATTTTGCCATGACCTATGGCAAGCGGCACGTGCGTGGAAAGGACGTGGCGGTCTTCGACATATATCGTGTTTCAGGTGGTAAAATCGTCGAGCATTGGATGAATGAAGAAGAAATTGGCCCTCGAGAGAATTGGGGCAACTCAGGCAAATTTTAGAAGCGAACACCCGAGGCAAGTGCTCACGACTATGCTGGGTGCAGATGATATTACTATGGAGAAAGAAAAATGAGACTTATTCACGCAGCAGCCGCTTCCGCGCTTTTGTTGGCCGTGTCAGCATGCAACGATGCTGGTGCATCAGATGTAGACGACGCAGCGACTGCTGAAAGCATCGAAGTGTCCGAAGCTCAGCAAATCGCAACGCAGTTTCTTGAGGCTGCCGGATCAGGCGACATGGACACGCTCTCCAACCTGATGGCCGACGATTTTGTGTGGCACAATGAAGGCGACAAGACCTTGCCCTGGATCGGCAATTGGGAGGGTAAGGAAACCGTTCTAGGCACCTTCCTGCCTGCTTTCGGCGCTGGCTTGACCACGACCAGCTGGTCAACCGATTACACCTTCGTCAATGGTAATGACGTTGTTTTCATGGGCACAATGAGCGCGACAGCCAATCCTTCAGAGAACGAGACCGGTGTCTTCTCTTGGGCGGTGCGCGTCCATGTTGAGGACGGTAAGGTCAAAAGCTGGAATTGGTTCGAAGACAGCTTCGCCGTTTCCAAAGCATATCACGGCTCCTAATCAAGCCAACGGGGCGGGCCAGCGCGCGCCCTGTTGGCTCTGACCGGGGTTCAATCCGAGGGGGCCGGCAATGAACAATGGTTCGATCATCTATATTCCGCATGGTGGCGGGCCAATGCCGTTGCTTGGTCATTCCAGTCATGATGGTATGGTTGCGGGTCTGCAAGACATCGCGAAATCTCACAAAAGACCATCCGCAATTTTGGTGGTCAGCGCCCATTGGGAAGCTCCGCATCCAAGCATCAACATAAAGAGCTCTCACGAACTTCTATTCGACTATTCTGGCTTTCCACAAGAGGCCTATGACTATCGCTATCCTGCACCTGGTGAACCTGATCTCGGATCGTCCATCTTTGAGAAACTGGGCGCAGCCGGACTGGACCCACAGCTTGAACGCAGTCGCGGCCTCGATCACGGCGTGTTTGTCCCTCTCCTTCTTATGTATCCGGACGCGGATATTCCAGTCGTAGAGCTCTCGCTGGTGCGCGGTCTTGATCCCGCTTTTCACATCAAGATGGGCAAGGCGATCGCTGATCTAGACTGGCCAAATCTCATGGTGATTGGCTCTGGAATGTCATTCCACAATCAAGGCGCTATAGCCTCGCCGCCCCCTGGAGCTGATGAATTGAACCGGCTATTTCATGAGTGGATAAATGACACGGTCGTAAGTCCAGACATTCCGTTTGAGCAACGTTCTGCCGCGCTCGCGGCTTGGGAGGAAGCGCCAGCGGCACGCTTCTGTCATCCGCGCGAGGAACATCTGATTCCGCTACACGTGTGTTTCGGGATGAGCGCCGGCTCGCAGACACCAGCAAAGGTCGCATTTGAAACCGAAATAATGGGCACGAAAGTGACGTGTCTGGAATGGGGAAGGGAATAACCTTGAAGAACAAACCAATTATCGCCGCAAAATCGCCAGCTATGGTCGATCTAGAGCAAGGAAAAGAGTATCATTGGTGCGCATGTGGGCGGTCCAAAAACCAGCCCTTTTGCGACGGTTCGCACGCAGGAACGGGCATCAATCCAGTTCCTTTCAAAGCATCTGAAACCGGCAAGGCGGCGCTTTGTCAGTGCAAAGCGAGCGGCAATAAACCCTTCTGCGATGGCACACATGCAACCTTGGGTGAAGTTGGCGTGGGCGAGGAAGCGCCAGAGATCAAGAGCGAGGTTCCAACCGCCAAGGCTACTCCTGAGGAACCAACCGTTGCGCACATCCATGAACTTGCCCGCGATGGCCTATCAAAGCTAGGCCATCATGGCGAAATGGGCGCAATGGGTGTTCCTCGAAAGGACTTGCCGCACTGGGACGACATCCAGATCCTCGCCGCCCAAATGGCGCGTCAACCGCTTCTTGATGATGTCAAAGTGGCCACGGCGACGACGATTGGTCCGCGCGCGGCGAAGCCGTTGCAATTGAGCATTCCGCTGTTCGTCTCTGATATGAGTTTTGGCGCGCTCTCCTATGAAGCAAAAGTGGCACTTGCCCGAGGAGCTGAGCTGGCCGGCACTGGAATTTGTTCTGGCGAGGGCGGAATGCTTTCTGAGGAGCACGCGGAAAACTCGCGCTACTTCTACGAACTGGCGTCGGCCAAATTTGGCTGGGACATTGCCAACGTCGATGATGTGCAAGCCTTCCACTTCAAGGGCGGTCAAGGCGCAAAGACGGGTACAGGCGGTCACTTGCCTGGCGCCAAAGTCGACGCAAAGATCGCTGAGGTGCGAGGGCTTGAAGTCGGCGAGACGGCGATTTCACCCTCAACATTTCCAGACCTTCACACACCAGCCGACTTTAAGAAAATTGCAGACGAAGTGAGGGAGCGTTCAGGCGGAATCCCAATTGGATTTAAGCTCTCAGCCAATCATATCGAAGCCGATATCGACTTCGCGCTTGAGGCAAGCGCGGACTACATAATCCTTGATGGACGCGGCGGCGGCACAGGGGCGGCGCCCCTAATTTTCCGCAACAACATCTCCGTCCCCACCATCCCTGCGCTTGCGCGAGCGCGCAAGCATCTTGACGCCAAGACCGGCGGTGAAGTGACATTGGTGATCACAGGCGGGCTTCGGGTGGCAGAGGACTTTGTGAAAGCGTTGGCGCTCGGTGCCGATGCGATTGCGGTCTCTAATTCTGCGATGCAGGCGGTTGGTTGTATCGCTGCGCGGATGTGCAATTCGAACAATTGCCCGGTTGGCGTCGCAACGCAAAAGCCAGAACTGCGGGCGCGGCTCGATATCCAGAACGGCGCAGAGAAGCTCGCGCGCTATTTTGGTGCAACCGTAGAACTGATGGAGGTTATGGCACGCGCTTGCGGGCATGATGATTTGTCGAAATTTACTGTGGACGACCTCACCACTTGGAAAAAGGAGATGGCTGAGCTTTCCGGCGTATCGTTCGGAGGGGTTGCATGATGCTAGGATCAGACGAACTTGAATGGATCAAGGTTGGCAATGCTGACGAGTTGCCACAAGGCAGGGTCAAGACCGTCACTGCCAGAACTGTCTCTTTGTGTCTTTCGCATTTCGATGGCAAATTTGCTGCGATGGACAACCACTGCCCGCACCAAGGTGGGCCGCTGGGAGAAGGATCTATCGAAGAAGGAACAGACGAGAAATGCTGGATCCGTTGCCCTTGGCATGGTTGGGACTTTGACCCGCTCACCGGTATTTCGCCAGGTGGGCATCAAAATAGCGGGCAGCAGATCTACCCTACCAAAATCGAAGATGGCGAAGTCTTTGTCGGTTTGGAACCAGAGCCTGCCCATGTACGCACGACAATGGATGTCATGGCTGAAACCATGGTCAATTGGGGTGTAAAGCGCGTCTTTGGTATGGTTGGGCACAGCAATCTAGGCCTCGCCGATTCCTTGCGCAGACGCACGCTGGATGGTGAGCTTGATTACATTGGCATCCGCCATGAAGGGGCAGGCGCTTTTGCTGCTTCGGCCTATGGCAAATTGACTGGCCGCCCGGCTGCTCTTTTGACCATTGCAGGGCCGGGGGCGACAAACCTTCTTACCGGTCTGTGGGATGCACATGTGGACCGGGCCCCAGTGCTTGCCTTGACTGGTCAGGTGCAAACGCAGGTGTTTGGCCCTGGCACATTCCAAGATATCGATCTCGCCGCGGCATTTGATGCGGTGGCCCCATTTTCACAAACCGTACTTTCGACATCCGATCACGGCGAGTTGATGGCATTGGCCTGCAAGAAAGCCATCGATTCCAGCCATGTTTCGCACCTTATCTTCCCTGATGATGTTCAGACCCTACCGAGTGATAAGCCCGCCAAATCCAGCGCAGGCAGGCTTGGCGAAGAACACATCCGCCCTTCAGTCGAGGCCAAGACGAAAGCCATCAAGCTCTTGAACGACGCGAAGAGACCGATCATCATTGTGGGGCACGGAGCGCAAGGTTCACGCGATGAGATCATCGCTATTGCTGAAACGCTTGGCGCTCCTGTGCTCACCACTTTTAAGGCGAAGGGGCTTATCGGCGACGACCACCCCAATGCCGCGGGCGTCTTAGGCCGATCGGGCACCCCCATCGCAAGCTGGTTCATGAACGAATGCGACCTTATCCTCGCGCTTGGGACTTCTTTTGCCAACCATACCGGAATCGATCGTAGCAAGCCCATTATTCAGGTTGACTATGACCGCACCCAATTGGGCAAGTTTCATCCGGTTACTCTGCCGATTTGGTCCGAGATCGGCACATTCTGCAACGAGATTGGCGAAGCTGCTGAGCGCCACCCTGATGCAGCAGACCAGGTTGGCGAACTGGCTTCGCGATGGGATATTTGGCGCGCAGAAAAGGCTCGTCGCCTTACAGAGGAAGGCGACAACGGTGTGCATAGCGCCGCTATTTTTGCAGCACTCAGCGAAGCTGCGCCTGATGATGCCATAATATGCGTGGATGTTGGCAACAACACATACAGCTTTGGGCGTTATTTTGTGACGAAGCGCAACCAACGGGTGTTGATGTCGGGCTATCTGGGTTCGATTGGATTCGGCTTTCCCGCTGCTATGGGCGCCTGGGCTGCAACACAGGACTTTGACGAGTTTAAGGGCCGCAAGATCATTTCTGTGTCAGGCGATGGCGGTTTTGGCCAATACCCAATGGACTTCACAACTGCAGTGAAGCACTCGATGGATATCACGCACATACTGCTCCACAACAAGGAGCTTGGCAAAATTACCAAAGAGCAAAAGTCAGGTGAATTCACAGTCTGGGAAACCGGGCTTCACAATCCGTCATTTGCCGCTTTCGCCAAGCTATGCGGGGGGCATGGACAGAAAGTGACCAAAAGCGAAGATCTGTCAGAGGTAATTGCCAAAGCACTGTCCGCCGATGGTCCTGCAATCGTAGAAGTTATGGCAGATGCGGAGTTGATTTGAGGAAGGTAACTCCGCCAAGTGTCAGAGCGAATGGTTGCGTTTGCGCTTTTGCTTTAGCTTGGTCCGGAATTGGGTCTTAGCCGCAGGTCCGCTTGCGAGTATCCTCTAACTATAAGCGGACATTCCGCTAACGGCCCAGTTGCTGTTATTATAAACGACCTAAGCTAATGTCCGCTTTCGGGATAAAGCAGCCACAACACTAGTTTCCGCTATGGGCGCAAAAGCGCACAACTCCCAACAGCGCGGTTGCCGTCGATTTATTGTAAAAAATCTCGAACCAACCTTAAGTACTCATCGGGGTTTTCTCCATAAATCATGTGGCCTGTACCTTCTACCGCACTAAAATTCGAGTTAGAAAAAATCGAGGCATATTGCTTGGCAACGGGCTCATTTTTGTAATCGCATGTGTCTCTGAGGACGAGGACAGGTAAACTATTCTTCTTTAACTCAGGCTTTGGATCATCAGTTCGATCAAGCAGAGTTTTTCCTGTCATTCGGCTAGACCAAAAACCATAGCCGTCAGACCACGCTTTAGCTTTGGTTGGATCACACAATGCCAAAGGCATGTAATGATCATTGGCGATTTTGTCGAAAAAAGAACCCATTTCTTGCTCTGGTGCAAATTTGGCCGCTGCAGCCGGGTTAATATCCGCTAAGATTAATGCTGCGAACAATCTCGGTTTTTCAATCGCAGCGTCAAATCGCTTCTTTTGTTCCGGATTCATCTTCTCATCCAAATTACCCTCGGGGATTTCCATCCAATCTGGGCGATAGATTGGACCCGGACCGGAGAAGATGGCTCGACCAACGTCATTTGGATATTTCGCCAAATAGTTGGCCGCGAGGGTCGCTCCCCAAGATGATCCGATAAGTATAACTCGATCAGAGCCAATTCTATCGTGGATAGCTTTTAGATCATAAATATGCCGATCGAGTGAATATTCTGAAATATCTTTTAAGCGCGCTGAAAGACCTCCGCCTATTTGATCGTAAAAATATACATCATGACCGTTGGCTGTGAGTTTGGAATAGACATCCACCATTGGTTTGAAGGAAACGCTATATGCGCCGGGCCCTCCATGCAAGATGATGATAGGACGCTTTGTCTCATTTGTTTGAGAACTATATTTACGCACAGCTATCTTTGAACCTGTTGGCAAATCCCAAAAATCGAGACCTTTAACTTCGGCAGCAACAAACTGGTCTGTCTTGGATACAAGTGGCTGCAAGACGAAAAAAGCCATCAATCCGCAAAGCACCGCGATCAGAACACCTGTTTGCACAATCGTATAAAATTTTAGCTTTTCAACCTTGAACAACTTGCCAGACAAATAGGAACCCAGCGCGATGGTTCCTGCAGCGATCATTAACCCAAAAACCGTCATTACAATCGGCGAATTTGATATGAATGCGCTAACGAAAAATGCAACGACAAGCGCCAGGAAGCCGAGAACATATGTGGTGATCTGTAATAGGCCTGCTCCGGTAGAACGCACGAACCTCAATTTCTTGGTTTTCTGAGATGCTTCACCCATGTGCTGATTCCAACCTTGCTTCACCGGATTTTGTTTTAAGTCGTTCCATCATGGAGCGTTGTGACAAGGCTTTTTGAGCGGCATCAAGCGCCGCTCCGAGATTAAAACCAAGCTCTTTGTTGAGGTCATCGAAGACGCCAATCGCTTCGCGGCAACGCTCTTCAATCAAAGCGACTTCTGCCGCGCCACGTTTTGTAAGGTGAAAAGTTTTGCGCCTCTGATCATTGGGATCTGGCTTGCGCTTGATGATTGACAGGCCTTCAAGCAAAGTGGTTCGCTGTGCCGTCAACTGATGCTGCTCACCAAGCGCCCTGGCTATCTCAACCAAAGAAGATGGGCCATTGTGATCGATAAACAATATCGTAGATGTGGTTCGAGAAGGTGTTGTTAATCCAGCATCTTGGAAAAACTCATCGCCCTGCTTGCCGATAAGGTCAGTAAGGCTAAGCGCTCTTGCGCCAACAAAGGCCTCATCGAATGACAACAGTTCATAGAACGGACGCTTTTTCATTTTCACAAACAACTCCACCAATTAGGTTTATAATTGCGCAATAGATTGCATAAATGTGCAAATGTCAATATTTACTGCAGGAAGTCTAGTGTCCGCTTTCGGGATAAAGCCGCCGCTCAAGGTGTCCCGGCAATCCTTATACACTGCCCCGTCACCCATTCCGACGCGGGGGCGCACAGATAAAGGGTCAGCGCGCCGATATCCTGCGGTGTGCCTAATCGTCCGGCAGGCAAGCCCAATGTATCTTCAAACCCCACAAAATCCTCGTCCGTCATGCTCAGCGCTTTTTTGACCGTTTCGGTCGGGACAAAGCCTGGCAGGATCGCGTTGACCCGCGTCTTGGGGCCCAGTTCGTGGGCGAGGGTTTTGGTGAGCATCAGCACGCCGGCCTTGGCCGCGCTATAATGGCCGCTGCCGGGGAAGGGGTCCTGGCCAGCCATGGAGCTGGTGTTGACGATGCGGCTGCCTTCGCCGAAATGCTTGCAGGCGGCGCGCACGCCGTGGAAGACCGAGGTCAGGTTGACCGCCATCGTCTTGTCCCATTCAGCCTCATCGAGTTCGGTCAGCGGTGCGGAGACCAAGGAACCACCGGCATTATTGACCCAGATATCGAGCTTGCCAAATTCATCGACCGCGCGCTGGGCGAGCGCGTCCATTTGTTCTGCGCTGGTGACATCGGTGACCTGCGCGATCGCGCGGCCACCCGTATTGCTCGCGTTGATTTCATCTGCGACGGATTGGATCTCGCCCATACTGCGAGAGGCGCACACTATATTGCACCCCGCATCGGCTAGCGTCTTGGCCATGCCTTCACCAATGCCGCGTCCGGCGCCTGTGATAACGGCCACTTCGCCGGTAAGGTCGAATAAGGGGTTGGTCATGACGGTTCCTTTATTAGGTTATTCGGCGGCTTCGAGCGCTTCCTGTTTGGCCCGCACCCGGATCGGAATGCTGCTCATCAGCGGAATGCCGGTGCGCTTGTCAAAGTCGCGGTCGTTGAAAGACAATCTGCCGGTATTGCCGCCGGCGCCCAGGGGATCTTCTTTCTCATCCGGATTGGTGCCCCAGCTATGGGGGAGCGACACACAGCCCGGTTTGACAGTCTTGTCCGCCTTGGCCACGCAGCTGATGAATGCCCGCGCGGATTCCACTTCGATCGGCTGATCTTCGCTTAGGCCGAGTGCCTCCATGTCCTCCGGATTCATAAAGGCAGGATGGTGCGGCACGCGTTTGCGCTGCACCGGATCTTCATGCCAATTGCTATTGTGGATTTCGGTCATCCGCCGTCCAATCATCCGCATCGGGAAAGCGTCTTCTTCAACCGGCTGGCCTAGGCGCTCGGCATAGCCTGCCAGTTCTTCCATCATCGCAGCATTGCCGACAGATAGCTTGCCTTCCCAGTCAGCAGGCTTGGGTTGGACCATCAAGGCTTGCGCATCGACAATCTTGCCCTTTTGCGCCTCGGGATCGGCATAGACATCGGCCACTGGTACCGGCGATCCGTTGAGCGCGGCACTCCACGCGGTAATCGGGTCAGGTGTTTCGCCCGGCTCGAAGGTCGTGGCTTTTTCCTCTCGCTCTTCGAGATGGGACACCAAAGCAAAGCTCTTGATTTTAAGCGGCTTGTCCATTTCGCTGGCGAGCGTGTGGAGAAATTCATATTCCTCACAAAGGTCTGATCCTTCCGGCGATTCCATGATCGGCAGGCTCGCCTGCGCATAATTATTCTCAAAACCCCAGCCAGCGCCAAAGCCGCCATAGAGTTCGGGGGCTGCGGTATTGCCGTGCACTTCATAATGCAGTTTGGGCGCGATCACATAATCCGCCAGTTCGGCGGTCTTCGACATGCGCGGATCTAGACAGACGAGCAGATCTAGTGCCTTCATCGCCTCAAATGTCTTGAGCTGGTCCGGCCAGGCGAGCATCGGATTGCCACCAAGACAGATCAGCGCTTTGACCTGTTTGTCACCGGGGGTCAGGATTTCGTCCGGCAGTGCCGCTGTCGGCATACCGGAAATGCTCTGCTCGAGATCACGGCTATGCAGTTTGCGACCAAAGCCCCAGGCATCCATCGGTCCGGGAGAGGCGGCGACCGGCGGGGCGGGTTTCATAAACACGCCGCTGCGCCGGTTAATATCGCCTTCGCGCAGCCAGTGGCCCATGATCGATGTCAGCGACAGGTTGAGATATTCGGTAATATTGCCGCCGCCCGCCATATTGGGGCCAGTGCCGACGCTGATGCTGCCTTTTTTCCAGCCGCCATACATGCGTGCAGCCTGCACAATTTCTTCGGCTGTCACATCGGCGCGCTCGGCGGCCAGAGCCGGGTCGAATGGGGCGACCGCCTTTTTCAGGGCGTCGAAACCATCTACATCGTTGGCGACGAATTGTTCGTCATAGAGCTTTTCTTCAATCACCACTTTGGCAATCGCGCCGAGGATGATCGGGTCTTCTCCGGGGCGACATTGCAGGTGCAAATCAGCCTGTTTCGCGCTGTCGGTCTTGCGCGGATCGATAACGATCAGCTGCATGCCGCGCTTCTTGGCGTCATGGAGTTTTTTGGCAGGGTTCATGCCAAGGCCGCCATTCATCGACACAACCGGATTGGTACCGACCAGCATCAGGCCATCCCAGTCGCCAACGCGGGGGGCTCCTGCCAGCCACGGACCGACCAACGCGCGGGCTATGCCCTTGCCAGGTTGGTCAATGGTGACGCTGTCATAAACGGAAGTTGAGCCGATGGCATCCATCAACGCCAGCATGAACGCATGACCGTTGAGATTATTGTAGCCGAAGGTGCCGACATAAGACGCGACGCTATCGGGACCATGTTCGTCGACAATGGCTTCGATGCGCTGGGCAATTTCCTTGGCGGCAGTGCGCCAGTTAACGGTTTCTTTCTGGCCGTGTTTCATGCCTTTGTAGCTGGTCAACAGACGCGTATCGAAACTATGATAATTGGCAAGCTGACGCCCCTTGATGCAGCTATAGCCTTCAAATTCCGGGTTATTCTTGTCGCCGTGGGTTTTAACCGGCACGCCATCTTCAAAATCGACAATCAGGCCGCAATGGGCGTGGCAGGCCCGGCACATCACATGTTTCTGTTCACTTGCCATTGTCGCTCTCCTGACTGATATTTCAGACCATTGCTTTTTCAAATTTAATCGTTCAATTAATAGCAATTGATTCCCAAATTAGGGCAAGGCAGCGGACGCTGCCACTGACCCTATTGATAAGATATTTCAGGAGCGAAGCGCCATGGCCGAAAAGCCCGATGCAGCAGAATTAAAGGACTATACCCAAGCCGCCGACGCGTGGTTCAAAGAAAACACGGTCCGCGATCCGGGCTTCATGTTGCCACTGACCTTCATGGAAGTGAGCACCGATCAACAATTTGATTTCCTGCGCGAATGGCAGCGCAAAGTCTATGAAGCGGGCTATCTCGGGGCGGCATGGCCAAAAGAATATGGCGGCGGCGGTCTCCATACCGATTTCCAGCGGGCCGCGACCCGGGCAATGAAAAAATATGACGCGCCGATCATGCTCAATGCGATCGGTAATGGCTGGGCCGGGCCGCTCATCCTTGATCTCGGGTCCGAGGAGCAGAAGCAGACGTATATCAAGGGGATGCTCACCGCCGAAGATATCTGGTGTCAGGGCTTTTCCGAGCCGGAGCATGGCAGTGACTTGGGCAACGCGCAGTTGAAAGCCGTAAAAGAGGGCGACGAATATGTCCTCAACGGGTCGAAAATCTGGACCTCGCTGGGTGACCGGGCGAAATATATGATCCTGCTCGCGCGCACCGATTTTGAGGCGGAGAATAAATATAAGGGGCTTAGCTTCTTCTTCAATCCGATGAAGATTGACGGGATCAGCACCAGCCGGATCAAGAAGCTGACCGGTGAATATGGCTTTGTGCAAACCTTCTTCACCGACGCGCGCATTGATGCCGATTGTTTGTTTGGCGGCGAGGGCAATGGCTGGTCGATGGCGATGAAGACGCTGGAATATGAGCGCGGCGCGAAGGTGAAACCGGTCGGCGGCTATTTCGTCAAGGAACTGGATGTGATGCAGATTGTTGAGCTGGCGAAAAACTCGATGCGCAATGGCAAGCCGCTGCTCGACGACCCGGTTATGCGCGACAAAATGACGCAATATATGATTGATATTCAAGCGCTTAACTTGAATAATACGCGCCGCAGGATGCCGCAATTGATGCAGGACAAGCCCATGGGTCTTCCGCTGATGAACAAGCTGGCGCGGACCGAGTTGATCCGCGAGCTGACGGAATTTTCACTCGGTTTTCAAGGAACCAAAGCGGGCTATTATGTGGGGGACGAGAATGCGGTCGATGACGGCTATTGGCACCGCAGCTATCTCAACAGTTTCTCTGCCACCATCGGCGGCGGCACCTCAGAGATCCAGCGCAATATTGTAGCCGAGCATGCGCTTGGCCTTCCCAAGACACGATAGATCAGGATCGATAAAAATGGATAATTTTGGCGAAATCGGCACGACCGAAGAGCAAATTGAATTGATGGACGTTGCGACGAACTTTTGCCGCGACAAGTCCCCGATGGATAAGGTGCGCGCACTGATGGAAGAGGATCTGGGTTACGATCCGCAAGTTTGGAAAGAAATCGGCGAACTCGGCTGGCTGGCCATCGCTATCCCCGAAGCGCATGACGGTGTCGGGCTTTCCATGGCAGAGGTTGTTCCCATTGCCGAGCAAATGGGACGCAACCTGATGAGCACGCCATTTGGCACCACGACACTGGCCGCACAGGCGCTATTGGCGGGCGGCAGCGAGGCCCAGCAGGCGGCGTGGCTCCCGAAAATTGCTGCGGGCATTGCGGCGACCTTGGCTCTGGCGGAAGATAGCGGTGACTGGGATCTGAGCAATATCGCCTGTTCCGGCAAGCATGACGGTGATCAGCTTGTACTGTCGGGCAAGAAGCAACTGGTGCGATGGGCGGATAGTGTGGAATTGATCATCGCATCGGTAAAGGTTGATGGCGATGTCCGATTTGCCATGATCGAACGGTCTACCTTGCCAGATGGTGCATTGCGGCGGGAAGCGATTATCGACGAAACCGCGCGCAGTTTTGAACTGACCTTGGATGGCGTTACGATCCCGGCAGATGCGTTATTTGACGCCAGTCGCACGCGCGAAACCATCGAAAAGATTGAACTGGCCGCTGGCCTGATCCATGCCGCCGAAATGTGTGGAGGGTCGCAAGCGGTGATTGATTACACGCTCGAATACTTGAAAACCCGCAAGCAGTTCGACAAGATTATCGGCAGCTTCCAGGCGCTGAAACATCCCACGGTCGATAATTATGTCGAATATGAAAAAGCCAGGACGCATCTGTATAGCGCGGCTCATAGTTGGGGTGAACAAGGCCGCGGTGAAGTGGCTGTTCGGATGGCCGCAGCACAGGCGCATAGCAGTTACAGCCGTGCGGCTGATCGCTCGATCCAATTTCATGGTGGTTTTGGTTTCACCCATGATTGCGATGCCCAATTACATCGCCGCAAAGCTATTTTCGACGGCGCGCTTATTGGTGACGCCGCCTATCAACGGTCGAAATTGGCCGGCTTACTATTCGATTAAAATTTAGAGGAGAGAACATCATGTCAGAAGTACTTACAGACATTCAAGACGGTTTCATCATTGTCACTATCAACCGGCCTGAAGCCAAAAATGCGATGACCAAGGCAGCAGCCGAAGGCATTCGCGCTGCTATGGAGCAGCTTGATAACGACAATAGCCTCAACGCCGGGATTATCACTGGCGCGGGAGGTACATTTTGTTCCGGAATGGACCTTAAAGGCTTTTTGCGCGGGGAAACACCTGCTGTAAAAGGCTATGGCTTTGGCGGTATCACCGAAAAGGGCCCGGAAAAACCAATTATCGCGGCAGTCGAAGGCTATGCGCTTGCCGGTGGCCTAGAGCTGGCGCTTGCCTGTGATTTATGCGTTGCGAACGACAAAGCGAAATTCGGTATTCCCGAGGTGAAACGCTCATTGGTCGCAGCAGCGGGCGGCGTGATAAAGCTCCAGCAATTGGTCGGTAAACGTATTGCGATGGAAATGGCGTTGACCGGTGATTTCTTCTCTGCCCAGCGTGCCTATGACGTGGGTTTTGTGAACCGCTTGACCGATGGTCCTGCTCTTGATGCGGCGATGGAATTGGCTGCCACTGTTGCTGCCAACGGCCCGCTGGCACTCAAAGCAACGAAGAAGATTATCAACGAGAGCTATGATTGGACCAGCGAAGAAGCTTGGAAGAAACAGGCGGAAATTACCGGCCCGGTATTCACGTCCAAAGATGCTCAGGAAGGATCGCTGGCCTTCGCTCAGAAACGCAAACCCGACTGGAAAGGCGAATAACCATGGCTGATATTGAGCGGATCAACCCCGATACGCTGCCTGATGCTGGCGCTATGGGCTACTCGCAGGTCACAACTTGTACGCCTGGGAAGATGATTTTCATCTCCGGTCAAGTGGCATGGACACCCGGAGGAGATCCGGTCCCCGATAATCTGGCCGAACAGGCGAAGATGGCGAGTAGCAATCTCGGTAAGGCGTTGGCATCGGCCGGAGCTGGGCCGGAGAACATCGTTTCCGCCCGGGCTTTCGTCGTTGACTATACCGAAGAAAAGGGCGCGGAAGCCTTTCCTGAGATACTCGCATTTCTTGGCGGGAATCGGGTTGCTTTCACTCTGATCGGTTGCGCGGCGCTGGCGTCGCCAGATCTGATGATCGAGATTGAGGCGATTGCGGTTGTCTGACCCTAAGGCGACGGGCAGCGGAGATATTGTTGATCTCTGGTCTGCTGATCAAGAACTGCCATCCTGGTTTACCGAAGCGCTGGACGTGCCGCGTGAAGAAGCATTTGTCGAAGTGGACGGACATAAGGTCCATTATTTCCGCTGGGGCAAACGCGGCAATCCGCCGCTGCTGCTGACGCACGGTTTTCTGGCTCATGCACGCTGCTTTGCGTTTATCGCGCCCCTCCTCGCCGAGGAATATGACATCATCGTCTATGATCTGGCCGGCATGGGGGAAAGCGAGATCGGAACGGTATTTGAGGGAACCCAGCGCGCCGAAGACATGGTCGCACTGGCCGAGGCGCTTGACCTATTTTCCGGTCCGGTGAAACCAAAGATCATTGCCCACAGCTTTGGGTCGGGCGTCGCTTTGACCGCTATGGAATTGGCGGGAGACCGGTTTGGCGGCCTGATCATCTGTGACCTCATGATCATGCGGCCCGAAAAGCTCGCTGCCCATTTCAAGGGCGGAGGTGGGCCTCCGGGGTCTGGCAAGTCGGACCGGCCGACCAATGTCTATCCCGATTATGAAACGGCGCGTGGGCGTTTTGTCCTGGCGCCGCCACAGGATGTACAAACGCCTTTTCTGCTGGAATATATGGCTTATCACAGCATGCGCCGGGTTGAGGGCGGCTGGACCTGGAAATTCAACCCCAAGGTCTTTCATCGCAGTGAGAATGATCAGGAAAAATGGCGGCAGGCGCCGCAACGGATAGTTGATTTGCCCCACCGGCAGGCGGTTATCTATGGCGAAAATAGCAGGTTGTTCGATGCCGACAGCGCGGCCTATTTGCACGAGTTGGGAGGCGCACATATTCCGATGATCGCAGTGCCCAAGGCAGAACATCATCTGATGCTCGACCAACCGCTTGCATTTGTGACGGCGCTGCGCTCTGTTCTAGCGCTATGGGATGTTCCATAAGCCAGAAAGAGGATAGGTTGTGAGCAGCAAATCCAAAACGCGTATCGTTTCAGTGGTTCAGGCCGGATCCGATCCATTCGATACACCGGCAACCCTGAGCAAATTTGCTGAGCTGTTATCGGGCGCCAAGGCGGAGAAGAGTGATCTAGCCGTTTTCCCGGAAGCCTTCGTTGGCGGTTATCCCAAAGGCGTGGATTTTGGGGTTCGGGTAGGATCGCGCGATGATGCAGGACGGGAATTATTCCGGCTCTATTCGGACAATGCCATCGAATTGGGTTCACCCGAATTTGGTACATTGAGCGAGGCTGTCGCGGCCAATGATCTTGCCGTGGTGGTAGGTGTCATCGAACGGAAAGGCGCTACGCTCTATTGCTCAACCTTTAGCTTTGAACGGGACGGGTCGCTGCTCGGCGTGCACCGCAAGCTCGTTCCCACCGCGATGGAAAGACTGATCTGGGGCCAAGGCGATGGCAGCGACTTACCCCTAATGGACAGCAGCGCCGGGCGGCTGGTTAGCGCGATCTGCTGGGAAAATTACATGCCGTTATTGCGCAGCTATTATTATGATGCCCAGCCCGATTTCTACTGTGTCTCGACCGTAGATGACCGGCCGGTATGGCTGCCAACCATGCAGACCATCGCACTGGAAAGTCGCGCATTCGTGCTTTCTGCCTGCCAATATCTAGAGCGCGGAATGATCGGATTGGACAAGGGTCAATTTGATGCCGTTCAGGGCAATGATTCCGATACGGTCCTGATCAATGGCGGAAGCTGTATCATCGCACCATCAGGTGAAGTGATTGCCGGTCCGATTTTCGGAAAAGAGACTCTTCTGACCGCCGAAATCGATTTGGACGACCGGACGCGCGGCAAGTTCGATATGGACGTCGCCGGCCATTATGCGCGGCCGGATGTGTTTGAGCTAAAGGCGAGTATTGAGGCGCAGCGGAACGTGCGGGATGACTGACCCGTGATTCATAACGTCCGTTCAAATCTTCACTTGATAGAGAAGGCGTTCAATCTGATCGCTGGATGAATAACCGCTTCTTTTCGCGACATATTGATACAATAAACCCGAAATCTGACAAATCTCTGAGACCGGTTTGCGTCATACCTGTTTCTGACGCCGCAGTTGGCGCCGCGTAGAAGAGGAGTTTATGATGAAAAAGATTCTGATGATATTGGCTGCATCAACAATGGTCGCATCGCCGATGGTTACCACACAGGCACAGGCTGCAACGCATAAGACGGTCAAGAAAACTGTAACCAATAAGCAAGGCAAGCGCGTTGTTACCAAGACAACAACGGTGAAAAATGGTGCGGTGAGGAATGTTTCCAAGACGCGCTATTCAAAAACCAGTTACGTTCCTACCCAGAAACAGTGGGCGAAGGGACAGCGCTTTAATAGCCGTCACGCCGTAAACTATCGGGTCATCAACAATCCCCGGGCCTATCGCTTATCGAACGCCCCTCGCGGTTATCGCTGGGTCCGGTTAGGAAATGACGCTGTTCTGGTTGGTATTACCAGTGGAATTATCGGCGCTGTGATCGGCAACGCAATATCCCGTTAAAACGGATGGCATAGGGTCAAGCTAAAGCCCCCCGGCGAAAGTCAGGGGGCTTTACTTATGTTGCCTGAAATCAAGCATTCTTGACCGTCAGTCCCCCGTCCACCGGAATGACTGCTCCGGTCAGAAAACTGGCCGCCGGTAGGACGCAGGACAGGGTCATATGAGCCACTTCTTCCGGTATGGCATAGCGGCGCAGCGGCACGCGGCGTTTGGCGTAGATGGTCTTATGCTCTTCGGAAATCGCATCGGTGATACCGGTACGAATTGGTCCGGGGCAGATGCAGTTGACGGTGATGCCTTCGCGGCCAAGATCAACCGCGAGGCCTTTTGTCAGGCCAATAACGCCATGTTTGGCCGCGACATAGGGGCTGTTGCCCGGCGATGCGCCCAAGCCTTCGGTTGATGCGATATTGACTATGCGAGGGTGCTTGGCCTCTCTCAAATACGGCAAGGTTGCACGGATCATCCGTTGATGCGCGGCGAGCATGACCGACAGAGTCGGTTCCCAACTGTCCTCGTAGCTGTCCTCTGCAATATCTGCAGGAATCGCAAAGCCAGCATTGTTCACAAGAATATCGATACCACTCAGCGCTTGGGCAATATCGGCGACAACCGCTTTGATGATGTCCGGGTTGCTGACATCCAGCGACCAGGCCTCTGCTGAGCCTTGATAACCGGCATCGGCTATTTCCTGAACGACAGCATCGCAAGCAGCCTGATCAAGATCGGTAACCGCAACCTGCGCGCCTTCCGAAGCGAACAGGTGAGCGGTAGCCCGGCCCATACCGCTAGCCGCACCGGTGACAATGGCTTTCTTGCCAGCGATGGAACGGCTCAGCGGTTGATAGGGTAGCATGATTAGGCGGCCTGAAGGCCTTTGAGGCGCCCGTTGATAATCTCTTCGGCGTCATTCATGATGCCGTCGATCAATTCCTTACAGGTTGGAATATCATTGATCAGGCCTGCAACCATGCCGCAGCTCCATGCGCCTACATCCATGTCACCTTCCAGCATGATCTTTGGATAGACACCGGCAACCTGTTCGATAACATCTGTAAATTGCAGGTCCGCGCCTTTTTCCTTTTCGATTTCAAGCAGTTTCTCTACTGCGGGATTGGTCAGCACGCGTTCGGTATTGCGCAGGGGGCGCATGACGAGACGGGTGTCGAGTTCGCTTGCCGCGACAATCGCGTCTTTGACATTTTGATGGACGGGAGCTTCCTTTGTGGCAATGAAACGCGTGCCCATGTTCATGCCTTCTGCGCCCATGGCGAGTGATGCGACGAGCGAGCGCGCATCTGCCTGACCGCCGGAAGAGACGAACGGAATATCCAGTTCATCGGCAGCGCGCGGCAACAGGATCATGTTTGGAATATCGTCTTCACCGGGATGGCCACCACATTCAAACCCATCGACCGAAACCGCGTCGCAGCCAATTTTCTGTGCTTTTAATGCATGGCGCACGGCGGTGCATTTATGGATCACTTTGATGCCAGCACCTTGTAATGCGGGAAGCACTTGCTGGGGATTGTTGCCCGCCGTCTCTACGACTTTGACGCCGCCGTCGATAATCGCCTTGACCATGCCCTCATAGTCAGGGGAATTGACCACCGGCAGGAAGGTCAGGTTTACACCAAAAGGCTTGTCGGTCATGTCGTTACACTTGGCAATTTCATTGGCCAGCGCTTCAGCCGAGGGTTGGGTGAGCGCGGTGATAATCCCCAGGCCACCCGCATTGGAAACGGCCGCTGCCAGTTCCGCAAATCCCACATAGTGCATGCCACCTTGAATGATCGGATGCTGGATGCCGAAAAGCTCTGTGATGCGTGTTTTCATGGGATTGGTCCTCTTGTATTGGAGTGATTGGAGACGTTAGGTCAGATATCGAGAATCGGTTTAATCGCGCGATTAACTAGCAATCCAGGCGCCGGTTGTCACGCCTTTCCAAATCTGGTCTGGTGACGTTACGGCAAGCTCTGCGCCCAGCAACTTCGACCAATGATGCTCATTGCCCAATGTGTCGCGCCATGCCCACAGGCGGCGGGTATAATGGTGGAGATCATATTCCTGCGTATAGCCCATTGCGCCATGCACTTGGTGGAAAGGTACGGTGACGGCTTCGACGCTGTGACCAATTTGGACTTTCGCGACGACAGCTTCATGCCACGCTTTTTCCGGATCATCGGCATTTTGCGCGAGAACGCTGGCCGCCTGTGTCGCGGCCATGGTCGCGGCGGCGCTTTCGGATGCGGCGACTGCCAGTTGATGCTGGATCGCTTGAAATTTGGATAGCGGGCGGCCAAATTGTTCGCGGTCGGACACATAGGCAATGGATAGGTTTAGCGCGGCTTCGATCGCGGCGGCCATTTGCACGGCCCTTACCGTCAGGATCAGTGCCTCGACGGCGCGCCGCGACAAGTTGGTTGCGGCGCTGGCAACCGGTGTCGCATTGGAAAAATCTAACCGGTTATCGGCATCAGGCGATAGTGCTTGCGCGTCTCCCGTCGTTGTATCGGCGGTCTTATAGAGGGCAATCTCATTCTGGCCTGAATCATAGATCGCCACATGATCCGCGACGCTGGCAAATGGGACGCTGGCTGACTGGCCGTCCAAAAGCGCAAAACTCGATGCGCCATCGGGAATCGCAATTCCTGCGTGATCGAGCAGCCAGTTGGCGATTAATGTCTCCGCGAAAGGAACCGGAGAGGCTGCCTCCGCCGATACCCAGACGGCCCCGAAGACTTCATCATAATCAGCGCCAAAGCCGCCATTATCTTCGCTCACCCAAGCCAGCGGCAGACCGTTTTCGGCGAGTGCGTTCCACAATCCTTGCGGATATTGTCCGGCTTCTGCTTCATGCGGCACTTCGCGTCCGCAAAGGTCTGTGTAAATTTTCGCAGCCGTTTCGGCGACCATGCCTTCCGTATTGATCATTAGCGTAGCCCCAACTGGCGCGCGGTAATGCCGCGCATGACTTCGGTTGTGCCGCCGCGTAACGTGTTGGGCGGCGATCGCAATATCCCGATATTGAGGATGCGCCGCATCTCATCGCTCAACTCTTCGGCCGGCAGATCGTTTAGCAAAGCCCGCACTTGCAGGGTCAGGTCATTTTCCAGACGGTTACCGAGGTCCTTGACCAAGGCGGCTTCTGTCTCTGGCGACACGCCCTGATGGAGCAGATTGGCAATGCCCCAAGACATGCCGCGTAAGGTGCGCAAATTGGCAATCAGCTTGCCAAGGCGGCCATGGGAATCGGACCCCAACTTACCCTTCAATTGATGCAGTGCCGTTTCCAGGGTGATGTAGCTCGACAGAAACCGCTCGGGCCCGGAGCGTTCCATAGCCAGCTCTCCCGTCACCTGTTTCCAGCCGCCGCCTTCTTCACCAAGCAGGCAATCATCCGGCACAATCACATCTTCAAAATAGACCTCGTTAAAATGCGCATCACCGGACAGATCGGTAATCGGCTTTATGGTCACACCAGGCAGGCTGAGATCAATCATGATCTGGGAAAGGCCGACATGCCGGTTGCGGCCATCGGCCGGGGATGTGCGTAGAATCGCAACCATATAATGCGAAATATGCGCGCCGGACGACCAGACTTTCTGACCATTGACCTTCCAGCCACCTTCCACTTTCTCCGCGTTGGTTTTGACATTGGCGAGGTCTGAACCGGCTCCGGGTTCCGAAAGGCCAATAGCGAAATAGCATTCGCCCGCCGCGATACGCGGCAATATGTCGAGCTTCTGTTCTTCGGTCCCATGTTCGACCAGCATCGGTGCATGCTGACGGTCGGCAATCCAATGCGCGCCAACCGGAGCCCCCGCACGCAGGGTTTCCTCGGTCACGATATAGCGCTCCAGGGCGGTCTTGTCGTGGCCGCCATATTGGCTAGACCAGGTCAGTCCAATCCATCCACGCTTGCCCATTTTCTTGGAAAAATCGGTATCGGAAGACGCCATCCAGCATTCTGGTTCGGGACGAAAATTACCGGCCTCTCGCTCTTCTTTCAAGAAAACCTGCAATTCGGCGCGCAATTCTTCAAGCGCCGGATCAGGCTGGACTACGGGGAAATTGAAACGCTGCATCTAAAAATGCCTCTGGGTTAAAATTCAGGGTGTTACGATATTAAACTGTGCATCGACCGGATCAAGCGCACCGAACATCGCCGCCATCAGGCCGACATTGCCTAGCACCCGCATGTTGCCGGACACAATAAGGTCACGCGGCGTGACTTCCCGCATCAGGACTCGCGTGAAATCGGCGCGGCTGACGGTGATTTGTGCAATCGAACGATCATTGGTCCCGGTACGCGGGAACATGACGCTTTTGCCCAGATCGACATTTACAGCCTCACCGCGATCAGGGAAGGTGAACTGAATGATGCCGCCAGCATTGCTCATCCGCGCCGGATTAAAACGCGCCGCTAAGGCATCGAAAAGGTCGACCGCCGGAATACTGTTCAACACCCGCGCATTATTGGTTGCTATGGCTTCGCCTTTGTCATTTCCTTCGCGCAGTTCCTTGGCGCCAGACAGATAGATGTTGCGCCATGTGCCTGCCTCGGCCTGAAAACCGAGCTGCTCATAAGTCGATGCCAGCCATTTTTTTGCCGCATCATTGGTGGGATCGGCAAAGACGATATGGTTGAAGACAGTGGCTGCCCAGCGGTAATCGCCGGTTGCAAAAGCGCGTTCACCAACCGACAGGGCCTTGGGAGCACCACCCATGGCCGCGACATATTTGCGTGAAGCTTCTACTGGCGGCAATTCATGATAATGGGCCGGAACCCCGTCCCACCAGCCGAAATAGCGTTGGTAGACCGCCTTGCTGTTGTGATTGAGCGTGCCATAATAATCGCGGACACCGAAATCAGTCGCGGCAAAATCCGGCTCACCAATATTCTCTGCAATTTCATGCATGGTCGCGCCCTGATTGGCCTGACGCAATGTCTGGTCATGGACATAGCGATATAGCCCGCGCTGGTTTTTCAGCGCCGTCTGCACATTCTCGCTGCCCCATGTTGGCCAGTGATGACTAGCGAGCATCACATCTGATTTCTCGCCATATTTGGCGAGCATCGCGTCAATGACCTTGCTCCATTTCAACGTATCCCGCACCAGCGCGCCGCGCGGGGTCAGGACATTGTGGAAATTGCGGGTGACGACTTCGGCAGTGTGGAGCGCCTTGAAATCCGGCAGGTAAAAGATTAATTCTGCCGGTGCTTCTGTTTCACCCGCATCCATGAATTCAAAATTGATACCATCAATAGTCAGGGTTTCGCCCTCTTTGCTGATGGTCTTGGTTGGCGGCAATAGCGCCAAATCGCCCTTGGACAAATATTGGCCAAGACCAGTGCCGACATGACCGGTTTCTCCGGCGGGCAAATTTGTACCAAATTGAAATTGGACCCGGCGGTTCATAGCGGTTCCAGCCAGGACATTCTCGCCAATAGATTCACGCAAGAAGCCATGAGGTGCGATGATTTGCACCTTGCCATATTGTAATTCTTGCGGAGAGATAACACCGCTCACGCCACCGAAATGATCGCCATGGCTATGGGTGAAAATCACCGCCTGCACCGGGCGTGGGCCCAGCGTTTCATTGGCTAGTGCCAAGGCCGCTTTGGCTGGCGCAGGCGTGGTGAGCGGATCGATGACTATCCAGCCTGTCTTGCCGGCGATCAGCGTCATTTGTGCCAAATCATAGCCGCGCAGCTGGTAAATGCCTTCCTGTACCTTGAACAATCCGTGGATGCTATTGAGCTTACCTTGCCGCCAGAGCGACGGGTTTACGGTATCGGGAGCTGCGTCTTTGACAAAATCAAACTGTCCGACCTCCCAAGCGACCGAACCGTCTTCGTTGAGGATTTGCGGGTCTTCAATCTTGGCCAGAAAACCGCGATTGGCGTTGTCGAAATCCGTCTGGTCGGCAATCGGCAGGCGTGCGGCAACTCTCGCGTTAGCGGCCTTGGTGGATGCTGTCGCTACGCCTTCTGGTGGCGTGTTGGCGGGTGGAGTGTTGGCTGGCGGAGCGGTGGTTTGTGGTTGGCCAGCGGCCATCAACAAGGGAGCAGCTGCCAGGAGCGCAGTCGTTAGATATCCGGTTTTCGTCATGATCACTGCTTTCTCTTATTGGCCCTTGAATACCGGTTTTCGTTTCTCAAGGATCGCATCAATCGCTTCCTGATGATCATCAAGTTGCTGGAGCACGCCCTGGAACAACGCGGCCTGATCGAGGTTTTCTTTCAGTGTTACGCTTTGCGCGGTGCGCACCAGTTCTTTGGTTTTGCGGATTGCCAGCGGCGGCAACGCCACCACTTGTTCGGCCAGTTCATAGGCGCGTTTGAGCAAATCATCATTCGCCACCACTTCGGACACCAGACCGTAATCCAGCGCCTTATGCGCATCGATAAACTCACCGGTGAACAACATCTGGTTCGCACGCGCTTGACCGATGATGCGCGGCAACAGCCATGCGCCGCCGTCACCGGGAATGATTCCGACGCGCAAGAAACTCTCGGCAAAAATCGCATCTTCGCCAGCGATCCTGATGTCACACATAGTGGTCAGGTCATTGCCCGCGCCAATGGCATGTCCGTTTACCGCCGCAATGACCGGAACCGAAAGCTCAGCCATGGTTAGCGGGATGCGTTGGATGCCGGTCTTATACCATTCTTCAATCTGCAGCGGTGTCATATTTTGCTCGGCGGTCATCGCCTTGATCTCGTGCAGATTGCCGCCGGAGGAAAAGCTTTTGCCATTAGCGGCCAGCACAACACAGCTCACACCCTTGTCGGCATCTGCCTTTTTCATCGCCTCCACTAAAGCTGCGCAAAGATCGGTCGACAGCGCGTTGCGTGTCTCCGGCTTGTTCAATGTTATGGTGACCACGCGGTCTTGCTTGTCATAAAGAACGACGTCGCTCATAATTTCCCCACCTGTTTATTTGGTCTGAATCACTTCATACTAAGGCTCATCCATTGCAGGCCCGCGCCGCTTCTGCAAGAGAGGGATCGGATGGAATTGATAAGCTACTATTATGAAACTGCGCCGAAACCCTGATCACTGTCGTCATGAAACTGGCTTCACGCTGGTGGAACTCATGATTGTATTAGTGATAATAGGTCTCATGGCTTCTATCGTCGTGCTATCCTTTCCCGACGGCAGCAATGATCTGGAAGATGACGCGCAAAAATTTGCAGCCCGCACGGCGGCTTTGCGCGACAATGCTATATTGCAATCCCGCCCGATGGCGGTGCAAGTCACGCCCTCCGGCTACAGCTTTCTGGAACGCCGCAAAGGCGCGTGGTCGGTGATGGAGGACAAACCCTTTCGGTCGACCAACTGGTCCAGCGGGGTGACGGCAGCGGTCGGTGAAACAGGGCCCTTGCTCATCAGTTTTGAAAGCACAGGATTGCCGAGCGACCGCGCCGACGTGCGTTTGAATTATAAGGATTTTGCGCGCGATATCGTTATCGCCCCGATGGGTGATGTGCAGTTAGCCGGTGTGGAGCAAGCCCCATGAGGTTCCTTAGAAAACAATCCGGCGAGGGCGGTTTTACCCTCATCGAAATGCTGGTGGCTCTGTCGGTCTTCAGTCTCGCCGCGCTCGCGCTGATCCGGTTGCAGGGCTATACCACGCGCAATGCTGCTGAGCTCGAATTGCGGGTGGTCGCCCAATCCGTCGTTCGCAATCGCGCGGTGGAAATACTCACCGATCCGCGCCCACCGAGCCTGGGCGAAAGCAATGGCGAGGAAGAAAATGGCGGTTTGAGTTGGACCTGGACACAAAGCGCGAAGCTTACCGAAGAGGGAAATTTCGTGCAGGTTGATATTACCGCACAGGAAAAGATCAGCGGAGCGCCAGCTGCATTGACGATATTACGGCCAGTGGGCGTCTTGTTGGACGCCCCTCAACCGGTTCCGTCGCCCGAAAGCTAGATTTAGCGAAACACCACCGTCCGGTTGCCGTTGAGCAATATCCGGTGCTCGCCGGCCCATTTCACGGCCTTGGCGAGGACCTGCGCCTCTATATCGCGGCCGATGCGGATCATCTCTTCGACATTCGCCCGATGATCGACACGCTCTACCGCTTGCTCGATAATCGGACCTTCGTCGAGATCGGCGCTGACGAAATGCGCGGTGGCACCGATCAGTTTCACGCCGCGCTCATGCGCGCGATGATAGGGCCTTGCGCCTTTGAATCCGGGTAGAAAACTGTGATGGATATTAATGCAACGCCCCGTGAGCTTGGCGCTGAGATCATCGGATAATATCTGCATGTAGCGGGCGAGGATCAGATAGTCGGCTCGCTCCTGATCCATGATATCCAATATGGCTTGTTCCTGCTCCGCGCGATTATCCGCGGTTACGGGCAGATGATGGAAAGGTACATCATGCCATTCGGTCAGGTCCCGCAAGCTGTCATGATTGCTGACTACCCCGACGATATTTACGGGCAGTCCGCCAGTTTTCCAACGATGCAGCAGGTCATTGAGGCAATGGCTGCCCTTTGACACCGCGATTACAATATTGGGCTTTGCCGCACCGCTCACCAGCGTCCAATCGAGCGCATAGCGGGTGCCGACCATCGCGAATGCCTCAGTCAGCGCGTCAAGGCTGGCGGGAAATTTGTCACCAGCACCCTTGAACTCGACCCGCATGAAAAAGCGCTCCAATTCCAGATCGGCATATTGCTGACTGTCGAGAATGAAGCCGTCATGCTCGGCCAGAAAGCCGGTCACAGCGGCCACCAGGCCGACCCGGTCTTCTGCTGTCAGTGTCAATATGTAGTTTTGTGTCATATGCATATCGCCTCTTCGGCTATCAATTGGCGCAAACTTGGCAGTTTGAAAAGCGGGATTTCCCCTTGTGCTGATTTCTGCAGCGATTAGAAGCCTCAACAAGACACCCGAAAGACAGGACGCGATATGAGTGAAGACGAATCTTGGGATTTGGATGATTTGCCGGAAGGCGAAGATTCTCAACTCGAATGGTGGGATTTTGATGACAAGGCCGAGATGGTTGATGCTGTCGCTGGCGACATCGCCTTCATCATCGAAAGCGCACTGGATGCGCGCGGCGAAGCTTTGCTGGCACTGCCGGTCAGCGAAGACGCGATGCCCGTGCTCGAAGCGCTCGCGGAAAAGCAGATTAAGTGGAAATATGTCACCATCATTCCAACGGACGACTATCTGGTCCCGGTTGATGATCCGCGCAGCCATGTGAAAACATTGGCGCAGATGTTTCTGACCCGCGGCGCCCGGGTTTTGCCGATTGCGACCGAGAATGAAGACTATCACTTGGCTGGAGGCGCGGCCGATGCGCGGTTGCAGGACACCAAATGGCCACCGGATTTGGTCTGGCTCGGTATGGGTGAAGATGGCAGTACGGCCGGCCTGGTAGAAAGCGCCGATCTCGAAGAAGCGCTGGACGGCCCCAAGGAAAAACGCGCCGTCGGTATAATGCCCGACAATGGCGATACGCCTTTGGTGACTATTACCAAGGCTGCGATATGCGAAGCGCGGACGGTATTGGTTCTACTAAACGGTGCGGGCGCGCAGATGTTCCTCGAACAAGCCATTTCCGAAGGGGCCAGTAGCATGGCGTCAATTGGGCGCGTGTTCGCTGATTTGAGCGTGCCTGTGGATATCTATGTGGAAAATTAGGGATCAATATTCTTTGTCTATGGCCAGAGGCTAAGACAATCCATTGATTTAACTGCGCGCTTAAACCATGATGGGGAAAATGCGAATCGCCATGCTCAAATAGGGCAAAGACGATCGCCCCCAAATGGAGAGACGCGACCAATGCACCCCTATCTGCATGCACAGGAAAATCCTGACAAACCCGCGGTCATTATGGCCAGCACGGGAGCCATAGAAACTTTCGGTGAACTAGACAAAGCGTCAAATCAAATGGCGCAATTGTTTCGCAGCCAAGGCTTGCAAATTGGCGATACTGTTGCGGTGCTGCTCGACAATCACCCGAAGTTCTTTGACTTTGCTTGGGGCGCGCAGCGTTCGGGTCTTTATTATGTAGCCATTCCGAGCCGCCTGACCGCAGCCGAAGCATCCTATATTTTGAGTGATAGCGGTGCTTCGCTTTTGGTGAGTTCCGACACGAAGCTGGGTGTTGTCGACGAATTGTGCAAACTCAACCCAGATGTGAAGCAATATATCTATGGTGCAGGCGACAATCGCGACATGGATGCGGCGTTAGCGGCGCTGCCTGACACGCCGATTGATGATGAGCGGCATGGAACGGATATGCTTTACAGTTCGGGGACAACCGGCAGGCCAAAAGGTGTGCGTATTCCGTTTCCCGAGAATGAGGATATTGCCGCGCCCAATGCATTGGTCGCGATATCACAAGGCGCCTTTGGCTTTACGCCAGGCTGCACCTATCTTTCCCCGGCTCCGCTATATCATGCAGCCCCATTGCGTTGGTGCATGACCGTCCACAAGATGGGTGGAGCAGTGATCGTCATGGAGAAGTTCGAGCCCGAAGAGGCGCTTGCCTTGATCGAAAAATACAAGGTTGATGTCAGCCAATGGGTGCCCACACATTTCAACCGGATGCTCAAGCTGCCGGAAGAAGTGCGCGCAAAATATGATGTCTCTTCGCTGAAAAGCGCCGTTCATGCCGCTGCCCCTTGCCCTGTACCGGTGAAGGAAAAGATGATCGACTGGTGGGGTCCGATATTGATGGAATATTATGCCGGTTCGGAAGGCAATGGTTTTACCTTCATCAATGCAACCGACTGGCTGGAGCATAAAGGCTCGGTGGGCAAGGCCCTGATCGGCACTGTGCGCATCTGTGATGAGGATGATGAAGAGGTTGCAACTGGCGAAGAGGGTCAAATCTATTTTGAAAATGGCAGTCCGTTTTCCTATCATAATGATCCCGAGAAAACCAAAGCAGCCTCCAACAAACATGGTTGGACTTCACTAGGTGATGTTGGGAAGGTCGATGACGATGGCTTTCTCTATCTGACTGATCGCAAGAGCTTTATGATCATCTCCGGCGGAGTGAATATCTATCCGCAGGAAATTGAAAACCTGCTCGTCACCCATCCCCAAATTGCTGATGCCGCTGTGATCGGTGCGCCGGATGAGGATATGGGTGAGAAGGTTGTAGCGGTTGTGCAGCCAGCGGACATGAACAATGCCACTGCTGATTTTGCGCAGGAACTGGAGGCCTATTTGCGGCAAACGCTGTCGGGGGTCAAAGTCCCTCGCCAGATAGATTTCCGCGCCGAGCTGCCGCGTGAGGCGACCGGAAAATTGTATAAGCGCCTGCTCCGCGATGAATATTGGGGCAAGACAGGGAGCAAGATTGTCTGATGGCCACACAAGCAGAACCTACATTAACGGGCGCCGATGCAATGGCGGTTATTGATCCGAAAAGCTACGCGGATTGGGATGGTTTACTGGACCGTTTTGACGCGTTGCGCCGTGAAACACCAGTTGTTCGGGTGGTCAATGACGAGCTCCATGACCCGTTCTGGCTGGTCACCGGATATGATGATGTCATGCGGATCAGCAAGGATAACAAGCTGTTCCTCAACAATCCGCGCGGCGTGGTTTTCGGTGCCAAGTCTGGCGAGGATATGGTCAAGGAAATTACCGGCGGTAGCCCGCATCTTGTGCGCTCGCTGGTGACGCTGGACGCGCCCACGCACCCCAAATATCGTCGCCTGACCCAAGACTGGTTCATGCCCAAAAATATCAACCAGATGGAAGAAGAGATTAGGGCCCTCGCCAAAACCACGGTCGACCGTTTGCTGGATGCTGACCAGAAAGGCGGGCAATATGAGGCGGATTTTGTGCCCGTCATTTCTGCGCCTTACCCGCTGCATGTGGTTATGCAGATATTGGGCGTGCCGGAGGAGGACGAGCAACGCATGCTGTTCCTGACCCAACAGATGTTTGGCGGACAGGATGAAGATTTGAACAAGACCGGCATGGCCGATATGACGCCAGAACAAATCACCCAGCTTGTGGTTGGTGCGGTCGCCGATTTTGAAGCCTATTTCGCAAAGCTGACCGAGGAAAAGCGCGCCAATCCGACCGATGATGTGGCGAGCGTGATCGCCAACGCTAAGGTCGATGGGGAATATCTGAATGACCGCGACATGGCGGGCTATTATATCATATTGGCCGCGGCGGGTCATGATACCACTTCCGCCTCAACGGCAGGCGCAATGCAGGCTTTGGCGCAAGATCCAGAACAATTTGCGCGGTTGAAGGCAGATCGCGATTTGCTGCCTGGAATTGTTGAAGAGGCGATCCGCTGGACCACCCCGGTACAGCATTTCATGCGTACGGCGGCAGAAGATACAGAAGTTGGTGGTCAGAAAATCACCAAGGATGACTGGTTGATGATCAGCTATGTCGCTGCCAATCATGATGAAAATGTGTTTCCTGACCCGCGCAAATTTGATGCATCGCGTTCGCCGAACCGGCATCTCGCTTTCGGAGCCGGCGCGCATCAATGCCTGGGCCTTCATATGGCGCGGATGGAAATGAAGATTTTGTTCAATGAACTGCTCGATCGGATCGAGACGTTGGAACTGGCCGGCGAACCGAAACGGGCCAATTCCACTTTTGTTGGCGGGCTCAAAACCCTGCCGATCAAATATACGCTGTCAAAATGATGGATATAGGTAAAATGACAGGCGCGAGCGGCCTTGTAATAGGTTAAACACACACAAAATAGAAACGAACAGGCAAAATTCCAAAGGAGAGCGACATGGTTACCCAATATAAAAATCTCATCAACGGCGAGATGATCAGCACGTCCGATATGCTCGACGTGGTCAATCCGGCCAATGAAGAAGTTATCGGTCAGGTGCCGTCCTGCGGCGAAGCGGAACTTAATCAGGCGGTAGCCGCCGCGCGTGCTGCTTTCCCGGCATGGAGCAAGAAGTCTATCGATGAACGCCGCGGCGTGGTTCAGGCCATTTCTGCGACGATCAAGGAAAATAGCGATGAGCTGTTCCGCCTGCTGACCGCTGAGCAGGGCAAACCCCATGCTCAGGCACAGGGTGAAATTATTGGCGCATCGATGATGGCCGGCGCGCAATCCACGCTGGACCTAGATGACGAGATTAACGAAGACACCGAAGAGCGTCTCAGCCGCACCCGCCGGGTTCCGGTTGGCGTGGTTGGCGGTATTGTACCGTGGAACTTCCCCGTCATGATGGCAGTACAGAAAATTGCCCCAGCACTCTTGTCCGGTTGCACCATCGTGTTGAAACCATCACCGTTTACGCCTCTCACCACCTTGCGGTTGGCGGAACTGATTAAAGATGTTGCACCCGCTGGCGTCGTCAACATCATTACCGGCGAAGATAGTCTGGGGCCATTGATTACCGGGCACGAGGATATCGACAAGATCACCTTCACCGGTTCAACGGCGACGGGCAAGAAAATCATGGAAGGCGCGTCGAAAGATCTTAAGCGGATCACGCTGGAACTGGGCGGCAATGACGCTTCGATTGTATTGCCTGACGCGAATGTTGAAAAAGTGGCGGAACAACTATTTTGGTCAAGCTTTACCAATGCTGGTCAAATCTGTGTCGCGGCGAAACGCATTTATATCCACGAAGATATTTATGACGAACTGAGCGCGGCGATTGCTGAATATGCCAAGAACGTGAAGGTCGGCGACGGCGCGCAGCAAGGCACAGCCGTTGGTCCAATCCAGAACAAGAAGCAATATGATCGCGTGCTGGAACTGGTTCAGGATGCCAAGGATAATGGCTATAAATTCCTCGTCGGCGGCGATCATGATCCCGATGTTCCAGGATATTATATGCCGATCACGATCCTCGACAACCCGCCAGAAGATGCGCGGATTGTGGCGGAAGAGCAATTTGGTCCGGTCATGCCGTTGATGAAATTCAGCACCGAAGAAGAAGTCATTAGCCGCGCCAATGACAGCGAATATGGTCTCGCCGGTGCGGTCTGGACGGCCGATCCCGACAAAGGCGTCGAAATTGCCGAGAAGCTGGAAACCGGTACGGTGTGGGTCAATGAATTTCTCCACCTGTCGCCTTTCGCTCCGTTTGGTGGCCATAAGCAATCCGGCTTTGGGGCTGAATATGGCAAAGAAGGCTTGCTGGAATTCACTTATCCACAGGTGATTACGGTTAAGAAGAATAATGTCCCTGCCTAAAAACACAGGTTAGGATTGAAAAGGGCCGGTTATCACAAATGTGATGATCGGCTTTTTTATTTGACGCTAGAGCAGCGCAAGTTTAATCGTTCAATTAAATTTTGGATTCTCATAAAGGAGCAGGATAATGGCAGAAGCTTATATTGTAGATGCAGTTCGGACCGCAGGCGGTCGTCGCGGTGGCCGGTTAGCAGGAACCCATGCTGTGGATTTGGGCGCAGCGACGCTTGATGCCATCGCGGATCGCAATGATTTCGACGCTGCGGCGATTGAAGATGTGATTACCGGTTGTGTCATGCAAGGCGGCGAGCAATCGGGCGATGTTGGCCGCAACAGCGTTTTGGCTTCCAAGCTTCCCGACAGCATCCCGTCGGTTTCAATCGACCGTCAATGCGGCTCTTCGCAGCAGTCGATTCAGTTCGCGGCACAGGGCGTTATGTCCGGCACGCAGGATATGGTTCTGGCGCACGGTATTGAGAGCATGACTCGCGTGCCGATGGGATCAACCTTCAAACTGTTTAAAGATGCTGATCTTGGCACCAACAAAAGCCCTCGGCTTGAAGAAGCCTATCCGGGCATAAATTTCAGCCAATTCATGGGCGCAGAAATGCTGGTGAAAAAGCATGGCTTTAATCGTGATGATCTCGATGCCTTCGCATTGGAGAGCCACAAGAAAGCCATAGCCGCCACGGAATCCGGCGCTTTTGCCAATGAAATTGTTGGCGTGCAGATTGAAACGCCAGAAGGCGATGCAACGCATAATGTTGACGAAGGCATTCGTTTCGACGCGTCAATGGAGAGCATTGGCGGCGTAAAAGTCTTGCAGGAAGGCGGCGCAATTACCGCGGCCAATGCCAGCCAGATTTGTGACGGTTCCAGCGCTGTTCTGGTCTGTTCCGAACAGGCTTTGAAAGATCATGGCCTTACGCCTCGCGCTCGGATCGTGAATCTGACCGTGACGGCTGGTGATCCGGTTATCATGCTCGAAGAACCTCTATTCGCAACCGACCGGGCTTTGCAGCGCGCTGGCATGAACATTGGTGATATTGATCTCTATGAGGTCAACGAAGCTTTTGCTCCGGTTCCTTTGGCATGGCTCAAGCATACCGGTGCAGACCGCAGCAAGATCAACGTCCATGGTGGCGCAATTGCTCTGGGACATCCGCTCGGTGCTTCGGGCACCAAGCTGATGGCAACCTTGCTCAATGCAATGGAAACGCGCGGCTCCAAATATGGTTTGCAGACCATGTGTGAAGGTGGCGGTCAGGCCAATGTCACCATCATCGAACGTTTGAATTAAGACTAAACAGAAAGAAAACTCATGGAACTCAATAACACAATGTCGGCGGTCGTTACGGGCGGCGCATCCGGACTTGGCGCAGCGACTGCGCGGCGCTTGGCAGAACAAGGCGTCAAAGTCGCTTTGTTCGACTTGAATGAAGAAAAAGGCGAGGCGCTCGCCGCTGAGCTGGGTGGTGTTTTTTGCAAGGTCAATGTGACCGATGATGACAGTGTCGACGCTGGCTTTGAAAAAGCCCGTGCGGCTAATGGCCAGGAACGTATCCTCGTCAACTGTGCCGGTATCGGTAACGCAATTAAAACCGCCAGCCGGTCCAAGGAAGACGGATCGATCAAGCATTTCCCGATGGATGCGTTTAAATTTGTGGTTGAGGTTAATCTGATCGGTACGTTCCGCTGTATCGCCAAATCCGCCGCAGGCATGTTGACGCTAGATCCCATGGAAGATGGCCAACGTGGCGCAATGGTCAACACCGCGTCCGTGGCAGCCGAAGACGGTCAGATTGGGCAGGCGGCCTATTCTGCGTCCAAAGGCGGCGTGGTTGGTATGACGCTTCCCATCGCGCGAGATCTATCCCGCGAAGGCATCAGGGTAAACACGATCTTGCCCGGCATTTTTGACACACCGCTGCTTGCCGGTGCGCCGCAAAATGTACGTGATGCTTTGGGCGCCATGGTACCCAATCCGGCGCGGCTTGGCATTCCGGACGAATATGCAAAGCTGGCGCTCTGCATGATCGAGACGAACTATTTTAACGGCGAAGATGTGCGTCTTGATGGCGCAATCCGTATGGCGCCGCGTTAGATATCACGAAGCCCCTCCCTGTTGAGGGAGGGGTTGGGGTGGGCGCGAAATTACAGATACCGCTTACGCAGCGGATAGAATTCTCCACCCCGAACCCCTCCTCTGAAGAGGGGGCCTACATGAGAGGACCTCCCCATGACCTATACCCAGATCAAATATGAAGTTGCTGACAATGTCGCGACAATCACGATCAATCGTCCGGAAAAGATGAACGCCTTCACCAATATAATGTTGAAGGAAATGTGCGACGCATTTGATCAGATTGATGCCGATGATAATGTGCGAGCGGTTGTGGTTACGGGTGCTGGCGAGCGAGCCTTTTGTGCCGGTGCCGACTTGACGCCAGAAGGCGGAGGAAAGCCGTTTGCCAGCAGCGATCCAGTGGAAGATTACTCTGACCCGCGTGTTCGCGATGGCGGCGGGAAACTGACGCTGCGAATCTATCAATGCCTGAAACCGGTCATTGCAGCGGTCAACGGGGCCGCGGTCGGTGTAGGGGCAACAATGCAATTGCCTATGGATATTCGCCTCGCCAGCGAAACCGCGCGCTTTGGATTTGTCTTCGCGCGGCGCGGTATCGCTCCCGATGGGGCGGCTAGCTGGTTCCTGCCGCATATTGTCGGTCGGCCGCAAGCGCTAGAATGGTGCATGACCGGGCGCGTGTTCAATGCGCAGGAAGCATTGGATGGCGGCTTGATCCGGTCGATCCACAAACCGGACGAGCTGCTGCCCGCAGCCTATGCTCTGGCGCAGGAAATTGTTCAGAATACCGCGCCGGTATCGATTGCGCTGACCCGCCAGATGCTTTGGCAGATACCTACCGCTGACCATCCGATGGAAGCGCACAAGATCGACAGCCGGCTCATCTATAACCTTGCGAAATCAGGCGATGCAGCAGAGGGCATTGCCAGTTTTCTGGAAAAACGCGATCCGGTCTATCCCGACAAAGTGTCGGCCAATATGCCAGACACCTTCCCTTGGTGGGAGGAACCTGCTTATAAGTGATCACTTGAGTAAGAGCCTGCGTTGGTAAAGGCTTGGCGAGTGAGGGGAAATATGATGAGCGCTGATAAACAGGCGGACAAAAACGGGGACATCGATGGTGCCAGCGCGCGTGGAAAACTGATCGAAACGGCCAGTCTGATCATGCGTGAAGGCGACACGATTGATATATCTTTTAGCGAGCTATCGGTTCGCTCGGGCCTCAACAGCGCGCTGGTCAAATATTATTTCGGCAATAAAGACGGCCTGCTCGAAGCGATTCTCGAACGTGACATGACCAAGATTGTCGAAGATGTGGGTCTTTTGATCGCGAAAGACATGCCGCCCGAAGACAAGCTGCGCCACCATATCGGGGCGGTTATCGATACCTATTATAAATATCCCTATATCCATCGACTGACGATGCGCCTGATCCGCGACCTGCCCCCCGAGGGCGCGCGCGATATCGCCAATAAATATCTCAAACCCCTGTCCGAAGCTTATGGGATTTTTGTCGGCGATGGCATCAAAACCGGCGTATTCCGCGATTTGGACCCGGACCTTTTCTATTCCGCAGTTACCGGTGCTGCCGATCGTTTCTTCACCGGCAAGCTGGTCTGGAAATATTGCTATGGCCGCGACGATTTCGACGAAAAAATGCGTGATGCCTATAGGGAACAGACGGTGGATCTCGTAATGGCTGGGATATTGGCGCGGTAGCTTTTTAGTCTGGTGTCCGCTTTGAACGCAAAAGCGGACATTGGGATTCTGTCGTTTCTCTTTGCTGAGCTAGCTGATAAAGACAACTGATGATTTCTGATAGGCGATCGCTGACGATTCTAACGTTCATGCTATACCTGCTTACCTCGGCGTGTGCCCGATCAGCAGAGCATGAAGGTGATAAACGGGATCTGAGTGAGGCATATGGCTGTTATGTGGCAGACGGTGTCCCAATGATAAAGATCAGCAGCGCAGGCATGGAAATTCCAGAGATCGACTATACCTATAAAAAGGTAGAATTGGTAATCCGTATGAACGGAAAATTATGGCTTCACACAATCCCAGCCTACAGCATCGTCAAGCAATCAGATGGCAGTTTTGCGTTTGGTGATGTCTACAAAGACAAAGACATTAATGATTCAGGTTATTATACGAGGTTTTGGCAAGAAAACGGGGTAAAATACCTCGAAAACTATGCATATCCGGAAGGCCCGCTTTTTTTGTATAAATCAGCAAATTGTGGAGGTTTACGTCATGATGTGGACGACGCTCTGATTGGAAAATGATTCGGGATACTGAAGACACAACGCTAGCGTCCGCTATGGGCGCAAAAGCGGACACTGGAAAAACAGTTGATTGCTAGCTCTGGAGTTTTGCGACATTGAGACCGACTTTAACCAATAGTTCGGGATGAGTTGTCAATTTTCTAACCACTCAATACCCCCAATTTGACTGAGCACATCAATGTGAGTTTCCATGCTAAGAAATTTGAAGTGATGTAGCTGCGGGTCATCGCGTCCTTGGTAATCTTGAAGACCTCGCTTCCATTTCGAATTTACTACTCTAAGAAATGGATAAGTAGCTCCGCCATCTATCCGTGGGATGTTTTTGATATCTTCTTCGGGAATATCTACCAACTGGATAAATTCCTCCTGAATTACAAAGGCATGAATGAAATCAAGATGCACGCGCATCAATCGATTAGCTTCTACAATTGGCTTTGCACCACCCAAAATTTCGTTGATTTTCGGGTTTATATCCCGATCAATTATGTCAGTTGGCTCATCCAACACAATGGATGGAATCAAATCAACGGTCGCTGCTGTTCCATCGAGTTGAGCACGGATATTCCGTGGGAAGCTAATAAATGCGCCTTCTTCTGCCGCGATTTCGTACGTTTGAATATCTTTCATCCATTGCAAATTGCACAACTATTGATTTCAACCAATGCCTTTTGCCCAAACTAATGTGAAAAACCCTATTCAATACCACTAGCCTTCAGTCACCATGCCAAAACTCCAATGTCCGCTTTCGGGATATTGCGGACACAACCCTAGTGTCCGCTATGGGCGCAAAAGCGGACATTAGACTGCGTTTCAACGCTCAGGGACACCGCCTTCGACGATTGTCCCAACTCTGCTCATAAACTCCATGCCGTTGGCGATTTCCTCATCCGTTAGCTCGTCGGAAATCAACTTGATGAAGGCTTCTGTTCTTCGCATCATTTCATCCACTGTCGCTTTTCCCTTTTTGGTCAGGCGAATTACTTTTTCTCGCGCCGATGACTTGCTCTCTTTGATTGAAATGAGGCTGAGATTTTTGTCCGCCATTGCGCGCAATACTTTGGATATGGCGGGACTGCCCAAATCATACCATTCGCCAATGAGCCGTTCGATAGTTTTACGATGAATTATATGACCATCCTCCCCCTTTGAGTGAATGATCCACAATATTACCGTCTGATGCCGTGTCAGGTTTGATCCGCTCAACTGCTTCTCAACGGCCATCCCTACCGAATAGTGAAACGGGTAAAATAGCTTCAGGAAGTTTTGCGGAGCGGTTTCCCGTTTAATGGGATATTCTACACCGAAATCAGATTGCTCTTTCACCCTATGCTCCATAGCCAGAATAACGCTCAATTTTATAACTTGTGATCGGACAGACTCGATGAACGAAAAACCATTGAAAGTCTATCTCTTCAATTGATGGGAAGGGTCTTCGATATGGAAAGTGTCCAGTCCAGGGCCATCGTCCACAAAGTACGTCGTCTATGTTTATGGAGTCATAAACTATTATAAAAAATGAATATTATTTTAACTTCTGCTCAATTTCAATCGACTAGTTGACAAATAAATCCTCTCAATCTTATTATGTCGCAAAGAAATGGTGTCCATAGGACATATTAAGGTTGAGAGGATTTAGGATTGACGAAACCTGCGTTTAGTGTTGACCAATTGACCCGTCCGGAGGTGATCCGGAATCCTTATCCCTATTATGATCTGTTGCGTGATCAATCGCCGGTTTTTGGTTATCGGGACTATCCACCGGGCACCATGCCGGGCGTGGATGAGCCAAAGCCTGCATGGGTTATGCTTGATTTTGATGACGTTTCTAAAGTCGCATGGGATCATGAGAGCTTTTCATCGCGTGATAGCCTGCAGGAAAGTTCTTCTGCGCCAACTTTGATGCTCGTAAACCATGATCGGCCGGAACACACCCGGCTGCGGAAAATTGCTGCCAAGGTTTTTCAACCCTCTTCCATCAAGGCACTCGCCCCCGAAGTTGATAAACTTGTGGCGGCCAGCATGGATGATTTCTTCACTGTTGATCGGCCGGTTGATGTGATGGCCGATTATTGCGCGATGCTGCCGAGCAGAGTGATGGTATATTTGTTCGGTATGCCAGCCAAGATGGATCGGGATGTCCGCAATTGGGCAACCGCTTTCATGCTGTCGGCCGATATCAGCGCGGAAGAACGGCAATCATATAACAGGGAGGCGATGGCGTTCTTTGAACAGCACGTCAAAGAACAGATGAGCCGGATTGAACGGGGTGAGGAAACCCAAGGTCCGCTTCTCAACGCATTTATTCGTACTGAGGTCGATGGAGACAAACTATTGTTTGATGAGATTGTCCGGTTCTGCATGACCGCCACGGTGGCAGGGGCGGAGACGACTTCATTTTATCTCGGTAATCTTATCGCTGTTTTTGCTGACTTTCCGGATATCTGGAACCGGTTTGTCGAGGAGCCGGCGCTATTTGATGCAATTTACAAAGAAACCTTGCGCTTTCATGGCCCTCCACAGCGACTGTTTCGAGTGGCAACGCGCGATATCACGATTGGCTCTGCCGATATTAAGCGAGGCGATTGGGTGGCCTGTTTTTTTGGTGCCGCCAATTATGATCCCGAAGTATTTCCAGAACCTTATGAGTTCAAACTGAACCGCAAAAATGCGAGCCGCCATATGAGTTTTGGCTATGGCATTCATCGTTGTTTGGGGGCCCCGCTCGCCCATTTGGAAGCCGAGTCAACAACGCGCCTGTTGAGAGAACGCTATAAAAAAATCGAACGTTCCGGAGAGGTCGATTGGCAGGATGTCAGTCTTTTGAACCATGGTCTGGCAAGCAATCCCGTGACCTTCCGAGGCAAGGATTAACCATCAGTCAGCTTTCAAGAAAATTAAATAACGATGATCCAAATCATCGCAATAGGGAGGAAAAAAATGGACATTAGAAATCGGAAGTCGGCGTCGAGAGTGACGGCAAGCCTGATCGCAATCACGGCGATGTCAGCACCCGTCCATGCACAAGAAAATACGGATAATGGCAATCAAATAGTATCTGCTGAGGCAGCAACGGATAACATGATCGTTGTCACTGCAAATCGCCGAGAAGCATCGCTTCAGGATACACCTTTGTCTATTTCCGCTTTCGGTGAAGATGAGCTTAAAAACCGCTCAATCACATCGATAGAACAAGTCGGTGCAATCGCGCCTGGTGTCCAGATTTCGACCTATCAGGGCGATACGTCCATATTCATCCGTGGTATCGGCACGCCGACCATCATCGCCGGTACGGATAGCTCAACGGCGACCTATGTTGATGGCGTCTACATCAGCCGTCCCGCCGCGATCGGACCACAATTTTTTGACATCGAACGGATAGAGGTTTTGCGCGGCCCGCAGGGCACACTCTATGGTCGCAACGCAACGGGCGGGGCGGTCAATATCGTGACCAATCGTCCGGCCGATATTCTGGAAGGCAATTTGCAACTAACGGTTGGAAATTATGACCGCTTTCGTGTCGCCGGAGCAGTGAGTGGGCCGCTAAGCGATGCTATCCTCGCGCGCTTGGCGTTCCAACTGGAAGATCGCGGCGGTTACGCGACCGTAACCCGACCAGATAATTCCACCGAGCGTGTAGAAGATAAGGAAGACTTTTCTGTTCGCCTCACTGTGGAAGCAGATATCTCTCCCGATGCAACCTTAACCGTGAACGGTGATTATTATCGTGCCGATGACAAAGCGAATGCCTATTTTTATGCCAGTGCGGGCTATGCCGATGAAGTTCCGGACTGGTATGGCACAAGAGAAGGCTCTCAGACCTTACCCTATTTTGCGATAAAAAATGCAGGCCGGGTTTCCGCCGTCACTTCCAGAAATATTTTCGCTGATGTACCCTTTTTCAATGAAGTCGAAAACTGGGGACTTGGGGCGACGTTGGACTGGAATATCGCGGACTATAATCTCAAAGTAATTGGTAGCTACAGAGATACTAATCCGGTTTCGCAAAATGAATTTGATCTGTCCGACACGTTTAACAATTATGTCGGACGGGAAGAAGGTCATTGGCAGTGGAGCAGCGAGATGCAGTTGAGCTCCCCGGTGGATCAACCTTTTTCATGGATTGCTGGCGGTTATTATTTCCAAGAACGCAATGTTATCGACAATGATATTTTTGGAAATTTTTGGGAACCTATCCTCATTCAAGGGTTTACGGATCTTCAAGCCGCCGGCGTTCTGCCGCCATTTCCGGTCGTATTCCCTGAAACGGACCTATGTTGTGAATTGCATTTAAGCGGGGAACAGGAAACAAAGGCTTGGGCGCTTTATCTGGATACGCAGTGGGACGTATCGGATCAGTTTACGGTTCGGTTGGGTGGTCGCTATAGTGAAGAGAAACGAGACGGCCGCCAGAATTTCGATCTGGTGATGCTCCCCAACACGCGCATTGCGCCCAATACGATATTCTTTCCCAACGCGATCACCGAAGACCGTGCTGCGGCTCAACCCGATCCATTCGGTTTCATCATCGCCCCGGTCAATGGCCCGACGACATTCAGTGCCTTTACGCCCAAAATCGGCATTGATTATAAACCCAATGATGATGTGCTGCTCTATGCATCGATACAGCGCGGTTTCAAAAGCGGTGGCTATAATATCGGCAGCAGTCAGCGTGATCCGTTTGAACCGGAGAAAATCTGGTCTTACGAAATCGGCGCGCGGTCCGAGTTATTTGACCGGGCCTTGTTGCTCAATGCATCGGCATTTTGGTATGATTACACCAACCTTCAGGCACAGGATAGCGTCGGCAACCAACCCATAATTCGAAATGTAGGCAAAGCGCGGGTGCGCGGCTTTGAGGTGGAAACGGTAGCACGGCCCAGTGGTTTCTTCAGATTAGAAGGGGCTGTCACTTACGTAGATGCACAGTTTACCGAGGGGCAGCTTACAGAGTCTTTACGACCCGCGCCCCTGACACAGGTACCGGGCACTTTGCTGCGGGACCTGGATGGTTTGCGCTTGCCGCGTGCGCCGCGCTGGAAGTTCAGCGTCGCTGGTCAAGTAGACCAGCCACTGGGTGATATGGGCAATATTACGGCACGCGCGGAATATCATTGGCAGAGCAAAATATATTTCACCGTGTTCAATATCGATGCGGCGTCACAGGAAAGCTATGGCTTGCTGCGCGCAAGCCTTGGCTTCACCAGCGCTGATGAAAAATGGAGCATTCGGCTGTTCGGGGACAATCTAACTGGTGAGACCTATTTCACCAATCAAATCCTTACAGGAACCGTCTATGGCGCAGAATTTGTGGGACCGCTTGGCGCGCCGCGGACCTATGGCATCGATCTGGGGTTGAGTTTCTGATGAGCAAAAGTGCCAATAAACATAATGGAGAAACGCAATGATTGCCCCAATTGATGTCACCCAGAATGTCTTCGAGGCATTTGGCGCCCATGACGTCGATACGATCGTCGAATGGCTGCATCCCGATATCCGGATCGAATTTTATGGTCCGAACATCATTCCCTATGCCGGCAATTATAACGGCCTCGAAAAAGCGCGTGGTTTTTTTGAAACCGTTTTATCCTCGGTGGATATTCATCAGTTTGATCCAGAGGATTATATTTGTGAGGGCGACAAAGTCGTCGTTACAGGGCATCTAAGGCTCACCGCGCTTTCGACGGGTAAACTCATCGAATCTGATTTCGTCCATGTTATCACGGTGGCGGACGAAAAGTGGCTTTTGTTCAGGGACTTTATGAATACTTTCGAAGCCGTCAGCGCTTTTTCCGCTTAACCGAATTTGGGTTTCGATATTGTTTTTGACGTTGATGCTGGGGGACAGGTGTCAATCCTAGTGTCCGCTGTTGGGATGAAGCAGCCACAACGCCAGTGTCCGCTTTGGGCGCAAAAGCGGACATTAAAGAACAAACCCTTTGACTGGCGAATTACCGCTAAAGCTCATCTTTGATGAGCATCACGAGTGGCCCAAAAAGTGTGAAATCAGCTTTAAATGCTCGGGCGGTTGACAGTGTATTATCTATATAATACGCTTAGCTAATAATACAGGAGACGATCGATGCCGCGCTTCATAACAATTATTGCTACCGCTATCTGCTTTATCGTCTTATCGGCATGCGCAACATTGCCAGTATCTTCAAATATACGGCCTGATCAAAGGCTTGAAACCTCAACCATGACTGGCTTAGCCAAACGTATCGATGACTATCTCGCACCGCTGGCAGCGACATCGGATTTATCTGGCACCATCCGTGTAGATCGTGATGGGGAGCCGCCCATAATATTACATTATGGTTATGCGGATTGGCCAAAAGGCGCTCCACATAATAATTCTACAAGATACAGCGCCGCATCTATAACCAAGGGTGTGACTGCGGCTACTCTGATATCTTTGGAACGGGAAGGGACGCTCTCACTGAAAGATCCGGTTGGACTGTGGCTGCCTTCTCTCGCCAATCGTCCCGACGTCACGATACTGGCGGTTCTAAGGCACCGTGCTGGCCTTCCTCGAGATTTGCCTGACAACTTTGATCTCTCGAAAGATACTGTAGCTTCGTGGCTTTCGACACATATAGAAAAAATTCAGCCGGCTGATAAGGAAAGATACTCAAACATCGGTTATTCTCTGCTGGCAGAAGTCATCTCGGCGGCTGAGGCAAAGCCATTCCCGCAAGTGGCCCGAGAACGTATACTAAAGCCCGCCGGAATGGGCGACAGCGTAATTCAGTTAGAAACTGCTGATAATTTTTCTGGTGGAGCGCTTCCATATACAGCCGGTCCTGATCCAAAAGGAGTACAAACTCCAGTGCCAGCACCGCTGGAAGTCGGCAGTTCGGGACTTATTACGACATCGTCTGATCTTTCGCGTTGGGCGCGCACTTTAGCTGACGGAGCCTATCCTGAATTGTTCGTGGGTTATGACCCACTCGGTTCTATAGATATCGGTAAGGACGACAATGGAAACTATGTTTCAGTACAAGGAACATTGCCGGGATATGTCGCCAATGCCATTGCGTGGCGCAACCGAGAATTGACGATCAGTTATGTCGGTAATCTTTTTAGCTACCCGGCATTGAACATGAGTAAGATATTACGTTCTTTGGTTAGCGAAAAACCTTTGATACCGTTTTACACTCGACCAACTGCGGTTGAGCTGACTGCTGCGCACAAGGCTCTGGTTGGTATATACCGCCACCCTGATTTTGGAATGATTGAAATTGTTCATGATGAGGTGCGAAAAGGAATGTTCCTGAAGATGCCAGGACAGCCTGCATATTGGTCTTTTTACCTGACGCCACTTGAAGATGCAGGGCTTCATTGGCGTGCATTTGGCAACATTCTTAGAGCTCGCGACAACAGCTTCGAAGCTACCAGCCAGCGGCTCGGCCAAGACGATCGTGTACTATCCTTGACTAGTCAGGACAGTGATACGGAAACTGTCAAGGAATAAGCCGCCTCAATTAGTTTCGGCTAGTGTCCGCTTTCGGGATATAGCGGACATTGCCAAATCACATCTACTACTGTGGAGCCTCAGCTAGCCGTCCTGACAATTCCAATATCTAAACATTCGCGAAACACTTGATCGATACCACTTCCCACCAGATGCAGTCTTCAAGCCTGATACGTTCAGTTGATCGGCAACCGCTTGCAAGTTCATTCCCGGCGCGAGTCCTAAGGCTTGAAGCCTGGGCTTAACAGACTGCGAAAATTGGACCGCTTGATCCCGATTTATATCCGCTAGTTTTTGTCCGTGCACACCCAACTTCACACCCCGGCGCTTTGCAGCCTTCAACGCCGCTTTCGTGCGTTCACTGATCCGTCGCCCCTCTTCTTCTGCCATGGCCGCGTACACATGAAGCATGAACCTATCGGCTTGGGGTATATCAGCAGCGAGAAAATCTACCCCGCTTTCCATCAACCCACTGATGAAGTGGACATTTCGGGCAAGCCGATCCAGTTTTGCAATCACCAATCGAGTTTTATGCTTGCGGCAATATGAGATTGCGGCTTCCAGCTTAGGGCGCTTGGATTTCTTGCCACTCTCAACCTCTATGAACTCTTCGAACGGTTCATCACCAAGCAGCATTATGATTGCGTGCCGCTGGGCCTCCAGCCCCAACCCTGATTGCCCCTGTCGCTGAGTGCTTACACGCAAGTAAGCGGCTGGCTTTGTATCGCTAGTCATGCTGGAAACACAAGAGTGGGAATGTCACAGGTAAAGGTTGGTTTATGTGTTACGGATCGGCTCATAGATGCTCCTCCGACATTGGGTAGCGAAGCATAGCCATGCCTAATTGTATCGCTCCCTCAGCCATTGCATCTGCCGACAGCCCAAAGCCGACCATATCTGCGCGGTTTCTAATCTTGCGGCCGGTTACCCAGATTTGACGATTGGCACATAGGGAAGACTTCGAACGGAAATACAGCTTTCGAAGCAATTGACGGGCCGTGGACTTTGGCACGGTATTTCTGAGGTAGCAGGACAAATCATCATCAATAGAAGACAGCCAATATAGATATTTCCGTCCGGATCGCGTGTTTCCGTCAAAAGCATAACGGGGAATAGACGCAATTTCATAGTCATGCCCGAAATCATCTGATTGCTGATGATCGGCTGCCCCCCCTTCTTGCCATCCATGCCAAAGCAGAGCGGTCAGGGCAGGCAATATCGTTTGGGTCCGTTTTACCGCTTCCACGCATGATGTTACCAAGTCCGGTGAACAACCGGCAATAGAGCCCAGTACCGATATCGGATCACCGTCTGCCGGTTTGAGGTGCAAATGGTCTGAAGAGAGCCTTGCAGTGCCCATTGCATAATGAAGGGCAATCGCTCGCTGATCAATTGGAGCACTATTGTCCTGTAGCAGACTTTGTCTTTGCTTGGGAGTTGCGAAGGCCAACCTATCTCGCTCAATCTGCAATTCTTGGTCATGTTCTATTACTGTTAGCAAATCGTCAGCGGAACGATCTTTTGGTACGCTGCAAAGCCTAGTGACGAGATATGCTGCAACGCGCCATTCACCGCCCAATTTTGTCCGCAGCCGTTTTGACCGAGCTAGCGCAATTACAGAATCGCACAAACCAATATTAGTCAGTCCGACATCTTCCCATGCGATAATTGGCAAGCGCCTCCAGAAGCTTTTCTCATCTAATTGAATTGCAAACATTGTTGCTCGTAACGCTTGTGCCACATCGTTTCGTCTGATGGCTTTCTGAAGTAAGCTTTTTGCGATCCAGATATCAGGCAACGATGCCAGCAACTGCGTAGGCTCTTGAAATCGAGCTAGGTCTTCTGCGATCCGTTCGACCAATTCCTGGTCACTTACAAATTTAGTCATACTGCACTCCCATTGTTCCATGGGAGCAAAACAGTTTACCCCTTTAAGGGCGTAACTAGGAGCGGCTGGTAGTCAATTATTGATACTGAAAGTTCCAAATGGATGCAGGTAATTTCACAAAATGAGGATTTGGGATCCTATCAGTTCTCATTGATAGCGTGATTGCAACTAGTGTCCGCAATATCCCGAAAGCGGACATTAAACTTAGCAATGTTAAATCAGCTGCAGGTAATACAAGATCAAAACCACGACCATGAAAACCTTAGCTATCGGGTTGCGGACAAACATGATAGTCACTTCGCAGGGTCGCTGATCGGGAGACAGCGAAATGACGGAGCAAGTGAACGAAGCCGAATTAGAAGCACTAGCCGGAAAAGTAATCGGTGATGTAGCCGGAGCTATGAGCCTTTTTATGTCCTATATCGGCGATCAGGCCGGGGTATACGATATTATGGATGGCGCAGGCGCGTTGACCGTGGATGAACTCGCTGCGAAAACCGGACTCAATTCAAAATATCTATCGCAATGGTTGGGCTCAAATGCTGCGGCCGGTTATGTCACTTATCATGCTGATGAAGACCGGTTTTCATTGTCGGAAGAACAAGCCCTTATTTTTGCGAGAGAAGGACAGCCAGCCTGTATGCAAGGGTTTTTCCAATCCGTGGTTTCGCAATATGAAACACAAGCCAAAGCAGTCGAGACTTTCAAGTCGGGCGAAGGACGGCCATGGGGTGATCATAGTGAGTGTTGTTTCTGCGGCACAGATCGCTTCTTCCGCCCCGGCTATGCTGCAAACCTGATCGACAATTGGATACCATCGCTCGGCGGGGTTGAAGAAAAGCTCAAGGCTGGAGCAAAGGTTGCGGACATTGCCTGCGGACATGGATCATCCACAATATTGATGGCGGAAGCCTATCCAAATTCGACAATTGTCGGAATTGATTTTCATGGACCGTCTATCGAGGAAGCAAAAGCCAAGGCCAAAAAAGCAGGCGTCAGCAACGTGGAGTTCCAGGTTGCCCGGGCTCAAGACTTTGAAGGTGATGATTTCGACTTCGCATGTATTTTTGATGCACTGCATGACATGGGAGACCCGGTTGGGGCCGCGTCACATATCAAAAAAGCGCTGCGGCCGGATGGCACTTTCATGCTCGTCGAACCGCTCGCAGGAGACAGCATGAGTGAAAACCTGCATCCACTGGGTCAAATTTTCTATGCTTTCTCAACCACGATTTGTACTCCAACATCGGTAGCGCAGGAAGTGGGCCTAGGTTTGGGTGCACAGGCGGGTCAGAAGCGGCTGACTGAAGTGCTCAATCAAGCCGGTTTTGCGAATGTCAGTCGTGCAACGGAAACGCCGACCAATATGGTGCTTGAGGTAACTGGCTAACAGTCCCGCCTAGTGTCCGCTTTTGCGCCCAAAGCGGACACTAGAAAGACCGGCTGGATGAAATAATTGACGCAATCTTGATATAGCTATGTGTCTTTCAAAACAGCCTACAAAAGCGACGTAATTTTACTCGATTTTGTGGCCATTTTTCATACTCTATGGGGTTTGGTTTTTGTTCGGTATCAAGGACAATGTGCAATTAATTGCAAATGGGTAATTTGTGGCAATATTCCGTGGTTTTTAGTTGGCGATTTTATGATTCTGGATCGGCGTCAACGCGTGGGAGTCTATACTGTCTAGAAACACTGTCTTGAGACAGTGTTTTGGGTGCCTATTTGGGGTTGTGAATTGCCCGCCCAAATATTGTTCTTGAGAAGGTAAAATTGGACTGCTTTTACGCCTGGGCACTGGAGATTTAAGAACCCAAAACCAATCCACCAATTAAGTGGCCTAGAGAACTTTCAACCAGCCTATTTTGGCATTTGAGAGTATTTTATGCCCTTATCGGTGTTTTGCTCTTTAGGATGGGAATTTGAACGATTTATGACCAATGTCGGCTGGTAATTGAACCCTCCTCTCGCCGACAGGCCCCTGTACCACCCAAATACCCTGAATTCAGATTTTCCCGGCTGCTTCCTTGTTTTTGGCAGCGACGGCGTCGAGGTATATTTTACTTAACCGCACATGATTGTATCTGAGACAATATCTCTCGGTATGTCCGCATCGAAACGTCAATGTGATAGCACTGCTGGCGTTCGACCATGCTGATTTGGATGACTCGAATACAGCTCCAGCTCTTGTCTGGAATGGTTGCTTAGTGGTTTTGGGAACTCCGTATTTACCGTTGAGGGCCTCGAGAACACCTTGATAATATTCTGTGTTCGCTCGGAAGCTTATCTCAAACAATCGATAAGTAGCGCCATCCTTGATGAATTCGAACACCGGCGGCCCTTTCCCACTCCCTAAATCTACCCAATGCTCGCTCGGAGACATGTAAGCCATATTTTCATATCTAGAGAACCACTGGCACGAGATCACGCCATGATCTTTGTCGGCAGCCCTTGGGTCGATGAAAACACCTCGTGGAAGCTTGTCATTGTCACACCATGTTTGCAAATCGGTCATGCCGGTATCATTAATGATTGGTTCGGCTCTGAATTGCTCAAGAGTGATCCCAAGTTTAATTGATCTCATCGAATATACGCCATCTTCTGCGATAGCGGGTGATATGGCAAAAAAAGTGCAATTAATTGCAACTGCCACGGCTAGTTTAGTCAAAGTGTTTTTCATAAGGCCCCCGTTAGATATAACTCAATCAACACCAAAATGGGTCGTAAATGCCGTGGCCTTATATGCGCTTTAAATTCATTTGTCATGAGGTGAAGCGAGTATCTGGAAAAAATGATTTAGACGGCATTCTGATCGATATTGGTCAGGCTATTCGCGTTGAACGAAAACGGGCAAACTTATCTCAAGAATCGCTGGCCCATCAAGCTGGAATTGACCGGTCCCACATGGGGCGTATTGAGCGTGGTGAGAGAAACGTCACGTTGATAAACGTTCATCGAATTGCGGCCGCACTCAATTTAAAGATATCCGAACTAACTTCAAAAGCAGGCCTTTGAGTTGATCCTATTTTTCTATCTAACTAAGGAAACGATTTGAGCGGCGGCGCATGCTTTAAGCTTAGAATCGTTCCATGCTCACTAATGAGAATCAAGGCCTCACTTTGCAACGCATAGATTTGCTCGTGTGTTGGTTGCCAAACCGAATGACCTTTAATCCAATTGTCCACATAGCTCTCAATCCGTTGTGTCTTTTTCTCAAACGTTTTTCCTTCAAGATCATCGAGCATTCGAAATATATTGTAACGAAAGTTGTTCTTTGCTTCCTTGTCGGGAAAAACCATACAATCATCTGGATACAGATCACCAGAATGGAAAAATCGATAGTTGAGAAAACTCATGCCCTTGCGGACATCGTAGATACCAAATTTCTTGAAAGTGAGCGGTCCGGCTGTGTGGTTTGTAAATTGGTCCTTGATGGCCTTTGCGACCTTCTCGAGCCCGGCGAGGGAGCAAGCCCCTATCGCAACGTCATCAACGCACGATAATCCCTCTTGATCGCTCCCCAAAAGGGGGGCGACTTGCCCTTCGATAAAGCTGCCCGCTAAAATGCCGGACGCCGTCGCGCCTGGAGGCAAACCTAACCGGACCGCACTTTCTGCCGTCGCATCTGGTATGTCTTTCATATGAACGTATGAATTCCAGAATACTCCAGTTTTCAACATCTCCTTTGGCAGGTTAGTGCCTTGGAGATGCCCAAGCCCTATCGAGGGGTAACAGTTTTCCAGATCGAAAATCAGCCAATAGCGATATCCGTTCTCAACAAGATTTTTGATTTTTAACGCTGCTCGGTTTCGACCCTTATTAAGGCGATTGAAATCTATAAGGCTGCGCTGACCTGTAGCTTTTAAAATATTGCATAGAATGTGATCCGAAGCTCTCAAATTTGAGCACGGCGACAAAACATAACGCTTTTTACTGGCAGACTTATGTTGCACTTTAATTTTGGCCGACCCGCCTGTTCCTTTTAAGGAATTAATTTGGTTCGCCTTTTTTTCAAGGGCCGCTAAATTCAGCTGCGCTGGACTGAGTTTCGAGCCCTCGCGATCAGCGATTACCTTGAGGGTTGCTACTATCCGGGTTGAAAAGCTGGCAAAGTATCGCTGAGATATGTTTCGAGCCTTTTTGTCGTTTCCGGATTTCGCTGCTTTTTGGATTCTGCACAAAACTTTCATAGATTGGTTGAAGTGGGTGCTTATCGTACAGAATACCGCATCGTCCAATTCCGCTACCTTTTTGATCTTTACGAGTAGTTTCTCATAATCGCTTAAGATTTGTGTGATTGAAAAGCGCTCCTGTTTCGCTCCTGCTTTTCTGATTTTGTCCAGGCAGGTGTTGTGTAAGATAATCGATGACAATTTAACTCTCCCTGGTCAAAATGGCGAGCGCAAGATTCTCAATGCTGGCTGGATTACCGCCGGCGTATTGATGTTAATTGCATTAATGTTGGTAGCTGGGTCCCGTTGATGTCGTTGCTGGCATTAGCGTGCAACGATGCGATCAATTCGAACTCAATATTCAGAAGTTGATAAATGCGTATTATCCAAGAGCCATTGCTCTAGGTCCGCAAGTTTATACAAAACCCGTTTTGTGCCTGATTTGATAAATTGCGGCCCATCTCCTCGCATACGCATCTTGGCGAGCGTTGATTCAGACAGGTGAAGAAATTCCGCAGCCTGCTTGGGTCGTAGATACTTGGTCGGAGACATTTATGATTCCTTTGATTGCTGCTTCTGCGACAATCATTCCGGTTCGGGCAGGGAAATACTATGCCTTCAATTCAACAGTTGCTTACCCGATTTTGATTTTGTAGTCTGAAAGTCGCCGATAGGGCGGATAAGAGGATAATAATCTTTTGCGAATTTTTCTGATCCTATTTCGCGTTTTACCTTATGATAGGATTTTCTGACTTGGTCTATATCGGCCTCAGCTGTCGCACCTACCAGCAATTCACAAGCTCTCTCGAATGCAGCAAAGCCCTTCAGAACTTTCCCGTTGCCGTCCTTTTCTTCACGCGCATCTAGAACTACCAAATAGCGGGCCAAATGATTTTGTTGGTTTCTAAAAAATGCATTGGAGTTGCCATACTTACCTTTGCCCAGCACTATTCCTTTTCCAGTGTAGGATTGTTCGATCATTTCCGAGATGCCTTGTAAAACCCAGTCAGGAAAGAAATAGCGTTTTGTGAGCAAATGACTGTCGTCAGAATGAGGAAATGTCTTCGTCAAATATAAGCAGTAAGATATAGCGTCACGAAGCGCCACGGCATGCCCGCTATCGTAAAAAAACTTGAACGCCGCCAAAGTTTCTCCAGGCCTGATCAGCCCCCCTTTGGAATCACCTACGTTTAAAAAATGCTCGTTTGTTTCTTTTTTGCCGATCACATTATCACCTAGATTTTGCTACCCTCTCACTGCCATGCATGAAGCTTTCCGAAGCAATGGCTCAAACGTTTGCAGTTCACAAACAATTACAGCCAATCTCTTTGCCATCATTCAGACAGTATATTGGGCAAGCTGATAGGAACCTTCATTGCCGATATAGCTTCTGCCTTTAGTTCGATATTTGGTCCTACTCCATAAATAGAGCTTACTTTTCCATCGCTGTGTCCCATGACGGCATCTATTAAATATTGGGGCTGAGAGGCATTTCGAAATGCATCTTCCGCCCCATGCCGAAAGCTGTGGAACGTCAACGCTGGATCTTTCAGACCAACTCGGTCCATAATTCTTGTAAATTTTTTCGAAAATTCTGTGGAGGCTTGACCGTCAACGCCGAACTTCACTTCTGAAAAAAGGCGCCTAGACGAATGCTTCCAGTGCTGCCTTCTTTTAACAAAGTCCAGAAAACCCAAATCGATCAAATCTTGGTGTAACGGAATTTGCCTTACACCTGCCTCTGTTTTAACGTGTTTTTTATCACCGGAGCCTGACTTCTCGTTGATGTCCAAATGAGAAGTTCCGCTTTCAAACTTGACGTCTGAAACATGCAACTGGACCAGTTCGCCCAGCCTTGCACCTGTGTAATAACCCAAAATTGGTATCCAATATTGTGCATCTTTATAGATTTCTTTACCCGGTTCAAATCGGCGACCTTTTGATTTGCAGCCTATGAACATTGGCGATTGGAACAAAGTCAAAAGCTCTTTTTCCACAAATGGGCGACGAGTTTTCAAGCCCTTCGGCAGCTTTTCAGTAATCCATTTTACATCATCAGCTGGATTAATGGCTATTAAACCTTCTTCAGATTTAGCCCATCTGAAAAATGCTTTAGCTGGCTCATAAATCAAACGAGCTGTTTTGTTTTTAATCCGAGCGAATTTATTGGAGGTCAGTTTTTCAAAAAAACTCAACGACTTACCTTGGCCGTGCTTTTTACGGAGCATTAATAGCTTGTCGCGAAAGTCGCGGATTTGGCTGGAAGTGACACTGTTAAGCGATGTGTCAGAGCCTAAGAATTCCTGAAGATAACCCAATTGCCAAGTTCGAGCCTTGTGAGTTTTCGCTATCCAAGAACTTTCTTTCACAGCCAGATAAGATGCGACCGCTTGCCCAACTTTTGGTCCGGCTGCCTCATTCTTGTGCTTTGAACACGAACCGCTGTGAGTGACATCACCATTTACGTGATTAAACAGAGAGTCTTTCGGTTGATATTCGCTAAGCGGATCCCGAACTCTTTCAATAAAATAGCGCTCGTTCTCAATCAAAACTCGAGCAAAGCCATTGAGCAACCGCATTTGTCCTTCTTTCGATAGACCCTTGAATTGCGCGCCGTGCCGATCGAGATATTGGTCAGCAAGTTTGGAAATACTTTTTTCAAAGTCGTTTAATTCAACCTGGTTTTCCAGACAGCTGATGCGATCCCGTGAAAAGCCGATCTGTTCGCGTCGTTCCAGATCAGGCCAATCAGTGCGCGGCAGGAATGGGCCAGTTTGATCTGCTAATAACTGGATATCTGAGAAACACGTACGAACCAGTTTTCGGGCTTCTTTAGGACTTATATAAACATCTTGCTCAATCACGACAAAAACCTCCTGCAGTCTTCCTGAAATCTTCGCCGCAAACCGCTGAGCTAAAATACTAGAGTAAGTTCCAAGTGACTTGGAAACTTCCGATCGCTCAATACGCAGTCGCAACCGATCCGGCACTCGCATACGCAAATGATAGATTCCATTTCGACGTTGAAGATGAGGAAAACGTACTCCGCTCATGGCGGCGCTCTCCGGTTCCAGTCCCACCCAAATATTTGGACTGTCCCAACCGATATTGTTCCCTCGGAAGCAAGGGGCCGAATTAGGTAAAACCCAACTTGGCGGTATTTTATGTGGCACGATGTGTAGCAAAAACCAAGAAGACAGGAAACAACTTCTAACAAAGTCCCAGTCTTCTGAGCAATGCCATCAACAATGGTGGACAGGATAGGATTCGAACCTATGTACGCTTGCGCGGGCAGATTTACAGTCTGCTGCCTTTAACCACTCGGCCACCTGTCCATTTTGGTTGCCTATCTTGGCCGTTTTTCGGCAAGATGCGGCTCAATGACGAAAGCATCGCCCAGTGTCAATGCCTGCCCCTCCAAAATCGCACATTTGCTCAGAAAAAGACCTGAAAAAAAAGGTGTGCCATCGCAGTCGAGCGGCTAAAGAGCGCTATGGCACGTAAAAATAGATCTGTGAAGAAAACCGGCAGCGGTTTGAAATTCTGGGGCCGACATGCGGTGGAGGCCGCTCTGGCCAATCCGCATCGGTTCGTTAAAAAAATATCCGGCACCCGGGAAGCGTTGGCAACACTTGACTTGCCCGAAGACTTGGCCGTTGTGTATAGCGACGTCGCCGATCTTGGCCGGGTCATCCCCCGCGAAGCGCCGCATCAAGGGATGGTCATTGATGTTGATCCTTTACCCGAAATCTGGCTGGGCGACTTGCTCGACAAAGCCGCTGATAAGGGACGGCCAATATTAGTGCTGGACCAGGTAACCGATCCCCATAATGTTGGTGCTATCCTTCGCTCTGCCGCAGCTTTTGATGCCGCCGCGATTGTGACACAGGATCGCCACGCCCCGCCGGAATCCGGCACGCTAGCAAAATCAGCCTCTGGTGCGCTAGAAATCATACCTTGGGTTCGAGTGGTCAATCTGGCGCGGGCGCTCGATGAGATTGCCGAAGCAGGATATTGGCGCATTGGCATGGACGGTGATGCGGAAGAGACACTTGGCAGCATCATGGGACAGAGCAAATTGGCCCTAGTGATGGGCGCAGAAGGCGAAGGCCTTCGACAGAATGTCGCTGGTCATTGCGATGCGCTGGCGCGGTTACCAATGGCTCCGCAGATGGAAAGTTTGAACGTGTCTAATGCTGCTGCGATCGCTCTTTATGCGGAATATACGAGAAACAGGGAGAGTTAGAATATGAGAGAGCTTTTCAAATTTTTGGCCGCGCTAAGTGTGCCATTATTGCTATCCGGCTGTTTGCTGATCCCCGGCAAATTCGATTCCAAGATGCTACTCCAGAAAGACGGTCAATATACATTTTTCTATAATGGCCAGATGCAGATTTTTTCTGGCGACGAAAAAGGCCTGGGTGGACAAAGCTATACACCATTTGATCCAGACAGTCTGAAATGCTCGAGCAAAATTGATAACGAGACCGGCGAGGTCACTCTGCTAGATTATGAAAGCTATGGTTCATCTGACGATGATACTGACGCGCCCTATCGCTACGAAGACCGGGAATGCAGCAAGGAAGAAATTGCCACCAAGCGCCAAGAGCATGAAGACCGTAATGCCCGGCGCAAGAAGAAAGAGGACGAGCAAAAGGCAGTGATGGGATCGATGTTCGGGGGCGCTATTCCTGGCGACGACGAAAATCTGAAGAAATTCGCTGAGCAGCTTGCCAAATATGACGGTTGGAATAAGGTCGAATATGTCGGCAATAACATGTTTGAGGTCGAATATGCCATTAGCGGGCGGTTCGATCAGACCTTCTCTTTCCCGTCCATTCCCAGCGCGACTATGCAATTTCCTTTCGTTCAAATCATTAGGCGCAAAGGACAGGAGCTGGAAATCCTAACCCCGGCGATGGCGGGTCCAGGCGGCTTATTCGGCGCGATGGCGATGAAGGAGATGGGTGGCAAAGGCATGCCTGAAATGTCGCCAATAGAAGGGACGTTTGTGATCGAAACCGATGGCGAGGTTTTGACCAACAACAGTGCCGATGGCTATATCAGCAATGGTGCCAATAAGACTATGACTTGGGAGGTCGGCAAAGACGGAGCCCTCGGCGAGAGCCCGCGTGCAATTGTGAAGCTAACCCGATAGCGCGCTAAGATGGTCACAAAAAAGGGAGCGATAACTCGCTCCCTTTTCATATCCTATTATCGAAGAATTTAATCTTCTTCGGCGACTTTCACTTTCAAACCGTCAAGATCATCATTCAATTCGATCTGGCAGCTGAGACGGGAAAATTCGTTACGGTGGTCGCTGCTTTCCAGCAGATCATCTTCGTCTTCGCTCATCGCTGGCAGTTTATCTTTCCAGTCGGCATCGACATGAATATGACAGGTCGCGCAAGAACAGCATCCACCACAAAGCGCTAGCAATTCATCAAAGCCATTGTCGCGGATCGCTTCCATGACGTTGATACCGCTATCGACGGTAACGGCTTTTTCTTCTCCGGTACGACCGGTTACGTGGATGGTTGGCATATAAACCCCTTAAGCTGTTTTCATTCAAAATCCGGCACGCTATGTCCGCTCGATTAAAAAGAATCAAGGCCCGAAAAGGCCAGTAACCTGAGGCAGAGCCGCAATGGGCCTATCAAAAGAGACGATCAGGACTAGCCTAGACGCGATTAGCAGCGTGGAACCCGCGCTTGGAAAAGCCATTATAGCGGCTGGCTATCCCGAACCGCGGATCAATCCCGAAGGCTATCAAACCTTGCTGCGCACGATTGTTGGTCAGCAAGTCAGCGTTGCCTCGGCGGCGGCGGTCTGGAACAAGCTGGAAGCGCGATTGGGCGCTGGTTGCCCAGCCGAAGCGCTCATCGCAACCGAGTTTGACGAGCTGCGTGCCTGCGGCCTGTCACGCCAAAAACAAGGCTATGCGCGCAGTCTGGCGGAACTGATATTGTCCGGTGAGCTGAATCTCAGTAACCTGCCGCAAGATGATGAAGAGGCGATTACGTTGCTCACTCAAGTTAAAGGCATTGGTCGCTGGTCGGCAGAAATCTATCTGCTCTTTGCCTTGGGCCGTCCCGATATCTGGCCAGCTGGTGATCTGGCAATCCAGGCCGGTGTCGGCGACATACTGGGTCATGACAAACGACCCTCGGAAAAGGACTTAAGGGATATCGCTTTGCCTTGGTCACCGCATCGCGGGTCAGTGGCGATTTTCATCTGGCATCATTATAATACGATGGTGATGTAAAGCCTGAAAGCAGTGGCAGTTTATTTTTTCAGTACGGGATTCAGCGCCATCACTTCTTCCATGAACGACCGAGGCTTTTTCCAGAATTTGGTTTTCATGTTAACCCGGTAACCCAATATCGCAACTGCCTCGCTGGCAAAATGCACGCAATTGCGTTTGTTAAGGCTATAACTTTTCTGAGGCTTGTTCCGCCATTTGGCGACCAAGGCCATTAGCTCACGATATTTACTGTCATCCACCGTCACGGTGAAGTGCGGATTGCTACTGGCAATATATTTGGCCTTGGGCGTCTCGACCTTGCCCTTGACCGATCCCCATAAAATACCGGGTGAGACATTGACTGCTGTAAATCCGAAGCTGGTGTCGATGGTTTCGCCATTCTCCAGCTTTCCCTTCAGCACAAAGAAGGCGTGGGGAAAGTTCTTGCCAAAATCATGGGAGTAGAAGGTCACCGCGACTTGCGCCTGTGCTGGCAGAGCTAGCAAGAAAAGGGGAATAAGAACGGCCAGAAAACGCAGCCAAAGCATTACAAAAAACTGTTTTGTCACTTACTGGTCTTTCCCGTTCTTGATGTGCTCATCCAGCCAGCGTGCTGCCTGTTTGGGCGATTGCTTATCTGCCTCACGGTCTACCTTATAGTTGGCCTCCCGCATATTTTCCACCGTGATAGCACCCACCAACGATTTGATCGCATCGATAAATTTTGCATCATCGCCGCGCCCTGGTGCGACCAAAAGCATCGCTTCGTAAGACGGCACCGCACCCTTCCCATCTTCCAGCACCACAAAGCCATTGGCGGCTATCCGTCCGTCCGAGGAAAAAGCTGAAATCACATCCACTTCTCCACTCGATAGAGCTGGATACATGAAGGTCGGATTAAACGAACGCGCTTCTTTAAACTGAATCGGATAGGCCGCTTTGACCATCGCCCATTCTGGCCGTTCGAGAAATTCGAGATCCGTGCCAAAAGCGAAACCAGACGAAACGCGGGCAAGGTCATCCAGTGTTTTAAGCCGTTTGCTTTCTGCGTCTTCGGGACGGACCGCAAAAGCATAGGTATTTTCAAACCCTAGTGCGCCGAGCATGGTCACGCCATGTTCGGACGCGCTCCATTTGGCAATTTCGTTCACCATGTCGTCGGCAGGCACCGTGTCGGTGCGCTTCATCTGGTTAGTCCAGATCGTTCCGGAATAATCGACATAAATATCGATATCATCTGCGGCTACCGCCTGAAACACCACCGCCGAACCAAGTCCGTCATGATAGCGCACCTTATAGCCGGCTTCCTCCAGCCGTAAGCCGATCAGGCGTGCCAAGATAAATTGTTCGGAAAAACCTTTCGCGCCAATATCCACCACATCGTCACGCTGGCCAAGATTGGGCAACAAGGCAAAGAGCAGTCCGATGCCGATCACCGCCGTCCCGCCCCAAGCGATAATCCTGCGCCGATTGCGGATTGCCCGTTCGATCATACCAAGCAGCAAATCAACGATTATAGCCAATCCTGCGGAGGCAAAACATCCGGTCAGGACCAAAGTCCAATTTTGTGTCTGCAGGCCTGCAAAAATTAAATCGCCAAGGCTAGCCTGCCCTACTGTAGTTGAAAGCGTCGCAGCGCCAATGGTCCAGACCGCCGCGGTTCTTATTCCGGCCATGATCATCGGCGCGGCGAGTGGTGCTTCTACCAACCGTAATTTCTGTGCGGCAGTCATGCCTAAACCATCAGCCGCTTGTTTCGCAGCTGGCGCAACGCCGGTTAGTCCGGTGACCGCATTGCGCAGGATTGGCAGCAGAGCATAGAGAGTGAGCGCGAGCAGCGCTGGTAAAAATCCCAGCGCCGATATACCGCCACCGAGCAAGGCCGACAGACCCAGTAGAACTGGATAAAACAGCGCAAGCAAAGCCAGTGCCGGAATAGTCTGGATCAGGCTCGCAAAGCCCAAAATGACCGCCGCGACCTTTGCAGCACGCGCCGCCCAAATGGCGAGAGGTAAGCACAATGCCATAGCAAGCAGCAAGGCAGAAAAGCTCAACTGAATATGGGCCGCGAGCAACTCAGGGACCCGCGCGAACGCCTGTTGCCATGCCTGTGTCATGTCGTTTTACTCAGCGCTATCAAATGAGCAGCCTGCGCGCGCGGGATGGCGACCAGAGCCTCGGCTTCGTCACCAACCCCGCCGGACAACAGCTGCGCTGGCGTGGCATCCGCTTTTATCTGGCCATCTTCCATCACCAATATACGATCAGCGAGGTACAGCGCCTCTGCCATATCATGAGTTACGATAATCGTCGTCAGCCCCAACTTTTGGTGCAGCGCCTTATATTGACCGGCGAGACTATCTCGCGTGACCGGGTCGAGCGCGCCAAATGGCTCGTCCATCAACATCAGTCCAGGGCGAGTTGCCAACGCCCGGGCTACGCCTACACGTTGCTGTTGACCGCCACTCAATTGATGCGGCATTCGGTTGCTCATCTCCTGCGGTAATTCGACGAGGTCGAGCAGTTCGATTACCCGTTCTTGCCGCCCGTTTTTTTCGCCTGCCAGCTCCAAGCCGATGGCGATATTCCGCGATATGGTCATATGCGGGAACAGACCGATATTCTGAAAAACATAACCGATCCGGCGGCGCAGGACGTGGGGATCGACCGCTTTCACATTTTCATCAGCGATCAAAACCTCACCCTCCGTCGGATCTACCAGCCGGTTGATCATTTTCAGCAAAGTGGATTTCCCGGACCCGGACAACCCGACTAGTGCAACAAAGCTGCCAGCGGCAATATCCAGCGAAACATTGTCCACTGCTGTAATGGCACCATAGGTACGCCTGACATTTTGTAGGCTGATCGCTGGACCGGAGGCGGAAGGGGCAGAATTCATTAGGGATACTATTGGCCAGCTTTACACAATATGTCCAATCGCTCTTGACCTGATGCAGAAAAACCGCTCGAATAAACATCAATGTTAATAAGATAACAATTGAGATGGTGAGGACCAAAAATGGCATATCAGAGCGGACAGAAATCAATATTCATTACCGGTGGTGCATCGGGATTGGGTCGCGAAGTTGCTCGCTATTTCGCGGGTAAAGGCTGGTATATAGGTGTTGCCGATATCAACGAAGCCGGGATGACTGAAACCGCATCGCTGCTTCCCGAAGGCCAAAGCTCCATCCACAAGCTGGACGTGACCGATCGCGCCAACTGGAAGTCTGCGGTTGCCGATTTTGGTACAATTACTGGCGGTACAATGAACGTCCTATTCAACAATGCAGGCATCGGTGAAGGCGGCCCAATTGAGGAAATGACCGACGAAGATATCGACCTGATGATCGCCATTAACTTTACAGGTTGCATTAGCGGGACGCGGGCCTGTTTCGAAATGCTAAAAAATACTCCAGAGAGCTGTGTGCTCTACACGGCCTCCGCGGCCGGTATTTATGGCGTGGCCGACCTCAGCGTTTATAGCGCCACAAAATTTGCTGTGCGCGGCCTTGCTGAATCCCACGATCTCGAATTTAACAAATATGGCATCAAATCCCGCTCGCTAATGCCGGGATTTGTCGACACCAACATCATCTCGGATGTAGTGGAAGGGACCAATCAAACGGGCAAAGAACGGCTCGAAGAAAGCGGTGTACTCGTCAGTCCGGTGTCCATTATCGGCCCCGAAGCATGGGAAGCAGTCCATGGCAGCAAGGTTCACCGACCTGTCAACAAAATGGCCAAACAACTGGCCTTTGCCGCCCGTTGGATGCCCGGCCGGTTACGCAAACAGTCGGTTGAATTGGCCGACCTTGGCAATGTTCTTGCCGGAGCAGAGCCTAAAAACTAGAGAAAATCCTCAATTTTCCGGGCCAGATCGATATCGCGCTGCGACAGTCCGCCATCCTCGCCCGCGTCATGGGTGGTCAAAATGATGTCGACTCGATTATAGACGTTGAACCATTCGGGATGATGATCGGCTTTCTCGGCATGCAAAGCCACTCGGGTCATGAACGCAAAGGCTTCGGTAAAGTCACCAAATTTAAATTGGCGGCCAATTGCGTCGCGTTTGTCATCATATGCCCAGTCCGGCAATGCGGCGAGCGCGGCTTCACGCTGGGCGTCATCTAGTTGTGCAACCATTTTTCAATACTCCTGACTTGGCTTTGCTGCCGTTTCATGGCTTAAGTCTTCCCCATGAACCGAGGGGCGTCAACCAAAATGCGGGATGAAGGCAGTGATAGTCTGCGCGCCGATGCGCTTTCGTGCGTGCGCGGCGACAAATTGCTGTTCCGCGAATTGAATTTTGCCCTGATGTCCGGCCAAGCGGGGTTAGTCACCGGGCCCAATGGCGTCGGCAAATCCAGCCTGCTCCGATTGATTGCCGGATTGCTCGAACCGTTTTCGGGATCAATCCATACACCCGCGTCCATAGCATTATGTGACGACCGGATGGCACTCGACGAAAACCTGCCGCTACAAAACGCGCTCCGATTTTGGGCTAAGCTTGATGGCAAGACGGATGATGATTGCACAACAGCGATTGCTGCTGCGGGCATGGGTCATCTCGCCGAAGTCCCGATCCGCTATTTCTCGACCGGCCAACGCCAACGCGCACGTCTAGCACGGACCTTTTTGTCGGATACCGATTTATGGTTGCTGGATGAGCCCGCCAATGGCCTCGATAGTGCATCGGTGGAGCTGCTCGGGCAAACCCTGCAAGGCCATCTCGATCGCGGCGGGATGATCCTTGCTGCGAGCCATATCGCCTTGCCGATCACCTTTAACCTGAACCTTGAACTGGCGGCGGTGGAGCAATTGGAGGCACCGCTATGATAGGTGCACTCAAGACACTGATCTGGCGCGATGTCCGCCAGAGCTATGCAAGTGGCGGGACATGGCTACCGGTTATCTTCTATCTGTCAGCCGCAACCCTATTCCCCTTCGCAGTCGGCCCAGATCGTGATTTGCTGCTCCAGACTGGCGGCGGGATATTGTGGATCGCCGCCCTGCTCGCGACCTTGTTGCCGCTCGACCGGCTGGTACAGCCGGATCTCGACAATGGGCTTTATGATCAACTACTGGTCCGAGGGATTACCGATGAGCTCATCGCCTTTGCGCGGCTGATCTCGCACTGGTTAGCCTTTGGACCACCTTTGCTATTTGCGGCCTTACTCGCGAGCGGACTAATGGGCCTGGAAGGACCGCCGTTAGCAACCTTGCTGGCGAGCCTTGCCATCGCCACGCCGGCACTGGCTGGCTTGGCAGTGATGATTGCGGCGCTTACCGCTGGTCTGAAAGGCGCAGGGGCTTTAGGCGGCTTGCTGCTGGTGCCGCTGGCCATTCCGTTGTTGATTTTTGGGGCTGGCAGCCTCGCCGATCAAAGCGGCAGTGCGTTGTTATTCCTGAGCGCTGTGTCGCTCCTGCTGGTAGCGATTACGCCTTTTGCTGCCGGAGCAGCGTTACGAGCCTTGCGCGAATAACCTTAAATCCCGCCGTCAGTAACTTCATAGCCCGCCGCTTCCAGACCGGTTTTTAAGACGGCCGTGCAGGTCGCCAAATCATCCGCATCAGTCGACCGCACCACAAAATTCGCCCCCACAGTGCCATTGCGGAAAAACGGATAGCTACCGATCTGACATCCTTCATGGGCATTTTCAGCAGCGCTCAGGACATCGGCAATCTCGCTCTCTGGAGCCCATGCCCCGAGTGTTGCGGACAAAAGCGGTGCGCCGCCTTCCAATGTACCGGTCAATGCATCGAGCATGCCGGCCGTAATATGCGGTACGCCTGCCATCAGGAATAAATTATCGATCTTAATACCCGGAGCGCCAGACATGCGGTTTTCAATTAACTCCGCGCCATCGGGCACCCGTGCCATGCGCAAGCGGCCTTCGTTGATCCCGCCCTTATCGACATAATATTTTTCGAGTATCGCCCGCGCGGTCGGGTGGATGACGACATCAACGCCCAGCGCCTTGGAAATGGCATCGACCGTAATATCATCATGGGTCGGGCCAATGCCGCCAGTGGTGAAGAGATAGTCATTGCGTGCCCGCAATATGTTCACCGCTTCGGCAATCGCGTCCATATCATCGGCGATTACCCGCACTTCACCGAGCCTGATGCCTTGCACATTCAGCCATTTGGCGACCTGTGCGATATTCTTGTCCTGAGTACGGCCAGAGAGGATTTCGTCTCCAATGACGATCAGGGCGGCGGTGTAAATGCGGGATTTGCTCATGGCATTCGGATATAGAGCAGTTCGGCAAATCATCAACGGCCATTTGTAATTTGGTAAGGTCCTGCATTTAGACTCTGCCCGGGGCGCATATAAATCATCTCCAACGGGAGAATATTATGACCATGCAATTTGGTATTGAGGCGGCGTTGCACGATGATTCCGCTAGCCTTTTAATTTCCCAAGATGGCACGCGCCTGATCATTGAAGAAAATAGTGCTCCGCCCAGCATGGTCTCCCTTATCGTTGGCGTCGTCTTTGCACTGTCTTTTCTGGCTTTCGGAATATTTGTTGCGAGCTGGGAAATCGATCCTGCCAGCGAAGTTTTGCGTTTCCCCGTCGCCGGCCTTTTTGCGCTCATTGGCCTGGGCTTGCTATGGGCCGTGATCAGCCGAAGGAAAACTATCCGGCACATGACCGCAGATAGCCAAAACCAGACTATCGAATATGGCCAATTGGTTGCCGGTAAGAAAGGCGACTGGCGATACCAGAAAAAGGGCATTTTCGATTATAGTAAGGCGGACCGATTCGACATCGGCTATATCGATCACACAGAACCTGGTGCAGAACAGACTTTCACCGGTCTCTATGTAAAAACACCAGACGGACCGCGCGGTGGCTTATTGGTAATGGGCGCGCTCTATGAAATTGAAATCGCGATCGACTATATCTACCGGCACATGAACGATGCACCACAAAATGGCAATTTCGGTGACGAGGGCAACAGCCTGCCGCGCAGTTTTGTTCCGCAAAACAAGGATAATGGCTGATTCCCTCTCGTCAAACCGAGATAATGTCCATATATATTCCCCATGACTGATTATCTGACCGTAGAAGAAGCCACCCCGCAAAGCCGAACCGGCGCGATTAAACTCCATGGCCCGGAAGGCTTTGAAGGCATGCGCAAAGCCGGACGGCTGGCCGCTGAAATTCTGGATTCTTTGGTGCCGCATGTGGTCCCCGGTGTCACAACCGGATTTCTCGATGATATGGTCCGCATACATGCGTTTCGCGAAGGCGCTGTACCCGCAACGCTCGGCTATCGCGGGTTTACCCATAGCTGCTGCACCTCAATCAATCATGTCGTATGCCACGGTATTCCCGGCGACAAAAAACTCAAAGAAGGCGATATCGTCAATATTGACGTGACCGTGATCGTTGATGGTTGGCATGGCGATACCAGCCGCATGTTCCTAGTCGGCAAGGCGCCAGTCAAGGCGGCCAAGCTGGTACAAAATACCTATGAATCTTTGATGCTAGGCATTGAGCAAGCAAAACCCGGCAATCGCATGGGTGATGTTGCCCACGCAATCCAAACCCATGCCGAAGGCAATCGCTATAGCGTGGTCCGCGATTTTTGTGGCCATGGTCTTGGGCAGATGTTCCATGATGCGCCCGAAGTTGTTCATGCAGGACGCCCCGGCACCGGCCCGGAATTGCGGCCAGGCATGTTCTTTACCATCGAGCCGATGATCAATATCGGAAAATATGCCGTCAAAATGCTGGAAGATGGCTGGACCGCCGTGACCCGCGACCGTTCGCTCTCCGCACAGTTCGAACATAGTATCGGGATTACCGAAACCGGTTGCGAGATTTTCACCAAAAGCCCCGCTGGTCTGGACTGTCCGCCTTACGCATAATGCGCATAATGCGCATCGGCCTTGACCGTAGCGTCTAAATTTAGCTAGTCAGTTAAATCAGGTTGGGCCCATGAAGGCTGAACCGGCTCGGGAGAAGTGACGATGCGTCGTTTGGGATTATTTTTTGTAACATGCTTATTGGCCGCTTGCCAAAATCAAACGGCTGAAGAGGGTAGCGCATCTGCCGCTAGTGGTGGCGCTGAATGGAGCAATATTGGCTTTAACGCCAAGGAACAACGGCACAGTCCCCTAGACCAGATTAACGAGAGCAATGTCGGCGAACTGGGCATAGCCTGGTTCAAGGATTTGCCGGACGCCCGAGGTCAGGAAGCGACGCCGATTGTTGTCGATGGCAAACTCTACATCTCCACAGCTTGGTCGAAAGTCTTCGCATATGATGCGAAAACCGGCAAGGAACTCTGGTCTTATGATCCGGAAGTACCCGGCGACAAAGCAGTTGATGCTTGCTGCGATGTCGTCAATCGCGGCGTTGCGATTTCGCGCGGCAAGTTATTTTTCGGCACTATTGATGGCCGCCTGATCGCATTGGACGCGAATACAGGTGCGCGGCTTTGGGAAAAGCAGACCACCGATAATTCAAAGCCTTACACCATTACTGGCGCGCCGCGTGTGGTGAAAAACATGGTCATCATTGGCAATGGCGGCGCGGAATTTGGCGTACGCGGCTATGTGACTGCTTATAATGTTTCCGACGGTTCTCAGAAATGGCGCTTCTACACCGTTCCCAATCCCGAAGGCAAAGCGGACGGCGCGGCGAGCGACGAGATTTTTGCGAAAGCCGCGAATAAAACCTGGGGTGATGGAAATTGGAGAGAATCCGGCGGCGGCGGAACCGTCTGGGACAGTATCGTCTATGACGAAGAGCTAGACCAACTCTATTTCGGCGTTGGCAATGGCAACCCCTGGAATCACGGACTGCGTTCCGGTGGAGAGGGCGACAATCTGTTTCTTTCCTCGATCGTTGCAGTGAATCCTGACACAGGAAAATATCTCTGGCATTATCAGGAAACACCCGCAGAAACTTGGGACTATACTGCCACCCAGCATATTATCATTGCCGAGGTGGATTGGCCCGTCGACGCCAAAGAGGGCGAAACCACGGCGTTGACCGAGAAACGCAAAGTGCTCTTCCATGCGCCCAAGAACGGATTTTTCTTTGTCATCGACCGGACAAATGGCCGGTTGATGAGCGCAGAACCTTTTGTCGACAATATCAATTGGGCTGAGGGCTATGATCTGGAAACCGGTCGGCCAATAGAAAACCCGGAAGCGCGTTTCTATAAAACCGGCAAACCATTTGTTTCGATCCCGGGCGCTCTGGGCGCTCATAACTGGCATCCGATGAGCTATAATCCGAAAAGTGGTTTGGTTTATATTCCCGCACAACAAATTCCGCAGGGTTATGATGTGCCTACCACTGACATTGACAAGAAACGTGAGCGGCTGGGCTTTAACGTTGGCATCTCCTGGGCGATTGGCCAACTACCCGATGATCCGGCAATCTATAAAGCGGCGATCGCTGCTACCACGGGTAAGCTAGTCGCCTTTGATCCTAACACCGGTAAAGTGGCCTGGTCCGTCGATCACCCCGCTGCATGGAATGGCGGAACAATGACAACGGCCGGTAATCTGGTCTTTCAAGGTACCAGCGTTGGCCTGTTCAAAGCCTATACCGCCGATAGCGGCAAAGAGCTTTTGAGCCTCGATATGCAGTCCGGCATTGTTAGCGCGCCATCGACCTATTTGGTGGACGGTGAACAATATGTCGCGTTCCTGACCAGCAAGGGTGGTGCCTTTCCGCTGGTTGCCGGTGTCGCCGGCGGCGCATCACGGCAAGTTCCGAATATTCCGCGGCTGGTTGTCATGAAACTGGGCGGGGAAACAGCACTACCGGCACTGCCAGAGAAAAGCGAAGTCGTCTGGAACCCGCCGGAGCCAACCGGGACACCGGAACAGGTCGCTGAAGGTAAAGCGCTTTATGGCCGCAACTGCCTCGTCTGTCATGGCGACAGCGCGGTGGGTAATGGCTTTACACCGGATCTGCGTATTTCCGGTACTCTGGCCAGCACAGAAGCATGGGCTTCGATCATAACTGGCGGCGCATTGAAACAACATGGCATGGTGAGCTTTTCGTCACAGCTAAATGCCGGTCAAGTCGAAGCAATGCGTCATTATGTTATCGATCGGTCTAATTGGACCAAGGCCAATGTCGCCGAAGACACCGCTCCCATTGCGCGATAACATAGGCGAATCCTTGCTGCCTAAAATTTAGGCTGATCCGCCCAAAAATGCCTGTTTTTTGGGCGGCATTGAAACTATCCTCGTTTGGCTTTAGCAGTTTATCAGCGATTCTTTTACTGATTCCAATCTGGCATGGTAATTGAATTGTAGCGGGCAAGTGCGCCCGACTTTGGTGCTGCATCCGCATGCCAAAGCAAAAGACAACGGGACAGGGACGAACAAATGAAAAAGATCGAAGCGATCATCAAGCCATTCAAACTCGACGAAGTGAAAGAAGCGCTTCATGAAGTTGGCGTATCAGGCATCACTGTCACCGAAGCCAAAGGCTTTGGCCGCCAGAAAGGCCATACGGAACTCTATCGCGGCGCAGAATATGTCGTAGACTTCCTGCCAAAGGTTAAACTCGAAGTTGTCGTCGATGACAATCTTGCCGAGCGGGTTGTCGAAGCCATTTCGACAGCGGCCCAGACTGGGCGCATCGGTGACGGCAAAATCTTTGTCATACCCGTCGAATCCGCTCTGCGTATCCGTACAGGCGAACGCGACAGCGATGCCATTTAGGACAGCGCCATAGAAAAAGCGACGCTATTTGATTTTCACCTTTCAGCTAATTTAAACATCAAAACAAACCAAGGGACAAAATAATGGGCAATACACCTGCAGACGTCATGAAAATGATCAAGGAACATGAGATTGAGTGGGTCGATGTGCGCTTCACCGATCCACGCGGCAAATGGCAGCATCTGTCTATGTGTGCAGAAGTGATCGACGAAGATGTTTTGGAAGAAGGCTTTATGTTTGATGGCTCGTCCATCGAAGGCTGGAAAGCGATTAACGAATCCGACATGATCCTGCGTCCTGATCTGGATGCTGTTTACATGGATCCGTTTTCAGCCACGCCAATGATGGTATTGGTCTGTAACATTGTCGAACCCGGCGATGGCTCTCTCTATGGTCGCGACCCACGCTCCACGGCTGTGCGGGCAGAGGCTTATCTGAAGTCTACAGGCATTGGTGACACAGTCTATGTTGGTCCAGAACCAGAATTCTTCATGTTTGACGATGTCAAATTTGAAGATGGATACGATCGTTCAGGCTTTAAAATCGATGATGTCGAGCTGCCCACTAACACTGGCCGCGATTATGAAATCGGCAATATGGGCCATCGCCCTCGCGCCAAAGGTGGTTATTTCCCAGTTGCACCAGTTGATAGCGCTATGGATATTCGCGCTGAAATGGTTGCGACCATGATGGAAATGGGATTGCCGATGGACAAGCATCATCACGAAGTGGCCGCAGCACAGCACGAGCTGGGCATTACCTTTGGTACACTGACTGAAACTGCTGACCGCACACAGGTTTACAAATATGTCGTGCAGCAAGTTGCCCATGCCTATGGCAAAACCGCAACCTTCATGCCGAAACCGATCAAGGAAGATAACGGCTCCGGCATGCACACGCATATGTCGATCTGGAAAGACGGCAAGCCGCTTTTCGCAGGCAATGAATATGCTGGCCTGTCGGAAATGTGCCTTCATTATATTGGTGGCGTGATCAAACATGCCAAAGCATGTAACGCCTTCACCAATGCCACGACCAACAGCTATAAGCGACTGGTTCCCGGTTTTGAAGCACCCGTGCTGCTGGCTTATTCCAGCCGTAACCGTTCTGCCTCTTGCCGTATTCCTTACGGTGCAGGAGACAAAGCGAAGCGCGTTGAATTCCGTTTCCCGGATGCGCTTGCCAACCCATATCTGTCGGCAGCAGCCCTGTTGATGGCTGGTCTCGACGGCATTGAGAATAAAATCCACCCCGGCGATGCGATGGACAAAAACCTCTATGACCTGCCGCCAGCGGAACTGGCCGAAGTTCCAACCGTTTGTGGTTCGCTCCGTGAAGCGCTCGAAGCCCTCGAAGCCGATCATGAATTCCTGCTCAAAGGCGATGTGTTCTCTAAAGACCAGATCGACGCTTATGCGGAATTGAAATGGGAAGAAGTCAGCCGTTTGGAAACAACCCCAAGCCCGGTTGAATTTGACATGTATTATTCGTCTTAAAATAGGCGACCCAACAAAATGAAACCCGGGGCAAGCAATTGCTCCGGGTTTTTCTGTCTAGGCCGTCTCCAAAGCGCGATGTTCAGCATCCCGACAGACTTCTCATGCGTATGAGAATATGGGGAATATGGTATGATACGACAAAATTTGACGTTCTTTTTCACAGCAATAGCGTTGCTGTTGTCCGCCAGTCTTGCAGGGGCGCAAGAACCCGATTTTCTCGAACTGGAAGGGGTCAGCCTGGAAATGACACCAGACCAAGTGCGGGCTGCCATGCAGGCCAGAGGCAATTCTATAGCCGGGAAAGACAAAGACGACCGGTTAAAATACAATACGAGCTTCCAAAATCTGGTTGCTGTAAAACGGCAGGATCCAGAACGATTCAAAAGATATACATTAACCAGCGAGCTGCGCTACGAAACCGAGCGGGGTCATTTGCGCATCAGTTTCATGCCGTTTGTCGATCGGCTTGTTGTCGTTTCGGCGCGTTTATCTTCTAACGAAGCGCCTTGGCTGGACAGCGCTATTCCTAATTGTACAAAGTTTATCGATAAGATGAGCGAAAGGTACCAACTCGATACAAGCACCAATAAACAATTGGGACTTTCCGGCTATTCTTCAAAGCAACGACCGATGACGGTGAATGGCCAGTTGCAAGAAGATGGACAAATTCTGCGCTTCCTTTGCTCTCCCAGAATCATGCCACAAATTCTCCTTCACAATCCCCATGCCCGGGACTTGCTCCTGCAACAGATTGACCAAGCGCTATCCGATTAGCCTTTGCTGACCCTATCCAGATAGCGATCACTGTGCCGGGGAAATCAATAGTCCTTCGACACCTGCACATTCACATTTTGGCGGCCGATGGTTGAGATACTCGATAATATCGATAACCAGCGGGTGATCTGGAATTCCAGCGTTGTCGCGCTATAGCCCTTGCCGTCGGTGATCAGCTCAACATAAGCACGGCGGGTGATATATTTGCCCGCAGCGATTGATGTACCCTGGCCGCTGTCGACGTCCGATGGCAGGATACGCAATCGGTCGAGGCCAACAGCTTTGCGGAGCTGGTTGATCGGATCAAGCCCGCCCCCGCTATTGAGCGAGGCAACCGCTGCGGCCAATTGTACTGCTTCTGGTGCCGACAGATCAGATATGGATGCCCCGAACAAGACACGGGATAGCAATTCATCCTCTGGCAAAGCGGGCACACTGTTAAATGCGATTTCTGGTCTGTTGCCGCGGCCAGTGACATTGATCGTGGCATTGAGGCCGGTCAGATTTGCTTCAGCTTCAATATCCAGTATCGGATTGGGTGGTTGGTTGCCCACAAAGCGAATCCGTCCGCGCTCCAGCTGAAACCGGCGGCCAGCAAATGTGTAGTTGCCGCGGACAAGGTTCGCGCTGCCCGTCATGGCAAAATTATCGACGGGGCCTGATACTTTCAAATTGGCGCGCCATTCGCTGTCGAGACCAAGTCCTTTCACCTGCAAGCGATTAGGCGCCGTGGCATTGAGTGCAAAGCGCCAAGGGCGGCTGCGAACAACCGGCGGGCGTTCATCGGCGCGGCGGTTGATTTCGGTCACTTTGATTTTCGGCAGAGCAACGGTTTCAGTGGCATTGCCAAATTGGAAAAAACTGCGATTCAGTGTCAGATCACCGGATATCAGCCCCCCATCAGCGGAGCTACGAATCTCGATTGGTCCGGTAACCGTCGCCGCAAAATCATCGCGGGCTATTAAACGGGCATTTTGAGCATTCATATCAAGCATGATGCCAACGCCTTCGCCTGGACTCACTGCGAAGTTGAAACTGCCGCTGCCGCTTACCGATCCACCTCCCCTGGTCAAGCCCGTGATTTCGGGAAGTATTAGCCGTGATCCGTCAAACTGACCTTGCGCCTTGATACCGGAGATCACTGTTCCGGTGAGACCGCTTTCCAGTCGGGCATTGGTGGTGCGCAGCTGTCCGTTAATTTGTGGATTGGCAAGCGTCCCCCGCACATCGGCACTGAGATTGAGCGGCCCGGTAAGATCAAATGTTTCCACGCCGGTAAGCCGCCACAAGGCATCAGCCGCGCCATTGAATCGTGCTTGAGCGAATAGGGGGCTGCGCGTTAATTCATCCTTCCAATCGCCACCACCAAAGCCGGTAACCCGGCCCTGAAAGCGACCGATAGTTTTCGATTGCGACTGAATAATTCCGCGTGCTGCAGCGTTGCGATTGGAAATTGCAATGTTCAAACCGAGGTCAATGGGCGTCGACGTCAGAATCAATCCGGATCTGGTAAGACCCTTGATGTTCAGCTTCGCTTCCCCGGTCGGCATTTGCGAACCCGTTTGGGTTAATTTGACCGTACCATTGGCCTCTCCGCCAAGCCCTAAATCATCTGCAACAATATCTGCAAGGGTTAGCGGCATTTTTGAAAGGTTCACGTCGAGCCGCGAAGTTCCGCTTGCCCATTGACCGGAAACGCGCGTGCGGCCTTTGCCATAGCTTAACAGTGTCGGTGACATCGACCAGCCACCGCTTACGCGGCTCAATTCAAGCGGTTGGACAAGCCGCAAAGTTCGGCCTTCAAACAAACCATTTCCCGTCATCTCATAACGATCCGGTGTAATCTTCGCCCTTGCTTGAAAATTGAAAGTGCTGCCCCTTGTACCGGCAACCGAGAATGTCGCATCGCCGGTTCCGTTGATCAGTTTGGCATTTCCGGCAATCCGACCGACCATCAAATCTCCGCGGCTGATCCCCTGCGCTTGCACGGTCACATCAACGTTAGACTGTCCTTCGACGAGCACAACATCTGCATCCAGCGTTCCGGTTCGAATGAAAATTGGTGGCACGCCGTCAAAACGAGCATTTTCGGCATTTAGTTTCGCGCGGATCAATTGACGGTTCGGCCTGGGTTCAAACAAAACACTCCCAATCACGCCACCGCCACTTATCGAAAGATTACCCGCTAGCCCTTCGGCCGTCGGACGAATGACCCCGGTGGCTAGCGTATCCGATACCTTTAGCTGATCGACACGAACGCGGGTTTCTTGGCCCGCGATAGCTACAATCGCCCCATTGCCGGTAAAAGGCCCCAGCGTTGATCCACCGGCAGCTGTAAAGGTAAAGCCATTTTCAGCTGGATCAAGATTGAGCTTCACCGCGGAAAGGCCCGCCGCAGGCAGCGGACTATCAAGTAAAACCGCAATCTGTGGGCGATCCAAAGAACCCTCAAGGCCTAGATCAAAACCACCATATTGGTCATGCTCGCCGCGTCCGGTAAACTCGAATATAGTGGCGGTTTGCTGCACGCCGCTGCCTTTAAAGCGCAGCTTCGGCGCTGTAATATTCAAATCAGGAAAACGCAGCTTGCGATCAGCACCCAGCACCAGTCCGGTCTTGACCACTGGGAGACCACCGCCCAATTCGCGCAGAAACACATTATCAAATCGTCTCAAATTTGCTGTCACTTTTCCATCGAGCGATACACCAGCAGCCCCCGGTCCAATTTCCAAATCCGCGAGGATGTCAATAATTCCGATCCCGTTCATTGCGAAACCCGGTGCTTGCGCATCCAAGACAATGGCATAGTCCCCAGTGGCCAGACGTGCGTCAATATCGGCCGTGGCCCTGACACTGTCCGTTGTAATGACTGCATTCTCGGCAAACAGACGCCCTTGCTCCAATCGCAAAAGAGCATTGCCGTTAAAGCCGGACAAAAGCTGTTTGAGCAGATCCCCATTGCCAATCAGCGACCCGACCGCCAACTCTACCGGTATATCAAAACCATCGCTATCGCGCCTTCCCTCGCCGGATGCCCGGACACTAGTCAACAAGGTTTTGCCAATCGCCAATTGCGGCGCAGTCAGTAAATATTGATAGCGTAACTCTGAAAATTTTCCGTTGAGCAGCGCTTTGAGTTCCAGATCTTGCGCCTTCATGTTTGCTGTCAGAACCGAAGGGTCGCGAACATCAAATTCCATTTTCAACGCATCGACGGCATTGCGAGCGAGATCAATTCCGCCCTTGGCAGCGAGACCAACAGCAGCAGAACGCATCGTCATATCCAGTTGGACCAACCTGTTTTCGACAGACGCATTGCCATTGACCACCAGTCGCGGGGCAGCAAGTTTTGCAACGAGCCCTTTCGGCAAGAGGTCCGCTTCAATATTACCGTCATAACCAAATAAGCCATCACGGGCCTCAAGCGTTAGTTCGGTTAACGATCGATCTGCGCTTTCCACCAGTAGGCTTCCGTCCCATTTGGCCCAGTCGCCTTCGCCGGCAAGTGTGATCACAAAATCGCGCTGCAAGCCAAGTTGGCGCGATATAGCACCTTCTGCCGGCGCAATGATTTCGGCATTCAGATCGAGCTTTTCTCGATCGGGTTCAGCGTTAAAGCTCAGATTAATCTTGTCACCGCTGCGGGTTGTCGCGGCATCGAGATTGATCATCACGCGGCCGGATCGGATATCGGCTGCTCCGGACAGATCGGCACGCTGAGCCTCCCCGACGACAGCTTCCTCCAAAAGCAGATTATCGGCCCGAAAAGCCCCAAGATAAATATCAAAGTCTGGTAACAGCGGCTTATCTTCTTGCGTATCAACCAGTTCCGGCAACCGCTTGAGCCGTGCCTTCGAGATGACGGCATTGGAAATATTCAGCTCGTTAAAAATCCATGCCAATGGACTCCAGTCTAGTGCAACACTACCAGCCTCAAAAAACACCCCCTTGGGGTCTGCTAGCGTAAGATCGACAATCTCCATCTGCTTGTAGATTGATCCGTCGATCGCTCCGATATTTATTCGCAAGCCGTCGTCGGGTTCCAGCGCTTCGATCTCGCTGATAACATATTCATGGCCGCTGTCACTGTCCAACCAGTAAGCAGCACCTGCCAAAGCTATCCCTATTAACAAGACGAGACTAGCTATGATAACCAGAATGGTTTTGCGCACCGGGCGGCGCGATTTCATAGATGGAATATCACTGCTTGGTTCGTCGTTATCCATCAGAAAGCCTGTCCAAGCGAGACATAAACGGCAATCCGGGAATCGCCCGGTTGCGGATTAATCGGCGTACCGACATCCACCCGGATCGGGCCAAAGTCGCTATAATAGCGGAGACCGAGACCTGTACCGAAACGCAGCCCAGTAAAATCCGGCAAGGATTCAGTATATACATTACCCGCATCGATAAATGGCACGACGCCAAAATTGCCGCCAAAGGCATCCAGACGAACCCGGGCTTCCAACGAAAATTCAACCAAAGAGCGCCCACCTGCTGGGTCATTATTCACATCGCGTGGACCGATCCGTTGAAAGCCAAAACCGCGAATCGAACCGCCGCCGCCGGAATAGAGACGCCGCGACGGCGCAATACGGTTACTGCCTGCACCAACAATAGACCCAAATCTTGCTCGTCCGGCCAAAACAATTTTCTCGGACACGGGATAATAAGCACTGCCATCAATCTGGCTGCGCACGTAATAAAAGCTGCCCGACTGCAACGAAGCCTCTGGTGATAACCTTGCACTAAGACGAAAGCCGGTCCTCGGATCGAGAAGGTCATCGCTGCCATCATAGGCCAAAGTCACTGGCAGTGCGCCGATGAAGAAGGTGTCGCGTGATGTTGTTTGATTATCGCCATCAATATCGCGTTCCTGTGATGCAAGAAGCTCGAATCCCGCTGACCAATTCCATTTCTTTTGGAAAATCAGATTGCTTTGCCGCTCCAAGCTGCCGGAGACGGAAAATGTTCTCGCTTCAAAAGCCGAGTTATCAATATTGCTGAGCGCGACCTGGCCGTTGAGAACATTATCCCGGCGACGGAAATTGTTTCGGCGATATGTAATGCTACCAGATTGTTCCTGCGTCGCTAAAACTCCCGTCAGCCGGATCAGCCCTTCGGGGGGAAAGAAATTGCGGTGCTCCCAGCTAACCTCCGAACGAAGCCCTTCACCAGTGCCATAGCCTAAAGCGCCCGATATCGTGCGCAGCGGTGCAGGCGTGACGTTGGTGGCCAGATCAACAACTCCCGGCTGGTCCTCAGACGCGACCGGCTTTAGGTTCACAGTCGATACCAGTCCGGTGGAGATCAGCGCCCGCCGGAAATCTTCCACTTCCGATTGCTGATAGAGGTCACCTTCGTCAAACCGTGCAATCAATTGCGCATGATCCGGTCCGAACAGATCCTCATTCTCCATCAAAATCGAGCCGAAAACATATTTGTTGCCAGGTGTCACAACGATATCAAGATCGCCACTACGCTCGGCATGGTCGATGGTCAGCTCTGGCTCGCCCGTCTCTGCAAAAGCATATCCGTTTTCGGCCAATTCACGATCCAACCTAGCTTTGGCTTCTATGATCCGATCGCTATCGATAGTGTCGCCGGATTCTAGTCCAAAAGCATCACGGAATTTTTCGGCATCAACACCCTCGGCTTTATCGGCATCGCCTAGCGTGATCGCATCGAGTTGATATTGTGGACCCGCTATAATTCCGATGGTCACCGCGATTTCAGTGCCTTTTCCTTCAGCGAAACTATTTCGCACAATTGCGTCATAATAGCCCTCAATACGCAATAGCCGTTCCACCAGCTCGCGGTCAGTCTCTGCGCGCCGTTTGATCTGCGCGAAATTGGCTTCATCGCCGCGATATTCTTCAAGCGCAGATAATGATTGGAACCGGTCAGAAAAAATTGCATCCACGTTTTCGGGCAAACCGGAAAAGCTAACTTTGTAGCGGCGCTCTGCCAAGGTATCCGTAGGTTGAAAATTAGCTGCGACACCTTCTTCCAGTTCCGCCTCGGCCTCTTCCCTGACGCTCTCGTCTTCGATGTCAGCAATTTCTTCTTCAGCAAGTCGGCGATCCAACTCCAGGTCGCGCCGCGTTTCGGTTGTCGGCTCCTGCGTTTCTATACCCTCGGCAACGGGTGCATCAAGGTCTGGCCAATCAACGCCAAAGTCGGGAAGGTCGGCTAACGGTTTATCCGGGTCCAGAGGTTCTTCATCGAATGTAGCGTCAGCGGTCGTAGTATCTGTTGCGCTTTGAGTTTCTGCATTTTGCGCCAAAACTACAGGTGGTACGGCCAGTGACAAGGCCGCAAGGACTATTCCAACCAGCAACATGAAAAGGCGATAACGATACGCGGTCAGGCCCATAGCAGATTCTTTAGCCGCTCACTCTGGAGGAAGCCAACAAAATAGGCCGGTTTTAGGCGAGTGCATCATTTAACCGGACAATCTGCTGAATAATCAATGGATAAGCACCCCGTGAGCGACTTGTCACATGTATCTTTATGTGACCATTATCGCCGCATTTAACCAGCTGTTAACCATCTTGGCCCATATTTTGTCTGTTAGTATAAACGGCCTGCGTATCGGGTCGTTATCAAAGTGGGAATGTAACATAATGTCGAGTAAACGGACCATATTTGTCGAAGCTGCTATCGTCGTGGGCGTATTGACCGCCGGAATAGCTACAGCACAGGCAGCGCATGCTGCTCCGCTGCAAGCTGCTGTTCAGGCCGCCGACTCGCGTGCAAACGTGAAAATCGAGAGCAAGATACTGGTTGAGCGCACTGAACAAAATGCGGCCGGCAACGCGGTCACCAAACTACACCCACCAAGTGACGTGAAGGTCGTCCCTGGCGACAAGCTGATATTCATAAACAGCTATAGCAACACGGGCAGCACTGCTGTGACTGGATTTGTGGTAAATAACCCAATCCATTCTGCCGTCGCTTTTTCAAGCGTTAGCGAAGATTGGGCAACCGTATCGGTCGATGGCGGCAAAAATTTTGCCAAGCTCACAGAGCTCACAGTCACCGACACTGTCCAGGAAAGCCCAGAAACGGAAACTACCAGCATCACCCGCGCCGCGCAGCCACGCGATGTAACACATATCCGGTGGCTGTTTGCTAATGCCATTGCAGCCAATGCTTCTGGCGAACTGCGCTTTAGCGGTGTCGTAAAATAGAGCCGGTTTAGCGGCCTATACGGTCGCACTGCCATTCAACCGTATCTGCGCCAATGAGCCGCGCCAGACGGGCCAGCTCAGCGTCGAGTTTTTCCGCGCGATCACCGGTCCATTTTACGCCGGTCTCAGGCCATATTTGAATGACCTTCACGATTCCTGCCTTGCGGTCGGCTTTCAATTCAATGCGGCCGACAAACCGGTCACGCTCCAGAATCGGATAGACATAGTAACCCCAACGCCGCTCGGCTGCGGGTACAAAAATCTCGATCCGATAATCAAAACCGAATAGCCGTGCCAGCCGCGTGCGATCCCGTATGGCGGGATCGAATGGACTCAATATCCGCAGCCGCGATGTCGGGGATTTGGCATCGACGAGCAGTGATTCAACATTAGCCGGTGCGACCATGCTGACCCAATCACCCTCTATCGTTTCGAGCTCTACCGGTATCAGATGATCCGATGCCTTGCCGGCCCATATCTTGACCTCCGGTGCGTCCATTGCCGCCCAAAATCTTTGAATCTCGCCCAATGTGCCGAAACCCAAGCGATCGAGCGCAGCCTTGCACAGCCAATCCACTTGATGTTCATCGCTATGTTCCATTTCCCGATGGGCAGCAGGCACTACCCGTTCGGCGAGGTCATAATATTTGATAAATTTCTCGCGATGCGATGTTGCCAACTCACCGGCATACCAGAGCTGATCCAAGGCGCGCTTATGGGGCGGGCGGGCCCACATTTCCTTTTTGCCGACAATTTTGGTGTCAAACGCGTGGGTCGATAAGGGTCCTTCTTGCGCAATACGCGCTTTGATCGCCGCTATGTCGGCTGAATCCATGACTTTATGTTTGGCAGCCCGCGCGCCAAGGCGACGAAATTGACGTTGCCAAAGGGGATAAAATTCCATCGGCAAGACCGAGGCATCATGTGTGAAATGTTCAAAAACCGATCGCTCTTTACCGAGTAGCTCATTCAACATCGGCTCGCGATAATTCTGGTTGCGGCTCCACAAAATGTGATGATGGGCACGGGTGACATTGCGGATTGTGTCGAGCTGGACAAAACCTAAATCCTTGATGATTTGCAGCAAGTCGAGCGGTCCGGTTGGCGCGCATGAAAGCCCTTGTCTGTCCAACCACAAGCGGCGCGCATCCCGGTTTTTGATCCTGAGCGCCATATCAAATAGCCGTGGTTTCGACATGGGCGGCCGGACGGCCGCGGCGGGTGGCCAATATGCAACCAGCAACGATCAGCACCGTGCCGAATATTGTCGGCAAGGTGACGGGTTCTGAAAAGAATATCCATCCAAAAATTGCTGCCCAGATAAAGGCGCTATATTCCAGATTAATCAGAACCTGCGCCTGCGCCCGCGCATAGCCCCAAGCGATGAACAGCGCGGAGATAATCGACAATAAGGCTGCGGCCAAAAATTCCGGGGCATATTGCATGTCCGGAACGACCGCAAAAAACGGCGCGACCAGCGCATAGCTGACCCCGACCACAAGATTTTGGAAAAAGCTGATTTCAATGGGGTCCGCGAGCAAGGCCTGGCTGCGCTGGATCACCAGATTGGCGGCATAGAGTAGCGCGGACAGCAACACCGCACCAAAACCGAGCAGCTCATCATTGGTATATTCACCGCTTATCTTTCCCCAACCAATGACGACAACCCCGGCGAGGCCGAGCACAGACGCAAAGATCGCATTGCGGTGAATAGTTTCGCCCAGGAACACCGCCGCCAGATAAAGCGCGATAATCGGCGCAATGAACGACAGCGCCACGGCTTCGGCAATTGGCACCCGGACGAGTGCCCAAAAGAACAGAAACGCCATGAAAACTGTAATAATCCCGCGCTGCAGATGAATTTTCAACGTGGGCATCGCGGGCAATTTGGGGCGGCGCGCGAAATAGAGCATGCTCACCAGAATAAGCGCCAACAACACCCGCCAGAATATCGCATTATAAGCCCCCAACGAGATGCTGAGGCTCTTCATCGCAACATCCATCAGGCAGAAAAAGGCCAGGCCAACTAGCACTGAGCCTATTGGCAATATTGGCGCACCTTGGTTTTGAGGATCAGGACCGACGGACATCGAAATGCTATCGGGCCGACGCGTAAAAAAGTCTAGCCGTGTTAAAGCCCCATTTGCCGCACGGCCAGATCGCGCATGATTTCCTCTGAGCCGCCGCCAATTGCCATTACTTTCACCTCGCGGTAAAAGCGTTCGACGACATTGCCGCGCAAATAGGCGGCCCCGCCCCAGATTTGCATGGCTTCGCTCGCGCAATATTCGAGGTTTTTGGTGCTGAAAAACTTGGCTTTGCAAATCTGATCAACCGGCATCTGGCCGTTTTCGGTCAGGAAGCAAATCTGGTTGACCCATGCTTCGGTCGCATCAACACGAGCCGACATTTCGGCGATTTTATGCCGGATCACCTGATGCTGGCTGAGTGGCTTGCCAAAGGTCTCGCGTTGCTGCGCATAGGCAATGGATTCCTCCAGCAACACCCGCATCATGCCGAGACACTGCGCGACCATGCCGAGCCGTTCATAGTTGAAATTATGCATGATCTGGATGAACCCGCGGCCTTCGTCACCAAGCATATTGCCTGCCGGAACCCGGACATCATCGAAATAGAGCGTCGCCTGATCCGATGCCCACCACCCCATTTTCTTGTCCAGCGCGGTGCGCGAAAAGCCTTCCATGTCCTTCTCGACAAGGAAGAGCGAAATACCGTTCAGACCCTCGCCGCCAGTGCGCGCACCGACGACGAAATAATCTGATGTCATCCCGCCCGTGATAAACGTCTTGGACCCGTTGATGATCCAGTGATTGCCATCTTGCCGCGCGGTCGTTTTCATATTGGCGACATCAGAGCCACCGCCTGGTTCTGTTACGCCCAGACTCGAGCCTGTGCGCCCTTCGACAATATCTTTGAGAATGCGGTCCTTAATCTCTTGCGATGCCATTTTTTCGATCGGGCCAATGGAAATACTGCGCCCACCCAGTGCCGCCAATGTCCCGCCATTATGCGCGCGTGCGGCTTCCTCGCCCCAGATGCAGCGCATATACATATCGTCAAAACCAAGGCCGCCATATTGCTCTGCGACACCAAAGCCCCAGGCGCCCAGTGCCCCAACTTTTTCATGGATTTCCCAAGGGATTTCGCCTGCTTCATCCCAGTCATTGGCAAAGGGCTGCAATTCGGTCTCGGTAAACCGCCGGGTCATTTCGCGAAATTGTTGGCGTTCTTCGGTATCCTCGGCGTGGCGCATGGTCTCGGTCCTTTAACTGATCAGTTAAAAGGTTATCAATTCCAGCGCAGAACGCAAGGGCGCGGACAGCGGGGTGGGCCGCCGGCTCTCCCGATCCACATAGACATGGGTGAAGCTGCCTGCCGCAGACGCGGTTTTTTCATCACCGCGAAACAGACCAACACCATAGGTGACACTGGTCCGGCCGAGCTTCTCAACCCGGATACGCGCTTCGACTAGATCGGGAAATGATATGGGCGCAAAATATTCGCAAGATGTCTGGACTACCAACCCAATGACATCGCTCTTACCAATGTCGAGCGCCCCTTGTTCGATCAGATAGCGGTTTACCGCACTATCGAACCAGAAATAATAGACCGCATTATTGACATGACCATAGGGATCATTGTCATTCCAGCGGGTAGTGATCGATGAGCCGTCACGGTAATCATCCCAGACGGGTGGCGGTGTCCGATCTTTACCAGGCATCGGCATAGATCCGTTTGGCGTCGGCTAGGTCCAGCTCTTTGGGATTATTGACCAGCAGCCTTGTCTGCAACATCGCTGCCTCTGCCAGTTCATCCACAGCATCTTCGCCAATCCCGACATCCCGCAAGCGGCGGGGGGCATTGACCTTCACGGCGAGCGCTTCGAGATAGTCGATCAATTCCTGTGCTCGCGCCTCGGCGCTATTCGGGCCGGTTTTTGGTACATTCAGCGCATCGGCCAGTTCCGCGTAAAGCGGCGCAGCGGCATCGAGATTAAACTGCATGATGTGCGGCATAACCAGCGCATTGGAGAGGCCGTGCGGGATATGATAAATCCCGCCCAGCGGATAGGCCAGCGCATGGATAGCGCCCACGGGGGAATTGGCAAACGCCTGCCCCGCCAGCATGGAACCGCGCAGCATCGCTTCTCGCGCCGCCATATTGGTGCCGTCAGAACAAGCCGTCTCAATATGCCCGGTCAGTAATTTCAGCGCCTCGATCGCCAGCATATCCGATACCGGATTTTTGGCATTGCGGCCGGTATAAGCCTCGATCGCATGGACCATCGCGTCAATACCCGTGGCCGCTGTCACATCAGCGGGCAATCCCAGCGTCAACGAGGGGTCGAGGATCGCGGCGTCGGCGAAGAGATGCGGCGAAACAATCCCTGCCTTGGTCGTCTCGCCAGTGGTCAGGATGGAGATAGCGGTGACTTCGGAACCCGTGCCCGATGTTGTTGGGATCAGGATGGTTGGCAGACCTTTGCGGGCCAATTGACCCACACCATAGATTTCGGAAAGCGCTTGCGCGTCATCTATCGCCAGCGCCGCCACAACTTTGGTCGTATCAAGCGAGCTACCACCACCTAGGCCAATGACGATATCGACCTTCGCCGCCTTCGCCATATCAATGGCTTGCTGCACGACCGCTTCGGGTGGATCGGCGACGACCGCATCATATATCTGCGCGGTTAAACCCGCATCGGATAGAGCCTGCTCCACCGGAGCGATCAGGCCAGCGCCGATAATGCCTTTGTCGGTGACGATAAGAGGACGGGATGCGCCCAAGGCGGCAATTTGATCGGCCAGCATCGCAAGGCATCCCTCACCAAAATGCAGGACCGGTACGGATTGAAAACTATAGCTCTTCATGGTCGGACTTTTGCACCGATCATGCGTGCGCGCAACCGGCATTGATCAGGGGCAACAAAAAAGGGGCCGGAAAAACCGGCCCCTCCTTGGTGGTGACGAAATGCCCCCAAACCTTATGTCGTTTTAGAATGCTCCGCGAAGGGTCAAACCAAATGTCCGTGGCTCCTGCGGGAAAGCAGAGCGTGAACCAGACCGCAACACAGTGTTAAACGTAACACCGCGTGTGGTTTCGTTGGTCAGGTTTTGAACCCAGGCTTCGATGCCCCATGTGTCATCCTGGCTACCGATACCGGCGCGCAGGTTGATTTTGACATTGCCGTCTTGAACATCAAATGGAACTGGCGTCCGTGTCGTCAGATCCGATGGATCAAACGCTTGTGTTGACGTCCGGCGATCGCTCTCGAACCGGACGGAACCGTTCAGGAAGAAATCCAGATTATCGCCAAGATCGCGCTCATAGGTTGCGCCGGTAATGGCAACAATCTGAGGCGCATTGGTCAATGAGTTTCCGCATAGCGAAAGAACATTGTTCGATGTCTGCGTTCCAGCGCAATCATTTGGATAGTTCGCATCGGTATAAGTAACACCAGCATTCAGGGTGAAATTATCATCAGGCCGGATGACAGCTTCGATTTCAACACCCTGCGATTCCGCTTTTGGTACGTTGAAAGTCTGGAACTGAGCGCCCGTAAATTCAAGAACCTGGAAGTTTGAGAATTCCTCATAGAAAGCCGCAACGTTCAAAGTTACTGCGTTGTCCAGGAACTTGGCTTTCAAACCAATCTCATAGGCATCAACTTCTTCCGAAAGGAAGCTTGGATCTGCACCACTAACAGCCGCCGTTGAATCGAGGTTGAAACCGCCTGATTTATAACCATGCGTAAAGCTGGCATAAATATTGATCGGATCAGCAAACTCATAGGATGCTTTAACTGTGTAGATCAACTCGCTGTCGCTAAAGTCACCGGTAAAGGTCCGTGGCAAAGGAAGGCCATTGCCCGGTGCTGTTGCTGAGCCAGGCAGGTCGGCTGGAGCCACAAAGGCAAAACAGCCGGTTCCGAACAATCCGTTACCCAAAGCGGTACCCAAAGGTGGCGCAGGAGGCGCACCAGCAGGCGGTGTGCCGGTAACGTTGGATGCAATTGCGCCACAAAGCGCATTGTTCACAGCAGGCTGGCTAAAGCTACCGGTTTTGCTTTCGTCAGAATAACGCAGACCCACGGTGAATTCCAAGCCGTCTGTGATTTCAAGCGAATTATGCGTGAAGAACGAGAAGCTCTCACTGTCCTGAGCATAAGCATTGGTTGCCGTCACGCTGGCCGGACTAACTCCGCCAGAGAAAAGAGCCAATGGCGCCGGTCCTGCGGCACCACCGAATAGAGCGCCAACAAGTCCGTCATAATCAGCACCCAGCGAGAAATCGGTTTGTTGCCGGATTTTCTCGTCGGAATAATAAGCGCCAACCAACCAGTTCAGGCTTCCGTCGAACAATTCACCCTGGAAACGCAGTTCATGCGTTTGTGTGGTGATTTCGGTGTTGAGACGGTCGACATTGAAGACATCTAGACCCGAGAAATCCGAGTCATAGGATTCAACAGATTCGAAATCGCGGTAAGAACCGATATAGATGACATCTGCATTATCACCGAGTGGGAATTCGATCTCGGCACTAACACCCCATTGGTCAACATCTGCTTCAGGCACGAAGTTCAGGGTTGCGACCCGGTCTTCCAATGCTCGCTCAGCCGCAGTTTGATCATTGCGATTTGCGTTGAAATTAGGAGCAGCCATACCGCCACGAGCGCCAAGGCCAACCGCAGCAAATGCGCCACCAGTTTCAACTGGAGATTGCAAAAGCTCTACAGCGCCACAGCAACTGGACGTGCTCTTGGAATAATCGCCGATCAAACGAACCGTCAGACCGCTATCGCCTTCATAACCAATTTGACCACGCACGAGATATTGATCGATATCATTGGTTTCACCAATGTCGTTACCCGCGCCGTCTAAAACGTCGATATAACCATCGCGTTGACGATAAGCACCGGTCAAACGAACCGCGAGCGTATCTTGGATAATCGGAGCGTTAATCGCGCCCTGAACACTCAGCAGATCATAATTGCCGTAACTTGCATTAGCAAAACCACTAAATTCCGAAACATCAGGACGTTTGTTGGTGATATTCAAAGCACCAGCTGATGTGTTCCGACCGAACAATGTGCCCTGTGGTCCACGCAGAACTTCGACCCGTTCAACATCGACAAATTCGGAAAGCGCAACGCCGGGACGCGATTGATAAACGCCATCAACGAAAATACCGACAGCGGACTCAAAACCAATATTATTGGACGTCGTACCAACACCGCGAATTCGCAAAACAACCGAACCGGATGCGATCTGCGCGTTTGAAACTGCGAAACTAGGCGAAACACTGCCGATATTCTGAACGTTAACGACACCCTGTTGCTCCAATTGGACCGGGCTAATTGCCGTCACAGCGAGCGGAATATCTTGAACATCCTGGGCACGGCGGGTGGCGGTCACGATGATGACATTGTCATCAACGGTTTCTTCTGCGCCTTGATCTTGCGCATAAGCTGGGGCTGTCATGGCACTGGTGCACAAAGCTGCCATGAGGACGCGATTCAAACTTTTCATAACTATTCTCTCCCGTTGAAATCACCGCCGCTTACCATTTGTCCCTATAATTTGGGGAAGGAGCATGGTCTTATTACGTCGGTTTCAAGAGCATAGGTCGTTTAATCAGATCGTTAAATCAAGGCGATATGCACATTACTGTACAGAAAAACGCGGGCCGTGGTAAAAATGATACAATGCAAAACGGCTGGATTTCCGGTGGAACCAGCCGATCAAAACACAATCTGTGGTATATATGATGCTATTGTTACACCATCGGGCGAGTGCGAATGGGCCGGACGCACAAAAAAGGGGCCGGAAAACCGGCCCCAATCATGCTGACGAAATGCCCCCTAAGCCATTATAGTTTTAGAATTTTCCGCGCAGCGTGACACCAAATGTCCGTGGCTCTTGAATATAAGCGGAGCGCGATCCTGATCGAAGGACTGTATTAAAGGTCACCCCACGAGTCACTTCATTGGTCAAATTGTTAACCCATGCCTCTATGGCCCACAGGTCATCCTGGCTGCCGATACCGGCGCGCAAATTAATCTTGGTATTGCCGTCCTGAATATCGAAAGCGAGGGGCGTCTTGTCATCTAGATCACCAGGATTAGATGGCTGGGTGGATGTCCGGCGATCGCTTTCCATGCGGATTTGACCGTTGAGGAAAAAATCGAGATTATTGCCGATATCATTTTCATAAGTTGCGCCAGCTATCGCAACAATGTCCGGAGCATTGGTGAGCGAAGCGCCGCATAGATTCTGAACCTGTAGATCGGTCAAATCACCCGCGCAATCATTGGGGTATCTCGCATCCGTATAAGTAAGGCCCGCATTCAGAGTGAAATGATCGTCCGGACGAATGACCGTTTCAATTTCAACGCCGGTGGTTTTCGCTTTGGGTACGTTGAACGTCTGGAACTGAGCACCCGTAAATTCCAGAATTTGAAAATCCGTAAATTCTTCATGGAAGCCGGCAACATTCAGCGTCACCCGATTATCAAGGAACTTGGCCTTCAAGCCTACTTCATAGGCATCAACCTCTTCGGAATCGAAGCGCGGGTCACCACCACCGGCTGCAGCAGTGGAATCGAGATTGAAGCCGCCAGATTTATAGCCGTGGGTAAAGCTCGCATAGACATTGACTGGGGCGGCAAATTGATAGGCGATTTTACCGGTATAGATGAGTTCGCTATCGTTAAACTCACCGTTAAATTCCCTTGGCAAAACTGCGAAGGGAATCGCGGCGTCTGTTGCATCGGTGCCAATAGCGGGTGCCAAAAACGCGAAGCAGCCGAGCCCGACCAAGCCTCCCGGATTAGTTGCTGGATCGGCAAGAAAGGCGCTCCGGATACCGGCGCACAGTGGATTGTTGTTAGCAGCCTGTTCAAAACCGCCATCTTTGGACTCGTCAGAGTAACGCAAACCAACAGTCAGTTCCAAACCGTCGGTAACTTCCAGCGTATTATGGGTAAATAGCGACCAGCTCTTGCTGCTTTGGTTATAGCTGTTGGTCGTCGTGACAACCGAAGGATCGATGCCGGTAATAGTCTCCAACGGACTGGCACCCAACGCGCCCTGCAAAAGCACGCCGACCAACGCGTCATATTCGTTACCCAGTGAGAAATCGACATCCTGCTCTATGTCTTCATCCGAATAATAACCGCCAACCAGCCAGTTTAGTGCGCCGTCAAAGGCTTCGCCTTGCACCCGGAGTTCATGGGTCATGGTGTTGATATTGGACCGCGCCAGATCAACATCAAATATATCGAGTGCGGTAAAATCAGAGTCATAGGATTCTCTGGTGTCAAATTCGCGATAGGAACCGATATAGATAATGTCTGCGTTGTCGCTGATCGGAAATTCAATCTCTCCGGTGACGCCCCATTGCTCTATATTGCCGCGCGGCGCGAAATTGGCTGACGCGATGCGATCGTTGACGGCTTCCTGTCCGTTATTGGGCTGAAACTGGCCGCCACGAGCACCAAGACCAAGGGCTTCAAAAACGCCCCCCGTTTCCAAGGGCGAAGGCAGCAATTCAATAGCAGAACAGCAATTGGCCGTGCTTTTCGAAAAATCGCCGATCACGCGGACCTTCAAACCGCTGTCGCCTTCATAACCGAGCTGACCACGCACAAGATATTGGTCAATCTCGTTCGATTCGCCAATTTTCTCGGTTTCATCGACCACATCGATAATTCCGTCACGCTCACGATAGGCACCGGTCAAACGAAGCGCTAATGTGTCCTGAACAATCGGGACATTAATCGCGCCTTGGACGCTCATCAGGTCATGATTGCCGTAGGTGGCATTCACGAAGCCACCAAAATCATTGAGATCGGGACGCACATTGGTGATCGTCAATGCACCAGCTGAAGTATTGCGGCCGAATAATGTACCTTGCGGACCACGGAGAATTTCAACCCGCTCAACATCAACAAATTCGGAAAGCGCTACGCCGGGACGAGACTGATAAACACCATCAACAAAAATACCGACCGCGCTTTCAAAACCGATATTATTGGATGTCGTTCCGACGCCCCTGATCTGCAACACTATCGTGCCCGATGCAGCCTGCGCACTGGATGTCGAAAAACTGGGCGAGACTTGCGTGATATCCTGAACGTTCACGACGCCCTGCCGCTCCAGTTGGACCGGGCTGACTGCGGTCACGGCCAGCGGAATATCCTGAACATCCTGCGCCCGGCGCGTGGCCGTCACGATGATGATATTGTCATCAGTGGCTTCTTCAGCGCCTTGATCTTGCGCATAAGCGGGAGTGGCGATTGCTGTGCTGCACAGGGCCGCCAAGAGGACGCGATTCATACTATTCATAATCATTCTCTCCATTTGAACGTAACCACAGCGTTGCCATTTTCGTGGGGATGGTGGGGAATGGTCTTATTTGCTGCGGCTACGCTTGCATAAGTCATTTAACTGGGCCATTAAATCAACCGAAGAAGCACGATCTAGCGCAGATAAAAAGGCGCTGTGTTATTAGAGAAACAAGGGTTTCTCAGCATTGTGAAGCCGTACGGCAGAGTCGTGTAAAACGAGGGGTAAAAAGGATGCGCCCAGTCAATGAGGCGTACGGAGGGGAAAGAAATGAAACGCAATTTATTGGCTATGGCTGCAGTTGGCGGATTGATGGCCGGCTGTTCTGGCGGCAGCGAATCAACCGAGCAAAATGATGTCGCGTTGGCACCAGGCGAAACGACAGAACAACCCAATCCCGATCGCAATGTCTATTTTGGCGACCTCCATATCCATACCCGCAACAGTTTTGATGCTTATATTTTCAACGTCCGCACGACACCGGAAGATGCTTATAAATTCGGTATGGGCGAAGGTATTACCCACCCGTCCGGCTATGATTTGAAACTCGAAGGTCCCGCGCTGGATTTCATGGCGGTCACCGATCACGCAGCCTATCTCGGTCACCTGCCCGCGATGGACACCGAAGGCACGGAAATTTCCAAGCTCGACATGGCCAGGGATATGTTCAGCGCCGATCCGGACAAGATCATCGCGGCGTTCCAGCTGATCGGCGGCGCGGTGCGCGATGGCCGCAAGATGGACGGTGTCTATGATCCGAAAATTATCGGTGACGTCTGGAAAGCCACGATCGACGCCGCGGATAAATATTACAAGCCCGGCAAATTCACGACCTTCTCCGCCTATGAATATACCGCCACGCGGGTGACGCAGGGTGAAGGTGGCGGTTTTGCGGGCGGCAATCTCCACCGCAATGTCGTCTTCCGCGGTTCGGCCCCCGACATGCCCTTTGGCACACTCGATTCCACCAATCCTGAAGAGCTGTGGAACTGGATGGACGAACAGCGCGCCGCCGGACATGACGGGCTTTCGATCCCGCATAACAGCAATGTGTCGGACGGCGAGATGTTCAAGCTGGAAACCTATAATGGCCAGCCGCTGACCAAGGCTTATGCCGATCAGCGTATCCGCAATGAACCGATTGTAGAGATCACGCAGGTCAAGGGCACATCCGAAACCCACCCGTCACTCTCACCCAATGATGAATGGGCCGATTTCGGGATTTACGAATATCTGCTGTCCTCGCAGATCAAATCCAAGGTCAACGGAAGCTATGTGCGCGAAGCACTAGCCAATGGCCTGATGCTGGAAGACAAGATCGGCAGCAATCCTTTCCAATTCGGTCTGATCGGGTCCACCGACAGCCATGTCGCTGGCGGCTCGTTTGATGAAAAGAATTTCTGGTCCAAAATCGGCGTTGTGGATGGCACGCCGGAAGCCCGAGGTTCGGTTCCTCCGGGTGGCAAAAAAAGCTGGGAAGGCGTGACGGTTGATCCGCGCGCGGCCAGCTGGTTCTCTCGCTGGGGCGCTTCTGGCTATGCGGCAGTCTGGGCCGAGGAAAATACCCGCGAGGCGATATTTGACGCGATGCGGCGCAAGGAAACCTACGCGACCACCGGAACGCGGATTAAATTGCGCTTCTTTGGCGGTTTTGGTTTTGACGCGGCGATGCTGGATGATCCGGAGATGGTATCCAAAGCCTATAAGGACGGCGTCAGCATGGGCGGCGATCTCGTTGGTCAGGGCAAAGCCCCAGGCTTCATCGTCTGGGCGATGCGCGATGCGATGAGCGCGCCGCTGCAACGGGTACAGATTGTCAAAGTCTGGACCGATGGCGGCAAGACCAATGAAAAACTGTTTGATGTTGCCTGTTCCGATGGCGGGACGGTCGACCCGGCAACCGCGCGCTGTCCCAACAATGGCGCGAAAGTCAATCTGGCAGACTGCTCCATCTCCACCGACAAAGGCGCACCGGAACTCAAAACCTTCTGGCGTGATCCAGAGCATAAAGCGGGGCAACGCGCTTCCTATTATGTCCGGGTGCTGGAGAACCCGGTTTGTCGCTGGTCCACATGGGACGCCATCCGCGCAGGCGTGCCGCCAAACCCAGCGTTGCAAAAAACCATTCAGGAACGCGCCTGGTCTTCGCCCATCTGGTATGTGCCGACCAAGGTCTGATTGACGGGATAATTTGTGAAAATATTTCGAGATCCGATCACGCATTTTGTTCTGATCGGGCTGGCGCTGATCGCGATCAATCATGTCTGGAACAGCTATCAGGGCGAACAGGGTCGGACGATCACGGTTAGCACAGCCGAGATTGATCGGCTCAGCGTCCTATGGGCCAATACTGCTGGCCGCTTGCCCACCGGCGAGGATAAACAGCAGATTATTGATCAATATGTGCAGCAGGAAGCATTGGTGCGTGAGGCCGAGCGGCTTGGCCTTGGCGATGATGACACGATTATCAAACGCCGTCTGGCCCAAAAAATGGATTTTCTGGTCAGCGGCGAAAGCAAGGCGGTCACGCCTTCCGAAGCAGATTTGAAAATATGGTTTGAACAAAATCGTGACAAGTTTGCCGCCCCCGAACGACGGAGTTTTGTGCACATCTATCTCAGTCCGGAAAAACATGGCGGCAGCATTGAAACGGTGGCTGCCAGCACCCTGCGCGCGGCAAAATCAGGCACAGATTGGAAGGGACTTGGCGATCCGTTCATTCAAAAACGTAGCTATGCCGCCATACCGGAGAGCGAAGTCACTCGATTGTTCGGACCGGATTTCGCTAGCGCCATGTTCAAGCTGACAGCGGGAGAGTGGAGCCCGCCCATTGGCTCTGCTTTCGGTCTGCATCTGGTGCGCATCGAAACCATCGACAGCGCGGCCGAGGCAAGTTTTGAACCGATCAAAGCGGAGGTTGCCGCCGCATGGCAGGAAGACCAGACCAGTAAAGCCAAACAGGCGGCATTGGAGAAACTGGTGCGCGGTTATGATGTGGTGATTGAGAGCGCAAGCGAGTGACCTTCATCCGGCTTGGTCTGTTATGCTGTATCATCATTTGGCTGAACGCGGCAGCGGCCAGCGCCCATGAAATCAGACCCGCAGCGCTGGAACTGACAGAGCAACCGGACGGCCTGGTCGGAGTGATCTGGAAACAGCCGATATTGTCTGGCCGCAAACTCAAGATGCGCCCCATCCTGCCGGACCAATGTCCACCACCGGCGGTGACCAGTCAGACCATATCGGGCGACGCGATTGTCGAAAGCTGGCAAGTACAGTGCAAGCTCAACACAGGGCGCATAACAATAGAGGGACTTGACCGCACGCTCACCGATGTGTTTGTCCGCATCCGCCTTTTGGATGGAGCGGAAACCGCCCATATCTTGCGCCCCGCCAGTGCTTCTTTTGCTTTGGGCACAACGAGCGGTTCTCCGGCCAGCGCTTATCTGCGCATCGGTGCAGAGCATATGCTATTCGGCTGGGATCATCTGTTATTCGTGCTCGGCCTGTTATTGCTCACAGCGACGCGGCAGCTCTTATGGGTCATCACCGCTTTCACGCTCGGTCATAGTGTCACGCTTGCGATCACCGCGCTGGGCCTGTTCACTCTGCCAAGCGAACCGGTGGAATTGCTGATAGCGCTCTCGATATTTTTCCTTGCCATGGAAGTGGTGCGGAAATGGAATGGCAAGACCAGCCTCACCATTCGAAAACCTTGGCTGATCGCTCTGGCTTTCGGCTTGCTACATGGTCTCGGATTCGCTGGCGCGCTGGCCGATATTGGTTTGCCTAAAGGTGAGGAAATATGGGCCTTGCTATTGTTCAACCTGGGCGTGGAGATCGGGCAGATAATGTTCGTGGCTCTGGCCCTCACATTGCTGTGGTGCGCGCGGCTTGTCAGTGTGGATCGTCGCAAATGGATCGAGACACCGGCGCTCTATCTGGTTGGCGGGCTCGGTGCCTTTTACACGCTCAGCCGGATATTGTGAGCGCCGAACGGCTGCGGTGATAAAACTGGCTTTCCTACACGGCGGATTTTTCATAGGCTTTGCGGGCTATGACTTCGCCATTTCATTTTTTGCCATTCGCACCCGTTCGCAATCGTCACCAGACGGATCGCGCAGCCGCTAATTCACCACTCGGTTCGTCGCAATTTGAACCCCATTTTGCGTAGAAACTGTATAAATAGTTCAGCTTTTTCTATCCCAATATGAATGAATATCTGACTTGGCGGACCCCGTCTTCACCGCTACAGAAGCCTCAACAGCAAATTTAAGGACATTCTATGCCTCAGCTCATCCTTCTTCGTCACGGCCAGTCACAATGGAATCTCGAAAATCGCTTCACCGGTTGGTGGGATGTTGATGTCACTGAAAAAGGGATTGAAGAAGCACGCGAGGCGGGCCGCCTCATGAAGGCCAAAGGCATTGAGTCAGATCTATGCTTTACCAGCCTGCAAAGCCGGGCAATTAAAACATTGAATCTGGCGCTGGAAGAAATGGACCGGATGTGGCTGCCAGTGGAAAAAAACTACCGCCTGAATGAACGCCATTATGGCGGGCTAACCGGCCTCAACAAACAGGAAACCCGTGACAAGCATGGCGACGAACAGGTCCATATCTGGCGCCGCAGCTTTGACACACCGCCGCCGCCCATGGCCGCAGACAGCGAATATCAAATGACATCTGACCCGCGCTATGCGGGCATCGAAGTCCCTGCGACCGAGAGCCTGAAAGACACAATCGCTCGCGTTCTGCCTTATTGGAAAACCCGGATCGCGCCGGAATTACAATCGGGCAAGCGGGTCCTGATCTCCGCGCACGGCAACAGCCTGCGCGCCTTGGTCAAGCATCTGTCAGGTATTTCGGATGATGAAATAACCGGTCTGGAAATCCCGACCGGCCAGCCGATTATCTATGATCTTGATGATGATTTGAACGAGAAAGAACGCTATTATTTGTCTGAGCGTTAAAAAAGGCGCTTAATCTATGTCATTTTTGGATTGATACATGGCTTCATCGGCCCGCGACATGAGGTCGGCAACAGTATCTGTCGGACCAACAAAACTATAACCGATGGCAGCACCAAATTTTAGATTTTGACCTTCATGAACCAGATTGGCAGTCTTGATACGGTCAATCAAAGACAATATCTTGCTTTCCACTTGGTCCGCATCCAGATTATCAAGCAGCAGGGCAAATTCATCGCCGCCGATCCGTGCAACCATGTCGCAAATACGAATGTTGTCTTTCAATATTTTTGCGAGATGGATCAGTAAAACATCCCCGGCGACATGGCCATAACCATCATTTACAGCCTTTAGATCATCGACATCCAAAAAGAGCAAAGCTGTATTATCACCATAGCGCTGACACCGTTTTATCCGCTTTTCCAGGCTTTCGATAAAATGACGACGATTGGAAAGTCCGGTTAGAACATCATGGTTGGCGCGTTGCTCCATTTCAAAAAGCTCTTCTTTTAATCGCATAATTTCTGAATGAAGAGCAGTACAATTGGTACATTTTTGCTTGCTTTCATTACCATTAATAGTTTCAACAATCAATTTTCTACCCCTGGCGTGATACTCTTGTTTACTAGTATTTACGCTTTATTGTTCTTTAGTTGTTCTAAAGTAGTTTAGTCAAGAAAATTGATCCGTAAGGATTGATATGAGTCCTCTATTGTAAAGTTGATGCTAGAAAAGCGCGCCTACCACCACTGGTGCATTGCGTGATCATCATTTCATGGCTAAACGGTTTTGCTTCCGCGACACTATTCAGGTGCAAGTATGACCGAAGAAGCCACCCCGAAAATTGGAATCATCATGGGCAGTCAATCCGACTGGGCGACGATGCAGCTAACCGCGGACATTCTAGGGCAGCTTGATATTACCCATGAAGTCAAAATCGTTTCAGCCCATCGGACACCGGACCGGCTTTATGATTATGCAAAGTCAGCGGCATCCCGCAATCTGAAGGTGATCATTGCAGGAGCTGGTGGAGCGGCCCATTTGCCGGGCATGGCAGCAGCCATGACGCGCGTGCCAGTCTTGGGCGTGCCGATCCAATCCAGAACCCTGAACGGTGTCGACAGCCTCTTGTCCATTGCCCAGATGCCCGCCGGCATACCGGTTGGTACTTTGGCGATTGGCGACGCGGGTGCAAAAAATGCTGCTCTGCTAGCGGCGGCCATACTGGCCAATGAAGATGCCGCTTTGGGAGAACGCCTCGATGCATGGCGCGCTGCACAAAGCGATGCCGTTGCAGAGCAACCGGAATAATCGGCTGCTATGAGCCCGCTTCCTCCCGGTTCGACAATTGGCATATTAGGTGGCGGCCAACTCGGTCGGATGCTGTCCGTTGCAGCCGCGCAACTTGGTTATCGCTGCCATATTTATGCACCAGATGACGCCAGCGTTGCTGCTAACGTAGCGGCTGAATTTACCTGCGCGCAGGACGATGACATCCAAGCCTTGGGCAAATTTGCCGACGCCTGCGACGTTATCACATTTGAATTTGAAAATGTCCCCGTCGCGCCGCTGACAGCAATAGCCGATCGCGCACCGTTATATCCGCCGGTAACAGCGCTCGACATTGCTCAAAACCGGATTGCGGAAAAAAATTATGCGCGCACCCATGGCGGCACAACCGCCCCGTTTGCTGAAGTCACCGACCGCGCGTCTCTAGACAGCGCAATAACCGAAATAGGCGTACCGGCCATCCTCAAAACCATTCGGATGGGCTATGACGGCAAGGGGCAAGCAAGGATAAAGCCGGGAGACGATCTCGACACGCATTGGGATAGCGTGGCCCATCAACCTTGTGTTGCAGAAGGGTTTGTGACCTTCACCCACGAATTTTCAGTCATTCTCGTACGCGGACAAGACGGCGCCATTCGCTATTGGGATACGCCACATAATATCCATGAAGATGGCATATTGGCAGAATCTATCATTCCAGTGCCATCCGAAATAGCCGGGCAAGAACAAGCTGCCCGGGCGCTGGCCGCCAAAATGGCAGAGGCCATGGGCTATGTCGGCGTGCTGACTTGCGAATTTTTCGCCACTACCGACGGGCCGGTGTTCAACGAAATGGCCCCGCGCGTCCATAATAGCGGCCACTGGACGATCGAAGGCGCGATCACCAGCCAGTTTGAAAATCACATCCGGGCCATTTGCGGATTGCCGCTGGGTGACACCGGACTGGCCGCTAAAAAGGTTGAGATGACAAATCTTATTGGTGGCAATGCAGACGAGTGGCAGGCGTTGCTATCCGACCCGGCAAACCACCTTCATCTCTACGGAAAAGGCGAAAGCCGACCGGGCCGGAAAATGGGCCATGTCACGAAATTATTTTTCTGATTTGCACATGGTTTGATCTGAGCTAGGCGCATCTCATGAACCATCCCGAAATCATCCTGATCCTAGCGCGCGCCGACAATGGCGTGATTGGCAAAGACGGTACTATGCCCTGGCACTTGCCAGCCGACCTGCGCCATTTCAAATCGCTGACGCAGGGCAAACCAATGATCATGGGGCGCAAGACGTTTGACAGCTTACCCGGTCTGCTGCCGGGTCGTCGGCATATCGTCCTGACCCGCGACAAAGATTGGGAAGCAGAAGGCGCCGAGGTTGCTGGCAGTGTTAAGGAAGCCCTGAAAATTGCTAATGCCCCGCATATCGCGATTATTGGCGGCGCCGAGATTTACCGGCTCTTTCTGCCCAAAGCAGACCGCATTGCGCTCACCGAAGTGCATATAGATGTCGACGGCGACACAAATATGGATGGCTTTGATCCCGAAATTTGGCATGAAAGCGAACGGAAAAGCCATGAACCTGTGGGCGGAAAGCCGGGCTTCTCCTTTGTGACCCTGAAAAGGAAAGATGGATGAAGAAAATTTTGGTGGCCATCCTGACATTTCTCACTGTCTTGGCCATTGGTTTTTTTATTTTTGCACCCAGCCTGTTTGAAAAGCAGAACAACAAGATTGACGGGCAGCCCTTGCCAGAAATCACTGCCGAAGCGCAAAAGCTGCATGACAGTTTGATGATCGTCGATCTCCACAGCGATACATTGCTATGGAAGCGCAAGATTACCGACAGCGTCGATTATGGTCATGTTGACCTGAAACGCATGCAGCAAGGCAATGTTGGCTTGCAGATATTCTCCAGCGTCACCAAAACACCCAAAGGCCAGAATTACGATAGCAATAGCGCGGAAACAGATAATGTTACGATGCTGGCGATCGCGCAGCTGCAGCCTGTCCGGACATGGAATTCTTTGCTGGAGCGGCAATTGTGGCACGCCACTAAGCTCGACCGCGCGGTCACCGCATCCGATGGCGCGATGGTTGCGATCAGTGCCCCATCCCATGTTGATGGCCTGGCATTGGCCCGCTCCAAAACCGAAAAAATAATTGGGGTAATGTTTTCCGCCGAAGGTCTGCAAACACTCGAAGGCAAGCGAGAGAATCTCGATAAGCTATATGATGCCGGTATGCGCATGGCAGGGCTTGTTCATTTTTTCGATAATGAACTGGCTGGATCAATGCACGGCGAGAAAAAAGGCGGTCTCACCGATTTTGGCCGGCAGATTGTCCGCGACATGGAAGATAAAGGCATGATCGTCGATATTGCCCATAGCAGCCGAGACACAGTCGCCGATGTCCTGAAAATGGCACGGCGTCCGGTGGTGTCGAGCCATGGTGGCGTACAAGCCGTCTGTGCCGTCAATCGCAACCTCAACAATGAAGAGATTAAGGGCGTCGCCGCAACCGGCGGTGTCATCGGCCTTGGTTATTGGGATGGCGCGATGTGCGACACCGATCCGAAAACCATCGCGAAAGCTGCAAAATATGTCCGCGACCTGGTGGGGATTGAACATATCGCGCTGGGCGGAGATTTTGATGGGGCCGTCACCACGCGCTTCGACACCAGCGGCATCGTCCATGTCACTCAAGCCTTGATGGAGGCCGGTTTTACAGAAGCAGAAATTCGTGCCGTCATGGGTGGCAATGCGCTACGGGTTTTAAAGCAAGGTCTCATCCCACTCAAAGATTTACCAAAACAAGCGGTTGAACAAACCAGCGAAACTGGCCAATAGCCGAAATATCATGCGGTTAAGTGGGCAAAACAGGATAGCGGAAAAGCTACGCGGTGCAATTATTGCGCTGGGTAATTTTGATGGCTTTCACAAAGGTCACCAGATGGTGGCACAGACGGCGATCGACTGGGCCAAGGCCGAGGGTCGACCGGCCATTATCGCAACCTTTGATCCCCATCCCGTGCGTCATTTTCAGCCCGATGCCCCGCCTTTTCGCCTGACCAGTCTTGACCAGCGTGAGCGCTTGTTCACGGCTGCTGGCGCTGATGCCATGTTGGTCTTTGAATTTGGCGCGGAACTCGCCGGCACCACGGCGGAAGATTTTGTGCAAAAACTGCTAGTCGAGCGCTTTGGCGCGGCGGGCATTGTGACGGGTGAAGATTTCACCTTTGGCAAGGGCCGCGCCGGCAATGTCGAAGTGATGACAGAATTGGGCGCGCCTCTTGGCCTATCAACCAAAGCGGTTGGTCCGGTGAGCGATAGCGAAGAGGTAATTTCCTCCAGCCGTATCCGCGATGCTCTGAAAGCTGGCGATTGCGAAACGGCAACCGAACTGCTCACGCGCCCCTTTGCCATAGAAGGCGTGGTCATTCATGGTGATAAAAACGGCCGCAAGCTGGGTTATCCCACCGCCAATATCGACATCGACCATTATCTGCGCCCCAAATATGGCATTTACGCCGTTAAAGGCCGCTTGCCGGACGGACGCGTGGTCAACGGAGCCGCGAACCTCGGCATTCGTCCGACCTTTGATCCGCCCAAAGAATTGCTTGAGCCCTATTTCTTTGATTTTGCCGAAGATCTTTACGGGCAAGTGATTGAGGTCGAGCTGCACCATTTCCTGCGCGGCGAGGCGAAATTTGACGATCTCGACGGTCTCATGGTGCAGATGGCGAAAGACTGCGACAAGGCCCGGACCCTGCTTGCATGAAGAAAAAGCTGTTATGGAGTCTGGGCGGACTTTGGATGCTTTTCCTCATCATCCTGTTGCTCAACAGCTCCCGCTGGGTCCCCGATCCCGATGGCCGCCTAAAAATGATCGCCCATCGCGGGGTCCACCATATCTATGATCCCACCGGCCTTGGACGGGATGATTGCACTGCGATTCGCATGCTGCCGGGCCAAGAAGAGCTGGAGATTTTCGAAAATACAATACACTCGATTCGCGCAGCCGTTGGCATGCAGGCGGATATGGTGGAAGTCGATGTCGCGCCGACCAAAGACGGAAAGATGGTGCTGTTTCACGACTGGACCGTCGATTGCCGCACCGAAGCGAGCGGCGATACGCGGGACTTTACGCTGGCCGAATTACAGGCGCTGGATATCGGCTATGGCTATTCATCTGATGGTGGCAAGACATTCCCCCTGCGCGGCAAAGGCGTTGGCAAAATACCCACGGTAGAAGAAGCCATTGCATCGGAAACCTTCAAACCGTTCCTGTTCAACTTCAAGAGCAAAAATCCCGCCGAAGCAGATCAACTTTACGCAATCCTCAAAGCCGCAGGCCGCGATCCGCTGAAAGAAGGCGACGGATTTTACGGAGCGGAAGCGCCGGTGCAGCGCATGAAAGAACTGATCCCCGGGATTTGGGCCTGGTCCAAACCCGGCGTCAAAGCCTGTACCAAGGATTATGCGTGGATGGGCTGGCTCGGCATGACGCCCGACAGCTGCAAAAACGGCACATTGGTGGTGCCGCTCGACTATCAATGGGCCTTTGCCGGATGGCCCAATCGCGCCACGGCCCGCATGGAAGCCGTCGGTGCCCGCACCCTGATTATCGGACCGATGAATGACCGCGAATCCACCCGGGGGCTGACCTATGGCGATCAGCTGTCGGACATTCCGGCAAGCTATAATGGCTATGTCATGGTCGAGGATATTAGCAAGGTGGGACCAGCGCTTATTCGCTAGGCCAGATGTGTACAGTCACGCGCTTTAAATCCCGCTTGCACCCGCGCGTCGCCTCGCCTAATCCCCGCCAATCATGACTGACAATGCACCAGATTATAAAGATACGGTTTTCCTGCCGAAAACCGATTTCCCGATGAAAGCCGGCCTTGCGAATAAGGAACCGGCGATTTTGGAGCGTTGGCAGAATATTGGGCTTTACGAAAAGCTCCGCGAAGCGCGCGCTGGCCGCGAAAAGTTTATTTTTCACGATGGTCCACCTTATGCCAATGGCAATATCCATATCGGTCACAGCCTGAACAAGACGCTCAAGGATTTGGTCGTCCGCTCGCAAAATATGCTTGGCAAGGATGCGCCCTTTGTTCCCGGGTGGGATTGTCACGGCCTGCCGATTGAGTGGAAGATCGAGGAACAGTACCGCAAGAAAAAGCGCAATAAGGATGAGGTTCCGGCGAGCGAATTTCGCGCAGAATGTCGCACTTATGCGGACAATTGGGTCAATGTGCAGCGCGAGGAATTCAAGCGGCTCGGCATCCTGGCGCAGTGGGACAAGCCCTATCTGACGATGGACTACGATGCCGAAGCGGCGATTGTCACAGAGCTGCTGAAATTTGCGGAAGCGGGACAGCTTTATCGCGGTGCGAAACCGGTGATGTGGTCGCCGGTTGAGAAAACCGCCTTGGCCGAAGCCGAGGTGGAATATGAAGATATTACCTCGACCCAGATTGATGTGGCGTTTGAGATTGTCGAAGCGCCAAATGCGCCAGAGCTAGTCGGCGCGCATGCGGTGATCTGGACGACGACGCCTTGGACCATTCCGGTCAATCAGGCACTCGCCTATGGGGCGGATGTTGATTACGAGCTAGTCAACATTAGCCTAGATATAGATCAGGATCTGGCCAATGGGTCGGTCGAACTATCAGCATGGGTATCGTTGGTAGATCATCTTCGCGAAAATTCGTTTCTAGTCGCTAAGTCTTTAGCTTCAGAACTAGCAAACCGGGTGAGGGTTTTTGCTCAGCGATTGATTGCCGGAACGGAAGCAACGATTTCAACCGATGACATCTATATTGCGTGGAAGGGCAAAGGCTCCCAACTCGCCGGAGCCATCGCCAAACACCCAATGGCGGACAAATTCCCGGACAGCGAATTCTACACCAAGCCGCGCCCATTTCTCGACGGTTCGCATTTCGTCACCACCGATGCGGGTACCGGCCTTGTCCATATGTCCCCCGATCATGGCGAGGATGATTTTGACCTCTGCAAAGCCAATGGCATCAACCCGGTCTTCGCCGTCGATGCGGACGGTGTCTATCGTGACGACTGGGACTGGCTGCCACGCGGCGATGACCGCGCGGGCGGGATGATCAACAAGAAATTCGTCAGCAGCACCGGTCCGATTTGTGAAGACCTGCGCGCAGCAGGCGCCTTGCTCTCGGCCAGTGATGATTTCCAACATAGCTATCCGCATAGCTGGCGGTCCAAGGCGAAGATCATCTATCGCTGTACGCCGCAATGGTTTGTGCCGATGGATGACCCGCTCACCGCGCCTAGCCAGATCGAACCGATTGAAGATGAGCCGGGCGAGACAGTTGTCGGCCACGGCGAAGGCGTCGCCGCGACCCTGCGTGAAGTCGCTCTCGATGAAATCCGCAACAAAGTGCGCTTTGTTCCGGAACGCGGCCGTCGCCGTCTGGAATCGATGGTGGAAGGCCGCCCAGACTGGGTGCTCAGCCGCCAGCGCGCATGGGGCGTGCCGATTGCGCTTTATGTCGATCGCAAGACCGGCGACTATCTGAATGATCCCGCGGTCAACGAACGCATCATCGCCGCCTTCAAAACCGGCGGCGCAGATGCTTGGTTCAATGCGGATCATCAAGAGTTTTTGGGCAATGAATATGCTCTCGATGACTATGAAGTGATCACCGACATTCTCGACGTCTGGTTTGACAGCGGCTGCACCCACGCCTTTGTGCTGGAAAGCGGCAAATGGCCGGATCACCAGACCCCGGCGGATCTCTATCTGGAAGGCAGCGACCAGCATCGCGGCTGGTTCCAGTCGAGCCTGCTAGAATCATGCGGCACACGCGGCCATGCGCCTTATAAAGCCGTGCTAACCCACGGCATGACACTCGACAAAAACGGCAAGAAAATGTCGAAGTCGCTCGGCAACACCCTCGACCCGCAAAAAATTATCAACGTCAATGGCGCCGATATCCTGCGCCTCTGGGCCGCTAGCGTCGATTTCACCGAAGATCACCGGATTGGCGATGAAATCATCAAAGGCGTCACCGACAGTTACCGCAAATTGCGCAACACCTTCCGCTATATGATCGGCGGCCTCAGCGATTTTCAGGATAGCGAGCGGGTGGCTGTCGCCGATATGCCGGAGCTGGAGCGTTATGTGCTGCACCGTCTGGCCGAGGTTGACGCGAAGCTGAAACAGCATGTGCACGATTTCGCCTTTGGTCCTTATATGCGCGAACTGACTGCCTTTGCGCAGGATGACCTGAGCGCATTTTTCTTCGATATCCGCAAGGATTGCCTCTATTGCGATGCGCCGGATGATCCGAAACGCATGGCCTACCGGACGGTGATGGACATATTGTTCCACGCCCTCACCCGCTATATCGCGCCAGTGCTGGTCTTTACCGCCGAAGAAATCTGGCAGAGCCGTTTTCCGGATGAGAATGACTCGATCCATTTGAAAGAGTGGCCGGAAGTTGATGGCGCTTGGACCGACGATGCGCTCGCTGGGAAATGGGAAAATATTCGGACTGCGCGGATTAATGTCACCGAAGCGATTGAACCGCTGCGCCGGGAAAAGACAATCCGCTCCAGTCTGGAAGCGGAAGTCACTTATCCGATGACTGATCTGCCCATGGACGTCAGCGAATTTTCTGAAATCTGCATCGTCGCCGATATTAAAGACGGGAGCGAAATCACAGTGACCAAGACCGAGCACAGCAAATGCGGTCGCTGCTGGCGCTTGCTTCCCGACGTTTCGGAAGACGGCGCGCTCTGTGGCCGCTGTGACGGGGTTCTCAACGCATGACCGAAGCAGCATCGAAATACCGGATCACCGGCCTTGTCGTGGCATTCACGATCTTCATCGCGGACCAGTTCACCAAATATATGGTGATGCATCCGCTCGACCTGAAAGCCAAAGGCCAGATTGAACTGCTGCCGTTTTTCAACCTGACCTGGGCGGAAAATTATGGCGTCTCGATGGGCTTTCTGACCGCTTCGACAGACTTTCAACGCTGGGCGCTGGTAGCGCTAACCGGTCTGATCGGCGTCGCTGTCCTGATATGGATGTGGCGGGAAAAGGCGAAATGGGATATTATCGCGCTGTCGTTCGTTCTTGGCGGAGCGATGGGCAATATCTTGGATCGCGCGCGGCTTGGCTATGTCGCTGATTTCGCGGATTTACATATTGGCGACTTCCGTCCGTTCCTGATTTTTAACGTGGCCGATGCGGCAATCTCTATCGGTGTTGTAATCCTGCTTGCACGCGCGCTGTTAATACGCGAGAAGCCGGACGAGGAATAATATTCAGCTTGGCGACAGTTGACCCATGGCAAAGAGCCCGTCAAAGGCTCTACAAAGAGATTTAAGGGAAGTGAATATGCGTAAATCAATCATCGGTATCAGCCTGGTTTCATTGGTTGGACTGTCCGCATGCGGATCAAGCGGCCTGTTTGACCGTGACCGTCCCGACGAATTTGCAGTGTCGCGTCAGGCGCCATTGGTAATCCCACCCGATTTCGCGCTTACTCCTCCCAAGCCCGGCCAGCCGCGCCCGCAAGATGGCGGTGTGCAGCAACAGACTTTGGAAGCCATGTTCGGCGGATCACAAGCGCGTAGCGTCACCGAATCCGCGATTGTCGGCCAGGCTGGAAGCTCCGACGCAGGCATTCGCTCTTCCGTTGGCGATGCTGGTACATTTACAGTCGATAAAGGCAGCGTAACCCGCGATATTATCGCCGCACCCGAAGGTGATGGTCAGAGCGCACAGGCTGCTACGCCGGAGTAAGCTTTCGCATAGAGCGGGGGTATTTAACGCTACTAAAAATGTCTGCAATTTCCCGAAAGCGGGCAATTGAACGCTCCCCTTGAGATGTGGCTCATCGATTTTTCATAGCCGCGCCACATTTGGGACATGGATCAATAATCCAAGGATAGAAGATTATCCCCGATTGGGTTATAAATCCATGGCCACAAGCTCTGGGTGTGAAATAGATTTTCAAAGAGAGCAGCGCACAAATTATCGATATTGCGATCCAGAGGTAGTTAAGCGGCCCAGGGGCCAAATCAGATAGAATCGCTGAAATCGCCAAAAAAGAAGTGAATACCAATTTTAACGTGAGTCTAGTTGATTGACTGGTTTCGTTTTGCATTAGCCTGCCTGCTCACTCTAAAGAACTATCATGTCCGCAACATCCCGAAAGGGGACATTAGCCCAAACTATTCAGAACGATCGGTGCTGGGGAAGAAAGCGGGCTGTCCGATTTTTTCCAACAAAGCTAAGACACTGCATCAACCTTGGCTCTTACCTTGTCCAGTATTTTGAGTAGGTTTTCTCTCTCGCGCACAGTCAAAGGTTCAAGCAGAAAGTGCATGTTCTCCATATCTTGCGCTTCGATTGAATTGCGCAACTCAATACCGGCAGCGGTTAGCCTATGAACCTTTGCTCGGCCATCTTTGGGGTGGGGACCGCGTTTCAAGAAACCTTTGCGGATCAGGCGATCCAGCGCAGATTGTTGGGTCGTTGGCGCCACGCCCAATGCATCTGCGATCGCTTTGGCAGGGCAATCGGGATTGGCGCTAACAAATCGGATCGTCTGAAAATCCAAGGGGCTGTAGCGCATCCGTCCTTGTGCAGAAGGAAAGGATTGTTCGTTCACAAGGAACAAGTTGATGAGCGAATTAATATGCGCGTGAAGACGCGCGGCCTGATCATTTTTCATAGAGTCCAATAAATCGCTTGTAATACGATATTCGTATTATATAGTACGAATATCGTATGAATGAGTCGTGCGATGCCCTAACACCAATAAAGGACCCTCGCAATGTTAAAACTGAGTTTAGCCGCTGCGCTGATTGCCGCTGCAACCCCCATCTCAGCCGTCGCTGGAACCGCTGAAGCCGACCCCGTAAACAACGTCGTAATACCTCTATTCGATGCAGTTGCACAAGAAAACCTTGCCTCCGCGCGGTCACTCCTCGTCGACCGGGCGCCCATCTATGCGATGTTTAATCCCACGGGTCAGACGGATACTGCTTCCATCCGCACTTTCCCCGCCGTAGCCTATTTCGGGACGGTTACGCAAAACTATGAGAATATCGTATTCTCGGACAGAACTTACAGCGTGACTGACGATGGCAAGACTGTGTGGATGGAAGCCAATGGTAACTTGCGACTGGAGAAGACCGGTAGCCCCTATCTCAACCGCTATGTGTTCAAGATTACCCTGAATGATGAGCAGAAGATCACTGAGATACGAGAATGGGTGAACACTGTGACGCTTACCCAGCAGGGCATAACAGCGAACTAAAGTGATGAGCCCGCGTCGTTGCTTGATGTACGTGATCGGAAGGGCGGGGCTAGCCTCGCTCTTCATTCTCGGCGGAATCAACAAGATCCGGAACTTTGAAGCCACGCTTGCCACTATCGATTCCTCGCTTCTTCACCCTCCGCTTATTTTCTTGCTGGCAACGATTGGTCTTGAATTGACCTTGGGCATGGCACTTGCGCTTGGAACACGTCTCGCTGGATCGGCCGCTCTTGTGCTTTCGGTATTTACCCTCGCAACCAATGCGCTGTTTCATCGGTTCTGGGAGCTGTCAGGAGAACTCTATACATTGGAACTCTCGCTGTTCTTCAAGAATGTCGCCATTGCAGGCGCTTTGCTCGCCGTTGCCAGCATCGAGAATTCGACTTCAAGGCAAACATCAGCATCCTATCGCAACTGATCGTCCGCTATGTGGTGGTCAGCGGAAGGTCAGCGTAATTTGCGCGAATGTCCGCTTTTGCGCCCTTAGCGGACATTCAATCAAACTTGAAATTCCGTCCCAATCAATGCCGGAAATGCCGCATCCCGGTAAACAGCATCGCAAGACCCGCTTCGTCCGCAGCCGCGATCACCTCGTCGTCACGGATCGACCCGCCCGGCTGAATCACCGCGGTCGCCCCCGCTTCGACTGCTGCCATCAAACCATCGGCAAAGGGGAAGAAGGCGTCGGACGCCACTGCTGACCCAATTGTCCGCGCGTCGCTCCAGCCTGCTTTTTCGGCCGCATCCTTGGCTTTCCATGCGGCAATGCGTGCAGATTCGAGACGGTTCATTTGCCCTGCGCCAACACCTGCGGTGGAACCGCCTTTGGCATAGACAATTGCATTGGACTTCACATGTTTCGCGACCGTCCATGCGAACAGACAGTCCGCCATTTCCTGCTCGCTTGGCGTGCGCTTGGTGACGCATTTCAGGTCATCCTGCGTGATCTGGCCATTGTCGCGCGATTGCAGGAGATATCCGCCCGCAATAGACTTGACGCCCATGCCCGGCCGCGCCGGATCGGGCAGATCGCCAGTGAGTAGCAACCGCAGATTCTTCTTCTTCGCAAAAATCGCGCGCGCATCAGCATCGGCTGCGGGCGCGCAGACCACTTCGGTAAAGATGCCGGTCATTGCTTCAGCCGCCGCGCCGTCCAAGGGCCTGTTCACAGCGATAATCCCGCCAAAGGCAGAGACGCTGTCGCAGGCCAAAGCCGCTTGATAGGCTTCCAATATGGTGTCCCCACTGGCAACACCGCAAGGATTGGCATGTTTGACAATCACCACCGTTGGTGGTCCGTCGCGAAACTCGCTGACCAGTTCCAGCGCCGCATCGGCATCATTATAATTATTATAGCTGAGCGCCTTGCCCTGCAATTGTTCGGCCTGCGCAATGCCTTTGGTCGACGGACCATCGGGCAGATAAAGCGCCGCCATCTGGTGCGGGTTTTCGCCGTAGCGCAGTTCCGTCGGCTGGCTCATCGTCAACGGTAAGGTAGGCGGGAACATCTGCTGCTGATCCGCAAAGCCAAACCATTGGGCAATCATACCGTCATAGCTGGCAGTGGCAGCGAAAGCTTTGGCCGCCATTTTCTTACGAAAATCGATGCTGGTTGCGCCATCGCTTTCTTTCAGTTCCGCTAGCAATGTGTCGTAATCCGAAGGATCGGTGACGATGGTTACGAAATCATGGTTCTTCGCGGCACTGCGTACCATGCTCGGTCCGCCAATATCAATATTCTCGATAATCTCGTCGCGTTCAGCGCCTTTCGCAACGGTCTGGGCAAATGGGTAGAGATTGACAATCACCAGATCAATTCCGGCAATGTCATGTTCTTCCATCGACGCGACATGACCGGCATCATCGCGCCGCGCAAGCAGGCCACCATGCACTTTGGGGTGAAGCGTTTTCACGCGACCATCCATCATTTCTGGAAAATTCGTCACGTCGGAGATATCGGCGACGTCCAGCCCCGCATCACGCAATGCCTTGGCCGTACCGCCGGTCGAGATCAAAGCCACACCCATCGCAGCCAGCTCTTTGCCAAGATCGGCCAGGCCGCTTTTGTCCGACACAGACAGCAAAGCCCGTTTGATTGTAATATTTTCGGTCATGATAGTCTTTATCCCATATGTTTGAGCAGCCAGCCGGTCGCTCCACCGCCGCTACCCACTATATCCGTTATCACCATCTGCATGACGCTATGAGGAATCCCCATGCCATCTACCCAGACACTATCTTCCAAGACAATTGTCCCGCTTGTTGAGCGGAACTGCCATAAATTCCCGTCTTTTAAGCGCAGCAACACGCCCTTGCCGTCTGATATCAGGTCGCTTTCAATATCAGGGCCAAGATGGAAACGCAGCGCATATTCCACGTCCTTTTTCTTCCGCCGGCGCAACTTTTTATTTTGGGGACCATGGGGGATCAGCATATCCTCGCCGCGCAATTCCAGTCCATCGGAACGCATCAACAAAAGTCGTTTGTGAACCAGTCCGAAACGCCGACCATAGCCGTCATGGCTTGCTTCCAGCCGGGTCGCATTTTCAACGTCGCGACGGAACAACTCCACTTCGTTCACCCCGCGCCCAAGCTTACCATCGGGTAGGATAGAAGTGCTGTTGCTATTATCAATACACAAGGTGCTGTGTGCCGCCGTCGAACGCAACCCCCGCGCCAATCCAGCAGGTATGGTAGCGCCAACCAATCCCGCGCCACCACAATTGGCAATGATCCGGTTGTCACCATTAGAAAATTCAAACGCTAGCGTGGATGCGCAACCCGCCACCGCCATCCGTGCAATCGGCGGCGGCGCAGCGTCAAGGATCAGGACGGAGCGGCCCGAGGACACCCGTTGATAACCCCAATCGCGCGCCTGCCGTAACGGTCGGGCGCGAACTCCGCTGGCTTCGATGACCTGCGCAACTTGCTCGGCGGAGGTTGCACCGCCGCCCTGCCAATTGCCCATGCTACCGTCAAAATGTGTGAGACCTGTGAGCGGTGGAACCGCTAGCGCCAAAGCATTTTCGATAAATTCTGGCATATCTTCGTCACGCGCGAGATAGACTTGCTTCAGCATCGACAGCAGGATGACCGCATCCATCTGATTGAGCGGAGACCGTGAGACGGAACCCCCATCAGCATGGAAAAATTCACCCATGGCTTTTTCGAGACCCGCTTCGCCAACAATCCGGCGAACCCGACCTTCCGGGATCAACAATGATGCCGCAACGACACCGCTCCAAGCGACCAGCCGACCGAGGCTGGAGGTCGCTTTGTCTGCTGTGCGATCGAGATGCCGAGCGGTACGGGCAATATTGTTGAGCACCTTGGAGCGATAAATGAGATCGCCGGACGACAGAATAAGCGGCGCATGACTTGCCCAGATCAGTAACCGCCAGCCGCAATTATCTGGCCGCCAAGCTGGTTGCCGGATTTTTTTACCGTTAGCATCCAGCCATTCTTCCATCAGCTTTTCAGCAACCGGCAATGCCTGATCGCGGGATGCCGCAGTATCAAGGTCGCGCAGCCACTGAAAGCGGTGAATATAATCTTCAAAGGCCGGTGGCAGTTTCAGGTCGGTAAAATCTATGCCTTCGAGCTTTTTCTTGAGGCCGCGAAACAGGAAATGGCCGGCCCGAACAGCTGTGCCCTGAACGCGATCACCGTCTACCGGATCAACCGGCACAGCCAGCAACCGCAAAGGCAATTTACCTGACAGCCGCAGCCGATGGAGTGGCATCCGCCAAGTCATACGATAGTAAAGCAGGGCCGTTTGCTCAGCGAGCGATTGCCCGCGATCACCGTCCGCACGCAGCGTAAGGCTTTGACCTTCGGGCGCCTTGGTTTCTTCGCCGCTGTAGCGATTCACGCCAGCACCCGGATCGCCCTCATCATCGGCGATGCCACCTTGGTCAGGCCGATTTGCGCTCATTCACCCCTCAGGCCGCTAATATTGGCTGCATATTGATCAGGGCCGCCCCGGAACGTGGCCGTGCCCGCTACCAGCGTGTCAGCACCAGCGGCAATGGCTTTTGGCGCAGTATTTAAATCAATGCCGCCATCAACTTCTAACCGGATATCTTTGCCGGTTGCATCGATCCGTTTGCGAATGGCTTCGATCTTGCGAAGCTGTGTGTCGATAAAATTCTGCCCGCCAAAACCGGGATTGACGCTCATGACCAATATTAGATCAAGATCGTCGATCAAATAATCGAGCACATCCAAGGGCGTTGCCGGGTTTAGCACGAGTCCGGCCTGTTTGCCCAGTGTATGGATCGTCTGAACCGTACGGTGCGGATGCGCGCCAGCCTCTGGATGGAAAGAAATAATATCGGCGCCTGCATCGGCAAAGGCCTCAAGATACTGATCCACTGGCGATATCATCAGATGAACATCAAACGGCTTATCACTATGGGAACGCAGCGCTTTCACGACAGCGGGGCCGATTGTAATGTTCGGAACAAAATGGCCGTCCATCACATCGACATGCACCCAGTCACAGCCCGCTCCATCAATCGCGCGGACCTCTTCACCTAGTCGCGCGAAATCGGCGGAGAGGATGGAGGGGGCGATACGGATTGAGCTGGTCATGGCAGTTCCTTTGCGATCCTGCGTTTAGGTTTTTTGCATAGGACCCGCAAGGCGCGATTCGGCTGAAAACCCAATGGCCTGTGGACAATTTGGGGACAGGCTGGATTTTATCGTCTGATCAGTCTTTTCGCTGCAGTTTCGCTATGAAAAAGCCGTCAACATGGCCCTTTTCGGCAAGCATATTCGGCAGCGTCCTTACGCAGCCATTGTCGGTCGGGCTAATGCCCTCGGGAAGCATATCATCCGTCGTCGGAACAATTGCAAAATCAGCATGGCGTTCGAGAAATTGTTCGATCTGCTCTTCGCCCTCTTCGGGTTCGAGCGAGCAGACGGCATAGACCAGCATACCGCTTGGTTTAACCCACGGCGCGATCCGATCGAGCAGCGCTTCTTGTACCTCTGCGCGGTCAGCAATCTGTCGTGACCCGATGCAATGTAGCACATCGGGGTGACGACGGAAAATACCGGTCGCGCTGCACGGCGCGTCGAGCAGGATCGCATCGGCGAGCTCTGAAGGCTCCCATTTCATCAAGTCGGCAATGACGATTTCTGCGTCCAATTTGGTCCGGCCAAGATTATCCTTGAACCGCTCCATCCGTTTCTCGCTGTTGTCGACGGATAGCGTTTTCCAGCCTGCCGCCGCCAGTTGCATTGTCTTGCCGCCGGGCGCTGCACAGAGATCGAGCACGGTTTTTCCGTTTCCTTCACCCAACAGTCGCGCTGGCAGGGAAGCCGCGAGATCTTGCACCCAAAAAGCGCCCTCATCAAAGCCGGGCAATTCGGTGACAGGCAGGTTTGGCTGCAAACGCAGATGTTGGGAGGCGAGCTTCTCGCCCTTTAATTTTCCTGCATCATCAGTCTTAAAACTGAGATCAAGCGGCGGAGAGTTGGCCCAAGCCTGTCCGGCTGCGATGGCCACATCTTCACCCCAGTTATGGGTCCAACGGTCCAGCGTTTCGCCTGGAATTTCAGGATGTTCCGGCAGAGCCAATGCACCGGATTCTACACCACGCATCACGGTGGAAAATACACCATGGACCAGCCGTCGCGGGCCGCCGTGAACCAGCGGCAAAGCGGTCGCAATAGCGGCATGCTGGGGTGTTTCGAGCACCAATACTTGCACCAAGGCGATACGCAGCGCCATCCGCGCCTTGGCATCATCGGGCAGGCGTTTCTTGGTCGCGCTGTCGATCATGGCATCCAAGGCGGTCATCCAGCGCAGCGCATTGGCTGCAATATTATGCGCCAGCGAGCGATCAGAAGGATTGGCTAGCTTAGCGGTGGCCACGGGCAGCGCTTGATCGAGTGTTTCGCCGCGACGGCATACAGCGTCCAGCAAGCGTATCGCTGCGGTCCGTGCTGGCAGGCCGGGAATTTTTGAGGGGCTTTCAGTGTTCATCTTATGGCATTCCGCACTTGCTGCGAGACCCGGGGTGGATCACGCTGGCTTCCCCATAGACGCCCTAGGCTCTGGATCAAGTCCAGAGCAAGTTACGGCTAGTTTCCGCGGGTCGGGTCAAGTGCGCTACGCTTGCCTTTGATCCGGCTCATATCGCCAATTTCATCGCTATTGCTTGACCAGCCATCTGATCCACCGCCCAATCCACCGCCATGGGCCATATCCTGCAGTGCGGCAATCCGATCCTCGGTCGCGGGATGGGTTGAGAACATCTGTTTGACACCAGCGGGTACGATGTAGAGTTGAGCCGCCGCTGGATTGCGCTGCGCCACCGGATTGGGGATGCGCTGCGCCTGTCCCGAAATCTTGTGGAGCGCGGAGGCCAGTGCCAACGGCTTACCGCTAATATCTGCCGCTGCTTTATCCGCGCCATATTCACGGGTGCGACTGATCGCCATTTGCACAATCATTGCTGCAAAGGGAGCGATAAACACTGCCAAAATACCGGCCAGACCCCGATTGCTCCTGAAAAACATGCCAAAATTGGCGAGCATCGAGACTGCACCAGCAATGGTCGCAACCATCGTCATGATCAGCGTATCACGGTTCTTCACATGACCCAGTTCATGGGCCATCACGCCTTCAATTTCATCATAGCTGAGCATGTTGAGCAGCCCGGTCGTCGCGGCAACCGCCGAATTTTCCGGATCACGGCCCGTGGCAAAAGCATTGGGCTGCGGCTGGTCAACAATATAGACTTTCGGCATGGGCAGCTGCGCGCGCTGCGCCAAACGCTGCACCATCGTATAAAATTCGGGATGGCTGCCCGCATCGACCTCAACCGCCTTGTGCATTTTCAGAACGATTTTATCGGCATTCCAGTAGGTAAACAGGTTCATCCCCGCCGCTACCAACAGCGCCAATATCGCCCCGCGTGGTCCACCGAGCGAGAAGCCCATAACCATGAACAAGGCCGTCAGTGCCGCCAGCAACATCGTCGTCTTTATAAAATTCATGGCTTTACTCGCTTGATTATAGTGGTTTCTCCCTCAATATAGGGGTTGAGGCGGGCTTTTTCAAATGTGCAGGAAATAGAAACTATGGCCGATAACGATAGAAAAGCCGATGCGAGAATGCCCGGTGAGCGCCCTGACCATGTCAAAGCCCCTGCCCATCTGTCCAAAAGCCCACCCGTGCCACAACCCGATCCGCTCGACAAAGCGGACGATATCTTGGAAAAAGACGGCCCCACCCGCTACGGTGATTGGGAACTTAAAGGTCTGGCCATAGATTTTTGAAGGAACAGAAATGAACCGCTTTGCCGATCATTTCGATTTGAAAATCCCCTTGGCCCTCGCCCCCATGGCACTGGCATCCGGCGGCGATCTCGCATCGGCCTGCGCGCAGGCCGGAACATTGGGACTGGTCGGCGGCGGCTATGGTGATCTGGAATGGACCAGCCGGGAATATCAAATGGCTGTGGACGCTATCGGTGATAGTGCAGCGGCCATGAAGCGTCTGGGCTGCGGTTTCATCAGCTGGAAGCTGGCCGAAAATGCTGATGCTCTTGATTGGTTGATCGACAATCATCGCACTGCTGCGGTCATGCTGTCCTTTGGTGATCCCCGGCCATTTTCCAAACGGATCATAGATTCCGGTGCGTCGCTTATCTGCCAAATCCATTCGCTCAAAGATTTGCCGCTGGCGGTGGAAGCAGGCGCAAAAATAATTGTCGCGCAAGGCACCGAGGCTGGCGGACATGGCGCAACCCAAGAGCGCGGACGCGGAACATTTTCCTTTATCTCGGAAACGGCAGACTGGCTTGCGGTCCAAGCGCCTGAAACCTATTTGCTGGGTGCCGGGGGTATTGCCGATGGCCGGGGCCTGGCCGCCGCGATGGTCCTGGGCGCAGATGGCGCGATGATGGGATCACGGTTCTGGGCCACAAAAGAATCGCTGGCCAACCCACAAGCCAAGACTGTGGCCACCCAGACAGATGGCGATAATACGGCGCGCAGTTCGGTCTTTGATATTTTGCGACGGAAGAACTGGCCTGAATCTTTTGACTTTCGGGCCATTCGAAATGACCTGTACCGGCAATGGGAAGATCGCATTGATAAGTTGCAAAATGATCCGGAAGAAGGTCGCGCGGCCTATGATGATGGCGTGCGCCAAGCAGATTTTAACAGAGCGCATATCGGTATCGGCGAGGCTGCTGGTATGATATCCAACGTCCCGGATGCGGCAACCTTGATTGGTGATATAGAATCAGAAATGAAAAGCGCGCTCAAGCGGCTTAATCCGTGATCGAAACTTGGAGGGCCCAGAATGACCGTTAGTGCAGAAATCGCCGTTCTGATCGGCGCCGTGGTCGGCGCGATAGCCTCTCTCGCAACGGTATTCCTCACGCATTGGCTTTCCAAGCGCCGCGAATATCGGCTGGATGACAAACGCAAAGAGCGGCTAATCCTGTTGCTGCGCGGTGAAAAATATAAGTGGCGGGATATTGAAACCTTATCGTCTGCCGTCGGTGCCGACATAATCAAAACCAAAGAATTGCTAATCGAGATAGACGCGCGGCAGAGCCTGTCGAACAACAGTAGCTGGGGCCTGATTGCGCGCAATCCCTATCCGGAAGATATCCAGCCCAAGAATTGAGAATGCTAGCCCTCCGGCACGGCGTAAAAATCGCGATAAGAGATAAGCTGGCCATCCGCGACTTTATACAGTCCAACGCCTTCAATATCCCCCTCAGGCCGTTTCCACAGCCAGCGGGACCACGCGACATGCTCGTCGCCAGCAATTTCCAACACCTCAAAGTGCATTTTCTTGTCGGCCAATTCCTTGGTGAGGCCTGCCAGCAGCTTCTCAATCGCGGGCTTCCCTTCGACGCGGCCAATGGCAGGATCTTCAAACACAGCATCATCCGCAAATAGAGGACTTAATTTCGTATAATCATGGTCATTCTGAATTTCCCAGAATTTCTCGATCACCTGCTTTGCTGTTGTCATATCAATTCCCTTCACTCGCCTTATGGCAAAGGAATAGGCGCCAAGCCCATCCAGCGACAAGTCCTCATTTGACTAGCCTATGGCGCGGCTTTGGCCGATTGTTTTTGCAGCGCGTCTTTGAACCAGCCTTCGACGCGGGTGATAAATTTTCCAAAAGCCTTATCATCGACAAAGGCTAAGGCATCGCCTGCCTTTTGCTTTTCGCGTTTTTTCATCATGCCGAAAAAGCCCGGATGATTGGCGACGAACACGTCCGGGTTTAGGTTACGGGTTTTGTCAAACGTGCTGCGATAATCATCCACTATGCCTTCATATTGCGGCGGATTAACGAGCCGGTTCGCGGCAACAGTGGCGGAGCAAAAGACCAGCACGTCATAAATCTTGCCGCCCTGCGTAACGTCCATACTCCAAGACGTACAACCGCGCGAATGACCGGGGTGCAAATGGGCGGTCATCGTCACGCCGCCAAGGCTTACGGTTTCACCATCGGCAATGATCCGGTCGACCTTGACCGGAGGCGCGAACAGGAAGTCTTCCTCCTCGGACCCGAGATAGAAACCGCCCTCCAGAGCAGACCGATCCCCTTCGCTGGCAATCATCTGCGCGCCGCTCATGGCTTTCAAATCCGCAAGCCCGCCCGAATGATCGAGATGAGCATGGCTGTTGAGCAGGATTTTTATGTCCTTGGGATCATAGCCGAGTTTAGTGATCGCTTCGGCCACGGTTGATGCCTGGTCGGGCATGCCGCCGTCGATAACAATGTGTCCATCGGGCGTCGGGATGAAGAACATGCCGAGACCTTCGGTTCCAACATAATATAAGCCTGCGCCTTGTTCGCCAACTACTTGAAAGGGCTCGACTGCAGCATACCAGCTCGGATTACCCTTGCGCCATTTGGCTAGATTTTCAGTGCTGACTCTATTTTCTGCGAGGGCCGTGGGCGCTGGCGTACCAGCCTGTTCATTAGATGATTCGGCGATATCGGGAATCGGCGCACAGGCCGCGAGAGCCAATAGAGGCAATGTTAAAAAGCGCATCATTTTCATATTCAAAAACTCCACTCCCCGACAAACCCTATGCTGCGAGATGCCAGTCGTTACCTTTCGAAAAACTGAATGGTCTCATCGTCCATCGGGAACATGAGTTCAATACGTGTTTCGCCGGCTTGGGTATCCTGTACCGATCCGAATTGGGCAATGGTGGAGAAAAGCGACAAGCGGTTTTCACCTAGTCGCAAGATAGTGGGAATCACGGCTTGATTGAGATTGATCGATCCCAGATCGGCATTTTTGACCCGCTCGAGATCAGCCACACGTTGCATCAGGGCAGACAGCTTTTCATCTCCACCCAGCTCCAATATTTCAGTGCGCAACCGGGTCAGCGAAAGCATTGCTACTTCATCCCAATTTTCAATCAGATTCATCTCTGCACTGTTGATCAATATGTCCATCATATTGACCGTGCCGGCCGGATCAGCAAACGCCAACAGCATCTCTGCTCCCTTGTTAGAGCGCACCACATTCCAGTGCCGATCTACCGCTATGCCGGGAAAGGGGTCATGATGGTCGAGCATGGTTGCAATGGCTTGATGGACCGGAGCTAGTTCGGGCGCATCTTCGGGCAGGCTGGGATAAATGGCCGCAAAACCCGCTGCATGCAGCGCCTGATTAGCCATAGGCCGGGGCAGTTGTAGGGCTTCCGACAGCCGCAGCACCATCGCCCGGCTGGGATTGGAACGACCGGATTCGAGAAAACTGAGATGGCGTGCCGACATGTCGGCTTCGAGAGAGAGGTCCAACTGGCTAAACCGGCGGACCTTGCGCCATTCCTTCAATATGCTGCCAAATTCTGATCGCATTACCCGCTCCTCCTGTCATTATTACCGTATCATGCCAGCACAGCACAAGCAGCGCACTTACCCATACAGCACAAGCAGCGCACTTACCCATGAGGTAATTGTTTTCGCTATCGTTATCGGGTTTCATGATCCTCAACTGAAAAAGGAGATAGATTATGTCACCCAAAGCAGCAGCCAATTTTATGCGCTTCCTTGCAATCGCGTCCTTGCTATCCGCCCTGGTATTTGCGCTGGGAGCCATCGGTGATCCAACCGGCATTTTAAACCAGTTTCTCACTATCATCATTCCTGGTTCCGAGGGAGTTGGCGGCATCGCTACGCCAGAGGCCAAAGTCGGCTTTGCCATCGCCGGCGGGCTCTTTGCCGGTTTCATGATGATGCTCTTGCTGATTACCGCACCAGCGATTGAAGAGGGCAATGCGGCCATTAAACGCGCGAGCATCTATGCGCTCTTGGCGTGGTTTGTCATCGACAGCAGTGCATCAATTGCAGGGGGCGTTCCACTAAACGCGCTATCCAACAGCGTCCTTCTGATACTCTATTTGCTGCCGCTGGTTTGGGTCAAAGCACCCGAAACCGCATCGGTTTAAGAGGAGGCTAACATGTCTAAAGGCTATTTTTTCACCTTCGCTCTTATTGGTGCCATATTATGGTTCATCGCAGCGATGATTATCCAGTTTTTCCCGGACATGTTCCTAGGCGGCACTACGGGAATGATCTTGTTCCTGGTTTCGATCCCGGGAACTTGGATTACCGTCTATCTGTTGATGAAAGTGACCGGACTGCCGCGAGCCCATATCTTTTCGGCAACCTGTGTCGGCGTGGTCACAGCGATGTTTCTCGACGGCGTGGCGATCACCTGGGTACCGCAGCTCTATGGCGGAACCGGTGATCACCTTGCCAATGGTGCGGCATGGCTGCTGTTTGGCGTTGCATTATTCATGACCTGCGCCGCCCTAATCGGACGCCAGAAGGCAAGCTAATGCCTTATGGCTAGCGCTCGTTCACATCTTTGACCCAAGGACCAAAGGCAGAACCACCAAGCATTGCCACCTGCGTCTTGGCGCTAACATCATTGATCGCCAATGATGGTTTGCGATCAGGATGTACAGGCAGGCGCAGCGGCCGTTTGCCCGGTGCCATAGCCATCACCGCAGCCATAGCGCGCGGCACGTCCATCGGATCGGTTGATCCGCCGCCATCGCGCAGCGCCCCGGCGACCAGCTCAGGATAGGCAGCTTTCCGTTCCTCATTCGCACGCTCGAGCATGGGTGCGGTCAGCTTGTTGCCATTGTCCCATATGTCGGTCGGGAAACCACCCGGCTGCACAATCGTCACATCAACGCCATGCGGAACCAGCTCATAAGCCATTTGCTCGCTCATCGATTCCAGCGCAAATTTCGTTGAAGAATAGAGCCCCATGCCAGGTATCATCACCCGCCCGAGTTGGGACGATACATTCATGATAAGCCCTGATTTCTTTGCCCGCATTGCTGGCAGCGCGGCGCGCGCCACGCGCTGTGGTCCCATGACATTGGTGTCGAACAACATTTGCATCGCTTCCATATCCTGAAGCTCCACTGGCGCACCAGTGCCGACACCGGCATTGTTGATGACCACATCAAGCGCGCCACCGCTAAGCCCTTCGGCTTCCGCGACCGCCTTGGTCACGGATTCGTCCGACAACACATCGAGTTCCAATACCGTCAGGTCCAGCTTCTCTTTCTTTGCTGCATCCATCAATGCCGTCGCTTCCGGGCGCGGTAGGTTGCGCATCGTGGCAAAGACCTTCGCCCCCTGTTTTGCATAAAGCAGAGCACCAAGATATCCAAAGCCTGACGAGCATCCCGTGATGAGCACAGATTTGCCCTTGAGACTGGTCGGCCCGTCTTCCGCGGCAACGGATTGGGAAGCGGTTAGCGCGATGCCAGTGGCCGCACCAGCGGCAAGTATCTGACGGCGGTTCAATTTCATATCGGTCATGAGGGCCTGTTCCTTATCTATTTCTCGTGTAACATTATCATAAAAATAGGATATACACCTATTATATAATAAGAATCGGGGGAGAAAATATGCAGATATCTAATGCCAGCGAAGCCGTGGGTGCAATTGTCGAGGATGTTGATCTCACGTCGCTAAGTGATGACCAGTTTGCCGAATTGAGAACCGCTTTTTTCGACCGCGGCGCGCTGTTTTTCAGGGATCAAAAACTCTCACCGGAAGACCATATCGCCTTTGCCGAACGCTGGAATAATATCGACATCAACCGCTTTTTCACGCCCGTCGATGGCTATCCGCAAATTGCCAAGGTGCTCAAAGAACCCGATCAGGAAGTCAATATCGGTGGTGGCTGGCACACTGATCATAGCTATGACGAAGTTCCTGCCATGGGCTCCATTCTCTATGCGCTGGAGATCCCGCCCAGCGGCGGCGACACTTTGTTCGCCGGGATGCATGCGGCCTATGAAGCTCTTGATGAGGCAATGAAAGCACGGCTCGAAGGCCTGAAGGCCCGACACGGTAATGCGCATATTTTCGGCAAAGACAGCGCTTATCAAAAGAAATTTGGCGGGCGTTTCGGAAACACCGAATCCGCCGTACAAGAGGCGGTTCATCCGATTGTGCTCCAACATCCTGAAACCGGTGCCAAAGGGCTTTATGTCAACCCTGGCTTTACCCTGAACATTGTCGATATGGAGGAGAATGAAAGCAAAGCGTTGTTAGGGGAACTATACGCGCATATCTCAAAGCCCGAATTTCATTTTCGGCTGCAATGGGAAGAAGGAATGCTCGCGATGTGGGACAACCGGTCCACTTGGCATTATGCCCTAAATGACTATCAAGGGCATCGGCGATATTTAAACCGGATTACGGTAGCCGGGGTTCCGTTGCACTGAGAATAGGCAATGCTTGGTAACGAGCTTCAACGTCCGCTTTCGAACAATAGCGGACGCGCCAACTAACGACTGAAACGCTATATCAATGCACTGCTCGCTAGTAGGCCCAACACACCAATCACATTTAGTATAAATTATTTTGCATCCGCAAAGTGGTTTCACTCGTAGTTTTCAGTACCTGCAAAATTAGGAAACTATTAGAACATCATGAGACCATCTCAATCGCAGAATCAATCGCTGGCCACTTTATCACGACTAATTGCCAAACGTCGGCCAGATCCAAAACATACAGATATTATAGAATCGGTGACGTCGACAGGATCATTCAATGTTCTAATTTCTCTTTTACAGGCAAGTTGCCTTGACGATGTTTTGCGAGACAACCATCCCTATACATTGTTGGCTCCCACCGATGCAGCATTCGCAAAACTGCCGACAGGTAAAATTGAGAAATTTTTGCAGGAGCAGCACGCAGACAGCCTTGTTTCACTGCTTTCTTGTCACATCATCTCAACCGTGATCTCTTCAGCAAGCCTTGCAACCAGTTCGATTGATGCCACTACGATCGGTCAAGAGGCCATTGCTATTACGGTACAAGGAAAATGGATTTCTATCCAATCAGCTACCGGCTTCCAAATGGTAAATGCGAGCGTCGTTGGCAATGAAATCAGGTCCTCTAGTGGTGTCATCATCCCGATTGATGCCGTTGTCGTGCCCCCAAATATGGAAAACCTGCTGGATTGGTAGCGGCTTATAATATCACTCGATAGATACGCCCAATATCTTGAAATTCAGCACGGGTTTTCTGGATACAGCGGACATTACCGTGACAATCGATCTACAGCGCACTACCAAACCTCATACCTGTTTTATGAGTAGCCGGAGACCACATGGGAATATTCTACCTAGAGCATGAATATTGGTTTGCTGTATTTCAATTGGTCCTAGCCATGCTTGGCATGGGCGCGACACTGGCACCCCGTGATTTTCGCGAAATCCTGCTGGAACCAAAAGCCGTAACGATCGGTTCCGGCATACAATTGTTGGTGGCGCCGCTTGTGGCTATGCTTTTCATTCAGGTTTTTGGAGTTATCGGCGGGGTTGCAGTGGGTATTGCGCTGATTGCGGCCATACCGGGCGGTACCACTTCGAATATCTTTACCCATTTTGCCCGCGGCAATGTTGCCTTGTCGATTACGATTACCGCGCTAACCACCATTGCCTGCCTTGTGACCACACCGCTTATTCTTGACCTGCTCATTGCCGAATATATGCCGGATACATTTGTCATGCCGCGCGGCGATATGATGGCGGAAATTGCGCTAACCCTGCTGTTACCGCTGGCCATTGGTATGGCCTATTTCCGTTTCTTCCCGGGTTCGGCAGCGATGTTCTCCAAATGGTGCATTCGCGGGTCTCTTTTGGGTTTGCTGTTTATCGTTATAGGGTCTGCAATGTCTGGACGATTGGATGCACAAACGTTTGGCGTGACCAATATATTGCTAATCGCATTACTGATTTTGACATTGGCAATGGCAAGCTGGCTAGCGGGTAAGGTAACGGGATTATCGTCTGTCGACTCCACCGCCATCAATATAGAAGTTGTCGTGCGAAATGTTAATCTCGGGCTTCTGCTGAAGGCGTCTTTATTCCCGGCCGTTATCGGTAAACCCGATCCGGTTGGAGATATGGTGCTATTTTCGTTGTTGGCGTACGGCGTAATGCAGCTTTTGATCGCCGTTGGATTCATCGGCTGGGGTCGGCGTAATCATCGGGTGATTGCTCGCAAAAACATAGCGATACGTTGAATAGCGCTAAAGTCCGCTTTGACCGCAAAAGGGACTCTGATCTATGGACTTGTCATGGCGATACTTTAATAGGGATGAAGGCGTCCTTAAAAGATAGAAGGAAATTTCGATATGGCCTCCCAGGCAAGCTTTACCAAAATGCAGGATGGTACACTCGAAGAGTGGAAGATTATCGGCGCCGCTCACAAAGAAGAATTCAAGAATACAGCGGACCGTTTTATCGGGATGCTAAAATCATTGGAGCAACACACACTCGGCTTTGCCTGTGATCAACTCCAACATTCCCTGATGACCGGAACGCTAGCGCGCAGGGCTGGAGCCTCAGATGAGGAAATCGTTATTGCTCTTTGTCATGACATAGCAAAAGCGATCAACGTTCCCAATCACGGCCCGATTGCCGCAGAGATGATGCGCCCCTATATCAGCGATGACAGCTATAACGTGATCCGCAACCATCAGGCGTTTCAGGGCGAACATTATTACCATTATATGGGCGCGCCGACTGATCTTAGAAAACAATGGGTGGATGAGCCCTGGTATGACCTTGCTGTTAAGCTCGTCGATGAATGGGATGCACCTGCATTTGATCCAGATTTCGAAGTTGATACATTGGAAAGCTTTGAGCCGCTCATGCGAAAGATCTTCCACGACAATCCGGTAGCTGCTGGTTAGCCACAGCCTCTGCTCTTAGGGAAATGACGTCAAATCATAAACGATTGGCCAATTGACCAGTTCCTGATGTCCGATGCGAAGCGGAGATAGTTAGTCACCGGCAAGAACCAAATCCACACAAACATCCTTCGACAAGTTCAGGGCTAACGGTTATTAGACCGTTCAAACATAGTACATCCCAAGGAACAAAAAATGGATTTGGTCGGCCCCGCTTCGCACAGCTATTTCTCCCAGCGACTTCGCCTGCATTATGCCGATTGGGGCAATGCGGAAAAGCCGCCGCTGATCCTGTTGCATGGCGGCAAGGATCATTGCCGCAACTGGGACTGGGTGGCGCAGGAGCTACGTAATGACTGGCATATCATTGCCCCCGATGTCCGCGGCCATGGCGATAGTCAGTGGAGCACCGATGGCAATTATACGACCATGGCGATGGTCACTGATCTGGCGCAGCTGATCCATCAGCTTGACCTGTCACCGGTAACGATTGTTGCGCACAGCATGGGCGGGAATATAGCGCTGCGCTATACTGGGCTTTATCCCGACACAGTCCGCAAGCTGGTCGCGATTGAGGGGCTTGGGCCCGGACCGGAAATGCTCGCCGAGCGCGAGAAAGTCGGACAGTTGCAGCGGGTGCGCAGTTCGATCGAGGAAAAACGCAAGGCCGCCGGGCGGCAAGTGAAGCGCTATCCAACATTGGAAGACGCCCTGAAACGGATGCAGGATGCCAATGGCCATCTGTCGGATGAACAGGCCCGCCATCTGACGACCCACGCCGTCATCCGTAACGAAGACGGCAGCTATAGCTGGAAGTTTGACCCCTATGTGCAGCATTGGGATTCAATCGACCTGTCACAGGATAATATTCACGAGCTTTGGACCAACATCACCTGTCCAACTCAGCTTCATTATGGAGCGGACAGCTGGGCCAGTAATCCGGAGACAGACGGCCGGATCAAATTTTTCGGCGATAATGTAACGGTGAAGGAATTTGCCGATGCTGGCCACTGGTTGCACCATGACCAGTTTGACGGGTTTGTTAAGACGCTAAGGGATTTTCTGTAAGCAGCAGACCGATAATGGAGCGGCAATCATGATCGAAAAAGTCATCGAAACGCTCGGCAGTGAAAGCGGCATATACTGGATGGCGGGCGCTTATTTCGGGATGGTTTTCGCCGAGCGGCTCTATCACCTGTTGAAGGGCGGTCGCTATGACAATGCGGATGCGCTGTGCAGCATTGGGCTCAATCTGCTCGGCAGCACGATCAAGCTGATCTTCGGGCTTGTGCTGCCGTTCGCGCTCTACATTCTGGTTTTCGAAAATTTCCGGCTGTTCACCATCGATAATCTGGTGCTTGCCGCGCTCATCGCCTTTGTCATCCATGAGTTAGCCTATTATTGGGACCATCGTTTCGGCCACCGGGTTGGACTGCTCTGGGCCTTTCATTCGATCCACCACAGCTCCAACGAGTTTAACCACAGCACGTCAGCCCGCGGCTTTGTACTGGACAATGTCGCGCGCGGGCCACTGGATGCGATTGCAGCCTTATTGGGTGTGCCACCGATTATCTTTTTGGGCGTGGCCGCGCTCAAGAATATCTGGGGCATCTGGAACCATGCGAGCTATGTCGGCGATCTCGGTCCAGCCGAGGAGCTGCTCGCTACGCCGCGTAATCACATGATCCACCATGCCAACCAACCGCAATATATCGATAAAAACTATTCGCAGGTGCTGATCCTGTGGGACCGGTTATTTGGTACTTTTGCGCGGTATGAGGAGCAGCCGGTCGTTGGTCTGGTCAAACAGGTCCATGACAATAATCCGCTGACCGCGCAATTTGCCGGGATCAAACAGCTTAAGGAGCGGATGGATTGCGCGAATCGCTGGCAGGACAAGCTGCTCTATCTCTGGAAGCCGCCGGAATGGTCGCATGATGGAATATGCCGCAGCGATTGTCCGAAATATGCACTCACGCTGGAACCTGCGGAATGAAACCCTGTCTTACACGACCGATGCCATAAAAAAGCGGGTCGCATGTTCTAATATGGTCAGGGGCCATCACATTGGTGCCGGCTAACAGATGAAAAACACGCTAAACTTACGATCGATTCTGTGTATAGGACGCGTAATCTGTTGAAAATCGACCCATCCTATCACATTTGGTGTGATATAGCGCTAGACGTATCACATTGTAGTGTGATATAGCCTTGCTATACATAGCAGATAAGGGCGATTCCATGAGCAAGATATTGATAGAGCAACTGATCGAATTGATCGATTCCGGTAAGGAAACCCGCGCTGGCTTAGCTCGTGCTGCCGGTCTTCACGCGAACAGCCTGCGCGCGTTGGGACAGGCTGACTGGAACCCGACGGCCGAAACTCTCGGCAAGCTGGAAACATATCTCGCGCGCGGCGGCAGCGGCGTGATGGCGACCGCCGAGGAAATTATCAACGAGGCGCGGAACGGGCGCATGTATATCTTGGTGGACGATGAAGATCGCGAAAATGAAGGCGACCTTATCATCCCGGCGCAAATGGCGACGCCCGATGCGATTAACTTCATGGCAAAATATGGTCGCGGACTAATCTGCTTGGCGATGGCGAAAGATCGGGTCGAAGAACTCGGCCTCGATATGATGAGCCAGAATAATCGCACGGCCCATGAAACCGCCTTCACTATTTCAATCGAAGCACGCGAAGGCGTCACAACGGGTATCTCCGCTGCTGATCGCGCGCGCACCGTAGCGGTGGCGATAGATGGCACCAAGGGCAAGAGCGAGATTGTTACCCCCGGTCATGTCTTCCCGCTGCAAGCGCGCAATGGCGGTGTGCTGGTCCGGGCTGGTCATACCGAAGCAGCGGTCGATGTGTCTCGCCTTGCGGGGCTCAACCCTTCTGGCGTGATTTGCGAGATTATGAAAGATGACGGCGAAATGGCGCGGCTCGATGATTTGATTGAGTTTGCCCAGCATCATGGGATGAAAATCGGGACAATCCGTGACCTGATCGCTTATCGCTTGCGCAATGATCATCTTGCCAAGAAGCGTGCGGAAGCAACATTTGAAAGCCGCTGGGGTGGCGAGTGGAAAGCGATTACCTTTTTCAATACGGCTACCGAGTCCGAGCAGATTGTCCTGCAAAAAGGTCATGTCGATCCGGATAGTCCGACATTGGTCCGCATGCATGCGACCGCCATTTTCAACGACGTCTTTGGCAAGACGGGCGCCCATAGCGGAACCCTGGCCGAATCCATGAAGATTATCGGGGAAGCAGGGTCTGGCATCATTGTGTTTATCAGTCCGCGCATACCGGATTACTATTCACGGCAAGTTGCGCGCCTGAAAGGCGAAAAACCAGCGGATATGGATCAGTTGCGCGACTATGGTGTCGGTGCGCAAATCCTGACCGAGCTTGGCGTGAGCGACATGGAATTACTGTCCAATACCAGTCATGATCTTGTCGGGCTCGATGCTTATGGTCTTCGGATTGTCGGCCAGCGGGCGATCCCCGATGGCGAGATCACCCAAGAACTGGAGACAGCATAATGGCTAAATTTCTGATCGTCGAAGCGCGTTTCTACGGCCATCTTAATGACATGCTGCTCGACGGCGCAAAGGCCGCGCTGAAGGAAGCTGGTCACGAACATGAAACCTTGACCGTCCCCGGTGCTTTAGAAATTCCCGGCGCTATTTCACTGGCAATTGACAGCACCCAATATGACGGCTTTGTTGCGCTAGGTGTTGTGCTGCGCGGAGAAACCTATCATTTCGAAATCGTCTCCAACGAAAGTGCGCGTGGTATCATGGCTCTTACGCTGGATGGGGCAGCAATCGGCAACGGCATCATCACGGTTGAGAATGATGCACAAGCGTTGGCACGAGCTGATAAGGGACAGAAGGATAAGGGCGGTGAAGCGGCAAAAGCGGCTATCGCTATGTATAATCTGGCCCAAAAATATGGCTAGAGATAGTGAAATCGGCTCGTCATTTTCCGGAATAACCTAACCCGCTGAACAAGGCTGATATTCAGCCGGCTTTATCACTTCGCATCGCCGCCAATTCCTGCCGCAATCCGCGAATCTCATCTAATATGATGTCTCGCTGCGCGCTTTGTTCTTCGTCCGCCTCTTCATGCATAGCATTCACGATGATCGCTATGAACAGATTGAGTACGACAAAAGAGGTCACGAGCACAAAGGGGACGAAAAACGCCCAAGCCCATGGATAGACTTCCATAATCGGACGGACGATGCCCATGGACCAGCTTTCCAGAGTCATAATCTGGAACAGCGAATAGAGCGAGGAACCTACCGAACCGAACCATTGCGGAAAGGAAGCACCAAAAAGTTTCGTTGCCATGACGGCCGCAACATAAAAAATCAGGCTGAGAAGCAGGATCACCGACCCCATCGATGGAATGGCAGAGAGCAGCCCTTGAACCACTTGCCGCATTTTCGGCATGGCGGAGATTAATCTGAAGGCCCGCACGATACGCAGTGCTCGAAGGATTGCGAAATTGCCACCGAGTGGTAGCAAGGCCACCGAAACAATCACAAAGTCAAAAATGTTCCAGCCGCTGCGGAAAAACGATGCGCGATAGACCAGCAACTTAAGAAGAATTTCGACCACAAAAATTGTGATCGCAATCTGATCAAGGATTACCAGAATCGGTCCCACCGAGGCCATCACACCAGCAGATGTTTCCAGTCCAATCACAACCGCATTCATAACAATTACTGCCATGATCGCATTTTGGAACCAAGCCGACTCGATCATGGTTTTGATCTTCTGGATCACTAAGCTTACCTTTTTTAACTTTGATTTCTGCCATTTGGCGACTTACCCTGACCGGATCAAGTAGCGATTGACCGTCTCGTCGCCCTTGCGTTTTCCGACGACCCCCGCTATAGTTTCATTTGTAACTATATTGCTCTTGCTTATAAGGAATGCACCCATGGCTGATCTTTTTGAAAACCCGGTTGGCCTTGATGGCTTTGAATTTGTTGAATTTTGCGCACCCGAGCGTGGCGTCCTCGAGCCGGTATTTGCGGTCATGGGATTTACAGAAATTGCCCAGCATCGCAGCAAGGACGTGCATTTGTGGCGGCAGGGCGGGATCAACCTGATCATCAACTATGAACCCAAATCCGCAGCTTGGTACTTCGCCCGTGAACATGGACCATCAGCTTGCGGCATGGCCTTCCGGGTGAAGGACGCGCGTAAAGCCTATGACCATCTTCTCGAAAATGGCGCGGAACCTGTGCATGTCGAAACCGGACCAATGGAACTGCATATCCCTGCGATCCGCGGGATTGGCGGCGCGATCCTCTATCTCGTTGACCGCTATGATGGCGGAGAACGCGGCGAATCCCTTTCGATCTATGATATTGATTTTGAATATCTGCCGGGTGTTGATCGCAATCCTGTTGGCGCGGGTTTCGACATTATCGATCACCTGACGCACAATGTTTACGGTGGCCGGATGAAATATTGGGCGGATTATTACGAAACGCTCTTTAACTTCCGCGAAATCCGCTTCTTCGATATCAAGGGCGAATATACCGGCCTCACCTCAAAAGCGCTGACGGCGCCTGATGGCAAGATCAAAATCCCGCTCAATGAAGAAGGCGAAGGCGGCAAAGGTCAGATTGAGGAATTTTTGCGTGAGTTTAACGGCGAAGGCATTCAGCATATCGCACTTATCTGTGACGATCTGATCGGCTGCTGGGATCGGCTCAAGAAACTCGGCGTTCCGTTTATGACCGCTCCACCGAACACTTACTATGAAATGCTCGATGGGCGCTTGGCTGGCCATGGCGAAGATGTGTCGGCTCTGCAAACCCGGGGCATCTTGCTTGACGGTACAACAGAAGGCGGGGAACCGCGCTTGCTGTTGCAAATTTTTGCCGAAGCCCAGGTTGGCCCGGTATTTTTTGAATTTATCCAGCGTAAAGGCGATGACGGCTTTGGCGAAGGAAATTTCAAAGCGCTGTTCGAAAGCATTGAACGGGATCAGGTTGCACGCGGCGTACTCAATGTGGAAGAACCTGCAGAATGACATCAGCACCCAATCTCTCCGGCATCCATCATGTCGCCTATCGCTGCAAGGATGCGAAGGAGACGACCGAATTCTATCAGCGCGTAATGGGCATGGATTTTGATCTGGCCTTCGCCGAGAATGAAGTGCCGTCGACCGGTGAATATGATCCCTATATGCATATTTTCCTTGATGCTGGTAGCGGGAACATACTCGCTTTCTTTGAACTGCCCGAGCAGCCCGACATGGGTAAAGATCCCAACACGCCGACATGGGTGCAGCATATCGCCTTCAAAGTGAATACGCTGGATGAGTTGCTTGCTGCCAAGGCGAACGCAGAAGCCGAGGGTCTCGAAGTTTTAGGCCCCACCCATCATGGCATATTCAAGTCGATCTATTTCTTCGACCCCAACGGCCACCGGCTGGAAATTGCCTGCGATATCGGAACCGACGAAGAGATGAAGGAGCTTCGCCGGGTTGCCCCGGATATGCTCGAAGAATGGAGCCGCACCAAAAAGGCGCCACAGCACGCGGCATGGCTGCATGAAAAGGCGCGCGACGAACATTAACGCGCATGTTGATTGTTGAGCCGTTCCGGCGCACTATTGCCACTCAACTACAGATGGGAATCCTATGAAACTCGCGACGCTAAAAACTGATACACGCGATGGCCGGTTGGTCGTTGTATCGAAAGACCTTACCCGTTGCTGCGAAGCGAATAATATAGCCCCGACCTTACAAGCCGCTCTCGACAATTGGGAAGACTGCGCGCCAAAACTAGAAGCCTTGTCCCGCGATGTCGAACATCAAGCCGTGCCATGCGAGCGTTTCCACGAACGCGAAGCCCACTCGCCGCTTCCTCGCGCTTATCAATGGGCCGATGGCAGTGCTTATATCAACCATGTCGAACTGGTCCGCAAAGCGCGCGGTGCCGAAGTCCCGGAGAGCTTTTACAGCGATCCGCTGATGTACCAAGGCGGCTCGGATGCGTTTTTGGGACCGCGCGATGATATCCCGCTCGGTGACCCGAAATGGGGTTGCGATATGGAAGGCGAAGTGGCCGTGGTCACCGGCGATGTACCAATGGGCGTTAGCTCAGAAGAAGCCGCCGATTATATCCAACTGATCATGCTGTGCAATGACGTATCTTTGCGCGGGCTTATCCCCGGTGAGCTGGCGAAGGGCTTTGGCTTTTTCCAGTCCAAGCCGCCAAGCGCCTTTTCTCCGGTTTGCGTTACACCTGATGAACTGGGCGACGCCTGGAAAGATTCGGTGATCCACCTGCCGCTGCAGGTCGATTATAATCGCGAGCCATTTGGTCGCGCCAATGCCGGTGTCGATGCCACGTTTAGTCTGGCGCAACTTGTCGCCCATGCTGCGAAAACGCGGCCTTTATGCGCTGGCACGATTATCGGTTCTGGTACGGTATCCAATCAGGATGCCAATGGCGGGCCCGGTAAACCGGTTGCCGAGGGCGGCCTTGGCTATAGCTGTATTGCCGAAATCCGCATGATCGAAACCATTGCCCATGGGGAAGCCAAAACACCGTTTATGAGCGCAGGCGATACTGTGAAAATCCAGATGCTGGATGAAGATGGTCACTCGATCTTTGGCGCGATCCGTCAGGAAGTCGTCGCGGTTTAGAGGGAGGGTTTTTTATTTAACCTCAAGCCCCAGGCGCGGGCATCCGCCCGCTTGGCTATCCTCGCATAAGCTCGGGCGCGCCCCATTTATTCTTGGCGCGATAGCCAAGGCGACGGATGTCGCCGCCCGGCGCTTGAGGTTAAATAAAAACTCCCTCTAAACAGGCACGGCAGTCTCATACTTAATCCGCTCCATTGCAAAGCTTGCCGAAACATCGGACAGCGGCACCGCCTTGATAAGTTTTTTATAGACCCGGTCATAATCAGCCATATCGCGCACCAGCAGCTTCAGCAGATAATCGACCTCGCCAGCCATCCGATAAAATTCAACCACCTCATCAATTGAGGAAGCGGCTGCGGCGAATTTTTCGAGCCATTTGTCACTATGGTCATTGGTGCGCACAGCCACAAAAGCAGTAATGCCCAAACCCACTGCTTCCGGCTCCACAATCGCCACACGCCGCGCGATAATGCCGTCGGCTTCCATCCGCTTGATCCGCCGCCAACACGCGTTAGTTGATAGACTGAGCTGAGCGGCCAGATTTTCGAGCGACAGGCTAGCATCACGCTGCAAAGCCTTTAGGATATTGCGATCGTTATCATCAATATTTTTTACCTTTTTATTCATAGTTAGAATATTATCACATATTTGGCGCATTCCAAGAGATTTATGACAAAGATTTTTGCCCAACCTGTTGATATTCCTTTCGCTTAATCAAGGGGAATGAGATGCTCGATCAGGTTGGCCGCAATTGTGAAGATAAGTTCCGGGCCCTGTCCGGGTTAATCGGCAATACGCCGATGTTGCGGATCAAGGCACGCTGCGAGGGTCAGGATGTCATCATCTATGCCAAAGCGGAAATGTATAATTTTTCGGGCAGCATCAAGGACCGCATGGCGCTGTCTATTCTGCAAAACGCAATTCGTAGCGGCGTCCTTAAACCGGGCCAGCGGATTGCCGAGGCGACCAGCGGTAATGCCGGGATTGCCATGGCTGCCTTGGGAACAGCGCTCGGCCATCCCGTCACCATCTTCATGCCCGATTGGATGAGCATGGAACGCCGAGCGATTCTTGCAAGTCATGGCGCGGATGTCCGTTTGGTTTCGAAAGCAGAAGGCGGCTTTGTCGGTTCCATCGCCCTAGCTGAAAAAATGGGTGAAACCGAAGGGGCATTTCTGCCTCGCCAATTTTCTAACGAAGATAATTGCAACGCCCATTGTTCAGGGACGGCTCCGGAAATCTGGCGCCAAGTGCAAAGCGATGGCGCTGATCTGGGCGGCTTTGTCGCCGGCGTTGGAACGGGCGGCACCATCATGGGTGTATCACGCTATTTGAAAGAAAAAGACGCGCGCATTTCCTGCCACCCGGTTGAGCCGGTCGAATCGCCAACGCTTTCCACCGGTCATAAAGTTGGTCATCATCGCATTCAGGGCGTGTCTGACGAATTTATTCCCGAGATCGTCAAGCTCGACCAGATTGATGATATTATCGATGTGAACGACGGCGATGCGATTCTAATGGCGCAGAAACTCAGTCGCCAATTTGGTCTGGGCGTCGGCATTTCCAGCGGCGGCAATCTGGTCGCGGCCATCCGTCTGGCGCTGACGCAAGAACCGGATGCCGAGGGGAACCGCAAAGCCATTGCAACGGTATTTTGTGACAGCAATGCGAAATATCTCTCGACCGATCTCGCAAAGGAAGAACCGTGCCGCGATTGCTATCTGACGCCGCAGGTCGAATTGCTGGATATGCAAACGATAAGGTGATCCAACACTCGGTCTGCAGTCAAAGCTCACACAAATCACGCACCCTTTGTGGGGACGAAGATTATGCTTGGGATCATATTGAAAGCTGAGTAAGGGCGTGGGCGAACGAACAATCGTAACGCTAAGTCTAGCAATTCGTGCTCCACACTTGAGGTGGGGGTTTAGTGATCTTTCCAAAGCACAATTGGTTTAATCACAATTGAACGTCGCCATTCAAATTCTGGTGATTGATCAATGTTAAAATTGCTCTGTCCCGATGCCCGCAATATCCCTAGAGCGGACACTGGCGTTGGCATCTTATTTAACGACGGTAAGTGGGTGGGAAGTAGTCATACGACAATGATTTGCGAGAGCTGCTTTTAGCCTATCAGGCTCCTAAGAATTGCTCGAGACCATCTGTTCCCGCAATAAGAATTCGCTGCGCTTCAAGTTCTCGTTCTATTCGTTGCTGTATTACTCGCCCTTTATCTGATGATATCAGCTCGCCGAGATACGGTGATTGTCTTAGCCAATTGACATCACGCCAGCCTAGACTGACGGCCTGCGTGAGTAGTTGGACCGCGTGATCGGTTTTTCCTTGCGCTGATTTGATCTCGGCAAGCTTAATGCGAGACTCCGGGTCAGGGTCGGACTCAATCATTGCTAGTTTCTCAGCGCTGAAAAAAGAGTTGGCTAGTGCGTTTCTACCTGAAAGCGCATCAATTGCAGCGAGATCATATTCTCCCCTCCACCCAGCTTCCCCTAAAATTTTCCGAGCTTCAGCAACACGACCTAGATATATATTTGCGCGCCCACGAAGCTGCAAAATCTGCGGTGCCAATCGATCTTCGCCTTTGGCTTGGTCTAATATCTTCAAAGCTGCCATTGGGTTTCCTTGGCGTAGATGCGATCGGGCGATCTCCTGAAGCACTACCACTTGCTCGGGATTGAGAGACAAAGCTTTTACACGCCACGCATCGGCGGCTGGATGTTCAATCAGTTCCAATATCTGAAAAATTTGTATTTCTGCATAGCGCGAGTTACCGCCCGATCGCTTTGCTTTCATTTCGAGCATCAAGGCCTGCTGCAAGTCCCCTTGAAGCAAGAATATATATGCAGCACTGGAAAGCGCCGACGCATCACGCGGATTTAGCTGATAAGCGCGCTGATAAGCTGGAAGACTTTCATCCATACGCCCCTGAGCACCAAGAGAATATGCCAGAGCGGACCATGTCTTGCTGTTGTCAGGTTGTTCGCTGATCAAGGCTCGGGCAATCGCCTCGGCTTCCTGTTCTTCCGGTTTATCGCCATTGAACTTCGTCGCTTTGGTCGAAAGTGCAAAGCTCAACATAAGCCGCGCGTCAAAACTGTGCGGTGCTTCAGCAAGTGCTTCTCGTAACATCGTTATCGCGCGGTCTGTTTCCCGAGATTGATGAAGGCCAAGTTGTGCTCTGGCGCGCTCAATCAGAATTTCGGCGGAATTTCTTGGTGTTGCATGTTCGGCTATTGCCTCATGTTCCTGCACAAAACCGCGGGCATTCCAAAAAAGAACTCCAGCACCAACCATCACCACAAGCGCTGCGGCAACCGCAACCAGGTTGTGCACTCCTGAAAACCATCTGGTATCGCGAAAATCCTCATGCTCAATTCGTGTGACTGGTCCTAAAATCGCATAGCCTTTGCCGCGGATGGTGCGAATGTAGATCGGGTTTTTTGGATCGTCATCGAGTGCTTTCCGCAGAAGCGTTATTCGCTGAGATATCGTTTGATCGCTGACATGATCTACGCGCCAGGCGCGCTTTGCTATCTCGGGATTGCTTAATGGCTTCGGCGCCCTTTCGATCAGAGACATCAGAAGGTCAAAGCTCAAATCCGGTAACTTGAGAGCGCTGTCATTGCGGCGCACTGCACGAACCTCGGTGTCAATGATAAGATCTTTCAGAACGTATCGCATAATCACCTTCTAACCATTTTTAGTGCCGCATGCTTCAAGAAAATTCACACTTCTTCACGTGACGATATCGTTGCAGTCGCACTAATTGACTCGATATCCGAACCTTTGGAGACTGAGATGAAAAAATTGATTATGACTTTGGCACTAATAGGTGTCATCTCGATATCTGGGACTGCAATTTCTCAGACAATCGTTTCGCCGAGCGAGGCTCCGTTAGGCCTTTGGTCCTGGAGCGCAAGCAGCTCCGCAGAGACGCAATCCCTTTTGATTGAGAAAGACGGTGATAAGTGGCAGGCAACTATTGGCTCCAAGTCAGTCGAGTTGGATCATAATCAAGGTAAAGTTAGTATTGTACAATCGGACGGGAGTAGTTTCGTCGGCGAACTTTCTGCCGACAATTCGGAAATCCGCGGTTACTGGTACCAACCTCCGGAAGCTTCCCACTATCAATATGTCGTGACGCCCGCTGTTTTGACCGCTGTCACACGAGGACAGTGGGGTGCCAAGATCAATGTTCAGCCCCGGCCGTTCAACGTGTTTCTTGACATTTTTGAAGGAGATGGTGCTCAGCTCCATGCTGTGATCCGGAATCCGGAAGGGAACAACACCCTCGGTGCTAGCCGATTCCACCTTGTTCCCAACGATGTTGAAGGCGGTTGGACACTCGTGGCAGGACGTGGAGATAGCGAAAGGCGGCACGATCTAAAACAGGTAGACGGCGGAGCGTTGGTTCTTGAATATGATGCCCTTGAGAAACCAATCACACTTCGTCCCGCAAAAGGGTCAATAGTCGCCAAATATTATAGTCGTCATGACCATAATGGACCGACAGCCCTGCTGTCACCGACTTTGCAGGATGATGGTTGGGAGGTTGCGACGCCAGAAGAAGCAGGCTTCGATTCAGCAGCACTTGAAGCTCTCACCAGAAAACTCGCGGCCGCCGATCCCAGAAGCCGTCGCCCACAAATGATCCATTCATTGCTCGTTGCCCGAGGAGGCAAACTTGTTTTTGAAGAATATTTTTTCGGACATAACCGAGAAACTCGTCATGACGTGCGTTCCGTTGGCAAGGTCTTTGGTTCGGTGATGATTGGCGCGCTTCAGCAGAAAGGCTATTCGATTGATGCGACGCACCGTCCTATACCAGGCCTACTCGAAAGCGCGGGGGAGTCGATGGACGACCAGCGCAAAGCTGACATCACACTCGGGCAATTAATGACATTTACCAGCGGTCTGGATTGCGATGCAAATTCCGATTCTGCCGGCTCGGAATCGCGCATGTGGGAACAGCAGGATGAACCAAATTATTGGCTGTATACGGCACGACTTCGGGTGTTGCATAATCCGGGCAATCGATACGCTTATTGTTCTGGCAGCGCCAATCTCGTCGGGGCCAGCTTGAGGGCTGTAGCCGGCACGTCCGTTTACGATCTATTTGATCGTGTGATTGCCAAACCTCTGGGATTTGGACCCTATCACTGGGCTTTGGCGCCGAATGGAGAGGGTTATCTCGGTGGCGGGGCTTACATGCGTCCGCGCGATATCCTGAAAATCGGTGCAATGTTCTCAGCCAATGGGGTCTGGAACGGGAAGAAAATTATAGACACAGATTGGGTCGAAGAATCGACAACTCCCAAGATAACGATTTCTCCAGAATCTACGGGAATGAGTCCTGAAGAATTCGGGAATAATTATTTTGGCGGCGATCAGGCTTATGTCTGGGCAACAAATATCATCGTATCAGGTGGGACTGCTTACCGGTCCTATCAAGCCAGTGGTAATGGGGGGCAATTGCTGATCGTGCTTCCAGAACTCGATCTGGTCGTGGGCTTCACCGGCGGAAACTATCGCATGGGTGGAATTTGGGGACGCTGGCGTGACCAGATTGTCGGAGGTCATATCATACCGGCTATTTCCGGCTCTAAGTGACGACTGTACTGCTGCCCATGCCAGTTGGAATGCAATCGCTTTGGTAACGAGATTATCGATCTTCCACCAACGTCAGCAACTGGAGCAATTGTGGATGATTTGCTATTGATCTTTAGCGTCAGCTTTTGCGCCCGTAGCGGTCACAGGAAGAAAAAAAAGGACCCCGAAATCACTCCAGGGCCCTTCCTAAATTCGCTATGGTTTCAGTCTAACCAACCACAATCATCGCCAGCGACCGTGCGATCAGCGCGGGTGTTTCGATGCCGTCAATTTCCACCGTGACATCATAGGTCATCAGCCAGCGGCCCGGCTGTTTCTCAACCGCATCAACTAGCACGTGGCGGGCGCGGATTTTTGATCCGGCGCGGACGGGGTTGAGGAAGCGGACTTTGTCATAGCCATAGTTGATGCCCATTACCGCGCCTTCAAGGCCGAGCGTGCAGCCATAGGACATGGCCGGCATCAACGAGAGTGTCAGCAGACCGTGGGCGATGGTGCCGCCAAAGGGTGTGTCTTTGGCTTTTTCTTCGTCAATGTGAATAAACTGGTGGTCTTCGGTGCAGTCGGCAAATTTGTTGATCCGGTCCTGACTGGCTTCAAACCATTCGGACACGCCTACTTCTTTGCCTTTCCAGCTGTCGAGTTCACTTGCGTTAATTACTGGCATTTTATTTCTCCTATTTGGGGGTCTTTTAGCCCTTCATCACTTCCTGCATCCGGCGGAAGAATTTGCCGCCCTGTCCGCCACCATTGGCATATTCCTGCATCCCGGTTTCATCGAGAATCTGGTCGATATTTGCGGCAATCGCTTCGGCGCTGCGATCAGCTTCTGGCAACCAGATGCCTTCTGTTTCGAGAATTTTCGCCGCTGCATAACCGCCAGCACCAGCCGTCAGGATCGTTTTCGATGGCGCGCCATCGCTGCACAGATACACCACGGCAGGGGTTACCGCTTCGGGCACCAACGCTTTCAACGCTTCTTCCGGCATGATGTCTTCGGTCATGCGGGTGGCCGCGACCGGAGAGATACAGTTGGTGTGAATGCCTTTGCCTGCGCCTTCCTGATGCAGGCTGTTCATCATGCCCACCAGTGCCAGTTTCGCAGCGCCATAATTGACCTGACCAAAATTGCCGTACAGTCCGGTTGACGATGTCGTCATAACGATGCGGCCATATTGGCGTTCGCGCATATGATCCCACAGTGCCTTGGTGCAATTGGCGCTGCCGGTCAGGTGGACATCCATGACGAAGTTAAAATCTTCCATCGTCATCTTGTGAAAACTTTTGTCGCGCAGGACGCCGGCATTGTTGACGAGAATATCAACATGACCCCATTTGGCGATGGCGTCGGCGACCATTTTCTCAACCGCTGGCATGTCGGTGACGCTGCACCCGGCTGCCATGGCTTCGCCGCCTTCGGCTTCGATTTCCGCAACCACGCCTTCTGCTACAGTGGCCGAACCACCCGTGCCATCACGTGCGCCGCCAAAGTCATTGACGACCACTTTCACGCCGCGCCGCGCCAATTCCATGGCATGTTGTTTGCCAAGCCCGGCACCAGCTCCGGTGACAATGGCTACGCGATCATTAAATTCTACTGTGCTCATGGGGTTTTCGCCTCTCGCTTGTTCATTTGTGATGACTTGATTGCGCGGATGGATGCGCAATCATGTCCAGCGAGTCAAGCCGAGCAACGAAGATTCCCGCCCTGATTATTTAGCGGCTTTCCTGCGACCCTTGCCTGCCGTAGCGGAAGCTGTGGTCATGCGCTTTTTCGGTTTTTTTGCCGCAGCCTTTTTCGGTTTGGCTTTTTTGGCCGCTGCGGCGCTGGCTTTCTTTGCAGCCGCCATGAGCGCCTTGAAGCTCTTCTCCGCGAAATCGACATAAGCGGCAGGGTCCGGCAACATTTCCCGGTCGGCTGTAATCGTCAGCATCACCTCTCCGTGATAGCTGGTGACAATATGGAACACGCCCATGCCATCGGTTGGCAGGCCCATGCCAAAGCTGCGCTTCAATTCGGCTCCGGAGAAAAACATGCTTACTGGTGGTCCCGGGACGTTGGTCACAACCGTGTTCATCTGCGGTGCAACAGTCTGCCCCAACCCCATGCGCGCGGCCAGTTTTGTTGCCGCGGCCGTCAGACCAGCTGGCATCGCGCCGCTTAATTCCATCAATGTCCGGGCACCGACCGCTTCGACCATATGTTTGGAACGGTTGGTTTCCTTGGCGACAAATTCGAGCCGTTTTGCGGGATCGGCAATATGCGTCCCCAGCCCGACGGTCATCATCGATACCTGGTTCCCGCCAGCCGCTTCACCATTATCATTGCGAACCGAAATTGGCGCGCCGGCTTTCAACGTAATATCCGGCAACTCGCCTTTGCTTTCCAGATAAGCGCGCATGGTTCCGCCGACCACCGTCAACATGACGTCATTCACTGTTACGCCGGGAAAGGCCGTGCGGATTGTCTTGATGTCTTCAAGCGGGAATATCTTGCCGTCAAACACCCGGTGCGGTGTCAACCTGTCGCCAAAGCGCGTTTTGGGAATGCCTGTCGCCGCGTCTTTTTGCTGTTTATTGTCTTTTGCAAAATCAAACATCCGCTTTGGTATAGGAAGCAGCTTGCCCAGCGTTTGCAGACCGCGCACCGGATTGGCGATATTATTCACCTGCGCCCGCATGAGCAAACCAAGATCATTGGGCTTGGTTTCTGCGCGCCACTTCGTGTCCCATTTGCGCGGCTTCATTTTGGCATCCAGATCATGCAGCGCGAGTGTCATCTGCAGCCCTGATTGTCCATCCATCGCGGCGTGGTGAAATTTGTGTAATACCGCAAAGCTGCCCTTGGGAATGCCTTCAACATTCTCGAGACCCTCGATGACCGTAAATTCCCACAATGGGCGATTCATGTCCAACGGCCGCGCATAAATCCGCGCCGCTTGAATGCATAGCTGCCGCCAGTCACCCGGCTGCGGCAAGGCAATATGACGGACATGATATTCGAGATCGAAATTCTCGTCCTCAATCCAATAGGGGTGATCCAGATCAAGCGGCACCCGCACCAGTTTCTGACGGAATATCCGGGCACCATCCAAGCGGCCTTCAATATAGTTCAATATGTCTTTGAAACCGACCTTGCCGTCAGGCGCGGTGGAGGGATCGTAGATGAGCAACTGGCCAATATGCATCGGCGTATTGCGTGTTTCCGTATAAGCAAACATCGCATCTAACGCGCCCAATTGTTCCATAGCCATACCCCTCTAACGAGTCTTGTTTTCAAGACCATAAGTCAGAATGGTTAAAGAAGCGAATCTGTTCGCACGGCGTAACATTCTCTGCTCGCGGCCTAGTTGCTAAGCGACGCCTCGCTGCGGAACAAACGGGTCATCTTGTCCAGGAGGCCGCCTGCAAGCGACCGCCCCGTCGCGGAGATTTCCACACTGCCGGGAGTCACTTGCAAAGCCGCACCATCCTCATAGGCTTTTTTCGAGGCGATAAGTCGAACGCGGTAAAGCGCGCTGCGGGGACGCAAGATATTCTCGTCTTTATCCGAAGCGATTGGCCCGCCATTAACGGACGACAAAATCGGCTGGTCCAATCGCTCGACGGCATTGGATGATTTGGCGACCAGCTTGGCAGCTCTGGACGCTTGCACCGGATCATCAGGAACAAAGCGTCCGCGCGCATCCTGCGCGATCCGCCAGATGTCATCTTCACTCACATAGGCCTGAATGTCATAGTCATCCGACGTTACGACATAAGCAATTGTTTCTGCGCCGCCAAGCCAACGGCCGCTGTGAATGTCCGGCGATAAATCGGTCACGATCCCGGCGATTGGCGCACGCAATATCAGCCGCTCGCTGCGCAATTCCAATCCGGCAAGCTGATCCTCTTCCTGTTTCAGTTGTCGCTCGAGAACCATACGATTGGACAAATCAATATTATCCGCCGCGCCCCGGCCAAATTGCAATTGCAAGTTGGCAATCCTGACCTTTGCCGCTGCGGTAGACTGTTCCAGTTCCGGCGCCGAGAGCTGGAGCAGCGGTGTTCCAGCCGTGACGCGCTGTCCGTTCTCGACAAAGATCTTCTCAATCTTACCCGGATCACCGGCCACAATCGGAGAGGCACCAATCGGCGTCAGCACAGCCGGCGCGCTGATATTGCGGTCGAGTGGTAGCAGACATAACAGCAAGGCGATGCCGCTTCCGACGAGCAGCAACCGGGTCCGCGATGTTGCCAATATACGGTCCTTCATGCTCGCCCAGACTTTAAACTCCGCCATGACCGGACGAGCTATGAAAACCGCAATTTCGACGACGAACAGGATCACGCCGAGCAATTTAAAGAACAAAGTATAGACGAGCAGCGCAATCCCGATGAACAGGAACAGCCGGTAAATCCATGTCAGCCACGCATAGACGATCATCCCGCGGCGTAGCTTGCCCGGTACTTGTTCCGGCGCTTCGTCTCCCAAAGCGAACAGCATCTCGCGCAGTCGCCAGCGGCCTAGCGCAAAGGCGCGGGGTTGCAGGTTTGGCACGCCGAGCCAGTCGGACAAAACATAATAGCCGTCAAAGCGCATGAACGGGTTGAGGTTGATCGCTAGGCTCATTACCCAACTGGTCGTGGCGAGGATAAAAGCGACGCTGCGGAACATACCATCAGGCAGCAGGACCCAGGCCATAGTCGCGACTCCGGCGATCATCAGCTCTACCGTCACGCCTGCACAATCAATCATCAGCCGCTGCTTGCGCGAAGTCAGCCGCCAGGCTCCGGATGTGTCGGTATAGAGGACAGGCATCATCACCAGAAAGCTGACCCCCATGCTCGGAATACGACAACCGAAGCGGGTGGCAGTGTAGGCGTGACCCAGCTCGTGGAGGATCTTGATCGCAAACAGGCCAAGGCCATAAGCAATCAAGCCTTGCCAGCTAAAGAAATAGAGGAACGAGGCGAGGAAGCTATCCCACTGACGGGCCACCAGGAAGAGGCCGGTTAGTGCTAACAAGGCGAAGAAGGTCAAGGCTGGATATGACCAGAGCGGTGCGACTTTGTCGATGGTCCGTTCAAGGAAAGCAGCGGGTTTGACAATCGGAATGCGAATGAAAAGATAATTATCCAACATCCATTTCCACCACATTTTTTTGGCTGTTTTCCGCTGTTCTGTGAAGCTGGCCACGGTGTCGCCCATCGGAGTTACCGTTAAACTGTTGGTCAGGGAAAATTCGACCACCCGTCCAAAGGCGTCGTTGATTTCTTCATCTTCCAATCCTTCGTTGACCAGATCTTCATTGACCTTGGCCAGATCGCCAGAGGCCCAGCGGGAAAGGATACGATATTCGATTTTGCCCAATTGAAAGAACAAATGTCGTACTGGATCAAACAAAGTCCAGCTCGGCGCGCCGGTCACGAGCGAAGCGCCCGGTTCGATCCGTAGCTCTTGCCTCAGCGGTGGTAAGAGAGGCGGTTCCGGTTCGGCAGATGCAGCGGCAGTCATAGCCCGATCGTTTGTCTAAAGCTCGCTATCGGACGTTTGAGCAATGAATAGGCGAGCGGCACCCATTCGCCGTAAAGCTTGGCCGTGCCGCGTGAACCAATGCGCGGGCTGTCAGAGGTTGGCTGGGCAGTCACAGCAAAAGCCAATATGCCTTCCGCCGTCTGCCGTGCCTGATAGCTGGCATATTCCACTTTGCCCTCAATCGCCCAAAGCGGCTGTGCGTCGAGCCAGACTTTTACGCGCGATCCGCGATCCAATGCCATTTGCTCCGCCGCTGGCAAATCTATGCGCAGAGCGATTTTACCGGGATCAGCAACCTGCAATATCGGATCACCAACATTGACCGCGCGCCCTTCCCAGTCGCGCCGGTCGCTGTAAATAGCCATACCTCCGCGTGGGGCTTTTATCTGCGACATCCCCATCACGTCATTGGCAAAATTATAGTCCGCCTGTGCCAGTTCATATTCTGCGCGCAGGGTCGCAATCTCGCGCGTTTCGTCATCTTCACCAAAGGCCGAGCTGGTCGAGCGATCTACACGTGCTTTGGCCACGGCCAATTTTTCCTGCGCGAGTTTCAGTTCGTTGGACAGCTTCACATCGTCAAAAGAGACGAGCAATGCGCCCTCCTCTACCTCTGCATTGGGCGCGATATGGATGCGCGATATTACGCCCGAAAAAGGCGCAGCCACCATGAACGGGCGCGCGGCTACGACTTCCACTGGGGCCAGTGCGGTCATCCGTACTGGAAAGAGCGCGATAACCAAAAGAGCAACGCCAACGCCGATTTTTTCCTTGCGGCCAAAGCGACCCAACCGTTTCACTGGCTTGTCACCCGTCAGTGCCCGCCAGCTATGCGAAACGGTTTCGGATATGCGCGTCAGACGAAAATTCTCGCCTTCACGAAATGGGGTCTCCCGCATCACCAACAGCCCAGCGAAAAGCTTGCTCTCGCTGTCGAGTAGCGGTTGCCAGCGACACTCACCATAGGGATATTCCGCGAGCGCCGGATCATCGCTCATCGCGCCAAGGGTAAAGTCATGGGGCCGATCAAGCCCGTCTTTTCCGGCGAGCTTAACGATCAGTTTTTCTATCGCCTGAATCAGCGGAGCGTTGCGGTCTACCGATGATATGCTGGAGGCGCAGACGATGTGATAATCATCGCCGATGCGCGGCTGGCGCGCGATAAACATCTGCTCATAAGGCAGGATGCGGCGCATCTCATTGGCGACATGGTAATGGAGCTCGGCAACACCGGGCTGGCGGCGAACCTCCGCTTCAAATTGCAGCAAGCTGGCGAGCATATTGGCATCACCGGATATCGGCGCTGCTCCCGAGGCTACAGGTAATATCGCAATGGGGGTGCCCCCAGAATCGGAAGGATCTAGATCAGGAGGGCTGGCGGCCATCGGCTTTCGCTGCTCCTGACTTGCTCGTTGTCTTGGCCGGCGGTTTGTCAGCGGCACTCTTGACGACAGGCTTGTCCGACGGCTTCACAAACACGCCCGTCCCGCTCATACCGGGCAGAATAAGACTTTCGGTTTTATCGACACTACCGGTGACCCGGATCGTCTTGCTCACCGGATCAACCGAAGCACCAAGCCGCGTGATCTGACCCGTCACATCCGCGCCGGTTTCATCAATCTTGAAGGTAAAGTCTGCGCCGGGGCGCAGCCATGTCAGCCAGTTGCTCGGTACAATCAACTCAACCTCGAGATCACCGCCACTCTGGATCCGCAGCAGCGGCTGACCACTTGCTGCTATTTCGCCGCGATGGCCGATTTCTTCCACAACCGTTCCGGAAAATGGAGCATAGACTGCACAATCCGTCAGGTTAGCCTTTATTGCGCCGGCTTCGGCATTGGCTTTGCCTAGGTTGGCTTTGGCGACCGCTACTTCATTCTTGCCGATCGCTTCATATTGGTCGAGCTCGACATTGGTTTTATAGGTAACATTATACGCATTGGCTGCGGCTTGAGCGGCTTTCAGCTCTGCGCGGATCGCCGAACAGTCAAATTTCGCTAGCAAAGCGCCTTTACGAAAACTGCGCCCCTTGCCGAACGGCATAGACGTGATCCGGGCGGTCATCCTGGACGCGATCGTCGACTCTTGCTTAGGCTTAATAACGCCGCGGACATCAGGGTCAGGCTTTGGTGCGGGCTTTTTAACTTCAGCCTCGGCGCTCTCTTGTGCTTTTTCTTCCGTCGCACTTAACGCCGCTTCATTGCTCGACCAATTGGGGCCATCGCCGCCGGTCGCCAAACCCACGCCGATTGCCGCAGCAATAGCTATACCGCCGCCCCAAAGCCACGGTTTCATCGATTTTTCCCCGGTGTCCGAGGCGTCATCCTCGGGTGCTTCACTCATTAAATATACTTTCTAGTTGTTGCCTATTTATCCAGCTTCATGGCCGCTTCGCGTTCTTGCCAAAGGGTTGCGAGAGAGCTGGTCAGTGTCCCGACATCCTCACGGCCTGTCAGGTCAGGGGCAAAGTCATCTATGCCCATGGATGCAAACAGATTGGCATAGGCATTTTGCGCCTCTGCATAGGCTATATCATATTTCACCTCGGCAACCAGCGTGTTCATTTCCTCTCGCAGCAAGGTTTGTTGGCTCATTGCACCGGCTTTGTGGCCAGCGCGGATCTGATAGAGGATCTTGTCCTGTACCCGGTGCTGATGCTCAGCCGTCTGCAATTCTTCCTGCAAATGACCAAAGCGCGCCCGCGATACGTGAACCTGCGTCATCACCGCCATGGTCAATGCCAGCTCACGTTGCCGGAGCAGATCATCCTGCGCACGCACCGCTTTTTTCTTGGGACCGAGCTTGAACAGGTTGAGGACATTCCAGCTCGCCTGCGCGCCATATTGAAACCAGTTGTTGTTAAACAGGAAGTCGTTGGAATCGACATTTACGCCCAATATGCCGCGGAAACTTGGTAGTGCGGACAGCAGCGCTGCATCGAGTTCCTTGCTGTTAATCCGCTGACGATAGCTGACCTCACGCAGCTCAGCACGATTTTTGAGCGCGGTCATCATCATATCCTCGCCCGAATATTGGACGGCGGGCAGATTCTGTGTGCGGTCTGGCAAGACCAGTGAAAACTTGGTGCCAGGACGCAGGTTCATCAATGCCGCCAGCTGCGCCTTGGCAACCACCAGTTCGCGCTGTAATTTTCGGATTTCTGCCTGAATCTGGACGAGCTCGCGCTGATAGGTCAGTGCGGTCAAGGGCGCGGACAGACGGCGTTCAGAAAGACGTTCGCTATTGTCGAGCGTAGAGCTGACATTTCCTTCTAGCTCCTTGAGTTTGGTCAGTAGACGCTCTGCACTAACCGCGCGCCAATAGGAGGTGCGGACATCTTCGATAATCCGATTGGCGACTTTGCGACGGCGTTCCTGAGAGATCAGAAATTCATCCGCCTTTTGCTGCGAACGGACATAGGACAAACCGAAGTCCAGCACATCCCAGCTAAGCGACAGGTCGCCTGTGAAAATATCACGCTCTGACGAGGTTGAGGGTTCCAATGACTGACGGCGCGTGATCAAGGACAGCGAACTGGCACCGGAGAAATTATTCCGCCCGGCATAGCCTGCATTGGCAACCAGTTGCGGCAACATGTCATAGCGCGACAGGTTGAGTTCTCGGTTCTTGAGCGCTTCTTCCATCAACTCGACCTTGTAATCGAGATTATATTTGAGCGCCCGGGCCATGGCTTCATACAGATTGACTGGGGCCGTAACCGGCTCCTGATCTGCATCCACCGCAATGATATTTTCACGCGCAGTGGTATCAATCTGCGACGGCGTAAGTGGTTTGGGATTGACCGCGCAACCAGCCAGTAAGGCCAGTGCCGAACAACTCAGAGCAAGTTTCTTATACATAGTCTGTTTCCCCATCTAAACCTGGAACGCAGCAAGCAACTGCGCTGTTTCATCTGCGGCACTGGCATCTGCCAAGGCCATGGCGCTGCCCAATGGAGCAGCACCATTTGTGTTCTGAGAAAGTTTCAGCTTCTCATCAATCTGGATTTCACCTGTCGCACCTTGAATAAGGACAGGAATTTCAGTGACTTGTCCATCAGCGCGGATCGCTCGTACGATCAACCGAACGGTTTCCGCGTCTACTGGTCGTTCGATGATCGCCAGACCACGAGCATCCATACGGATCCAGCTTGGCAACGGACTGCCATCGCGGGTGCGCAGTTGATATTCGACCATGCGCGGTGCGTTCTCTGCGCCGATATCGCGGACCTCCATATAGATGACCCGGTCGCGGACGACCGATTCAATCATTACCTGATCACTGCCGGTGGAAAGCTGGCGTACCGAGAAGCCGGTGAGGCCTTCGACAAGGAAGTCGCCAAAGCGCGGATCAAACAGACGATCTGCACCAAAACGCAGGTCGCGGATTTTATCGAGCTGATCGACAACATCACTGATCGGATTGCCATCAACATCCAACCCGCCGATGCCATTCAACGAGCGCAATCCATTAATGGCCGTCAGAAGCGGCCTGTCTCCATTCAGATCCGGGGTGTTGTTCAGCGAGCGGAAGCTGTTAGCTGTATCGTCGATGATCAGCGGCGTGCTGATAAATTCGCCGATCGGATCAACCGTGGTGCTGATTGGTTCGCTGTCGGGGAAACCGATACCGGGATTGCCGAGCAGGTCATTCACATTAGCATTGGCCTGTGTAACGATAACCGTTGCTGTGGATTCAACAAAGCCGCCCTGTCCATCACTGACAATATAGGTGATTGTCGCAACACCCTGAAATTCAGGGTCGGCAAAATGGGAGATCGTACCGTCCGGGTTGATAACGACCGTGCCGATATCGACCTTGGCGGTGAACACGCTAAGCGGATCGCCATCAGGGTCGCTGCCATTGGCGAGCACATCGATAATCGTTTCTGCGCCGCCGATACCGAACACTTGTTCATCGCCATCGACCGGCACTTCATTCACATTACGGACGGTGACCGCGACCGTGGCTGTCGATGTCCCGCCATTGCCGTCGCTGATCGTATACGTAATTGTATCGGTGCCAAAAAAGTCGATATTGGGGGTATAGGTGATGGTGCCATCGGGGTTGATAACCACCGTGCCATTGGCTGCTGTCGCGGTCGTGACCGTTAGCGGATCACCATCTAGATCGACATCATTGGCGAGCACCGGAATAATTAGCGGCACTTCTTCATCCGTATCGGCAATATCATTAGCGGCAACCGGCGGATCGTTGACCGGGCTGACCGTCACAGTGATGGTCGCGGTGGTAAAACCGCCATTGCCGTCGCTGACCTGATAGGTGATCACATCTGTGCCGTTGAAATTCGGATCAGGCGTATAGGTTATCGTACCGTCAGGGTTGATCGTCACTGTGCCATTGGGCGATGTTGCGCTGGAAATGACCAGCGGATCACCGTCAATATCCGTCGCATTATCGAGCGGTGACAAGGTAACCGGCGTGTCCTCTGGTGTCGTTGCAACATCAGGTGTGACAACGGGAGCATCATTTACCGGGGTCACATCGACCGTGACAGTTGCCGTGGAAGTCCCGCCGTTACCATCGCTGATCGTATAAGTAATGGTGGTCGGGCCGTTAAAATCCGGATTACCCGTGAAGGTGATCGTACCATCAGGATTAATCACCACCGTGCCGTCTGGCGACGTCGCATCGGTAACCGTTAGCGGATCGCCATCGGCATCCGTGTCATTGCCCAATACTGGGATCGTGACAGGCGCATCTTCCGGTGTCGAGACATTATCATTTACGGCCACTGGCACGTCGTTCACCGGATTGACGGTGATCGTCGCGGTCGTGGTCGCGAAACCACCATTGCCGTCAGAGACCGTGTAGGTGATAGTATCCGTGCCGTTGAAGTTCGGATCAGGCGTATAGGTCACGGTGCCATCAGGATTGATGACTACCGTGCCGTTGGGCGCAGTCGCCGCTGTAACGGTCAACGGATCGCCATCAGCGTCCGTATCATTGTCGAGAACAGAGACGGTAACCGGCGTGTCTTCATCAGTCTGATCAACATCAGGCGTGGCAACCGGCACATCATTCACCGGATCAACCGTCAGCGTAACGGTTGCAGTTGCGGTACCGCCATTGCCGTCGCTAATCGTGTAGGTGACGGTCGTCGTGCCATTGAAATTCGGATTTGGCGTGAAAGTTACGGTGCCATCAGGATTGATGGTAACCTGACCATCCGGCGAGGTCGCCCCGGTCACGGTCAAAGGATCACCATCCACATCGGTATCGTTGCCGAGTACGTTCAGAGTGACAGGCGTGTCTTCTGGCGTGGTAGCAACATCATCATTGGCAACGGGAGCATCGTTGACCGGATTGACGGTGACATCGACTGTCGCTGTCGCGGTGCCACCCTGGCCATCACTAATCGTATAGCTGATGGTCGTCGGACCGTTGAAATCAGGGTTGGGCGTGAAGGTGACCGTACCATCCGGATTAATCACCACCGTGCCGTCAGGCGAGCTAGCATTGGTAACCGTCAGAGGATCGCCGTCCACATCGCTATCATTGGCCAATACGGGAATGGTAACCGGCGATTCTTCATCCGTAACCGCCGTGTCGTTGACCGCAACCGGCGGATCATTAACGGGGCCTACGGTGACTGTAACTGTCGCGGTAGCGGTTCCGCCATTACCATCACTGATTGTGTACGTGATCGTGTCGGTACCGTTGAAATCCTGATTAGGTGTATAGTCAATCGTACCATCTGGCCGGATCACAACCGTACCGTTGGCCGCGCCGGCCGTGGTAACCGTCAGTGTATCGCCATCGGGATCGCTGTCATTGCCAAGAACCGGGATGTTGACTGGCAGGTCTTCGGACGTCGATGCGGTGTCGTTTACGGCAATCGGTGGAGGGTTGGTGATCGTCCAGGTAAAGCTCTGGTCAACCGTGCCGCCCCGGCCATCGTCTGCGGTTACGACAACCGTATAGACACCGCCTGCTGGCTGGCTCGCATCGCTGTCGATCGTACCTGAGATAACGCCGGTATTGGGATCAATAGAAAGCCCAAGCGGCAATCCAGCCGCCGTAAAGGTAAGTGTATCGCCATCGACGTCTGAGAAATTCGCGGCCACGGGCACGGAAACCACGGCGCTATCCACATCATTGCGCGGCGCGATCGGGCTGGACACCGGTGCGTCATTGACCTCGCCCACGTTGATTTCAACGGTCGCCGTAGAGGTTCCGCCATTGCCGTCGCTAATCGTATAAGTAATCGTATCGGGGCCGTTATAATCAGGGTCGGGCACATAGTTGATTGTGCCATCCGGATTAATCGTCACTTCGCCATTGCCAGCCGTAGCCAAAATAACGGTCAGCGTATCGCCATCGGAATCCATATCATTGCCGAGGACATTGATATCAAGTGGTGTATCTTCGGTCACCGCAATCGGGCCATCATTCACAGCCACAGGCGGTGGGTTGGTTACGGTCCAGCTGAAGGTGCTGGACACCGTTCCGCCAAAGCCATCATCGGCGGTGATAGTGACGCTGTAAATGCCATCACCATTTGGTCCGCCCTGCGAAGCAGAAGGATCAATCGTTCCGGTAATATTACCAGCCGCATCAATAGTAAGTCCCGGAGGCAGACCCATTTGCGTAAAGGTCAGTGTGTCGCCATCAAGATCGTCAAAACTGCCGCTGACGTCTAACGCAATCACATCCGCGTCCGCATTGCCCAACGCCGGCAGCGCAGCAACTGTCGGTGCATCATTTTCAGCGCCAACCGTCACCGTCACTGTTGACGTAGAGCTTCCGCCCTGACCATCACTGATTGAATAAGTGATGGTATCGGTGCCATTGAAATTGGCGTCTGGCGTATAGACAAGCGTTCCGTCCGGATTGATCACCACTGTGCCATTGGGCGCGCTCGCTGCCGTGACGGTCAGGTCATCGCCATCGGGATCATTGTCATTGGTCAGAACATCAATCGGCGCAGTTGCTGTATCCTCGGTTGTCGAAGCCGTATCCGTATTGGCCGTCGGTCCGGGATTGGTTATCGTCCAGATAAAGCTTTGCGTGGTTTCCAGTCCGCCATCATCGGTTGCGGTTATTTCAACCTGATAGACGCCGCCATTTACCTGGCTAGCATCAGCGTCAATGGTACCGGTGATATTACCGGCAGCATCAATCGATAGACCATCCGGCAGATTAGCAGCCGTAAAGGTTAGGACACCGCCTTCGGGATCGCTGAACAGCGGCCCAAAATCAGCACTGACCGCATCACCATCTTCGCTATCGCGATTGGGCAATATGGTCCCATCCGGCGCATCGTTGACGGGATCAATGACGATGGTGGCCACGGCTGTTGCAAATTCACCATTGGCATCTTGAATCGTGTAGGTCACGGTTGCCGTGCCGTTGAAATCCGGGTCAGGCGTAAAGTCGATTGTGCCGTCTGCAAGGATGACCGCCGTACCATTTGTCGCCACTGCGGACGTAATCACAATTGGCGTCATCGGATCGCCATCCGGATCGACATCATTGGTCAGGACATCGAGATTGATCAACGTGTCCTCTGTGCCGGTGTAATTATCGTTGATGGCCCGAGGCGGCTCGTTGGTGATCGTCCAGGTGAAGGTCGTGCTGACCGTTAGCCCAGCCGCATCTGTTGCTGTCACGGTCACGGTATAGATACCGTCACTGCCCGGTCCCCCAGAAGAGGCCAGCGGATCAGTCGTGCCGGTTACCTGGCCAGTCGCCGGATCAAATGTCAGGCCAGTTGGCAGGCCAGTAACATTATAAGTGAGCGTCGCATCATCGACATCGCTAAAGGCCGATCCCAGCGGAACCGTGATGGCTTCGTTGTTCGAGTCAAACAGATCGGGCAGGCCGACTGTTTCCGGTGCATCGTTCACTGCCGATACAGTCACTTCAACCGTAGCGGTCGCGGTGCCGCCATTGCCGTCGCTGATCGTATAGACAATCGTGTCGACACCATTGAAATTCGGGTCCGGCTGATAGGTCAGTGTGCCATCGGCTTCGATCACAATCGTGCCATTGGCGCTGTCGGCTGAAATCACCGTCAGCGTGTCACCATCGGGATCATTATCGTTGGTCAACACCGGGATGTTGACCGCAGTATCTTCAGGTGTGGTTGCTGTATCATTGGCCGCAACCGGTGGCGGGTTGTTAACCGTCCAAGTGAACACGGAATCCACCATGCCGCCATTGCCGTCATCGGCCGTGATTGTGACCGTATAGACACCCCCGTTAACCTGACTGGCGTCCGCATCTATCGTACCGGTAATTAAACCATTGGCGTCGATTGTTAGGCCCGCAGGCAAGCCGGCGGCTGTAAAGGTTAGCGTATCGCCGTCGAGATCTTCAAAACTGCCACTGACATCTACCGAGATTACATCGGCATCATCGTTGGTCTGATTGGTCAGCGGTGGATCGGCGGTCGGTGCGTCATTGACTGCGACTACGGTAACCTCAACGGTCGCCGTAGAGGTGCCGCCATTGCCATCGCTGATCGAATAGGTGATCGTATCCGTGCCGTTGAAATTGGCGGCCGGAGTATAAACCAATGTGCCATCGGGATTGATAACCACCGTGCCATTGGGCGCCGTTGCACTGGTCACCGTCAGGGTGTCGCCGTCCGGATCAGTGTCATTCGCCAGAACCGCAATCGGTGCGCTCGGCGTATCTTCGTTGGTGGTCGCGGTGTCGTTAGCCGCAGTCGGAGCCGGATTGGTGACAGTCCACGTGAAAGTGCCATCGACAGTTCCGCCATTACCATCGTCGGCAGTGATCGTGATCGTATAGACGCCGCCATTTACCTGGCTCGCCTGATTGTCAATTGTGCCGGTAATCAGGCCATTGGCATCGATCGACAGCCCAGCGGGCAAGCCAGCGGCGGTGAAGGTTAGCGTGTCACCATCAAGGTCGCTGAACTTGTCACTCACATCAACGGAAATGACATCAGCATCTTCATTGTTGAGATTTGCAATGGGTATATCGACTTCCGGTGCATCATTGACTGGCGCTACCGTGACTTCGACCGTGGCTGTGGACGTCCCGCCATTGCCATCGCTAATCGTATAGGTGATCGTATCAGTGCCGTTGAAATCCTGGTTAGGCGTGTATGTGATCGTACCATCTGCGTTGATCACCACCGTGCCATTGGGCGCGCTCGCCACAGTGACCGTCAGGTCATCGCCATCAGGATCATTGTCATTCGCCAATACATCGATGATGACTGGCGTGTCTTCATCAGTGGTCGCGCTATCATCGGCCGCTGTCGGTGCGGGGTTACTGACCGTATAGGTAAAGGTGGAATCCACCGTACCGCCATTGCCGTCATCAGCGGTCACAGTGACCGTGTAGACACCGCCGTTGACCTGGCTTGCCTGATTATCGATCGTGCCGGTGATCAGTCCTGTGTCCGGATCAATCGTCAGGCCGGCGGGAAGGCCGGCAGCCGTAAAGGTCAGCGTATCGCCATCCACATCGCTGAAATTGCCAGCGGTCGGGATTGAGGGCATCTCGCCATCAACGCCTGTGACATTTGGCAACGGGCTAGACGCGACCGGCGCGTCATTGACAGGCGCAACAGTGACTTCAACCGTCGCGGTGGAGGTACCGCCTTCGCCATCACTAATCGTATAGGTGATTGTGTCGGTGCCATTGAAATCCTGATTGGGCGTATAGGTGATTGTGCCGTCTGGATTAATCGTAACCAGGCCATTGGAAGCCGTGGCCGATGTCACGCTCAAGGCATCGCCATCTGGATCATTGTCATTGGCGAGAACCGGGATGATGACTGGTGTGTCTTCATCGGTTGTTGCTGTGTCGTCGGTGGCCACAGGTGCCGGGTTGTTCACTTCCCAGACAAAGGTCTGGCTCACGGTGCCGCCATTGCCATCATCCGCCGTTACGGTAACGCTGTAGATACCGTCGGAACCCGGTCCGCCTTGGGAAGCGTCAGGATCAATTGTGCCGGTAATATTGCCCGCTGCATCAATCGACAGTCCGGGCGGTAGCCCCATTGCAGTGAAGGTTAAGGTGTCGCCATCGACGTCCGTGAAATTACTGGCGACCGAGACACTGATCACATCCGCGTCATTGTCATTTTGTGGAGCGATTGGAGTCGCTATCGGTGCATCATTGACCGCATTGACAGTCACTTCAACGGTGGAGGTTGAGAAGCCGCCCTGTCCATCGCTGATCGTATAGGTGATCGTATCGACACCGTTGAAGTCCGGATCAGGGACATAAGTCACTGTACCATCAGGATTAATCGTCACAGTGCCATTGGGCGCATCTGCTGCCGTAACCGTCAGCGGATCGCCGTCCACATCCGTGTCATTGCCAAGCACCGCGATATCAACCGGCGTGTCCTCATCGGTTGTCGCGCTGTCCATATTGGCAACCGGCGGGTCGTTGACCGCATCGACTGTGACCGAAACGGTTGCCGTCGATGTGCCGCCATTGCCGTCGCTAATCGTGTAAGTAATCGTCGTCGGACCGTTGAAATTCGGAGCTGGCGTGAAAGTGATCGTGCCGTCCGGGTTTATTACGACCATGCCATCGGGCGACGTTGCTGCTGTCACGGTGAGCGGATCGCCGTCAGTGTCCGTATCATTGCCAAGCACGCCGATGGTGACTGGTGTATCTTCATTGGTGGTTGCAACATCATCAACCGCAACCGGCGGATCGTTAACCGCATTGACGGTCACTTCAACTGCCGCCGTTGATGTACCGCCATTGCCGTCGCTGATCACATAGGTGATCGTGTCCGTACCATTAAAATCGGCATTCGGTTCATAGGTAAGCGTTCCATCTGCCGCGATGGTAACGGTGCCGTTTAATGCGGTCGCCATGGTGACGGTCAGCGGATCGCCATCCGGGTCCGTGTCATTGGCAAGGACATTTATGTCGACCGGCGTGTCTTCATCGGTGGTGGCCGTGTCATTTACCGCTGTCGGCGCCGGATTGGTCACGGTCCACGTAAAGGTCTGGCTTGTGGTCAGGCCATCGGGGTCAGTACCGGTCACGGTCACCGAATAGACGCCGCCATTAGGCTGGCTGGCATCGCGGTCAATTGTGCCGCTGATAATGCCAGTGGCCGGATCAATACTGAGGCCAGCAGGAAGGCCGGTGACACCGAAGCTCAGCGTATCGCCATCAAGGTCGCTAAAGAAGCTGCCTGTGTCGACGGAAACCGATTGGTTATCTTCGTTGACGACATCCGGGATTGGCAGCGACTCCGGTGCGTCATTAACCGCAACCACATCGACCGTCAGCGTGGCCGTGGCAGTGCCGCCTTGACCATCCGAAACCGTATAGGTGACCACTGCTTGACCGTTGAAATTTTCTGCTGGTGTAAATGTCAGCGTGCCATCCGGATTGACGACAACCGTGCCGTCCGACGTGCTCGCTGCCGTGATTGTCAGCGCATCACCATCGGGATCGCTGTCATTGGTGAGCACCGCGACCGTAACCGGTGTATCTTCCGGCGTCGTGGCCACATCATTCACTGCGATCGGCGGGATATTCTGGATTGAATAGACAAAGGTGGTGGATACCGATTCACCCGATGGATCGGTGGCCGTTACGGTCACGATAAAGGGTCCGTTGACCGAACTGTCGGAATCCAGCGTTCCGGTGATTAATCCTGTATCCGGATCAATAAACAATGTCGGCGGCAAGCCGGATGCCGTAAAGGTCAGATCATCGCCATCAATATCATCAAAGCCTTGCGCTGTCGGGATGGAAACATCTGCACCATCTTCGCCATTTTGATTGGCAAGGCCAACTGTTGTCGGACCATCATTCACTGGGTTTACAGTGACAGTGACGGTCGCGGTAGAGAAACCGCCTTCGCCATCGCTAATCGTGTAGATGATCGTGTCTTCGCCATTGAAATTGGCATCGGGCGAATAAGCCAGCGTACCGTCAGGATTGATCGTAACAGTACCATTGCCAGCCTCTGCCTCGGTGACGGTCAACGGATCACCGTCGGCATCGACATCATTGGTCAGCACTGCAACATTGACGTCCGTATCCTCATCAGTGGTTACGCTATCATTGCTTGCAACGGGCGCCGGATTGGTGACCGTCCATTCAAAGGTTGTCGACACCGCGCCGCCGCGGCCATCATCGGCGGTCACAGTAATTGCATAAACGCCGCCATTGACCTGGCTAGCGCTGCGGTCAATCGTGCCAGAAATAACGCCAGTTGCCGGATCGATGGTTAGGCCTGCAGGTAGACCAGTGGCGCTATAATTCAACATATCGCCGTCGGGGTCGCTAAATGCCCCCGCTACCGGCAAGCTGATAACCTGACTGTCGAGGTTTGTCTGATCACCGATACTGCCAGCGGTCGTCGGCGTGTCGTTAACGTCCGCAACCGTAACGGTGATCTCGGCCATCGACGTGCCGCCCTCGCCATCCGAAATCTCGTAAGTGATCGTATCCGTGCCGTTAAAGCCGGGATTAGGCGTGTAAGTGACGGTTCCGTCGGGATTGATCATCACGCTGCCGTTCACCGCGCTGGCCGCCGTAATGGTTAGATCATCGCCGTCGGGATCGCTATCATTTGCAAGCGGAGAAATCGTGACCGGGACGTCTTCGTCAGTGGAAGCACTGTCATCAACCGCATCCGGGCCGGGGTTGGTGACATTAAAGGTTATCGTCTGCGATGTGGTTCCGCCATTGCCATCAGAGACTGTAATCGTCGCCGTATAAACACCGCCGTTCGACTGGCTGGCACTGTTGTCGATAGTACCAGAGATAACGCCTGTATCTGGATCAATGGACAGGCCGGGCGGCAAATCGGCCGCCGCAAAAGTCAGCGTATCGCCATCAACGTCACTGAAATTACCAGCAACCGGCACAGAAATAACCGCTCCGTCTTCCGTATCCTGTGGCGGCAGTGCCGTGCCAACAGGCGCATCGTTGACCGGATCAACTGTCACTGTGATGGTCGCTGTCGCAGTACCACCCTCACCATCGCTGATGGTATAAGTGATCGTCGCTGTCCCGTTGAAATTCGCAGGTGGGACATAGTTTACCTGATTGCCAACAACTGTCGCCTGTCCAACCGAAGCGGCTGCGGCAATCAAGGTAATCGGATCGCCGTCAGGGTCGCTGTCATTAGGCAGCACGTCTATCAGAACCGGTGTGTCTTCATTGGTGGTGGCCGCATCGTCGACGGCAACCGGCCCTGGATTGGTTACGGTCCAGCTAAATGTCTGGGTGGTGCTAAGCCCGCCCGGATCGGTCGCAGTTACGGTAACCGAGTAGACACCGTTGGAGCCGGCTTGGCTGGCGCTGTTGTCAATCGTGCCGGTTATCTCGCCTGTAGCAGAATCGATGCTGAGACCGGCGGGAAGGCCGGACACGCCATAGGTCAAGGTTGCATCATCGCTATCGGTGAAGCCGCCGGCTGTGGCGACGCTAATGCCCGTATCCGCATCGACATTGACCTGCGGCGGCAAGGCGCCCACGGGCGTCGGCGCATCGTTAACCGCGGCAACCGTGACTTCGACGGTTGCGGTCGCAGTTCCGCCTTCGCCGTCACTAATCGTATAGGTGATCGTATCAGTGCCGCTAAAACCGGCGTCAGGCGTGTAGGTCAACGTACCATTGGGATTGATGACGACAGTGCCACTGGCAGCGCTCGCCACTGTCACCGTCAAATCATCGCCATCGGGGTCATTGTCATTGCCGAGGACGGTTACTGTAACCGCTGTGTCTTCATCGGTTGAAGCGGTATCATCGGCTGCGGTTGGACCCGGATTGGTTACGGTCCACGCGAAAGTCTGAGTCGCAGGAGTGCCCTGAAAATCAGTCGCCGTTATAGTAACAGAATAAACGCCATTGGTGCCGCCCTGACTGGCACTGTTATCAATCGTGCCGGTAATCTCGCCAGTGCTGGAATTGATCGACAGCCCTGAGGGCAAGCCAGTTGCACTGTAGTTGATCGTCGGACCATCAATGTCGCTAAAACCACCAGCCGTAGCCACGCTCACACCATTATCGGCATCAACATTGGCCTGCGGTGGCAAGGAGCCAACCGGCACAGGGCCGTCATTCACCGCGTTCACAAACATCGTAAAGACGGCCGTGTCGGTTCCGCCTTCGCCATCACTAATCGTATAGGTGATCACATCATTGCCATTAAAATTAGCATTGGGCGTATAGGTTAGCGTGCCATCTGCATTAATCACCACGGCCCCATTGGGCGCACTTGCAGAAACAACCGTTAGGTCATCGCCATCCGGATCCTGATCATTGTTCAGCACATTGACCGTGATCGGCGTGTCTTCATTGGTCGAGCCGCCACCGTTATTGGCTTGCGGCGGCGGATTGTTAATCGTCCATGCGAAATTTTGGGTCGCCGACTCACCATCCGGGTCCGTCGCCGTAACCACAATATTATAGACGCCGCCAGAACCGCCCTGACTGGCGCTATTGTCTATCGTGCCGGTAATCGCGCCGGTACTGGCGTTGATCGACAAGCCGGGCGGCAGGCCAGTGGCCGAGTAGCTGAGCTCACCAAAGCCATTATCCGGATCACTAAATCCTTGTGAGGTACCGACAAAAATACCCTGCGCTGCATCAACATTGGTTTGCGAAGGCAGGCTACCAACAGGCACGGGGGGATCATTTACCGATGCTACCGTCACATCAAAAGTTGCGGTCGATGTGCCGCCACGTCCATCGCTGATAGTGTACGTGACCGTATCGGTGCCGGAAAACCCGCCATTCGGCGTGTAATTTAATGTGCCATTGGCGTTGATTGTTACCGTGCCATTATTGGCATTTGCCGCCGTGACTGACAGGGAATCTCCATCGCCGTCAAAATCATTGGCGAGCACATTAATGCCGGTAATCACCGTGCCCTCATCAGTAGTCTGGGTCGCATCATTGACCGCCGTTGGCGGATCATTAATTTCAACGACACTGATGGTGGAAACCGCGACATTAGAGCTTAGTGCCGCGTTGGCGAAGCTAACGGTAATGTTTCGGTCGACTTCAGACGGACGCTCGGTCGTATTTTCAAAGGTAATCGCTCTGAGGGCATTTTCGTATGCCGCCGCACTTGCACCGCCGGTCAAGGAGACCCCGGCATCGGTTCGTGTGTAGTTGATTCCACCCGCCAATGTGCCCGATGCCGCTGCGGAACCATTGACCAGCAGCCGGTCGCCGGTTTGAGCATTGGTTAATGTTATGCTGGCATTTTGGACTGTGCCGTCTGGATTGGTAATCTCGACATCGCTATCCACGATGCTGGCTCCGGCGGCATTTTCGACATAAGTGCCGCTATAAGCCGAACCACCGGCAGTTCCGTCATTTGCATCCAAATCCAGTCGGGGTATCGAAACGGTAGTTCCGCCGGAACCGAGATTAAAATCTAGATCGCCGTCATGACCGAAACCGGCAGAAGTGAAGCCAGATGCGGGATCAAGATTATAGGTGATGGTGAAGCTGTTGGTATCCAGCCAATTGAAACGCGCTGCGGAAGTGGCATCACCACCTTCATTCTGGGTGCCTGATGCAGTCACTTCTCCTGCAATACTGGTATCAAAATCGATATCCGATGTGCCGGCATTTTCAAAAGATGAAAGCGTATCAGTGCTAACTGTTACAAATTCACGGCTGCGGGGTTGCCCACCGACACCATCAATGTCAGCAACTGTAAAAGAAATATCAATATTCACCGGAGCTCCGCTACCGGCGTAGAAAATATCCCAGCGAATTTCGGTGGTGGCAACGCCCTCTGGGCCGCGCTCCCTAAGCAGAAGCCTCGGATCATCGCCGGACGTGCTAAACCGAATATCATCACCATCGGTGAGAGAAACTACCGTCGCACGCAAACTGATTTGCTGGCCGTTAAACGTCCCGACATTGGTCCATGTTGCAGTTGCACCTTCCCCAACGCGTGTATTGCTGTTGACGGCGTTACCTGCCCCATCGACTACGTTTGGGTTGCCTGACTGGACAGAAATAGATGTCGATGCAAGCAGGCCGTCCCAATCACGCGCCACCAGAGACGCCGCCTCGACGCTTCCCAGCCGGTTTTCCAGCGTCCAGTCACCGCCGCGCAATATACTGCCAGTATCGTCAATCGAAGCCGCAATATCAGCACCGGTTGCCGCCGCCAGCGCGTTCATCAACTGCTGTCCTGCTTCATCCGCGCCAACATCACAGCCGTATAGTAATATATCGCCATTGGCAGTCAGCTTTGCACCTATTGATGCCAGCGAAGACGCAAGCGCACCGGAAACGGAAGCGCTATCAATCTGCGTTGTGCCAAGCCAGAACACGCCCTCATCGCCATGGCTTACAATATGGATCGCACCAATATCATTGACGCCGGCCAGCGCGGTCATGATCTGGTCAACCCCGTCGCTATTACCATCAATGAGGACGACTATGCCCTTACCGGCCCAGGTGTCAGCCAATTCCTGATAATTTTCGACATTGGTGTCGATGAAAATATAGTCCTGCCCGGATGCCGCAGTGTCTTGCTGGACCAGCACATCATCCGTCAAGACCGGCTGGTAGTCGCGCCATGCTGGCGCAATCGCAGAACGGGAATCATTGTCATCTATAATGAAATAATCCCGGAAATCGCCAGGCCGGACGTCGGACTCCCTAATGTCATAGGAAATAACTTCCGGCTGCAAGGCATCTTGATACGCAATGTTATCTCCGGCTGCGCCGCTATCCGCTGCGATATCAGAATTTAATGCGTTGCCATTTGATCCACCAGCAACAGCGTCCTCCAGAATAATCTGCTCTTTTACAGTAATATTTTCGGAAATATTTGCGACCGCATCGGCGGGGGCAACCGGTATGAGGATCGGGTCGTTATTTACAGGAACGGTAAGTACGGATTCTGCTATCGACAGTGACGATTCAGGTCCGGCAGCGGCAATCGAATATGCGTCCACGTCATCGGATATGAAGTCCCCGTCAACATCGCCCATCGATGATGTTTCAGCGACGCTACTGCTACTAAAATCAGATATTAGACCGCTCGAAAACGCGCCTTCAACTTCCTCCGCGGAGCTATCTACGGACGGCAGATCAGCGCGGTTATTGACTATATTCTGATCTGCTGTAATCGGCGGTACAAGACCGATATTTGGTACAGTATCGCCGGTCAGGCCATTATTATCGGCGGCAAAAAAATTCGAGGAGGACTGGCCGGCTTCCAAAGCATCCGCTGATGTCAAAGTTGCTGCTGCAGTAACAACGGCAGCGCCATCAAACATCATTCGCGGCTCAAGCGCAATCAGATGAGATTGCGGAATCCTGATATGCTTCGTCATCTAACTCTCCCGATTGGGCGCTTTATTGATAAAATTCTATTTTGGCGTAACAGATTGAATCAAAACAAATAGCTAATGCCCTAGACCGATTTGTTAGGAAAAATGGTTACCAGACATGCACAAGGCTCTGCAACCCCAAAATTCCCAGAGTTTCGGGACTTTTGTAAATTCTGGTATTGGCGACCGAGTCAATACGGCCATAGGGGCAATTATGCTTATTCAAAATAATTATAATAGATTGAATTATTCAGAATATTATACGTCAAATAATAATTGTTATATATTTAATAATGATATCCCTTTAAGCGTCAGAAAGGCGTATCTTTTAAGTAAAAAGACCGGATGATACATCTTTCGGACAACCCAGACTAACTACCTTACCGCCGCGAAGGACAAGCGTATATTATCGATGATAGATTTGAAATTATCGGCGGCCTGATATCCAAAAACGCGCTGTTACCGGAAACATGCTATCACCCGAAGAACAACAAAAGTGGATTCGGATATTGCGCGAGGCATGTCGGTCATGCAAAAGCGCGCGGATTGATTATCCCATAACGGCTTATAAGAAACGGACATTGGACTATGGCGCTCGACGGACAGTTGGTTTGCATTTTTGGCGGCGGCGGTTTCTTGGGCCGCTATATATCGCAGCAACTTTTGTCGCGCGGTGCTCGGGTGCGGATTGCGGAGCGTAATCCTAAAAACGCAATGCATATCAAGCCGCTTGGTAATCTAGGCCAAACCCAGTTTGCCAGCGCCGACGTGACCAAGAAAGACGGGGTGGCGCGGGCGGTTCATGGCTGTGACGCGGTTATCAACTTGGTTGGTATATTGAATGGCGACTTTGATAGCGTACATGTCTCAGGTGCCCGAAATGTCGCCGAGGCAGCAGCGGAAGCCGGATGCAGTGCACTTGTGCAAATGTCTGCCATCGGTGCAGATACCGGATCGCCATCACACTATGGGCGCAGCAAGGGCGAAGCTGAAGAAGCGGTGCTGGGCGCATTTCCTAGCGCTATCATCCTGCGACCCTCGATTGTGTTTGGACGTGAAGACCAGTTTATAAACCGCTTTGCTTCTATGATAACCATGATGCCGATCGTGCCGGTAATCGGGGGCGCGACCAAATTCCAACCAATCTTTGTCGGTGATGTAGCGCAAACCGTTGCAACTGCACTGGAAAATCCGGAGCAATATGCCGGACAAACTTTTGAACTGGGCGGGCCAGAGGTCATCTCAATGGGCGACCTAAACCGCCGGATTGCCAAAATCACAAAGCGTGATCGCGGCTTTTTTGAAATTCCCGATTTTGCAGCAAAATTAATGGCCACTTGTACCGGCTTTTTGCCCGGTGCGCCAATTACATCGGACCAATATAAGATGTTGCAGAAAGACAATGTCGTGGCAGCCGGTCAGGCCGGACTGGAAACATTTGGCATTAAACCGACACCGCTAGCCAGTGTTACGCGCGGGTGGATGGAAAAATATATCACACAAGGTCGCTTTGGTGCACGCGCCAAGGTTGGATAATATTATCCCTCGTTAAAAGAAGATCAGTAGCGCGGCACCCATCGCGACGCGGTAAACGACAAAAACCATCATCGATGCCTTGCGCAAAAACTGCATCAGGAACGTCATGGTTGCGAAAGCTGCGATAAAGGTCAGCGCGCCGGTTATCAAAGCCTCTTTAAGCAGATCGCTGCTAGCATCCATAAGATCGGGGACGATGAGGATGCCCGCGCCAGCGACGGCCGGGATCGACAACAGGAAAGAGAAACGCGCCGATTCTACACGGCTATACCCAAGGAACCGTGCGGCTGTCATCGTGACGCCTGAGCGGCTGGTGCCGGGGATTAGCGCAAGCGCCTGAGCCAGACCGACGATCAGGCCGTCTTTCAATGTCATATCCTCAAAAGATTTGACCTGCTGTCCCACTCGATCAGCGATGCCCAGAAGCACGCCATAGATGATAAGGTTGATGCCCACCAATGTAGTGCTGCGAAATCCTTCCAAATAGCCGCCGGTTTTCAGGAACAAGCCAACGATTACAGCCGGGATCGTGCCGATGATGATCCACCAGAGTAAGCGACGTTCGGCATCCGCCTTACCAATACCGATCGTCGCAAAGCCGCCCTTGCCCAAAGAAACTACGTCCTTGAAAAAATAGGTGATGATGGCGAGCAATGATCCGACATGGACCGCAATGTCGATCATCGGACCCTGATCGGCATAGCCGGTAAAAACAGGGAGCAATATGAGGTGACCGGAAGAGGAAATTGGCAAAAATTCGGTAACGCCTTGCACAACGGCGAGGAGTAGCATTTGAATAAATGTCATTATTGAACCCGGTGCAACTGAAAGAGACGTATCTATATAAGCGCCATCCCGTTTTGTCGTTGGCAAATTTAGGTCCGATACGATACTGTTATCGAAGGATAGCCTGAAAACAATATAGGAAAACTCGCTAGCTTCGATATTATAGTAAGTAATACTGTCCTATGTTGGCATTTTCTCGTGACTCAGACAGGCATTTCGCCTATCGCAAGCCTAGCGCCCGTCCGGAGGACAGGTTCACCCCACTTAGAAACACTAGAAACGAGCGGTCTGCATGCCAAAAGGCACGAAAAAATTAGATATGTTGAAATTTGTCGATACCGGACAAACCTATCCGGAAAAGCGCGAACCAACGTTACGCGCTGAGGATTTTCAAGAAATTGCTGATCGTTATGCACCCGAAAAGGCGGCTGAGCAGGCCGCACGTTGTTCGCAATGCGGCGTACCCTATTGTTCGACCCATTGCCCATTACACAATCATATTCCCGACTGGCTGCGCCTGACGGCAGAGGGCCGAGTCCGTGAAGCTTATGAAATGTCGAACCTGACGTCGACAATGCCCGAAATTTGCGGGCGTATCTGTCCGCAGGACCGCTTGTGCGAAGGCAATTGCGTGATCGAATTTTCGGGCCATGGCGCTGTGACCATCGGTGCAGTGGAGAAATATATTACCGACACTGCTTGGGAAGAAGGTTGGGTCGAACCGCTTGTTGCGGGTAGTCCGCGTGGACAATCAGTGGGCATTATCGGCGCTGGTCCTGCTGGCCTAACAGCTGGAGAATATCTGCGGGTTGCTGGTTATGATGTGCATATATATGATCGCTATGACCGTGCTGGCGGATTACTGACCTACGGCATTCCCGGATTCAAGCTGGAAAAAGACGTTGTCATGCGGCGGATCCAACGGCTCAAGGATGGCGGAATCCATTTTCACGAGAGTTTTGAAGTCGGTAAGGATGCGACACTCGAAGAGCTGCGCACTAAACATGACGCTATCCTAATCGCGACCGGTGTCTACAAAGCACGTGAAATTAAAATGCCTGGCGTTGGCGCACCAGGCGTCGAAGAGGCGCTGGACTTTCTCACAGCTTCCAACCGCAAAAGCTTTGGCGATGACGTCCCGAATTTCGACAATGGACGTTTCAATGCCAAGGGCAAGAATGTCGTCGTGATCGGCGGTGGCGATACCGCGATGGATTGCGTCCGGACCTCGATCCGTCAGGGTGCAAAATCGGTCAAATGCCTCTATCGCCGCGACCGCACGAATATGCCGGGCTCTCAGAATGAAGTGAAAAATGCCGAGGAAGAAGGCGTCGAGTTTGTTTGGCTCTCCGCCCCCAAAGCGGTCGAAGGCACGGAGCATGTCACGGCAGTCAAGGCAACAAAAATGCGGCTTGGCTCACCTGATTCCAGTGGTCGCCGCGCGCCTGAAATACAACCCGACAGCGAGTTTACGCTGGAGGCCGATCTGGTAATCAAGGCTCTGGGATTTGATGCCGAAGAGCTTCCTAACCTGTTCGATTCCCCTGATCTCAGCGTGACGCGCTGGGGCACATTGCGCGTTGACCACAAGTCGATGATGACCAATCTCGAAGGAGTTTTTGCCGCCGGTGATATTGTCCGCGGCGCTAGCCTTGTGGTATGGGGCATCCGTGACGGTCGCGATGTGACCGAGCATATGCACAAATTTTTGCGCGAAAAAGCAAAGGTGGCAAAACAAGCCGCCTGAACACCCTTATTTGGCCCCCTATTGCGGCCCCATTCCGGAGTTAAAAATGAAAAATTTCTTTGCGATTACTGTAAGTTCAATAGCTTTGGCATTGAGCGCTCCTGCGGCAGCACAAGATGCCGGCAGCACATCTGGTGAAAGTGCCGAAACCGAAGCAACGCCCCTCGCTCCCGCACGTCTGGAAGCCGCGAAGAGCACTGTCGATTATCTGTTTCCGTTGGGGACCTATGAACGGATGATGCGGGGCACGATGGACCAAATGATGGATTCGATGCTGACTGGCATGAGCGGCATGAGCATGGGCGATCTCGCTGGCGCTGGCGGGATATCAAGAGACGATATCCCTGAGGGTGAAGGCGAAAAAACGCTGGGCGATATATCACGCGAAGCCGACCCGCATTTTGAAGAGCGCATGAAAATTTCGACTAAGGTGATGATGAATGAAATGGTTGATCTGATGGTCACCATGGAGCCTGCCGTGCGCGAGGCGCTGACCAAGATCTACGCTCGCAAATTCACGGTTGGCCAGTTGATGGAAATGAACAGCTTTTTCGCAACCGACACCGGAAGCGCCTTTGCGCGGGATTATATGATGGTCTTTGTCGATCCTGAAATGATGCAATCGATGATGAGCATGATCCCGGAAATGATGCAGGCCATGCCCGAAATCATGAAAAAGGTGGAAGAAGCCACGGCGCACCTGCCACCCGTAAAAATGCCTGGGGCGGGCGATGCATTTGGCTCGGTCGAAGAGGTTGTGGAGAATGCAGAGAATTCAGGTGATGCGACAGATTGGGAAGACCCCAACAACTGGTCAACCGAAGATCGCGAGCTGGTCAACAAGCTGAGTACCGATTCCGATACTGCGTTCGAGAAATATTATGAGGCTCTCGAAAAAGCGCAATCCAATGCCAAAGCGACAATGGCGAACGACAAATAGGCAGCAGTGCCCACAGATACCGTTTCCAAAAACTGAATTGAAAAAATGATGACTTACTATCCCACGCCCGAACATAAACGCCTTGCCGCAACCGGCATGTATCGGCCCGAATTTGAATCCGATGCCTGCGGTGTCGGATTGGTTGCGGCGACCGATGGCAAACCGTCGCGGCGCGTGGTGTCATCGGCCATTGATGCGTTGAAAGCGGTTTGGCATCGCGGCGCGGTGGATGCGGACGGGATGACCGGCGACGGTGCCGGCCTACATGTCGACCTGCCCGCGCGCTTCTTTGATGATGCGATTGCCGATAGCGGTCATAAAGTCCTGCCCAACCGGCTCGCCGTGGGCATGATCTTTTTGCCGCGCACGGATTTGAGCGCACAGGAAACATGTCGAACGATCGTCGAAGCGGAAATTATCGAGTCCGGTTATAAAATCTATGGCTGGCGTCAAGTTCCAGTTAACGTTTCGGTCATCGGCGTGAAGGCGCAAAATACTCGGCCGGAAATTGAACAAATCATGATCTCCGGGCCGCTTCCGGATCGTCAGAGCATCGCGGAGTTTGAAAAGAACCTCTATCTCATCCGCCGGCGGATTGAGAAAAAGGTTATCGCCGCGCAAATTCAAGATTTTTATATCTGCAGCCTGTCCTGCCGTTCGATCATTTATAAAGGCCTGTTCCTCGCGGAATCGCTTTCGGTATTTTATCCGGATTTGACAGATGAGCGGTTTGAAAGCCGCGTCGCGATTTTCCACCAACGCTATTCGACCAATACTTTCCCGCAATGGTGGCTGGCCCAACCGTTTCGAACGCTTGCGCATAATGGTGAGGTCAATACGATCCGCGGCAACAAAAACTGGATGAAGAGCCACGAGATCAAGATGGCTAGCCTCGCCTTTGGTGATCATTCCGAAGATATCAAACCGGTCATTCCAGCTGGCGCTTCGGACACTGCCGCGCTGGATGCCGTGTTTGAAACTATCTGCCGCTCTGGCCGTGACGCACCGACAGCAAAGCTGATGCTGGTCCCAGAAGCCTGGCAGAATGAAGCCGATATGGATCCAGCCCACAAAGCCATGTATGAATATATGGCCAGCGTAATGGAGCCTTGGGATGGCCCTGCTGCTCTAGCGATGACCGACGGCCGCTGGGCCGTGGCTGGCGTGGATCGTAATGCACTGCGCCCGCTGCGCTACAGCAAAACCTCTGACAATCTGCTGATCATCGGATCGGAAACCGGTATGGTAGTCGTGCCCGAAAGCCAAATTATCGAGAAAGGCCGGCTTGGCCCCGGCCAGATGATCGCGGTTGATTTGCAGGAAGGTGCTGTTTTTACCGACAACGAAATCAAAGATAAGATCGCATCCGAAGAACCCTATGCAGAGCGGGTCAAAGGTTTTCAGACCATGGATGATCTGCCACCAACTCCCTCCAATGCAGATATGAAATTTTCCAAAGAAGAACTGATCCGCCGCCAAACCGCTGCTGGTCATACGCTTGAAGATATGGAAGTGATCCTCGCGCCGATGGTCGAGGATGCCAAAGAAGCGATAGGCTCAATGGGTGATGATACGCCGCTTGCTGTCATCAGCCTGAAGCCTCGCCAGATCAGCCATTTTTTCCGCCAGAATTTCTCGCAGGTCACAAACCCGCCGATTGACAGCCTACGCGAACGCCACGTCATGAGCCTGCGTACGCGCTTTTCCAATCTCGCGAATATCTTGGAAAAGGACAGCCAGAACGAAAATGTCCTGGTACTCGATAGCCCGGTGCTCAGTTGCGGTGCCTGGGAACGACTAAAGGCTAGCTTTGGCGATGCGGTTGCCGAGATCGACTGCACCATGTCCAACACCGGCGGCGCAATTGAATTGCGCGATGCCATTGCCCGGATCCGCGATGAGGCCGAGCAAGCCGTGCGGCAAGGCAAGACCGAAGTCTTCCTGACCGACGAAAATATCGACGAAGATCATATGGCGATCAGCATGATCATCGCGACCGCCGCCGTGCACACCCATTTGGTGCGCAAAGGCTTGCGTGCTTATGCCTCGGTCAACGTCCGGGCGGCGGAATGCCTCGATACCCATTGCTATGCGGTGCTCATCGGCGTTGGCGCGACCACCGTGAACGCCTATCTCTCCGAGGCCGCGATTGAAGACCGCCACAAACGCGGGCTGTTCGATGGCCTGACGCTGGACGAATGTATCGCGCGCCACAAAAAGGCAGTTGATGAAGGCCTGCTGAAAATCATGTCCAAAATGGGCATTGCCGTCATATCCAGCTATCGCGGCGGCTATAATTTCGAAGCCGTGGGTCTATCCCGCGCTTTATGCAACGACCTGTTCCCCGGTATGCCGACCAAGATTTCCGGCGAAGGCTATGCCTCCCTGTTCATCAATGCGCAGGATAAGCATGAAGCGGCCTTTGAGGCGGCTGTCGTGCGCTTGCCGGTCGGCGGTTTCTATAAGCAGCGCGATGGTGGAGAGGCTCATGCTTACAGCGCCCATCTGATGCACTTGTTGCAAAATGCAGTCGCACAAGACAGCTATTCATCCTACCTGCAATTTTCGCAAGGCGTGCGCGAGCTGGAGCCAGTTTATCTGCGTGACCTGATGGAGTTTAACTACGCGCCGGAACCGATTCCGATCGACGAAGTGGAAGCGATTACCGAAGTCCGGAAACGCTTTAACACGCCCGGCATGTCCTTGGGCGCGCTGAGCCCCGAAGCCCACGAAACACTCGCCATAGCGATGAACCGCATTGGCGCAAAATCCGTGTCCGGCGAAGGCGGGGAAGAAAAACGCCGCTACACGCCGTTTGAAAACGGCGACAATGCGTCCAGCCCGATCAAACAGGTGGCCTCTGGCCGCTTTGGCGTGACCGCGGAATATCTCGGTGCTTGTGAAGAAGTTGAGATCAAAGTGGCTCAGGGCGCCAAACCCGGTGAAGGTGGTCAATTGCCAGGCTTTAAAGTTACCGAGTTTATCGCCAAACTGCGTCACTCAACGCCAGGCGTAACGCTCATTTCACCGCCGCCGCATCACGATATCTACTCGATCGAAGATCTGGCACAGCTGATTTACGACCTCAAACAGATCAATCCAAAAGCACGCGTCTGTGTGAAACTAGTGTCTGCCGCTGGTATCGGCACCATCGCCGCTGGCGTCGCCAAGGCCCATGCCGATGTCATCTTGATTTCCGGTAATACCGGCGGGACCGGTGCATCGCCGCAGACGTCGATTAAATTCGCCGGTACGCCATGGGAAATGGGCCTGACTGAAGCCAATCAGGTGCTGACCCTCAATGGCCTGCGCCACCGTGTGAAACTGCGTACCGATGGCGGCTTGAAAACAGGCCGAGATATTGTGATCGCGGCCATATTGGGCGCGGAAGAATTTGGTCTCGGCACGCTTAGTCTTGTCGCCATGGGCTGTATCATGGTCCGGCAATGCCACAGCAACACCTGTCCGGTTGGCGTTTGTGTGCAGGACGAAAAACTACGCGAAAAGTTTACTGGCACGCCGGAAAAAGTCATCAACTTGATGACCTATATGGCCGAAGAAGTGCGCGAGATTCTCGCGCGTCTCGGCTATCGGACGCTCGAAGAAGTTATCGGGCGCACGGAATTGTTGCGGCAGGTTAGTCGCGGGGCCGAGCATCTTGATGATCTCGACCTCAACCCGATCCTCGCCAAGGTCGACGCCCCCGATACCGAGCGCACGTTCAACCTGCCAACGCACCGCAATGAAGTGCCTGACAGTTTGGACGCACAGATGATTGCGGACGCAAAACCGGTGTTCGAACGGCGCGAAAAAATGCAGCTCACTTATACGGTGCGCAATACACACCGTGCTGTTGGCACCCGTTTCTCGGCAGAGGTCACGGCCAAATATGGTATGAGCACGCTCAACGAAGATCATGTCCATGTGCGCCTGCGCGGCAGTGCGGGGCAATCGCTTGGTGCCTTCCTCTGTCAGGGGATCACGCTGGAGGTCTTTGGCGATGCCAATGACTATGTCGGCAAGGGCCTGTCCGGCGGCAAAATTGTCGTGCGTCCAATGGTCAGCTCTCCGCTCGACAGCAAGGCCAATACAATTATCGGCAATACCGTACTCTATGGCGCGACGGCAGGCCAGTTGTTCGCAGCCGGTCAGGCGGGCGAACGGTTTGCGGTCCGTAACTCAGGGGCGGACGTCGTCGTAGAAGGCTGCGGCGCTAATGGCTGTGAATATATGACGGGCGGCAATGCGGTCATCCTCGGCGCGGTCGGCAATAATTTTGGCGCGGGCATGACCGGCGGCATGGCCTTCATCCTTGATCTGGATCGCAATTTTGAGAAACATGCCAATCCCGAAAGCCTCGTCTGGCAACGACTGGACAGCGACTATTGGGAAGAGCATCTCAAATCGCTAATCGAAGCACATCACCGCACAACCGACAGCAACTGGTCAGAAACGATCTTGCGCGACTGGGACCGCTGGCGGACCCGCTTCTGGCAAGTTTGCCCGAAAGAAATGGTGAACCGGTTGGATCATCCCTTGTCGGATGGCGAGGCGATCGAGGCGGCGGAATAGGAATGTGAACAGCAAGGCACAGCGCGCTTATTGGTTTTGGAAAATTAGACGCGAGAGTGGCCTAATAGTTCTCGCGGTAATTTTTGCAGTGCTGTTTGCTGGACTATATTATATCCATGCTACCGGCTTCTGGGCGGCGGCTAAAAACCCGCCTGAATTTGTCTTCGGTAACTTGGTGAAAATTTGGCAGCCGTCCGTAATGGATGACCCGACTTATCTCACTTTGTTGCAAGTTAAGTTGGAAGATGGCAGTTTTGTGCAACTGGGCGGGCCAAGTAAGTTAATTCTCGACTGCTCGATCGGTGACAAAGTCGAAATACTCAAATATACGAATGACAGTAGCGAGAGTTACTTTCGGATTGGTCCCAAAGCTTGCTTCGATGAAACTTGAACAATGTCTTGCGCTCTCTGCTATACTCAATAAATGACAGATCGGCGGGACGTGGTTGCATGGATGGGCCTGCTTGGGCTTACCGGCCTTGCCTCTTGCACACCCAAATCTGCGCCTCTTTTCACAGGAGTAAAAGCCGTGCCAAAAATCACCCCCAATTATCTCGAGATGAAAGCTACCGACCTTCCCGCCAGCAAGGCCTTTTATGAAAAAGCCTTTGGCTTTGCCTTTACCGACTATGGACCAGACTATGCCGCGGTCGAAGGCGGTCCGGTACAGATCGGTATCGCCGCTGGGGCGGAACCGCCTGCGCCTATGCCGACATTTGAAACCGATGATCTGGAGGCGGCTCTTGCGCAGGTGAAATCAGCAGGCGGCGAAATCGACAAAGAGATTTTTGCTTATCCCGGTGGGCAGCGATTTGAATGTCTTGATCCTTCCGGCAACCGGTTGGCAATCTATAAACCGGGCTGAATTGCCTCGTAGTTAGACGGTTTACAACTGTTTACAGCCCTTACTGTCAGAATCTCGGCGGGTTCAGCTTTGGCTCAGACGCAGCCTGCTAGACGGAGTCTAACGACAATCATCTAGGAGGCTCTACATGCTACATTTTTCTGGGCGACATTTTCTTGCTCTTCCCCTTTTGGCGGTATCATTGAGCCTTGCCGCACCAGCTTCTGCGCAAGACCGGGCGCCGGAATCCGAGATGATTGAGAAACTCAATGACCCCGCTTTTCAAGACGGCATGGTAGCCATGATGTCAGGATTTATGACCGCGATGATGGACCTGCCCATCGGTCAATTTGCGGCCGCGGTGGAGAAAGCTGTGCCGGAGGATATGGATGACGGAGACACATTTTCCCGCATCGACCCCGACGCGACTTTGGGCGATCTGGCCGCACGCGATAATCCCAATTTCAACGCGGATATGGAAGACAAGATGCGCAAAGGCACCGCGATGATGGGTATCATGGCGAGTGAATTTGGCGCGATGCTGCCGCAGCTCAAAGCCATGGGTGAGAAGATGAAGCGCCGAATGGGTGAGCTGGAATAGGCCTCGCCGTTCGCACCTTGTTTGAAGCCTGACCGTCTATTCTCGGTTTCTGGCATCAAGCCCCTTCCCCCGCAACGCATTCCCGATTAACAGCATTGTTATGTGGCAATTATTCCAATTTCCTCTTTGTCCGTTTTCGCGCAAAGTCCGCCTGCTTATGGGCGAAAAGTCGGTCGGCTATGAGCTGGTCCGCGAATCGCCATGGCTGCAGCGGGACGAATTTCTGGATATGAACCCGGCGGGACGCACGCCGGTCATGCGTCACGCCGAACGTGGGACGCTCCTTGTCGATAGCAATGCGATTTGCGAATATATCGAAGAGACTGTCGAAAAGACTCCGATGATCAACGGCACCGCAACCAACCGCGCTGAAATTCGCAGGCTGACGGCTTGGTTTGACGAACAATTTTACGGCGATGTCACGGCGCCGATGCTGTATGAACGCATGCAAAAACGTATCGTCCATCGTGCGCCACCCGATGCCAAAATGCTGCGCGAAGCGATGCGGCGGGCCAATGTGCATCTCGATTATATTGACTATTTGATCGATCACCGTAGCTGGCTCGCCGGTGCGACAATGAGCCTTGCCGACCTGACCGCTGCGGCACAAATTTCCGTCGCGGATTATCTCGGCGGGATTGACTGGACGGGCCATGAGCAGACCAAGGCCTGGTATGCGATGTTCAAATCACGGCCCTCGTTCCGGCCCTTGTTGTCTGAACGCATGGAAGTGATCACACCTCCCGCTCATTATGAAAAAGTCGATTTCTGATAATCGCTAGAAATAATCAGCGTTTTTAACTCAAGCAATCGTCAAATGTTTAGTCATCTGCACCTTGTCCATACCAGGCGCAAAACCGTCTTTTTCAATAGCCACAGCCTCGAACCCGAATTTCGCGAAAAAAGTCGCAATTTGCGGGGTCGTAAAAAGCTCTGCTTCCTGAAACGCGCCTGAAGATTCAATCGCGTCTAGTCGGTATTCAGCCAACATTCGGCCAAGTCCGGAACCATGGCGCGCTCTATCAACCATGCCCCAGGTAAACCGCGCCTGCCCGCGATCCGTCTTTGCAAAACCACCACAGCCGCAGGTTTTCGATTTCTGATCAATGACGAAATAATCTCCGTCCGGTTGGTCCAAAAGTCGGCAAAGTCCGGCCGTTCGCTGCTATCGAAATAGCGCGGAACATTGCTATCGAACAACGCCAAACAAGCGTCTTTATCGTCAGCGGCAAATGGACGGATCCTGAAACTCATCCCCGCACCACCGTCATCAGATAGTTGAGTGCCAGATTGTCGGAAAGCGAGAAACCGTGCGACGGGCTATAGGATATGCCGGTCGTGTCGATCACCTTCAACCCCGCTGCCCCGAGAAGCTCTTCCAGCTCCTCAGGCGTGAAAAACTGCTCATGGTGATGCGTCCCCTTGGGAATGCGTCCGGTCATTTCAGCCAAGTCAACCAACATTAATTTCGACATGGATGTCCGATTAGGGGTGGAAAGAACCATCAATCCGTCATCCGCTAGTGCATTTGCCAATCCGGTCACAAACCCATCAGGATCATCAACATGTTCGATAACTTCGAGTGACGTAACCAAGTCGAAACCGCTTTCTCCAAACGCCTCAATCCCAATGTTGCGATAATCAATATCAAGCCGTTGGGGTTCGGCATGGGCCTTGGCTGCAGTGATATTTTCCGGCGCAGCGTCCAGTCCGGTTACCTGCGCACCCATACGGGCCAAAGGTTCGCAAACCAACCCGGCACCGCAACCGACATCCAGCGCGCGCTTGCCAGCCAGTGGCCGTAAATTGGCGGCATCCAGGTCAAAATGCTGGTTGAGTACATCCCTTATATAGCCCAGCCGCACCGGATTGAGCCGGTGGAGCATGGCAGAGGAACCTTTCGGGTCCCACCAATCGGCCGCCAAAGCGCCAAAATGCGCCGCTTCTTCGGGGTTTATCGTGCCTTTGGTTGCGCCTGAAACTTGGTCGGAACCGGAGGTCGTTCTCGTGCTTGCGTTTGTCATAACGCCTCTTTATCACAGCCCGAGCGTCTCGTTCAGACCCTTTTTCAACAGAAAGACAGATAAACACGCATCATGGCACGGATAGTGATGAAATTTGGCGGCACGTCGATGGCAGGGATCGAACGAATCCGCCGGGTAGCGCAGATCGTCAAGCAACAGGCCGATGCCGGACATGAAGTCGCGGTTGTCGTCTCGGCCATGGCTGGTGATACCGACCGCCTGGTCAATTTCTGCCGCGAAGCCAGTTCGCTTTATGATGCGGCAGAATATGACGTGGTCGTCGCTAGCGGCGAACAAGTGACATCAGGCCTGCTCGCGATCGCCTTGCAATCCCTCGGCGCCAAAGCGCGCAGCTGGCTTGGTTGGCAAATGCCGATCCGCACCATCGAGGCACATAGCAAGGCCCGCATTGAGGCGATTGATGCCGATGACCTCACGGCGTCCATGCAAAGTGGTGAAATTGCAATTATTCCCGGCTTTCAAGGCATTAGTCAGGATGGCCGGATCACTACATTAGGCCGCGGCGGATCCGATACCAGCGCGGTCGCCATTGCCGCTGCGGTCAAAGCTGATCGCTGTGATATTTATACCGATGTCGATGGCGTTTATACCACGGATCCGCGCATTGTGACAAAGGCGCGCAAGCTGAAAACCGTGACCTTTGAAGAAATGCTCGAGCTGGCCAGCGTTGGCGCGAAAGTGCTGCAGACGCGCTCGGTTGGTCTGGCGATGAAAGAAAATGTGAAAATTCAGGTGCTCTCATCGTTCACCGAGGAAGGCGTTAATTATACCGCCGATGATCTGCCCGGAACAATGATCGTCAGCGAAAGCGAAATGGAGAAAGAGGATATGGAACGTCAGCTAATCACCGGCATTGCCCATGATAAGAATGAGTCCAAGATCACCCTGACCCGCGTACCCGATAAACCCGGTGCCGTGGCCAATATCTTTGAACCGCTCGCCGAAGCAGCGATCAATGTCGATATGATCATTCAGAACGTCGGCCGCGAAAAAGGCGAAACCGATGTGACCTTTACAGCGCCGACCAGCGATCTCGATCGAACCATGCAGGTACTGGAGAAGGCGCAGCCAGATATTGGCTATAACCGCCTGATATCGGACACGAATGTAGCGAAAATTTCGGTTGTCGGAGTGGGTATGAAAAGCCATGCCGGTGTGGCTTCGACCATGTTCAAATCGCTAGCCGATCGCGGCGTCAATATTCAGGCAATTACGACGTCAGAGATTAAGGTCAGCGTATTGATCGAGGAAGATTATACCGAATTGGCGCTGCGGGTGCTTCATACCGCTTATGGCCTGGATGCAGAGGATGCAGCTTAACATATGACTCAATCTAAACTCTCCGCGTTGATGCAACGCGGCACCGATCTGCTTGGCAGCGAGACCGCTATCATGTGCGGCGCCATGAGCTGGGTCTCGGAACGCAATCTGGTCAGTGCTATTTCCAACGCGGGCGGCTTTGGCGTGATAGCTTGTGGTGCGATGACGCCGGAATTGCTCGATACCGAAATTGCGGAAACCAAGAAACTGGCGACCAAACCTTTTGGCGTTAACCTGATCACCATGCACCCCGACCTGATGAAGCTGATCGAAGTCTGCGGCAATCATGACGTCAGCCATGTTGTACTGGCCGGCGGTCTGCCGCCTAAAGGCAGCCTGGAAGCCATCAAGGAAATCGGTGCGAAAGTTATTTGTTTTGCTCCCGCCATGGCACTGGCCAAGAAATTCATTCGCTCCGGCGTTGATGCCATTGTCATTGAAGGCATGGAAGCCGGCGGTCATATCGGGCCGGTTTCTACTTCTGTGTTGGCGCAAGAAATATTGCCGGAAATTGCCGATCAATTGCCGGTATTTGTGGCTGGCGGTATTGCGCGCGGCGAAGCGATTGCAAGCTATCTGGAAATGGGAGCGAGCGGGGTTCAGCTGGGTACGCGCTTTGTTTGTGCGCATGAATCGATTGCCCATCCTGATTTCAAGAAAGCCTTTATCCGCGGCAATGCCCGTGATGCGATTACAAGCGTGCAGGTCGATCCGCGTTTGCCCGTCATTCCCGTGCGCGCGTTGAAAAACAAAGGTACCGAAGAGTTCACCCGCAAGCAGATTGAAGTCGCGAAACTTCTTGATGCCGGTGAAATAGAAATGGGCGAAGCGCAGCTGCAGATCGAACATTTCTGGGCCGGCGCATTGCGCAAAGCAGTGATTGATGGTGATGTCGAAAATGGCTCTGTCATGGCCGGGCAATCAGTCGGCATGGTCAAGACTGAAGAAAGTGTGGTCGATATTATCAAGACGCTGACAGACGAAGCGGAAACGGCGTTGGCGCGTTAGAGATTGCACGGTCGCACGGCACTCAAACTCTATCTGTCTTGCCTAAATAACACAGCTTGGGCATAGTGAAGTGATGAACGATATCACCATCGATCCGCTTGCAGAAATGGAGCAAGACAAGGCGCGGGCCTATAACCAAGGCCTGACACCTCTCCATCCGCCTCAAAAATCACTTATCCGTCTGAATGTCGGAATCTTCACCGCCATTTTGATCATCGCGTCGGTCGCCGTCGAATTTGGGATCCGCAATGAACTGCCATTAGCTGCTGGATCGATTATCGGGCCTGTCTCTGCCTTCGGACTTTTCCTTTTCGTCATGCTGCCAAACCGCATCTATCGTCGTTGGGGCTATGATATTGGTCCAGATGGGCAGGGCGAGCAACTGCGCGTATTGCGCGGATTTATGTGGCGGACCGACACTATTGTTCCGTTCAACCGCATCCAGCATATTGATGTTGCGCAAGGTCCGTTTCAGCGCATGTTCGGCTTATCGACGCTGATTGTGCACACGGCGGGGACACATAATAGTATCGTCGCTTTGCCCGGCCTCAGCACCCCGGATGCTGAGGCGATGCGCGACACGATCAAGGGCCATATCCGTCAAGACATGATATGAACGAAGCCCCCGTGATTTCAACAGAACCAGAAGTGCCGGAAGCAAATGATGGCAAATCATTTCGTCGGCTGCATCCACTCAGCATCCTCCTGAAATCGGTTGCGGCTATCGGCCAGAATCTGATCTTTATGGGTGTGCTCTATTTCAGCGTTTTCGATCAGAATATCGTCTATGCTGGACTGGCGGCCTTGGCACTGTTGGTCTTTATCGTTGGTATTACGACACTGATCTGGTCGCGCTTTACCTATCATATCGGACCCAAAGAAATCCGCATCAAAAGCGGCCTGCTCAGCAGGAACAATCGCTCGATCCCGTTTGACCGGATACAGGATGTTAGTCTGGAGCAAAAACTGGTCAGCCGGATATTGGGCCTCGCTACGGTAAAACTCGAAACAGGCGCGTCGGCGGGCGAAGATGGCAAGCTCGATGCGCTCGCGCTGGCGGATGCGGAGGCGCTGCGGGACACAGTGCGCGACTATAAATCTGGTGTTGCTGCGATTGCTGCAGATGTTGCCGACGGCCCAACATCAGCCGAGGATATAGAGGAGCGCCCGCCACTTTTTGCCATGGACAACCGGCGGATATTCATAGCTGGCCTGTTCAATTTCTCCTTCATATTGCTCGCTGTTCTGGGCGCAATTGCTCAAAACCTTGATTTCCTGTTACCCGATGAGTTTTTCAACCCTTGGTATTGGGCGGAACAATTGTCCGAGCAGGATATGGTCAACGGCCTCAGTTTTTCGGCGCAAATTGCCGGAGCGATCGGGGCGCTAGTCTCTCTGATTGCAATCGGAATGGGCAGCGGCATCATCCGCACCTTCATTCGGGAATATGGCTTTCGTCTGGACCGCGTCGATAGAGGTCAGCCTGGTTTCCGGCGGCGGCGCGGCCTGTTTACGTTGACCGACATGGTCATGCCAATCCACCGGGTACAGGCCGCGATCCTCAGAACCGGCCCGATCCGCCAACGCTTTGGTTGGTATCACCTGAAATTCCAATCCCTCGCCAGCGATGGCAGCGGGGAGAGCGACCATAGCGCCGCACCGTGCGCGCAGATGGAAGAAGTCGATCCCATATTAGACGAAACAGATATTACCAACGTCCCCCTCGGTCTGGAATTCCATAGAGTTGATCCGGCGCTTTGGTGGCGTGATGCCATCATTATCTCGGTAATATTGGGCGGCGTCAGCGTTGGTCTTGGCCTCTTCGTCCAACCCGCCTTTTATGCCCTTATATTGCTCGCGATTCCGATCATTGCCGCGATGGTCCTGAATTGGCGCCATCACAAATATGCGCTTACCGCAGAGCAATTGTTCGTGCATGCGGGCTGGTGGCGTCGCAAGCTCACAATATTACCCATCCGGAAAATACAAACTGTCGATGTCGGCCAGTCGCCGCTGGACCATCCCTTGGATCTTGCAACCGTCACCGTGGGTATCGCTGGTGGATCAGCAATGGCGCCCCTCAAGATCAATGACATTCCGATCGCCACAGCCATGGCGCTGCGCAAAAAGCTGATTTGATTGCGATCAGCGATGATCGCGCTTGACAGAAGCTGTCGATTAATCAGGATAGTTTCAACAGATATTTTTTCAGGAGGGCATTATGCGCCGGGGACATTTCGCAATATTGGTTTCACTTTCGGCGCTAGCGATCAGCGCTCCGATCCATGCTCAGAACAGCGAGTCCCAAAAATCGTCAGAGCTGCATCAGATTATTGACGATTTTTGGGCTTATAGCCTGAAACAATATCCTGAATTTGCTTCATCGCTCGGCGTCGATGATCCGGATGGCCGGGTTAGCGACAATAGTCTTGAGGCTGAGGATAAGCGCGTCGAAAAAGCCAAGACCTGGCTGACCCAGCTCGACAAGATCGACCAGAATAGTCTCTCGGAAGATGATAAAACCAACTACGGTATCCTCCATCGCAGCCTCGCGGAACAGGTTGAGGCCAGCACCTATGGTCAGCGGACCATCAACTTCACCAATCGCGGTGGCTGGCACCAGAGTTTTGCGAGCATGCAAAACAATCTGCCGTTCCGCAACGCTCAGGATTACCAGACATACGTCAATCGCCTGCAGAAATACGGGATGATCCATCGACAATCTATTGCCGTTGCCAATCAGGCGCTGGCAGGCGGCTATGTTCAACCTTGCGTTTCGATGGTCGGCTATGAGACCAGTATTTCCGGATTGATCAAGGAAGAGCCAAAGGATTCGCGCTTCTTCGAACCGTTTAAACGCACGAAGCCGGACGGTATTGATCAGGCCACTTTTGATAGCCTCGCCGCCAGCGCCGCAGAGGCCATTAGTACGAACATCAATCCAGCGCTGAAAGAGCATCTCGATTGGTACACCGGGCAATATGCACCCAAATGCGCCAAGGCGCCCGGCGTATCCGCCCAGCCCGGCGGCGACAAATATTATGATTTCCGCATCCGCCAGATGACGACCACTGAAAAGTCGGCGGACGAGATCCACAATATCGGCCTGTCCGAAGTCGCTCGCATCCGCGCCGAGATGGTGGAAGTTTCCAAACAAGCCGGGTTTGAAACGCGGGAAGCGTTTATCGAGGACTTGCGCACCAACCCCAAATATTATGCCAAGACCCCTGAAGAGCTGATGGAAAAAGTCGCAAGGGTGACCAAATTGATTGATGGAAAAATGCCATCGATTATCGGCAAACTGGCAAGGCTGCCATATGGTATCAAAGAGATACCAGCTGAAACGGCGGAAGGTACCACCACAGCCTACTATAATCCGGGATCGCCCGATGTCGGTATTGCCGGCTTCTATTATGTCAACACATCGAAATTGGACCAACGGCCGTTCTGGGAAATTCCGGCGCTCAGCGTTCATGAAGCGGTACCGGGCCACCACATGCAGATCGCTCTGCAGCAAGAACTTGATATGCCGGACTTCCGCAAATATGGAGCGTTTTTCACCGCCTTTGTCGAAGGCTGGGGCCTCTATTCCGAGCGGCTCGGCATTGAAATGGGGCTTTATGATACGCCCGCCAAGGATATGGGGCGGTTATCCTATGAAATGTGGCGCGCGACACGGTTGGTGGTCGATACCGGCATTCACAGCAAAGGGTGGAGCAAGCAACGGGCAATTGACTTTATGACCGATAATACCGCGCTCAGCACCGCCAATATTGAGGCGGAGGTAAATCGCTATATCAGCTGGCCCGGACAGGCGCTGGCCTATAAAATGGGTGAGTTGAAGATCCGCGAATTGCGCGGCAAGGCCACCGAGACATTAGGTGCGAATTTTGACCTACGCGAATTTCATGATGTGGTCCTCGGCCAGGGCGCAGTGCCACTCGATATACTAGAGGCGCAAGTGAACCGCTGGATTGAAGGTAAGAAATAGGATGAATATGTTTCGAACAATGTTAGCGGTTATCTGCGTTGTCACAGCCACTCCATCTTTTGCACAGGCCACGCCGGAAAGCATCGCCAACTCCATTTTGAAGGATGTGGCGAAAGGCGATGCCAAGAATATTGTAGAAAATTTGCTTGCAAAAGCGCCTCTAGTCACCGTGGGGCCATCAGAGGAAACGAATCTGATTAATAGCCTCAACACGTTTTTGACTAGCTATGGAAAAGTGGAGGGTTGGGAGTTAATCCATGCGCGCAACGCGTCAAGCAGATATGTCGCGCATAACTATATCATCTTTCAGGAAAAATATGCTCTGAATCTGCAGTTGAAATTTTATCAAGGCAAGGATGGGTGGAACCTGACGGCATTCAACTTTACAGATAAATTGGACGAGTCGTTGGAAGCCCAATTTATGGAAGATTTAAAGCAGTCGCTTGAAAGTCTACCCGCCAAAAACTAGAGTCTTACTGGCCTTCATCATCCGCAGGAATCGGTGGAGGCGTTTCATCAGCGCCCGGTGGCACCGCTAAATCATTGCCTGCCCGGGTCTCGACGCTTGAAGCTTCCAGCGCTTCAGCATCCTGTGCCTCCAACCGCGCGCGCGCTTCGGCGGCTCCTGCTTCGCGAGCTTCGCGTTGCGCTTCAATTTCGCGCAGACGTTCTTCCACCGCTTCGGCTTCTCCGTCAATCCGGGCGAGCCGTTTCTGACGTTCTTCCTCAATCAACCGGCCCCAGTTGACTGTTTCATCCTGTCCTTTTTCGGCATAAGCCTGTGTTAGCAATCTCTGCGTACAGCCGGTAAAGCCACCAGCGCCAGAGGGCGAACAGCTTTGTGTGCCGCTTTTGCCGACATATTCGTATGAACGGACACGTTCTGACCAGGCTTCATTTTTTGCGTCATTGGGATTAGCGCGCAGTGTTTCGGGAATCCGATAGCGTTCCGATTCATCCTTGCGGGCACATACGACAATCTCGCCATCTGTGCTTTGAGGACAGGGGTCGTCACCATAGATGACAAGCTGGTTCACTCGGTCACCAGCCTCATCTTGAGCCAGCGCAGGTGTTGCAAATATTCCACCTGCCAAAAGCAGTGTTGCGGAGAGAATAGCGGTCTTTTTCATATAATATCCTATGCCGTCACCTGAATGAACCGTCGCTGAAGATCGGCGCTGAAGCGACTAAATACGTTTTGAAAGCCCTATCGCGATCTTGCACCCCAGCCGTATGGCTGCACTCAGCACGGGATAGCCGGGCACATCTTCCGCACCCGATTCAATCGCTGTCTGTTTATGCTCCAGCTCCTCTTCGCGAAACTCCGCAATTTTACTGAGCAGCTCTGGGTCATTTTCCGATTCGAGCTTCTCCATCTGTTCCTGATAATGCAGGTCGATTTCAGTCTCGACGGCGGCAGTACAAGCCATCGCAGCGCGTGGTCCCATAATTGCTGTCCCCGCACCAAGCGCATAGCCAGCCACTTGCCAAAAGGGCTGCAACACCGTGGGCCGGACATTGCGCTCTACAATCATCCGGTCAAACGCATCAAGATGGCGCTGTTCTTGTTCCGCCATATGGTGAATGGCGCTGCTGTCGGGAGCATCATCGCCCATAACAGCCAGCTGGCCTTTATAGATTTGCGCTGCGCCATATTCACCGGCCTGATTGACCCGGATCATTGAGGCGATATCCGGTTTTGCTTTGCCTAGATTTGCTTCAGCCATTGCGCGCATCCTTTCGGCCCATTGCCAACAGAACCAAGATGAGGATTGCGCCGCCCACAGACAAGAGGAAATTAAACCCCGCCAGCGAAATGCCAAAGAGCGACCAAGGCGCGACATCGCAGCGCACAAGCGGCGCATTCATAATCGAATCGAGCATATCACCGCCCGGTGCAACGGTCGTGGCACAGGATGTAATCCCTTCCCACCAGCCATATTCAACCCCGGCGTGAAATCCGCCAATCAGCCCACTGACCAATATCGCCAATGCTGCATCAGCGACGATAAACTTTGATAATTTGTGGCCGCGGAGGGCTATCGCGCCAAGTGCCAAGATTATCGCGACCATATGCGGCCAACGCTGCCACATGCACATTTCGCACGGATAAAGGCCAAAGACATATTCGCTGATCAAGGCCCCGCCAAGCAAAGCCGACGGGATGATCAGGGACAGCCACAAGGCTGCACGGGAAAGAGCCATATCCGGCGTCCTAGTTTTTAGCGGTTACCGGTTTCGCCGATTTCTTAGCCGCAGCCTTATTCATCGCGACTTTCAATCCTTCAGGCCCCAAACGCCCAATGGTCTGCAAAGCATAGTGCAATTGAAAATCTTCAATGCCTTTTTTCTCAAGCTCCTCAGCTGTTTCCGTGAAGCGCGGATCATCCTTGGCATCTTCTTCCAGCACATCATCTTCGAGCTTCACTTCATTGATGAGATGCTTGCGCAAATCGGATTCGCGGAACCGTGGACGGGTCTTGTAATCGGGATCAGATAACTGCGGCACCATGATATCAGGCTCAATGCCGCCTTCCTGCACCGATTTGCCAGATGGCGTATAATAGCGCGCTGTGGTCAGGCGCAGGGCAGAAGTATTGGACAGCGGCAGCAGAGTTTGCACCGAGCCCTTACCAAAAGTGCGTTCACCCATGACCAGACCACGATGGTGATCCTGCAGAGCGCCAGCGACAATTTCCGAAGCCGAAGCCGAACCTGCATCGATCAAAACAATGACCGGCAGGCCATTGGCTGCATCACCGCTTTTCGCGAAATAGCGTTCAATATCCGATTTGCCGCGGCCGCGTTGCGAAACAATTTCACCGCGCGAAAGGAAGACATCAGAAACATTCACTGCTTCATCAAGCAAGCCTCCGGGATTGGAGCGCATGTCTAGAATATAGCCGAGCGGCTTTTTGCCCAGCGACTTGTCGATCCCGACAATCGCCGCCTTGACGTCGGCGCCGGTATCGTTCGAGAAGCTGGTAATGCTGATAACGCCAACCTTGTCTTTCACTTCCCAAGTGACCGGTTTGAGATCAATAACGGCCCGGTTCATCGACACATCAAAAGGCTTGTCACGTCCCGGACGAACAATCGTTAAAGCAATGGGCGAGCCCGGCTTGCCGCGCATTTCTTCAACGGCCTCATCAAGTGAACCACCATAGATTAGCGAACCGTTGATATGGGTAATATAATCGCCGGCCTTCACGCCTGCTTTGTCCGCCGGTGTATCCTTGAACGGAGCAATCACCTTCACGGCACCATCTTCCATTGTCACCGAAAGGCCAAGACCGCCATAATTACCGTCTGTCTGTGTCCGCAGATTTTCAAAATCGCGGGCATCAAGGAAGCTGCTATGCGGATCGAGACTACCCAGCATGCCATTAATCGCGCCCTTGATCAGGTCCGCATCATCGACCTGATCGACATAATCCGTCCGCACGCGGTCAAACACGCTCATAAACTGCTCCATCTCGCGATAGGTATTCGCGTCAACGGCAGAAATGGCGGATGTGGTTGCCGGCAACAAGGCTACGGTCAATACCAAAGCAGTTGCTTGCAAAAAGGGCTTTTTCATAATCAGAATCCTGTGAATCTTTATATAACGCGAATATAGGCTCGAAACACTGATAAAGCCAAGGACCTTAACCAACTATGACGGCGAAGGATCAAAGGCACGAAAACAAAGCGCTTTCCTACACAGTTTCTGCTGTGATAATTTGAGAGCGGCTCTTTCTTTATTTTGAATATGATACGCGCACGATTTCGCTCACCAATTGGCCGCATTGCTGCGTGGCCGAAAATGTCAAATATACCTACGCCATGCCGCGTGATTTATGTGAACTTTGGCGGAAAAAAGCGGTTCCTTGGTGTGAGGTTAGTAAAGTTAAGGATCTCATTGGATAGCTATATTGGCCCGCCTCACATTGAGACACAGCAAAACATCCCCGCAATATTATGCGCGGATAAAGTCGGCTAATATTGTATATTTCCTGAAAACGAGAGGCGTTAGGCCGCCTTGTCACCAGAGGTCAGCTCCAAAGGTGGTGCTTTTGCAGCCATATCAACGGTGCTCTTCGCCAGATTGGGTGATTTAGCACTCTTATGCTTGAACTTGCCGTCGACATGACCGCCTTGTTCAATGGTGACATTTTCGTAAGAGACATCACCGCCGATGCGGGCGCTAGAACTGATAACCAGATCGCCAGCTTCGATCGAACCTTCAACTGAGCCAGACAGGCTGGCATTCTGGGCAATGATGGCACCTTGAATCTTGCTGGATGGACCTTGAACCAAGGACAGGCACCTGATGTCGCCAATGACTTCGCCGTCAATATGAAGATCGACCTTCGCCTCGATATTGCCGGTAATCACAATGCCATCACCAATAATGGAGAAGCTAGATCCGTTGCTTGCACTTGTTCTAGCCACGGCTGGAGCCTGGCTTTTCTGCACGCTTCTTTGGTGCGTTTGTTCGCTGTCTTGCGACGGCTTGGACTTTGAGAACATCTGTATTCGCCTCCAAAAATGGTCGGGGGTTTACCGCTGTGCCGTTTAGTCGCACTTCAAAATGAAGATGCGTTCCAGTCGACCGTCCGGTACTTCCCATAGCCCCCACTTGTAAGCCCTGTTTCACTTTTTGACCAGTGGTCACTTGAATCTTGGAAAGATGCGCATAGCGCGTCATCAGGCCATTACCATGGGTGATTTCCACCGTTTTGCCATAGCCGGATTTCCACCCGGCATGGGTAATCGTACCACGTGCTGCAGACAATATTGGCTGGCCATGCGGACCCTTGAAATCAATCCCGCTATGCATCGCGCCACCGCCAGTAAAGGGATCGCGGCGATAGCCATAGCCGCTCGACATCATATTAATATCCGCTGGCATAGCCGAAGGTATGGTCAACAATGTGCGTTCTAGCTGATCCATCCGCAACAAGGCGTTATTCAAACGCTCCAGCGTAGGGTGCAGCTCTTTCTCGCCATCGGCAAAAAACGGAATATAGGGACCACCGACAGCTTCATTAGATGATCCGGAAAGTGTTGCGGGATTAAGCCCGAATTCGCGAATGGCCGCTTCTGCACTTGCAGTGCGTTTCATCGCAGCACGCGTCAGTCGTTGAGCAAAAGCAATCTGACGCGCCTCGAGCCGAGCCAATTCAGCAGCTTCCGGAAAGGCTGCGCTGATTTTTTTGGTGTTTTCAGACAGCTTCTTCTCGGTCTCAGACAGGCTCTCTACTTCTGCGCCTGTTTCTTCGCCAATAAATTGCTGTGTTATCTGTTCTATCGCATCCTGACGCTGGATCAGGTCTTGCGCGACGCCGTCGATGGATTTCTTATATTCGGCAACGCGACTCTGGCTGCTGTTTACGGCGGCTTCTTTTTCCGCCAGTGCCATCCGCTCACTGGTGACAGTCAACTGATTGATCGTCATGGCTAAAGTGATGATCAGCCAAAGAGCAATGATCGATGCCAATATAATCGCCACTCGCTTTTGCAATTGGCCTGAGATGGTAAGGAACCGAACCTGTCCATTCGCGCGCATAAAAAACTCGCGGTCGGTGAACATATGATCCAGTCGGGCGACCAGCCCCTCCTTGGTTTTGTGATTTTGCATGACCCGATTACTCTTACTAATCCCCGAAACCGAGCTAGCAGAGGGTGATTAATCGAGCGAATCATCGCTGCGCGACTCGTGACGAGTCGAAACAGGGATGCGGTGAGTTGACAAATTAATGTCAAATTAACCGACACTAGGCCTTTTCTTCGATTCGTTTGTGCGATTTATCACTTTGTTGGACTATAATTGCGACGTCAATTCGACACCGGTTTTTTGCTTATCTGAAAGCAATAGCCATGCTAGCAGACGTCGCATGACCGATCATCAGCAAATTATGACCGATATGGGCCGGCGTGCACGTGCTGCTTTCACGGCATTGTCCGAATCGTCCAGTGAGCAAAAGGCGCAAGCATTGACGGCATCGGCCTCAGTATTGCGCGAGAGCCAGTCGGTGATTCTGGCTGCTAATGCGCGGGATATGGACAATGGCCGCGCCAATGACCTGAGTGACGCCATGCTCGACCGGTTGATGATTGATGCAGCGCGACTTGACGCCATTGCGTCGGCGGTCGAACAAGTAGCAGCCTTACCGGATCCTGTCGGCGCGATAATCGACCGGAATGAGCGGCCCAATGGCCTGATCATGGAACGGGTTCGGGTTCCGCTTGGCGTCATTGGAATCATCTATGAAAGCCGTCCCAATGTGACGGCAGATGCAGCCGCTTTGGGACTGCGGTCTGGCAATGCCGTTATATTGCGCGGGGGATCGGAGGCAATTGAAAGCAATCGGGCTATACATGAAGCCATGGTCGCTGGTGTTGTGTCTGCTGGCCTGCCCGAAGATGCGATCCAGCTGGTTCAGACGACAGACCGCGCCGCTGTTGGAGCCATGTTGAAAGCGGCTGGTCTTATCGACATTATCATTCCGCGCGGCGGCAAATCTCTGGTTGCACGGGTGCAGGAAGAGGCTCGCGTACCTGTCCTCGCGCATCTCGATGGCATATGTCACACCTATATCGGGAAAGCGGCCGACCAAGACAAAGCCATCGCCATAGCGGTCAACGCCAAGATGCGGCGCACTGGCGTTTGCGGGGCGATGGAAACACTTCTGATTGATCAAGATTATCCAGCACCAGGCCCCATGCTCCGCGCATTGATTGATGCAGGCTGTGAAGTGCGTGGTGATGATGCGATCATGGAACTGGACCCTCGCACGGTGCCGGTCGAAACCGAGGATTGGGATACCGAATATCTCGCCCCGATTGTTTCCGCGCGAATGGTCGCCGGCATTGACGAGGCGCTGGTCCATATCGCGAACCATGGCTCCCATCATACCGATGTCGTGGTGACCGAGGATGATGCTGTGGCCAATCAGTTTATCCAGCGCGCCGATAGTGCGATCGTGATGTGGAATACTTCTAGTCAGTTTGCCGACGGCGGAGAATTTGGCCTTGGCGCAGAAATCGGCATTTCCACCGGTCGCTTACATGCCCGCGGTCCGGTCGCGCTTGAGGGACTGACCACCTATAAATGGGTGGTGCGCGGAACCGGGCAGGTCCGGCCTTGATGTTAACGACATTGGATTTCGGCCAAAAACTGCTCATCATTGGCGGACTATTAAGCCTGCTCGCCAGTGTCCTCCACATTGGCGTGATCATCGGGGGTCCTGATTGGTATCGTTTTTTCGGGGCGGGCGAAGACATGGCCAACATGGCTGAAAAGGGACTACTCTATCCGACACTGATAACTATTGGTATCGCGTGTGTACTGGCTATCTGGGCTTGGTTCGCCTTTGCCGGAGCCGGTTTGGTTTGGAAGCCACCGCTACTGCGAACCGGTTTGATCGTCATAAGCGCAGTCTATTTGGCGCGCGGACTAATAGTGTTGCCGATGGCTGTGTTTGTTCCCGAAAAGATCAATAGCTTTGCTATCTGGAGTTCGCTCATCGTGCTTGTTTATGGACTATTTTATGCTTTTGGCACCTGGAAGGCATGGTCCTCTCTTTCATGAAAACCACCGGTCTTCTGGGTGGTTCCTTTAACCCTGCGCATGGCGCGCATCGCTCGATCAGTCTGTTCGCGATGGAGGAATTGGCGTTGGATGAACTGTGGTGGCTGGTGTCGCCGGGCAATCCCTTGAAAGAGGGTGCCAAGGATATGGCACCGCTAGGTGCGCGGCTGGCATCGGCGCGAAAAATGGCGAGGCGCAGCGCTATAAGGCCCACTGCCATCGAACAAACTCTGGGAACCCGGTACACCTACGACACGCTACTGGCACTGGTCCGACGTTATCCGAAACGGCAATTTGTGTGGATCATGGGAGCGGACAATTTGGCGCAATTTCATCGCTGGAAAGACTGGCGAAAAATCGCCCGATTATTGCCGATTGCAGTTATAGCGCGGCCCGGCTATGATGACGATGCTTTTGCGGCACCCGCAATGGCATGGTTCCAGCGCTCCGTCCGGCCTGCGAGCCAGCGGATGAACTGGACTAATTGGAGTACGCCAGCGCTGACATTCTTGCGCTATCGTCCCGACCCACGCTCGGCCACCGCGATCCGGATGGCCCGGCCCCATTGGCACAAACAATATGCTGATCGCTGCGTTCGCGACGCTGTGACGCGTAAGATGGTTTGCCAGACAGATTGATAGGATTTGAATTGACGAAACCGAAAAGAAAAGCTCTGAAATCCGCTACTTCCAAAGAAGGAAGAGCCGAATCAGATGCTCTTTATGCGCTAGTGATGAAATCGCTCGACGATGATCAGGCGCAAGATATTGTCTCTATTCCGCTCGAAGGCAAAAGCAATATAGCCGATCATATGGTCGTCGCCGAAGGGCGTTCGACTCGGCAAGTTGCGTCGATGGCGCAAAAGCTGGCTGAGCGCGTCAAGCAAGCCGGCGGTGAGGCACGGATTGAAGGTCTCGCCAACGCTGATTGGGTTTTAATCGACGCCGGTGATGTGATCATCCATCTCTTCCGTCCCGAAGTGCGCAGCTTCTATAACCTGGAGCGCATGTGGGCGGTTGGCGAAGAAGACACGCCTGAAGCAGAGACGGCAGAAGCCTAAGCACGGCGGCTTGATCCACCATGAGGCTCCATATCGTCGCCCGCGGGAAAATCGGCCGCAGTCCTGAGCAGGAGCTGGTCGAACGCTATGTAAAGCGAATCAACTGGGACGTGAAGCTAAGCGAATTGCCGGAGCAAGGTGGTAAAACACCAAAAATCGCTGATCAGACGAAAATCATTGCCCTCGATGAAACCGGTGAGAACTGGACCAGCAAAGCCTTTGCCAACGTCTTGAACGGCTGGCGCGACAATGGTGTGCGCGAGACCCGCTTCCTGATCGGTGCCGCCGATGGCCTGACCAGTGAAGAGCGGAGCAGTGCCGACCATTTCTTTTCGTTTGGCAAAGCCACTTGGCCTCACCTGATGGCGCGGGCGATGCTCGCTGAGCAACTGTTCCGGGCAACTGCGATCATTGCCAACCATCCTTATCATCGAGAGGGTTAGGGAATGATGCGCTGGTTTTTCATCCTATTCGGCCTGGCCACCATAGGTGCCTTTTGCGCAGCAGCCCTGCCAGCCCAAACCCCCGGACCTTCGCTCAGCGAAGAACAGCGGGCGCTTGTTTCGGCCCGCGAACAATCTGATAAAGCCCGGCAACGCAGCGACGCTTTGCGCCGACAGGCAGAGGCTGCGACCAATGAAGCGGACCGGATCAACAGCGAAGCCGCTGCTTTGGCGGCTCGTATACAGGCGGCCGAGGCCGATATCCGGGCCGCGCGCTCGCGCATCGCAATTGTCGGACGGTTGCAAGAGCGCCAGCGCGCGCGCCTTGCCGAGAAACAAGGACCGGTAGTCCGATTGACTGCCGCCCTGCAAATGATGACGCGCAAACCAACGGCACTGGCACTGGTTGAACCACGGTCATTGAACGAACTCATCTATATCCGCTCAATCATGTCGACCGTGGTTCCTGAAATCGAGCAGCGCACGGCCAATTTGCGCCGCGAGGTTGAGCAAGGTGAACAACTAAGGGCCCAGTCTGCGCGCGCGATTGCGTCTCTCAACGAAAGCCAGCAACGCTTGGACCAACGGCGTAAACAATTGGCTGGTTTGGAAGCCAATGAACGAGTGGACTCCCGGCAATTTTCCGATGATGCCGGTCTGGAGCAAGACCGCGCCTTGGCTTTGGGTGAAGAGGCGCGCGATATACTCGACCTAATGGACCAGATCCGCGAAAGTGGCACGGTGCGCGAAGCCCTGTCCCAGCTCGACGGACCACTCTTGCGACCCAATCAAAAGGGTGACGGCCCCATTGCTAATCCTGCACCCAAAACCAGTGTTGCCAATGCATATCGGTTACCGGTCATTGGCGATATAGTAACGGGATTGGGCGAGATATCAGATAGTGGCTATCGTTCTCGCGGCCTTACCATAGCGGTTGAGCCGGGTGCCCAGATTGTTGCACCAGCAGCGGGCCGGATCGCTTTTTCGGGGCGCTATCGCGGCTATGGCAACATCTTGATTATCGAACATGATGATGCTTGGACCAGCTTGATCACCAATATGGCAACCACCAGCGCAGAAGTCGGTGACAGGGTCGTGCAAGGCGCGCCGGTTGGTCGGTCGGGGCAGGATGACCCCAATGTGACCGTGGAGCTGCGGCGTAATGGTCGCCCGATTGATATAGCTGCTTTGGTGGGTTGAAGCGAACCTTTGGTCAAAGGCCACACTGTTTCATTTCAAGGTGAAGAGTGATCATGCTCTTGGCCAAAGTTCACACAAATCACACGCCCTTTTGTGGAACCGGGCTTAACCTCATCGCATTACAAAACATCCCCTGACGAAAAACCAAAAGACCCTAACTGCTCACACCCAATGACGCCTAATTCCCGTCAAAGTTCACACAAATCACACCCTCTCACGCTGAAAGATTTGACATTTTCGACCATCGCCCGATGGCGCGCAGAAGCAGCGCAAGTCATATTCAAAGCTGAGAAAGAGCCAGGCATAGTTTATCAGAAGCTGGCTGCTGTAGGAAAGCACCTTTCCTAACCACTAGGCCTAATTACGCGGTGCCTGGCGGCGATAACTGAGGGCTTCTGCTACATGGATGCGCCCGATCTGCTCCACGCCGGCCAGATCGGCAATCGTGCGGGATACGCGCAGCACTCTAGTATAGCCTCGCGCCGACAGCCGCATGGCTTCGGCAGCTTGGGCCAATAATTTTTGCCCGGCTTCATCGGGCGTCGCAAATTTCTCAAGCGTATCGCCGTCAATCTCGGTATTTGTGCGGGAATCGAGATCAGCATAGCGCTGACTCTGCAAGGCGCGGGCCTTGGCAACCCGGGCGGCGACCACGTCTGAACCTTCGGCTGGCGGCGGCATGGTGAGATCGGCGGCGGACAGAGCCTCTACCTCGATATGCAGATCAATCCGGTCGAGCAATGGACCGGAGACTTTCGCCTGATAGTCGGCGGCACATTTGGGCGCCCGCGAACAGGCCAACGTCGCATCGCCGAGATGTCCGCAGCGACAGGGATTCATCGCTGCCACCATCTGGACTCGCGCCGGAAAGGTGACATGGGCATTGGCTCGAGCCACGCTGACTTCGCCGGTTTCAAGCGGTTGGCGCAGTGAATCGAGCACCGCGCGCTGAAATTCCGGAAGCTCATCGAGAAACAACACGCCCAGATGCGCGAGGCTGACTTCGCCGGGACGGACTTTCAGACCGCCCCCGACTAAAGCGGCCATCGAGGCGCTGTGGTGCGGTGCACGAAAAGGCCGTTCGCGGCTCATCTGCCCGCCTTCTAATGTGCCCGCCACACTGGCGACCATCGAAACCTCCAGCGCTTCGGCCGGCGCCAAGGGCGGCAAGATGCCCGGCAGACAGGATGCGAGCAGCGATTTTCCCGATCCCGGTGGACCGTTCATTAACAGGTTATGTCCACCGGCTGCCGCAATTTCCAATGCCCTTTTTGCAGTCTCCTGACCCTTTACGTCCTTCATATCCGGTCCATGGTCGGGCTCTGACGCACTCCCAGGGGTTGGCGGCGTCAAGACAGACTGTCCCTTGAAATGATTGAGCAGCGCCAACAGATCAGGTGGCGCCAATATCTCGACATTGCCTGCCCAAGCCGCCTCTGGGCCCTGAAAAGCCGGGCATATAAGCCCCAAATCTTCGCCGGACGCATGGAGCGCTGCAAGCAAGACACCAGGTGTCGCAGCTAACCGCCCATCAAGCGACAATTCCCCAACAACCACATAGCTGGCGAGAGTTTCTGCATCGATAATCCCCATCGCGCCGAGCAGGGCCAGGGCAATCGGCAGGTCGTAATGCGAGCCTTCTTTGGGCAAATCAGCTGGTGACAGATTAATCGTGATCCGCTTGGGCGGCAGCGATAGTCCCATCGCCGCTATCGCCGCACGCACGCGTTCACGGCTTTCCGCCACAGCTTTGTCAGGCAGGCCCACGACGTTGAAAGCCGGAAGGCCGGGCGCAACCTGGCATTGGACTTCTACCCCACGTGCTTCCAGACCCAAATAGGCCACGGTCGAAACCAGTGCTACCATCTCATGCCGCCCTATTTTCTGGATCTTGTCGGCAACAGTGACGAAGCGAATCACAAGAGTCGAGCCCGATGCGCCGTCTGGCCGGAACGGTCAAAAACCGAGCCAGTCCCGAACAACCGGGCCCATTTATAGTTAACTTTCTGCAAACCAATCGCTTCCACAATTTAGCAAGCCAAGTTTGACAATAAAACCGTCATGGAAAGCGTTTTGAGCCCCGAAACCTGTGCAGAACAGGTCCGCAAGGAACCCGGCCAACTAAGTGGCCGGGAACAAGGCATCAGCCTTGGCCTTTGGGTAACAATCTTCACCGCTTTCGCTCTCTTTTTAACGCCTTCGAACGCAGCACATGCATCCGATGGCAGCTATATTGTCACCGAGACCGTCGAGACATTTGAATATAGCATTATCGAGCCGGAATCCTCCACATCATCGCACTGGTCATCCGCTCCAGCCCATGCTGTCTATGGTCCATTTCGGGTGGTTTCCGCCAATAGCGTGGAAATGTCTGGCACAGTCGACAGTCAGTCCCCAGCCCTTTTCCGGCAAATGCTGCAACAATATCCCGGTATCAAGACGATCGAAATGATCGATTGTGACGGTTCGGTCGATGAGGAAGCCAATCTCAGTCTCGCACGGCAAATCCGCCGCGCCGGAATCAATACCCATGTGCCCTCACGCGGTTCCGTACGCTCTGGTGCCGTCGAATTATTCCTCGCTGGAGTCCGGCATACAGCGGATAAAGGTGCAGAATTCGTCGTGCATAGCTGGATGGATGAAGATGGGCTTGAGGCCAATGACTATCCGCCCCATGATCCGGTTCATGCCGAATATCTCAACTATTACACGGAAATGGGCATCCCCGCCGACAAGGCGCAGGCTTTTTATACGCTGACCAACAGCGTGCCCTTTGCCGAGCAGCTTAAATTGTCGCGTAACGACCTCGCGCGCTTTCAGCTGCTGCACTAGCCACAATATCCACTAGTATATTTACGGGAACGGCGATTCAGCTCCGTCTTCCATTCATGCTATATGCATAAAATAGATCGATAATCGACGAGAAGCGTGATTTCTTCGACAGCGCGCCTTGCGGGCCGGGTTGCGATGCATCACATAGAGTGCATGAAAGTGGATATGGACGATAAACTGACAAAAAAGCGTTGGAGATACACATCGGGATCGCGATTCGCGCTCTCCATACTCGGCTTTGCGCTGATGCTGCTGTCTCCAATCGTTGGCGCTATTCCGGGGCCTGGTTTCATCATCATGTTTCCACTTGGCCTCGCTCTAGTGCTACAAAATTCGCGTTGGGCGAAGAAGCGCTATGCTGATTTCAAGCGGCGTTTTCCGAAATATGGCCAATGGACCGACTGGGCGATGCGCCGGAAACGGCACAAGAAGCTTCCTGAAGATTTTGAACTGCCGATATTTGGGAAGGTTAAAACCAAGTCCGGAAGCTGATTTTTTTGCCGGAAGCTGCGGGCTAACGCTTGACTTTCTGCCGCTGCGCACTTATCCGCAGCGACAACGAGATGGCCGCAGCTTTTGGCGGCCTTTTTTAATCGAAATTTTTACGTAGGATAAACGCGATGAAGCGCACATTTCAACCAAGCTGTCTGGTCCGCAAACGGCGCCATGGTTTCCGCTCCCGCAAAGCAACTGTCGGAGGCCGCAAAGTATTGGCTGCCCGCCGTTCACGTGGCCGCAAGAAGCTCTCTGCCTAAAGCATCTGCTCCTGCAGAATATAGGGTGATGCGGTGACCAATCCGCAACCTCAACTTATCGACAATCAAAACGCTGCTCGCGATATCGAAGTGATTCGGAAACGGCCGGATTTTCTGGCTGCGAATCGCGGCAAGCGATTCGTGACGCCAAGCTTCGTCTTGCTCGCCCATAAACGCCGCGACGACCATCCCGTTGCCGCCGATACCGTTCGCTATGGCATCACCGTAACCAAAAAAATTGGTAATGCCGTAGCCCGCAACCGAATGAAGCGCCGATTTCGCGCCTTGCTGGCCGAATTGCTCCCGCAATATGGTATAGCAGGAGCGGACCATATCATGATCGGTCGCAAAGAAGGGCAGGAACGGGATTTCACTATGATGAAAGCAGACCTTGAAAAAGCGCTGAAACATCTAGCGAAAAAGCTTTAAAAACAATGCTCAAAGCGGTTTTCATCTTCTTCGTGCGCTGCTGGCAATGGGGCCCGTCACGTATTTTGCCGCCGACCTGCCGATATAGTCCAACCTGTTCATCCTATGCGATTGAAGCGATAGAAAAACACGGTGCAATTAAGGGTAGCTGGCTGGGCGCGAAACGGCTATTGCGCTGTCATCCTTGGGGGGGCTCTGGTTATGACCCGGTTCCTTGAACGCAATATTGAATAGGACGGGCATCAGTCTTACTTGATGCAATATCAATCTATAAGACCAAAGTTTAGGAATTAGTGTGGGCGACAAGCGTAATATCATCATGGCGGTCTTGCTAACTGGCATCATCCTGTTTGGCTGGCCGGTCCTGATGGAAACATTTTTCCCAGACATGGTGAACAAGAATGAAGCGGTTGAGCAGTCCGAAACGACGGCTGCCAGCCCGGCTGATGGTTCGGTGCCTGCTGTTTCGACAACACCGGGTTCTGCTGCGATAGGTGCCGATGCCGCCGCTAGCACGATCCGCACGCTGCCGGTTGTTCTGGCCGAAAATCCCCGTGTCGTGATTGAAACACCGCGCCTCATGGGTTCGATTAACCTGCAAGGCGCGCGGATCGATGATCTGACGTTGACCGATCATACGACAGAGCTAGCAAAAGACAGTCCGCCCGTACGTCTATTTGCGCCGACAGGCACAAAAGACGCTTATTTCAGCCGCTTTGGTTGGGCCGGTGATGGCGTCACATTGCCGGATGACAAAACGGTTTGGAGCACGGACCAAAGCAAGCTGACGCCTGAAACGCCAGTGACATTAAGCTGGGCCAATGAAACCGGTCAGACTTTTGCGATTACGCTTTCAATTGATGAAAATTATCTCATTACCGCCGAACAGAGCGTTACCAATCGCGGCGAAAACGCAATTGCACTTAATCCTTTTGGTATTATCAGCCGGGTTCGTGACCTCGACAATGTACCAGCTGGAGAGGCAGATAGCTGGACCATCCATATGGGTCCGATGGGCGTATTTGACGGTACGGCCAATTTCGACACCGATTATGAAGATGTCGATGAAGCGGGTACCAATGGCATTGCCGCCAATGCTACGAATGGCTGGATCGGCTTTACCGACAAATATTGGCTCGGCGCCCTAATACCGGTCAGCAAAGCAAAGGTGGAAGCCAAGTTTCGTGCCGGTAGCGGTAATATTTATCAAGCGCAAATAGCCCGCGAAAATGCACAGATCATTGCCCCCGGCAAGGTGCTGACAACCACCACACGCCTATTCGCCGGTGCCAAGGAAACCGCGTTGCTCGATACCTATAAAGAGCAATATAATATTACCTTGCTCGACCGTGCGATCGACTGGGGCTGGTTCTACTGGTTTGAAAAACCGCTTTTCTATCTGCTCAATTGGCTGTTCGAATTTTCCGGTAATTTCGGCATTGCCATCATCCTGATGACCTTTGTCGTACGCGGAATCATGTTCCCCATTGCCCAAAAACAATTTGCGTCCATGGCGCAAATGCGCGCTGTCCAGCCGAAGATGAAGAAGATCCAAGAGAAGTTTAAGGAAGACAAGCAGAAGCAGCAGCAGGAAATTATGAAGCTGTATAAGGACGAGAAGGTCAATCCGCTCGCTGGTTGCTTGCCGATCTTCCTGCAAATCCCGATTTTCTTTGCGCTCTACAAGGTGCTGATGCTCTCAATTGAAATGCGTCATCAACCCTTCACGCTTTGGATCAAGGATTTGTCCGCGCCCGACCCGATGACGCCGGTTAACCTGTTCGGGCTGATCCCGTTTGATCCGCCAAGCTTCCTCGCGGTTGGCATCTTGCCGATTCTGATGGGCATCACGATGCACTTCCAGTTCAAGCTGAACCCGCAGCAAATGGATCCGATGCAGCAGCAAATTTTCGGTCTGATGCCGTGGATTTTGGTGTTCATCATGGCACCGTTTGCCGCTGGTCTACAGCTTTACTGGACAGTATCCAACGTCCTCACCATTGCGCAGCAAAAATGGCTCTATTCTCGCCATCCACAGCTAAAAGAGCAAATGGCGAAGGACGCTGAGGAAAAAGCGAAAAAGGCCGCAGAAGACAAAGCGGCAGAAACAAATTAGGCGGATGTAAGCTCTGGTTTCGTCACCCTGAACTTGATTCAGGGTCCAGAGTGGATGTCACCACCGACAGGATATATCCTGAATCAAGTTCAGGATGACGGACCGATATTATGAAACCACTGCATCCAAAAATATTCTCAGGGCCAATAAACTTCCTGAAATCCGCACCACAGCTGCAATTTCTGCCCGATCCCACGGTTCCGGAAATTGCCTTTGCCGGCCGGTCCAATGTCGGCAAGTCGTCGCTGATCAATGCGCTCACGGGCCGCAATAGTCTGGCGCGGACATCAAACACGCCGGGTCGGACACAGGAGTTGAATTTCTTTGATATTGGCGACCCGCTGGTCTTCCGGATTTGCGACATGCCCGGCTATGGCTTTGCCAAAGCTCCGCCAAAAGTGGTTCAGAAATGGCGCTATCTGATCAACGATTATCTGCGCGGACGGCAAGTGCTGAAACGCACCTTTGTCCTGATCGACAGCCGTCACGGGATCAAGAATACCGACGAAGAAGTGCTGGAAATGCTCGACAAGGCTGCCGTCAGCTACCGGATTGTGATGACCAAGGCCGACAAAGTGAAGGCTACCGCGCTGGAAGCCACAAAAGAAAAAGTCCTTGCCGCCGCCAAAAAACATCCTGCGGCCCATCCCGAACTGATCATTACGTCATCGGAGAAAAAGCAGGGCATAGATGCGCTGCGCATGGCGGTGCTCGACGCCGTACAGATATAGGCTGGCATAGCACTCACCATCATCGTCACAAAGATCAGGATATGAGATTCTGGCTTTCGCTAAAATGACGAGTGGGTTAGGTATGTGTTTATGAAACTGATAATCGGAAACAAAGCCTATTCCAGCTGGTCGATGCGCGGATGGCTTGCCTGTAAACAATCTGGCCTCTCCTTTGAAGAGCTGACCGTGCCGCTTTATGGCGAAGACTGGGATGATGTCCGGGAAACCGAGAATTTCGCTCCATCAGGTGGCAAGGTCCCGATCCTATGGGACGGCGAAAGCGTGATCTGGGACAGCTTGGCCATTATAGACTGGCTCGCTGACAAAACCCATCGCGACCGGTTCTGGCCCAAGGACGAAACAGCACGCGGGATGGCCCGGTCGATGGCAGCAGAAATGCACAGCGGGTTCATGGCGATACGCAAACAATGCCCGATGAATACCCGCAAACGCTATGAAGGGCTGCAATTCAGTCCCGAAGTGCTACAAGATGCCGCCCGGATTATGCAGCTATGGGCCCAGGCCCGTGCCCGCTTTGGTCGCGGCGGACCCTTTCTTTTCGGTACATTCGGCGCAGTCGACATCATGTATGCCCCGATTATTTCTCGCTTTCAGACCTATGGCTTTCAGGTCCCCGGCTTTGCGGTATCCTATATGGAGACCATGATGGGCCACGATTGGTTCGTCCAATGGATGGAAGCTGCGGAGGAAGAGCCGTGGGTGATTGAACATTTTGACGCGCCAGAAGCGACACAAGGCTGAACGAAAAACATGACCGATAACAGCGCCCTTGAGCTGGCCAAGCGTTTGATTGCTTGCCCGAGTATCACACCCGCAACGGGCATAGTGTTTGACGAAATGGAAGCAATATTGGAGCCGCTGGGTTTTGAAACATCGCGCTTCATTGCTGGCGACCGCCCCGAGGACGAAGGATTGGGCGGAGCAGTAGAGAATCTGTTTGCTATTCGAAAAGGGGGCGAAGGGTCCCGTCATTTTGCCTTTGCCGGACATCTCGACGTGGTGCCACCCGGTGAAGGCTGGACCAGCGATCCGTTCGTTCCCGAAGTCAAAGGCGCCTTGCTTCACGGACGCGGTGCGGTGGATATGAAAGGCAGCATTGCCGCTTTTGTTAGTGCGCTCCACAACCTGTCGAGCGACCTCGGCACGATCAGTCTTATCATCACCGGTGACGAGGAAGGTCCAGCGCGCTTTGGTACCGTGGCATTGATGGATCTTATGGCTGAACGGGGAATTACGCCCGACCTCTGTCTCGTTGGTGAACCGACATCAGTTAACCAGCTTGGCGACATGATGAAAATCGGGCGGCGCGGTTCGGTCAATATGTGGATTACCGTCAATGGCACGCAGGGCCATGTCGCCTATCCCCATCTTGCTGATAATCCGATCACCAAGCTCGGTAAAATTTTGAGCGAAATTGACGAGATTGAGTTGGATGAAGGCACCGACTGGTTTCAACCCAGCAATATTGAATTTACCGATCTCAGCGTTGGTAATCCGGCGCATAACGTCATCCCGTCCAAGGCTGAAGGTCGCCTGTCGATCCGGTTTAATGATCAGCATTCGGGTGATAGCCTGAGCGAACTCGTCCGTCAAATTGTCGAGCGGCACGGCGGCGAACTTAACCCCATTATTTCCGGCGAACCATTTCTAACACCACCGGGTGAACTGTCTGGCTTAATTGCAAAAGCCGTTACCGAGGTGACTGGTATTGAACCGGAACTGTCAACGACCGGTGGCACATCAGATGCGCGGTTCCTGTCCAAAATCGTACCGGTGGTCGAATTTGGACTTTGTAACGCGACGATGCATAAGCTCGACGAAGCGGTCGCGGTGGATGATCTGGACCAGCTCGCGCAGATCTATGCTTTGGTTGTGGAGCGGGCACTAGCCTAGAGGTCATGTGCTCCGCACTTGAAGCGCCAATTATCGCCTGCGTCGTAGAATAATATACAGCGCCCCGGCACCGCCGTGACGCGGATGCGCGCGCCTGACTGCTGCAATATGCGAAGCATGACGGGATGCCGCCAGCCAATCGGAGATCGCCGCCCGTATCGCACCACGACCACCTTCACGTCGCCGCTCCTCATCGGTCCGCGCCTTGCCGGTTATAAGCAGGATCGCGCGATGGCCAGCCGCAACGCTCAATTCCAGCGCGCTATCCAACCGCCCATGTGCGGAGGACAATGTATAACCGTGCAGATCAATCGTAACGTCGGGCTGAACAACCCCTTTGTTCAGGCGGCGGTCCCAGTGACCGTCAAGACCCGCTTTCTCCGGAACTGCAACCTGATCTCGCAACGGAATGGATTTTGTGGATGCGCCGCCGAAAGTTTCTGCGGTAATCGGCCCACGCCGTTCGGGCAGTTTTTTGGCTACAGGCAATGCTTTCACGCGGCTCACGCGCGTTTGGTCGAGAGGCTCCACCGTCTCGATGACTTTCTGCCAAAGCGCCTTTTCGCCGGCGGTAAGGGGCCGGTCGGACATACGGCTTAATTGACCTGACGGCTTTGGAGTAGTTTGGCGACACTGCCTTTGGGTAGAAAAATCAACGCTTGTCCGCGCGACGACATGCCGCCGGCAATTTGCGCCGCCTCTTCGCCAGCGCCCCAGAAGGTATCAAACCGGTTCGAACCCTTGATGGCGCCGCCGGTGTCCTGCGCAATCCAGATGCCGTCGGCAATATTATGTTCCATGTCGAGAAATACCGGTGCGCCCAGCGGTACAAACTTACGGTCCGTAGCGACCGATGTGCGGCCAACGACTGGATGACCCATCGCCCCTAAGGGACCCGGGCCGGTCAACTCACGAAAGAAAATATAGCTCTTATTCTCGCGCATGATCTTGCGGCCCTCTTCCGGGTTCGCGCGCAGCCATTCGACAATGCCCTGCATATTGGTTTTGCCATCGGCGAGCAGGCCGCGTTCGCGCATCACCCGGCCGATACCGGTATAGCCACGGCCATTTTGCCCGGCATAGCCGATACGCATGACCGAACCATCCGGCATTGCGACCCGGCCAGAGCCCTGAATCTGCAAGAAGAAAAATTCTATATAATCCGACGCCCAAGCAATTTCGAGCCCTTTGCCTTGCAGAGCGCCATCGTCAATTTGACCGCGTTCTTCAAACGGTACCAATTTGGAGCCATCGATTTTGCCGCGGATACGCTTGTCTTTCAGTTCATCGGAAAACTGGCCGAGGTCAACGTCGAGCAAATTGGGCGGGCGTTTGTAGATCGGTACCTGGCTGCCATTGGTACGGACGCGCGATCCTTGAATCTGCGGTTCGAAATAACCGGTAGCAAAGGCTTTTCCGTCACCAACCTGCACAGCTTCAAAATAGCTTTCAAAGAAACGGCGCGCATCATTTTCCTGCCAGCCTTTTGCAGCATCGCAGGATTGCCGCCAGTCTTCGCCTTGAGTCAGACCGCTATTGTCCGTGCGGCGAACCAGCGATGAACAGCTGGTACGAAAGGACTGCAGCGCCGCAGAGGCCTTGCTGGCTTGCAGGTTAAGCGACGCGATATCGGGGCCCAAGGCCACGCCAGCGCCCGTCGCCCGGGTCTGGTCATCGGAAATTGGCGTAATCTGATCGGACGTCACGGCATCAAATGTGCCGGCGGTCTGTCTAACCGGTGCTGGCCTGACAGGTGGCCGCGTTGTAGGGCGGTTCGGTTGAGTTTGGGGTTGGGCCGGGACATCGCCTTGCACCCATTCCCCATCTTCGGCGGGAGCACCGCGTGCCGCACCTTCCGGAATGATCGATAACGAGCATGCGCTCAGCAGCGCCATTGCGCCAAAAAATCCCCCGACTTTCATGATTGTAATGCTTAGCCCCATGCGGGACTTACGCTTCATCAGTCTCGTCGAGAATCCAATTTGGATCGGCACTGGAAAGATCACGCATGAAGGTCCAGACATCATGCGTATCAACCGCATCAGTCAGCGATCCGCCAATAAGCTTGCCGTCTTTGTCTTTGATGACCGCAGCAATATCAGCGTCGAAACGAATGGTAATCCGCGCCATCCGGCGATCATAATCGGCATCGGAAATCCGCGCCTCTTCGATCCGTACCAGCCGGTTTTCGAGAATTTCGCCATTTTTCTCACGTGCTTCGATTGCGGAAACAAAACTTTCGTAGACATCGTCATCGCACAATTCTTTCAACTGTTCGCGGTCGCCGGTCCAGAAAGCTTCTAAAACCATACCATAAGCCGCTTTTGCACCTTCAACAAAGCGTCCAGCATCAAAATTACGATCCGCACTCATAATCGCGCGCATGCCCGATTCGGCGGCGGCGTCATAAATCATCGTTGGCTGCGGTGCAGGCGCGGGAGAAGCCGGTACAATGTCCGGGATCGGACTGTCGCGGTTCTCGTCAAGCGCAGTCCGGTCCTGAGGACGTTTATCCAAGCTATTCTCTACGTTTCGAGGAGTATGCTCCTGCTCATGGCCCGTACGTTTTCCCAAAACGGAATAGAGGCGCAGGCCTAAAAAGGCAGCTACCATCGCTAATAGAACAATCTCGATAGTCACGATCTCTCCAATTTCTTAATGCCCCCTACATAGGCAGGAACTGCGCCAGTTTCAAATGGCTTTCTCGGCTTCAACGCGTCTTTGACGGGCTATCACCAGCAGCGGGCAGCGAATATCGGCCAGTTTAGCCGTAAGTTTGTGAATATCGCCTTACGGAATAATACTGATCTCAGCCACTTATCTTGCCTAAGGCCGGACAAATTTCGGGCATTGCCCTGTCCCCGATCCCCTGCTAGGCGCGCTGCAAACGGGGCGTGGCGTTACTCCCTGACTTACTTCTGTAGATATTCCCGAAAGGACGAGCCACATGGCTGACGAAAATGACAATATCACAACGGCTGATCCAGCAGCCAATGGCGCGGATACTCAGCCGCAGATCGGCGTTATCTCGCAATATGTAAAAGATTTGTCAGTCGAAAACCCGAATGCACCAGATGTCTATCAGTGGGAAACACAGCCGCAGATTGACGTGCAGTTTAATATCGGTTCCAAGCCTGTGTCCGATGAAGTGAATGAAGTCGAGCTGAAAATCGACGTTGTCGCCAAGGCTGACCAAGGAATCGCGTTTCAGGTAGAGCTGCTTTATTGTGGTCTTTTCGGCCTGCGCAATGTCACTGATGAGCAAGCCCATCCGTTTCTGTTTGCCGAAGCGCCACGCTTGTTGTTCCCGTTTGCCCGGGCGATTGTTTCCGATGCCGTGCGTGATGCCGGTTTCCAACCGCTGATGCTTGAGCCGATTGATTTCACCGCGCTTTACATGCAGCAGCGCGAGCAACAGGCCGCGATGCAATCCGGAGAACAACCGGTTGGCAACGCCTGAGCATAACGCCTTCGGGGGCATGACTATGCTGCGGACCTGCCACAGGGCACGTCTGTGAACCTGCTAAAATCTACTGGAACCATTGCGGGCCTGACTATGGTCAGCCGCATATTCGGGTTTGTGCGTGACATCATGCTCGCGCGGGTGCTCGGTGCCGGAGCCGCAGCGGACGCCTGGCAACTGGCCTTCCAACTGCCTAATATCTTCCGCCGCCTTTTTGCCGAAGGCGCTTTTTCAGCTGCTTTCGTGCCCCTTTTCAATCGTAAGATGGAAGAGGATGAACAACGTTCCGCCGCCCAGAATTTTGCTATTGATGTGCTATCGGTCTTTGTGCCGATCCTGCTGATATTCTCGGTCGTTATGATGGTAGCGATGCCCGCGATCATCTGGTTTATCGATGATTTTGGTGAAGGCGGCCGGACGAGTGGTTTCTCGATTAGCTTGGCCCGGATCACCTTTCCCTATCTCGGCCTGATCAGCATTACGACCTTATTCGCAGCAATCTTGAATAGCGTCAGCCGCTTTGCCGCAGCCGCAGCCGCACCGATCATGCTCAACATCTGCAAGATCACGGCGCTGCTGATCGCGCTTTGGATGGACGGCGGGGCCGATCCACGCCGAACCGCTTATTATCTGGCATTTGCGGTATCGATATCGGGCTTGCTGCAAATGCTCTGGCTCTATTATTGGGCGCGCAAAGCCGGCTTTTCCTTTGCCATAAAAAAGCCGAAATTAACCCCTGACGTTAAAGAACTCGGCGTTCTGATTCTGCCCGCTATTTTTGGTGCGGGCATTTATCAGATCAGTCGCTTCATCGATCTGTTTTTCCTCGGGCGCCTGCCAGAAGGCAGCTTTGTCTATCTCGCTATGGGAGACCGGCTCAACCAATTGCCGCTTGGTATTATTGGCATTGCGCTGGGTACTGCGATACTGCCTGCCCTTTCCCGCTTCATTGCCAAAGACGATCAGGGCGGCGCACAGCGTATCCAGAGTAACGCGATCGAATTGGCGATGCTCCTGACCATACCAGCCGCCATAGCTCTTTTCTTTGCGGCTGGGCCGCTGGTCACATCTTTTTATGTCGGCGGCAATTTCGAGGCCAGTGATGGCGCGACCACCGCCAGCGTGGTGGCCGCCTTGGTCATCGGCTTGCCTGCTTATGTTTTGGTCAAAGTCCTGATACCCGGATTTTTCGCGCGCAAGGATACAAGAACGCCCGTTTATACTGCTGGTATATCGCTCACAATCAACATCACGCTCAACATCATCCTGATCCCGATCTACGGGATTTACGGGCTGGCGCTAGCAGGCGCGCTAGCGGCTTGGGCCAATTGCGCGATGCTCTACACCATGCTGCACAGGCGCGGCCATTACCGGATCGAATTATCTCTATTGCTGCGTATTCTGCGGATCACTGTTTCAGCAGCAGGCATGGCCGTGATGCTGATCTACGCCGTGCCGCTTGGCGAAGGCCTATATGACGGTAATATCTGGGAGCGCATTGGGTCCATTACAGCACTGGTCAGCGCAGGTGGTCTTGTCTATGCGGTGCTGGCATGGGTGACTGGAGCAGTGGATCGCGACAAAATTACCATGCTAACCAAGAAGAAAGCGGCCGAAGAGGCAGCACAAGAAGGGCAATAGATCATGCGTACGGTTTCGGGCATTCAGCCCACAGGTAATCTCCATCTCGGCAATTATCTGGGCGCGATCAAAAACTGGGTAAAGCTGCAGAAAGAATCGGAATGCCTGTTCTTCCTCGCCGACCTGCACGCCATAACCGTCCATAATGATCCCGCGGAACTATCTGCCAATTGTCGGAACATGGTTGCCGCTCTCGTTGCTGCTGGGGTTGACACCCAAAAATCGATCTTATTCAATCAGGCGCGGGTACCCCAACATGCCGAGCTGGCATGGTTGCTAATCTGCAACACACCGATGGGCTGGCTCGACCGCATGACCCAGTTCAAGGAAAAATCCGGCAAGCACAAACAGCGCTCGTCGTTGGGGCTATATGGTTATCCCGTGCTGCAAGCCGCTGATGTTTTAATCTATCAAGCCACCCATGTGCCGGTGGGAGAGGATCAGAAACAGCATCTAGAACTGGCCCGCGATATTGCGACCAAGTTTAACAGCGACACTGCGCAGGATGTTTTTACCTTGCCGGACCCGTATATCGGCGAAACCGCTGCGCGGATCATGTCGTTGCGCGATGGCAACGCGAAAATGAGCAAATCGGACCCGTCGGACCTCAGCCGGATCAACATGACCGATGATGATGACACGATTGCCAAGAAGATCAAAAAGGCCCGTACCGATGCAGAACCATTGCCGGCACAATGGGACGAACTGGAAGGCCGCAACGAAGCCAAAAACCTGATCGGCATTTATGCTGCTCTGAATGACAGTGACCCGAAAGCCATCCTGAGCGAATATACCGGAAAAGGCTTTGGTGACTTCAAGCCGGACCTCGCCGATCTTGCTGTTGCCAAGCTAGCACCCATTCGCGACCGCTATGAAGAGCTGCGCCAGGACGAAAGCGCGATTGATGCAATATTACGCGATGGCGCCGATCGCGCACGCGCCTTGGCACAGCCGACCGTGGACAAGGCATACGCAGCCTTGGGGTTGCTGCGGGATTAGAACTGCTCTCGCTGCTCCAAGAAAGCCGCCCGCTTTTCTTAGAGCGGGATGGCCGTATCAAATTTCTTGCACGACCACACGACATGGCTGTCATAACGACGGATGTCGGGATTGCTCATAAAGGCTTGCTTGCTCCAATCCTCATACCATTCAAGATTGGGACCGTGAACCATCAGGCAATAATCGGTTGAGCCGGAAATATGATAACCTTGCAATATCTCCGGCGTCGTGCGGATCTGCTCGTCGAAAGCATCATAAGATGCTATGCTTTCCTTGTTGAACGCAACCATGACAATGAGCCGCACACCGATGCCTTCGGAACGCAGCAATGCGACATCTTTTTCAATGAAACCACTCTTGCGCAGCAATTTTAGACGCCGTCTGACGGCTGAAGCCGAAAGACCTACTAATTCGCCAATATCCGCATGGGTACGTTGATTATCGCGTTGCACGATCCGTAGAATCTGGCGATCAAAGTCATCAATTTCTATCATGCGGGCGGTGCGTTATTCGCTATCATAAGATCTTTATATGCATAAAACCGCAGTTTGAGTAGCGATAAAAAGCGAGAAACATCAATAAATCGTTGCTAAATCACTGCCCGATCAAGTTCCCCGTCATCCCAATTTCTTTTTGGATACCCCCCGTTTCTTTCAGAAAGCCTATATAATGACCCGTCTCATAGCTTCATTTTGCGCCATCCTCTCAATAGGCACAGCAACCATATCCGCCCAGGCTGCTGAAAAGACTGTTTCATCGGCTACCACCGAAAACCGATGCAGCGATGGCGTGCTGGAATGTATTGTATCCATAGAAACCCCTGGAACGCCGATCATATCGCCAGACGGCGGGGCCGTTGCCTTCACCATCCGCACGGCGGACTGGGAGAAAAATCGCCATGATCGGGAAATCCATCTCACAGAAAACGGGAAAACAATCCAGCTGACCAACAATCCCAATGGATCGTCCGGTGACATCGCCTGGTCCCCCGATGGAAAGCGAATTTCCTATCAAGCCAATACCGATATCGGCACCCAGATTTTCATCATGGACCGGGATGGGAGCAATGTCCGCCAGATCACGGCTCTGGCAGGAGGAATCAATTCCTATATCTGGTCTCCCAATGGCCGTTTCATGGCGTTGAAACTGAGCGAGCGGCCGGCAAAATCCAAAGCACAGGTCGAAAAAGCCTATGGCAGTTTCGCATTTGCCGATGATTATTCCAGCCGCGATCATCTGTGGTTGCTCGACCTGACAAAGGCCCAAAGTGCGAATGCACCAATTACCAAGCGCTCCGAACATACGGACACAGAGGCACCATTACGGCGGCTGACAGGAGGCACAGCCTTCACCATTGGCAGCTTCTTTGGTGGAAGCTTTACGTTCACGCCAGATAGCAAAGAAATCCTGTTTGATCATGCCAAAAGCGGATCGCCATATGATCTGGGCACGCAAGATATATCCGCCGTCAATATCGCGACCGGCAAGCAGCGTCCGATAGTCCGCCGTCCCGGTATGGATCTCGACCCCAAAGTCTCACCCGATGGCAAGACCGTGGCCTTTCATATGGGCGAGCCGCCCTATTACTATACCCGACAATATTGGATGGGCCTGACGCCGATTGAGGGCGGAAAGATCGAACAGATCAGTGATAGGACCGATAAATATAATGATGCCAATGTTATTGGCTGGCAAGGTAACTCGATATTTTTCATGTCGCACTATCGGGTTGAAAGCCATCTTTACCACATGGACTTGGATACGCGAGTTGTCACCAATTTGACCGCTGGTCGCGGCCGGGTAGAGGGATATTCCTTCGCCGCTGACGGCAAAACTGTTGCTTTTGGCGCGGTGGATGGAGAGCGTGCGAAGGAGATTTACACTCGTAAAGTCACGGCGACCGGATATGCAGATGAGAAGCGTCTTACTCAGTTCAGCCAGGCGATTGCTGACTGGCCGAAAACTGAAGTACGCCTGGTTCAGTGGACCACGCCGGACGGACTGGATTTGGAAGGCGTCCTGACCCTGCCAGCGCCGGAAAACCGGCTGGATGGACCTATGCCGGTGCTGGTTATCTCCCATGGCGGTCCATCAGTCGCCGCACGCCCACGGCGCATGCCAGATGAAGTCTATCCGACCGAATATTGGCTGCGCAAAGGGGCCGCAATTTTTGAACCCAATTACCGGGGGTCGGGAAGCTACACCGACGAACTGATGGCAGCCAACGTTCGCTCCTTGGGCATCGGCTATACGATTGATATCGAATCCGGGATCGATCACCTGATTAAAATCGGGATTGCTGATCCCGAAAAACTTGGCGCCATGGGCTGGAGCGCTGGCGGATCAGTGACTGCGGGCCTCGCCGTGCGAACGACGCGCTTCAAGGCGTTTTCCGTGGGTGCAGGGATAACCAGCTACGCTACCTATTATGGGCTAAGTGATCAGCCCACCAGCCCGCTTGCCTATCTGAAAGCAACACCATCGGATGATCCGGAAATTTACAAGGCAACAGGAGCCATGGGCTCGATCAAAAATGCGGTCACACCAACCCTGATCCAACATGGCCGCAATGATAACCGTGTGCCCTTCGCCAATGGGATGGAATTTTTCCGCGGACTTAAGGACGTTGGCGTCGAAACCGAGCTGGTGATCTACGAAAATACCGGTCACGTCATTTCACGGCCGAAAGAGTGGATGGCAGCGATGGAGCATAATATCCGCTGGTTCGACGCGCATCTCTTTGGTGACAGAGACGAAGCGAAACTCGATCTAAGCACCCCCTGAAGACGGCGGAGCAAACATCAGGTTCGGACAATATCGCTTCACTTATCAAATTTCACATCAAGTTCACAGGATCACCAATTAGCTAACGCCAAAGCAAAAAAAGCTGTCCTATGCGGTTAAGACTATGCCATTATGATTTTAACAGATTGAAACGATTCTTCGAGGAGAAAAAGTGATGGCCACCGCAGTGAAAGACACCGGTAGCGCAATGCAGGTCGATGCCGGGTTTAACATCCCTGATCCGACAACCATCGACAGGCTGGAAGGCAAAGTCTCTGACGCGGAATGGAAATTGCGCTGTGATCTCGCGGCGACCTACCGGTTGTGTGCGATGCATGCGTGGACCGATCTGGTCTTCACTCATATCTCCGCGCGCTTGCCCGATGAAGATGGCGAAGAACGCTTTTTGATCAATCCCTATGGCGTGATGTTTGACGAGATGACGGCGAGTGCGCTGGTCAAAATCGACCTTGAAGGCAATATCAAACAGGATACGCCTTATTTCATCAATCCCGCCGGCTTCACCATCCACAGCGCGGTTCATAGCGCGCGCGAAGATGCCGGATGCGTGATCCATGTTCATACACCTTATGGCATTGCGGTCTCGGTTCAGAAAGAAGGCCTGCGCCGCTACACGCAATTTTCCATGCAGGTGCATGATGATCTCGCCTATCACGACTATGAAGGCATTGCGCTGGATCTTGAGGAACGCGATCGGTTGATCGGCGACGTTGGCGAAAAGAATCTGCTGATCCTGCGCAATCATGGCACGCTGACCATCGGTAAAAATTGCGCGCTCGCGTTCCTGCGGATGTATTTCTTAGAAAATGCGTGCAAAACGCAGATCCTTGCACAAGCCGTTGGCGGTGCAGAGCATTTGCACGAAGAGCCGGAGGAAATGGGTAACCGCGTGCATCAACAAACTGCGCCTGCCTTCATGCCCGGACTGGGTGATAATCTGGTCTGGCCTGGCTTGATGCGCAAATTGAACCGTACAAATCCCGGCTTTGATCATTAGTCGTTCGGCTTTTGTAACTTTACCGCTATGAAACAAGCTGCGGCTTGCACAGCGGAGCATTTTCGCTAAACCATCGCGATGGATATTATCTCAATTCGCGGCGGCAAAAAGCTGTCTGGCATCATTCCGATTTCTGGCGCAAAAAATAGCGCTTTGACGCTATTACCTTGCGCACTGCTTACCGAAGAGCCGGTGACGTTACGCAACCTGCCGCGTTTGGCCGATGTCGACAGCTTTGGCCATTTGCTCAACCAACTTGGCGTATCGACAACCATTGAAGGCGCGCGACCCGAAGATTTTGGACGGGTAATGACGTTGAAAGCGGGGAAAATCACTTCTACCGAAGCGCCCTATGACATTGTTCGCAAGATGCGGGCATCGATCTTGGTGCTTGGCCCATTGCTGGCGCGTGCCGGTGAATGCCGTGTGTCGCTGCCTGGTGGCTGCGCAATTGGTAACCGGCCGATTGATCTGCATCTGAAAGCGATTGAGGCGCTTGGCGCAATCATTGAAACCACTAGTGGCTATGTGACAGCGCGTCAGCCCGATGGCGGCCTGCCGGGCGGCGAATTTACCTTCCCGGTCGTGTCCGTCGGTGCAACCGAAAACGCATTGATGGCAGCAGTGCTGGCCAATGGTGAAAGCCGACTCAAAAACGCAGCTCGAGAGCCCGAGATTATTGACCTGTGCAATATGCTTGTTGCCATGGGGGCAGAGATTGAAGGCATCGGGTCATCCGACCTAACAATCCAAGGCGTATCCCGCCTGCATGGGTGCACCTATCGCGTCATGGCTGACCGGATTGAAGCGGGCAGCTATGCCTGTGCGGTTGGTATTACCGGTGGAGAGGTTGATCTGGTCGGTGCCAAAGCCGAAGAAATGGAAGCGACACTGGCCGCCTTGACCGAAGCCGGATTGCACATCGAACCTTACAACAAAGGCATCAAGGTCGCGGCCAATGGAAAGCTGAAACCCCTGACGCTGGAAACCGCGCCTTATCCCGGCCTCGCCACCGATATGCAGGCGCAGCTTATGGCGATGCTGTGTATGGCCGATGGTGCCAGTGTACTTACCGAGACGATTTTTGAAAACCGCTACATGCACGTGCCCGAACTCAACCGGATGGGCGCAGATATTGAAACCAAGGGCCGCACGGCCGTGGTTCGCGGCGTCACCAAAATGACTGGCGCTCCCGTTATGGCGACCGACCTGCGCGCCTCAATGAGCCTCGTGATTGCGGCCCTCGCAGCAGAAGGCGAAACCCAGTTGCAGCGCATCTATCATCTGGATCGCGGCTATGAGCGGCTGGAAGAAAAACTGGCTGCCGTGGGCGCGGATATCGAGCGGATCAGCGGCGACTAGGCCACTGTTACCTAGCACTTATGGCAGCTTGCATGTCGGTCGCTTTTACCCTGTAATCTCTCCCATAATAAGGAGAGGATGAGTCCATGTTTTCAGGACCAATAGAAGACCGGTTGGCAATCCGGGAATTACACGACGCTTATTGCGATGCGGTATTGCGCACCGATCCCGATGACTGGGGCGCATTATGGACAGAAGATGCCGTCTGGTCGCTCATGGGCACCGAAGTGGTCGGGCGCGAGAATATCGTCAACCTCTGGAATGGAGCGATGAGCCAATTTGACGCTGTCAGCTTCCTTGGCATACCCGGTAGCCTCGAAGTCACCGGCGACACTGCAACCGGCCGTTACCAAACCCATGAAATCCTGGTTGAAAAGGGCGAGCCGCGCATTGCCGGCGGACGCTATGACGACGAGTTCGTCAAAATTGACGGCCAATGGCTCTACAAAAAACGCATATTCAATGTTGTCGCTCAACTGGGCGGAAACAAGCTTTAAGGAAATTTGAAAAATGGCTAAAATAGTGATCGCTGCACATATTGATGTGGACCCGGCAACACGCGAAGAATGTCTGAAAAAGGCGCAGCCTTTTATTGATGGCGCGCTCAGTCAGGAAGGCTGCCTGTGCTATAGCTGGGCTGCCGATATGAATAATCCTGCGCGTATCGAAGTGTTCGAGGAGTGGACGGACGAAGAAGCCCTTGGGCAACATTTCAAAGACGTCCATTATTCGAGCATGCTTGCTCATATCGGAAGCTATGGCCTGACCAATGCCGTCAGCGCAAAATATCGCGTCGATGCTGAAAGCCCGGTTTATAATGCAGAGGGTGTGCCAACACCCGCCTTTGATTAAACCCCCAATAGGATTGAAAATATGAACGAAGCGGTCTCAAAATCCCTGTTCCAGCCCGACATCTTGGTGGATCCATTCGACTTTTATGAAGAAAAGCGGGCCAAAACCCCTGTCTTTCTTGATGAAGCCAGCGGTGCTTATATCGTGTTGGACTATGGACTGATATCCGAAGCCGTTGGCCGGCTCGATGATTTCTCCAACAATTTTACCGCCCTGCTTTCTGGCGGTAAATCCGACGAAGAATTGGCTAATGACGTCGAATTGCAGGCGATACAGGCGGAAGGGTGGCCACAGGTCAACACTTTGCTGACCGCTGATCAGCCCGTGCACACCCGCTTTCGCAAGCTCGTTAATCTCGCTTTCTCGATGCCTAAAGTGAACAAGCTGGAAGATAGCATAAGAGAAATGTCCACCGAGCTGATCGATGGCTTTATCGACAATGGCGAATGCGAATTCATGGAAGAATATGCCATTCCGATGCCGGTCAAGACCATCGCCGGTCAATTGGGGCTGGACCATGCCGATGCCAGCACGATTAAACGCTGGACCAACGCATTCGTTGACCGGCTATCTGGCATGATGACCCGCGAACGGCAATTGGAAACCGAACGTGAAGTGGTGGAATATCAACACGCGCTTAAGGCCAATATGGATGATCGTCGCCAAGAAGCGAAGGACGACATCCTCTCGGATTTGGTCAACGCGCAAGTAGACGGCGAACGTCCTTTGGATGACGCAGAATCGCTATCTATCGTTCAACAGCTGATGGTTGCGGGCAATGAGACAACTACCGCCGCTTTGGGTGAAGGTCTCCGGCTATTCGCTAGCAACCCTGATCAGTATAAAAAAATTCAAGATGATCCTTCGTTGATTCCTAATGCCGTCGAAGAAGTCCTCCGCATGTCGAGCGGCTCTTCGGGTATCTGGCGCGTAATGCACCGGGACGCGGAACTGGGTGGCGTGATGCTGCCTAAGGGCGCGATGGTAATGATGCGCTATCATGCTGCCAATCGCGATCCCAAGCAGTTTGAGAACCCCAATGAATTTCAGGTAGACCGTAAAAATGCGCGTACCCACTTGGCCTTTGGTAAGGGTATTCACATGTGCGTTGGCAATATGCTGTCGCGCAAGGAAATGACAGTTTCCTTCCAGGAATTTGCCAAACGGATCGACAATATCCGGATCAAGGAAGATGCTGAATTAACCTATCCGCCTAACATGATGCTGCGCGGCCTAGCGAACCTGCCGCTCACTTTTGACAAACGCTGATAACAGGCAAAGGGGCTGATACTATGGGTATGATGGACGGAAAAGTTGCGCTTATTTCCGGCGGCGCGGAAGGCATTGGCGGAACCGCAGGCAAGCGTTTTGTCGAAGAAGGAGGATCCGTCATGCTCGGCGATATCCAGCTGGAAAAAGCACAAGCCCACGCAGCCTCATTGGGTGAGCGTGCCAGCGCGATCCAATTGGATGTACGTGATCTGGATCAATGGCATGCGGCGGTAAAAGCCACGCAGGACAAGTTTGGTAAGATCACGACCTTGTTCAATATTGCCGGAATTTCAGAACCCGGCGCGGTGGATGAAGTGGATCTGGACAGTTGGAGCAGAACCATCGACATTAATCTAAACGGCACATTTTACGGATGTCGAGCAGCCTTACCCGCCATAGTGGAAAGCGATGAAGACGGATCAATAGTCAATGTCGGCTCCATGCTGGCCATGCGCCCGGGGTCAGCCATGGCCGCTTATTCTGCGAGCAAAGGCGCAGTCACGGCCTTGAGCAAATCATTGGCACTGCATTGCGCGGCACAGGGGAATAAAGTGCGAGTGAACACGGTTCATCCCGGCGCCATTGATACGCCCATGTACCAACGGTATCTGGCCGCTTTCCCCGGCACCCATGAGGAAGCGGTAGTGGCGTTTAATTCCAACCATCCGATCAACCGTGTGGGTAAGGCGGAGGAAGTCGCCAATGCCATGATCTGGCTGTCGAGCGAAGGGGCCAGCTTCACCACCGCGAACGATGTTACTATCGATGGTGGCGGCAGTTACCGCGAGTAATATTTACAGCTGAGTATCAAGTCCGTTCGTCCTGAGCCTGTCGAAGGACATTTCTGGTCATATCACACAACGAAAAAGGGGCTGCCGAAGCCACCCCTTCTTCAGCCAGATGTGTGAAATGCGAAAATCCGGCGTCGGTAATTTCTGTGTTTGTTAGCGTCCGTTACTGGCGACGATATCAACAACCGATCCACCACCGGAACGCTTGTTGAGTGTAATCACATATGCACCATCGTCATTGCCACGGGTCCCACCGAGCACATGCTCGCTGCCGCGCAGTAGATATTCTGCGCTATAGCCGCCACGTTTGGCTTGGGTGTAATAATAATCCACAACATTTTTGATCGGACTGGCGGTCGAGAAGCTGACCACGCGAATATCGCATAGGCCGCCTTCAACGCCGGCTGCTTCCTTGACATTGGCCTTCGGATAGACCGGAAATTCTGGTGGCATCCGATTGGCCCAGCCCATGTCATAGCTGAGTTTCTGATCACATGTGCCTTTGCCGCGCTGCGCGCTCTGTGCATTGGCTTTCGCACCCAGTGTTACGCCTTCTGATCCGGCACAGCTGGTGCATTCGTCATCCGAGGTCATGTTGCGCGGCTGGGGCGCGCTCAGCATCTTGCCTTCAAGCTGGGCGTTAGCGTAAGCCTTGCCGCCTTGTGGTGGCACTTTGCCATCGATCGCGCCATTGGCGCCACGGATCGCATTGGCATTGGCCTGATCCGTCAGATTGGGATCAACCAAAATCTGATCTTCCAGCGCATCTTTCATCGCGGGATCAGCGGTCAGATTATCATCCAGCTCCGCCAATTCCGCTTCATTGCCTTCGTTGCTGCCGCACGCGGCCAGGGTCAGCGGCAAGGTGAATGCCGAAGCTGCCAGCAAGAGGGAACGGGATAGATGTGTCATGCAATATGCTCCTGAATATGCACGGATAATTGCACCGAAAAGCGTTAATTTTCTGTTAGGAAACGTGGTTAAACCGCCAATCTCTTGTTAACCACTTGTCCCATTTCGGGATTCTTACCCAAAACCATCAGGGCCATCTATTTCGCCGAATCGAATGAGACGAGAGGTCAATACCGCTGCCTGCCGATTGACCACCGCCTTTTGATATTCCGGATCAGTTACCATTTCCAAGAAAGCCCCGCTATTGGGATAGCGCGCGATGAACGAGCTGTCCCATTGCTTGTCATCCGGTCCGATCACCATCGCTTCCATCTTGCCGCGCCAGATAATCGTTCCGCCAACCCGTTTGAAAATAGGCCCGCTGGTTTTGCCATATTCCTCATAAGCACGCACGCCGCTCCAACCATGGGCGGCATTGGGATGATCTTCTGGATATTGAGCATGCTCGTTAAATTGCAGCAGGTTGAGCATGTTGATCGGAACATCGCGGGGCAGCGCCTTAAACGCTTCAAAATGCTCCCGTGAGGGGTCCACATATCGTTCTTCTGCCATGTTCATGCTCTCCTAAGCAAATTGCTTTCTATTCTCCAACCACTGTTCGCGTGATTGCCCCCAATCGTCAACCCGCGCATCCTGATAAGGTTCAGGCAGCTGTGTGGGCCCGCGATTGGTCGAGCCAACCCGCTGGGCTAGTTTGATCGAAGCGAGATTTTCGGGATCAATCGTGTGGCAAATGTCGCTCCAGCAGAGTGTGTCCACAGCATAGTTCATACTCGCCACCGCCGCTTCCAGCGCATAGCCCTTACCCGCATATTCCGGTGCCACGCCCCAACCTACTTCGGTGCCCGGCCAGCCGTCAGGATACCATGGCCCAATCCGACCGATCCATTGATTGCTATCTTTCAGGATCAACGAGAACATCGCATAGCCGCGAACATGCCACGCGCCGACCATGGCGCAGAGATCCCGCCAGCTTTCCGCCTGACTTTTAATGCCGCCGATAAAGGTCATGGTTTCGGCATCTGACTGAAATGTCGACCAAGCGGCAAAATCATCAGCATTGGGCGGGCGCAGAATTAACCGCTCGGTTTCAATCTTGATGTCGGTGATATCCATGATCTTCCTCCCTTAAGCGCCTCTGTTATCATAGGCTTATCCCGATACAAACCCTTGCAAAACCGGTGCACTATACCTATAATACAGTTATGGCTAATGTAATTTCTATCCTCATCGGCGGCATCGCCCTTATTCTCGCTTTTGTCGGACTGGTTCCGCTACTCGGCTGGACCAACTGGCTGATTTTGCCGATTGCCGGCGTTGGTGCCCTGTTCGGGCTGATTTCTTCGCGCAGCAGCGGCATGTATTTCTGCCTGATCGTCATGTGCATATGCGCCTTCCGTCTATGGATTGGCGGCGGGATTATCTGATCTTGGCGATCCGTTTAACGCCCCCCGGAAGATGACAATTTATACGCAGTTACCGGTTGAAATTCTGTTGAACCGAATGGTTTGGGCGACAAAAAGAACCGTTGCCCAACGCTGTTCAATTTAGTCCCTTCCTGTTCATTGATGGGATCATAACCCAAAGCCCATCTTGTAGGACAGCTTATTTATCAGCGGCCCAAGCTAATTTATATTGCCACCTCATCGGCCGAGGCCTAGTCGCCGAAATATGGTGGGTCAGATATCAGCGAGCCGGTTGGGCTTCATGCAAGCGCTGCTCGCCTGTGCCTTCTGGGGCGTTATGCCAATTTATTTCAAGCTTTTACAAAGTGTTGAACCGCTTGAAGTCGTGGCGCACCGAGTCATCTGGTCCGTGCCTTTGTTACTGGTCATCCTCTATTTCCGGAAAAACCTGTCAGGTTTGCGCGCGTCTTGGGCGGAACCGAAAGTGCGTAATGCGCTGCTCGCCAGTTCTCTTTTGATCGCGGCAAACTGGCTCATCTACGTCTGGGCCGTGCAGACCGATCACATTCTCGCCGCCAGCCTGGGCTATTTTATCAGCCCGTTGCTCAGTGTCTTCCTCGCCAAAATCTTCCTCAAGGAAAAGCTCAGCCGTAATCAGTGGATTGCGGTTGGTATTGCCGCCATCGGTGTATCAATCCTGGCGGTCGAGGCATGGCAGACACTATGGATCAGCCTGGCGCTCGCCGGTTCCTGGGGCTTTTATGGTCTGGTGCGTAAAGTTGCCATCGTCGGCCCAGTTGTTGGTCTGACGATTGAAACCACTTATTTGGTCATTCCGTTCCTGCTGTTTATCGGCTGGATCACCTTCGGCAATGTGCCGCCGACAACGACAACTCATTTCGGCGATGAAACATCGATTAGCTTGTTGTTGCTAGGCGGCGCGGCCGTCACCGCAGCCCCGCTGACATTATTTGCCGCAGCGGTTAAGACAATGAAGTTGAGCACTATCGGCCTGTTTCAATATCTGGCGCCAACTTTGCAGTTTCTAATCGGTGTGTTTCTTTATCGGGAACCGCTGACAACATCGCATTTGATATGCTTCATAATGATATGGAGCAGCCTCGCGCTATTCTCTGCCGATGCGATTTTTGGTGGGTCAGCGAAGAAAGCCGCGGCGACCTGAATCACCCTTTCCCGCGGAGAGAGGTCGAGCTATTCAACAATCTTCCAACCCAATTCCTGGCCTGCGTGAAACGGCACAATGGTTGCGCCGCCCGCTTCGATACTGTCCGGCACCGTGATGGCCGAGCGCTGCAGGGTCACTGACCCTTCATTAAGCGGCAATCCATAAAATTGCGGGCCATTAATCGAAGCAAAACCTTCCAGCTTGTCCAGCGCATCTTCTTCATCAAACACTGTGGCATAGCTTTCCAGCGCATAGGGCGCATTGAATATGCCCGCGCAACCGCAAGCGGATTCCTTGGCATGGATTTCATGCGGCGCGCTGTCGGTGCCGAGAAAATATTTGGCGGACCCCGATGTCGCGGCCTTGCGCAGGGCCAGCCGGTGCTGTTCCCGCTTGGCTACTGGCAGACAATATGCATGGGGCCTGATCCCACCCTGAAACATCGCGTTGCGATTGATATGGAGATGCTGAGGCGTGATGGTGGCGCCGACATTGGGGCCAGCCGCATTCACAAAATCTACCGCATCAGCCGTGGTAATATGCTCGAACACCACTTTCAGGTCTGGTAGTTGCTCAACAACTTTCGACAGAGTGCGCTCAATAAACACGGCTTCGCGATCAAACACGTCGACATCGGCATCGGTGACCTCGCCATGGATCAACAGCGGCATACCCATCTTCTGCATCAGCTCCAGCACCGGTATAATATTGGCGACATCGGTCACGCCGTGCGCGCTGTTGGTGGTCGCATTGGCGGGATAGAGTTTAGCCGCGGTGAAGACACCACTTGCAAACCCCCACTCGATGTCCGCGGCATCTGCGCCATCAGTAAGATAACAGGTCATCAGCGGAGTGAAGCCAGCATGATCAGGCACAGCCGCCAAAATACGCTCCCGATAAGCCTGCGCGCTCGCGGTGTCGGTCACCGGCGGGGAAAGATTGGGCATGACAATCGCCCGGGCAAATTGTCGCGCCGTATAGTTTGCCACCGACTGCAACATATCACTATCGCGCAGGTGCACATGCCAGTCATCCGGCTGTCTTATCGTGATTTGATCAGGCGATTGATTCATGGTTCGGGCTTTCTTTTGGCGCTGAGCATCCCTACCTAATCCTTATGACCGAAACCAGACTTAATGACCGCGCGGTAATCCGCATTTCTGCAAATGATGCCAATGAAGATTGTCGCGATTTCCTGCAAGGATTGGTGACACAGGATATGCAAACCGTAGTAGCCGGTGCCCCGAAATGGGGGGCCTTGCTGACGGCGCAGGGAAAAGTGCTGTTCGACTTTTTCCTGTGGGCGGATGGTGATGACATCTTGATCGATTGTGAGAAGGACCATGTCGAAGCGTTGGCAAAGCGCCTCAAACTCTATCGTCTCCGCCGGAAAATCGGTATTGAAATCGATGAAAGTGAAACCGTGCACTGGGCTCTCGATGCCAGCGACAAATCAGCCGATCCCCGACTATCCGCGCTGGGCTTTCGCTGGTTGGACAGCAATCAGAATGACGACAGCGCCGATGCAGCCTATCAAGCACACCGGCTCTCGCTGGGCGTTACCGAAGGTCATGCCGAATTGGGCAGCGATAAAACGCTGTGGCTGGAATGCAATGCCACCGAATTATACGGCGTCAGCTTTACCAAGGGCTGTTATGTTGGTCAGGAAAATACCGCGCGGATGAATTACCGGCAAAAAATCAATCGCCGCTTGGTCGTCGTCCCGATCGATCAAGCCGACGAAAAACGGCAACGCGTTGCCTATCCCGATCTCGGACTATCGATTGAACATCGCCGGGTCGACGATATTGTCGACCTCGACCTGCCTGATTGGTTGAAGGCTGCCCTGACAGAGCAACCGGATTAATTAAGCTGCGTCGCCTTCTTGTTTCGTTTCGGCTTCAGCTGCTTTGACTTTTACCGTGCGGCGCTTGCGAACAGGTTTCTTTTCGACTTCGACTTCATCATCCGGTGTAATTGAGATTGCCGGCGGCAACGCGCTGGCATCCAGACCGTTTGATTCGCCATTGGTCTCAGCAACCTCGGCAGCCGGTTTACGGGGACGGCGCGCACGGACAGGTTTTTTCTCTACCGGTGCGTCTGCATTGTCATCTGACTGAGGTGCCGGCGCAGCCGTATTTTCTCTTACGACATCTGGTTTAGGGCCACGGTCGCGTTGCTGACGTCCCCGCGGGCTGCGATCCTGACGCTCGCCTTCTTCCTGTTCGCCGCCATCTTCACGATTAGCATTGCGATTGTCGCCGCGATTGTCATTGCGGTCGTTGTTATTGCGATCCGTATTTTGACCGCGTTGCTGTTCTTCGCGGGCAAGGCGCTGCTCTTCACGGCGCGCCACGCTATCGGCATTGACCCGGAAATAATGGTCAGCAAATTGAAGATAATATTCGGCATTGACGCGATCATCATTGACCTGTGCGTCCTGCGCCATTTTTTTGTATTTTTCCAGCATCTGCGCCGCATTTCCGCGCGCGCGATTATCGATCCGGTTATCGCGATCGATGCCGCCACCGCCGCGATTATTCTGGTTGCGGTTATTATTGCTGGTGTTGCGGCCACGACGACGGCCGGGCTGACGATTATTCATCAAATTCTGGGTGTCCTTATACCGTTAATAAACTCGGTCTTTCTGTTAAAATACCGCCTCAAGACGGTGCCCCTGCTGCGGCCGAAATGATCCACAGCAACCCAAAGAAGATAAATAATCGCCGGACATCAGCAATATTATCTATATGGGGGTAGGCCAGCGATTTTAGGGGTATTGCCAGAAATCATCTGGGCCTGAAACATCCTTAGCGCCTTCATAAGCCAAAACCAAGCAAATTCGATCAGTCCTGTTTTCGGCGCAAAATAAGAAGGCGGTCATTGCCGCCCAAATCCTGTTTGCATTGAGCCACATAGCTATGTTTTTCGGCCAGTTTGGATACGCGTTCAGCCTGATCGAAACCTATTTCCAGCAACGCGGTGCCATTGCCAGACAACAGGCTATCCAGAGCCGGAATGATGATATTATAATCGTCCATCCCCTCGATTCCGGCAAACAGCGCCTCATGGGGTTCAAAATCCGCAACTTCACGGGATAATACTGCCTTGGTGGACACATATGGCGGATTCGCGAGAATGAGATCAAAAGGACCACCCAAAGATTGCGTCCAATCCGCCCCTGTCCAGTCTTGCAACAGAAAGGTTGTGCGATCACTCAGCGCCAGCTGATCAGCATTATTATGGGCCATAGCAAGGGCAGAGGCACTGGCATCAATTCCAATGCCCCGGGCCTCCGGAAACTCGAACAAGCTAGCGAGCAATAGCGCGCCACTTCCGGTGCCGAGGTCGAGAATTGCTTCCGGCGTATGGGAGGCACCGATTTGCACCGCCGTTTCGATCAATATTTCACTATCTGGCCTTGGAATCAGAACATCAGCGGACACCTGAAACGGCAGACTCCAAAATTCCCGCTCGCCAATAATATGCGCGACTGGTTCATGAGCCTTCCGGCGCTCCAGCAAGGCCTTAAACCCTTCCGGAACATCAAGCTTTGGCAGATTCAGTAACAAATCCTGACGACCAATCCCGAGTATATGGGCCATCAACAATTCCGCGTCCAGGCGCGACGTTTCGCTGACCGTTTCCAATTCCTGCGCCGCTTGCCGCAGGGTTGCAGCCATATCACCCATCCAGATTGGCGAGGCGGCTGGCTTCATCCTCGGCGATCAATGCATCGACCATCTCGCCGAGAGCGCCGCCTTCAACAATTTCGGGTAATTTGTGCAGAGTTAGGTTGATCCGGTGATCCGTCACCCGGCCTTGCGGGTAGTTATAGGTGCGGATACGCTCGCTGCGGTCGCCGGAGCCGACCATCGCTTTGCGCGCATCGGCCTCTTCGCTCGCTACCGCTGCACGCTCTTGTTCATATAGCCGTGCGGCGAGAACTTTCATCGCCTGCGCCTTATTCTTATGCTGTGATTTGCCGTCCTGACATTGCACCACCAGGCCGGTGGGCAAATGGGTGATGCGAATCGCGCTGTCAGTCTTGTTGACATGCTGTCCGCCCGCACCGCTGGCTCGATAGGTGTCGATGCGCAGGTCTTCGGTGCGAATGTCGATATCGACTTCTTCCGGTTCTGGGAGGATCGCAACCGTGGCCGCAGAGGTATGAATACGGCCACCGCTTTCCGTCTCCGGCACACGTTGGACCCGGTGGACGCCAGATTCAAATTTCAGTTTGGCGAACACGCCCTTGCCGTTGATATTGGCGACCACTTCCTTGAAACCGCCGACTTCGGACGCGTTGGCGGAGATCAGCTCGATCTTCCAGCCCTGTTCATCAGCAAAACGGCTATACATGCGGTAGAGGTCACCGGCAAACAACGCCGCTTCATCGCCGCCCGTACCAGCGCGAATTTCGATCATCGCCGGACGCTCATCGGCTGCATCCTTGGGCAGCAATTGCAGCGCCAACGCATGTTCTGCTTTTTCCAGCGCTTTCTTTACGCCATCAAACTCGTCGGCCGCCATGGCCTTCATCTCGGCATCGTCACCGGCGAGCATTTCCTCCAGCCCAACCTGTTCATCGCGCAGGCTCTGAACCTCGGCTGCAGCCTTAGCCACCGGTTCTATCTCGGCATATTCTTTGGAAACCTCGACAAATTTATCGCCGTCGAGATTGCCAGAAGCCATCATCGCCTGCAGCTCAGCAAAACGCGCTTCGATCTGGGCAATGCGTTGGGGGGTAATGGTGGTCAATCACCCTCTCCCAATTGCGCCACGTCTTGCTCCAAATCTGTCAGGTCCGCGTCAAAACTATCGAGGTCTTCAGAAAATCTGAGGTCCCACATTTTTTCTATGACAGCGGTTACGTCCAATTCGGTTTGCTCGCCTGTAGCCAGGTTTTTAAACTGCACTTTGCCGGAAGCCATTTCATCTTCGCCAATGATAATGGCGGCTAGCGCACCAACCTGATTGGCACGGGCCATGCGTTTTTTGAATTTACCGCTGCCGAAAATTTCTGCCGAGAATTGTGACCCACGAAGTTCGCTCGCCACTGACAGTGCTTTGACGGAGGCAGTGTCGCCCATAGGCAAGATCGCTAGCTCCAATGGAACAGCAGGAGCATCGGCAAGCAACATCCCCAACCGCTCAATCCCGGCAGCCCAACCCACAGCCGGCGTTACAGGTCCGCCGAGCGATTCGATCAACCCGTCGTAACGACCGCCGGCCAGCACGGTACCTTGCGCACCCAAACGGTCGGTGACAAATTCAAACGCGGTATGGCGATAATAATCGAGCCCCCGCACCAGCCGACTATTGCGTGTCCAGCTGACACCACAGGCATCAAGGCCCTCGGTCACTTGCGCGAAAAACTCTTTCGCTTCGGTCGACAAATAGGCATCAATATCCGGCGCGCTATCGGCAATCGGGCGATCCTGGCGTTCTTTACTGTCCAATATCCGCAGCGGATTGCGCTCCAGCCGGTCCTGGCTATCTTTGGACAAGTCGGCTCTATGCGCTTGAAAATGCTCCACCAGAGCATCCCGCCAAGCATCCCGGCTTTCGGCATCGCCCAGCGTATTGAGCTGCAAAGTCACGCCATCCGATATGCCAAGTTCTTTCAAAAGCTGATCGGCAAAACACAGCAATTCCACATCCGCGGCAGCTTCGCTCACCCCGATAATCTCGGCATCGAGTTGATGAAATTGGCGATAGCGGCCCTTTTGCGGGCGTTCATAGCGGAATAAAGGCCCATGGGTTGAAAGCTTCAACGGCACATGTTGCTGCCAGCCATTGGTCAAGTAAGCGCGCGAGATACCGGCTGTAAATTCGGGGCGCAAAGTCAGACTGTCGCCGCCGCGATCCTCAAAACTATACATTTCCTTGGACACGACATCGGTGGTTTCGCCCAATGACCGGGCAAAAACAGCCGTCGGCTCAAACACCGGCATCTGCACGCCCTTAAACCCGTAAAGCCGACGCACACGCTCAAAGGTTTCCACAACATGCTGGAAACGCTCCTGATCTTCACCAAATATATCCTGCGTGCCGCGAACAGCCTGCGGCGTTTGTATTTTTGCCATCATGTCCCTTTTGTCTTGAGGGCGCTTTAGCCGGTGCTGCGCAAAAGAGAAAGTGGGGTAATTTCTATCACCAAAGTAGAATGTTTTCTTGCCCGCCCTCTGGACGCCGCCGCCAAAAAGCGTCATTCATCTGCGAATCCAAGTTACAGGGGATAAAGTTAGTATGCGTCTGGTTGCACTTTTGGGCCTGATTTCGGCCCTGTCTTTCGTTTCACCTGTCACCGCCGTCTCAGCCGCTATGCCGGATAATCTGAGCAAACCGACTTATGTCACGGCGGAAGATACGATTCCCAAAGCGCAGGACATAAAATATCCCGGTACCATGCGGCTAGAGGTTGATGCCCGCGATAACGAACAGGGCGTATTCAAGGTAAGGCAATTTATTCCGGTCACCGGAGCCACGCGACTCACGTTGCTATATCCCGAGTGGTTGCCCGGCAATCATGCACCCCGGGGAGAAATTGAAAAGCTCGCGGGATTACGTATATTGGCGGATAAAACGGATTTGAATTGGGTCCGTGACAATGGCAATGTCTACGCATTTCACGTTGATATTCCGCCCGGGGTCAGTGAAATAGAAGCGCGATTCCAATTTACCTCTGCCACCACCAGCAGTCAGGGCCGGATAGTCATGGCGCCATCCATGCTAAACCTGCGCTGGCATCAGGTCTCGCTTTATCCGGCTGGCTATTATGTCCGTCAGATCCCGGTTGAAGCCACGGCCATTTATCCGGCCGGTTGGCGAGCAGCCAGCGCCATGCGGCCAAAGGCACGGCAACCCAAAACGGATGATTTAAACCGCGTGGCCTATCGCGCAACCGACTATGATACATTGGTCGACAGCCCCGTCTTTGCCGGCAAATATTTCCAGACCCACAGGCTAAGTCGCCGCGTGCATCTGAATATCGTCGCCGATGATGCAAAATATCTCAAACCCAAAAAATCGCACATTGCCAAACATAGCAAATTGGTTCGCGAGTCCGAGGCGCTATTTGGCAGCCACCCCTATGATCGCTATGATTTCTTGCTCGCTTTAACCGAGGAAATGGGCGGCATTGGTCTGGAACATCATCGATCTTCCGAAAATGGTGTGAACCGCGAATATTTTACCAAATGGAATGACGGGCCCGGTCGCCGCAATCTTTTGCCGCATGAAATTGTCCACAGCTGGAACGGCAAATATCGCCGTCCTGCGGGTATGTGGACACCGGATTTCCGGGAACCGATGCGCGATAATTTGCTTTGGGTCTATGAAGGGCAGACCCAATTTTGGGGCTATGTCCTCGGCGCACGATCCGGGCTGTTTTCCAAACAGGACACGCTGGATGCCTTTGCCGCCATTGCAGCGGGCATGGATCTACGAGTGGGGCGCCAGTGGCGCGCCTTGATCGACACAACCCATGACCCGATCATTGCCGCGCGCCGTCCCAAACCATGGAGCAGTTGGCAGCGCCAGGAAGACTATTATAATGAAGGCTTACTCATCTGGTTGGAAGCCGACGGCATTATCCGCCGCGAATCGGGGGATAAAAAGTCACTCGAAAATTTTGCGCGGACCTTCTTTAAGGGCAAAAATAACGACTATGGTGTCGTCACCTACGAGCTATCCGACGTGATCGAAGCGCTCAATGCGGTGCAGCCTTATGACTGGGCCAGCTTCATTGAAGAACGGGTTTACCAACCAACGGCAACAGCACCTAAAAATGGACTGACCCTAGGCGGGTACAAGCTGGTCTTTAATGCGACGCAAAGCGACTTCATCAGCGCCAACGACAAACGCCGCAAACAGCTGGATCTCAGCCATAGTATCGGCATGGTGATGAGTGATAAAGGTGCCGTAAAAGCGGTCATGTGGGACGGCCCTGCATTTAAGGCAGGCCTTAAAACCGGTCTCACCATCACGGCCGTCAATGGCAAGGCCTATAGCGCCGAAATGTTGACCCAAGCGATCGAGGAAAATCGCGGACAGCCCAATAAAATCGAGATTTTTGCGAAAAATGACGATCAATATAGCAATTTTATGGTCGATTATTCAGGCGGGCTTCGCTATCCGCACCTCGAAAAGATAATCGCGGACGAAACCGTTGGAGAGGGTAGCCAAGCTGAAGGGGGCATTGACCGTCTTTTAAAGCCAAAAACCAGATAATAGGACAAATACCCTATGGACATCACCAAAATCCCTATCGGCGATAACCCGCCGGAAAGCCTCAACATCATTATCGAAGTCCCCGTTGGCGGCGAACCGGTAAAATATGAATTTGACAAGGCATCCGGAGCCCTGTTCGTCGACCGTATCCTGCATACGCCGATGCGCTATCCGGCCAATTACGGCTTTGTTCCGCATACCTTGTCACCCGATGGCGATCCGTTGGACGCGCTAGTCGTAGCGCGCTCACCATTTATGCCAGGCTGTGTTGTGCGTTGCCGTCCGATTGCAGTTCTTAACCTCGAAGACGAACATGGCGGCGATGAAAAGCTGCTTTGCGTTCCGATTGATGCGACCTTCCCTTACTATCGCGCGATTGGCGAAGGTGGTGACTTGCCCGAAATCGTCATGCAACAGATTGAGCATTTCTTCACCCATTACAAAGACCTGGAACCCGAAAAATGGGTCCGTGTCGGCAAATGGGGCGATGCCGAAGAAGCCAAACGCGTTGTTTTGGAGGCGATAGAGCTGGCGAAAACGAAAGCATGAGAAAGAAGCAAATTGCGGCTGGATTGGCGCTGATCGCCGGTCTAGCTGCTTGCGCTACACCCGAAACCCGGGTGCGCAACGGATTGATGAGCGCGGGCCTGTCTAAGCCGATATCAAGCTGTATGGCAGACCGCATGGTTGACCGCCTGTCTTACGCGCAAATCGACAAGCTCAATGGTCTCGGTAAACTCAGAAAACGCGATCCTGGCGATATTAGCGTCAATGAATTTGTGAAACGGACCAAGGCGCTGCAAGATCCCGAGATACTGGGCGTAGTTACGTCCTCTGGTTTGATCTGCGCGGTGAAATGACCGCGAATATACAGCCAATCACTTGTCGAAAGGCGGTGACCAAGGATGCAGACCATCTTCCGGCCATTGAAAAATCAGCCGGATCGGCTTTTTTATTGGTACCGGGGCTCGAATGGATTGCGAGCGACGATGTGCTGTCAGCAGAGGCCCAGCTTCGCTGGATAAAGCAAGGTCTGGTTTGGGTAGCGGAAACCACTGATACACAGCGGGTCGGATTTCTGACCGCGGAACAATTTGACGATAAATATCATATCTGGGAATTGGCCGTACATCAGGAACATCAGCAACGCGGCATTGGCCGAGCGTTAATTGAAGCTCTTACGGATCGAGCGCGGCACGATAGAATCACGGCGATTACGCTGACCACCTTCCGTGATCTGCCGTTTAACGAGCAATTCTATCAGCATTTGGGCTACCAAACACTTGAAGAAGAACAGCTATCCGAACGGCTCAAAACCACATTGGCAGCGGAAAAGGCCAGTGGCCTGCCGGCGGAGCGACGATGCGCGATGCGATTGTTTTTGTAACGATCAGATTTCACGAGAGATCAGGCGTAAAAAATTCCGCCAAAAACTCCGCAACCACCGGGCTCTTCTCAATCTCCGCTGCGGACAACGCATTACCCCACCAGAGATTTTCATTATTGGCTAGAAGAATAAGCGAGAGCCTCTTCTCAGGCACTTTGAGATAAATGGCGGAATAGCGATCCGGTTCCCAGCCACTATGCCAATAGAGTCTCTTGCCCTGCCAGTCCTGCGCGAACCAACCCCAGCGATAGTCGCCGCGCGGCGGAAGCTTTTCATCCGAGAATATGCGCGCCATCCATTCCGGCGAAAGCAATTTTCCGGCATCCAGTGCGATATCAAACTTGGCGACATGCCTTGCGCTAGCTCTGATACCCGCTGCTGCACGAAAATCGTCATCCGAGTGACTGGCTTTGATATCGCGGCCATTGTCCTGCACCGTAAAAGGCGGTGCCAATAGCCGGAGCGCCGATCCTCCTTCCGGATCATGCCAGCCCAGTGCAACATTTTGCATGCCCGCCTTGTTCAGGACGTTGTCCCGGACAATGGCGCGCAAAGGCCTGCCGCCCGCCCCTTCTATGGCGCGATCGATGCGTGCATAGGTCATCGGATTATAGACAAAAGCAGACCCGGCTGCGCCGTTGACACGCATGTTGAGGCTGTCAGCAAGAGACAGTTTGCGTTCGCAATCCACTGCTTGAATCATCGTCCCATCGCTGTCTTTTCCGCCGCCGCCAAAAGGAATGGTCGAACCTGAAAACCAGCTACAAAAAACCGCCCATCGTGGATCGTTGGCCAACAGCCAATCGAGATATAGTCCGCCCTTGTCCGCTTCCGCCAAAATTGCGGTGGCGGCAATCGGCTTGGTAACGGACGCGATGCCAAAGGTGGTGTTCATCGTTGTAGCTATGTCGCCTTCGTCATCCGATGTTCCGAAAGCCTGTTCCCAAACAATCTTTTCATCTTTGACAATCACCGCGGTCATCGCACGAATGGAGTTTTCTTTGCGGAAGTTGGACAGATACGCGCCAAATTTCTCAAAGCGCGCCCTATCCATTTCCTCTGCCGCTGATGCTGGCTTTCCCCAACATAGCGCAGTCATCGCCAGCACCATGAAAATTCCGCCGCGTAAGCCGTTCACAGTCATGGAATATCCTCTTTCATGATAGTGGGATCTGAAATTGCTGAGCGCCTATCTTTACATAGCCGTCCCGAGAAGCAACAAATATCATAAATCGGGGTGGAAATCGGCTCCTGTCTGTGCTTTAGCCCTCCGCAAGACTCGCTAACCGAATATATAAGAAAGGCGCTGCACCGTCCCATGAACATCCATGAATATCAGGCCAAAGAAGAACTCGCCAAATATGGCATTGGCATTCCCGCTGGCCACGCGGCGCTGACCGTTGAAGAAGCCGTCGCAGCAGCCGAAAAACTGCCCGGGCCGCTCTATGTGGTCAAAGCGCAAATCCATGCTGGCGGACGCGGCAAAGGCAAATTCAAGGAACTCGGCGCGGAAGCCAGCGGCGGTGTTAGGCTGTCCAAATCGGTTGACGCGGTACGCGACAATGCGACTGAAATGCTCGGCAACACCCTCGTCACTATCCAGACGGGGGACGAAGGCAAGCAGGTCAACCGGCTCTATGTCACCGATGGCGTAGATATTGAGGAAGAATATTACCTCTCCATGCTGGTCGACCGGGCCACTGGCCGGATTGCGATGATCGTCTCCACCGAAGGCGGCATGGACATCGAAGATGTGGCGCATAACACGCCCGAAAAAATCAAGACGATCACCATTGATCCTGCGCAAGGCTTTATGCCGCATCATGGCCGGTCGATGGCTTTTGCATTGGGTCTTTCCGGTGATCTCAACAAGCAAGCGCAGAAACTCGGCAAACAGCTTTATACCGCGTTTACGGACATGGACTGCGAGATGCTGGAAATTAACCCGCTCGTGGAAACCAAAGACGCCCAGTTGCTCGTGCTCGATACGAAAATGAGCTTTGATGGCAACGCGTTGATGCGCCACCCCAATTTGGTCGAACTGCGCGATGTGACGGAAGAAGATCCGGCAGAAGTCGAAGCCTCCAAATATGATCTTGCTTACATCAAACTGGACGGCAGCATTGGCTGCATGGTCAATGGTGCTGGCCTCGCGATGGCGACAATGGATATCATCAAATTGAACGGAGCGTTCCCGGCTAACTTCCTCGATGTAGGCGGCGGCGCGACCACAGAAAAAGTGACTGCAGCGTTCAAGATCATCTTGGCTGACCCGGCTGTCGAAGGCATTTTGGTCAATATCTTTGGCGGTATCATGAAATGCGATATCATTGCCGAAGGCATTGTCACCGCGGCCAAGGAAGTCGATTTGTCGGTTCCCCTAGTGGTCCGGCTAGAAGGCACAAATGTCGCCAAGGGCAAGGAAATTTTGGCAAATAGCGGACTACCAATCGTTTCCGCCGATGACCTTGGTGATGCAGCTAGAAAAATTGTTGCGCAAGTGAAGGACGCCGCCTGAACACCGGCATAGGTCACAAAGTACAGCTATGCATTGTGCGTAAAAACGGCAATGCTGCGTCGCAACATCGATATTTGACGTTTACGTGAACGTAAGCTAAGACGTTTGCAAATATATAAAGAAGGAAACAGCAATGAAAATCCTGGTGCCCGTCAAACGGGTCATAGATTATAACGTAAAACCGCGGGTTAAATCCGACGGCAGTGGCGTCGATCTCGCCAATGTCAAAATGTCGATGAACCCCTTTGACGAAATCTCTGTCGAAGAAGCGATTCGTCTGAAAGAAGCCGGCAAGGCAGAAGAAATTATCGCTGTTTCGGTTGGCCCGCAAAAGGCACAGGAAACATTGCGCACCGCGCTCGCCATGGGTGCAGATCGCGCGATCCTGGTCATGACCGACGATGAAGTCGAGCCATTGGGCGTCGCCAAAATCCTCGCCAAGATTGTCGAAGAAGAAGCACCGAAACTCGTCATCTGCGGCAAACAGGCGATTGATGATGACAGCAACCAGACCGGCCAGATGCTCGCAGCATTGCTCGGTTGGGGCCAGGGTACGTTTGCCAACACCGTCGACGTTGATGGCGACAGCATCGAAGTAAAACGCGAAATTGATGGCGGTTTGCAAACGGTTAAATTGAACTTGCCTGCCGTTGTCACCACCGACCTGCGCCTCAATGAGCCGCGCTATGCGTCGTTGCCGAACATCATGAAGGCCAAGAAAAAGCCGATGGATGAGAAAACACCGGCTGATTATGGTGTCGATATTGCGCCACGCCTCACCACAACCAATGTAACCGAGCCGCCTGTCCGTCAGGCCGGTGAAAAGGTTGACGATGTGGATGCGCTGGTCGCGAAACTTAAAGCTGTAGGAGCCATCTGATGAAGACTCTTGTACTCGTAGAACATGACAACACGAACATGAAAGACGCGACGCTGGCCGTTGTCACCGCCGCGTCGCAACTGGGCGAAGTCCACGCATTGGTCGTCGGCTCTGGCTGTGCCAGTGTTGGTGAGCAAGCTGCAAAAGTCGCTGGCGTTGCCACCGTGCATGTCGCCGATGATGCCGCACTAGCCAATCAGCTTGCTGAAAATGTCGCGCCATTGGTTGCTAGCTTGATGGAAAGCCATGACGCCTTCCTCGCGCCTGCCACCACCACCGGCAAGAATATAGCGCCGCGCGTAGCTGCTTTGCTCGATGTCATGCAGATTTCTGACATTCTCTCGGTTGAAAGCGAAGACACGTTCACCCGGCCAATTTATGCCGGCAACGCGATTGCAACCGTCAAATCATCGGATGCCAAAAAAGTCATCACCGTGCGCGGTACAGCTTTTGATAAAGCGGCTACCGAAGGCGGCTCTGGCACAATCGAAGGCGTCACCGGCGCAGGCGAATCCGGCCTGTCGAGCTTCGTCAGCGAAGAAATCGCCAAGTCCGAGCGTCCGGAACTGACCTCCGCGAAGATCATCGTATCCGGCGGCCGTGCCCTGGGCTCTTCCGAGAAATTCGAAGAAGTTATCACGCCGCTTGCCGATAAACTCGGCGCCGGCATCGGTGCTTCGCGTGCTGCGGTCGATGCGGGCTATGTCCCGAACGATTATCAGGTCGGCCAGACCGGCAAGATCGTTGCTCCGGAAGTCTATATCGCCATCGGCATTTCCGGCGCGATCCAGCATTTGGCTGGCATGAAAGACTCCAAGACGATCGTCGCAATCAACAAGGACGAAGACGCGCCGATTTTCCAGGTGGCCGATATCGGACTGGTCGCGGACTTGTTTAACGCCGTGCCGGAGTTGACCGAGAAGGTTTAAGCCCTTCGATAAATGGGATATATTTATCCCATTTGACAGTTTCAGACCCCGGCGTGAAAGCGCCGGGGTTTTTTGTTATGAAAACAATTGGTCTACCAGTCGTTCTTGAATTTTCCCCCCAATTGCCAAGGTGGTTTTATGATTAACTCACTCGCCATTTCCGGATATCGGTCTCTGCGGAACATAACAGTCTCGCTTACCAACCTTACTATCATCAGCGGCGGGAATGGGACCGGGAAATCCAGCCTCTATCGCGCATTGCGGTTACTTGCCGATTGTGCGCAGGGCCGGATCGTTCAAAGCCTTGCCTCAGAAGGCGGCTTAACATCGACCCTATGGGCTGGTCCGGAATCTTTTTCGCGGGCCATGAAGACGGGCGCACAGCCGGTGCAAGGAACCATACGCAAAAAGGCGATATCCCTAAAGCTTGGCTTTGGCGCGGATGATTATAGCTATGCTATTGATCTGGGGCTGGCCTCAGTCGGCCCGTCCTTTTTTTCGCAGGACCCCGAGATTAAATCCGAACATCTGTGGATGGGAGAAGTTTGCCGACCCGCAAATATGATCGCCAAACGCAACGGTCCGGGTGTCACAACACGGGACCGGGAAGGCTGCTGGAATCAAGTATCTACGCAGCTCGCAACCTTTGATAGTATGATGACTCATTGCAGCGATCCTGTGCAAGCCCCCGAGCTCTTGATTGCGCGAGAACAAATGCGGGACTGGCGTTTCTACGATCATTTCCGAACGGACAGAACAGCGCCAGCTCGTCGCGCTCAAATCGGCACATACACCCCTGTCCTCAGCTCTGACGGTCATGACTTGGCAGCCGCCATACAGACAATCCGCGAAATCGGTGGCCATGCACAGCTCGATTCGGCGATCGCTGACGCATTTGCGGGGGCGTCTATCGCGGTGGCCGTAGACTCTTCAGGTTTCATTTTGGAAATGGAGCAACCTGGGTTGCTACGACCGCTGGCGGCGCACGAACTGTCTGACGGCACTTTACGATATCTTCTATTGGTTGCGGCGCTCTTGTCCCCGCGACCACCTCAGCTAATGGTTTTAAATGAACCCGAAACAAGCTTGCATCCCGAGTTGATAGAACCGTTGGCGAGGCTGATTGCCCATGCGGCGCAATCCACACAAATGATTGTGGTTTCTCATTCCGACGCGCTTGTAAACGCCCTGACAAACCAACCCAGCATAGCCCAAGTGCTGCTGGAGAAAGAACTGGGAGAGACCGTCGTCCATAATACCGACGAGCCTTCCTGGCATTGGCCTTCGTCGCGTTAGATATCATCATTTAAACTGTGAGCTTCCGAAAGCCGCGTAAGTTCTGTCGAATACAATTCGAGCGTCTTTTTTCTGCAACCTCCCCCTGATATGACGCTTTCATGACGGCCGCCAAATCCCCCAAAACCAAAACCGACAAGCGCGATCTCCTCGCGCAAGCAATTCTCGACGGATGCCCTGTCAATGACCTTCCCGCCCGCTTCATCGCCGCAGGCTATAGCGAAAAAGCCGCCGCTTATGAGGCCGGGCGGGCGATGAAGGATCCGCTTTTCAACGCGGGCAAGCGGGTTAGCAACCGGCTGCACAAAAGCCATTGGACGCTGGACAATTATCGCCGCCTGCACCGGGCTGACGCTGGCGACGGAGCCGAAATTCCTGTCGTCCAGACGATCGAACCAGATATGTTTTTCCGCGATTATCATCATCGCAATCTGCCCGTGAAACTGACCGGGCTGGTTGACCACTGGCCAGCGATGCAGCGCTGGACGCTCGATTATCTGGCCGACAAAATCGGTGACGCGGTGGTTGAGCTGCAGGGTCAGCGGCAATCGAGCGACGATTATGAAATGGCCAAAGACAACCACAAGCGCCACGTGCCGTTCAGCGAGTTTGTCGCCCTGCTCCGTCAGACCGACAGCAGCAATGATTTCTACATCACCGCCTATAATGACACGGTCAACAAACAGGCGATGGCGCCTCTATGGGACGATGTGGGCGACATTTCGCTGCTCCAATCGAGCGGCGGGAATGACGGCTTTTTCTGGATGGGGCCAAAGGGCACGATCACACCTTTCCACCACGACCTCACCAATAACCTGCTTTTGCAAATTTCCGGTCGCAAACGCGTCACCATGGTCGCCGCCTATGACACAGCCCATATGCGCAACCACCTGCACTGCTTTAGTGAATGGGCCTCACCGGATGACATCCGCGCACTGGGCGAGGCGGCGCCAAAGCTATGGCAATGCGATATCGGCCCGGGCGAGGCTGTGTTCCTGCCCGTCGGCTGGTGGCATTTTGTCGAGGCGCTTGACCACACGGTCGGCATGTCGTTCACAAACTTCCCCGTCGATAATGATTTTTATACGGACTATCCGAGCGAAACGGATTTTTGATCGAAGGCCAAAGGCGATCATGACGACAATCTGATTCTCCTTGTGGTTTCAGAGGCTTCTCGCTCGGCAATTTGGTTTCATTTGATACGACTTGTCGTATCAAACCATCCGTTCATCGCTAAAAACGGCTCTGCGCCGAAAAAGCCATTGTCAAATCTCAGACCTCGTCCTAACGGCCCGCTCCCCGATCAATGGATGGGGCGGACGTCAACGGTTGGGTTTCATATGGCCCGCCCGCATGCAGTATCTCTGATACCGGCATGTACGGATGCTGCTTTGTCTCGATTGGTTGCATGAGTAGCTCAATTGGATAGAGCACTGGCTTCAAACACCAGGTAAGCGAGTTCGATTCTCGTCTCAACGCACCACTGGATAGCTCAATTGGTTAGAGCACAAGATTGTTAATCTTGCTGTTGCGGGTTCGATTCCCGCTCCACACTCGGTCTGTCAAAAGGACCAACAGCCTTGAACGCTGTTTTGAGAAATACCGGGTTCGGGGACCGGCATGTGAACGGCGCGGCGTCTGCGGCGGGCGGGAGTCTTCGGATTTCCGAACGCCAACGGCAAAGCACCTGCCACCATGCCAAACGGTTCGGTTGATGCGTGATGATGGCGCTGTGCCGGGGTCGATGGGAGATGTTTTCGAACGCCTCTCTATCCGCCCCGCGCGCTGCAAAATCCGCTCCGCCTTGGCCCGCCGCGCGGCATGCCACCGGTCCCTGAATCTTATCCGGAGCCTGTTTGATAGGGGAAGCGCTTTGGGCCAATTCCGGCCCCGGGCAAACGTAAAAGGAGATTGGCGTGAGCTGATATTTGAGTGAGTATGATGTTGTATTTGATTGACAAGCTGATGGGCCGCAAGCGGCTAACCATCAATGAAAATGAACGGGCGATCTGGCTCTACAAGGGCGAGCTACGCGGACTATTGGGAGCGGGCGAGCATGTCCTGCCGAACTGGCGCAAGCAATTGCGGGTTGAGCGCATGGCGCTCAGCAGCGCAGCTTTTGTTTCGGTCTATGAAAAGGCGCTTTTTGAAAAAGTGCCGGATCAGGCGGGCGCGCATCTGACCCAGTACCGGACCGGGACCAACGAGATTGCTGTCATTGAATGCGACGGACAGATTCATTCTGTCCTCTCTCCGGATAGCAAGCTCACCGTGTGGACCGATGCCGGTCCGTGGAAGGCAGAGCTCGTGCAGCTGGATACAAACCCAGTGATCGCACCGGCCTTGCTGCAGCGGCTGATAAAAGCCGGCGTGGCAAGCCTGCTCAATCAGGTTCGGATTGTCGAGGTGGACAAAGGCCAGGTTGGCCTGCTCACCGTCGATGGCCAGATGGTCGGCGAATTGACGCCGGGTGTCACGGGCTACTGGATGGTTGGTCAGAAGGTCGCCGTGAAGATCGTTGATCTGACACGGCAACCTCTCGATGTGACCGGTCAGGAGCTCTTGACCAAAGATCGCGTGACTTTGCGGATCAATATCTCGGCGCAATACCGGGTGGTTGATCCCGTTAAAGCCGTGACCGAGGTCAAGGACTTTGCCGATGCGCTGTACCGGGCGCTGCAATATGCGTTTCGGAAAACGCTGGGCGCGATGACGCTCGATCAGATCCTCGACAAGCAGGTGACGGTCGATGCCGAAGCCGCCATGAAAGTCCGGAGCGATATGGCGGCCATTGGTCTCGAAGTATCCGAGATCATCCTGAAGGACGTGATCCTTCCGGGTGAAATGCGGGAGCTTTTGAACCAGGTGGTTTCTGCACAGAAAGCGGCTGAGGCCAACGTCATCAAGCGGCGGGAAGAAACGAACGCAACGCGGTCGCTTTTGAACACCGCAAAGGTGATGGCCGATAATCCGGTCATGCTGCGGCTCAAAGAGCTTGAAGCTCTGGAAAGCATTGCCGGTAAAGTGGACCAGTTGACGGTCAACAACGGCACCAGCGGTTTGATGAATGATATCGTCAAATTGACTTAGGACTAGTCAGCCAGACAAGGAAGGGCGCGGTAGCAATATCGCGCCCTTTCATTTTATACGGTGAAGGATTCTCCGCACCCACAATCACCTTTGCTATTGGGATTGTTGAACACGAAACCAGCGGTGAAGTCATCTTCCTGCCAGTCCATGGTTGAACCGATCAGATAGAGCACGCTGGGGCCGTCGACATAGAATACGCCGCCGGGGGTCACGATCTTTTCGTCAAACTTCACTTCCTCGGTGACGTAATCGACCGAATAGGCGAGGCCCGAACAGCCTCTGCGCGGGGTGGATAGTTTCACCCCGATCACATCTTCGGGCGCTTTGGCCATCAGGTCGGCGATGCGTTGTTCCGCTCCTGGCGTCAGGATGATTGCTGCCGGAATTTCTCTGGTTTTGGTTTTCGTGTCGGTCATATCTAAAGCCTCTTTTGCCAAAACAATGCCTTGCCCATTTCGGGGTCCAGTACATAGTCACCATAGCCTAGCGACGCATAAAGCGCCTTGGCCGGTGCGTTGCCCTCGAGCACTTCCAGAGTCACTTTGCAGGCTCCGGCTTCTTGGGCAATGGTTTCAATCTCTGCGAACAGCGCCCGTCCGACGCCTGTGCCGCGATAGCCCTTGGCGACCACAATATCGTGAATATTGATCAGCGGTTTTCCGCCAAAGGAGGAAAATGTCATCATCAAATTGGCGAGGCCTGCAACCTCATCACCGACATAGGCCAGCAGAGAGGATGCCGCCGGTGTAGCTGCCAATCCCGGTACCAGAGCAGCCTGTACCTGCGGCGACAAATCTTCGCCGCCACCCATTGGGTCCATCGCATAGACGCGCAGCATCTGAACAATCGCCGCCGCGTGATCGGCATTGGCGTAATCCGCCCGCACGACCGTTGCAGAGGATGCCGCTTTAAGAGAGGCTGTCGCCGTCATAGCATCCCCAGTTCCAGCTTTGCCTCATCGCTCATTTTCTGCGGGTCCCACGGTGGGTCCCAAACGAGATTCACTTCGCTATGGCCAACGCCGGGGACACTGCCGACTTGCATTTCAATTTCACCGGGCATGGATTCGGCCACTGGGCAATGCGGGGTGGTCAAGGTCATGGTGACAATCGCGTGATTATCCGGGGTAATTTCAACACCGTAGATCAGGCCAAGGTCATAGATATTCACTGGAATCTCAGGATCATAAATCGACTTCAAGGTATCAACGACGGCTTCATAAAGATCGCCACCCGCTTCGCCAGCCGGTGTTTCGGTTGGTTTCTGCGCCAGAAAGCCTTCGAGATAATCGCGTTTGCGGTTTAACTTGCTGACATCGCTTTCTGCCTCATGTGGCGAAGGCGCCATGACCTGTGCTGGCTTTTCTTCAACCGCATCTTCGACCTTTGCCAAAGGGGGCTTTTCGACTCTGTCGACTTCTTCGACCAATATTTTGCGTTCTTCACTCATCTCTTTTTCCTACCCGAAAATCTTTCTTACCCGTTCAATGCCTTTTACCAAGGCTGCGACATCTTCTGCATCGCTATAAATTCCAAAGCTGGCCCGCGCCGTTGCTGGCACGCCCAGATAGTCCATCAGCGGCTGCGCGCAATGATGACCGGCGCGGATCGCAACCCCGCCTTCATCTAATATAGTGGCGACATCGTGCGGATGCACGTCGCCAACCGCAAAACTCAATATTCCCATACTCTTATCCGGGCCGAATACCCGCACGCTGTTGATGCCGGACAGGGCTTCGCGCGCCATCGCCAGCGTTGTATTTTCATGGGCAGAAATAACATCCAGGCCAATAGCTTCGACATATTGGATCGCGGCGTCCAAACCCACGACACCGGCAATATGCGGGGTGCCTGCCTCAAAGCGGCCCGGAGGCGGCGCATAGGTCGTGCCCTCAAAACTCACGCGGTCAATCATCGACCCGCCGCCCTTCCATGGGGGCATGGCGTCAAGAATTTCATAAGGCGCCCACAGCGCTCCTATGCCGGTAGGACCGTAAATCTTATGACCCGAAAAGACATAAAAATCACAGCCCAGGTCCTGCACATCCACAGGCAAGCGCGGCGCAGCCTGGCAGCCATCAAGCAACAGTTTCGCGCCGACTTTATGAGCCATGGTTGCTGCGCGTTTGGCGTCGAGCAAAGACCCCAGCACATTAGAAACATGGGCCAAAGCGACCAGCTTATGTTGCTCGGTCAGGTTGGCTTCGATCCAGTCGAGATCAATTTGGCCATCGTCCGTGAGCGGTGCGACGTCAATATGGGCACCAACCCGCTCGGCGAGCATTTGCCACGGCACGATATTGCTGTGATGCTCCAGCTGCGACAACATGATCCGATCATCTTTACCGACGTTGCTGTTTCCCCAACTTTCGGCGACCAGATTGATACTGTCGGTCGCGCCGCTGGTGAAGACGATTTCATTCTCACTCGCCGCATTCAGGAACCCTGCAACCCGTTTGCGCGCTGCTTCATAAGCCAGTGTCATATTGGCAGAGCGTTCATAGACGCCGCGATGGACGGTCGCATAATCGGGGCCATAGGCGCGGGCTATCGCGTCCAATACCGGTTTCGCTTTTTGCGCGGTCGCGGCAGTGTCGAGATAATGCCAATCATTGGCGATGCCAGGAAAGTCGTCCCGCTTAGACGCGTTTTCCATTGTCATTTCATCAACCATCAGGGACATGATCCAACCTTCCATGAGCCGGCATTTGCACCGCGAGCACAGCGTGATCGTATCGTCAGTCCATATTCTTGCCAGCCGCCTTCAACAGGCTTCAGAAGAATCAACCATTGCTGAGCATCGACCGAGTCATCCAGCACATTTTCGGCAGTAACAGTAACAAGCAACCTATTGTCACGATCGCTATCGGCCGCTGCGGTGACGGTCAGCGTCTGATTCCCTTCGAGAGATTCGGGAAAATTCTTCAGATGTACGCTAGCGGCATCCAACGGTGTCAAAAATACCCTGTGCGGTATGATGATAGCATGCCCTTTCGAATTGGCGGTCTCGGACACAACCGGCTGGGCACTAGCTTGACGAGCAGAAAAGGTAGAAAAGACGAGAGCGATCGCAAATATCGATATGACTGCGTTACCAGCCACATTTTTCGGATCGATAAGATGCCGCCAATAAAAGTTTTTCATAAACGTCATGAAAGCTTCTCTAGCACTGCCAGCGCTTTCTCCTCAATTATCGCGCGCTGTTCATCATCATCCATGCTGACAAAAGCATCAGCGATAAACGCCTGAAGCATCAATTTCTGCGCCAATTCCGGCGGCAGCCCGCGAGCGGCCATATAAAATAGTGCCTGCTTGTCGAGTTCACCGACGGTGGCGCCATGAGCACATTTCACATCGTCAGCGAAAATCTCCAGCTCCGGCTTTGCATTGGCTGTTGCGGTGCGGTCGAGCAGCATCGCCTTGACCGACTGCGCTGCATCCGTCTTTTGCGCATCGCGCACAACATTGATCCTGCCCAGAAAGCTGCCGGTGGCTTTGCCGGCAAGTACCGAGCGCACAACCTGATTGGATGTTGCATTCGGCTGCGCGTGAATAGTTTCAGTGACAATTTCAAGCGTCTGCGTCCCGCTGCCCAATATCGCTCCACCCAGTTCAAAATGCGCGCCCTTGCCGAGCGTTGCTTTGACCTGAATACGACCATAATCGGCCGCGCTCACGAGCACATGAATGGCGAAAGTCGCATTGTCGCCAATGGTGATATCAAGATCAACTATGCCCACGCCATCAATCATCGGTAGCACGGTAATCTGGCGGGAAGCCGATTCACCGTCAGCAACCGTTACTTTTTCCGGCCCGTCAAGCTTGGGCCAGATGGGTTCTAGCGCTTTCAAATCGGCATAGCGCCATGCTTCATCGCGCTTTGTCGGTAGGGGAAGTGTTGCAGTCATTATCGGGAACCCTTTAGTTCGCGCCGCAATTTGGCCAGCAATTTGGGCTTCTCCGCATCCACACAGGTTTTGATGGCGCTGTCACCGATTGCGCCATCCCGGATGCACCGCACCGTTGTTTTGCATAGACGCTTGTCGAGATTGATGTTGCCGGATGACTTGTCGAGCGAGCAGGTGAAACGGCCTTTTTGGTCTTTGCCAACCATGGCCGATATGCTGTTCAATCGCCGCCCGATGACGACAATCTCGTTCTCGACCACAGTCGGAGCCGGTTGCACCGCTGCCAGCAAGAGGACACTCAAAATCATGCGGCCACCGCCTCATAACCTTCTTCTTCCAGCTGTAGCGCCAGTTCAGGGCCACCGGTTTTGACGATCCGGCCACCGGCAAGAACATGAACAAAATCAGGCTTCACGAGATCGAGCAGGCGTTGATAGTGAGTGATGAGCAGAACCGCTTTATCCGGTTTCCGCATGATCGCGTTAATCCCGGAACCGACCACGCGGAGCGCGTCGATGTCGAGGCCGCTATCCGTCTCATCAAGGATCGCGAGCTTCGGATCAATAATCCCCATCTGCACCATCTCGTTGCGCTTCTTCTCGCCGCCGGAAAAGCCAACATTGACCGCGCGTTTGAGCATATCCATGTCCATTTTCAGCAAGCCCGCTTTTTCCTTGGCGAGCTTGATAAATTCTGCGCCAGATAAAGGCTCTTCACTGCGCGACTTGCGCTGGCTGTTAAGGCTTTCGCGCAAGAATTGCAGGTTGGATACACCTGGGATCTCAACCGGATATTGAAAGCCGAGGAAGATGCCCGCCGCTGCCCGCTCATGCGGGTCGAGTTCGAGCAGATCCTGTCCGTCAAAGTCCACACTGCCTGAGGTGATCTCATAATTAGGCCGTCCGCCAAGCGCATAAGACAGCGTCGACTTACCAGCACCATTGGGCCCCATGATCGCATGGATTTCACCCGCGTTGAGTTCGAGCGAAAGCCCTTTGAGAATTTCGGTATCGCCAACATTGGCGTGGAGGTTTTCAATTTTTAGCATTATTTTCCGTCTCTTGATGTGATCGGTTGAATTGGCGATTGTACTCTCGGCGGCGGAGCCACCATCGGCAGGCTGGATGAACCATCTTTCCAAAGATAAATTCCGCGGTTCAATTTCCTCAGCTGATCCATAGTTTGAAAGACGTAATGTTCCAGATCTACCCTCGCCATGTTCGAATAATCTGGTGCAAATCGATCGACAATCCGCGCATGGGTTTCATACAGGCCGCAAGGTGTATCTGGCTGGCCGCTCTCCGCAGCCAGCTTCTTTCGCGCGCCTTCCCAGTCCATCTTAGGCCCCCGTATTGGGATATAAGCATTTTCCGGCAGATCGAGCTTGGCCGTGCAATCGAGATAGGGGGACGCTAGTTCCGCAATGTGGGTCACAGCCGCCCTCGGTTTGTCAGCTGCAACGCCAGTATCCGCGCAACCCAGCAACAATCCGGACGCCAGCAAAGCGGTTGGCAAAGGCTTCATCACCCAACACTCCCCTCGAGCGAAATCGCGAGAAGCTTTTGTGCTTCCACGGCAAATTCCATCGGCAATTGCTTCAGCACATCCTTGGCAAAGCCGTTGACGATCAGGGACACTGCTTCTTCCTCGTCCAGCCCGCGTTGCTGGGCGTAGAACATCTGGTCGTCGCTAATTTTGGAGGTCGTTGCCTCATGCTCAATCTGCGCGGTCGGGTTTTTCACCTCGATATAGGGCACCGTATGCGCGCCGCTTTTGTCGCCGAGCAGCAAGCTGTCGCATTGGGTGAAATTGCGAACATTTTCAGCATTCGCACCCACGCGGACCAGACCACGATAGGTGTTATCGCTATGACCTGCGCTAATCCCCTTGGAGATGATCGTTGAACGGGTGTTCTTGCCGTTGTGGATCATCTTGGTACCGGTGTCGGCTTGCTGATAATTGTTGGTCAGGGCAACTGAATAAAATTCACCCACGCTATTTTCACCGTTCAAGACACAGCTTGGATATTTCCAGGTCACCGCGCTGCCTGTCTCGACCTGAGTCCAGCTGATTTTACTATTCTTGCCCTGACACAGCCCGCGCTTGGTCACGAAATTATAGATACCGCCCTTGCCTTCTTCGTCGCCAGGATACCAGTTTTGCACGGTACTATATTTAATCTCGGCATCGTCCATCGCGACCAGTTCGACCACTGCGGCGTGCAACTGATTTTCATCGCGCATTGGTGCGGTGCAACCTTCGAGGTAGCTAACATAACTGCCCTCATCTGCGACGATCAAAGTGCGTTCAAACTGGCCGGTATTTTCTGCGTTAATCCGGAAATAGGTGCTGAGTTCCATCGGGCATTTGACGCCCTTGGGAATATAAACAAACGTGCCGTCGCTAAACACGGCGCAGTTGAGCGTAGCGAAATAATTATCCTTCATCGGCACAACCTTGCCGAGATATTTTTTCACGAGATCGGGATATTCCTTGATCGCTTCGGAGATCGACCGGAAAATCACGCCCGCCTCTTCCAGTTCTTCACGGAAAGTGGTCGCAACCGAAACACTGTCAAAAACGGCATCCACGGCAACCTTGCGCGCGCCTTCGACGCCGGCGAGAACCTTTTGTTCTTCGATCGGAATGCCAAGCTTTTCATAGACCCGCAGGATTTCGGGATCGACCTCGTCGAGGCTACCGAGCTTCTCCTTGGCCTTGGGTTCAGCATAATAATAGGCATCCTGATAATCGATCATCGGGATTTCGAGCTTCGCCCAATCCGGGCTTTCCATGGTTTCCCACATGCGAAAGGCTTTTAGGCGCCAGTCCAGCATCCATTGCGGTTCGCCCTTTTTATCGGAAATGAAGCGAACCGTATCTTCGTTCAGGCCTTTGGGTGCAAAATCTTGCTCAATGTCTGACGACCAGCCAAATTCATAGCTACTGGCATTGTCCACAGCGGCTTGCGCCTCAGCGTTCATCGCGGCCCGCTCGTCCTGTTCCTGAATGTCTGTTTTCAATGCTTCACTCATAACGTGTGTTCCATGCTTTTGATTTTCTGTGCAGCTGGCACTTGTGCCAGGCTTGCAAGGCTAACCTCGTCTAAGGCCTTACGGATCGTCTGGTTGACGACCCCCCAATGCGGCTTGACCGTGCAACTGTCTTCCAGCGCGCATTCATGATTCCCGTCAATCGTACAGCTGGTAATGGCTAGAGGGCCTTCAACTGCTTCCACAATATCGGCGAGACTGATCGATGCAGGCGGGCGGGCCAATCTTATCCCGCCTCCAATGCCGCGGGTGGATTCGATCAACCCGGCAGCAGACAGGCGGCTAACGAGTTTTTGTGTGGTCGGCAACGGCACGCCCGTTTCCTTCGCCAATGTCGATGCGTTGAGTTTTCCTTCCGCCAAAAGCGCAGCACCACAGTGCCGCGAAGCAGCGGACATCAGGACAACAGCATAGTCGGCAAGGCTGGAAAGCCGCATAGATTCTCTCAAAATTCGAATGATTCTCTAAATAAGACTTATTTAGTCTGATTTAGGTTTCATTGCAAGAGTATGCCGGCCTTAAGTCTCAGAGCTAAGCGGTGTAATCTTGCCTCTCAGCGCGCCGCGCTTATCCATCAATGTTGCGGTTTCGCCTTCGGCTACCCGCAGTTTTGTTGGTGTTGTGCCGGCAAAAAACTTAATTTCGCGGATCATATGGGACTGATCGTAAAAGGCATCCTCCAGCGCGAGCAGTTCATCTGCATTTTGATCGGCATAGGCCTTAGCCGCCCGCAGCGCGCGATATTTGCGGGCAAGATATTTGGGTGCCATGCCGTATAATTTATTCACGGTGCGCAGCACTTGGCGTGAACTTTGGTCCGATCGTTCCATCAGTGCGCTGACCGGCGGAGAAGCTTCGGACGAAAGCCATTCATCAACCATTTTTGTAAAAGCCAGAACATCCGGTTTTGCGCGGGGTTTTAATGTCTTAAAAATCCTGTCGGCCCATGCCACCATTTCAGCCTCATCCTTACTGTTAATGAGCACTTCATGGGTTTTTTCGATTTCGGACGTGAATATCTTGCTCGCCGGGACTACCTTATCGGTAAAGTCGGCTGCCGATTTTTTGGTGAGCATTGCCCAACCTGCGGGCAATATGCCAACGCCAAACATACGCAACGGGCCATTGACTTTAAACTTCATCGCACCGGTCGAAGGGCCCATGAGCGAAACACCAGCGGCATGATAGGTTTTTCCATCGGCAAACGTTATGTCCCCCGAGCCCTTTATCGCAAAGCGAAGCTGCGCAATCGCCGCGCGCTCCATATCCTCAAAATCAGGCTGCTCAATATCGAAAATATAATAAACCGAGACTAAATCCCGGATATCCTCAGCAGGCGCAAAATATCTTAAACTGACCAAAGCGAACCCCTTTTATCCGGTTCGGGGGAAGCCGGATTTCCATTGGTTGCACGCTTATAACTGAAAAAAATAGGAAAAAAAACTGGCCTGGCTAATAAAATAGCCAGGCCAATGAGGAAAAGAAGTCTCCGCAGCACTATTAATGCGGCTGAGTTTCCTTTGGTCGCTCATGTTCCATGCACCACTAACGTCGGTTAGTGATTGGATAAAAAAGACAGTTTTTTCAGCAATTCTTGACAGTTACGGCCATGAAATCACAGGCATCGTGGATCAGCGTGATGCCGCAATCCAGTTGTTAACCCGCTCTTCCATGATGTTCAACGGAACCGGCCCACTTCGCAAAATTACGTCATGGAAATCACCCATAGTGAATTTATCACCCAGTTCTTTTTGCGATTTTGCCCGCAATTCCATGATTTTAAGCTTGCCAATCATATAGGCTGTCGCTTGGCCGGGATAGACAATGTACCGCTCAATCGCCTTGCGAATATCGCTATTCGGATTTGGCGTATTGTCAGTCAAATATTTTATCGCCTTCTCGCGGCTCCAGCGTTTATCATGTATACCGGTGTCCACAACCAGCCGGCAGGCACGCCATAATTCCATGCCAAGCCGTCCGAAATCCGAATAAGGATCTGTGTAAAAGCCCATATCCTTGCCCAGTTCCTCGGTATAAAGGCCCCAGCCCTCTGAATAGGCCGTGACTCCACCAAATTTACGGAACGCCGGCAGATCACCAAGTTCGGTCTGGATCGCAAGCTGCAAATGATGGCCCGGAAGGGCTTCATGATAGGCCAAAGCTTCTAATTCGGTTTTTGACATGCCTTTCAAGTCATAGAGATTGACATAATAAGTGCCTGGCCGAGAACCATCGGGTGCAGGCCGCTGATAAAAGGCCTTGCCCGCTGACTTTTCACGAAAAGCTTCTACCGGTTTGATCACAAATGGTGCCTTAGGCAGCGTATTAAAGAATTTTGGCAGCTCTTTTTCCATGGCCGCCAGTTTCATATTTGCTTCCGCCAGATAGTCTTCCCGGCTCGTGTGGAAATATTGATCGCCAGTGCGCAGATGCTTGAAGAAATCCTGCAAACTGCCCTCAAAACCAACCTGAGCCATAATTTTGCGCATTTCACCGTGAATACGCGCTACATTATCAAGTCCAATTTGATGGATTTCATTAGCCGTCAAATCAGTGGTCGTATAATTTTTCAGCCGCTCAGCATAATAAGCCGCCCCATCCTTGAACCGCCACACGCCATCGCCATCGACGGCCATTTTCTGCTGCCGCTCCATTTCGGCAATCAGTTTTTTATAGGCCGGTGCTAAGCTGCCGGTCAAAGCTGTACGTCCGCGCGCGATCAAATCGGCTTTTTCGCTATCGGAGATGGATAGTGCATTCACCTTCTTTTTCAGATCAGCGTAAATGGGGGAATCGTCACCATCTTCAAACGGCGCGCCGCTGATCACATTTTTGGTGTCATTGATCACGTAAGGGAAAACCCAGTCCGGAACGATAATACCGTCGTTTGCACGCTCGGCCGATTGCGTGACCAATGATTCAAAAAATGGACCCGACGCGTTGAGCCGGCTGACATATGCTTCGGCATCCGCTTTGTTCGTCACCCGGTGAATATTGATCATGAAAGCGGGAATCTGGCTTTGCGCGCCATTCATCTGATCGAAAATATAGCTATTCCGGCGGAACGGAAATGCGTCCTTCGAGCGCTCGGCGCGTGCCTGAAACAGACGATAGCTGAGTTTGCTGGCGTCGTTGAGCTGGCTTTCGTCAAACTCTGCTTCCATCACAACCAGCGCCTCTTGGCCCCGTTCATATTGCTCAACTGCGGCTACATCGCTCGGATCGTCCAATTTTCCGTAGTCCGCATCTCTGACGCCGCGGAAAGACTTAGAAAGGGGCGAGTTGGCCAATTCTATCTGGTCATAATCTTCATAAAAGGCGGAGAGGCGAGCGTTTACATCACTCTCAACTTCCACTGGCGCAGCTTGTGCTGCCGATGTATTCGCGCTGGCGCTAACGACCTCCCCGTTAGTGGAGGAACAAGCTGCAAGCAAAGCAGTGGTGGCGAGGAGGACATATTTGGTCATTGCGATTCCCTTTGTGGTTATCCCGTTGGTATCACGTCATTTTCACGCCGTATATAAGCTGCGCAATTTTATTACAACGTCTTGAAAGACTATCTGTTCATCCTGCCGGCGATCAGACCGTCTACGAGAGAGGGATCTGCCAATGTGGAGGTGTCACCAAGATTGGCATAATCATTTTCGGCTATTTTTCGCAAAATGCGGCGCATGATCTTGCCAGAGCGGGTTTTTGGGAGGGCCGGCGTGAAGTGCAGTTGATCCGGTGTGGCAATCGGACCGATCTCTGTCCGCACATGGTTCCTCAATTCAGCGGTCAAGTCTTCAGACGTTTCCACCCCGGCGTTCAGTGTAACATAGCAATAAATGCCCTGCCCTTTGATATCATGCGGATAACCAACCACGGCCGCTTCAGCGACCAACGGGTGAGACACGAGCGCGCTTTCGACTTCGGCGGTGCCCATGCGGTGGCCCGACACATTAATCACATCATCGACCCGGCCAGTGATCCAGTAATAATCATCTTCATCGCGGCGGCAGCCATCCCCGGTAAAATACTTACCCTTATAGGTGCTGAAATAGGTCTGGATGAAGCGTTCATGGTCGCCATAAACACTGCGCGCCTGGCCCGGCCAGCTGGCGGTGATACAAAGATTGCCATCGGTCGCTCCGTCGAGAACTGCGCCGTCGCCATCAACCAGTTGCGGTTGGATGCCGAAAAACGGTTTGCCCGCGCTGCCCGGCTTCATGCCATGCGCGCCTGGCAAGGTCGTAATCATGGCACCGCCGGTCTCGGTCTGCCACCAGGTGTCTACAATCGGTGATTTGCCTTCGCCAACCACATCATAATACCAGCGCCATGCTTCCGGGTTTATCGGTTCACCGACCGTTCCAAGCAAGCGGATGGAAGAGCGGTCATACGCTTTAACCGGATCATCGCCTTCACGCATCAAGGCTCTGATAGCAGTCGGGGCGGTGTAGAAAATATTGACCTTATGCTTGGCAACTACCTCCCAGAAGCGGCCATGATCAGGATGGTTGGGTATCCCTTCGAACATCACTTCGGTCGCGCCATTTAAAAGAGGCCCATAGACAATATAGCTGTGGCCCGTCACCCAGCCGATATCGGCTGAGCACCAGAAGACTTCGCCCAGCTTATAGTCGAACACATAGTGAAAGGTGGTGGCGACCCATACGGCATAGCCGCCCGTGGTGTGGAGCACGCCCTTGGGCTTGCCGGTCGAACCGGACGTATAGAGAATGAACAAAGGATCTTCGGCATTCATTGGTTCGCAAGGGCAGTCTGCTGGCACATCGGCGGTGATCTCGTGATACCAGTGATCGCGGCCCTCTTGCATCGCGACATCGCTGCCGGTGTGGTTCACAACCAGCACGCCATCGACATCCGCGCCGTCTTTCTCCAGTGCGGCATCGACATTGCTCTTGAGCGGAACCGGCTTACCGCCGCGCAAGCCGCCATCGGCGCATACCACGAAGCGGCTCTTGCAATCTTCGATCCGCCCGGCCAGCGCCTCTGGAGAAAAGCCGCCGAACACCACCGAGTGGATCGCTCCGATCCGCGCGCAGGCCAGCATCGCCACAGCCCCCTCGACGATCATCGGCATGTAAATGGTGACCCGGTCGCCCTTTTGAACACCGAGCTTCTTCAACGCTCCCGCCATGCGGATAACTTCGGCTAGAAGATCGGCATAGGTTAGCGTGCGGCCGACCCCATCAGGATTATCGGGCTCGAAGATCAGCGCAGTGACGTCGCCCCGGCCAGCTGCAACATGCCTATCAACCGCATTATGACAGATGTTCAGCACGCCATCTTCAAACCATTTGATCGATACGGGATCATAGGACCAGTTTGAGATGGTAGCAGGAGATTGGGTCCAGTCTAATCGCTCGGCTTGCTTGGACCAAAACGCATCAGGATTGGAAATGCTCTCGGCGTAAAGCCTTTGATAATCCTCAGCACTGCAATGGGTATTGCCTGTGGCCCTGCCATCGGGCTGAATCATATCGCTCATCAAATGCTCTCCTGCGGATTATCTATGTTGATCTCTAGCAAGCGCTTTGCGGCGCTTGAAAGCTATTTTTGAACATATGATCTGATGCTGGCGATTTCACAACTAATCATGCTAAGCATAGCATGCACTATTGAGGAGTGGGCATGGCAACCGCAGCACAAGCACCCGGCATCGCAAGCACTTTCGAGATTCATCAGCTGACTCCGGCAATCGGCGCCGAACTTTCTGGCATTGATCTATCGGTACCGCTTACAGACGATGTTGTCGCGGATATCCGACAGGCGCTGCTCGACCACAAAGTCATTTTTTTTCGCGATCAACATCTCGACCGCGAACAGCTGTTAGGCTTTGCCAAAAGGTTCGGACCGCTGGAAATCCATCCCGCAACGCCGAAAGACCAACCCTATCCAGAGATATTGCGGATAGCGCATGGTGAAAAGAGCAAGGGTCAGGAAAATATGTGGCATAGCGATGTCACATGGCGTCCCGAGCCATCGCTTGGGTCCGTGCTCAGCGCCCTTGAAATTCCACCTGTTGGCGGGGATACGTTGTTCGCCAATATGAACCTTGCATACGAAAAATTACCGCAAGAAATCCGCGAACAAATTACCGGCCTGACGGCGATACACGATATTGCCAGGGTGTTTGCCAAACGCCTGAACAAGAAGCCCGAAGAACTGCATGAACAATATCCGCTACAGGAACATCCGGTGGTACGCACCCATCCTGAAACCGGATTGCAGAGCCTTTACGTCAACAGCGCCTTCACTAGCCATATTGTCGGAATGACTGACCAGGAGAGCAAAGCACTGCTCAAAATGCTCTATGCCACCGCATCCAATCCCGAAATTCAATGCCGCTTCAAATGGGTGCAGGGTTCCATCGCTTTTTGGGATAATCGTGCGTCTCAGCATTTTGCCGCGTCCGATTATTTCCCGGCCCGCCGAGTCATGGAACGCGCGACTATCGCTGGCGATCGACCCTATTTTAGCCCCGATAGCTGATGGCAATGTCCCTCAACCATTAAACAACGTCGCCGTGACGTTACGGAATCGGTCTATCGAAACGGCTAATTATGAACCCCTTGCGCGACGGCGAGATGACCGATAGTTTTCTCTCCATAGGATGAGGGAAAATATGATGCGCAAAGCACTTTTACTCGCGGTCTGCTCAGCAGCATTGGCCGTTTCAGGATGTAGCAAAGACGGTGGATCAAATGGCTCTGATGCCAATGTCACCAACACCGAATATCCCGAGCAGGTTTTCTGGGGCGACACCCATCTCCACACCGATAACAGCATTGATGCGTTCGGTTTTGGTACGCGGCTCGACGCCGAAGCTGCCCTGCGCTTTGCCAAAGGGGAAGAAGTAACTGCAAGCAAGGGGGCGAAAGCAAAGCTGTCCCGCCCTTTGGATTTTCTGGTGATCGCGGATCACAGTGACGCGGTTGGCGCCACCAAGGCACTTTATGAAGCCCCGCGCATTGCCCTGTTGGGCAATGATTTTTTGCTCCGCTGGTATGATATGATGCACGAAAGCGACGAAGGTTCGCTGGCGGTCACGGCTGAGCTCATCGACGGCGCGGCTGCCGGGACTTTGCCCGAAGGTCTTTTCGACCCGGAAGAATCGGCAGATCGGATCAAATCGCTGTGGACAGAACATGGTGAGACGCTGGATGAGTATAACGAGCCCGGCAAATTTACCGCCTTCCACGGTTTTGAATATACCCCCATGCCGGGCGGAGATAATCTGCACCGCGTGGTGATGTTCCGCGACGGTGGGGACAAAACCAGCACCATGCTGCCCTTTGCAAGCTTTGACGCCGGCGATCCGGAACAACTTTGGGCCTATATGGCGGCCTATGAAAAAAGCACGGGCGGAAAAGTTCTCGCCATCCCGCATAACAGCAACGTGTCCAATGGCCGCATGTTTGCGATGAACAAACTGGATGGCAGCCCCATCGATGAGGCCTATATTAAAACGCGCGCCTTGCGGGAACCGATTGTCGAAGTCACCCAGATTAAAGGCGACAGCGAAAGCCATCCCTTCCTTTCCCCCAACGATGAATTTGCCAACTATGGTGATGCCGGTTGGGATAAATGCAATCTGAGCTGCGGCAAGGATATGCCTCCTGAAAGCTATGGTGGCAGCTACGTCAGAGAAGCATTGAAACGCGGTCTGGAATTCACCCAGAAAATGGGCGCGAATCCATTCAAGTTCGGCATGATCGGTTCAACCGATAGCCACACATCGCTGGCAACGGCTGATGAAAATAATTTCTTCGGCAAGCATAGCGGTAACGAGTTCAACAACAAGGACCGCGCATTGGCCCCGCAGAATTTGGGCACGCGCAAAGGCCGCTTTGGTTGGAATTATCTATCGAGCGGCTATGCCGCGGTTTGGGCGACCAGCAATACCCGCGAAGCGATTTTCGACGCGATGATGCGCCGCGAAGTCTATGCGACCACCGGCCCGCGGATGCAGGTCCGTTTCTTCGGCGGGTTTGATTTCGCTGAAGGTGATACCGGCGACCTAGTGAAGACCGGCTATAGCAAGGGCGTGCCCATGGGCGGCGATCTGACAGGCGGAGATGGCAAGGCACCGACGTTCCTCATCTCTGCTCTAATGGATCCTGAGAGCGGGAACCTTGATCGCATTCAAGTCGTCAAAGGTTGGGTTGATGCCGGCGGGAAATCTCAAGAGAAAATCTATAATGTTAGCTGGAGCAGTCCCGATAGTCGTAAAGTCGGCGCTGACGGAAAACTGGCCGCCGTAGGCAACACTGTCGATCTAGCCAAAGGCACTTGGGAAAATAATATCGGCGCGCCGGAACTGGTCACATGGTGGCAGGACCCGGATTTCGATGCGAAACAAAATGCGTTTTACTATGTCCGTGTTTTAGAAATTCCGACCCCGACATGGCCGGTTTATGATGCTCTGAAATTCGGCCTGACACTGCCGGATGATGTTATCAAAATCCAACAAGAGCGGGCCTATTCATCACCTATTTGGTATACGCCAGCCGCTACAACAAGCTGACCCTATGGACGCCCAACCTGTGCGGCTATTCAGGAGTATCGCGTAGAGATGAAATTGCTGAAAGAACCTTTGGTCCATTTTCTGGGCGGGGCGCTGTTGGTGTTCGGGTTTTTCTGGGCCACCGGGACTAATCGCGATCCGGCGGACTATGAAATCACCATAGGTGAGACCGATGTCGAGCGGTTAAAGGCTGGTTGGGCACAAAATTTTCGGCGTGCGCCCACGCAAGACGAGCTGGACAGCCTGATCGACCAAGAAGTCAAAGAGGAAATCTACTATCGTGAAGCTTTGCGTCTCGGCCTCGACCGCAATGACCCTCTGATCCGTCGGCGCCTATTTACCAAGATGCGATTCCTCGACAATCAGGAAGGCTCTGAAGAAAATCCCTCCGATACCATATTGCAAAAATGGCTGGATGATCATCCCGGAAAATATGCCCTGTCGTCGCTCTATGATCTGGAGCAAATTTATCTCGGCCAGAGCCCCGGAGACTCAATTTCGGAAACACTGGATGACTTGAATCAAGGAACGATGGAGCCAGATGCTATCGGGCAGCCAATTTCGCTCCCTGCCCAATTGCGTCAAACCGGTGCTTTCGAAATTACTCGCCAGTTCGGGGAAAAATTTGCCGCCGAGCTGAGCAACATTGAAATAGGTCAATGGCAAGGCCCCATACAGTCCGGCTTTGGACAGCATCTCGTAAAAATCACTTCCAAAACACCGGGAAAACCACCCGCGCTGGATGACGTAAGACAGGCCGTAACCAACGATTGGCGCGCAGCACAAACGGCCAGTTTGGAAGAAGCTGCATTTGACAAATATAGCTCGCAATATGAAATCAAAGTTACTGGCCGGGAATGAAGGCCTGCATCTTTGCCATTGCTTGTTTCATCGGCTTGCTCTTCGGGGGCACCAAGGCCCATGCTGACGAGCTACGCCCCGCCTATGTAGAGCTGAACCAGATATCGCCAAGCGAGTGGAGCTTGCTCTGGAAGGCATCTGCCCAATCCAGATTGGGCCGTTCAGGGGACGTCATAATACCGGAAGTCTGCAGTGTTGTTGGTGACGCCAAAAGACGCTTTGCTGCATCGAATATTTTGACCAGCAAGCTGCTCAAATGCACTGGCTCCATCGCAGGTCAATCGATCGGCCTTAAGGGATTAGAGCTTTCAACGACTGATGCACTGGTTCGGATTGCGCCGCTCGATGAAGAAACTCAGACGCTGCGTCTAACGCCCGATAGACCCATCGCCACCATCGCCCAAAAAGATGCCATCGCCAACGTCGCATGGACCTATACGGTCATCGGTTTCGAACATATCGTTTTGGGCTTCGACCACCTGCTATTCGTTCTGGCGCTGGTCCTGCTCCTGAAAGGGGGTTGGCTCGTCGCCAAAACAGTTACCGCTTTTACGATCGCGCATAGCATCACCTTAATTGGTTCCACGCTGGGCTATCTGTCCTTGCCGTCACAACCGGTTGAAGCCATAATCGCGCTTTCCATTGTTTTCCTAGCGGTCGAAATCGTAAAGGCACAACGCGATAACGGTCGAACCGGCCCGAGACTCTCGGAGCGCTTTCCGTGGATTGTCGCCTTCCTGTTCGGCCTGCTCCACGGTTTTGGTTTTGCCGGTGCTTTGGCCGAAATCGGATTACCGCAAGATGATGTTCCGATGGCACTTTTGACCTTCAACCTCGGCGTCGAGATCGGGCAACTTTTCATCGTTGCGATTGCCTTTGCCCTGCTGGCCCTCATCCGAAACTATCGACAAACATGGCTACAACCGGTCAAGACGGCAACATCCTACGCGATTGGTATCATCGCAACTTATTGGTTTATCGAACGAATGGTGGCCTGAGCGACGACTATTTCACCCTTTCGTTCAATTGAGCGACGCGCAGCTCCAGCGTTTTCAACTCGGTCAGCACTGACAGTAAATTCATCCTTTGAAAAATCCAATTCTTGGAAAAACCAACCATCATGAAAAGAAGCACGACACCGGTTGCCCATAATATGATCTCTCTTGTTTCGACCGCATTTATTGCGCGCCAACCGCAATAGAAGGCACCCATGGCAACGAAGAATGTGATTATAGTAATTAGATAGGACCAGAACCGCATCGGCCCCTGCAAAGTTGCGCCCAGCTGCTCGAAAAGACCGCGACCGTTTTCCAGATCTTGGAGAAACGCCTTATCCTCTGCGCTTAACGTTGCGCCCAATTCATCATCAAATTTTGTCATCATTATTCTCCTTCAATGGGTTCGTCATTCAACGCTGCCTTTAACTGTTGGCGCGCATGAAACAGGCGGGATTTTGCTGTGCCAATTGCCGTACCCGTCACCTCGGCAATTTCCTTGATCGTCAGGCCTTCACCAAAATAGAGCAGAGCCGCTGTTCGGTGGTCATCGCTTAAGCGATCAAAGGCTTGATCAATTGTAACCTTGTCTTCGCCGCGCGGCGCTACGGATGTTTCCATAGTTTCCGCAGCGACAATATGAAGGCTTCGGTTCTTCTGGTTTTTGCCTATCTGATCCGCGCATTTCCGATGCAATATCGTGTAAGCCCATGCCGGAAACCGAGAAGGATCACGCAAACCGCGCCAACTTTTGCAAATACCGCTCCATGCTTCTTGAACCGCGACACGCGCCTGTTCCTCATCACGCAAAAGTCGATAGGCCGTCCGCATCAAGCGCGGATACCAGCGCGCCGCCAATCGTTCGCCCGCACGCCGGTCTCCGGCCTGTATCCGGGTCAGCAACAACTCATCGTAAATCCTGTCAGTATCGCTGTAACGCATAGACATCCTATTGGCCTTTACTCCTATAGTCGGAGCAAAGCGCCAAAAGGTTCAACTATGCGATAATTTTAATCTATTGCGCGGTGTAGCCGCCATCTACGACAAACTCGGCGCCCGTCACGTAACTCGATTCATCCGATGCCAAAAACAGTGCGCAATTTGCAATATCCCGGGGTTCACCCAGTCGGCCAGCGGGTATGGCAGCCTCTATCGCTGCATAGTTATCCGAATTTGTATCTGCTCCTGCGCTTTGCATATTGGTGCGAATGATGCCCGGGTGAATCGTATTGACCCGTATGTTCTCAGCGGCAACTTCAAGCGCAACGGACTTGCTAAACAATTTTACTGCACCTTTTGATGCTGCATAGCTTGCACTGCCACGGAAGCCGACCAGACCCGCAACCGAGGACAGGTTGATGATTGATCCTCCGCCCGATTGGCGCATAGCTGCCACAGCAGCTTGCGTTCCCATAAAGCTACCTTCGACATTGACGTCAAACTGTCGGCGAAGAGCAGGCACAGCGCGGTCGCTGTTAATAGCAGCCACATCCAATATACCGGCATTGTTGACCAACACATCCAGACTGCCATGCTCGACAAGCACGGCTGCCACAATGTCGTCCCAACCCTGCTGCGAGGTAACGTCCTGCTGAACCGCAGAAACATTGCCGCCTTTTTCGCGTATCAAAGCAGCGGTTTCCTCGACTCCAGCCAGATTAATATCGCTAAGGACGACAATCGCATTTTCTTCAGCCAGCCGCTCGGCAATGGCTGCACCAATTCCCGGGCGAGACGCGCCGCCAGTGACCAGCGCGATCTTGCCGTCCAAGCGTTTTGACACCTAGCTTACCCTGCAGGAGGTCTGTGCGCGTTATCCGACCAATCTTGACGCGTCGCCCATTCTTCCAGTGTCTCAAACTCGACCTCTGGCAAACGTTGCTGCATGAAGTCAGTGTTGACCTCGAACGGCTTGGTTTCCGCGGTGTTATTATATTCGTAAAATGCCGCAATGCCGGCAGACATGGTTGCGCGATTTTCTTCCGGCACATCATCACCAAATGCGTTCACTAGCAGGTCACCAAATTCGGTCGGTGTGCAGGGATCATATTTGATTTCACGGCCAAAGACTTTCGACAATATCTCAGCAACCTGTGGCGGTTTGACCCGCTGCGGTCCGCCGATATTCAGCCATGAGCCTTCAAAATCCGGACGATCCATAGCCGCGACCATGCATTTACCGACATCATCCAGACTGATCCAATTGGCCTCCAAATGGGCTTTATGTGGATAAACATAACGGCTTTCATCAACAATGAATGGCCGCGCCCAGTTGGTCAGCAGATTATCCATGAACAGCACTGAACCGAAGACGGTCGCCGGTACGCCGGAACGGAAAATGGAATTCACAGCAACTGTATTATTGCCATAGGTGAACGGATCACCAGGCCGCTCTGGGATCCAGCTTGATGTATTCCAAATAAAACGTTTGCTGCCAGCTTTCTGGACCGCAGCGGCCACGCGGCCAGTTAGCGTTGCGCGATCTTCGCGCGCTTGCAGAGGGTGGGTATAGAAAACGGCGTCCGAACCTTCAAAGGCCGGGACCCAGGTTTCCTCGTCATATAAATCAAAAATACGCGCTTCATCGGCAACGTTACTGCCGCCCAAATCAGGAGTTTCGCTGCGGGATAGCGCTCGTACCTTATGGCCCGTTGCTCCCAATTGCCTGATTTGTGCCAATCCTTGACGCCCAGTTGCGCCTACCACTGATACCAATGCCATTTCGAATCCTCCTTTATATTTGGGAGGGAGGCTAATGGCACAGGCACCAGCGCCCAATGCTCCATTTTGTCAGGCCATTATTGTTAGGATGCCTGATCGTTCAACATCGCTTGCCAGCGCTGCATTCCTGTAATCCAGCGTTCCGGATCACTGCCTTTCTGCTTGATATAGTCTGCCACCTGAGGATGCGGCAGGATCAGGAAGCGCTCTTCTTCAATGGCATCGAGCGAGATTTGCGCAACCGCTTCAGCGGTCAGCATACCGTCTTTTGCTACAGTCGATGTATCAATATCAGCCGTCATTGCAGTCGCCACGCCTTGCGGACAGAGCACCGACACCTTTAGTCCGTCGTCACCATGGGTGATTGCAAGCCACTCAGCAAAACTAACGGCCGCATGCTTGGTTACCGAATAAGGAGCCGAACCGATTTGCGCGAGCAGCCCGGCCGCGGAAGCCGTACTCAAAATATACCCGCCACCACGCGCGAGCATTTTCGGAACCAGGATACGAGCAGCACGAATATGTGCGAGGACATTAATGTCCCAGATTTTCTGCCAACCATCGTCAGCGACTTCGACCCCGCCCTCCATGATGATGCCAGCATTGGAGACAAACAGGTCGATAGGACCGATGTCTTGCTCAACTGTTTCGATAAGCGATGTAATATCCGCTTCCAAAGACACATCGGTTTGTATGGCCGTTCCGTCAATATCATCCGCGACAGACTGTGCTCCGGCCAAATCCCGATCGGCACAGACGACATGCTTCGCGCCCTCGGCAGCAAAGCGCCGCGCCATAGCTGCGCCAATTCCACTGGCGCCGCCTGTAATAACAATGATTTTGTCTTTGAGATTCATATCTTGGATGTCCTGTTCAACTCATTTCGCAGGACGTTAGGGGAAGCACAAAAAAATATATAGGCTGCAAATCAACTCGGATCGACAATTTGCCAGGCAGTTGCGCTGTCATAAACAAAACGCTCTTTCATGATGCCGTCGGCCGACCAAAGTTGATGGGAAATTTCGTTGAGCCTGCGCGTAACACCTTTCTTGTCTGTCGCATCAAAAGTCCACATGATCATCACGTTGTCGCCATCCACAAGCACCGTTTCGGGCGAATGCGTTTTCATCTCCCGAAGGCGATCCATAGCTTTTTTCTCATGCGCGATCAAAGTCTCGCGACCCCGGCGCGGTGGCTCGAGATTTTCCTGCATTGTCGCGTCTGCGTGATAGAAATCTTTTATGGCCTTGGCATGATCGCCATGCACTACAGCTTGAATAAATTGCTCAACTCTCTTGCGGCTTGGCATTACTTATCTCTTTCTATCGGTTTCCCTATTCTTCCAGCGCAGCAAGTATTTTATTCAAGCTTGCGGCTAGCCGTTCGGCGTCCTTGGCATCGATATTTTTATCGAGCACGGCGTTTATCTCGCCAAATGGAACCTTAATATCGCTGAGCGCGGCCAATCCTTTTTGCGTTATGGCAACTTCCCACGCTCGGCCATCTGATGATGATCGTTTTCTGTCGATATAGCCTGCGGCCAGCAACCGGTTCGTCATTGTCATGACGGCGCTTTCTCTCTGCGAAAGCTTATCGGCCACAAAGCGCTGCGTGACCGGTCCATCTTTGGCGATAATAGACAAGGCAGCGGCTTGCGCCGTTGTCAGGCCAGCCGATTCTTTCAACGCCCCATCAGCCCGTTTTTTCAGGCGATGGGCAACTCGTTGAAGCAAAAAATAGAGACGATGCTCTGACGCAGACATTCATTTCCTTTCGATATTGACAATCCCATTATCCATTTACTACACATGTGTAGCTTATTTGCAAGAGGAGATTGAAATGGGTGCGGTGGATGTCTGGTCACAAATGACGACGAAGCGCATGGCGCAGGCGCCTTGGCTGGAGACTTTGCTGCGATGGACGAACCAGTCCGGCGATCCTTTGATACCCACAACCGAATCAACTTTACGGGCGATGGATGAAGCAGACGTCGACATTTCCCTTTTGTCGGCCTGGCATGGTCCGCAAGGGTCGCTCATCAGCAACGAGGAAGTGAGCGATCAAATCGATAGCGCGCCAGATCGGTTTCGCGGGCTGGCGACAGTCGATCTTACCAACCCCATGCAGGCTGTTCGCGATATTCGCAAATGGGTGGATGGAAAGAAATTTGTCGGGGTGCGTGTGGTACCCTGGCTATGGGATCTCCCACCCAATGACCGCCGCTATTATCCCGTCTATGCCGCATGCGTTGAGCTCGGCGTGCCCTTTTGCACGCAAATCGGACATACGGGACCGCTATTACGGTCCGAAACAGGTAGGCCCATTCCCTATCTTGAAGATGTTCTGCTAGATTTTCCCGAGCTGGTTGTTGTGGGCGGCCATGTAGGGTTCCCATGGATTGACGAGCTGATTTCGCTCACCATTAAATTTCCCAATTTCCATGTCGATACATCCGCTTATGCTGTTCATCGACTCCCTGCTGATTTTATAGTCTTTATGAAGGGAATGGGGTCCAAGCGAGTCATGTTTGGAACAAACTGGCCGATGTTGTCGCCGGCTCAATGCCTAAAGGAATTGAACCAGCTAGACTTGGCGCCCGAACAACGGGATGCCTTTCTGTTCGGCAATGCTCGCCGGGTTTTTAACCTGTAATCGAAACGGTCGTCCTGTCATCAACAATCAGAGCTTCAGGCGTTTACGGATCGCGTCCCAGGACAGGAATTTGAAATTCTGGGTGCCCTCGCCATTGTCCCCATCTTGTGCGACGAAAAGGCCGCCGGGATTATCCGGCCCGAAATCGCCAACTATCAGCTCTATCCCGTCGGTATCAGACGTCGTATCAATCGCGCCGTCCTCCACCGCGAAACGGGCACGAAACGCGCCTGATTCCAGATCATATATTGCATAGCTGTTATCGCCTTGGCTCGATGCCAGCAGGTAGCCGCCACTTACCCCTTCTGGAGCCAATGCCAGTCCTTCAACATCCGCCGTCAGTTCACCCGCTTTTAGAACCGCAAATTGAATGGGCTCAGGCCTCTCCTGTCCCAGATCAAAAGCCCAGATACCGACATTTTCTTCACCGACATAAAGCATGCCGGTACGGTCATCGACGACGCAGCCTTCGGGCTGTGTTTCCAAATTAAAGGTGCGATTCACTTCTACTAAAGGCGCTGTGTCCGAAAGCGTAACAGACATATCAATGATTGTGCCTTCTTTGGTCACGATAAAGGCGCGCAGGTCATCCGCACCCAGCAGACCAAAGCAGAACCCATAAGCCTCTCCGGTACCGGCCGGAATATTCGCCAACGGATTCAGCTTTATATTCTCGCTGTCCAGCGTGTAAAGCGCGAGGCGGGGCTTCTCCCTGTTACTCCTGTCACTCGCACCAACCAATATGACTTCGCCAGAAGTCAAAGAGACAGTTCTGATATCCACATTATTCACCGCTTCCGCAGCGAGGAATGATTTTTGCTGACCTTTCAGGTCATAGATATGAATGCCGGCCTTTTTGTCGGTTCCGATGACCAGGCTCTGCGTGGGATCTTCGGGGTTCCGCCAGATTGCCGGGTCATCGGCTGCATCATCGCCGACGGTCCCAACACTATCGGTTTCAGCGAAGGCAGGCACTGCGATCAATTCTGTATCCATCGCTTCCGAGGCGTTCTGTCCATTACATGCCGCTGCAAACAAACACATTGCCGCCAACAATGCTTTATCAAACCCGCGCATCAGAAATTCACCTTCGCGCCGAATTTGAAAGTCGATCCATATTCCTCATATTGCAGTAGCCGTTTGCGTGTATCGAAATTCTGATAGGCGAAATACTTCGCGTTGTTGATGTTGATCCATTCGCCGAACAGCCTGATGTTTTTGGTTAGTTTGAACTTCACGCTCGCATCCAGCTGGAAATGATTATCCACATAGCGATCCTCGCCGGCTTCAGCGCCCAGTTCATCGAGATAACGATCCCGATATGTCCCGGCCAATCGGAAATCAAATGGCCCTTTTTCGTAACCCAGCACTGCGTTAAACGTATGCTTGGAACTGCTCGGTAACGGGATATTTCGCAGATCATTGATATCACCATCGGTCGGAACCGTTCCACTGGCATCGGTAAACGTATAGTTGAAATTGATCAGCAAGCCGTCCAACGGATCTGGCAAAAAGGTGAAGGCTTGAGCAAAACCAAATTCGATTCCAAATACTTCTGCGCTAGAGCCGTTGATCGGGATCACTGCTTCGTCAAAGGCTATACCGAATCTTGTGCCATCTTCTTCGACGCTATCGACGATAAAATTTTGGATATCCTTGTAAAAGATATTGGCTGTTATCGCGCCGTTGGAACTAAAATAATATTCGGCCGAAGCGTCAAAATTCCACGCCTCGTAAGGCAGCAGGTCTGGATTGCCGAATTCTCCTTCGCGCTCGTTTTCATCATTTTGTTCGACGGAAAAACGCGGTGCAAGGTCGGATAAATTGGGCCTGACAACGCTGCGATATCCGGCTGCCCGTAGCACGAGATTACGCTGGGGCTCGAAACGGATATTCAGGCTCGGCAACCAATCACCGTAGCTGCGTGTAAATCCGTTCGGGGTTACAAAGACTGTATCGTCCGTCACAACCACACCATTGAAGGTTGCATCTTCCTCAACCAAAGTAACAGTGTTGGCCGAGATGTTATTTTCGGTCTGTTCAAAACGTACCCCGCCAATAATACGTAATTTTTCGCTGTCCCAGCGGCCAAGCAGATAGCCAGCGTAAATGTCTTCCTGATTGACGTAATCGGATACGGCAGAATCGAACTGACTGTCGATTTCCTGTAGCTCAAAGTCACCGAAATTCGAGCGGAAATATTCCGTTGGCCCTCTGCGACTGGTGAATGGTCCAAGGTCGGCTAAACGATAGGTTTGCGCGCCCAAAACATCATCCAGCGCATAGTTTCCGGTACTGTCTTCATAAAACTCGATATTGCTATCAAAGCTTTTCTCGCGCCACCGACCTTTAAAACCGCTTTGCACAGTGAAGTCGCCGCTACCCATTGCAAAGACATGTGACACATCAAAGCGCGCAGCGAATTCTTCATCCTGCGCGTCCGAAAGAACGGTCAGTTCGACATCTTCCAAATCATAGAGGCTTGCATCATTGGCCAGAGCCGCGCCGGACGCAAAGCTAAACAATGGCGTCCGGTCATTGCTATAGTCGAATAGCACGCTAACCCCGTCGCTGTCGAAATCATTGGAGAAAGTTGTGGGGTCAACAGATCCGTCTTCAGACTCGGTCGATTTTGACCAGCTACCAGAATATTCGATTTTCCAAGGCCCGGTTTCTGTTTTACCGCCAACCACAACCGACCGGATTTTCTGGGTCTCGAAGCGGTCCTTATTATCCCGTTCGATTTCAATCTCGCCATCGGCATCATCAAACAAAGCGCTATTCGCGTCTCCACTGCTGGCCGCCTCGTCTAATTTGAACGTCGTACGCCGGCGAAATTCCTGATCGTCAAACTGGCTGTAAACGCCGCGAGCATATAGCTCGGTACTGTCGCTGACGCGGAAATCGAACGAGAGCGACGCACTGATCCGTTCACGTTCGACATCATAGTCGCGATATTGGACCTCGTCGGCGTAAACTACGCCATCATCATTGCTATCCCAGCCTTCGGCTTCGATATTATCGGTCTCAAACTCGCGCTTATAATAGGAAAAGCCGCCGGCTATGCCGATATCGTCCGTCAACCGGGTTGAAAAATCAATGCTCGCCTTTGGCGATACTTTCCCCGCATAATCATTGTAACTGCCCTCGATCTTCGCTGTCAGCAGGTCCTTTTTTCGGTCAAAGGCGCTGACCGTATTAATCTCGATCGAAGCCCCGATCGTATCCCCGTCCATATCGGGTGTAAGGGACTTTTTGACTTCGATCGATTCGATCAGATCACTTGAAATCACGTCGAGTGCCACAGAGCGAACATCGCTTTCAGGTGAAGGAATGCGGACACCGTTCAGGGACGAGCTATTCAAACTGGGGTCAAGACCGCGCACCGAAACGAAGCGCCCCTCCCCTTGATCATTGAGAACATTCAGGCCTGGCAAACGGCGAAGCGATTCGGCAACATTTTGATCCGGAAATTGCCCAATGGCATCGCGGGTCAGAACCGATGACACACCATCTGCTTCACGTTTTCGGGACAGGGCGCTGGCTTGGTTTGCGCCTTGGCCGATCACCAATATCTCATTGTTGCTACCCGATTTCAGGACAATATCTGTAGACGTCAGGCCGGTTTCTGAAACCGTAACGCTGGTCTGCACTGTATCAGCGCCGACATAGCGTGTTTCCAGCGTATAGGTTCCAGCAGGGACATCCGGAAAACGATAGCGGCCATCGCGACCGGTTGTGGCTACCCGGTCCAGTTCGACGATCCGAACCTGCGCAGATTGCAAACCTCGGGTTTCGCTGGGATCACTGATCGTTCCGACAATCGTACCGGCCCATGCCGTCACTGGCATGGCTGCGGTGGCAAGCAGCGCGGAATAGATAGCCAGGCGTCGGATATTTTTTGGTGCAGACATGTTGTTAAAAGCTCCCTCTGATTAAGGGTGCCCTAGGGACATCATGTTCCAAAAATATGCAGGGTCCGTGACCCGGAGATGACGAGACTATTACAGTTTTATGCTATCCGCGGAGATGGTTTTGAAATGGCGTCCGTTGAAGCTGGATGCCGAAAATTTCTAACCGTTTTGCGCAGGCGCAAAATTATAAACACCGCCTTTTTCAAGACCTCTCTGATAGGCTGGTCGGGATTGCAGCGCTTTAACAAAAGCGGCCAGCTTCGGGTGAGAATCGCTGCGACCTTGGGCAATTGCGACCTCCGCGGGAAAGCTGAGCATAAAATCGGCAGCACTCAACGCACCACCGATGAAATGACCGGAATCGGATAGTTCACTTTCCATAAAGTCAAAATGGCTGGTCAATTGTTCATTGATCCGCGGCATCAATGGCGCACCCGCTTCCTCCAGCCGGCCAACATAGAGGTTCAGCAAAATCGGCGTCATTGCTGACCCTTCCGCAAAATGCATCAATTCCAGATGCCGGATATAATCATCCGTGTCGCGTGCGGGAACATATTGCTCGCCGCCATGATGCGCGCAAATATGTTCAACAATTGCACCGGATTCGATGATCATGCGCCCGTCATCTTCGATCATCGGCGATTTGCCGAGATGATGCAGGGCCGTAAGGCTTGGCGGCGCCTGATTGGTTACGGAATCGCGTTGATGATGCCGAATCTCATACGGCCTGCCAATTTCCTCAAGCAGCCATAATATGCGTTGAGACCGGCTATTGTTGAGGTGGTGTACGATCAATGTCATTTTCGGCTCTCCAGGAAATATCGGTTTAACATGTTTGAAACAGCGGCTACCTATCTCTCTGCATAATGCTAATGCCATAATATCCTAGGACTTTATGCATAAAGCTATTCCTTTCGGCGGCCGGAGAGTGTGATCACCATGACGATAGAGAAGACCTACATCACCGCTGATGCATTATTGTCGGATAGCTTTCGGCTCGGCATGCAGATCCTGAAAAGCGATTTTTCTCCAACCCATATTGTCGGCATCTGGAGAGGCGGCGCGCCGGTTGGCATCGCGGTGCAGGAAATTCTGGAATTTCACGGTGTCTCAACCGATCATATCGCGATAAGAACATCCTCTTATTCCGGTATTGATAAACAGGAGCGTTCGGTGCGGGTTTTTGCGCTGGGCTATCTGGTCGACACGCTCAATCCTGATGATAATCTGCTGATTGTGGACGATGTGTTTGATAGTGGCAAAAGCATCGAAGCGTTCCTGACAGAATTGAGTGAGCGGTGCCGTCATAATATGCCGAAGGATGTCCGTGTTGCCACAATCTATAGCAAACCTTCTCGAAACAAGACCGATCTAAAACCGGATTTCTTCATTCACGAAACCGAGGATTGGCTCATTTTTCCGCACGAATTGGACGGGCTGACCAAAGACGAAATTTTTGGCCACAAATCCGATGCGGCCATTATTTTCGGCGAAGAAGACGTTCCTAATCCCATCATCATAAAGAGTTAGACATGAGCTTTACATCCCCCGAACAGCGTCAGGCGTTTATCGCCGCCATTCCAAAAGCAGAGCTGCATTTGCATATCGAAGGCTCGCTAGAACCTGAAATGATGTTTGCTCTGGCGCAGCGCAACGCGGTCGATATTCCTTTCGCTTCGGCCGACGAGGTCCGCAAAGCTTATGCTTTTTCCAATCTGCAGGATTTTCTGGATATCTATTATCAGGGGATGAATGTTCTGCGCACCGAGCAGGATTTTTATGACCTGACCATGGCTTATTTTGAGCGGATCCACGCTGACAATGCGATCCATGCGGAGATATTTTTTGACCCGCAAGGACATACCGAACGCGGGATAGCGTTTTCGATCGCTATCGATGGCATATTAAGAGCCATGGATGATGCAGGGTCAAAGCTGGGCATATCATCGCAACTGATCATGTGTTTCCTTCGCCATCTGAGCGAAAAAGAGGCTTTTGCGACGCTCGAAGAGGCCTCGCCCTATCTGGATAGAATAGCAGGTGTTGGTCTCGATTCCTCGGAAATGGGTCATCCGCCATCGAAATTTGCGAAAGTCTTTGCCAAGGCAAAAGCACTGGGCCTTAAAACGGTCGCCCATGCCGGGGAAGAAGGACCACCGGAATATATATGGGAAGCACTCGATCTGCTAAAAATAGATCGCATGGACCATGGCAACCGGTCGCTGGAAGATGAGGCTTTGGTCAAAAATTTGCGCGACAATCAGATGGCGTTGACGGTCTGTCCCCTGTCCAATCTGGCTTTATGCGTGATAGACAAGCTGGAAGACCATCCGCTGAAAAAGATGTTAGGCCTTGGCTTACGCGCAACCGTAAATTCGGACGATCCTTCTTATTTTGGCGGTTATCTGAATGATAATTATGAGGCGACAGCAACGGCTTTGAATCTGGATAAAGACGATATCGTAAATTTGGCGAAGAACAGTTTCCGCGGATCATTTCTTGGCGAAGACGCCATCGAGCAATCGCTCCAACGTATTGATGAATATGTTTCGGAATTTGACCGAAAAATAGGTTGAACCGAAATCAGGTGATTGGAAGTCTTCGCTTTTTACTGTTACCGCGCAGTACCATGATATTTGCCGACAGAGGAACGTAATGATGAACCAAATAGATGATAGAGGAGCACGATTAGACACCATATTGGTTACTGGCGCTGCGGGTTTCATCGGCCATGCGGTATCTCATAAGCTTGTCGAGCGCGGAGAGCGCGTCATCGGTATCGACAATTTGAATGATTATTATGATCCGAAGTTAAAAGCCGCGCGGCTCGCAAGTTTGCAGGCACTGCCAGCCTTTCAATTTGAAGAAATCGATGTTTCAGACGCTGAAAATGTCCGTAAGTTGGTGCACGATAATGGCGTAAAGCGCATCATTCATCTCGCCGCTCAGGCCGGTGTGCGCTATAGTATCGACAATCCATTCGCTTATCAAAAATCCAATCTGGAAGGCCATTTGAGCTTGCTGGAAGCCAGCCGCCATGCGCCTGATTTCGAGCATCTCGTCTATGCTTCCTCCAGCTCTGTCTATGGTGACAAGCCCATGGGCGGCGAAGGTTTTGTCGAGGAAGAGCCCGCGGTTGACCCAGTGTCTCTTTATGCCGCAACCAAACGATCCTGCGAGCTAATGAGCGCATCCTATACGAAGCTTTATGGCTTTCCCCAAACCGGCCTGCGGTTCTTTACCGTTTATGGTCCATGGGGACGGCCTGATATGGCCTATTTTGGTTTCACCAAAAAGATCCTCGCGGGTGAGCCTATCGAGGTTTACGGCCAAGGCAAAATGGCTCGGGACTTCACCTATATCGACGATATTGTTGATGGCATATTGGGGTCATTGGACAATCCCCCCGCTTCCGGTGAACACAGAGTTTTGAATATCGGTGATAGTCGGCCGGTTGGCCTAATGGAAATGATCGAAGCCTTGGAACAGGCGCTTGGCATGGAGGCTGAGAAAATCATGCGCCCTATGCAGCCCGGTGATGTCACCGCGACCTATGCGGATGTGTCGAAGCTTCATGCTCTGACCGGTTACGAACCGAAAGTCATGCTGGAGGACGGATTAAAGCGGTTTGTCAGTTGGTATAGAGATTTTTACGGTAATTCCCCGCCGGTATAGCTATCGCCGATGAGAACCACGCATCACTTGCTCGGCAACGAGATGAAGCTGGTCATTCACAGCTTCATCCGCACAAACACCATTTTGGAAAATCCCACCTGAAGCATTTATACCGACACCCAAAGGAGTGGGCCAGCCGCGCAGCGCATGAACTATCGACCGCATCGCTGCCAGCGTCGAACCGGTTGCCTGCCATCCATAAGCGGTTACGATCAGTCCAACCGGCAAGCCATCGAGATAGACGCGCTGATCACCCGATGTTTCCTCTATGTAATCGACCGCATTTTTGACCAAGCCAGAGATGGTGCCGTGATAGCCGGGGCTTGCCAATATAATACCGTCTGCCCGCCGAACCGCTTCGACAAGCGCCTTGCCCGTGTCGTTCAATCCCGCAGGATCAGAAAGATAGTGCGGCAAAGCGCAAAGTCTGGTTGATCCAAATAGTTCCGTTTCAGCTCCTGCATCCGATGCTGTCTTCAGCGCGATGGCCAAAGCTTGTTCGGTCGAGCTGTGAGGATTGGTTGTACCGCCAAGACCCAATATAAACGGTTTATCGTCGTTTTTCGCCATGGACACTCTTAACAAGCCTTTTCAACGAATTGCAACGATCAACTATGATTGGCGATCATGACAAAAAGAACAGGTTGCAGGGCTTGTTAAAGCCGTGTTTTAATTGACCAGTTAAAGCTGATTCGTTATCGCAGCTCACAATGATAGCGTTGCCGAACAGCAATATTTTGAAGGATTTCTCCGATGCGTAAATTTACTGAAGAACAACATATGTTCCGTGACGCTTATCGCCGCTTTCTGGCCGATGATGTCGTTCCGCGCATGGATGAATTTCGTGAAGCCGGCATCGTCGACCGCGAAATTTTCAAGAAAGCGGGTGATCAAGGGTTCTTGATGATCTGGCCGGATGAGAAATATGGCGGGATGGGCGATAATGATTTCCGCTATGAACAGATTATTATCGAGGAAACCACTCGGGCAGGCTGCGCGGAATGGTATAATACGCTGCATAGCCGTTTGGTTGGTCCCTATTTCAAGAATATTGGTAACGAGGAACAGCGCGAGCGCTTCCTGCCCAAATGTGTGAGCGGTGAAACCATTTTGGCTGTCGCGATGACCGAACCGGGCGCCGGCAGTGATCTTTCAGGAATGAAATCAACCGCAACGGATAATGGCGATCATTGGGTATTGAACGGCTCCAAAACCTATATCTCAAACGGCATCAACGCAGACGTCGTAATCGTCGCTGCCAAGATTGCAGGCGTCGACGACAAGCATGCGATGGTATTACTGATTGTCGAGCGCGGTATGGAAGGCTTTGAGCGGGGTCAAAATCTCGAGAAAATCGGTCTGCATGCACAAGATACGGCTGAGCTATTTTTCAACAACGTCAAGATTCCCAAAGAAAACCAACTGGGCACGCCAGGCAAAGGCTTTATCCATTTGATGGAAGGTTTGGCCGAGGAACGGCTGATCGCCATGGTCGGCTATGCCGCCTCTGCGCGCCGCGCCTTTGATGTCACGCGTGAGTTTGTCATGGAGCGCGATGTTTTTGGCAAAAAGCTATCCGACATGCAGAACACCCAGTTTAAAATGGCTGAGATGGATTCCAAAATTGACATGCTGCAAGTCTATGTCGATCATTGTGTCGAGGTCCATAACCAAGGCGGCCTCAACGCCAATATCGCGGCGAAGGGCAAGATGCTGGGCAGTGAAATCGAATGGGAAATGGCCGATCTCGGGCTGCAGCTGCATGGCGGCGCCGGCTATATGAAGGAATATGAGATCAGCCGGATCTTCACCGATGCGCGGATGAGCCGGATTTATGCCGGCAGCAGCGAGATCATGCGCTATATTGTTGGCCGTGACGTCTTCAGCCAGAAATATCAAAGCATCCTGGAATAGGGCCTGTCTCGAACAAGGTTCTAGCTTGAATAGGCCATAGCCTCGGTTAGACTGCCCAGAAGCACTGGAAGGACAAGGCGAGTCGCCTATCTTTCGCGATTGACGTTTACGTAAACTGCTTGACTGTGCTGCAGCGCAACATTAACTATGCACTTAATAGTTCAAGACTTAATCAAAATAAGGAATATCGCATGACCGAAGCCTATATTTATGACGCTGTGCGCAGCCCGCGCGGCAAAGGCCGCAGCGACGGCAGCTTGCATGAAATCACTGCTCTTGACCTCGCGGCGCAAGTTCTTGGATCGGTCAATGACCGCAACGAACTGGATGGCCATGAAGTAGAAGATATTGCTTATGGCTGTGTCTCTCCCGTCGGCGAACAAGGCGCGGTGATCAGCCGGATGGCGGCCCTGAAGGCTGGCTATGCCGACACGACGTCGGCCATTCAGGTCAACCGTTTCTGCGGTTCCGGTCTGGAAGCGGTGAACATCGCAGCGGGCAAAATTAAGTCCGGTGAAGCCGACTTAGCTATAGGCGGCGGCGTCGAATCAATGTCCCGCATCCCCATGGGCAGTGACGGATTGGGCGGCATGGCTGACCCTACGCTGGTCTTTCAGGAGTATTTCGTACCTCAGGGTATTTCGGCCGATCTGATCGCCACCAAATATGGCTATAGCCGTGACGATGTCGATGCCTATGCCGTCGAAAGTCAGAAACGCGCCGCGAAAAGCTGGGAAGAAAAGCGTTTCGATAAATCCATCCTCGCCATCAAGGATGTGATTGGTGAAACCGTTCTCGATCGTGACGAACTCATGCGCCCTGAAACAGATATGCAGTCGCTCGGCGCGCTGAACCCCGCCTTCCAGATGATGGGCGAGCAGATGCCAGGCTTTAACGATGTCGCGATCCTGAAACATCCTGATGTCGAGAAAATGAACCATGTCCATCACGCCGGTAACAGCTCTGGTATCGTTGATGGTGCCGCAGCGGTACTCGTCGGCAATGAAGAAGCAGGCACAAAATATGGCCTGAAACCTCGGGCGCGTATCGTTTCTATGGCCGCTATTGGATCAGAGCCAACCATCATGTTGACCGGCCCTGAATTCGCCGCCCAAAAAGCATTGAAGCGCGCTGGCATGGACGCCAGCGACATTGATGTGTGGGAATTGAACGAGGCTTTTGCCGCGGTCGTCCTGCGCTTCATGGATGCGATGAATGTTGATCATAGTGACATGAACGTAAACGGCGGCGCAATTGCCATGGGCCATCCTCTGGGTGCAACCGGCGCGATGATCCTTGGCACAGTGCTCGACGAGCTGGAGCGTTCCAACAAGCAGACCGCTTTGTCGACCCTATGCATCGGCGGCGGTATGGGCATTGCCACCATCATTGAGCGAGTGAACTAGAGCGCTGCAAGTGCCTCCAATCACTCCAATCTCATATTTAGCAGGACAAAATTCATGACTTACGAAACACTCACCGTCGATATTGACAGCGACGGTATTGCCCTTGTCACCATCGATCTTCCCGACCAGTCGATGAATGTCTGGAACGAAGGCCTGATGGCTGATTTCCCGAAATTCGTCGATGAACTAATTGCCAATGACGATATCAAAGGCGCCGTCATCACATCGGGGAAGAAATCCGGTTTCCTCGCCGGTGCCGACCTCAATATGCTTGGCTCTTCCAAAGCGGAAACGATGAAAGAAGCGTTTGAGCAAGCCTGGGGCCTTAATAGCGTGCTCCGCAAAATGGAAACCGGTGGCAACAGCGCCAAGGACCTTTTGAAAGGCAAGGCGCATGCGAAGCCGGTTGCTTGCGCGCTTAACGGCCTTGCTCTGGGCGGTGGTCTCGAACTGGCTCTCGCATGCCATTACCGCGTCTGCGCCGACAATCCGAAATTGCAACTCGGCCTTCCCGAAGTACAAGTTGGGCTGCTGCCCGGTGGCGGTGGAACCCAGCGCTTGCCGCGTCTCGCAGGTCTACAAGCTGCCGGCATGGCGATCATGATGGGTCAGCCGATGAACCCGCAGGCTGCGCTCGCACAAAAAATTGTCGATGAAGTTGTTCCTGCGGAAGACGTTGTCGCCAAAGCCAAAGAGTGGGTTAAAGCCAATCCGAAAGCCTCTGCGCCTTGGGATAAGAAGGGCTGGAAATTCCCCGGTGGTGCCGGTTCCATGGATCCGCGCGCTGTGCCACTTTACCTCGGCTCGTCCGCGCTGGCGCTCAAACAGAGCAAGGGCAATTACGAAGCTGTCAAAGCGATCCTGTCTTGTCTCTATGAAGGCTCCATGCTGCCCATCGACACCGCGCTGAAAGTGGAAAGCAAATATTTCACCAAGCTGCTATCGGGTCCACAATCCAAGAACATGATCCGTACCTTGTTCGTCAACAAGCAGGCTGCCGACAAAGGCGCGATGCGTCCGGAAGGTGTTCCGGCAACAGACCTAAAGACCGTTGGCGTTCTGGGTGCCGGCCTGATGGGTTCCGGCATCACTCATGTCACAGCCAAGGGCGGCATGAATGTCATCGTCCTCGACCGCAATATGGAAGAAGCGCAAAAAGCGATCGATTACAGTCAGAAGATTGTCGACAAAGGCGTGAAGCGTGGCAAAATGACGCAAGAAAAAGCCGATGCTTTCATGGCGCGGATTACTCCGACCGATAATTATGACGACCTGAAAGATGTCGACCTGATCATCGAAGCGGTGTTTGAACGTCCTGATGTGAAAGCCGATGTGATCAAGAAAACCGAAGCGGTGATTGGCAAGGACATTGTCTTCGCCTCTAACACTTCGACATTGCCAATTACGGGTCTGGCGAAAAATAGCGAGCGTCCGGATCAATTTATCGGCATGCACTTTTTCTCACCGGTTGAGAAAATGCCATTGCTGGAAATCATCCCCGGTGCAGAAACCGGCGACAAAGCCTTGGCCGTGGCGCTCGATTATAATGCGCGCATTCGCAAGACACCGATTGTCGTCAAGGATGTGCGCGGTTTCTATACCAACCGCGTCTTCCCGCCTTATGCCAATGAAGCCACCATGATGGTTGCCGAAGGCGTGAACCCGGCGCTGATCGAAAATGCCGCTGTGTCCATGGGCATGCCGATTGGGCCGCTTGCGATTGTCGACGAAACCACGTTGCAACTTGGTTATGATATCATGACGTCAACCAAGGAAGAAATGGGCGACGCCTATGTTCCAAGCGGGACAGAGGAATTGATGGAGCTGATGGTCAAGAAGATTGACCGTCGCGGACGTCGCTTTGGTGGCGGTTTCTATGAATATAGCGACGACGGTTCCAAAAAGCTTTGGCCCGGTTTGAAAGAGCATTTCCCGCTCGCTGAAAACCAGCCAACCGTTGAGGAAGTCAAACAGCGTTTAATGTACATCCAGCTGATTGCCACGGCGCAATGTTTCGATGAAGGCGTTGTATCCGATCCGCAATCTGCTGATCTCGGCGCGATCTTCGGTTGGGGATTTGCGCCTTGGACTGGCGGCCCGATGAGTCATATCGATACCATCGGCGTTGATAATTTTGTGCGCATCGCTGACAATATGGCGCAGAAATATGGCGAACGGTTCAAGCCACCTATGAGCTTCCGCGCAAAAGCGGATGCAGGCGAGAGCTTTTACAAAGCGGCTTGATCCAAATTGAAATATGAAAAGAAAGAGCTCCTTCGGGGGCTCTTTTTTGCTTATCGCGATAGCCGTTTATCGAGACTGTCGAATTTTTCAGAGAGCCGGTCCAGTTTTGATGACAGACGGTCCAGGGTTGAATGATTAGGTTCGGTCGCCTGATGCTGCACGCCGTAATGCGAATGGAATAACGATGTCATCTGGTCGACAACTGGTTTTTGCTGTCTTAGATTTCGATCGCTATCCATCGTCATCTCAATCGACCGCGCGCTATATTCAAGCGTACCATAAAACACATCACGCGCTTGCCAGAGTACAGCATTCGGCCTTAGCTCACCGCGATCCTGACCGCGCAGAAATAGCTTATCAAAAACCGCAACATAATGACGCAAATGGTCCCGCGAGACGCTGACTTCGCTATTGTTCCGGCGCAACGCAAAGGTCAGGTTGATGAAATCCGCATTCACGATCACCGTATTGAGATGATATTGCGCAAGTGCTTGTAATCTATCGAAAAACCCATCTGCCTTGGTTGACGCCATGACCGCTTCCGCTTCGAGAGTCAGGCCGTCCCAGAATTGTTGCAGCACCGCTAGCATCAATTCCGCCTTGGATTCATAATAGCTGTAGATTGTACCTTCGCCAATACTCGCCCGGCGGGCAATTTCCGACACGCGCGCACCATCAAAACCATGCTCGACGAAAACCCCGCGTGCCGCTTCCAGAATAGCTCGTTCTTTGCGCTCCAACTTCGCGCGTTGTGTTTCCAGATTGACTGCCTTGGTGGCCAAAACATGTCCTTTATTGAGCTTGACTCGAAAATACCGAATGCTATTCAAATAGCCATAGGAGACTCGATGTGTCAAATGACAAGATCATTCGGATTGGCGGGGCCAGCGGTTTCTGGGGCGAGTCAGACATGGCGGTGCCGCAGTTTTTGGAAGCGGCCAAAGCCGGAAAGAGCCTCGACTATATTGTCTTCGACTATCTTGCCGAAATTACCATGTCGATCATGGCGCGGGCGCGCAGCAAAAATCCTGATCTGGGTTATGCGACCGATTTCGTCTCTGCGGTGATCAAGCCGCATATCGGCGCGCTCGCCAAACAGGGGATCAAATTGATCTCCAACGCGGGCGGAACCAATCCCATCGCCTGCGCAGCGGCGGTGCGGGCGGTTATTGCCGAAGCAGGGCTGGATCTGAAAGTAGCGGTGGTTACAGGCGATGACCTGACATCCCGTGCTGCGGATTTTGCCGAGCGCCGCGAAATGTTTTCTGGCGAGCAATTCCCCGATCCGGAACAAATTGCCAGCGTAAATGCCTATCTCGGCGCTTTTCCCATTGCTGCGGCGCTCGATCAAGGCGCAGATATTGTGATTACCGGACGCTGCGTCGATAGCGCTGTCACATTAGGCGCCTGTATCCATGAATTTGGTTGGGGCGTAGATGATCTTGACCATCTCGCCGGTGCCAGCCTCGCTGGTCATATATTGGAATGTGGGCCACAAGCGACCGGTGGCAATTTCACCGACTGGGAAAGTGTCACCGACAGCATGGATAATGCCGGTTATCCGATTGCGGAGATTGCAGCAGACGGCAGTTTCATCGCCACCAAGCCAGAAGGCACGGGCGGCATCGTCAATATCGGCACGGTCGGCGAACAGATGCTTTATGAAATTGGCGATCCGCAAGCCTATATGTTGCCGGACGTCGTCTGTGATTTTAGCGAAGTAGCCTTGGAGCAGATCGGCGCAGACCGGGTATCGGTTTCCGGAGCCATCGGCCATGCCGCACCCGATAGCTATAAAACCTGCGCCACCTATTCGGATGGCTGGAAGATGGTTGCGCCATTTTTCTTCATTGGAATGGATGCCAAGCGCAAGGCCGAGAGCTTTGCAGCCAATGCGCTTAAGCGGGCACGCGCAAAACTCCGGGCCTCCAATGCCGGTGATTTTGATGATGTGTTGATTGAGACCTTGGGCGATGACAGCCATTTTGGTGCCTTTGGGCAGACTGGCGAAACTCGCGAGCTGGTTCTGAAAATCGGTGTCAAACATCGCGATCCAAAAGCAGCCATGCTGATGCTCAAGGAAGCGACAGGCATGGGGTTAGCGACACCGCCGGGGTTAGCGCTCTTTGCTGGCGGGCGACCAAAACCCTCTCCGGTGGTGCGGCTGTTTTCGTTGCTAGTGCCAAAATCAAAAGTTTCGGTTTCGGTGATGGTTGGCGATGATGCGCAGCAATTTTCTGAAGCATCGGGCACAGCATTTGATGCGGCAACTATCCAACGCCCAGATACTCCTACTCTTCCGGGTAATGATGAAGTGATGACAGAAGTCCCGCTGGTAAAACTCGCCTGGGGCCGATCCGGGGACAAGGGAGACAAATCCAACATTGGTATACTGCCGCGCGACAAGGCATTTGCGCCTTGGATTTGGTTAGCGCTGAGCACGGATAGTGTGCGCGAACGCTTTGCTCATTTCCTCGATAATCCCGATGACCCGAACAGCGTAGAGCGTTTCTATATGCCCGGCACTGGCGCGATCAACTTTCTGCTCCACGACATTCTCGGTGGCGGCGGGGTTGCGTCGATGCGCAATGACCCGCAGGGTAAGAGCTATGCCCAGATACTCCTCGCCGCCCCCGTTTCCATACCGCAATCTCTTGCTAAGGCGCTTTGACCATGCCCCAGTTTAAATCGAAAATATCCACCAGCTCCGACGACTTTGCCCAAAACCGCAAGGATATGCTGGTGCTGATCGAGCATTTGCGCAGCTTGGAGCAGCGCGCTGTTGCAGCGTCGGAAAAACGCCGCCCGACTTTTGAAAAACGCGGTCAGCTGACCCCTCATGAACGGGTAACCAGGCTGCTAGACCCCGGCATGCCCTTTTTGCGTCTCTACAACATGGCCAATTATCTGCTCGAGGATAGCAATCCCGATACCAGCATCCCCGGCGGCAGTGTCATTCTCGGCATCGGTTTTGTCAAAGGCGTGCGCTGCATGATCTGGGTCGATGACAGCGGCATAAGAGCCGGTGCGGCGACAGCGGGCGGTTGGGATGCCAGCAAAGGCGCCCAGAAAATGGCACAGGAATTGAAACTTCCCTTCATCCATCTGGTCGAAAGCGCTGGCGCAAACCTGATGGAATATAAGGTCGAGCTTTGGGCCCATGGCGGGATGCTGTTCCGCAACCTCGCGTGGCTCAGCGCGGCAGGGATTCCGACGATGGTCGTGCTGCACGGCCCCTCAACTGCTGGCGGCGCCTATATGCCGGGCATGTCCGACTATGTAATCGGCGTCCGCGACAATGGCATGGCGGCTTTGGGCGGGGCGGCGCTTGTCCATGCGGCCACAGGTGAAGTGGCCGACGATCGTGAACTGGGTGGCACGGAAATGCATGCAAGTACCACCGGCTCGGTGGAATATCTCGCGGATGACGACGCCCACGGCATCGAAATTGCCCGCGACACCATGGGACGGATCGACTGGAACAAGAATACTACGCCGATCCGGCAGAATGATTACGAAGAACCAATTTATGACATCGATGAAATCGCAGGCATAGTACCGACCGATTACACCATTCCCTATGACGTCCGCGAAGTCGCGGCGCGGATTGTCGACGGATCGGACTTTGAGGAATTCAAAAGTCGCTATGGTCCTGGAACCGTTTGCATGCAGGCAAGCATCATGGGCCATGCTGTCGGGCTGATCGGCAATAATGGTCCTTTCGACCCTGAAGCTGCAGCAAAAGCAACGCACTTCTTCCAGCTATGTGATCAATCAGAGCTACCGATCATCTTTTTGAACAATACGACCGGCTATATTGTCGGCACCGAGTCCGAACATAAGGGCATGATCAAGCTGGGCAGCAAAATGATCCAGGCGGTGTCCAATGTTCGCGTGCCAAAACTATCCCTTTATATCGGTGCCAGCTTTGGTGCAGGCAATTACGGGATGAGCGGCGTCGCTTTTGAACCCGATTTTCTGTTCAGCTGGCCCAATGCTAAAACCGGAGTGATGGCGGGAGCCTCAGCAGCCAATACGATGAGCCATGTCGCGAAGGTTCAGGCGCAACGCAAAGGCATAGAGCCGGATGAAGAAGCCATTGCCAAACAGAACCAGCGCATCAGGGATATTTTTGAAGCGCAGGAAAGCGCATTCTTCACCTCCGGGCGTGTGCTCGACCATGGCGTGATCGATCCGCGAGATACGCGAAAAGTGCTTGGCTTTGCCCTCGAAACAATTTTTGAATCGCAGAACCGCACACTCCATCCCAATGCTTTCGGAGTAGCTCGCATATGACCGATCTTCCAAAAACGGAGACGCTGGAACTCGATCTTCAGCAAGGCTGGCTCACCATCTGGTTCAACCAGCCGGATAATCGCAATGCCTTAAGTGACGCCTTGGTGGCAGAGTTAGCCTCTGTATTAAAAGACGTTCGTGACGACCGGACGGTAAGAGGTATAACCTTGCGCGGACGCGGAGGTGTGTTTTGTGCCGGTGCTGACCTCAAAAATTTCAAAGAGAATTTCCAAGCAAGTGGGGACCGCGATGCAACGGTGAAAATGTCGATGGGAGCAGCCGAAATATTCGACCTCGTCAACACCGCACCACAAGTGGTGATCGTGTTGATTGAAGGTGCAGCGATGGCGGGCGGCTTTGGCCTATCCTGTTGCGCCGATGTCGTTATTTGCGAATCCGGTGCGCGCTTTGCAATGACCGAAACCGCGATCGGTGTGACCCCGGCGCAGATATCGCCCTTTGTGATTCAAAAGCTTGGCTATGCCACCGGCCGACGGCTGATGCTGACCGCTGCGCGTTTTGACGGCACGCAAGCCCATGAACTGGGCTTTGCCGATTTTATCGCGGATGATGTTCCAGGCCTCGAAGCCATCGAGATGCAGCTGCGCAAACAGGTGCTTAGTGCTGCGCCGGGCGCCGTGGCGGCTACCAAGGAACTGCTCGGCCAGATTGCCGGCCAGCCGCGCGAAGAAGTGATCCGCCTCGCGGCCGAAAATTTTGCCGACCGCATGATCAGCGAAGAAGCCAAAGAGGGCGTTGCCTCCTTTTTTGAAAAGCGCAGACCCAATTGGGCCGTGAAGCCGGAATAAGGAACCAGAGATGACACAGATATCCACACTCCTTATTGCCAATCGCGGCGAGATTGCCTGCCGGATTATGCGCACGGCCAAGGCGCAGGGCATAAGAACCGTCGCGGTCTATTCAGTCGCCGATGCCGATGCACCCCATGTTCATATGGCGGATGATGCGGTCCATATCGGGCCTGCACCGGTCAATGAATCCTATCTGCTGATCGACACAATCATTCAGGCCGCCAAGGATAGCGGCGCGGACGCCATCCATCCCGGTTATGGGTTCTTGTCTGAAAATGCCGCCTTCTCGCAAGCCTGTGCCGACGCAGATATCATCTTCGTCGGACCACCGGAAAAAGCCATTGATGTAATGGGCGATAAGGCGCGTTCCAAGCGCGCGATGATCGAGGCCGGAGTGCCTTGCGTTCCCGGCTATCAGGATGATGATCAGTCCGATGCAACCTTAGTTGCGGAAGCCGCCAAAATTGGCGTGCCACTCATGGTCAAAGCCGCAGCGGGCGGTGGCGGTCGTGGTATGCGGCTGGTCCATGATCAAGCCGAGGTACCCAACGCAATCAAGCTCGCACGCTCAGAAGCCGAGAACGCTTTTGGCAACGGCGAACTGATCCTTGAAAAAGCGATCATCAAACCGCGCCATGTAGAGATTCAGGTCTTTGCCGACGCCCATGGCAACACCATCCATCTCGGCGAGCGTGATTGTTCTGTGCAGCGCCGCCATCAAAAAGTGATCGAAGAAGCCCCCTGCCCGGTCATGACCGAAGAGCTGCGCGCCGAAATGGGCGCAGCTGCCGTGGAAGCAGCGCGCGCTGTCGATTATCGCGGCGCCGGCACGGTTGAGTTTTTACTCGATCAATCCGGCAGCTTCTATTTTCTGGAAATGAACACGCGCTTGCAGGTTGAGCATCCCGTCACCGAGGAGATTACAGGTCTCGATCTCGTCGCGCTGCAACTCAAAGTCGCACAAGGCGAGCCACTCGGCATTGTGCAGGAAGATGTTACGCTCACCGGCCATGCCATGGAAGTAAGGCTCTACGCCGAAGACCCCGCCGATGATTTCCTGCCTAGCACCGGTCATATCGACTTGTGGCATCCCTCGAATGGTGCGCGTGTTGATAGCGGCATTGCGACTGGCGGCGAAGTTTCACCCTTTTACGACAGCATGGTTGCCAAGATCATCACTCACGGCGCGACCCGTGAAGATGCGCGGCGGCAGATGGTCAAGGCGCTCGCCGCGACAGCCTTGTTCGGTCCAAAGACCAATCGTGACTTTCTGATCGATGCGCTGGGCAAGCCGGATTTTGTCGACGGTCACGCAACAACCGCTTTCATCGCCGAAAATTATGGAGAAGATGGAGTCGATTTGGGTGCGCATGACTTTGCCACCTTTGCAATTGCCGCAGTGCTCCAGCATAAGCTGCGCCAACAGGCTGCGCATAAATTGGCGCTCAACGTCAATCCGGAAATGCTGGATTGGTCGAGCACCGCAGATCTGCAAACCGTGACTCAATATGCGAAATTGGGTGAGGCCACCGAGACGGATGGGGCCATCCATGTCCATGTCGGTCAGCCCGGCCATTACAATGTTGAAGGCGCGGGTCAGGAAGCCCAGATAGAGTTGCTGTCCATTGCAGATGATACAGCAAAACTGCGCGTCAACGGCCGGACGGCCGAAACCATTTATCATGCACGTGGTCGCCAACTGCATCTTGCGCTGCCGAAGCGTTCGCTTTCCGTCACCGACATGACGGGATTGAGTGCAATGGAAGATATGGCTGGTGGCGGTACTGTGGTTGCGCCGATGCACGGCCTATTACTTGAGATACTCGTCGAACAAGGCGAGGTCGTGGCAAGAGGCGACAAGCTGGCGGTACTGGAAGCAATGAAAATGCAGCATGAGATTTTGGCAGAGATTGACGGGACGGTTGAAACGGTTGCGGCTGCGGCAGGCAAGCAAATTGCCGCCGATGATTTGATTATGGAAATTGTGGCTGATGAAGCAGCCGAAGAGGACGACGCGTGATGAAAAACCCGATTTGCGACATGCTGGGCATCGAATTTCCGCTCGTCGCCTTCAGCCATTGCCGCGATGTCGTGGCCGCTGTTTCCAAAGCAGGCGGCATGGGCGTTTTTGGCGGCGTGAACTGTACGCCGGAAACATTGGAAGAAGAGCTCAGCTGGATTGATGATCATGTTGATGGCAAACCCTATGGCCTTGATATCATCGTCCCCAACAAGGTTGAGGGCAAAGGCCAGCAGATCGATGTTGATACTACGCTGGCAATGGTCCCGGATGAACATAAGCAATTTTCCAGAGACGTAATGGCGCGTTATGGCGTCGATCCTGGCGATCTGGAAGAACTCCGCAGGGAACATGCGGTCGGCGCAGATAATCTGCGTGGCGGCAATGCCGGCGCTTTGCTTGAGGTGGCTTTTCGCCATCCGATCAAGCTAATCGCCAATGCGCTGGGCATTCCGCCACAAGTCATGACTGATATGGGCCGTCAGCACGGCGTTCCTGTGGCCGCGCTGATCGGTACCAAGGAACATGCCATGTCGCAGGTCGCCGCTGGTGTCGATATCCTGATCGCCGTCGGCGGAGAAGCCGGCGGTCATACCGGCGATGTCGCAACGATGGTTCTCATCCCCGAAGTTTGCAACGCCTTACGCGACATGGGTGACAATACCCCGGTACTCGCAGCAGGCGGTATCGCCACTGGTTCACAAATGGCCGCAGCCATGGCTATGGGCGCGAGCGGCGTATGGTGCGGATCGGTCTGGCTGACCACGGCTGAGGCTGAGACTAATCCGGTGGTGAAAGAGAAAATGCTGAACGCCACGTCACGTGATACGGTTCGGGCGCGCTCGCGCACCGGCAAGCCATCGCGGCAATTGCGATCCCCATGGACCGACGCTTGGGAGGCGGAAGACGCTCCGCAACCACTAGCAATGCCGTTACAGTCTTTGGTGGCAGAACCGCCGCTCCGGTCTATCGACAAGCTGAGCCAAGGCGACAATCAGGGTGCGAAAGATCTCGCAACCTATTGGGTCGGGCAAGGTGTTGGCTTGATGAACCAACCGATGTCGACGGCGCAGGTTGTGCAAGAATTCAAAGAAGATTTTATCACCGCCTATGAAAGGCTCGCCGCGAATTTAGAAGGCTAGGAGACTATATGGCAGAGGTAACAGCACAGCAGCCGCTGGCGGGCATAAAGGTTGTTGAATTTTCGACGATGATTACCGCATCCCTCGCCACCATGATGTTCGCGCAACAGGGTGCAGATGTGATCAAGGTCGAGCCGCCAGGCATTGGCGATCCGATGCGCTGGCTCGGCAGTCGGAAAGACAGCATTTCCGGTCTGTTCAACAATTGTAATCGCGCCAAACGATCCATTACGCTGGATCTGAAAACCGAAGAAGGTGTCGCCACGGCCCGCAAACTTTGCCTTGATGCCGATATTGTTATCCACAATTATCGCCCAGGTGTGATGCAGCGACTGGGCCTCGATAGCAAAAGCCTGCGGGCCGAAAAACCGGCGCTCATCTATTGCGCGATTACCGGCTTTGGCCGCGAAGGACCAATGGCAGATCGTCCTGCCTATGATCATGTGATGCAGGCCATGGCCGGATTCATGGGCACGCAGGGCCATCCCGACGGCTTTGCCTATGTGAAGACATTACTGTGCGACAAGTTGACCGCCTATACCGCCGCACAAGCGATCACGGCGGCACTATTTGCCCGTGAACGAACCGGCGAAGGACAACATATCGATCTGTCGATGTTGGCGAGCTGTATCGCCTTTCTCTGGCCCGACGGCGGCATGCATCTTACATTGATGGATGATGACGCAATACACGCTTCGCCTTTTGCCGATTATTACCAGATGCCACTGCGTACGACTGACGGCGCCATTGCCTATGCCGCAATGAGTGACGACCATTGGCAAGTTGTGTTCGAGATGGTGGGCCGCGAAGACCTGAAGTCAGAAGAAAAATATCAAGGTCTTGAAAATCGCAGCATGCATATGGCTGAACTTGCGCAAATTGTTTCAAGCGAACCGGCCCGCCATGATACAGACACCATGATCGCTGGCCTGACCAAAGGCGATGTGCCAGCCGCGCCTTGTCTGACACTCGCAGATGTCAAATCACATGCGCAAATCGTGGCGATTGAAGCGTTTGAGGAACAGGAGCATCCACTGCTCGGTACAATTCACAACGTGGCTTCGCCTGTGCATATCAATGGTCAGAAATTGCCGTCCACAGGACCTAGTCCGGCACTCGGCGAACATTCAGACGCTATTTTGGCTGAATTGGGATTAAAGGATCAATAGGAAAATGATGGATCAGGCACAGGATTTTCTCGACGAAAGCGAAGCGATATATGCGCTCGTTAACGACCTTTCTGAAGATCAGATGGAGCAGGAAACCGGCTTCAAGAACTGGACGATCAATGCCATTTTGCGGCACCTCCATATCTGGAACATGGCTGCTTATTGGTCGCTGACAGAGCCGGAAAAATTCCACGACTTTTTCAAGGAAGCGATGGCCGGGATGAAGGGCCAGACATCGATGCGGTTTTTTGAGGCGGACTATCTCGATAATCGGTCCGGAGCGCAGCTCGTGAAAACCTGGCGCGACTTTTATCAGAAAATGGCTCCCGTTTTTGGTGCCGCTGATCCGGCCATGCGGGTCGAATGGGCCGGTCCGTCCATGAGTGTGCGCTCTTCGATCACCGCGCGGCTGATGGAAAACTGGTCACATGCGCAGGCCATTTATGATGTACTTGGCCGCAAGCGTGAAAATGCCGATCGCCTTCGCAATATCGTGATGATCGGCCTCAACACATATGGCTGGACTTTCAAGGTTAATGGCGAGGAGGCACCGCAGCCGATGCCTTATCTCAAGCTCACTGCTCCATCCGGCGTGGTTTGGGACTATGGGGATGAGAGCAAAGATGAACGGATTGAGGGTTTGGCTGAGGAGTTTTGCCAAGTAGTTACCCAGACTCGCAATATTGCCGACACGGACTTAAAAATAACCGGTCCAAACGCAACCCGGTGGATGGCCATTGCCCAATGTTTTGCTGGCGGTGCGGAAACCCCGCCAGCGCCTGGGACCCGTTCTGTCAAAACGGGGTGAATGAACCTATCGAGCCTATCTATTGTGCCCAGCTATTGAATTGGGCCCTTTTCCGGCTATGTTCAAAAGAAAAAGGAGAGATTCGATGAGCTGGCAAATGGCCGATATCTGGGAAAATATAGCCCAGGCGATTCCCGATAAACCCGCAATTGTTGAAGGCAGCAAACGATATAGTTGGTCCGAATATGAACAGCGCGCCGCCAAATTGGCACAGGTTTACGTCGATCACGGCCTGAAACCCGGCGCGAAACTCTCCATCTATGCCTATAATTGTGCGGAATATATGGAAGCACAATTTGCTTCGTTCAAAGCGCGCATCTGTCCAGTCAATGTCAATTACCGCTATCTCGAAGCCGAGCTAACCCACGTCATCAATAACAGCGATAGCGAAGCTTTGGTTTACCACGCGCAATTCGCTCCGCGTGTGGCCGCGATTCGTGACCAGCTGGAACAGGTAAAACTCTTCCTGGAAATTGACGATGGATCCGGCGAGCATCTGGAAGGCGCTGTGGATTACGAAACGGCTCTGCAAGCCGCTGATCCGATGCCGGTTATCGCGCGCTCCGATGATGATCTCTACATGCTTTATACCGGCGGCACGACCGGCATGCCCAAAGGCGTGATGTACGATCACAAAACCTTTTCCAGCGCCTTATTCACCAAAGGCTTTGAAATGCGAGGCATGGAATTGCCGCAAGGAGCCGATGGCTTTGGCCCCCTTGCTCAGGCCTTGCATGCGGCTGGCGCAACCGGCCGAGCGATCCCCGCCTGCCCGATCATGCACGGCACCGGCATGTGGATCGGCGCGATGATTCCGCATGCATTAGGCGGCTGTGTAATTCTTTTTAACAACCGGCATTTTGATCCGCATGCGCTCTGGAAGCTGGCGGATGATGAAAAAGCGACCGATATTACCATTGTCGGCGATGTGTTTGCCAAACCCATGCTCGCGGCACTTGATGATGCCAAAGCAGCAGGTAAGCCTTATGATCTAACATCGGTGCAGATGATGGGATCATCCGGCGTGATGTGGTCTGCCGAAGTCAAACAAGGACTGCTCGAACATAGCGAAATGATGATTGTCGACAGCATGGGCTCGACCGAAGGCAGCATGGGCGCGTCTGTAACGACCCGCGAAAATGCCGCTATCGACAAGACAGCCAGCTTTGAAATGGCGGAGACTACCAAGATTTTGACCGAAGATGGCCGCGAAGTGAAACCCGGGTCTGGCGAAATGGGTATGATTTGCAATGGTGGGATGGTCCCGCTCGGCTATTATAAGGACGAAGAAAAGAGCGCGGCGACGTTCAAGACTTTTAACGGAGTGCGCTATTCGATTCCCGGTGACTTTGCTGTTGTCGAAGCCGATGGCACCGTGACCCTGCTCGGCCGCGGATCGGTTTGCATCAATAGCGGCGGGGAAAAGATTTTCCCGGAAGAAGTCGAGGAAGCCCTGAAAACGCACGATAGTGTTTACGACTGTCTGGTGGTCGGTGTTCCCGATGACCGTTTTGGTGAAAAAGTCACCGCCGTGCTCTCGCTCGCTAACGGGCACACGCTCGATGAAGCAACTCTGCACGATCATGTCCGCGGTAAGCTCGCCGACTATAAAGCCCCGCGGGCTTTTTTGGTGGTCGACGATGTGCCGCGTGCTGCCAATGGCAAACCCGGTTACAAAGATGCCAAAGATCTGGCTCTCAAAATGCTGGACCCGGTCGCCGCTTAAGGCTTCCAGTTAAACTCCCGATGATAGCGCGGGATGAAAAGCTTTTTGCCCTTGATCGCAGATGTCAGCAAAGGCCCGGTGACACCAAAGGGCAAAGCACTCGCACCTTTATCCGGTCCTAAGGGCAATAATATCAGCGGCTTAGGCCATGGCTTATAGGGTTTGACCTCTGCCATGGCCTTGCCGCGCAAATGCGCCCTGATGGCTTTTTTCAACCAGTTCACCTGACGCGTCAGGCCGACAATTGTCATCGTATCACCGGTATTTGCGATATCACCGACGATAAACAGATCGGGATTTTCTGTCGGCCGCAGCCAGCCATCAACGCTCGCTCGGCCATGTCCATCAAACGCCACGCCTGCCAGAGTCTGCAACAGACCGGTCACCGGTTTCGCGCCAATGACCGGAATCACCAGATCAGCATCAATCGGAAAACCATCCGACAGCTTGATCTTGTTTTTAAGCGGCACAAACGGTTCATCCGCGCTTTTCAGTTTTTTGATCCGCTCGCCCAAACGCAGCTTCACGCCGAGTTCGCCCAATTGTCGCTGCATCATCCGGCCAAGCTTTGCCGGATAGTCCGGGAACAGGGTATCGGTTGCAGAAATCAGCGTAATCCGCTTTTCGGGTCGCGCAAAAGCCAGTTCCCCGGCAAGCTCGCTGCCCACAGCGCCAGCGCCGACAATGGCAATATTATTAGCCTTATCGATTTGCGCCATCACCCGCTTGGCTTTGGTAATGAAGGCCGCGCTATCATCGCCCTGCATTTTAAACGGTGCAGCATAGCTCGAGCCCGTCGCGATAATGGTCATGTCCCCGGCAATTTCGGTTCCATCTTCCAATATCGCAGTTGTGCCATCCATCGCGGCCACTCGTCCGCGCACGATCTTGCCGTTTTTTAGCAGGTCCTCATAAGGCATGATAATCTCATCGAGCAGTTCCGGCCGCGCCAGTGCGCGGATCATCGCAACATTATGGACCCATTTGTCGCGTGGCTCGATCAGGCTGATATCAGCATGGGCATCCAGCTCTCTCGCCAGCATCGTCCCGGCATAACCGCCGCCAATGATTGTGATTTTTTTTGTCATGCGCGCTCAATAAGATGGATTAGCGGTAAGGGACAATAGTAATCGCTCTTCGCCATTGACGCAGGCGGCAAACTATCGCCATGTCCTATCAATGCTTGTTCAACTGATCCACAATCCTGCATCGGGTACCCATCATGAATTACGTCTCGGCGTGCTCGCGCAAGCCTTTGAAGCCTGCGGTGCTAAGGTGGTCATGGGCACGACGGAAATTGACGGTAATATGCAGCTGGCCGACGACAGTGATCTGATCTGCGTATCCGGCGGCGACGGAACCTTAAGGTTGGTTATTGCCGCCATGCAGAAAAGCGGGTCGAAAACGCCCCTTTGTATTTTCCCTGCAGGCACGGTCAATCTGGTGGCCCGCGAAATTGGCTATGCGCCGGAGCCGGAGAAATTTGCGAGCGAAGTCATGCGCGGCTATCTCGCTGGGGCCGATGCCCGCTTAAAAGAACCCGTTGTCGCTAGCAACCACGGCCCGTTTGTCGCCTGTTTGAGCGCCGGACCGGATGGTGTTGCCGTTGCGAAACATTCCCCGCATCTCAAAAAGAAAATCGGGCGCAACGCCTACACCTGGTCCTTTGCCAAACTATTCCTGCGCTGGCCGCGGCAACAATTTTCATTGGATGTCATCACAGTAGATGGGTCGCAAAGCAGCCTGTCGTGCGAGGCCTTTTATGTTGCCAAGGGGCGATATTTCGCTGGCCCATGGACCTTAACACCGGAGGCAGGTCTGGGTGGAGATAATTTTCACCTGATTGCTCTGTCCCAGGCCAATCGCTGGAATTTTATCCGCTTCATGCTCTCGGTGGCGCGCGGGAAAGATCCCAAAAAGCTGCCTTTCGCACGCCCATATCACGCCCGATCGGTCGCTATTATGCATTCGGAAAATTCACAAAATAATCAATTTTTCCAAGAGGATGGAGATAGTATGGTGCTTCCCCCTACTCAGATATTGATGACCGACCATGTGGTGGAATATTGCCTGCCGCGCAACAATTAGAGCCGTGGATAATTGGACTTAAGCAGCGCTGCAATGTTCTGCGATCATCTCAACCATCACCGGTAATTTGCTCGGCGGCAAATCATGACCCATGCCATCGACGAGCTCCAGACGGGCATTATTGACATTCGCTGCAATATCCTCGCCGCAAGGATGGGGAATAAGCGGATCGGATGTTCCGTGAATGACCATAGTCGGGACAGATATCGCTTTGGCTTTCGGCCGTAAATTGCCAGTTTCAATAATGGCTGCCATTTGTCTTTGACGACCGGCTGGATAAAAGCTGCGTTCCAGAGCCATTTTCATCATGGCTTTGCGTTCTTCTTCTCTTGCCCGGCCTTCTTCCGACGCAATGATCGATGAAAACGCCATGCCAACAATCAGTGCCTCCTCAATCGTCGTTGCTTTCGCCCGGGCCGATTGAATGAGACCCTTGCGAACCAGAGGGTCTGCGCCGGGGAGGCCCGGAGCGTTGGTGGAAGACATGATCGGCGTGAGCGACAAGACCCGGTCCGCGTGATCGGCCGCCACCAATTGTCCAATCATTCCGCCCATCGAAGCGCCAACAATATGCGCTTTATCAATATCGAGCGCATCTAATACGCCAATCGCATCCCTCGCCATATCGCTCAGATTATAAGGCGCCAAATTTTGGCTGGGAAAAAACCGTTTTGTAAAAAGCTGCCGGAGCGGCCCAGGGGCTGAAACCCCGTCACATTTATAGGAAAGTCCCACATCACGATTGTCGAAAGTGACGACGCGAAACCCGGATTCAACCAGCCCATTCACGAAATCCATTGGCCAGGCGGTAAGTTGCGTCCCATATCCCATGATGAGAAGGATCGCTGGATCAACGGCTTTGCCATGATCTTCTACTTCAATGTTAATCCCGTTGGCGGTGACTTGCATGTTCTGATCCTAATTCCATCCTGAGCGTAAAAACAGCCCAAAGACCTAGCAGAACCAACAAACCGCACAAGACACGATCAAGGATCGGGCGATCCCGCCGGCGCTCCGGTTGGAACATCGCCCAGTTTCGCCATAATCGCATCCGATGCCGCAACGACAACGCCCAGCTTGGCCACCTGATTATCATCATCAACAACCGCTCGGATATTCACAATAGGAGAAACTGCGATGGCTTGCGCGGACAAGAGCTGAATCCGAAGCTGATAAGCCCCGTAGGGGACGCCTTCAAACAAGAAGAACCCGTCAAATTCACTTTGCGTTTCGTGTGTCACCCTGCCTTCTACGTCCAACAGTTCCAAACCAACTCCAGCGAGCGCCCCGCCACCTTTGCGCACCAGTGTACCTTCAACTTCACCAGCGCTGACCAAAGGCAATTCAACCGTCGCAGCGATACCAGGACGCGGTGTTACCACAACGCCTGGTAGCGCGGGTTGAACATATGGGTCCGGCAGACTGCTGGTATCAATACCTATCAGAACCGGCCGGAAAGGTTGCAGATTGTCGATGATCGACTGTCCTTGCGCATTTGTCGGCGTTAGCGCGGTTGATTGACCCGCCGTCAGTTCAACATTTTCGACTAATTCTTCCTCTGGCTGTCTTTTGCCATCACGGTTTTTGTCCCGATAAACAATTGCGAGCGCCTGACCGCTATTGGCGAGCTTGTTGTTCGACAATCGGAATTTGCCATTGCGTGGATCAGGACCAAGACTAAATGCCAAGTTCAGCCCAGCCGCCACAGAGCCATCCGTTGCTGCCTCCGCGCTGGCGGTTAGCGAAAATTTGTCAAAGCGGCGGATTATCCCAATTCCGGCTCGACCGCGATCAAGCCCAACATCATAGCCAAGCTCCGCGCGCCAGTCGGCCCGGTTTCCTGCACGCCACTCGCCTGTAAAATTAACTCTTTCGAAACGTTTCTCCGGCGCAATCCGATAAGTTGCTTCGCCGCGCAACCTGACGCCGGCAACCCTGCCATTGACCAGCAAACGTGCTTCAGCAATATCCGGTGGATTAGGACCCAAATCGCTAAACCGTTTTTCCCAGTTTAACTCACCTGTAAGCGAGAAACGCCGCAAGTTAAGGGAGGCGCGACCGGTCAAATCAAGCGAGGCGCGCCCATCCGAGCGCGTTTCATATTGGGCATCAATGTGGAAGGGGACAATCTTACTTCCGAGCTTGAAATTATGGTCCAGCGAAAGGCTATGCCTGCCGTTCACGTTTTGTTCGACTTGATCTGATCGGAAATTTCCCTGCGCCCAAATCGTCTCGGCTGTAATAAAGGTTTTGCCAAGCTCACCAAGCAGTTGCCCGCGAAAAGCCGTGCCTTTTTGTAAATCAGACGATGCAGTCAACTCAACCAATGTCGGTCCAACAGCGCGGCGAACCGATCCCTCAACATAATTGTAGCGCTTGCCATCAATCTGCAGACTAAACAGAGAAGCTGCGACCGATGTCTTTGCATTGAGCCCACGTTCCACACCGAACCCTCCACGCCAACCTGCCTGTTCGGTCGGTAGAAAGCTGTTGAAGTTGATCAGGTCCTTACCTGCCTCTTGCCCCCCTGCCCAATAATAAGTTTTACGGGGCGGAATGGAATCGAGCCCTACCGGAACCGATTGGCTATCTCTACGAATCTGACCTTGCGGGCCATAGAGCACGACTTCAAAGCGATTTTGCCCGTATAGAAGCGGTACATCGATAAATTCGTAGCGGCCGTCCGTTCTTGTTTCAGCAAAAGCTAGCAATTGCCCGTTACGATAGAGTTCCGCATCCCAGCCTTCCGGCAATTCGCCGCGAAAGCTAGTGCGATCAAAATTATCGGGACGATCAACCGGACGATTAGTGACTACCGCGCCTCGCCCAGCGGTACTTTGCGAGACCAAAGGTGTTGAGAAGGTAGATACATCGCCCAGCGCAAAATGAGTCGCCTTAAGCGGTCCCAGAAGGCTGCCCTCGGGATCGGTACGATAGGCGCGGACCCGCAGGCTTTCGGGCACACCTTTATCATTGGACGACAGGCGGGCATCAAAAGAAGCTTTACCAACTTCTCCGGAGGCAAATAGCTCATACCGTACATCGAGTTGCTGCCCAGACCGTTTGTCGCGCAGTCCACCGGCAGAAACAACAGCGTCAACCGAAGGAGTCCGCCAGAATTTATACGGTTCTTTCGATTGTGGCAGTGTTGATAGATCAAAACTTCGCCGTGGCCTGATTTTCGCCGCTCGTTCCTTGCGCTCTAACGCCAATTGAAATGGCAGTTTTCTGTCAGATTCGATAGTCAGCAAGGCATTGGATAGATCAGGGACAAGTGAGAGATCCAACCAATTGGACAGGCTTTTGACATTTACACACCACCCTTCTGGCGCGTCATAGATATCACCTTCTGCTAGGGTTTTCCGGTCACTCCCGGTCTGTACCGTTGCGCTGTCACGCTCGATCGTGAGCGTTTCGCGCTCTGCAAATACCCAACCAGTTGCGCGGCGCGACTTTTTATCCAACCTAATTGGTACATCAAGCGCCATGATCACATCACCGAAATCAACACAGACACCGTTGTTTGTCTGATAGCCACGGACCCCATCGCCGAGCCGATATTTACCAGATCGAAGATCGAACAACAGAGCATCATCATCATTAGCCGTCCATGTTGCTTGCGCATGCGCCGCCGGCGCCATAAGCGACGAAGCCGCCAAGATCGTACTGATCCCGGCGGCTATTGCCAGCGGTTTGAAACGCTGGCGGAATATGGAAAGACGGTTTTTCATCATAGATATATTGGCTGCTTAACGTTTTGGCGTCAGCTTAATATATTGATATATATACCTATCTTAAAACCATTTGGCTTTTCGTGATCAAACCACCGCCTGCATTGTCGGGCTCATAATATTCGACCGAAATAGGGCCTGTAAGCTTGGCAGCAATCTCCGCCGGTACCGGTAACGTAACTTTCCGGCTAGGTACTTCCGGATAGATCGCAATACCGCGAGCCACTAATATGGGCTCACTTTCACCCTGCTTAAGTACGCGAATCTCACCATAGGTCGATCGATCTCCCGTACGGCTCAAATCAAAGGCGAAGGCCTGTCCATTGTCAGATGTTTCAACACGAGCGTTGGCGATGCCCGCTGTAGCCTGTAAATTCCCCTGTCTAATAATGACCGGTATGGTTACACCATAGATTGGCGTCAGCGCGATCGTAAAGCCGCCGCTCGTACTGGCCTGCTCAGTTACGCTTCGTGCTTTTGGAATTGCGCGGAACAGCAAATGAGCACGATATTCGCCGTCAGCCAAGTCTTTTGGCGGCCTTACACCAAGACGAATGGCCTGGGGCTGGTTTGGCGGCAACGTGACGCGGCGCGGGGCATAACGAATCATACCCTTCGCAGCTTTTTCGAAACTATTGGCTTCTTCAGGGCTGACATCTTGCAACTTACCCTCAGCGGTCATGCGGCGGAGCTCCAAGGAAATACGGTAAGTCGCTGTTTCCGAACCGATATTATTCAGGATAACTTCCGTGCCTCGCTGTCCATCCAACACAATACGAGTCGGTGCGACCAACAAGTCACCTGCCGCTTGTGCGGGAGCGCTAGAAAGAAATAGCGCCGATCCCATGATGGCAAATCCGGCATATAAGGTATTAAGTCGTCTCAGACCGTTGGTCTTCATAATAGTCTCCGGTATCAAATATTTCCGGACTTGGCAGTTTTCCGCCAATATCCCCACATCGACCACTATGCCAAAATAGGGTTACCAAAGCGCTAAGCACGCCAAATATCGGAAGGATTAATGGGCAGTGGAATAAAGAAAACCCGCCTGCAACCTCGGTTGCAGGCGGGCTTCGCATTCTTTAAACTAGCCGGCACTTAGCCGACTTAGTCAAAAATCACTGGTAGTTGACGGTTACGTCAAAGTTACCGAGATAAGCGCCATCCGCTTGGTTTGCACCAACGGCCAGGCTACCACCAACTGAGAAAACGTCAGTTGCAGCAACACCAGAGATGGACAGCGTGGTTACGCTTTCCGTCAGGGTTGCAACCATGGCGTTACCGCCAGCGTTGGTCAGCGTAACACTCGCATCAGCGTCGATATCTACAGTCTGGCCAGTTGTGCCGGCAACCGTGAAACCAGCAGCTGTGGTTGTGCCTGAGCAAACCAGAGCAGCGGCACAGGTAACAGTACCAGCAGAGTCAACAACAACGTTGCCAGCGGTAGCGCCAGTAACGATGGTTGCGAAATCAAGATCTGAAGTGTTGGTTACAGTAACCTGCTCCAGGATGTTTGCACGTGCATCAGCAGAAGCCGTTGCAGCGTGAGCGGCGTTTGCGCCCATTACAGAAGCGGCTAGAACGGAAGAAGCCACAGCGGCTTTAATAAACTTAGACATATTTTCTGGTCCCTATATTTCACTACTTACAATTGAAAGGGCGCCTACGGTGCGTCTAGCCAAACCCACTGGCCAAACGTCGCTTTACGCCAACATTCGAGATTGCTTATCGGCGAGAAAGTATAAGGCTTTGCTGCCAGCCATGGTTAAAGATTTATAAAGGCAGTAACATTTTGAAATATATAGATTTTAAGCGAAGAAGTTACAAAATTTTAGAAATGAGAATCGGCAAATTCTCGCTAGAATTCCACAAAAATCAACCAAAATTATATATGTTCACCGGTCAGACGCTGGCAAATGAGATCCAATTGATCGAGATTACTATAGTCAATGGTCATCGATCCCGCCCCAGTTTGTCCTTTGGATTGGATCGTTACCTTTAAACCTAACAAATCACCCAAATGACTCTCGACGGCACGAATATCTGCATCGCTTTCGCTGATACCAGCCATTGGCATCTTACTTTTGCGTCGAGGGCCTCCCAGCGCTTGGCGCACCAGTTTTTCGGTATCGCGGACGGAAAGTCCTTTATTGACAACCTGTTTGGCCAATTCCTCTGCATTAGGGGCATTAATCAGTGCCCGGGCATGCCCCATTGTAAGCTTCTCTTCACCGACAAGCGTACGAACCGATTCGGGCAACTCCAACAGCCGCATAAGATTCGCGATATGGCTGCGGGATTTACCGACCAAATCAGCCAGTTTTGCCTGACTATGACCGAAATCATCTTTCAGCTTCACATAAGCTTCGGCTTCTTCAACAGCATTAAGGTCGCGTCGTTGAACATTTTCGACAATCGCTATTTCTAATGTTTCAGCGTCATTCAAGTTACGGACTATCGCTGGCACCCGGTGTAGCCTAGCGCGCTGCGCAGCCCGCCAACGGCGCTCACCTGCGACAATTTGGAAATTCTTGCCATGAGGGCGAACGACAATCGGCTGAATCACCCCACGCAATTTCATGCTGTCCGCTAGCTCATCCAACGCCGCATTATCAAAAGTCTGCCGAGGCTGATCGGGATTGGGACGGATATCCGATATCGCGATGGAACGCAGCCCATCCGTACGGGCTTCCGGATTTCCCTCATCCACGTCGGTCTCCGGCGCCTGAATAAGTGGTTCTTCTCGCTGAATCTCGCCAAAAAGCGAATTCAACCCCCTGCCCAATCCTGTTGCTTTCTTAATTGCGGCCTTTTTCGGCAATGGAGCTTCCTCTTCTTTCGCCATCATGCAGCCACCTTCCGTTCTGGCAAGCGAGAGATTAATTCCCGTGCCAGATTAATATAGGCCTCCGAACCACTGCACCGGTGATCATAGATCAAAGCTGGCAAACCATGGCTTGGTGCCTCCGAAAGCCTGACATTTCTGGGAATTACAGTATCAAAAACGACATTGCCGAGACAGGCGCGAACATCATCTGACACTTGTTCGGTCAGTTTGTTACGGCGATCATACATAGTCAACACAACGCCCATGACGGACAAACCACGGTTAAAACGAGCTCTTATGCGTTCCACTGTCTGCAGCAACTGACTAAGCCCTTCCAGCGCGAAAAACTCACATTGCAGCGGGACCAATAGCGATTCAACAGCTACCATCGCATTCAACGTCAACAGCCCAAGCGACGGCGGACAATCTATCAGGCAGATATCCCACTGCCCATCATCCCCTGCATCCAAAGCTTTCTTTAAACGGTGAGTCCGTTCTTCAAACTCAACCAGCTCGATTTCAGCACCAGATAGATCGACGACAGCAGGAACGATATCCAGACCAGGAACCCGGGATTGGATCACACATTCAGCCAATGAAATGTCGGAAACCAGCAGATCATAGCTGCTATGCGTACGCTCTGCCTGATTGAGACCAAGTCCTGTGGACGCATTGCCTTGCGGATCCAGGTCAATGAGCAAAACCTTCCAACCGCTTGCGGCAAGAGCAGTAGCCATATTAATGGCCGTGGTTGTTTTACCAACGCCGCCTTTTTGATTTGCTATCGCTATCCGGACCATTTTACGCAGAACCCTTCGCTAAGCTGAGACAAAATAATGCTTTTCAGCCTATTCCAACCAATATTCCCGCTTCCGGGTCGGTTAAACTATGTTCCACGTGGAACATTTTTTGCCGTTTTGGCGATAGGCCCTTTAACTCCCTTACCGCATTTTTTCCTTTAGGTAAGAGCCAAACAGTATTTTCTGTGGAAAACCGGTGTGAAAGTGACAGTAACTTCGGTAACGGCGCAAAAGCTCTGGCGCTAATAACATCCACAGGGTGGCTTTCGACATTCTCCAAACGTTCGCCAAAAACCAAGGCTTTTTCGGTCAAGCCCAGCTTCAATAAGACAGATTCGAGAAAGGCGCTCCGGCGCGAACGCGATTCCACCATCTCCACTTTATAATTGCTGAGGATAGCAACAACGATGCCGGGGAATCCGGCACCAGTACCGAGGTCCAGCCAGATTTTGTCGCCCTCGCCTTTAGGTGCGTGCATCAACAGCTGGGCGCTATCGACAACATGGCGGTCCCAAACGTGGTCGGCACTCGATTTAGAGATAAGATTTTGAAGCAACATTTCTTCTGCCAGCAAGGCCAGAAAGCCTTCAAGCTTTTCCCATGTTTCACGTGGAACATCAAAATTTTTACGCAGCCAATCCTGCGCCTCTTGTTCAGTCATAAACTGGTCACGCCGCCAAATTCTTGGCTTCGCGGCGGCGAGCATGAACCAAAATTGCTGCCAATGCCGCTGGTGTAATACCCCGAACGCGCGAAGCGGCCGCAAGTGTTTCTGGTCGTGCGCCGTTCAAACGTTCGACCATTTCATTCGAAAGCCCAGCGATCGCTGTATAATCAAGATCATCGCCCAAGCCTATCTGCTCATTCGCTCGCAAGTCCCTAAGTTCCGATTCCTGGCGCTGCAGATAAGGTGCATAACGAGCATCTTCTTCGACCTCAGCCAATAGGCCGGGATCGATGTTAGCAACAGATAGCCCCAACCCTTCGAGCGCAGTGATCGAAATATTTGGGAAGCGAAGCCAATCAAATAACGATTGTTTCGTTCCATCAAGGCGTACTTCGATGCCTTGGCGAGCAATGGCATCACAGCTGTGGATTGCTAAAAGCTCTTTCATGATTACCATGCGCTGTGTCTCACGCTCTTTAAACCAAGCATGTCTTTCTGAACCCAGACACCTGATAGTTTCGGCAACCGGGCTCAAGCGCGTGGTCGCATTGTCCGCCCGCAAACGCAGACGATATTCGGCGCGCGCCGTCAGCATGCGATAAGGTTCGGTCACACCCTGCAACACAAGATCATCAATCATCACCGCCATATAGCTTGTACCGCGATCAAGCTGCGGAGCATCTTTCCCTAGGATGGAACAAGCTGCGCCGATACCCGCAATCAATCCCTGCGCCGCTGCTTCTTCATAACCGGTGGTGCCATTAATCTGACCAGCACAATAGAGTCCGTCCAAATCGCGGACCTTCAAGGATCTATCCAAAGCCCGTGGATCAATATGATCATATTCTACCGCATAGCCTGGAACGATGATCTCTGCTTTCGAAAGACCGTCCATGGTCCGAACAAAAGCCTCCTGCACATCGGCAGGCAGAGATGTGCTTATTCCGTTCGGGTAGACTAAATTGGTGTCGAGCCCTTCCGGTTCTAGGAACACCTGATGGGAATCACGATCGGCAAAGCGGTGAATCTTATCTTCTATCGATGGGCAATAGCGAGGGCCTTGCGCATCAATCGCGCCACTGAACAACGGTGAGCGGTCGAGATTTTCGCGGATGATATCGTGGGTTGCCGCACTGGTCCGGCTGACCGCGCAAAATGTCTGTGGTACTTCTCGCCTTGATGACATTGGCGACATAGTCCAGCCATCATCATCTGACGGTTGCTCTGGAAGCGCCGCCCAATCAATGGTTCGGCCATCTATCCGCGGCGGCGTTCCGGTTTTCAACCGTGCAATCGGAAGATCGGCGTCACGAATCTGTTGGCCGAGCGACACAGCGCTAGCCTCCCCTGTCCGGCCTCCCGAAACTGTTTCTTCACCGCGAAAAAGTTTCCCGTTCAAGAATGTCCCAGTGGCCAGAATGACGGCGGATGCTGTAATCTTACTTTCGTCAGCGAGGTTAATTCCGCTGACTCTTTGCCCATCAAAAATCAATGATAAGACTTCGCCTTCAACAATCGATAGATTGGCTTGTGCTTCCAGCATCCTGTGAATAGCTGCTTTATAGAGCTTGCGATCAGCTTGAACCCGGGGGCCCTGCACCGCTGCGCCTTTGGACAGATTGAGCATACGATAATGTATCGCCGCCGCATCCGCTGCCCGTCCGATCAATCCGTCAAATGCATCTACTTCACGTACCAGATGTCCTTTGCCCAAGCCGCCAATGGCTGGATTGCAAGACATGGCACCTATGCTGTCTTTGGTAAAACTGACCAGTGCTGTGCGTACGCCCATGCGTGCACCAACAGCTGCGGCTTCACAGCCAGCATGTCCGCCGCCAACGACAATCAGATCAAAATCACAGTCCATGCTGCGCCCATAGCGGAACCTAGGTATCAGGTCAAAATGATCTCGCGTACCTCACCAATAAGCTGCGACTGTTCCACGTGGAACAGTTTTTATTTTCCTATGCAGAATTTGCCAAAGAGGCTGTCGAGCATATCTTCTGTGCTTGCCCTGCCAGTCAGCGCATCAAGTGCGGCGCGAGCCAGTCGCAGTTGTTCGGCAATAATCAGATAATCTTGCAGCTCTGATATCTGAATAAGATTGCGCTGTGCTTCGGCAAGATGCTCGGCCTGACGTTTATTGACACTTATTTCATCCCCGCGCGGAACAATCTCTTTCGCGCGATCAACAAGCAATGCGACAAGCGCATCCATGCCCGTTCCCGTGAGAGGCGATACGGAAAGCACCTCCGGCGATTTGGATTGATATTCAGGGTGGTCCAGCCGTGATGCTATTTCAACCCGATTGGAAATTTGCGGACCCTCCCCTTCCGGACCAAGCCACAAGATCAAATCCGCTACATCAAATTGCTGACGCGCCCGGTCTATCCCGATGCGCTCAATTTCTTCTGCGCCGTCGTCACGAACGCCGGCCGTGTCGATAAATAGAAATGGTATGCCCTTTATGGCGATAGGCACTTCGATTACATCCCTTGTCGTTCCCGCAATTGCGGAAACGATGGCGGCCTCTCGTTCCACCAGCGCATTGAGCAATGTCGACTTTCCGCTATTGGGTGGACCACCCAAAACAACGCGAACACCTTCGCGCAATTTTTCCGCGCGCGGGCGATCAAGCATGGCTTTCATTTCGGTTGCAAGATCGCTAGCCGCCGATTGCAGAACCGACAATTGCGCCGGCGTCACATCATCTTCATCCGAAAAATCGAGCTCCGCCTCAACCATTGCTGACAACCGCAAGATCGTATTTTGCCAGTCTTCGACTTTTCGCGATAATGCGCCACCAGCAGCCTGTATCGCAGAACGGCGCTGAAGCTCCGTCTCAGCAAAAAGTAGATCGGACAAGCCTTCAGCTTCAGCCAGATCCATTCGCCCATGGGTAAAGGCCCTGCGCGTAAATTCCCCAGGTTCTGCAGCGTACAAACCGTCCATAGCCTCCAGAGCAGATTCCAACGCACGGACGACAGCACGGCCGCCATGACAATGGATTTCGGCCAAGTCTTCACCGCTGGCACTATTGGGCCCGGGAAACCATAATATCAGCGCGGTATCCAACAGGTCACCGGTGGCAGGGTCGTATAGCTTCGCCAGACTGGCCCGTCGTTCGTCAGGAACAAACCCACTTAGAGCCTGCAGCGCATCCGATGCCCTTGGCCCGCTAATCCGAATAATACCAATGGCCGCCGGTGGCTGCCCACTCGACAACGCAAAGATCGTATTGGCAGACATGGCTTATCTATCTGATATCTAGTCTTTTTTCTTAGTGGAAGATGACTTCGTGTTACCGCCACCCATGGCTCCACTCACAAAGGAAGAGAACATTTTGATGCCGGCCTCGCCCATTGGCGCGATAATCTTGGTGAAATTCTGTAACTGTTCGACCGAGCTAGCCCCCTGCAAAAACTTGGACAATTCTTTCACATAGGTTTCGTTGAGTTTTGCCACATCAGGCAAGCCCATCATACGGCGTGCTTCTTCGGGGGTGCAATCAAGTTCTACGGTTACTTTCATTTGTGCTTCCTCTTATTCTTATCGTTGAAGCGAAGTTCCCCCCTCACCGCAACAGATGATGTTCCACCTTGCCTGAATAGGATATGGGGATAATGTGCACCAATAATCAAGTCATGATGCAAAGGAGCTCAAAAATGGGTGATATGAATCCGATTAAGACACTAAGCGGAGACGCGGAATTTCCCTGTTATGTCGCCGCCCCAGACGGCGACGCCAAAGCGGCCATCATCGTGATTCAGGAGATTTTTGGCGTGAATCCTGGCATTAAGGCCAAATGCGATAGCTGGGCCAAAGCTGGTTATCTTGCCATCGCGCCTGATCTCTTCTGGCGAGTCAATGACGGTACGGATCTCGATGCCGATGTTGAGGCGGAATTTCAGGTCGCGCTCGATCTCATGAATAAATTTGATCAGGATCAGGGCATAAGAGATATTGAAGCGGCGATTCATTTTGCCCGCGAAGGTGTAAATGGCGGAAAAGTGGGCTGTGTCGGCTATTGTCTGGGCGGCAGACTGGCTTTCATGACAGCGGCGAGAACCGATATTAATGCCTCTGTCGGCTATTATGGCGTGGGTATTGATGGCTTGCTGAACGAGAAAAACGCGATTGCACATGATGTCATGCTGCATATCCCCACCGCTGATGGCTTTGTACCCGCCGAAGCGCAGGCAGCGATGCATGAAGGGCTGGATGACCATCCCAAGGTCACCTTGCACGATTATGACGGCCTCGATCATGGTTTTGCCGCTCAATTTGGCGCTCGCCGTGACGAAGCCGCGGCAACATTGGCGGACAGCCGCACCATAGAATTTTTCAAGGAGCATTTAGCATGACCGCACGGGACAATCTAAAAGTCTGGCACGCCCGCATGGCCGACAAAAGCGAAGCAGCATTGAGCGCGCAGCTCGCGGATGACGCCGTTTTCCACTCCCCTGTCGTGCATACGCCACAAGCGGGCAAACCCATTGTCATGGCTTATTTGCTGGCGGCTGATAATGTCCTGGGAAATGACAGCTTTCGCTATGTGCGTGAGATTGTCGATGATGGTGCTAATATGGCGATGCTGGAATTTGAGCTGCAACTGGATGACATAAAAGTAAATGGCGTCGATATCATCAGCTGGAATGATGACGGCAAGATTCAGGATTTCAAGGTCATGATCCGCCCGTTAAAGGCGATCAACAAAGTCTGGGATGAAATGGGTAAAATGTTGGAGACAATGAAGGGTTAGTTCAATTTTTCCAAAATGAATTCCACTCGTTTTTCGACGGTTGTAAGCGGCAGACTGATGAGCTCATAGCCATAGCTTATCCAAGCATTAGTCACAGCATCATATGTTGTGAAAGCCGTGTCAAAATCCAGCGTTCGCTCCGTATCATTTTCAAAAATTTTCAGCCAAGGTGGTGCGGCAAATATTGGTCCAGAATATCGCTTTTGCTTACAAATTAGACCCAATTGTTGCGGAATATTTATGCTCATCAGGTTCAAATAGCCTGCGATATCCGGAAAACCGCGATCGAATACGTACTTATTGTTAGTCTTTTGGGCCCGATCAAAATTTTCTTGGTCGCGTTTCAACATAGCAATGGCATAGGCAGAGGGATCACGCGCGCGCAATTTCATTCCGCCAGCGGACTGCAAAATTGCCCGTCCTGATTCTGCAATTGTACAAAAGTCATGATGAGCCAAAGCTTCAATTAATGTCGTTTTTCCAGCACCCGGGCCACCGGTTATCACCAACATCATAGGCTTGGCCTCAATATCAAAAAAGCGTCATCAGACCAATTGTCTGCGCGTCCCCTACCCAGCCGGTGTAAATCATCTTACCGGCGACATAGATGATCACCGCGAGACCGAGATAAGCGATCCACTTATAGCGCTCGATATATTTGGCGATCACATTGGCTGCCAGACCCATGAGAGCCACCGACAAGAGCAATCCCACAATCAATATGCCGGGATGCTCGCGCGCGGCTCCGGCAACGCCCAAGACATTGTCGAGGCTCATCGAGACGTCGGCCGCGGTAACGGCCCAAACAGCGCCCCAGAAGGTTTTTGTAGGCTTTACACCACTATGTTCATCGCCTTCTATCTCAGGTGAACCGGGAGACTCACCTTGATGAAAGATTTCTCGATAGAAATTCCACGCCACCCATAACAACAATAGGCCACCAGCCAGAACCAGCCCAACAATCTGCAACAATTGCACCACAATTAACGCAAAGACTATGCGCAGCACCAAAGCGGCACCTATGCCAATCAGAATGACTTTGCGGCGCTGATCAGCAGGTAAACCACCTGCTAGAGCGCCCACAACGATGGCATTGTCGGCTGCAAAAACCAGGTCAATCAGGATGACTTGCCCAAAAGCGGCCAAAGCCTCCGGGGTTCCGATATTGGAAAAATCATGGACGATGGCCGCCCACATTTCTGAAAGGCTACCAAGCCCAGCCGGTGCTGCTGCGGATAAAATAGAAAGAAGGTCAATCATGAAAAAATCGAATTTCCAAAATAGGTTACGCTAGGCATAGGGTCATAAAAGTCATGAAGCAAGCGGCGCCATTTTTCATATTCCGGTGATTTGCGAAAACCGTCGCGATGGGATTCGACCGAGTCCCAGACAACAACCAACAGATACTGGTCTGGACAATCTACGGAGGGACGAACCTCTATGGACTGAAAGCCGGGCTGGACGGCAATAAGCGGCCGTGCCTGATGCATGGCTTTGGCAAACTGATCTGACTGACCCGGTTTAACCTGCAGCAATGCCTGCTCAATAATCATGATAGTGGCGGCTGAATTCTACTGGTTCATGCTGTCGAAGAAATCGTCGTTCGCTTTGCTGTCCTTCATCTTGTCGAGCAGGAATTCCATCGCGTCGATCGTACCCATTTGCATGAGGATACGGCGCAGCACCCACATTTTCTTGAGTTTATCGTCGTCGACCAGCAATTCTTCCTTACGCGTACCGGATTTTCCAACATCGAGTGCTGGGAAGATACGTTTATCGGCAACCTTACGATCCAGTACGATTTCCGAGTTACCCGTGCCTTTAAATTCTTCAAAGATAACCTCGTCCATCCGGCTACCAGTATCAATCAAGGCGGTCGCGATAATGGAGAGCGAGCCACCTTCCTCAATGTTACGCGCGGCACCGAAGAAACGCTTTGGACGTTGCAAGGCATTGGCATCCACACCGCCGGTCAGCACCTTACCAGAGCTTGGAACGACTGTGTTATAGGCACGACCAAGACGCGTGATAGAGTCGAGCAAGATGACAACATCATGCTTATGCTCAACCAGTCGCTTGGCTTTTTCAATAACCATTTCAGCTACTTGCACGTGGCGGGTGGCTGGCTCATCAAAGGTCGAACTGATTACTTCGCCCTTCACAGATCGTTGCATGTCAGTAACCTCCTCGGGCCGCTCATCGATGAGCAGAACGAGAAGATAGACTTCCGGATGGTTGTCGGTAATTGCTTTGGCAATATTTTGCAGCAGCACGGTTTTACCAGTCCGCGGCGGTGCCACGATCAAGGCGCGCTGGCCTTTACCTTGCGGCGAAATAATATCGATGACGCGAGCGGATTTGTCTTTGACCGTTGGGTCGAGACTATCGAGTGTCAGCTTCGAGTCCGGATAAAGCGGGGTCAGGTTATCAAAATTCACCCGGTGGCGGACCGCATCGGGCTCGTCAAAGTTGATCGCGGTAAGCTTGGTCAGCGCAAAATAACGCTCGCCATCTTTCGGCGCGCGAATTTCGCCTTCGACCGTATCACCGGTGCGTAGGCCGAATTTCCGAACCTGGTTCGGTGAGACATAAATATCGTCAGGACCTGCGAGATAATTGGCTTCGGGAGACCGCAAAAAGCCGAATCCGTCGGGCAGCACTTCAATCGTGCCAAGACCCATGATCAATTCACCCTGATCCGCGAGTTCTTTGAGAATCGCGAACATCAGATCCTGTTTGCGCAAGGTCGATGCGCCTTCGACGCCAAGCTCTTCCGCCATAGAGACGAGATCAGCAGGCGATTTTTCTTTTAATTCTTTTAAATGCATGGAGGTTTATCCAGATAAATTGGGAAGTTATATTTTGTTTTTGCATGTGTGCAGCGTGTGTGCCGTCAAATTTTCACATGAAAGATCGCCCGGACGGGCTTTGAGCGTCAATTACGCTTGCTGGACGACCATGTCAAATGTAGATTGCTGCTGGCAAGCGGAGGAATTAAATGTCGGCATCGTCGTCAGAAACTACACAATATGCATTTGTTACTCCGATAGCAGAACCAGAACCTGGAATATATGTTATATTTTTCCTGATTTTATTCATTTTTATTTTTATTATCGCTTTATTTGTGAAAAACATGTTGGTGAAAAAGGAACAAATCAGATCGAACTCCAAAAGATATTACTTCTGGACAGATTCTCTAATCACAGCTGCTAAATGTTCTATTTTACTGGGTGTGATCGGAACCTTGGTATCTGCATATCAATTTCTACTTTCAGCGTGGGTAATTGGTGCGTTCGATGTGAACGGGGTTGCCGGAATAGCAGAATCGCTACTTAATTTGGTATTCGGACTCACAAATTCCCTTTTAGCGGTTGTTTTTACCTTTTTCTGCCGTTTAAAAGGCACCATAGTACTAGATCACCAGACTAAAACGGTTTCACAATCACCAATATAACGATAATCGCAGCGGTTATCCCCGGTACTTCATTGATCAGCCGCAATTTTTTATCGGTCATCGTCCGTTCGCCGCGGGCCAGCTTTTTAGTATAGCCCATCATCCAGCCATGATAGCCGGATAGCAACAGCACGACCAATAGCTTGGCATGAAACCAGCCTTGGCTAAACGCGCCAATATCATAAGCGAGCACCAATCCCAAAACCCAGACAATAATCAGTGATGGATTAAGGATGATCTTGCGCAGCTTTGCCTCGCGCTCAATCCATTTGCCATCTTCTTCCGATCCAACCGCCGATTCCTGATGATAGACAAAGAAGCGTGGCATCATGAACAGGCCCGCCATCCAGAAGATGACAAAGATGATATGAGCCGCTTTTAACCAGAGATAGAGCATGGATATAATTTCATTCATTGCCGTACGAGTGTAAGCAGCTTTTCAACATGTTCAATGGGCGTGTCCGGTAAAATCCCGTGACCCAAGTTGAAAATATGCGGACGATCTTCAAAGACTTGCAGGATATGGCGCACCGATTTTTCCAGCGCGTCCCCGCCCGCTATCAAAGCCAGCGGATCGAGATTGCCTTGCACCGGTAAATCCGCTGGCAAGTTCTTATGCGCCCAAATTGGATCGACAGTCTCATCCAGACCAATGGCGTCAGCCCCTGTTTCATTGGCATAAGCGGTTAATTTCGCTCCGGCCCCTTTGGGGAAACCGATTATCGGCAGATCGGGATGAACCGCTTTTAACCGCGAAATAATTTCGGCATTTGGTGCAATCACCCATTTTTCAAATTGCGCGGGGGAAAGCGTCCCTGCCCAGCTGTCAAAAAGCTGCACCGCATCAACGCCCGCTTCTATCTGACCCAGCAGATATTCGACCGTTTTCTCGATGATCGCACTGATCAATTCTGAAAAAGCCACTTCGTCATTATACGCATAGCGCCGGGTCACAGCCTGATCCTTGCTGCCTTGCCCATGGGTCATATAAGTTGCGACGGTCCAAGGACTTCCTGCAAAGCCCATGAAGGTGGTTTTGTCATCGAGCTGCGAAGCAACCGTTCGCACAGTGCTATAAATAGCCTCAAAATGCTCTGGAGCAGCCTCCAGAGACGATAAAGCCGCATCGACGAGCCTTGGTGCCAGCCGGGGCCCTTCGCCCGTCTCAAACCATAGTTTCTGACCCATGGCATGCGGCACGATTAATATGTCCGAAAATAGGATGGCACCATCAAAACCAAAACGCTTAATCGGTTGCAAAGTGACTTCGGCGGCCGCTTCGGCATCATAGCAAAGTTCCAGAAAACCGCCTTTTTGCGCGCGTAACTCACGGTATTCTGGCAAATAGCGTCCTGCTTGGCGCATGAGCCAGACCGGAGTCTCGGCCACTTTCTTGCCGCGCAGAGTGTTGAGTAAAATTTTCGGAGAGTCGATAGCGTCAGGCATGAGATAAGGGTCACCCAATATAATATATAGTATATTTATAGAATCTTGTTGATGATAATAGAGCGTGGATAGAGGCGGTAACGTGGCAGTGTCGAGATTACAAACAGATTGACAGATGGCTGTTAACGAAAAATTTACCGATTCCCAAATTTCATCCCCACTATCCACAATCTGTGGATGAAAGTTCCAAAACTGGGCTGACTGTGGATAGAATTTGGGATGATGGGGATGAAAAAGACGGGTCCAAATATCCCGCATTCATCCCTTGCTTTATCCACAATGAAATCACAGGGTTGCGGGCATGAACAGACTCCATTTGCATATGTTATCGGACTCCACTGGCGAGACGCTGGAGAATATCGCAAAAGCGGCGTTGGCGCAATTTGATGGTGTCGAAATTATCAAGCATTTTTGGCCGATGGTGCGGTCGGAGACCCATCTCAACCGGATATTGGTAGAGGTTGCTGACAATCCGGGTTTGGTGATTTTTACCTTGGTTAACAGTGATATACGGGCAAGATTGGAGCGAGAATGCCGCCATTTGGGGCTGCCAGTGGTCCCTGCGCTCGATACGGTCACCGACGCTCTGTCCAATATGTTGGGACAAGAAGCCAAAGCGCGGCCAGGTCGCCAACATATATTGGATGCCGCCTATTTCGAGCGGGTCGAGGCTATTCAGTTCACCATCGCTCATGATGACGGCATTGGCTGGGAAAATTGGGAAGAGGCGGATATTGTTCTGGCGGGTGTGTCGCGGACCTCCAAAACGCCAACGTCCATTTATCTGGCCAATCGCGGCTATAAAACGGCGAACATCCCAATAGTTCCGGAATCACCGCCACCCCAATCCCTATTTCATCTGAAAAATCCGCTGGTCGTTGGTTTGATCACAGGGGCTAGCCGATTGGTGCAAGTGCGACGCAACCGCTTGCTATCGCTCAATCAAGCGCCCGAAACCGACTATGTCGATGAAGAAAAGGTCAAGGCCGAAACCCAATATGCCCGGCGGATGTTTGCCGACAATGGCTGGCCGATGATCGATGTGACACGGCGTTCGATCGAGGAATCTGCTGCGGCGATCATCAACTTTTACAATGAGCGGCATACGGAACAGCAGGGCGGTGCCGATGAGTGACGATGTGCCTGAACCAATGCTGATATTAGCCTCCAAAAGCAAAGCCCGGCGCGCGATGTTGGAGGCGGCGGGTGTTATTGTTGAAGCACTAGCGCCCAATGTGGATGAAGAAGCGTTGAAAGAAGGGTTACAGGCCGACGGCGTAACCGCCCGCAATCTGGCCGATGCGCTGGCGGAAGCCAAAGCCGTGCGATTGTCTCGGCGCATCGGGCCCGCGCTTGTCCTGGGCGGGGATCAGGTTCTCGCGTTGGAAGATGGATCGATGCTTGACAAGCCGGCTGGTCCTGACGACGCCAAGGCGCATTTGCGTTTGCTTTCTGGCAAAAAACATAAATTATTCAGTGCGGCAGTGATCGCGGATCAAGGATCACCGGTCTGGCGGCATATAGATATCGCGACTTTGACCATGCGGACCTTGAGTGACGCATTTATCGATAGCTATGTAGAAGCGGAATGGAACAATATCCGCTATTGCGTTGGCTGCTACGAGATTGAAGGCCGCGGGGCGCAGCTTTTTTCAGACATTAAAGGGAGTCAGTTTACGATCATGGGTCTGCCACTAATCCATTTGCTCGACTATCTGCGTGTCAGAGGCGTTATGCCGTCATGACCGGTATGTCCCCCTATGCTGAAGTTATTGGTGACCCGATTGCACACAGCAAATCGCCCATCATTCATAAATTCTGGCTGGAAAAACTCGGAATCAAAGCCGATTATAAAGTGTTCCACGTGAAACCGGACGAATTGGGAGATTATATCGCTAACCGCCGCGATGATAGCAATTGGCAGGGCTGCAACGTCACGATTCCGCATAAGTTGGCGGTGATGGATCATGTGTCCGATCCCGGCAAGGTCCGCGCTTCTATTGGTGCAATGAACACGATTGCACGGACAGAAAACGGAGACCTTTTTGGCACCAATACTGATGCTGGCGGTTTTTTTGCGCCCATTGCCGATGTTCCGCTCAGCGGTCAGGATGTAGTTGTCATCGGGGCTGGCGGTGCTGCCCAAGCGGTGTTGTTTGCCCTGTCCCGTATTGATGTTGGTTCTGTCACGATCATCAACCGCAATGTCTTAAAGGCTTCTGCTTTGTTGATGCGATTTGGCCTTAAGGGGCAGGCTTTGGAACATGGGTCAGCCCTGCCGGACGCGCGATTGCTGGTGAACGCCAGTGCGCTGGGTATGAAAGGACAGGATGAGCTTGTCGTGGATCTAAGCACCTTTCCCGATGATGCGATTGTCTATGACCTTGTCTATGTACCAATAAAAACCCAATTGCTTAAAGCTGCAAAGGCACGGGGTCTTGAGACAATTGATGGATTATCGATGTTGATTGGGCAAGCGGCGGTCGCGTTTGAAATTTTCTTTGGTCAATCCCCGCCGCTGGAACATGATGAAGAATTAAGAAAGCTGCTTCTAGCATGACCAAACCGATGATCATTGGTCTGACAGGTTCGATCGGCATGGGAAAATCGACTGTCGCTCAGATGTTTGCCGATGAAGGCGTGCCGATTTTCGATGCCGATGCCGCAGTACATATCTTGCAGGGCCCCGGCGGGGCATTGGTTGACGAAATTGAGGCTTTATTCCCGGGTACAACCGATGAAAATGGCGTCGATCGTCAGAAGCTGGGTCCAGCGGTATTGGGTAATCCCGACGCGTTAAAACAGCTCGAGGCGGTGATTCACCCGGCAGTTGGAATGATGCGTTTGAAATTTCTGGACGAGAATCAAAATGCACCGATGCTTCTCTTTGATATTCCACTCCTGTTTGAGAAAAGTGGCGCTGATGGCATCGATCATGTGATTGTAGTGTCAGCTACAGACGCAGATCAGCGGGAACGGGTATTGCGCCGCCCTGGTATGACGCCGGACAAATTTGAGAAGATTAAGTCCCTGCAAATGCCGGATGATGAAAAGCGCAAACGGGCTGATTTTATCATCAATACATCACAGCCAATAGAAGAAACGCGGCAGCAGGTTCAAAATACTATAGAAAAATTGAAAGCTTCCCTTGCGTAACCGGAAATTGAGTCCGATATTGGGCTTATGCGGGAAATAATTTTCGACACTGAAACCACCGGCTTTGACCCTCAAAGCGGCGACCGGATGGTTGAAATTGGTTGTATTGAAATGATCGACCGGGTCGAAACCGGTGAAAGTTTTCACTGCTATTATAATCCTCAACGCACGATGCCCAAAGCGGCAGAGCAAGTGCACGGGCTGTCCGATGTATTCCTTTCCGATAAAAAGCTGTTTGCTTCCGGCGCTGACGAATTGCTGGAATTTCTCGGAGAGGCGAATCTCGTGGCGCATAATGCGCAATTTGATTTTAATTTTCTCAATGCCGAACTGGTGTTGTGCGGCAAAAAACCGGTTTCTCAATTTCGTATGGTCGATACGCTAGCCATTGCCAAAGTGAAGCACCCGGGGGCAAAATTGTCGCTCGATGCGCTATGCAGCCGCTACGGCATAGATCGCAGCCACCGTGTCAAACATGGCGCGTTGCTGGATGCTGAATTGCTTACGCAGCTTTATATAGAGCTGACTGGCGGCCGTCAGATCGGCCTTGGTCTAGCGGATGACAAGGCGGATTCCAAAGACGATGAGCGACAACCCACCCAGAAAGAATCTGCGTTGCGGCGACAGTTTATCGCCCCGCGCCCACATAGCGCCAGTGCCGAAGAATTGGCGCGCCATGCGGCTTTCATGGAAGGGATAAAGGACTCTCTCTGGGCAGAAACCTGACGGTTCGGATCTCTTTTCCTGTTGAATAGTTATAAAATCTTTGCGCAACCATAATGGAGAAAAAATATGGAAATTCGTGTTTCAGGACATCAAGTGGACACCGGCGATGCGCTCCAAGGCCATGTTGACGATCGAATGAATGCGATAGCCGACAAATATTTCCCCAAGGCCATTTCGACCCACGCAACATTTAGCAAAGCCCCTCACAATCATTTTAAATGCGATATTGTGTCCCACATAATGACCGGTCTTATGCTGAAATCAGAAGCTCAGGCAGGTGATGCGCATCAAGCTTTTGACCAAGCCTCTGACAAAATTGAAAAACAGCTGCGCCGCTATATGCGCCGGCTAAATGATCATCATGTTCAGGCCCAATATGCTGCGAAGCAGGAAGAAGCGGCTTATCGTGTATTTGACGCTGGAGACGATGAGGTCGAGGTGGAAACCAATTCCGAAGCACCGGCCATTATCGCTGAAACGAGCACCGACATCCCAGAAGCGAGTGTTTCCGATGCCGTGATGATGATGGATTTGCGTAATACCGGCGCGCTATTGTTTAAAAATGCTGGAACTGGATCGCATAATATGGTCTATCGCCGGTCAGACGGCACTATCGGTTGGGTTGAACCACAAGCATAGCGCTTTGTTTCGCTTTTGAATCCCCTGATTCGCCCAGATTATTGGTAATTTCTGGCGGAATATATTTGTGATCTAGCGCATCTCGTAATGGCGACTCGCCTGTAATGATGCTTTGCGTAGTAATATTGTCAGGCTGTTGAGCCTGTGAGGATAAAATGAAGTATTTGTCAGTTCATATGGACGCTGCCGCTGTGACGGCGAGTGCAACCGCTCTGTCCAAGCAAGAAATTTTTACGGCTTTGGCCAAAAAGGCATCCCAATGTTATGGGTTGAATGCAGAGATGGTCGTGGATCGTCTTAATGATCGCGAAGCGCTGGGTTCAACTGGCTTTGGCGGATCCGTTGCTATTCCTCATGCCAGAATCAAAGAGTTGGACCAATGTGTTGGCTTGTTCATCCGTTTAAAGCAGTCCATCGGCTTTGACGCCCATGATGGTCAGGATGTTGATCTAATCTTTGGTCTATTGTCACCAGAACAGGGTAGCGCAGACCATCTAAAAGCCTTGGCAGAAGTCTCCCGTTTTCTGCGTGACGAGTCCATTGTTGCAAAGTTACGCGGTGCTGCTTCCGAGGACGCACTATATGTGCTGCTGACCGGGCAGCAGGATCAGCAAGCGGCTTGATAATGTCTTCAGAGACCGATTCAGAGCAAGGACAGGACGGATCACACGAACATTTTCGTGCTTTGGAGCGGCTTTACAAAAAAGCACCTATCAACACATTGTTTGAATCCGATCTTGAGATTATCGAGCGCGGCTTTGCACGCATTACATTTGCGGTCGATGAGCGGCACTATCACGCGGCGGGTGCTGTTCATGGTACGAGCTATTTCAAAATGCTTGATGATGCTGCCTTTTACGCAGCCAACAGTCTGGTTTCCGACAGATTTCTGCTGACTACAGCTTTCAATTTGCTGTTCACCCGACCGCTAAAATCTAGCACTGTGACTGCAGAAGGGCGCTGGGTTAGCGGGAAAAGACGGGTTTTTGTCGCCGATTCTCGGCTCATAGATGAAGAGGGTGAGGAAATTGCCCGCGGTACTGGAACATTCATGCGGTCTCACATCCCGCTGGCATCGCTTCCCGGCTACAAGCAGGACATATGATCGAACCGCGACTGTCTTCCGAGATGACAGTGCAGTCCTTGTTGCGCAAAGTGAATCAAGAAGGCGGCTTTGCGATGGTCCTTCGCAAGGGTGACCGGATCGCAGGTGCGATTCTCATAATATGTCTGGAAAAGGGTAAAGATCCGCGGCTTCTGGAGAAGATGCCGAGTCTCGATGGCCCATCGACATGGCAAAAGATTTGGCCTCAAGACACTGATAATAAACAAGATTTAGATGAATATTTGAATCGTAGAACCGGCTTTGATCCCGATTTGTGGTTAATTGAACTGGACATCGCGGATGCGGAACGGCTCATCGCTGATATGACCTGATTTCTTGACTTTGTTGCACTGCACCCTAAATGGCCAATAACTTTTGAGCGAAGGTTGTTCCTAGGGATTGTCAATGATGACAGGGAATAAACACGCAGACGGAGGGAACAGGGATAAGCTGTTGGTTGGTTTTTAGGCTTATTTAAGCAGACTTTCGTCTGCACTGGACTCACTGCATAATATAATGGTTTTATGAGCAAGGTTTTTAAAGCTGCAAGCGCGTTGTCGCTTGCTTTTTTTGCGGTCACCACTTTTGCAGTGGCCGACGCATCGTTCGCTCTTGAAGCGAATGATGATATTCCGGAAGTTGATATCGTCATCGATCCGGCAATGCTAAAGTCCACTGACGATGCCGCTCCAGTAGTTTTTGGAGAACCGCAGGAAGTGGTTGCAACAATTCCTCAAGATGTGATCGACGCAGATAAGCTCGCTAATGAAGAGCGGGCTTCGGCCGAAACCGTTGATTTTAATAATTCAGGCGCTGGTTCACTGCGTGAACTAGTGAAACAGCAGACTGTTAATGGCCCGCTGAGCAAAGAAATGCAGTGCCTTGCTGGAACGGTCTATTTTGAATCCAAAGGCGAAACACTAGCTGGTCAACTTGCGGTAGCGCGGGTTGTCATGGCGCGGGCCGCGTCCTCGCGTTTCCCGGACAGTCTTTGCGGTGTAGTTTACCAGCGTAAGCAGTTTTCCTTCATTCGTGGTGGTAAAATGCCGCGGATTGACAAAGGACATCGTCATTGGCGCAATGCTGTTGCAATTTCCAAAATTGCGATAAATGACGGTTGGAAAAGCCCTGTAGAAGGCGCTCTATTTTTCCACGCGCGCTATGTTTCGCCGGGTTGGCGGCTGAAACGGATGGCGACGATTGATAATCATATCTTCTATCGCTGATTTCGAACATCAATAGATTTCATAAAGGCTCCCACCCGGGGGCCTTTATTTTGTTCCGTTTATGTTCTAGTCTCCTGTCATGATGATAGAAACTAGCGATTCGCCTTTGGCTACCTCTGCTTTGATCACTAAATCCGATCTAAAGGAGGAACATTTGACTCCATTGACTGGTGCGGCGGCAGTGGCTCGCGGTGTGGCGCGGCTATTTTCGCGACATGATATCATGGTCCTTTCCGAAGTCAGCCTACCCAATAAACGGCGGGCAGACCTGATGGGCGTAGATGCCAAAGGGCAGATAGTGATTGTCGAGATAAAGGTCGCGCGTGGAGACTTGTTGGGTGACAATAAGTGGATGGAATATCTGGATTATTGTGACCGGTTTTATTGGGCGGTACCTGGTGAACTGGACGCCTCACCACTTAATCGCCCGGATTTCTTACCCGAAAGGTCCGGATTGATCATCGCGGATGCTTATGATGCAGAAATAATCCGGCCGGCCGCAACCCATGCTCTAGCGCCAGCACGGCGCAAGACCGAGACGATGAGGCTGGCGCGGCGATCGATGTCGCGTTTGTCTGCTGTCAACGGTTGGATTGACCCTGAGACACGAGAATTTTACTGAACGAAAATATGCCCGATCGGTGACTTAGCCTTTCGGCCCAAAAAACTTGCCTTCGGTTTTTGGTTTTTTCTCCGCATCCGCTTTTTCAATTTCATTCAATATAGAGGCAGCCCGCCGGTCACGTGTCGCATAGTCGCGAGCGGAAAGTCCCGCCAACGTGTCGGGGCGGTCGGGGTCTGCACCGTTTTTTAGCAGCAGTCGCGTCATTTCCGAATCCCGCAACTGCACGGCGCGGATCAAGGCTGTCTCACCTTGATTATTAGTCTCATTAACATTGGCCTTTTTAGCGAGCAATACTCTCGCCCCTTCCATGAAACGCAATTGCGTGGCGAGCATCAGCGGTGTGGTACCCTGCTTATCGCGGAGATTAGGGTTAGCTCCCTTTTGCAACAAAAAACCTGTCCAAGTGGCATCGCGACGGGCAACCACGATGTGCAACGCGGTCTCACCGGTGGAAATATCCCGTGTGTTGACGATCACCGTACCCGGCTGATTCAAAAATTTGGTGGCTTCGGCCCCGTCCCTATCTTTCACGGCTTTCAGAAAATTATAACTGCTGGAAAATTGTGCGGTGGCCACACCAGGAAGTACCAGGGAACAGACGACTATAAGCCTAAGGAAAAAACGCCGAATGCTGCTTTTTCCATTATTTGGATCATTGGATTGTGAAATTTCGCTGTTGCCCCAAAACATAAATATAGCCCTATCCAGATTTGACGGCCCAATTGTCATCTGCCAATAGATTCCGTCAATTATCGGTTGAATATTATCCCCTAGCAGACCATGTCTGGCCGCATGATGAACAAATTTCTATCCGTTTTCTCTGCGGTTCTTGTAATGGCGCTGTTGTCCGCCTGCAACCCGGCTTCTTCAGATAATGTTGAAGAAGAAGCGCCGCTGGCCGGTGCCAAAATTGGCGGCAGTTTTACGCTCACCAATCAGGATGGTGGGAAAAGTTCAGACACTGATTTTGCGGGCAAATACCGTATCATCTATTTTGGTTTTACCTACTGCCCTGATGTTTGTCCGATAGATCTCGCCAATTTGATGAATGGGCTTACGCTCGCGGAAAAGGAAGACCCGGCGCTAGCGGAGAAGATCCAGCCGATATTTATTTCCATCGACCCGGAGCGTGATGGCCCGGAACAGCTCAAGCAATATACCGACAATTTCCACCCACGGTTGATCGGACTAACAGGCAGTATCGACGAAATTGCAGCGGTCGCGAAGAAATATCTGATCATTTATAACAAGCGCGAAAGCCCAGGTTTTAGCGAATATCTAGTGGACCACAGTCGGCAGGGTTATTTGTTTGGACCGGATGGTGAACCGATTGCACTTCTCCCCTTTGATGGGACACCGCAACAGGTGGCGGACGAAATCAAGCGGTGGACACGATAGTCGATACTCCTCCTTTTTGGGAACAGCCGCTTGATAAGCTGGACCGCGGACAATGGGAGGCCTTGTGTGATGGATGCGGAAAATGTTGCTTGCTCAAAGCCGAAGATGAGGATGACGGCCGGATCTACATGACCAACATTGCTTGCAAGTTGCTGGATACGCAAAGCGCCCAGTGTAGTGATTATCGCCGCCGCCGCTATTATGTACCTGATTGTGTGCGGTTGACGCGCGGTAAGCTGGAAACTTTCACCTGGCTACCCGACAGCTGTGCTTATAAGATGCGGGCGCGGGGATTGCCGCTCCCGGAATGGCACTATCTGATTTCCGGCGATCGTGAAACCATTCACGACACCGGAAATTCCATTCGCGGAAAGGTTATTACGGAGGTTGAAGCTGGGCCGATTGAACAGCATATTCTCGATGAGCCGCTCTAATTCCCGATCCGTCCCGGTGGGCCAGGAGGAACTGGAAATCGAGCTCGAGGGGCGTTTCTATCCCTTGCGCGTTCGTAAATTGGCGCAGTCGCGTTCGATCGCGGTCTCGGCTGACACCGTGAAAGGTGAGGTCCGGCTGACGATGCCGCGTTATGCCAGTACTGCTCATGCACTGCGCTTTGCAAAGTCTAAGTCGGATTGGCTGGCAGCCCACTTTGCTGATGCGCTGCCGCCGGTTCCGATTGTCAACGGTACCGAATTGGCATTTGCCGGCCAAAGTCATTTCGTTCGCTGGTCCAGTGATTTCAGTCGAAAGCCATTGAAAAAAGACGATGAAATCTGTGTTGGCGGCCCGGAAGAGCGCGTTGAAGCCCGTGTATTAGACTGGATGAAAGATCAGGCACGGGCCATTTATGCTGATGACCTGGCCTTTTATTGTGAGCGAGCGAGCGCTGACTTACCAACGCTATCCGTAGGTGACGCTCGTCGCCGCTGGGGCAGCTGTTCCGGGCGTAAGGCGATAAGGTTAAGCTGGCGGCTAGTCATGGCTCCGCCGATGGTGCGCCGTTCGGTCGTCGCGCATGAAGTCGCCCACTTGCGTCACATGAACCACAGCCCGTCATTCTATGACCTGCTTGATGCCATTTTTGAAGGGGAGCGGCGCGAAGCGGATAGTTGGCTTAAACAGCATGGAGCTGCCCTGCATCTTATCGGCGCCCCAGCTCGCGAAATATAAGCAGAAAAGCTGTGGCCTCGGGTCTATTCGTCTGCTGGTTTGGGCAAGATAGACACCGGCGCATTCGGTCTGGCCGGTTCCGACGGCTCATCCGCCGGCGGTGTATTCTGGCTTTGCTCTGGTTTTTCAGGCGCAGCTTGCTCACCCCGGCCCAACACTGAATCAATCCATCCCTGGTCTAGTTGCGGTGGGCCATCTTCGGCTTGACCGCCTTCCAGATCATATTCCAAGCCCTGACCAGATTCTATCGGCATGCCATTTTCGTCAACATAGATTCCGTCTTCCGGTGCGCCGTATAATTCTTCTTCATCCGGCTCCAGCTGCCAATCGGGTAAGATCAGTTCTGTTTCAAACTTCTCGACTTTCCGTTTCGCGACAGCAACTTTCATAAAGGAGGCGAAAGCAGCGGCTGGCGCTCGTCCTCCTTGCAGTCCGCGCACTGCTTTTGCGTCGTCTCGGCCCATCCAGACACCTGTCGTCAGGCCGCTAGAAAAGCCCAGAAACCAACCATCCTTGTTGCTGCTCGTCGTCCCGGTTTTGCCGGCGACCGGGCGTCCGATCTTTGCTGCCCTGCCAGTGCCGGCATTGACCGCCGTTTGCATGAGGTCGGTAATCCCGGCAGCCACCCAGGGGTCTACGAGAACCCGGCTGCCATCAAATTTGCTTTTGTAAAGAACGTCACCCTTGATGTTTGTCACTTTGGTGATCGCATAGGGGGTAATAGCGATGCCCTTGGCATTGATGGAAGCGAAAGCGCGCGTCATTTCGAGCAACCGGACGTCTGAGGTACCGAGCACCATGGAAGGATAGACGTCAATAGGGGTGCTGATGCCGAACCGCCGTGCCATGTTGGCAACGGTCGAGGTACCGATATCATTGCCAATCGCAGCCGCGACAGTATTTTTTGAATAAGCAAAGGCGCTACGCACGCTGATATCACCGGCATAATTTCCGCCACTGTTACGCGGCCTCCAATCGCCAATCTGGATAGGTTGATCGGTGACGATGTCATTGGGCGTATAGCCTGCCTCTAGGGCGGCCATATAGACGAATATTTTCCACGCGGACCCTGGTTGACGTACGGCTTGGGTTGCGCGGTTATAATTGGAGGTGACATAATCGGTTCCCCCAACCATTGCTCGCACAGCACCATCGCGGTCAATCGCAACCAGCGCACCTTGTACACCAGCAGGAACACCGGTTTGGATAGAGTTGGTCGCTGCGCGCTGCATTCCAAGATCCAATGTGGTCCACACTTCAATCGGCTCCACCGTTTCGTCGATCAACAGATCAAGTTGCGGCAAGGCCCAGTCGGTAAAATAACGGACACTGTTTTGACGCGGTTCGGGTGCCATCTCGACCGCTGTTGGCTTGGTTTCGGCAGCTTGGGCTGCAGTTATCGCGCCGGCATCCTGCATAACTCGCAGAACAACAGTTGCACGGTCGATCGCGGCTTGCGCATCGGCGGTTGGGGAATAGCGCGATGGGGCCTTGACCAGTCCTGCGATGATCGCTGCTTCTGCGAGACTCAATTCGGTCGCGCTATGGGCAAAAAACCGGCGAGAGGCCGCGTCAATTCCGTAAGCGCCGCCGCCATAATAGACCTTGTTGAGATAGAGCTCCAAAATCTGCTCTTTGGAGAATTTGCGCTCCATAGCTAGAGCCAGCATGATCTCGCGGCCCTTACGGCCAAAGGTCCGGCTGTTGTTGAGAAAGATATTGCGGGCCAACTGCTGGGTAATGGTCGAACCGCCTTGCGCCCAGCGCCCGCGTTCCATCCGCACTTTTATGGAACGCGCAATGCCGATCGGATCGACGCCCAGATGGCTCTCATAGCGCCGATCTTCCACCGCCACCATCGCGTCGATCATGACTTGTGGAATATCTTCATAGTCAAGCCACTGACCATAGCTCGGCCCCATCGAGAAGAGCTCTCGGCCGCTCACGTCCAGCACGCGGATCATTTGGCCGTTGGGAGAAGATTTTAGGTCTTCATATCCTGGCAGGGATGACCGTATCACCGTAACTGCGACGATAAGCGCGATTAAACCCAGCAGGCCAATGACCAGACCGGTTTTGAATATCCGGAAAAACCATTTGCGAACCGGTCCCGGTTGTTTGCTGCGTTTTTTGCCCCGCGCCATATCATCCCATTCACTATACGCTTAACTATATACGTTTTTAGCGTGTTGCCGTCTTACTGCATGCTGAACGATGGTGGACAGTAAAATCTCCGCAAAACTTGTCGAAAGGCTATCAGGTCTCTTTTGGTTCGAATTCCAACGCTGCGCTGTTCATGCAATAGCGCAGGCCATTTTCTGCGGGACCATCGGGGAAAACATGACCCAAATGCCCGTCACAGCCGGTGCAGCGCACTTCAATCCGGCGCATGCCATGGCTCAAATCTTCGATTTCAGTGACGGCTTCGGCTTCTGACGGCTCTGTAAAACTTGGCCAGCCGCATCCGCTGTCGAATTTTTTTGTCGCATCAAATAATTTGGTGCCGCATCCGGCGCAGAAAAACTCGCCGTCGCGTTTTTCCGCGTTGAGTTGGCCGGTAAAGGCGCGTTCAGTGCCCGCTTCGCGTAGCACATGATATTGTTCAGGCGAGAGTTTTTCGCGCCATTCTTCGGCGCTTAATGTGATTTTTTCCATAAACTCAAAATGGGGTGAAATGGTCCGAACGTCAAGCGTGTCGGGATGAAGCCTACAATGTGCACACTGTGCTTTTGGGACAGATGATACCGCTGCAGATATCTTCAGGGCTGAGAAAGAGCTACGCGTAATATATTTCCAAGTCACGGATGTAGGAAAGTCCGAAGTTTGTTGGCTTTGGACCATAATCATAAAAAATTAACCATTTTTTCAGGCATTTGCTGCAAAATCATCCGGTGGAAATAATATATGCAAAATTTTGGACAGTTCTTGCGGTTCTGATGCTGTTGATCGGCTGGACGGTCGTTCAACCTGATAGCGCAGCAGCGCAGTGCCGTTTATGTGCCGCGGTACCAAGCAGCGCGTCTTCCGCGGCCACTTCTGGAGAGACAGAGACCCCGCTAAACATCGAAATTACCGCCAATCTTGATTTTTCCCGGCTTGCTTTGCTCAGTCGAGCAGGTGGTGAAGTGGAACTGGATCCCGAATCGAGACAGCGTCGGATCAGCGGCGGTATCACCGATCTTGGCGGACTATCTTTGCATGGCGAAGGCCGTCTGACCGGTGAACCGGGACGGCTGGTGCGCGTCCAGTTGCCCGAACGGATCACTTTAAGCGCTCCCAACGGCTCGACCGCCGAATTGGTGAAACTCGATACCGATTTACCAGCGCAGGCGCGACTTGACCGCGATGGACGACTGACCTTTTCCTTTGGTGGCAAGCTTCGGGTGACCGGCAGCGCTAGCGGCCAATTTCGTGGCCGGATCGCTATTACCGCTAATTATGAGTAAGGTGCGCTAGCGCAGTCGGGCAGCTTTTCTGGCGATGGTCAATAATTCCTGCTCAACCAGCACATGGTCCGGCTGACCGCTGCTTTTCAAAGAAATTTCAAGTGCCAAAATCCGTTCAATTAGCCGCGCAATATGGGGTGATGACCAGATGTTAAGTTGCCGCGAAAAATTGTCGCGATCCTTCCAAAATACGCTGGGATGGTTGACCAGTTTGCCAATGCCAGCCCCCTGGTCAACTTTGGTGCGTAGTTCTGCGAGCTTAGTCAGGTGGCGGAGCATCAATCGGATCAATCCCACTTCGCTGAAGCCAGTGGTGCTGGCCGCGGCCAGTTCATGGGTCAGCTTTTTGGCATCACCGCTGATCGCTGCGTTGATTAGCAGGCCGAGGTCCTCTTCGTCATTTTCTGCGCCCAGCAAAGCAAGCAATTCTGTCTCGGCCTCTTGAGGGTTATCCGGAGACGCATCGAGATAAAGTGCGATTTTCTCGACCTCGAGCTTTGCAAGGACCAGATCATTGCTGGTTAGCGCAGCAATCGCCGCGCCCATATCGCGCGACATTTTCACACCTTCATCGCGGGCCATATTTGATATGGCGGCGACAGCGTCGCCTTGCGAGGTTTCATAACAGGTGGCAATTAATGCGTCTGGGGCGGCCGCAATTTTTTTGGCTAAGGCGGTTTTGTCCGCCATGCCCGCTGCGACGATGAAAACCGGATCACCCTTGGTTTCGCTCGCGAGCAGATTCTCGATTGATGCCGTTGCACGCACCGCTTCGCCGCTGTTGAGGCGGACCATGATGAATCTTTTGTCGCCAAATAGAGAGGCCGATGTCGCCTCGTCATTCAGCCGGGCGGGGCTTTCGGTAAGGTCGGCTATGGTTAGATCGACTCGTTCTGCTGATGCTGCAAGCGGGGCGGCCAGTTCATTGGCCAAAGCCTGGCAGCGCGTTGCATTGGGGCCGCAAAGGATGGCAAGACGGATAGCGTCGGGGGCGCTGTGAAAGCGACGGACGATTTCATTGTCTTTGACTTTCACGGCTTTATTCTCATGCCGCTGCCACTAGTTTCCGTTGTCAATTTTCATCGGCGCTCGCCTGTTCGCGGGCAAAGAGGGAGAGCCTTTTGACGATCTGATCAGCGACTCGTGTGGACAGGTTTTCCAGCGCTGTTTCTTCTGCGGCAACGGTGGCATATTCCGACGAGACGACGTCGATACCAGCGTCGGAACCGGCGGTGGCATCCAATACGACCATGCTGTCGGACAGGCGGACCAATTGATAGCGCGCGCGTAAAGTCCGGCGTTCGCGGGTGATACGGTCATTGCTGCGCACGCCAAAACCGGCGATCTTGTCATCCAGTTCGATGATCAAGCGATATTTGGCCTCGCTGCCTTCAAATGTGGAGAGTTGATCGTTGAGCGCATTGCGCATCAGCCACCCCGCTTTTCCCTTAATCGGTTCTACTGTGACATTGCCCAACTGAGTCGCAACCACGCCATTCGTACCACCGGAATACAAAGGTTGCAGGCCGCAAGAAGCAAGTAGGGCACTAGCGACAACAAGCGCGGAGATTTTGCGCATCAGTTTCATATAACGATGTTCACCAGTCGGTCGGGCACGACGATCACCTTCTTTATGTCCGCTCCATCTATGGTACGCTGCACTTTCTCAGAGCCAAGTGCAAGTTCCTCCAAGGTGGATTTGTCGCTGCCCTTGGCCACGGTAATCGTATCGCGCAGCTTGCCGCGGACCTGAATAGCAATGGTGACCTCATCCTCGACCAGCAGGCTTTCGTCGACATCGGGCCATGGGGCGTTGGCGATTAAATCGCTTTCTCCGAACAGCGCCCATGCCTCTTCGGCTATATGCGGGACCATCGGGGCTGTAATTCTGGCAAGCGCGCGAATGGCGTCATGACGATCAGCTGATGGTGCAGACTTCTCGATCAAATTGATCAGTTCAAAAATTTTCGCGACCGCTTTGTTGAAAGACAGCGCTTCGACATCTTCGGCGACGCCGGCAATGGTTTGATGTAGTTTGCGTTTAACGGCTTTGTCTTCGCCAGCGGGATTCGGTTGATCAGCGACCGATACAAATAGACGCCAAAGACGCTGGACAAAGCGCCAGCTGCCCTCAATTCCCGCCTCTGACCACGGCAGGTCGCGTTCGGGCGGGCTATCGGACAGCATGAAGAAACGTACCGCATCTGCGCCATATTGTTCGATAATCGGATCAGGATCGACGACATTTTTCTTCGACTTCGACATTTTTTCAATACGGCCGACTTCAATCGGCGCACCACCGGATGCTTTGAACACGCCGCCTTCGCGGTGACTAATCTCATCCGGGCTGTAATAAACAATTTGGTCGGCCCCGGTTTCTTCGTTCTGAACCGTTTCGAAATAGGTTTCGTGCGTCACCATGCCCTGCGTGAACAGGCTTTCAAACGGTTCTGCAAAATCAAGCTTGCCGATCGATGCCAGCGCCCGCGTCCAGAAACGTGCATAGAGCAGATGCAAAATCGCATGTTCGATGCCGCCAATATATTGCGACACCGGCATCCATTTTTTTACGATTTCGGCATCAAACGGCTGGTCATCCGGCTGACTGGCAAAGCGCAGGAAATACCAGCTCGAGTTGGTAAATGTATCAAGCGTATCGGTTTCGCGCCGCGCTGCTTTACCGCATTTCGGGCAATCGACGTTTTTCCAACTGTCATGACGTTCCAGCGGATTGCCCGGAATGTCAAAGCTGACATCTTCGGGCAGGGTGACCGGCAATTGATCTTTCGGAACCGGAATCGCGCCGCAATCATCACAGTGGATGATCGGGATCGGCGTGCCCCAATAACGCTGGCGCGATACGCCCCAGTCGCGCAGGCGCCATGTTGTCTGGGCTTTGCCCCAACCCTCCGATTCTGCTTTGTCGATGACGGTTTTCTGAGCGATCTCGATATCCATGCCATCGAGCATGCGGCTGTTCACCAGTTTGCCGGGACCAGTGTAGGATTCGTCGTGTATTGGCGCGTCTTCTTCGCCCTCAGCTGCGACCACTCGGGTCACGGGCAGTGCATATTTGCGCGCAAAATCAAGATCGCGCTGATCGTGGGCCGGCACACCGAACACGGCGCCCGTGCCATAATCCATCAACACGAAATTGGCGACAAACACCGGCAATTCCCATGATGGATCGAGTGGATGGGTCACTTTCAGGCCCGTATCAAAACCCTTTTTCTCCATTGTTTCGAGCTCGGCTGCTGTCGTCCCGCTCTTTTTGCACTCTTCGCAAAAGGCCGCGAGCATCTCATTGTCTTGAGCCAGTTGCTGGGTCAGCGGATGATCAGCGGACAAAGCGATAAAGCTCGCACCAAAAATCGTATCCGGGCGGGTCGAGAATACCTCGACTGTTTCAATGCTTTGTTGTTTTTCCGACAGTGTGAAATGAAATTGCAGGCCCTGTGACTTGCCGATCCAATTTTCCTGCATTGTGCGGACTTTTTCCGGCCAGCCTTTCAGGTCATCCAGACCGTCGAGCAGCTCTTCAGCAAAATCAGTGATTTTCAGGAACCATTGGCTCAGCTTGCGCTTTTCGACCGGCGCGCCGGAGCGCCAGCCTTTGCCGTCAATCACCTGCTCGTTGGCGAGCACGGTCATGTCGACCGGGTCCCAATTGACAGCTGATTCTTTTCGATAAACCAGCCCGCCCTCGAACATGTCGATAAACAGCGCCTGTTCCTGCCCGTAATAATCCGGTTCGCATGTCGCGAGTTCGCGGCTCCAATCGAGTGCAAAGCCCAGGCGTTTAATCTGATCGCGCATCCCGGATATATTAGCGCGGGTCCATTCGCCGGGATGGACTTTCTTTTCTATAGCGGCATTTTCCGCAGGCATGCCAAAGGCGTCCCAACCCATGGGATGAAGCACTTCAAAGCCCTGCATCCGCCGGAAACGGGCCAGAACATCGCCCATCGTATAGTTGCGGACATGGCCCATATGGATGCGGCCAGAGGGATAGGGAAACATTTCAAGCACAAAGCTGCGCGGTTTGGTCGACGAGTCATCGGCCTCAAAAACGCGGCTTTCGGACCAACGGGCTTGCCAGCGTTTGTCCGCCGATAAAGGGTTAAAACGCTGATCGGTCATGCTGGTCCTATAAATATGTGACCCGCTTCAGCAGGCTCGTCGTGAGATTAGTTGCTGGTCCAGCTCAATTGGTCAAAGCCCCGCGCCGTAAATCGCGCGCCTTGGTCAGGATGATCTGTTCCAGCTTTTGCGTGGTGGCTGCTTTTACAGGTGCGTCTACCCAAGTGCCGCCATTACGTACTTGCCGAGAAGCGCCAACACGCAGGGCATCGGCCCGTAAATCCTGATCGAGGATCGAGATATTCAACTTCATCCGCTCCGAAGGATTTTGTGGATTCACATACCAGTCGGTCAGGATTACGCCGCCATTACTATCGGTCTGGGTCAACGGCATGAACGAAAGGCTATCAAGCGTAGCACGCCACAAATAGCTGTTCACACCGATGGTCGTAATCTGCGATGCGGCTAGATCGGCCTTAGGGCGCTCTTTACCGCCGCAGGCTGAAAGTCCGGAAACGAGTGCCAAGGCCGAAAGGCTCATTACCAAAGGACGCAATTTCGCGGCGGACAAAGAAAGGCGGGACATGTACAAGCTCCTCATGGGCAGTCTGGCGCAGGTTTTCAAATAGTGCCGCGTGCCGGTAAATCTAATCTCAACGCTCTCTATAATTGCTTTGCCGCAGGGGGCAAGCCAAAGCGCAACAAATCGCTCATGCTAAGCGGAGCGTGAATGCTAGTTGAATAAGGGCGGGCCATAGCGATCTTAATTAGGCTGGCTTAAATTGGGTTGGATGAGCGATTCGATAATCTTTGGTTCAGCTTGGCCTATCTATATTGTTGAGGATGGCATGTGAAACCGTAACCGATCTGCAACAGATTGCATCTAGATCGAGAAAATCCGACAAAATCAGCAAGTTGACTCGTGTCACGGCTGAAAATTTGTTATAGATAAAACTCAGCAAGGGGAAAATAACGTCGTCATGAAGAAAAATGGCAATCTTTTGGGTTGGTTAGCTGCGGGACTCGCAGCTTCTGGCCTTGCCATGACTCCTGCATTGGCGCGTGTTCTTTCCGGGCAGAGCGACGCGGTTTCGCTGAACACGATAGGTTCTTTTACAACTGCTGGCGCTGATCCTGAGCTGGCCGCGCGTTTCAAACGCAATAGTTTGGGCGGCAAGACCCAATTCAAATTTACGCCTGCTGGCGGTAACACAAGCGGTAAGCGCGCCGTTACCGTCGTTGTTCGTCAGGATGCATCCAGCAAAGCTATCTCGATTCGTGAGAATATTGCTCTAGCAGCTCCCGGCGCAGGTGTATTGACGCCAACAGAGATTACGCAAACATCTTTCAGTCTTGGCACGGCCAAAGGCCTAAAGAGCTTCGCTATTCCAGTTAAGAAGCTAGGCGATAACCTGCCTGATCTTTCCGAAATCGGTATTGGCGTTGATAGTGATGCAAATGACGCTGGCAAGAAGAGCCGGTTTAATCCGCGCGTATCCATCGATGCAAAAACCCCGATGGGGGCAGCACCAGGTGCTTTGACCGCCAGCGAAAAAGACTATTCGCTTGATTTGGGCGGTAGCTACTCGGTCACCCGTAACCTTGCTGTGACCGCTGGCGTTCGTTTGAAAAATGAGCGTGACCGGATGGCCCCACTGACCGATTCGCGTCAGGATAGCCAAGCCGTTTATGTTGGAACGCAATTCCGTTTCTAATATTTGGCTTTACAACCAGCCGCTATCCAAAATCTTAAACCTTCAAGTGCTTAGTCCATCAATGGCCGCCCATCCATGTGCGCCGAGATGATCTCGTTGCTGAAACCGAAGGGCATTCATACCGCCGAGCAAGATCACTGGTTTTCTGCATATTGCGATAAGCCGTTTAAGCTGTAGTTGGCTAAGCGGCCTTTGACCGGCGTGGGACCGGGTTGCAAAAGCAGGTGACAGAAAGAGAAGGTCTGCGCCGTTATGATTGGCGGCTTTTATTTCCCCAGGATTGTGAACCGGCGCACTGTGGACCAAGCCGCTGGTCTGATGCCTTTTCCATTGTCGCCCGTGAACGCCGTCTGCACCCCATTGACGCGCCAGTTTCGGCGATCCGGCGAGCAGCAATATATGATCGCTTCTCTTTGCCATTGCTTTAATCGATAAAAACCTGTCTTGCCGCGTATCCCCATCCAGATGATAGTGCCGAAAGATGATCCCGCTTCCGCGCGGCAGTCGTTTTACTGAGTCTTCCAGCATCGCATCGTTTCGACGATCCGTCATCAACCAGATTTGCGGATAGAGATCGGAAAAGCAGGGGTGGTGCATATCGGTCACCTGCCATATAGGCGGCCAATAGCCAATTGAGAATTTTATGACGCAGATGATGGAATGTAACGAGCGCCTGAATATCGTTCAGGCAAAAATTGCCAAAGCGGCCAATTTGGCGCAGCGTAACGCGGAAGATGTACGCCTCATGGCGATTTCCAAAACCCGTTCTGCTGATGAGATCCGGCCGCTGCTGGATACCGGGCACAGGCTTTATGGTGAAAACCGGGTGCAGGAGGCTGCCGCAAAATGGCCAGCTCTGCGCGATGCATATGACGATGTAGAAGTGCATCTGGTGGGCCAATTGCAATCCAATAAGGCAGAAGATGCCGTGCAGCTATTTGATGCAATCCATTCGCTTGATCGAGCATCTCTGATCAAGGCACTGGCAAAGGCAATGGATAAATTGGACCGGCGGGTTCCTTGTTTTTTGCAAGTGAATATAGGTGAAGAATCGCAAAAGGGCGGCTGCGCGATTGGTGATATACCGGGACTTCTGGAATCTGCACGTTCGGCTGGCATAGAAGTGGTTGGTTTGATGGGTGTGCCACCATCAGAGGTCAATCCGGCGCCCTATTTTGCACTGCTGGCCAAGCTCGCCAAAGACAATGATCTAACCGGCCTTAGCATGGGGATGTCCGGTGATTTTGAAAGCGCGATCAAACTTGGCGCTACACATGTGCGAGTGGGAACTGCTCTGTTCGGAGCGCGGTCCTAGCTCTGGCTTTTGGCCGAACCGTTTTTTTCGGCCTCTTTGGCCGCGCGATCCGCTTTGCGTTCCTCAGGTGTATCGGGAGCAACAAAACTAATCACAATATCACCGTCTTCGATGACGGGACGCGCATCGGTTGAAAAGAATAATATCCGACGATCTTTTTTAACCAAGGCTAGGGGTTCTTCGCCCGATTCCAGATTTTTACGATATTCGTCAGCTGTGAATATCTCGGTGATATTTGTTTTGCTAAAACGCCAACCCGCGCGTTCCCGATCATGCAAATCGTTAAAATCCGCGCCGGATTCAAATAGTAACCGGCCATGGCCGATTTTGCTCTTGCTGCGACTATCATTGGATAGACGGCTAATCTGGTCAAAGCCCATTTCAGGGCCAAGGTCAGCGGTAATAAGCTGGTTGTGGCTATCATTGTCAGTAGCGACAATCATATGCTGAAATTCACCCAGTTCAATATGATCATTGTGAGCTTCGTCCAATATATCGCCTTGATGGACGGTTAATTCTTCATGGCGCGCACGGCGTAAAGCAAAGGGACTGGTATCCGCCATCAGGACCTTAACATCCAAAGATTTAAGGATTTTTCCAAGAGCGATCGTCCAGCGGGTTGAACCGACAATCAATATGCCTTCCCCCTTGCCTTCATTGATGCCAAGCTTTTCAGCGACCCAGGCAGCCGAGAAGCCGTGCGCAAAAATCGTTGCAATAACCACCGCAAAGCTAAGTGGTACGAGGGCTTCTGCTCCCGGGAAACCATGGTCGACCAGTCGAATGGCGAAAAGACCAGTGATTGCAACCGCAACAATACCGCGTGGTGCAATCCATGCGATGAAAAGACGTTCCCGCCACGGCAAGGAACTGAACATGAGTGCGACCAGAACCGATATCGGACGCACAACAAATAGCAGCAAGATAAGGAAGATGACAAATTGCGGTCGGAACTGCTGGACCGTTTCCCAGTCAAGCGTTGCGGAAAGTATTATAAACACACCGGAAATCAGCAATACTGCAAGATCTTCTTTAAACCGGTGAAGCGCCTGGCTTGAATAAATATGACGGTTTGCGAGTACGACGCCCATAACCGTTACCGTAATCAAACCGGTCTCATGCATGATCAGGTCTGCAACAACAAAGCCGCCGATAACCGTAATGAGCAAAAACGGTGCTTTCAGATATTCAGGAACATGACCACGCGGAAATAGCCAGGTAATCGCAAAGCCCAATGCGGCACCAATAAGTCCAGCCAGAAAACTAGCAGCCAACACATCCATGCTAATGGCCGCGATGTTCGCATTGGGACCTTCATAGGTGATATACGCATAGATACCGACTGCCAGCAGTGCACCGATCGGATCGTTGACTATACCTTCCCATTTGAGAACATTGCGAACACGCGACGGTACACGCAACGTGCGCAGCATCGGTCCTATAACCGTAGGACCGGTGACAATCATAATACCGCCCAGTAACGCCGAAATTTCCCAGGATAGACCGGCGCCATAATGTGCAGCCGCCGTGCCTAATATCCAGGCAATGGGTCCCGCAATAAGCACCATCATCGTTACAGCGCCGCCGGCCTGGCGAAGCTCTCGGAAGTTCAGACTCAATCCGCCTTCAAACAGGATAACCGCAACCGCGAGTTTGATAATCGGTTCTTGCAGCGCGCCAAAGTCGCGTTCGGGGTCTATAATTCCCAATATCGGTCCAGCGATGATGCCGACAATAAGCATCAGAGCGATGGCCGGTCGACCCGTACGCCAAGCTACCCATTGTGCGCCAATGCCCAAAAGGCCAATCAACGCAATTTTCACCATCAGCGAATCAACAATAATCATTTGTAATCTATGCCGTTTCTTTGAGGTTTATGCAAAAAGTCTTATGACTCACGTCAAGCGGCTAAGCAAAATAATCTATGGTCTCTTCAACGCTCAGCGGCAATGTAAGCTGCTTTTTAGAGATGGATACCGGCCGCGATTGGGATGGTAGAGGCGCGAAGCCTAGATCAAAACGCACCAGCTTTTCTTTGAGAGCAATGACCGCTTCAGCGGGTCCGGCAACAGCCTGTTCAATCGCTGGATGATTGGCGGCAAGCCCGCCTGTCAGCGCGCCAAAAGCAGGCATTATCAAATGCGCCTGACCTTTCACAAAACAGCGCCGGGATACATGTCGACCGCGTACAGGCACGCGCAACTTAGGGTGAAAATGACCGGAAATTTCGGGTAATACGGTTTCTGCTGTCGCTTCGTGGCGCAGCGCAAGTCCATCTCCGATCCATTCGGCCATGACATTGCCACCCCACAGCCCGCTGACGTCGCGGTCATGATTGCCGCTAATCCAAATCCACTCAGTGCTTTGGGTCAGCTTTGTCAGTAGGCTTGCTGCTTCGGCTTCCAGCCGCGCTTCACCCCCATCGTCATGATAATTATCGCCAAGGCAAAAGACTTTTTCCGCCGCCGTTGTTGCGATTAAACCCGCCAATTCATCAAGCGTCGCGCGACTGTCATAAGGCGGTAGCATCTGCCCCTGACGCGCATAAAAACTAGCTTTCTCAAGATGTAAGTCGGCCACCAGCAAAGCCTTTTGCGCTGGCCAATAGAGCGCGGCCGGAGCGACCACATGAAACAGGTGATTGGCGAACGAAAGGGGAACCATTGCTCTGCTATGCGATGATCTGGTGGTCCATGCAAGCGGGAAGGGTTGGAATTTGCCGCGGCGCGCGACTATATGCGCGTCATGACGGAAACAAATAGTTCTTACAAAGTGGCTGCGCTCTATCATTTTGCGGTGGTGGATGATCCAGCGGCGTTGAAGCCGGAGATATTGGCAGCCTGTGAAGCCAATGGTCTGAAAGGCACGATCCTGCTCGCGCCAGAAGGGATTAACGGCACGATTGCCGGTGAATCCGATGGTGTCGATGCTGCCATTGCCTTCCTGAGAAGCCTCCCCCAATTTGCAGGACTGGAGGTCAAATATTCTACCGCCGATGATATGCCGTTTCTGCGGATGAAAGTGCGGCTGAAGAAGGAGATAGTGACCATGGGCGTGGACGGCATCGATGCCGCACGGGCCAAGGGGGATTATGTCGATCCGCTCGACTGGAATGCGATGGTTTCAGACCCCGATACGATCGTTATCGATACGCGCAACGCCTATGAAGTGGCAATTGGTAGTTTTGAAGGCGCGATCAACCCGGATACCGAAACGTTCCGCGATTTCCCGACATGGTTCGACGATTTTGCCAAGCAATTGCAAGAAAAGCCGGACAAGCAGCCGAAGATCGCAATGTTTTGCACGGGCGGGATACGGTGTGAAAAGGCTACCGCCTATGTGAAGGCGCAGGGTTTTGACGATGTCCATCATCTCAAAGGTGGTATCCTCAAATATCTTGAAAATGTGCCTGAAGAAACCAGCCGCTGGAATGGCGATTGTTTCCTGTTCGACCAGCGGGTCGCCGTTGGCCACGGCTTGAAACAGAGCGATTATGATCAATGCCATGCCTGCCGCATGCCTTTGAACGCGGAAGAGCGAGCATCGGACAAATATGTTCCGGGCGAAGCCTGTCCGCATTGCTATGACAGCCGCACCGAAGAGCAGCGTGAACGCTATCGCGAACGGCAGCGGCAGGTGGAAAAGGCTGCGCAAGAAGGCCGCAAGCACTTGGGAACAATATGAGCGGCGCACCGATCCTCTACAGTTTTCGGCGCTGTCCTTATGCCATGAGGGCACGCATGGCGTTGTTGATCAGCGAAACGCCTGTGCGCTTGCGGGAAGTGGTGTTGCGTGACAAGCCGGATGAAATGATCGCGGCCTCACCCAAGGCGACCGTGCCGGTATTGGTGCAGGATGATGGCGCTGTCATTGATGAAAGTCTGGCGATCATGCATTGGGCATTGGACCGCCATGACCCAAACGGTTGGTTGGAAAATCAAGCGGCGGGCGACGATTTGATCACCGAGGCTGACGTTGATTTCAAGGGCAATCTTGACCGTTATAAATATCCGACGCGCTATGATGATGTTGATCCCATCGTTCACCGGAGCGCCGGGCTTGAATTTCTAATGAAGCTGGAGAAACGGCTTGCCGCAAACGACCAGTTGCTCGGAAATCGGGCCAGCCTAGCTGACTTTGCGATTTTTCCATTCATCCGCCAATTTGCAAATAACGACCGGAACTGGTTCGATGTGCAGTCGCTCCCGGCGTTGCAAAACTGGCTCGCAACTCACTTGGAATCCGATCTGTTCACCACCGCAATGACGAAATATGCCCAGTGGAAAACGGGTGATACGGAGCCGTTATTTGCGTCTGATGATGCTATGACTTGATGCGGGTATTTTTCGGCCGCTCGTAATGACGTTTGGAGTTTTTGGGCAACAAGAAATGGATTTTCCGTTTCTTAAAGTCGATCGCAACTTGGTCAAATTTACGCAAAACATCCATGCCCAACAATAGCGCCGGCTTCTTGGCCATGCCAAGACGATCAAAGGGCGGCGCATCCGCAAAGGCTAGAGGCAATCTGTCAAATTGGGCGCGACCGATGCGGAAATCGCGAGCCCAACCAAATTCAACACCAAGCGTTTCCCCGGTTACGGCGATCAGACTATTTTCTTCGCCCAGCTCTTTTGCGCGTTGCCGTAATCGTTTTTGCAAGACGGGATTGGCAATGGAAACCTGAGCACCAGTGTCGACGATGACGTTGACTTTAAGCCCTGAAATGGTCGCCTCGGTAAAAATAAGTTGTCCGGATTTGCGTCGGGCAGTCACCACAATTTCACGGCTCGATGCCATTGACGTTGGTTCAGCGGTGTCTTCGATCGAGATTTGATTGGCAAGAAAATCAAACAATATCCGTTGATCTTGTAAACCGTCGAGTCCCAATATCCCGTCTGCGCCAATGTGCCGGGCGAGCAAAACCGGCGCAATCAGGCTGTCATAGCTTTTCGAGCCAAGCGTTAATTCGGGGACATAGACCATGTCGACCGTGCTGCTGCCAGCAATGCTCATAAGCTGCGCTGGTTCTTCCGCATCCAAGGCCAGGCGATTAGCGATCTTTCGCGATAGGACGGTTCGTTCTGCGCCAGTATCAATAACAAAGGAAAACGGCCCGCGGCCTTCGATGCTAACGGGCACGGTCATCCGCCGGGCGCCGTCTTCGTCGATGGCAACAATTTCGCCTTCCGGTTTGGTGAGGCTGCCGGGTTCAATCGATTGACCCATCGGAACCGGATAAGCCAAAGCCAGCGCGGAAGCGGCAATCGCGGGGATCAGGCTCGTGGAAAAAAATGGCATCTTACTCTCCGGAAATAATTATGTCTTTCCATCTTACCATCAATGTGCCTGTAGCCAAAATTAGCTCACGACGCGCCTTTTGGAAGCAGGAAATAAATTTTGCGATTGGCGAAATCAATCGCCATGCGGTCGAATTTTCGCAGTGCATCCATGCCCAAGAACATGGCGGGTTTTTTCTCCAGATTCAGTGCTGCGAAAGGCGCGATATCGGCAAAAGCGATCGGGATGACCCCAAAGCGTGCGCGACCGATATGTAGTTCGCTCGCTACACCATAGTCAGCAGCCACGGAGCGGCCGGTCACGTCAACGAGATTAATCTGTTGCAACGCAGAACGTTTCATCCGCAAGCGGCGTTGCAACGCCTTGTTGCCTATCGACAGTTCCCCGCCGGTATCGATGATGACACTGACTTTAATCCCTGAAATTTCGGCATTGGTAAAAATCAACTGGCCGGAACGCCGGCGGGCCGTCACGACAATTTCGCGGCGGGAGCGGGCTTTCCGTTTTTTGGATGTGTCTTCAACGGAGATGGTGCTGTCTATAAAATCGAACAATATGCGTTGCCCTTGCAGGCTGTCGAGACCCAATACGCCATCTGCACCAATATTGGTGGATCGAAACGTTGGTGCGACTATGCCGCCATAGCTGCGGCTACCCAAGGTCAGTTCCGGCACGTAGACGGTTTGGACAATAGTGCTTCCCGCCAAAGCAATAATATTGACTTCGTCTTCCAGTTCGAGGGTCAGGCTGCCGGCCACTTCTTTGGACAATATGGTGCGCTGGGCCGCGGTATCGATAATGAAATCAAAGGGCCCACTGTTTTCGATGCTAACCGGCACCGTCATGCGTGCCATCCGGTCTTCGGCAATGGTAATTTGTTCCGCATCCGGCTGAATGAACTGATCGGGCAGGCGGTCTGCCAATATGGCTTCCGGTTCGACAATTTCAGGAATGGCTGCTGCGGCTTCCGGCAAAGGCGCAGCTGGTTCAGCAATTTGCAAAGAAAACAGCAACGGTAACGCGGCACTTATCGGGGAAAACATACTCATGTTTGTATAGTTACTCCAATTTTGGACCGACGACAAATATCTTGGAGGTAACGGGCACCTCTAGTCTCCGCGCATTGCCTCTTCGATCAGGCTTTCCGCTTCAATGAGCAACGCTTCGTCGGTTGCGCCTTGGGCAACATGTTCGCGGCCAATCATGACCAGTACCGGCACTGCCAACGGGCTGACCCGGTCCAGATCGACATGCACCATGGAACCAACCGCGCGGTCTAGAAGGTCTCCCAAGCGCGCGACATCAGTCATTCGTGCTCGCGCATCGGCCCAGGCTGCCTGCATCAAAAGATGGTCCGGTTCATATTTGCGCAAAACGTCGAAAATCAGATCAGTGGAGAAGGTCACCTGCTTGCCAGTTTTGCGCTTGCCGGGATGTTGCCGGTCGACGAGGCCGCTGATGACGGCGACTTCACGGAACGCGCGTTTGAGCAGATATGAGCCTTCAATCCATTCGAAAAACTCGTCTTCCAATATGTCGGCGCTGAACAGGGACGCAGGGTCCGTGATTGGTTCTACGCTCCAGCAGGCCAGAGCATAATCATTGGCGACAAAGCCAATTGGTTTCAGCCCGCGTGTCTCCATCCGCCGAGTTAGCAACATACCGAGCGACTGATGAGCGTTCCAGCCCTCGAAGCTATAGACCGTCATATAATGGAGGCCTTTGTGCGGAAAGGTCTCGATGAGCAGCTCGCCCTGCTCCGGCAAGCGTGAGCGATGGTCCTGCATCTCTAGCCATTCGCGGACATCATCAGGGAAGCGCGCCCACCCTGCCCGATCCGTCAGAAAGCCGCGCACCCGGTCGGACAAATGGGTGGTCAGCGGCAAGCGTAGACCCATATAGCTCGGGATCATCGCGGCTTTCTTGGTCGCGCGAACAATCACGTCGGACGTTTCGATCTTGACCAGTTCCAAACTCATGCCCGCAAAGAAAAACGTGTCCCCGGTGCTGAGCATAGCGGCAAAGCTTTCCTCGACCTTGCCGAGGTTGCGGCCATTTTTGAAACGTACCGTCATCATCGCTGCATCGACAATGATTCCGGCATTCAAACGGTGCTGAATCGCAAAGCGGGGATGGACGAGATGCCATACTCCCTCGGCATCACGCCGGAGCCGTTTGAACTTGTCATAGGCTTTCAGCGCATAACCGCCGTCGCGCGTGAAACCGAGCACACGGTCGAACGTGTCTTTGTCGAGCGCGCTAAACGGCAGTGACGATTGCAGTTCATCGAGCAAATCATCTTCCTGAAACGGCGCGGCACAAGCACAGGTCATGACATGCTGTGCGAGCACATCCAGCCCGCCGGGGCGGAACGGTTCGCCATCGCGCTTGCCTTCGTTGACGGCATCCAGTGCGGCTTGCGCTTCGAGATATTCGAACCGGTTGCCCGGGACTAACAAGGCTTTGGACGAGACATCCAGCCGGTGATTGGCACGGCCAATGCGCTGAAGCAGGCGCGAACTGCCCTTCGGCGCGCCCATTTGGATCACGCAATCAATGTCGCCCCAATCAACGCCGAGATCGAGCGATGCGGTACAGACCAATGCGCGCATCTTGCCGTTTGCCATCGCGTTTTCGATCTTGCGTCGCGCTTCTTTTGAAAGGCTGCCATGATGAACCCCGATGGGTAGGGTTTCTTCATTGATATCCCATAATTTCTGGAAGATAAATTCGGCCAGAAAGCGCGTGTTGGTAAAAACCAATGTCATCCGATTGGCTTTGATCTGCTCCATCACCTGTGGGATGGCATAGACGCCGGCATGCCCCGCCCATGGCACACGGATCTTATGGCCTTCCGGCGTTTCGGGAATCATGATGGATATATCCGCTGGCGCACCTTCTTCGCCCAGCACATGAGTGACCGTGTCGATATCGCCATAGGGAGCAAGCCACGCGCGAAAATCGTCGGGATCAGCAACAGTGGCCGATAAGGCTGCGCGGCGCATGTTCGGCGCGATCCGTTGCAGTCGCGCGAGAGACAGCGACAGCAAATCGCCACGCTTACCGGACGCAAAGGCATGAACCTCATCGATAATCACATGCTTCAAATTGGCGAATAGTGTGAAACTATCCTCCTGACTGAGCAGCAGGTTGAGCGACTCCGGCGTGGTGAGCAGAATTTGCGGCGGCTTCACACGCTGGCGTGCCTTGCGATTGGCAGGTGTATCACCGCTGCGGGTTTCGACTTTGATCGGTAGCCCCATTTCGTCAATGGGCGTCAACAGGTTGCGCTGCACATCGACGGCCAAAGCTTTGAGAGGAGAAATATACAGCGTGTGGAGACCGTCAAAATCCGGCTGGTCAATAAGATCGACCAGCGTCGGCAAAAACCCGGCCAACGTCTTACCGGCTCCCGTCGGCGCGGTCAGCAGGGCATGGCGCCCTGCCCCTGCGGCTTGCAACATTTCCATCTGATGCCGCCGCACGGACCATGTGCGCGCCGCGAACCAGTTGGAGAGGGGTTCAGGAAGTAGGTTGCCGCTCATCGCACTACCCATAAGCAAGGCGGCTGGATTATCGAATCATTTTCGGATGGCCGAGATATCTAATATGTCCCTATCGCAGCCTCAATGAGGTCGAGTGTATGTTTGCGCACAGCAACTTTGTTAGCCCCATAAGCACGCCCGGGCAGCTTGCTCAGCAGTTCTGCTTGCTCCGTTGCGGTTTTCAAAACCATTTCGGGATCAACCAACATGTCGATATATCCGACGTCGAGAGCCCCTGCTGGCTCGTAAAGCTGCGACTGGATTAGCGCTTGAGTAAGTTTGCGGCCATCCAGGCGGGCTTTCGGAAGCTCGATGGCAAAGACCGGCAGATTCATATTGTTAATCGTCTCGTTCGCACCATAGCGAAACGCGCCGTTTGCACCGATGCGTGTATCGCAGGCCAATAGGAGAAACGCACCCATAGCGATGGCATGTCCATTACATGCGGCAATGACAGGAACCTGGCTGCTATAAACTTTAAGCAGCATGTTACTGGCCTGATCAAGCAATTCGCCAGAGCGCGCCGCGCCTTCTGCCGCCAGCCATTTGAGATCAAAGCCACCGCTGAAAACGCCTTCGCGACCGGATATGACGATTGCTTTGGCGCCGCTTTCCGCTTCTTCGAACTTCGCGATAAAATCTGTCATCCAATCCGGATTGATCGCATTGGCTTTGCCGTCATCCATCATCAAATAGGCAATATCGCCGTCTATTTTTACCGTAATGCTCATTTGAGGCTCCACATCTAAAGTTTAATCAATCGATTAAACTGGACGGGAAAGCAATTGTTATTTGTGGCAGTGATGAATTGGCGGCTTATCTTTTTAATTCTGCCATCAATCCAAATAATTGTGTCACATCGGGCGGAGTCGTATCGCCAGCATATTCCCGATAAAGGGTAGACACATTGACCGCGATCCGTTCGCTATCGCCCCAGCTGGAGAAATCGCCCAGCTTAATATCATGCGCAGCATCACGCACCGAGAGGCCGGCATCATAGCGTTGGCGGGCCTCGCCATCGATATAGTGCAGATAGTCTTGCACCCGCCGGACACCGGCTTCGTCGGTGATCGGACCATGACCCGGAACAATGGTGTCAGGTTTCAGGTCGATGATATGATCGCAAGCGGCAATCCAGTTGGATACTGGCCCTGCCCACATTATCGGCGTACCCTCGATAAACAGGATGTCGCCGGTGAAAACAGTCTTGTCTTCAGGCACATGGACCAACACGTCACCGGCGGTATGCGCGGGGCCGACTTCGATGAGATCAACCTGCTTGTCACCAACCTTTACACTATATTCGCCGCTAAATGTCTTGGTCGGATGTTTTTCCGCGACATCGGTAAAGTCAAAGCTGCCAAAAATATCGACAAGATATTGGCCCGCTGGTCCCATGTCCTTCGCCTGTGCCATGATCGCGGCCAAGGCAGGCGCAGGCAATTCATCCATTTCGCGCGCGCTGGCGTCGGATGCGATGACTTCGGCATGCCGGCAACAGCCATTGCCGTGCGTATGATCGCCATTGGCATGGGTGTTGACGATTGTACCAATATCATCCGCGCCAACACCTGCTGCATCGGCCATGGTCGCCAACATATCGCGTGTCAGGCTCGCGTCGAACAGCGTATCCACGAGCAGCGACTGATCACCATCCGTAATCAGCCCTGCATTGGACCAGCCCCAACCGCCATCGGGCTGCAAATAGGCAAATATGCCATTGCCGGTTTCATACAGACCTTTCTGGAAGGGGATGTTGTTCATGCTCACTCTCGCCTTGTCGCTATTTTATTTTTGATGTTTTGGCAGTTTTCGATAGTTTTGGATAGGGCGACAGAATCGGCTGCTTGGCTGCACCTTCATTGTGTCCGAACTCAATTTGTTTTACGGTTGCAACAGCAAACCTATGAATGAAACAGAACGCCCTCAATTCGGAATAGAACGGCTATTTGTCTTAGCCCTGCTGGTGATTATTTCACTCGCCTTTGCCCTGTTGATCGAACCGTTTTTTGGAGCGATTGTTTGGGCGGTTGTCGTCGCGGTTTTGTTTCAGCCGGTTTACCAGAAAATATCCGGATGGCTGTTTCCACGCAGCAATCTGGCGGCCTTTCTCACGCTGATATTGGTCATATTGCTGGTGATCGTTCCTGCGATATTGCTCGGCATGGCCTTGGTGCAAGAAGCGACCAGCGCTTATGCCAGCATACAGGCGGGGGAAATTGATTTTGGCGGTGCTTTTGTCGCCTTGCAGAATAGCATGCCGGCTTGGGTGCAAAATCAGCTCTCCGCGCTGGGCTATGGTGATTTGGCAACGGTGCGGCCACAGATTGAAGAGGCAATTGGCAGCAGTCTGGAATTTCTGATCGCTCAGGCCTTTAGCGTTGGCCAGGGCGCTTTTCGTTTTATACTCGCTCTTGGCGTGATGCTTTACCTGACCTTCTTTTTGCTCCGGGACGGGCGCGCGTTGGCCGGTCAGATTGAATATGTTGTCCCGCTTTCAGAGAGCAAAAGCCGCATATTGATTGATAAATTTTTCGTTGTGATCATTGCGACGATCAAGGGTAGCTTTGTTGTTGCCTTGCTTCAGGGAACTATTGGCGGCCTGATCTTCTGGGCACTAGATATTCGCGGGGCTTTGCTCTGGGCCGTGTCGATGGCGATATTGTCGCTCATCCCTGCTATTGGAACCGGGTTTGTCTGGGTACCGGTGGCCATTTATTTGCTCGTGACGGGGGCGATCTGGCAAGGGGTGGTGCTGATTCTTGCTGGTATCTTCATCATCAGCTTGGTCGATAATCTCGTCCGTCCGATATTGGTCGGCCGCGACACGCGCATGCCCGATTATATCGTATTAATCTCGACATTAGGTGGCCTGCAACTGTTCGGTTTTAACGGCATTGTGATCGGGCCACTATTGGCGGCCTTGTTCATTGCGGTCTGGCGAATATTTGCGGAAATGAACAAAGCGGAGAGAGAACGACTAGCGCCGGTCAAGATCGCAAGTGATACGTCAAAGCCATAGCGACACAATGTTTCACCGCCTCTGTCGGAATATCCTGATCCACATCAAAAACAATCGCGCGTGATCCTTCGAATTTCAGAATATCTCCATATAATTGCTTGTACCGTTCAACCAGATCGGTCTGGCAATGCACATATATTGCATATTCATTGTCAGATTTTTTGTGACGATTGATGCGGATGGTCGTCCCGGATTTGGTGGCTGACGTCAGATAGGCAGGCTCTCCCCATTTCAGGGTTTCTTCGAGTGGACCGATGACGGAGTTTTCGGCTGCGGTTTCGAGGATCAGGGTTCTGAGCGTCACCAGCTGCTTGGCCAAAGCTTTTGGCAAGCCGTCGAAAACCGATTGCGTTTGTGACGGTAGCCTAGTGTTCATGGCGTCATCCTGCTTTGCCGATGGCGAGATATTTGCTGGCTCAAGCGATCAATAGAGCAAGGCAATGATTCTTGCCAATCCGAACATAGATAATTTATCGCGTGACTATAGCAGGCACCCCGGTAGCAGCTTCGACTAGTTTCTGGTGATCGGGCTCATCTTTTAACAAAGCTTCCATTGTTCTCACGCACAGGCGGGCGGTGTCATCCGCCAGATCATACCAAATCTGTTTGCCATTGCGGCGCGTCTTGACGATTTCTGCGCGGCGGAGTGCAGCGAGTTGCTGACTTAACGCTGGTTGTCCAATTCCTGTTTCTTTGTTGATTACACTCACAGTATTCTCTCCGCCGAGCAAAAAAGAAAGAATCATAAGGCGCTGGGGTTGCGCGAAGATCCTCAGTTTTTCGCTGGCGGTTTCGGCCCATTCCCGGCTTTTATAGATTGCGGTCATATGAGGTTCACCAGTTGCCTTTCTTTAGAAATGGGTTTTGATCCTTGTTGACGCCTTATAGATAAACATTTACATAAATTATGTAAATATGTATTTATAAGGACGGACAATGGCCGATCTAGCACTTATCCAAGCGACCAATCAAATGTCTTTGGCACAAAATAAAGCTCCGGTGATTAGGGGCTTTTTTGACGAGGCCAGTTTCACGGTCACTTACGTTGTCCACGATGCGGATTCCAAGGGCGCGGCAATTATCGACAGCGTTTTTGATTTCGATCCCGCATCAGGTCGTACATCTTTTGATTCTGCCGACAAAGTGATTGCTTATGTCACAGAACACGATCTGAAAATCGAATGGCTGCTAGAAACACATGCTCATGCAGATCATCTATCTGCGGCGCCCTATTTGCAGGAAAAGCTTGGCGGCAAGATCGCGATCGGCGAACATATAGTGTCGGTGCAGCAGGTTTTTGGAAAGCTGTTCAACGCCGGAACTGAATTTCAGCGCGATGGATCAGATTTTGATCGCCTATTTTCGGATGGCGATACATTCCAGATTGGAGGAATAGACGTCACCGTCCTGCATGTGCCAGGCCACACACCTGCCGATATCGCCTATGTGGTCGGGGACGCGGCGTTTGTTGGTGATACGATGTTTATGCCTGACTATGGCTCGGCCCGTGCCGATTTTCCTGGAGGTGACGCGCGGCAGCTCTATCGGTCGCTCCGCCGAATATTGGAGCTTCCTGCGAACACTCGCCTTTTCATGTGCCATGATTATTTACCGGAAGGCCGCAACCAATATATGTGGGAATCCACTGTTGCGGCGCAGCGCAAAGACAATATTCATGCACATGACGGAGTGAGCGAGGATGAATTTGTCAAGATGCGGATGGCGCGTGACGAAACACTCGACATGCCACGTCTGATTCTACCTTCAGTACAAGTCAATATGCGCGCAGGCCATTTACCGCCACCAGAAGAAAACGGCATGCGCTATCTCAAAGTTCCGTTGAACGGAGTATGATATTCTCGTCATTTCCTCACGCCATGCCTTTCGAAGGCCTTATTGGCGGGCTGATGATTGGCGTAGCTGCAGCTTTATTGCTGCTTGGCCTCGGTCGGATAGCAGGCGTTAGCGGGCTAGCGGCGCGCGCCACCGGCATTGCGGATGGGGGGACGCCTCGTATGATAGCGGTTGCATTTATCTTCGGCTTGCCAATGGGGGCTCTCATCATCTCGGCATTGACGGGTGGCGTGGAAACCCGTTTTCCCACCACCGTTGTGCCTCTCATTATTGGCGGTTTGCTTGTCGGCTTTGGTACCCGGCTCGGGTCGGGTTGCACAAGTGGGCACGGAGTGTGCGGCATGTCCCGGCTTTCGCCGCGTTCTTTAGTCGCAACGGCCGTCTTCATGGTCAGCGGGTTTGTTACGGTGGCGCTAATGCGCCTTGGTGGCCTGCTATGATACGCCTGATTGTCGCTCTTCTTTCAGGATCGCTCTTTGGCGCGGGCTTGGCATATTCGGGTATGTCCGATCCGCATCGGGTTCAGGGATTTCTGGACCTATTCGGTAATTGGGATCCAACTCTCGTTTTCGTTATGGGCGGCGCTATGATTCCCATGACCATTGCATGGATGATCCAGAAAAGGTTCGAAAAACCTCTAGCCGATCAGCTTTTTTATCTGCCTGCGACAACCACCATAGACCGCAAACTAATAATGGGTGGAATTCTCTTTGGAGTCGGTTGGGGAATTGGCGGCCTTTGTCCCGGTCCCGCCATTGCTGATCTGGCTTTGAACCCTCTACCTGCTCTGGCCTTTGTTGGGGCGATGTTGGCCGGGATGGCCATACAACGTGTCACCAGTTGACGCGTAAAATGAAAATCTCCCACTATTTCCCGATCCTCGACTGGGGGCGTAAATATAATACAACCACATTTACCAATGATGGCATGGCAGCAATCATTGTCACAATCATGCTGATCCCACAAAGTTTGGCCTACGCGATGCTGGCAGGATTGCCGCCCCAGATCGGTTTATATGCTTCGATACTGCCGCTAATCGCTTATGCTGTCTTTGGCACCAGCCGCTCGCTGGCAGTGGGGCCGGTGGCGGTTGTATCGCTCATGACGTTGACAGCTGCGAGCTCCATCGCTCCGCCAGGAAGCGCAGATTTTATAGCCGCTGCGCTGGTGTTGGCTCTGCTCTCCGGTCTGTTCCTATTGTTGATGGGACTTTTAAAGCTCGGTTTTCTCGCCAACCTTCTTTCCCATCCCGTTGTTTCAGGATTTATTACGGCCAGCGGCATCATCATCGCGACCAGTCAACTGAAGTCGATTTTTGGCATCCAAGCGAATGGAGCAACCATGCCCAAGCTTGTTTCTAGCCTTGTTGCGTCCATCGACACGATCAATCTGCCGACACTAGCTATTGGCGTTGTGACAACCGCCTTTCTATTCTGGGTTCGCAAGGGATTGAAGCCTCTGCTCGTGCGCATTGGTCTGCCCAATAGGCCGTCAGAACTAGTCGCCAAAACGGGACCAATTGCCGCCGTTGCCCTATCCACTATTGTAACCATTGCGCTGGGTTTAGAGGCGCAGGGGGTCAAGGTGGTTGGTGATATACCTCAAAACCTGCCGCCTTTTTCTGTGCCATTGATTGATCTAGAACTTTGGAAAGCGCTCGCCGTTCCAGCGCTGCTTCTCAGTATCATCGGCTTTGTCGAATCTGTTTCAGTCGGACAAACACTTGCAGCTAAAAGGCGTCAGCGCATTGACCCGGACCAGGAGCTAATCGGGCTGGGTGCAGCAAATTTGTCTGCAGCATTCTCCGGTGGCTACCCTGTCACAGGGGGATTTGCTAGGTCGGTGGTCAATTTTGATGCTGGAGCAGAGACACCTGCAGCTGGTGCCTTTACAGCTGTTGGCATTGCGGTTGCTGCTCTGTTTCTAACTCCATTTCTGGCATCGCTCCCCATCGCGACGCTGGCAGCAACAATCATTGTGGCTGTGCTCAGTCTGGTTGATCTAAAAACCCCGCGTATGATCTATCGCTATTCCAAGGCCGATTTTGCTGCAATGGCAGCAACCATCGGTATCACGCTGGTTGCCGGTGTCGAACCAGGAGTTATTGCCGGAGTTGGCCTGAGCCTTGCGTTGTTTCTGTGGCGCAGCTCGCGTCCGCATGCAGCCATTGTCGGGCGGGTACCTGAAACAGAGCATTTTCGAAACATTGACCGCCATAAAGTCTTCACCGATCCGCGCATATTGACAATCCGGATCGACGAAAGCCTGACCTATCTTAACGCCCGCTGGCTAGAGGAGTTTGTTCTGGAGCAAGTTGCCGAACAGAAAACTGTTCGCCACGTCGTACTCATGTGTTCTGCCGTTAATGCAATTGATGCATCCGCCCTCGAAAGCATCGAAGCAGTAAATTATCGCCTTCAGGATTCAGACATCTGCCTGCACCTCTCCGAAGTGAAAGGGCCGGTGATGGATGCGCTAAAACGGTCACATTTTATCGATCAGCTCACAGGCCAAGTGTTCTTGTCTCAAAACGCAGCATTTACTAAAATCATTCAAATGAGTGATCGGGAGGATGCAGCTGCAGAGAAAAATGATATGTGGGACGCGAGAGGCCTAATATGAGGGATTACCCGGCAAGGCAAATTTGCGCTTTCGGGATATAGCTTTCGTCAGAACATCAGTTTTTATCGCTCCAACTTACTTTTCGCTTGGAGTAATATAACCAACAGCCAATCCAAATAATCAGGCTCCTAGTGTTTGTTCACAGGACGTTGAGGCCAAGCTCGCTGAGTAACTGCCCGGCTTGCTCCCTGGAAATCGTAGCGCCGCGAAACAAGGCCGCATCGATTAGCCGCAGGCCGCCAAGGTCTGCGCCGCGAAGATCAGCGCCTGCAAACCGTGATCCTCCCATGTTCGCATCACGCAGGCTGCAATCTTCAAACACGGTCGCGCGGAAGTCGCATTTGTGCAGGTCGGCGTGGCTGAAATCGATTTTATGCAAGGTCTGTTTATGGAAACTATAGGCAGGCAGTTTGGCATTGATGAGGAGTGTCTCCTCAAAAGTCGCGCCCATAGCACGTGCTTCCGACAGATCTGCACCGGTCAGTTTGCAGCTTCGGAATGATACAGACAAGAGAGTCGAACGGCGCAGCACGGCATTGTTGAAGTCGCTCGATTCGAACAATGCCTCCGTCACATCAGCACCGACAAATGTCGCAAAGGCACCACGGCAGGACTGCCATATTGTGCCCTTGAGGTTGGTCCCGGAAAAGTCGACCCGGCGCAAGTTACATCGTTCAAATTTCCATCCAACGAGATCAAGATTGGCGAGATTAACGTCTTCCAGATCGCAGTTGATCAAATGGGCGGGCAATGGAATTGACGCTAGTCGTTCTATGTCATCTCGCGAAAGTGCTTGCTCACGCACGGTGTTATCGGAAAACAGATCATCCATCATGCCACTCAAAAATTATGAGATTTCAATATCAGTTTTCTATAAAAGCCGGTGTTGCGGCAATTAATGCCCTACTGTCTCACCGCGTTCCAGACCGGAGAGCGCTAGCTGCTCATCGATCTGGGCCATCAATCGTTCCAGCCCGTCTTCGGATTTCGCTTCAGCGCGAGCGACCAGCACATCCTGTGTATTTGATGCTCTGAGCAGCCACCAGCCGTCGTCCGTGTTCACCCGAGCGCCATCCGTATTGTTGACGTCGGCACCGCTGTTCGCAAGCCGTTCGAGTATTTCCTCGATCACGGTGAATTTACGGCTCTCATCGACCTGAAAGCGCATTTCCGGCGTGTTGATCATCTCGACCATATCGCTGCGCAGCTGCGTTACGCTCTTGCCAATATTGGTTGCCGCCTGAATCAAGCGAATGGCGGCATAGGGAGCATCATCAAAACCGTAATAATCATGTTTGAAGAATACATGACCGCTCATTTCGCCCGCGAGCGGCGAAGAAACTTCCTTCATTTTGGACTTAATCAGGCTGTGTCCGGTCTTCCACATGAGCGGCTTGCCGCCCAGTGCGGCGATCCGATCATAAAGCGCTTGGGACGCCTTCACATCGGCGATTATCGTTGAGCCCGGTTCGGATTTCAGGACGTCTTCGGCATAGATTTGCAAGAGCTGATCGCCCCAGATTACCCGGCCTTCGCCATCAATCGCGCCGATGCGGTCGCCGTCACCATCAAAAGCTACGCCGAAATCGAGGCTTTTCTCCGCGACAAGCGCTTTGAGGTCGGCCAGATTCTTCTCTTCCGTAGGGTCGGGATGATGATTAGGAAAACTGCCATCGACATCTGTGTAGAGAAGGTGATGCTCGCCCGGCAGGTTCGCGGTGAGCTTTTCGATGACTGGCCCAGCCGCGCCATTGCCGGCGTCCCAGCCGATTTTCATTGCGCTTCCGGTAAAATTCTTGGTCAGCCGCGCAACATATTCATCGATGATATCAATGCGCTCAATGCTTCCAACCGCGTTATCGCTTGGCGCATCCCAGTCGCCGCTCGCCGCCATCGCGCCGAGTTTCTGGATGTCCGCTCCGAAAAACGGACGTCCCTGAAATACCATTTTGAAGCCGTTATAATTGGCGGGATTATGGCTGCCGGTTATCTCGATGCCGCCTTGCACCTGTTCTAGCACGCATTCGGCATAGTAAAGCATCGGGGTTGGCCCCATGCCAATTGAAACCGCATTAACCCCGGCATCGTTAAGTCCCTCGATCAAAGCATCTTCGAGCATCGGTGAGCTGGTCCGGCCATCATAGCCCGTAGCGACTGCGGTTCCCCCTGCCCGCGCGATCAGCGTTCCAAAGCCGCGCCCAATGGCATAGGCATCATCATTGCCCAAAGTTTCTCCGATGATCCCGCGAATATCATATTCCCGCAGGCTGGACGGATCGAACTGATGGGATGTGCGTGCAGTCATGGGCTATTTTCCTTTGGGGAAGTTGATCTTGTATCAAGAAATGTTGACAGAATGATGATATATAAGGCTACCGTACAAAAGCTAGCCCAAGATTGGAGTCTGTATCGCGCTGGACGGGCGGTTTATCGGTGATTGATAGTCTCCAGTTCCTCCAGCAAAATATCTCGCGCCCGGTTAATTTGACGCGCCACTTGCTCGTCTCCGCCGCGGTCTGGATGATGTTCGGTCAGGCGCTCGCGCCATGCGGCATTAATCGCTGCCCGGCTGGCTCCGTCTTCAACGCCCAAAAGAGATCGAGCCCGGTCGAGCTCGAAGTTACGGGGTTGCCGCTCGTCCGATTTGCCAAAATCGAGCGCGCCGAAAAATTTTGAACCGCGCCACGCGGCCGCAGCAACCACAAGCCCGCCTCCCATGACCCAGTTTCCGCCGCGTAGCATGTTGACGCCGAGCAAGGCGATGGCGACGGCGATCCAGTCATTGGCGCTCATCGTTTTGGCACGGCCCGACAGGAACAAGGCGGCGATAACGGCCGCGCTAAGTATCAACATGAAAGTCATACTCTAGGCAACCAATTGGGGTTTGCCAAAACTCGGCCGTTCGCCCGTTGGTTGCGGTAGTGCAAGATGCTTGATCAATTCGCGCAATTCCTGGCGGGCGGCTATATGGCTGGTGGCGAGGCGCCCAAGATGCTGTTTGTCGAGCATCGTTAGTCCCGCGGGAAATAGCTCGCGATAGATGACACGCTCGCTCAACCCTGGAATGACCCGAAATCCGACGCGTTGCGACAATTCGGTAAGCGCTGAAATGACGCGCTGCATATTATGGGCCTCGACATGCTGGGTCCGGTTGCGCAAAACGACCCAGTCGATCGTTGTACCATCTGCCACGGCACGGGCTTTACGGGCCTCCCAAATCAGTTCGGCATAGAAGCTGAGTTTGCGGACTTTAAAGGTCTCGGGGTCAACTTGTCCGATCAAATCGAAATCGACAAAGCTGTCATTGATCGGTGTGACAAGCGTGTTGGCGCGGGTTGCAACAAAGCGCGCAAATTTATCATCACGACCCGGCGTATCATAAAGCAGATAGTCGACGCCATGACCCATACGCTCGATCAATTGTTCGAGCCGAGCCAGATTATCATGCTCGAACACTTCAAAATAGGGTTGAGGAACATCAATACTCAGCCGGTCCATCGTGGATTGGCGGTTTTCCAGATAACGATAGAGCGTGCGCTGGCGCGGATCGAGATCAATGACAGCAACCTTATGCCCTTGATAGGCGAGCGCAACGGCAACATGCACGGCCGTGGTGGATTTTCCGGTGCCGCCTTTTTCATTGGCGAATACAATATGATGCACTTTGCTATCGGCCACTTGCTTTTGCCCTACCCTATATCGTGAAGTTAATGGGTAGTAGCTATAAGAAACCACCGCAAGTATCAGAATGCAGATGGTATCGTGCCATATCAAGATAACTCTTTCCTACATGTTCTTTATTTGTTCCTTTAGGGCCTTCTCTTTTGATTCGAATTTCAAAAGAGAAATCCGCGGACTGGCGCCTGTCATGAGGCGTCATTTCCTAATCCTGCTTTTCCCTCAAGGAGCCCCTATGCTACAACAAATTACATTTCTCCCGCTAATATTCGGCATGGCGACCAGCGCAGCCGTTGCCGCGCCTTTGCGTTTGCCGGTGACGGTAAAACCCTTTGATAGCGTCAAACTGATTGGGCCTCCCCGCCAAAATCAGGAACTGCGTATGGAATATCAGGGCGACCCCAGTAACACCGCGAAATTTGCCTGCTACCGGGATGGCGTCAAAGTGACTGGTCTTTCGCAAAGACTGCGCTCGTACCGGACAAGCATCGCCGATGTCGGGAAGCTGGTGGAATGTTCCCTGACCGATGCATCCGGCGGTTTTGAGATGCGGTCACCGCCCGTCGGCCCAATTCGTTCGGGAAATCTGGGGCCTGAAGACGAGATAATCAGAGTGGAGGATCTCCATTCAATTCCCGATGGCGCCTATTCAAAAGTCGTGAAAAATTTGCGGCACATGCCGTCAGTCGTAACCTATCACGGTGCGACTTATTTCATTTATGTAGACGAAAATCTGTTTCCCATTGTCGGAAAGGTTGCTCGGGACGGTGAGGTGACGGAGTATCGTCTTGAGTCTGACGATGCTTTTAAGGTCGTTGCAGATGGCCACCATAATTTTTCCATCGGCGTTGATAGCGAGGGCTATCTTCATGTGGCCGGCAATATGCACCGCTATACCGGGCGTGCGAATTCCGCTGCCGAAAAAAACCTGCCGAAAAAATATCAAGGTCAACGCATTTTGCTTTGGCGCAGTCAAGATCCAGAAGATGTTTCACAATTTGATTTCAAGGGTCAAACCGTCGACGGGACGCCGGAGGGGACCGGATTCACCTATACCGCTTTTAAATCTGGGATGGATGCCGAGCTATATATGCGCGCGCGGGTTAATCTGGGTCGGTCTACACCCTTTCGACATCCGCTCAGTGCTTGGGCGCTCTATAAATATGACCCTGTAAAAAAGGCCTGGAATGCAATTGAAGGCGATATTGATCGGGAGAAATATGGCGCTTACTTCAATTTCACTCCACGGGCATTTTTATGGGAAGATAACGGGAATGATGGCTTGGGCTATCAGGGATATCTGTCCGGCATGATGATCGACTTTGATAATAATATTCATATTGCCAGCGCGGTGAACAATGATGATGGTCCCGCTGCCACCCATATTGTATATGCTCGTTCCAACGATGGCGGGGTTTCTTGGGAAAGAAGCAACGGAACAGCAATAAATGCCCTGCCGCTGCGCGTTGACGCAGGTCCGGGGCAAGCGGACATTATCTCTTCACCCAAAGACAACCCTAATGGTTTTTTTACGCAAGTTCATCTGTCTGCGAGCATGACCGGCGCGCCAATTGTGACGAACGGAAATATGAATCCCGCAACAGACTCGGGCTTCGAACAAGGCAAATTTCGCGTCTATGATGACCGTATCCGGGCGTGGCAATCACTGCAGCCAGACCCGTTCGACGCAACAAACGATACTTCTGTTGTTACAGATGTGAATGGTATCGTTACCATGATGCACCATAAAGGACATGGCCGAACCTATCGCATGTATGACGGCGAAGTGACCGGTTATGAGAAGTCGGTAATGGATGCTTATGGCTTGAGCGGTCATGATGAACGTGCTTTGCGTGAAAAGGCGGCGATTATTGGACTGGGCTATTGGTCAAAAAGCGGTGACGCGCCAGGTGCGCGGGATCTGAAACTATTCAGCATAAAAACCGACCTCACAGGCATCCCGCTTCCCGAACTGGAAGAGTTGGAGCAGCAAAATGAAGGAGATTGGAAATGGAAGCGCACACAAATCGGAGGTAAGCAAGGCGCGGTCACGATTGCCAATAATATCTTCAAATTCACCGGAACAGGAGAGGGGTTTGACGATCAAGGGCTAAAAAGCCTGCAGTATACCCATAAGATTATTCGCGGAGATTTTGAACTAAAGGCTCGGGTCGTCAATATCGACTTTACCGATCCAAAAAGTTTCGCAGGGTTGATGGTAGCAAATGACCTCGGCGAAGAAAGTGATGCCGTCTCGGCTTATATTACAGCCGGCGAAGGCATGTTTACACATAAACAAATCAACGGCGAGAGGCTTCCGCTGAACTTTGTCAGGCGTGAGGCCAGTGAATGGCTGAAATTCACGCGGATCGGCGGTTTGGTCCGCGTCTACCATGGCTCCAACAACAAGGATTGGAAGCTATTGTCTGAGACATTTGTCGCATCGCTCAATCCGCAGGTCCATGTCGGTTTAATTAATGGCGGGGGCGGCAAATCGGATGAGGATTCAACCGAGATGGGCATAGCGCGCATCGACAATATTCAGCTGTTCAAGATGTAGGGGCGATTGAACACCATCGAATGCCGGCATACCGCCCGATTCATATGCATCGGGCGGTATGCCGACGAACAAAACTGAAAAAGCGGCCGTTGTTCCCAACCACTCTTATCTACAAAAGCTGCGTTGCTAGGAATATAATCTATTGATAGTTGAGGCACTATGGAAATTATAAGACAGCTTGACTCGCTCCGCTCAGCTTTGGCCAAAATTCGCGAAACCCGCTCAGTCGTCGGTTTGGTGCCGACTATGGGTGCGCTTCATGCCGGGCATATGCATTTGGTTGAGACCGCAATGGCTCAGTGCGATAGCGTGGTTGTGTCGATTTTTGTCAATCCGACACAATTTGGTGAAGGCGAAGATCTTAATGCCTATCCACGGCAAGAGGCGGCTGATGCTGCGCTTCTGGAGGGGGCCGGTGTTGACCTGATCTGGGCGCCTACCGTTGATCAGGTCTATCCAGATGGCTTTGCCACCAATGTCAGCGTGACCGGGGTCAGCGCCGGTTTATGTGGTGGATCGCGTCCAGGCCATTTTGATGGAGTTGCTACGGTTGTGGCCAAATTGTTCAATCAGATACGGCCTGATGCCGCCTTTTTTGGGGAAAAGGATTATCAGCAACTGGCGGTTATCCAGCGGATGGCGCGCGATCTTGATTTCACGCATGATATTGTTGGCGTCCCGACCGTTCGCGATGCGGATGGCCTCGCGCTGTCCTCGCGCAACGCTTATTTGACGCCGGAACAGCGCGGCCAGGCGGTGGCTTTGCCCGACACCATGCGCGATGCCGCGAAATCAATCGCAAAGGGTGATGATATCGCTTCTGTTTTGGAAGAAGCGAAGGAAAAATTGATTGCATCAGGCTTTCATAATGTTGATTATTTTGAAATGCGAAATGCCGAAACACTTGAAAATATGACGGTTTTTGTAAAGCCAGCCCGTTTGTTGGCGGCAGCGCATATTGGTAGCACCCGATTGATTGATAATATCGCTGTAACTTAGGCTGCAGGCGGGATCTGTTAACCTTGCAAAAACATGTAAAATGTAGGTTTTTTGACGTTTTGGACGCCTGTCCGGCAAGATTTTGCCGCCCCTGTTAACCATTCTTTTAAGAAATTGCTGTGAAAGTCCACCTGTCGCCAAATGAGGCGCAACAGGAACAGGGACTTGAAGACTATGGGCAACAGCATGAAAAGCGCAGCCTTTTTAATCGAAAGCCGGCTCGCAGAAGCGGCGCAAGGCAGCAGCAATGCTTATTTTGATCTCGGCGTAATTTATTCGACCGGTTCGGAAGGTGTGGACGTTGATTTGATCGAAGCGCATAAATGGTTCAACCTAGCATCGCTATCGGGCCACGATGAGAGCAAAGTGTGCCGCGCAGAAATTTCACTGGAAATGACTGCTCGCGAAATTGCCGAAGCACAGCGCGAAGCACGCAGCTGGTTGCAGGAAACCTCGCGTCGCGCAGCCTAAAAGTCTAATCGGACTTTTTGAACGGCCCCATTTGGGCCAGAAATTCGATATCCGCGGCAACGGCTTGCCGTTCGCGATCCAGATAGTCGGATATGGCTGATCGGAATCCTGGATCAACAATATAATGGGCTGACCATGTCGGCACAGGTTGATAGCCACGCGCCAATTTATGACTGCCCTGCGCGCCGGCTTCGACATATTTCAGACCCCGTGCAATCGCGGCATCGATGGCTTGATAATAGCAAATTTCGAAATGTAGAAATGGCACGTCTCGGCTACAGCCCCAATAGCGGCCATATAGGGTGTCCTCCCCGACAACGTTAAGTGCCCCCGCAATCGGTATACCGTCTTGAAGCGCAAATATGAGCAATAGTTTTTCGCCCATTTTTTGGTGCAAAAGATCAAATGCAGAGCGTGTCAGATAGGGCGTTCCCCATTTGCGGGCTCCGGTATCTTGATAAAATTCCCAAAAATAGTCCCAATGCTCGTCGGTGATATCATTGCCGGAAACTTGAATTATTTCCGCCGCTTCCTGAGCTTTGCGGCGCTCTTTCTTGATTGCCTTACGTTTGCGGGAAGACAAAGCCGCTAGAAAATCGTCAAAGTCAGTATATTTATCATTGCGCCAATGGAACTGGCTATCGGAACGGATCATCCATCCGGCATCACGGAAATAATCCAGTTGATCCTCCGCAATAAAAGTCGCGTGCACCGATGATATGCCATTATTGGCTGCCAGCTGTTCGGCGGCACGCAATATCGGAACAGCCATGGCTTGATCCCGCAGCAACAGGCGTGGACCCGGCACTGGTGAGAAGGGTGCAGCAATCTGGATTTTCGGATAATATTGGCCGCCAGCATTTTCAAAGGCATGGGCCCACTGCTGGTCAAAAATATATTCGCCTTGGCTATGAGATTTTAAATAGCTTGGTAGGCAAGCCGCAATTTTACCGGCTTCATCCTCGATGATGATCGGCAGGGACTTCCATCCGGTACCCGGTCCCACGCTACCTGATTCTTCCATGGCGGAGAGAAAAGCATGGGATACAAATGGATTGGCGGTGCCGGCGCAGGAATCCCACTCAGCGGCTGGCAAGCTGGCAATATCATCCGCCACGCGAGCGATAATGCCGGTTGAATTTTCGGTTGGTGGCGGAGGGGAATCAGACATGAGCAGATACGCTATCAGGAATGTGGCATCTCATAAACCGGTTCATCTGCATGAATCGCTGCAATTTTTTCCTGTTCCGCTGTGCGAACGGTCCATGTGACGACGGGCAAACCCCTCGCACGGTTCGATGCGGCGAATGTAGAAGGAAAATCGCGAACATCATAAGCTAGGAAATCCGGCTTTGCTGTCCATAAACTCTGATGGCGTGCAATCCGCCCTTTGAGATTCTTGCTATCTTCTTCAGTCACTACCAATCCACGGACTATGTGAGCAGCATTTTTGCGAAACCAGGCAGATACTAAAGGATTGAAAGACATGATAGCTGCTTTGCCGGTATAACCTTCCAATGCCCGACGTACCGAGAGGCAAAGGGGGCCTACCCGCATATCGTTCGATTTAATCTCAATGAGTATCGGTACTTGTCCGGCTACTTGCGCCAATATGGCGCGCAATCGCGGGATTTTGCCATGACCATCGTTCAGGTCTATTTGGTCTAGGTCGCTGGCACGCATATTGGCCAGCTTCCCTTGTTGTCCCGTCAATCGATCCAGCTCAAAATCGTGGAAGACAAAAGCTGTACCATCTTCGGCGGCTTGCACATCGCATTCAATGCCATGGCCCAGCTTTATCGCACCAACAAAGGCGGCCGGGCTATTTTCCAGAACGCTCCCATTTTGTGAAGGGCCATGTAGCCCCCTATGAGCATAGGGTTGGCCTTTCAGAAACGCGACGCGCGCCGGTTCCGGCGCCGGTGCCAGTAGAGTATCAAGCTGGCTTGATAGCGACAATAGCGTCTACCTCTACCGCAACACCTAGAGGAAGCGCCGCCACTCCAACGGCGCTGCGAGCATGTTGCCCAGCGGCACCAAAAATGACTTCCATCATGTCAGAGCAGCCGTTGGCCACTTTCGGATGATCGGTATAATCCGCGGTACTGTTGACGAAAACACCCAGTTTGACGATCCGGTCGACGCGGTCGAGCGAACCTAGTGCTAGCTTTATTTGTGCGGCAATCATCAGGGCACAGGCTTTGGCGGCTTGCTGCCCTTCTTCCAAAGACATACCGTCTCCTAACCGGCCGGTAATCAGCTTACCGTCGGCCATCGACACCTGTCCGCTGATGTGCAGCAGGCCGTTTATTTCGACGGCCGGGACGTAGGAAGCAACAGGCGCAGCGGCTTTGGGAAGCTCTATGCCTTTGTCGTTCAATGCTTTTTCAATATTGTCTGTCATGGTGCTGAATCAATCATGTCTTGGCAAACTGGTCAAGTTCTTCTGGCGGCAAATTTATGGCCGGTGCGGCTTTGCCTGATTCAAATTTATCGATGATCCAGCTAAACGCATCAGGCCAAAGGTCGATGCGGTCATGGGCTGCGGGGTTGGTCTTGATATGTTTGGTCAATATCGGCTCACCGACCATTTGTAGTCGCCAAACGTCTGGTGCATATTTCGCCACACTGCCATGTTGGTGTCCTAGATCATCAACAAATACAGTGACGCTAGGATTGTGATCGGCAACGATTTTTGCCAGCGGTTCTCCTTTCCCGCCTTGATTGCAATAGACCGGAAAATCAATGCCAACCGCGCGCAACTGCTCAGCACGGGCTTCCCGGCGATCATCGAGTAAGTTGGTGAGGATCACGACATCGGCCGTTTCCGCAAGCTTGTTTATCGCTTCAACGGCGCCATCAATCGCACCTTGTCGGTACATTTCGCCATCGAAAAACTCCTTGAGCATTGGCCAAACGGCATCCTGAGGGACCAATGTCCCATCATGTTTGTGGCGAAGCGCATCTACAAAACTGCCGGATTCAAGGTCGAAATGGATATGTTTGTCAGCGTCTAGCCATTCACGGAACGGGACGACCATATGCAGCAATACTTCGTCGCAGTCGCTTATTAGAAGCGGCTTTTGGCTCATGTAAACTCTCCGGGATTATTCAGATATTGGGCGGCAGCGGCCAGTTTTTCAGGTGGAACACCTATGGATTCAGCACAGGCGACTAGATCCGGCTCATGGTTGGCGAGGAAACCCAAAAGCGAGGATAACATGGCGGGGTCTTCCAATCCCGAGCGCAACTCTCTGGGATCCAGCCCGGTCAATGCCAATAATCGCTGGGCACGATCTTCATCCTGCAAGACCCAGCCTAAGGCTTGCAGTGCCAATATTTCGGTTTCTCCAGAGATATTGCTGTTTGTGTCCATTTGGGCTTTCGCCTAAAGGGTTAACGGGACGTTTGGAAGGGGCAAGTCGCACAGTGGCGAAAAGAGTTTTAGTGGTCGAGGATAACGAGCTGAACCTGAAGCTGTTCTGCGATCTGCTACGCGCGCATGGTTTTGTTGTCGAACCGGTGAAGGATGGCCGTGAAGTATTAGAAAAGGCGCGGAGTTTTGTCCCTAATCTGGTGATTATGGATATTCAGCTACCGCATGTCAGTGGGCTGGAACTCATTGAACAGATCAAAAAGGATGTTCAACTTAAAATCATTCCGATTATGGCCGTTACCGCCTATGCCGGCAAGGGCGATGAAGATCGGATTTTGAGCGCCGGGGCGGAAGCTTATGTCTCCAAGCCCATATCGGTAGCGAAATTTATCGAATCGGTACAAGGCGTTTTGCAGCGTTAATACCGTTCAGTAATTTCAATTTTTCGGCAAAAAGCGTTTTACTTGATTTTCGCTTCTTTAAACTCAACATGCTTGCGCACGACGGGATCATATTTGCGCTGCACCATTTTTTCGGTGAGATTGCGGGGGTTTTTACGGGTCACGTAGAAAAAGCCGGTATCCGCTGTGCTGACGAGTTTGATTTTTACATTGGCTGGTTTCGCCATGGCGTATTCCTTAAAAAGCAATTTTCTGAAAAAGCGGGTTGCCCAAAAATTTGACCCAATCCGCTGTAATTGAGCGCGCTAATGCTGAAAGTGGCGACGATTGTCAAGAAAAAGCCGTTATCGTCCAGTGCGAAACGGTCTGAGCATCATTTACTGCCCTTTAACCATATTTTTGCATGGTGAACCGGTAAATGAGGCAATCCTATGGATCATGATCAAAATCTACTCGTTCAGGCAGAAATGCTAGCTTTGCTGGAAGGCATGCCACCTTCTTTGGTGGAAAAGCATCCCGTGCAATTTCTGATGCATCTCGATCAGGTGCGGCAAAAGGCAGCACAGCATCATTTGACGGCGTTACATGATCTTAGCTGCGCGTGTGAATCTGCTCTGCAACAGGCGTTGCAAAATGGTGCCGGTGTTGTTGTGGCAGAATCTTATCTTACGGCCATGCAAGAAGCCTTGAAATGCGGGCCGTTAAGTGGAGCTATGTCTGAGGCTTTGATGGCCAACGTTGCACTGCGCTTGGGCGGCCAGCCTTAACGGCCAAGCTTGTGGATGCATTCCTCACCTCACTATTTGCCCTACTCCTAGCGGAAATTGGTGATCGGCCGCAGATATTATGTGCGGCGCTTGCCATTCGCTATGGCCGTGTTGTCCCTATAATCTGGGGCTTGGGATTGGCAACTTTACTCAATTGCTTGATATCGGCGCTTGGCGGATCAGTGGTAAACCAGTGGATTAGCGAGGAACCGCTGCGGCTCTTTTACGCCCTTTCTTTGCTTTTGGCAGGAGCTGGAATGTTGGCATGGCGGCGTCCAGTGGATTTGCTTGAAAAATGGACATTGGGCCCGTTTTGGACGTCTTTTCTCGGCCTCTTTATCCTGCAGTTTGGAGACAAGGGACAATTTATACTGGCAGCGACGGCAGCACGAACTGGCGCCTGGGAGTTTGCTGCTGTGGGTGGATGGATAGGTGTTATGCTGGCGTGTGTTCCCGCTTTGTTATTTCAAGAAAAGTTGGCGCAGATGTTTCCGATCAAGCCTATTCGCTATTCTGGCGGTGCTATATTTCTAGTGATCGGCGCGGCGATGGCACTGAGCGCATGGGGAATTATTTAAAGTCAGGTAATCGATTATAAAATTAATTAAACATCGACAAAAACGATTATACAAAGCCATGTTTTGCGTTGGCTCTGGTTCGATGGGCTCCTTATATCATTCTCATAACGTACCCAAGGTGATGGAGATTGATATGACAACTGGTGATAATGCAAGAAAAGCTCTGGCAGATTCGTTAAATGCGGTTTTGGCAGACAGTTTCGCACTATATTTTAAAACTAAGAACTTCCACTGGCATGTGTCTGGACCACATTTTCGCGAATATCATTTGATGTTCGATGAGCAAGCTACGCAAATTTTGATGACGACAGACGTAATTGCGGAGCGTGTACGTAAAAATGGTCAACGGACTCTGACATCAATCGGCGATATATCCAAACGTCAGAATGTTTCCGATAATGATGCCGATAAAGTGTCGGCCGATGATATGCTCAACGAGTTGCGTCAAGATAACTTAACGCTGGTGGCCAATTTACGGGCGGCTAAGGAGCTCGCTGGCGAAGCGGGAGATAACGCGACGGACGGCATAATCGACGATTGGACCGATCAAGCAGAGCAGCGAGCCTGGTTTCTGCTTGAAAGTTCTCAGAACGCCTGATTGAGACCTGGCAGGGCAAAAAAGGGTCATTGGTATCTTATCCGTGGCCCTTTTTCTATTTGCTCAACCAATAGAGAAAAAGACAAAAAAATAGCGGACTTGCGCCCGCTAAATTTTATCATTTTGGCTATCAGTTTTTGGCAGCTATTTGGAAACTAGGTTCACTGCTGCGGTCTTGCCGCGGCGATCTACTTCCAGTTCAAATTCAAGCTTATCGCCTTCTTCCAGGCCGCTTATCCCGGCGCGTTCTACCGCTGAAATATGGACGAATGCATCTGGCTGACCGTCATCACGCTGGATAAAGCCAAAGCCCTTCATGCTATTGAAGAATTTTACTGTACCAGTTGCTTTCTCGCCAGTCAGTTCGCGCGTTGGCGGCGCACCGCGCTCTTCGCGTGCTGCAGGCTCAGCCACTTCGATCAAATCACCTTCAATCTGAATATCGGATGCAGACACTTTTCCGCCACGATCAACTAAAGAGAAACGCAAGCCTTGTCCTTCGGCGAGACCTTTAAGGCCAGCACGCTCAACTTGGCTGATGTGCACAAAGACATCTTCCCCGCCGGCATCTTGCACGATGAAGCCAAAGCCCTTTTGGGCGTTGAAGAATTTTACCTTGCCGGTACTTTCGCCAACGACCTGGTCCGGCATCCCGCCGCCTTGGCCACCGCCGCCACGCTGTCCGCCGCCGCTATAACCTGTATCTGGTCGTGTGTATCGTTCTACTGGTGGTGCACTATCACCTTGATATCCATCAAAATTCTCATCACCAAAGCTATCACGCTTGTCCCGGCCTCTGCCACGCCGGTTTCTATCAAAACCCATTCTTGAATCGTCTTTCACTTCGTCCGATAAATCAAATCAAATGTCGTAGCGGACGATGGCACGAACATTTTCTTACGCGAATCCCTATATTGCGCAGCATAAGCATATAGAAAAACCATGGCTTATGCGAATAAAAATCCGCACAAGGTTAATTTCTACTCAAGACCGGTTCGCCTGCGAACAGGTAATTTAAAAGAGCCAGGTCTTGGGATCGGCAATGGGTTCCTGTTTCTGCGCTTTCAAAAGCGCCAGAAGGGAACGCACGAAAACCCAAACGGCTACGGCAATCAGGATGGGTATTCCAATCAGTATAATTGACAAAATGATGCCGATCACGCTGCCCACCAGGCCTACGACGAAAGTCATGATGTGAAATTGTAAATGACTCTCTTCCCAGGTGCCTGCAACTTCGTCTTTCCAGACAAATGCTAATACAATGCCGACCAGACCGGTGATACCAACGAAAAACCCAGCCAGGTATAGCAACGAAATAATCGTCGCTTTGTTCATATCAAAACCGCCCGAAGTCGGCTGTGGTGATTGGTCAGTCATTCTTAGTTTCCCCTGTTGTTGCACAATTTCTGTGCTTTCTCAGCAATCTAATTCTTGCTGTTTATCCCGTGCTGCGGCACACACTATAGCCTAACAATTTCTTTTTTGAAATATTTTCGAAGCCACGAATATGGAGCAAGGCTAATGGCCGTATTTTTTCACGAAGAAGATCTTCCAGCAGACGTCCTAGCGGAGGGCCCTGTTGCTGTTGATACAGAGACAATGGGCCTGCAAACATTGCGGGACAGGCTCTGCCTGCTCCAGATATCTGATGGTAACGGTGATGAACATCTAGTGCGTTTTAATCCCGGTAGCGATTATGGTGCCCCCAACTTGAAGAAGATATTGGCCGACCCGAACCGGACGAAATTATATCATTTCGCACGCTTCGATCTCGCGGCGATAGAATATTATATGGGTGTTATGGCTGAACCCGTCTTCTGCACGAAAATAGCATCACGACTAATCCGCACTTATACAGATCGCCATGGCCTGAAAGAACTTGTGCGCGAACTGCTGGGTCAGGATATATCCAAGCAACAACAGTCGAGCGATTGGGGAGGACCCGTGCTGAGTGAAGCACAGCGCGATTACGCGGCATCCGATGTTCGTTTCCTCCACCGCCTAAAAGACGAACTCGAAATTCGTCTGGAAAGGGAAGGGCGCACGGCAATGGCGCAGGCCTGTTTTGACTTTTTACCGCATCGCGCGCGCCTTGATATTGCAGGCTGGCCGGAAACAGATATATTTGCCCATGCTTAAGCCCATGCTTAAGCCCATGCTTAAGATTGTACAGAATTCAGTCTTCATACATTCTAACAGGCGCCCTGAACATAGGTAGAGATGACCGTTACAACCGAATATATCAAAACCAAACGCCAACAGTTTGCATCGCCAGGAGGCAGCCATGATCGCAATATCCGCTTGTTGCGGGTGTTGTTGCCACTCGGCGTGGGCGCTTTGGGAGCGCTATTGGCGCTGGCGCCATTTACAATGAGCGGAGAACTAAGCTTTGTTCTCGACAAGAATAGCGTCGATGTTGCGAAAGAGCGCATGCGCGTAACCGAAGCTCTTTATCGCGGTGAAGATAGCCAAGGCCGTCCATTTTCGATCAAAGCAGGATCGGCGGTCCAGAAAAGTTCGCGTGAAGCGGTGGTCCAGTTGAAGGACCTTTCGGCGCGCATATTATTGAATGACGGACCAGCCCAGATCCGTGCCGGCGAAGGCCGCTATGATATGGACCGGGAAGATGTCAAAATACCGGGCGCAGTGCAGGTGGAAAGCGCAGGGGGCTATCGGCTGACAACGAATAATGTGACAGTTGATTTGAAAGGCCGAACATTGAAAAGTGACGCTCCGGTTGAAGGGCGTACTAATATTGGGACATTCCGGGCCGATAGCCTGAATGCGGATATGTCGGAACGCACGGTGACCCTGGACGGTAGCGCGAAGTTGCGTATCGTGCAAAACGGATTAAGAGGGCGATAGATGAATAAAGGTTCTTTTCTTTCGGCCTCCATGGGCGCGGTGGTCGCGACTGCGATAGTCATTGCTTTTGCTGGGCCAGCACCTGCCCAGGTTTTTGGCGGCCATAACAGTAATGCCCCCGTGAATTTTGATGCTGGGCGGATCGAGGTTCAAGACCGGGCCGACCGTGTCGTGCTGTCGGGCGCTGTTCGGGTTGAGCAAGCTGGATTGGTTCTAAACTCTACCCGAATGACGGTTGCATATCGTAATACGGGCGGAGTTGAAGTGGACCGGATTGATGCGTCAGGTGGTGTGACTATCCGCAAGGGTAGCGATACCGCTACAGGTAATGTTGCGATATATGACTTGAACCGCCGCCTTATTACCTTAGTTGGTAATGTCACGTTGACACAAGGAACTAACCGATTGTCCGGCGGCCGTGTGATTATCGACCTCACATCAGGTCGCTCGACTATAGACGGTCGTTCGGCGGGCGGGTCGGCGCCTGGCACGCAAAATTCCAACGGCCGTGTTTCGGGTACTTTTACGGTCCCTCAACGCAAAGAATAGATGCAACCAGATCCTTAATGGATTTAATTTTTGGATCGGCTTGCTGTGTCGCTGCGCTGGCAAGTAAGCGTCAGCCTCATGTATTATCGCGCCAAAAAGAACCATTTTCGACCAATCATGCATAAAGCTTGCCAATTTCGAGTAAATTGGGCCATGTTGTTAACCATTACACAATCTTATCGGGTACAAATAGGGCCAGAGTTAAAGGACTGAGATGAACGAAACGACCACATTTGATGCGGCTGTGATGACCGATCAGGCTTCTGCTATGGCGAGTGATGCCATGGAACATGGCCTCGCTGTTGTGTCTATCGCGAAAAGCTATGACAAGCGTTCAGTATTGTCGGATGTATCACTGTCTGTCGGTCGCGGGGAAGTGGTCGGCCTCTTAGGACCCAATGGTGCTGGCAAGACGACATGTTTTTATTCTGTGATGGGATTGGTGCGCCCCGATGCTGGCCGGATCATGCTCGATGGTGAAGATATTACGCCGCTTCCGATGTATCGCCGAGCCATATTGGGCCTCGGTTATTTACCTCAGGAGACATCAATTTTTCGCGGGATGACGGTTGAACAGAATATCCTCGCCGTTCTTGAAATGGTTGAGAGTGACCAAGCTATTCGCGCTGAAGCACTCGACCGTTTGCTCGACGAATTCGGTTTGACCAAATTGCGCAGTTCTCCGGCCATGGCATTGTCAGGTGGTGAACGTCGCCGTTGTGAAATTGCGCGCGCATTGGCGGCCAATCCGTCGATCATATTGCTTGATGAGCCGTTTGCCGGGATTGATCCGATTTCGATTTCCGATATTCGGGATCTTGTGGTCCAATTGAAGAATCGCGGCATCGGCGTTCTGATAACTGATCATAATGTCCGCGAAACGCTCGATATTGTGGACCGCGCCTGCATCATTTATGATGGCCAAGTCCTGTTTGCTGGCAGTCCCGAAGCATTGGTCAAAGATGAAAATGTCCGGCGGCTATATTTAGGCGAGGGCTTTGCATTGTGATTAGGCACCAAAAAATTAGGAGACGGCCAGAATAATGGCTTTGGGGCCCCGTCTTGACCTGAGGCAAAGCCAATCGCTGGTGATGACGCCGCAATTGCAGCAGGCGATCAAGCTGCTGGCGTTGTCTAATCTTGAACTTGAAACCTATATTGCCGAAGAGATTGAGAAAAATCCGTTGCTCGATACCGGCGAGCTCAGTGCCGAACCGAAGAGTGACGACGGCGGTGAAAATGGCGCTGACCTTCCCCCGGAACCGGGTTCACAAGGCAGCGATGAGATTTTATCTTCTGGTCCAGCTGAAGCTGAATCCCCGCTCGATATGGCAGGAGATGCAGACCAATTCTCGAACAATAGCCTAAGCGAAAGCGATGGCGCATTGGACGGAGGCCTTGGTTTGAATGGCACGGCTTCCTCGGGCAGCGGTGCTGTTGGCGGCGAGGCGCCTGATTTTGAGAATATGCTGGTCGCGGAAACGACGCTGGCCGAACATTTGATGGAACAAGCGGGCGCGATATTATCGGGCACGGATTTGTTCATTGCCCAGCATCTGATCGACCAGATTGATGAATGCGGTTATTTGCAGGCCGATCTGCTGGAATTTGCACATCGGCTGGGCGTGCAGCTGGATGATGTGAAACGTATATTGGTTGAGGTTCAAAGCCTCGAGCCGGTGGGCGTAGGTGCTCGGGATCTGGCAGAATGTCTGGCGCTGCAGGCGAAGGAAGCGGATCGCTATGATCCGGCTATGGCGCGGCTGATTGATAATCTCGAGCTGCTAGCCAAGGGCGCTTTGCCGCAGCTCAAACGCATGTGCGGTGTGGATGATGAAGATCTGATGGATATGATATCAGAGATCCGGGCCTATGATCCTAAGCCCGGTTGCAAAATTGGCGGGGGCGATGTGCAGGCGGTTGTCCCGGATATATTCATTGCAGAGCGCGGCGGTAAATGGCTCATTGAAGTGAATAGCGCGACGCTGCCGAAGGTACTGGTGAACCGCACTTATTTCACGGAACTGAAAGACGGAGCGCAGGATAAGGCATCGAAGGAATGGCTGAATGATTGTCTCGCCGACGCCAGCTGGCTGGTCAAAGCGCTCGATCAGCGGCAACGCACGATCGTCAAAGTAGCCACCGAAATCGTGAAGCAACAAGAAAATTTCTTTCGCGAAGGCGTTGAGCATCTGCGCCCGCTAACGCTCAAAAATGTGGCGGACAAGATTGAGATGCATGAATCGACCGTGAGCCGGGTAACATCCAACAAATATCTCTCCTGTTCTCGGGGTACATTTGAACTCAAATATTTCTTCACCAGCGGTATCCAGTCATCCACCGGCGGCGAAGCAGCGTCAGCGGAAGCGGTAAAGAGTCATATCAAGGCGCTGATCGACAATGAGGATCCCAAGAAGATACTCTCCGACGACAAGCTGGTTGCGCTGCTCAAAGACAAAGGCTTCGATATCGCGCGCCGGACGGTAGCGAAATATCGCGAAGCGCTTGGCCTTGGCAGTTCGGTGCAGCGGCGCCGGCAAAAGGCGCTTGAGGGCAAGGCGGCCTAACTGGCCCCAATCTCTTTCCGCAACACCGCAAATTCCAGTTCCTGCGTCTTCGGCAGACCGTAGCGTGGATCGTCGAGCGGGAAGGGACGCCGCTCGCCGGTCAGCGCATATCCCCGCCGTTCATAATAAGCGATCAGATCAGCACGCTGGCGGATGACGGTCATTTCAATCGCCTCAGCCCGCCAGTTTTCGGCAACATATTGTTCCGACTTGTCCAGCAATTTTTTACCCAGTCCACCCGCTTGCCGGTCTGGATCGACCGTCAGCAGCCCGAGATAGGCCAGCCCTGTTTTGACGCGCACCAGTTGCACACAACCGGCAAGATTAGCGCCTTCCATCGCGAGCAGGATGACTTGATTCTGATCGGCCAAAATCTCGCGCAGAGCTTCCAGATCAGTTCGCTGGCCGCCCAGCAAATCCGCTTCATGGGTCCAGCCGCGCTTGGCGCTGTCCCCGCGATAGGCGCTTTCGATTAACCTGTGCAGGGCCGCAATGTCCTGCTGTGTCGCTGCTCGTATGATCATATCTTCTCGCGCCACCGTTCAGCTTCCGTCTGCCAGCCGAACGCCTTCGGCCTCGATCTGATCGCTTCCGATCAACGTCCCGGTGACGATGACCCGCTTTTCCACTTCATCTATCGGTGTACGCAGCAATTCTAGGCGATAGCGCTGGCCATCATCGGATTGCAGCACAAAACCGGTACCATCACGGACCAACAGTCCGGCATATTCGCTGTCGCTCGAAATTTCTTTCATCAGGCCTCTGCGAGTAAGGTCTCGCTTAGATCCCAAAGCCGCTCGGCGCTCTCTTCTTCGGTAATATGCGGGGCGCAGTGGAGATAGGGTGGGCTGTCCTCACCCACCAATTGCGCAACATCGCAATCCTCGCAATAGACGCCGTGCTTGTCATTCAGCAGCGGCGATGTCGCGGCCCACAGGCTGGTCGTACAGCCTTGCGCCGGAGTCTTGAAAATCGCGGCAACATTCTTGTTGAGCTCGCCATTCTCGTCAATCCAGCCCAGTTCAATCTGTTCTTCCTTGGGCAAATGACGCTGGAGCGGCGTCAATATACCGCCCGGATGGACAGAAAAAGCGCGCCCGCCAAAACCAGCCATGCGGCGGCTGAGACCATTGGCGAACAGAGCGTTGGCGCTCTTTGCCTGTGCATAAGCGACCCATTTATGATAGTCGTTGTTCTCGAACTGGATATCATCCCACAATATTCCGTTGCGCTTATGAGCAACAGAAGACAGCGCCACCACACGCGGCGCTTCGGCTTTTTCGAGCAGGGGCATCACGCCTTTGGTCAGAGCAAAATGGCCCATATGATTGACACCAAATTGGCTTTCCCAACCGGGGCCCACACGCTCTAAGGGGCAGGCCATTATCCCGGCATTGTTGATCAACAGATCCAGCTGACTCAGGCTGCCGCCCATGGCATCGGTAAATTTCCGCACCGAAGCAATGTCCGACAAATCCATGGTTGCGGAAGACACATTGCCTTCCACATCGGACAGATTATCTGCCGCTTTGGCTTCATCGCGCACCGGAACGATCACCTTCGCGCCTTTGGCTGCAAGCGCCCGCGTGGTTTCGAGACCAATGCCGGAATAGCCGCCGGTGACAATCGCGATCTTGTCTGTCAAATCAATGTCAGCCAGCACGTCTTGCGGTTCGCTCTTGGCTGGAAAGCCGGAACCGAGTGGTTTCTGATCTGCTGCCGCCATATCGAAAAATCCTTCTATTCGGGTTTATGTCCCACAATCTCTGACACAGGCATATAATCATAGCCCAAATCTTCGGCCACCGCGCGATAGGTGACATGGCCGTTCCATACGTTCAGCCCCTCGGCGAGATGGATATCGTCGCGCAAGGCCGCTTCCCAACCCTTGTTGGCAATGGCCAGCGCGTGGGGCAGGGTGACGTTGTTGAGCGCATAGGTCGATGTCCGCGATACCGCGCCCGGCATATTGGCGACGCAATAATGAACCACATCATCGACAACATAGGTCGGGTCCTGATGGGTCGTCGCCTTGGATGTTTCAAAACAGCCGCCTTGATCAATCGCCACATCGGCAAGCACCGAGCCGGGCCGCATGGTCGAAAGCATCTCGCGAGTTACCAGCTTGGGCGCTTCGGCACCGGGGATGAGCACCGCGCCGATAACCAGATCGGCCTCGGCGACACATTCAGCGAGATTGGCTTTGTTCGAGAAACGTGTTTTCGCGCGCGCCTCAAAATAATTGCCAAGGCTTTCGAGTACATCGGGATTGCGATCAAGAATAGTCACATCCGCGCCCAGACCGGCCGCCATTTGCGCGGCGTTAAACCCGACGACACCGCCGCCGATGACAGTCACTTTGCCCGGCGAAACGCCCGGCACGCCGCCGAGCAATATGCCGCGGCCACCATGGGCTTTTTCAAGCGCGGTGGCACCGGCTTGAATCGACATGCGTCCAGCGACTTGGCTCATCGGTTTGAGTAGCGGCAGGCCACCGGACCCGGTGACGGTTTCATAGGCAATGCAGGTCGCTTTGGATTTGACGAGATCAGCGGTCTGATCCGGATCGGGCGCGAGGTGAAGATAGGTGAACAAAATCTGTCCCTCGCGCAGCATTGCGCGCTCGGCGGCCTGCGGTTCTTTAACCTTCACGACCATGTCGCATTTTTCAAATATGTCTGATGCAAGACTAGCGATAGTCGCCCCGGCCGCTTCATATTCGCTATCGTCTGCGCCAATGCCAAGACCTGCGCCGGTTTCGACCAGCACATCATGGCCATGAGCGGATAGTTCCCGCACTGATTCCGGCGTCAGCCCGACGCGATATTCATGGTTTTTCACTTCTTTCGGGGTACCGACGCGCATGGGGAGGCTCCTGTTTTTGTCGATTCTTATCCTCATCCATTATCAGCAAAATATGATATGTGCGAGTGGCTTGCGTAATATAATTACACTATTCAGCAATTTTCCGTATCGGCACGGGAACGGTGCAAATATTGCCATAACCGCCATGGGCCTCAATATATTGCAGCAGCGACGGGCTATAGCTGGCAAGATATTCATAGCGCGGCTGATCCGCGACCGGCAGTTCACTAGCGAGCCGGACCGACGTGATCGTTATGTGCTGAGACTTGTCGGCATAAAACCCGCCGGCTGCGGTCCCGAGCGGCAGGTTGGTGACATGTTCGATCCCGTCAATCACCCGCCCGACCATGCCAAAGGTCATATCGAGACTGCGCGCCGCTTCGCCCGTAATGATCGAGATTTCCGCACCTGTGCCGGCATCGGGTGGATCATAATGGGCCGGCGATAGCGACCCGCGGCAGGTGATCGGAAAGGCTTTGCCATCTTTGGTCCCAATCGGCCAGCCCGCGCCAAAGCCGACTTTGCTGCCATAGCTTTCATAGATCATCTTCATCAGCGGCCGGATTTCCGTGCCCTGATATTCATTGCTATAAGCAACCGCTGCATCCAGCGCGGCTTGGTCCGTAGCGCGCTTTGCACCGAGCGCCGCGTTAAAATAGTCGCTTTCCGGCACTGTCTCGAGATTTTTCGGGACCTTTTTATTGTCGGGATTTCCGCCAAATTGGGTGACGAAATCCTTGGAGACGCGGTATATTTTCGTGCCATCCCACCAGCGCTGGGCGGCAAATTTACGGACATTGCGGACATGCGCGCCGGACATTTGCGCGGGGATCAGTTGGATCACCGTCTGGCGGGGGTTTCCTTCGGTATCATCGGGCAGGGTGAAAATCATCAGGTCGCTCACCGGGATGGGGAGCCAGTGATCGGCGGGCGCAGCGGAGAGCACTTGTTCCGGTGTGGGCGGTGGCGCTGCTTCCTCAGGCACTTCATCCTGCGCGTGGGCGGGCAGGGCTATCAGCGCCCATCCGGCGAGCAAAAGAAAGAGGCACTTTGTGCTGTAAAAGGGTCTCATCTCAAGCAGTTCCTTTTTCAAAGTTCACACAATTCGCAGTCTGATATTCGCGCTTATTCTCTGACTGTCCATGGGTAACAGGGGAACGAATATCAGCCCAAGGGTGATCATGATCCGGTCGATCCATAGTGCCAAAGTTCACACAATTCACACCCCAATGATGACCGGCTAGCAAGAAACAGTCTGGAGCAAGAGGTGCAGCAATCGGCATAACCAGAATTTATCGTTTTCGCCTGCTGTAGGAAAGGCAAAATTCACACGCCCCCGCCAGCGCGATTCACTCCGCCTTCACCCGCCGCACCGGGACCGGAATATTGCAAATATCCGCGCCGCCTGCCGGTTTGATAAAAAAAGGATCACGGCGATTGGCGCGGGCATCGGCATATTGGGCAAAGGCTTTGCTATCAGTGCTGAGATATTCAAACTGGGGCTGCTCTGTTGCGGGCAGGGCCGTGCCCAGTCGGACCGACTGTATCGGCACGCGTTTCTTGGGATCGGCATAAAAGCCCAGTTGTCCCTTGCCACGCGGCAGGCTGGAGAGATGTTCGATACCTTCTATAATCCGCCCGACCACCGCGATATTGCGATCGAGATGGCGTGGCGCATGACCGATGACGGTATAGAGTTCTGCGCCACTACCGGTGTTGGGGGAGAGGTTGCGGCCTACGCCGACCATGCCGTAGCAGTGGACGGGCCAAAAATTCCTTCTTCTTGCGACCGGCCATCCCGAATAAAAGCCAAATCCTACACTATATGAATCTCTGTTAAAGGAATTAACGACAAGTCTGTTATGTACCTCGTCTATTGTAGCTGCGCCTCGTGACGCTAAAACGCTATCCACATTGAACCAGAACTTACGATATGATCGCCAAATTCGACCAGATCCTTCTGGCTTGTTTGCGATGACATACTCACTCTCCGGCACCTCAACCAAACCCTCCGGCAAAGCCTTCTGCTCGGTCTCCCCCGATTCCGGATTGTCGTACCCCGCATCGCCCCATTGCACGACATAATTATCCTGCACCCGGTTGATGCTGGTGCCATCCCAGAATTTGGCGGCGGCGAGTTTACGGATATTGCCGATCCAGCCTTGTGAGAAAGGCGGCGGCATCAATTGTATGACCACGCGGCGTGCTTCACCCTTTGCATCGGGTGCCAGATCCATGACCAGCAGATCGCTGGCCGCTATGGCTTGCCAGTCATTCGCCGGGGCCGCATCGACTATCGCATTGGGGCTGGGATATTCCTGTTTTGGCGGCTCTTGCGCCGAAAGTGGAGTTAGTGTGAATAACGCAGCGAATGGCGCGATCAGGATATTTTTTCTCATCTGCGCACCCTAACCATCATCAAGCTCTTGCGAAAGAGCGTTTCGCGCCCTAGGGGAGGCGGCGCTGTCAGAGTTTCGAACCACTTATGATTCTGATCAGCATTGCGGAGTCGTGGCAGAGTGGTCGATCGCGCACGCTTGGAAAGCGTGTATAGGGTTAAACCTATCGAGGGTTCGAATCCCTCCGACTCCGCCATTTTTCTAAAAAACCGACAAAAAATTTTGTGTTTGAAAAAACAGTCCTTCACCTTGTCCTAACTAGATGCTTGCTGGGCAAGCGGCTATAAATCTAGATTTTGACGTTACAAGCGCAGTTAAACTACAAGGACTTTTGGTGTCTCATCTCGATCAGCTAAGATACCCAGCCAGCTAAGAGGCCCAGCGTTCAATTTTTCGGTAGAGCGTTGAAGGACTGAGTTTTAGTGCTCTCGCTGCGGCCGGCACATTCCCGTCTTCGCGGGTTAGGGCGCGATCGACGACATAGCGTTCAACTTCCTCCATCGACATCTTGTCCAACGGATTTATACTAGGTCCGCCGGCCATTTTCTCTAGCTCATTGGGTTGATCGACAGCATTATTAACGTCCCTGGACAAAATTCCGATCATCTCCGCCGTCAGAACAGCACCTTCGTTCATCACTATCGAGCGTCTGATACGGTTCTGCAATTCGCGGACATTGCCTGGCCAGTCATAAGCGGCCAATGCCAGTGCTGCGTCACCGTCCAAACTCTGAAAGGATTTGTCTTCTTCTTCCGAAAAGCGGCGCAAAAACTCATTGGCGATCAGGGAAATATCATGTCCACGATCACGAAGTGGAGGAATCTCAATAGGGATAACCGCCAACCGATAGAATAGATCTTCCCGAAACCGTCCTTCAGCTACTTCATGGGCCGGGTCTCTATTTGTTGCACAAACCACGCGCACATCGACCTGTTCAGTGTTTGAACTGCCCACTCGCTGAATGGTTCCAGTTTGTAGAAACCGGAGTAATTTTACCTGGAGCTTAATGTCCATCTCGCAGATTTCGTCGAGAAACAGCGTCCCGCCGCTGGCTGCGAGAGCAGCCCCCACTCGATCCGAAGTGGCCCCGGTAAAGGATCCTTTCATATGACCAAAAATTTCGGACTCAAGCAAATCTGCGGGAATTGCACCACAGTTTATCGCAACAAACGGACCTTTTGCGCGCTTACCCTGCTTGTGCACCGCTTCTGCGGTAACTTCCTTGCCGGTCCCGCTTTCACCGGTAATGAAAATTGTCGCTTTGCTATCCGCAACATTTTCAATAGCTTTATACAGAGCTTGCATTTGCGGCGATTTTCCGATGAATCCATGAAAATTCGTTCGGTCCCGAAGATGTTTAACCGCCCGGACTTCCTGAACCAGTTCACTTTTTTCACTCGCATTGCGAGCGGTTGTCATCAATCGTTCCGGGGCAATCGGCTTGACCAGAAAGTCGTATGCGCCAGCCTGCATCGCTTTGATCGCACGATTGATAGATCCATCGGCCGTTACCACAATCACAGAACTATTTTGTAGATAAGCACTATTCTGTTGTAAAAGGTCCAGACCATCAATGTCAGGCAATTGAAGATCGAGAAGGATAATAGAATAGGGCTTTTTGGCAGATTGCAGCAATTGCAAGGCCGTTGCGCCGTCATCTGCAATATCTACTTCAAAACCCTCATTCTTAAGCTGCTCAGAATAGTTGAACGCAAGACTGGCCATATCTTCCACAACCAGCGCATGATGAACGGATTTGGACATTATGCTGCCGCCGCACTCGGCGGTGCAATAATGAACGATGCGCTGAAAGCGGGGGCGTCCCGTTCCCAGCTCACCTCGCGATTGTCGCCATAGTGGATCAAGCATTGTTCAATTAAACCAAAAGCAATTGCCGCCATTGGTCGATGGGACGAATAGCGCACGATCAATCTGTCACCTTTTTTTTCGGTGCTGACCTGCGGCGGTTGAGCATCTGGATATAGCGTGCATACTTCGGTGTGAATATGTGGTCCGACATTGTCCAATAACTCCGACGCATTCTTGTAGCGTGACAGAATCTCGGGAAATAATATGATGAAGCGTGAGAATAGTGTTCGCCCAAATTGCCGGCTAAGTTCAGAAGCGTCAATCCCGCTGAGTTCGACTGCTGCCTCGATCATCTTGGCGGCATGGGCGGTGGGATAATTCCCTACGCTCGTAAATGCACCATTATTGGGTAGATCCGCATTGACCAATACTTTGTCTGCGAATTCGGGCGAGACGGTCTCCTCCATAAACCGAACCAATTCTGTAAAAATCACGCCTTTCATAGAAATATCCTCTTTTTGATAGCAGCTACCATAGCTCTCGATAGTTGCATTTTGCTAATATTCCGTTTGCATTTTGCAATTAATGACAATTATTTATTGGATGAATTATTGTAACCCACTGATATAATAGAATATATTAATTCTGGCATATGATTTGCGAAGTTGGGGGAAACCCATTGTCAGGATTTTGAAGATGAATTTGTTTACCCGCCTTATCACATCGCTATCCGTAGTTTCGCTGCTGAGCGCTTGCGCGGCAGGTCCTGCGCCAAGCAATTTGTCCGACAGTCGGTGGATGAATCAACAGCGTCAGCGCACGGCAGACTCAAGCGATCAAGGGCACAATTTTTCTTGCATTCAACCTAGTCGCCCAAAATTTCTTGAAGCCAGTAATTTTGTCGAACCGAACGATTTGCCCGGTGGAAGTAATATATTGTCTCCCGGAGATCGGGTTAGAGTAACTGTTGCTGGGGATGTCGACGTTCTAACAGGAATTTATGTTCTGACGGAAAATGGTTCCATTCAACTACCCCAAATCCCCCCGATTGCGATAGCGGGAAACAATGTTCTGGCAGCAGAACGTGCGATCAGATCGCATTTGTTATCCGCGGGATTTGTAAGGGACATAGGCAGCAATGTTGATGTTCGTTTGATCGAAAATTCGGGTGTCGCAATTTCAATATCTGGAGCGGTATTTCAACCTGGTTCGGTGCGCGTTGGGGACCGCCGCACCGAAGACCGGGTAGGCCAAAAAGAAGGGCTGACCAGCGGGGATACCAATCCAGGTCGCACAGTATCGACGGCGCTACAGGTGGCGGGTGGGGTTCGTCCCGATGCCGCCGTCGATACTGTGTATTTGATTCGAGGAGGCAAGTGGACGCAGTTAAATTTGACGGGTAATTTCGACGGCTCCGATCATAGTAATCGCCCTGTAGTTGCGCTGGATCGTCTTATTGTTCCATCAAAGAAATGTTTTGATCCTTTGCTGGTTCGCCCTAGCGCCATCACCGCTCCAGGCATTCGCGTGTTCATGTCTAATCTGGCACGGTCAGCTAACAATAACGCCGGCGCAGCCATCGGCGAGAAAACCACCAGCCTGCCTTATGGAACACGTCTTTTGCAGGGTGCGATTGCGCTGAATTGCGTTGGCGGTTCTGCGATGAATGCTGGCCGCAAGGTTATCTTGATTTCGCGTAATCCGATCAATGGTCAAAGTATTGTGACCGAACGCAAAGTTGAACGGCTTGTTCGCAGCGCGGATCGCGATGCCTATAATCCTTACTTAATGCCAAATGACTCCCTCGCTTGCTATGACAGTGCCTTCATGAACTTTCGCGATGCTCTGAGCCTTGTTACCGATACGGCTACGCCGGCCCTTATCTTTGGGAATATCGGCAAATGATCCATAGTCCAATATCAAAGAAAAGGCGTGTTGAACGCTTTTGGGATCTCGTTCGAGACGGATTGCATACCGAGGGGCGGTATACCCGATACCTCGCGTTATTGTCAGCCATTCTAGGTCTGATATGGCTGATCACTTTAGCATTTCTCGTTCTCATGCCCAATCGTTATGATAGCTCTTTCACACTGATTTTACCTGGTTCGGGTGTCGGGAGCAGCCTTAATCTAGAATCGATTGGACAAGCGACAACGGCAACCAATTCAGCGTTTAGTTCTTCATCGATCAGTCCAACTGAGAATTACAAACGATTGCTGATGGCCGATGTCACTCTGGCAAGAGCAGGCAAATTAGCCGGCGACGAAAATGAAAAGATGTCAGCTCCCCATGTGAAGCTGATCGATCAAACTAATTTGATAGAAGTCAGTATAACGGCTGACTCGCCTTCTCAAGCACAGAAAAAAGCGCAATCGTTGCGTGCAGCATTTCTGGATGGATTGGACCAGCTACGCCAAGATGAAGGCGAAAAGCGCGAAGAAGCCGAAAGCAAGCGTTTGGTTCAACTTGAAACCAAGGTCCGTGAAGCGCAACAAAAGTTGTTGGCCTTTCAAGGCGAAACCGGTCTTGTGTCATTGGAGCAGTTTAACAACCGGATATCTGCACTCGATTCACTCCAGGATCGCGAGCGGCAGGCCCGAACCGATACCAAGCGCGCATCGGCCACAGCGTCCCGAATTGCCAGCGCGCTCAACATATCGGTCGCCACCGCAAACAAAGCGTTCACCCTAAAGGCTGATCCGGTTTTTCAATCTTTGCTCGCCCGCTATGCAACTGTGAATACTTCCGCTTCGGAGAAAAAGGCTACGCTTGGCCCTAATCACAGTCAGGTACAGCAGATCGATGCCGAGAATGAGCAGCTAAAAACCCAAATGCTTGCCCGCGGCAGCAAACTAACTGGCCTCAGCGGAGAAGTTCTGATGGGTTTTGCCGATCTATCAATGTCCAGCGAACGCGGTGCACTAGTTGGCGCCATGGTTGCTCGTGATTCAGAACGTCTCGGTGCCAGCGCCGGACTGGCAGACATTCGTGCGCAAATATCAGAGCAAACAGCCAAGGCACCAAAGCTGGTCAACCAGGCGTCACAATTGGCGGATCTACAAAGGGACCTGCGCGTCTCAGAAGCCGTTTTCTCCTCAGCTCTTGCGAGAATTGATACCAACAAGGCAGATCCGTTCGCTTCTTATCCTCTGGTTCAAACACTGGAAGAGCCGAGCTTGCCAGAAGAACGCTCGTCGCCGTCCACTATTGTCGCTATAGCTGGAGCATTAGGGTCGTCCTTGGTGCTATTGATCGGATTTGGGTTATTGTGGTTCAGACAGTTAATCATCCGCAAAGTTTTGCCGAACGCCTGATATATTACTCCCTATTGAGCACATGGGCTTTGTGGTTGATCGGGGGTCTATATATTGCCGGACCGGTTATCGCCTGGATACTCGCACTTCATGTTGCCTGGCGGTATTATCTGGCTCCCGGCTTACCCGAACATCAGAAACCACATAAAGCTGGATTGGGCGTATGGGCCTGGATTGCCGGTATGGCTTTGTTGCTGGTCACATTGTGGGTCGGTCATATTAACTTTGACCTTGGTCTTGGCGCTACAATTAAATCGTCGATTGGATGGGCCAAAGGATGGGCGCTGCTCGCCATATTCATTATAGCGGGCGCTGCCCTCGATGTGCGCCCGGCTGTGATATATCGTGCGATATGCAAACTTGGTGCACAAACATTGGTTCTGTTGCCGATCTTTCTGATAGCACCGTTTGTCGGCCTACCGGAGACACTCTATGTCTCTCCTTTGAAAATCGTAGGCGGTCCTGGACCGGAGTATTTTGCAACCACGCTTTACACGTTAGAACCCGGTGCTGGCATTCCACGCTGGCAATTCTTTGCACCATGGTCACCTGCCGCTGGCATGGTCGCATTGGTTTACATAATTTGTGCTATTGAAGAACAAGACCTGAAATGGAAGGTCATAGGAATTAGCGCCGGTTTAATAGTGGCGCTGCTCAGCCAGTCGCGATTGGCGCTGGTCGCAATTGCCGTCATTTGGCCAATGGCCTTTGCAATCTCGCGGATGAATAAACCCGTCATCTGGTTTCTGGCGGCACCGGTTCTACTTTTTATCGGTTTCTTCTCTGTCAATATTGTTCAGACTGCCGGAGAAGTGCGATCAAATTTCGAAGGCGCGCGCGCAGATTCTACTCGGGTTCGAGCGACCTTAGGTCGCATCGCCGTTGACCGTTGGCAGGAGGAGGCCCCCTGGTTTGGTCACGGTATTGTCGAAAAAGGTCCCCACTTAGTAGAATATATGGTCATTGGCAGTCATCATAGCTGGTATGGATTGCTGTTTGTAAAAGGAATTATTGGTCTGTTGGCCTTGGCAATTCCGATGATGGTGAGTTTGTTCTTACTCGCAAAAAGAGCATATCGATACCCCGAAGCCCGTGTCGGCCTGTCCTTGCTGTTGTTGCTTTTTCTTTACAGCTTTGGAGAAAATCTAGAGATATTGGCCTATCTATATTGGCCGGCGCTCATCTTGATAGGAAATGGCCTGCGCCCTAGACTGACAGATGTTTCGGAAGCCGCGTGACGGCTCCAACTGGTGTCTGATGCAAAAAATTGAGCCAGTCCGATAACCGCTGATCCTCAAAAGTCATGGCCTGTTGCCGAGCCGAATGAGACATTTCGGTTAGCGGCAGCCGCCGAAGGTCGTTGAGCACCGAAACCAGACTATTCTGATCTCTGCAATCAACGACAACGCCAGAATTGAGGGCCTGTTCCGGCAGACCACCAACTGGTGCAACAATAATCGGACGTCCAGCCATCTTTGCCTCTGCTGCAACTAAGCCAAAGCTTTCAAAATGCGACGGCACGGCCACGACATCGCAGCGGCTTAAAAAATAAGGTAGGGATTCTATTTCTCCGAAGAATCGAATATTTGGGCAACCATGAGCGAGTGCGCGGAGCGTTTCTTCCTGTTCCCCATAGCCACCAATATGAAGATATATATTGCTTGCATTATCAGTGCGTTTCACCGCCTCGATTAGCTCCGCAAATCCTTTGGCTTTCGTAAACCGGCCATAAGCACCTATTGTGAGCGACCTGTTTGCGGAAAAGCGAGGCAAGGCAATCTGTTCCAACCCCGTGAAATTGCTCCATGGATTAATCACATGAAAGGCACTCTCATTGACCTGCGTAACTTCACTGAGCCATTTTGCTTGCGCGTTGGAAACACAGATCACTTTGTCAAATAAAGCGACCGCGCATCGCAGCATAGCGCGAAAACGAGATTTAACAGGGACGTGCAAGGCTTCCCATTCGCGATTATAACTATGTTCCATCCACACTATTTTAATATCGGGATTCCGGCTTCGCAAAGAAACAAGAAATGCGAGAACTTTCCAACTCGGTGGAAAATGGACGAGAATAATGTCGGTGTTCAATTTAGGTGCGATAGACCATTTTGGGTCAACCTCGACAATGGTCGATTCATATCGAGCGGTGAGATTTGGGTTTTGAAAAAGCTCAAGGTTTTTCGTCACGCCGCCAAGCGCAAAGTCATCAAGCAAATGGGTGATTTGAGTCCTTTTCATATTGCTTTCCTTTGCCCAGTCCACGAACCGGCAAATGCAGCAAACTGTGCCGGCTTCATGATGCGTGCGGCCAAACAAGCCAGATTGGTGATGATAGTTTTCCGAGGCTCCTCAAGTATCATTTTTGGAAACGTGACCAAGGCCTGAAGCGAAAGGGAGAGCGCGAACGGCCCATCCCCCATGCTCGCAGCTCTGCGTGCGAGATAACGGAGCTGATAAGCTTTTGCCCTTGCCTTGTTCTTTTTGATAAAATCGGGCGCATAAAGAGCTGTTTTATCGATAGCTCGTTCCCAACTTTCAAATTGCCGCACGACGTTGGAAGACAAAGCGCCGGATACAATTCGATATTCCGTCAGCAAACCACCTATTCCTTCAAAATTTGCGGAAGCCGACAAGGCTAACCTCAACCAGCATTCAATATCTTCAGATTGCTTGAAATCCTCATCGAAATAGCATGTACGCTCCGGGAATCTGGGATGCTGGAAGGCGATCTTGTCTAGCGCTGACTTGCGAATTACTGGTGCCGATCCATTGCCGACCGGATTGCGAGCAACAATGTCTGATGCGGAAATTTTTCCGAGCTTTGGTCGCATGGCAACCCGCAGGCGATTTCCATCCTCATCAATCAAGCGCGAACCAGAGAAGCTTACGTCCACATGGTAATTGCAGGTCAGGTGAATAGTGTGCAGCATGAGTTTACTCGGCAGCCAACGATCATCGCTGTCGAGAAACGCAATAAGAGATCCTTTTGCTAGTCCGATGCCACGATTGCGCGCGCCCGATAATCCGCGATTGGCTTGATGCACAATCCTGATCCTCGGGTCGGTAAATTCGGAGCAGATATCAATGCTGGCATCTGTTCCACCATCGTCAACAATGATGAGTTCAAAATTTTCATAAGTTTGATCGAGAACTGACTGGATGGCTTCACGAACGTAGCGTTCAACATTGTAAACCGGCATTATGATCGAGACGAAAGGTTGTGTCATTTTCATATCCTTTTAAGACTATTGTTTGTTTATGCGAAGATGCGGATGCGCGTTTCACGCGGGAGAAACTGCGCAGCAATTGCACCGGTCAACGTCGCCAATCCGCGGTTTCTGCCGGAGAAAAAGGCGCGGATATTGAGGCGTAGGCCTCGCAGAGAGAAACCTAGAGCAGTATTGGCTCTCGCACCGGTTCTCAACGCTCGTCGCGCTAGGTAACGGCAATATTGTGCTTCTGCAGCGGACCGGTCGAAATGGGTTTCGTAGGAGGAAGCAAGCAATCGCCAGCCAGCATACATTTTCTCTAGATTGGCCGATAGGCCATCACCGCTCATTCGATAGTCCACCAGATGGCAGTTGATACCGCGAATATTAAGGCCTTTGGCGCATGCACGAACCAGCCATTCCTGATCTTCGGCATAAGACATCCCTTCGCGAAATAGACCAATTTTCTCCAGGCAATCGCTACGAAGGACAATGTTGGACGACGTGCATGTTGGATTTTCGGCAACAAGCTCTGCGACACTAAGGTTCATCGGCGGCACGGTAGAAACGGCTCGCGATGCCTCAGGGAAATTTGATATAAATTCGACTTGGGCAAAACTGATCGCAATGTCAGGGAAACTGCGATGCCAAGACCAATGCCGCGCAAGTTTGTTGGGAAGCCAAAGGTCATCAGCATCCAAAAATGCGATGAGTTTGCCATGGGCGCAAGTGAGGCCGAAGTTCCGCGCAGCAGCAACGCCCATATTTTGTTGCGACTTCACTTTTATACGAGTGTCTTTTGACGCCATTGCCAGCGCCTTCCGCAAGCTGTTATCGGTCGAACCATCATCGACGATAATGAGTTCAAAACTTTTTTCAGTTTGTTGCAGCACACTGGCGATCGTTGATTCCAAGGTCGAAGCCGCGTTGAATACGGGAATGATAACTGAGAATTTTAAATTGGTCATATGAGTGTCTCCTTCTTCGACGAAAAATTTATGGGCATTTGCTGATGAGCCTTCCGGTAGAAGGCGATGGATATCGGAATGAAGGTGATGGCCAGACCGAGCCCATATCCTATGGCTGCAGCATTGAGACTGATCCTTGCTCCTAGCGCTAAGCAGACGAGCGTCGTTCCGGTTGCCAACGCGACTATCGCAAGGTCCGCCGAGGTACGACCCGCTGCTCGCAACCAAGTTGTGTTCGCCGCAGCGCAGAAAATCGGGATGGCGGCGAGTGACAACAGGCTCACCAAAGGTGCCGCCTCGCTCCATTGTTGCCCAAAAACGAAAGGCACATAAATTGGTGCGAACAATGCTTGAGCAAGCGTCAATGGCAAGAAGATAGCTGCGCCCAATAGAAATGAACTGCGATAGCGTTGCAAACGCAGCATCCCGTTTTTGACACCGCACAGATGGGGAAACAAAATGGTTGAAAATGCTGTTACGATAGATGTCGTGATGCCGAGGCCAGCATTGAAGGCGAAGTAATAGATGCCGAGTGCCTTCACCCCCAATAGCGAACCGATAATCAATTTGTCGGCCTGCATCCGGACGGCCGTTAGCATCTCACTTCCAAGTACACTCAAGGAGAAGTTTACAAAGCGGTGTGCCGGAATCTTTCCTTCTGCCGCGTTATATTTCCACTTTTTGGCCTTGCGGACAGCAATCAACCAAATCGGAGCCGTGAGCAGCTTGGGTAATACAATTGCCCAGGCCGAGGGCCAAAGAACAACAAGAACCATGGTAAGAAGATGATCTGCAATTGTCTGCACGGCGCCTATTTTTGCCGTGACCGCCATTTGCCCGTCTCTCATTAGCAGAAACACCTGAACCAGACCGCCCGGCATAAAAAGAAATACGGCAGATAGAACAGCGAGCATGAATGCGGCGTCGGTTTGCCCGAATATGAAATGAAGCAGACCGGCAACGCACAATTGGATCAGGCCAACAAGCCCACACCATATCCAGAAAAGGCGATGTGCCGTATTCGCCGTCGCCGGCAAATCTGCTTTCGAAGCCATTATGATTTTTTGACCGATCCCGGCGTTTGCGAGGACTCGAACCAGTTCAAACAGGCTAAGCGATAATGCCGCGATACCCATTAACTCCGGCGTGACGGCACGGGCAATTACAACGACAGCCACGATTCGGATCAGGCGTACGAGCATTTCGGCACTGCCATAAGCCGCCAGGGATGAAAGGAACCAAATACTGTCCTTTCCCAACCTTGTTTTCGCTTGATGCCAAATGGCCATGATGATCTCCATAATCGAATATGGAAGTCACCTCTCAAGTCCCGTGCCATTTATATAAAACATTGTAATATAAGGATAATTATTGAATCTATGGTTCGAACACTCTCCATATTTGCATATTGCGAACATATTTCAAAAAATCACTGCAAAATGCGAATTCAGTCTATAAATTCTACATTGCATATTTTATTTTCTAATGATTTTAATAACTTAAGCTAATTGGCATAGTTTCTGCAAAATCCGTTTCCAATCAATTTGATAAAAAGGATTTTGAAAATGCTTCATCAGAAACTTCTCGCGGATAAGTCAAATGCAACAGAGTATAATACGCTAGATTTAAGGTCCCTTCTTTCGAGTTGGACGAAGTTCGATCGTTCCGAGCTTTTCGGTTTCAATTTGATCCGAGCAGATCGAGAATCTGCCGCCAGTGCAATCATGCAATCGGCCCGAAGCAATCAAAAAGTAACGGTGAACTTCATCAATGCACATTGTATCAATATAGCAGCAAAGGATTCCGTGTACCGCGAATGTCTAAAGGCAAGCAGCGCGCTTCTTCCGGATGGATCAGGCATGTCTATCGCCTCAAAATTAGCGAAAGCTCCGTTAGGAGAAAATTTGAACGGAACTGATCTGTTTCCCATTCTGTGCCAAAAGGCAGCAGAGGCGGGGAAATCTATATATCTGCATGGTGGTGAGCCAAAGGTAGCCGAGCAGGTCGCCAAAAACATGAAAAAGCAATATCCCGATTTGATGATCGCGGGAGTGAGCAATGGCTATGAGGACCATGCTGACACAGCTGCAACAATTGCAAAAATCAATAGATCAAATGCCGACTTAGTTTTTGTTGGCTTGGGCGTTCCGATGCAGGAAAAGTGGATCGCCGAACATCGCTCATGGATCAATGCCCCAGTCGTTCTGGGTGTTGGTGGGCTTTTTGACTATTATTCGGGTCGTATTCCAAGAGCACCACGACTGGTAAGAGCGGCAGGCATGGAGTGGGTTTGGAGATTGATGCAAGAACCCCAGCGGTTGGCCAACAGATATTTGGTGGGCAATATTAGTTTTCTTGCCAAAGCCGCAGTGAATGGATGGCATGCAAGAGGTCTGCACCAAAAAGTATTTGTAACCAACAAGCGTGTGTTAGACCTAACTTTAACATTGCTCGGGCTCATTTTGATTGGGCCGTTCTTTGCGGCTATTTCTCTGTTGATCCTCGCTGAAGATCGCGGCCCCGTCTTTTTCAAACAAGTTCGAATTGGAGAGAATGGGCAGCCTTTCAAAATGTGGAAATTCCGATCCATGGCAGTCGATGCCGAACAGCGATTGAAAAAGCTGATGGAGCAAAGCGATCGCGATGATGTGTGCTTCAAGATGAAAAATGATCCCCGTATCACCAAAATCGGCAAACTTATTCGCCGTTTTTCGATGGATGAATTACCTCAGCTCATAAACGTCTTGAAAGGAGATATGTCATTGGTCGGCCCACGCCCCGCGCTACCCAAAGAAGTCATGCAAAGACCAAATAAAAGTATGAATCGGCTCGCCGGAAAACCGGGACTGACCTGCACGTGGCAAGTTTCCGGTCGGGCAGAAATACCGTTTGAGGAGCAGGTCAAAATGGACGAGGAATATCTTAGTCATCAAAGCGTGCTGAAAGATATTTCGCTTCTCGTCTCCACCGTACCGGCCGTTCTAACGGGACGCGGTGCCTATTGAAGGATGCTCTATACGCCGCAGGCTTTCTCAACTTCACTCAGCGTTTTGTTTGCGGAGTTTTTGAACCTATCAAGGGATTTCGGATCAGAGAGATCTGCGGCGTTCGCTTGATCCAATAAACCGTCAAATCCGAAAGTTTGTGCTACTCCTTTAACCCGATGACGGACTCCGGATAAAAGCTCATCGCTTTGATCGGTATATGCAGCTTCCATATGCGAAACCGAGACCGCCAAATCCTTTCGCAGTGTTTCTTTCAAAGCCTCTCGTCTGTCGGGCGTAAGGGTGGCTAAGACCGAGCGGAATTGATCAATATTAATAGCTGCAGGCATATCCGACTGAGAGGGGGAAATCTGCTCATCATCTTCAGCTTTGCTCAACGCGCTTCTTATCGCACTTGCCAATTCATGCTTGTCGATCGGCTTCGCCAAGCATTGGTCCATACCGATGGCCAGCAGACTTTCCCGTTCTGTTTCCATCGCATGCGCCGTAACACCAATGATCGGGATGTTAGACTTGACAGAACCCATTTTTCGGATGGCTTTCGTCGCTTCTTTGCCGTCCATCACGGGCATCGATACATCCATGAGGACCAAGTCAAACTCATGGTCTTCCAGCATATCTATCGCTACTTGACCATTTTCAGCTAATGCGTTGGTGCATCCGAAAAGATCAAGCATAGAAGCAATGACGAACTGATTGGCCTCCACGTCTTCCGCTATCAGTATGTGGGGCTTCTCTCCGTCACGGTTTTTAATCAGCAACGGCGGCGCGCTGATCGTGTTGACTTCGATCGGAACAGTTGCTTCTTCCAATGGTATCTCGAACCAGAACATGCTGCCGCGAGCTTCTTTGCTGATTAGGCCGATATCGCCGCCCATCGCACTGACCAATCGACGGCAGATCGCCAGACCCAAGCCAACGCCTTCTATTTCACTCCGCTCCACTTTCGGCGAGCGAGTGAAATTGGCGAATAGAGAGGATTGTATGTCTTCTGGCACCCCCATACCATTATCCGCCACCTCAACACGCAAAAATCTCTTTTCGTCATGTTCACTCTGCAGAAGTGAAACTGATACTTTCCCGCTCGGACCCGGCGTGTATTTTATTGCATTGCTTACAAAATTGTTGAGCAACTGACGAAACCGCGTCGGATCAATGAACAGCGCAGTTGGCAGACTTGGATCACGGTCTGTGTCTAATTCAATGCCTTTTGCCTTGGCCGCACCCGACCAGAAGTCCATTACGCCAGTGACCACCAGGTCCAGCACGGTAGGTGCTGGTTCCAAAGAAATAGCGCCTGCCTCTGCGCGAGCCAGATCGATAATGTCGTCGAGCAGAATTTTCAGCAACTCGCCACTTTGCATGGCCAAACGCAGCTGCTTTCTTTGTGGTTCACTGAGCTCGGTTTCCTCCATCAGCGATAGCATACCCAACACCCCGTTCATGGGTGTTCTGATGTCGTGGCTCATCATCGCTAAAAATTCCGACTTAGCTCGATTAGCCCGCTCTGCTTCCATTTTTGAAGAGCGAAGTGCAGAACTCAGGGTTTCCAATTCATCGACGCGTTCGCCTAGTTGCGACCGTTGTTCTCTCAAGCGGCTTTCTATCTTTTTCAATTCGCTGATATCGGTATAAGTCCTCACCATACCGCCTTTATACGGAGCAACAGTTATCTGAATATGTTCCCCGTTGCTGCTACGCAAAAGATATTTATGCGGCTTTACGTTTCCAGCCCGGTCTCTTTCAATGTAGGATAATGCTTCGAGATTTTGCACCTGGAACTCTGACTTCAACGCGTGATAATCTGAATATTCCATACCTTTGGAAAGGTTTTCATATTTGGTTCCGATCAATTCCTTCAGCTTGTCGTTCCAACTGACAAGTCGCAAATCGTCATCAAAAACGGCGACCCCTAATGGTACATTATTCAAAACAGCTTGGAGATAAACTGCATTTTGACGTTCACGTTCTGTTGCTTTGGCAAGCTGCTCACTGGTTCTGTTTAGTTGCTTGATTCGCCGTTCTGCAACCAATTGCAGTGCCTTTGCACGTCTACCAATTGCTCGAGTTTCTGTGATGTCTTGAACGGTACCATATATGCCAATCACCTCTCCATCTGCATTCGCTTGTTTGGCCATGCTCCACTTGAACCACATTGTGTCGCTCGAGGGAGTCACCATCCGACATTCATAGCTATGATCGGCGCCCGGAGGTGCAGTCAAAAACTCTAGCCGGAGCTTTGATACGCGGGCGCGGTCAAGAGGATGCACGGCCCGCCATGCCCGTTCTGCAATCGACTCTCCATCAGACTCTATGCCAAGCATTTCTCGGAAGAATGGAGAATAAGAAAGCCCTTTGTTTTTAGGCCAATGGAGCGTCGCGATACGCCCGGTCTTCTCGGCTCGTATCAATTCCTGTGAGCTTATTTCCATTTTGTTGATTAGCTCTGCTTCGCGCTGTTGAAGCTCGACACTTCTAAGCGCAACCAGTCGCGCTTTATCCTCTAGCAGAGTCTCTGCTTCCTGGCGGGCAGCTTCGGAACGAGCCAAGCGGCGTTGGAGAAAAGCAATTTTCTCCTGCTCATTCATCCCGGCGCTAAGAGAAGTTGTTTCATTCGCCATCGGTAAAGCTTGTCTCCATATCAAAAGCTGATTTACTGGATTTAGCAGATAAGGTCGACCATAAGATTAATTCTGTATTTCGTTTACATTCACTGCCTACAATAATTCTTAGGACGAACGAATGTAGGCCAAATAGGCCAATCCGAAGCAACTCCATGCACTGACACCCCGCTCGTAGCATATGCCTGTGGTGGATCATGAAAAAGCTCATCAAAATAAGAGCTTAGGAACTGCGAAAATTAAATAAATCTCCGAAGAAATGCATAAATATCGTTCTTTGCGAGAATATTTCCATCTGATTTCGCATTTTGCAGTGATTTCTCCAAATTATTTTCGCAATATGCGAATTTTTCTTGAAATCAAGATGATGGAAAACTTATTATCTTTATATTACAATAGATTATCGGATTGGCATGGAAATTGAATATCGTCTTCGACCAAATGAAGGAGAATTCAAAGTGAAAATCTATCTATTGGCAGCTGTCGCGACGGCTGCATTCACATCATCGGCAAGCGCTGCCACCTACATTCCGGTGGGGCCGCAGACCAACGTTGAAGTTGCGACAGTTACGGGCGGTGGTTGGTCAGAGTGTTATTCGAGTACCTATGGTTCGACCGGACAATCGGTAGCCAGTATACTGAAAGGTTGTAACAACGGTGACAGTTTGATGTTGGCGGCCCGTGAGATCGGAAGTGATACTTTTTTGGTGCTTGCACAAGCGTTACGTGCTGATGTGTTGTTTGATACCGGCCGTAGCAATGTTACGCACAATGCAAACGGAACGGAATGGTATTTTTCCGACAACTATTCCTGGGGCTTCGCACCTGGCGGGGAATCAGTAACTAGGAATAGTTGCGACACCACCAATAGAGGAAGCGGCGACCGGCTATGCTGGCATACGCGTGCCGGCAATATCAATGGTGGTTGGCGGGCTGGTTCAAACACCGGCCTGAATAGCAGCGATGCGTTTGAACGAGTCATCTATACAGCAAATGCATCTATTGGTGCTGTGCCAGAACCAGCAACATGGGCGTTCATGATCTTTGGCTTTGGTGCCATTGGCGGAGCGATGAGGTCAGATCGACACCGTCAGCGCAAAGCGATTGTGAAAACTAGCTACGCATAACCCTTAGACTATGATTTTACCCAGAGGCCCTGTCAGAGAGTTCTGGCGGGGCATTCTGTCGTTCTAATGACCGCTTTTGGGTGCGATTTGTACTGGCGGTAGCATCCGCCAAATGCGGCTTCAGCGGGTCGGATCCACTATATGGTCTGTAAATTGTAAGGAAGGACCCGCAAAGGTTTCATGTGGTTAGAAACGCCGGTAAGACAGATATACAGCTAGAAATAGCCAAATAAAACAATGGTCTATGACCTTTATTCGGTTAGACCTTCGATTTCCGAAAAATGCTCTTTAAGCTTTGCGACTTCGATCACAGCGTTATGTCTTTTCCCGGCTCTCATTCTGGCCCTCTCACCCATTTGCCGGAGCGCGCTGTCGTCCAACTTCAAGAGCCGTTCCATAGCGTTTGCGAGGCCTTCTGCGTCGCTAGCAAAAACGAGGAACCCTTCGCTTTCGTCTCGCACGAGTTCCGGAATAGCAGCAATATAAGTCGAGATGATCGGGCGTCCGAGTGACATTGCCTCCATGACCACTACGGGCAACCCTTCTGCGAAGCTCGGAAGGACGAACGCCTTGGATTGTGAGATAATTTCCCTAACTTCGGCGCCGCTTTTTGAGCCAACTAGCGCTATCGATTTCTGTAAACCACTTTGTGCTATCTCTTGTTCAATCTCCGGACGCATTTCGCCGTCACCCACCATGGTAAGTTCGAATGAGACACCTCTGTCAGCAAGGATTTTGCATGCGCGGATCAATATTATCTGACCTTTTTGTTCGGCGAACCGGCCGACCGATACGAATTTGGGTTCCTGTGGCGGTATTGAAGCGGCACTGTCGATGAAGCCACTGCCCAGCCCGCAATGAACGATCTTGATCTTTGCCCAATCCTGCTGGCGTGCAAACCGATAGATTTGGCTTCGGCAAAATGCGGAGATGGCTACGACAAATTCGGCGCGCTTTACTTTTTCGCGGAGATTGAAACCTTTTACCCTGTCAAACTCTTCTGACCCGTGAATTGTGAAACTATAGGATATCTCCCCAAGCAGGCTGCACAACATTCCGACATCAGTAGAGTTTGTACCAAAATGGCAGTGAACATGGGGTACACTGTCTTCCTGCATCTTAATGAATAACAGGCATGCTTCGGCCAGATAGACCAGATGGAAAAGCATCGCACGGTCACTCGAGCGGCCCAATTTTAAAGCTAGTTGGAACGCCGAAAAGAGAGAAAAGGGACGGGTAACAAGAATCTTGATCAAGCTAATGGCAAGCGGCAGCACACCGCCCAACAATAAATAAGTCGTCTTGCTGTGTTCCGCTATATCATCTTCGTCTATGAGCTCCGCATCCCAACCGCGAACTGAAATCCGGGTAACGTCAAACCCCTGTCTTTCGAGTTCAACTATCTCGTTTCTGATAAAGGTGTGGCTTATCGTTGGATATTGATTGACCAGATATGCTATTTTGGTGCGGTCAGAAACTTGATCATTTGAACTCATGGAGCAGGCTTTCAAAATTTTCGTTGATGCCGGCGCTATATAATATTTGCCGGGTTCCCGACAGCGGTCTTCCCGTCAGGTATATCACAAAGCACCACTGCGGATGCGCCAATATTGCATGTCTCCGATACGTATATCGCCCAAAACCTGCGCATAGGCGCCTATCTCAACGCTATTGCCAATATTCGGAACGCCGCCACCTTCGACCCGGTTTCCTATGGTCACGCCTTGTCGCAGGCTATAGCCTGATCCCAGGACAACTCCCGGATTGATGAAAATCCCTCCGAAATGCCAAATCCTTAAACCTGGTCCGACGCTGGCACCCACTTTTTCCAAATCCGACCGCCTGTCGTTGTCGCGATTTCTGAAAGCCAATGGGTTAATCCTCGTTATTTGGTTGAACAGCTACCTATCCGACTATCATAAAGCCCGCGCTATACTAGACAACACCTTAACGAATTTAGACACTTAGCGTCAAAAAAGTTAACATGCGCGATGTTGGTAGGTTCAATGTCAGGCTTGAAAAAAATTTATATGGTTTCAGCAGTTTGCTGATGGCAAGCTAACGCGGGCACATCGTCTGCTCTCAGCTTTCCAGTTCTTCATCCAGCATCACAGTCTTGGGCTCAAGATAGGGCAGCAAGCCTTGTAGGCCTCCCTCTCGTCCTAAGCCGGATTGCTTGAAACCGCCAAAAGAAATCGCAAAGCTGGCCTTCATACCGTTCTGCCCAACGGTGCCTGTCCGCAAATGCCGTGCGACATCAAACGCCTTGGTGTTATCATTTGTGTAAACCGCTCCTGCCAGACCAAATGGGGAATCATTGGCGATTCGAATGGCATCCTCTTCACCATCACTTGGGATGACACATAGTACTGGGCCAAAGATTTCTTCCCTCGCAATCGCCATTTGATTATCTACATTTGCAAAGACTGTCGGCTCAAAATAAAAACCCGGTACCAAATGCGCTGGCCGTTTTCCGCCGGTTGCCAATTTGGCTCCTTCGGCAACGCCCGTTGCAATATAGCCTTCAATTTTCTCAAGCTGGGATTTCATTGTTATCGGACCGAGTTGAACATCCGGGTCATAGGGATTGCCAATTTTAACTGCTTCAATTGCTGAGACCAGGTGCTCTACAAATTCATCATGTCGATCACGAGATACAATGATTCTTGTGAGCGCGGCGCAATTTTGACCATTGAGTACCGTTATCGCATCAGCCAGACTATCCGCTGCAGTTTTCAAATCATAGTCATCGAGGACGATAGCGGCAGATTTCCCGCCAAGTTCCAATGTTACCCGCGCAATGCGATTGGCACAGACAGATGCAATCCGTTTTCCTGTCGCGACGCTTCCTGTGAAACTGACTTTGTCGACCTTATTGTGTCGAACCAGATGATCAGACGCATCGCGATCAGCGACGACCAAATTGATTACCCCGTCCGGGATACCAGCTTCATTCGCGCATTCTGCAATCAGATAAGCCTCTATGGGTGTTTGCGGAGCAGGTTTCATGACCACGGTGCATCCCGCGACCAATGCCGGCCCAATTTTCGTCATCATGGATGCCAAAGGCGCGTTCCACGGTGCGATGGTGGCGACGACACCAACTGGCTCATGCACCAGCATATTGCCGCTGTTCTCAGGAGGATGTCTTTCGATAAACGGAAAGGATCCGGCCTGCTCTATCGACCGATCTACTGCCGTAACGGCATATTCCAAAGAACCTGCCGCCATAGAAGGTATAACACCCGTTGTTTCTATCCAGGCAGTAGCAAAATCTTCCGAGCGGCTGCGTAAAATACTGGCAAAAATTTCCAGTTTTTCAGCGCGTTCAAGCGGTGTCATACGCGGCCAGGGACCGCTCTCAAAGGCTTGATGAGCGGCATTGACGGCACGATCGACATCTTCGATAGCGGCTTCTGCAACCTGACATATCGTCTCTTCGGTGAGCGGTGAGACCACATCCAAAAGGCGGCCGGTTGATGGATCGACCCATTTGCCAGCAATGTAGAATTTTCCGAAGTTGGAACGATCAATCGTGTGGGCTCGGGATGTGGAACTCATATTTCTTCCTGTCAGTCGTTGGAAATCGGCATTTCATTGAAGCGTACCAAAATATAGCCATTTCCTATCATTGCTATTCGTTCAGGACAGTTGAAATATTAGCTTCTGTTCGCACTCTGGATATTGCGAGCGCCAGTATAGCAGACATTACTCCATAATCTCGAAAGCTACCATGCGATTGCGCGCATCGGATGGGCGACAATCGTTCTAGGCCCGGAGTCACAAAATGCAGCGGAAGCAGGATTTTGGTTGATAGTGTTTCGATATTAGGGCTAATTGTCCGCTAGTCGGATAAACAAAGGGGTCAACATGGAGCGCGGAGTACCAATCAGGGCGATAACACGTGGGATTGCCGTTCTGTCGGCAGTAAGCCGGGATGGTCCCATAACCATGATGAATATCTCCAAAAGCGCCAATGTTCCTTATCCCACGGCATGCCGTATAGTGCAGACATTCTTGCATGAAGGACTGATTGAACGGGAACCTGCCCGCAAAAGATATCGTGTGACGTCTTTGGTCCAGACTTTGGCAACCGGATTTCAAACGGAAGATCAATTGGTCGCAGTTGCCAGACCGCATCTGGAAGAACTTTGTAAAGAAGTGAGCTGGCCAATTTCGCTTGCTACCAGGGTAGGCACGCGCATGATGGTTCGTGATTCCACCCACAAGATGACATCACTAACTTTTACAAATTACTATCCCGGCTATACTTTGCCGATCGCAGAATGTGCAACTGGCAAAGCCTATCTCGCCCATTGTTCCGACGAAGAACGACAAACAATCTACGAAGCCTGGCAAGCCACAGACAACGAGGCATCAAGAATGGGATTGTTGATGCTGTCCGATGATGTCGTTCTCAATCAAATCAGGACAGAAGGCTACGCGATGCAGGCAAGAAATTTGTACAACGAAGAGCCAGGGAAAACCTCATCGCTGGCGGTTCCGGTCAATGACGCCAATGGAGATCTAATGGGCTCACTGGCGATGATTTACTTTGCATCGGCACTGAAACCAGATCAGGCTGTTGCCGAGTTTTTGCCCAACATGCAAAAAGCAGCGGAGAATATTGCTCTTGGTATGAAGGCAACGCAACTGGACTAGGAAGCGCTCAGGCTTTTGAAATAATCTTGCACCATGGTGAGGTCATTCAAATCTGCATATTTCTGTTCGAGGTCAAACAGGTTCGCCGCTTGAACATCGGGATCGCGGTCGCCGCATGCTTCTGGCACAACGATTGGTCGGAAGCCATGTTGCAAAGCGTCTAGGGCAGAGGCACGCACACAACCAGAAGTTGAAAATCCTGCAAATATGCAAGAATCGACACGCAACATATTCAAGGTTGAAAGCAGACTGGTGCCGAAAAATGCACTTGGATATTGTTTCGTAACGACAATGTCATCCTACTAAGGCCGTAACCGGTCATCGAAACCACCCAGTGGTTCCCCTTGCTGAAATAGCGACAACGCTCCCACCTTTTGATAAAAAAGCCCGCCATCGGTTCCATCGCGGGCATATTCTACTCTGGTAAAAATCAACGGCAACCCGGCTTTGCGAGTCATAGCAGCCAGCGAACTCATTGCCTCCAATGCATCTTCTGAACCAACGTACAAAGGAGCATCTGGTTCGATATATGCTTTGGCAACATCGATCAGGATCACGGCCGGGCTTTGCCCGAACCCTAGCTTTCTTCCGAAACCAGCTGCTTTATAGTTTTGATCTAAATCAGTCATTGTTAATAACCATCGCGGCGGCATGTGTCCCAGCCAAGCGCCCGAGTGTTGTCGCTGTCATCAGGCCATTTCCAGCAATATATCCGTCCGCACCAGGTCCGGAAATACCCCTTGCTGCGCCACCGCCGGCATAGAGATTGGGGAATGCACCGCCACCTGTTTTCTTGACGCGAGCATCGTCATCCACTTCTAAGCCGCCTTGCGTGTGAAACAATGCTCCGGTCACGCGTACGGCGTAAAACGGCGCGGCTAATTTCTGTTTGCCAGCAAAACTTCTGCCAAATTTGTCAATTTCACCGCTGTCCACCAATTTCCAGCTATCTTCGACGCTTTTGGTCATTCCACCAGCATCGATGCCGGTTTTTCGAGCAAGCTCATCCAGGGATTGTGCAGTGATCAAGCATCCCGCTGCTTTTGCCTGTTGATAGTCGTCAAATTGTTCCATGATCTGATGGCGCGTTTCATCGTAAATACTCCAGGCCACATGGCCTTCCTGTGCCAACACCTTCACAGCCTGCTCTGAATATCCCGCAGCTTCATTCGCGAACCGTTCCCCCGACTTGTTCATCTGTATTCCGCCCTCGGCAATCAGTGGCCACAAGATCGGGATGCCATAGCCAGCTGCCAGCCCTGCGTGTCCCTGATAGGCGCCCAAGTCTGCCATGCTCGCCCCAAGTTCCTTGCCCCAAGCAATGGCATGCCCCTTGTTACCGGGATGACCATGGAAAGTCGCATGTTCCAATTCAGGGATAAGCTCGGACACCATTTTTTGATTGCCCGCAAAACCACAACAAGCGAGGATCAATGCCCCGCAGCCAATTTTGTCTTGCCCACCACCGGGTCGGGTCGCGCCAATAGCGATCACCCGCTCTTCGGCATTGACATAAAGTTGATCCACCGTCGCATCGGTCAATATGTCTACGCCCGCCGTTTCGCAGGCATTGGCTAGAGCGCCCATTAACTCGTTACCAGATCGCGTTGGCATACCGTGCATCCGAAGCGCACTGTGCCCGGGATAGGTAAAACCTTCAACCAAGCTCAATTCGATAGCATGATCTTCCATCAACCAGTCGATTGTGTGAGCTGATTCCCGCGCCAGCCGAGTGACGAGTGATTGATCGACTTTGCCCTTGGTTTTGGCGATAATGTCATTGGCAAAAACCTCTGGGCTATCTTCAACGCCTTTCGCGATCTGGACTTTACTACCCGCAGCCGGTATCAATCCGGTTGACATAGATGTTGTGCCAAGCGGTTGCCTGTCTCTTTCGATGACCAGCACATCTGTGCCAGCATCGCGCGCAGCTAGTGCAGCACAAAGACCGGTTCCACCGCCGCCAACGATGACCACTGGAATATCCATGATGGTTTCAACACTTTCGGCCCGAATGATTTCAATTTTGCTCATGCAATTTCGCTTTCAAATGTCAGAACTGGCTTGATGGCCGCGCCGCTCCGCTGGGCTTCAAATGCCTTGGCTATATCGGCAAAGGGAAATTGCGTGATCAATTCATCATAGGGCATCTGACCGTTTCTATGTTGCTCCATCATCCAAGGGATAAAATCGTCCGGAATGCTATCCCCCTCGATAATTCCGGTCATCGTCGTAGTCATAAAAGACAGACCGCCAGGATGTGTTACCGGGTCTTCAAAACCGCCCGGGAGGGTCAACACGCCTAAATTCCCTCCGGGATGGAGGCAGGAAATGGCAGCTTCAAATGTCGTTTGGATTCCCGCGCTATCTAGAGCATAAGAAACACCGCCATCAGACGCTTTCAACACTTGTTCAACAAAATTAGGAGCGTCCCCCGGGAGCAAAACATGCGCGCCAAACTTTTTGGCAAGCTCCATGCGACCGATTTGCAAATCACTGGCGATGATCGGCGCGCAACCAACAATTTTTGCAGCCATGATTGCTGCCAATCCAACCGCTCCGCATCCGATCACCAGAATCGGCCGTCCCGCTTCGGCTTTGAAATTGTTGATGATGGCCCCAGCGCCGGTCTGGATTCCACAACCAAGCGGTGCGGCGGTAACAAAATTCATATCATCGGGAATGAGCACCGCATTTCGCTCAGTCACCAATGCATGGGTGGCGAAGCTGCTCTGTTGAAAAAATGCTCCGCCGATTTCAGTCCCATCAGGGCGCCACATCGCTGGCCGGTCGCGTTGTCCTTCAATATTCAATGCGATATTGTCAAAGCAATAGGCTGGATGTTCGTCAGAGCAATTCCGGCATTTTCCACAATATCCAAATGTAGCGACAACACGGTCGCCAGGTTTGAATTTTGTAACCTGATCGCCTACGGCAACAACCACTCCGGCGCCTTCATGACCGAAAACACGCGGTGTTTCAGACCATTCAGAAATCCCCAAATCAGTGTGACATATGGCCGCCGCCTTGACCTCTATTACCATCTCTTCGGGCAGAGGATTATCGAGAAAAAGTGTTTCTATGGCAGGCGGAGCACCCTGTCCCGTACATACAGCTGCCTGAATTTCTCTAGGCACTGCCGTGCCGTTCTTGCAGTGCAACTACGTCATCTATTCCCAGCAATCGCGACATTTCATTAAAATCAAAATGGCCAACGCCGGCGGCATTGGCGTCACCAGCTTTCAGGCCCGCGTAAAAGTTGCGCGCGGCTTGGGCTGCAGCGAGCGGCGCCCCGGCGGGATAAATGACCAGCTTTGCGCCCAGTTTCTGATATTCGGAGGGCGCAAGTACCGGCGTAAATCCGCCATGTGCAGCATTAACCATCAGAGGTTTGTTAGTTTCGCTAGCTGCCCTTGCAATCTCGTCCGTGTTCTGCGGAGCTTCCAGAAATAATATATCCGCTCCATTGTCGGCATAGCGATTCAGTCTCGCAATGGCAGCGTCCAATCCTTCGGTACGGCGGGCATCGGTCCGCGCGATAAATAACAGGTCACCTTCGCCTCTTGCTTCGGTGGCAACATGAAGGCGCCGGACCATCTCGTCAGCAGGAACCGAGACCGCTTTGCCAACATGTCCGCATATTTTCGGAAAGCCCTGATCCTCTATCTGCATCGCTGCGATGCCCGCCTCTTGATAGCCCTTCACCGCATGGGCAAGATTGGCGAGACTGCCAAAACCGGTATCGGCATCCGCAATGACCGGGGCTTTACTTTTAGCGGTGAAACCGCTGAAAATTCTCAGAAAATCACTATATCCGGCGACGCCAACATCCGGCTCACCCATAGCTGACGCGATGCCCCAGTACCCGGAAGCATAGTGGGCATCGAAACCGATATCATTGGCCATGAGCAAGCTCATATGATCATAAATACCGGGCGCCGCGATGATATGATCGTCTTTCAGCTTCGCTCGCAATTCAGTTCCGCTCATACCGATTCAGCTTTTTGTTCAAACAATTGAAAAAATTCGTCCAACACTGCCCGGTCTTCGATAGTAGCGGGTACTGTTGGTACATCGCCGTCGGCAATTTGACGGATATTGCGACGCAGAATCTTTCCCGATCGAGTCTTCGGCAACTTGCTGACCACATAAACACGTTTGAAGGCGGCTACCGGTCCTATTTCACGCCGCACATCTGCTATCAGTTCTTCGGCTATCTGGCTATTTTCCGTTCCTGCTTTCAGGACAACGAAACCGGCTGGAACCTGTCCTTTGAGGTCATCGTGAATACCAACGGCAGCGCATTCTGCCACAGACGCATTGGTTGCCAACACTTCTTCAATCGCGGATGATGATAGCCGGTGCCCGGCCACGTTGATAACGTCATCAATGCGGGTCATCACAAAAACAAATCCGTCTTCATCGATAAAGCCAGCATCCCCCGATAGATAATAGCCATCATAGCGTTCCAGATAGGCTTCAAAATAGCGTTCTTCGGCATTCCACAATGTTGGCGCTGCGCCCGGCGGCAACGGCAGTTTTGCGACAATCGCTCCCGTTTCATTTGGCGCGACCGCATTGCCGTCTTCATCCAGACATTCAATTTGCCATCCTGGCATCGGTATGCTGGTGGAACCGGCCTTGATTGGTAGTTGCTCGACTCCCAAAGGATTTCCGCAAATCGCCCAACCCGTTTCGGTTTGCCACCAATGGTCGACAACCGGTTTGTTCAATAGTCTTTCGGTCCATTTCAAAGTGCTGGGATCGGTGCGTTCGCCAGCGAGGTAAACCGCCTGTAAGCTGGATAGATCACGTCCCTCCACAAGCGCACCTTCCGGATCGACCTGCTTGATTGCACGGATAGCTGTCGGGGCGGTGAAGAAGCTGCGCACCTTATGTTTGGCCATAATTTGCCAGAATATTCCGGCATCCGGTGTGCCGATCGGTTTGCCCTCAAACACGACCGTGGTATTGCGATTGAGAAGCGGACCATAAACGATATAACTATGGCCAACGACCCAACCAACGTCGCTGGCAGCCCAATAAGTTTCCCCGGGAGGACAATTGTAAAGCCCTTCCATCGTCCAAGCGAGCGCTGCCAGATAACCACCAGTATCGCGGACAATGCCTTTGGGCTGGCCAGTCGTTCCGGAGGTGTAAAGAATATATAGCGGATCGGTTGCGGCTACCGGAATGCAATCAACCAATGACGCGGCGGCCAGTTCACTGCACCAGTCAAGCGTATGCTCTGCGGTCAAGTCGGCCGGTCCCTGATCGCGCTGCCAATAGAGTGTGGCATCCACCACATGGCTGGCAATCGCATAGGCCTCTTCCAGAATCGGCTGATAGGGCAGTATCTTCGCCCCCTCAATTCCACAGGAAGCGGCTAGCACAAGTTTCGGCGTTGCGTCGTCGATCCGCACCGCCAATTCTCTTGCGGCAAAGCCTCCAAAGACAACTGAATGTATCGCGCCGATCCGAGCGCAAGCCAGCATGGCTATCACCGCTTCCGGCGAGTTTGGCATGTAGATCAAGACGCGGTCACCCTTACCCAAACCGCGTTTCCGCATCGCTCCACCAAGCCGCGCAGTTGCTTCCTGCAATTCGCTAAAGCTTAATTGGCGAGATGTTTCTGTCACCGGACTCTCAAAAATAATCGCAACTTCATCGCCAAAACCGGCTTCAACATGGCGGTCGACGCAATTGTAACAGGCGTTTAACTCGCCGCCGCCAAACCAGCGTGGAATCGGACCTTCGCCAGGCCCGACAACCGTATCCCATTTGCGGTCCCAGTCGAGTTTTTCCGCAACTTCACCCCAGAACTGCTCCGGGTCCTCCAAAGAAAATCGGCTGAGCTCACCATAATTATCGAATTCGGTTTTCATAAACTCTCCCTTGCCGATTTTCCGGGATAAGTTACTTTATCTATGATTCCTATCCATTGCGCGGATATATTAGTCGTCTGCTTTGAGACGCAGCGCTTTGAAGGCCATAAGAGGATGAAAATCAGTATTAAGGTGACAGAACATGAATGACGAGTCGCAAAAATTTGAAGTGCCAGTCGAACTAGGCGACGAAATTGGCGGAAATGGGCGCGTTTATTTTGAGAATGTTGTCATCGACAATGTGCTGGATGCATTGCTCGAACTGTCGGCAACGGTCTGGACGCATCACGACCGGGTGATTGTGCTTGAAAAAATACTGGCGGCCAAAGGCATTGATGTGAGCGAAGAAATTGAAGGCCATCTGCCAGATGACGCGGAAATCGAAGCGCGGGCGGCCGAACGCGACGAATTTGTGAACCGTATTTTCGGTTCTTTCCTGCGCCGTCCGACCCACAACCTCGCCGACAAAGCCGACGTATAAAGGAAATTATGAACATGGATCGCGGAAATATAGGCGTACTGCCCCGTCCCACAAAATTGGCGGATGAAAGCTATCTGGAATTTGTGACTTCGTTTCGCAAATTCGCCATTCAAAAGGGCTTCCCTGTTATGTCTGCCAATGGTGAGGTGGCACTGAGCAAGGCCATCGACAAAGGTGAAGTAAAAACACCGGAAGATGGCGAGGAACTCGCACTTGATGAGATCAAGAAGGTGTTTTCCAGTGTGCCTTTCACACCAACATGGCAGCGCTTTGTTCGGTCTCAACAGGAGATGATGTGGCGCGGTACACGGCAGAGTTTTCTGCGCAATTCTGATCAGGTTATGGCCGATATGGAGGCCGCTGAGGCGTCTCATCCCGCCAATATCCACTATGATCCCTCCTTCGAGCCGCCGAAATATACCCGTTGTGAAATCCACTGTCAGCCGGGCGGTTACACCGATGACCCCTTGGGTGGACTGGTTTTCCACTATGGCACGAAAATCTTCTACGAAGGTTTTAACGACCAGGATGAAATGCATATCGAAATGGCCGGCAAAGCAACGCCGCCTGCTGATGGCAAGATTACCAAAATTCTCGATATAGGCTGCAGCATTGGTCAGTGTACAACTGCGCTGAAGAATCTACATCCTGAAGCGGAAATCTGGGGGCTGGATGTTGGCCTTCCGCTGATCCGCTATGCGCATATGCGGGCTGTACGACATGGCAAGGACGTGCATTTTAAACAGGCGCTCGCCGAAGACAGCGGTTTTGAAGACAATGAATTCGACATGGTGTTTGCCTATATCCTATTTCACGAAGTACCTGTGAAGAAGATGAAGGAAATTGTCGCCGAGATGTTCCGTGTGTTGCGCCCCGGCGGAACATTCACAATCTATGAGTTCCCAAATAACGACAAAGGCCAAGTGCCTGCCGGCTATCGTTTCATGATCGACAATGACAGCCGTGATAACTGTGAGCCTTATTCTCCCGCTTTTGTCGCCAGCGATTTTAAGGGCATATTGGAAGCGACAGGCTTCGCTGTAGAACCGGGTCCCGCAGTGTCCAACGATTTCCTGCAATCTTTGGTAGCAACCAAACCGGCCTAAGTTATTTTATCAAAGGGACCGTTGCCGGATCATAATCGAAGATACCCAATGAATCTTCGTTTTTCATCGGTGTATCTCTGAAAGAATAGGGATCGATTGCTTGCAGGCGTTCGCCACCAAGGTTGGATTCTGATTGCAGCAAGGATGCACGCTCAATCCGGGTATCGGCATAAATTTTGAGCGCCTCACCCGGATCATCTGCAGCGGCAAAAGCGCGCCCCAGGATCACGCCATCTTCGATCGCACTTGAAGCTCCCTGACCCATGTAAGGCAACATCGGATGTGCAGCATCGCCCAGCAATGCCGTGCGGCCGCTAATCCAATTGTCCAAAGGTTTGCGAACAAACAAGCCCCAGCGATATAGTTCGTCGTCTGGCATCGCCTCCAACAACTCCACTACATAGTCGGCCCAGCCTTCATAATGTACCGCCAATTCGCTTTTCGGCGCCTTCGCATTCCAGCTTTCCTCGACCCAATTGTCGACTTTTGTCAGCGCAACTATGTTCACCAAATCGGTGCCGCGAACCGGGTAGCTAACGATATTGCGGCCGGTACCGAGGTGGTTGATATTGAGGCGTTCAATCGATTGAGGACCTAATTTTTCGGCAGGTACCAGCGCGCGCCAGGCAACGTGGCCGCTAAACTCAGGTGGGTCACTATCGAACAAGGTATCACGAACGATGGATCGCAAACCATCTGCTGCTATAGCGACATCAACATCTTCAGTGCTCCCATCCTCGAAGGAAAGCGTGACACCATCTTCACGGCTTTCGATTGCTTGCAACGACTTAGTCATCGCACAGTTTTCAAGACCAAAACCGTTAATCAGCATGTTCAACAGGTCTGCGCGGTGCAATTGGTAATAGGCTGCGTGATAAGTTTCGCGGCAATTGCGGCGATCAAATGATTTGAGCAATTCGCCGGTCTCACCATGATAGAGCCGCTGTTCAAGTGGTTCATTAGCAAGTGGGTTCAAAATATCTTTAAACCCAAGTGATTCCAATCCCAACGTAGCGTTGGGAGACATGGAAATTCCCGCTCCCACTTCTCCAAATTCCGGCGCACGCTCATAGATACGCGGTGAAAACCCTGCTTTCTTCAATGCAATGCCTGCTGCAAGTCCGCCAATACCACCACCGACAATTGCTATATTCAGGGTCTTATCGATCACAGGCCCAATGCTCCTGGGTTAATAATGTTATCAGGGTCTAGCCTCTTTTTTAAATCGCGGAGCAAGGCTCCCGGCCCATCCCCCCGATTCTGCATGTAAGGATAGAGCCGCCCAATTTGAAAATGTGTGCCGCCATGCTGATGAACCAGTTCGTTGAAAGCCTCGACAAACGCGATCACCAATTTGCGTGCTTCCGGATTGTCAGGAAATTCCGACATACTGCCTTCCAGATATTCCGGTGTTTTTCGATTGTGATATTCGTTCAATGTGTCGGGCCAATAAAACACCGGCTCATAAAGTAACCCGATACCGGCCACGCCTGCAAAAAATTCGGCAACCGTAACTTCAACCTCCAGCATTTTGTCAGCAAAACGCGCTTTCAAATCTACATATTCACGGTGAAAGTTAGACAATGCGGATGGAGGAAACAGACCGTGGATCGGTAACATCCGGCGGCCATCGGGGTGAGTTACTGGAAGAACTGGAAACGGATCTGCCCGCGTCATAAGTGGTACTGTATTGACGATCTCCGCACCCGATGTATCAAATCCGCGAATGGCATTGATCCGACTTCGCAGATCGGCCTTGTCGCGACCCTCAACGACAAAATGCACCGTATATTTTGCTTTGTGGAGAAATCGCCGCCCGCCTAAAGCAATGCGCAACATTCGGGCAATGGCAGATAAAGGGTTCCCTGCCGCTTTTCCTATCCGCCACATCGCCTTTGCGTCTTCGATCAAATTGGCAGGACCTGCATTTTGCCGAGCCACATCGCCATCCATTGCGATCATTTCTGAGGACAGCCGCCGCGAGAAAAGTTCTGAAAAATGTTTGGTCATGGCATCGAAATCATCATAGGCGAATGATAGGCCCGTGACATGTGCGGGACGGGGCTCAATCTCCAATGTTACCGACGTTTTGATGCCAAGCGCACCCGCATCATTGGCAAAGATACCAGTCAAGTCTGGTCCGAAATTGCGGTTGAACGGACCGGTGTTGGTAGTGCCATCGGAGCCGCTATTGATGACTTCTCCGGTTCCGACGACGACTTCAAAACTCTTCACCGCATTGGCGGATGCACCGGTTGTTCCCGAACCAAATGTCACTGTACCCTGGCTCATCGATCCGCCGACCGTTGCTGTATTTCCAGACATGGGCCCCCAGAAGCGAGCCCGCCGATCATGTTTCACGAGCGCCGCGTCGAGCGCCGCCCAAGTGCAGCCGGCCTCGACAGTGACATGCCCATCCTCCACCGAAACTTCACGTACATTAGCCAGATTCGAGAAATCCAGCATGACTGATTTGTCACCAATTGGTTGGAAAGCATTAGTATAGGACATTCCGCCGCCGCGCATGAATATTGCAATGTCAGAGATGTGGCACAGCTTCACGATATCCACGACAGCTTTTGTGTCAGACGGACTCGCCACAGCTATCGGTAAATCACCTTCAAAAAAAAGATCCTGAGAGAAGTATTGCAGATCAGCTTCATCGGTGTGAACCGCATCTTTCCCGCATATCGCAACCAGCTGGTCCAGCATGTCTGTATTCTGACTTATATCCATGGTGGATTGAGGTTCCATATCAATTGGTTGATCCAGCGAAGACTGCTTTCCAATAGCACAAAAGTTTGTATCCGGCTGACGGTTAAAAACGCTTCTTGTAATGTGCCGACTGCTAACGGATCATAAGCTAGAGACCATGAGCGCAATAATAACTTCTGACGACCATGGGCGAGAGCTACTTGCGACTTCGGAAAATGATCAGGTCTATGCGCCCTTGCGTTGCTGGCTAGTTGTTGCGGCACTCTCCTTCGCAAGCATTGTGAGCTATATTGATCGACAAGTGATCAATCTGCTGGTTGATCCCATTAAGGCTGATCTCGGCCTAACAGACGTTCAAATCAGCCTGCTACAGGGATTTTCTTTTGCACTGCTCTACGCTGCGCTGGCCATCCCGCTGGCCTGGGTAGCCGACCGAAAAAATCGCAAATATGTGATCTTGGGCGGCCTGATCGTCTGGACTGCAGCAACTTTGGGGAGCGGTATGGCAATGGGTTTTGTCGCCCTGTTTGTCGCCCGGATGATGGTCGGCGTCGGAGAAGCGACATTGGCTCCGGCCGGATTTTCGATGTTAAGTGATTATTTTCCCAACGAAAAACTGCCAGCCGCGATTAGCGTGTTCACTGGTACAGGATTTCTCGGTTCAGGTTTGGCATTGCTTATCGGTGGGTATTTATATGCACAGCTTGAAGCGATCGGTCCAACGACTCTTTCCTTTGGAACATTCCAACCATGGCAGCTCACCTTTTTTGCAGTGGCATTGTTGAGTATCCCGGTTTTTATCTGCCTGCTTTTTGTTCGCGAACCAGCGCGGAAGGATGGCAATGTAGTTCTTGCGGCAAAAGACGCCCCACCCGCGCTTGAGGTTCTCACCTTTGTTAAAACAAACGCTGCTGTGTTTTTCCCCCTATTTATTGGATTTTCCTGCTTCGCTGCCGCGCAGTTTGGGATAGGAGCCTGGGCACCGAGCTACTTCATTCGAGTCCATGAATGGACCCAGTTGGAGGTCGGACAGTATTTTGGACCTGTCGTTATGTTTGCAGGTGTTGCGGGTGTTGTTTCCGGAGGCTTTATGGCGGAACGGATGCTATCGAACGGCATTAAGGATGCCACTTTGCGCTTGCCCTTGATAGCGGTTCTTTGCGCGCTACCAGTTGCGATCGCGTTCCCCTTGGTTGCATCGCCCTGGATAGCTTTGCTACTTTTGGCGATGGTATTATTTTTCGGCACGGTTCCCTTTGGCGCGGGCGTTTCAACGTTTCCGCTCATAACGCCCAATCGAATGCGTGCGCAGGTTGTCGCAATGTATCTGCTGGTTGCCAATTTACTCGGCTACTCAGCCGGGCCGCTTCTCATTGCCTGGATGACCGACAATATCTTTGGTTCGCCAGAAGCAATCAACATGTCGCTAGCAATTGCGCCGCCTGCAACCATGTCAGTCGGACTATGTCTGATTTTGCTAGCACTCAAACCCTATCGCAATATGATATCGAATAACGAAGCGGAGTCCTTTTAGTGGCATTGATCGATCTTGCCCCCGCGACACAATCCTTCATCGGAAAGGATCAGAAGATCCTGATTGGTGACCGCTGGCGTGATGCAGGCAATGCTGCACTGATTGATGTGATCAATCCGGCCGATGGCAAAAGGATTTCGGGAATTGGCGATGCCAGCGGCGAGGATGTCGACAATGCCGTTGCTGCCGCGCGCGAGGCATTTGAAAACGGACCATGGCCTGAGATGAAGCCAGGCGAGCGTTCCCGGTTAATTTATCAAATTGCTGACAAGATGGAGGCGCATGCCGAGGAGCTGGCGCAGTTGGAAACGTTGGACAATGGCAAACCGATTAATTTTGCGCACGGAGACGTTGCCGCCTCTATTGGCGCAATGCGTTATTACGCCGGGTGGGCCGACAAAATCCAAGGTAGTACGCATACTATCAACCTACCGGGCGACCACCATGTCTATACAATCAAGGAACCGGTCGGTGTTGTCGCATTGATCGTGCCTTGGAATTATCCGCTAGTCATGGCGGCGATGAAGCTCGGTCCTGCACTGGCTGCGGGTTGCACCGCGATCTTGAAGCCGGCCGAAGACACCTCTCTATCTGCTCTGCGGCTTGGCCAATTGATGCTGGAAGCAGGATTGCCTGTGGGTGTTTTGAACATCGTCACGGGCTATGGACATAGTGTCGGCTCGGCTCTGATCAATCACCCCTGTGTCGATAAGATTGCCTTCACGGGATCAACCGCGACTGGTAAAGTCATCGCTCACGCAGCCGCCGAAGGTTTGAAGAAAGTTAGCCTTGAGCTGGGCGGTAAGTCACCCAACATCATTATGCCAGACGCCGACCTGGACAAGGCCGTTCCTGCATCCGCGATGGGTATTTTCTTCAACAGCGGCCAGACCTGTACAGCATCATCGCGGCTTTATGTTCACGAAGATATCAAAGATGAAGTCATCCAGGGCATTGCCGAAGTTGGAAAATCATTGAAAATCGCTCCCGGCCTTGATGACGAGAGCATGATGGGGCCGTTGGTTTCCAAGAAGCAGTTCGAGCGAGTCACAAGCTATATTGAGCAGGGCCAAAAGGAAGGTGCTGAAATTGCATCAGGTGGTGTCCGGCATGGGGATGAAGGATATTTCCTGGAACCCACAATTATCGATCAAACCAATAATGATATGACCGTGGTCAAAGAAGAAATTTTCGGACCTGTATTGGTAACGCAAAGCTTCAAGACCGAGGAAGAGGCTCTCACATTGGCAAATGACACAGAATATGGACTGGCTGGTGCTGTTTGGACCCGGGACATTTCAACCGGTCACCGGATGGCTGGCAAGATCAAGGCAGGCATATTGGGTATCAACACAGTTATGGGTGCCGATTGGGATGTATCGCTCGGCGGCCATAAACAATCGGGTATTGGTCGCGAAAATGGGCGTGAGGGTTTAGAACTCTACCTCAACACCAAATCTGTGTTCACGGCGTTATGACCCACGCTACCGAAATCCAAAAGATTGATGTCGGTGATGCCAAAATCCATGTGGAGATTACCGGCGAAGGTCCCGATCTGTTTCTGGTTGCTGGCCTCGGCGGACGCGGCGCATTCTGGAGCAAACAGGTACAGGGTTTCGCAGAACATTTTCGTGTGATCACATTTGATCATCGAGGTTGCGGCGACAGCAGCCCCGATAAGGTCGTTTACGGCGCCGAGCATATGGCCGAAGATGTTCTCGCGCTGATGGATGCCATGGGGATCGAACAGATAAATTTGATCGGCCATTCCACTGGCGGGGCAATTGGACAGCATATTGCTCTGGATCATCCGGAGCGGCTGTCGAAGCTCGTTCTGTCTTGCAGCTGGGCCGGACCTGACGAATATCTGACACAATTGTTTCGCACGCGGCGCGAGATATTGATCAGCTGCGGCCCACTCGCCTATCTAACCATGGGTACCTATCTTGCGATGCCAAGCTCCATTTTGCAGCCACAGATGACCTCGGCGCGAGCGTTCATGGAGGAACGACTAGCAGCCTTCCCGGGGTTGGAAGTCGAGCTATCGCGGATCAACGCCGTATACACACATGACCTTCGCAGCCGGTTGCATCACATCAAAATCCCAACATTATGCATCGGTTCGGCAGATGATCAAATCACGCCGCCGGGCTTTACCGAGGAAATGGGCGAATTGATTGAAGGAGCGGAAATCCATTTGCTGGATCGCGGTGGTCACTTCTGTCCGATCGCTGCGACGGAGCCCTATAACGCCCGGGTATTGATGTTTTTGAAGGATTAGGAGGCCGGTATGGCGGATGAAATCACCAAAGGAAAATCGGTCATCGTCGGCCCGGATGAAGGTCGCTCGCTTTGGCAGCCTATGCCATCCCGGGGGTATGTCGATGTCAATTTAACGCCTGATAACATGCCGTATGATACGTTTTCCAGCGGGGTTCAGGTGATGCCGCCAGGATGCATGGTGCGAGAACATGGCCACAAACAAAATCACGAACTGGTATTCGTCTATGAGGGTAGCGGAGAAGTCGACATTGATGGCGAGGTTACAAAATTCACGCCCGGCACCACAATATTGTTCGCTCGCAATTGCACTCACTGGATAAAAAATACCGGTAAAACAGACCTGAAAATGTTTTGGGTGTTCTTTCCTCCGGGACTGGAAGACTGGTTCTACGCCATTGGCAAAGACAGAAAACCGGGTGACCCCATGCCCGAGCCCTTTGACCGACCGGACAGTGTGCAGGAAGTCATGGACAAGATGCGCTTTCTTCCGCCTAGGAATGCTGATTGATGCGGATCATCACCCAATCTCAAGTCGAACGGCTACTACCTGTTGATGCGTGTGTTGACGTGATGCGCGATGCAATGATGGCGACGTCCCGGCGTGATGTCACATTGCCGATCAGGCAGTTTATGCCCGTCCCGAAAGCTCCGGGCAAACTCGCGCTCATGCCTGGAACGCTTGGTGACCCGGCCTGTTTTGGTATAAAATTGGTTTGTAAATATGATCGCCCACATGGAGATCCGCTGGGCACCCATGTCGGCATGGTGATGCTCTTCGATAGCGAGAAAGGCATCCCGCTTGCGATGATCGAGGGGAGTTCTCTAACGGCCATTCGGACATCAGCCGCCAGCGCGTTAGCGACTGATATACTGGCGCGCGAAGACAGCACTCGGTTAGCAATTATCGGCAATGGCGAGCAAGCAATGCGCCATGTTCACGCTATGCGGGCTGTGCGTAACATTGATCACATAACTGTCTGGGGCAGGGATGCAGATCGGGCTGGCGAATTTGCGAAAGCTGTGGTCGACAAAACAGACATCACCACTGAAGCTGCTGATAGCGCTACTGCCGCTGTCGCAGAGGCAGATATCATCTGCACCACCACATCAGCGAAGCAGCCGATTCTGTCCGGTGCTGACCTGAAAGCGGGGCAACATATAAATCTGGTCGGTTCCGCCATTCCAACCACTGCAGAGGTTGATGATGAAGCCGTTCTGAAATCGCGTTTCTATGTCGACTACCGCGATGCTGCGATGGCGGCCGCCGGCGAACTATTGGGCGCGATTGAACGCGGCATTGTTACCGAAAGCCACATCGTCGGAGAAATTGGCGATGTGATTGACGGCAATGCACCCGCAAGGGGCAGCGATGACGAGATAACATGCTACAAATCGCTTGGTGTATCGTCGCAGGATCTGGCAGCAGCTCACGCCGCATGGGCGAAGGCCGAAGCGGAAAATGGAGGGATGACCGTTGATCTACTCACGTAAAATAGCCGCATTGATTGTGCCGTTCGCTCTGGTGCTGGGCGGCTGCTCGCAAAAACCAGGGCCAAAAACCGCCAGTGACGCGGGCGTTATTAGCAATGCCGAGGCCGAGGCGGTGTATCTAAAACGCTATGAAGCGCAGCAAAACGCAGCCATCGCAGGCGGCGGATTACCTGCTTATGATCCGCTCGCCAAAGTCGGTGGAGCTGCGAAAGACAATCTGCAAATTGCTACCAAAACGCGCATTGACGTTGATGCGCTGGAAGCGGGCAAGCAATTTGCAGCAGTGCGCAACAGCTCGGCCTTCATCGTCTACCATGACGGTAAAATCGCCAGTGAAGCCTATCTTGGCCCGGCGAGCAAAGAGGGTGCGGACTATCTGGTCAATGCAAAATCGCTGGCCAAACCGATCAGCGCGATCATGGTCGGTCGGGCTATACAGCAAGGTTATATCAAGTCGCTGGATCAGCCAGCGGCAGATTTCCTGACCGAATGGAAGGGTGATCCCAAAAGATCGAAAATTCTGATCCGTCATTTGCTCGATATGCGAACCGGATTAGCGCCGCAAGCGCAGGGAAAGGGACCGGAAGATCCAATGAACCGCGCATATCTGCACCCGCGTCACGATGAGGAGATCATCAAAAATTATCCGCTCATGAATGAACCTGGCAGCCGCTATGAATATGCCAATGCCAATAGTGAACTAGTCGCCCCTGTTATTGAACGCGCAACAGGGCGGAAATATCATGATTATCTGACCGAGCAACTGCTCTTGCCCATGGGTGCAAGGGGCGGCACGATCTGGATGAACCGCAAAGGTGGCACACCGCATTCGGGATGCTGTGTACAGCTTCCTGCGCGCACGTATTTGCAATTTGGGATATTGCTGCTGAATGATGGCGTGGTCGGCGGTAAACGCCTGCTGCCCGAGGGCTATGTTGCCAAGATGCGCACGGCCACGAAAGAAAACCCTCATGCCGGATTGGGAGTTTGGATTGCCGGTCCATATGTAAAGGGCCGCGGGCCTCTGAACCCTTCCGTAGACGTCGGAAAAACGCTGCATAGCGAACCTTATGCCGACAAGGGGCTGTTCCTGTTTGATGGCAATGGCAGCCAAGTGGTCTATATCGTGCCTTCCCAAAATTTGGTCATTGTGCGGACAGGCGGGCGTCCGCCCAAGGACAAGCCATGGGATAATAGTTACATTCCGAACTTAATTATAAATGCGATCGAGCGAGGTCCGGACGACACAGTACCGGTCCCGCAAAAGAGGGATTAGCCGTTTATGGCAACGACAATAGATGCGGCAACTGTAAAGGCCAGTGGCACTTTACCGGCCTCGTTAAAGCTTGGTTGGGGATCAGGCGCTTTTGGCATTTCCATGTTGATGAACGGGATTTCTGGATTAATTCTCCTATTTTGCGTTGGCATATTGAAAATCGAACCAGCGCTGGCCGGAACAATCATCTTTCTTGCAAAGATTTTCGATGTTTTTACCGACCCGATTGTTGGTGTTTGGAGCGACAGACACAATTCACCGCGCGGACGCAGAAGGCCCTTTCTACTATGGGGTTCGCTCCTTGCGGCCGCCAGCTTCGCGATGATCTTCACGACACCAATTTTCGACAATCAATGGATTACAGCGATGTACGTTTTCGTCGCGCTTTGTATCTATGCATTTGGGTATACGCTTTACAATATTCCCTACATGTCAATGCCAGCAGAAATGACCGATAACTATCATGAGCGGTCTTCAATTCACGCCTACCGGATTGTGTTTATCTCTTTGGGTGGCCTAGTCGCTGGAGCTGGTGTCAAACTGGCGCTTGAACGACTGGGCAAAACCGAACCAAGCAGTTTTGCGCTAGTTGGCGTCGTTTGCGCGATCCTGATCTTAATCAGCACTCTTGTTGCCTATTTCTCAACTGCCAAAGCACGGTTCACGGAATCGGGCAATACGACCGAGAAAAGCAGTATAGCGCAAATGGTTGAGGAATTTAACGCTGTCAGGGGGAATAAAAACTTCCTCCGATTGATCGGCGTTAAGTTTGCGCAGTTAATGGGCGTGCAAACCACGCTTGCCGCGTTTGCCTTCTTTGTGGTCCAATATATGGAACAGAGTTTTGATGTCTTCGCGCTTTTCGGATTGGTGGTCACCGCCGTGTCGATCGCCTTTGCACCGATTCTCGTCAAACTTTCCAAGAAAGTGGGCAAGAGGAACGCTTACTATTTCGCGGCTGCCATCAATATTGTCTATTCTCTGAGTTGGTCTTTAGCCTCTGCTGGTGAACCGGCATGGGCGATTGCCTTGCGCGGGGTGTTTGTTGGTATTGCCGTTACCGGAAATGTCGTGATGGCCATGTCAATGCTAACAGACATCATCAATCACGACTCCATCAAAACAGGTATTCGGCGCGAAGGAGCCTTCACATCCGTCTATAGCTTTGTTGAAAAGCTGACGGGAGCGATTGGTGTTCTGGTCGTCGGATCGGCAATGTCACTGGCAGGCTTTAACCTTAGCCTTGACTACGACGTACCACAGGGCGGAAATATCGACATTGCTCTTTTATTCTCAGTTAGCTGGTTACCCGCTGTTTTTGGCCTGATCGCGATTTGGTTGTTATCAGGCTATAAACTGACCGAAGAAGAAATCGAACGCGCAGAACAGGAAGCGAAAAAATGACCACCGAATATCAAAACCCAAAACTACGCCAACGCGGCCGCGCATCGGTTGATTTTCTAGCTCAAATGGCCTTGGCTTCTGCTCCTGTAAGGGAACGTGTGAACAAGGACATGGAAATTGCGCAGCTTTCGGACGACAACCTACCCGATGAACTGGACGCGCGATACGATGCGATCGATAGCGCATTGTCCGGTTCCAACGCCTATGCAACCCAGCGGTTGATGGGCGATTGGCATGGGCGCGCACATGGGAAAATCGCGATAGAGGCTTTTGAGGAAATCCAACCGGATTTACAGCCGCTCATAGACGCCGCTTCCGAAGGTTCAGCCAGTCTGACACTTGATCCGGAACTTGAACCGCCTGCCTATTGGACGGGCGTTCATTTTCATCGCACTGCTGGCGGCTGGGATGGACATAAGCATATGGGCTATGTTCATGGAGAAATCATTCACAAGAAGATGGTCGCACGTTTTTTCCCCGGCGGGATTTTTGCACAGCGGCAGGCCATTGCGGAAATGGCGCCCAAGGATAGCTATGCTCGTATATTGGATATGGGCTGCTCCAGTGGCCATTTCACGACCGCCTTGGAGAACACCTATCCTGACGCACAAATTACCGGCGTCGATTTTTCTGCTCGTATGCTTGAGCACGCCTATCGCACCGCCAATGCGAATGGTTGGAACTGGGACTTGTATCAGCGCGCTGCGGAAGATACCGGCTTTGAAGATAGCAGCTTTGATCTGGTTGCGTCCTATATCATTCTCCATGAGATGCCTGCAGCGGCCATCAGGGAAGCCTTTGCAGAAGCGTTTCGCGTTCTTGAACCCGGTGGTGATATGATCATGTCCGATGTTACGCGTTATGCTGATCTGGACAAATTGAGTGAGTGGAAAGCGGATCGCGGCGCCAAATTTGGTGGTGAACCACATTGGCGGGAATCAGCCGGTCTGGACTTGGCGCAAGTTGCGGCAGAGGCAGGCTTCGTCGATGTAGAAGCAACTGGTATCTATCCGCATGTCGTAAAAGGGCGCAAACCGGAATGAACAACGATCCAACCGACTATAATTTCCCTAAAGGCGAATTGCTTCGGCCTGAACAGGTCGATAATCTAGGCCGTGCAATACTCAGCCTGACCCGCGAGATATGCGTGTTAACTGACCGCCAAATGGTTTTGGAACAAGCGCTGGCTGATCAGGGTATTGATATTCGCGAAACGGTCGACAGTTTCCAACCTGACGAAGCGATGCAAAAGCGGTTGGATATGGCGACGCAGAATATTATCAATAGTATTGTCAGCGAAATATCAGGGTCAGAGTGAAGCAGCTTTGAGAGCCTTTGTTTTCTTTGCGTTCCTGTTGCTATCTGGATGCTCGGTTGGCGGTGATGCGCGACTAGCGGGAACAGCACAGAACTCTGTCGAAGTCTCCAGAGTTATCAAATCCACCCTCAAAACGCCCGCCGGCCATAGCTATAGCAGCGAAATTTTCTATCCGGACAAGCCCGGCAAATATCCTTTGATCATTTTCTCGCATGGAAACTTTGGCAGCCCCGACCGCTATCACAAGCTGCTGAAACCCATCGCGGCATCTGGATACATCATAGTTGCTCCCATTCACCTAGACGCGGAGGTTCTGGCACTTGATCCTAAGCCTAAGCCAGATCGAATATGGCAATCTCGCAATGATGAAATTGCGCATTTAGGAAACGTTCCAACCCAATTGTCTGCTCAACTAACATCAATAGGCATTGATATAGATCGTGAGAATATGGCGGTCATGGGCCACAGCTATGGTGCGCTGATCGCACAACTTGCAGCAGGTGCCATTGCCCGCGATCCGGATGGTGTGAAACCCAATCGCAAACTAGCCGGCATTGACGCGCTTGTGGCTTATTCACCGCCAGGCCCATTGCCCAAGACCATTGATGCAAAGGGCTGGTCCAGCATTGATGTACCCAATCTGACAGTTACTGGTACCGCTGATATTCTGCCTGGTTTCATTGACGATTGGCGACTGCACAAGGCAGGTTATGATGCAACGCCGAAAGGCGCGCGTTGGCTTTGGGTAGGAAAAGATGTTGATCACTATTTCGGCGGCTCTTTCGGACGCGAGAAACTAGTTGATCCCAAAATTCAGGACCTATTCGATCATGCATTGGGTGCCACGATCCAGTTTCTTGATTGGACATTGAAAAATAAAAAAAATTCCAATCCATTGGTGGTCAGCACCGATATCGAATTTAGGAAAGACTAGCTCATGAAAATCACACGCACATTGACTTTGATAGGCAGTTTACTTGCCATGCTGACAGCTTGTACGACTGCTTCACCGTCAGGTTCGGTAGTCCCAGAACGCGATATAAAGGCGGCAGCTGCAAAATTCAGGAACGCAACTATATTGGATATCGATCTCTTTCAGCCAATCACCACTATAGGTGAAAGATGTGAACCCAGACCTCTCGCCAGCCGAACTGTTTCGAAAGAGAAATTGTCCAAAGCCCTCGCTGAAGCACAGTCCTATTCGGTGGCTCAAAAAGGTGTCGGACTTATCGTGGTGCATGATGGAGAGATAATCCACGAAAGCTATATCGATGGAGTTACCGCGAAAACTCCAACCGACAGCTTTTCGATGCATAAGTCGCTGCTGGCGTTGATATTGGGTGTAGCCATTGATGAGAAAATCATCGGCTCACTCAATGATCCTGTCGAAAAATATATTGACGAATGGAAGAACGATCCGCGCGGTAAAATCACGATCAAGCAGCTACTGAATATGGAAAGTGGGTTGCAGCTCTACAGCTTCACCGATCCCGACGGCAAATCAATGGCGCTGTTGTTGTCGGCGGATATTAATGCAGTTGCAATGGAACACCCACTTTTTGATCGGCCCGGTGCCGAATTTCGATATAATAACGTCAACAGCCAGATACTTGGGATAGTCCTTGAGCGGGCTTTGAAGCGCAAGGGTAGTGGTAGCTATGCTGACTATCTCGAGCAGAAACTATGGTGCGCCGTTGGTAATGACACGGCCAAGCTCTGGCTCGATCGCGAAGGTGGCACGCCGCATTACTATTCTGGTCTGTTCACCAATCCTCACAATTGGGCCAGGATCGGAGAACTTGTTCGCAACGGGGGACAAGCCGATGGCCAGCAGATTCTGTCAACGAAGTGGCTAAGGAAAATGCGCCAAGCTGCTCCCACCAATCCGAACTATGGTCTTCATATCTGGATCGGTTCGCCCCATGTGGATAAACGGCGTTACAGCAAACAGAACCCGCTAAGTGTGATACATAGCGAGGCCTATCGTGCCAAAGATGTAGTTTTTTTTGACGGTTTCGGCGGTCAGCGAGTTTATATTATCCCTTCGCAGAAAATCACCATCGTTCGCACTGGCCAGGTTAACATGGCCTATGATGATTCCACAATCGTCAATCTGGTGCTGGATGGACTAGTCGATTAGTCAGCCTTATTTCTGATTAAACATCGCATCAAATGTTTCGTCTGTTGGATTCCCAACTTTCAAATCTTCAGCCATCACCGCGAGACCACGTTGCACAGTCGGGCGCTTGCTGATTTCGGTAAACCAGCGCTGAACATTGGGAAATCCGGTAACATCAATGTCATGCAGTTTTTGCTGCTTTGCCGTCATCCATGGAAATGTCGACATATCAGCGAGAGAATAATCACTCCCCGCCAGATATTCTGTTTCACCCAACCGCTTGTTGATTACCCCATAGAGACGTTTTGTCTCGCCACAATAACGATCAATACCGTGCTGGACATGCTCTTTGGCATAACCATTGAAATAACCGCATTGCCCGAACATCGGTCCTATGCTGGCATTTTGAAAGAATAACCACTGGGTAACCGTTGATTGTTCAACCGGGGTAGCAGGCCAGAACTGACGGGTTTTCTGCGCTAGATAGAGTAAGATCGCACCCGATTCAAAAACCGCATGAGGCTTACCATCGGGACCGTCATGGTCAACAATGGCGGGAACCCGATTGTTGGGACTGATGGCGAGAAATTCTGGTACAAGTTGCTCGCCTTTCAGAATGTTGATCGACTTGATTTGATAGTCGAGACCAAATTCTTCCAGCGCGATTGAAATTTTGTGTCCATTGGGCGTGGGCCAATAGTAAAAATCGATCATAGTCCGTTTTCCTGTTGAAGTGAGAGCACATCGCGCACCGCCTTCTGGCATCTTTCGGCGCTTGTATCGCCAGTGAAGTCGACATTATAATGGGTTTTTACAGAGGTCCGTTCAATCGCCGCATCAAACCAGTCCGACAATGCCGGGCGACCATCACGCCAACGAAAATCTGGATAAAGGGGGTCTTTCGCTTCGTAAAATTCTGCTCGAAAACCAAGATAGCTGATAGCGTGCAGCAGTGATGCATGACCAACGTCGAAATCATCCCAGCCAGCTGCCTGACCTTCCAACCGATCCAGTGCGCGAATGTATTTGGGCCAAAGAGACTCAAACACCCGCATGTTCCATTGCTCAGGTTCCTGCCATTGCTCGGCTACCATCTGCACCGTGGTTTCGAAAATTGTATCACCCAGCGCCAAACGCGTGATTGCATCCCAGCGCTGTTGACCGGAAACTGGGTACATATTTCGCGCCTTGCTATTGGCATCAAAATATTCGCAAACCGCCTGACTGCCGAAAATCACCTGCCCTGTGTCCGTTGCCAAAGTTGGCACCTTATTGAGAGGGTTGAGCGCCGAGATATCGTAAGCGTCGCCCTGATCTTCGCCATCCAAATTTTTAAACGGGAAGGTCGCGATAAAATCTATATCATCCCAAAGTCCGCACTCATGCGCTGTAACCAATATCTTGTGAATGAACGAATGAAACGGTGAATAAAATAGCTTCATCATGAGCCTTTCTCTATTACTTTAGATATTCTGCTGCGCCGATACGATCGGGCTGTTTGGTTAGTCCTTCCACATCAGGTTTGGCTCTCAAATCTGTAAGCGTGCTATCCAGCGCTGACCCGACTGCCGCCATCACCGTTCCGGGAAACAGGGCAACGCTGTAGCCGATATCTTCCAACGCCTGCGCTGCTGTTACCTCGTCATCAGAGCGCAGGAGATTGTGGAGCAGTGGAACCCGGTCCCCAAGCTGTTTCACCAATTCCTCCATAAGCGTGCGCTGGGTCAGCGATTCCACAAAGATCATATCGGCGCCTGCTTCGATGTAAGCATGCGCGCGCTCCATTGCGCTTTCAAAATTTTCGGTCGTCATCGCATCGCAGCGCGCGCTGAGGACGATATCCTGATTTTCCAATGCATCGCGGGCGGCTTTGATCTTGTCCACCATTGCATCGATTGAAATTAACGGGCGAGACAGCGGCGCATCTGCGGGTTTCACCTCCTGCTGATCCTCCATCTGGATAGCCGCCGCTCCGGCGCGTTCGAACAGCTTGATACTACGTGCGACGTTATAACTGTTGCCAAAGGCTTGATCGGCATCAACGAAAACTGGAATCGCGATACGCTCTGTAATGCGTGACACAATCTCGGCGGTTTCGGTTGCAGATAATAGGCCGATGTCGGGCCTTGCAAGATGCGTTGCTGCCAGTGCCGAACCGGATGCAAAGATCGCCTCAAAACCGGCTTCCTGCGCGCGATATGCGCTAAGCGCATCATAGATGCCCGGTGCAACGACTATTTCTCGCTGCTTTAGGCGCTGGCGAAGCTGTGCAGCCAAAATCATAGCGTCAGCTCACCGGCGCGGTAGCTTTGTTGCTTAATTCGCCTTTGTCTTCCTTCTGCTTCATCGTTTTGAACGTGTCATATTCATTGACTCCCCCCATGTCGCGCTTTGGCCAGCTTGTAGCGAAGCCGTTTGGATAAGCACTGTCACCGTCCGAGCGACCATCTTCCGACCAGAGAAGAGGAAAAAGTGGACCTTCCGGCCTTTCGTCATCGAGCATTTCGTCAAAACTGACCCCAGCGATATTGAGGCAATCGGGGCGAGGTGCCCACTGAATATCATCGCCAAACACTCGCTGTGAAACTGCGACGCGCCAGTCGTCGGTAGGGTTACCGGCGGAATAATGCAGCACCCAGGGGTTCACTACCAGCATGTCGCCCGGTTCCATGTCCCAGGTCAGAAAACGCAAGCCTTCTTCGCCGCGACGGCTTTCGATGTCGGGATGCGGTACCCGATCATCAGGCTTGATCATCTTTCGGGCATTGGGGCTAAACAGCCAATAGGGCACATCATCATGATGTGTCCCGGCCAAGACCTCTAGGCTATTTGCCTTTACAATCGGTGTCAGCGGGATCCATAAAGATGGCACCATCTTGCCTTTGACTGGAAAGGCCATCCGGTCGCAATGCCATAGTGTCGCATCGTCAGACTGAGGCGGTTTGGCAAAGAATTCGTCGAAGAAAAAACGGATCTCTTTTGACTGCATTACTTTCCCAGCGACTTCAGCCAGTGGCGATTCAAACACAAACTTGCGATATTCCTCGATACAGCGCGCCATGTATCGGCCAGGGATGGTGGGTAGCAGACCAACATCTTTTTTGTCGATTATGACCTCACGCGCGATTGGCTCCAGAAGGTCAATCCAGTCACGATCAAAAACACTGCGCAGGCACACCGCGCCGTCGCGGACATAGTCATCTATGTCTTGTTGGGTCACTTGGCGAAGAGGGCGTTTGTTCAAAGCCATAATCTAAATTCCCATTACTATTGCCCTTCCGATTACATTCTAAGTTTAACTAAAATAGCAACCGGCGCACTAATATCCACCGGACGGATAGTTTTAGCAATGTCGTTATCGCAGGGCGGTCAGTGCGGCAAAGTTTTTGCCAATCAACACATCGGTATCACTATGGCGTAATTCCAAGAATGGTTGGAGAAGCAATATGCAACATCTGAAGACACAGATAGTAATTGCGGGCGCAGGCCCGGTCGGCAGCGTTGCGGCCTATTATTTGGCCAACAAAGGAATTGATGTCATTTTACTGGAATCAGGCGCCGATTGTGCTCTTGATCTTCGCGCGTCAACATTTCATCCGCCAACTCTGGAAATGCTCGACAAATTTGGCATTACCAAAAAGCTGATCGAAAAAGGTTTAAAAGCTCCAGAATATCATTTCCGGGAACGCGAATCTGGCCAAGTGATAGATTTTGATATGTCGGAAATATCGGATCACACAAAATTTCCGTTCCGGATTCAGTGCGAACAATATCATCTATCGCGCATGCTTTCCGAAGGTGTTCAAAACTTGCAAGGCACACAGGTTCGGTTCGACCACCGGGTAGTTGGCTTCCATCAGGACCAAACGGGTGTAGATGTCTATGCCGAAACCCCGCATGAAATAGTCCAAATCCGGGCTGATTATTTAATCGGTGCCGATGGATCAAACAGCATCATTCGCAAATGGCTCGATACTGATTTTGATGGATTCACCTATCCCGAAAAATTCCTCTGCTTTACTACTGAGGTACCGTTAGAGGAAAAATTGCCAAATTTATGCCATGTCAACTATGTTTCTGATCCTGAAGAATGGATGGTGCTGTTGAAAGTACCTTCGCTTTGGCGCGTATTGGTTCCGGCAAAAGAGGACCAACCGGACGAGCAATTGCTTACAGACGAAAAGAAAAATGATGTTTTCGACCGGTTGCTTGGTGACGGTGAATCCGTAGAAACCGCACACCGTACTATTTACCGAGTCCATCAAAGAGTAGCCAAGAAATTTGTTCATGATCGGGTTTCAATCATAGGGGATGCCGCACATCTCAACAATCCAATCGGCGGTTTTGGTATGAACAGCGGTATTCATGATGCGTTTAATCTATGCGAGAAGTTTGATCGTATTTATAACGCCAGCGCAGATGCTGACGAAGCGCTAGGCACTTTTCAACGCCAACGGCATACAACAACGCATGATTTTATTCAGGCGCAAACGATCCGAAATATGGAATATCTATCAGATGGCGAGAGCGGAGAGCATGGCCGACGAAAGGCCGAGATGCAGCGTATCCATGACGATCCGGATGCGCGGTTGAACTTTCTATTGCGGCAGTCGATGATTGAGAGTCTGGAACAAGAGAAGCTGGTCGCCTGATGCCTCTTCGGCCACGTCCAAATCCCGATGCCTTGGGGCACAGAAAATTGTTTGGTGTGCTTGGGCCATCGACTAACACCGTTGTTCAACCCGACTTTGACGATCTGCGAGTACGCGGCGTCACCAATCATTACAGCAGGATTGTGGTTGAGGACGCGCAAGCCATTTCCGATGAAACATTCATGGCGGGCACTCTGGAAATTTCGCGAAACACACTGGATGCGGTGCGAGGGGTTTTAACCTGCAATCCCGACTATCTGGTCATGGGTATGTCGGCAGTGACTTTTTATGGCGGCGCGGAAGGCGCGCAAAAATGGCGTGAGAATATCGAAAATGAGGCTGGACTGAAGCTGTGTACGGGTTCTCAATCATTGATTGAGGCCTTTAATGCTTATGGCAGAATCAAGAAAATTATTGTCCTGTCGCCTTATTATCCATCCGCCAACGCTCATGTCTCGCAATTTATGTCCGATCATGGAATAGAGGTTGTTCGGGACACTTGCCTGCGGTGTCCCAGTTGGACATCCATCGCACAAGTGTCGACATCAACCTTACGGGATGAATTAAGAAAACTGGACGGCGACGATGTCGATGCATTGGTACAGGTCGGCACAAACCTCTCTATGATCCGGCTGGCCGCTGCCGCCGAAATGTATCTCGGCAAACCGGTTATTGCGATAAACACCGCAACCTATTGGAACGCGCTGCGACAGAATGGAGTTACCGATCAGATATCCGGCTTTGGCCGCTTAATGGAAGAATTTTAGGAACCAACAATGCTTGAATATGATTACGTCCCCCTGCCCAAGCGCAATCCCATTCAATGGCCCGGCGGCGAAGGGCTAGCGATCATATTTACCTTCAATCTAGAAACCTGGGATTTGACCAAAGATACCGACAAGCCCTACTATGCGGGTGGACCGGCAATCCTACCCGATGTTCTACCCGGCAACACACCTGATTTTCCAAACTTTAGCTGGCGGGAATATGGACAGCGCGTTGGCATTTGGCGCCTGCTGGATCTTTTTGATGAAATGGGAACAAGCGCGAGTTGTACAACCAACGCGGTGACCTTTGAACGGCGTAGCGAAATGACATCCGCTACCTTGGATCGCGGCTGGGAACTTTTGGCACATAATTTCGAGCAAGGCGAATTGCTGACAAATTTCGCGCATGATGAAGCTGCCGAGCGAGATATCATCATGCGGTCTATTGACATGTACGAGAAACATGTCGGGAAGCGCCCGGTCGGATGGCTATCGTCTTCATTACGCGGTACTCTAAATACGCCGGGGATTTTGGCTGAACAGGGTTTCAAATTCTACTGCGACATTATGAATGATGATCAACCCTTCATGATCCGAACGCAAAATGGACCGATTGTTGGCCTTCCCTATTCCAACGTCATTAACGATTTCACCATGGTGACGCGTCATTGCCTTACCACAAATCAGTTTCGTGATCAGCTGATCGAAGAATTTGATGCACTATATGAAGACGGCAAAAAAACTGCCCGCATCATGAATATCGGATTGCATCCCCATGTTTCGGGTCGTGCGCACCGGATACGCGCTCTTCGCGAATTTATTGCCCATGCCCAGTCGAAAACAGGTGTGTGGTGGCCCAAGCGCGAAGAGATAGCTGACTGGTACAGTGAAAATCACGAAAGCCATTTCCCAGACCAACTTGGGTGACGTCCAACGCTAGGTTTTGCCAAATTAGCTACAAAAAATTATCCAACAGTCGGGTATTTTCCACAACCTCTCAACCAGTTTGACGATTCCAGCTATGCAAACACAGCGTTAGGGGCATGGCAAACACTTGCCTCCACATAAAAATGCGACGCTAGGGAGTGTAAAATGACAAACTATTTGAACAAGACCAGTGGATTGGCAATTTCAGTTGCGATGGTGGCGATGATTCCATCAGTAGCTAAGGCGCAAAGTGACGATTCTGTCGATGCAGATGAGAATGTCATCGTTGTTACAGCGCGTGGTATCGAAGAAAATCTTCAAAATGTTCCGCTCGCAATAACCGCTTTTGATGAAGATGCCCTCGATCGACAGGCTATCCAAGAGCTTGATGACGTCGCTCGTTTTACGCCTGGCTTCAGTTTTGAAGACTTTTCCGGTGGCTTCGCTCAGCCTGTTATTCGTGGCCAAGCGCAAACTCGCGTTACCGCTCTGGAAACCAACGTTTCAACCTTTCTTGATGGTGTTTATATCCCGCGTTCATGGGCAGTTGACCTTGGCACGACAAATCTAGAACGCATCGAAATCGTTAAGGGCCCGCAAAGTGCACGTTATGGTAGAAACGCTTTTGCTGGTGCCATTAATTATCTTCCAAAAAAGGCAAAAATTACCGGTGAAATATCTGGTGAAGTTGAAGGTTCAGTCGGTATCGATGACCGTTATGACATTGGCGCGTTTCTCAATTTCTCCGTAAATGACTATTTCGCTATTGCCGGTTCGATAAACCATTCGACCTATGATGGGTCTTGGGAAAACAGTCATCCCTTTGCCAATACCGATATTGCTGGTCCAAGCACGCGCGGCAACTTAGGTGGTTGGAAAAACACTTCGGTGTCTGTTTCCGCAGTGGCACAGCTGTCTGATGGCATCAAAATAGAAGCGTCCTACAACTATTTCGATGTAAAAAACGAAGCGCGCGCATCGCGCTATATCGCTGACAGCGTTGGCGGTATTTTGGATCCAAGCGCGGTTTCAGCGACTAACACCGGCCTGGTCGGAATCACCAATTGCGGTTCGCTTCGCTTTGGAGCCTTTAGTCCGTTGATCTGTGGCGAACTACCTGGGCCGGGAGACACGGCCATTGTTGATCCGCGGAGTTTCGGTTCACAAGCACAGACAGGGATTTTCCGTGCCGCTATCGAAGCGGAGATTACCGACAGCCTGACATTTGGCTATGTATTCGGCAACGTTAATGGTGATGTTAATATCGGCACTAGCGGCGAACCAGATCCTATTAACTGCGGAACTCTGGTTGGCCCTGCTGGCGGTTTCGCTCCATTATGTAATTTCCAGCAAACGCCCGTTGGTGACATTGATTACGATAGTCATGAAGTGCGCTTAGCTTTTGACAATAACGGTTCTATCCGCGCCGTCATCGGTGGATTTTATTCCGATGGCGTAGATAATAATCAGTTTAGTAGTATCAATATTGCACCGATTACTGATCCGAATAACATTGTACCATTTAATGGCACTCCTGTTCCGAACTTCAATTTCAATCCTGGTCCCTTCAATATCCTTTTGACCAACGCCCAGACAACAACAGAAGTAACTTCCATATTTGGTGAAGCGCAATGGACTTCTGGTAGCGGTGCGACAAGAATTGGTTTGGAAGGACGTTATTCCGAAACCGAAATTACTGCCGCTGATCTTCGGCGGACCTTGACGCGTTCAGACACTTTCAAATTTTTCACGCCAAGAATTACCGCTGAACATGATTTGAATGATGAAATATTGGTCTTTGCATCTGCAGCACGCGGCGCAAAAGCTGGTGGCTTCAATTTGACTGGATCGACCGTCGACCGCCAAACATTTGATCCGGAATTTAACTGGACCTATGAGCTTGGTATAAAAAGTACACTGGTCGACGGCCGGCTGGTTCTTAACGGATCGATCTTCTATACAGATTGGTCAGATATTCAGGTCAATGCGGCAGATGAAGATCCAGCCAATCCCCTTAACCCGAACGTACCTAGCATTACTCAAAACCTGGGCGATGCAACAGTGTTCGGTATCGAACTGGCGACACGTTTTCAGGCTACTGACAATCTGAGCTTCGATGCAACCTTCTCTCATACCGAAGCCGAGTACAGCAACTCTACTATCGACAGTCGTTTCAGCCGAGGATCGACAGGACCGTTTGGAACCGTGCCTTGCGACAATATCGTTTGTAATACCGACGGCAATATTGGCGGCAATGAAGTTGAAAGAACGCCAGCAACTCAAGTATCCGCTGGTATCCAATGGGATGCGGAATTTGGAGATGATAACAGCTATTTCATCCGGACAGATGCAAGTTGGCAGAGCAGTTTCTTTGCTGACAGCGCTAACTTGGGTATCATCCCAAGTCGCTTCCTCTTGAATGCCGCAGCCGGTGTTAAAGTGGGTCCAGTAAGCGTTAGGGTTTGGGCCCGCAACCTGCTCGACAAGAAATATCTATCCAACGCCTTTGTCGTATTGCTGCCATTTGGCAACACCTATGGCGAGTTTTTCGGAGAACGTCGTTCTGTTGGCCTGACCGGTAAGATAGAGTTCTAAGGCAAAGGTAATATCGTTCGTCACGATAAAAGCGGCGCGTCCCCCATTAGGATGTGCCGCTTTTTCATTTTACGGAATTTCTTGTACAAAAAGTAGCGATCAATCGCCAATCAGCTGATCAGATGATTGCGCATACAGTCTTTAGTTCGAGATAGCTTTCAAGAGCGGCCTGCCCGCTATCCCTGCCCCAGCCTGATTGCTTCATTCCGCCAATCGGTAGCGAAGCATCATACATGGCATGGCCATTTATCCATACTGTCCCGGCCTTCAATCGATTGGCCATCCTGATCCCGTTGGATAATCCTTCGGTCCAGACACCTGCAGCCAAAGCATAATCACTGTCATTAGCCGCCGTTACAACCTCATCGACCTCATCAAATGGTGTCACGACCACAACTGGTCCAAATATTTCTTCGCGTACAATCGGCATATCAGGTGTCACATCGGTGATGACCGTTGGCGCGACGAAGCTCGAGTTCGGCCCACCAGCTTCTCCACCGGTGATGACAGTCGCACCACTGGATTTTCCGTCTGCGATGTAGTTTGCGACTTTCGCACTATGCTCTCGGGAGACCAAAGGCCCCATTTGCGTCTCGGGATTAAGGCCGTGACCCAATTTTATTTGCTGACCAATTTCGGCCACGCCTTCAATAACCTTATCCTTGATAGAGCTGTGACAATAGAGACGAGAACCGGCGATACAAACCTGACCACCGTTGAAAAATATCGCATTTGCAGCACCCTGAATTGCTGCATCAACATCAGCATCCGGCAAGATGATAACCGGTGATTTTCCGCCAAGTTCCAGCGTGATCTTTTTCAAATTGCCTTGCGCCGCATTCATGATCGCGCGACCGGTCTGTGTCGAACCGGTAAAAGTGATCTTATCGACGCCTAAGTGTCCCGCCAGAGCAGCGCCTGCTTCATCGCCATAGCCGGTGATGAGATTCATAACCCCATCGGGCAATCCAGCCTGCTGCATTAACTCAACCAAGCGGACAGCAGTCAGTGATGTATTTTCTGCAGGTTTCAGGACCATCGTGCAACCTGCCGCCAACGCTGGCGCTATTTTCATTGCGGTCAGAACAAGCGGTGAATTCCATGGAACAATGGCTCCAACGACTCCAACTGGTTCCTTTTGAGTATAAGCGAAAACCTCTTTTCCTTCAGGTTGGTAGTTAATGGAAGTTGGAATTGTTGCGCCTTCAATTTTCGTCGCAAGACCGGCGAAATACCGAAACTGGGCCGCAGCGCCAGGAATCTCCGCCCATCGACCGACATAGAGTGCCTTACCTTGGTCCATAGTTTCCAGTTCAGCCAACTCGTCAATATGGGCGTCGATTTGATCTGCAATTTTCCAGAGTATACGACTCCGCTCCATCGGCGTCATGGCGGGCCAAGAACCCGTTTCGAACGCAGTTCGCGCAGCCGTAACTGCTTTGTTTACATCCCCAGCACCTGCTCGCTGCAAATTTCCGATCACGTCCCCCGTGGCAGGATCCAGAGTCTCGAAGGTTTCGCCGCTTTCGCAATCTGACCAGTTGCCACTAACAAACAGTTGATATGTTTTTCGATCAAGAAATTGTTGCGCAGGAGTGCCCAAATTGACGGGAGACAGATCAATATTTTGCATATTAGTTCCTTAAAATCACTCAATTCTCAAAAAGCATAACTTACGTAATTCGCTTCAGCTTAATGAATTACAATGGCTCCGGGACAAAGTGTTGTATGCAAAAACTTTTGTCCAACTGATGGACAGCTCAGCGGTTTAGCGCTGCCTTTTGTCGTTTGATGGGGTTGTCGACCAGATTAAAGGCAAATTGGGAAAATATTGGTGCGGTCGAGAAGACTCGAACTTCCACGGGGTATTAACCCCACAGCGACCTCAACGCTGCGCGTCTACCAATTCCGCCACGACCGCACTGTCATTCGAACCGGGCCATAAACCCTTGGTAGGCGCGTGCCTGTAGCAAAGGGTGGATAGGCCCGCAACAGATATTGTTGCCGTGGATGTGCCAGCTGTACAGCTTTGACGCGGCACCCAAAAATTGTCCCCTTCTCATACAGTTTTACTCGGTTCGTCCGTTTTATAGGGGAAGAGGACGAAAAATGGGCGCGTTAACCTTTTATTTACCTTGCCAGCGGGCGGTTTTGCGGGCTTTCTTAAGCTTATGCGCAATATCTTGTTTCCTTTGACAATGATGGTCTTGATGCTGGCTGGTACTCCCGTCGCCGCACAACAGTCATCGCAAACGGTTGCGCGAGCGCAGGTCACGGCCTCGGCGCGAATCATTAGCGGAGAATCGATACGCTTTGACGGGTCAACAGCGAAGGCTGCAACAAAACAGGGACCAAACGGGAAAATCGGCCTTATTATTTCAATGGCCCGCACACGTGGAGAAGTAGTTTTCGATGGCCAGCCGCATGTCTGGGTGACCGAGTTCCACTAATGCTGAACGATTTGGCTGGTCCAGCTAAATAGCTATTCGCGCGTTACATCCGCCCAGCCAACTTCCAGCTGACTGGCAGAGCGTGGCACGTCTAGCTTGGCTTCATTGAAATTGACTTTTGCTCCCGGAGCAAGTGATTTGGCCGGTGCCTTCATTTTCCAACTATAGACAATTCGGCCGCTGGCATCGCGCAGGATGACCAGCATGGGCGGTACTGATTGTTCGGTATCGGATGGATTGATGATCGTTCCACTGGCAGCGAAATATTCCGTACCATCTTGAAGCGTCCGGCGATCCTGTTTCTTGCTGAGCTCGATCAGTAATGGTGTATCGTCCACTGTGGCCATTTGATAGTTTTCAAACCAGTTTTTGGGACCAAATGCGTAAAGCAAGCCGCCGCCGATGATGACGACACTTGCAAAAGCTATGGCTGCTATAGTCCATAGTTTTGCCGGATTGCGGCGGGGTTTGAATGGTGGTTCGTGCGCAAAGCTACTGGTTTCCGACACAAAAGGCGGTGTCACGGGCGCTGTCGGCGGCGCAGTGGGCGCTGCGGATGATACGGTCGCGGTTTCCGTCTGCCCGGATTGGTTGGCCGGTGCTGGTTCGGCGGCCGGTCCAGAGACAGGATCAGCAAGCGGCGCTGCTCCTGGCAATGGTTGTTTGGTTGGCGGCGGCGTTTTAACTGGTTCTGGTGGCGGTGCAGCTTCTTGGAACCAATTATGACGGCATGACGCGCAGCGTACCGACCGGCCGGTTGGGCCAATCGCACTGTCGGGCACGAGATAACGTGTCTTGCAAGCCGGGCAATTCAATATCATGACGTCCCTCTAAACACGGCAATCCATAAAACTGCAAGTCTGCGCTGCATGCTTTTGAGGCAAGTGCCTTTTTTTCCGCGTCTTAAGGCCGGTTTGATCGGCTCCGCAGCACGCAGCAGTTGATTTCAGGGGAGGTAACGTCCTATTGAAGCGAGGAAATATGCAGCGTTCCAATCCGACCAAATGATTTGAAAAACCCCGATGAATGAAATTGTTCAATTTGAAAATGTTGGCTTGCGCTATGGGGCAGGCGTGGAAACGCTGTCGGACCTTAGTTTCACCCTTTATCCGGGCAGTTTTTACTTCCTGACTGGCGCTTCTGGTGCGGGCAAAACGTCGCTCCTCAAACTGCTCTATCTCGCACAGCGACCGAGCCGTGGTCTGATCAGGCTTTTCGGTGAAGATGCAGTGACGATGTCGCGAGAACGGCTACCGGGGTTCCGGCGGCGCATTGGCGTGGTGTTTCAGGACTTCCGGCTGGTACCTCATCTGTCCGCTTTTGATAATATTGCCCTGCCGCTGCGGGTTTCCGGCGTGAAAGAAAAGGATCTCACGACGCCCGTCGCTGAAATGCTCGATTGGGTCGGTCTTGGTGACCGCGCAGAGGCTCGTCCAGCAACTTTGTCGGGTGGAGAGCAACAACGGGTTGCGATCGCCCGGGCGGTAATTGGCCGGCCCGAAATATTGGTGGCGGATGAGCCGACCGGCAATGTCGATCCGGAAATGGCCGTGCGCCTGCTGCAACTTTTTGAAGCGCTCAACACATTGGGCACAACTATCGTGGTCGCCACCCATGATATTCACCTGCTCAGCAAAGTACCGGGCGCCCAAATGATGAAACTGGAAAAAGGCGGGCTTTCCGATCCGACCGGTTCCTTGCGTAATCCGCCCTTGCCGCGTGACAGAGCCTAAGTAGCGGCCTGATGCTCAGCCTTTTCGTCATTCCCGGCCATGACCGCCGCCTGATCCCCGAAGGGCGATTGTCCGGGCCCATGCCTTGGGTCATTGCAATCATGATCTTTCTGATGGTGCTTGCGACGGCAACCGGCCTGGCCTTTGCCGAAGCAGGACGAAATGTTTCAGACCAGCTTTCCAGCCGTGCAACGGTTCAGATTATCCAAGCCAATCCGGATATTAAAGCGCAGCAAGCCAATGATGCAGCGGCCCGACTGCGTGGCATGGCGCTGATCGAGGAAGTCCGCGTCTTGCCATCCGAAGAAATTGAAGAATTGATCGCGCCATGGCTCGGTCAGACCGCTGAAATGCAAAACAATAGCGAAGCTGATAGCTTGCTGGACGATATTCCGCTGCCCGCGCTGATCGATTTGAAATTGATACGTCCCGCCGGCAAAAAAGAGCTGGAACAGCTGCGAGCGGCGATCAAGCCTTTGGCCGAAGGCGCTCGTGTCGAACCCAGTAGTGGCTTGATCGCTCCGGTGATTTCGCTGGTTCAATCGCTCCAATGGATTGCTTTTGGTCTGGTGGCCTTGCTCGCTATGGCAACGGCGGCAGCCGTGATTATTTCCGCCCGGGCGGCGCTCAACACGCATAAAGAAACCATTGGCGTGATTCACCTGCTCGGGGGTACTGACCGACAGATTAGCCGTTTGTTTCAACGGCGCATCGCGCTTGATGCGCTGCTCGGCGGGCTATTGGGGTTGATCTGCGGTACGGCGATCATCCTGTTGTTGGGCATGCAGCTGTCGGCGCTTGGCTCCGGGCTGGTGCAATCGCTAGGGCTATCCTGGTATAGCTGGTTGATTATCGGAGCGGTTCCGATATTGGGAATGACCCTGGCCATGGTGACTGCGCGGATGACGGTCATGGGCGCGCTAAGAAAAATACTGTAGTCCCATCATATGATCCTTCGTTTCTTCTGTTTTTTACTGCTTTTCTGGATGATCGGTTTCGTCTGGTTTGCTGTGGATTTGCCGCGCCCTGCCGGGGATGACGTAAGCACGGATTCGATAGTCGTGCTGACCGGCGGCCCCAAGCGGATTGAACATGCCTTGCAGATGCTGGAAGCGAAAAAATCCGGGCATTTGTTGATATCAGGTGTAGACCGTGATGTGAAACCGCGGGAATTGGCGGTTGAATATGATCGTCCGGACGATTTGTTCGATTGTTGTATAGATTTAGGATTCCAGGCTGTGGATACGCGGTCCAATGCGCTGGAAACAGCGCGCTGGACGGCTCGACGCGAAGACACGTCGTTGCGGCTGGTGACATCGGATTGGCATATGCGCCGTGCAAAGTTGGAGCTGGAGCGTGCTGTGCCTACGGATATCAAGATCATCGCCGACGCGGTTCCCAGCGCGCCTTCGCTTGGTACCTTGTTCAAGGAATATAATAAATATCTGATGCGGCGTCTTGCGGCTTTGGCGGGGGTTTAGGAATGCTAGCAAAAATCCGGTCGATCTTGTTCATCCCGCTATTTTATGGCGGATCAACGCCTATCATCATCATGTCGTTTATCGTTGCAGTATTTTCGGAATCCGGAACCCACTATATGGCTCAGGTCTGGAGCCGTTATCATTATTTCTGCGCGCGTTTCATTCTCGGTATCAAGGCCGAGATAAAGGGCGAAATCCGCAACGAACCGCTGCTTTATGTCTTCAAACATGAAAGCATGTTCGAGACGATTGACCTGCTGCGGATTTTCGACAAGCCGGTGGTAATTGCCAAGAAAGAGCTCCTTGTCATTCCGCTCTGGGGCTGGATCGCCAAAAAACATGGGCTTTTGGGTATCGATCGCAATGGTGGCGGCGCAGCCATGCGCCTGATTATCAAGCAAGCCAGAAAGGCGGTTGCCGAAGGTCGCCCGATCGTCATTTTCGCCGAAGGCAGCCGTGCTCATCATGGCGAGCGACCAGAACTACAAACCGGTTTTGCCGGTATTTATAAGCTTATGGGGCTGCCATTGGTACCCGTTGCGCTAAACAGCGGCATCGTCTCACCGCGCGACACGTTTGTGCAAAAAAGCGGCGTGATCACCTATGCGGTGCAAGACGAGATCGAACCAGGCCTCGACCGCGACGATATTCGCGACCGAGTACATGCCGCGATTAATGTGCTGAACGATTAGTAGCGGCTTCTTTTTGGTAGCGCTTGTTGCACTGCAATGCCTGTTGCGAGGTTATGAAAAGCTAAAAGGAAAGTCCGATGAGGAAGAGAATAATTGCAGCGATAGTTGCAGGAACAATTCTGGTTGGTGGCGGAGCCGTGGCCTATGTTGCTTCACCAACAATCCACGCTGGACAGGCCGGCGAAACGCCGGAACTTGGGCGACTTGGCCAATATAGCATCGGGGTGCACGTTAAAAGCTTTGCTCTGGAAGACCGCACCAAAATTACAACTTGGGGTGCGCTTTCAGGCAACCTGACCGATGCGAACCGGGAACTGTCTGTTCGATTTTGGTACCCTGCCAAAGCCGGTGAAGGTGAAACAGCCAAATATACACATATCATGCGGCCACCGGGTAAAGACCCCGTCACAATTTCCACACAAGGCGTGGCGGTACCTGATGCTGAAACAGTTATCGATCAGAAATATCCACTGGTTCTGATGTCCCACGGTTTTGGTGGATGGGATACGCAGTTCAGCAATCTGGCCGAACAGATTGCTTCGCATGGCTATATTGTCGCTTCGATCAATCATGCCGATATGCCTATTGATGGCGTCACGTCGTTTTTCTTGTCCTTTGGCAATGTTCTGGTGGACCGCACTTTGGATCAGCGCCAGATTCTCACTCAGATATTGGAGGATGCACAATCTGGATCGCAAGCTTATGCTGCGCAAATTGATTCCGACAATGTGGGACTGATTGGCTATTCTATGGGCGGATATGGGGCCATTGCTTCTGCAGGCGCGTTCTATGATTTTGCAAATGATCCGATGTCTAACATCCCCGAAACGGCCAGAACAGCGATGGAAGATGCTGCTCAAAAACCACTGCCGATTAAATCGTTGGTCACATTCGCTCCTTGGGGCGGGCAACCTGATAGTCGAGCATGGACCGCAGATAGCATAAGTAAGATTGATAAACCTGTCCTGATCATTGCAGGAAATCAGGATGACGTGGTGAACTATGAAGAGGGCGTGAAGTGGCTGTTCGAGAATATGACGGGATCAGATCGCTATATGTTGGTCTATCGTGAAGCCCGGCATAACATTGTCGGAAATGAATTTGATATAGATACGGATGGCGACTTCACGACAGCAGAGTTTCTTAAAGAGCCAGTGTGGCGAAGCGACCGGTTAAACGCCATAAACCAGCATTTTGTGACGGCATTTCTGGATATGACTTTGAAAGGTGATGCATCCAAAGCAGATTATTTAGACGTGCCGACAGTGAATTCCAATGACAGCAAGTGGCCAATTGGTTTTGGTGAGCAGCTAAATGGAAAAATGGCTGATTCCGAACAGTCGGATCATTGGAAGGGTTTTCAGCGCCGCTGGGCTGTTGGTCTCGAAATGCATCGAATGGAGAAAAAGCAATAAGGGAGCTTGCGGCCCAAAGGACAGATCTTTGACAGATTAGTAATTGGCGGGTTCCATCAAGTCGGCCAGCAGCATGTCCCGCTCCTATTCATGACTCCGGCCAAAATCAGGTGCAGCGTCATCTTGGCCCTCTTCGATAATGCGCCGCCGGATGGCGCGGGTTTTGGTGAATAGGTCGAATAGCTCGTCGCCCTTGTCCCAGCGGATTGCGCGTTGCAATGCCGTCAGGTCTTCTGAGAAACGCTGGAGCATTTCCAGCACTGCGTCCTTGTTCGACATGAACACATCCCGCCACATCGTGGGGTCGGAAGCGGCAATACGGGTGAAGTCGCGAAAACCGCCGGCAGAATATTTGATCACTTCGCTGCGGGTGACATCTTCTAGGTCCGACGCCGTACCAACAATTGTATAGGCGATAAGATGCGGCAAGTGGCTGGTTACGGCGAGCACCAGATCATGATGTTTGGCATCCATAATCTCAATATTCGCGCCAAGCTTTTCCCAAAAGGCGCGGACACGCTCTACATCGCCTTCCTGTGCGTCATCCGGTGGCGTCAATATACACCAGCGGTCGTTGAATAGAGTCGCAAAACCGGAATCCGGTCCACTATGTTCGGTGCCGGCAACAGGATGGGCTGGGATAATCCGTGCGCCGGGCAGGGCAGTCTGCAGCGAGGCAATCACATTGCCCTTGGATGATCCCACGTCGCTTATTACGGCGTCTTCCGGCAGGTCTTCCGCCATGTCCGTGGCAATTGCAGCCATGGCGCCAACTGGCACACAGAGCAGGACCAGATCGGTATCGATGACGGCCGCGCCGACGCTGTCGGCAACGTCGTCACAAAAACCCAATTCCTGTACACGTGCACTGACAACCGGGTCTGCGTCATAGCCGGTGATACGGACCGATGGCATATTGGCTTTGACGCCATGGGCGATGGAGGACCCGATCAGGCCGAGGCCGATAATCGTAATATTCGCAAAAGGCAGCATCAGTCAGCCGCTTCCAATATAGCGCGCAGCGCATCCATCAAGCCACGATTTTCTTCTTCGGTGCCGATGGTGATACGCAGCCCGTTGACGAGACCCTGACCAGGCAGCCAGCGCACGATATAGCCACGATCTATCAAGGCATTGTTCGCTGCCTCTGCAGAAAGCTTGCCTTCAAACAGGACCAGCAGAAAGTTGGTGTGGGAGGGGATGACGCGAAGGCCCTGATTGCCGAGTGCATCGATTTCGCCTGTCATCCAGTCGCGCCATGTGCGATTATGATCACGGCTGTTTTTCACAAAATCATCATCGGCCAATGCTGCCAGCGCTGCTTCTTGACCTGCCGTAGTGACATTAAACGGCTGCCGGATACGGTTCATCGCATCAATTATCGCAGCGGAGGCATAGCCCCAGCCAATGCGTTCAGCGGCGAGCCCGTGGATTTTGGAAAAGGTTCGGGTGATGAGGACATTGGATGCCGTTTTGGCTAGCTCCAGCGCGCCATCATCTTCGTCTGCTTCGAGATATTCGGCATAAGCACCATCCAGCACCAGCAGAACGTTGCTAGGCAGCGCGTCATGCAGGCGTTTTACGTCTGCCGCGCCGGTCAACGTGCCGGTCGGATTATTTGGGTTTGCCAGATAGATCAGCTTGGTGTTGTCGGTGACCTTGGCAACTATTGCATCGACATCCGTGCCATAATCCCGGTCGTCGGCGACCACCGGTGTGCCGCCATAGCGCTTGGCGGCAATTTCATAGACCGCGAAACCATAGCGGACATAGATGACTTCATCGTCCGGCCCGGTAAAGGCATTGGCGACCAATTGCAGCACGTCATCGGAACCAGTGCCGCAGATAATCCGCGCAGGATCCAGGCCATATTTGGCTCCAATGGCTGCGCGCAAACTATTGGAACCGCCATCGGGATAGCGATCCACACTGGCTGCGGCGGCTTTCATTGCATCGGTCGCGTCCGGGCTGCAGCCCAGTGGATTTTCATTGGCCGACAATTTGATCAGCTTTTTGCCATCATCACTGCCCGCTTTGCCGGGAACATAAGCGGCTATGTCCATGATCCAGTCTTTTGGCTGTGGCGTTTGATTTCCCATAGGAGACTCTCAATGCTTGTATCTGAATATGCTGCCGGACTAGCTGCCACAGCTTGTCAGTCAACCGCAATATCGTTTGACCGGCGGTGAATCCCCCCTTAGCCACTGAATTTATGAGTGAAGATGAGCGTTTTGGGCTGGATAAAAGGGTCCGTTTGTTGGGGCCGTTGCCCTTGGATAGCGGTAGTGCGCTAGCGCCGGTAGAGCTCGGCTATGAGACATATGGCACGCTCAATGCCGATGCGAGCAATGCGATCCTGATTTGCCATGCGCTAACAGGCGATCAATATGTTGCTTCGACCCATCCGGTCACGGGCAAGGATGGTTGGTGGACGCGCATGGTCGGTCCGGGCAAGCCTGTTGATACCGATCGGCATTTCATCATCTGTGTCAATGTGATTGGTAGTTGCATGGGCTCTTCCGGCCCGGCGACCATTAATCCAGCCACCGAGCAACCCTGGGGGATGGAATTTCCGGTGCTGACCATCGCAGATATGGTGCGGGCGCAAGCGCTGCTGTTGGACCATCTCGGCATAGAATGCCTTCATGCCGTCATCGGCGGGTCGATGGGTGGAATGCAAGCTATAAACTGGACCACGCTCTATCCCGAGCGGGTGAAATCAGCCGTTGTTATCGCATCTGCGGCACGCCACTCGGCGCAGAATATTGCGTTTCACGAAGTTGGGCGTCAGGCAATCATGGCCGATCCGCGCTGGCGCGGCGGCGCCTATTATGCCGACGATGACCCGCCCAGTTCCGGGCTAGCAGTCGCGCGCATGGCGGCACACATAACTTATTTATCGGAAGCTGGCCTGACTGAGAAATTCGGTCGGCGCTTGCAGGACAGGGAGTCGAAAACTTTCGGTTTTGATGCTGATTTTCAAGTGGAAAGCTATTTGCGGCATCAGGGGATCAGCTTTGTCGACCGTTTTGACGCGAACAGCTATCTCTATATTACCCGGGCGATGGACTATTTCGATCTGGCCGAGGCCTATGGCGGCACTTTGGCCCATGCGTTCAAAGGATCGAAGACACGCTTTTGCCTGATCAGCTTTGATACAGACTGGCTTTATCCCACGAGTGAATCAAGGACCATCGTTCATGCCCTCAATGCGGCTGGTGCAGCGGCAAGCTTTGTGGAACTGTCGAGTGCCTTCGGCCATGACAGCTTCCTGCTCAAAAACCCCGAGATGAACCGGATTGTCGATGGGTTTTTGAAGGCAGGAGAAAACACATGAGCAAACTCCGTCCTGACCTTCAGATTATCGCAGACAATATCAGTCCCAAGGCTCGCGTCCTTGATATTGGTTGTGGAGACGGCGCTTTGATGGCGGCCTTGCGCGACCAAAAACAGGTTGATGCACGCGGGCTTGAGATTGAGCCAGCCAATGTTGCCAGCGCTGTGAGCAAGGGGTTGTCGGTCGTGCAGGGTGATGCGGATACTGACCTGTCTGCCTATCCCGATGGCAGTTTCGACTATGCAATCCTCAGTCAGACCTTGCAGACCACCCATCGTCCGGATGTGATTATCGATGAATTGCTGCGCATCGGCAAACAGGCCTTTGTCAGCTTCCCTAATTTTGCTCATTGGCGCGTGCGTATGTCACTGTTATTTGGCGGCCGCATGCCGGTAACACGGCTGTTGCCACAGACATGGTATGACACGCCCAATATCCACCATGTCACGATCGATGATTTTCGGGCGTTGGTGCGGGATGGTAGTTTGGAGCAAGAGGGGCAATGGTTTCTCAGCGGCGACAAACAGACGGGCAAGGCAATGGCGAATCTATTCGCCGAGCATGCGGTATTTTTATTAAGGCGGTGACTGATTCAAGCTGGATTATGCTTGTCCAGAAACTTTTCCAGCTGATTTAGCCAATCTTTGCGATTTTCGACGTCCTTTAAACCATGACCTTCTTCTTCATAGGTAACAAAGACTGCATCCGCATCGCTATTTTCCAACTTGTCCTTGTATAATGTAAACTGGCTGTAGGGCACTCTACTGTCCTTCTTGCCATGGACCAGCAGAACGGGTCGTTTCAACCGATCCACCATCCTCACTGGAGAAACATCATCCAAGTCGAAGTTGTCCTCTCCTTCGACAGTTTTTCTCCATTTCTTGCTGTAACGGCTTTTAAAAAATTGGCGGTCAAAGCGCAGCTGCTTGTTAAAATCCGTAACGCCCGCGAATGATGCTGCGCAGCGATAACGCTCTGGATTGCGGGTAACACCCCACAGAGCAGCATATCCGCCATAGGATGAACCCACGATACAAACGCGTTGGGAATCCACAATGCCCCGTTTGACCAGCCAGTCCATGCCGTCATCTAAATCATCCTGCATTGACCGACCCATCTGTCCTTCGCCCAGCTTGTAGAAACTCTCTCCATAGCTACCAGATCCGCGGAAATTCGGTTGTAAGACCGCATATCCGCGGTTGGCAAGAAACTGCACTTCCATATTAAAATCCAACGTGTCACGCACGCCATAAGGCCCACCGTGCGGCATAATCACCAAAGGCAATTTCGCCGCTTTCTGGCCTTTGGGAATCGTCACATAGGCTGGAATCGGGGTACCATCGCGAGCGGTGTACGTCTCATAACTTGTTTCCGCCATCAACGCCGGATCGATCCGATCATTGACACCAGCAAATCGGTCCATCTTTTTGGCTTTTGGTTCATAAAGATAATAGCTGCCCGGGTCTTGAGGCGAAGTTGAAAAAATGATCATTTTGCTTTTGTCGCGCGAAGCAGACGAAATCCAGACCTCTTGCCCTGGTAAAGAACGATCGAGCCTTTTTTGCTGCTGGACAAAATAATCATCGAACCATTGAATTCTGTCGCGAGAATCCGTGTAGTAGGCAGCCTGTAGTGCAGATCCGTCGTCGGTAAGCGAAAACCGGGTTACGTCATTCTTCTCATGGTCAAAGACTTTCTCGCCGATTTCCCGCGTCAGGAGATTGAATTTATACAAACCAAAACGGCCTGTTTTTTCGTTGGAGAGCACATAGCCATCGTTAGAACCGGCGACGATGCTGAATGCATCCAAAAGCGTTTCCTGGCCATTTTCGACAATGTCTTTGTCTTTTACCTTGTCGATGCGTTCGAATGCCTGATCAGCGCTTGGTCTGTAGAATATAAGGGTAGAGTTGGTCCGATAGCTTAGCCCCATCCGAACAACGCCTTCATTATCGGCAAACCAATCCCAAATTTTGCGCTGATCTTTCACCACTTGTTCGGCTTCGTTGGTGGCTAAGTCGATCCTATATACAGAAGGATATTTGTAGATGGATTCCCTTGTTTCGAGCAGAATGAAGCGTCCGTCTTGGTCCAAATGCAGAATATTATCTCCATCCGGCGCACCTTTTTCCAAGCCGATAAATCGTGAACTCTGGCTGTTGGTGTCAATTAGATACATTTCTATCTGTCGAAATTCGTTGCCCAAATGACCGCGTCCACCACGATATGGTTTCAGGCTGGAAACGCTGAACAAAACTTGGCCATTGCCGGCCCAGCGATACCAATTGAGATCGGTATCTTTTGGCATTTGTTTGCGAAAAGATTTTCCGGCCGTCAGCGAGCGGACGGTTAGATAGGACTTCCCATCGACGTTTTGCAGATACACCATTTGCGAGCCGTCGGGCGATAATTTCGGCCGATAGACATCACCTTCGGCCGCGAATATTTCGGTAGGAATTTTCTCAACCGCTGCAAATGCGAGCGGAGCCAATCCAGCATTCAAGACAAACAGAAATATCGTCGAAAAAAAGTTTATGCGCATTATTTACCCCCGAAAAGACGCAATGATCATTAGATAAAGAATTACAATAGAGACAGAATAAATCAATTCAAAAATAAGCAACATTTTCGAACCACACTATAGGCAATCTATTTGCTGGCAGAGCGCACCGCCTTCCTGTTAAGGCAATGACCAGGCACCACAAAACGGGAGCAAAATTTGGATTGGGCTACTTATTGGGACATCGCAAAACCCTATGCGGGGCTGGCGATATTAATTGCCTTATTCACCGCTTTTGTTGGTGAGCGTCGCCCGCCAGCGGTAACGGCCGTCGTGGCTGCCGGCTTTATGCTCGCGACCGGCTTGCTCAGCAGTGATAATATGCTGGCGGTCTTTTCTAATCCGGCACCGCTGACCATTGGCGCGATGTTCATATTGTCCGGTGCGCTGGTGCGTACGGGGGTGATCGAGGCGCTGGCAGGCTTTGCCGCGCGCAAGGCTGAAAACCGTCCATTCATGGCGATTGGAGGGTTTCTGGGCGGCACATTCGCCTCTTCGGCCTTTGTCAACAACACACCTGTGGTCATCATCCTGATCCCGATCATGCGCAAAATCGCCAAAGTTTCCGGCATAGCAGCGAGCAAGCTGCTCATCCCGCTTTCCTATATCTCGATATTGGGCGGCAGCCTGACTTTGCTCGGTACCTCGACTAATTTGCTGGTCGATGGTGTGGCGCAGCAAAATGGGCAGGCCGCCTTTGGCCTTTTTGAAATAACCCAAGTCGGTCTGATTGCTGCGGTGACGGGTATCGTCATGATCGCGATATTGGGTCCGCTTTTTCTGCCGAAACGCGACAGTGAAAGCCTGGCCGATCAGATGCCGGAATCCTACTATCTGACAGATATTCGGATAAGGGACGATAGCGATTATGTCGGCAAGCAGATTTCCAGCATCAGTGCGTTCACCCATTCGGGCGTGGATATTATGGGCCGCCGCGTCGGGCGGGAGATCGACCGGTTCGAATTTTCCGACCATATTCTGGAAGGCGGCGAGACATTGGTTGCCGCGGTGACCCAAGAAGAATTGCTTTCGCTGGCCGAAATTGGCGGAATTTCATTGGGCTATGCTGGCGTCAAGCAGCCGGTCACGCCGCTGGGTGATGATCATACCCGGCTAGTCGAACTGGTGATTGGGCCTTCCCATCGGTCCGTTGGTAAATCGCTGCCCAGTCTGCCATTTCTCTCCCGCGTTCCTGCTCGGGTACTGGGGCTTTCGCGGCCACGTCATATTGCCGGTCCGACGCTGTCCGATGCCCGCATCCGGCACGGCGATAGCCTGTTGGTCCAGACCGATGATATTTCGATCGGTACATTGCAGGAAAATGCCGACCTGGTGCATTTGCAGGAACCCGAGGCGCGTTCCTACCGGCGGCGGCGGGCTCCCGTGGCTATACTCACCCTGGCGATCATCATCATTGCCGCGGCCTTGGGCGTGATGCCCATTGCGGCGCTGGCAATGCTCGGTGTCGCCGTGGTTTTGCTAACCAAATGTATCGACAGTGAAGAGGCATGGGGAGCAATAGACGGCAATGTGCTGGTGCTGATCTTTGCGATGCTGGCCGTGGGCAAGGGATTGGAAAATGCGGGTACGGTACAGCTGATTATCGACACGTTGCTGCCGCTGCTCAACATGCTGTCGCCCTTATGGTTGATTATCGTGATCTATTCGCTGACCTCCATGCTCACCGAAACAGCGACCAATAATGCCGTTGCGGTCATTATGACTCCGCTGGTCATTGGCATTGCCGAACAAACAGGTGTGGACGTGCGCAGCCTTCTGGTTGCCGTGATGTTCGGGGCTTCGGCAAGCTTTGCAACACCGGTAGGCTATCAGACCAATACATTGGTCTATACGGCGGGCAATTACCGCTTTTCGGATTTTGTCCGGATTGGCTTGCCGCTTAATATTGGCGTGGGCTTAGCGGCTTGTTTTGCGATATATTATATCTTCTAATCGCGCGACGAATATTAGTCCGTATAGCCCGCCAATTTACCGTTGATCACATAGTCTAATATCTCGACAATCTGTACTGGTGTCTCTGCGACAGCTAGGGCAGCGGCATCGACTTCTTTAAGTGGATGGACGATATCAGGTCCATGATTGATGATCAGCGGCTTGCCCAATGCGGCGGCATAGCCTGCATCAAAAGCAGCATTCCATTGTTTGTATTTGTCACCAAAGCGGACAACAACAATGTCTGCCTTTTTTAACAGCGTAGACGTACGAATGGCATTTACTTGCGCGCCCTTGCGGTCATGCCAGAATTTCTTGTCTTCGTTGCCCAATATCGCCACGCCGCAATCATCGGAGGCGGGATGATCGGTAACCGGTCCGGAGAAGCGCACGGGAAGACCTTTCTCGGCAGCGCCTTCGGCAATTTCTTCGCGCCAATTGGTGTGGATTTCACCTGACAAATAGACTGACCAAATATCCGGCATGATTTTCCTCTATCGTTCCCGTGTCGCGCTAAATTTAATCTCGGGATTGCGCTCTTCCTGATAATTCACATCCCAGCCCGATTTCGCCAGGAACACCAGATTATCGTCACGATCTTTGGCAAGGCTGGTCTGGTTGATATTTGCGAAAGTGTTGAGGGATTCATCATCGCCGCTGATCCAACGCGCAGTTTCAAAAGGAGCCAGTTCAAGGCCGGCCTCAACCTTATATTCCGCCGATAAGCGGCTGACCAATACTTCGAGCTGCAATTGGCCGACTACGCCGATAATCCAATTGGCACCGATTTCGGGATAGAATACCTGCACAACGCCTTCTTCAGACAAGTCGTCCAGCGCCTTGCGCAATTTCTTGGTCTGTGTCGGATCTTTCAGGATTACGCGCCGCAATATTTCTGGCGCAAAATTTGGTAGCCCCGTTATGCGCACCTGATTTTTCTCGGACAATGTGTCGCCAACACGCAGTGTGCCGTGATTGGGGATGCCGATAATATCACCGGGTTCAGCGGTATCGGCAATTTCACGATCCTGCGCGAAAAATAATATCGGTGAGTGGATGGCGATCGGCTTGCCTAGCCCCGAAGGCGTTAGTTTCATGCCGCGTTTAAACTCGCCGGAGCAGAGTCGCATGAACGCTATGCGATCGCGGTGCTGCGGATCCATATTCGCTTGAATCTTGAAAATGAAACCGGTGACATCCTTGCTGTCGGGTTCAATCGGCGCGGGTTCCGCAGGCTGCGGTCGCGGGCTAGGCGCATAGTCGGCAATAGCGTCAATCAACTCTTCAACACCGAATTGTTTCAGTGCGGAACCGAAGAAAACTGGCGTGAGATCGCCATTTTGATAAGCCTCAAGGTCAAAGCTGCTATAGCCGCCTTGTGCCAGCTCGCCTTCGCTGGTCAGTCGCTCAAGCGCTTCGTCGCTCAGCACCTCAGCTAGCTTGGGATCATCCAATCCTTCAAATTGTTGGACCTTGCCATCATATTGTTTGCTGTCACCATCCGGCTGGTGCAGCTGGTTGCGATAGAGGTCGTAAATTCCTTCAAATTGTCCGCCCATGCCGGTTGGCCAGCTCATCGGACAGACGTCGAGCGCGAGTTTATCAGCCACTTCGTCGAGTAATTCAAATGGATCACGGCCTTCGCGGTCGACCTTGTTGACGAAGGTGATAATCGGCACGCTGCGCAGGCGACAGACTTCGAAGAGCTTCAGCGTCTGCGCCTCGATGCCGCTGGCCGCGTCAATCACCATGATCGCGCTATCGACGGCGGTTAGCGTGCGATAGGTATCTTCCGAAAAGTCCTCATGGCCCGGCGTGTCGAGCAGGTTGAAGGTAATGCCATTGCGTTCAAAGGTCATCACCGAGCTGGTCACGGAAATACCGCGCTGCTGCTCTATCTTCATCCAGTCCGACCGCGCTCGCCGGTTGTCACCGCGCGCCTTAACCTCGCCCGCGAGATGGATCGCGCCGCCTTTCAGCAAAAGCTTCTCGGTTAGCGTCGTCTTACCCGCATCGGGGTGAGAAATAATCGCAAATGTGCGGCGTGGGTTGGTCATAATTTTTGTTTTCTTGCAAATCGTCATCCTGAACTTGTTTCAGGATCCATCCATCGGCTGGACGCAGGTTCTATGAGGAGAAATGGATGCTGAAACAAGTTCAGCATGACGAAATTGGTGCTATCCCCTCAATTCCGCGCCCAATTTTGCCCCATTGGCGACAACCTTATCGGAAAGGGTTTTTAAATCTTCTTCGGTCAGCGTCGCCTCGGTTGGTTGCAGGGTGATTTCCACCGCCAATGATTTCTTGCCTTCACCAACGCTTGCACCCTCGAACAGGTCAAATAATCGCGCGCCAGTGATGAGTTTTTTGTCGGCGCCCTTAACAGCACGCACGAGATCGCTCGCCGGTAGGTCTGCATCAACAATGAAGGCAAAATCGCGGGTCACCGCCTGCAGAGCGGGCGGGGCAAAGGCTTCGCGCATATGGTCCTTGGCTCTCTTCACCGGGATGGCGTCGAGGAAAATCTCGGCTGCAACAGCCGTGCCTTTCAGGCCCATGGCTTTGGTCACTGTTGGGTGCAGCACGCCATAGGCGGCCAAAATCTTCTTGGGCCCAAGTCGCAACGTACCGGATTGACCAGGATGATAATGATCCCCCGCTTCCGCGAAATCCATCAACTTATCAATGGGTGCGCCAGCGGCTTCCAAAATCGCGAGCACTTCTGCCTTGGCATCATAGGCATCATATTTGGTAGCGGAGCCAGCCTGCCAGCTGCGCGCGCGATTCTCGCCACCGAGCACAAGACCAATGGTTGGATGTTCGGTGCTTTCCAGATAGCGGCGACCGACTTCGAACAAACGAATGGACGATGCGCCGCGATCAGCATTACGCTGGGCAGCTGCAATCAAGCCGGGCAGCAATGATGGCCGCATGACTTTCAGGTCTTCACTAATCGGGTTGGCGAGCGACCAGTTGCCGCCGCCAAAGGGCGCAGCTTCCTTGTCCGAGATAAAGCTCCACGTCACAGTCTCGTTGAGACCACGCGCAGCAGCAGCGCGGCGGGCTTTGCGTTCAGCCAGCTGTTCCGGCGATGCGGTGGGTTTGGCAACACCGGCTTTGCGCGGCAACGGTGTGGATGGAATGGAGTCCAGTCCTATGATGCGGATGACTTCTTCGACCAGATCCTGCCAACCCGCGACGTCACGACGCCAGGTTGGAACAGTCACTTGCCAGCTTGCATCCACGGCAAAACCGAGAGCTTCCAATATGGATTTCTGCTTTTCAGGCGCTACATCAATGCCACCCAATGTCGCGCACTGCTTGGGATCATATTTGACCGTGCGCTGTTCCGTCGGAGGTGTACCAGCGCGTGTAACTTCGCTCGCGCTGCCGCCGCAAAGCTGCAGCACTAAAGCGGTAGCTATATCAATACCATCATCGAGAAAAGCGGGATCAACGCCGCGCTCAAACCGTTGGCGGGCATCGCTGGTCAGCATCAGTTTCTGACCGGTTTTGGCAATCGAAGCGGGATCGAAAAAGGCGCATTCGATCAACACGTCGGTAGTTGATTCTTCCGAGCCGGTTTCCGCGCCGCCCATGATACCGCCAATATCGTGGGCGCCATTGTCATCGGCAATGACGGTCATGGTTTCGTCGAGCACATATTCTTTGTCGTTCAGCGCTGTCAGCTTTTCACCGGCTGTGGCTTTTCGCGCAACCAACCCGCCTTTTAGTTTGGCTACATCATAAACGTGCAAAGGCCGCCCGTGGTCGAGCATCACATAGTTGGTGATATCGACCAGCGCGTTGATCGGTTTCTGGCCAGCGGACTTGAGGCGTGCCTGCATCCAGTCAGGCGATGCGCCGTTGGACAGGCCGTTTACAGTGCAGCCGTAAAAAGCAGGACAACCTTCGCTATCGTCAGTCCGCACATCAGGCCCACTGCCGCTGCGCGCAATCGCATCGATAGTCAAAGCTTTGAGCGTACCGATACCGGTAGCCGCCAGATCACGAGCAATACCGCGCACGCCCATGCAATCCTGACGATTGGGGGTGATCGCAACGTCTATGACCGGATCATCCAGATCTGCATAATCAGCATAGCTCGTGCCAACCGCAGATGCGGCGTCGGCTGGCAATTCGATGATACCATCATGATCCTCGCCCAGCTCCAGCTCCCGCGCGCTGCACATCATGCCGAAACTCTCGACATCGCGAATTTTGGCGGGCTTCAATGTGAAATCACTGCCAGGAATATAAGTACCAGGAGGTCCGAAGACACCAACCATGTCCTTGCGCGCATTGGGCGCACCGCACACGACTTGCCATGGCTCATGGGAACCATCGTCAACCTTCAACAATTGCAATTTATCCGCATTGGGATGCGGGCCTGCTTCGATCACTTTTGCAACGCGAAAGGCTTTCAGAGCATCGGCGGGATTTTCCAATCCCTCCAGCTCCAGACCAATGTCGGTCAGCTTGTCAGTAATTTCGGTGAGGCTCGCATCGGTATCGAGATGGGCTTTGAGCCAGCTTAGTGAAAATTTCATGCGCCAACTCCTCCGCTCAATGTGGGTACGTCAAGCGCGTCAAAGCCGTAATGCTCGGTCCAGCGCAGATCGCCGTCAAAGAAGGCACGCAGATCATCCATGCCATATTTGAGCATGGCGAGCCGGTCGATACCGCAACCAAAGGCAAAGCCCTGCCAGACATCGGGATCGAGCCCGCAATTGCGGATGACATTCGGATGCACCATGCCGGAACCCAGGATTTCCATCCAACCGCCATTTTCGCTGCGCGGATCACCACCAATGATCCGGCGGCCTTTTTCAACGGTAAAGCCCAAGTCCACTTCAGCGGAAGGTTCTGTAAACGGGAAATAACTCGGGCGCAGACGCAATGTGATGTCATCACGCTCGAAAAACGCGCGAACAAAAGTTTCAAGCGTCCATTTGAGATGACCCATGTGAATACCCTTGTCGATCACCAGACCTTCGACCTGATGGAACATCGGCGTGTGGGTCGCGTCGCTGTCGCTGCGATAAGTTCGGCCGGGTGCGATAATGTAAATCGGCTCACCAGCGCCATCTGTCTGTTTCGCAACATCCATCATCGTGCGGATTTGTACCGGAGACGTATGGGTGCGCAGCAGCTTGGGCATGCCACCTTCATCCGTTTGCGGGAAATAGAATGTATCATGCATCGCGCGCGCCGGATGGGTCTCCGGAATATTCAATGCGGTGAAATTATGCCAGTCATCTTCGATTTCCGGACCGGTTGCGACCGAGAAACCGAGATCCGCAAAAATCTCGGCCAGTTCGTCCATGACCTGACTAACCGGATGGATACTGCCCTTGGGCCCGCTGGGCGGGGGCAGGGTCATGTCGAGTTTTTCGGTTGCAAGCTGTGCGTTCAGCGCTTCGGTCTCGATGCTGTCCTTACGCGCGGCAATCGCATCCGCAACGGTTTGGCGAGCGCCATTAATTTTCGGGCCTTCGCTCTGACGTTCTTCGGGTGTCATTTTACCAAGCGTTTTGAGCAGCGCCGAAATCTCGCCTTTTTTACCAAGTGCGGCGACGCGAATGGCTTCCAAAGCGTCGCCGTCGGCAGCCGCTTCTACCTGTCCGAGATATTTCTCTTTAATTGCTTCACTGTCACTCATGACTTTACCCTATTTTCTTTGCTGACCGTCTAAAGCAGGCTGCGGCGAAAAACCCAATAAAAAAGCGCCGCGAGATTGCTCTCCGGCGCTTCTTTGAAATTATTGAAACACTTAAGCTTTCGCTAGAGCATCCTGCGCCTGTTTGATGATGCCGCTAAACATAGCAGGTTCATTCATCGCCAGGTCGGCCATTACTTTACGGTCCAGTTCAATGCCGGCGAGCTTCGTGCCGTGAATGAATGTGCCGTATGTCATGCCTTCTGCACGAACTGCAGCGTTAATACGCTGGATCCAGATAGCGCGAAAAGCCCGCTTTTTAACTTTACGATCGCGATACGCATATTGACCGGCTTTTTCGACAGCCTGCCGCGCGACGCGGATGGTGTTTTTGCGACGGCCATAATAGCCCTTCGCCTGTACCAATAATCTTTTATGTTTTGTACGAGTGGTCGTACCCCGTTTTACACGTGCCATTTTCTATATCCTTGAATTTTGTGAAGCGATGGAAACCCCGGTGCTATTAAAGCCCGTAAGGTGCCCATTTCTTGATTGTTTTAGCATCTGCATCAGCACAGTTTTTGGTGCCGCGGTTTTGCCGGATATATTTGCTGTTATGGCTCATCAAACGGTGGCGTTTGCCAGCTACGCCATGCGTAACCTTGCCGGTTGCGGTGATTTTGAAGCGTTTCTTCACACCACTTTTGGTCTTCAACTTGGGCATTTTGGTCTCCTCTAGAAGTTACCGTTACGGACACATGTGGCAGCCCAACACTGGCCAGTGCATCACATCGGAACGGCGGCAATAGCTAGATTCGCCTAAAATGCAAGATATAATGCAGATTCGACGCTGCTTTATGCAGCTTTTAACTAAGCAGCATTGCTATTACCGTTTGATTCCGGATCATCGGGCCTATCCATAGCCTGCAGCGGTCGGCCCAAGGCCTTGGTGCGCTCCATTGCGCCAATGCCGAAAATCGGGTGCGGCTGGGCCATATATTGGCGAGGCGTTAATCCCATAAAGCGCTTAAAGTCACGATTGAAATGAGCTTGATCATAATAGTTGAGGTCCACGCACTCGCTCCAGCTTTGCGACGGATCCATCAGAGCCTGGCCCAATGTGCGGACAAAACGCTGTCGCCGCAGGAGCAATTTGGGGAGAAACCCGAAAACCCGGTTCGAAAAGCGACTGAGCTGCTTTGTATCCATTTCCAGTCGTTCGCATAGCGCGCCGACACTGTCGATTTGAGGATCGGTGAGCGCGAGATGGGCCGCTTCGATCCGATCATCTTCGGCATCGGATGGCTGAAGGGCCTCCAAGAGCATATGATTGAACGTATCGACCATCTCTGCTTCGGTTTCTAAATTCCGGATGGCGGCCCAGATTTGCGCAAAAAGATCAAATTTGTGCGCAGTTTCGACATCAATCACCTTATTGGCCCAGCGCGATGCCGGCTGGCCAACAAATTTGTACCAGCCGAGAGGTAGCAAACCAAATGCAGCGATTCTCGCAGATTTGCTGGAAATGGGCCCGGCCAGACTGGTCGGGCCTGTCATGGCTGCCAGCGGCGATGGCTGCGGTTTATGGGGCGGAACCGTCATGTTTACGCTGCCGCGGTAGATGTAACGCATGCTCGCCCATTGGGGTAGCAGCTGGTCCGATATCTCGGAACCATTTTGACTATCAATCTCGGTGAAATAATAGGTCGTAAGATAGCGCTGCAGCGGCGGCGGCGGCAGAATAAACCGCGTTTTGCTAACGGGCTCTAATGGTTGCATGCAATCGCCTCTAGCACATCATCGATGCGCGCCTGATCACCAATTGCTAAAACACGGCCGTCGGATTCGGCATGGAGCGGTTCGCCATTCCAATCACACATCATGCCGCCCGCGCCATCGATTATCGGCGCCAGCGCGGCATAATCATGCAACATCAAGCCCGCTTCGCAGACGACATCGACATGACCGCTAGCGACCAGACCGTAATTATAGCAATCGCCGCCATAGATAATCTTGCGCGGCGCAACTTTGCTGACAAGACCCATGAAATGCCCGGCATCATGCTCGTCAAATTGATGCGGTGTTGTGGTCGCGAGCACTGCGTCTTTCAATTCGCGGCAGCGTGCAGATTTCGCCGGGACGCCGTTAAAGGTGGTTGGTCGGCCAACAACGCCAACCCAGCGTTCCCGCGCAATCGGCTGGTCTATGATTCCGAGTAACGGCCAACCATCTTGCATCAGTGCAATCAGCGTCCCGAAAATGGGCCGACCAGCGATAAAGCTGGTGGTGCCATCAATCGGATCGAGCACCCATTGACGGGAAGCGCCTTCGTTGATCGTTCCATATTCTTCACCGATAATGCCGTCTTCCGGGCATTCGGTTTCGATTATTTTACGCATCGCGGCTTCTGCGGCACGATCTGCCTCTGTTACGGGCGTAGAATCGCTTTTCGATTCCTGATCAAATTTTGCACGGAAAAGCGGGCGGATGGCTTCACCGGCGGCTTCCACGAGTTTTTCGGCGAGTGCTATATCTTTGGGGGTCATAAGCCCCTAATTGACAGCAAAATGATCCTTTGGCCAGTGCCGGTCTGCGGAAAATACGAAGCGAATCAGGTTCCTTCTGGCTCGACGGGCCGCCAAGCCCAGAGATAAAGGATCAATCCCGCTATGATAAACATGGCACAGCCGGATAACACCCACGCATTGGCATACCAATATTCACCCCAGGAAAATTCTCCGGCCATGATTTTTTTCCAGCCATTGAAATGTTGCATGGCCGCCACGACGAGACCCAATGCCGCGAGTACAGACGATATCCAGCGATTCAACCAATGCCGTGGGTTGCTTAACAGAAGTAACCCAAGCAAACCGATGACGGTACGTTGGGCACGACAATAGGGGCAGATGTAAACCCAGTCGACCCATTCAGTCATCCAAGCAAAAAGTGAAATGAATATAGCTAGGATCGCGATATGGATGCGATATTTCATCAAAACTTCTAAACTCGGCAAATCAGTCTCTCCATTTTAGAAAACAGAAACTATCCTAGTCCCATAGACTAGACACACTGGTTTCGTCGGCAATCCGTTTAATCGCTTCACCTAAGAGGGGCGCGATGGTTAGATGTCTGATCTTATCTGAATCTTTCACAGCATCCGTTGCGCCGATAGAATCAGTAATCACGAGTTCTTTAAGCCCGCTATCATTGATTCGCGCTACTGCGCCGCCTGACAATACGCCATGGGTAATATAGGCGACTACTTCGGTGGCCCCTTTTGCCTTTAATGCGTCTGCTGCATTGCACAATGTTCCGCCGCTATCGACGATGTCGTCGATCAAGATACAAAAACGTCCCGAGACATCGCCAATGATATTCATCACTTCCGATTCACCAGCACGCTCGCGACGTTTGTCGACGATGGCCAATGGCGCATTGTCCAAGCGCTTGGCCAGTGCGCGGGCGCGAACCACACCACCAACATCGGGTGAAATAACCATCAATTCATGCCCAGCAAAGCGCGCTTGGATATCAGCGGACATAACCGGCGCGCCGTAAAGGTTATCGGTAGGGATATCGAAAAAGCCTTGAATCTGTCCGGCGTGCAGATCAACCGATAGCACACGGTCCGCGCCGGCTTCTGTGATCAGATTAGCAACCAATTTGGCAGAAATCGGTGTTCTTGGTCCCGGCTTTCGATCTTGGCGCGCATAGCCGAAATAGGGAATGACGGCAGTGATGCGCTTGGCCGAAGCACGGCGCAGGGCGTCGATACCTATTAGCAATTCCATCAAATTGTCATTGGCCGGAAAACTTGTCGATTGCATGATGAAGACATCTTCACCGCGGACATTTTCATGAATTTCGACGAAAATCTCATCATCTGCAAAACGTTTCACGCTGGCATCTGTCAGTTTGATATCCAGATAATCGGCTACGGATTGCGCGAGCGACAAATTGCTGTTGCCGGACATGAGTTTCATTGCGTGGCTTCCCCCGAGAGCAGGCCAGCCATTGCATCAGAATCGCGGACCCTATGTGAATGATTCGCGACCCTGTTAGACAGGTGAACCGCAAATCAAAAGCGCCTTTTGGTCAAATCCAACCAGTTTGTTTCAACTTTGCGACATAGGCTCGGGAAACCGGGACTTCGAGGCCATCTGATAGCAGCAAGCGCAAGTTCCGTCCGTCGCGTTTTGAGGTCAAGATCGCATCGCGCGCAACCCACCAGCTTCGATGCACCTGCATACCCTCCAATGGTTCCATTTCCTTGATCGCATCGCTGAGCCGCAGCAGCAGCATTTCGGTACGTTCGTTACTGTGGACACGGACATAGTGATCTTCGACGCCCAAGGCGATGATCGGGCTGGGAAAGCCGGTCGATAACCGGTCATGCAATTTTGTCTGTACCGGGACAATTTTCGCGGGTTCAGGCTCCATTTCGGGCAGTTTCGTTTCCCGAACCGCATCGTTTTCGGTTTCTGGACTATCCGGCCCAAACAGCAACCGCATGAACAGGAAGATGCCAAAACCGATCAAGGCGCATTGCAGGTATAATAATAGGAAGCGGTCACCCCATAACGACGGATCGAACCGCATGCCTGACATGGCGAAGCCGATCAGGAAGGTGAGCGGCAAGGCGGCGATCGCGGTTGCTAGCAGTTCGGCGGTCCAGAACGGCATGGCGATGCTTTCCCGAAGCCATCCCGCGCTGATCGAAACCGGTCTGAAAATCGCATAGCCGATGATGATAAAACCGACCCAATAGACAAGGCGCAGGGCCACCGGCATGGCATAAGTGCCAAACGGGCCAAGAAAACCGAAGACCAGCCCGATAAGCGCCATGACCAGCAATTCAACGGCGATCCATCTGACGGACCATTTTCTGACATTATCGCTCATATTAGCCCCCGAACCACCATCCCGCTTACCCATTGACGCTTCGTGAATGGGTAAATCGCCTGTTTTTGGCGCATTCTACGAATAAGGGACAACCACCGGCGTAAGCAAGCTGGAATTGCGTTTTCGGATGATCAAGCTGGCTTCCAATCAAACGAACCAACGGGGAAAATCATGGCGAAGCCGAAAGATGCAGTGCAATCTGAGATGCAAAAGAACAGCGGGTATAATATTCAGAATATCATTCTGGTTGTTGGCGCCACACTATTAGCAACCTTGGTTCTGATGGCATTATCGTCGCTGTCCGGCGGTTTTGCTTCCAGCGTAGACACCAAGGTCCCGCGAAGACCTGCTATCAGTCTGCCCGTCATGATTCACCTTGCGACGGTAATTCCAGCTATTCCGTTGGGTGCCTATGTGCTGTGGCGCAAAAAAGGTGATCGGCTCCACAAGCATATGGGCCGCGTCTGGGCTGCGTTGATGGTGACCACGGCCATTGCGAGCTTTTGGATTGGCCGTCCCGGCTCTGGCATTGCTGGAACCGGGTTTAGCTTCATTCATATTTTCTCTGTCATAACGCTTTTTTCCATCCCCTATGGAATCTGGCAAATTCGGCGCGGTAATGTGAAGGCGCATTATCAGGCCATGCAGGGCCCCTATATTGGCCTTCTGGTCGCTGGACTATTTGCGTTCCTTCCGGGGCGGATCATGGGATCTTTAGTATTCGGATAAATCATTTGGAACAATTCATTTGCTCCGCGCTGTGCGGCTTTCTATCAGGGCAGGATGACAGCACAGCTTACCATTACCCTTGCCCAAATGACTCAGGCGGTTGGCGATTTGCGCGGCAACGCCGATGCGATGATCGCGATCTATCAGTCGAAACCGGATAGCGATCTGATCGTCTTTCCGGAACTGCAACTCATCGGTTATCCGCCAGAAGATCTGGTGCTGAAACCAGCGGTAGTCGAACGCGCGGAAACCGAATTGCAGCGATTGGCGGAAGCAACGGCGGACAGTGCGCCAGCGATGTTAGTGGGGTCTATTTTCCGAGAGGACGGCAAGCTCTACAATGGTATCGCTCTGCTCGAAGATGGCCAAATCAAGGATGTGCGGTATAAGGTTGAGCTACCCAATTACGGTACATTTGATGAAAAGCGCCTGTTCGCTTCTGGCCCCCTGCCTGAGCCGATTACTTTTCGCGGCTGCAAAATCGGATTGCCGATTTGTGAAGATGTCTGGTTCCCGACAGTCTGCGCCCATCTGAAAGATCAGGGCGCGGAAATGCTGATTTCTGTACATGGCAGCCCGTATGAAATTGAAAAAGATGATCGCCGTCTGGGTCAAGTGGCGACGCAGCGCGTTCGTGAAACCGGGTTGCCGCTGCTCTTCCTGAACCGCATTGGCGGTCAGGATGAAGTGGTCTTTGATGGCGCGAGCTTTGTCCTCAACGGCGATACGGGGATCATGCACCAACTGCCGGACTGGGATGAAGCCGTTGTCGATACCCAATGGTCGAAAGGTGCGGGCGGCTGGACTTGCGCGCCCGGCGAGATCCACAAGCTCGATGATCATCCCGCCGATATTTATAACGCGATGATAGTTGGCTTACGCGACTATGTGAATGCCAACCGCTTTCCTGGCGTTATCTTGGGACTGTCTGGAGGCATTGATAGCGCTTTGTCTGCCGCAGTGGCCGTTGATGCGCTCGGCGCTGATCGCGTTTGGTGCGTCATGATGCCCTCGCGTTTTACCAGTCAGGAAAGTCTGGACGATGCAGCTGGTTGCGCCGAAATGCTGGGGACGAAGCTCGATACAATTTCGATTGTGCCAGCGGTTGAAGGTTTTGACGCCATGCTTGAAGGCAGCTTTGCCGATGAGGATGTCGATATCACCGAAGAGAATATCCAGTCGCGCATCCGCGGCGTTACACTTATGGCGATGAGCAACAAATTTGGCCATATGCTGCTCACCACCGGCAATAAAAGCGAGATGAGTGTCGGCTATGCTACGATCTATGGCGATATGGCTGGCGGTTATTCCGTTCTGAAAGATGCTTATAAACTAACCTGTTTCAAACTGTCGGAATGGCGCAATCGCAACAAACCGTCGCTTGGCATGGGGCCAGATGGACCGGTTATGCCGGACACCGTTATAACCAAGCCGCCGACGGCAGAGCTGCGAGAGGATCAGAAGGACAGCGACAGTTTGCCCAAGTATGAAATTCTCGACCCCTTGCTTCACGGTCTGGTTGAGGAAGAGCTATCTGTTACCGATCTCGTCGAACGCGGTTTTGACCGAGAAACAGTGATACGGATCGAAAAACTACTCTATATTGCCGAATATAAACGGCGGCAGGCCCCTCCCGGCGTGAAACTGGGCACCAGAAATTTTGGCCGTGACCGACGCTATCCCATCACCAATGCATTTAGGACAATATGACCATAAAAACCCGCTTCGCGCCCTCTCCAACGGGCCATCTTCATGTCGGTAACATCCGAACAGCCCTCCACAATTGGATGTTCGCCAAGAAAAATGGCGGTGAATTCCTGTTGCGGCTGGACGATACCGACAAAGAGCGGTCCAAGGAGGAATATGTCACGGCCATTCGCGCTGATCTGGCTTGGCTTGGCATCAACCCCGATAGCGAAGAGCGGCAGTCGGCGCGTTTTGATCGTTATGAAGAGCGGTTTGAAGAACTGAAGGCAGCAGGCCGGGTTTATCCCGCTTATGAAACCGCGCAGGAATTGGATCTCAAACGTAAGGTGCAGCTCGGGCGCGGAAAGCCGCCAACCTATGACCGTGGCGCGCTGGATCTGACCGACACAGAATTAGCTGCGTTTGAAGCTGAAGGCCGCAAGGCGCATTGGCGCTTCAAGCTGGACCATGATACGCCGATTGTCTGGACCGACCTGATCCGTGGTGATCAGAATTTTGATCCGGCCCTGCTCTCTGATCCGGTAATCCGGCGCGAAGATGGCAGCTGGCTCTATATGCTGCCTTCGACCATTGATGATATGGATATGGGCATCACCCATGTCGTTCGCGGCGAGGACCATGTGGCCAATACCGCTGTCCAAATTCAGATGTTTCAAGCCTTTGGCGCGAGCACACCCGAATTTGCGCACGAAGCGCTACTAATCGGGACGGAGGGCAAGCTTTCGAAGCGGCTGGGTTCATTAGGCGTCGGCGGTTTTCGTGAACGCAATATCGAGCCGCAATCCATCGTTGCCTTGCTCGCACGGATCGGCACCAGCGACCCGGTTGAGCCGATTGCTGACGTTATGACGCTAGTGGAAGGCTTTGATTTCACACGCTTTGGACGGGCGCCAGCGCGTTTTGATGATGAAGAGCTGGCCCAGTTGAATCAGAAGATCGTTCACCTGTTGGATTATGCCGACGTGCAAGAACGCCTACCCGATGCGATGACGGCGGAAGGCTGGGAGGTCATTCGCCCAAATTTGCATGATATGGGAGAGATTGATCGTTGGTGGCAAGTGGTTACCGGTCCTGTGGCGGTTGCGGAAATGTCCGACGAAGATGTTGATTTTCTACGACAAGCGCATTTGGCGCTAGAAAACCTGCCATGGGCCGAGACTATCTGGAAAGATTGGACAGGGGCGCTCAAGGAAAGCACCGGCCGCAAGGGCAAGCCCTTGTTCATGCCGTTGCGCCAAGCCATGACCGGCCTTGATCATGGTCCGGATATGGGTGCGTTGCTGCCGCTTATAGGCCGGGAATCTGCTCTCGAACGTCTGAAAAACGCTACGTCATAGGGAGTTATTTCGGACCGTAGAGCGTTTCCGAAACCTCATACTCTTGCTTTTTATACGTAATGGTATAACATCACATGTGACGGTGCGGAATTATAGCGCCACATTATGGGGCAACTGCACTGTCATCCGAGGAGACGGATGAAAGGACAGACTTATGAGCTTCACATCAACTTACGCCCAGAAACCACCAAATTATAAAGGGATCAGCCTGACCGTTGGTATTCATGTACTGGTTGTTGCCGGTATCATGGCAATGCCCGGTATCGATTTGCCAGGCAAGCTGCCAAACGTCGTGGCAACTTATAACGTGAAGGAAAAGCCAAAGCTGGTCGAAATCAAGCCTGAGCCAAAGGAACAGCTGGTCGAAACGCCAAAAAGGCCGCGCGAAGCGGCAAAAGTAACGCCAGTTGTTCCACGGCCAGTTTTTAACGATCCGCCCGAGAATAGTTTCGCGAGCGTGGAGAATGGAATTGATTTCAGTGGTACGGGTGGCAGGATAGTGGTTCCTGTCGAGCCGATAGAGGTCATTCCCGACCCCATCATTGCCGACGCCAAGTTGAACGCACGGTATAGCAAACAGTTTCAACCGCCTTATCCCTCTGGGCTTTTGCGGATGGGCGAAGAAGGCATGATCACCGTTCGCGTCCTCGTCGGAACAAATGGGCGTGCGAAGCAAATCGAGTTGATTGACAGCCCGCATGATGGTTTCTGGACAGCGACCAAGCGCCACGCGCTAAAGAAATGGCGGTTTGAGCCAGCGACAAAAGATGGCGTGAGATTTGAAAGCTGGATCACCCTAAAAGTCCGGTTCCAGATTAATAGTTGAGCCACAGTCGGTTAAGGCCAGCGCTGCCCTGCAGAAAATCTGCAGCTTCGGGGCTGGCCATAACCGCTTTAGCTCCCTATTTAGCAATCATGAAAATGTTAAAAGATGTTTCCGTTGGTGGCGGTTTGAGGGACTTGTTCACCCTATTACGGCGGAGTCCCAGGGAACAAGCGCTTCCCCTTTTTCTGGCTTTTCTCTGTTCGGGGTTCACATTTTTCCTGTTCATCATTGATCCGAAGATCAATACCGATACACCGAAAAAACAAGAAATTACCTATGTCGAAAACTGGTCGCTAGACCGCACGGACGAAGATATATTGGCTGATCGCTGGTATGTCCAATGCCTGAAAGACAAGCGGGACGAGAAACGGCGCGAAGCTATGAAATCCTTGGGACGGATGTCGGGTATGGATGTCGACGAAATTGAGCGTCAAGCCAAGGCAGATCGCTTAGCGCGAGGTGATATTGAAGTAGAGCGGCCAGCTGGCGTAACATGCTGAAAGGCAATGCAGATGCGCGCTATATGGCCGCAGCCATCGCTTTGTCCGAACGCGGACGCGGCCGAACTGGCGACAATCCCAATGTTGGTTGCATCATCGTCAAAAATAATATGATTATCGGACGCGGCTGGACCCAGCCCGGCGGACGCCCCCATGCTGAAGCCATGGCCCTGGCGCAAGCAGGCAAGGCTGCCAAAGGGGCCGATATGTTCGTGACGATGGAGCCTTGCGCTCATCAGAGCAAACGGGGCCCGACCTGTGCTGATTTGGTGAAGGAAGCAGCCCCGGCGCGAGTAATTGTTGCGACGCTGGATGTGGACGAGCGAACCCGACGGCAAGGAATCGACCGGCTTGGCGGGGCTGGAATCTCCGTATCAGTAGGTATTCTCGAACAGCAGGCGCGGCGCACGATGGCGGGATTTTTTACCCGCATGGAAAAACAGCGCCCCCATGTCACCCTCAAACTCGCCTTGTCGCTGGATGGGTGTATCGCAATGGCCGATGGCGCCAGCAAATGGATCACCGGTGCCCGCGCCCGCGCGCATGCGCATCTCGAGCGGGCTCGCTGTGATGCGATCTTGGTCGGTTCTGGAACAGTGGCGGCGGATAGTCCTAGCCTCGACGTTCGCCTGTCCGGTCTGGAGGATCGTTCGCCGAAACCGGTAGTTCTCGGCAAAGCGGAGATTGCAGAGCATTGGACCGAAATTTCAGAACCCGCGGCCATTGGTGGACTGGACGAAACAAATTGGCTGTTGGTTGAGGGTGGAGCAGCGACAGCGGCATCTTTCCTGAAAGCTGATCTGGTTGATCGCTTGCTACTCTACCGTGCGCCAATCATCATTGGTGGCGGTTTGCCCGGCATTGGCGATATCGGTCTAGGCAGTCTTGACGTCGCCCATGGCCAATGGAACCGGCAGGATCGCCGTGACCTCGGTCAGGATATACTTGAGATATACGAACGCGCCGCCTAAGTTCGGGGCCTAAGTATTACACCCAAACTTCATAAAGGCTTCCCATGTTTACAGGCATAGTTTCCGATATCGGCACGATTACCAAGGTGGAAGAGCGGGGCGACCTGCGGCTGACCATATCCTGCCAGTATGATATGGGCGGCGTGGACATTGGCGCGTCCATCGCTTGTTCCGGTGCGTGCTTGACGGTTGTTGATAAAGGGCCAGGCTGGTTTGCGATCGATATCTCGGCGGAAAGCATATCGAAAACCGCGAAAGCCATGTGGTCAGAGGGGCGCAAACTCAATCTCGAACGTGCGCTGAAGGTTGGTGATGAATTGGGTGGCCATATTGTCACTGGCCATGTTGATGCTGTGGGCGAAGTCGTATCGATCGAAAAAGAAGGCGATTCGCATCCGATCCGTATTCACGCGCCCGCCGAAATCGCGGCCTATCTGGCTCCCAAAGGGTCGATTACGGTCGATGGTATCTCGCTGACTGTTAATACGGTCGATGATCAAGCGGATGGGAGCACAATTTTTGGCCTGAACATCATTCCGCATACAGCCAGCGTCACAACCTTTGCCGACTTGAAAGCCGGCGATCAGGTCAATCTGGAGATTGATATATTGGCGCGCTATCTGTCACGAATGGAAAAATTGCGCGCCGCTACGGCTTAAACTCGCCTTAAAACGGCAACCATCTCTGCTTCTTGCTGAACTTCATATAGCCAACATTCGCACCTAGCCGCAGTCCCGCACCCAGTCGCACCGGGATCAATACTTTGTCGCCGCTGCGCAGGTAGCTCACATGAAAGCCGCCGATAAAATAGGCCGCGCCTTCGCCCGCAGGAAAGCGCTGATATAGGTCTTCGGTATCATAGAGATTGTAAACAAGCACAAAGCTATTCGCTGCATTGCCGCCGACATCAAAGCCGATCGAGGGGCCAGTCCAATAGACTGGCTTTTCGCCCTCTATCTTGTGGTGCAATTTGCCAGAACCGTAGCGCAAGCCGACGACAAAGGCGCCAGAGGCTTCGCGTCCAGCAATATAGGCATTGGGGCGGCCTTGTTTTTTCAAAATATCTTCAATAACGCCGGCTAGGCCTTTAGCGCCTTTGCCAAACACGCCTTCTGCTGCGCCGATCAGATCGTCGTCTTGATATGTTGTCGCATCATCAACATTGGCAATCACATTGCCGTTTTCCACATTGCCGTTTTCGCCGACACCATTTTGATTGTAGCTATTCTCGCTCACAGTATCATCATAGTTGGTGCCATTGTCGACTTGATCAGGCTGGACGAGATCGCCGTCTATGTTGTTGTTTACCGTGGTATCCTGCTCTGGAGCAGGGGCTTCGAAATTTCCGTCATAGTCGGGATTATCGAGATCGGCGTCGATCGCATCATTGGGATCAATCGTCTGGACCTGCGCAAAAGCAGGAGCCATGGTCTGCGAACAGGCCAATGCAGCTACGGCGAATAGGCCAAGCAGCTTTCTGCCGCCAAGCAACCTCATACCGAGAGTCTCACGGGTAATTTTTTTCACAGACATTTCCTTTGGACACGACTTAAACATGGGTAAATTCCTTCCCATACCAGCCGCTTTCGACAATGGCGTTTCGCGATGACTAGGCAATGAACGGACGATGACCCGAGTCGAATTTACGACCTATTGAGTGTTTTTGCATGGTTATGGTAAGAATTATTAGTCAGCATACCCTTTGCAGGCTTGTTTCAGTGGCTATTTTTGCCCGACAAGCTCAATCGTTGCAGAGGTCGCCACTTTACCCATTGCAGGCAGTGCAATGGGCCGTTATAGCGCTGGACCTTGGCCAAGCCAGTCATGAGGACACGTGGGTGAGCGGCTGAAACCACCTCCCTGCTAAGGAGGCAAGGGCCTCACGGTCCTTCGAGGGTTCGAATCCCTCCGTGTCCTCCATTTATATTATTTCAGAAAGTCTTATATTGTCTCTTAAGGCAATGATTTTGCTTGATTTTCTGGCTTATGTGATTTTCATGCATTCTTATAATGTTTCATAGAATCCCACAATAATTGTTGGGTAAATTGTGGGGCAAATATGGATAGATGATGAAATGGGGAAGCCGACTGCACCAAAAATTCGAGATCTGAAAGAGCCAGGTAACTATGGCGACGGTGATGGATTATTTTTGAGAATAGGAGGTTCTGGCAAAGGATATTGGATTATTCGCTGCCAGATTAACGGACGGCGTCGTGATATTGGCCTTGGCCCACTCAGTCTTATGTCATTGGCCGAAGCTCGCGAGGCAGCCTATCTGATTCGAAAGGACATCCACAACGGCCTTGATCCGATTGCCGAGCGCAAAAAGGAAAAGCTGGTCATCCCGTCCTTCAGGGACGCTGCGAAACAGGTTCATGCGGAATACCGTTTGGCGTGGAAGAGTGGCAAGCACCAAAAGCAATGGATAACGACACTCGAAAAACATGTTTTTCCCAAAATTAGCAATCGGCTAGTCGATGATATTGAAGGACCAGTGATACGGAATGTACTGGCCTCGATATGGCTAACAAAACCGGAAACAGCGCGAAGGGTAAAACAGCGGATCGGAGTAGTCTTAGGTTGGGCCTATGCAAATGGTTTGCGTGCTTCTGAAGCACCGCTCCGTTCGGTGGGGCGCGGTTTGCCGAAACATCCTAAAAAGCATAATCATATTGCAGCAACACCTTATGAGTACTTACCAGAGTTGCTAAAACATCTACACACCAAGGAAAACGTGAGCCGCCTGGCACTGGAGTTCCTGATTCCGACTGCCACTCGTTCTGGTGAAGTTCGCTCTGTCCATCTTTGAAAGAGCATCTCGTTGCCAACGAAACTGATAAGAGTGACTGGGTGTTTTTATAGGATTCTTCCTTTCGAAGCTATTTGTTTTGTCCAAGCCACCATCTTTTTACAAAGCCCTCAAAGGTCTGGCTAAGGATTTGGCTGCGCCGAACATTATGTAAGGGAAGCCTCGGTAGTCAATGGCGAACAAGGAGGAGGGGGGGGGCAGGCTAACACAGGACTGCTGAGGCGAGCGGTTGCTGTTCAGGCACCATCCTGACAGCAGTGGATTTATGTCAATGAAGCGGATGATTCTTTGGACGATCAAGAAGAAGCCAACGATTAGAACAAAGCAGAAAATTATCTAGATTGATCTGTCTATTACACTTGGATGCGCGAGGCTTCGATGATTTCAACTCTGGACGTATTTGGATATAGCCTTGTAAGGTTAAAACCCAAGCGCTAAAGACCTCGGAATTCGTAACTAAACTTAACGTATCAGCGGCTTCCTAACCACAAGGCTGACGCTTAATCTTTTTATCGAAAACAAACAGCAAGTATGCAAGGTATGAAACCCTCCAAAAGAACGCTGGGCACAATCGCAGCTAAGTTAACTGCACCAGAAACGCGTTTCTATGCGTTTGTCGCTTTCTTTATGATTGTGTTTTTTACCGGCGGCGGTTCGCGGGATGATATTCAATCGTTGCTCCTGTTGCGACCATTCACGATTCTGTTTTGCGCTTATGCGCTGACCGTAAAGGCCACTGAACAATGGAAAGGGCGGACGTATCCGCTCTTTATTGCAGGCGCTTTGTTGGTGCTAATGATTCTTCAACTGATACCTCTGCCACCTTCTATCTGGATTGCAATGCCAGGCCGCCAGATATTTGCTGACATTGCCAATATCGCTGGGATTGAGCAGCCATGGCGACCTCTAACCTTGTCGCCGTCGAGAACGCTGAATAGCTTGTTCTCCCTTGCAGTGCCGATTGCCGCGATGATGCTCTATCTTAATCTTGACCGCGAGTATCGTAAACGGGCTGTGCCCTTAATTGTTATACTCTGCGCGATCAGTGCGCTGTGGGCAATTCTTCAAATCGTCGGCCCTGCTCGCGGCCCTTTATATATTTATCGGATAACCAATTTCGGCACCGGAGTAGGTCTTTTTGCGAACCGCAATCATCAGGCAGTGGTGCTAACCGCTGGTATTGTAATGCTAGGTTGGTACGCGGCTTCATTGAAACCTCGCGTCAAGCAAGCGACATTGAAATTTTACGGGAGTATGGCTACTATTCTCGTTTTTGTCCCACTGATTTTTTTGACCGGTTCGCGGGCCGGATTGCTTCTAATGGTGCCAGCTCTAATTCTGGCTTTGTTTTTCATATACGTCGGAGACTATAATGCGGATCGCTTCCATCGAAGAGATAGGCCCCACCGTCGTAAAACCAATTTATTTTCTCGTCGCGGATTGATCTTAGTTATTAGCTTGGTCGTAATCACAGGGATTGCTGTCTCGTCGGTCCTGCTTTCACGTTCACTGGCGTTTGACCGGCTTTTAGATGTTAATAAAGTCGATGAACTGCGTTTGCAGCTTTTGCCAACATTGTTCGCAATGTTGAAAGACTATTTTCCGTGGGGAAGCGGGTTCGGTTCATTCGAGCATGTCTATAAGATTTATGAACCGCTGAATCTCCTGAACTTAAGTTATTTGAACCAAGCTCATAATGACTGGCTGCAATTTCTTATCGAGGGTGGCGTTTCGGCTCTTTTGATTGCGATCTGTGCTTTTCTTTGGTTTGCGTTTCATTTATTTCGACTAGCTAAAAATTGGCGTGGTTCCGGCCAGTCTAAATATCGCGCACTAATGTGCGCTATGGTGATATTGTTTTTTCTGGCAGCCAGTATTGGCGACTATCCTCTGCGCGTGCCTTCAATAATGGCAATATTTGCGGTTTTGATCTCAGTTTTCAATGACAGTGTTCGTTCTGTTCAGCGACACGACATTAATCAGCTTTAAAGCGAATCAGCAAATCGCTTTCAAAATCAGCATTTTCTGTAGTGAACGGTTTACGTGTGAAATCGCTTAGTCTAACGGAGATCAATAATGATGGATTATATTTTACAATGATAAAGCTATGTTCGCTGTTGTTTATATTGCTTCTCCTGCCATCTTGTGCAGGACAGACTGTTTTGGGAGGGGGGAGCGATGTTTCCGTGGTCTCTACTGCGGGCCTGCCGGAGCCGACACGTGGTGATCTGCTGAGTTCCAATCGTCCTTATTTGATTGGTCCTTTCGATAAGCTGAAGATCGATGTTTTTGGTATCGAAGATTTAAGCAAGGAAGTGCAGATTGACGCAAGCGGGCGTTTGTCGTTTCCTTTGATCGGTGTCGTCGAGGCTTCCGGCTTAACGCCGGGGGAGCTTGCCGATGAAATTGAAGGCCGCCTTCAGGGGCGCTATGTCCGTAATCCTGAAGTGACTGTTAATCTGGAAGAGACCGTTAGTCAGGTGATTACGGTCGATGGGCAAGTTGACAAGCCAGGACTTTATCCGGTTATCGGACGAATGACGCTGATGCGAGCGGTCGCCACTGCCGGCGGTACTGGGGAATTTGCCAAATTAGATGATGTTGTAATTTTCCGAACTGTAGATGGTAAGCAACTTGCGGGCCTGTATAATCTCAAAGCCATAAGGCGAGGGAACTACGGTGATCCGGAAGTATTTGCTAATGATGTTATCGTCGTTGGCGATTCTCAGGCTAGGCGTTTGTTCAAGACTATTATTGAGGCGTCGCCACTCATTACTACGCCTCTGATTATCTTGTTCAGACGATAATACACCTTAATGATGCTGCTAGGTTTTGAGATTTAAATGAACAGTATGACTGAAAAAAACGAGCAACTTGCTGTGGGCTACGACCCATATGATGACATGGCTCATGAAACTCCAATATTGATCCAATATTGGCAGGCCGTTTTGCGCCACAAAATCGCAATTGCTGCAATTCTTGCGGTCTGTGTTGCTCTTGGTATCATTATTACGTTGTTAACGACCCCGTATTTCACCTCTACCTCTCGAATAGAAATCAGCCGTGAGCAAGATAAGGTTACTAATGTCGAAGGTGTCACCGGCTCAGATGGGGCTGGTCAAAATCTTGAATTTTATCAAACACAATATTCTTTGCTCGAATCCCGTTCGTTAGCAGAGCGGGTTGTTCGAGCTAAAAACCTAGCATCGAGAGATGTGTTTTTTGAAACTTTTGGAGTTGATCCGAACGATTCCGGTATTTTGTCAGATGCTCCGAAGGCACAATCTGCTGCGCAGAGAAATTTACGCCTGAAGCTTGCTGTAGATCTACTGCAAGAACAGGTCAGTGTTTCGCCTATACGCGGATCCAGCTTAGTAGATGTCAATTTTGAAAGTCCCAGCTCTAACTTGTCAGCCGAAATTGCGAATGCTTGGATCGAAGAGTTTATCGCGTCCAATCTCGACCGGCGGTTTAATTCAACTGCAGATGCTAGAAAATTTCTTGAAGAGCAGCTGGCTGAACTCAAGCAGCGACTTGAGGATTCCGAACGGAACCTATCTAGCTATGCTGACAATAAGGAAATTATTACCTTATCGTCCGAGCAGACGCCTGAGGGCAAAACCGTTTCGCAAAGAACTCTGGCCTCAGCCAATTTAGAAGCGCTCAATGCTGAACTTGCGCAAGCAACCGCGGACCGTATCTTAGCGGAAAGTGAAGCCAAGCAACGGTCAGGCAATAAAATTGCATTAGCCAATATTCCACTCAATAGCCTTCGAGAAGAGCGTGCAAAGGCACAGGCCGAATATGCGAAGTTATTGGTTCAGTTTGAGCCTGAATATCCAGCAGCGAAAGCGATTGAATCCCAGATTTCCGCTCTAAACAAAAGTATTGCGGCTGAAGAAACTCGATCACGGACGGGAACATCTGCTCGGTTCAGCGAAGCCTTGGAGAGAGAACAAAAATTGCGCGCTCAGGTCAATCGGCTGAAGCGCCAGTTTAGCGGTGAGAGGCGAGACTCGATTCAGTATAATATTTTCCAACGCGAAGTGGATACAAACCGGCAACTTTATGATGGTTTATTGCAGCGGTACAAAGAAATCGGCGTGGCAGGCGTTGGAACTAATAATATTTCCATTGTGGATCGCGCGCAACCTGCGGAACGCCCTTCAAGCCCGAACCTTATTCTTAATGTAGCGTTGGCTTTATTGGGAGGTTTGGGATTAGCCGCGACTTACGTGTTTACAATGGAGCAAATCGACCAAACCGTCAAAGACCCTAGTGACCTCAAATCTAAACTTGGCATCGCTCCACTGGGTTCGATACCGGATTTCGAGAAGACGGATATATTGCAAAGCCTAACCGATAAAAAGTCAGTTGCTTGGGAAGCCTATCTTTCTATCCGAACCAGCCTATCTTTCCTGACTGACCATGGGGTGCCAAGGTCGTTTCTGCTTACCAGCACCCGGCCAAACGAAGGAAAAAGTACGTCGGCACTGGCTCTGGCGGCGGTATTGGCGAGCACTGGGAAGCGTATTTTACTTATTGATGGAGATATGCGTAACCCCTCGCTTCATCAAATGCTTGGGAAAGAAAATACCGCTGGATTAAGTAATAATCTATCCGGCGCGGACGATCTCTCGCAACTAATTCAGGAGAAAACCGACTACGGCTTCGATGCTATGACGGCAGGGCCGATACCTCCAAATGCTGCGGAACTATTGAGCAGTTCCAGGATGCGCGATTTGATAAACAGATTGGGAGAAATTTACGATACAGTTATCGTTGATGCGCCGCCCGTTCTGGGATTGGCTGATATCCCATTATTATCAGAATCGGTTGAGGGCGTTATTTACACAATAGAAGCCGGTGGTGTTAAAATGCGCGGCATTCAATCGGCCATTCAGCGTGTCCGTAGTTCACGCGCGCACATATTCGGTGGGATTGTAACAAAAGTTCAATCGCAAGATTCGGGTTATGGATATGGCTATGCATATCAATATACCTATGGAAATAAGGCATCGGCAGAGGATTAGGGCAGTGTCAGGTCAATGAATCTATGTTGAAAAACCTTTTGATTTGGCTTGTGGCTGTCGCGCTCTCGATTGGAACTGGTGTCACTGCGTTGGGCGCGATTGCCAAAAATAAAACCCCTGAATTAGGGCTTTCTCTTTTTCCAAAAAATGGGTTTGCAGCGGAAACGGCGGCTGCAGACTTAACCAAAGCATCGATTGCAAAGAATGCTGGAAAGTTTCCTAGTGGGATCCGCTCTGGATGGAATACTTTGGCACTGAAAGCATTTTATTCCGAACCTGTCGTTCCTGATGCGATTGCTGTGATAGCATTGTCACATACAGAAGATGTTCGCGCCGAATTGATGCGAAAGGCATTTGAGCTTTCACGACGCCAACAGCTCGTAACTGGATGGCTGATTGCAGATAGTGTGAATCGAGATGATATCTCGACTCTTTTAACATATTACGATACGGCCATGCGAACGAGTAATTCTGTCACTGAGGTGGTTATTCCTGTGATGGCGGCTGCTTTGGCAGATGAGAATTTGGTAAAACCCTTTGAATCGATATTGAATGACAATCCTCCTTGGGCGGGGCGGTTTTGGCGGCAAGTCGTCATTTCACCGGAATCGGTTGTTAATGCGGCTGATCTTCGGCAGAAGCTGCATGATCCGGAAGAGCCAACCGGTGTTTATCAGGACACCGCTCTGATCGCCGCACTTATTCAAGGCCGTCAGTTCGGAAAAGCCGAACATCTCTATGAAAAATTGTCCCCGCAGAAAAAAGATGTTGGATTGGTAAGAAATTCGGAGTTTGTTTTTCCATCATCATACGCCCCTTTCGATTGGCAATTGTTTTCGACGGGCGAATATGGAGCAGTGATTGACGAAGGTAGCTTGAATTTAAGCGCTGTTCGGAGCGCAGGCGGCTTATTTGCTCGGCAACTGGTTCGACTGCCCGACAGCCTGTTAAATCTCGAAGTCACGCTCGCTGATGAATTACCAAAAGATGCCATATTTTCTTTGGAGTTATCCTGTGCAGAGCGCGTCGACAACAGACCGGCCACTGTAAAAATCTCGTTAGATCGTAAAACGGTCGTTCGAAAAATCAGCAATCAGCTATCGTCATGTGAATTCTACTGGTTAAATATTTTGGGGCGATCGTCTGAATTTGGAGAAGGATTCGATGTCACAATTGATTCAATCAAGCTGCGTGCCGGATGAATTCTGTTCATGCTGAAACGATTTTTTGATATTGTTGCGTCGGTCATTGGACTAATTTCTTTGGCACCAATATTCCTCCTCATCGGACTTCTCGTAAGAGTTAATCTGGGAGCACCAGTCTTTTTTGTACAAGAGCGCCCTGGGCTTAATGGCGAGCCCTTTAAAATGATCAAATTTCGGACTATGAAAGACCTGATCGGAGGGAACGGCGAACGGCTACCAGATGGAGACCGCTTGACAGGTTTTGGTCGTTTGCTTCGCAGCACTAGTTTGGATGAGCTTCCTGGGCTGTGGAGCGTTTTGAAAGGCGATATGGCTTTGATCGGTCCGCGTCCATTGCTTATGGAATATATTCCTTTGTATAATTCCGAACAGAATCGCCGTCATGATGTACGACCAGGAATTACCGGTTGGGCACAAGTGAACGGCCGCAATGCTATAAGTTGGGAAGAAAAATTCGCAGCTGACTTATGGTATGTCGATAATCAGTCGCTAATGCTGGATTTCAAAATCTTAGCGATGACAATTATCAAGGTGCTCAAAAGGGATGACATCGACGCAGATGGGGAAGCAACCATGTCGAAATTTACTGGGAGCTAACTATGGATAATACACCAATTTATGCGGCATATGGAAAAAGTGGTTTTGGACGCGAAGTTATGCCGATTGTTGTCGAACAATTTGGTCGCGAAGAGCAATCGGTATCAGTATTCATAGATGACGGAAAAACTGATGAAGCGGTGAACGGGCACAGCGTCTGGAGCTTTGAAGAACTAGAGGCCCACCCGTCACTCAAAAAGAAAATAGTCATTGCGATCGCGGACGGGAGGGTACGCGAAGAATTAGCCAATAAATGCGCGGCGGCCAATATCGGGTTTATGTCCGTTGTCGCAAGCAACCATCTCAGAATGGACAATTGTATGGTTGGAGAAGGAGCCATTTTCTGTCCTTTCACAACTCTCACGAGCAATATTGTGATAGGCGTTCATTTCCAGTGCAATATCTATAGCTACATAGCACATGATTGCGTGATTGGTGATTTTGTAACATTTGCACCGGGCGTCAAATGCAATGGCAATGTCCATATTGAAGATCATGCCTATATTGGTACTGGCGCAATCCTGAAACAGGGAACATCAGATTTGCCCTTGCGCATTGGTAGGGGGGCTGTTGTGGGAATGGGCGCGGTGGTCACGAAAGATGTAGCGCCTGGCGCTATTGTGGTTGGTAATCCCGCTCGTCCACTGGCTAAATAAAACCTCTCAAAAGTTTATTGCATGGCTTTCCCAAACGACTGGCGAACGGCATTGCAATAACCCTCGAGTTGCCCCTCTTTAATAGATGGATGCGTCAAGAACATAATACTAGTCTCGCCAAGCTCTCTAGCAACCGGTAGCCGCTCTTCCGGCCGCCAGCCTGTTCCATCAAAAGCTTTTTCAAGATAAACCTCGCTACAACTACCCTGGAAGGCCGGATATCCTTGCGCAACAATATCTGCAACAATCCGATCTCTGGTCCAACCGTCTTTCAAGCCCTCTGAATTAATATAGCCGTATTGCCGGTAATACGCGTGAGTATGATTGTCATCGACATTTGGCGACCGGACCACCTCTGGAAATGAACGAAGAACCTTCTGTAAAGCCCGCGCGTTGCGGGTGCGCAACGCGGTCCATTCTTCCATCCTCTTTAGCTGAATCCGGCCAATAGCAGCCTGCACCTCGAGCATTCGCCAGTTGGTCCCGAAACTTTCATGCAGCCAGCGAAAACCCGGGGGGTGGTTTTTGTTATAAACAGCATCCCAACTCTTTCCGTGGTCCTTATAAGACCACATCCGGTTCCAAAGTTCTTCGTCGTTGGTGCTTACCATACCGCCTTCGCCGCCGGTCGTCATGATTTTATCCTGACAAAATGACCAAGCGCCTGCATGGCCAATCGATCCCACCATTCGGTCACCGACTTTTGCTCCATGTGCCTGTGCGCAATCTTCTATAACATAGCAATCCTGCGCGCGTGCAACAGCCATAATCCCCTCCATGTCGCAAGGCCAGCCGCCGAGGTGAACGGGGATGATCGCCCGAGTTTTCTCGGTCATCACTGCGGCAATAGTCTTCGGACTGATATTCCCGCTCTCACCATCAACATCTGCAAAAATCGGAGTTGCGCCTGTGGTGACCACCGACGAGACAGAAGCTATAAAAGTCCTCGGCGTAACGATAACTTCGTCACCTTCGCCAATACCAAGGCATTTGAGCACCAAATCAAGCGCCAGAGTTCCATTTGCCAATGCAATTGCTCTGGTAGTATTGGTCCAAGTAGCAAATTCCTTTTCAAATTTGCGCCCGATTTGTCCAGTCCAGTAATTTACATTGTTTGAAATGATAACATCTCGAACCATATTTGCTTCGTCATCTGAAAAATAGGGCCACGGCGATAGATTATTTTGTATCATGTACTTCCAACCGAGATTTAGGGTCTTCTGCGGGTAAACTTTGTGGTTTAACTGGGCAAGCTGTTCTTCTATTGGTCGGCAAGTTTTATCCTATATGGACCAATTATCAAATATGGTTACAATGCGAAAAATCCTGATTAACGGATCATATGCTCCATCACTAATAAATTTTAGAGGCCATCTGATCCAGCAGATGATCGCGCGAGGGCATGAAGTACATGTGAGCGCACCAAATTTTGAGAAGGAAACCGTAGACAGGCTGCTCAAGATGGGAGCGCGGGTCCATGAAGTGAAGATGCAAAGAACAGGTGTCGGATTAGTCGGAGACGTCAAATATTTTTTCCAGCTGAGACGCTTGATGAAGAAGGTTGGCGTTGAACTTGTTCTGAATTATACAATCAAGCCCAACATTTATGGAGGACTTGCCGCCCGTAGCATCGGATCTGAAAGCGCATCGATAGTGTCTGGTCTGGGATACGCGTTTTACGAAACAAATGGTTTCAAGCACCGGGTGGTACAGACTCTTTCCCGGTGGCTCTATAAACGCGCCACAACAGCAAATAGCGTGGTGATATTTCAGAATCCGGATGATCGGGATGATTTTATCAAGGCCGGATGCCTCTTAGACCGGAATAAGGTAAGGATGATCAACGGTTCTGGCGTTGACACAAATTATTATAGTGTCGCAAGACTACCAGAGGCTCCGATATTTCTGATTATATCCCGCTTGCTCGTTTCCAAAGGTGTTCGCGAATATGCCAATGCGGCCAGAATTGTGATGTCAAGGCGGCCGGATTGCAAATTCTTCATAGCGGGATTTCTGGACGGCGGCCCTGACAGCATAAGCCAGAACGAATTGGATGAGTGGATCGGCTGGGGGATCGAATTCTTGGGGCATCTTGATGATGTACGCCCGGCCATTGAAAACTGCAGCATCTATGTTCTGCCGTCCTACCGGGAAGGGACGCCGCGCACGGTGTTGGAGGCATCTGCAATGGGTCGGGCTTCGATCGTTACGGACGCACCCGGCTGCCGAGAAACGGTTATCCAGGGAGAGACGGGTTATCTCGTTCCTGTGAGAGAATCCGCCGCATTGGCAGACGCAATGCTTACGATGGCAGAAGATCCAGCAATGCGCGCAAAAATGGGCGGGGCAGCGCGTAAATTTTGTGAAGAGAAATATGCGGTCTCGAAGGTCAACGACACCCTAATCAACCATCTTGACCTGTAGACTACATTGTGGGCTGAGTATTTAAGATCCACAATAGTAATATGATCTCAACTAGGCTACTTGGCGATCCTATCATTCGGGATCACAACTTTTGGAGCTTGTCCTTGCCAGAAAATTACAATTTTAGATCGGAAGCAGCTCAATGCTTGCTGGAATGGCAAGAAAAATCTCCAGCAACTTGGCTCATAACCGGTGTTGCAGGGTTCATAGGTTCAAACCTTTTGGAGACATTACTTTTGGCTGGCCAGAACGTTCGCGGCCTCGATAATTTTGCCACTGGCCATCAAGAAAATTTGGATGAGGTCAGAAAGAATGTTGATGAAGAAAGCTGGTCACGCTTTTTATTTATCGAAGGAGATATTCGTGATGTTAGCAGCTGCGCTAATGCTGTTGAGGGCGTCGACCACGTTCTCCATCAAGCGGCTCTGGGATCAGTTCCACGCTCACTCGCTGATCCTCTTACAACCAACCAAGTGAACATCAACGGCTTCTTGAATATGTTGGACGCCTCACGTCTGTCTCAGGTGAAGAGTTTTGTGTATGCGGCATCTAGCTCGACTTATGGCGACGAACCGAATTTGCCCAAAAGAGAAGACCGAATTGGTAGTCCGCTTTCTCCATATGCAGTTACCAAATATGTAAACGAACTATATGCTGAGGTTTATGCACGTAGCTATAACTTCAAGGCTATTGGTCTTCGCTATTTTAACGTTTTCGGGCCGCGGCAGGATCCCGATGGGGCTTATGCCGCAGTTATCCCAAAGTGGACCGCAGCGATGATTGCTGACCATGAGGTAGTGATCAATGGCGATGGTGAAACAAGCCGTGATTTCTGTTTCGTGGCAAATGCGGTGCAAGCGAACTTACGAGCAACCATATCCCCGCAGTCCAGTCATGGTGAGGTGTATAATGTGGCGGTTGGTGATCGTACGACGCTTAATGAACTGTTTCTGGCATTGAAAGAAAGTTTGGGCGAGTTACAGATTCACTATGCGAAGGAACCAAAATACATGGATTTCAGGGCGGGTGACGTGCGACATAGCCAAGCGGATATCAGCAAAGCACGCGAGAAAATAGGGTATGAGCCTACGCACCATATAAGGGATGGCATCAATACTGCTATGTCGTGGTATGTGCAAAATTTGCGTGACAGGGCCGAGTAAAATTTTAGCCATCATTGGATTGGAATCATAAATGCATGAAAAAATTGCCGTTATAGGACTCGGCTATGTCGGCCTACCTGTCGCGGTCTCGCTGGCTAAGAAATTTGATGGGGTTGTTGGCTTCGACACATCCGCCAAGCGGGTCGAGTCTCTTCAATCAGGCCATGACTGGACTGGAGAAATCTCAGACACTGATCTCGTCGAGTCTTCACTAACAGTTTCGGACAACGCCGGATCTCTGGCTGATGCAACATTCCTGCTAGTGACCGTACCGACGCCAATAGATGACGAAAAGCGGCCGGACCTAGGGCCCATTGCTTCTAGCTGTCGGTTGATTGGTCCTCAGCTGAAAAAAGGCGCTGTTATCGTCTTTGAGTCTACCGTCTATCCGGGGGTTACTGATGATTTCTGTGGCCCTTTGTTGGAAAAAGAGTCGGGGCTTGTCCGAGGCAAGGATTTTTTTCTGGCTTATAGTCCGGAAAGGATCAATCCCGGCGATAAAGTTCATCGATTAGAAACAATTACAAAGATCGTATCTGCCGAGGACGATGCAACCTTGGAGCGTGTTAAGGCAGTTTATGGAGCTATCATCGAAGCAGGCTTGCATGTGGCGCCATCGATCAAAGTGGCGGAAGCGGCAAAGGTAATTGAAAACACCCAGCGCGATCTGAATATTGCGCTGATGAACGAAATTGCTCTGATTTTTGACCTTATGGGTATTCGAACAAAAGATGTCCTCGCAGCAGCAGGTACGAAGTGGAACTTTCTACCTTTTTCTCCTGGTTTGGTTGGAGGTCATTGCATCGGCGTTGACCCCTATTACCTTACAAGTGCGGCAGAAAAAATGGGCTATCGTCCCGAAGTTATTTTAGCCGGACGGCGCATAAATGATGAAATGGGTGCGTTTGTCGCTCGCAAAACCGTGAAGCTGCTGGTTCAAAGCGGAGTCAATATCAAGGATGCGAGAGTTGGGGTTTTAGGCCTGACATTCAAGGAAAATGTTCCAGATCTTCGCAATAGCAAAGTCCCAGACATCATCGCCGAATTGGCGGAATACGGTATTGATCCGATCATCCACGATCCGTATGCCAATTCGGAGGAAGCTATGCGCGAATATGGGTTGCAGCTTAGCTCAATGGAAAAAATGCATGATTTAGATGCAGTGATATTGACGGTAAACCACGATAGTTATTTGGAAGATATCTCTAAAATCGTTTCAAAGTGCAAACGAGAATCTGTCTTCCTTGATGTTAAATCTGCGGTTGATCCCGCATCATTGCCACCGTCGTTCAAATATTGGTGCCTCTGATTACGGTGTTTAAAAGTCATTCGAACATACACTCAGAGTGATGACTTATGGAGCGCTTTCTCGCAACAGGTTGCGAAGGTTAGCCAGCTTGATACCGACCACACGCAGCAGAAATATTGCTAAGGCTACATAGAGGGTAAGCATCAATATGCTAACGCTACAAAGGCGAAGAAAATAATGCCAATCCCTGATTTGCTCCAGGAAGATGCTGCCTGCGCCATAAGCAGCAGAGCTTGCGGAAACAGTTACAATAAACATCAATAAGAGCTCGCGTGTAATCAAAACAGGTTTCCATCGACGTAGTAGCCATATCTGGAACACGGAATAAAACAGCGCTCCCGCGACGGCACCCAATGCTATGCCGGCAACACCCATTTGCCGCGACAAGACAAAGCTGGCGACGAGATTTACGAGCGCTGCGCCCACGCCGATCATCAAGGGTGTGATTGTTTTTTGATATGAAAAGAACATTCGGTTGAGTAGCTCACGCATTGAAATGAAAATGATACCTAGGCTGTAAAACCCGAATACTATCGCCGTGTCGGCGATATCTGTCGGAGTGAAGGCCCCCCGGCCATAGACCAGCGTTACAATTTCTGTCCGCATTGCTAGCGCGACGGCCGCAATGGGTGCTGTTGTCAGCAAAATTATTGACAGGCCTCGCGTAAGAAGTTTGCCGTTGGCAATATGGTCATTTTTCGCGGCATTGCTGGCCAGCGCAGGAAACAGGAAATAGGATACAAGCCAGGAAAATAGTCCAGCCGCAAACAAAGCAAGACGGCTTGAATAATTCAGATGAGATATCGCTCCAGAGCCAAAACCCGATGCGATCGAGATACCAATGAAGATATTTAACTGATCTAGCAAAACTGCCAATGCAATCGGTACCGACAGCAAAGAAAGTCGCTTCCATGTTTGCTCGCTTACGCGCCAGCCTATTTGCATGGAATAAATATGGCGGGTTTGCCATCTCTGAATTGGTGCCTGTATCACCCAAGCACAAACAGCACCGACAACTGCCACAGCAATGTTATCAAAATAGCTTGCAATGATAATTGCGGCTATCACAATCATATTGTTAGTGACCGGCACGAACAGGGGGGCAATAAATGCTCCATTTGCTTGTTGCAGACTATTCTGCACTCCCACATAGCCTGTAAAAACAAATGCTAGCGCCATTATCCGAGTAAGATAAGTAGCGAGTTGTTGCGTTTGCAGCGTGGATTCGGGTGCAGAAAGTTGAACAATCTGTTCTGCGAATAGCAAACAAATGATCGTTAGTGTGAGCGCTAAATATGAGTAAAGCCTGACTCCTTCTTGACAGAAGTCAACCTCTTCGCACGTATCGGCTCGTTTTAGTTTTATATACTGGGGTAAAAACGTAGCTGAAATAGTCGCAAAGATTGTCAACCAAATCAGTCCAGGAATCAAATTGGCAATAAAAAAGGCATCACTCGCCATGCCGACGCCAAAAAAATTTGCCAGCACGATATCTTTAAGAAACGCAAAGATTTTGCCGCTGAGCGATAAAAAAACTGCGGCTATAATTGCCATTCTAATTTGGGTTCTCGAACCGTCTGTCATTTCATCATAATACAAACAATCGCAGATCAATTGGGTAGTCGGTTATATGAGCGCGCTTTCGCCATATAAAGAATTGATATCGTGATCACTGTAAACAAGTTGCCTGGCGAATGAAGAAGTTGATTGTTCGCGGGCAAGAAAAATGCGCCAAGGGTGAGTAAGGAAAACATCAGAATGGCAAATGGGTTTTCATACCGTATTGCTGATATCCAAGAGCGAGCGAACAAATAGGCTATAAAACCAAACAGGATGGTCGTACCAGGGAAGGTAAAGTCTGTCGCAAAATGCGTAAATGCGGTGTGCCATTTGCTTTCCCCCCAGCCTGCTTGAACGCCTGTTTGGAAGAGCAGTGTATTTGGCCATACCCATTCAACCCCGAACACACGATTGGCAATCACGGACAATGAATAAGAGAAGCCCAAGAAATACGTCCAAGAGTGATTGACCGTGGTGGCCAGTCCTAAACCATAATAGCCTTGCGAGAGGTAGCTAAGAAAAACGGTCAACGAAAAACCCATATCGGGGCCGAAAACCTTAAAAATGGGATGATCAACGTCAATCGCGATATTGTTAAGGGATTTTTGGTTGTAGTTAAATGCATCAGTAGACAATGCCGCATAGCGCTGCGCCAATATAAAGGCAAAAATAAATATAGATAAAATTCCGGAAAATATTCCAATAATTAAAGTCCGTAATTTGATTCCTTGATTTGTAACTCCTTTCTTTATTGCTACTATAGCAATGATATATATAATTGTATCGCCAAGCTGTTTTTGTTTTCCTGAACCTAGAACATAGAAAATAAGCGAACCTACCAATACGAATAGCACGGCCAGTTTTTCTGCTTTTGTGAGCGTCCTAAAATAATATAGCCCCCAAATATTCGTTATGAATGCAAATGGCAGCCCGAAGGAATATATTAGAAATTGCAGACCGTAAGTTCCGCTATTTCGTTCGTAACCTTCATATCCATCCAAGTAGGTGGCGCCTATGGCGGTAATATCGGTATTAAAATTGCCTTCGAAAAGGGCTGCGGAAACAACAAAAATAAGTGATATCGCGGAAATGAAGAGAGATATCCGGAAGAGTTTACTGACGAATTGAGTGTTCATTTTCGTATTTGGTTTAGGCATTTTAGTCGGCAGCCGGACGCCATTGATAAAACCAAATGCAATCGTAGTCATTGTTGCCACCATGAAAAAAACGGTATTCCAAACTGGAAAGTTAAAATAAATGGTGGGACCGAAAATAGCTATTAGTAAAGTGATGGTTAGATAGGCCAGCAAAAAACGCAGCGGAGCATAGGCCATTATGGGTAACGGTGCTCTCAAATGTTTCATTTTGAATTTGTCCCGATACCAAAGATGCGCTTGTATTCTCTAATTTTGGCATCTCCTAGAATGTGGCCTATTTCTAGAGAATCTTTTCTGGCCTTCTCAATATAATCGGCGGTGTTTTTTATAAACTGAGCGGGGTTTCCGCCAACGATCGTCCCATCTGGTACGTCTTTTGTGACGACTGCATTAGCGGCAATTATACAGTTTTCGCCAATTGTAACTCCTTTTAAAATAACAGCCCCAGCACCAATGAAGCAATTGTTTTTAACAACAATTGGTGCAGCAAGATCTAATGAAGGATTTTCTTTCCTAAAGGGAAGCACCCCACCGTCATGGCAAATAAATTTTGCACCAACACTTATAAAAATATTGTCATGTAGCGTAACTAGAAATGGTTCCGAGCTGAACATTTCATAACTTGAACCATAAATTGTTACTTTACCCTTCATTATGACACCGATTTTTGCGGCGAATTTCACTGGTGATAACTTAGCTTGAAGAACGGAAACCGGAAATCTAATCAAGCGCTTTAAACGATATAGCAATCTAAGGGACCTTCCTAAGCATTTGTAAACTTCACGCGGAATCTCAAAACCATTAGCCGAGGCAAAGTTTGATAGATAGGCTTTCGCTCAAAAACCAACAACTAGTGGAAACAGAATTCCAAGTCGATAGTTTTACGGCCAGTTTGCCGAAGGCGCTAACTATAAATATGAGGCTAAGCGGACTTGTAAATTGGAGGTTCTCCAAATTGATAATCTATCAATGAGCGCAAAAGTTGATATAGAAAGTACAAGTCCATCCCACATCTTTACCCTTTGCTTGCATTTGGAGACACAGATATCTAATGGGCTGGGAGCTGATCATTCTCGACTAAGGAAAATGCGATGGCGGGCGTTAGCCAGACGAATCTCAAAATTATAGCCCAGGACTGCGTCGACAAAATTTCTGGGGAAAAAGCAGAAGGCGAGTTCTTTAACGAGCCCTTTAAACATCTTGTAATTGATAATTTTCTTCCTGCCGAATTGGCCGATCAATGTCTTGACAGTTTTCCAAGCGTGGCAGACGGAGAATGGGACCAATCCAATGATGAGGATATTGAAGTAAAGTACCGGTCTAGGTGGCAATCCGAATTTGATATTCCAGAAAATATAGTTGACGTCGTGCGTCTTATGAATTCGGCACCTTTTCTTCGCGCGATGGGAGAGAAATTTGGTATCCCCAAAATAGTTCCAGATCCCTATTTTGCCGGCGGAGGATTGAACGTGTCTGTGAAAGGTGGACTTCTTGGCGCCCATGTTGATGGGAACTACCATGACCCAACGGGTCTCAACCGGCGTTTGAACGCTCTGATCTACTTGAATCCCGAGTGGAAGCCCGAATGGGGGGGGGCATTTGGGATTTATGACTCAGAAGGCCAAGAGTGTGTCAAAAAAATTGCACCTTTGCATAATAGGTTGATAATATTTGACACCCATGATTATAGCTTCCACGGTTTTCCTGAAGCTATTAACTTTCCGGACGAACACCCTCGCCGTTCGATTATTCTCTATTATTACACAAAGGCGGCCAGGCCAGAATCTCAAACAATCGTCGACAAACCGCATAGTGCCCTCTGGGTAAAAAGAGGCCTTAAAGACAAGCGCGGCAACACGAGCCGTCAGTTCACTTAACTTTCCTCAATATTCCAACATCAACCGGAAGAGAGACAAAATGTCTTTACTAGAACGAGCATTCCATTTGGCTCACGATATATTCCCAGAAGGCGGCGCCTGTTTCGAATTCGGTGTTTTTCGGGGTAGTTCATATGTTTATCAGGCCGAACAGATAAAGAAATATTATCCTTCAAGTTCCATCGCTGGTTTTGACTCCTGGCAAGGCCTCCCGGATGAAACCGAAGGTGTATGGATTCCAGAAAGACATGCTCGGGGTGAATACGCCGCGCCGAAAGACGAAGTCCTGAGAAAACTAGATCTTATCGGAGTGATACCCGATGATAAGCAGTTCCGGTTAATCGACGGATTTTATTCCGATAGTCTTGTTCCTGAACTTCGCGAAACATTTGACCCCTTGATTTTCGTTAACATTGACGTTGATATTTACGTTTCGACAATTGAGTTGCTTGATTTTATCGAACCCATGCTCCGCCCCGGTGTCGTTCTTTATTGGGATGATTGGAAAGACCCGCGTGATGTTCATGGTGAGTCATGGGGTGAACATAAGGCTTGGGATGACTGGACCGAAAGCCGTCCCCGGTTGGAAACGGTTTATGTCGGATCAAACTCTGCCAACCAACAGGTGATGGTCGTCACTGCGGTGGAAGGTGAAAATGACCGGATGTCAGATGCTGCAATTACAGCTATTCTCGATAGGTTTAAAAAATTCGACGACAATCCCCCAGAGCTTCGCAAAATACCCAAAACTGACGCAGTCATTCTATCCTTGAAGCAACGGATATCAGCCATTCCGCTGCTTGGTTCTATTGCGAAGGCCACATATCGGATTTTCCGTTAGTGAGAGAAATACATAAAGTTCAAGATGCTTCTAAGGCGTAAAGCCAGTCTTCAACGGGCGAAATGAAAGATTGATAGTGAAAGACCTTTGAATTGTAGCAATAGGACTTCATCGCGTTGACTTGGCTATCTGATTGGGCAAATAGTTCGACAATCTTTGCAGCAGCTTTATCGAAGTCAGTGATTTCAACCAGGTGACAGGTCTGTTGCTCAATTAAATATTGTGAGCTGCTGGGCATTGGATTGGTTATAACAGGTGTACCGTAGCTGATTGATTCAGAGAGTTTTCCTGGAAAACCTGCGAGGTTTGTTCGCGTTTCTTTGCGGAAAAATATCGAGAACGCGGCCTTTGGCAGCGTTTCCAAGAGTATTTTACGAGGCTGGCGACCATGGAAGCTAAGGTCATCCTGCATATCATCCAGTATCGTAACTTGCTCGGGAACGAGTTCCCGATACTGGTCAAGATCGACACCATATAGATCCATATGAAATCTGGCACCTAGAAGCTTGGCGCGGTGCAATACATCAAAGACCCAGTCCAATCGATCTTTCATGCCATCGGCAGATTCAGAGACGCTAGCTTTATCAAATCCGGTACCCGCAAAGAAGAGTCTGGTAATGCCGTTTGAACGATCCACTATTGGTGTCTGCTCGGTTCTATTGGGTGCCATTAAAGTAGGGATTTCAACGATCGGTTTTCGGCTTGATCTATAGAAGCCTGATATAAATGGTGAGGTAGTGATCAATCCATCCATTCGCCAATTGACGTAGTGCATTCTCAACATCACATCCAAATTTTTTACAATGCCCGACACGCTGCCCCAATGGCGTTTGCTGTACCATTCGGTGCAGTCGGCAACGGCGAGAGCGCCATGTTGTCTTGCCAAATGTGCTATACGCCATTGCGATACGGCAGGATGGTTATAGCAAATGACAGTATGCAGATTGGCTATATCGGTCAGCAAAATCAGTTTTCGCAGGGGTGCGTCAGATAAAATCTGTCTAAGCCAATTGACTTGGTTGCTAGGATATCCCATTTCCCAGGCTTCGAGACCGCTCTCCCCCGATTCAGCTGGATAAAGATGGCCATTTGCTTGGCGATTTTTGCTCAGTCCGACCAGCAGTACTCGGTATCCGAGCTTTTGAAAAATTTGCGCGTTGGTTATCACGCGCTGCGCCGCGGCATTTTTGTCGGGGAGTTCAAAGCCGCCGATATAAACTATCGTACGGCGAGTATCGACTGCTTCTGCTTTCTGGCCAGTCTTATTGTACCTGTCTATCTCAGATATAGTCATGAATCCTGACTCCGTCCCAATCGTTGGACAGCTTGGCGGTCCCAACGATCAGTTTGACCACGCGCTCTGACGTATTAGTCACTTTATAATCTTGCGGGATGTCATGGGGTTTCCCACTCTCCCGTCGTTCGGCATATAATGATGTCACAAGTTCGATGGCGCGAAGAATCGTGTCCTGGTTCAAACCGGTATTGACAATATTTCCGGTATCCATAGCCTCTGGCCGCTCGATTGCGTCACGCGGTGTTATAGCCGGGAAGTCGAGAATTGCACTTTCTTCAGATATCGTTCCGCTGTCAGAAATCGCACAAAAAGAGCTCATTTGCAGTTGGTTATAGTCATGAAAGCCAAACGGCTTCATATCACGTATGCGTTTATCCAAGTCGATATGTTCCAACTGGTCGAACCGTGATTTTGTCCGCGGATGAGTCGAAATAATAATCGGGAAGTCATATTTTTCAGCTATTACGTTTAGCGTGGCTACAAGCGAAAGCAGGCGTTCCTTGCTATCTACATTTTCTTCACGGTGCATCGAAACAACAAAATATTTACCTTTTTCCAGACCCAATTCATCCAATATATTTGATGATCCAATCTGCGATCGATATCGGTTTAAGACTTCGAGCATTGGGGACCCTGTGACGTATATCCTGCGTGGATGAATCCCTTCGGCTAGAAGATTGCGCCTCGCATGCTCTGTATAGGGCAAGTTGAAATCGCTAATATGATCCACCATTCGGCGATTGGTTTCTTCTGGTACATTGCGATCAAAGCTACGATTGCCAGCTTCCATATGATAAATAGGTATTTTCATACGTCGCGCCATCAATGCGGAGATAGCGCTGTTTGTATCGCCAAGAACTAACAAAGCATCAGGGCGGTTGTCGTTGAGAACTTGTTCTGATTTGAGCAACACGTCGCCTAGAACAGCGCCTAAGCTTGCGGTATTCACCTTCATGAAGACGTCAGGTTTCCGGACACCCAAATCGTTGAAAAATACTTCGTTTAACTCGTAATCATAATTCTGACCTGTATGTACCAATTGATGATCACAAACTTGATCAAGGAGAGCGATTGTTGGAGCGAGGCGAATAATCTCGGGACGCGTGCCAACGATTGTTGTGACTTTAAGCATTTGAAAAATCCGTACGGGCACGGGTTACCGCCGTGTCAGGATAGAATTTGGCGAAGCCAATTAACTGCGATATCATTTCATCCCAAGAGGGCTGCTGGTAACCAGTTTTATCCGCGAATTTGTGACCATCCAGTGACCTGTCGAGTACAAGCTGCCCGTCGGCTTCTATTTCTGCGATACTTTTAAAATGTTGTTTGAACTTTGATATCAGATCGAACTTTGATATCTTTGGTCCTGTTACATGGTAAATTCCATATAGATTTTGCCTCGGATCAATAAAATATTGATCAATAGTTTTCGCTAACTGTAAGTTAGTGAGTCCCGAAAAATAGGCGTTGGTGAATCCATTTATTACACTGGATTGATCAAGAAACCAGGCTAGTAATCCTCGTCGTGAAGAGAGTTCAAAGCCTACTGGGGAAGTCCGTATAGTAACGGAGTCGCTTTCATTCACAACTTCGCCCAGGGCTTTGCTCAGCCCATAAAATGTTTTGGCGTTAACACGATTATCTTCGGTATAGTTACCGTCATCACCGTCAAACACACAGTCCGTGCTTAAATGGATGAAACGGGCTCCAAATTCTCTCGACATCTTATGAAGCCGATGCGGCAACAGTGCGTTGGCAGGTAAAGCCGTGAGTGGATCTTCACCGTTTTCGATGTGGGCCGTAGCACCAGCGCAGTTGATCACAACATCAGGGCATGCGTTGGCAAAAAGCATCTCGAGAGATTTATCATCATCGATATCGCCTGTAATGAATAGGCTTTTGCGACGGTTCGGATCAAAGGCCTCAATATCACGGCGGCTTCTTAGCGAACCGATCACTTCATTTTGGGTATGCGTGGTGAAATATGTCCACATACAGTAGCCGATCATGCCATCGGCTCCGACGACAAGTATCCTCAACGGTCTTTCCTCCAAGATTCCAGTTCTAAACTAACTTCCGGTAGACTCAGTAAAAGTTGTTTGACTCCATCTACATCCAGGCGACTGGTATTATGCGAATGATAATCGTCATGATGAACGATCTCCACATCACCCTCACTGAAATATTTTTTGTAGTTTAGGTCGCGCTCGTCGAGTTGCAGTCTCCAATAGTCATCCATGTCCTCTGCAGTCGCTAGCTCTTGTGCACTTGCCAAAGTTTCGTATAGTTTTTCAGCATGCCGCCAGCCGATGACTTGCACTTCATGATCCGGCACTTCAAACAGCCCCAATAAGGCTGTCACTAGATCAGCGATTGTCGAGGCAGCCGCTTTCTTGATAAACAAATCACCTTGGCTAGCATGCATAAAGGCAAAACGGACCAATGAAACACTGTCGCGCAACGGCATCAGGAATCGGGTCATGTTGGGTTCTGTAATAGTTATAGGTTGGCCGGTTTTTATCTGCTTTATGAACAGCGGGATTACAGAGCCCCTGGAACACATCACATTGCCATAGCGCACGCAACTGATGGTGGTTTTGGCTCCCTCTCCGATTTCGCGAGCAGCCGATTGGGCTAACTTTTCCATCATTGCTTTCGACATACCCATAGCGTTGATTGGCAAAACCGCTTTGTCAGTTGAAAGGCAGACGAGAGACTTTACCCTGTGTTCAACGGCCGATCGAATTACATTCTCGCTACCCAATATATTGGTACGGACTGCCTCAAGAGGGAAAAATTCGCAGCTTGGCACCTGCTTCAACGCGGCAGCATGAAAAACCGCATCGACTCCTTCCATTGCACGATCAATGCTCGATCGTTCCCGGATATCTCCTAGGAAAAAACGGACCCTACTATCGCTCAGCTGATTGCGTAAGGCATCCTGCTTTTCTTCGTCGCGGCTAAAAACACGGATTTCAGGAACACCATCAGCCAGAAGGTCAGTCAGCATCGTTTTTCCGAAGCTTCCGGTGCCGCCTGTAATGAGGACAGAATTGGGTAAACTACTCACTTTATGAGTATCTCCAGTTGTGAAAATATATATGCATGTTCAAGGCCTCACAATAGCTGCCCATTTTAGTGCGTCACTTTACAGAAATTTTTACGGTAAACTATGCTTCGATATGATCTTGCCGATATTATTGCAATCGACAAATTAGGTATTTTGTTAAACTAGGGCCCGGTTGTATCCGGCTTTGAGTGAGCGAGGCTGCCATTATTTAGGCTAAGGAAGGTGTGTGGCTCTTAGTGTCGGTTTCCCTATTTTGACTATCGTCGTCAGCATCCCCTGTTGCGCTGCGAACACGCCGTGCTGAGTTGGAAGAATCCCTAGTGATAAAATTGCACAGATGGCCGAACTAATAGGTACTTTGAAAACTGTAACTAATGGGGGCGGACGTTAACTGTGCTGTACTTGCCCTAGCCTCAACGCAATATTTATAAAGAGTCCATCGCGAGTTTCCAATCACGATCCGAGGGTTTTTTCGGAATTCTAAGGTAAAAAATACGTTTTAATCCGATCCGCTGTCAACTGTCGGGTACAGAAAGTGTCACCGCGACAAATTATCGAGATTGGTGACACTTATAATTCTTTCGAAATGAGCCTGTTTGCGGGGCAATTGCATTTTGGAATTCAGCTCAAACATATCTCTCTTATGGGGGAAAGCGCAGTTCTTCAAACTGCAATTGTCAATTCGTTTGGCAGGATCTGAGCCCTCAACAAGTTTCAGATATTTTTTGTGTTTGGACGAATCTACCCTAATATTCTCAATATGTACTGGTCCCAATGCAATTTCACCATGGGCACTATCTTTCACTTGCATCAAGCATAACACGGTCGGCACTTCTTTTTTGACACTATTGGCATGGATTAATACATTGCTAATCAAGCCACCAGTCATGTCATTGGACGCGGCACCTGAATAAAAACGACTTTGCGGGTAGTGCTCTATATGGCCTTTGCTTAATTCACTATTCCAAGCGCTTTCAACACAAATATATGCTTTGGCACAGTCGCCCGAAAGGACGACCGGGCCCACAATCTCAAAGTCACTACAATCCACACTAATTTTGATATGATATTGTCCTGATATTTGCCTATTTCCTGTCGTAATGCTAGTTCGAGCAATACGAAATTTCGGCGAAGAAAGTTGCACATTTATTAGTGCCTCACCGATCCACCGGTCGTTGCTTTCCGTTATAGTAATCTTGTCGATGAACCCATTGGGGCAATTATATCCGAACAAGATCGCGGTGGACAAAGTATTTTCGATGTTGGCGCCTACAAGGCTAATATTTTTAGCACCCCATTCGCAAGCGATGCCTCTAACAGCGTTGATCGAATGATACTTCGTAATCTTGTACTGCTCGCATCCAGACAGATATGCACCGTAATATCCACCGTCTATTCTGACATTGTCAATTTCTCCCTTTTCGGCGGGCACGACGCAGTTCGCTTTTCTCTTTCCGCCAGATAGATAATAATCTGCCACTATTGCCGGAGTTAGAACACCATTGACCTCAATGTTTGAAGCGCCCTGGTCGAACCCGGCTTTTGACAAGGAAGCGGCACTCAAATCGGAAGGAACAGCGATAGGGCGCGTTGTTGAATTTTTCCAATAGCATGCCGTCGCTGCTTTTGGCACCGCACCACCGGTTGAGCCATTCTGGACTGTAGAAATCACAACAGAAGTTCCGGACGCTATCAAATCGCTGGGCATCGCAACCGACAAGTCGCCGGCGTCACTTATTGCATACCATCTGGGTGTGGGCCGGGCGCCGCCGCGAGCTCCTTTCACGAAGCAGTCTCGGATATTCAAGCCACCGTTTGTAGAACCACCATCCGCATATCGAAAATTCTGAATATGATAGCCCTGTATATAGTTTTTGCCATGAATGTTCCTAAAAAGAAGGTCCCCACCTCCATTCTCAATAAATATTCCTCGCACGCCGTTCGGAGATTGAACATGATTGGCGTTTATCACTAAATCGTGCCACACTCCGGCCACCGGATTGGAAGCCGCCCCTGATTTGCGTCCACGAATTCTAAATCCGCATGCATCGTTGTTGACTGACGTATCGGTTGAACCCAGAATAAATTCCGCTGATGCTCCGTCGAAGTCGGGAATTTTTCCGTCAACTTCTGGCCATATTTCGACTGGCTGCAACAGTCTGTATCGAGCCGCCGGCGTCGCCGCTATCGGTCGGCCAGCATCGCGAGCGAATGCGAATGCTCTGATCAAGGCAGGTGCATGGTCTTCTCCATCAATGGAGCGGTAAAATTCATCAATTTGAACTGGCTCTATACCCAAAAGATATTGAGCAATTTTGCTTTTGGCGGGTTCGGCCAGAACTAAACCTGCTGAAGCGGTCATCAAGCCCCCAACCGTAGCCCGTCTGGATAACGAATTTTTCATGAATCTTGCCCGCTTATTTTTCAACGAATTATAAATGCAATTCGTGTATTCGAGCCGGTGAACATGGTCTGAAGAAGATTGTAAACTGATCCTAACATTTTTGAGAATCGTTTGTTTGGTTCCAGATTTTGATAATGTAGGCTTGCGACGTCACAGCAGAGGGTATTGGATGAATATTGAACTGCAACGCTTAGGAATAGTAAGTAGGTTATGAAACAGATTGTATATGAATGTGCCCCTTGTAAAAAACCCTGCACTCTCAGAGCCCGCTATTCGAAAAGTTCCGATTCGAGCCCAGACCAAACGCGCAAAAAATGCATGCGTGATATCGGTTCACAGCTAAGCTTGTAGGAGAGCAAACTTCGCCCATGAACGGCTTCTGAAACCTGCCCAATATCGCAAAGATGGCCTACCGACGATAGTGCTTTGTCGGATACGCATCCAATTCAGCCAATGCTATCATTCCACAACAGCAGCTTAGCGAAGTCGACCCGAAGATCGACAAAGACACTTAACTTCGACAGTTATCAAAATATTAGGCAAGATTCGATACTGAACCGACCATGACAATCAGCTCATCACCAAAGCCTAAAGTTGTAACGATTTTCGGCACAAGGCCAGAGGCTATAAAGCTATTTCCTGTAATCCGGGCGCTGTCAAAACGCACTGGACTGCAAACAATCAGCTGTGTGACCGCGCAACACCGTGAAATGCTCGATCAGGTATTGGACATCGCCGATATCGAACCGGACTATGATCTGGATCTTATGCGCGCAGACCAGAGCCTTGATGAGCTCACGGGCCGTCTATTAATGGGCATTGGTCAAACCTTGGATGACATCCAACCGCAACGGGTGGTTGTTCAAGGTGATACCGCCACTGCCATGTGTGGCGCGCTTGCTGCTTATTATCGGAAAATCCCGGTAAGCCATGTTGAGGCGGGTTTGCGAAGCTATAATATTTATCACCCCTGGCCGGAAGAAGTGAACCGCAAAATCATTGGCACCATAGCCGATCAGCATTTTGCGCCGACAGAAACTTCGGCTGCGGCGCTGCTCAAGGAGAACGTTCCGAATGAGCAAATCACTGTAACCGGCAACACGGTCATCGACGCATTACTGACTACAACAGCAAAAAACCAGAATGACAAATTCATAAATGTCGATTTGCAGGGCCTTTTCGACAATTTCGCTGACAAAAGAATCATCGGCGTCACCAGCCACCGGCGTGAGAATTTCGGTGATGGCTTAACCAATATCGCGGCTGCTCTTCGCGAAATCGCGCAGCGAGATGGCGTCGCACTGATTTTTCCGGTTCACCTTAACCCCAATGTGCGCGCGATTATGAACGATGCTCTTGGCGGCCTGAGCAATGTCGCGATGATTGAACCGCTGGATTATCCGAATTTCGTAGCTTTGCTGAACAGCGCTACCTTGATGCTTACCGATAGCGGTGGGGTCCAAGAGGAGGCCCCTGCGCTTGGGAAGCCCGTGTTAGTAATGCGCGATACTACCGAGCGCCCCGAAGGCATTAAGGCGGGTACCGCTAAATTGGTTGGAACCGACAAAGGTTTGATCGTTAAAGAAACGAACAGACTGTTGGATGATGAAGAATATTATAATTCTATGGCAAAAGCCCATAACCCCTTTGGGGATGGGCAAGCTAGCGAGCGCATTGCAGAGATTATCGAACAGAGTTTAACGTCCTGATTATTAGCTTTAAAGCTTACTTGTTATGCTTTCCATTACCGAAATCTTTACGATGTTCTACTATCGTAATTCCTGAAAATTTGCGTCTTTGTTGGCGCGATCAGGAGATTTTATCACGATGCTTTCCGACGAAAAGCCTTCCGTTTGCGTTTTGGGTCTTGGCTATATTGGCCTACCGACAGCGGCCGTCATTGCACGGTCCGGGTGCTCGGTGCTCGGGGTCGATGTAACGGCCCATGTTGTCGATACGATCAACAGCGGTAAAATTCACATCGAGGAAGTTGATCTTGATGGCCTGGTTCAGGGCGTCGTGTCACGCGGTACCTTGCGGGCCTCGTTGCAGGTCGAACCAGCAGATGTTTTCGTAATTGCGGTACCAACGCCTTTTGGTGACAATCACGTGCCCGATACCAGTTACGTTATGGAAGCGGCCACAAATGTCGCAGCGGCGTTGAAAGCGGGCGATACCATAATCCTGGAATCGACCTCTCCCGTCGGAACAACGGAAAAAATGCGTGACTTGATTTCTCAATTGCGTCCCGATCTTAAAATACCGGGATTGACCCAAGATATTCCCGATGTTGCCATTGCCTACTGTCCTGAGCGGGTATTGCCCGGAAAGATTCTTGAAGAGCTGACCAACAATGATCGCTGTTTAGGTGGTATTACGCCGCGCTGCGCCCGTAAAGCATTGGGCTTCTACCGGCGCTTTGTCAGAGGTGAATGTGTGACCACAACAGCGCGTGCGGCAGAGATGACCAAGCTGGTTGAGAATAGCTATCGCGACGTCAATATAGCCTTCGCCAATGAACTTTCGATCGTTTCGGACGAAATGGACCTCGATGTGTGGGAGGTTATTCGCCTTGCCAATCGTCATCCCCGGGTCAACATATTGCAACCTGGGCCAGGTGTTGGCGGACATTGTATCGCGGTGGACCCATGGTTCATCATCCATGGCGCTCCTGAACATACACCGCTGATTCGGATCGCTCGTGAAGTGAATGACGGAAAAATTGGTCATGTGTTGGAACGGGCGTCGCTGATGATTGATGAAATGCCCGGCGTTTCAATTGCCTGCTTCGGTCTGGCGTTCAAAGCAAATATCGATGATTTCCGTGAAAGCCCTGCGCTAAAGATCGCTGCCAAACTAGCGCGGCGCTATGGCGGACGCATCAAGATTGTGGAACCTTATGCTAGCGAACTACCCGCAGCATTCGACGGAACCGGTGCAGAGCTGATCGACATCGACCACGCTTTAGAGAATTGTCCGGTCATGATCACCTTGACCGATCACGACATGTTCAAATCCATACCGCTAGACGAGCGTGCTGGTAAAACCGTCTATGATACGCGCGGAATATGGCCAGATCAGCCGGCTAATAGACACGCAGCCTCGGATCTTAGTATTGCCAGTTAATCGTTATGGTCCGCTAAACCTCATCCACCAACTCAGCCAATGTCGCCAAACATTCACGGGCCAGCAGTTTGCAGCGTTCCGGTGACCAACCTTGTTCGCTGTCCGGTAGATCGCGATTGTCCTTGAACGGCATTTCCAATGTCATCGCTATGGCGCCAAAGCGTTCGGCGACTTGGTTGGTGGACATCGAAAGATTGGCCTTGCCTTTGGCAGCGGTGGGGTAGCCCAGCTTAGTCTGGAAATCAGGTGTGCGCGCCGCCAGACGGTCGCGATAGGCGTTATATTTACGCCCCATTTCGTCAGTCCAACTGGGTATACCTTCAAATCCGGCGATAAACACAGCCGGGATCGCTTCATCGCCATGGACGTCCATAGCAAAATCAACACCGCTTTCGTCCATTGCATTTCGCACGCATAAGACCTCGGGGCTTTTCTCAAGACTCGGCTCATGCCACTCGCGGTTGAGGTTGGTACCGGTGTTATTGGTTCGCAAATGACCGGAAAACGAACCATCTGGGTTCATGTTGGGAATGATATGGAACTGACATTTTTGCAGTAAGGCACGGGCATGCGGGTCAGTCGGATCGACAAGCATTTCCAGCGCGCCTTCCATCCACCATTCGGCCATGCTCTCGCCGGGATGCTGCCGGGCGTAGAGCCAAACTTGTTTCTCACCATCGCCCATAGAAAGGCAATCAATCGGTTGCCCGTCCAATGAATGACCCAAAGTGCGGCATGCAACACCTTCAACTGATGCCACTTCTGCAATCAGGTCATGATGGCGGTCCATGCTATATGGCGCGAAATAGGCGAACCAGACGATGTTACTGGTCGCGGTATAGATTATCGAAAGCGTTCCCTTGTTCTCGTCATAACTGCTGTCGGCGCGGCCCCAATATTCTCGGTCTTCGCTCACACAGGCGTTATAATTAGGCCAGCCTTGCGGGTAGGCGGAATCTTTCAGGCCGTTGATGTTGAGTTCAAGTGTGTCTCCGATTTCGCATGTGACGCGAAAATGGAACCATTGGCGAAACTCGCTGTCTTTGTCCTTGCGGATGGAGAGTTCGGCTCTGCTGCCGGCAATCTCGTGGACGTTGATATTTCCGCTATCGAAAGCGGCGGTGATCTGTATATTTTTGGTGCTCATGGCACTCTGATAGTGGTTCCTGACTCTCCGGGGAAGTCCCTGAATAACGCTTCAGCCAATTTAGCGGCTGCCAGACCGGGTTGTGATGCTGGTGAGCCGTCCTTTGCCTCTACAGATGACCGGCCTTCCCAGATGGTTTGGCCGTCGGCGCGGCGTGTGATGCGGACGGATAATTCGGTTGCGATTTTGTCCTTGGGCTTTCCGCTCAAATTGATGCCGATGCCTAGGCCAACGCCGGAACCATAGCTGCCGGTGCTACCGCCAACGCCAACCGATACCGGAGAACGTCCGCCGCCAGCCGAGAGGCGGCTTTGTTCGACAGAGACCCGCGCGACATATTCACCATTGGCTGCGTCGGTCCCGGGATCGGAAAATCCGACCCGCTGTAATTCTCGCCGGACCGCCGCTTCATAGGCGCCCTGTTCCAGTGTTCGGCCTTCACTCTCAACCGATGACGAGACAATAGCCACGGTTCCGGTGGGTATTTGCGTGTCCTGTGCATTGTGAAAGCGGGTGACATCCACCGGTGGCGTCGTCGCGACACAAGCGGTCATCGACAAGGATAATGCTGCGATCCCAAATAGCTTTTGTAGTGACATGATATTGTAACTCCCGACCAACTGTGCGCCATAGTAGCTGAATTTCTGAACTCCGGACGTAAATAATTGCATCCGTATGGCTCTGTGGTTAACCGAATGAGCAGTTTTGCCTGATATGGCGTCTAAATTATCGGAATTTTGAGGAAACACTATGTCGGATCGCTTCACAATATTGGTCACGGGCGGAGCAGGCTATATTGGCAGTCATGCCGTTTTGGCGCTGAAAGATGCAGGCTGGCCGGTTGCTGTGATCGACAATCTCACCACTGGTTTTCGATGGGCAGTGCCTGATGATGTTGCCTTTTATGCAGGCGATATTGAAGATGCGGCATTGGTCCAAAAGATCATAAAAGAACAAAATATCGGCGCGATCATGCACTTTGCCGGGTCGATTATCGTACCGGAATCTGTCGAAAACCCACTAAAATATTATCATAATAATAGCGCGAAAAGTCGCAGTCTGATTGATGCGGCTGTTACCGGCGGGGTTAAGCATTTCATCTTCTCATCAACGGCTGCAACCTATGGCATTCCAGAAGAAAGCCCGGTTAGCGAACAAACACCGCAAGTGCCGATCAATCCCTATGGCATGTCGAAATTGATGACCGAACATATGTTGCGCGACGTATCAGCGGCCTACGACTTTAATTTCTGTGCTTTGCGCTATTTCAATGTGGCGGGTGCTGATCCGAAAGCACGAACCGGTCAATCGACAGCAGGCGCGACTCATCTGATTAAAGTCGCTGTCGAGGCGGCTTTGGGCAAGCGGGACAGCGTTGGTGTATTCGGGACCGATTATGACACACCCGATGGAACTGGCGTGCGTGACTATATTCATGTTTCCGATTTGGCGGCGGCCCATGTGCTTGCGCTGGAAGCCTTAATTGCTGATCCAGATCAGAATCACCTGCTTAACTGTGGTTATGGTCGCGGGTTTTCGGTCCTTGAAGTTCTCGATGCTGTAGACCGTGTCACGAATCTCAAGATTTCCCGCAAGTTGGAAGGCCGCCGCGCGGGCGACCCCGATTCGCTGATTTCGGACAATAGTGCGATCATGAAACGCTTCCCATGGCAGCCCCAATATGCAGATTTGGATAAAATTGTGACCCATGCACTGGCTTGGGAGCGTAAATTGGGTGAAATTCGCGGGGAATAAGTCCCCTCAATGCTTGACTTTGGCGGATCACAACCCTAATCGCCCCTTCTGATCAAGACGGGCTGCATATAGCTTTGACCGTTTTCAACAAATTTACAAATTAAGGCGTGGTACCAAAATGAAAGTCCGCAACTCTTTGAAGTCGCTCAAAAACCGTCATCGGGACTGCCGCGTGATTCGTCGTCGTGGCCGCACCTATGTGATCAACAAAACGAATCGCCGGTTCAAAGCGCGCCAAGGCTAAATTCGTTTCGTGGCAGAAATGACTGCCATTTCCAAAATTGACACGGTTATTTTCGATGTAGGCAATGTTCTATATCGCTGGGATTTACGCTGCCTTTTTCAAAAGCTCATTGATGATGCAGACGAACTCAATTGGTTCCTGCTTAACGTCGTGACGCCCGAATGGCATTTTCAGCATGATGCCGGACGTCCGCTGGCTGATATGCTGCCGGAACGGATCGCACAATTTCCACAATATGAAGCACATATAAATGCTTATGCCGCGCGGTTTAATGAAACTATTCCGGGACCCGTTGCAGGCTCGTTGGCGCTGGTAGAGCAACTCGCAGCCAATGGCGTTTCGCTTTTTGGGATCACCAATTTCGGTTCGGAATTTTGGCAAGGCTTCCGGCCAACTGCTGCTATATTTGATCATTTCTCGGACATCGTGGTCTCCGGCGATGAAAAACTGCTGAAGCCTGATGCTGCGATATACGAGTTGGCGCTGAAGCGCTTTGATGTCGGTGCGGATCAATGTTTGTTTGTTGATGACCGGCTGGAAAATATCGAAGGAGCCGAGGCGCAAGGTATCAAGGGGCATCATTTTCAAGATTCGGTGATGCTGGAGCAGGAGCTTAAAGCGCTCGCATTATTATAATTAGTCAATTCAGCAAATGATGGAGACAAGAATCGGGCGCTGCTGCCAGACCTATTTTATCGAACGCTAAGCTCCATCATATTATCAGGCTGCTTCTCTTACGCAAAATATTCGTTGCGCCATAAAGCATGATCCGCCAAATTTGCCGCCTATAGCGTTTCTAAGACTGTCACAGCTCACTTAAGAACGATGAAGCTGGACAAAAGAGAGGAAATTAAATGCTTCGTCAAACAGCCGCAAGCCTAGTATTCATCGCCGCCGCACTTGTTGCGCCGCAATTGGCAAACGCAAAGTCAGGGCCTTCCGAAATTGCCGCGATGCCGATGCCGGAGTTGACAATCTATCACCTCGAAGGACGGCGGTCCGAACGGATCGTTTGGCTCATGGAAGAGTTAGGCCTGCCATATAAGCTGGAATATGTTCGCGGCAGCCTGGCCGCTTCCATGGCTAAAGTACACGCTCTGGGCCATGAAATGCCAATGGTGCCGACGGTAGTAATTGACGACCAGATTCTGGTCGAATCAGGCGCCATTGTTGAAACCATCCTGAATCGCTATGCGCCCGGTAAGTTGGTTCCGGCACGCGACAGCAAATATTATGCGGAACATCTCATGTGGATGCATTATGCGGAAGGCTCTCTGGCTGCCCGTTTGTTCAGCGACTATCGGGCATGGCGGACTAAGCCGCCGACCGTTAGATCGAGATTTGTTGATAGCGAGGCGGTGGTTCAGTTTTCAGAGAATTATCTGGCGAAAAACCCCTGGTTTGGAGGGCCGGAATTTTCTTCGGCCGACATTATGATGATGTTCCCGCTCAACGTGGCCACCGGGTTGAATCTCGTCGATAAAGAGAAATTCCCGAACATCGCCGCATGGAAGCTGAAAATTCAGGATCGTCCAGCCTATAAGAGAATGCTAGCGGCGGCACGCCCGGACGGAATGATCGGAAACTTACCGCCTATTACCCAGCGGCCGCCATCGGAACGCAAATAGAATCACTTTTGACCGATAGGCGTTGAAGTTAGTTTCGCTTCAACTCATTCCCGCTCAAGCGGACAACATGCAGCAAGTTAGTCGATCCCGGCGTGCCAAAGGGTACGCCGGCGCAAACAATCAGTCGTGACCCTGCTTCGCCGAGCTTGTGGCGTAATGCCATGCGTTTGGCTTTGGCGATCATTTCCTCGAAATCGCTGACATCGCGAGTGACGACGGCATGGGCGCCCCATAACAGGCCGACCCGCCGCGCAGTGCGGCGATCAGGGGTCAATACCAACAGAGGTACTGAAGGGCGTTCGCGGGCCATGCGCCGGGCGGTCGATCCAGATTTGGTGAAGCAAACAATCGCTGATGTCTTAACCGTCCGGGCAATATTATAGCTGGCCGCGGCAAGCGCATCGGCGGTTGTTTCATCGGGCACGGTTTCGGTGAAGTGCACGCGCTCAGCATAGGAAGCATCGCTTTCCACCTGCATCGCTATCCGGTCCATCATGTCTGCTGCTTCGATCGGCCAATCGCCCACAGCGGATTCTGCCGACAGCATGATCGCATCGGCGCCGTCATAGATGGCGGTCGCGACATCAGACACTTCGGCGCGGGTTGGTGTCGGTGAGGTGATCATGGATTCAAGCATCTGGGTCGCCACGACCACGGGTCGGCCCAGCCTGCGTGCGGCGGCGACAATTTTCTTCTGTAGCGGCGGCACCTGTTCGGGCAGTAATTCTACACCCAGATCACCGCGCGCGACCATAACGGCGTCGGACAATTCCAATATTTCTTCGAGCCGGTCGATGGCCGCCGGCTTTTCAATTTTTGCCAGCAAAGCCGCCTTTCCACCAATCAGCGTGCGGGCTTCTGCGACATCTTCGGGTCGCTGCACGAAACTCAGCGCGATCCAGTCGACATCTTGGCCCAGCGCGAAGGTCAGATCCTTGCGATCCTTGTCGGTCAGCGAACTTACTGGCAGCACGACTTCAGGAACATTGACGCCTTTGCGGTCCGAAATTGGTCCACCAACAATCACCTTTGTCTCAACGCTCTTGCCATTTGTCTTTGTGACTTCCAGCCGGATTTTCCCGTCGTCGAGTAGTAAGCTATGGCCGGGCTGCAGCGTTTCGACAATTTCGCGATGTGGCAAGTTGACTCGCTTCGCATCGCCTTTTGTCTTTTCCAGGTCGAGCGTGAATTTAGCGCCAGTTTTTAAGGTGACCGGCGCTTTTGCAAATGTTCCGATACGTAATTTGGGTCCCTGCAAGTCCGCGAGGATTGTTATTGGCCGGCCAACCTTCTTTTCCAGTGCGCGAATAGACTTTACATTTTCGGCATGTGCCGTGTGCTCGCCGTGGCTCATGTTCATGCGAAAGGCATCGACGCCAGCCTTGTACATTTTCTCGATCATGGCCGGACTACCGCTGGCCGGCCCAAGGGTCGCGAGTACCTTTACTTTACGGTCGCGGGAGAACATATGCGATGCCATCGAAAATTCCTGTATTGGCGCGTTGAATTGACGCGTGTTAGCGTCGAATCATGACAGGAAAAAAACAAAAAGCAACGGAAGCATGAACTATGACGGACCAAATTTCTGATGCAGCAGCTGCGGCGGCCTTTCGCCGCTTGGTTACCCATTTGCAGCACCGCCATGACGCGGAAAATATTGACCTGATGGGGCTTGCCGGTTTCTGCCGCAACTGTCTTGCCGATTGGGTGTTGGAGGCTACCAATGATGCGGGTGGCAATATGTCCAAGGAAGACGCGCGTCAGGCGATACACGGTATGCCGTCATCGGAATGGAAGAAAAACTACCAGACCGAAGCGACGCCCGAAAAATTGCAGCGGATGAAGGAAAGCGTAGCCAAAAACGCAGCAGCGGATTAAAGACAGCGTCCGAATCCAAAAATAGTATTTCTAGGGAATTTGAGAATGAGTGAAGGCAATGTTGCCGCAGACCAGCTGCGTCTATTTATCGAACGTATTGAGCGGCTGGAAGAAGAGAAAAAGGGTATCGCTGACGATATTCGCGATGTCTATTCCGAAGCCAAATCAACCGGCTTTGACGCCAAGATCATGCGCCAGATCGTTCGCTTGCGCAAAATGGAAACCCATGACCGTCAGGAAATGGAAGCGATACTCGACACCTATAAATCGGCCCTTGGTATAGCTTAGCCATTGGGCTAATATCCGTCCTTTAACGGCGGGAGAGCAAGCATGATTGTCACCACAACCCCAAGTATCGAAGGACGAGCGATACGCGATTATCGCGGTATCGTAATTGGGGAAGTGATTGTCGGCGCGAACCTGTTCCGCGATCTGTTTGCCAGCATCACCGACATTGTTGGTGGCCGGTCGGGCAAATATGAAAATGTTTTAAAACGGGCTCGGGACGAGGCACTGGCGGAAATGGAAGCCGAAGCTGCCAAAGTTGGTGCCAATGCGGTGGTAGGCGTTGACCTTGATTATGAGGTCGTGGGTGACAAAGGTTCTATGTTGATGGTATCTGCATCCGGAACCGCGGTTGTTACCGGCTAGAGGACGTCCGGCCGCGTCAGCAGCACGTAGACCAGCCCGCTGGTTGCCAGAAGATTATAGGCCATGTGCATGGCGATATTGGCCCACCAGCCATAGCGGATTCGGGCATAGCCCCAGATCAAGCCGCCCACCGTCTGCGGCAGAACAAAAGGCAGCAGCGCGGCGGGATTGTCACCGGCATAGTTGAACACATGCATGGAGCCAAAGAGCAGGGCCTGGATCCAGAAGACTGCCGGGAAAATCCGGACATACCAGCTTGGCACCGGCCGTTTCCATAGTGCTATCACACAGATCAAAACGACACCGGCGATGACCGCCAACAGTACCATTGTGCCCATAGCAGCGGGCCCGGGCCATCCCAATTGCTCGTAGCTATATGTCAGGGCCATCCATAATATGAGCCCGAAAAAGGGGATCAGGAGCCTTGGCGAACCGCTTAGCCACAACCGGAACATCAGCTCTTCGACAATCGGCCCGGCGATTACGACGATGAGAAAAAGCTGCCAGACCGGGCGCTGAAATAGGTCTGACATGCTGTTTGACATGGAGATATCGAAAGCCAGCATGATCGGGAGTAATATAATCGCGATTGCCGCTACGATCATGCAATTGATCAAGAAAAGCCAGATAAGGTCGCTTGGCCTTCCCGTCATTTGCCTTTTTATTTGCACGCCGTCATTGGCAAGTTTCGGCGCGCGCAGAAATGCTAAAAGATCGCGGGTTGTCGCCGTTAGACGGCCGATGGCCCATCCAATGGTTGAGTTGGGTTCGAACATGCGGCAAAGAGCCTCAATAACAACAATTCAGGTACGGACGAATCATATGGCAGGCCATAGTAAATTTAACAATATCAAGCACCGCAAGGGCGCGCAGGATAAAAAGCGCTCGGCGGCATTCTCAAAACTCAGTCGCGAGATTACTGTGGCCGCAAAATCGGGCATGCCTGATCCGGATATGAACCCGCGTCTGCGTCTCGCGGTCAACAATGCCAAAGCGGTATCCATGCCAAAGGATGGTATACAACGGGCAATTGACAAGGCCTCGGCCAATGAAGGCGATGATTATAATGAGGTTCGCTATGAGGGCTTTGGCCCCGGCGGTGTATCATTGATTATCGAAACCCTCACTGACAATACCAATCGCACCTATACCAATGTCCGCACAATCATGTCGCGCAATGGTGGCAATGTCGGCGAGTCCGGTTCTGTCAGCCACGGCTTTGATCGGGTCGGCTATGTGCAATATTCAGCCGAAGCGGGCAGCGAGGACAAAGTTCTGGAAGCCGCGATGGAAGCAGGCGCAGAAGATATTTCGTCCGATGAAGACGGCCATGAAATCTGGACCGCGATGGAAGATTTGCATGAAGTTGCCGGCGCATTGGAAAAATCGCTCGGCGAAGCGAAAAGCGTCAAACTCGCTTGGCGTCCCTCGGTGCAGGTTGAAGTGAATTTGGAGCAGGCGGAAACATTGCTTACGCTCATCGATTTGCTGGAAGATGATGACGATGTTCAGACCATCTGGGGCAATTATGATGTGCCCGACGAGATCATGGAAAAACTGAACGCCGAGTGATTATGAAGCCATGATTATCCTGGGCCTCGATCCCGGCCTTGGCACAACCGGCTGGGGTGTGATCAGCGTCGACGGCAACCGGCTATCACATATCGCCAATGGGCAGATAAAGACCGATCCGAAAATGCAGCTGGCGAGCCGGTTGCTGAAGATTGATCTCGAACTGACCGACCTGATGCTGGAATATAAACCGGACGCGGCGGCGGTTGAGGAAGTGTTCGTCAACAGCAATCCGCAAAGCACCTTGAAATTGGGACAGGCGCGCGGTGTTGTGTTGCTTGGCGCGTCGCGTTCCGGCCTTGAAGTCGGTGAATATGCGGCGCGGGCGGTCAAAAAATCGGTCGTTGGCGTGGGTAAGGCGGACAAGGATCAGGTGCAGGCGATGATCAAAATCTTGCTGCCGGGCGTGAAGCTCGCCGGCGAAGATGCGGCCGATGCACTCGCCGTGGCGATCACCCATGCTCATATGGGCGCGCATCATCGCGGGCGTTGAGACGGAAAAGAACAAAACAAAAACTCGACAGATTCGCCTGCCGCGCTAAAACACTATCATGATTGCAAAACTCACCGGCACTATCGACGAAATCGGCACGGATAATATTGTGCTCGACGTAAATGGCGTCGGCTATCTGGTCTTTGCCTCTTCCCGCACGATTACTGCCATTGGCGGGGTTGGCGATGGCGCGACCATCTATACTGAAATGCAGGTCAGCGAGACCGACATGCGCCTGATGGGCTTTGCTTCGGGGTCAGAGCGCGACTGGTTCCGGCTGCTGATCTCGGTACAGGGCGTTGGTGGTAAGGTCGCACTGGCGATTCTCTCCGCGCTGGAAACGGCGGAGATTTCGCGCGCGGTGGTCACTGGCGACAAGGCGATGGTCGCGCGGGCCAATGGCGTGGGACCAAAACTGGCACTGCGCATTGTCAACGAGCTGAAAGACAAAGTCGGCGGCATTGCGACGGACCCGATTGCGGGCAGCGGCGGCGCGATCCATGCGCCGTCTAATAACAGCGCCGATGCGGTGAGCGCGCTCCAAAATCTGGGCTTCAAACCGGCGGAAGCGAGCGCAGCCGTGGCGGCGGCCGATGCTGAGGCGGGTGAGGGCGTGACACTGGACGCGCTGGTGCGACTGGCGCTGAAGAAGGCGGCGAAGTGACTTGGGTTAAGGAAACACTGCGGGTCAACCTTTTGATAGTCGGGCTTTACGGAGCAGTGATTTTATCCATTTTCGTTCGTAGCGGTGAGCCTGAATACCTGTGGTGGTGGGGTCTTATGATTCCATTTTTCCTGTGGTGCATTTCACCGATTTTCATTCCCTTGGTTTTGGCACGTCGGTCTTGGCTGGTTTCCGTCGGCATTGCTTTGCTGGCCATTGTCAGCCTCAACCAATTCATCCAGAATATGTTCGGTGAGGGTGTGCGATCAACTTCATCCCTGATCTTCATTTTTTTGCCTGTGTACCAGTGGCTGGCTGCAGCTATTCTGCTCGGTATCTACTTTTTCATGAAATCCAAAACTGGACAGACTGATGAGTGACTTGGAAAACGACCGCTCTCGGATTTCGCAAGCGCTGTTACGGCCGGTGTTGAAAAAGGCGGAACGGTGAAGTTTGCATTGCTCTTCTTGACTGGCTGTTTGGTTTCATCGCAAGCGCACGCCTGTGCCGCCGACCCTGTGCCAGATGCAATGATATATAAAACAAAACCTTCAAATATTCTGGCAGGCTCGACCGTGATAAAAGTGAAAGTGTTGAAAAAACCAATTCAGTCATATCGAGTGCGCGTTCATGTGTTGGAGGGACCAACTGAGTTGAAGCAAAAGAAAATTTGGATCAGTCCTGATAATTTCTCATCCTGCACCACTATTGGCCGGGACGAGGGATATTTGGCGCTCAAGAAAAGCTCAAGTGGACAAGCCCAAGATTCCTATTTTGGGGAGGTGTTCGAAAGAAGTTGGATTGACTGGGTTTTCGATTTGCTGGGAGCAGATCCTTATTACTTTTCCAGCAGCAGAGCTGTTCCTTTTGACGAAATGATTGCTGCCGAATGACCGATCCTGACCGCCTTTCCTCACCCGAACGTAAAGTCGAAGATATCGACGCCGCGCTGCGCCCGAAATCGCTCGACGAATTTATTGGGCAGGAAGCGGCGCGATCCAACTTGCGCGTGTTTATCGAGGCGGCGAAAAGTCGCAGCGAGGCGCTGGACCACACCTTGTTCTTTGGCCCGCCGGGGCTCGGCAAGACCACGCTGGCGCAGATTATCGCCCGCGAACTGGGCGTGGGTTTTCGCGCGACATCCGGTCCCGTCATTGCCAAATCCGGGGACCTCGCGGCGTTGCTGACGAATCTTGAGGAAGGTGATGTTCTTTTCATAGACGAAATTCACCGGCTCAATCCGGTGGTTGAGGAAGTGCTTTATCCGGCGATGGAAGACCGCGCGCTCGACCTGATTATCGGCGAAGGCCCCTCGGCGCGCAGCGTGCGGATTGACCTGCCGCAATTCACCCTCATTGGTGCGACCACGCGGCAGGGGCTTTTGACCACGCCGTTGCGGGATCGTTTCGGTATCCCGGTGCGGCTCAATTTCTACAGCGTCGAAGAACTGGAAAAAGTCGTCCACCGCGCGGCCAAATTGCTCGATCTGGGTATCGCGCCCGATGGCGCCACCGAAGTCGCCCGCCGCGCCCGCGGAACCCCGCGTATCGCGGGCCGCCTGCTCCGCCGGGTGCGCGATTTTGCCAATGTGGCTGGCACTGCGATGGTGGACCAGAAAACCGCCGACGCATCCCTGACCCGGCTGGAGGTCGACAGCATCGGCCTTGACGCGATGGATCGCCGTTATCTCCATATGATTGCCGATATCTATAAGGGCGGGCCGGTCGGTGTCGAAACGCTGGCGGCTGGCCTCAGCGAACCGCGTGATACGATTGAGGAAGTCATCGAGCCCTATCTCATCCAGCTCGGTCTGGTGGCGAGAACGGCCAGAGGCCGCGCGCTCAACGATCGGGGGTGGCAGCATCTCGGACTGAAGCCGCCGGCGGGTAAACAGGCGGACGGCGATCTGTTTGATTAGTCTCTAATTGATTACGCTCAGGTCTCGCTCCGCCCTGGTGTCGGGTGAGGAATACCAACAATGTTTATCGGGATCGGTAGCCGCAGTCCGTACCCAGTTCTTCAGCTTGTTCTGATCCGAGCGAATTGTTTGCCAGGATACTGACTTGCGCTGAAACTCGGTGACCGTTGTTCCGTCTTGCAGCACGGCCTTGACGATCCATTTATCGCTGCTTTCAAGCTCCTTGACCTGTTGGTTTCTTACACTGCCGATAAAGGCGTCGGGCCGCGTCTCTTTCCGTCGCACGTGGCCATTTGTGTAATTGATCTCGCGCTTGATCAGTTTGCTGTCAGCATAATGAAAGAGCCACAGGGGCTGTTGGGGCGCAAAGGGCAATTTGACATTGCCACCATAAATATAGTTCAATCGATAATCTCCTTCAGGCAAGCTATTCACTGCTTTGAAATGGAGATGTGTCGGGCTATCAATGTAGCGAAAATTGCTAAAACTAACCTTGCCGCTGAGGCTGACAATTGCCGAAATTGAACCGCGAAAACGACCTGCTCCTGGGTTTGAAAGCGTATGATCGCATTCCCAATAAACATCATTGCCGCGGTCAATGGCATTGGATTCAGTGCCCCCAAGCAGAATGGCCAAGAGGATGGTCACAGCTTAACCAATCTGCTCCGCCGATGCCCATGTTGCGTGGGTGCCGCTGCTGATCCGATGCGGCAGGATGATCGTGCATACCGGGCCGGCTGATATGTCTTTGGCATCGACGATGATGCACTCGCTGCGGTCCTGCGCCATGTCGGTGATGAAGCTAATCAGATAGCCGTCATCTTCCGCCTGGGCGCCTTCGCGCGGAACAAATGGCGCTTCCGACCCAAAGCGATCGTCGCCGAAATAGAGATGTTCTGCGGTGCCCGCCTCCAGATCATGTTTGACCACACCGTTGAACAGGAACCAGCCGGGATGGCCGGTTACGCTATAGACATAGCGATAGGGCCCGCCCGCCACCTGCTGATTGATCATACCAAATTCAACCGGATAATCGTCAAACAATGTCTCTTCGCGCGTCTCGCCGGTTTTCAAATTGAACCGCCAGCGGTGCAGTTCGGGCTGAAAACTGTGGAGATCAATGCTTGCGCCCATGCTTTCATAGCCGGACGGAAAATCGGTCAGCGGTTTGGGCACGGGCTGGTTTTGGAAATAGCCATCGAGCACCAGCTCATCGCCTTCTTCAAAGGCATTGGCCCAATGCAGCACATAGGTCGGCTTGGCGTCGAACCACTTTATGTCTTCCGGCTGCCCCAAGCGGGGGATAATCCCGAACCGGGTTGGCTCGTCAGGATGGTAGGAAGGGACATAGAGATTCTGCTCGATCAGTTCCGGCTTCCAATAGAGCGGGCAGTCATTGAAGATTGCATAGTTTTCGGAGAAGGCCATATCATGCGGCAAACGCGCGCCGGGCAGTTCGACCGGGATGAAATGCTTGAGCTGATCATCCGGGCCGACAACGCCATAGTGGAGATAGGGCGCATTGGTGCTATAGTTGAAGAACAGCAATTCGCCGGTTTTTTCATCCACTTTGGGATGGGCGGAAATCCCGTCTTCTGGCACCCAGTCTGCTGTGCCCAATGTCTCGAGCGTTTCCGGGTTAAGTTGATAGCCTTCGCCGCATTGGTAAAAGGTGGACAGGATTTTGCCAGCATGGACCACAACATCGGTGGAGCTGCTATCCTTGACGCTGCCATGCGCCCCCCAACCGGGTCGCTTGGAATCGCTCGGTCTGCCCATGATCCCGGACCATAAGGGCCCGCCCTCGGCTTGCTCGGCCTCGAACCCCTCGGTACGGACGAAGCGGTTGCGATAGCTGGCCGTGCCGTCCTTGATGCGAAGGGCATGGATCATGCCGTCGCCATCAAAGGGATGATAGCGGCCGATACTATCATGCACCGGGTTTTCGGTATTGCGGATATAAACGCCGTCTATATCCTCCGGGATCGTCCCGATGACTTCGAGTTCGTCCGTCTCGAGTTCTTCAAAAACCGGTGTCCAGGCGCCATTGCGATAGGGATGGTCATTTTCCCCCAGCGTCGTTTTAATCTGGTTCACCGGTATGTTCATTAATCCCTCAATAGTTCGTTTATGCCTGTCTTTGAGCGCGTTTGCGCATCGACCGTTTTGACGATTACCGCGCAATAAAGCGATGGGCCGGGTACGCCGTCAATATTGGCCTTGGGCGGTGTAGCGCCGGGCACAACCACGGCATAAGGCGGAACTTCGCCGATATGAATCTTGCCGGTTACCCGGTCGATTATCTTGGTTGATGCGCCAAGATAAACCCCCATGGAAAGCACCGCGCCTTCGCCGACCCGCACGCCTTCGGCGACTTCGCTACGCGCACCGATAAACGCGCCGTCTTCTATAATCACGGGGCCAGCTTGCAGCGGTTCAAGCACGCCGCCAATGCCAGCACCGCCGGAAATATGAACGTTTTTGCCGATTTGCGCGCAACTGCCAACCGTCGCCCATGTATCAATCATCGCGCCTTCATCAACAAAAGCGCCGATATTGACAAAGCTGGGCATCAACACCGCGTTGCGGCCAATATGGGAGCCATGGCGAACAACCGAGCCGGGAACCGCCCGGAAACCCGCTTCGCGGAACCGGTTCTCTCCCCAGTCGGCAAATTTGCTCGGCACCTTGTCCCAATGATTTGCGCCGCCGGGGCCTTCAATCACTTGATTGTCATTGAGCCGGAAGGAAAGAAGCACCGCCTTTTTTAGCCATTGATTGACGACCCACGCATCGCCCTGCTTTTCCGCAACACGGGCGCTGCCATTGTCGAGACTGGCCAGCGCGGCGTTTACAGCATCGCGTTCTGGTCCTTGGCTGGTGATGCTCAGCGATTCGCGTTTTTCCCAGGCGGCTTCGATGGCGGCAATCAAATTGGCAGTCATAGCAGTGCGTTTTCCTTATTCTAATGCAGGCCGGTGACCCAGCGTTCGAGATCGTCAATTTCATGGTCGATAAAGTCTGGCGCATGATCGCGCGCGCCCCATTCCGAACCGGTATTGACCCAGATGGTCGTCATGCCCAAATCTTTCGCCGGACGCAAATTGCGCGCCATATCTTCAACAAATAAAGAGCGTGTCGGATCAATGCCCGTCGTCTTGATGAGGCTCTGATAGGCGGCGGATTCGGGCTTTGGCACGAGGTCACACGCCAAGACGTCATGAATTTGATCGAAAAGCCCACTCAATCCACGATTTTCCAATACCCGCTCAGCATAATCTTTGTCACCATTGGTGAAGACGAGCTTTTCGCCAGGCAAGGCCGCGATTGCACGGTGCAATTCTGGCGCATGGGACAGGCGGCTCATATCGATATCGTGGACGAAATCGAGAAATTCATGGGGATCGATCCCGTGATGATGCATTAGTCCTGCGAGGGTCGTGCCATGATCATGAAAATAGCTTTTCTGCACTTTCCGCGCTTCGCCGATGTCACAATCCAGCATTTGGGAAATATATTGGCCCATTTTTACATCGATCAGCGAAAAGAGATCACATTCCGAAGGATAAAGCACGTTATCCAGATCAAAAATCCAGTGATCGACATGGGAAAATTGCGGTGGCATGATCCAAGCGCCTAATCACTCCGCCGCGTTCGGGCAAGCATTGATCGCTGTTAAGCTGTCGGTAACAGGCGGATGCTTATACGTTGATGTGTAATCGGGGAAGTGCGTGAAGATGAAAAACGGTCGGGCAAGTCGAGCATATCTTTTAGGAACGGCGATTATACCGTTGGTGCTGCTTTCGGCTTGCGGTGGTGGTGGCGGATCTCGTCCATCACCAGCCCCAGCACCCCCGGTGAATACGCCGCCCGTGCCCACACCCAATCCCACACCAACCCCGGCTCCGCCGCCGACACCCGTATCTTTTGATACGGCGGAATTTCGGCGTTCCGATGGCCTGCAGCAGCATGGCGCCATTGCAGCTTATGATGCTGGGGCGACGGGAGACGGGATTATCGTCGGAGTGATCGATAGCGGGATTAATCCCAATAGCGCCGAATTTGCCGATCGTATTCATCCAGACAGTCAGGATTTCGCTGGTAATCGCGGCATTGGTGATGAAGGCGGCCATGGCTCCGCGGTAACGTCGGTGGTAGCGGCCGGCAAAAATGACATTGACGTCCACGGCGTCGCCTTTGACAGCGACATATTGGTCCTGCGTACCGATAGTCCGGGAAGCTGCGCGATGGACGATCCCGATGAACCGGACGATGATGGGTGTAGTCACAATAGCGGGGCGATTTCCTCGGCGATTAATCAGGCGCGCGTCAGCGGTGCCAAGGTCGTCAATATTTCCTTGGGCGGTCCAGATATTTCCAACTCCGTCCGCAATGCGATTGCGAACGCGGCAGCGGCAGGCGTTGTGGTGGTGGTGTCCGCCGGCAATGATGGCGCCGCCACGCCGGATGGTTTCGCTGCCGGAATTGCGGATAGTGGTAACGGCCATGTCATCATCGCCGGTTCCGTCGGTGCGAGCGAAAATATTTCCTCGTTCAGCAATCGTGCCGGTGCCCAGTCCGCCAATTTCCTGACCGCTTTGGGCGAGCGGGTGCAGGCGGATGATAATGAAGGGACCGCGTTTCTTTGGAGCGGCACATCTTTTTCGGCACCGCAAATCTCCGGCGCTGTCGCGTTGCTGGCGCAAGCCTTCCCCAATTTGACCGGTGCACAGATTGTCGACCTGTTGCTTACCAGTGCGCGCGATGCCGGTAATGCCGGAACCGATGCGGTCTATGGCCGCGGCGTGCTGGACATTGCCGCTGCGTTTCAACCACAAGGGCAGTCCTCGCTTGCGGGCGGCCAAGTGGCGGTTGATCTGACGGCATCCGGCGGACAAACCTCGGCAGCGATGGGCGATGCCGCGCTGCAGGGACAGAATGTCGGTGCAGTCATATTGGATGGCTTTGATCGCGCCTTTGCGCTGAACCTGGCGCATGATCTGAAGGTCGCGGTGCCAGAATATAAGTTAACAGGTGCGCTTAGCGGTGATCGGCGCAATATGACCGCGTCCAGCGCTGGCGTCCAAATTGCCGTCAATATCGGCCGTTCGTCTGCCGGAATAATTGATCGTGATAATCTGACCTTGTCGGATAGCAATGCCCGCAAGGCCCGGATGCTGGCGGCTTCGGTCATGACGCAAGTCTCGCCAAAGATGAAAGTGGCATTCGGGTTCCGGCGCAATGCCAGCGGACTGATCGCGCAAATGCAGGGAGCGCGTGCACCTGCCTTTCTAGTCGCGCCAACGCCGACCAGCGAGCGCGGCTTTACTGGACAAGTGAAAAGCGCGCTGGCCGTGCGCCGTGAAATTTCCGGCTTTGGCCTAACCGCGAGTGCGGAAAACGGAGCCGCGCAATTGGATAGTGACGAAAGCAGACTGGACGACCTGACCGGCGTAGATCGCGAGCGCTATCGGTTCAGCGGTCTGGGTCTTGCCTTGGATCGTCAGATTGGCGCGGCGTCGCTGAGTATTGCTGCGAACTGGCTGAGCGAAGGTAACACGATATTGGGCTCACGTTTTGTCGATACAATCGGCGCGCGCGGCGCACAAAGCTGGTTTGTGGATGGCCGCGCTGGATATGACATGGGCAATGGCTGGCGAGCAGGCGCCAGCTGGCGTCAGGGCTGGACCCAGGTGGGCAGGGCTAGTCTGGTAACTGGCGGAACGCTGAAAACATCAAGCTTTTCAGCAGACATTAGCAAAGCGGGCTTGTTTAGCGGGTCGGATCAAATCGCTTTCCGTTTCGCACAACCTTTGCGGGTATCATCAGGCGGGCTCAACCTTAATTTGCCGGTCGGTTATAGCTATGAAACCCTGCAAACCGAATTTGGTCAGCGAACGCTCAATTTGGCTCCAGAAGGCCGCGAGTTGGTCAGCGAACTGGCTTATGCGACGCCTTTATGGGGCGGCTATCTCAACACCAACCTGTTCTGGCGTCAGGAGCCCGGGCATTTTGAAGCGCTTAATGACGATTTTGGTGCTGCTGTGCGGTTTCAACTGAAGTTTTAAACGTCATGTCTATGTAAGAAATGCAGTGCCCTACCGTAAGCAGGTTTGGCAGAGTTTCGGGCTTTGACCAGTCCGGCAGCGGTATTGCGAAGTGAGCGAATGCGCGTCGTAGGATAAAGTCCAGCTCTTCATCATCAATTCTGTAGAAGTTCCAGATCTGATCATCCCAATGAACTTCCATATCCGTGTATTTATAGCCGCCTATTTCTTCGCGAACCCACGCAGCTATTTCACCATCGATGTCTTGATTGCGAAATTGGGATACAAACCGGTCTAAACTAAGGTTGGGTCGGAGCTTTGACAATTTCGATTGGTGGCTACGGATCCGCCTCTTCTCGATCCACCACCAGAGTGCAACAGCAGCAATTCCGAAGCAGATAAAATAGACAGGACCTATCCAGTCCATAGGCTGTTAAGCCCGCGCGCCGGTCTCTGCTTCCACACTCGCACTATTATGCCGCAGCGCCTTTAGCACCGTCTCCACAATACCGTCGGCATCGAGACCCGCTTCGGCATATTGCACGTCGGGTTTGTTCTGATCCTGAAACACATCCGGCAAGCGCATCGTACGGATTTTGAGACCCGCATCAGTCAAGCCGGTATCGGACGCCATCGTCAGCACATGGGCACCAAGACCGCCAACAGATGCTTCTTCAACGGTGACCGCAACCTCATGGGTGGTCAGCAACTTGCGGATCAGCTCTTCATCCAAAGGCTTGGCAAAGCGCAAGTCGGCAACTGTGGTGCTGAGGCCCTTGGCATCAAGACGATTGGCGGCCTTCAATGCTTCGGTGAGGCGCGCGCCGAGCGACAGAATTGCAACCTTGCTGCCTTCCCGCACGATACGGCCTTTGCCGATTTCCAGTTTTTCAAGCTTCTCCGGTATCGCGACGCCAGTGCCGTTGCCGCGCGGATAGCGGAAGGCAATCGGTCCTTCGTCATATTCGGCGGCGGTATAGGTCATGTGCGCCAGCTCTGCCTCATCGGCTGCGGCCATCACAACCATATTGGGCAACGTCGCAAGATAGGTGACATCGAACGATCCGGCATGGGTGCTGCCATCCGCTCCGACCAATCCGGCCCGGTCAATCGCAAAGCGGACCGGCAGGTTCTGGATCGCCACATCGTGAACAACTTGGTCATAGGCGCGCTGCAGGAAGGTCGAATAGATTGCCGCAAAAGGGCGCATGCCTTGGGCAGCCAGACCGGCCGCGAAGGTCACGCCATGTTGTTCGGCTATGCCAACATCAAAGGCTTTGTCGGGATGGGCTTTTGCAAATTTGTCGACGCCGGTGCCCGAAGGCATCGCTGCGGTAATCGCGCAAATGCGAGGGTCGGTATCAGCTAGCTTCGCCAGTGTTTCGCCAAAGACATTCTGATAGGCGGGCGGTCCGCCGCCTGGGCCTTTGTCTTGCTTGCCGGACACCACATCAAATTTTGCGACGCCATGATATTTGTCCGCAGCTTCCTCGGCAAATTTATAGCCTTTGCCTTTTTCGGTGACGCAGTGGATCAGCACTGGCCCTTCAGCATTATCGCGAACATTTTCGAGGACCGGGATGAGTTGCTCCATATCATGGCCATCAATCGGACCGACATAATAGAAACCAAGTTCTTCAAATAAGGTTCCGCCCATGGCCATACCGCGGGCATATTCCTCTGCTTTGGCGGTCGCCTTGTGGACACGGCGGGATAGCTTTGCCGTTACCTTGCTGGCAAATTTGCGGATGCCGAGATATTCGCTGGAGGATACCAAACGCGCAAGATAGCCGGACAAACCACCAACCGGTGGTGCTATCGACATGTCGTTATCGTTGAGAATGACGACCAGCCGATTTCCAGCGGCCTGCGCGTTGTTCATCGCCTCATAGGCCATGCCCGCGCTCATCGCGCCATCGCCAATGACGGCAATACCGCGGCCCGGTTTACCCTGCATCTTGTTAGCCACGGCAAAGCCCAAAGCGGCGCTGATCGAGGTGGAACTATGCGCTGCGCCAAAGGGATCATATTCGCTTTCGCTGCGCTTGGTGAAGCCGGATAGTCCGTCGGCTTGACGCAAGGTACGAATGCGGTCGCGGCGGCCGGTGATGATTTTATGCGGATAACATTGATGACCCACATCCCAGATGAGGCGATCTTCGGGGGTGTTGAAAACATAATGGATGGCGGCGGTCAGTTCGACCACGCCTAGTCCTGCGCCCAAATGGCCGCCAGTGACAGAAACAGTGTCGATAACTTCGGTGCGTAATTCATCGGCAAATTGCCGCAATTGTTCCGGCTTTAATTTTCGCAGATCCGCTGGAAATGATACTGTATCCAGAAGCGGTGTTTTTGGACCTGGCATATTTACTCCCTGTTTCGTCCCATCTTTAGCGATATTGGCCGCTAATGTCGAACATTCAGCAGAAACGCCATGAATATTTGCTGACGAGCTGGTTTCATCCGCAAAAAAGCGGCTTTAGCTGCATTTCTGGCAGACGCCGCGTACTTCAATGACCGGACGGATGGAGCTAAACCCTTGTTCTTGCGCCACATCGCGTACTTTTGATGACAAGGCATCATCGTCGATATGGGTGGCCTCGCCGCATGTGTCGCAGACCAGGAAGATGCAGTCATGCTCACATCCGGGGTGGCTGTTAGCGAGATAGGCATTGGCGCTTTCCACGCGCATCGCGAGGTTCTTGGCAACGAACAGGTCGAGAATCCGGTAAACACTATTGGGCGCAACGCGTTTGCCGCGTGCTGTGGATACCAGTTCGGCTATGTCATAGGCCGAGGCAGGGCGCGAGAAACCAGACAACGCTTCGAAAATCGCGGCGCGTGTATCGGTCCATTTTTCGCCCGAAGCTTCAAGATTATGGCGTGCGGCATCAGCGAGAGATTCGCCGTGATGCTCGTGATGATCATGTTTTCCCATGGGTTTGATTTAGGGATTTTTGGGGGTGAGGGCAAGGGGAGGTGGGAGAGGTGTTGTATATTGGGTCTAGCGTGGAAGATTTTTTGTTTTACCTCAAGCGCCGGGCGGCGACATCCGTCGCCTTGGCTACGCGCCATAAGGCGCAGCGAGGCAAGCGCGCCAAGAATAACATGCGCGCGCCCGAGCTTATGCGAGGAAAGCCAAGGGCACGAATGTGCCCGCCCGGCGCTTGAGGGAATAAACTAATGCGTTGCGCGGTAATTCAAATCATGGCCCAGCGCCAAAATTCCCACGCCGACCATGGTGAAGATAATTTCTGCGCTGCCATGGTCGCCTTGATGGCCAATGGTAATCGCGCCGGCCATGATACCAAGGCCTAGCCCGCCAATCGCCGCCGGCATAATAAAGCCATGGTCCAGCACGCCGCGGCCAAGCGTAAACAGGCCCAGCGCAATCGCAACGCCAATGCCAATTTCATGGACAATCGGGTCCAGCAATGCGCCTGCTGCAGATGACAGAAGGGCGACAAACACCATGGTCGATATGCAATGAACCAGGCACAGGCCGGAGATGAGCACCGCGATGCGGTCCCAAAATCCATCCTTGCCCATAAGGCCGTCTTTGTTCCAAAGTTTCGATGTCGTAAACACGACTCAGCTATCCATTACGTTTGAGAGTTTCACTAGATATAGGCCGCAGAGTGTTAAGATACAACATATCATTTTACGATTTACACCGATTTTCCCCACAGCATACTTGTCACGCGATTGATTTGGCATCACATAGCCCTTCATGAGCAGTGTAGCCCAGCCTATTGCGCCAATGGACGGAGCATCGCGAACCCGTCCGGTGGCGATTGCCAACTGGCTATTATCTGTCGCTTTTCTGGTTTTTATCATGGTGATTGTCGGCGGAATTACGCGTCTGACCGAATCGGGCCTGTCGATCACCGAGTGGAAACCGATCATGGGCGCGATTCCGCCGCTTAGTGACGCGGACTGGCTGTCGGAATTTGAAAAATATAAGCAAATCCCGGAATATATAGAAATTACCGGCCCGGCAGGCATGACGCTGGCGGACTTTAAGTTCATCTATTTCTGGGAATGGATTCACCGGCTTTTGGGTCGGGTGATCGGTTTGGCCTTTGCCTTGCCCTTTTTCTATTTTGCAGCCAAACGCGCGATTCCCAAGGGCTATGGCTGGCGCTTGACGGGCTTGCTGTTCCTCGGCGGTTTACAGGGTTTTATCGGCTGGTGGATGGTCAGTTCTGGTCTGTCAGAGCTAACCGATGTCAGCCATTTTCGGCTCGCGACCCATTTGCTGCTGGCTTTGTTCATATTGGCCAGTCTGGTCTGGACCGCGCTTGACTTGAAACGCCTCGCTGACGGTGCGGCGACACCATCCCGTATGACCAGCTTCGGCTTCGTGGTCGCCTTGGTGCTGTTCTTGCAATTGCTATTCGGAGCCTATGTCGCGGGCCTTAATTCGGGCTATGTTTCCAACACTTGGCCACTGATGAATGACAGTCTGGTGCCGGATGGCATAGATTTCACCTTTGGCGCATGGGCCGCCGTGCATAATGACCCCTATCTCACGCACTTCATCCACCGCTGGTGGGCGTGGGTGACGGTTGGTGTTCTGATTGTGCTGGCTCGTAAGGTGCGCGGTCAATCACGCATGGCGTCCGTTGCGATCCATAGCGCCTTTGGCATCCAGATATTGCTTGGTATCGCAACCGTGATGACCGGCATGGATATCACATTGGCGGTCCTGCATCAGGCCGTCGGCGCGTTGGTTGTTGCTGCGACAGCATGGGGTATTCACGTTTTGGGTCGCGATAATCCCACGCCTGCCGCCGCATGAGCGACAAGCCTGTCCTGATCTACACGCTGTTCGGATCTGGGGCAGAGGCTAAGAAAGTCGCCAAAACCCTGATCGAAGAAAAGCTGGCTGCCTGCGCCAATCATCTTGCGCCTGCGGTTTCGCAATATGTCTGGGAAGAGAAATTTTGCGAGGACCGGGAATATCCGGTGCTGCTCAAAACCACGGATTCCTGTGCAAAAGCAGCCATGCAACGCCTAAAAACACTCCACAGCTATGACACGCCGGCGATTCTTTCCTGGCCTGCGAGCGATAGTGATCCCGCCTATGCAAAATGGCTCTCCGGACAGCTTATCAAGTAAAGATGGTATCATTATACCCGCTAGCAAAGCCGCAGTTTCGCTTGACTTGATGCGTAAACATGGTCATTAGCGCCCCATTGAGGCCGGGCTCCAGCTCGGCTTTTATCATTTTGATTCGTTTTATCTCCAAAGGGAGCCCAAGCCCATGAAGGCTATCACCAAACAGACGCAGTCGGTTAAACCCGCAGACGTTGAAAAGAAATGGCATATTATTGATGCCGAAGACCTTGTTGTTGGCCGTGTTGCCTCCATCATTGCCAATATCCTGCGCGGCAAGCACAAGCCAAGCTACACCCCGCATGTGGATTGTGGTGATCATGTCATCGTGATCAATGCCGGCAAGGTGAAATTCACTGGCAATAAAACCAAGCAGAAAATCTATTACAAGCACACCGGCTATCCCGGCGGCTTGAAAGAGCGCACAGCGGAAAAAGTCCTTGAAGGTCAATTCCCTGAGCGTGTTTTGGAAAAAGCGGTTGAACGCATGATTCCAAAAGGCCCGCTCGGCTTTGCGCAGATGCGTGCTTTGCACCTCTTCAATGGCACAGAGCATCCTTATGCTGGCCAAGACCCACAGCCGCTTGATGTGGCTTCCATGAATCGTAAGAATAAGGTGAGCACAAAATGACACCAGACAATAAAGACGGCGTAAAAACCGATCTCGCTGATCTTAAAGAACTTGCTGGCGACGTTGTTGTAGCGGCACCCGCCGCTGCTCCTGCGGAAGAAAGCACAACTGAAACCGTAGAGCCACCCGTATCGACCATGCCACTGCGTGAGCAAGAGCTGGATCAATATGGCCGTGCCTATGCAACCGGTCGCCGTAAAGATGCGGTTGCCCGCGTTTGGCTCAAGCCCGGCAAAGGCAAGATCACCGTCAATGGCCGCGATCAGGAAACCTATTTTGCGCGTCCAACGCTGCGTCTGGTTCTCAATCAGGTTTTCGCGATCACGGAACGCGAAGGTCAATATGATGTCGATGTTACGGTTAAAGGCGGCGGACTATCTGGCCAAGCTGGCGCTGTGAAACATGGTATCTCACAGGCCCTGACCAAATATGAACCAACGCTTCGCGCCACGGTCAAAGCGGCAGGCTTCCTGACCCGCGATAGCCGTAAAGTTGAGCGTAAGAAATATGGTAAGGCGAAAGCGCGTAAGAGCTTCCAGTTCTCAAAACGCTAATCCGCGATACTATATCAGAGTTTCGAAAGAGGCGGCCTGCGGGTCGCCTTTTTTATTGCGTCATCAAGGCGTATAATAAGTCGGTGAGCCCGGCCCGACCGGTAGCCCTATCACAAAGGTCCAGACAAAGAAGAAGACCGACCAGCAGAGCAGGAAGAAGATCGTGTAGGGCAGCATCATTGCGATGAGCGTCCCGACGCCGAGATTCTTGTCATAGCGGGTGGCCCAGGCGAGGATCAGGCCGAAATAGCTCATCATCGGGGTGATTATATTGGTGGTAGAATCGCCGATCCGATAAGCAGCTTGAATAACCTCTGGCGAATAACCGATCAGCATCAGCATCGGCACAAAAATCGGCGCGGTGACGGCCCATTGCGCGGATGCGGAGCCCAGTGACAGGTTGATCAGCGCGCAGATCAGGATAAAGAAAAAGAACAAAGCCGGCCCGGTCATCCCAGTGTCGAGCAGAAATTGCGATCCGGTGACGGCGGTGATCGCGCCCAAATTGGTCCACCCGAAAAAGGCGACAAACTGCGCGGCAAAAAACACCAACACGATATAAAGGCCGAGGGACCCAAGCGCGTCGGCCATTGCGTCAATCACGTCGCGGTCGCTTTTCATAGAGCCCACGACGCGGCCATAAGCATAGCCGGTGACCACGAAGAAAATCAAAATCCAGACCACAAAACCTTTGAAAAACGGTGAATTTATACGGTCGCCAGTCTCTGGATTGCGGAGCACGCCCCAGTCAGGGAGCAAGGTTAGCGCCATGAAGCCAAGGACGCCGACAAGCGCGATCCCCGCCCAGCGCAAACCCTTGCGTTCTTTTGGGGTGATCTCATTCATCATCCGGTCATCGAGAATAGTGGGATCGGCACCGGATGGATTATATTTGCCGAGCTTCGGTTCAACAATGAAGATGGTGACCAGCGAACCGATGGCCGTGATCAAGAAGGTCGAGCCGACCATAAAATACCAGTTGGCTGTCGCGACGACGGTATAATCGGGGGCAATTAAACGCGCTGCTTCCTGCGTAATCCCGGCAAGCAACGGGTCGATCGTACCGATCAGCAGGTTCGCACTATAACCCCCCGACACGCCGGCAAAGGCCGCAGCCATCCCCGCGAGCGGGTGGCGCCCAAGCGCATAAAAAATCGCTCCGGCTAGCGGGATCAGCACGACATAGCCAACTTCCGAAGCGGTGTTGGACACAATCCCGGCAAAAACGATCGCGACCGTGACAATATGCGGCGGCGCCGACAGCACCATGGCGCGCACGGCGGCCGATAGCAGGCCTGATTTCTCCGCCACGCCAACTCCGATCATCGCCACCAACACGACGCCGAGCGGCGCAAAACTCGTGAAGTTGCTCACTAAGTTGGTGAAGATCCGCCGCACGCCATCGCCATCGAGCAAGCTGACTGCGCGAATCATGCCATCCGCAGCAACCCCCGAAGCGTCCGCGGGTCGCGGATCGACAACCGCCACGCCCATCCAGCCCATAAGGCCAGACAGGAAGACGATACCGATGGCGAGTATAGCGAATAAGGTAACTGGATGCGGCAGCAAGTTGCCGAGCCATTCGACGCCGTCGAGGAAACGGGTAAAGCGGTTACGCTTGGGTTCAGCCGCTTCTTGCTCGCTATCGGCCATATGCAATCTCCACTTAGTCGCGTTTCTATTACTTACGCGACCGGGGGATCAGCGCGAATATCTCAAAGACTACAAGAGACTGCCGAATGATTTCAAGGCAAAGATCATTTTGGGCTTCAACTATAAAATGATGCGCTGTTGGGATAAGTGCGCGTGAGTTATAGCTCGCCATCCCAATCCATTATTTCCGCTTTCCTACAAATAACCAAATAGGTTATATCTGTGCTTTTCTGTTTCAACAAAGGAAATGCTCATGACCGACCAACCCACACACGACACGTTCACCGATATCCCTGATGCCGATGATCTGGCGCATCCCAAGGAGCGCCATGATGGCTGGTCGCCGGATAAGCAGGTGGTGTTTCTCGAAGCTTTGGCGCGGACGGGTAATGTCAAGGCGGCGGCGCGCTATGCGGGATTGTCCCGGGAGAGCGCCTATAAGCTGCGGCGGCGGCCCGATGCACGGGCCTTTGCCCGGGCTTGGGATGCAGCGATCATCCATGCGCGGGATATATTTCAGGATGAGCTGATGGATAAGGGCCTCAATGGCTGGAGCGAGGCAGTGTGGCATCAGGGGGAGGAAGTGGGAACCAGAGAGCGCTGGAG
>CANMWO010000004.1 GCA_947501695.1 uncultured Sphingomonadaceae bacterium
TGGCGCTCCTTGGGATGCGCCAGATCATCGGCATCAGGGATATCGGTGAACGTGTCGTGTGTGGGTTGGTCGGTCATAGCTCTGTTCCTTTATTTGAGGGAACATCAGATATAACCTATATGGTACATTGTAGGAAAGAGGCCTGAGGATTTGTTGCTACGCCAGCCTCTTGGTCGTGCCTCTTGAAAAGGGGGAGGTTAGCCCCACCTGCCTTGATAGTTTGGCTGCGGTTTGGTTTATTTAGTAAACTGTCACCGTAATTTAGCAAATCGTCAGCTAGCGACCCAATTGCGGTCAGGAGACATCAGCAAGAACTTCTTGTTCCGGGAAAGAAATAGCTTGCCATTCCTTTGAGTTAGGTCACTATACTCGACGGATAACTCGATGGTTTAAAAGGAACAAGGATGCCAATTATTCATGGACGCGTCGATCTAGATGGGGAAACGGACTCAACAAATTTCTTTACCAGCAGCAATGATAAAGAAGGACAATATACCATAAGCTTGAGGGTAACGATGGAGTCTCAGCCAACAGTTGTCGTCACCGCAGATAACAACAAAATGACAGTTTGCACCGTACAAACAGTTGATGTGAATACGTTTCGAGTTAACACTAGAGTTGGCAGTTCGGCAGAAGCGGAAAACAGTGCGTTCTCCTTCCTTGTGATAGGCGGAGAGTAGCCATACAGTTGGAGACTAACTGTCTCCGCCAGCGACCTAGGGATCTCCACTATCCATCGATTTGCAAACATTGAGTACGTCTGTCACGAATGTCCGCTTTTGCGCCCATAGCGGACATTAGCGTGGTGGCGGCTTTATCCCGAAAGCGGACATGAGCTTTGCCCTTGCCAGTTGACCGCATCTGGGTGCTTATCAGACTGTCTGGTTTCAATTGAAGCAAGAGCTAACCAGTTTCGTGATTATGATGGTATTGCGATTAGCGCAATGATTTGATCATAGTTAGACCGGATGCTACAAGGCATGTTCAATCAGCAAGCGACCATATTTATTAAGATGATAAATCGCACCGCCTGGCCGAATATCTTGATTGGCGCCACCGCCATCGATACCGCCATTTGCGAGAAGTCCAGCTGAAAAAAGTGCATCTGCAATGTCTTCTGAAGGGTGTTGAATACCGCTTTTGAATGTCCGGAGGTATTCCAAGTCAGCCGCGTAACAACGGTTAACAATTGAAGCTAAACGCATCGCCGTTGAATAATTGATCTTCCCGTTGATATGGGCCGCCATTATCTTACCAATAATTCCGGGCTTTGTTGTGTCGTCGATTTTATCCAGTATGAGGAGTATCGTCTCTCCGAATTCTTCCATCTTATTACTGTTATTAAGCCTGCTTGTGAATGCTGCACGATCCGCCGCGGTGGTTCCAGCAAGCCCCCTGAGAAAACGAATAACCTTTTGAAGATACAGGGACTGGCGTATGTCCTTCTGAGCCTTGTATACGCCAATTAGTGAGCCCAAGATTGGCACGCCATCTAATGCTCCCGAAGTTATTAAGCCATCCAAGGCAACATCGCCGATCGTTGCGAGTTCATCAGCTAGTTCAGGCGTTCCAATTGAATGTGTGAGCGATGTACGGAGGTCAGTTGTCATGGATCGGGACTTTAGTAGCATTCTTGCCTGACTAGCTATCGATATCTAAAACCCTTTGCGATTTACACAAGATTTTCCCTCCAATAGATTATGAAACAGGCCAGATTGGATTGAGTCGCGCTGGAAATTGAGCAGCTATTATTATGCGAGTCTTGTTGGCGAAAAGAAAGGGAGGCAAAGTTTTTTCAGTAGAGCTAGAATAAACTATTGGAATTACGGTGACAGTTTACTTAGAATTACGGTGACAGTTTACTTAATCCCCTATTCCTACTCAGGCTATAGGTTTGCGCCCGGGCTTTGCAGGCGCCAGCTTTCTTCCCGTTTGCTTTTCTAGATCGGTGATCCATGCCGCAGAACCGATTGGCCGCCCGATTGTCTCTGCCTTGCGCAAGGCGGCATAGGCGAAAGCTTCATCAAATTCTTCATCGAGAAAGGCGGTAAAATCGCCAGTCCGCTCAAGCACCGGACCGACAGAGATGACCGTGTCATCCTCCGCCCGTTCTAGCGCCTTAGTACTCGACCACTGCCAATCTGCCGCTCGGTTGACCAACCTCGCCCGTACCGGATTCAAAGCAACATAGCGAATAGCGGCCAGGAGATGCGTTTCATCCATGGCCACCGAACCATAGCGACCCTGCCATAAATGCCCGGTGGTCCGCAACCGCGCGTTGATGTAACCAGTATAGCGGCGATGCAGATCACCAAATGTCCGCCTTAGACCGTCCTCATCCGACGGTAATATGATGATATGAACGTGGTTCGGCATCAAACAATAGGACCAGATTTCGCAATGCGCTCGCTTTGCCGCTTCAGCGAGAAGATCTAGATATAGATCATAGTCGCCGTCTTCAAAAAATGTCTGTTCCCGCCGGTTACCGCGCTGCGTCACGTGATGCGGAATGCCAGGGAGCACGATGCGGGGAAGCCGAGCCATCACTTAAGACTAGCCAGCAGCTGCCGTGCGGTAAATGGGAAGGACTTGTCAGTAACGGCCAACAACCAACATGGCGTGCACTATTTGGGGATTAAGTAAACTGTCACCGTAATCGACACGTTTTTTGTTCGTCTTTAAAAAGCGAAATTTCTCTTCTGTCAGAAAAATTCCTATCTAGATTTAGATTTTTTTTCTATCTTATAAGCAGTGATTTGGAACAATATAAAATACACAATGAAGGTGGCTGCAATTGATGCACCTATTAGATAACGGACCGATAAATTATCAAAATATACAGCTAACGGATAAGCTAATGGTACACAAAGATATAGAAAAAACCTAGATCTTCGAAATCCCGCGTTATTCTTGAATTCCAAGTCAGTTTCTTGTTCTGTCATGTTCTCAAAAGATGAAGTAACCGTAATTTTTAAGCTTACATTGACAATATAACAGAAGACTGCTGCGAAACCTGCACTTAAAAGACCTATTATTACCATCGCACCCACTCCTATTTATCTCGACAGAGGTTGCCAGTTAATATTGCAGCGACAGTTGAACCGATCCCTCGCGCGCCAATATTTTGAAGTTTGGTATTTTTGTTAAGGGGGCTTGAGACAAATTGTCCTTTCTTGTTCCTACCAAAAAAGTCTCGCAATTTCCTTGTACCATATTTTGCTAATCCTCCAACTCCATCAACTCCTGCCTGACGAACAAGCCCGCCAACGTTTCCATTAACTATCAAGTCAGCTCCATTCGCAAGTGTTTTTGAAAGGGTTCCGGCACTCCTTATTTTAGACCCGGCAGCGACGGTAGCTACTCCCGCAGGTGGAGCAACAAGGGTAACTCCAAGACCAGCTACAGAAACGCCGTCTCCCGCCAATTCTCCATATTCTCCGAAAGTCCGTGCTCCACCAATGAGAGTATCTCTCCCAGATTGCTCACATAGATCAACTTCTCCCAACTCCTCTAAAGCGTCAGCCAAAGCCTTTTCGATATCTTCTTGTATATTGTCTGTCAGCCTGCTCGGATCGAAGGATCTGAGTATAGATCTAGTGACATTGTTTCGACAAGATTGGTCGCAGATTGACGGTTGGCGATCACGGTTTGCAGTAACAACAATTTCTGTTCCAGTCGGATCAACGTTGTTGACCGGATCCCCGCCAACATAAGCATAGATATTCATGCCATCGCCATAGCCAATCGGATCGGTCTGCATAAACCGCCCCATGCCTGGTGAATAAATCCGGGCCTTATAGTGGTACATCTCCACATCCTTCAGCCAAGTCTGGCCGGTATATTGAAAACGCCCCTCATTCGTCCAACCGGGAATACCGTAAGGCGAGTAGGAGTTTATCGCGTGGAGGCCGCCGCTGGCGTTTGACAAAGCGATTACGGAGCCGCGTTCATCCTTGTGCATATAGCGCTTGTCGCTGGTGCCGGTGCCTTCATACCAAAGGATCGGGTCATCCGTACCGGGACCATGGACATAACGGCGCAGCAAAGTGCCACCAGCATCATATTCCGCGATCAGGTCCACACCGTCATAACCCAGCCGCGTGGTGACGCTACCTGTGGTTTTATGCAACCGGCCATAGGGATCGTAGCTTAATGTAACGCCATCGGGCGCTGTGATCATCCGGTTTTCAATATCATAGGTGTAGTTGTGATCGCCTTCGCTGATCAGATTGCCGCGCGCATCATAAGTCGGCGTCAACGTGCCCGAGAGCGTATATTGGTTGAGGCCATTGGCCGTATAAGGGCGCTCAATATTATAATGACCTTCCCAGGCATAAGCATCATTGCTCTGGATTTGCTCGATAATCTGGCCCGCCGGATTATGCTCAAAACTGCTGGTCAGATCATGAGCGGAACCAGACAGGTTATTCGTCAATGACGCCAAGCGGGAGATATCATCATAACCGTAACTGGCCGTGGTACCATTGCCATAAGTCAGGCCGGTGCGACGACCGAAGGCGTCATAGGCATAGGTGGCGATAGCGGTGCTGCCATTTTCCTTAATCTGGTCAAGCGAGCCGTCTAGTTTGTAGCTGTAAGTGACGAACAAACCATTGTCTGGCCATGTCATCTTGGTCCTGCGGCTAGCAGCATCATATTCATATTGGACGGTGCGTGATCCGCCGCCCGTAGTATCCGTCACATCGGTCAACCGGCCCAGTCCATCATAGACATTGGTCAGGCCGGCGCCCGAACTGGAAACCAACTTAGCGGTCTTTTGGCGTCCCAATAGGTCATAGCTATAATGCACATCATTCGCTGTTCCGGGCGGGTTTTTCAGCGTAATGCGATTGAGATTATCATAGGTAAAAGCAGCTATCTGCCCATCGCGGCGTTGCCGACTTACTACATTGCCATTGGCATCATAGGCAAATCGTTCATAATCAGAGGCGCTGCTGGTATTCTTTACTGTCTTATGCGGATAGCGGGTTTCATATAGGCGATCATGACCGTCATAAATATTGGTGGTGCGATTTTGATTGGCATCGGTCAGGGTTTGGATCTGGCCATTGTCGGTATAAGTTGCAATCCAGCTATCGCGCGCATCAGTGGTCAAATAGCCATCGGTTTGGCGCAACACCTGATCCGCCCCATTGTAATGTTGTCGCGTAATCCGGTCGGGACCAGCGCTGCCTGGCGTTGAGAGAGAACAGGCCGGAGATGGTAAGTTCGGATCCATCCGCTGTGCCGTACATTCCAATCGTCCTTTGCTGTCATAGCTATATTGAGTCAACGCCTTCGCCGCGCCTGCCGCGCTTTTCAGCGTCTCTTTGATCCGGCGGCCATTGCTGTCATATTGCAGTTCAACTTTTTGCAATATGCTCATGCTGTTGAGGTTGGACTCATTTATTCCCGTTGCCGTTCCGACCTCGGTCAATATGACTTGGCCTTCGGCATTGAAGCTAGAGCGTTGCGCCCTGCGTTCTATTACACCGTTGCCATCAGGGTCGGGGCCGATTGCGCCGCGTTGCCGCCTTAGCGTATCATAAAAAAAGTAGCTCTTGTCAGATGTGCCGGACAAGGGGCCATCGACAGATATCACATCACCATTTTCATTATAGGCCGTCGTGGTTGTCGAGGTGATATTATTATCGCCCGTGGTAACCGATACAGGCAACAGATTATTGGCGGCGCCGGTTGCTCCATAATCAATGGTTGTGCGCACTTCGTCAGCACCATTGGCACAGCTCGCCGATGTTTGGCAGGACGCGGTTTCGGTCAATACCCACTTTGCCGGTCCTGCAACGATGGTACCGCTGGCATTTTTATAATATGCGCTCTTTTGGGCATAGGTGAAGCGGGTTTGCGGCCGCACGCCATTTGGTGCGGCTGGTGCGGTTACGGTCAGTACACCGCCATGGGTTGGGTCATAGGTATAATCCGTCTGCTTGCCATTGGCATCGGTCGTTTGGGTCGGCTTGTTACAGGTCACTGTATTGGTACAGCTCGTGGGGTATTCCGCCGTCGTGACTATGTTGGTGAGCCCAGACCCCGGCTTCGCGACAATCCGCGTTTCCTCAATATTGCCGCGACCGTCGTAGATAAGTTCTCGATAGTTGCCTTCCGGGTAGGTTATCCTGGTTACACGGCCTTCGCTATCGCGCGTGTAGATAGTCGTGTTGCTGAGGTTATCCGTGTAACTTTTGAGCAGGTTGAGGTCCAAGTAAAAAACATAGGTCTCCGGGTTACCTGCTTTTGTTCGCACAACTGTTTTTTCGTTGGCGCCTGCGTTGGTAGAATAGGTATAGTTGGATGTAACACCGGCCACCGTTGCCGATGAGACCGCGCCCGTGTTATTATAGCTGTATGAGGCCCGATCCGTTGTTGAGCCCGGCGGGGTTATTGCGGTCAGCTTGTCATTGTTGTCATATTTATATTTCGTAACGCCATTGGCATCGTCGGTGACGTGAACATCATTGCCGGAACGAGAATAGTTGACCTCTTGCCAATCTCCATTCAGCGAGCAATCATCGGCTGCGGGATCACAATATTCATCTTTCAGATTCAGACCGCGGACCTTGGTCACGCGCTGCCATTCAGCAAGGGCTAGTGCGTCTGGCATATTATCGTACTCGGTAGGTATATTTCCGTCAGCACCATAGTCATATTTGAGCATATAACCGTGGCTATTGGATACAGATTGGAGACGAGACACTATGACATTTCTAATGCACACGTTGAAATCAGCGTTGTTATCGGCACACACCCCTCGCTTAAAATATGCAAAGTTGGTTTCACGTTGATCGGGCGTTGTTATTTTTGAAACAACCCTTCCGTCGCCACTGCACTCAACTATGTCACCGTCATAGCCACAATCCCATTCGCTCTGTAACCCGTTGAATTCAAACTCAGTGCCATCAGCAGCATAAAGCTTGTAATTGTTTAGGCTCAGTTTGACGACTTTTTCGCCATTACCCTTGGTGGAAGACCATTCATTAGTTCCCGATGATTCAAAATTGGTTCTGTTTGAACCACGGACTACCTGCATCACGTTGCCTACCTGAATTAGATAAATCGTGTTTGGCTCAGGATATTGCATCCCTTGCTGGGTAGAATGGGATAACCCAGCAGCACCCGTTCCAATTGAAATGTCGAGCGTTTGCAAGCTCAGCATGCCGGAACTTAAATCAACACCATTTTCATCGATCGTCGAACGTTCAGGGGGAGTTTCGGAATTGGATTGGGCCATTGCACTACTGGTCCAGAACAACCCTACCGCCATGGCAGTGAAAGACGCGGATTTTGTGAATCTATTCTGCATTGCATTTACCCTGTTCAGCTTAGCCATTTTCAACAAACCTTTCTTCGTCCAGACCACCGAATTACGGATTCAAAAAACATTACGAATTCTCGGCTGACCCCACCCATCACTCTGCCAGCAACACATATTCAGGAGGATTTGCGTTTTGAAATGTCAGCAATTGGCTGCAGGCCGCACTGGTGCCGTCTGGGAAGTGAAATCGGACAGGCTTGGATTGTGCCACGGCGGTGTTAACCTGCGCAAACCATCCCCAGCAGGTTTGGGCTGGCACGGTTTTCCATTCGCTATTGAGATTGCAAATTTGGGTCCAGGCGCCGCGCCATGAACTGAGGACAACGACTCCTCCGGCTTTCGTTGTATATACACCGCTTATCGTGCCGGCGCAGTCAACTGCTGCGGCATGGGCCGGGGCGGAGAGGGCAACACAGCTGAGCGCGGCGACCGCTGTCATCATTGTGGTTTTAATCTTCATTTTCTGCTCCTTCTTATTTCAGTGCAATCGATGCTCGCAACGCTCTGCGGTTCGGCAAAATGTTGGTCATTTATACAGCCAGATTTTGTTCATTCTCAAATAGCCAGACTCGGATACTTTGAATTGAACCACGACGGTCTTGTCCGCTGCTAGAGCGGTCACCAATGTCGAATAAAGATATTCAGCAAAGTCTGGATTGTTGGATATATAGTAAGTGCCGGCCTGGTTTTTCGTGATGCCGGTGATGCCAACCGCAGCTGGTAGCGCCAGATCAATCGACTGCTCAAAATACATCAGGATTTGATTGCTTTCGTTAACGTACGCACGGGAGACTTTGCCGGTATATTGGCAATAGGCTCCAGCGCCCGACCCGCCACAAGTGAAGCCCTGTGCCATTGCAGCTTGCGGCGCTATGCCCAGCGCCATCGCGAAAAGCAGAAATGTGGAAAATATTTTCATCCTGAAAACTTTCAACATTATCGAGAGATCCTCAGCGCACCGCCGGCTGATAATTCATTGAACGTGGAGCCGATCCAGCCAACCATTGTGCAGCTGTGGACATATGCCCTCACCTTCATTTCTCCCGCCACAGCGGTCAAAGCCGTTGACAACAACGCGGCATAATCGGGATGGCTTTTCGCTATCCAGATCGCGTTGGACCTGTTGCATGTAATCGGCCCCGAACTCCCGAAGTCCCCGTAAATCAGAAACCCTGCGGTTTGGGCGATCTCCACTTCAGTGGGGACGACTTGTGCGGTCCATCCGCCAGCCGCGATAGAGGGTGATGCAAGGGTCAAAAGCGCCGAGGCGAGCAAGGCCTTTGCGATGACTCTCATTTGATAAGTCGCACATAATATGGCGCTGGAGCACTCCCATATGTGGGTATGGTGGCACAATCTGCCGCGCCCAAATCGGCATAATAAACACCCACCTGCTTATTTTCCGTAATGGCGCTGCTCATAACAGAGAACCAGGTAAAGCAGGTCTGAGGTTTGATACCTAATCGCTCTTCATTCACGTTACAGATTGCGGTCCAACCGTTACGCCACGATCCGTATATTACCACGTCACCTGTTCCGTAAACGAAAACGTTTGTTACGTTGCCCACGCAATAAGAAGCGGCTGCGTTAGCAATGGATGGTGTGGCAAGAGTAGCAAGAGCAACTGCGCCAGTAATCAACTTCTTCATTTCAAACCCCCTCAAATATATCCAAATCCCTAGTTCACTGGCCGAATGGGAATCACCAGAAACCCGTTAATCGGCAACACGATGATACGGCTGGGTCCGCCCGGCGTTCCGTCGCTCCCGGTCACTTCGACGCGCTTTCGGTTCCCGGCGGCATCATATTCATAAACGGTCCCAAGGCCGTCATTCGCACCGCCGGTCGTGGTCGTTTCAATCAACCGGCCGAGCGCATCATATTCATAGGTGGTGGTCCCTTGCGCCAACGCTGGACTGGGTGCGACCAGCGCCATGGTGCTGAGTGATAGGAAAATCGGCTTGATGATATGTTTCACAGGAAGACCCCTTTTGTGATGCTGCATGCGTTCATTGCTTTGCGACAGTCGCACGCGTGACAATGATGTCGCAGGACGAGAGAGTGGTGTTTTCAAAGTTTAAGTTGACGGGGAAAGAGGACCCGAAAGCGAGAATGAGAACGCTCGCCATAACTTCATAATTGGGATGGGCTTTGTCTATGAACATCCGGTTCCCTGGACACGGGCCGCTATAGCCCGCAGGCCTTAAATCCGAACCTTCGACATAGAATATCAGGCCGGATGTATTGGGATAGAGTGTGTCAATCTGACGAGAACCGGCCCATTGTTCCGCCGCCGACAGCGGAGCTGCAAGAACTAGCAAACAAGCTGCTGCAATCGAGCCTGCTACAAAACTGATTTTGGAACTCAAAATCATGACCTGATCTGCACACGGTTAATAACGGCCTGACAAGTTGAGGTCGTTGTATTGTTGAAATTCGCATTCACACTATATTTCGCTGAAAAAGCGGTGATGAGCGAACTGACGATCGCTTCATAATTGGCGGCCGTTATGGGAAGATTCAATCTGTTACCGTTGCAACCTGGATCGTTTACGTTTGCCCCATCCACTTCGAAAACAAACCCTGTAGGATATGGATAGATGGAAGTAATCTTGCGGTCACCTGTCCATTCACTGGCGGCTTGAGCAGAACTACTGATCAATAGCAAAGCTATAACAGATGATTGCAAAATTTTTCTGATGATGACCCCCGAACATGAGCTCCTGTTCTGATCAAATAGATATGATTATTGTTTTTGAGTCAATTAAATTGATTATTTATTTATCTATGACCGTAAATGTCAAAACCACTTTTTATGTTTTGCCAAGTATAAACTAGAATCATAGTTAATGGCCAAAAAGAAAAAGCGAACAGGTTGTTCGGCGCACCTCAATTCAGCATGACATAATAGGGCGCTGGCGCATTTCCATATGTTCCCAAAGCATCGCAGGCTAGGGATGATAGATAATAGACACGAATATGTCGCGCTTCGACAACGGCTGTATTTACTTGTGAAAACCACCCCTAGCAAACATCTTTGGATACGTCTTTCCATTCTGCCTTAACGTTACAAATCTGCGTAATGCACATCGACGACGGTGCCGTCACAAGATGAATTCGCGAATGCCGACAACGATTGCGTTGATAAAATAACCGCTGCCGTCAATTGAACTATTTTCCCCTTCTTCATATCCATTTCGCTTTTTCATGATTGATAGTTCATTTGATATAATTGACGCTCCCGACTTGCATCGCCTTCAAACCAGATTCTCGAAATTCATCGGGATTAAACGCTAATCTGCCGGTAAATAGTCGAGATAAATATACCCTCTACGCCCGGGTTGGCTGAGCATGCGCCGCTACCAACCACACGGACAGAATGCTTGGAGAGCTTTGCCGACAAAGCCAACGACAACATAGCTTGCCCTGCGGGCGTCGTCGCATCAAAGGCAACCTGCCAAAGCCCGTTGGTGGAGCATGCCGCTTTGACATGGCCAGCATTTGAAGCACTAGGGTCAAGGCGAAGAAAGGCAATGCCACCGGCACTAACTGAGATCCGCGTAATGGTTGCGGGTTCCCACAATCCCGCTGCACTGGCTGGCGTCGAAAATGCCAGCGCGCCCAGCAGTGCCAGCCACAACGTTTTCTTTAATTTCAGCATTCGAAACTCTCCATCCGTTAAAAACATCAAAGCTGCAGGCCGCAGCTAGCGCACCACCAGATATTTAAACCCCCTAATTGTGTTATAGCTCTGACCATCATGCATCGCACATCCGTCTGAATATCCAGCGACTTCCTTACCAGAGGCAAAGGCTGTCAGTAACAATGCAAAGGCTTTGTCATAATTGGGATCAGTTTTTAACAGAACGATGGCAGTATCACGGTCGCAGCCATTGGGATTGGCCCAACCATCAGCATACATGAAGAATCCTTCCTCGTGGAACGCTACTGTGGTGATTTTTTGAGGAGGGTGCAAAGCACCTGCCGCATCAACGGCGCTGGAGCCAAAGAACAAGGCTCCCAAAAAAGAACTCAGAAATAGAATATTCTTCATCCGCAATCCCCCTTTTTAATCTCACAATTGAAATCTCAGCTTCGGACGCACGCATAGGATTTGGGCCAACAAAATTACAAACATCCAGTAGCGGGGCATATTTGAAAATATCGAGTATCTTCAGAATTACCCCAAAGCGCGCAGGTACCCAAACCGCCAATGGTTCCGACGTCCTTGCCGGTCGCAAAAGCGGTTAAAACCAAAGGCGCATGAGAACTGTCTTTATGTACTGAGTATCTTAGCGTTGTCGCACAAGCAGGGCGGTTAGTGTCCGTGCCGCCCCCAATTTTGAATATGATTACGTCATCAATCGATACGACCTGGATGACCTTGCCGCCAACAGTATTAGCATCGGCAGAAACGGAGATACTCATCAGAAAGACTATCAATAAAGAATAGAATATTTTCATGCCTGCTTTCCTTTTTTTAAAATACTGCTTTCATATTTTACAATTGTAAATCGAGAATTATATCGTTCCGAAAATTTTTTTAAGTGGGTATTGGAAAACAACAATATTCAGATTTGATAATTTCGACCACATAACTTCCAAAGCTGGCGGTCTAATTGAACTGGATCACTGGCAGCTTAACACCGCCAGCACCATTTCTATTCAAGCCCGAGAATTTCTGTCCAACGGCAGCATTGCGGACAAAAAATTTCACTTGCGGCGATGCGCTGCCGCCGAGCACTTTACCGGCCTTCACTTTGCCATCTTGGCCCAGTGTGACGGACAGTTCGACACTGCCTTTGGCGCGCGGCAAGCGCGTGCGCAGACCCGCAACCCATTGTTCAAAAGCATCCTCTTGCGCTGCCTTGGCATCATCCCCAAAACCAAAAAAGCCTGCAACACGACCGGCCAACGAAGGCTCCCTTACAGGCTCGCGCTTCTTGTCTTCAAATTCTGGCTTGCGATTGGGCGCAGCGCCAGCAAACGGATCATAGACGCCGCCGCCCTTCTCACCACCGGATGCGGCCCCTTGCCCAGCTCCTTGACCAGCATCTGGCGCGATCACTGGTTCTGGTGAAGATATATTGGATACGAGGCGCGGCACGCTGATGCGTGAGAGTGACCATTCGGGCGGCAACTCAGTTTCAGTGGTTGCGTCGATATCTGATGGAACGGACTGCACTGCTTGCGATGATGCCTGCTCGCTACCGGTTTCCGTCTCTATCGCTTGGTCGTCTTTAGAGACCTCGCCCAGCTCCAACATGGTCATGCTGGTCGTTTCGCCGGCCGATACAGCGGGCTCTTTTTCAAAGGCCTTGTTAAAGGCAGCGGTTATCAGAAAATAGAAAAACAGGCCATGGAAGAGGATCGCAAAAGATCCGCTGAAAACCCTGTGCAGACGATCACGATACGGCCAGCCATCCGGCCATGCCGGAAGCCATGTGGGATTGAAGCGCCACCCAAAGGAGCGTTCAACCTGCCACTGATCTATTGTCTGAAAGGCCATATCCCCCCATTACGAGCTGATTCCTATTTATATTAAACCCGCTTCGTTCGGTTGGGAAGCAGCAATTATTATACAATATAGGTCAGTTATCATTTTCTACATGAAGATGATTGCAATAATAGTTGAAACAGGCAAATATCGACGCTCGTAGGGGGATATAATTGCCGAGTCTCATTGACCATCTGACACATCAAGAACTTGTTGCTCCAGCCGAACTGGAGCGGTCTTTTCAGATTGCAGAAGAGACAGGGATGCGACTGCCCTGGGTTCTGTCTCAAATGGGCTTGGTAAGTGATGATATTTTGCTTGGTGCGATGCACGAAACCAGCGGCTGCGCGGTCGCGAGTGACGATCTGCTGCAGCGCCAGCCCGCTCTCATTGAGGGGTTAAATCCGCTTTTCCTCAAAAAGCATAAAATTGTTCCGCTAATGGACGATGGTGGAAAAATTGATGTGCTGATTGGTGATGCGGAAGACACAGACGCTATCGCAGCTTTATCCTTCGCCGCTGGCCATATTGTCGAACCCAAACTTGCACGGCTGGGTGATATTGAAGACAGGTTGAGCCAATATTTCGGACTGATCGATCATGAAGATATGTCCTCTCAATTGGGCGCTGATCTTGATGAAGAACTGGAACGTTTGCGCGATGGGATTAGCGAGGCACCGGTAATCCGTCAGGTCCACGAAATTTTGACCAACGCGGTGAAGCGCAAAGCATCCGACGTGCATCTGGAGCCCATGGCCCGACATTTATCGGTGCGCTACCGGATCGATGGGCGCCTGAGCGAAGTGGAGCGCCATCCAACTGGCCTGGCAGACCCGATCGCGTCGCGGATCAAGGTCATGGCGGGCCTTGATATTTCGGAAAGCCGGCTGCCACAAGACGGCCGTATCAAGCTGACTGTGCGCGGTGAGGAAGTAGATATTCGTGTATCTACCTCCCCGATCGCAAATGGTGAAAGTATTGTAATGCGGCTTTTGGGCCGTGCCAGCTTGCCGCTGGAATTGGATAGTCTGGGCCTGCCCAAAATCGCCCTCCAAAAGCTGGGCAAAGCCCTGGATAAGCCCCATGGGATTATCTTGCTGACTGGCCCCACCGGCAGCGGTAAAACGACGACGCTCTATTCCGCGATGAACGCTCTACGCGGCCCTGAAGTCAAGATACTGACAGTGGAAGACCCGGTCGAAGTCATGCTGGATGGGATTAATCAGGTTCAGGTCCATCCAGAAATTGGGTTAAGCTATGCGAGCAGTTTGCGTGCCTTTTTGCGGCAAGACCCGGATATCATCATGATCGGTGAAATCCGCGATGGCGAGACAGCGGAAATAGCCCATCGCGCTGCACTCACCGGTCATCTGGTGCTATCAACGCTGCACACAAATAGCGCATTGGGAGCCTATACGCGGCTCAATGACATCGGGGTGGAGCCTTTTCTGGTTGCTTCGACAGTCATCGCAACCATTGCCCAACGGCTAGTACGCTGCCTTTGCGATGATTGCAAAACCGCTATGGATATAGGGCCTAACGAGATCGCTCTGTTCGAAGCCCATGATGTGCAAGCTCCAAAAAAACTGCATCAAGCCAATGGCTGCGGCAACTGCCATCAAACCGGCTATGCAGGTCGCCGTCCCCTTATCGAGATTGTCGAGGTGGATGAAGATCTGCGTGCCCGAATTCGAGAAGGCAATGCAGAAAGTCACAAGCTCAATCCATCGGAGACATTGCTTGGTCATGGACTAGCCTTGGTCAGCCAAGGTGCAACAAGCCTTGATGAAGTCCAGCGCGTGGTGAGCTTCACATGACCGAATATCGCTGCCTCGCCATCGATTCCTCTGGCCAGAAGAAATGGCAGCAGGTTGAGGCCGCTAGCGAGCAAGCCTGCGTCCAGATGATGTTGGGTAGCGGTTTTACTCCGCTACAAATTAACAGCGGTTCCATGAGCTTGTCAGAACGTCTCAATCAACCGGTACATCTTTCCATTGGTGTCGGGCTTAGTGAGCAAGCCCTCATGCTCAACCAATTGGCGTTGCTGGTCCGCTCTGGATTGCCGGTTGACAGATCAATCGATCTTCTGCGCGACCAAGCCCCGAAAGCCCGCCAGAAACAATTGCTCACCGATATTTTGTCACAGGTGAAAGAGGGTAGAGGCCTTGCAGGGGCGTTGGAAGCCGCCAAAATTTTTCCGACCTATGTGATCGGTGTTATCCGCTCATCGGAAAAAAGCGGCAAGCTTGGTGCGGCCTTAACCTCTGTTGCACAGCGAATGACAAAAGCAACGGAAACGCGGCGTAAACTGGCAACGGCTCTCACTTATCCAGTGGCTGTGCTGATCGCGACTATGGCGGCGCTGCTCATCGTGCTCACAAGCGTCGTGCCGCAATTTGAACCGATCTTTGAGGGTAATGAGGACAAGTTACCGGCACTGACCAATTTTGTGCTGTCGCTATCCGGTTTTGTCCGCAGCTATGGCCTGATGATCTTGGCAGCCATGTTGCTCTTCATGCTAACGATCTGGCTGCTGTTTAGATCGGAAGCAGGACAAAAAATACTTTCGTCGGCAACGCCTTATTTGCCGGGTATGAAATTGCGCGATCAGTATCTCGCGGGTCAATTTACCGGCTTGCTGGCCACTCTTATCAGTAACGGCTTGACCGTGGTTCGCGCCCTGCCGCTCGCTCGCGAGACGCTCTCTAGCCGACGTTGGCAAATCGAGCTCGCGAAGGTGGAAACCCAAATCCGCGAGGGCAGCCGCCTATCATTTGCCTTGGAAGCAACCGCGGTTTTCCCACGCACGGCCAGCCGACTGATCGAAGTGGGCGAACGTACCGGTAAGCTTGGCGAAACCTGCGGACATGCTTCAGAAATTATGAGCGAAGCAGCGGCTGCCCGGATTGAACGGATCGTATCGCTGATCAATCCCATAGCGATCATATTGCTGGGTGGATTGGTTGCGATGCTGGTCGCTGGCGTCATGCTGGGCATATTTGCATTGGGAGATTTTGCAGGATGATTGATTGGAAAAACGCGAAACCGTCATCGGCCAAGCATAGTCGCGATGTTCATCAGAAAAATGGTTTCACGTTGATGGAAATGCTGGTGGTGCTTGTGGTTATTGGCCTGATCGCCGCTGTTGCCATTCCGCAGATCACAAATCTATTGGGCAGCGCAAAATCCAAAGCGGCGAAGATCCAACTCGACACCCTATCGGCTAGCCTACGCTATTATGAGCTGGATACTGGAGCGTTCCCAACAACGGAGCAGGGCATAGAAGTCCTCTGGAACATGTCGGACCCCGATCCGGCATGGAACGGTCCTTACATCCGTCAGGAACGCCAACTCAAAGACCCTTGGGGCTTTGACTTTATCTACCGATCACCGGTCGAAGGAAAGCCCTTTGAGCTGATTACCCTTGGCGCCGACAACAAGGAAGGAGGCACTGGCGATAATGCTGACCATGCCGCAATTCCTTAGGGCCCGTCAGCCCACGAAAATCGAGCACAATGAGCGAGGGTTTACCTTGGTCGAACTTCTAGTTGTGCTGGCAATCATGTCCCTCGCCGCTGTGCTATTCATTGGCGCCAGCGGTAGCAGCAATGGTGCAACCGCAAGAGGCGATCTGGCAAAATTGGAAAGCGCTATAGTTTCAGCGCGCCAACAGGCAATAACATCCGCCACGATGCAAAACGTAGTCCTTGCCGACTATGCTCTTGATCTGCGCCCAACTGTTGGAAGCAATTCCAACAGCCTGATCTTCTATGCTGATGGATCAAGCAATGGCGGCCAGATAATACGTGAAGAGAAACAGTTATTCACGGTCCGATGGATCGATGGACGGATTGCCAAATGAGGCTGTTCGATTCTGAAACCGGCTTTACGCTGATCGAGGTCTTGGTTGCTTTAATCGTAACATCATTCCTTGTCACAATCCTCATGGACGGCGCGGTAACCGCCAAGACCCGGCAGACAAACCAGATGTTGCAGAGCCAGGCATTAACAATAGCAAAATCCCATATTGACAATTTGCGTGACATTTCAGGGCCGGCATCCAGCCTTAATGGCACTCAGGATAGTGTGAACTGGACATTGCAAGAGACCGAAATTGCCCGTGATCCAAGAGAAGCATTCGTGCTTGTCGAAGCCACCATAAAGGCGGGAAGCGAAGACAGGCCAGCGCTAGTTACGTTGCAAAAACGCTATCTCAAATCGTTGGTCACGCAATGAACGAAAGGGGCTTCACTCTTGTCGAAATTCTGGTCGCACTGGTCGCGGGCGGGCTACTACTTGGATCGATTAGCTGGGTTATCGCAGGACTAAGCGATGATTTGAAAGCAACCGAGCAATGGGATCAAGACCTTCAAATATCAACCACCGCCAACTTGCTGGATGATATTCTCACGGATGCGCGGTTTTCGGATGCATCATCCAGACCGCTATCACGCTCGCGCCGAAAGCTTGAATTCCAAATGCAGGCGCCGCTCTCGATCGGCAGACAAGGATATGTGGAGGCACAGCTGGTCGTAGAGCGCGGCACAAAAGGAGAAAATCTCAAGCTGTTATTGCCGGGGCAAGAGTTACCCGAAGCCATCCTTTTGTCCGACATGAAAGACATAGAATTGCGTTATGACTTCAACGCCAACGAAGATGGCAGCCCTGCATTTCTCAAGAAAATCGAAATCGCAATTCGTGATCAATCTGGATCAGAGCCCCAAACCCTATCCATTCGCCCGCGTGTTAACGCTGTCGGCGCATGCATCTTTGACCTTATTTCACAGCGTTGCCGAACATGAAGGGCAAGGGGATCAAAGCCGCTGAGGCTATTCATGACTTTTGGACCTGGTGGAGCGACGAACTACGCGAAATGCTTCCTAGGGATTTTAGAGGAGAGGCAACCGAACGAAACAGGTTTGACCTGTTCATGGCAAAAGACGAGACAACAATCGAAACCGTGAATGATGGCGCAGGCCAAAAAATGCGGGAAGCTTATGCATTGGACGCCCTGCCTGTCGAAAGCTGGGAGCAAATCACAGAATTTGCTGAGATCCGAAATGCCCGTTTGTTCTTGGGCGAATCTGACTTTCTAGCCCTACCAGTCAAGCTCCCTCGCGCCAGTTCAGCGCAGCTTCGCTCCGCTCTAGAGCTGCAATTGCCAAGCCTGGTGCCCTTGGATCCCGATTTAATTGATTGGGACTATGTCGAGCTTAGCCGCAATGATACACACATTGAACTGTCGCTCATCATGGCGAAATCTTCGCGTCTAGATGCTCTTGAAACCCTGTTTGCGCAGCATGATCTCATGCCGCCTGCTTTTTGCGTGCAGCTTGACGACAAGACCATAACCTTGCGTAAGCCGCTGGAGATCGCGCGGAAACCTCTGGAAGAGCGCAAGATGCAATTTGCCATGGCAATGGCGGTGATGTTGGCCATGATCCCGGTACTAACCATCGGCGGCGCCAAAATGATGAAATCGATAGAAATTGACCGTGCTGAAAGGCTGGAAGAAGAACTTGCCCCCCGCCTAGCTGCCGAAAAAACGATTGCACGCGAAGAAATGATCCGCCGCGCCGCCTCTCCCCTGCTCAACATGCCAAGCGCCAGCAACAGACTGGAGGGCCTTGCGCAAAATCTTCCGGAATCAGATTGGACGGTTTCAGCGGCACAGCAACCAGACGGTAGCTTTGAATTTGTGGCCGATATGCTGAACCAAGAAGAAGCTGAATTGGCCCTTAAACAGACGCCGGTCCTGTCTCGGTTCGAGATGACAGAAGAGCTTGAGAGCGAAAGTCCACGGACGCGTATTCGCTACAGGACATCGCGATGACGGCCATGATATCTCAATTTTCGCCGCTAACCCGGAAGATATTGGCGCTTAGCTTATTCATTCTCGCGCTGCTGCTGGTCTGGACGATAGTCCTGTTACCTGTTGCCACGCAAATGGAGAGCAGCCTGACCGAATTGGACGATGCCCGTTTTCAACGTGTACGGCTCGAAAAATTGCAAGCACGGCCTGCACCGGAGAAGGCAGAAGCCTTATCGGCGGACATTGTCTTTGGTTCAAAATCTCGGGAAGAGGCTACTTCAGGGCTTGGTGCCTATATCTCAGGCCTCGCCGCTCAAAATGGCCTGCAGGTCGCCAATATCTCCGCCCGCCCGGGCGAAGAGACAGATAAATTGCTAGCATTTGATCTGGCACTAATCGGTGAAGAAGTTTCCGTAGCACGCTTCATCAATCAAGCCGAACGCAGCGCGCCCATGATCCGATTTCGCAGCTGGCAGATTGAAGCGGGCAATGCCGACGATCCCAATGTTCAATTTTCAGGGCAGGTCGTGGGTGCCTGGATCAAATCATGATGGCACAGATAAAAATGGAATGGATCTGGCTTGCCTTGACGGCAGGGCTGATGATCGCATTGCCATGGTGGTTACTTACCGGAGAGCCGGACAATATATCTGAGCCGCAACCTCTGTTGATCACCAAGGTACAAACCCAAGAAATCCCCGCCGTCGATATCTTGCTGACGAAACCAATATTCAATTCAGAGCGCACGCCTTTGGCCTTGCTCGATGAGAGGGCCGCTGAGGAGCCGGAAGCTCAAATCGCTGCACCGGTCACCCCGGTACCGACGCTCGTCGGTCTGGTTTCCAAACGGCGCGGCAAAGCGGTTGCTATTGTGAAAACCAATGACGGTGAGACCAAAACCTTGCGTACCGGGCAAACCAGTGATGGCTGGCGGCTGGTCACCGTCGGTAATAATAAGGCAACCTTTGCCAACGCAAATGAGGAGCGAACCATAGGCCTCAATTACGGCAACAAAGCTATTGGCGGACCATCTGGCGCGTCAGTTCCCGCAGCAGACACACAAGAAAATCCGGAACAACCGGAAGATATAATATCAGATGGAGAGCCGAATTGAGTTTTTTCAAATATGATGGTGATCGATCAAAAATCATCTTCGGGGCATATAGTTTAAGACTGAGCGCGGCCTTACTTTGCGCAGTTGTAGCGATCGGCCCAACAGTCGCGCAAACACCCAAAAGCACGCGCATTCAATATGACGAAGCCAATGGCTATTCCCTCGCCTTTGTCGAAGCGGACGTAAAGCGCGTGGTTGACGCAGTCATGGGCTCGATGCTGGGTGCAAATTACTCGGTTGATGCCGACGTCACCGGCAACATTACTTTGCGTACGGTCAAACCCGTCACGGAAGCCTCTTTGATCCCGCTTTTGGAAGAGGCACTGACGAGCGTGGATGCCGTGATTATAAAACGCGGCGATAGTTATCGGATCATTAGTCGCGCAAAAGCAAGAAGCGTTGCCCCGATAGGTACGTCGCGCATTGCTTCGGCAGGGAACCTTCCTATTGATAGTTCAGGCGAACAACCGAGACGCTTTGCACCATCAGAGCCCGGCTTTGCGACGGAAGTGGTCACCCTACAATATGGCAGCGCCGATGAAGTCGCCAAACTCATCCAGGGCTTTTTGGGCGGTAAGATAGTTGAGCCTTCCAATGATGGGCGCAATCAGCTTCTGGTTAGCGGCAGTGCCGACGAACGTGATGCAGCCAAAAAGCTAGTCGCGCGCTTCGATGTGGACACATTGGCGGAGATGAATTTTGAAATCTATCGGCTCGAAAATGTTGATGCTGATACGATCGTTGCCGAACTCGACAAGATTTTCGAACCGCCCTTTGACATTATCGGCTCGCGGATAAGACTTGTTCCGTTGCCGCGCCTGCGCTCTGTTTTGGGTATTGCCGGAAGCAGCGCCGACCTCACGCGTATCGAACCTTGGATCAGGCGGCTTGATGCTGGCGGCTCCGGAAAACGGAAACTCTATAGCTATGCCGTTCAAAATAGCCGTGCCGCCGATATCGCGGCTTCTTTGCAGCTCGTGCTCGGAAGCGGTGGCGGTGGCGGTGGCGGAACGCTGAGTGCTGGTTCGACTAGCTCCACCATCGATGTCGGAGGGTCGGGTGCCACTCAAAGTAGCGATCAAGAAAACCAAAGCTCCTCAATTGGCGCAACCTCGCCCGTTGTTTCTTCCGGACCAGCAGGCGGTTTACGCATTGTACCAAATCCTCAGAATAACAGCCTGCTCATATTCGCGAATGGCGAAGAATATGGATTTATCCGCGATGCGCTGGAAAAGCTTGATCAACCTGTTGCGCAGGTTCTTATCGAGGCAACACTGGCGGAAGTGACACTGACGGATGACCTAAGCTTTGGCGTCGACTTTTCGGTAATGCGTTCTGGTTCCAATGGTTCGAACAACATCACCAGCACAGGCACAGAAAGCGGCACACCAGCACCTATTTTTCCCGGATTTTCGGTCTCTGTTGTCGGCTCTACCGCTTCGGCCATACTCAACACCTTACAATCGAAAACCGATGTTCGGGTCATTTCTGCTCCCAAGATACTCACACTGAATAACGAACCGGCAACACTGCAGGTTGGTGATCAAGTTCCTATCGTAACACAACAATCGCAGGGCGTGGGATCGCCCGGAGCGCCCTTGATTAACAATATCGAACTGCGTGACACCGGGGTAATTTTGCAGGTCACGCCAAGGGTCAATGATAGTGGCACCATCATCTTGGATATCTCTCAAGAGGTCAGTGATGTGGCGGAAACCACGACATCAGGCATCAATTCTCCAACCATACAGCAACGGCGTCTGGCCAGCACTGTTGCAACACGTTCAGGACAAATGATCGCTTTGGGCGGTTTGATCCGCAATCGCCAAACACGGACAAAATCAGGCATTCCGCTCCTCAGCCAGATTCCAATCATCGGCGGCCTGTTCGGGCGCAAGATTGACAAAGGAGCCCGTACCGAACTGATCATATTGATCACGCCAACGGTCATTCGTTCGCCAGAAGAGACCAAGGATATCGTCGATGCGCTCATCGACGGCCTCGATCTTACCCGATCTTTGGTTGACGAAGCGGTAGCCGGAGAAGTTGGTGCGCGGCTTCCCAGACCATAGACAGATAAGGCAGCCCGAACGGCAGTTGCATATAGGCCCCGACGAGCAGGGATATATATTGATCACTGCCGTTTGGATGCTGCTGCTCGGCGCATCTATTGTTGCTGTAATCATGATTCACAATCTGCGAGCGTCGGAAGAATTATCGTTCGACAGAGAGCAGACACAAATCAAATATGCCCAGGAAAGCGCGGTAGAAACCGTGGTCGCGGACATATTATTCAACGGTCCACGCAGCGAACTGGCGCGCCTGCCGGCCCAAACGAGCTATACAATTAACGGCATTGCGATGCAGGTACAGGTCACCAGCGAAAGCGGAAAGATAGATGTCAATCAAGCCGATCCCGCTTTGATGGAGCGGGCACTGAGAGGACTTGGCATATCCGGTTCGCAGCGTCAGGCGTTTTTGGCGATCATTGCCGGAGAACGAAGTGCCAGCCGGTTGTTTCAGTCTCCTACCGATGTGGGAGCCGCTATGCAGCAGGCCGGGATAGCGGTCGGCAGCGGGTTCTGCCCCGACAATTATTTCACCACCTTTTCAGGGCTTGGTCAGCCAGTTGCAGGACAGATGCGGCCGGAACTTGCCAAGGCACTCGGCCAACCAAGCCTGCCAACCGAAGCCCGCGCGAGCCCGGGAACTGCTTTGCGGGTTTCGATAAAGGCTGACGGGGCATCGCCGTTGATCGCCGTCATTCGGACGAGCGGGTTGATTGGTCGATCTTATAGCGTGCTGGACTGGTCAGATCGAGCGGGGTGCCAAGATTAATCGACGTACAAAATTCATTAAACTGGACAGGAGAAAGAAAATGAAGAAATTGGTACTGAAACTCGGCGCAGTGTTGGGCATTTTTTGTCTGGCGAGTCCGGCAATGGCCTATTCAATCGTTCAAGTTAGCGATGCATCACAGGTCAAAATCTTGATTTCTGATGACAAGGTCTTCCTACGCAATCTTGATCAGTTCGATTCAAACTGGCTCGGCTGTTGTTATAATTATTGGTTCGATTTGACGACCGAGACTGGCAAATCCCACTATGCCTATTTCTTGCTGCGCTATGCCTCCGGCGAACCCATTGATCTGCTTGTAAACGACCGAACGCAGCCTAGCGTGATCCACGCGATGGGCAGGTTTATGTAACTTGTCAGTTTCCGTTCGTGGAGGAATTCAACGGGCCAGAAACCATGCGTATCCTATCAATACACACGATATATCTAAGAAGGAGAATGAAAATGAAACGATGGAAATATGGGTTTGGCTTGGTTGCACTGTTCGCGATGGTTCTGGGCGGATCTAATGAGGCAGATGCTGTTTACACATCTAACAAGACCGGTAAAATCACTAATATTCTAATATATGACACCGGAAATGTCATCCTCATCCAGTTGGATAATCAGTCCACATTAAGCAACCATCCGTGCAACCATAGCTATTTCGCGATTGAGCCCGCAACACTAGAAGGCCGTCTGGACCGTATGTATTCCAGAGCCATGCTGGCCTTTGGTTCTAGTACGCCGGTTAACATCGGTTACGACGGCCAAGGGAATTGCGCCAACGGCTATATCCGGGTGCATCGGGTGGGGTAATTTTTTGGATATTGTGATTGGATCGGTAGCTTACGCTCGCACTAAGGGATTAGGTTTATGACGAAATATATCATCTTTGTCGTCACTCTTTTAATATTCACCTTCGCTCCAACCCACGCTGCCATCGTCGGTTCAAGCACTGATAAGGTGACGGTAACAAAGCTATATTCCTATTCGGAATATGGCGGTGGTGATGTTGTTTTTGCGATTACCACCGTCGTTCCCGGTTGCGAAGCGGGCTATTGGTTGCGACCAACGGACGCCGGGTTTGACCGTAACCTTGCTGCTGTGATGAGCACCCATCTTGCAGGCCGGCCCATCATTGTGCTGGCGCATGATGATCAACTTTGGAGCGGCTCACCGGGCAAATATTGTCGTGTAGATTTGATCGCCATTTGATCCGACCGGCCCAGCGGACTGAGCGGTTGCGAAGGGGTCATGCGGGGTATAAAGTTGACGGGAAAGTGGCAAGATATTTTGGATTTGGTGCATTTTCGCAGTAATCCATCCTAGTCCTAAATTCTTTTAATTCCGCATATCGGACATTCCGGTGGATGATTAAAGAACGTCAACCGAACACCAGTGCCATCCTTGGTATGCATCTGAAAGGCCATGGTACCACACTTTTCGCATTTTATAGTCCAAGCGTACAAACCCAATCCAAGTATAAAAAAGAAAAAGACCTGCTTTACGGTGTCACTCAAGTCAGTGAATGCCCACACAAGACCAATAAGCGCAGCGACAAGATAGAGACCTATCAATTTTACCCTCAAATATGATTTCATTTTAGACCTCACTCGCATCCTGGCATGCTCGACGTCATACCACACACAAAAGCTTTGCTCACTTCGTCTCCGAACTCTTGAATCTTCTGGAATTACGGGAATTACGGTGACAGTTTACTTAATCCCCAAGACTAGAATTACGGTGACAGGAATTACGGTGACAGTTTACTTAATCCCCAAGACTAATCAGCAACTATCGTGCGGTAAATGGAAAGGACTTGTCAGTAACGGCCAACAACCAACATGGCGTGCACTATTTGGGGATTAAGTAAACTGTCACCGTAATTTTAGCTTCTCTGACTCGACCAACACCGGCGCAATCGAAACTCTAGTTGTTGCCGCTATGAATGTGTCGCTATCCAATGACAGATAAGAGGCTGCAGCTTCCCGAGTCATCAAGGCAGGCCACCCCACAACATGTAATCTGATTTCTTCCATCGAACAAAAATATCAGATTTGCGCTATATTCCAAAATCGCTTGTACTTTGATTGGGGAAATGAGGCAATGTGTTACCTATACGTTACCTAACCAGCTTTAGGTGACTACTATATATAGCTAAGTCATTGAAAAACTGGAGCGGGCGAAGAGATTCGAACTCTCGACCCCAACCTTGGCAAGGTTGTGCTCTACCCCTGAGCTACGCCCGCTCGGCGCCGCTGTGACATTGGGTAATACGTCGTCGTCATCAGCAGTTGAGGCGCGCGGTTAGCATGGGTTATGGGGTCCGGCAAGCCCCATTTTGCAATCCGCAGTTGCGAAAAGTAAAAATATGCTTGGCTTTGCTAGTTCCGTCCCCACATAAAGTCCGATTATACAAGAAAACACTACGTGATTCCCGCCGAAAACGGCTAGAGCGAATGGCGCAATGCAAATTTGGTACAGGAGCAGCAATTGGCGACAGCAGGACTAACAGTGGACGAACAAAAGGCAGTTGAAGAGTTTCAACAAGCCGTAGTCGCCCCGAGCATGAACAAACTCGTGATCCTGGATTTCTGGGCGGAATGGTGTGGACCCTGTAAGGCGCTGACACCGACGCTTGAAAAAGTCGCGGCCAATTATGCCGACAAAGGGGTGATGCTGGCGAAAGTGAATGTTGATGAGAATAAGTTCATCGCGTCGCAATTTCAGGTCCAGTCGATTCCCACCGTCTATGCTATATTTCAGGGCAAGCCGGTTGCTGATCTGACTTCTGCGCGTACCGAAAGCCAATTGGGGCAGATTCTCGACCAGTTGCTGGAAAAGCTTCCCATTGGTGCGGGCGGAGAAGAACCCAAACAGGATATCGTTCCGCTACTTGCCATGGGCGAAGAAGTCCTCGGCCAAGGCGATGGTGAGCGAGCGGCTGGTATATTTGCTCAAATCGCCGATATGGCTCCTGATAATGCCGAAGCTGTTGGCGGATTGATTCGCGCTTTGATAGTTGCGGACCACATACCTGAAGCAGAAGCAGCCCTAGCGGGTGTCCCAGAAGTCATGGCAACTGATCCAGCTATTGAGCGGGCCAGTTCTGCCCTTGCATTAGCGAAAGACAAGCCGGATGACAGCGAAGCAGAGGCGTTACATGCTGCCGTTGCCGCCAATCCCAACGATCATCAGGCACGCCTTGATCTCGCTAGCGCAATGATTGCATCGGGCGACCATGATAGCGCTGCGGAACATCTGCTGGCCATAATTGCTGCGGATAAAGAATGGAATGACGGCGCGGCGCGAGCTAAACTGCTTTCGTTGTTTGAAGTTGTTGGTCTCGAAGACGAATGGGTCTCTGCGACCCGGCGCAAGCTCTCCGCAATATTGTTCGGATAGATATGACCGAAACCAAACGCATCTCGATCTTCCCTCTGACTGGCGCGCTGCTGTTTCCCGGTATGCATTTACCACTGCATATTTTTGAGGAACGTTATCGCGCGCTAATCAACGATGCGATGGCTCGGGATCGGCAGATCGGTATGATCCAGCCGAAAACAGATGGTGACGTGCCGGAATTGTTCAATATCGGCTGTGTCGGTAAGATTATCGACATTGAAGCCATGGATGACGGACGTTTCAACATCGTGCTGGAAGGTGTGTCACGATTCCGGATTATCGAGGAGATCGATGCGTCCACCGCTTTTCGGCAGGTTCGGGCAGAGATTGAAGAAAATGCAGAACTGGATGAAGTATTGGCCAGTGCCGAACGCGCTGCGCTAGAAATTGAATCACGCAAATTTGCCGATCTGCAAGGCTATCAAGTGGATTGGGACAGTATCGGACGACTCGATGACATGTCCTTTGTCAACGGCATTGCCCAGATTGCACCTTTTGATGCGGCATCCAAACAGGCGCTGCTCGAAGTAGATGGCCTGTCAAACCGCGCGGAACTGACCATCCAGTTGCTGGAGTTTTTCGGCCGTCAGGATGGCGACGAAGGCCGTGTGACGTTGCAGTGAGTGCCGCTGGAAGTGACCCCGTTATCGGTACGTTCGACGTCAAATTACTGGAAATATTGGTCTGCCCAATGACGCGTACGCCGTTGGTTTATGATGCAGATGCGCAGGAACTGATTAGCAAGGCTGCTGGTGTCGCTTATCCGATCAAACGAGGTGTACCGGTTATGCTGATTGAGGAAGCGCGGAAGCTTTAATTTTTAGAAACTGGCTCTGAGACCATCCACAACGAACTGAACCGCCAGCGCACCCAATAAAACACCGAGCACCCGCGTAATCACTTGCTCAACCTTGTGACCCAAAATCCGCATCAACGGGCCAGCAAGAAGCAAGCCTGCTAATGTCAGCAGCAAAACCGATGCCAGCGCGCCCATGATCACCAATGTGCTATCCAAGCCTTCATGCCTTGCCATCAACAACATGACAGCGGCAATGGAGCCCGGGCCAGCGATCATTGGCATGGCCATTGGGAAAATCGAGACGTCTTCTATGTCCGGTTGGTCGATAATGTCCTGCGCACGGTCTTCCCGGCGTTGGGTGCGTTTTTCGAACACCATTTCCAGTGCAATGATGAACAGCATAATGCCGCCAGCGATACGGAAACTGTCCAGACTGATACCTAAAGCGCTCAGCAATTGCTCGCCAAAAGCAGCAAAAACCGCCAATATAATCGCGGCGACAACAATAGCTCTTATAGCCATATTCCGGCGCTGAGCGGCCGAAGCGTCATTGGTCAGGCTGGCATAAATAGGTGCACAGCCTGGCGGATCAATCACGACAAAGAAAGTAATGAAGGCGGAAATAAATAGCTCGGTCATTTGGCAGGCGCTGCTACATCGTCAAAGACAATATCTTCCCATTCCGCACCGTTCCATAGCCGAACCAAAATCGACCGCGATTGGTCGGCAGAGCTTTCCGCGCTCCAGTACATGGTACGGTCGGCTGAAAAGCCGCTCTTGTTTTTCTCGCCACTTGGAGCTGCAGCTATCACCGGCAGCGCATCTTTGGAGCAGGTCGCCACCCGGGTAGTCACAAAATCAGGCTCTGCCAAAGGCTTGTCCAAGGGTACGCCATGATCAAATATCCATTTCCATTCGACATCCTTGCCGCGCTGACGCCGGCTTTGGGCATCCTGTTTTTCCCAAATGGTTGTGAAATAGCCCGTGCCACCACTAGCACCCTGCCATGCGCCGGTCGCCACGCCCATGCTGCCATCGCAAGACATGAAAATTTTATGTGCTTGCCATTCAGTCGCTCGCGCTGGATCAGCCTTGTCTTTCAACCAGATCGGTGCGTTCACCAGTTCAGGCGTAAACATGATCGCATCCGGTGCAGCGGTTTCGCGAAACGCGGTCCACTGCCCTTCGTCCCGCGCAAGTCTTGAGAAAGACAACTCCGCTTTTACAATATCGCTAGGATTGGCAACCGGTTTACCGGCTGCGCGCAGAAACCGTTCGCGATCGCTTGGTCGGCCGTTGCTGGCACAGCTCGCCAGTAACAAAGCCATTCCCAATACCGCAAACAAACGTTTCATAGATTATAATCCTTCAGGCTTAGCGAGCCCAGCGCGCGCGGATGCGGCAACCAACGTATTACGCAATAACACAGCTATAGTCATTGGCCCAACCCCGCCAGGTACAGGCGTGATTGCACGGACATGATCCAGCGCTTCAGCGGTGGCGACATCACCAACCAATCGGCCTTTTTCCTTGCCGGCTTCGGGTGCGAGCCGGTTAATCCCGACATCGATAACGACAGCACCATCTTTGAGCCAATCACCCTTGACCATCTCGGCCCGGCCAACGGCGGCAACAACTATGTCAGCATGGCGCACAACGTCTGGCAGATCGCGTGTACGGCTATGCGCCATTGTAACCGTGCAGTTTTCTGCGAGCAGCAATTGCGCCATCGGTTTGCCAACCAAAATCGAGCGTCCGACAACCACAGCGTTCAGGCCCGAAAGGTCACCCAATTGATCCTTGAGCAGCATTAAACTTCCCAGCGGGGTACAAGGCGTCAGAGCCTCTTCGCCATTGGCGAGGCGACCGGCGTTAATGACGTGCAGTCCATCAACATCCTTGTCAGGATCAATCGCCATGACGACGGCTTTTTCATCGAGATGATCGGGAAGTGGTAATTGCACCAATATCCCGTCTACCGCTTCGTCAGCGTTCAGTTTTTCTACCAAAGCGATCAGCTCGCCTTGCACCGTGTCGGTTGGCAGGCGATGCTCGAAGCTTTCCATACCGGCCGCTACGGTCGCCTTGTGCTTGGACGCTACATAGACCTGACTCGCGGCATCGTCGCCAACCAGCACCACGGCCAATCCCGGCGCGCGCGCTGCTTGTCTCTGAAATTCGGGGACGGCTGCTTTTATGCGCTCCCGCAAGCCAGCGGCAAAAGCTTTGCCATCAATTATTGTTGCGCCGCTCGTGCTCATATAGGGGTGCTCACAGTAAGGGGATTAGGGCCGCGCCGAGCGGTGGTAAGATGGCATCCTGTAGGATGATTATACTGATAATCACGACCATGGGCGTCAGGTCAATCGACCCGAAGTCTGGCATGATCCGACGAATGGGGCGGTAGATTGGTGCGGTCAGGGCATCCAAAGTCGTCCAGATTGCCCGCGCGATATCGTTTTGCAAGTTAATCACATTGAAGGCCAGCAACCAGCTCATAATCGCCTGAACGATGATGATGGTAATCGCAACATTCAACAAAATGCCGATAATCTGAAACAGAGCAAAAAACATGGACCGAGACCTTTTTATATAGTGATGGCCATTAAACGATAGTGGCGCGCAATGCCAAGCATTCTATGCCAACAAATTAGTGTATCAATAATATAATACAGTTCGGCAATTAATCAACCGTTTCAAAATCATCCCGGATCAGCGTACCCGCGCCCTTGCTGGTGAAGATTTCCAGCAGCATCGCGTGGGGCACCCGGCCATCCAGCACAACGGCTGCATCAACCCCCTTCAACACCGCACTGACACAGGTTTCCAGCTTGGGGATCATCCCGCCCGAAATGGTGCCGTCTTCCTGTAGCCGCTTGATTTCGGTTGGATTGAGATCGGTGAGCAGCTCGCCTTGCTTGTCCAATACGCCTGCCACATCGGTCAGCAAAAAGAGGCGCGAAGCCCGTAGTGCCGCAGCAACCGCGCCAGCCATGGTGTCAGCATTGATATTATAGGTATGGCCATCTTCACCCACACCAATGGGAGCAATGACCGGGATCATCCCTGATGTTGAAATCATATCGACCACACTGCGGTCCACCCGTTTCGGCTCGCCAACAAAGCCCAGATCAATAATCCGCTCGATATTGCTGTCCGGATCGCGGGCTGTGCGGCGCAGTTTGGCCGCTTTGACGAAGCCGCCATCTTTACCCGATATGCCGATTGCGCTGCCGCCAGCCCGTTCGATCCAGCTCACCAATTCCTTGTTGATCGCACCGGAGAGAACCATTTCGGCAATCTCGGCCGTTTCCTTGGTCGTGACTCGCAGACCATCGACAAATTTGCTTTCAACCCCGACCCGTTCCAGCATCGCGCCAATTTGCGGGCCACCGCCATGGACAACCACGGGATTGATACCCACGGCTTTCAACAGCACCACATCTTCAGCAAAATTGCGCGCCAGCGCGGGATCGCCCATGGCATGGCCGCCATATTTGATGACAAAAGTCTTGCCCGCATAGCGCTGCAAATAAGGCAGAGCTTCGGTGAGTGTTTCCGCCTTGGCCAGCATCGCTGGATCGGGCGCGTGATTACCGGTTTGGTTATGTGCTTTGTCGGTCATGCTGTCTTTCAATCCAGCTTCACGGCAAATGCAACATCTTTATCAATTTTCAGGTGGGGCAGCGATTTTCGCGCGTGCCAATTGCTTCACCTTCTCCAGCGTTCCCGTCACATGCGCTTTGGGGTCTTGCGCGCTATGTACGAAAGCAATTTTACTATTTTGGTCAATGACATAGCTCGTCCGGTTGGTCAGGGCCAATGTCGGTTCCATGCGCACTTGATATCCATCCATCACCGCATCATCGGCCCGCGCGACGGCAAATTTATCCCGGCATTCCTCTACGGAAAATTTCGTCAAGGCATCCATGCTATCCCCCGACATACCGATTACAGTAGCGCCAGCGGCCTCAAAATCAGCCGTTGCCTCGGCAAACATATTGGCTTCTATGGTACAGCCAGCGGTAAATGCCTTAGGAAAGAAATAAAGAACGACAGGACCGTTTTTCAGCTTATCCGACAGGCTCACCTTAAATGGCTTGCCCGCCAGCGCGCCTGTGGTTTCAAAATTCGGAGCAGCGGCGCCGACTTCCAAAGGTTCGGCATTGGCGCTGCGCGAACTATAAACATAGGCACCGCCAGCAAGAAGCAGCGCAGACATGACGATGATGATCCAGCGGTTCATTATTCTTCCTGTTCCAGCACCGATTTCAGCGCATAAAGTTGATCGAGCGCATCGCGAGGACTTAAGGCATCAATGTCCAATTCCCGCAAAGCCTCCCGCAATATATCGGTTTTCTGATCCTCTTCGGCAAGGCTTGCGGCAAATAAAGGCAGGTCGCCTAGCCCAGCCGCGAGGCCTCCGGTTTCTGCCTTACCTGCCTCCAGCTTGTCGAGTACCGACTTGGCGCGTTTCAGTACCGGTTTGGGAATACCCGCAAGCTTTGCCACGGCCAAACCATAGCTGCGATCTGCTGGTCCTTTGGCGAGTTCATGCATGAGAACAAGATCGCCCTTCCATTCCCGCGCCCGAACATGGTGCAGAGACATGGCGTCGAGCCGATCCGCAAGACGGGTAAGCTCGTGATAGTGGGTCGCAAATAGACAACGACATTGATTGGTTTCATGCACTGCCTCGACGACGGCCCATGCCAGCGCGAGACCGTCATAGGTCGATGTGCCGCGCCCAACCTCGTCGAGAATGACGAAGCTTTTCTCCGTCGCCTGACTAAGGATTGTCGCGGTTTCCACCATCTCGACCATGAAGGTTGAGCGACCCTGTGCGAGATTATCCGAGGCCCCTACCCGGCTAAACAGGCGGTCCACCAGGCTAAGTTTTGCCGAGCTGGCTGGCACAAAGCCACCCGCCTGAGCAAGGATCACGATCAACGCATTTTGCCGTAAGAACGTCGATTTACCGCCCATATTGGGGCCGGACACAAGCCAGAGTCGTTCGTCATTGGACAATGCGCAATCATTGGCGACAAACGGATCACCCGAAGCGCTCAGAGCAGCCTCGACCACTGGATGGCGCCCGGCTTTGATATCCAGCACATTGCCATCGATAAATTCGGGTCGGCACCATTGCCCCTCAACCGCGCGTTCAGCCAAAGCCGATGACACGTCAATTCGCGCTAGCGCATCAGCGCTGATCGCAATCGCATCCTTGCGTTCCAATAGCTTGTCGACCAGCTCTTCAAAATGCGCCGCCTCGGCAGCAAACGCATGCGCGCCTGCCTGCGTCACCCGCACCGCCTCTTCATGAAGCTCGGTCGAGTTAAACCGCACCACACCCGCCAATGTCTGGCGATGGGTGAAACCGGAATCCTCAGCCATCAAACTGTCGCCATGGCGCGCTGGGACTTCTACAAAATAGCCAAGCACCGCATTATGCTTGATCTTGAGCGTATTGATCCCGGTCGCTTCCCGGTAACGAGCTTCCAGTGTTGCAATCGCCTTGCGGCCATCGGAACCCGCACTGCGCAGTTCGTCCAGTGCCGGATCATAGCCCGCCGCGATATAGCCGCCATTGCTCATCTCGGTCGGCGGTGTTTCGACCAATGCGCGTTCCAACAGATCGACCATGGCAGCATGACCATCCAGCGCAGGGAGCAGAGCATTCATCAAGTCGGGCAGCGCCATGTCGAGCGCTAGTCGCTCGCGCAAAATCCGCGCGCCGCTGAGGCCATCGCGGATCTGGCCGACATCACGAGGACTGCCACGACCGGCCGAAATCCGGCCCAAAGCACGGCTGATATCCGGCATGGCTTTTAGCGCATCGCGCACACCGTCGCGAATGGCCGGGGTATCGTGAAACCATTGGACCACGCCTAGGCGCAAGTTGACCTTCGTCTCGTCAAAAAGCGGCGCCGCGAGATCGCGGCCCAACAAGCGCGCGCCTCCCGGCGTGACGGTGCGGTCAATAATACCAAGCAGGCTGCCCTTGCGCTCGCCCGCCATAGTCCGCTCAATTTCAAGGCTCGCCCGCGTCGCTCCATCAATCAGAAGATATTCGCCGGCATGGCGCTGCACCGGCGGTTTCAGAAACGGCGTTTCGCCTTGGGCAGCATGTTCGATATAGGCGATCAGCCCGCCAGCCGCTGCCAGTTCGCTGCGCGAAAAATCGCCAAAACCATCGAGCGTCGATACGCCGAAAAGTGCCTTGAGTTTGCGCTCGGCTTTTTGACTATCGAAATCCTCTTTCGGCCATTCGGTAGCCACCTCCAACCGCGCAGCCAGCGAAGGACTACAAATAATTTCTGAGGGCGCGATCCTTGATAGTTCTGCAGTCAGTGCATCTTCGGAAATTTGGAGCAGTTCAAAATCACCGGTTGAAATATCGCTCGCTGCAATCCCAATCTGCCCCTGCACCTCGGCAACCGCGACCAACATATTGTCCGACCGCGCATCGAGCAGCGTATCCTCGGTCAGTGTGCCCGCGGTGACAAACCGAATGATGTCGCGGGCAACCAAAGCTTTATATCCGCCGCGTGCCTTGGCCTCGGCAGGTGTTTCTGTTTGCTCGGCAATCGCAACCTTGAACCCGGCGCGGATCAATTTTGCAAGATAGCTCTCAGCTGCATGGGCTGGGACGCCGCACATCGGAATTTGCTCGCCAGCATTTTTTCCGCGCGAAGTCAGAGCAATATCAAGCGCTGCGGACGCCAGCTTTGCATCCTCGAAGAACAGTTCGAAAAAATCGCCCATCCGATAGAAAAGCAGGCAATCATGCGCCTTTTCTTTCAGCGCAAAATATTGTTCCATCATTGGGGTCAGCTTTGGCGCTGCCGCCGCCTTTGTTTCAGACTTGCCCAGCTTTGCCGCCTTGGATCCGGATTTCTGTTGAGTCTGTGTTGCCATCTCCCATGCGATAGCGAAGAGTCTCGTGCGGGAAAAGGGCAGGATTTCTTTAATTGAAAAGAGTTATTCGAAATCAGCAATATACCAAGTCTTGCCCAATCACTATCATTCGGAGTAGGCACGTATCGGGACGCGCATTAGGGGGCGGGCACAAGAGGCCGAACCGGAATCATGGAGAAATAATTTGGCCGACAAGAACGAGAGCAATGTAGAATTTTCTGAACGCGAAGCACTATTATTCCACTCCCACGGACGTCCCGGAAAAATAGAAATTATCGCATCAAAGCCGATGGCCACCCAACGCGATTTGAGCCTCGCTTATTCGCCTGGTGTCGCCGTGCCAGTTCGTGCGATCGCCGAAGACCCTTCCAAAGCTTATGATTATACCGCCAAAGGCAATCTGGTTGCGGTCATCTCCAACGGCACCGCTATTTTGGGGCTCGGTAATTTGGGTGCCCTAGCCTCCAAGCCAGTGATGGAAGGCAAGGCGGTGCTGTTCAAACGTTTTGCTGATGTCGACTCCATTGATATCGAACTGGACACCGAAGATACCGATGCGTTTATCAACGCGGTACGCATCATGGAACCGAGTTTCGGCGGTATTAATCTAGAAGATATCGGGGCGCCGGCCTGTTTCATCATTGAGCAAACCTTGCGCGACCAGATGAATATTCCAGTTTTCCACGATGACCAACATGGTACAGCGATTATCGCGGCCGCCGGTATTATCAATGCCTGCCTGCTGACTAACCGTGATGTCAAAGATATCAAAGTCGTCGTAAACGGAGCAGGCGCAGCGGCCATTGCCTGTGCTTCACTGATCAAATCATTGGGCGTGCCGCATGATAATCTCACCATGTGTGACCGCAGCGGTGTCATCTATCGTGGCCGCGACAATGTCGACCAATGGAAATCTGCGCATGCGATTAATACCGATGCCCGTGACCTTACCGAAGCTCTAACGGGTGCAGATGTGTTCCTTGGTCTCTCGGCTGCTGGCGCGCTTAAACCGGAAATGGTCAAGGATATGGCGGACAAGCCGATTATCTTCGCGATGGCCAATCCCGATCCTGAAATCACGCCGCCTGATGCGAAGGCGGCTCGGCCCGATGCGATTGTAGCAACTGGACGGTCTGATTATCCCAATCAGGTGAACAATGTTCTTGGCTTCCCGTTTATTTTCCGCGGCGCGCTCGATGTTCGGGCAACCCGTATCAATGAAGAAATGAAAGTCGCTGCGGCCTATGCGATTGCCGAATTGGCCCGGGAACAGGTGCCGGAAGAAGTTGCGGCTGCCTATGGCGGTCAAGCGCCAACCTTTGGCGTGGACTATATTATTCCCGCGCCGTTCGATCCGCGCTTGATGGACGTCGTATCCGCAGCCGTTGCAAAAGCGGCAATGGACAGTGGTGTTGCGCAAAAGCCCATTGAAGATCTCGATGCCTATCGCCAGAGCCTGAAAGCACGGCTCAACCCAACCACATCAGTACTCACACAGGCTTATGAAACGTCGCGTTTGGCACCGAAACGAGTCATATTTGCCGAGGCGGAAGAAGATGTCGTCTTGCGCGCAGCGATCCAGTTTCAAGATGGCGGCTATGGCACGCCTGTGCTGGTTGGCCGCGACGACCGTGTTCGCGAAAAACTTCAGGAACTGGGCGTCAGCGATCCCGATCGCTTTGAAATACATAACTCACGCAATAGCCCGCTCGTCCCTGACATGGTCAACATGCTCTATGAACGCCTGCATCGCAAAGGCCATATGGAGCGCGATATCAAACGCATGGTCAATCAGGACCGCAATATCTTTGGCTCTGCCCTGCTGGCGATGGATCAGGGCGATGCCATGATCACTGGCGTCACTCGACCCTATTCCCAGACATTCAAAGATGTAGCCAAGGTTATTGATGTCGAAAAAGGCCGCACTGCCTTTGGCATTCACGTGATGGTCGGACAAAGCCACACTGTGTTTATGGCCGATACAACGGTCAATGAACGGCCTTCCGCCGAAGAATTGGCCGATATTGCCGAGCAAACCGCTGCGGTTGCTCGGAAAATGGGGCATGAACCACGTGTCGCCTTTCTCAGCTATTCGACCTTTGGCAATCCCGCTGGTCGTTGGCTTGAGAACATTCGCGAAGCCGTTGCCACATTAGACGGCCGCCGGGTCAATTTTGAATATGAGGGAGAGATGTCGCCCGACGTTGCGCTAAACCCGAAACTGATGGCCAACTATCCGTTTAACCGCCTGTCCGGCACCGCCAATGTGCTGGTCATGCCGGGACTGCAATCAGCCAATCTGTCGGCCAAATTGCTTCGTGAGCTCGGCGGCGATGCTGTGATTGGACCCATGCTGGTGGGCCTCGATAAATCAGTGCAAATTGCAACGATGGCATCGACAGCTTCTGAGCTGGTAACGCTAGCAGTATTGGCAGCGAGCGGTATCGCTAAATAGCGACGCCACTGGCAGTCATTAGGCTCGAATAATGGTTAGGGACGCGTGGGGTCAGTGCTGGCTCCGCGTGACCCCGCTGCACCAACGGCGCCAATATTGCCAAACAACTCTTGAAAGAAAGACCGCTCACGGCCCAATGTCGGCGTCTTGTCGCCATTAGGATTGATGTTTGCAACCAGTTCCAAACCAGTGCGGTCGACTGCTGTCACATTGCCAGCTTCGTCAAAGGTGACGCGCATGACCATCTGCTCTCGGGCCGACGGTGAGTTAAATGCCAGCTGCTTGGTCTCGCGGGATACGTAATACCAAGTATTTTCATCAAACTGACCTGAAAATGTCGGCCGACCCAATGAAGCTTCGACAGATTGGCGGTTATCAACGCCAGGCTGGATGGAATTGGTCAGCACAGTATCGACAATATAGCCTTGGTGGCCACGAACCTGCGAACAGCCTGATAGTAAAAGTCCGCCTGCAACCAGACCGGTCAGCACAAATTGCATTTTCAATTGGCTACGCATCAACTCACTTCTCCAAAAAATCCTTCCGCCCGCAAAGAACCAGAAGGTTTCGATCATTGCAGCGGACTAAAAACCGCTTATGATATGGCCCATTGCATCTCGCAGTGTAAATATCAATATCCCCTGTATGTAGTCTTAACATAAGCGATCATCAGGTCATCCAATTGTTTACCAAAATCAGGGTCAAATTATAATGTCATTCCTAAACGCTCTTCTGGGGCGCAAAAACCCGAATCTAGCGATGCAACCGCTCTACGATGCTGTGATTGCTGAAGGGCGACGTCTCGACTGGTATGAACAGGGCGCGGTTCCCGACACGCTAGATGGTCGCTTTGATATGATTGCTGCTATTTTATGTGTCGTGCTGATCCGCTTGGAACAGGCCGATGATGCGCAACAGGAAAATGTTTGGCTTACAGAATTATTTGTCAAGGATATGGATGCACAGTTACGTCAGATTGGCATTGGCGACATGATTGTCGGCAAACGTGTCGGCGAAATGATGGGCGCACTGGGTGGACGGCTTGGTGCCTATCGTGAGGCGTTGACCGGTACTGCCAATATTTCAGATGCGTTGGCCCGCAACCTTTATCGCGGCGAAGCTCCCACGCCCATCGCATTGAATTTCACGGCCGAACAATTTACCCACTTTTATGATCACATTGCCGAAATGACCATTGACCAACTCATTGCCGGCAACATCACCAAGGCTTCTACATGACCGCACCATCACCCCCGTTTCACCCGGAACTATCCAAGATTGTCAACCTGTCTGATATTGGCGGCGCGGCCTTGACCGGACAAATTGTCGCCGATGAAGATCAGCGCCAGGCGCTAGCCAAGCGCTTTGACTTGCCGTCGATCGAAACCATCACGGCAGACTATCGCCTTGAGGCCAAAGAGCATGAAATCAAGTTCACCGGAATTATCCAGTCGGACCTGCATCAGGCTTGCGCGATTAGCGGCCAACCTTTCCCAGTCCAGATTACCGAAGCATTTGACATTGTCTTTGAAGAGAAAAACGACTCTCCGCCAAGCGAAGAGGAAATCGAGCTGGCACCAGAGGATTGCGATATAATCGAATATGAATCGGCGCAAATTGATCTTGGTGAAGCCATCGCGCAAACGCTTTATCTGGCCCTGGAGCCCTATCCGCGTGGACCCGATGCCGACAGCATAGCGGAGAAAAAGGGCCTGAAAAGCGAAGAGGAAGCAGGGCCTTTTGGAGCGTTAGCGGCACTAAAAGACAAGCTAAGCTAGGCGGCCGTTTTTTCTGCTTCCGTTTGCGTGGCCGCTTTGATCAGCTTCTTTTTCAAATTGTTCAAGCGCGCCTTGCTGGCAATCTTTCCACCAAATAGATCGGTAATGTAAAACGTATCGACTGCGCGCTCGCCATATGTCGCAATGTGAGCGCTATGCACGGTAACTTTGGACTCAAACAATGTGTAAGCCAGTTCATTGAGCAGAGCTGGACGGTCCTGCGCCGTCACTTCAATCACGGTGAAGCGATTAGATGCATCATTGTCGACCATCGCATTTGGAACGATATTAAACGCGCCAGCCCGCGAGTGAGCAAGCGGGCGGGCTTCCAGCTTCGTCGCCAATTTAGAACGATTGGCTAGCGCATCTTCGACGGCTGTTTTGAGTCTTTCCAGCTGATTTTCCTCTGCAAAGGGCTGACCATATTGATCTTGTACTAGGAAATTATCCAGCGCCATACCATCTCGCGTAGTGTGAATACGCGCATCGATAATATTGCCGCCCGCGACATGAATACCGCCCGCAATGCGATAGAAAAGCCCGGGATGGTCGGCCGCATAAATGGTCACCAATGTCGCGCCGCGTTCGGGATAAGCCTCTGCTGATATAGCCAGATTATCATCCCCTGCCCGCATCATCAGTCGCGCATTATGGGCGATAATATCGTCAGGTTCAGCGATCCAATAGGGATCAGTAAGGCGTTTAGCGAGTTTCGAAAATTGTGCTTTGGGGATATCCAAAGCCTCTTCCAGCGCTGCCTTTTTCTGAGTGATCCGTTCCTTGCGACCGCGCTGTTTATGGCCGAGCAGCAACATCTCTTCAGCGGCCTGAAACAGGTCTGTCAGCAATTGTCTTTTCCAGCTGTTCCAGATACCCGGCCCAACCGCGCGAATATCAACAACCGTCAGGACAGTCAGCAAACGGAGCCGCTCAATGCTCTTCACTTGGCTGACAAAATCCTGAATGGTTTTAAAGTCCGACAGATCGCGTTTGAAAGCCATGGCTGACATCAGCAAATGGTGCCGCACCAACCACGCAACCAGCTCGGTTTCATAGGGCTCAAGCCCCAACCGCGGGCATAGTTTCATCGCTACTTCCGCGCCCAGAACGCTGTGATCACCACCGCGCCCTTTGGCGATATCATGCAACAAGGTCGCTACGAAAAGCACGCGCCGGTTTTTAAGCTTCTTAATTGTCTCAGTCGAATTGGGATGATCGTCCACCAGATCACCGCTCCCGATCCGGGCCAGCAAGCCGATAGCGCGGATACTATGTTCATCGACCGTATAATGATGATACATGTCAAACTGCATCTGCGCGACTACTCGGCCAAAATCGGGAATGAAACGGCCAAAAATAGAGGCTTCGTTCATCCAGCGCAAAACCAGTTCAGGATCACGCGGCGAACAGAGCACATCCAGAAACAGCGCATTGGCCCGGCGGTCTTTACGGATCTTGTTGGTTATCAGCTTCGCATCCCGGCGTGCTGCGCGCATCGCCAGCGGATGAATTTCAAGCTCATGTTTATCAGCGAGCTGGAAAATCTCGATTAACCGAACCGGATCTTCTTCAAAGAAACTTTCCTCGGGCAAGGCGAGCCGCCCGCGATCCAGTGTAAAGCCCTTCAACTTTTTCGGTCGCCTCGTGATACTGGGAATGAACCGGCGCACACCGGCATTATGGGTCTCATCCAGATGCGCGAGAAACACGCCGGTCAGATTGCCTACCACTTTGGCATTCAGAAAATAATATTGCATGAACCGTTCGACAGCTGACTTGCCCGGCCGGTCAGCAAAGCGCATCCGTTGCGCTACGCCGGGTTGCAGATCAAAAGTCAAGCGGTCTTCTGCACGACCGGTCATGTCATGCATATGACAGCGCACCGCCCACAGGAAATTAGCGGCCTTACGAAAGCGCTTAAATTCGTTCGTCGTCAGCAAGCCCACATCCACCAGTTCCGCTGCTGTTGTAACGCGGTGGATATATTTGCCGATCCAGTAAAGCGTCTGCAGATCACGCAATCCACCCTTACCTTCCTTGACGTTCGGCTCGACCACATAGCGACTATCACCCATGCGTACATGACGTGCATCGCGTTCAGCCAGTTTTTCGGAAACAAAAGTGCGGTCCGTCCCGGATACTACATCGGCAAAAAATCGAGCCTTGGACGCTTCATAGACGCCGGTATCTCCCCAGATATAGCGACCTTCCAACAAAGCAGTACGAATACTAAGGTCTTCATTGGCCATCCGCACCATCTCATCGATAGAACGGCTACTCTGGCCAACTTTCAGGCCCAGATCCCACAACCAATAGAGCATCGCTTCGATTGCCTGTTCGGTCCAGCTGGTCTGCTTGAACGGCGTCAGGAAAGCAATATCCACATCGCTATGGGGGGCCATTTCCCCGCGCCCATAGCCGCCAACTGCCATCACTGCGATCCGCTCACCCGACGACGGGTTATTCACCGGATATTGGTGACCCACGGCAATATCATGGATGATCCGGACCAACTGATCGATCAGAAAAGATTGGGACGCGGCGGCTTCATGGCCAGCTGATGGTTTTTCGATCAATCGCCGGCTAATCTCCGCCCGGCCATCAGCCAATGCGTCTTGCAGCAATGGCAATATTTTACCGCGCGCCTTGGTTATACCATGTTCGGCAATCAGCGCCTCAATCTTCTCGCCCAGTTTGCGGCGATTAATAATATCCCGCTGCCGGACAATCCGCTTTCCCGGATCAGCTGCCGGCTTTGGTATATTGGCGCTTATGTTCATCCAGTGCCAGCCAACATTTCCCGATGCTTCTTCGCAATTACGATCTTGGCAATCTTCGCCGTGCCCAATTTCGGCAGCGGTTCGTCATATTCCCAGATATGCACCGGCATCTTGAAGGGGGCGAGCTTATCTTTCAAAAATTCCAGAAGCTCGTCCTGCGGCAGGCTTTGGCCGTCTTTCACATGGTAGACCAAGCCCGGCACCTCGCCAAAGCGTTCGTCATCAACCCCGAAAATACAGGCTTCAGCTATTGCGGTATGGGCATAGACGGCGGCTTCCACTTCCTGACAGCTGATATTTTCGCCGCCACGGATGATGATCTCTTTTTTGCGGTCAACAATATAGAGATATCCGTCGGGATCGAGATAACCGATATCGCCGGTGCGGAAATAGCCATCACTGGTAAAGGCATCCTTGGTCGCCTGTTCGTTATTCCAATAACCCGTGAAATTGGCGCTGGAGCGGATACACACTTCGCCACGTTCGCCTTGCGCCACTTTATTGCCGTCATCATCCAATATCCCGACATCGACAATCGGCGGTGTCGCGCGCCCGGTACTGTCCGGCTTGGCGAGATAATTTTCATTCTGGTTAGAACAGCCAACCCCGTTTGTTTCGGTCAGACCATAGCCGATTAGTGGGAAACCTTTACCCATGCCTTCTTTGATCCGTTTGACATGGTCGACTGGTCGCGGCGCACCGCCAGCAGCCATGGAAACACAGGTACTGAGATCATAGTCGCCGAGTTTCGGGTGGGAATAAATTTCCATGCTCATCAGCGGAACACCGACAAAATAGGTGACTTTTTCTTTCTCGATGAGAGTCATGGCAGCTTCGGCATCCCATTTCTTCATCATCACCAGTTTGCGGCCAATCGCATAGCTGACGAGAACCAACGGAACCGAGGCGGTAACATGGAATAGCGGAACCGCAACCAAGGCCGTCGGCTGAATATCTGGCAATGTTCCGGCTTTTTCCATCAGATGCGCCATCACCGCAAAAGCACCAACGAAGCTCATCGCCCCTTGGACAACCGAACGATGTTCAGCATAGGCCCCTTTTGAACGTCCGGTCGAACCAGATGTGAACAATATTGTCGCATTATCCTCTGGCCCCATTTGCGGCAGCGCGGTCTCGGCATCGCCACCTTTTGCCAGACAAGCCTTCAAACCTTCCAGCGGCGGCAGGTCATGTTCGAATAAAATAATCTCGGCCCCATGATCGCGACCCGATTCGGTCAAGCGTGCGGCGCGTTGTTTATCCGCAAAAACAATCGAACAACTGACATCTTCAATCCCGTCAGCAAGCTCATCACCTTGCCACCAGCCATTTAGCTTTGTGGATATGCCGCCAGCCATAGTGATGGCCATGTCAAGGATGATCCAGTTGGCTGAGTTGCGGGCAGCAATACCGATCCGATCGCCTTTTTGAACGCCATGCCCGGCGACAAGGCCGGCAGCAAGCACGCGCGCTGCGGCATAAGTTTCCTTAAAAGTCAGTCGGATATCGCCATCGACAAGAAATTCCTTATCCGCATGTTGCATGCTAAAAAAGGCGAGATAATCGGAAACATTATTGGGCGCATTTTTGAAAACAGGCATATCCACGCCATATTTCTGAACGCTATCCAGCTCCAAAAGCTGGCCGGGTTGCGTCATCGCAGCCAGTGTTTCGTCGATCATCGTGTCTAGTGGCGATGGCATTTCAATTTTCTCCCGCAAAGTCAGTTTGGGTTTCCCTCTTGGTATCGGAGAATTTCCCGTTATATGCCCTTGCTATATGACGATGAAATCTAGTGGGGAAAAGAGTTGATTGATATTATTCTTGCAAGTGCGGCGCAATTTACGCGATTTGAGGAATTGGGGCTGTCCCCCAACGCGCTTGACCTCGGATTTTTCCAACTGAAATGGTATTCGCTAGCTTATCTCGCAGGCATATTGCTTGGCTATTGGTATCTCACCAAGCTGATCATCCAGCCCGGCGCCCCGCTGGCACGGCGCCATGCGGATGACATGATTTTCTATGCAACGCTCGGGATTATTCTGGGCGGGCGATTGGGTTATGTCTTTTTCTACAATCCCTCAATCTTGTCTAACCCTGTTGATATTTTCAAAGTCTGGAATGGGGGCATGTCGCTGCATGGCGGGGTGCTAGGCGTTGTGCTGGCGATTTGGTGGATTTCGCGCAAGGAGAAGCTTAGTTTTCTGCGTATCTGTGACTATGTTGCCTGCGTCATTCCGTTCGGTCTTCTCTTTGGCCGCTTAGCCAATTTCGTCAACGGCGAGCTTTGGGGCCGCGCGACCGATGTTCCATGGGCGATTATCTTTCCTATGGGCGGCGAAGTCGCACGCCATCCCAGCCAGCTCTATGAAGCCGGTCTGGAAGGTTTGCTCTATTTGATCATCACGTCACTGTTATTCTGGAAAACTGACGCACGCTATCATCCGGGCAAGTTGGTCGGTACCGGCCTGCTGGTTTACGGTCTGAGCCGGTTTACAGTCGAATTTTTCCGTCAACCGGATAAAGGCCTCGAAAATCTAAGCTGGGGCCTGACAATGGGACAGACCCTCACAGTGCCGATGTTACTGCTCGGCATCTATCTTGTATTTACAGCCAAAGGCCGTCGCGTACGTGTCGAACCAACCACAGGGGACAAGAGCGTTGCCTGAGAGCAGTTCGGCCGCGCATATACTCGCCGAAAAAATTGACCGCGAAGGGCCGATACCACTCAGTGAGTATATCGACATTGCCAACACGGCCTATTATGCAAGCAAAGACCCTATTGGCGAAGATGGCGATTTCGTAACCGCGCCAGAGATTAGTCAAATGTTCGGGGAACTCGTCGGTATATGGCTGTCAGACTTGTGGCTCCGCAAAGGCAGTCACGATCACGTTCATTATGTCGAACTGGGCCCTGGCCGGGGAACCCTGGCATCTGACGCTCGGCGGGCTATGTCGAAATTTGGGTGCCATCCACAGGTCCATTTTGTCGAAAATAGCCCGGTATTAAAAGCCAAACAGGCAGCACTCCACCGCAGCGCAGCTTGGCATGAAAGCATTGACAGCTTACCGACCGATGCCCCGCTTATGATCGTTGCAAATGAATTTTTTGATGCCTTACCAGTGGAACAATTTATCTCAACAAAAGCGGGATGGCGGCGCCATATGGTGGCTCGGGAACGCAATAAGTTCATTGCGATTCCCGGTACACAAGCGATTGAAAATCAAGTTTCCAAATCATCGGCTGGCTTGTCCATTGGAACGATATTGGAAAGCTCTCCGGCCAGCATTCAGATTTTAGGGGATCTATCCAGTCGGATCGCCAAGCAAGGCGGTGTCATATTAATCATCGACTATGGCTATGATCGACCCGGAACCGGCAGCACTTTGCAGGCTGTTAAAAATCATATGCCTATCAGCCCGTTTGACAGTCCGGGAACCGCAGATCTTACCGCCCATGTAGATTTTCACAGTCTCAGCAATATCGCCAAAACCCGTCTTTTGTCGATTCATGGTCCGGCAGAACAGGGCCAGTGGTTGAAGGCACTTGGCATTGATCAGCGCGCTAAACGACTTGCGCAAATGGTGCCGAAAAAAGCTGATGCCATTCGCGCCGCCCATCATCGGCTGACCCATTGTGATGAAATGGGTAGATTATTTCGGGTGATGGCGGCAAGTTCGATGGATTGGCCAGAACCTGAAGGTTTTACTTACGGCGAAAGTTGAGTATTCAGCGGGGTGGGCGCGGATCAACCGACCCAGTCTGCAACCTCCAGAACCACCTTATTCGCGGCGCTGTTCAAAGCCTGACCCACCGGGCCTGCTTCGGCAGCGAAAACGCTTTCGCTGACCTCAAAACGCCGCTTTTCGATCGACTGGCCTTGCCGCATCTTCACGGCGTCATAGGTAACGGTCACCGTCAAACTTGGGCCATCGAGACCAAAATTGACCAATTCACCGGCCAGATAGGTATCTGCCTTTCCCTGCGCCTGAACTGGTGTCAGCACCAGCCGGTTATTCTTGGCCGCTATGGTTTCGGTAAGCAAGCCTTGGAAAAGCCGAGCCGGTTTGTCGACCCATGTTGCTTCTTTCAGATAAGCGATACCGGTGGCACCCGTCTGGACCGGCACACGCAGATTGTTCAACTTTTGCGGTGTCGAGGGCAACTGGACCACCAAGGCACCTGCTCTAGGACCTGCGCGGACCGCTCCAGCATCGACCTGGATGCCTGAGGTCAGCGACAATAGAAATGGCGGAGGTTCCGCGCCGCCAAAACTGACACAGCCGCTTAGCAGGCTAAGGCCGGCTAACAACCCTAAGGATTTTGTCTTATGGAATATGGTCATCAAGCGCTGCTTTCCCATTAGTGGCCTCTATTTACCTGGCTCATAATCTGGCAGCGCGGGCGCCGATAGCAATGATCCCGCCCCGCCCTGATCCAGCCGCTCGGTCACGGATGTGAGCGATTTTGTCAGCGCCTGCATGTCCTGAACCAATTGATCGACTTCGGGCAATGTTTTGGTTCCCAGCTGCTGAACCCCTGGCCGCGCTTCATCCAAAACCACGTTCAACGCTGCCATGCTTTGCTCGGCGGCGGCCAAGGTTTTTGTAAGATTTCTTGCCAGTGGCTCGCCATTGCTGCTTAAAAGTTGATTGGCATTATCAGCGACGGCGGAGAGTTTTTCAGCCGTTTGGCCGGCATTGCGGATCGCGATCGCTGATTCTGCCATCAGCACTTCCAGATCCGGCGCTTGTTTTGCCAGGCTGCCCGTCAGCTGCTCGGTATTGTTTAAAATACCTTCGATGGATTCCTGGTTCTTATCCGACAGCAACAAGGTCAGCCGGTCGGTCAGGGTCGCCAGCCGCTCCACCACCAAGGGCGCGCTGTTCAATAATTCGCCCAATGCGCCGGGCTTGGTCGGAATGACTGGAACCCCTTCAGGACCCAAATCGGTGATAGCCGGCGCGTCCTTGACGGCGCCATCAAGCTGGATATTAGGCGGAGCGGTGAAGCTGATGCTCTGGATAGTCGCAGTGGTGCCTTGCAAAATCGGTGTTTCCTCGCTCACCGTTATCCGCACTCTCACAAAATCCGGGTCTTTCTTCCACAGTTCAACCGACTCTACCTGTCCCGATGGAACACCGGCGAAGGTGACACCGGTACCCTTGGCAAGCCCGCCAACCGACTGAGCGAAGAAAATATCATATTCCTTCTGTGCGCCGTCACCAAAGCGGACAATCCACACCAGAAAAGCAGCCACCAAAGCCAGCAAGATCAGGGTGATAGCACCCACAAGAATATGATTGGACCGTGTCTCCATTATTTCACCTTTATGGCCAGCCGGATCGGCACCTGCAACAAATCTCTGTATTTAGCAGACATTTTCAATTTCCGCCCGTGATCTGAGGCGCTGCCATGCGCCCACGCGGACCGTTAAAATATTCCTGTATCCACGGATGATCCATAGCGAGCAGCTCTGGTATCGTTCCCACAGCAATCACCTGTTTGTCCGCGAGCACCGCTACCCGGTCGCAAATCGCATGAAGCGTATCCAGATCGTGGGTTATCAGGAAAACCGTCAGCCCCAATGTCTGTTGCAATTCCCGGGTTAGATTATCAAAGGCCGCGGCGCCAATGGGGTCCAATCCGGCGGTGGGTTCATCCAGAAACAACAACTCTGGATCGAGCGCTAGCGCCCGGGCAATCCCTGCTCGCTTTCTCATCCCTCCGGAAAGCTCAGAGGGATATTTAGGAGAAGCTTCCGGCGGCAACCCGGACAGACATACCTTATATTTTGCCACTTCTCGCCTGAAATCACGGTCCATTTTCGGATAAAATTCGCGGATGGGAACCATCACATTTTCCGCCACGGTCAGCGTGGAAAACAGCGCCCCGCCCTGGAACAACACACCCCAACGTTTGCGAACATCGATGGTTTCGGCTTCCGACCGGTCCAGCAAGGATTCACCGAACACCTCGATAGAGCCTTCGTCAGGCTGTTGCAGACCGATAATCGATCGCATCAGAACCGACTTTCCAGTCCCGGACCCGCCAACAACGCCCAATATTTCGCCTTTACGGACATCAATATCAAGATGCTCGTGGACCACTTGGTCACCGAAACTATTGCGCAATCCCTTTACGCAAATCAACGGTCCAGAAAAGTTGCGGTCTACCACGATAGGATCGTCATCACCCATCAATTCCATCCGATCCAGCTGAAAAATACTGCGAAAAATGCGTCGAGCACGATGACCAGGAATATGGCCTGAACCACCGCGGCCGTCGTCCGTTTGCCGACTTCTTCGGCATTGCCCTTTACCTGCATGCCTTGATAACATCCGCACACCGCGATGATTGCGCCAAATACCGGTGCCTTGACCAAACCGACATAAACATCGGTTAGCGGCACCACTTCCCTGATCCGCGCAAAAAAGGTCGCAGGCGGGATATCAAGCTCTACCCAACTCAGTAAGCCGCCGCCGATAATGGCGACAATCGATGCATAGAAACCCAATAAGGGAAGCATGAAAACAGCCGCCAAAAAGCGGGGCAGGACCAGCGCCTCAACCGGTGACACACCAATAGTACGCATCGCGTCAATTTCTTCGGTCAGCTTCATCGTACCTATTTGCGCGGCAAAAGCAGAGCCGGAACGCCCGGCAACCATGATCGCCGTCATCAATACGCCAAGTTCGCGCATGGTCAGTCGTCCGACGAGATTGACCGTGAACACTTCCGCGCCAAATTGCCTCAGCTGAACCGCGCCCTGTTGCGCAATGACCAGACCGATAAGAAAACTCATCAACCCGATAATCCCAAGAGCCTTTACACCGACGACGTCAAACCGCTGGATCACCGCATTCCAGCGGAGCCGGCCAGGATGGAGCAGCAATGACGCCGCCGAAACCATCACGGACCCGAAAAAGCCAACCAAACCCGCGAGAGTCGTCAAAGCAATCATGGTCGCCTCGCCGACTTCATCTAAGACGCGAATGACCGGATTGGGCGGGTCGGGACGCACTTCTGCGGGCTGGTCGACACCGCCAACAGCGGCAATTAAGCGCTCTGCTTCGTTGTCCGCGCCAACAATTTCTGCGCCACTGTCACGAGCGGTACGATGAACAAGCCACGCCCCCACCGTATCAATATAGCCGATATCAGACAGATCAATTCGCTGTGCGCCTGCGCCATAGTCGTTCAAGCGTTCGGGTAAATTGCCGATGGCGGCGATAGACAGATCGCCGGAAAAACGAAGTGAAGTCACTCCATCTTCCGTCATTTCTTCGACAAAATCGCTCGCCACTGTCATCGCTGCCATTGGTGACTGAAAATCGCTGAAAGCTCAAGCCATTATAACAGGTCATTTATTTGGACCATTTTTGTGGCGGCTGCTAACAGAGTGACATTATTGGGAAATGGGGCGCGATGACAAAGCTGGCTATTTACGACATGGACCGGACAATTACGGTAAGGGGAACCTATACGCCGTTCCTGTTCCACATGCTTTTTGCGCGTGCCCCGTGGCGGCTGGTGTTCCTGCCGCTGCTGCCGTTCGGGTTTATCGGCTATGGCCTAAAGCTTATCAGTCGCAAAAGCCTGAAAACCTATAATCAAAGGCTGTTGCTGGGCAGCAAACCAAGCCTCGCCAAGCTGACGCCGCATATCGAAAGCTATGCCGACAAAGTGATGCGAGCGAATAGCTATGCCAAAGCGATAGCGCAGGTCGAAGCAGACCGAACCGAAGGTCGCAAACTAGTCCTCGCCACGGCTTCCTACGAGCTTTATGTCAATGCCATAGCGGCGCGACTAGGCTTTGATGAGGTTATCGGAACCCGGCTGAAAATCGATGAGCATGACCGTGTCCTTCCGGAAATTGTCGGCGAAAATTGCTATGACGAAGCCAAGCTCGACCGGATCAAGGATTTTCTCGAAGAAAAGGGTTTAGCGCGCGAAACCATAGATATTCGAGCCTATTCCGATCATGTCAGCGATGCACCAATGCTGGAATTTGCAGACGAAGCGGTTGCGACCACGCCCAGCGCGCCTTTGCGAGCGCTGGCAAAGAAACGCGGCTGGAAAATAGTCGATTGGGACTGATCAGGCTTTCCTACAATCGGGCCGCTATGATACAGCCCATAGCGGCTCTTTCTCAGTTTTAAATATTGCGCTGCGGAAGGCTATTATAGCAAGAATATGCCTTTCGCATTAGGGGGTGTGACCCTGTGTGACCCTATTTATTTTTGCGCGCACCGGCTTGGCTTAAACCATTTCCAATGCCTGCTCGAAATCGGCGATCAGATCATCGGGATCTTCCACGCCAATAGAAATCCGAACCAGATTGTCGGTAATGCCCAGCGCCGCCCGGCGATCATCGGGCACCGACAAATGGGTCATCGCTGCGGGCAGGCTTGCGAGCGTTTCGGTACCGCCCAAGCTCACCGCCAGCTTGGCAATTTTTAACGCATCGAGAAATGCAAAAGCTTCCGCTTCGCCGCCCTTGATAAATACCGAGAAGGTCGAGCCAGCCCCGCTGCAATGGCGGTCATAAATATCCTGCTGAGAAGCATCCGAGATGAAACCGAGATAGCCGAGGCCATCGACCTTGGGATGATCGCGAAGGAACGCGCAGACTTTTTCTGCATTTTCACCAGCGCGGGTCATCCGAAGCTCGAGCGTTTCCAGACTGCGCATCAGCATCCACGCCGTATTGGGATCGCAAATCGTCCCAATCGTATTCCGGATCGCGCGGATCGGGTCCATATGCGCTTTGGAACCCAAAACGCCGCCAGCAACCAAGTCACTATGGCCGCCAACATATTTGGTCAGGCTGTAGATCACGATATCGGCGCCATGTTTCAGCGGCTGCTGCCACAAGGGGCCAAGAAAGGTGTTATCAATCGCGATAGGTGGAGCGGCCTCATCGCCGAAAACCTGATTGCGGGCATTGGCGACACCCTCAATATCCACCAGCGCGTTGGTTGGATTGGCTGGACTTTCGAGATAGACAATCGCAACCTTGCCGCCATTTTCGGCCGCTTGCGCCTTGGCTTGCTCAAGCAGTGCCGAAACCTCATCGGGACTGGCGCCTGCTGGAAAATCAAGAAAGGTCACGCCAAAGCGGCCCAATATCTTGTTGATCAGGGTTTCCGTCGCGGCATAAAGCGGTCCGCTATGAACCACGACATCGCCCTGATTCACATTGGCGAGCAGAACGGTGGCAATGGCTGACATGCCGCTGGAAAAGACCAGTGCGTCTTCCGCTTCATCCCAAATGCTCAAACGGTCTTCAAGAATTTCCTGATTGGGACCGTTAAAGCGGGAGTAAACCAGACCATCGGCGCCGCCCGGACGCTTGCCTGTAATACCTTCAAAATGCCGCTTCCCGGCCGCTGCGTTTTCAAAGGCAAAGGTGGAGGTCAGAAAAATTGGCGGCTTGAGAGACCCTTCGGAAAGAACCGGGTCATAGCCATGCCCCATCATCAAAGTGGCAGGCTTTAGCTTGCGTCCACCAATTTTCTCAATCGGCGCTTTGGGCATCCGGCGCGGTGTTACCGGTACGATTGGATCGTCATTTTGATCGGCCATTTTCTATCTCTCCACCTTGATTATCTGGAAAGCGCCATGCCGTAAAACTCAACTGATTACAAATGAAACCATCCAGATGCAGCCGATGATGATCGGAATCCCTGCCAGGTCGAGCCATAATCCGGATTTGAGCATTTTCGGCAATTCAATGTGGTTGGTTGCCCAGGCAATCGCGTTTGGTCCCGTACCGGAAGGCAGCATAAAGCCCCAGCTAGCGGCCATTGCCGCTGGCATCGCAAGCAACACAGGGTCAACGCCAGTGGCAAGAATCAAGCTAGCGACCACGGGCATGATCCCGCTAGCGGTCGCCACATTGGAAGCAAATTCGGTAACAAGAATGACCAATGCGACCAGCGCCACCGCGATGACGATCACGGGCACATTTTTAAGCGGTGCTAAGGCTAATCCGAGCCAGTCGGCCAGACCGGACTCGATAATCCCGGCTGCCAACGCCAATCCGCCGCCGAACATCATGATCACACCCCATGGCGCGCGATCAGCTTCATCCCAGTTGAGCAATCGGCGACCGGTTCCATCCGGCAGCATGAACAACAGCAGGCCGCCCAATATAGCAATGCTGCCATCATGCACGGCACCGTCAGGCAATAAAGCTTTGATCTGCGGCAGGAACAGCCAGCCGAGCACGACGATTGCGACCACCGGTACGACGCGTTTTTCAGGCATGCTCCAAGGACCAGGAGAGCCAATTGCTTCCTTGGCGCTGACACCATCAAAACTATGCTTGCCGACTTTTTGCACCATGATCAGGATCGCTGCACAGACCGGTAGGCCAATGAAGACAATAGGTAAGCCAAATTTCAGCCAGCTCAGGAAATCAATGTCCATGCCCAATGTCTTGTTGATCAGGCCAGCGGCAATCGCATTGGTCGGACTGCCCACCAATGTGCCCAGCCCACCGATAGACGCGGCAAAGGCGACGCCCATGATCAAAGCCCCCGCAAAGCCCTCGGTCTCGCCATCCTTAATCCCGCCCGCGACCAGCACAGCAACCGCAATCGGCACCATGATCAGGGTCGATGATGTGTTTGAAATCAACATGCTCAGCAAGGCCGTGGCGACCATGAAAGCGATTAAAATACCCCATGCGCTTTTGCCGGCCATACTAACTATTGCCAGCGCCAACCGCCGGTGGAGACCTACTCTTTCAATCGCCAGCGCGAGAAAAGCACCACCGAGGATCAGGAATAAAATCGGTGAATAATATTGGCTCGCGGTGGCGCGGACATCCATAACATCCATCACCGGCAGCGCCAGAAACGGCAGCAGCGCAGTCGCGGTCAACGGCACCGCCTGCGTCATCCACCATGTCGCCATCAGAACGGTAAGCGCGGCGACATGCCAAGCCGCAGGGCTCATCGCAGCGGGCGCGGGGAGCAACAGCATGCCGATAAAAACTGCTAGGCCACCAAAAAGTCCGACGCGCTGGGCGTTCATTTTCTATTCCCCTCGTGCCCCGGACTGCATGACCCCATCTGCAAAAATAAAGCTAAGCCTGCAAGCCAATGAGCGATATTTGCCGACCATAGCCCGCTTCCCCGCGATGGCAACTCCGCCGATAGCTGTAAAAGCGATCCTCATGCGCGTAGGTGTCGAGACCGAGTTTCTCGATTTTCATTATGCCGGCCTTGGTCAAGCGGTTCGCCACATATGATTCTATGTCGAACTGGAAATGATCAGGCTGTCCTGCTTTAAAGAAACCCGCATTCGCAGGATCAACCGCAACAAACCGTTGTTGAAAGCCTGTATCCACTTCATAGCTTTCCTGCGCTATGCAAGGGCCGATGGCGCAGCTTATATTGTCGCGCGAGGCGCCGAGCTTTTCCATCGCAATTATCGTGTTGTCGGTCACCCCGCCAATTGCGCCCTTCCATCCGGCATGGGCCGCTCCGATGACCTGCGACGAGCCATCATAGAATAGCACTGGCACGCAATCGGCAGTCAATATACCAAGAAGCAAACCAGGCTGGTCAGTCACCATTGCATCGACATGCGGACGCGCATCGAAGGATAAGGGCTTCGTCACCGTCGCCACGTTGGCGCTATGTATCTGGTATAGGGTGGCGAGCTGGCTACCGGGCAAGACAGCATCTTTGGCCCGCTGGCGATTCTCTAAAATGGCATCGCGATCATCGTCGCTGCCAAGACCGACATTCAGGCCTGCGTAAATGCCGGTGGAAAGACCACCTGCCCGACCGAGAAAACCGTGGGCAGCGCCATCGAGGAGCGGGGACGTCGTGACATCCACCGCCATTCCGCTTTGCTCAGGCAAGGCTTTTGCTCACCTGCTCCGAAACGTCTTTCGAGAGGCCCGGTGTCGCTGCAATTTTCTCAAGTGCTAGCCGCATCAATTCTGACCGCCCGCGCTCATAACGGCGCCAGCGGCCCAGCGACGGGATAAAGCGGGCCGCTGTCTGTGGATTTTGACCATCCAATGCGATGACCATATCAGCCAGCATCTGATAGCCTTTGCCCGAAGCATCATGGAACCGGACCGGGTTGCTTGTGAATCCAGCATAAAGCGCCCGTACCCGATTGGGATTAGACAACGTAAAGTCCGGATGTTTCGCAAGGCTTTCGACCCGCTTCACGGTGTCACCGCGTTGCGACATGGCCTGCAAGGTGAACCATTTGTCGAGCACCAAGGCGTTATCCTTGAACCGCTTGAAGAAATCCTCGAAAGCCCAGTTCCGCTCTTTAGCATCCATATGTGACAATACGCCAAGCGCGCCCTGCATCGCGGTCATATTATTGGCTTCGCGAAATTGTTCGAAAGCCAGTTCAGCAGCGTCTTCGACCTGTGAGGCTGCGATATAGCCCAGCGTGACATTGCGGAGTTTGCGGTCCGCTCTTGCCTCTGCATCCAACGAAAAGTCCCCTGGTACGCATTGCTTGTAGAGCCGACGGAATTTTCGTTCAAACTGGACGCCAATCTTGCCGCGCAGTTTCTCACGCGCATCGTGAATTGCCTGCGGATCCACTTCGACCATCTGGTCACCCAAAAAAGCTTCGCTGGGCAGCAAAAGTAATTCGGCCAGAAACGCACGATCAATATCTTCATCGGCCAAAACCGCGCCAACAGCTTGCAGGATAATGTCGCGGTCTGTTGGCGTACCGGTCACCTGCGCGACCAAATAGCTGGTCATCAATTGCTGCATCGCCTCGAACCGTGCAAACGGATCATCGTCATGCGATGAGAGAAATGCCAATTCCTCGGGGGTGCGGCTGCTCTCGAGAATAATCGGTGCAGAAAACCCACGATTGATCGAGAGGATAGGATGCTCTTTCTGTCCCTGAAATGTAAAACTTTTCTCTGCCTGATCGAGCGTGATGAGCTGTTCGCCCTGATGGGCACCGGTCGTAGGATCGAGCAAAGCGATGTTCAACGGGATAACCATATCCGACGGTTGCTGCGGGGCGCCACTTGCGGACAGACTCTGCTTCAGATCCAGTGTTGCCGTGCCGGTTTGCGGATCATGGCTCAACTTGGCCGACACACATGGCGTACCAGGCGTGCGGTACCAACCGCGAAATTGCGAGAGGTCTATCTCGCCACCCTCTTCCATCGCGACGACAAAATCTTCGCATGTGGCCGCTTCACCGTCATGGCGATCGAAATAAAGATCTGTGCCTTTGCGGAACCGTTCTGCGCCAAGTAAGGTTGCCATCATGCGAATGACTTCTGCGCCCTTATTATAAACGGTCGCTGTATAGAAGTTGGAAATCTCCTGATAGCTTTCCGGACGGATCGGATGCGCCAGCGGTCCAGCATCTTCCGGGAATTGGGCGGCGCGCAGGATACGGACGTCGTCAATCCGTTTCAGCGCAGCCGATCCCATATCCGCAGAAAAACTCTGGTCGCGGTAGACGGTAAAGCCCTCTTTCAGGCTGAGCTGAAACCAGTCGCGGCAAGTGACGCGATTGCCTGACCAATTGTGGAAATATTCATGAGCCACAACGCCTTCAATGCCATCAAAGTCGCCATCGGTGGCAACCTCGGGGTCAGCCAAAATATAACGGGAATTAAAGACATTCAGCCCCTTATTCTCCATCGCCCCCATATTAAAGTCGCTTACTGCGACAATGTTAAACAGCCCCAAATCATATTCGCGGCCATAGACTTCTTCATCCCAGAGCATCGAATCTTTAAGCGCCTGCATCGCATGGTCCGTGCGCGGCAAATCACCATCACGCACCCATATATTCAGCTCTACCGGTTTGCCCGAACGGGTCGTGAAGCTGTCGGTATTGGAGACAAGATCGCCAGCGACGAGCGCAAACAAATAACTCGGCTTGGGCCAGGGATCATTCCACTGGACCCAATGACGGCCATTATCGCCTTCACCTTCCGCAATCTTATCGCCATTACACAGCAAAATCGGAAACGTCTTTTTATCCCCCTCCATCCGCACTGAATATCGGCTCAATATGTCGGGCCGATCAGGGAAGAATGTAATCCGGCGAAAGCCTTCTGACTCGCATTGGGTGCACAACATGCCTTGCGAGGCGTAAAGCCCCATAAGTTGCGTGTTGGTTGACGGATCCAGTTCGACGGTAATTTCGACTTCATGCGCCGTACCAGTTAGCGGTAAGTGCAGGTCGCCATCGACCAGTTGCCAATCGGTCCACGCCGTACCATCTACCTTGACTGCTGTGGGAATAAGGCCGTCACCATCGAGCACCAACGGCTCTTGATATTTGGCCGATTTCGAACGCCGCACATCAAGCATCGCGTGCACGATCGTGTGATCGAGGCCGAGTTGAAAATCGAGCGCGATGGTCGGAATGAACCAGGCAGGCGGTCGATAATCCTCCCGGCGGATAATGGCGGGGTCGGTCGCAGGAATAGCTGCGTCGGTCTTTTGAATATCTAGCATGACCATTCTTTATGACCGGGGACAGATTACGACAATCAAAATATCCGCTAAAATATCACGCAAACATCAACCTTGACTGTATTGGATTTATAATACAGTCCGGTCCGATATTCTGCCGAGGAGACACTATCGTGAGATTTTCGAAACCAGTCATCAGCTCAGCCTTGAGCAAATTCTTGTTACTGGTTACCGCACTGGCGGTACCGGCGATGGCGCAGGCCGCAACCGGTAGCTTTGACATCGAAACCGCGACACGAGCCTATGTTGATACGTTGCAAGGCGCGGAACTGGAAAATTCGAACAGTTATTTTGAAGGTGGCTATTGGCTCATCCTATGGGGCGCCATTGTTACCTTTCTGGTGGATTTCTTTCTCCTCAAATCACGCCTGTCATCCAGCTTTCGCGCGTGGGCGGAACGGAAAGTCAAACGCACATGGGCAGTCACATGGCTGACCTCCATACCCTATCTTGTTGCCAGCTTCCTATTGACCTTACCGTGGGCCATCTACACCGATTTCTTTCGAGAAAAACAATATGATCTGATGAGTCAAAGCTTTGGCGAATGGGCTGGTGAGCAGGCGATTGGGTTTCTCATCACCTTGATAATTTTCCCGCTGCTGATCATGGCCATTTTCGCCGTCATTCGCCGCGCGCCGAAAACATGGTGGCTATGGGGAACCGGTGTCGTCTCCATATTCCTTTTCATCGGCATGCTATTGGGCCCAGTCTTTATTTCTCCCTTGTTTAACGAATATTCCGAGATGGAGCCGGGGCCGCTGCGCGATCGCATTGTTGCTATGGCTGCGGAACATGACGTCCCGACCGAGCATATTTATGTCTTCAACCAGTCCAAACAGCATAAGCGCATTTCCGCCAATGTGTCGGGCGTCGGTCCGACCATTCGCATTTCGCTAAATGACAATCTGTTGGAACGCACGGCCCCCGAGGAAGTTGCGGCGGTCATGGGTCATGAACTGGGTCACTATGTGCTGGGCCACACATGGCGATCCATCTTCATTATTGCCCTGATTATGGCATTGGGCCTATTCCTGATTGCAAAGATCGCGCCCAAATTAATCGCGCGCTATGGCGAGAAATGGGGCGTCCGGGACATAACCGATCCGGCAGTACTGCCTTTGTTCGGATTGTTGCTAACCATCTATTTCCTGGCCGCTACTCCAGCGTTTAACACGCTGATCCGCGTGAATGAAAGCGATGCCGATCTCTTCGGCCTCAACGCTGCCAAAGAACCTGATGGCTTTGCCAAGGTAGCGATGCGGCTTTCCGAATATCGCAAGATTGAGCCCGGGGCGATTGAAGAAATGCTTTTCTTCACCCATCCATCGGGAGCGACCCGCGTGCGCATGGCGATGGAATGGAAGGCGAAAAACACAGACAATCCTGTCGTTGTCCAGCCGGGCCCATTAGAGAAAGAATAGATATTCATGCCCCATATGTTGATCTTTGGACTGGGTTATACAGCAGGCCGCCTTGCTGATCGACTGCGCAGCGAAGATTGGCAGGTCACGGCTACCCGGCGAGAGGAAACGGACAACGCCATTGCGTTTGATGATGCCGCTGCGGTCTTGGCGGCGATTGGCGAAGCCACCCACATAATCTCATCCGTCCCGCCTTCCCGCGACGGCAGCGAGCCGGTGCTGAGCCAATACGGTGAAGCTATCAAAGCCGCGTCACTTGAATGGACAGGCTATCTCTCCTCGACCGGCGTCTATGGCGATGTAAAAGGCGCTTGGGTCGATGAAAGCGCTCCGATTGGGTCGGGACGGCGCAGGGCGCGCAGCCAAGCTGACATTGGCTGGCAGGCCCTGCGCGAGGACGTTCGCGTGCTGCGCCTTCCCGGCATTTATGGACCGGGACGCAATCCGATCACTCGAGTTCAGCAAGGCAAGGCCAAGCGAATCAATGTTCCAGGACAAGTGTTCAGTCGTATCCATGTCGATGATATTGTTGCAGCTGTGATCGACTCCTTTAACGGACCAGCGGGTGTCTATAATATTTCCGACGACCTGCCCGCGCCTCAACATGAGGTTCTAGCCTATGCGGCACAGCTCATCGGAGTAGAGCCACCGCCGCTATTATCATTGGAGCAAGCTGATCTGTCTGCATCCGCTTTGGGGTTTTACGAAGAGAATCGCCGCGTTGCCAACGGCAAAGCAAAACGGCTGTTAGGGTGGGAACCACTATATCCCGAGTATAAGGCAGGCATGGCGGCCTTGGTGAAATAGCGTCAGGCCCCGTGTCTTTATGCGCCGCTGCTTAGGCGAGCGCCAGTTTTGCAAGAGCCGTCCCAGATAACCAAGCACATTCAACTCTTGGCCCAAGCATCCAGTCTCCGCATAGGCCAATCTTCAGATCGCGGTTATAAAGAGCGCCGAAATCCGTGCGACCAGATCGTGCATAGCGCCAACGATGGGCCGATGCGATTAACGGCTCGGGCAGAGCGGTGCCAGAGAGTTCCGCAAAATGGTCAGAGAGGCTTGTGATAACATCATCCTGACTGTCTTCGAGATGGTCTATCGACCATTGCGGTGAAGCTTGTATCACCCATGTTTCCGGACCCGTTCTACCTGGCTTATCGGAATTACGGGCAGCCCATCCAATTGCTGGATCATCGTGAAATATTGGTTCTGCTATTCCCAAGGGCTCATCAAATGCGAGCATCAAAGTCCAGCACGGTTCAGAAACCGTAGCTTTCGCGATCTCTGCGAACTTTGCTTCCCACGGCGCTAACAACGTCGCGGCTTGTTCGGCGGGTATAGCAACGATGATGGTGCCAAACCTGCCATCGATTGCACCCTTATCGCTTTGTAATTGCCATCCATCTTCTGTTTGCGCCAATCCCGATATCAGTGTCGACCAAGTGACGTGATGATCGGCTGCGAGAGCCTTTACCGGGGCATTCATGGTTGGCACGCCGACCCATGCGTCCGCACCAGCCGCAGGCCAGCGGCTAGCCGTGCCCCGTTTTTCCCAATCGCTTATAATCGCCTGAAAAGCCGGATCGCGAGCAGTGAAATATTGCGCGCCATGGTCAAAACTTACCTCCCCAGCGGACGTTTCGATCCGCCGCGTTGACATCCGACCGCCGGGGCCTCGCGCTTTATCAAACAGAGAGACCTGATGCCCAGCGGCAACAAAATGGTCAGCACAAGCCAAGCCGGATAGTCCCGAGCCGATAATGGCAATTTTCATAATTGTATCTTTCGGCCGTATGGCGTTGCGCAGACAAAGAGGGGTAAAGTCCAGATTCGCTGTTTTAAAATAGCGATAACGAAAATTACTATCAAGAATTCGTGGTCGGACAATATGTCCCAAGGAACAAATTAGAAAATATGACTCATGTTACAGTCTGGTATGATGGCACTTGTCCCTTATGTGTTCGCGAAATTGCACTAATGGAACGCCTTGATAGGAAAAATGCTATTGAATTTGTTGATCTGACCCGCTTCGAAACACCTTGCCCTATTGATCGAAAATTAATGATGGAACGCTTCCACGCTTCGGAAAATGGCACGCTACACTCGGGAGCCTCCGCATTCGCGGCAATGTGGCGAGCCATTCCATTGTTGCGCCCTCTAGGACTAGCGGCGCGGCGATCATGGGTGTTGAATCTGTTAGAAAAAACCTATCTGCTTTTCCTGCGTTTCAGACCGCGCCTGCAAAAGTTGCTAGGCGGAAGGATAAAAGCATGATGAGACCAAAACCAGACCCGATAGGAAAAGGTCAAGAAAGCGTATGGGACTATCCCCGGCCGGCGATAGCCCAGCCCAGCCCATCGCGAATTGTTATAGAACATCAGGGACAAACCATAGCGGACACCAGCAAAAGCATCCGCACACTCGAAACCAGTCACCCGCCGAGCTATTATATCCCGCCAGAAGATGTGGCCCCCGGCCTGCTGCGACGGGCAGAAGGTAGCTCATTTTGCGAATGGAAGGGAGCGGCGGCCTATTGGGATGTCGTGATCGGCGATACCCTATTGCCGCGGGTCGGCTGGAGCTATCCGACGCCCAGCGAAACTTTTTCAATGTTGCGGGACCATGTAGCTTTTTATGCCGCGCCTTTTGATCGCTGCAGCGTCGACGGCGAGAAAGTCATCCCGCAATCCGGTATTTTTTATGGTGGCTGGATCACCAGCAAACTGGCAGGTCCTTTCAAAGGAATAGCTGGAAGCCGAGGATGGTAAGAAATGGCAGCCGATAATGACGATCCAAAGGGCCGGTCCGTTCCGCGTGGGCGCATATCTCGGTTCGGACAATTTGGACGGCTAGCCAGCGGTGTGGCCGGCGGGATGATGGCGGAAGGTGCGCGCCGCCTGGCCAATGGCGAACGCCCCGCAATGCGCGACATGATGCTCACACCCGGCAATGTCTCAAGAGTGGCCGACCGCCTGTCTCACCTGCGCGGGGCAGCGATGAAACTCGGTCAGATGATCTCGATGGACGCAGGAGACATGCTGCCACCCGAACTGAGCGAGATCATGGCGCGGCTGCGTCAGAATGCCCACCGCATGCCGCCGCAACAGTTACAACGGGTATTGGCGGAGCATTGGGGCGAGGACTGGCGGAAACGCTTTGTCCAATTTGGTGCGACCCCGATTGCCGCTGCGTCGATCGGACAAGTCCATCGTGCCATCCCCTCTGATGGCCGTGATCTGGCTATTAAAGTCCAATATCCTGGTGTGCGGGAAAGCATCGACGCCGACGTCGACAATGTCGCCACCTTGCTAAAAATTTCTAATCTTTTGCCACGAGAGCTGGAAATCGGACCTCTATTGGAAGAAGCCAAAAAGCAATTACATGAGGAGGCGGATTATGTCCGCGAAGGCAAATATTTAACGCTGTTCGGGGAGCTGTTGGCTGGCTCTCCCGAATATGTCATTCCGGTTCTCGATGAAGAATTCACCACCGACCAAGTGCTCGCTATGAGCTTTGTCGAGGGCAAAGCAATAGAGACGCTAGTCAGTGCCCCGCAAGAAACCCTCAACGCCGCCATGCATTTGCTTTTTCAGCTCGTCCTGCGCGAGATATTTGAATTTGGAGTGATCCAGTCTGATCCGAATTTTGCCAATTATCGCTATCAACCGGACACCGGAAAGCTGGTGCTGCTCGACTTTGGCGCGACGCGGCCAGTGGCAGCCACGGTTGCCAAAGCTTATAAGCGTCTCATTCTGGCCGCATTCAAGGGCGATCGCGCCGCTGTCCGCAAGGCTGCATTGGCGGCAGGCTTTGTCGGCGAAACCGCAGTCGAAAAACACCGCGGCCGCATTGACAATATGATCGACATCATCCTCGGCGAACTCAACCGTCCCGGACTGTTCGACTTTAGCGACCGCAGTTTTGTCGCCGCTTTAACCGAACAGGGCATGGATGTGGCTACAGACAGAGCGACTTGGCATATCCCGCCAACCGACCTGCTATTCATTCAACGCAAAATCAGCGGCATGGCCTTGCTCGCTTCGCGTCTAAAGGCGAAAATAGACGTTCGCGCTATTCTGAGCGAACATCTGGATATTGACTTGGCGATTGGAAAAGAGCCGTAGCAATTGGATGTCAGCCGGTGCTCGTTATCGGCCCAAAGACAGGCATCAAGCCGGCGAAATGGGCTTCACAACAGGCATATCTACAATGGTTTTTCCGGTGCATCTTTTAGAATTTGCGAGGAACTTGTAGCTCTCTTGTTCTGTGATGAAGAGTTTACTATGGTCCGTCGGTCGGCGGGGATGCCTTCATTGGCGGGACAATAATATGGCAGACATTTTTATAAGCTACTCACGCAATGATCGGGAGAGGTGCACGGCCATTCGCGATATATTGACATCGCTGAAGATCAGCGTGTGGTTTGATGCTGGCATAGGTGCCGGTTCTTCTTTTGACCGTGAGATTGAACGCGAAATCGATGCTGCCAAGGCACTCCTGGTATTATGGTCAGAAGAATCCGTTGAATCGGATTGGGTTCGCAACGAAGCGCGCACCGGCAAAGAACGCAGCGGATTGATCGCTGTGCAATTGCGCCCCTGTACACTCCCTCTGGAATTTCGGTCTGTTCAGGCAGAAGTCTTATCTGAGGGTGCGGAAGGGACTGATGATCCTGTCTGGCTGGGCATATTGGAGCGGATAGGTGAACTGCTCGATCGGAAGGGTTTGGCCGAATATAGTCGGCTGAAAGAAAAAGGCAGTGTTGCGGACTGGAAAAGTTGGCTGGCACGCTTCCCTGAAGACCCTCTAGTGCCGGACGTGCTCGACAATATCGTCGAAAGTGCGACGCCCGACATGGGTCAGCAATTGGCCGGCGAACGAGCCAAACGCAGCGCGATGGAAGCGGAGTTGACGGAACTCGCTGCGGCGTCAAAAGCGCAGTCTGGAGAAGTTGCGACAAACGCCCGCGAATTAGTCCGTCTACGTCGCGAACTAGATCAAGCCCAATCTGGTCAACAAGAAGCTGAATCAGAACTAGCACGGTTTCGCGAAGCAGCAGGCGGAAAAAACAAGGATGACGGCTTGTCTGGTCTGGGTATCATCCTCAATGACAAGATCGCTATCTATCTCGCGGCGCTTCTATGGGTGGTGGCCATCCGCTTTATCTGGGAGCCGTTGAACCAGTTGATCAAAGGTTACGGGGCGCTCGGCGATGTATTCTGGATTGTCTTCGGCATCATCACACTAGCCGCTCCGGCTGCGCTGCTAACGATCAAAATATTGCGCAAACGCAAAGCCATGCAGCGCGAAGAAGAATTGGCACAGACTGCTGCCGATTAATGGCAATGGATAAAGCGACAGCGCTAACCAAGGAAGCGATTGATAGCGGCAACCTTCTTTTGGCCTACGACACCGCAATTTCGGCAATTGGCGAGGGAAATGAGTCGGCTGAATTGCGTCACTTGATGGTCCTTGCTCTCGCCCGGATGGGTAATGGCGAACAGGCCATGGAGCTTTTCCGTCAATATGGTTTGAACAGCTCAACGGACTCGCATCACCTGAGCATTGCTGCGCGAATTTTAAAGGATGCGGCATTAGCAATTTCAGCGACCAACGAACGTCATGCCGCTTTGCTTAAAGCCTATGACGCTTATCAGAGAATTTTTGAGGATAGCGGGGATAGCTATCCGGGAATCAACGCCGCTACGCTTGCATTTCTGGGCGGACAGAAAGATCGCGCAGATAGCATTGGGTCATCAATTCTTGATCTTCCGCAAATAGCGAACCCAGATAATTATTATGACGCTGCGACGCAGGCCGAAGCCTTGTTGATCGTAGGGCAGTTTGATGCGGCACAAGACAGCCTGAACAGAGCCGGTGCGATGCCGGACGCCAACGCTGGTGCCAAGGCGAGTAGCAGTAAACAGCTAGCTCTTGTGGCAAAGGCAGCTGGTCTGGATCAAAAAACAATCGACGTGCTACTCGCGCCCATATCGCCACCAACGGTCATTCACTATTGCGGTCATATGTTTCTGGAAAACCCAGAAACCGAAGCTAAGTTGCGAACGGCAATAGAAGAGTTTTTCGATCAAAAGGATGTTGGCTATGCCTATGGCGCATTGGCCGCAGGCTCAGACATATTGATTGCTGAAACTATCTTGGAGCGCGGCGGAGAATTAAATGTGATCCTGCCATTCTTGCAGGACGATTTTATTGCCCAGTCCATTTTGCCAGCCGGAGAGGGTTGGCTGCAGCGCTTCGAGACATGCATGAAGGCCGCGAACAGCATCAACTATGCGACAGAAATGCATTATGTTGGTGATCCGGATCAGTTTGGTTACGCGAGCAAAGTGGCAATGGGAATGGCAAAACTCAGAGCACAATATCTTGGGCGGTCAGCGGATCAACTTGCGATTTGGGATCGTTTTGAATCAACCGGTTCGGCTGGTACAGCGGCAGATGTCGAAGGGTGGATATCTTACGGAGGAACGCCTCACATAGTGGATGCCGGACCTGTCGATCGCAATTTAAGCAGATCGGAAAGGCCCGATCAAGACCTGCACAAACGAACAGTCGCAGCAATATTATTCACCGACTTCCCTGGCTTTTCGAAACTGTCAGAGGCTGCCCTTCCGGCATTTTGGAATGGGATCATGGGAAATATGGCAAAAGTACTGGAAAACTATCCAGGCCAAATTCTTGCCCAAAATAGCTGGGGTGATGCCCTGCTCGCTGTGACCCCCGACGCTCCGTGCGCTGCCAGTCTGGCGTTGGAACTGCAAAGCGCGCTGCAGGATTTTGACTATGCACTTTTAGGCATGACGGAAAGTAGCGGCATGCGCATTGGCCTCCACTATGGTCCGGCCTATGAAACGGAGGACCCGATTACCAAAAAAACAACACTCTATGGGACAGAAGTATCACGGGCAGCGCGGATCGAACCTGTGACCCCTCCCGGCGCGGTGTTTGTTACAGAACCATTTGCCGCAATTCTGGCGCTGGAAGCGCCAGATGATTATAAATGCCGCTACGCCGGAAATATTGAATTTGCCAAAGGCTATGGCACCTATCCCATTTACCAACTCACATATCGGGTTTGAACCGAGCAATCACAACCGGCGACAATCAGGACTGGCGCGATTTTCCTTACATCATGCATTTCTGATCAATTGTCCGGGCCGAGCGCCGGTTGATTGATCATATCTGCGGATTACTTCACCCGAAACAATCGTTGCGTCATAGCCCGTGGCGCGTTGATGAAGGCGCTGACCGCCTGCGGGTAGATCACGAACAATTTCGGGCAAGTGCAATTTCAAACCTTGTAGATCGATCACATTGATATCGGCTTTCGCACCGGGTTTTAACAAGCCACGATTGGGTAATCCGACCGCTTTTGCTGCTTTGTGCGATAGCATATGTACGGCTTCGGCGAGTTCGAAGCGCAATTCGCCAGGGTTTTGCACAAATTGGGTGAGCAAAAAGGTCGAATAGCTTGCATCACATATCGCGCCATAATGCGCGCCGCCATCTCCTAATCCGGGAATACAATGGGGATGGCTGAGCATTTCATGCGCGCTATCCAATGTGCCATTTTCATAGTTACCAAGCGCGGCAAGAAACAAGCCTTTGCCTTCGGTTTCCAAAAGCCGGTCATAGGCAATTTCCTGTGGCGAACAGCCTTTGGCCGCAGCCTGCCCGGCCATACTCATTTCTTTGGACGGTGCGTAATCCGGCGGATCGTTGAGCGGAAACAGCCAATTCCAATCACGGGCCAACGCGTTAAACGGATGACCCGGTTCAAAGTCTTCCGTGATCAAGGCTTGGCGTAATTCTGGATCCCGCATGGCCGCAATCTGTTCCTCAACAGTGAGGTCCGCAATTTTTGCCCAACTGGGACAAAGCACAAAGGGATGCACCGTTAGTTCCAGACCAGCGATTAAACCAATCGGGCGTGGCATGATTTGCGCGGTTGCCTTGCCACCATTGGCATTTGTCTGGTCAATCATATCCAGCACTTTGCGCCACCGCGGCGGCCCATCATTTCCAGAAGCGAGGGTAAAGGTTGCCGGTCGGCCACTGGCTTCAACAACCCGTTCAATCACCTTATATTCTTTGTCCCAACCGACAAAGGCATCGAGGACGACTTGAAACGTGCCGGTCCCGGCATCCGCCATACCGCCGCAAATCGCTTCCAGTTCGGCAACATCTGCCTCGAAAGTCGGGATGCTTCCGCCATCCGCTGTCTTGTGAATCGAAAGCCGCGATGTTGCAAAGCCTAACGCCCCCGCTTCCATCGCTTCTTTCGATAGCTTGCGCATCATAGCCAAATCGTCGTCATTTGCGGGCTCTCGGGAGGCACCGCGCTCACCCATGGCATATACTCTCAGCGGCGAGTGAGGGAGATAGGCGGCAATATCAATATCGCGCTTGCCCTTGGCCACTGTGTCTAAATATTCTGGAAATGTTTCCCAGTTCCAAGGCAAGCCATCAGCCATCACGACGCCCGGAATATCTTCGACGCCCTCCATCACATTGATCAGCATATCGTGATCTTCGGTTCGGCACGGTGCAAAACCAACGCCGCAATTACCCATGACGGCGGTCGTTACGCCGTGGGATGACGATGGGCTCAATTCCTCCGCCCAGATACATTGCCCGTCATAATGGGTGTGCACGTCAATGAAACCCGGTGTCACGATCCGATCAGTCGCATCAATTTCTTCTCGGCCATTACCCGTAACCTCGCCAATTACGGTAATTTTTCCATCGGAAATTGCAATATCGCCGTCGATCAAATCACCGCCACTGCCGTCCGCAATCGTCCCGCCCCGGATCACCAAATCATGTTCCATAGTCATAGCTCGTTTCTCATCCTCTGATCACATGCACCACGCCGCCGATAAGCGAACCTAGCACGAAAATATAAATGGGCGGCATGCTCACATAGAGCCACCGCAAACGTTTCTCAGGTGCCTTATGATATCCCAAAGCGTAACCGATGCGCATGAATGGCCAGATTAGGCCTATAGCGGCAGCCCAAACGGGGCTGACAACATAAGCGAACAACCATAATCCGGGTAAGAATAAAACCAGATGCTCAAGCGTATTTTGATGAGCACGAACATATCGTTCATATTCCGGCGGGCCGCTATGTGACGGCACTTCTATCTTAAACCTTCCCCGCGCCAAGCCCGCCATTAACAAGGTGAAATAATAAGCCAAAAGCGCAAGCGCGCTGACGATCACAACATAGATATATGGATCCATGACTATTCTATTCCCCTCCGTATCAAGCCAGCGATCATAGACAGCCCGAAAGGGATAGCCATACTGCATTTGGATAACATCGGGCGTATTGCTTTGAGTTGAAGAGCTCCAGCAATGCTGAAAAGCCTTTCGGGACGGTATAATCAGGCAGCGTCACTACATCCATAAGCTCTGCCTTGGTCATAACTTTGCGGTTCGCCGGGGTAGGAACCGACAAGATTGCAATGATTTTGCGATTCTTCGTTTCCGTCACTTTTCTTTGAATAACTTCATTGAAATGATCAACTTAAGACAGTAAGGGCATTCGCAAATAATAAGAGATCCAAATATGCTTGTTGACGTTTACTGCGATGATACCATCATTGGACACAGCGAGCTTTACCGGCTCAATGGCTTAGAAAAAGCGGCCACAGGTACCCTGATCGCTGCAGGTCCTTATGATCAAAAACTCCACGCGACTGTCGTTGAAGGAGACTATTACGGTGGCAGAGGCCAATCTCTCTACGTTCAATCTCAAACCCATGGATTGATCGAATGTGATGCAATTGCCATTCAGGATTTTTCCAACTTGCTGGGTGAAGTAGAAATTAACCTCAGCGGCATTGCAGAACCATCATATGAGACCTGCTTTTCCTAAAGTAATAACCCGCCATGATGCTATTTCTGACATTGCTTGTGTCGGCAAGCCATCCAAACATTGAATCGTTACTTCGCTCTATTGCTCAGGACTCGGGTGAGCAAATAGGCGACTAGTCCGGAAAATATTCCAAATAGCAAAATGGCATAACGGCCATCGGGTATATGTGTCGCCTGAACAAGCAACCGGTCATGCTCTTGCAAACTTGCCCATTTATGCTGGGATGCGTCGGCAAAATCATCTGTTGCGAACAGGTCGACAAGATCTCGGCGACTGCGGTATCTGACAATGACTATTCTGTCCCAGCGACTATTAGCAGTATCGACCCAATCGCTGCCATATACCGGGTGAGAGCCCCGCTTTACCATGAGCGGGATCATCACTTTACTAAATCGTTCATAAGCTTCTTTCCCAGTGCCGCTAAAACTAGAACTCTCGGGATAGTTGGCCGTTTCGTGAAAGTTATACATGTTAACTGTGTAGATAGGCTTTCCATCATCATGTTCCAAAAACCGGCGCAACAGCGGTAGATCGTGCCTCGCACCAGGGTTTTGCGTTTGCGCTTCTATAACTTCGATATATTCGTCGACTTCATCGCGATCCAATGACGTGGCACCCCACTCGTACCAACTCATTAGTCCGACACAGATCGCCCCTGTGACGGCAAGAGCAACGACCCAAGGTTTTAAAAATCGCATGATAGAATTCCACCAATAGAGCTTGCAAAATACAAGTACTATTGGTGCTTGCATTATGCAAGTGCTCGTGCATTTTAGTTGGATGCCTCATAACTCAAACAGCTGCCGCTCGAACTGCCCGATTAATTTTGTCTTAGAAACATTTGGAGACAAATGGACGCTGCTTATTGTCCGGGATCTGATGTTCAAAGGAAAGCAAACCTATGGAGAGTTTCTTCAATCGGGCGAAAAGATTTCAACGAATATCCTCGCCAATCGACTGAAACGGCTTGAGGAACACGGAATTGTTGCCAAGTCCGTAGCACCAGAAAATGAATCCAGCTTCATCTACGCCCTCACATCAAAAGGGACAGATCTTCTTCCCGTCATGCTCGAAATTACAGCATGGAGCGCAAAACATGACACTATGACAAACACCCCAGATTCATTTTTCGAGATGTTCAAGTCAAAATGGAAGACATAGTTTCAACATTGTTGAACATAATGCGATTGTTTTTCTAGCACCCGGTTTTTTGATATGTAGCAAACATAACAAAAGCGGGTGCTTTGGGCGCAAAAACGGACACCAGAAATTTGGAAAAGCCGCAACGATCCGCACGGTTGCCCCTAATAAAATCGTTCTCGTTGTTCTTTAGACAATTCTTTATCATATGTTTTCGAATGTCATTTCATTCAACCTTCAACCCGCCAAACCTCATTCTTATAGGTGGTTTGTTGGCAACGGTTGGCGCCTGACAAAATCCGTCTATCGAATGCTGACGCGGGATAGTTTATGAGATCAGGGGCTGGCAAGCAGCTGCATATCATGTAAATCATCCGACAATTCTCTCTGATCAGGATCTCCCTATGCGCATTCACGTCTCATTTCTTTTGGTACCGTTTCTATTCCTCCTTGCCGGCTGCGGTGACCTAGTCTCGCAGGACACGGATCAACGGGGCGAAATCGCGCCAATTCTGACAAGTGAAGAAGCGTTTGATGATCAGACTTTTGCAAAGCCCCAAGAGGCGCGTGTGACGCATATCGACTTGGATCTGGCAATGGACTTCGATGCGAAGACTATCGGAGGGACCGCCACTCTAGATGTGCTGGCGGCGGATGAGGCAAGCGAAATTATACTCGACTCCAATGGCCTTCGCGTCTCTGCGGTCACGGATGAGGGTGGCAATGCTCTGAAATTTGCCCTTGGCGAGACGGTCGAAGGCAAGGGCGAACCCTTGACCATAGAGCTTCCCGCCCAGAAACTGGAGCGAGGCGCCGAGCTGGCAGAGGGCGCGCTTGCCGCAACACACCGGATCGTGGTCGAATATGTCTCTGCTCCTGAGGCCGAGGCCTTGCAGTGGTTAAGCCCGGAGCAGACAGCTGGTGGCAAGCACCCCTTCATCTTCAGTCAAGGACAAGCGATCAATAACCGTACGTGGATTCCTACCCAGGACAGCCCCGGAATCCGTCAGACATGGCAAGCGACCATCTCGGCGCCCGAACCTTTGAATGTCGTCATGAGCGGTGTGATTCAGGGCGATCCCGAACCAGAGGACGGGAACCGCCGTGATTTTCGCTTCGTGATGAACAACCCGGTCCCTTCTTATTTGATTGCCATTGCAGCGGGTAATATCGAATTTCGCGAGCTTGGCTCGCGTTCAGGTGTATGGGCAGAACCCGAAGTTATCGAAGCTGCCGCGCAAGAGGTCGGCGATACAGAAGAGATGATCGACGCCGGGATTGCGTTGTTTGGTGACTATCGCTGGGGCCGCTATGACATGATCATCCTGCCGCCAGCCTTCCCTTATGGCGGTATGGAAAACCCGGTGATGACCTTTCTTACGCCGACGTTCATTGCGGGTGATCGCTCTAACAATGGGTTGGTCGCACATGAATTGGCACATAGCTGGTCAGGAAATTTGACCACCTATTCGAGCTGGCGCGATGGATGGTTGAACGAGGGGGTCACCTCCTATTTCGAGAACCGCATTGTCGAGGAAGTCTATGGCAAAGAGCGCGCCGAGCAAGAATATGCTCTCAGCTATGCCGGTTTGGTCGACGGCATTAATGATGTCGGCGCAGATAATCCCAACACGGCCATGCGCTCACCCGATGCAATAAGCCCATTCGATACGAAGGGTTTCGCGATTTACGACAAGGGGACCGTGTTCCTGCGCACGGCGGAGAATATCATCGGCCGCGAAAAATTTGATGCCTGGCTGACTCAGTGGTTTGACAGTCACGCATTTGAGCCGGTGACATCCGAAATGTTCCTGGCTGATCTGCGCGAGAAGCTAATCGGTGACAATGCTGAACTGGAAAAACGATTGATGTTGGACGAATGGGTTTATGGCACCGGCCTGCCGGAAAACGCTTGGAAACCGGATCCGAAGGCCTTTGCGGAAGTGGACAGCGCGGTTGCAGCTTATGCGAATGAGGCAGCGCTGCCCAATGTCAAGGTCTGGCGCGACTGGACGGCGGCAGAGCAGCGACGCTTCCTTGAGGAACTCCCTCAGGATTTGTCTACCGAGCAACTGGCAGCACTGGACACGACCCTGGGGCTTTCGCAAACTGACAACAATGAAGTGTTGTTTCTGTGGCTCGAAGCAGCGCTGCGCAATGAATATGCCCCGACCGTTCCGCAAGCCGAACGCTTTTTGGCGATAGTGGGACGCAATAAGTTTGTCAGCCCCTTGTTCACAGCACTCAACGAAACAGATTGGGGCAAGCCGATCGCTCAGCGCATCTATGCCGAAACGCGCAGCAGCTATCACGCCTATACGCGCGGCAATGTGGATAAAACACTTCAATATGAAGTATCTGCCGGAACGGAGTTGTCAGACTAATCGTACTTTGTTGAAAATCGGGCAAGCCGAGATAGGGTGAATTCACGCCTAAGTGTCCGCTTTCGGGATAAAGCGGACACTGGCGTTGGATCCTAACTAACTAACTATTTTCTTGATATTAGATCGGATAAACTAAACTTGTGCTTTCCGCCTTTCGTTACGGTGAAGCCTCACGCCAAAAGAATTGCTCCAAAAAATTCACCAGTATCGCCATAGACTTGTAAGTGACTATCTGTCGCAATCTTATTAGCCTCTGCAACACGGAGCAGACTGTCAAAGACTAGGGTTAGGGAATGATCAGCATGGCACGACCGTCGCGCGTTTTTGACGATTCTGTGCATAAACAGTATAATCGCAAAGTTTCGAAACTAGGCCGATTTACCGGTTTTCACCGCTAAGCATGATCTGGCCGTTTGCAAAATGCATGGAATCCTGTCGATCTTTGGCCAGCAGCAGCGGTCCGTCGAGATCGACCCACTGTGCGCGCTGAGCCAGCGCAAAGGCCGGACGGATAGCAAGCGAAGTGGAGAGCATGCAGCCGACCATCAGTTTGAGTCCGGCTTGCTCTGCCGCATCGGCAATTTTGATGGATTCGGTCAGCCCGCCGGCCTTGTCGAGTTTGATATTCACTGCCTGATAATAAGGCGCAAGACGAGCTATGTCGGCGCTGGTGTGGCAGCTTTCGTCGGCGCAAAGCGGAATCGGGGAGCCGACATCGGCGAGCAACTCGTCCCGTCCCGCGCTGACCGGTTGTTCGATCAGCTCAACGCCCCATTGCGATAGGGTGGCGGCTTCCTCAGCGATATCGAGATTGTTCCAACTCTCATTGGCATCGACGATCAACCGCGCATCAGGCGCACCGCGATGAACGGCAGCGACACGCGCATGGTCATCGCTGCCCGACAGCTTGAGCTTTAGCATGCTGTGGGTATCAGCGGCGGCACGGGCATCGGTCTCCATTTTGGCAGGATCGCTGAGCGAGATAGTGAACGCAGAGGTTAGTGGCCGAGGCTCGGAGAGGCCCGTTTGCTGCCACAGCGGCCGGCCGCTTTGCTGGCAATCGAGTTCCCACAGGGCGCAGTCCAGCGCGTTGCGGGCGGCACCTCTGGACATATGGTCGAGCAACGTCTGTTGGTTGAACGTCTCATGGGCGCGGGCAAATGCCTCTATGGCCGTGACGCAATTCTCGGCGGTTTCGCCTTCATAGTAGATCGGAGTAGCCTCGCCGATTCCTTCATGAGTGCCGTCACTGATGCGGCAGACAATAACATCGACATGGGATTTGGCGCCGCGGCTGATAATAAAAGACCCGTTGACCGGCCAGCGTTCAGCGGTTGCGGATATGGTGAGCGGAGAAGCGGATGGTGACATAAGGAGATCGTAGCGGAAGACCGGCGGCTGTCATCTGCTTTGTTAGGCGCCCGACACCAGGTTGCGGTTTTCAAGATGCCGTTTGGGTCCATTTGCCGGTTGGCATTTGCCCGACAATCGGGCTCCATTTTGCTTCCTGCGCGCGGCGGCTCATATAGGTGTCGAGCCCGATTTGCAGCGCGACGAGCATATAGACGAAAGGTTGAAAGGCGACGCCAACAAACAGCGAACCGACCATATAGATGATATGGGCATTGGACAGCGCGATAGCGAGCGGGGCGACCCAGGCCTCGCTCTCCTTCTTGGTGTTTCGATAGCGCCGGCGGAGCACTTCCATCCGCCAGATGCCACCCAGATGAATGAATAGCCATAGGGAAAGGCCTGGATAACCTTGCTCGCCGAGCATCTCGAAATAGCTGCTGTGAAAGGCGCGGCCTTCGTCGATGACTTCAATCGGACCCTCATCCTCTAACTCATATTCATATTCTTGCTCTTGCTGTTCGTCATTCTTATCCTCCGCCAACTCATAGCGCAGCTTGTTGAGCCGGTAGACATTGAACCCACCGCCTATCGGATTGGCATTGGCATATTCGATTGTCCACTCCCACACGGCAATGCGGGTGGAGGCGGACTCATCGGCTTTGTAATTCTGGATCGTCCCCATACGCTCAGAAAAGCTTTGCGGCAGGAACGGGATAGCCATCATGCCAACGGTCACGGCGAGGCCAGCATAGAGGAAGCGATATTTGACGAAGCGTAGCTGGAGAACCGCCAGCATCGCGATGCAGACCAGGCCGGTGCGTGCCTGTGTCCCGATCGGGATCAACAGGGCGGCAAAGACCAGCGCCAAAGTAAAATATTTAACCCGCCAGTCTGGAAGGAAAATCGTACCATGCTTGGAGAGCCAGAGCATTAGCGGGATGATCGCAATAGCAACCATCGATATAATCGAACCTTCATATAGTCCGGCATTATCGTCAATCAGCAGGACCAAAGCCCCATAGCCGCCGCCGGAGCCGAGCGTTTTGATACCGCCAGTAATGATCAAGGTCGCCGCGCAGAGTACCATGAACAGGGTCAACGCCTCGATCCTGAGCTTGGTGCGCAAGGTGAAAGGCAGGAATATGGCAAAGACCAAGGCCTTCCAGACCCAATCCCATTTCTCCATTGCATCTTCGGGCAAGGCACCTTGAAATGTGGTGTAGCCGCAATAGAGCAAGAGCAGCACCATCGCGCCCTGTCGTACGGAAAAGCGGCTGTCCTTCTTGTCGTCGGCGAGTAGATAGCCCAGAAAGGCCATAGCAAAGACGATCAACGATAACGGTATCGAATTGAGCAAGAAATAGCTCAGCCGTTGCGGCGCAACAATGTCAATATAAGCATAGATCAGCGTGAAGATAAATGGCCGCTTGAACGCCAGAAACAGTAACGCGAGCAAATAGGCGACAAAGACAAGATCACGCATCGGATTGTGTCCGTGGCTTGTGGAAACCTTCCGGTTCTGCATCGGGTTCGGGCGGATCTTCATGGTCCAGATCAGAACGATGAATCAGCCGCCATACCGCTAACAGCAGTAAACCATGGGTCAGAGCGATGGAAAAATTATCGATCATAGGGGTTTAGGCGGCCTCGGTTCATGCATCAGATTCACGTCTTTATGCACGTGCGATACCGGATTTGGGTTGACGGGACGTTAATCCTTTTCTGGCAGGCCCTGGCACCATGACGCGGATATTGCACATTTTGGATCACAGCTTGCCTTTGCACAGCGGATATTGCTTTCGCACCCGAGCGATTATGAAGTCGCAAATCGCAAGCGGCCTGCATGTCGCCGGGGTAACTGGCGTGCGTCAGGACCAACATGGCTATGAAGCCACTGCGCCTTTGGAACAGGCTGACGGCCTTGATTTCTTTCGGACATTGGCAGATGTGAACGGTCCTTCGCCAGTCAAGGAATGGCGAGAGATATCGGTCTTTGCCGATCGCATCGCGGAAGTCGTGCAACAATGGCAGCCGGATGTGCTGCACGCCCACTCGCCGGTGCTTAACGGGCTTGCGGCGTTGCGGGTTGCCCAGAAAACAGGATTGCCGCTGGTCTATGAAATCCGGGCGTTCTGGGAAGATGCCGCTGTCGGAAATGGCACTGGCCGCGAAGGCAGCCCCCGTTATTGGCTCACACGCCAACTGGAAAATCATGTCGTTCATTCCGCTGATGCAGTGGCGGTCATTTGTGAGGGCCTGAAATCCGACCTCGTAACGCGCGGCGTAGCGAAGCAGAAAATAACTGTATCGCCCAATGGCGTCGACATGAAGCTGTTCGGCAATCCGCCTGAACCGGACGAAGCGCTGCGGAACGATTTGGGTCTTCCGGGTAAGTCTGTTCTGGGCTTCATTGGTAGCTTTTACGATTATGAGGGACTGGATGATCTTATTGCCGCCATGCCCCTGTTGCAGAATATATGCCCGGAAGCCCATCTGTTGCTCGTCGGTGGCGGCCCGATGGAAGAGGCGCTCATACAACAGGTGGAAAGCTCGACCGCAGCCTCTGCTATAACCTTCACCGGCCGGGTGCCACATGAAGACGTCGAACGCTATTATGGCCTGATGGACATCATGGTCTATCCCCGCAAATCCATGCGTCTGACAGAATTGGTAACACCGCTCAAACCTCTCGAAGCGATGGCGCAGGGCCGGATTGTAGCGGCATCCGATGTCGGCGGCCATCATGAGCTGATCGAAGACGGCATAACCGGAACCTTATTCCCCGCCGGATCACCCGAAAAAATCGCACAAAAACTGGCCGATTTACTGAAAAATCGCGCCCAATGGCCACAAACCATTGAAGCAGCACAAAAATTTGTCGAGGCGGATCGTAACTGGTCGTCAAACATTTTGCGTTACAATCCTGTTTACCAAAGGTTGATCGCGCATAAATCCTATAAGCGAGCAGCCTGAGACGGTGGAGAATGACGTGGAACTGACACAGGAAAAACTGACTGCATATCGGGTGCCAATGATGGCTGTCGCTGCTGGTGTTGGCGCCGCTCTCGTGACCGTCACTTTACCGCATGTATATTTGGAATCCATTATTGGGGCGACGGGACTATCCGAAATCATACCCGCCGCCGCACCACCGCTCGGCAATACTGCGCGCGGCCTGATCGCCATCATGGCCGGTCTGGTATCCGCATCTGCCATCTATTTCTTTTTAAATCGCAAAGGGGGCTCTGACATGGGCGTTGCACTTCGAGAACAAATTAATGCCGCTAGTCCGATTGAACTGGACCTGGAAGAAGAAGCGAAGGCAAAGAAAAGCCGGTTCGCTCTGCCCAAATTTGATACCAAATCACTAACCAAGTTTCTCAAGAAGCCGAAGAAGGACAAGGCAAGGGTCATGGACCTTTCCGATCTACCCCAATTGCGGAAACTGGATGATGAAACGGCTGAACCCGTTCGGCCATCGATTTTTGCGGCACCAGAAAAAACCGAAACGCTGCCCGAAACCATCCAGCCTTTCGAGGAACCTGCGCCAGAAGTAAAAGTAGAAGTAGAAAGTGAATCGGCTGCTGATATTACTCCGCCCCTCGACCCAATTGCAGCTGATGATTTGCAACCTGCCGAGCCGGCACCGGTCGAACCTGCGACAATATCTGTTGCAGCGCCAGATATAGCAACTGCAGGCATTGTGGTACCAACTGAAGATTTGTCCGCTCTCAACATTGCGCAGCTAGCCGATCGACTCGAGGCAGGCTTGCAACGTTTGAAACAGCTCGAGGCAATCAACGCGGAAGTGAACGCCATGGCTTCCCAGGCCGCTGTCGTTGCCGAGCCGGCACCAGCTCCAGCTCTACAAGCCCAACCAGAACATCTGGCGGTTGTACAGCCCGAGACGGAGCCTGCTGCTGCGCCTTTCTCCGAAGCCAAAACATTCTCGCCGCCACCTCTCAAACAGGTCGAAAAACCTGCTGAAACAACCATCGAGAACCGTCAGGCCGATATGGATGTTGCGTTGAAAGCAGCGCTCGGCACATTGGAAAAGATGACCGCGCAACGTTAAGCGATGTCGTTGGACCGAGCGGTCACTCAATCGATAATTGTCAGAATTTCGAGCGTGAAAGATCCATCACTGGCTTTACCGCGCTGAACTAACAGATCGGCAACAAAACGGCCGGACAAGTCAAACTCATGGGCAGCTAGTCTATTTTCTAACGCGGCCGACATGTCCGTGCAGACCGGTCTCGTCGCCTCAACAACAAGGCTGTGCCGGGTACCGGAAAATGTAATGCTGGCCCAACGCCGTTCCCGCGTCAGCACCACTTGATATTCAGGCCCAATCAACAGCTGCACCTGATCGACCAATATCGACCCGGCATCTTGAGCGGACTTCCTGATCGAACTTCTCCTCACCGATCGGTCAAGCGGCATGGTCGCTCCTCCATTTACTCATGAAGTGCTCCACACGAAGTGAGATATTTTTCCCTGGTTCACGGCCATTGCGCAGGTCTTCGACAAAACGAGGATCACTTACCGAAAGGCGACCAAATTTGGTCCATGGCATGTCGGTCTCCCGCATAAATTTCTCTATTTCCCGTAACAAATGCATTGCGCTGTTCTCCATTCGACTCGATTGCGATAGGCAAATTCCTATTTGAAATGTAATTTCCTACATGTCTAGGATATTTCCTATTGCCATTTTCGGCCAACGCCGATAGGATCGCCGCATGGTTCAAAAACACCTTGTTCTGGACGGTGATCCGCGCGCTAACCTGGAGCGGTTAGTGCGAGAAAACGGTGATGATTTTTCGTCGCTGTCGCGGATGCTCGGCAAAAACCCGGCCTATATTCAGCAATATATTAAGCGCGGTACGCCCAAAAAACTGGATGAGGATGATCGCCGGAAACTGGCTGAATTTTATGCGGTTGATGAACAGCTTCTAGGCGGCGCATTCCCTTCGGTGGCCAAGCAAACAATAGCCCGCGGCGGCCAAAATATGGTGCGAATCAAACAGCTACAGCTCGGCGCATCAGCCGGCCCTGGATCGCTAGCGGACGATGAGGCAGCACAAGATAGCATGGCTTTTGGTGTCAAATGGCTGAAGCAAATAGGCACGGATCCAGACAAATTATCGCTAATCTCGGTCGATGGTGATTCAATGGATCCGACGCTTTGCGATGGCGACGACATCATGGTCGATCACAGCGCCGCTGAACGGCCCTTGCGCGACGGCATCTATGTCCTCCGCATGGATGACGTCCTGTTGGTCAAACGCCTGGCCCTGCGTCCATCGGGGAAATTTTCGATCCGTAGTGACAACGAGCGTTATCCCAATTGGGACGATATCGCGCCACAAGATGTCAATATTATTGGTCGCGTTGTTTGGAAAGGGCGCCGGTTGTAAAGGCTGACGACTCGACGAATATCGCCTCAAGTTGTGGATTGTGCTCATTCCAGTTCGGGCACGTCAATATTTTCTTACGCTATCACATTAGTCCGGTCGCGGTCCCAAGCTCTTGTTATGTCCGCATTGAAGCGCTCGCTCCATTCCTCAAAGGCGGTCTTATGCCCCCCGGATCTCGTCGTTCAGCTCCGCGCAATCGCTATCCTGATCGATGCCTTAGCGCAGCACATCACAACTCCCCGCTGCTACCCGTGCCGTAATAATAAGGTCCGCTTTATCCCGAAAGCGGACATTAGAGTTATTCAGGGAGGCAGCGACGCTACTGGAGTTTGTCTTGAGAGACAATTGTATCGATCATTAACGTTGCTTCTCCATGGCGTGCGAAAACCGGCGGATAGAGGGTCGCAATTCCATCCGCCGGACGCATCACTTTCGCGAAATCTTCGAAAGACCTAAGGGCGGCCTATCGAGGTGTATATTCGCGCAAAAGCATGCTGCTTTTCACGGTACGATATTCAGCGCGGTTGCCGGATTCTGTTATCTGCTGCTCGGCAGATGACTTCATAAAGGCATCATATTCTTTATTGCGCCGTTCTGATTCTGCTGCATTCGGAATACTGGCAAAGGTCGTCATCAGATAAAGCGTCGGTTCGCCATCACGCTGGTTCTCGTTGATGAGTATTTTATAGTCGCTGATCCAGCCTTTTGACTTGGCAAATTCCTGAACTTTGGTCCAATCGCCAGCAAGATGATTGGCATATTTATACGCCCCGCCGTCTTTGATGTAAATACCGCTAACGTTTGAATACTCACCGGCGACCAGCGGGAATTCCTGGGCTTGTACCACAGTGGGCAATGCCATTGGCAGGGTCACCATCATAGCAGCGGCAGCCATCTTTATTTCTTTAATCATTTTCATTTTACGTCTCCTTGGTTGTTGAACTTTTATGGGGCAGCGCCGTGACGGGCACCGCCTCAGATTTTCCCACTTTGGCCATTAAGCAGAGTGCAAAGCCGACCAGCGTGATTGCGGCGACCGCGTAATAGGTTGTGGCATAGCCGCCGCTCTCAACGAGCCAGCCGGAATTGCCGGACATCACTGCCCGGCCTAGATTCGGAACAGCCATGAACAGGGCAAATTGGCTGGCGGCCACGGCCGGGCTGCAAATGCGCATGGCCCAAACGATCATCAGGATCATCAGCAGAAGGGCTAAAACATATTGGATCATGAAAATTGTGATGAAGATTCTGTCGCCGTCCCAACTATCGAAAGTCGCACCGCCAATTGCTGCACTGAGACCGAGAAGGAGAAATAAAACGATAATGGCTTTACGTAAGCCGGTGACGCGCACAATCAGCGGGGATAAAACGCCTACCGCAAGGGCGGCGACCAAGCTAACAATCGCCGAAAAGCTCGAATATTGATCGCTACCCCAACCTAGCTGTTGGATGGTCAGCGTCGGACTGACCGCATCTACAAATGACCAAGTCACCTGCACTAAGGTCATAGATAGAAGGAACAGCAACGTAAGCGGCGTCGCAATTGATCGGATCAAGCCGACGATGATCGGAAGCCAAGCGCTGTGCTGCCGTTCTTCGCATTCGCGGGAAGCCGAGCCTTTACTCCATGGCAACAACCGCTCACCGGGGCGCTCCCGAATGATCACCACCACGGATGAGACGATTGCAACAAAAGCGGCAAAGGTCAGCGCTGTCGTCGCGATATCGCCCGACACAAGCAATTGTCCGGCTATGAAGCTGGCCCCGGCTATTCCCATTGATTGGGATGCGTACATCAGGCCATTGACAATTGTGCGTTCGTTTTCCGGAACAATGTCGACAACCATCCCGTCGACCGCCACATCGTTGAAGGTTGCACAAAGATTGAGCGCAAAACAATATGCCGACAACAGCCCGATCTGACCAACCGTCGGCGCATCTATTGCCATGACTAGCAGGACAATCGCCATCATGGCTTGCGCGGAGATGATCCAGACCCGGCGGCGGCCCATTGGTTTGAAGGTAAAGCGATCCATCAACAGGCCGTTGACCAACTTCAATGACCAAGGCAGCATAGCTGTCCCGATAAATACGCCCACCTCAACCGGCGTTGCGCCTTTGGCTGCGAGCCACGCCGCTATGCCCACAGTCGTCAGTCCTACTGGCACGCCTTGCATGAAATAGAGGATCGCCACAACGATGAGACGCGCCGGCTTGCTGTCAGAAAGCGAGGGAAGGGCCAGCCGTACCGGCAGCCTAGCAGCTTGCTCCATTTCATTCCCCCCAGCATATAGCAGGCAAAGCTCTCCTGCTGGCGGCCAAAGAGATTTTTTGAACCGACCTGAACGATCAAACTTGTCTGCAATTTCAATGCGCTATTGATGCACGCAAATGTAAATTTACGTCAACTGCGCTACCGTCAAAAAAGCGTCAATAATGCTCTATTTCATGGTGGAAGGCTTGGGGAGTAGGTCCGGCCAACCATATTTTTCCCAAGCGGCGACCATGCCGATGCGCTGGGCAAAATCCATGAAGTCAGGATGCAAGCGCACCTGATTAATCGGTTCTGCATTGGTCCAGAGCGACATGAAGGCGAAGAAATTGGCGGTTGTTATCTGCTTGCCGAGGGTTTTGAAGACCATCTGCGCCTCACCCATCCAAATCGCGGGGAGAACGATAGTCGAATCACAGGGATCGTGCAGTGTCGCGTGAAGCATCTCCAGCACCATGCAATAGTTTTTGCGGTCCTGGTCTTCCCCGCTCCAAAGTCCCTTCGCAGCCATCAGCCAATAAGCATCCATCGCCTCGGGATCCATCGGAGCACTGCCGGCCGGCGGGTAAATTACGGTATTCATCAACTTCTTTGTCAGCTGATATGTTTCCACCGCGCGTTCATTGTCGCCTGCAATAGCCGTTGCCGCCGCCAGCCACAAAGATGGAAAACCAAGATCGACCATCCGCTGTCCCGCATCAATGGCAACATCAATATTCCCAAGGTTAAGATGCACCCCACAAAGGATAGCGTAGCTACGGCCATTGACCGGGTCCTGATCTATGCTGGCTTCGATATATGGCAAGGCGTCCCGGCAACGCCCACAATAGAGCAGAAAGGAACCGACACGGTTTAACACATCCGGATTATTGGGTTCCAGCAGATAAGCCTCAAACGCCAAGTCAAGCGCACCGACAATATCATTTTGCGTCCAAGCGTAAAAGGCAAGGACAATACGGGCATGGGCCTGCTGCGGCGATAGTTTGAGCGCTTTATTCGCATAGCCAGCTGCCTTTTTACAGCGCTCCAACCGATCCAAACATGGCGAGAAAACCGTAACATTAATCTCTGCTTCGGCCAGTGCCGTCCAGCATTCAGCAAATTCGGGGTCAAGTGCCAAAGCTTTTTCGAGCAATTCAATAGCCGCAGGCAACACTCCGTCGCCAATGGCCCTGATGGTCAGGGCCCGGCCTTGCAAATAGAGCCCATAAGCTTCCCTGTTGGTTGTCAGGGTTCGGGTTTTAGGCTGATGTTCTTGCAGATTGAGCGCTTCACTCAACCCGTTTGTGACCGCTTGTGCGACATCGGCCCTTGCCGCAAAAATGTCATCGAGGGTGCCATCATAGCTATAGGACCATGATTCAAAACCGGTTTCAGCATCAATCAAACCAACATCAATGCGAACTTGCTCTCCCTTCCTTTGAACAGAACCTTCTAGAAGATAGGAAACATTTAGCGCGCTGGCGATGTCCGATGGGTTCTTATCCGTGTTTTTAAACTGGAAGGAGGAAGTTCGGCCTGCAACGAGAAGTTGAGGCACCTGACCAAAAGTCGTGATCAATTCATCGACGATACCATCTGCGAAGAAACCCTGATCATCGGGCTCTGCGATAGATTTGAACGGGAGAACGGCAATTCGTACTTTGCCCTGCTTGCGGTTGAATATCGGATTGGAGTCGGGAGATCGTAGTGACCAGGCGTTAAGCAGACGCGCGTGATCTGCCAGGTTATCACTTTTCTTCAACGCGGATAATGCCGTCGCTACTCCGACTTGCAATCGTTGTTCGGTTTCATGGCGACGAAGCCTCAGCCAATCGTCAAATGCTTCATCAAAATTTATCTGGTCAAGCAATGGTTTTGCACCAATGGAAATCAGTAACTCACTTGCTGCAGCATAATCTTCATTGGCAAGGGCACTTTCCAGTTCACCAAGATCAGTTCGGACTGCAAAAGCTTTCAGACCGACGCTGGCTCGACTGATCTCCAGAAGATCACAGTCCATGGACTGGAATAATTTCCCAATGTTCAAAAGGCATTGCCGCAAACTGGCGCGCGCCTGGGCTTCAAATCTACCGGGCCAGAGCAACTTGCTGAGATAGTTGCGATCAAGTGTTTCACCTGGCGCAAGACAAAGCATGGCGAGAATAGCGCGCGCTCGGCGATTGGTAATCGCGATTGCAGTGCCATCAGGCGCAAATAACTGGAAACCACCAAACAGCGACGCGCGCAACGAGGGTTTTGCCCTGTGCACCAACCCCTCTTTCTGTCTATGTTCCATCGCAGCCCCCAACGATATTTAAGGCTCTGTAACATAGTGCAAATCAGATCGACAGCAATGGCGGAAATGAGAATCCCATATTCGTAGTTTTTAATGCAGGAGTAGCGTCCGCTTTTGCGCCCAAAGCAGACACTAGCCTTGCGTCCGCAATATCCCGAAAGCAGACATTAGCTTTGAAGTATTTTGACGGCGGCAAGCGTACATATCGACCATCGTGGTTGGGGCCTGCTTTCTGACCGTGTCTTGTGTGATGATTTAACTGGTTCAGACAGCCCGTAAGATTCATGATAACTGATCTTTCCAAAAATTTGTCCGGCTGCTTCGCTCCACATAGTCGAAGACCGTTCAGCGGAAAAACAATATGCCCGAGACCATAAGACCGGCCCAAAGAACCAGTGAACTTCCAAAGATTATCAAAACCCTTGTGCGAATATGGAATTTTTCCACCGTACGAGGCTTAATTGTGACCTTGGCCGACTTCGTTCGCTTCAGCATTGAACACATACAACAGCGTCAGGGCGATGCTCCAACTTGCGGATCAACGCGTCTTTGCCGATAAGACCGATGGAACCATTGATCTCGATATCAATGGCATCACCATTATCGACATCATACACCGGCGCCAAGAACAAGGCATAAACTCCCTTGCAGATTGGATAGCGTCTCATCGTCAACAAACGGACGCTATCCAATTGCCTGCAGGAGGTACGAAAATGTCTCTGGCTCAAGGCTAGAATTCTCCCGCTATGCCAAAGCGTGCGGCAGTATTCTTGCCACCCGCAAATGATACGCCGCCAGTCAATGCAAACGGATTGTCCGTATCCAGGCGATGAGCAACCGAGAAGCCAATGGCTACCTCACCGCGGTAAACAGACCCATTGGCTGTGTAGCTGGTTTTGCCGGGCGTTGAAGGCAAAGGTGCTGTCGTCAGAGCAACGGCAGCTGCGATGCCCCGGTTGGTTTCGCGCCGCTCCATCGCCGCGAGATCAAACAGCGCGGTGACTTGACCTTCCAGCCCCGTAACCCGTCCGCCGAGATTAACGAGCCCGCCAACGTCGAGACGGGTCGCGCCCAGATTACCCGCGGCATCGGTAGTGACGAGGCTCAGCGCGCCCTCTTGAGCTGCCTGACTGGCTATTGAGGTGATCGAGGAAACACGCACTGTTGCGTTTTCACCGCCCAGCGTGATTAGATTGTCGCGGTCGGCAACAGCGCCCGGGCCGATGGCAACGGCGCCATTGCCGATAGCCGAAGCGCCGTTTCCTAAAGCGATGGCGCCATTGCCATTAGCGATATTGAGATTGCCAATGGCAACCGCGCCTGTTCCCGTTGCGCGATTGTCTGCGCCCAATGCCACAGCGCCGGTGCCGGTTGCGAAATTGGGATCGCCGATAGCGACCGCACCATTGCCAGAGGCGATATTATTGGAGCCAATGGAGACAGCCTTGCCATTTATCGCCTGCGCCCTCGTGCCTATGGCCACCGACTCTTCGCCACTCGCCTCGCTGCCCGTGCCGATGGCCAAGGCGTCCTGACCAGTGGCGCTGGCGCCCGGGCCAGTGCTGTTGCTGTCGAAATAGGCTAGTTCGGCACCATTGACCTCGGCCTGAGCCAGCGCGCGATTGGCATCGGTCTGCGCCTGCATCGCCTCGCTCCGTGCAGTATCGGCACTGGCCTGTGCCTTGACGGCATTTTCAAAAGCCTCGTCTGCCTTCGCCTGTGCCTCTACGACCCCCGCGCCCGCCTGATCTGCCGCCAACTGCGCCGCCCGCGCTTCGGCGCGTGCCGTATCGGCTGTGGTTTGTGCGGTAGCGGCATTGGCAAAAGCCTCATCCGCACGGGTTTGGGCCGTGGCCGCATTGGCCAGTGCCATATCTGCTGTACCCTGCGCATTGGCAGCGGCGTCTGCAACCATAGTCAGCTGCCCGACATTGACCGCATCGGTATTTTCAGTTCCCGCCGCAACATTTACGATCTGCCGTTCTGCGCCAGTGGAACCGACCGAAACCGTATCAGCACGGTCGGCCACAGAATTTGCGCCGAGCGCCACCGCATTGTCCGCTGTCGCTTGTACATCAATGCCTATCGCAATGGCATTTTCACCCGACGCCACAGCACCGTCAGAATCCATATCATCGCCATCACCCCCGATCGCAATCGCGCCATTGGCCTCCGCCCTGCTTCCGGCACCGACGGCAATAGTCTGCCTGCCCGATGCTATACTCCCGGAACCCATCGATGTACCAAAAAGGCCGCTCGCTACGCTGTCATAACCGGTGGCGGTACTGGCATCGCCGCTGGCCTCACTGAAGCTACCTGTTGCCGTGCTGAAATTGCCCGAGGCTTGGCTCCGGGCACCGGTGGCTGTGCTGCTTTCACCGGAGGCGCTGCTGAGATAGCCATTGGCTGTCGCCCGGAGACCACTGGCCGTACTGAGCGTGCCAATGGCGATGCTGTCGTCACCGGTAGCGCTTGCCCTTGTTCCGAAGGCGCTGGCATTGTCACCCGAAGCCCGCGCGCTGTTACCAACCGCGCTCGCTCCTTCGCCGCTTGCTTCGCTATTGTCCCCGATGGCGGTGCTGCCAGCCGCCGAGGCCATGGCCCCGTCACCGCATTCAAGCGTGTCGGCAGGATCGTCGGCATTGCCGGGGATGCCGTCAGGACCGGGATTGTTGCGACAGCCGCTGGCACTGACCGTCGTGATGGAGGCGTTGAGCTGCGCAAGGTTGACCGCATCGGTATCTTCGGTGCCCGCTGCGACATTTGCGATCTGTCGCTCTGCGCCCACCGCGCCAACCGACAGGCTGTCCTCACGATCAGCAACAGAACCGGCGCCCAATGCGATGGAGTTAAACGCAGTTGCCTGTGCATCATTGCCGAGGGCTACCGCATCCCCGCCGGAAGCAACTGCACCAAGAGTATCATCGTCCCCGCCATCGCTGCCGATCGCTATAGATTGGTCACCGGTGGCATCTGAGTTTACACCGATGGCCGTGCTGTTTAAACCGGCTGCGCTGCTGCTATTTCCAAGTGCGGTGCTGCGGTCACCGGCGGCATCACTGAAAGACCCGATGGCCGTGCTGCGGTTACCGGTGGCATTACTAGAAGACCCGATGGCCGCACTGTTGTCACCGATGGCGTCACTGAACGAACCAATGGCGATGCCCTCTACACCGCTGGCCTCACTGAAGGAGCCAAGGGCGATGCCCTCTTCACCGCTGGCGTCACTGAATGTGCCAATGGCGATGCCCTCTTCAACGCTGGCCTCACTGGATGCGCCTATGGCGATGCTCTCTATACCGCTGGCCCTACTGGCGCGGCCCATGGCGATGCTTCTTTCACCGCTGGCCTCACTCCTTGTACCGATTGCGGTGCTGTCTTCACCGGTAGCGCTTGCCCTTGTTCCAAAGGCGATGGCATCATCGCCCGAAGCTTGTGCGCTGTTACCAACCGCGCTCGCTCCTTCCCCGCTTGCCTCGCTATTGTCCCCGATGGCGGTGCTGCCAGCCGCCGAGGCCATTGCCCCGTCACCGCATTCCAGCGTGTCGGCAGGATCGTCGGCGGTGCCGGGGATGCCGTCAGGACCGGGATTGTTGCGACAGCCGCTGGCGCCCACCACCGCGAGGGAAACGTTCAGCTGTGCGAGGTTGACCGCATCGGTATCCAGCGTGCCCGCTGCGACATTTGCGATCTGCCGCTCCGCCCCCACTGCGCCGACTGACAGGGTGCCCGCACGATCAGCGATCGACCCAGCGCCCAACGCGATGGAGTTGGCCGCAGTTGCCTGTGCGTCACTACCTATGGCGATCGCTCCAATGGCGGAGGCGATTGCGCCGTCAATATCCGCATCATCACCGTCCGCGCCAATGGCAATCGACTGGTCACCGTTCGCTTTAGCTTCTTCGCCATTTGCGATGCTACCGACGCCGGTGGCCTCGCTATCATAGCCGATCGCGATACTGCTAATTCCGCTAGCGTCGCTTCTCCGCCCAGCCGCGATACTAAAATCACCAATAGCGTCCCCTCCGCCAATCGCGGTGCTGGAATCGCCTAAAGCGTCGCTAAAGAGACCAATAGCTGTGCTGCCCTCGCCTTCAGCGCCGCTACCGGAACCAATCGCGGTGCCGTAAAGGCCAGAAGCTTCGCTACCGGCACCAATCGCGATGCCGTGAAAGCCAGTAGCCTCACTGGAACGCCCGATTGCTATGCTGCGCTCATCGAGAGCCTCGCTGGAACGCCCGATGGCAATACCGCTGTTACCGCTGGCCTCTGCGTCATTGCCGAGCGCAATGCTGTTTTCCCCGGAAGCAATTGCACCTAGAGTGTCATCGTCCGATTGAGTCGAACTATCCACGGCATCTTCGCCAATTGCGATCGAGTTATCTCCGGTCGCTTGCGCTTCGATGCCGACCGCGACCGAACCCGCACCAGTGGCCTGAGCGCCGCCGCCAATCGCCGTTGAGCCTGATGCAATAGCGCCCAATCCGATCGCCACCGCCCGCTCGCTGGTCGCCTGGGCGTCACCACCGATCGCTACAGCGCCGTCAGCGGATGCAATCGCTCCCAATTCATTCCCGTCGTTATCCGAACCAATGGCGATGCTTGCGGCGCCGTCGGCCTCACTCAAAAGCCCGATGGCGATGCTGGCATTACCATCAGCGTTGCTATGTGTCCCGACCGCAGTACTATATGCACCAACAGCGTCGCTGAAATATCCGATCGCAGTACTGCCTGTACTAAGAGCCTCGCTACCATAGCCCGTTGCGGTGCTACCTTCACCAGCAGCCTCGCTGCGACGTCCGATGGCTGTACTGCGCCATTCGCTGGCTATGCTATAACCTCCAAACGCACTAGCACCTTCACCGGAAGCGAGTGCGTCATTTCCGATAGCGATGCTGTCTTCTCCGGAGGCAACCGCGCCTAGGGCATCATCGTCATTGCCGTCCGCGCCGATGGCAATCGACAGCTCACCGGTGGCTTGGCTGTCTGCACCGATGGCTGTGCTGCCGTCGCCGCTTGCCTCACTTCTGAACCCGAATGCGCTCGCTTCATTTGCGCTTGCGACCGCATCATTGCCGATGGCAATCGCCCCGTTTGCTGAGGCAATCGCGCCATCAGTGTCTGCATCCTCAGCATCTTCGCCAATTGCGATAGAATATTCGCCGGACCCTTCACTTTCCGCTCCGAGAGCGATGCTATTGAGGCCGGTGCCGGCAGAAGAGCTCCCGAGCATTGCCGCATCAAGCTGTGCCTTGTTCACCGCATCGGTATCCTGGGTCCCTGCTGCGACATTGACGATCTGGCGTTCTGCACCTCTTGCACCGACTGAAATGGTGTTTTCGCGATCAGCCACAGATGTTGCGCCCAGAGCGACCGAATCGCGTGCGCTCGCCAAGGCCTCCGTGCCTATTGCAACGGCATCTATCCCGGAGACGAGCGCGCCAATGAAAGTGCCGCTAGAGCCATAGCTCCCGATCGCAATCCCGCCTCGCGCGTTGGCTTCAGTTCTCGCGCCCAAGGCGATGCTAAGGCGCCCGTTGGCCTGACTGTAGGTACCAACTGCGGTGCTGTCAGACGAACTCGCAAGAGCTGAACCTCCGATTGCGGTGGCTGAGCCCGCGTTTGCAAGAGCTGAACCTCCGATTGCGATTGCAGAACCAGCGGTCGCCTTACTGGCATTACCAATGGCGATACTTTGATTACCGGTCGCTTCAGCTAACCCGCCTATTGCAGAGGCGCCATTTTCACTGGCTTGGCTGTTTACGCCGATTGCAGTGCTGCTGTTCCCGCTAGCTTGGCTGGCAGAACCTATCGCAGTGCTTCCCTCATCTTGGGCCTTGCTGTTAGATCCATACGCCGTTGCAAGACCGGCTGTTGCTTCACTTGCCTTTCCGATTGAAGTGGAGAAGAGGCCGCTTGCGTCGCTGTCTTGACCGATGGCCGTAGCGGCGATGCCGGCCGCTTTGCTATTATGGCCGAAGGCAGTGCTTTGGTCGCCGGTCGCAACCGCTCCAACGCCGCAAGCCAGCTGTTCGTCATTTCCTTCGGCATTGGCGCCGCCATCATTATCCGTGCCGGGATCGACCTCGCCATTATTGTCACGGTCAAGCAGACATGTTTCTGCCGAAGCAGGGTTGGCGGCAACTAGTGCCGCGACGCTGGTGGCCAAAAGAAGGCTACGACGGACGGTAGTGGATGATACGTTCATTATATTTGTTCCCTAATGTAGAGTCTGAAAATTTGCTCGGCGTCGTGGCAGGCAGATTGGTCAGGTGCAGACAGGGCTCCGGGGGGGTACCCTGCCTGCACCCAGTTGGTGAAGACGCTTTTCACCTGCGTCGGCGGGGTCGCAGGTGGCATCAGATTGTTGCTAAAACGCTGCCCGCATGATCAAATAATCAAACGGTCTTCGTCCCCGCCAACCAAACCGGTTGATCCGCCCTTAGGCCAACCAGAAAACAGATGGTCTGCAATGGTATCTGCAGGCACAGGCACAGCCGACCCGTTACTGCCCCATGCTGCAGCATTGCGGTTCCCATCCGTTTCTGAAATGGTGTAAACAGCCGTAACGGTAAGAAAAAAAGGGGTCATGGCCAGATTGTCCGAAACATATCCAAATTTGTCCGAAATATGCTAGTCATGGCTGAATGGCTCGCTCGTAATGCAATGCTTAAGTCGGTTCTTAAGGCTTCACGGTGATGAGAATCATGTTAGCGAGAGTGTTCTTATGGCTGACACTGGTGCTGTGCAGTCTTGTCGTGTCTCAAGCAGCTTTCGCGCAAGTTGGCGACGAGAGCTGTATTGGTGGCGGCGAAGACGGTGCTGCTATCAACATCCTCGCAGATTTACCTGGCGGCCAATCGAAGCCGCTCGCCGCCAGCTATTTTCTCGATTCAGAGGGAATGGTCGGTGCGGGCAGCATAGCCAGCCGGGATTTTGCCTTTGCGCCTTGCCAAGAGCAATTTGATATAGCGCGAGCCCCAGGGGCCTTGTGGCTGAAATTCATTGCCCGAAACCCGCATGCGGAAGCACAAATGTGGGGCATATCCTTCATGGAAACGGTAGTGGATGATTTGACCTTGTTTCAGCTGCAAGGCGGCACGCTTGTGCAGGTAGCACAAGACGGTCGCACCATCGCGGCAGCGCAAAGCGACCACAACAGGCTACAAACGTCTGTCTCTTTCCGGATCGAACCGGGCCAGGAAGAAATTTACTATGTCCGTGTTTCGGGCACCTATTCACCATCCGTCACGCCCGTCATCGGATCGGTCAATCTGCTATCCGACTGGTCAAGCGGATTTTCTGCCATATCCGCCGTTATGCTTGGCTTCTGTGTCATCATGACCCTATTCAGCCTGATCCTGTTCCGGCATGTTCATTCCCGTTTCTATCAATTTTATGCCGCCCATCTGATTAGCTTGTTCTTCATGACTTTCCTGTTTGACGGGTGGCCGCACGTCTTGTTCGGTTCGACCATTTCGACGCAGCAGTGGAAGCCGTTGATCGAATTGGCGTCTGGTTTGGTGATGATCGCCAATATACAATATTGCCGGATCCTGTTGACCATCGACATCGACCCCCAGAAAAGAAAACAGGCCGTGTTTCATTGGCTCACCGGTATTGGCGTGATCGCGACGATATGGGCGATGATCGACCCGTTGGGTTGGGGCACTCCGGTTGCGATCCTGTTCATCATCAACCCGTTTGTTCTGCTTTATGTCGCAGGACGCAAAATGCTTGCTGGGGTGAAACAGGCTGTCCCGGTATTCACGTCTTTGGTCGCGCTGAGCATCGGTCTGTTCTCATCGCTCTATTTTTTCAAATTCCCCGTCCCGATCACGGAAACCAATTCGGCCTTTGACCTGATCATGATGCGACCGATTACGCTGAGCTATACCAGTTCGACGATCGTGGAAGCGACATTCATGATGATCGCCATTTCGATTATGATCAATGCCATGCAAAGACAAAGAAACGCCGCCGTTACCGAAGCGATCAAACTGCGTGATCAAATCGATATGTCAGCGAGCCACAGCGGGCAGGCGGAGAAAGTTCTGGAAGCAAAAGACGCTGCGCTCGATGGCCTTTTGGCGAACGACCTCGACAAAAAACTGACCGCTCCAGCAGAACAAGGTTTTCTGGAACGGGCCACCCAATCGGTTATCGAGAATGTGAACCAGAGAGGCTTTGGCGCAGGTACGCTAGCCTCGACATTGGGGGTAACGGAAAAAACGCTGGGACGCCGGCTCAAAAAATCACAAGGTCTGACACCGGCAGCCTTCATCCGCTCGATACGGTTAAGCTATGCCCGCGACCTGATCGCAATCCGCCAGTTTGAGACCGTCTCGGAAATTGCCGATGCCTCAGGCTTCTCAAGCGCCAGCCATTTTGCCAGACTTTATCGTCAGGAATATAAAGAAACGCCCCGCGAAACATTTAAATAACCTGCCGCGGACATCAGCTTCGTGGCAGCTTCATCCCGAAAGCGGAAATTTTCTGATCGACAGATTAGCCGCTGGCTTTGGGAATTTCGCTTATGGTGAAAACCGACCCTTTGCTGATTTTGCTTTGGGCTTCAAACATCAATCCCGATCGCTGGGCGATGGTCGATACTATGTTTAGACCCAGTCCTTTTCCATCGACATCGTTCGTTCCGCGCTGGTGTCGTTTCATAGCGTGCGCCAAATCCTGTTCCGTCATTCCGTTGCCCGTATCTTTCACAGCAATAGAAACAGTTTCTCCCCGATTGGAGCATGAGACTTTGACGTCGCCACTGTCCGTATATTTGATGGCATTTGAAACCAAGTTAGAAAGCATACGGATTAGCTCAATCGCATCGGCTTCAACAACAAGTGCTGATTTGTCAAAGTGTAGTTTCAATCCCTTTTCTTTGGCCTCTGAACCAAACATTCGGTTCAGGTTATCAAAAACTATTTGTAACGGCACATGATCAGTTTTGGTCTCCACATCATCCTCTCTGTGTTTTGAAGGATGAATCTCATCTAATGTGTTGCCCAACACGCTGTTCAGATAACTGAGACCTGCTTCGAGTTTTTCCTTTAACTCCGGAGAAGATTTGTCAGCCTGTTCCAGTGCCAGTTGCAAACTGGTCAGCGGCTGGCGCATATCATGACTCACGTCCGCCAGTTTGTTTTGGTGTCGTTCTGCCAAAGCTTTGGCGCGGTCGCGGTCTTTATTGGCTGCTAATAGAGACTGGGCGATTTCAAGATTTTCTTGAGCTGTAGCCAATTCACTTTGGAGAGCTTTATCACGTTGTTTGCGAAGCCCAAATGTCTGGCTTAACATGGCCGCAGTAAACACAGAGGCATCGAGCAGTTGCAAAATTTTTACGTTTCGAATTACTTCAAAAACATAGCTATATTGCCACAGAAAATTGTTCGCGACGCTATACGTCAGGTAACTGATGAAGATCACGATACCCAATATGAAAAAACCGGAACCGTTTGGGCGGGATTTGAAGGCTAGGTAGGCCGCGCCGATGCTGATTGCGGTGAACATCAAAGCCAATGCATTAATCCCGTATCTGTAAATTTCGGTTGTACCCCAAATTGGATATACTGCGAAAAAAGTCAGAACGAACGCAATGAAGATAGTTGTGAGGACGAAAAATCTTGGGAAACGATGCCTGACATCCAAAAATGAAATCATAAAAAACTGATAAGAAAGGACCATGATCACCTGCCAGAACAGACGAATGAAGGTATTGGAACTTGGGTCTCCTGCATAGAAGAACAGGCTAAAATATCCATCTTGCTGCATATTCAAAGCGATAGTGCCGATCAGGAAGACAAGATAATATCGAGCGGGTCTAGAATTGAGCAGGAAAGAAAGAAGCGCGAGAAAAATCAAGAGCGTAAAGCTGATCCCGTAAAAGATCGAATTGATATTGGAGTTCTTTGTGCGATGCTCAGTCAAAACTGCCTCTGCACGGAGATATATTGGCACAAGTCCCGCATTGTCTCCTGTCTTAAAATGAACCCATAATCCAATCTCGCCTTGCGGTAAGATATTGATAGGATTGGATGCCAGAACAAGCTCGGGCCTGACACGATCTTCGATCGCTTGGGCAGGCAACTCAGCGTCCAAAACTAGTTTCAACTCGTCAGTTTGTTCCAAATAGATGACATAATCTTTATTGATAAAATGTTCTGTATCTAAGACTCGCGCGATCGGTTGATTGGTTGCATTTTCTATTCGGATATAAGCCCAGTCACCATCAGCCGTTGCTTCTGGTATGATTTGATCCGCGATCGGAATACCGAGCGCTTTTTGCTCAGCTTGTTTTCTGGCAGCAACATCATAAACATCGAAATTCCCGTCTTCGACGATCACCAAATGCTCAACAATATTCACGTCATTATTGACGGCTGTTAGGTTCAGTTTTTGCGCCGTCGTTGGGGCAACGCCGATAATAAAAAACAAGACAAGGCTTATCGAGATTGATATGATTTTGGCTGTAGTCAGGGGACTTAAAATTGTCATTGCCGTTTGGCCCATATCATGCCGTTATCGCAGATGATCATGCTGTTGTGCGTGACGGTCTGCGGGCGATTCTGGAGTCGATTGGTGAAGTCGAAATAGTTGGTGAGGCGGAAAACGGGTTGGAAGCCATTTCGCTTGCCAAAGAAAAGAAACCGGCTTTGCTTACCTTGGATGCCGCAATGCCCCTGGCGCGTGGGATGGAAGTCTTTGTCGAAGTTCGCAGATGGAGCCCTGAGACCCGTATCATAGTTGTTACAGGCTTTACTGCAAAAGGCCATTTGGCCGACTGGATTGCTGCGGATGTTGACGGATTGTTTTTGAAATCCTGCAAGCCTGATGAAATGCGCCGCGGTTTTGAACTGATTCTGAATGGCGGCGCTTATGTCTCGAAATCGGTATTGTCTATTTTGGAACAGGAATCCAAAATACCGTCGTTGACTTCCCGCGAGCGTCAGGTTCTCCATTTGATAGCCGAAGGGCTTAACAATGGCGAAATTGCAGAGCGACTCTCGGTCAGTGCCAAAACGGTCGATAACCATAGAACCAACATGATGTCTAAGCTCGATGTTCATTCGATCGCACAGCTTATCGCCTATGCGTTGAAAGAAGGCATTCTTGATCAGTCCCAGCAGCTGTGATCCCATCGTCATGTGAAATGACTATCAGATAATCAACACTTTCTGAATGAGGAAAGTCCCTCATTCCATAAAAGCGCGCTTCACCGTGTAGTTCCGTCCGTCACCCCAAATAGGGGATCGCCCTCATGACAGTTTACATTGCCATATCCTAATTCCGTTTCCGAGGCAGAACGTAAGCTGCCGAATTTAAGGAAAGGAAATTCAATGACATATTCTTCTAACAAATCTCGACGGTCAACGATCAAGATCGTGGCAGCCTTGGCACTATCGATTCCTGTGGTTGGCCTATCTGCCATCGCGACTGCACCTGAAGCGCACGCGCAGGTTACGGCAAAACGGGTCAATGGTATCTATCAAGCAACGAACAACGCATCTCTCATCAATGAGTTTAAGATGGATGTATTTGGAGGACTTGAGGTTTTCCCAATTCGCAGAGGCAAAAAGCTGAAACCAGTTATCTACCAAAAAGTCAAAGACGGCGTTTGGCGGGAAGCGGGCCTTTTTAAAAAGAACCGCGCAACATATTCGTTCACGAATTCGGGTGCGATGGTCTGGAAAAGGGGCGCGACCAAAATAACTCTTGTGAGAACGGGTCAAATCGCTGGCGATACAGACAAATACAACCTCGAAGGCGAATTTCGATTCTCAAACAACCGTAAAAACATCAATAAGTTTCGAATGACCGATGGCAACACAGCTACGGTCACGCCCATCCGTAAAGGAAAGACCGGAAAAGCAGTCACCTATAAACGGATCAGTAATAGTGAATTCAAAGATACAGGGGGCAAAGGTGTCTATACCGTTTTACCCAATGGCAATTTGCTTTGGGAAAGTCGGGACAGCCGCAACATCCGGACCAACCTCACTAAAAGATGACGCCGACCATTGCTGGTGCACCTCTAAAAATATCTAGCGGTGCACCAACCTCCGGCACGATTATCATCGGTTTGCCCCAATTTTCGAAAGATAAACCTATGCAAAACCCTGCTTTATCAATCTTCCATACTCCCAGGCTTCATATCACAAAATGGGTCGGCTCATTCTTGTTCATTTTCGCAGCAACAGGCGCGTTGATGGTACCGATTTCTATCGGTCCGCTGTCTTCGGAAGCCTATGCACAAAGCTGCGGTGGTGAAGGTCAAAAAGCGTGTTTCCCGACCAAATGTAATGGCCGTTTGGTGTTAGATTTCATCAAAGGTGTTTGCATCCGCAAGGATAACGACATCGTCAATACGGTCAAAGATGGGGCAGCAGAAACCGGACAGGCGATCAAGCAGGCTTTGAAGAGACCTAATACATGCGGCGGCCTCGGGCAAAAGCCTTGCCCTCCTCCGTATATCCCATCTTGCAATGGTCGACTGGTTCAACATTTCATCAAAAATCAATGTATTCAAAATGATGCAGATATTGTCAATCTGGCCAAAAATACGGTCAAAGAGAGCGGAAATTTACTGGGTATAGTCATTCGGTCCATGACAAAATGCAGCCTGGATACAATGATGCGAAATCGGCAACGGGTTGATCAATCGATACTTGCGCAGCGGATGATGTCCAGCAGTTGTATGCAGACCATCTTAAACGAAGCAAAGCGAGCCGGATATCAAACTGTAACTTTTGGTGCCAGTGGTGGTGGAGCCTTTGGTGTCGGATTTGAAGGAGAAAATGGTTTCGCATTCGATGTGAACGGCAAACAGTCTGTTGCGACATATCACACTCTTGGGGTTAAGTTCATTGCTCTGGGCGCAGGGTCTGCCGTTACCGTTGGAATGTATAAGAAAAATAACCATGCATTTGGAGGAGATGCCCATGGCGCGACAGTGGCATTTGCTGCGATTGGGGGTAGTGGCGCTTCGGCCTATTTCAATTATGATAGCGGCAAGGTTGAGGGTGTTTCTGCTTTTTTGACTGGCGGTGCACGCGCCGAGCTGTCCTATGTTCGAAATACAACAAAGGTGTTGCCTACCCGCATTGCGGCGGCATCGCCACCAGCCTACGTTCGGCCGATTGTAGAAGAAGAGATATATACTGAATATATTCCTGAACCAGATTACTATCCAGAGCCGGATTATGCAGCGCCGCCTCCAACGACTGCGGAGTTGGCTCAAGGAGCAGCAAACAATATTGCAGCAGCTCTTACCGCAGCAATTATCGCAAGACGGGAGATCAAGAGGGCACAAAAGGCACGCGATGCCGAGCGGACTATGCTAAAGTTATGTAACCGGACGGGTTCCAAAAAAATTGCGATCGGATTTGCCTATTGGAAAGAAGCCGCCATAGGCGGAGAAGCGGGTTGGTTCTCTCAGGGGCGTTACTTTGCCAAGCGGAAAAAATGTGCAAACCTATTTTTACCAGACGGACCGGACGGAAAAGGCATGGAATATTCTGTACGCATTTGGGCGTTTGATCCAAAAACCGACAAAAACTGGACCGGTAACAGCACACCTATGTGTACGGATAAAGAGAAAGCCTATTCGTTCCGCAATGCCGATACACTACCTTGTATGGGCAGTTCGTTACGCGTGTTCCATTCAATAGCCATGGAAGCTGGCCGAGGTGAGAATGTCTATAACTTTGTCGATTGAGAGGCTCTGGGTTGCAAATCCTAACGTCCGTTTTTGCGCCCATAGCGGACGTTGGCGCCACCCAATGATCAATCAAACTTGCCTGTCTTTGGGAAACCCGTTGGTGGCAAGCGTCCAGCCGCGCCGCGTGCAACGCGCCACATAGTAAGATCGTGCTCGGTGCGAGTCCGGCCAGTGTCACCACCCATGGCCCAGCTCAGGCCTTCTTCGAGCTTGAATACCGTTGCATCGGATAAGCCCCCGTCTTTATAGCGTTGCAACATAACGCCCTGCCCCTTGGCCATTTCCGGCATTTCCGACAGCGCGAAAACAACGAGTTTGCGGTTATCGCCGATCGCGGCGACATGGTCTGCATCAGCGGGAACCGGACGCACTACTAACAATCTGGCGTCGCCCTTCAGGTTCACGACCTGACGCCCTTTTTTGGTTTCGGCAACCACATCGGCGATATTGGTGACAAACCCGCGTCCCCAAGTCGAGGCGATCAGCAACTTGGCCTTCATATCCGCCACCATCATCGAAATCGGTTCCGCACCCGGATCCATATCGACCATCGAAGCGACGGGTTCGCCAAAGCCACGGGCGCCGGGTAATTTATCCGCGCCCAAAGTGTAGAAACGGCCATTGTCACAGCACATCAGTAGCTTGTCCGTCGTCTGCGCGTGGAACGCAAATTTCGGGCCGTCGCCTTCCTTGAACTTGAAGCTATCCGGCGCGCTGAGGTCGGCGTGGCCCTTCATCGCCTTGATCCAGCCGCGCTGCGACATGATCACCGTAACCGGTTCTTTCTCGATAAAGGCTTCGAGCGAAATTTCTCGAGCTGGCGCGGCTTCTTCCAGCATCGTGCGACGGGCACCCAGTTCTGTATCCTCGCCATAAAGCTTGCGCATAGCCGCCAAGTCTTTTTTCAGTCGGGTCTTCTGTCGTGCTGGACTGTCGATCAGTTTCGCAAGCCCTTCGCGTTCTTCGAGCAGCTTGTCTCGCTCGGTCCGCAGCTCCATTTCCTCGAGCTTGCGCAAAGACCGCAACCGCATGTTGAGGATCGCCTCCGCCTGACGGTCGGTAAGCTTAAACTCCTCCATCAGCATCGGTTTGGGTTCATCATTATTGCGGATAATCTCGATCACACGGTCAAGATTGAGATAGGCAATGATATAGCCTTCAAGCAGCTCCAACCGCGCATCAATCTTGTCAACGCGGTGCTGCGAACGGCGCACCAGCACTTCAATCTGATGGACAATCCAATGTTGCAGGACTTCGGTGATGCCCATGACTTTGGGCGTACGATCCTTGTCGAGCACATTCATGTTGAGCGAGAAACGGTTTTCCAGATCGCTCATCCGGAACAAAGCGTTCATCAAGTCTTCGGGATCAACCGCACGGCTTTTGGGTTCCAGCACAATGCGGATCTGTTCGTCGGACTCGTCGCGGATGTCGGCAAGAATGGGCAGCTTCTTGTCGGCGATAATCTGGGCAATCTGTTCAATCAACTTGCCCTTTTGCACCTGATAAGGAATTTCGGTGACGACAACCTGCCACGCACCGCGCCCTTCGGCATCTTCTTTTTCCCACTTGGCCCGCACGCGCATCGCGCCGCGTCCGCTTTCATAGGCCGCATCGATAACCGATTTCGGGTCAACCAATGTGCCACCAGTGGCGAGATCTGGTCCTTTGACAATTTCCATTATCTCGGCATGTTCGGCCTTGGGTTTTTCGATGAGTAACGTAGCGGCATCGATAATCTCGGCCACATTATGTGACGGGATACTGGTTGCCATGCCCACTGCAATGCCGCTCGCGCCATTGGCCAGCAGGTTGGGAAACAAACCGGGCATGATTTCCGGCTCTTCATCTTCGCCGTTATAAGTGGGTTTGAAATCCACCGTGCCTTCGTCGAGACCATGCATCAGCTCAATCGCCGTGCGGGTCAGACGCGCTTCGGTATACCGATAGGCCGCCGCATTATCACCGTCGATATTGCCGAAATTCCCCTGCCCATCGACGAGCGGGTAGCGCATCGAAAAACTCTGTGCGAGCCGGACCATCGCGTCATAAACCGACTGATCGCCATGCGGGTGATACTTACCGATCACATCGCCGACAACGCGAGCGCATTTCTTATAGCCTTGCGACGGGTCCAGTTTCAGCAGCCGCATCGCCCATAAAAGACGCCGATGCACTGGTTTCAAGCCATCGCGCAGATCAGGCAGCGACCGCGCGGTAATCGTCGACATCGCATAAATTAGGTAACGCTCGGACAGGGCCGCATCAAACGGGGCGTCAACTATGGCGTCAAATTCATCTTCGGGTGCCGCTTCGGGCGGGTCGGTTACATCACTCATGGATTGAGCGATAGCAGGGTGGATTCATGCTGTGTAGTGGGATTATTTGCTGAGCCATTCTTTTGGCAAATCCACCCCCTCACGTTCATTGTCCCAGATCATCGCCATGATCCACCATCGGCCAGAACGATTGGGTGCATCATTCCAAAGATGCACCATGTTGACACCGCGAAACTGGATCTCCGGATGCTCCGGCGTCTCTCGCGCTTCATAGGTGGAATAGACATGGGCGATCTGACCGAAAACATCCGTCTTGCGGCCAATTTCAATCTCGTAGAACGAGCGACCCTCGAGCAGCGGGATAGTCGCCTCGACAAATTCATCATAGGTGAAGGGAAAGATGACCGGCTCGCCATCAACAATCCGCGTGCGATTGATCAGCGCTTTGGGATGATAAATTTCGCGGTCACGTTCCCAATCCTGCCCGCCCGGTGGTCCAGAGATACAATCATAAAGCGTTTCCATGACTTCATCGATCGTGTCATATTTGGCCAAAATACCCTCCACTTAACGTTTCGTCGTTCAAAATAAACGCTTTGTCGTTGACTATGTGATATTGTTACATTAATTCTACTGACCCCAACATGGAGAGGAGTGAGACCCATGCGCAAGACCTTATTCACAGCCTTAAGCACCGGCGTAGCGATTTTTAGCCTGGCCGCTTGTGCTGATGGCAGTCAGAATGCTGCGGATTATGACATGGCCGAAGCCGAAGGAGCCGTGGCGGATGCCAGCGGCGGCGCAAAACAAGCAGCATTAGCCGCTCCAGCGGAAGGCAGCACCTCGACAACCGAAATCCCCGTCAGCCAGCCGCAAATTGCTTATAGCTATGATTACGGCTTCCGCTTGCCCTCGGCCGAAATTCCAAAGGCGCAACAACAGCATATTTCCCTGTGTAACAAGATGCCGGCCAATGGCTGCCGCGTTCTCAACATGTCCAACAGCGGCGGCGAAGGCGACTATGCCAACGGCCGTTTGCACCTGGAAGTCACAGCCCCCAAAGCGCGTGTCTTTGGCGAACAGCTGGCTGAGGCCGTAGATCAAAACGGCGGAAGCCAGATATCGTCCTCAATCCAAGGTGAAGACCTGTCCAAGAAAATTGTCGATACTGAAGCGCGGTTGCGCAGCCGGGTCTTACTATCCCAACGTCTCACCGAATTGCTGCGCACTCGCAAAGGCACAGTTGCCGAACTGGTCGAAGCCGAACGCGCCGTTACCGACGTAAACGAAGAAATTGACCAAGCCCGCAGTTGGCTGAAAGAAATGCGTGGACGCGTCGCCTATAGCACCGTGATGATCAACTATCAGTCCGGCGCTCCGGGATCTGGCGGTTTTACCCGGCCGATCCGCGAAGCCTTTGGCGGCGTCGCGTCGACCTTGGGCTATTCAGTGGGCGCTGCAGTCACTTTCATCGCCGCTCTTTTGCCCTGGATATTACTCCTCGCTCTCGCAGTTTATCTGCGCCGCCGGTTTAAGAGTACAGATCGCAGCTTCTGGGGCCGAAAGCTGGAACCCGCCGCGCCCGCAGAGGATTGATTGCGCCGCCAACTGCTTTGGCTTATAGAAACAAAACGTTGCCCCGATTAGTCCGAGTCCGCTTGATTCGCACAGTCGGGGCTTGGTTTTTGATGCTTCTTCCTGTGAGTAGGAACCCGATATGTCCCGTCGTCGCCAAATTTACGAAGGCAAAGCCAAGATCCTTTATGAAGGACCAGAACCTGGTACAATCATTCAGTATTTCAAGGATGATGCGACCGCTTTTAACGCGGAGAAAAAGGGCACGATTAACGGCAAAGGCGTGATCAACAACCGTGTGAGCGAGCATATTTTCACGCTGCTTGGTCTTATCGGAATTCCCAGCCATTTCATTCGCCGCCTGAATATGCGCGAGCAATTGGTGAAGCAGGTAGAAATTGTTCCCATCGAAGTCATCGTCCGCAACGTTGCTGCCGGATCGTTGAGCAAGCGCCTGGGTATCGAGGAAGGCACACCGCTACCGCATACCTTGTTGGAATATTGCTACAAGGACGACGCCCTGGGTGACCCATTGGTCGCAGAAGAGCATATTGCCTGTTTTGGTTGGGCCACGCAGGAAGAAATGCAGGATATTTCCGCCATGGCGATCCGTATTAATGACTTCATGGCGGGTATGTTTGCTGGAATCGGAATAAAATTGGTCGATTTTAAACTCGAATTTGGCCGGCTTTTTGACGGCGATTTCTCGCGCATCATTTTGGCTGATGAGATCAGCCCGGATGGCTGCCGGCTGTGGGATATCGAGACCAATGAAAAGCTCGACAAGGACCGCTTTCGCCGTGATCTTGGCGGAGAAGCCGAAGCATATCAGGAAGTTGCCCGGCGTATGGGATTATTCCCGGAAGGCGGCGTAAGCGAAGTAGCCGACCTTGATAGTGAACGGAAAAAGCGCGGAAAGTAACCATAGTTTTTCGGGCTATTGTTAAATCATAAGATGGATAGATGCCCCTAGGGGGCGGAAAATCACCTATAAACTACCGCGATGGTTTACGCGAATTTAACCATTAGACTGATAGCACCGCCCTCATGTGGAACTCATGTGAGGAATTTTTCCGATGCGTCTTTTGATCTTGTTAGCCAGTACAACCATGCTTGCCGCTTGTGGCGGCGCCGGCCCCCAATCTGCAGGCAGCGCTGCACCGGGCGATGGCGGCACCGGAACCGGTGGCGGAAATGGCAGCGGTGAAACTCATACATTTGTCAATCCGACCGAGCAAAAGACCTATAAGGCCATCGGAAGCACACACAGCTATCAGTATGAAGTTGTTAACGCAGGCGATCCAGGTGTCCGGCAAGGCGCTCAACTTTATCAGGGCGATGCAAAAACCGTACGCAACACCGACCTCACCGTTGATTACAACCCGCGCGATGCGATTTTTGACGTTAGTTTTACTAACGGTTTGGCTGGAACAACAGCAACCAGCCGATTCCAAGATCCTCTGCATCGCACCGATTTTGGAGGAGCGCTTGAACCACAATTCGGGACGCCAGATCTTGAATCTGCCAATTTCGGATTGCAAGAAATCAACTATCTCGAGTCAGGCAGCGGAGACAATCTCGTGCGTCGACCTGGTGGCGAGTTTATTTTCGATCTCATCGATACCGGGGCACCGGGCAGTTATGATGTCACGACTTTCTTCCACCAGACGCCCGGAACAGAAACACAATATGTTAACTTTGCTGGCTATCTTCGAAACACCGCCGGCGTTGTTCAATCCGATATAAATAATCCGGATGGCAGTACTACCACCATAGTAACGCAAACCAATACGTTTGAACGGGGCGCTTTTGCTTATGGCGAACTGACGCCAGCCGACGATATCCCTACAACCGGAACCGGTTCCTTTGAAGGGGCCATGGTAGCGACCATGGTCTTCAATGATTTGCCCGATGCACTGGGTAACACAGACACGTATTTCCAATGGATCGCAGGCCGTGCAGATACCGCCATCGATTTCGGTGCAAATACATTTTCCCTGTCTCTCGACGGCAATGTCGGGGCACCTCTGTTCGACGGCACCAGCCGAGCGCACAGCGTCTTGGAAGGGGCACAATTTCGCGCCAACGGCGCTGGCCAAATCGATTTGGTAGCTGCGGGCGGCTTTTTCGGTCAGTTTAACGAAGCATGGGTTGTGAACCCGGGCGGCGGACGACTCGACATAAACATTGCTGGCTCTAGCATCGACGGCGCCTTCTATGGCCCCAATGGCGAAGAAATTGGCGGCGGATACCGCATCGTTGGCGGCACACCAGATGAACGGATCGATATTTTGGGAACCTTTGTCGGCAGAGGCAACTAGGGGACAGGCATGTCCATACAGGCTGCTACAAAACGAGCGCTTCTTTTGGGAGGTGGTCTCGCCGCCTCGCTTTGTGCTGTTCCAGCAGCTGCTGAAGAAGCGATAAGCGAGGGCGCCGGTGTCGAAACCGCAGTGGATAATATCGTTCCGGTATCGACGTCCCTGACATCAACGCCGAAATGCGATGCAACCGGCACATGTCGTTTTCAGATTACACCGGCCCAGCTGCTGGCCAAGGCCGAAGCTTTGGTCCACGCAAAGCAATATGATCGTGCCCTTCCCCTCATCGAAGCTTTGGGGCAGGTGCCGGACCTGCGGATGCAACAGCAGTTTCTGGCCGGATATATTGCTGTGGAAACAGGTGACCTGAAGAAAGCGATCAGGACATTCCGTTCAATTCTTGACGACAATCCCGGACAAACCCGGGTGCGACTGGAACTGGCTCGTACCTATTTATTGAGCGGCAAAGAAGCGAGCGCGGATTATCATTTTCGTCTCGCCCAAAATGACGACAATCTGCCCGATGAAATTTCACGGACCATCCGCAATACCCGCAGCATACTCAGGGATCAGCGCGTTTGGCGGTTCAGCTTCGATTTCGGCTTTGCTCCGGACACCAATATTAACGGTGCAACTAATGCTGAAACCATCGATGTGAATTTTGGCGCTATTTTCCCGGTCCTCGGAGACGCGCAAGGCGAACTGGAGCTGGACGAAAACGCACGGCAAAAATCAGGTATCGGACAGATCGCAGGTTTTTCAGGCGGCGTTAGGCTAAAGGCAAGCGATAAGCTCGCTTTCCTTTTCGATGCCGACAGCAAGGTTATCAATTATCAAGGCAAGACCGCCGATGATATTGTCGGTCAAATCGCTATCGGTCCGGAACTGCGCATTGCGCGTTATGCCAGCGTGTCCCTGCAGGCGGTCGGCCAGCAACGCTGGTTTGGCGGCAAGCTCGCTACCCGAGAATATGGCGCACGGGTTGGCTTTCAAGCCGCTCTTAGCCAAGGGCAACGGGTAGGCATCGAACTGGACGGTCGCCGGAAAGACTCCAAGCTAAGCGACAGCTTTAGCGGTTGGCAATTGGGCGCAAATGTAACTTATGAACATTTGATCGGCAAATCACTGATCGCATCCGCCAGCATTTTTGGTCGCCGCGATCTACTGACTTCTGACGCCTTTTCCAGCACCAACTATGGCGTAAATCTGGGAATAGGCGGGGAACTACCATTTGGTTTGAATGCCGGTATTTCCGGTAGCATTAGCCGCTCCACCTTTGACGAGGCAATCGCGCTATATTCAACCGAAACGCGCAAAGATTGGCGGAGCTTCGGTCGTGCCTATATTGGTAGCCGCCAAATCAAGTTTCTCGGCTTCTCACCGTCAGTTGACTATAATTATTCTCGGGTGGACAGCAATTATGATCTGTATCAGATGAACCGCCACCGTGTTAATTTCAAACTCGCCAAGTTTTTCTGATTACAGCGGGCTTACGACGATGATTCACCTCATCGCCTGACAACCACCTCTTGCTCCTTGCCACGACCGCGCTATAGGAAACAGCGCAGCATGTCGGCCATCGGAAAAGCGAGATCCATGAAGATAAGAATATTTGTGACACTGAAAAATGGTGTCCTCGACCCCCAGGGAAAAGCCATTCACCACGCTTTGGAAAGCCTTGACTTCAAAGGCGTGAACGATGTGCGCGCAGGCAAGCTCATCGAACTGGATGTTGATGATGGTACAAGCGATAGCGATATTGAAAAAATGTGCGAGAAATTGCTCGCCAATACCGTCATCGAGAATTTTGAAATCGAAAAACTGACCGATCAAGCGATAGAAGAAGTCTGACCGATGAAATCTGCTGTTCTTGTTTTCCCTGGCTCCAACTGCGATCGCGATATGGCTGTTGCGCTGGAAACGGTAACCGGGGAAAAACCTCATATGGTTTGGCACGGCGATAGCGCCCTGCCCGATGGTCTTGATATTATCGCCATACCGGGCGGCTTTTCCTACGGTGATTATTTGCGGTCTGGAGCTATGGCTTCAAGAGCGAATATTATCGGCTCAGTTTTACAAGCCGCAGAAAAGGGCGTTAAAGTGCTTGGTGTCTGTAATGGCTTCCAGATATTGACGGAAATAGGTCTGTTGCCAGGCGCATTGATGCGAAATGAAAATATTGATTTTGTCTGCAAGGACGTCGGTCTCTCCGTTGCAAAGTCCAACTCTGTTTTCACATCTGGCTATGAAAAGGGTCAGTCAATTACCATTCCAGTGGCCCATCATGATGGCAATTATTTTGCGGATGATGTTAGCTTGAACAGTCTGGAAGATAATGACCAGATAGCTTTTCGCTATGCTGAAAATATCAATGGATCAGCGCGCAATATTGCCGGCATTTTCAACGCAAAGGGCAATGTGCTGGGCATGATGCCGCATCCCGAACGCGCCGTTGATATCAAACATGGCGGAACTGATGGCTTGCGACTTTTCCAGAGCCTGTTGGGCTGATCGGACCTTTATTTCACGGGCGGCCATTGTGTTTGAATCGACAGTATATCGATACAGGCATCCAAATCTCTGAACGCTGCTGAAGATGGACCTGGATCCCTTTTGTTGAGACGAAGCCTCGCCAAGCCATTGCCGACCAAAGCCCTCCGAAGGGTTAGCTGTAACAAATTAATTCTGAATCGGAAAAAAGTCTGACGCTGGTTACTGTTTGCGATCTTGTCACTTAGCCTGATAATTAGAAGCAAACGATCAATAACCAGTTCGTTATAGCGTGGGTGTGGTCCGCGATGGAGCGGGCGCCCTGTTTCCCAGGCCATTTGCTCGCTTGAAGGCAGCAAAATACCGTTTTTGTCAAAATTGTTAAAATCAAATCCACCAGATATCCGATTATTCAACGGCGTAACAACATCCGCTATCGACGCCACCTGCAATGGTATCAGATGATGGCGTTGATAGTGCGGGTTATAGTCGTCCGTATTTTTCCGGTTTATCTTTGAAAAGTGGGTCATGACCTTCTTGGATAAGAAGGATGAATCGGGCCACGCCGTCAAGTACCAATGGCTCCATCAGCTGACAGAAACGGCAATCCTATTCGGCAGAGAAAGAGGCGGAATACCAAGCACAGCCCACAAACCACAAAAAAAAGGGCCGGTCCGAAGACCAGCCCTTTTCATTAAGTCGCTATTGAAAGCTATTAGTTACCTGAACCAGGACCATATTGAATGGTCACGTTCCGGTTTTGTGGCTCACGAACACCATCTGCGGTTTCAACGCGAGGACGCGATTCACCGAAGGCTTCGCTAGACATCACGCCGCCGCTGATACCGCGTGATTCGAGATATGCCCGAACCGAAGCGTTACGACGTTGTGATAGGCCAACATTGTAGCTAGCTGAACCAGATTTATCGGCGTTACCAGCCAACATAACCTGAGCATTTCCACAATCACCATATGCTGTGACTGCATTGTCCAGAACTGTAGCAGCTTCTGGTGTGATGTCTGACTGATCCCAGTCAAAGAACACAATATACGGTCCAGGTGCACACACTGACGCCGGTGGAGGCGGTGGTGGTGGTGGTGGTGGAGGCGGTGGTGGTGGAGGCGGTGGAGGCGGTGGTGCATCCGGTTCGCCGCCGAAGTTGTAGATCAAGCTACCCAAGATCGAATGCGTACGCAAACGGGTGCTTACATCGTTACCAACTTGGTCAACAAGGTCAATCTTGTCAGCATTGAAGAAACGATATTTAAGACCAACGTCCCAGCTATCGCTCAATGGCGCGCGGATACCCGCAATTGCCTGCCAAGCGAAACCAGTGTCCGAATCATCAAGATAGGGACCAGCGAAAATATTGGTAATCTCAGTACGAGCTACACCAACACCGCCGCCAACAAAGCCTTGAATGCCGTCATCATCGCCAAAATCAAGCAAGCCGTTGAGCATGAAGCTCAAAGCGTTGACTTCGCCGTTTATAGGCGTGGTACCAGCAAATGAACCGGATCCATTGGCATTGCTAGGAATGCCAGGTGCGCCGACTTGCAGACGATCAGCCGCTGCTGATTTATAAGCAACTTCTGTTTCCAGACGGAAACCGCCGAAGTCATAACCGACAATACCATCGAAATCATAACCAGCATCGTGGTCAACTTCTGACGCATTACTATTTGCACCGATATCGGATGTAATATCTTCAACCAGCATCGCGCCGCCTTCTACGCCCACATACCACTGGCCATCACGGGCCAGAGCAGGTGAAGCGAGCGCCGTGGAGGCAAGCGCCAATCCTATGGCAAGCTTCCGCATTTATATTCCCCTTCTCATTTAGGTTCTGAATTCACGGCGCTTTGTAACCTGTCGCCCAAGGCAGTGCAAGCTGACAAATCGCATAACTGTTGCGAAAATGTCGCCATTTTCGTGGTTTAGGCTAAAAAATGGCCTCTAAGGTGCTGCAAACAGGGTAAATTGTGAGACGGAATCATAATCAACTTAGGGAATTTGAGGCAGAATCGCTGCTTTTCTTAAAACCAACAATATCGAATCAATCGCGGACCGGGCCTCAAAATCAATATTTGGCCCACCCGACGGCGGAGCAATCGTTTCGACAAACTGCCAGTCGCCGTCCTGATATATTGCTGACCGCTTGTTTTCCGTTACGATAATCTTCATTGATTCCTGCGGTTTAATGAAATGCCATCCCCCATCTGACCAACCGGCAATCTCGCCATCCTTGCCGCTCCATTCCGCGACAGCGGCATGACCAACCAGCCAACATTGGCCCACCATCGGCGATATAGATTGCGGATCATCCGCCACAGCTTGAACCGTCGGGTGAATTAAGAAATCAAGTAAAATGAGCGCTTCATTGTGAAAAAGCTCCTTATGTGCCTGTCCCGTCGCCAGTAAGGGCAATGCAAAACGGGCTGTCTCAAATAATGCCATTGGTTTTCCTTTGAGTAAATGTGCTGACGTCGAAATTTCTCGGCTATATTGCGACAGCAAAATATAAGGGATCAGAGATATTATGACTGCCGACCTGCCGCACCTCCAGATCCAAGGTGGCGGCACCAGAATCGCGATGGTCCTGAACCTGCTCTGCTGGAATAGTGATTGATGGTTGCATTTGCTCAAGCGTCACATTCGACCCTATCGTAACGCGGTATCGTTCAGTCTCTTCCGCCAATGGTGTTTCGATATTATCGGGCCAAGTAAGACCCGCACGCGACCGCCGGGTCCAGCTGATTTCTACATCACCCTGCACGTTAAGAACATGGCGCGGATGGACCGGAGACCAGGGCTTCAATGCTCGGCCCGGCGCGTCAATCAAGCGCAATACGGGCGCCTCATCTCCTCTGCCGATTGCTGAGACCTGAAAGGGAAGAAAGGATGTATAGTGACGTGTATCGATTTCGGTCAGGCCGGAACCATCGAGCAAGATAAAATCTTCGCCAGCAATATGGCGATCAATCTCCCTCTCTGTCCCGCCCAAACCTCTCAATATATAGGATAGCAGATAGCGGCCATCTCCCATCGGTTCAGCAAAACCAAACTGAATGATCTCCGCGCCAATAGCGGCTATATTGTTTCCGCTCCAAAGTTGCGCCTTGTCCGCGTCGTTGAGGATCATGCTACGATTATGCATTTGCACTAACAACTTGTTCTTGCGATCAATAATATGACGGCCACTCGGGCGGAGCGGTTCTAGCGAGGTTCCCATTATCGCGGGCGCGGGTATCTGCCCTATCAATGCGTTACCTCCGCCGCTTGCAAATAGCTGCGCATTTCGCCAACCAAGATCGCCAGCCGCGGCGGCATAGAGCCTTGCGCTATCGGACACTTGAGTCGGCGCATCGACCGCAAATGGCAGATCGACCAAAGCCAGGCGCGTGATTCCCGCTAGAGCATCAATCTCCTTTATCGGACGACCATTATCCGTTGGTCGATCCGCAACCGTTAGGCTGCTCATCGCTTTCGACAAGCCTAGCACAATGCCCAAGTGGTTTAACTCCCAGTTGCGAACTATCCAGATATCCTCGCTATCGTCAATTCGGACGAAGGTCCCGGGCGTTGCAGACTGTCCTGCTCTTAGGATATGGACCTGCGCGGTTACACGCTCCTGATAGAGCGACCTTAATTTAGCCTGTGCGATTTTCTTGGCTTGCGATGCTGGTATGGCCGCTGGAAAGTCGCGATTAAGCACCACCCGGCTTTGTCCGGGACGAAAGGCATTTTGCAACCCTGATTGATAATCCCGCGCTGGCTCATAATAGCGCAACCCATATTGCCGGGGCAGTTTTGTTTCTGGCAATATTTGGGTTTCTGCTCTTTCGACAGGCTGGCCATTCCGACTGGACAAAATTGAGTCGCCGAGCGGAACAGTCTCTGAGCTAGCTTGAAGTTCGCGTGGCTTCGCCTCTATACTGCGCGATGAACTAGGCTGATATGACAGCGAAAAATTGTCACTGATCGCGTCCAAAACCGTTCGGCGATCTTGGCCGCCAGCAGCAAATCCGTGCAACGTCTCATCCAAAGTAGCCGTGATTCTATGTCCCGAAATATCTTCGATAATCGCGGCAAGGCTAATCGTACCGTCATCGGCAATCACCTCAAAGGTCAGGGACGGGATACGATTGCCATAGTCAGTTAAATCCATATCCTCGAAGACTGCTAGCGCGGCCCCCCGATAAGCCGGTGTTCCTGCCTCGGCCTCAACGCTGGCAATCAAGCCGTCGACAGATTGATCTTCATGGCCCCGATAAAAGCGGAAACCGGTTTCGGTTTTGAAATCGCCCGCGCTGCCACGCAAGATTTTGCCGTCGGCCCATATCCGGCCTATGTTTTTAATGCTCCTGCTCGACAGTGCTACGGCCAGACAGGCGGAATAACTATAGGTCGTGCTCTTCGGGCGCCCCTTTCCGCCACCCTGCGATTCTCGCGTTTCCTTGAGATCGGTCGCCCAGATCACCGTCCCAGCCACACGCATTTTACCAAAAATACGCGGGATTTGTGATCCGTAGCTGGACGTTTGCACGGCCAGTTCTTGCAAGCGCGGGACTTCCACAGCTTTCGGCTTGAACAGGATATTTTGATCGACTTGCTGTCCAAGCAGCCCGCCCAGCGCGCCGCCAAGAGGGCCGCCCAAGGCCGTGCCTACGGCAGTTAAAACTAACGTCGCCATCTAGCCCTCCAAAATTCTAAAGATTGCTTCCGGCGGCCATTGCGGATCGCCGGGTGTAAAAACGACTTGGCCGAGACCGGCATGGGCATGGACAAACCCACCTTGCGTTTTCACCATCAGATGCCATTGGACGGGACTGGGCCGAACAAGCACAATATCGCCTTCTTGCGGCGGTTCATCGCTCGGTAGCCCAGTAAATCCGGCAAGCCTCATTACCGCCGATATCTGCTCCAGCGAGCCGCCGCGGATCGAATAGCCTGTTGGCACAGCGCAATTTATATCAGCCGCGCCGAGGCATTGCGCCGCGAGCCCGACGCAATCCAGCCCATGGTCGGCGCTGCGGCCGTGCAGCCGGAAATCACTGCCGCATAATTGCAGTGCCATCTCCGCGATCATCGCCGAACGGTCTGTTTCAAATGTATTGGATGTCATGGTCAGGCTCCCGGATAGCGAGTGAGCAGGTCATTGCCCGGCAAATAAGGCTCGCCGCGAAAATTGATGCTGTTGTGAAAATCGTCCCGGCAGGTCGCAAAATTCTTGTCGCAGCCGGCGGTGAGCAGCGCTCGGTCTCCCACGGCCACAGCCTGTGTCGGCTGGTCGGCCAGATGAATGCGATTGCCCTCGCCGTTGATCACCGCAAAGCTGAGCCCGCAATTTTTGCCGCTCAGCCAACGCAATTCACCATAGATATAATCAGCTGCCTTACCCCGCAGATCATTAAATTCGAGCTGCGATCCAACGATCTGTGTCAATCTCATCTCAGCTTGATACGCCGCCAGATTGACCTTGCATTGCGGGTTGCCCAAGCGCGCGCGGCAGGTCGGCGAGGTCATCGGCGCAAACGCCTCATCGAGAAAGGACGTCCCGCCAAGCATCTCCACCTGAAAGGCATTGCCGGACCGCGTAATCTCGCCAAATTCGCCGGTGATCAGAGGAAGCGCGTCGTCCTCCGGCTTTTCCCAATTCACCAACGATATATGTAACCGCGCGCCATTCCAGCGCCCGGCGATCAGGTCAGTTTCGGCTATGGCCGTGCTGGTCATCACACCGGCTATATCGACACTGTCCATCTCTAAACTATCCGACAAGGCAATGGTTGAAGGGACCATCCCTGGCGCGGCGCGGTAGTGCAGGTTATCAATCACCAGATCGCGGTCATGCGAGACAAAGCCGATGGTAACCCCATCCGCGCGCTCCAGCCGCCACGCATAGCAGCTCGTCGTCAGCGGCAGGTCGAGCCATAACAGACTCATGGTGTTTCTCGTACTTCGATCAGGCGGACTTCCGGGATTTCGCCTGCGAGGAATGTGCTGGCGCTGACATCGAGATGATCCTCGGCAAAACGGACCGGCACATCAAATAGGAAGCCCGCGGTGATTTGAGCGTCGACCGCTGGCGGGTTGTCGAAAATGATATGACCGAGCGTGCTCAGCGACCAGTTGCTCGCCGCCGCGCCACCGACAGCCACAAGAATAGATGATCGCACTGGCCTAGTGATGAAGCGTTGCTGTGCCTCGCCGTCACCATAGTTTTTGACCAGCCAGAAGTTTGTCTGCTCGCCATTACCAACACCGATATTCTGATCCAGCGCTGTCGGCGGATCGACCATATTGTTGCTGCTATGATCATAAGGGTCGGTAAAACGAAACCCTTTGGCCGCCCCGCGCCTGGCGCGGAAAAAAGCGATCAGGGTCTGCAATTCCTCCTCTGACCGCACGCCCGGCCCGGCATCAAATTCAAGCCGCGCATCGGCCCAATCGCTATTGCGGTTTTCATGGCCGGAAAGCGTGGTGACCACATCGGTTGAGAAGCGCGGCGAGACCATAGCATTACGCCCGATCGAAAGCGGGAATTCTACGTCGTCAAAACTGTCCACATCATCCTCCTGTTCCTGAAAATAAGTAAAGCCGTCGCGCGCCACCTGCGGCAGCGCCCAGATGAAAATCTCCGGCGTACCCCGCGCGCGGGCGGCCGCCACCGCATCGACCATATTAGGCCAGATAAAACTATCGTCAGCGGTCAGGACAAAACCGGAAAAATAATGCTGTTGCGCCATCGGATAGCCCAGCCGCTGCCTCGCGAGATCGATACCGCGCTGCGTTTCCGACTGGTTGCCTGCGATGACCCAGTCATAATCTTCGAGCTGCAGCACATCGAAAGCTGGACTCGCCCAGCCGATAGGCAGGTTGGCGCGTTTCGCTTCGGGTGCTGCCGCGTCCAATATCGTCGGCAGATAGGCGAGCAAGAAAGTCTCCACCGGTGTATCCAGAGCTTCCTGTTTAACCGCAGCAATCAAGTCAGCCGTGGATTGCGCGAGCATCGCTCCGGCCTGATTCAGCATTGCGTTTTGCGCGGCGGTTTTCGGACCACGGATGTCAGGGATACTGACCAGCGCATCGCCAAATTCGGCCTTGGCCGCCGCATCATAAAGGCAAATCCGCCCATCATCCGGCATCACCCACCACCACGGCTCACCGACCTGAAATTTAATCGCCGCCCCAGCATCACGCGCAATCGCGGTAAAGGCCCGCGCCACCGCCTGTAAGTAGCGCATCGCAGATTGCCGAGCGGGGGACAGCAAGGTTGACGGCGGCACCCAGCCGGTCAGTGCCGGGTCGCCATTTTCCGCACGCTGTTTCCAATTGTTCCAGCAATGGGCATCAAACAGCTCATAAGACAGCGAGAATATGACGGTAAAATCCATCGCTGCGGCCCGCGTGACAAAGTCGCGGTGCCAGACAGCGCAAGGTTCGTTGATCGCCGCAAATGTCTCACTAGGCTGCGGTACCGCGAGGCTGACATAAAGGCCCTCGCCACTCGTCTCGAGCCGGAAATAATGGCTCATCCCGACATAATGGTTGATCGCGCCGCGATAGCCGAGCGCCCGTATCGACCGCAGCAAACGCTCGGGCGTCTGGTTAAAACTGTCATCATAGCCAGTCGCCATCGACAGGCCATTTTCTGGCACCATGATATCGCCAATTTCCAACACCGCACCGCCACCATCAGCCTTGATCGCGCTCATCTCTACCCAACCGATTTTGGCTGTGAGATAGCGTGTCCCAGCACCATCATAATCCGGCGGGATGATCGAGATGAACATCCGGTCGATATCATCCGGATGCACCGGGTCCGCCTCTCCGGGCAGCAAGAAGCCTCCGTCCAAGCTAGAAAATTCTAGCCGGATATCCGCGTTGGTTGGTGTGCCACTGGCATAGTTCCACAACCGGACATACCAGGCCTTTGGATTGCCGCTCGCATCACGCCCCTCAATTGTCAGCGTCGGCCCGTTAATCTGATCGAGCGGCATGATCCCCGACGAGCGCCAATGAAAACGCAAGCTGAGCCGCGAATAGTCGCGCGATGTTTCATAAGCCAGCAATGGATGGTCAAGCGTATCTTCGCTATCCCAGATCAGTCCAGCCAAATCGTCCGAATTATAAAAGACCGCATCCAACCGCAGCGCATCAGGAGCCGTCGTCACCACCGACGCCATCATCGGACGCGGGAAGTTGACAGTCCAAAAGCGCGGGTCAAAGCGCTGGATAAAGCTCGTCTGCTGAGCGCTGCGCTCCTTCGCTAGCCAGAAACCCATGGCTCACCCCTCCCGATTGGCTAGCGCATTGCGCACAGCGCGCGCCACTTGCCGGCTGGAACGGCGCATTTGGTCGGGCGCACTGCCCTGCCCATTGTCGGAGATATTTATGGTCAGGCGGATATTGGGCGCCGCAGCAGCGGAGCCATTGGCCTCGATCCGACCTGCTGCGGTCGGCACGAACAGCTCCGGGCCCTGTTCTCCCACCATGTAAGCGCGGCCACCGGTGACCGGCCCACCCGTCGCGCGACCCGGCGCGCCAAGCGCTGCACCCAAAAACGATGTTCCAAGACCGAGTAATCCTCCACCCGATCCGCCGCTCAACAGGCTACCAATACCGCTATTAACCGCAGCATTGGCAATGTCCGCCATCACCGACAACGCGATGCCTTTCAGATCCTGGAAATCCAGCGAGCCGCGCCGGATCGCTCGACTCAGGCCGGTTTCGAGAGCAGTGCCGGCCCGCTCCATGCCGCTAGCGAGCGGACCGTCAAGCTGGCCCCTCATATCCGCCACATCTTTCGCAAATCTGGCGGTATCCGCACGTACAGCGATGACCAGGCGTTCAATTTCTTCATCCATTGCTAAGGGTATCTTTCAATTTTTCGAGTTGGGTTTTGTCGAGCGGTTGGGTGCTTTGATGGACCGGCCCGGATGCGGACATAGCCATCAGGATGGCGGCCAATTCGGCGGGCGTTGCGTTCCAATATTGATTGGGCGTCCAGCCGATGGTGGCCGGTATCAGACCAGCCAGATGAGCTGCGGCGGTGCTAAAATCATCCGACATGCGGTAATCATTGCCCCTGTAATATCTGTTTGAGCAGGATTTTCAGCACAGGCGTCACCCCCGCTAGCCCCAGCGCCATCATGGCTTCGCCAAAGGCTTCGCGTGTCAGTTCTTTCGGACGGTCCTTGATCACATGCCAGAACAGCCCCGCTATTTCCGACAGCATCAACCGTCCATTCGCCGCGCGTTCAACCATATCAAAAAGCGATCCCAGCTCCTCTTCCGCCGCCACCAAAGCCGCGAAACTTGGGCGCAAGACCAGCCTTTGGCCATCCAGCATCAGCTCCGCCTCACCGCGAAGAGCATTCGCCCGCTCAGACATTAGTCACCGCGCCTGAGCTTTCGAGGCTCAGCGTGTAACTGCGCTCGCCATTATAATCACCGCTATAGTCCAGCCGGGTGACCAGAAAATCGCCGCGCATTTTATCGCCGCCTTCAAAACTGAGTTCATAGGCGTCAATCATCCCACCCAGCGCGTGGTTTTTAATGCGCAGTTCCGCTTCCGATCCCGTGAATACGCCGGCACCCGATACCGACACCGACCGCACCCCCGCGCCCGATAAAAGTTCGCGCCAGCCGCCGCTGTCTTTATTGGTGATCGCCACCGGTTCGCCGTTGACCGACAATTGCGTCGTGCGCAGACCAGCGATGGTGGAATAGGCTGGCGGGCTTTCGCCATCGCCAATTTTTAGGAGGAAGGCACTGCCTTTTTCTGCTGCCATAGTTGTTTCCTTATTTATGTTGGTGTTGATTTTTATTGGGCCTCAGGCGCCGGGCGGGCACATCCGTGCCCTGGGCTACGCGCGATAAGGCGCGACGGCCGGTCGGCCTTGCCTCCGCTTCGCATCGGTTTGGCGAAAACTAACGGGCTTCTGACCGAGCGCAGCGAGGCAAGCGCGACTGCGCGCCCGAGCTTATACGAGGAAAGCCAAGCGGGCGGATGCCCGCGCCCGGCGCTTGAGGTTAAATAAACTACTTCTTCAAAACCCGCGCTCGATATTCAACGAGACCACCCCACGGGCTCGCCGCATTCCGCAAAACTCGGCTCCGACGAAAATCGAACGTCACGATCTGCCAACCATCCGGTTCCCCTAACCCGTCCGTCAGCGCTTCTTCGACCAGCGCCATCACGCGGTGCAGTCGCGCCGCACTGTCGCCATCATCATGGACGGTCAGCGCCAGACTAAGCTCCCGGCCCACACTGCCCTTGAAACTCCAGTCCAGCGACGCGCTCGTCGCCAAAGCGATATAGGGAAAGCGCGCCCGCGCTGGCGGACCGTCATAAATGCCGCCAATCTCGTCTGTTAAGGCCTGGTGCCTGCCGAGCGCGCTGACTAGTTTCTGCTGCACCGCTTCGAGAGCGCCCAAATTTCCAATCATCATCGGACACCACGCATCAGAAAAGCAACGTCGCGTAGGCTGCTATTATCAATAACCTTCCTGCCAAGCCCGCGACTGGAAACCATTATGCCGTCACTGGTTTCTTCTACCGAAACGGCGTCAGGCAGCTCCTCTGCCAACACCGTTTTTATGTCCACTCTGGTCTTCTGTACCTTTGCTTCTGCCAAGCTTTCCGCTTTATGTTTCAGTTTTTCCATCATCGTTTCTCCTCGGCTTCCAACATGGTTTTCGGAATGAAACGATGGTCGACGGACACGGTGCGAACGACCATCTCTCGCTTGCCCCAAGCCAGATGATCACCGACATTTACGCTATCAATCTGACGCAAAGTGAACCGCCATCGCGGCAAAGCCGAACGGCTTTCTGCCAGCGCTTCAGCGCCCGTGCCAAGCGGCTCCGCCGCCGCCCAGAAATCGCCAACCCACTCGTTTTGACCGGTTGCTGATCCGATAGCATCGCGCTGTGCCGACTGGCGCATGATACGGATACGCTCGCGGAGCAGGCCGCTAAATTCTGTTCCGCTCATGCTAACCTCATCCGGCGATGGGGCCGCCATAGCGCTGTCACAGCGCTCGGCGGACTGACCGCATCTACGCCATCGCGATGGGAATAGAGATAGCCCGCCAAGCGCACCACACCCTGCCGCAAGGCCGTTGGCACCAAGGTCCAATCCGTCGCCAGTCCGGCTTCATAGGTGACTGATATGCGGGTGATATTGCTGCTGCGATGCAGCTTTACCCAGCCGACACCATCGCCATCAATATCTATCGCATAGTCGCTCGCGAGCAATGGTGTCGCCGTGCTGTCACCGGCGATGGCTTCGACTTGGTTGATCGCTTGTACGGGCCGTCTGTTCAGTTTCTGCCATTCCGCGCGCGCCGGCATGCGATCGCTTACGGCACGCGCAATCAGCATCTGTCCAATGAAATTCTCGCACAAATGCGAGGCGCTGCGGAGGAACTGTCCCAGCGCTTCATCGTCTTCGCTCTGGGCAAGGCGGAGGAAGTCTTTGACCTCTTGGATCAGCTCTGTCGGCACAGCGGGCAGGTCTATAGGTGGGAAGCTCACAGGGCAGTTGTCCTTTCTGTTTGAGAGGGGATCGGGAGAGAAGAGAGAGAGTCTTTGTTTATTCCCTCAGGCGCCGGGTGCGGGCATCCGCCCGCTTGGCTTTCCTCGCATAAGCTCGGGCGCGCGCCATTTATTCTTGGCGCGCTTGCCTCTGCTTCGCGTCGGTTTGGTGCGACTTTGAGGTGATACAACCGAGCGAAGCGAGGCAAGGCCGACCGGCCGCCGCGCCTTATTGGCGCGTAGCCAAGGTGACGGATGTCGCCGCCCGGCGCTTGAGGTAAAATACAACCTCAACTCACGCTAAACTGCATCAATTTGATCGCTTCGCTGTTCATCACCTGACCACCAACGCGCTTGGTTGCATAGAAATGCACAAACGGCTTGTTGGTGAACGGATCGCGCAAAATGCTCGTCGCACTGCGCTCGGCGATCAGATAGCCGGCGCGGAAATTACCGAAGGCAATCGACAGGCTGTCCGCCGCGACATCAGGCATATCTTCCGCCTCAACCACCGGATAGCCGAGCAACATATCCGGCTGGCCTGATGCCAAAGATGCCTGCCACAGGAACGCGCCATCAGCGGTCTTGAACTTGCGGATCTGGGCCAGTGTGGCGCTGTTCATTACAAAGCTAGCGCCCTGCCGATAGGAGGGTTTCAGCATGTGGACCAGATCGACAAGCGCGTCTTCTCCATCGGCGCCGGCAAAACCGCCCGCAGCACCTGACGGCACATATTGCAGTGACCCGAAAGCGCGTACGTCATCCGGCTCATCGGTGACCGGCGCGTTCAAAAAGCCGCGCGGCTGGTTCACACCAGAACCACCGACAAAGGCTGCGCCCTCGGCCTGGGCAAATTCGCGCGCAATTTCGTCGGCCAGCCAGGCTTCGACATCAAAGGCCGCATCATCGAGCATGGCTTGAGACGCCGCCGGATTGGCATAAAGCTCTCCGGTCGGCGGCGCGATTTCGTTGAAATTGGGCGTATCCGTCTCTGGCCGTCCCGCCGTTTCACTGACCCAGCCCGATGGCGTGCCGCCATTGGTGACAAGCTTGCGATAACCGGCGCTGCCGGTCTGCACCACGGTCGCTATCGACCGAATGGGTGAAATGTCCTTCAGCGTCCGGCCAATCAGCGCATCAATCTCCTGTGGCACTGCAAAGCCGCCTTCGGGGCCAGATGCGCCGGAAAAGCTTTTGAGCTCGACACCGGCATGATCGCCTCGGCGGAGATATTTGGTGACAAAATCCTGCGATGCCGGAGAGCGCATAATGCCTTTCGCGCCATCGATATTCCCAGCTAAAGCAGGCCGGGCTGATGCTCTCGAAATATCTATCATCTGGGTTTTCAAGCCATCGACATCGGTGCGCAATTCGGTAATCGCCTTGCCGTGCTGTTCGGTTTCTTCGGCTTGCAAGACAGCGTCAAACGAAGCCTCCATTGGGTCCGCTTTTGTTTCGAGCGGGGTTTCGAGAGGAGTGTTAGATAATTTCATGATAGTCCTTTCTGGTGGGTAATAAAAACCGCCCAGCGAGAGGCGGCGGATTGAAATTCTCTGGTCGACAAAAATGATCGGCCGCATTAGCTTGTTAAATATGCATATTTTGACTGGTTTGGGCGCCGTAACCGCCCTGTTTTTGGCTTTTCCACTGGCGGCCCAATCTTCAAATTCTGGACCGGAAACTTCTGCGCCCTTGGTCAAGCAGGGCAGACCGGTAATAGCCATTCCATCGCCCCGGCAGCAGCTCCATCCGATCCTCAGAACAACCATCGCGCCGGAGAAACGCGGAGACCTTTCAACATGCAACGCCCGGGACGAGGCGTCTCTCAACTTTGTCGCAGAAACCTGCTGGCCCGTCCTCCAAGCCTATCAAGACCTGATCCGGCTCCAACAGGCCAGCAAGACCGCGATTGCCGCGCATAAAAGCGGCTCGTCTGATGCCGAAGATTTAATCAGTCGCGCGATTGCGATAGCGGTCAAGTCCGCCGAGCGAAATGGCGCCGGTCGCTGGCCGATGCAGGACGAAATCGCCCAGGGTACCTATCGCGCCTCCATCGCGATATTTAAAGAAATTGGCGACCATGATGCCGCCCTTGCCGCTTATGATGGCCTGATTAGAGTACAGGCGCGCAGCCTTATGAACGGCGGCGCAGCGCGTCGTGGGTATATCTACAAGAATAAGACGGAATATCTGCTTGAGCTGGGCCGACGCGATGAAGCGCTGGCCAATTTTACCGCCGCCACAGCCCTTGCGGATCGCGAGCCGATCGATATGATTTCCAATGTCGAGCATGCCGAGATCATCGCTTATGATGCGATCATCGCTAAGGATGAAGACCGCGCGCTCGATGCGATTAATATGTTCATGGAAAAAACCAAACGCCACAGCAGTTACAAAGACCTCGTTTATTTCCCCCTCCAACGTCTGAGATTATATATAATGGCAGGGCGCAAGGACCATGATGGCGTACTGGCGCAATTGCAGGCCTTTGACGGCCCGCGGCACCGCAATATGTGCCGGGACGGTGTTGGACTGTCCCATTTCCCGCAGCTCATTTCCCCGACCCATAGTGATCCGCGCATTGCGGCGGAATTGGTTACAATGGGCTGTAGTGCCGAATATATCGCCAAAGCGCCCAAGGGCCCGCCCGTTCTTACTGGCGCCAAACCGCTTCCACGCCGGTAACAGCGCCCTCCCATAAATGCACCCGCGCCAACGGCTGCATCGGACAGGTTACAAGCGATATTTCCGCGACATCGAGAGCATGAAGGACGCGCGGCTTGTGGCCGGCAGCTTGCCGCACACGATAGCCAAAACTCAGGCCGTTTACGGCATCGCTGCTGAGTATCGCTGCCGCTTCTCGGCCCACTCTTGTTGCGGTCGACAACGTCCCAATCACCCGCAATCCGCGAGCATCTTCGCGGGCAGTGGTGATGCTGCCGATACGTTTTTCCGGGCTATGCTGCCAGAGCAAAGGCAGCGATTGCCCCTCGGCCAGCGCCCCAAAAGCACCGGGCCGAATGATATCGCCGCCCCGGTCGATCCGGTTAAAGATCGCGGCATAGCCAGCAAAGCGGATGGCACTCATGTCACCAGATTCCCAAAGCCAAAGCGCATCGCGATCCCGATCAACAGCAGCGCCAACGCGCCCCGCACGATCCAGGTAATCGCCGCTTTCCATGCACTGGCCTTGGCGTCGCGCCAGGCGCGCAGCAATTCGCGCAGGTCGTCGAGGTCATCCTGCGCCTTGTGATCGGCGAGACCCAGCCGGTCGAGCACGCGCTCCGCGCCGCTATCGGTTGCCTCCTCGACTATCGCACGGAGCGTAACAAGGTCAGCTCCGTCGCCTTCCGCCTGCGCCACCAGGCGGGCGAGCATTTCTTCGTTTTGCATGTGTTGATGACTCCTTTTTTTGGGCCTCAGGCGCCGGGCGCGGGCATCCGCCCGCTTGGCTTTCCTCGCATAAGCTCGGGCGCGCGGTCGCGCTTGCCGACGCTATGCGTCGGTTTGGCGCGACCTTAAGAGATATCACCAAACCGAGCGCAGCGAGGCAAGGCCGACCGGCCGCCGCGCCTTATGGCGCGTAGCCAAGGGCCCGGATGGGCCCGCCCGACGCCTGAGGTGAAACAAAGACTCCGCCTGAGGTTAAATAAAAACTCCGCTTGAGGTTAAAAATAAAACTCGGTCTAATAAAAACTCAAACCCCTAATCCACCCCCAACATCGTCCTTTTCTCCTCTGGCGACAAAAAATCCGCAGCGCTCACTTGGTTCCACAACCGTTCGCGATCCTCCGACAGTGCGGGGATCTGATCGCGGTCTACGGCCAGATGTACATTCTCTCCCCACGCGCCGAGCGCGCCCGACAGCCCGTCCAATATCTTCCCGGCCAGCGGCAAGATCGTGAGCCGCCACAGCGCCCGATTGGCCTCACGATAATTGGCATAGCTATTATCCCCGGGCAGCCCGAGAAGCATCGGCGGCACGCCAAAAGCCAGCGCAATTTCCCTCGCAGCCGCCGCTTTAAGGGCGACGAAATCCATGTCCGCCGGGGTCATGCTCATCGACTGCCATTTCAAACCGCCTTCGAGCAGCATTGGCCGTCCGGCGTTACCAGAGCCGGCGAAACTCGCCTCCATTTCTGCCCGCAACCGGTCAAACTGGTCCGCCGATAGCGCTGACCCATCCGGGCCTGGATCAAACACCAAGGCCCCCGACGGTCGTGCGGCGTTATCGAGCAAGGCCTTGTTCCATTCCGCCGCTGCATTATGCACCGCCACCGCCTTAGCGGCGGCTCCCAGACAGCCGAGACCATAATGGTCGTCGGTCGGGTGAAAGGCCTTGATATGGATGATCGCGGGACGGCCCATCGCATCCTGCGCTGGAAAGCGGGTCTGATGCTCGCCCGCATGATAGGCATAGGCGACGGGCCAGCCTTTTTCGTCCGGTTCAACCGTGATCCGGTCAGGCCGTAGAGCGAAGAGTTCCGATGGCTGGTCATCCACGCCGCACATCACTCGCACATAGGCATTGCCGTGCAGCAACAAATGCGCAGCGATTGTTTCGAGCAAGGGCTGGACCGCACTGGTCGCGCCCAACAGCGGCGCTATCGCATCGTCCATCGGCGCGAGCGGCGCACTGCCAACCCCCTCCGCCACGATCCGCACCGCGCGTTGGGCAACGGCATTGTCGACATAAGCCTCCCGCACGCGGCCCTCATAAGAAAAAGGCGCTTGGCCGGTAAAAGAAGCACCGCCGTAGGTGCCGATATAGTTGCGGCCGAAAGGCGGCCGTGTTCGCTGTCCCCCGCCCTTGAAGGCGAGGGATAGGTTTTGCCAGAATGTCATGGTTTTGTGGTTCCTTTTTTGATTCCCTCAGGCGCCGGGCGCGGGCATCCGCCCGCTTGGCTACGCGCCAATAAGGCGCGGCGGCCGGCCGGCCTTGCCTCGCTACGCTCGGTTGTTTTACCTCGAGGTTCGCACCAAACCGACGCATCGCGTCGGCAAGCGCGACCGCGCACCCGAGCTTATGCGAGGAAAGCCAAGCGGGCGGATGCCCGCGCCCGGCGCTTGAGGTTAAATAATGACTCCGCTTGAGGTCTAATAAAAACACCCTCCCCCTACACCCGCACCCTTGGCTCGCGTTCCCGTCCCAACATCAATTCACTCAGCGCATAGACCAGCGCATCCGCCCGGTCCGGTGACCGCCCGGGCCCTTCATAACCGCCACCGATGAGCAGCCCGCAAAGCTCGTCCTCTAATCTCGGAAATGCACCCGCATGCATCACGCGACCCGCCTCATAGAGCGCAGCCACGGGTTCCGCCCTCGCCACCTTGCCGCGAGAGGCATGGACCAAACGGACCGGTAGTGAAATATTAGCCGCGTGCAGCACTGATTTCACCATTGCCCCGCCCTGATTAGCCTCGGCAATCACCCGGTCAGCACCCCATTTTTTTGCGGCATTTGACACCGCCCTAGCCCATGTTTCGGGGCTGGCTTTTCCCACACTATGGTCGGCAAGGATCGCGGCCTTATTATCGGCCAGCAATCCCGCGACGATAATCCCGCAGGCATCTCCGCTGCTAGAGGCGGGAGGGTCGACGCCGATGACGATGCGGACAGCATTAGCCGCATCGTCCGAGCCAATCCGGCACCCCTCAATCATTGCTCTTGTCCAAAGCGCGCCTTCCAGTTCCTCGATCAATTCCCCGTCCAGTTCCTGCCGCCCCAATCGCGTGCCGCCATAGTCCGCCTTCATCACCTTGATAAACGCGGTCGGCAGGTTGGCGACGTTCTCGTCGGTACTCCCGCGGGTAATCACCGTGCCGCATTGCTTTTGCCCATCCTTGACCAGTGCCCGCACCAGAGCCACCGGCCTAGGCGTTGTAGTCGCGGCAATTTTCGGAGCGCCACCAAGTCGCAATCCCATTTTCAGGTTGTCCCATGCCGCCATTGCCTGCCCGCTATGGTTCGACCATTTGGCGATTTCATCGCACCATGAATGACTATGCTGCGGCCCGCGCAGCCCCTCTGGTTCTGCTGCGGAATAGAGATAGGCCTCTGCCCCATTGCTCCAGCGCAAGCGTTTTAACGAGGGTTCCCAGATCGGCCGGTTTTTCGGCGGCGCGATGGACAATAAGCCGCTTTCGCCCTCAACCATCACCATCCGCGTCTCCGCAAAATTCGCGCCGATCAAAGCAAAGCGGGCACTGCCATCGGCTTCGGCAATATCGCGCACCCATTCCGCGCCAGCACGTGTCTTTCCAAAGCCGCGTCCAGCCATGATCAGCCAGACGGTCCAGTCGCCCATCGGTGCCAATTGTTCATCGCGCGCCCAATGGTGCCAGCTGGCCTCATATTCCAGCCGGGTTTCCGGATCCATGCAACCTATGAAAAATTCCCGGTCATTATCCGACAATTTACCGATTTCGGATGCCGTTTTGACATCACGCTCCATCAGTCACGCTGGCCCTTTCATCATCAAGATCAACGCCCAGCCGCTTTCGTCGCTTCTCCGCCTGATACGCCCGCAACCGCACATTTATCTTTTTCAGCTTCTCATCCAGCGTATCGCGCACCGGTTCCGGCTCGGCGGCCAATTCCGCTTGCGCGGCCCGCACGAGCGCCACGGATTTTTTGTGCAAGGTCAACAGTTTCATCGCCATTTTATGGTCATGGTCGCGCACGGTCGCGACACGCTTACCATGATAGTAAATTTTGCGCTTCACCCCTTTTCGGGCGCGCTCCAGCATTTCGATTTCGAGCAGCTGGTAACCGGCCGCAAGCGCCTTTAACCAGGCAGCGGCAAAACCGGGGTCCTTTTCTTGCCATGAATAAAGGGTGCTACAGGGAATTCCCGCGACCTTCATCGACTTTTCCACGCTGCAAGTGGTCGCCAGATGCTCCAGAAAGGTGCGCTGCTTGGCGGCTTTATGATCGCTGCGTGGATCAAGCTGGCGATCAAGCTGGGGATCAAGCTCGGTTTTGGGGTCTTGCACTGTTTCAGACATATCTATCCTCCCGCCCGGATCGCGGGCGTTAAAAAGGGCCAGCGCCTTGCAACAGCCGGTTGCCGTCGATGTGAAGGCTAACCGTAGCTCCAAGGCCGCTTGGCCCGAATCACAATTTCTCGATGTTCCTGATATGTACCCAAACAGCGTGACGATGTCAAGTGTTTTGTACCAATATGGTTATTTATTGTGGCTTTGAAGGTTACAAACTGATGTCCACAATATCCCGAAAGCGAACGTTAGTATCAGCTAAATTTATTCAGCTTCGCCACGCTGATACCGATCCAGTTCGTCCGGATCAAACCCCTCATCATTGTCGATCAACGGGTCGCGCAAGAAATCCTTTTCTGGCGGAAGCGTTGTGGCGCGGTTCACCAACCATCTGCAGGCTTTGTCCAGCAGCGATTGGTTATAGGAACTGCGCTTGGCCATCCACATCATCAATGTCGCTGACCGTTCACGCTTTCTGAGTGTTTTATCATCAATGCTCATTCAGCAGGTTCCATAGCAGCGGCTTGAACATCTGACTGTTCCGATTGCTCGACTTTATTGATCCGGCACGGAATACCCTTTAAATGCGGGATACCCTGTTCACGATCAAGATAGTCTTCGTCATCCCGACAAAGCTGCGCATCTGCATATTTGAGAGCGCCCGATAAATGACCAGCACCTTGTTTCATCTCCGGTTTCCACCAACCATGGGGAATGCGGATTAGCCCATCGGGCATGGCGTCTTTGATGGCGACCTTGATCGAGATTTTGCCGAGTTCATTTTCGACCTCAACCCATTCATCTTCTTCAAGTAGAAACTCTTTGGCCGTTCCAGGACTTACAAAAACCAATGGCTCAGGATGCCGTTTTCGCATTTCGGGAATATGCCGGTGCCCCGTCTGGAAGAAACCATCTTCGCGCACGCCAGTGAATAGCTTTAACGGATAGTTTGGATCGACCGGCGGTTCTTCGCGGAAATAAGGCAAAGGATCAAAGCCCAGATCTTCCAGTATCGATGACTTGAGCTCAACTTTTCCGCTGGGCGTAGCAAAGCCCTTTTGCTCATATTGCCTGAATTTTGGCGGGGCGAAATATACATCTGTTTTCTTGACCAGCTGATCAAATGTCATGCCGGTGCCTTCAAGCCGATAGTCATAAAAATCTTCAATAGTCTTCCACGGAACTAATTCTGACCAGTCCAGCGCGCTCGCTACGAGTTTCCAGAACTCAAAAGTGCTTTTGCATTCGCCTGGTGGCTCCATGGCTTTTTCCGACGGACGGACGGAGGACATCCAACCGAAGCTGTCCATCAACCACGGTCGTTCGAGCCAACTATCCGCTGGTAGTACATAATCTGCCAATTGCGCCGATGGCGTCATGAATTGCTCGTGAGCAACGATCAAATCCTGATTCATCATGGCTTCGATAATGAGCGGCATGTTGGCGTAACTCATCATAGGATTATTGCCGAGAAAGAAGAACGCCTTTACCGGATAGGAGCCTTGGCCGGCCATTGCCCGGAATGTGGCTGATGGCGTCGCCATATGGCAGCCCATGACCAAATTGGCATATTCCTGTCCATAGACGCGCTTTGTTGGTTCCCGGAACATCTCTTGTCCGCGATAGGTAAAGGCAGGGTGTTTATCAGAACCAAGCTGTTTCGCTTTCTGTTCATCGGACAAGACATGATGCATCTCGATGGTGGATTCGTTCATAATATCAGGGTTGAAACCTTCCAACCGTTCACCACCGGGAACATCGACATAGCCGCAAACCGATCGCAAGATACTTTGCAACCGGATCGCCGATGTGCTGTTGCGCTGCATGTCGGTAATCGGGGTCCACGGGATGATCGACGGCCCCTCGGTTGCATACATGCGCGCCGCTTTAGCAATCATTTCCGGATCACAACCGGTTAGTTCAGCAACTCGGTCGAGAGGATATTCATCAACCCGCTCACGCAGTTCATCAAAGCCAATGGTCCAGTTTTTAACAAATTTCTTATCGTAAAGCTCTTCGTCGAGAATGACTTTCAGCCAGCCGAGCATCATTGCGGCATCACTACCGGCCTTGAGCGGCAACCAGATATCTGCTCTTTCTGCACTGGAACTTTTGCGGGGGTCCGTAACAATCAGTTTTGCTCCGCGCGCCTGTGCTTGCCGAATAAAGTTATACATTGGTGTCCAGCTGTGACGTCGCGGATTATGACCCATCAGCACAATACATTTTGTATTGGCAAAATCGCCGAACGGGAACCAGCCATAAGTGAACCGGTTCACAGCGGCTGTATTGCCGGCACATAACGCCACACCGCTAATCCAGTTGGGCGAGCCAACATGATTCATTATCCGACGACCCAAACCATGATCCGTCGCCGTATTCCACTGGCTTGTTGAAACGGCCCATGCCTCCGGGCCATGCTCCTTAATTATCTTTTGCAGACGCTGACCGATATCGGCCATCGCTTCTTCCCATGACACTTGCTCCCACTCACCAGAACCGCGTTTTCCAACGCGTTTAAGCGGCTGTAAAATGCGATTGGGATTAGCGAACCCCTTGGGTGCCATAATCCCTTTCATGCAAATATTATCGCGGAAAATCGGGTTGTCAGAAGAGCGAACTTTTACAACACGCCCTTTTTCGACTTCAGCAACAACGCTGCAGGCAATATCGCAAGTCTGGCAAATGGTTCGTTTTGTGGTCACGCCGGGCCGAACCTCTCTTTCCTCAAATTTGGCATCGGCAATGGCTTGCGGATCAAATGGCGGTGCAGCTGGCATGGTGATCTCCCCTCTGTCTTGGAATGTGTCTTGGAATCTAGTTAGTCTAATAAATAGACTGAGTCGAGTCTTCGTGCTAGAGAGACGCAAATTCTACAACGAAACGGATTTGAGCGATTATGAAATGGGACGAAATCAACAATGAGCAATGTTCGGTAGCACGAAGCTCTGCGGTACTGGGTGACCGTTGGACGCTGCTGATATTGAGCGACTGTTTTTTGGGTGTACGCAATTTTGCAGAGTTCCAGGAACGGCTTGAAATTCCGCGTACAACGCTTGCTAATCGGTTGCAAAAACTCGAGCAGCATGATGTTTTGTATCGGAAGTTATATCAAACGAACCCGGACCGTTACGAATATCGCCTGACCAACAAAGGTAGCGATCTTTATCCGGTTCTCTCCACTATTTTAAATTGGGGTGACAAATATTATTCGGATAGTGCTGGGCCACCCATATTGCGAGAGCATATGCCATGTGGCCATGATATCCAGCCCGTTTTGAAATGTCCGGAGTGCGAGGAAGGAGTTCACGCGCACAACATCCGTGCGCGAATCCGTCCACAAGATAAAACACTTTCTGATGTAAAACGAGGTCCAGTTTTACGGCGCGGCTAGCGCCCGCTTTTGCGCTCAAAGCGGACGTTAGCGCAATGGCAGTTCAACCGGCTCGCGGATTTATATAATTAGATGCACGCAGCAAATTCGCTGCATCGACCTGTCCTAATCCAGCCCAGCCTGCGGTCCACGTTCTAGCAAGGTCGTCAAGACAACATGGCTCCGGGTATTGGTGACATCGCCAAACCCCCGCATCCGGACCAAAAGCTCGTCGAGGCCATTTGCGTCTTGGCAGCGGGCTTTTACCAAAAGGCAGGAGTCGCCTGCCACGCTATGGATTTCTTCAACATCAGCGTCCTCATGTAGTCCTGCAAAATTTTCTCTGGCTCTGGCGCCGGTGTAATTCACATGGATAAAGGCCAGAAACGGCCGCCCTATTTTCGTGCCGTCCAAACTGATTGTGTTTTTTGTGATTACACCTGCGGCCTTCATCTTTTTGACCCGTTCATGGACCGCTGGTGCCGATAGATGCACTTTTGCGCCGAGTTCAGAATAGGATTGGGATGAATCTTCGGTAAGCGCGGTTAATAATTTTCGGTCCGTATCGTCGATAACCAGCTCCGATGACCGTTTTTGCTGAATGCTATTCGTATCTTTATCCATAAGTCAAAATATCCTTGATGCCGAATAATGTAAGGCATAATCCTTATTACATCGAACAATATTCAGCAATAGGAATTTTCTATGGAACTGGGAATTTATTTGGTCTTTGCGTTTACCACCGCAGTCGTGATTTTGACTCCAGGCCCCGCGGCCATCGCTATAGCAGCCCAAGGAGCGGGCAATGGCAACAAGCGCGCAACTTTTGGGGTATTTGGCGTGGCAGCGGCCAATGCGGTATATTTTATATTGTCGGCAACCGGCATCGCGTCGCTGTTGATCGCATCGTCATTTATCTTTGGTGTGATAAAATGGGTTGGTGTCGGTTATCTGGTCTATCTCGGATTATCAGCGATTTTTAGCAAAACCGGCGGGATTCAATTTGCGACTGGCAAGCTACAATCCGCTTGGTCGCTATTTGGCAAAGGTTTTATTGTCGAGTTTGCGAACCCAAAGGCGTTGCTATATTTTGCGGCAATTCTTCCTCAGTTTCTCGATGTCTCAAAACCTATCATGCCCCAGATTCTCATCATGGGCGGAACGACAGTCGTGCTCGACCTGATCTCATACAGCATATATGCTTATGCCGGTGATCGGTTAACAAGTGGCCGCGTCAAAGAATGGATTGTCCGGCTGGTCAATCGCGTCGCTGGCGGTGCTCTTTTGTTGGCAGGTGCAAGGATGGCAAGCGTTTAGGCAAACAACTTGGATTTTCATCAAAAGGACAGAGGAATTTTCATGAAAAAGATTTTATTGGCTCTCGCAGCCACAAGTATTTTTGTCACACCGGCGCAAGCCCTGGTTGTGGTCAGCGGTAGCGGAACTTTGACCGATACCGATCCGACACATAGTCCACGGATTAATCGTGACGGTGTAGTCAGCACATGGGCCGCACCCAAGACATTTCCGGGCACGTTCGGCAGCGGCGACTTTGCCTATGATACGATTAACGGCACGTTTGGCGCAAATGCGTTTCAGGATATTTTCTATCAAATCACTTTTACCAATGACAGTGTAAATGATGGTCAGCCGCACTCTACGGCCTATGCCAATCTGTTCAACCCATTGGATCTGAGTGAAAATTACCTTGGCGACAGTGGATCTTCAACCCTTCTCGGCGAGACTTTAAGCTATCAGGTTATTGTATCTGCGGGCAATGAGCTGCTGGTCAATTTTTCTCAGAATTTTGGCGGTGCTCTTCCATCTGAATATTCCTACACAATCGAAGCGTTTTCGGATGCCAATGGCGGGGAAATGTTTGCCGCTGTTCCTGAGCCAGCCACATGGGCGTTCATGATCTTTGGCTTTGGTGCCATTGGCGGTGCGCTGCGCACACGGCGCAAAGCGAATGTCAAAGTCAGCTACGCCTGATTGAAACATCCATAGTCAAAAAGAGGCGGGCAGCAATGTCCGCCTTTTTTGTGTCCAGCAACCTATGCCCGCGCCATTTCCGCCAAAACCTCGCGATAGATATCTGCCTTTTCATCTATCGCCAAACGCTCAGCGGGTTCCAGCTTGGTCGGGGTCACCACAGGTTTGCCGGTTTCGTTATCGAACAGCGGCGATTTTTTCAGATCGGGATTAAATCGGGCTTTGACGGTGCGGACCAGCAGTTTGAACAGCATGCCCGCCATGCCCGCGGTCTTGATCTTGCCGAGATCACCTGCTCCTGATTCCACCGCTACATGTTCCGCATCCCGCCCGAGCAGTGCATCGGTTTTCCCGCGATCAAAGCCGGAGAGGATCAGTGACAGAAACGGAAAGCGCGTTGAGCTGAGCGTGTTGGCAATTGGCGTCTGGCAATCCTTGCAATACCAGCGCAGCAGCGGCCCGCCGGTCACGGTCACACAGGCCAGATTGTCCTGCCCTTTGGTGATTTCGAACCGCGACGAATCGGTCTGATAGACATGTGTGCCGGCATGATCATCGAGCATCAGTTTTTCCTTACCCAGATAATGGGCAAAGGCCTGGCAATCATTACAGTGGCAAATAAGGCGGCGGCCGGATTGCGGCGCGGCGTCATGCAAGGCGGCATGAATAGCGCCGCATTTACATTTGAAATCAAGGTTTTGGCGCGTGTTCGCCTTTACAGTCATGCTCGTCATCCCTTTTCGGGAGCAAGCCAGATGTCTGCTTGCCCCTGTTAAAGCTGTTTCAATCCGGCGCTTTCGATCACATTCTTGGTGATATAGTCGGACGCCATTTCGGCCAGTTCGCGGCCCAAATGCCAGTCGAGTATTTGCATATCCGGGATGATCGGCGGATTAACCAAAATGTCGTCATCGCCTAGCATTTCTTTTGATGCCATCCGGCTCGCCACCACCATCGATCGCGACATGATCTCGACAATCGAAGGGAATTCCGCATCGCGTTTGCGGCGCAGCAAGACGTCCCTCATCAAGGACCAGCGGCCTCTGATATCATCATATTCGACATCGGTGCGCCAGACTTCGTCGGGATCGCCGAGCGACACGACGATATTCGGTCCAGTTTTCAGATCATGCATGACCTTGACCGGCACATTGTCGAGCACCCCGCCATCGACGAGAATATTGCCATCGCCATCGATAAAGGGCGGCAAGATGGTCGGCAAAGAGCCCGACGCGCGGACACATTCCCACAGCGGGCCGCGCCGGTGAATGTGCAGGCCGTTGGTCGATAAATTGGTCGAAACTCCGAAGAAAGCAATGGGTTGGTCGGCTATGTCCTTGGTCCCATAGCGCTGACGCAGCTCGGCATCGAACACCGTCGGGTCGAGCAGCGAATAGAGCGGCAGGGTCAGTCGCCGCATCGCTTTGGCCTTGATGAACATGGCCTCCATCTGGTCGAGTGTTTCCTCGACGCTCATCCCGCGCGCAATCGCGCCGCCCATCGCGGCCCCTGCGCTCGCACCGCCGATGAAGTCGATCGGGACATCGGCCTCTCTGAGCGCCTGAATGACCCCGAGATGCGCGCAGCCCAGTGCGCCGCCGCCCGCGAGCACCAAGCCCACAGCGCGACCGGTCAGGAAGCGAGCAACCTTGGCGAAATCCGTATCGCTATCGAGTGCAACATGATGGTGCAGCTTGGGTTCGCGTGGATCGATCCAGACCGCGCTCTTGGTGATTGTCTTGTCAGCCTTCTCACGGACCAAAAGCAAGGTCCGCTGCGGCGCGGCAATCCACCGCATCGCGCTCTGTTCCATCGCATTGAGCTCAGGTTCGGCGCGACCCGGACGGCCCACCATGACCAGCGCATCGGCGTTGCGGCAGACTTGACGACCCCATTCCTCTGATCCGCTGCCATCAATCAAGACATAGGCGCCTTTGGCCTCTTGCTCGGCCAACCATGCCTGATAGGCGGCGCTATCGGAGGCTTCATTGGTCCCCTGATCCACCGCGATTACCGGTGTGTCGTCTGTTACAATCGCTTCAAATGCCGCGGTCAGACGGACCAGAAAACCATCGGGCAATGGACCGGTTCCGGCGGGCAGCAAGGCAATCACACGCGGCGTGCTGCTCTTGACTGAACCGGCCCGGCTCGTGGCAACCACGAGCCGCTCGGAAACGAGTTTGAGCATCGCCTGTGTCAACTCGGGATGCGCGCGAGCAATCTCGTCAAACGCGCTACGGGACACTTTGAGAACCGCTGAATCACGAGTCGCGATGACATCGGCCGTGCGTTTGCCGCCAGCGAAAAAGGCCAGTTCACCGACCGCTTCACCGGCTTCGATATGGGCGACAATATGGACCTTGTTGACCACCACGCGGAACCGGCCGGATTCGACGAAGTAGAGCGCATCGGCATCATCGCCCTGCGCCACCAGAGTCTCGCCGCCCGACACGGGTTTCAACGTGGATACAGCCTCTAGCGCATCAAGCGCCGCTGTCGACACGCCATCAAATAGCGCATGGTGGGCCAGATTTGGGCCTGCAGCCGGTATATCGTTCATCCCATTCCCCAACAGGTGCGACCCCGTTTAGCCCGTTATCTGCCCTTACGCGTTGATAATCAATGGCTTTCGCTATTGATTGCCTATTGGCCAAAAGCGCAGATCAAACCGCGATTAGGGGCCACCTTGTTGGCCAGCATCTCGAGATAGGCGCTTTGCAAGGCGTCGTGACCCGCCAGCTGCTCGACCGAAAGATGACCGGCCGCAGCCGCAACAAAGGCCGCAAACTGCTCATCCACCATGGCGCGGAACGTTGCCGGTCCCACTTCCTTCATCAACGATTCCGCCACTGTCGGAGCGAAGAACAACACCGGCTCGGGGCCCTTTAACTCGCCTCTACCTGTTCGTTCTTCAAAGTGGGTTGCGCCGACCATGGAACTGAATTTCAGATTGGTGTCCCAATGTGCGTGAATAGCAGCGAGTAGACCAGTGTTGCCCGCGAAATCGACAGATACGATATTTTGCGAAGCATCGGCACTGGATAAGTCATCATAGGTCAGCACTTCGTCATAAAGCCCGGTTTCCTCGACAAAAGCTTTGTTGCCAGTAGACGTCAGGCCAATGCGTTTGATATCGGGGCTCAGATTTTTGGCAACCAATGCCAGACCGAGGGCGGTTTTCGATGATGCGCTGGTCAGCAATACAGCTTCAGCGCCATGCCATTCCGCTTTGCGCATCATATCTTCGATTAGAAAGCTGGTTGTAAATAGCGGTTGATAGAGCGCGCGTTCGTCTTCCATTTGCCCCGCGTCAGTGCCGAGGCGGTTATATTGGTTGTAGATAATCGCAAGACCCTGACGGTGTTCGGAACTATCAACAAATCCGGCTGCGGTAACATTACCGGGAGCGACAACGAGATGGCTCGCCATCGGCAAATAGCCATAGACCCGTTCGCCGACTGCGATGCCGTCCTGCTTCGACGCTACTACTTTGGCAAAACCCCAAACCGGTACAATGCCCCAATCCGCGTCACCGGTGGGGAAGAAATTCCAATAGCCAAAGCCATCGCCAACAGCCGCATAAGTAATGTTATTGGCGGTCAGCGCATATTTTTCGATTTCCAGTAAAATTTGCCCATCAGCCAATTCCGGTGCCGGAGCATTCCGCCATTCGCTTTGCGGGAGGTCGGCCTTCTTTACCCAAAGGCTGCTGATCTGGTCACTCATATGCGCTGCTCCATCTGAAAAGAATCATGATATTGGTTTTGATTTTCTAACATTATCATAGGCTTTCATCCGCGATTGGCAAAAGCATTTGCCAAAAATGGCGTGGCTGCTAATCCTGTTGCGATTGTAATTAAATGACAGAACGAATTTCAGCATCAAAGATGCGAAACGGGGAGAATTTGAGTGAGTACTGCGCCAGTTTCCGGATTTGAAGCCGCCATTAAGCCTGTCACCAATGTATCAGATTTTATCTGGGGCGGGAGCTGGAACGGGGAACCGGTCCTAGCGATTGCTGGTCAGCCTATCCCGCCGATGGTTATCATCTTGCTGGGTGCTGGTATCTATTTCATGATTGGTTTGCGCGGCTATCCGTTGCGCCGGCTATTCCCCGCTCTGGCAGGTCTATTCAAGAAATCCGACAACAAAGGCGCGGGTGAAATCTCTCCCTTTGCTGCCTTGTCTACCGCTCTTTCGGGACAAGTTGGTACCGGTAACCTCGCTGGTGTGGCCACGGCTATCACGCTGGGCGGGCCGGGGGCGATTTTCTGGATGTGGGTTACCGCTTTGTTCGGCATGGCGCTCGCTTTTGCCGAGGGTTCTCTTGCCGTGCGCTTTCGCGAACAGGCTGAGGACGGCACCTATCGCGGCGGTCCTATGACATATATCAGCATTGGGCTGGGTCCGAAATGGACGTGGCTCGCTGTCTTATTCTGTCTTGGCGCGCTATTCTCTGCGCTGGTGACCGGCAACGGTATTCAGGCCAATAGCCTTGGCGATAGCGCCAATGAACTATTCGGTGTTCAGGAATGGGTCGGCGGCGCGGTTGCTGCTGTTGCGGTTTTCGCGGTTATCATCGGCGGTATCAAATCCATTGGTAAAGTCGCTGAAACAATCGTCCCGTGGATGGCCGGCATTTATCTGTTGATGGCCTTTGTCGCATTGATGATTAACCTGCCTTATCTGCCAGAAACCTTCTCTCGTATCTTTGCCGGTGCCTTTGGTTATGACGCAGCCGCTGGCGGTTTCCTTGGTGCGATGATCATGATCGCCATTCGCGCCGGTGTTGCGCGCGGGCTGTTCTCTAACGAGGCGGGTCAGGGTTCAACTCCGATTGCTCACGCCGTCGCCCAAACCAATGATCCGGCGGCACAGGGTCGCTTTGCGATGATGGGTACGTTTATCGATACAATCGTTATCTGCACGATGACCGCTTTGGTGATGCTTACGGTTGCTGGTGATTTCAGCGTTACCGATGCCAATGGCGTGAAGCAGGTGGTCGAACATGCCTGGCAATCCGATCTGAATGGCTTTGCGATGACCTCGGGTGCCTATGCAGCGGCCTTCCCGTTTGAGGTGTTTAGCATTCCCATCGGAACGCTGATTGTCTCGGTCGCGCTCATCCTGTTCGTGTTCACAACCCTGCTGACATGGAGCTATTATGGCGAGCGCGCGATCACCTATCTCTACGATCTGCTGCCCGGTTCCTCGCTAAGCGGCGAGAAAAAACTGCATTTCATGTGGCGCGTTGTTTGGTGCCTGGTCATCTTCCTAGGCTCCTTTGCACCACTTGAGCTGGTCTGGCGTCTTGGAGATATTTCCAACGCGGTTATGACACTGCCGAATATCGTTGCCTTGCTTGCTCTATCCGGCGTGGTCTTCGCTCTGGCAAAAGGCGAGCGGACAGCTGGAACCGACCATGGCCGGGAAACGCCCAAGGAATTGCAAGAAGAAGTGTCCGGAGCAGCAGGGCATTAGGTTGTTTTTTTTAACCTCAAGCACCGGGCGCGGGCATCCGCCCGCTTGGCTTTCCTCGCATAAGCTCGGGCGCGCAGTCGCGCTTGCCGACGCGATGCGTCGGTTTGGTGCGAACCTCGAGGTAAAACAACCGAGCGCAGCGAGGCAAGGCCGACTGGCCGCCGCGCCTTATTGGCGCGATAGCCAAGCGGGCGGATGCCCGCGCCCGGCGCCTGAGGTAAAATAGACAATGCTCAAACGCCTTTATGATTGGATGCTCGATAAGGCCGGTCATCCGCAAGCCACCAAATGGCTCGCCGGTATCAGTTTTGCGGAGTCCAGTTTCTTTCCAATCCCGCCCGATGTCATGCTCGCGCCGATGTGTTTGGCAAAACCCAAACGCGCTTATTGGTATGCTTTCATTTGCACGGTTTCATCGGTACTTGGCGCGCTGCTGGGCTATGCGATCGGCTTTTTCCTGTTTGAGACCATTGGTATTGCCATTCTGGACTTTTACGGCATGGGCGAGAAATTCGATACCTTTGCGCAAAATTTCAACGAGCAAGGCTGGATAGTTGTCCTGCTCGCCGGGTTCACGCCTTTGCCGTTTAAGGTCATCACCATTGCCGCTGGCAGCACCGCCATGCCGCTTTATGTCCTGATCTTTGCTGCGATTATTGCGCGGTCCGCACGATTTTTTCTCGTCGCGGTTCTTCTCGCCAAATTCGGCGCGCCTATGAAAGACTGGATCGACAAGAACTTCGCGTTGGCGACCACGCTCGGCGGAATTTTGTTCGTCGGCGGCTTTGTCGCGGTGAAATGGTTATTGTAATTTTATTGGACCTCAGGCGCCGGGCGCGGGCATCCGCCCGCTTGGCTACGCGCCATAAGGCGCGGCGGCCGGTCGGCCTTGCCTCGCTGCGCTCGGTTACATTACTTCAAGACTGGCACTAAACCGACGCACCGCGTCGGCAAGCGCGACTGCGCGCCCGAGCTTATGCGAGGGAAGCCAAGCGGGCGGACGCCCGCGCCCGGCGCCTGAGGTCAAACAAAGACTCCTCCCGCCCGAATAAAATATTTCTAGCGATATTTCGGACACTTGCCTAAACGCAAAGCATGAGCACGAGACAAGTTTCAAATAGCAACGATCCTGTGATCGAAGATGTCAGCCAACTTATCGAGCCAATGCAAGGCGGCGAGAAGCCGAAAGAGCAATGGCGCATCGGCACGGAGCATGAGAAATTTGTCTATTGTACAACCGACCATCACGCTCCGACCTATGACGAACCCGGCGGCATCAAAGACCTGCTGCTTGCGCTTCAGGAATTTGGCTGGAAGCCGGTTGAGGAAAACGGCAAAGTCATTGCCATGGCTGGCGACGATGGCACCGTCAGTCTGGAACCCGCCGGACAGCTGGAACTTTCCGGCGCGCCGCTCGAAAATCTCCACGAGACATGTAACGAAACCGGCCGTCATTTAACGCAAGTGAAAGCAATCGGCGAGAAGACCGGAAAGGGTTTTCTCGGCATGGGCATGTGGCCGGACAAGACCCGCGCCGAACTGCCGATCATGCCCAAAGGGCGTTACGGGATCATGCTCGATCATATGCCGAAAGTCGGCAATCTCGGCCTTGATATGATGCTGCGTACCTGCACGATCCAGGTAAATCTCGACTATTCCAGCGAAGCCGACATGGCCCAAAAATTCCGCGTTGGCCTTGCTTTGCAACCACTGGCCACGGCGCTATTCGCCAATTCGCCTTTCACGGAAAACCAGACCAACGGGTTTGAAAGTTTCCGCAGCCATATCTGGTCTGACACCGATCCCCATCGCACCGGCATGCTGCCCTTCGTATTTGACGAGGGCTTTGGCTATGAACGCTATGCACAATATATGCTCGACGTCCCGATGTATTTTGTGTTTCGCGATGGCAAATATATCAACGCGGCGGGCCTCAGTTTCCGGGATTTCCTGAAAGGGGAATTATCAGTGCTCCCCGGCGAGAAGCCAACCATAGCGGATTGGAATGATCACCTCTCGACCGCCTTCCCCGAAGTACGGTTAAAAAGCTTCCTCGAAATGCGCGGCGCCGATGGCGGTCCGTGGAACCGGATTTGCGCGCTGCCTGCTTTTTGGGTGGGTTTACTCTACGACCAGACCGCGCTCGATGCCGCTTGGGATCGGGTCAAAGGCTGGAGCATGGAAGAACGCGAAGCACTGCGCAATGCCGTGCCGAAACAGGGGCTAGATGCGCCATTGCCAAATGGCGGTAAGCTGCTCGATCTGGCTGGCGAAATTCTCGAAATCGCCTCCGCTGGCCTAACGGCACGCGGCTGTCTTAACACTAGCGGCGACAATGAAAGCGGATTTCTTGATCCCCTGCGCGAAGTCGTGGCCAAGGGTAAATCTCCCGCAGCGCAGTTACTGGAACGCTATCACGGCGAGTGGAATGGCGATTTATCGCGTATCTATGACGAAATGAGTTTTTGATAGGAACGTCAAACGGTCGATCAGCACCGGTTTTGTAACGCAATTGCAACAGTCGTGTCGGATTCCGCACGATCCCGGCCATTAACACGCGCGTAAACTTGACCGCTGGCCTTGCGAGGATCAGGGGTTGCGGCACGGGGAACAGGGAACCTCCCCTAGTCCATATACCAATTTCATAGTCGGAGATCATCGTCATGCGCCGCATATCCGTATCTGCCATTTCTCGTTTCGCCCTTGCAGGCGCTCTCCTCGCAGGCGGGCTATCACAGCCGGTTCTCGCACAAGACGAAGCCGGCGTAGATGATGATCAGCTTGGCACTATTGTGGTGACCGCACAGCGGCGCGAAGAAAACTTGCAGGATGTGCCGCTCTCCATCTCGACACTGAGTGACGACAAGTTGAACGCCATCGGTGCTGGCGGTCAGGATGTTCGCGCCCTTTCTGCTCGTGTGCCTAGCCTCGTTGTGGAAAGCTCATTCGGCCGGACCTTCCCACGTTTCTATATTCGCGGCCTCGGCAATACCGACTTCGATTTCAACGCGGCCCAGCCCGTCAGTCTCGTCTATGATGACGTCGTATTGGAAAATCCGATTCTCAAAGGCTTCCCCGTGTTCGACCTTGAACGCGTCGAAGTATTGCGTGGCCCACAAGGCACGCTTTTTGGCCGCAACACACCAGCTGGCATCGTGAAATTTGACTCGGTCAAACCCAGCAATGACCTGAATGGTTATGGCAAGATCAGCTATGGCCGCTTCAATGCCGTCAATGCGCAGGGCGCGGTGACATTGCCTCTGGTCGATGACCTTTTATCCGCCCGCATCTCTGTGCTTTACCAGCGTCAAGACGATTGGGTAGACAATACCAACCCGTCTGCGCCAGAATCCAATGCCTTTGAAGGCTATGACGAATTTGCCATTCGCGGCCAACTGCTGTTCACGCCGAGTGATGAGCAAGAACTGTTGCTGACCGGTCAATATCGCGAACTCGAAGGCACCGCCCGCGTGTTCCGCGCCAATATCTTTACGCGCGGTCAGTCCGGTATCAACGATGATTTCGAGCGCGATGAAGTGGCGACTGACGGCCAGAACGAACAAGATGTTGAAACCTACAATATTGCGGCGCGCTATTCCCACGACCTTGGCCCCGTGTCGCTCATCTCGGTCACCAGCTTCTGGGGCGGCGATGCCTCTTCGGTTGGTGATGTCGACGGCGGCTTTGGTGCTAACTTCCTGCCACCCGCGCTATTCGGTCCTGGCAACATTCCGTTCACAGCAGAAACGCGGGACAGCGTGCCATTCCTGACCCAGTTCACCCAAGAAGTGCGGTTGGAAAGCAATGGCGACGGTCCTTTCAGCTATCAGGGCGGTGTTTTCTACTTCAAGGAAAAGCTGCGCATCGACAGTGAAAACTATTCGACTCTCGGCGACCCCCTCAATGCACCGGGCGGCATCAACATCTTTGTGCGTCAGCGCCAAGACAGTGAAGCTTTCGGGATTTTCGGAGCGATCAGCTATGACATTACCGATCAGCTGACCCTCTCTGGCGGTCTGCGTTACAATAATGATGAGCGCGACTATAGCGTTGTGCGCTCGCAAGATACGCAATTTCCTACGTTCCTGCAAAACCCGCTCGGCACAGTCACGCGATCGGTTGAAGATGACAACATCACTTGGGACGCGAGCATTACCTATGCCGCGACGGATGATATCAACCTCTATGCCCGCGTCGCCAAAGGCTATCGCGCGCCAAGCATTCAGGGCCGCATCCTGTTCCCGCCAGCAACCGCAACCCCATTGGAAGATGGCGTTACGGTTGGCGATTCCGAAACCAGCCAATCCTATGAAGCCGGTATCAAGGCGACGGTCCTGGACGGTCGCGGCCGGATCAACCTCAACGGGTTCCTCTATAATCTGAACGATGCGCAACTGACGGCTGTGGGTGGCGGCGTGAATGCCAATCGCTTGATCAATGCCGACAATGTTCGCGGCTATGGCCTCGAACTGGACATGGAGTTCAAACCGGTTCCAGCGTTATTGCTGACCGCTGGCCTGAGCTACAACAATACCGAAATTCGGGATAATGGCCTGACCACCGCAGCTTGTGGTGCAACCCGGGTGGATACATTCCCGGATGTATCCCTCTGCACCCTGCTTGATCCAATTGTGACTCCAGCAGCGCCCTTCTCGGCTGCTATCGTGAATATCGATGGCAACAGCCTGCCACAGAGCCCGCGCTGGATTGCCAACTGGACAGCCGCCTACAGCATTCCTGTCGGCGCTGGCGAAGTCTATGCCTATACCGACTGGTCCTATCGTTCGAAAATCAACTTTTTCCTTTATGAGTCGGTTGAATTTCAAGACGGCGGACAGCTCGAAGGCGGTCTGCGCATCGGCTATAAAACCGATAGTTTTGACGTGGCCGGTTTTGTTCGCAACCTGACCAATGATCAATCGGCGGTCGGCGCAATTGACTTCAATAACCTGACCGGCTTCGTCAACGAACCGCGCATCTGGGGCATTGAAGCCGGGTTTAAATTCTAGTCAGAAGTTAAACGCCGATTGCTCTGAATCATCGTCGTGAGAGGCGGATATCTTGTCCGCCTCTTCGACCCCTTCGAGATTGGCCAGCGTCAGGCCTAGCAAACGCACGCCATTTTCCACCGGCATGATGCTGGCCAGCAATTCGCGGCCAATATCAGCAAATTCGGCCTTACCCTCAACATTCCGTTCCAGTGATTTCGACCGGGTGATCTGGCGAAAGTCGGCATATTTGGCTTTGAGCGTTACCGTCCGGCCGTGCGCGCCGGATTTCTCGATACTATTCCAGACGATTTCGATGATTTTCTCGATGGCCTCTTCAAGATCGGTAGCGCTGACCAGATCACTGCCATAGGTGCGCTCGCCTCCGACCGATTTGCGGATACGATTGGGTTTCACTTCGCGGTGGTCCACACCGCGAGAGGCACGGAAGAGATAGCCGGCCGACTTGCCAAAATGCTGCCGCAGAAAATCCTCAGACTGCGCGCGCAAATCTGCGCCTGTGTGAATATCAAGCTTCGCCATCCGCTCGCCGGTCTTCGGGCCCACGCCAAAGAACCGTCGCACCGGCAATTGTGCCACAAAATCGGCGCCCTGATGCGGCTTGATCACGCAAATCCCGTCCGGTTTATTCTGATCAGACGCGATTTTGGCGATAAACTTATTGTAGCTCACGCCGGCACTGGCTGTCAGCCCGGTCTGCTTCTTGATCTCCGCGCGGATCATCTCGGCAATGCGGGTGGCGTTGCCAATCCCCTTCTTATCTTGCGTCACATCAATATAGGCCTCGTCGAGTGACAGCGGCTCAACCAAATCGCTATGGGAGCGGAATATCGCGCGAATTTGCTGGGATACTTCGCGGTACACATCAAAGCGGTGCTTGACGAAAATCAGGTCGGGACAGCGCCGCTTCGCCGTGACCGATGGCATGGCCGACCGCACTCCAAATTCACGCGCTTCATAACTTGCCGCCGCAACCACACCGCGTGCCGCCGATCCGCCGACCGCAACAGGCTTGCCACGGAGTTCGGGATGGTCGCGCTGTTCCACACTCGCAAAAAACGCATCCATATCAATATGGATGATTTTACGGATGCCGAGTTGCTCACTCATGGAGTATCTTCGGCATCCCTGCGATAGCGGTCCAATAGTTCGGGCGATACGGGCATGCGGACCATCGGCGGAAAGCTCGCGCGCGCGCCGCAACTGACATAGTTCATCATCAGACTATCGTCATCACTCCGCAATTTCCCGCTTTTATAAATCTCGATCCGCCCGTCATGATAACGTAGGACCGGAAAGCTGCGGGTCACGCCATCTTTGGTTTCGGACAGGCTATACCAGCCAGTGGCCCGATCAAAACGGAGGCCCTTTACACCTAATCCGCAGATATGGGCATTGGCTCCAACGGCATCACCCGTTGCTTCGAGACTGCCGTCCGCGCTGCGCTTCATCAACAGGCTGGAACGCGCTGCACCTGCCAATATCGGCACCAGCTGCGCATAGCTTTGCGACTGTTTGATATCGTCGGTCAGCGGCAGAACCTCTTGCAAGAACAAAACCTCTTCGCCTGGTCTCAACCAGTCTTGCTCCCCTAAAAGCCCAATTAATTGGCCGACACGCTGGTCATAAGACTTGCGCAAGCAATCGGCGGGATATTCCTCAGCACCACAGGCATTGCGCTGTTTCAGCCATGCTTTCTGACTGGCCTTTACACTGCCGCCTTGCTTGCGAGCCATTTTGTATAGCGCTGCTACTTGCCGGTCATATTGCCGCATATCGCTGTTATATTCTCCGCAAATTTCTTTCTCGATATCCGTGCGCGCTTTGCCACAATCGAAGGAAGGAGCATCATATTCTTCGGCCGCCAGTGCCGAAGCCATCAGCACGGCCCAAGTCTCGGGCAGCACCATGACCTTCTCGTCACCGCCAGACAGAAACACTGCCCCCATATTGCGAGCGTCCTTGAAATCCGTCAGCTGACGCGGACTGATGACTGTCTGGTTCAACACCGCGCCCGTTAAGTTGGCATCGTAAAAGCCGAAGCTGCTGATATCAGCAAAAGCCAGTTTTGTGCCGCGCGCGCTAATCCCGTTGCGATTGATCGGGCAGCCATCGCTGACGGTAATCCCGCAATCAAATTTGAAACCGGTTAAGTCGGCGGCGTCGATATTCAGCCCCTGAACATCACCTTCCCAACCACCATCCAGCTTGCCACTGCTCCAGTTAGCGGCCTTGGCATCAACGCGGGCAAAGCTGCTGCTGCGGATTAGGATATCGGGCATCCTTGCCCCGATCATCCCGGCCGCTTCCATATTCGATTTAATGAAACCAAGGCCCGGAGCCTTAACTCCCGTCCAGTCCGAACGGCTGAGATCGCTTTCGACAAAGCAGATGTTGGACAGCTCCGCACCGGTAAAATCCCAACCCGAAAAATTGCCACCTTCGATCAAGATAGTCTTGTCGCCTGCCGCTTGCGAATAGCCGGCGAGCTGTTCTGGCGAGGTGATTGTCGCGCCATCATAGGTCCGCATCGCTTCCCCGGCGCGCGCGCCATCGACACTGCCGTAGATATTGCCATAAGCATATTGGCAACCGGGCACAGGCGGGGTTGGCAATTGCGCAGAGGCGGACGAAGCGGCAAAAAACAGCGCCAACACAGCGCCCCAAAGCAACAATATGGCTTGTTTATCAACGATCCCGAAAAACTCCCTGTTCATATGCTCACCTATAGCATTTTCACCTATAGCCACGATGAATATTAGTTGCCATAGCCCGCCAGTGAATAACAAGTCTCTCCCTTTTCCGATCGGCCGGATTGAGCTGATCTTCATGATGGCTAGCCTGATGTCGCTCAACGCGCTGGCGATCGACATCATGCTGCCGGCGCTCGGCCTGATTTCCGATGATTTTGGTCTGACGGGCGAGAATGACCGGCAATGGATCATCACATCCTATATTTACGGCATGGCCATCGGGTCGATCCTCTATGGCTCGCTGGCAGACCGCTATGGCCGGAAACCGGTGCTTGTGGTGACAACGGTCATATACGTGGCCTTTGGCATATTGTGCGCGTTTAGCGAAAGCTATGATCTGCTGCTCACCGCGCGCTTCATTCAGGGGCTCGCGGCCTCAGCCATGGGCGTGCTCGCCAACAGTATCATTCGCGACCGATACGAGGGCGATGCGATGGCCCGGACGATGTCTACCATCATGATGGTCTTCATGGCCGTGCCGGTGCTCGCGCCGATGCTGGGTCAGCTCGTTCTGGTCTTCGCGCCGTGGCAGGTGATTTTTATCGTCCTGTCCGCATTCGGAGCCATAGCCCTGCTATGGTTGCTCATCCGTTTGCCCGAAACGCTCCATCCTGAAGATAAAACGCTGATCAACATGTCCTCCGTGGTCGGTTCCTGGCGGCAAGTGGTCATGCACCGCAATGCCCTGGGTCATGTCCTCGCCAGTGGCGTAATGATGGCACCGCTCTTTGCCTTTATCGCGTCCGCGCAACAGATATTTTTCAACACTTTTGATGCAGCCGATATCTTCGTTTTCATCTTTGCGGTGAATGCCATGGCCATGGCCTTTGGCAATTTCATCAACAGCCGGATCGTGATGCGATTTGGCGCACGCCGCGTGTCACAGGCGGCTTTAATCTTCTTTATAGTCATCGCGATCGTCCATCTCGCGGTGACATTGGCTGGATGGATTACGCTGCCGCTGTTCGTCGTTTTGCTGGCCACATCTATGGGCATGGTTGGCTTTACCGGCGCGAATTTCAGCTCCATCGCTATGCAGCCCTTTGGCAAAAATGCAGGTGTCGCTTCCTCATTCCAGAATTTTACCCGAACGTTGATTTCCGCCGCAATTGGCGGGGCCATCGGCCTGCAATTTGATGGCTCTACTCTGCCGCTCGTTATCGGGTTTTTCTTTTGTGGTATCGCTGCGTTTCTGTTTATCCTGTGGGCGGAAAAAGGGGTTTTGTTTCGTCGCGTTCAGACAGTTGTAACCAAAAAGCCAGTAGCGTCGAAAGTATAGATACCTCAAGAACAGATCAGGCAGGACCTTATGCAGCAGTTTCAGATCGTGAAAACCACAATGTTGGTTGGCGGCCTATTGATGACCACACCAGCACTTGCTTCTGGCTCGATAAACGGCAATTGGGTAACGCAAGACGGCGATGCGATTATCAAAATCAGCAAATGCGGCAACACGGTTTGCGGACGGTTACACAAATATCTTGTCACACCACCTAATGGCGTGAACCAGAAAGATATCAACAATCCTAACAAGAAACTGCGTAGCCGCAAATTGCTTGGGATAGCCGTGCTATCCGGCTTCAAGATGGACGGAAAAGTCTGGCGTGGACGCATTTATGATCCCAAGAATGGCAAAAGCTACCGTTCGGAAGTTAGTCTGACCTCATCTTCAAAGCTGAAAGTCAAAGGCTGTATTGCCTTCTTCTGTCAGGGTCAGAACTGGACCCGAGCCAAATAAGGGAAGTTTTTTATAGGACCTCAAGCGCCCGGCGCCTGAGGTTAAAAAAACACACCTCCCGCCGCCTATTTCTCCATCGCTGCGATCCACTCACTGAGCAACGCAGCGCCTTCTTTATGAACCAACGAGCGACCCACTTCCGGCATCGCGACACCCGGATCAACGCTTTTGAGCCGATGCATCATTATGCTCTGGTCCGGTTCACCCGGCGCGATCGCAAATTCGAAACCACCGCTGCCGCGCCCTGCGGCAACTGGGCGCTTGCCGACACCTATGTGGACCGGCGATTTTTCTTCATAGGTCAGGAAGAGCCCCGAATTGCTGGCAGACCCCTGACGGTTATGACAATGGGCGCAATTAATATCGAGATAGGCCCGCGCGCGGTCTTTTAGCGGCATGCCATCGTCGGCATAATCCGGTATCGGCGGATGATAGCCGGAAGTCTGCTCAAGCATGTTATTGCTCAGCAGCATATCCAATGTGTCGTGTGACAGGTTCCTTACCTTTGGTCCAATCGGGACAACCGCTCCCGACAGCGCATGACATTCCTTGCACTGGTTCTTGTTCGGCACGGCATAGCTAATGTCGTGCTCGTTCCCGGATGGATCGGTGAAGCGCACTGGGATTCGGGTTCCCGCCACTTTCAACGTCGCCTCGGTCTGCTCTGCGTTCCACACATAAGGCAAGGCAAGCCAGCCATCGGTACGGTGCAACAGGACACGTGTTTCCAGCAGCCTGTCTTTCCCGTCAATCTTGTAACCAAAGCTCTTGATCAAGGCGGAGCCCACCGGAAATTGCAGCACACCATCACCATCCGCCACGGCCTGCTGTCCGGCGGGTATGTAGATATAGCGATATTTCTCGGCATAGTCGGTGAAAAGGGCGCTGTTCAGTTGATAAAGCTCAACACCCTGATTGGGTTGCCACGCGGCCGCATCCTTAAAAAATCCGAAATCCGAAAGTTTTTTGGGCATTCCCGCCGATGTGATCATCGCATCCGCAACAGGCGCCACCGGCCGTGTCGGCGCAGCACTCACCGCGAAACCGGCGAGGCACAGGGCAGCAGCGGCGAGGAAGGTGCGCATTATTTTAACGCCGCCTCCATCGATGCAGGCAGCACGATGGGCGATAGGGCGACCGCTTCACCGGCACCGCTTTGCTTGTAAAGTGAAGGTTGGGCCTCGGTTGGTGATTGCCCCACTTTGGTCAAGCCGAGACTGAGAACCGGCACTGTGTCATTGACGATCAGGCCTTTCCCCAATCCGTCATAAACAATAGCGGGCAACGCCCCACCAAAAGCCGCGGCCAATTGTTTCCCGCCATCAAAGTCCGGCGCGAATCCACTGCGGCCATAGACATTGTTGGCAATATAGACCTCACGCGGGGTCGGATCATAATTGGCGTCATCAAATGACTGGGTATAAGCCACCACCATGACCGCGCTCGTGCTGTTGTTGATGATTGCATTCTCGACCACCTGCACATTGCGGTTGGCCATTACCATCACGCCAGTACCGGCTGGAACGCCAGCAACAATATTGCCCTCTGGCGCAAAATTATCGGTATTATTATTGATGATCGCATTGCGGGCCACCAGCACATTATGCCCACCCATTTGCGGCAAGTTCGGCAGGTCAAAGACCAATATACCGCCGGTATTTTCGGTCACGAGATTTTCGGTCACTTCGGCATCAAAGCTATTCTCGATCTCAATCCCCGCGACATTTTCGATAGCGGTGTTGCGACGGACGATGATGTTTTTCGACTGACCAACATAGATACCGGCGTCAGACGCCCCGCGAACAACGCTGTCCTGCACCAATATGTCGCTCGCCTCGACCGGATAGATACCATAAGCACCGTTGGTTGCCTTTGGGCCGCCGGTCCATTCGACCCGCAGCGCGTGATAGACAATCCGGTCCGCGCCTTTGGATTTAATCCCGTCGCCCTTGCTATCCTCGATCGCAAAATCACGCAGCACAACATCATCAGATGTAACGAGCAAGCCTTCGCCCGCACCAAGCTGTCCGGCGAAACTCAGGATGCTTTCATCCATTCCAGCACCGCGAACCGTGACCCGGTCCACGTCTAGCGACAAGCCATCGGTCAATTCGAACGTACCCGTACCCAATTCGACAATATCGCCCGGCTCAGCAAGGATAAGCGCTTCCTGCAGTCGTTCTTGCGCATCGGCGCCAGCTTCGATTGTAATGGTCTTCGCCAGCACGGGCATGGAGCAGCACAAGGCGGTAGCGGTTAGTAAAGTCCGGATCATATTTCTCTCTCCCAATTGGGCAGATAATGACGCAATTTTACGCTGTTGCCAAGAGCATTGACAGGGATGTCAGTAGGCAAAGGTGAAAGGACAGATCGTGCTCCGCACTTGATGCGACCAAAAAAGAGTTCCCGGCCGGCTAAGCTAGTGTCCGCTTTGGGCGCAAAAGCGGACACTAGAAAATGCTTATTCCATTTCCGCTCTTAGCCTCTGTCTGACTTTCAATTTCGGGCGACCAAAATTACACATGCTTTATGAAATCAGGTTGTCGCGGTCCATCTCGATCAGATACGGGGCAGCAAATCCTCGATACGCCTTTTTGCGAGCGTCCGGCAGATCTTTCCAACCGGTAATGGAACCTCGGCATATGTCTTGCTCACATGAACAGATATCGGGAAAATGTTCGATAGTGAAGTTTCTCATGGCATAATCATAGGTTGCCTCTTCGTCCGTTGCCATGACGCGCATCGCCACAAAATTATGTCCACCCGAAGCATTCAGTTGAATCCCGCAATTGGGGTCACAGGAATGATTGAGCTTAGAGCTTAAGCCGCTATGAAAACCAAACTCATTCTTACCAATCTGGGAGGCGTGAGAGTGGTTTTTTATGCCACTGGTCTCCAATATACCGACCATTACTGTCTCGCCCGGCTCAAAAGCCCTTAGCGCAAAAACCCCTTCTCCTCTTCCAGATGTCGTGCGCACTTCAATGTCGGTTTTCATATATTCATCCTTTTTTGGAACTATTTTCTAGCGCCACGGGTGAGTTCAGGAACATGGGAAATGGGGCCACACCAAGCTTCACGCGTGCCGTCTCGATCAATCTCCAGTAGTGATTGGCGGTCGCAGCACGATTGCGTTCATCATCGGCGAACTCAGCGTTAGCTGCGTCCATCAAAGCAATCTGATGGTCATGGAGAAGCCTGTTGAAGACCAATTTCCCCTCCCGAGGTGGGAGCGCGATGGTCTCTCAGTCGAGGGGCTGCAAGAATTTGAGCCTCGATACATTTAAGATGGGGTCGGTGATCGCGATTTACAATGGATATTGGTTGGAGCGGCGACCAATTTTTATGTTGGCCGCCAAACGATTAGAGTCATCGCTAGTGCCCGCTTACAAGGTAATGCTTGCCATCTTCGTTAGCTTGCGCCTCTATCAGAATTTCCTACCCCGCTAGAACAGTGGCGGCTATTTCATCTATGTTACCATCCACAACCAACGGAGACCCTCCAACAATACCGACATTGGTTTGGCCGTGCTCGGCGGCACGCAACCAAGCGATATTCTCTGTAACCACCATATAATTGCCGCCACGTGATTTGAGTAAAACAAATTTCATGATTATGTCTCCTGACACATTCTACACTAACGACCGAAACTCTTTTATAGATTAACGTTCAACCAACCATTTGCTTAGCCATCATTGTCAGAGGCAAGCATTAGTGAATGATCCTCAATCACACTGGCAATTTCTTTGGAAAATAACGTTAGGAAATATTGATGTCTAGGCCTAGGCGAGCCATACGGTTCTAAAAGTTGGCGCAATGCGACCCGGCTAAAACTTTAAGATTGCTTGCTGTGAAGTGGGTAGGTGCGAGGACCCTCGTTCAACCACCCCGCGCATCTATTCTAGACTGCAGATTCATATGCCTACCTTACCCTTGTTGCCTGACCACAGACGTGACGCAGACTTAATCAAAAAGGGAAACTACAATGGCCAAATCACAACGAAAATCGAAACGTGAAATCCGCAAACCCAAGGCAGAAAAGAAAAA
>CANMWO010000005.1 GCA_947501695.1 uncultured Sphingomonadaceae bacterium
AAAAGGGAAACTACAATGGCCAAATCACAACGAAAATCGAAACGTGAAATCCGCAAACCCAAGGCAGAAAAGAAAAAGACCAATGCGTCAAACCCTTCGGCAAAGTCAGGTGTCGTTCCGGGGCTTGAGAATATGAAACGCTAATGGTCGGAAGGAATATTTTTTGGCACAATCAGACATGCGTGTTTCAGCAGCCACTTGCCGTGACCAAGAGGCTCATCAACGCCGAATAGCGGAAACCCATTCACTAGAGAGTCGAAGAAATATTGCCGCCTTGGCTGCTGCGGCTTGGGCGGTAAAAGCGCTTGCCGCCGAAAAGCGCGAGGCAGGAATATTGCTCCCGCTCGAAAAACTTGATGCGGAGATAACTCGTGAATTTGCTGATGAGGCAAAAGCGGAAAAGGATAAACATGCCCGTTAGATTACAAATTGCATATGGGCTGATCGCTTTGATGATCGCCGCAGCTGGCATTGGCGTTTATTATTACCGGAAGAACAAAAAGGAAAAAGGTGGTTGATGGTGATCGCGCGCGCCATTCTTTCATACTCAATGCACTAGTTGATTGATCGCATGAATTTTTACAACAATTTTTAGGAAGGTTTCTAGCGATGAACAAGTTTCGAATAAGTCCGCCAATTGCCGTAATTGTAATTTTGATTGCTGCTATGGCCTTTTTGGCCTTTCAACGCCATTCCAATTC
>CANMWO010000006.1 GCA_947501695.1 uncultured Sphingomonadaceae bacterium
ATGGATAAGGGCCTCAATGGCTGGAGCGAGGCAGTGTGGCATCAGGGGGAGGAAGTGGGAACCAGAGAGCGCTGGAGCGCGCCTTTGTTTCTGGCAGCGCTGGGACGGCTCGACAAGATGGCTGATGGGCTGGATCTAGCGGGTAAGCCAGCGCGAGTGGCGGCCGAGAAGTTTGATGATCTGCTCGAAGGCATCGGCAACGGGGATGATTGTGCGGAGCTGGTGGAAGAGATTGACGGTTCCGGCAGACCAGCAGGTCTATCGAGTGATCCGCGTTGCGATGCCGACATCATGGCGATGCTGGACCTGCATGCCGGCCGCGATCGGATACAGGCTATGGCGCCGGAGGATGTCGACGTCTCTGATCTGGATGTTGCGCAATGTGAAAGCTGGGATGACCTCGACTGGGAACGCGCCGATCGCAGCGGCTTGCTCCAGCGCAGC
>CANMWO010000007.1 GCA_947501695.1 uncultured Sphingomonadaceae bacterium
TTTGGCGCGGACGGGTAATGTCAAGGCGGCGGCGCGCTATGCGGGATTGTCCCGGGAGAGCGCCTATAAGCTGCGGCAGCGTCCCGATGCACGGGCCTTTGCCCGGGCTTGGGATGCAGCGATCATCCATGCGCGGGATATATTTCAGGATGAGCTAATGGATAAGGGCCTCAATGGCTGGAGCGAGGCAGTGTGGCATCAGGGGGAGGAAGTGGGAACCAGAGAGCGCTGGAG